>NZ_KB899553.1 GCF_000378345.1 Hirschia maritima DSM 19733 | reverse complement strand
GATGCACGCGTTCATGATCGCAAATCTAAAGGTAGTTGTGATGAAGGCGATGAGTGGGGCCTAAATGGCAATATGATGTGGATCCGTGATGGGTGTCGCGCTATATTTGAGCTCTCTAGCGTGAGATATTACGATAGCAGAAATGATCGCCATCGCGATGGGCGCTATGGTCACGACAGACACGATCGAGATGGTCGATATGGACATGACCGTCGCCATGATTATCCACATGATTATTCAAGACGGGTTAGTTATTCTGATCAACGTGTTGCGATAGGTGCATGTGCGCGAGCTGCTAATCGAGAAGTATATAGATATGATGCTTATTCTGCTCAATATAGTCGCCAGCCACGTGTTGAAATTGGGCGTAAAGGACGCTTACGTGTTACTGGAACTGTGAGAGTTCACGGACAGAATGGATTTAGAAACCGTCAAACAGTTTGTACCGTTGGAAGAGATGGTAGAATAGACCGATTTAGGTTTGATCGCTAAACCATTTGTTTGATCAATTGTAAGGAAAAAGCGCTTTTTAGTTCGAAAAGCGCTTTTTTTGCTGCTTTGCAGCACAAATAGACCTTTGCAGCGTACATGAAGGCTTGCCAGAGTGTGTGTCTCTCTTTTATCAAGATGAAGATAAAAAGAGATGATAACACAATACGGGGCATTAAATGAGCAGTGATATTTTAGAAAGACTTGCTGAGAAACGCGAACAAGCAAGACTTGGCGGTGGTCAGGCTAGAATCGAAAAACAGCACGCAAAAGGTAAATTGACTGCTCGCGAAAGAATTGAAGTTCTTCTGGATGAAGATTCATTTGAAGAATGGGATATGTTTGTTGAGCACCGCTGTACCGATTTTGGTATGGAAGACAAACGTATTCCCGGTGATGGAGTTGTCACTGGCTGGGGAACCATTGATGGACGCCCAGTCTATGTGTTTTCAAAAGATTTTACAGTTTTTGGTGGTTCGCTTTCAAAAGCTCACGCAGAGAAAATTGTGAAAGTTCAGCAAGCTGCCATGAGAAACGGTGCGCCTGTGATTGGTATTTTCGATGCGGGTGGTGCGCGTATTCAGGAAGGTGTGGATTCACTTGCTGGATATGCTGATATCTTCCTTGAAAATGTGATGGCGTCCGGTGTAGTTCCGCAGATATCAGTAATTATGGGGCCTTGTGCTGGTGGTGATGTGTATTCACCGGCAATGACTGACTTCATCTTTATGGTGAAAGATACGTCATACATGTATGTGACAGGTCCTGATGTTGTGAAAACGGTGACCAATGAGAATGTATCTCACGAAGAGCTTGGTGGTGCATCTGTTCACGCTACGAAATCAGGCGTCGTAGATGGAGCGTTTGACAATGACGTAGAGGCGTTGACGCAAATTCGTCGTCTTATCAATTTCCTACCTGGATCACAGGCGGACAAACCACCAAAGCGTCCTACGTTTGATACAATTGACCGTATAGAAGATAGCTTAGACTCACTTATTCCAGCCAATCCAAACATGCCATATGATATGCGCGAGCTTATCGAGAAGGTGGCAGATGAGGGAGACTTCTTTGAAGTAAGCCCTGATTTTGGTGGAAATATCCTTTGTGGATTTGGACGCATTGAAGGCGCACCGGTAGGGTTTGTTGCAAACCAGCCAATGACGCTTGCGGGTGTTCTAGATATTGATGCCTCACGTAAAGCTGCTCGTTTTGTGCGTTTCTGTGATTGTTTCAATATTCCGATCATCACATTTGTTGACGTTCCGGGCTTTATGCCGGGCACGAAACAAGAATATGGTGGCCTTATTCGCCATGGTGCAAAATTGTTGTTTGCTTATGCAGAAGCGACAGTTCCAAAGGTTACAGTGATCACACGCAAAGCCTATGGTGGGGCTTATGATGTGATGAGTTCAAAACACCTACGTGGTGACGTAAACTACGCATGGCCAAATGCTGAGATCGCTGTGATGGGTGCAAAAGGTGCTGCTGAAATCATCTACCGTGGTGATTTAGGTGATGAAGCTAAAATGGCTGAACACACAAAAGAATATGAAGATCG
>NZ_KB899552.1 GCF_000378345.1 Hirschia maritima DSM 19733 | reverse complement strand
TAAATCAAACTGACCATTCGGATCATAAACAACATTGCCATCACTATCTAAGGCTACACTAGCACCATTTGTACTTACAGAATCTACGCCTGTGATACTCAACGTATCACCAACATCATCATCTATATCATTTGACAAGAATTGCGACGCAGTTAGCGTTTCTACGCCATCTTCATATATCGTCGCCGTGATTGTGTCATCAAACGCTTGAGGAGCGGTGTTAATCCCAGCACCGACCGTCAGCTCAAAAACATCCGATACTGTATCCGTACCATCGTCAGCAGTCACTTTAATTGAAAGAGCACCTTCGGATCCAGCAGGAGGTGTTCCAGTAAAGACACCATTGTCAAAGGACAACCAATGCGGAAGATCTGAATCATCCTCTAATGTAGCGGTGATTTCCAATATATCGTCAATATCGACGTCGGAAAACACGTTAGTCGGTAGAGTGTAACTGAAAGCTTCTGCCTCTGTTGCATTCTGATCCAGGGTTGGATTTGATACGACAGGTACATCATTTACAGAAGTCACTTGAAGTTCACGAGTATGAACTTCCGTTTGACCACCATTTCCATCACTCACCTGATACGATAAAGTGATTGGTCCATTGTAATTTGCTTCCGGCGTTAGCGTAAAATCACCTGCACCGTCCGGGAGGATTGTCCCATTGCTTGAGCTCAAGTTGACGACACTTAAGGTATCCGGATCAACATCACTAAACCCGCTTAATAAAATAGAAGACTCTATTGTAATAGGCGCATCTTCAACTCCATCATCTAACACGCCATCTGGAGCCCCTGTAGGCGCATCATTGATTGCTGAAATTTGTACAGTTTGATGGTGGATGCTGGTCTGACCGCCACTTCCGTCATTTACTCGATAAGATAGAGTAATTGTACCGTTGTAGTTTGCATCAGGAGTAAGCGTATAATTACCATTTCCATCAGAGGCTACAGTTCCATGGTCCGCATCTAAACCTTCTACAAATAATTGCTCACTGTCGACATCATCAAACCCTCTCAATAAGTCAGCAGTCAAAATAGCAATGTCTGCACCTTCATTGCCTCCGCCCAATGATGCTGTAGGGCTTCCTGTAGGCGCATCATTGATTGCTGTAACTTGTACAGTTTGATGTTGAATGCTGGTCCGCCCCCCGCTACCGTCACTCACGCGATAAGATAGAGTAATTGTACCGTTGTAGTTTGCATCAGGAGTAAGCGTATAATTACCATTTCCATCAGGGACTACAGTTCCATGGTCTGCATCTAAACCTTCTACAAATAATTGCTCACTGTCGACATCATCAAACCCTCTCAATAAGTCAGCAGTCAAAATAGTAGACGGTGCATCTTCATTGGCGTCAGCAATTACTCCCATAGGGCTACCTGTCGGAGCATCATTCACTGCGTCAATTTGAACACTTCGTGTTTGGCCTGTAAGTTGACCACCATTCCCGTCAACAACATCATAAGTTAATACAATTGTTCCATTGTAATTATTGTTCGGAGTTAACGTGTAATCGCCCTGACCATTAGACTGTATCGTTCCGTTTGAGGCATTCTGAACGTTCAAATTCGCAATTTCTAAAGAGTCACCATTTGCATCAGAAAAACCTTGAAGAAGATCTGACTTCCGAATGGTAATTTCTGTGTCTTCATTTCCACCATTTACATTTCCCGTTGGAGAACCAGTGGGAGGTGAATTACTAAATTGCACATCCAAAGTGAACGTTTTTTCTGTATCTTTTCCATCGTTGGTTGCAACTATTGTAACTTGGTGAACTCCTTCTTCTGTAGGAGTTCCGCTGATGATACCGTTTGATGCGATTTGTAGCCCTGCTGGCGCAGTTCCTGACTTGAACGAAAAGGTTGTATTGCCATCGCTGGCACCATCTGGATCATAGCCCAAGTCAGACAAAGCCTGCCCTAACAAATTCGAAATGGGTTGATTTTGATCGACAGTAATAGAGCCAATATAACCATCCCAAACCCAAGCTTCAGCACCTGCATTTTCAACAACAATCTGCTCGAGGTTTATAATTGCACCTCCAACGGAAAGCATTTCTATTGACCAGTTGTGCACACCTAAAAGGTTTTCAACTTTAATATGATCAGCGACTAAATGGGCTTGCAGCGCTGGTTTATCCAGATCTCTGATACCGATGTAAAGATCGCCTTCATAGTATTCAACTATCACATCTTCTGCAGCTACATTCGGACCAAACTGGATGATGTCTACGCCACCTCGATCAGTTATGGTATCTTGACCGTCTCCACGTTCAAAAACAAATTGATCGTCACCTTTGGATGCACTGATGGTATCATTACCGGTTCCACCAATGAATATATCCCCCTTCTCATCTCCTTTAAACCCACCTCGGTGTCCCGTGAGCGTATCATTTCCACCATAACCAACCAGCAGATCCATATGGTTGCGATATTCCCCGTTAACGAATTGATTTCCCTGCAATACGTCATCGTGATCCCAACCAGATGATATTAGTCCATATACGCCGTTACTTTCTCCATTGTTTCCAAAATCCGCCCTCTCAATATCAAATATATCGATCCCACCGACACCCCCAACATCAATCAGATCTATTTGAGCACGTTTTTCATTGCTTGTTCCATCCGCTCCAGACCAATTGTTTAAAATTGACACGCTTTGAGTATTCGATTCCCCACGAATAGTTATTCTGAAAATTCCAGGTTGAAGCAAAGACGTAAACACCAAGTCATTCCAAGCAATACCTTCACCAAACATTAAGGTATCTTGGTGACCGCCTTCTCCTTCAAGAACATCTTTTATTGTATCTCTACCATCTCCGCGATGGTAAATGTATGTATCACTACCTAATCCCCCTTCTAGGTAGTCATTCCCTTTACCTCCTTGAAAGGTTTCATCAGCATCTGTACCATACAAATAATCAGCATGATCAGTTGCTAATATGTGTTCTATATCGGTGTATTTTGGATCTGTTAATCGTAGTTCTTTTGCTGCATCCAATTCGGATAGGTCAATAGTATCAAAACCATCTCCACCATAATATTTGTCATTTCCTGCAGAATAGACAAACCAATCATCGCCATCCAATCCATAAAATTCATTGTAGGAAGATGTTCCAAAGAAGGTATCGTCAAAACGTGACCCCTCAGCAAACTCAATGCTTGACATTGAGTCACCTTCAGCGTCCCCGCCGAAATATTCCTCACTCTGAAGATCAATCCAAACAGCCCCAGAACTATCACTATAAGAGGCGGTATCATTACCATCGCCACCTGATATTTGGTCTGCGCCAACTCCCCCTTGTAGGACGTCATTTCCTGCGCCTCCTGATAGAGTATCATTTCCGTCACGGCCCCAAATTCTATTTGCTTCAGCGTTACCAGTCAGAGCATCTTCAAAATTTGATCCTTCAACGTTTTCAATACCAGAATAGTTTACAACCTTATTGCCATCGACTTTTACGCCATACCAAACCGAGCCACCCGCTAACTCAAATCTTATACCCGCTATATAGTCTTCATCATCCTCAGAGATTACAGCGCCAGAACCATTTACATTGCTCCAAGGCTGAGTAATGCGAGCAAACGATAATGTATCACTTCCGCTCCCTGCATTCACTTCATCAACACCGGCAGAGGACGAAGAACTAATGATTGTTTGATCCACAAAAATAGTGTCGTCGCCAGCTCCAGCAGATACTGTATCTACACCCGAGCTTAAGACAATTAAATCATTGCCATCGCCGCCATTTACCGTGTCGGCACCAGCGCCCCCATGAAGGTAATCATCACCCAATCCACCGTTAAGTGTATCATCTCCAGTGCCACCTAAAAGGACGTCATCTCCTTCATCACCATGAAGTGTATCAGCTCCTCCCTTACCATCTAACCAATCATGACCTGATCTTCCGCGTAAGGTATTGCTTCCATCACCGGCAATGAAAACATCATCGCCCCCTTCAATTTCCAAGGTAGTATCGACGCCATCTTCAGGCAAAATCTGTTCTGGAGAAAACCCTCCAGCAACATTTTCTCCGTTATGATATTCATAAAGGGCAGACCAATCTTCTGTGTGACGATCATCTATATCAAAGTTACCGCTACCATTACTAATGATAACGTCACCTCGAATAGATGTTCCATTCCCTGTCGCACCTTCAAAGTAAGGAACTGAAGGACTGTTAAGTAACTCAGCGTTTGGATGACGTGCTCTTGCAAGTTCCAGCAAACGCGCTCGTGCCGTTCCCCTATTATCAGTAGTTTCGCTGGTAGGTGTTGCAACTGCACCAACTCGCATCCATGTTTGATTAGCGAAAGCGTCGCTAACCACGAACGAATTTTCACCACCATAATCGACAGAAAGATCTCCTTCTTGAACACTGATGCTCAGATCTTCCAAGTGGAAGTTTGCGCCCGTAACAATTTCAATACTATCAGCAAGCCCCCACATACCGCCAAAGAAATCTGAACGCGCTGCTTTATCTAGACCTAGTTCTGAAGCACGTTGAAGGGTAACAATCCACCCAGCTGCAAACTGAGAGACTTCAAGTTGTGGAACTAAGTCTAGAACGCGGTCTTTATTCAATAAACCATTTTCAGTTTCATTCAACCAAGCTATGTCATCCACATCAAGCGACAGCGATTGATCTTGAACAAGGTTTCCTTCATGATCTTTTGGAGCAGCCATATAACGAGTTATGACATCTGAATTAGCAACATAGAAACTTTTATCGGACTGAGATAAACTATCATAGGGAGCGGAGATGGCACGATCAATTACTTCTTTGTTTCGAAAGTAAATTCCATAGTCTCTTGCTATCTGCAGATCAGCACTCATTGCAGTAATAGAGGAAGCAGAACTGTTTTGGATAACTCTCTTTATAAAAAGATCACCACCTTTAATTTCTGTATTCTCAATTGCCTCAATTGAAGCGGCGTTTATTGCGTCGTTGGCGCTTGCAACCTCCCTACCATTAAGAAACACTCTACCCAGATGATCATGTCTGAAAGTGTAAGATAAATCAGATGTATTGGAATTTGGAGCAATCTCACTATTTTCAGTCACTAAGCCAATTATGTAATTGACTGAATCACGAGTCGATTCCGCTAAATTACGAACGAATTTTTCATTACCACCAGCAACAGAGGTAACATCACCTAAAACGAAATAACCACTTTCTAAACTTAAATGCGTCTCAGCTTCTGCGCTTGGTTTTTTAGGTGGACGAGCCCCAAGCAACCTCAAAACAGCACCGGCTTCAAACAACCCAAATGTCATACCAAAATGATGACCAATGTATCGTTGATGGTCATTCGCCCATGTATAAGCATCCCCAGCGTATGCGCCACCTGCTTGACCAACAAATTGGCCGGCAGCTCCCAAAAGTGGCCCCCCATAAAAACTACCAACAAATCCTAATACAGTTCCAAAAACACTTGCTGCATAGGATCCAATTTCTGTATTGGCTGTATAAACCTCATCAGCAACAGCAGACGCAGCATAATTTAAAACCGCGCTCGCCAAGGCCGAACTCACATTTGCAGTTCCCCCAACCTCACCTCCTGTTGAAGTGTAAGTACTGCCATCAAACAGGTTCCCAAAGTCAAGTCCTGCGTTCCAAGCCGATATTCCATCATCAAGAACGTTGGTGACAATGTTAGAAATTGTTGTGCTGGTTACTGTAGACGCGACTTCGCCCCAGACGCCTTCAATTCCAATCCCTTCCATTAACTCAGCAGTTAGAGCAGAACTAAATTGTCCAATTGCGGAACTTTCAAGCGCCTGAGATAGAGCTGAGGGCAAGCTATCAACGGTCTCATACAACGCATTTCCAATAGTGGCTTCACTATCTATCGCACCAGCTAGAGTTGCCCCAAAAAACGTACCTATCGATGATAGAACAGGAGTCCCCACTAAACGTCCCAAATCGGTATCGAATAAAAAATTCCCGATTGACGAGCCTATAGATCCACCAAGTCCTTGAAAGAAGTCTAACCTAGCTTCAGACCCTGGATAATCGTAACGGTCAAACCATTTACCTTCACCATCAAGGAGGGAAGCAGGTTCAGATATAAGATCCCCACTGTCTGTCCTTCCAATTATTTGCGCCATGTCCAAACGGCCATCTTTATCAGCATCTACAAGTACAGCCTCAACATCCCGACCATCGCCAGCTTTGACAGCTATTTTTACACTACGGAGAATCCCTCCTAAGTCAGGATCGGTAGAAAAATCAATTACTTGCAAACTATTGGCATCAAAACCACTTATACCAACATCGGCTAATGCATTGGAAATGCTTGCCACATTTACGTTTGTCTCATACCCATATGCGTTACTGCCTAGAAAATAGTCTGCGTTGTCAGAGCGATGTGTACCGCTTATTGTCAAATTGCCATCGCCATCCACTTCATGAGATGCATTTGCATAAAACCCACTGGCTACACTTCTGTATGAGTCATATGATTTTACAAAATTCCCAAAAGCATCTCCAGTACCTCTGAAAATATCCTCCTCACTAATTGTTATATCTTGAATTGGCAGTTCACCATCACCCAAATTAGCATTTGGATGGAAGGGGGCCTGTGAAATTATATAATCGCCATCATTGCGTTCATATAATACACCCTCTCTAACTCCAAGAATATCCAGAACGACATCCTTCTTATCTAGGTCGTTCCTAGAAATAATTACATAATTATTTCGGTCACCTCGTCTCAAACCAGCATCAGACAAACTTAGTAAATAAGAACTTGGAAAATAAGCCCGTTGAATAAAGCTAAATGATTCTGTGGAACCATCCACCCTCGTTCTCGCATACGTAACCGCTCGATACCCAAGTTCAGATAAACCACCATTTGTTTCAGATTCAAGCTTTCCTATATCGTAAAGAGACATCGCAAACGATGCTGGTGCAGAAGCGGCAGCAACCAATGCCGCCCCCCCTATACGTAGAGCAGTTTTCCCCAACCCTTTCTTCGCGATATCTAAATACTCTTCCCCCAAGAAACTAGAAAGCTGCGAATCTAAACTTCTGAAGGCCCGCCTGAATGCGCGAACTTCTTCTCGAGAACGATCATCCTCCAATCGTCTGACACTGATTGAAGTGCTTTTTATTCTTGCGGTTAATCCTGAAAGTCCGGTTAAGGCATCATCATGGCCATTGTCTTTCAACCAGCCGATCATTTCTTCACGGACATTCGCATCTCTCAATAGCGATTTAAACGCCTGAGAATCGAAATTTGCCGTTCCGATATCTATACCTTTTGTTTTTGCAAAAGCTATATAGCCATCAAGAAATTCAGCGCCGTAAAAAACTCTCTTGCCATTAACAATTTCAGTTCCCAAAGTATCAGCAAGAACCATGAACTCCTTATCAAGAGAAAGTAACGCACGATACCTTTTAGCCTCTTTACTTTCTAATTGTCCATTGTTGCCGAACGCTCTATCAAACGCGTTTTCAATATCAACTTTAGCACCATTTACCTTTAAGGTATTAGCAGGATTCTCCAAGAAGGTAGGACTTGATAAAAATCTTATCTTATTCGTTAGATCCGATAAATCTGTCGCAAACGCTTGCAATTTCGCTTTAGAAAGCGTTGTCGTATCTGACGGGTTTAATCCATGCTTACCTAGCAATACATCAATTTGTTCACTCACGAACCTCGTATAATCAGGATGACTACCATTATGGAGATCAATGTTTAATGCAACCCCATTAGACCGCACATTCGAAGGATCAAAAATTTCTAAAAAATCATCTCTAAAATTGCTATTATGAATCTGACGGAATATTGATCTTTGATCTGATATTAGCTCAACTGGAACAATATGATTAACCTGATAATTTCCATTTAAAGCGTTTACGTTATTGACTTTTCCGCCGCCCCATTTACCAGCGTTGTCACCTTCCGTCATTAATGCATTGCGACTAAACCGTGTCATAATGTTACCCCAACCTCAATTTTTCTTTATTTTTTTACTGGCTCATTGCTAAAAAACATCATCTCTTCTCCACCATAGGGCGCCAATGCTTCCCGAAGTGCCAGTGACATAAGTTGCATCCTACTCACGACGTCATAAAATAAATGCTCATCACCATATATCTTATCTTCAAACACAATTTCTTGATTTGAGATTGTCGCTTTAGCTTGAAACACATCAAATTCTTGAAAGTAAGTCCATACAATTGGATTTTTCAACAAATCAATCGCACGTATTTTTTTAACACATTCAAAAGCATAATACTGTCCTCTAGGAGGTTCAACGTCCGCTTCCAAGAACTGAATCGGTTTGTATTCAATTGCGTTCCCAGCATAATTCAAAATAATTTCCAGAACACTCTCATTACAAAAGGTTATAGTACTTGTTCCCTGCATGATTGAGGCGTTTGACACAAATTGTCTTTTTTTCCCCTTTAATACTCTTTCATTCACATCGACTGGCGTGAGCTGCAAAGTTGGAGCTGAATGATACTTGAAACCATCCCCCTTGATTGTCGAAAGTTTTCGATCAACCGCCTGATAATCATGCAAGTAAAATGAAATTTCACTCTTTTTGTTTCCGAATTCATTATACAAAGAGTAAACTGAAGGTGGCTTGTATTTTTGCTTAGGAATATATTTGTGCCATTTCTGATCATGCCCTCGGATCTCAATAGTCATCCAATCAGTCTCTTTAAAAGATTTGTCTTTTAAAAAAACCAAAATTTCTTCTGGCATCTCATCACGTCGATAAACGTCCAGCCCCCTCAAATTGTGCGGCAATTCCTCTTTAGAAACACTCATTCTACCTCTCCCTCCCCGCTTCTTTCATGGATCTCCCGATTGGGGAGAGCAGGAATGACAGGACAGATCGCCTGCCGGTTTTAATCTCGATTGCGGCTGTCATGCCGGGACTTAAAATGCCCGCAGAGACAAGCTGCGCATTTAAGTCTTTTGTATGCAATTCAACACTATCCGCACTACCCGCGAGGGTAGCATCGCTGTTTGGTGGTTTTCGTGTATTGAGGGAATTAACTGAGGGTCTGTCTTCAAACCGCATGCGCGAATTCACAATCCGAATGCGCGCCGGATAGACCAGCCCTCTTGTTTGATCGATTATCGAATCAGCAGACACGTGTTCAATCTCCCCCTCGAGAAATCCGTATCGCATAAAAGAATAAGCTTCAAGTTTTATGGTTACTTTTTGGCTTTGTTTTACAAATCCTATATCTTTATTTAAAATGAAGGCTTCCAATATTAGCTCATCACCTTCGGGCACAAGCGTCATTAAAGGCTCTCCGGGCTGAGCAACCTCTCCAATTGTGGTTAATGTGATCTCATTTATTACTCCAGATACGGGAGCTGTGAGTGTTTGAAGGGCTGTGCGTCGCTCGGCCTTGGATACAATTTCTGAACGAGTTGCGATGATGGATTCAGCCTCAGAAAGCTCTGATCCCGCACTAATGCGAAAAGCTTCTTTTTCCGCCTTAATATCGCGCTGTATCATGGCGTATTCGGCGCGCGTTTTATCTATTTCAGCAGCTTTTACCTTGGCTTGATAACGAAGTGTTGTCAGGCGCTCTTCTAATTCATCGGCTTGAATGCGCGGAGCATAGCCTTGATCGGCTAATTCTGCGCGCGATTCATACTGGCGTTGCACGAAGGGGATGGTTTCATTCACGCTATCTAGCTCTGTTTTGGCTTGCTTGGCAGCATAGTCAGCGGCCGATAAACGCTCTTCAAAACTAGCCAGTTTTGCCTCATGGCCGCGGATACGGGCCGCAACTAAAGCCTCTTCCGCGGCGACAAAGCTTGGCTCTAAACGCTCATCCTGCTCAATTGACCATGATTTGCCATCAGCATAATCGAGCAAGGCCGTTGCCCGCGCTTTTTGAAGATAGGCAGTCGCTAATTCTGACTTTGAAGCTTCAGCATCAGCTTCAGCATATGTTGGATCCAACTCAATAAGTGGCTGACCAGCGACGACACGGTCCCCTTCCCTGGCGAGCAAAGCCCGCACAACGCCTGCTTCAGAAGTTTCAACTGATTGCAATCGCCCACGTGGGACCACCCGTCCTTCTGAGACAGCAACAATATCAACCTTTGCAAATAAAGCCCACGCAAAGGCACATGCAGAGGCTAAAACAATTGTCCAAAGTATGATCCGACCAAGAGGTCGTGGCGGCGTTTCCATTATCTCAAGTGCAGCAGGCAAAAACATGGTTTCAACCCGCTTACGTTTTATCGATTTACGGCGTTTAGTTTCATTACCCCACGCATGAAATAGCGCTGAGAGATGCTTACTCATTTGCGCTCTCCCATTTGCTCGCGCCACAGGCTGGCATAACGCCCATTCTGCGCTAGGAGCTCTTCATGGCTGCCAGTTTCTGTTACAACACCGCTTTCGAGTGTGACAATGCGATCCGCATTGCGAAGTGCGCTTAATCTATGGGCCACAATAAGAACGGTGCGGCCTTTACAAATATCCTGCATATTGCGCTGAATGACAGCTTCACTTTCTGCATCCAAAGCAGATGTGGCCTCATCAAATATCAACATGCGCGGATCAGACGCTAAAGCGCGGGCAATCGCCACACGCTGGCGCTGCCCCCCAGATAAGTTGCTTCCACGTTCTTCAAGCACTGTGTCATAGCCTTCGGCCTGTTCCAGGATAAAATCATGCGCCCCAGCAAGCTTTGCTGCATTAACGACAGCTTCCATTGGCATGCCAGGGTCAGCAATCGCGATATTATCCCTGATAGAGCGATTAAACAGAATGTTTTCCTGAAGTACGACACCGATTTGTCGCCGAAGCCATGATGGATCAATCAAAGCCAAATCCACACCGTCGATCAGAACACGGCCAGACTCCGGCACGTATAATCTCTGCACAAGTTTTGCGAGTGTTGATTTTCCAGACCCAGAAGGGCCAACAAAACCGATTATCTCCCCTGGTTTTACATGCACATTAACACGCCTGAGTGCTTCCCTTGCACCTGGACGATACCGGAATGTGACATCATCAAATCTTACATCCCCTTCCAAACTTGGCATGGATGAACGAGATCCCGAGGCTGAGGCCTCTTCTGGCATATTTAAAATATCACCTAAGCGGTCCACACCAACACGTGCTTCCTGAAATTGCTGCCATAATTGAGAAAGGCGCAAAACAGGCTCTGCGACACGCCCAGAAAGCATGTTAAAGGCAACCAACTCTCCAACTGTCAACTTGCCATCAATCACCAAACTTGCCCCCACAAAGAGAACAACAGCACCGGAGATGCGATTTACTGCCTGAATAGATTGACCACCCCAGATATTAAGGACATTCGCATTGAAAGAAGATTTGACATAAGAGGCTAATAACCCCTCCCAGCGTCTTTGCATTTGAGGCTCGACAGCAGAGGCTTTGAGGGTTTGAACAGCTGTCACACTCTCAACAAGAAAGGACTGGTATTCCGCTGCGCGCTGGAAACGCTCATCAATACGCGCCCTTAAAGGCGGCGTCAGGATGAGTGAGATGAGGATATAAAGAACAATCGCCACTAATACGACGATCAGAAGTAATGGGGAGTAAAACCACATCACGCCTAGAAAAACAAAGGTGAATAAAAAGTCGATCACCAAGGTCGCTGCAGAGGAGGTCAGAAACTCCCTTATCGTTTCTAATTCCCTTACTCTAGCAACTGTGTCCCCCACGCGCCTTTGTTCAAAATAGGCAAGTGGCAAATTTAGCAAATGGTTATAGAGACGCGAGCCCAACTCGACATCGACACGGCTTGTTGTGTGAGAAAATATAAAAGATCGCAAACCACCAAGCGTTGTCTCAAATATAATAATCCCAACTAATCCGATGATCATGACATTCAAAGTCGTCAGACTTTGATGCACCAGAACCTTATCAATAATGACTTGAAAAAAGAGAGGCGCTGCCAAGGCAAATAATTGCAGCACAAAAGATGCAATTAACACATCTCCAATCAAGCCTCGATATTTGACAAGTGCAGGAATAAACCAGGTTACATCAAACTTGCGAGATGCCCCTCCTCCAATACGACTTGTCATAAGCATAAGACGTCCCGTCCAATGCGTATCAAACTCTTCTAAGCTCATACTCTCTGGAGGTTGTTCTGCGCGTTGAAGCAAGACCTGTCCCTCTTCCACGCGCCCCAGTATGCAAATTTCGCCAGTTTCTAGTTCTGCCAAAGCAGGCATAGGCGTATCTTCAAGACGATTAAGCTTGATAGTTAAAAGCTTAGCTTTTGCACCAGCTTTACGCCCCAGGCGCGTTACTTCTTCTAGCGTTGCAACATCATCTGAACCTAATTGATGCTTTAATTGTTCAGGGTCGATTGCCTTTTCTTGCAACCCCAACAGCATGGATAAACACCATAACCCGCTATCAGTGTGCTCTGCTTTTGCAAGCATGCTGCACCTCCCCCTGTACAAACGCATCCATCACTATTGCTTAATGAAATAACTTCCTGCATTAAGCATATTCTGGACGGGACCATAAAGAATTTCGTTATGGTTAAAAGGGGGAAACTGTGAATATTTCCAAGAAAATGCAATCTGTTATGGTTAGGCATGCCATCAGTATTATATTACTAACATGTTCATTTTCTTCTTCCGTTTTAGCTCAAACACTTAGTGAAACAATTGATGCCGCGATAAGTACGCACCCCTCAATTAAAGCTTCAAAAGCCAATGTTAGAGCCAGTAGAGAGGCTATCCCTCAAGCTAAAGCCCCCTACCGTCCACAGGTTAGCGCAAATGCATCCATTTCCTCTTCAGATAGAAAAACGCGCTTTGAAAACGCACCTGAAAATCAAACGAAAACATCCCCAACATCAACATCTATTGAGATAAACCAACTTATCTATTCCGGTGGGATGAAACCTGTTGTCAAAAAACAAGCTCAATTACAGGTGCGACAAGCACATACACAATTAGATGCCACCCAGTTATCTCTCAAAAACAATGTCGCAAATGCATATATTCGCCATATCTACAATATCGAGGCTCTCAACACTCAAAACGAAATTGCCACCATTACCCAAGAACAAATCGCTTCTGCAGAGGCGAGGTTTAGATCAGGTATTGGGTCACAAACAGATGTGTTTCAACTCCAAAGCCGCTATTTCGCGATAAGAGCGCAGCTCTATGAAGCTCAAAATGCGGTCGAGTTGAGCAAACAGGAACTCCATTCCCTATCTTCCAAAGTCATTATGCAACCTCAATGGCCAGACATATCAGTTTTACCTATCATTTCCATGCAGCACGCCAAACAATTGGCTCAGAAAGTGTCGCCTCAATTAGAAAGCGCTAAGACGAGCGAGAAAATAGCTTATCTAAACTATCTTGCAGCTAAACGACGCAATAAGCCTCAAGTTTCTTTAAACTTAAGCGCAACATCTTCTTCAGAATCTAGTCCACTTCTAGAAAAAGATGAAGATTTACGCGCGGTTCTGGGATTGTCAGTGCCACTATATACAGGTGGACGCGCATCTTCTGAAAAACGACAAGCTGCCGCAGAACGCTTAAGTGCGCGATATGATAAACGCTCTATACAGCGCGAAGTAGACCTAAGCGTCACAAATGCTTGGCTAAATCGTCAATCCACGCTTGAACAACTCAAGATACAAGAAGAGCGTACCAGTATTGCAGAGCAAGCCTTAAAAGGCGTTGAATCCACTAAAGCTGCTGGCCTTTTGAGCATCACAGATGTTTTAAATGCGACTGAAGAGCTTCAAAATGCAAAATTGGCTCTGCTGGCAGCAAAACGCAATTACACCCTCGCCTCTATTGAACTTGCCCTTCTTACGGGCAACCCAAACTTTTAAGATAAACGCGCGCGGATAGTTTCAACAATACGTTTTGAATTAACCTGAATGCTGTCAGGCGACCACTGAGACTGCTTTAGAACATGGGTCAGGGATGGAGATTTCATCTTATCTTTAGCATGCGCAGATTTAAACGCTTTGAAAGCTGGAAAATTATCGTCTCGCGTATCTTCCTCATTTAACTCACGGGTTACAAAATTTCCCCATTCATGCGCAACGCGCCAATGAATTTCAGGTGAGTTCTCAAAGCCTTTCCAGTTATGGCCTTCTTCTAATACAGGAGGCACAACACAACCAATTTCTCGTCGCTCAACAGGGCCACCTGTCCGCATAGAAACGTCTGCATCACACCATAGTAAAACCTGAAGTACCAATTCTGGATCGAACACGCTTCCCTGAAGGTTCGAATTTAGATTTACTATCTGTTTTTCCGATAGGCTCAAGCTGGAATTGAACGGACTTCTATTTGCCTTTAATTCTGACAAGGCGCGCGCAAATAGCGAGACACGTTCTGCCTGCCCTATCTGCGCCAAAGTAAACTTGGCGCATGCCTTTTCCAGCTCTACAAAGCGGCTTTCCAATGTCTTTAAACGTCGTTTGTTTTTTTCTTTTTTTGCGAAGAGGACAGCTTGTGCCAAAACAAGCGCTATTGGCTCCCACTCATTCCAATTAAAAACATTGAGCCTAAACAAGATTGGTCCAAATGGTTTATTGCGCATTGGATCTTGCTGAAGGTCTTTTAACCAATGCCACGCTTCTGCCTGGTCTTGATAGTTTTCAAGCCAATCTAATAAACGCGTATCATCAAGGTTTTGAGACAGAAACTCTCCTAAATCAGTTAACCCTTCTGCACTTGGTCCCTTTCTACGGGACAGAAAATCAACTGCATGCAGGAATGATTGGTAATTTTGCCTATCTTCAAAACCTGCCTCAACACCCTGCCATACAGCAAGCGCATCATTGGCTATATCCTGACGTGCTGCAATTGAATTGATCTGGCTACGCAAAACATCAGTCTCACTTAGCGCTAAACCTCTATTATTTGTGGTGATAAAGATTTGACGTGCTAATCGCTCATCACATACCCGCACTAATGTCGCCATTGTATTATTCAACAAGAAAGCAGACATATCCAATAAATCATTTACGGGCCAATCTTTAAGCGCTGTATTAAATACATTTGCTGCGCCTAATAAGCGCCCCCGCAATTGATTGGCAGACAGGTTACGGCGACTACGAATTGCTTCACTTCGCAATTGAACAAGATTAGCAAGCGTTTGATCATCTCCACCAAGATTTAATCGAGCTTGTCCATCCAGCTTATGAATAAATTCATCAATGGCATTGCCTATCTCAGTCTCATACTGAGAGATTAGGTCACGCAAGACAGCGAGAAGAATTGTCAGTGTTGTGAAACGTTGAAGCCCATCAAATATCTCATAACATCCCTCTTCTTTGCGAGGACGTAAGATAAAACTCCCTAGAAAGTAACTTTCTATTCTTCGTGTCTTCGCTTCTCCTATTACCGGGACAAATTCAGCTAAAGCTAATTCACCATTTTCTGTTAACGAAACAGGCTCCACATCATCTTTTTCAACCAGATTAGATCGCCATGCGCGTTCAATATCATTGAGCAATGTCTGACAATCTGATTGTCGCCATTGATAGGTACGCTGGACGCTAGCAGGAAGAAAATCACCCAATTTTAACAACTGTCCAATCGTTAAAATATCCGATGACAAACCTTTTGATAGGCTCATCTTACCCCCCATATTCTTCTTAATTTGGCTCACAAATCTCAATTAAAACATATCGCTGTTACAAACAAGAGATTCATGAATGTGTTCTAAAGCCTCAGACATTTCACTTATTCAGATATTAAGACGACGATTAACGGCCTCAACATTGCTTTCCCCTACTAGGGTGTTAGCAATAGCATATTTTAAAACACCACACGTTTTATGAATCTGCCATTGAATAAATGGGGACAATTGGGATGGTGAGCCAAGTCTAGCACTATAATAAATCGCGCTATGACGGTTTAGAAAATTTACTTTACTCAAGTTGGGCCTGGGAGTTTAAACGACGCAACCCGGAATTCATAACAGCTTACAATACAGACCAAACTGTCTGCCCCGAGTACCTAGCTTGAATCTGATAGTATAGTTGCTTTAGCTTATCCAAGCCATGTAAAATTGCAGAAACATTTGGATTACATTTTCTCCCTGATCCCGATTTGAGCCTGCATTGCAATGCCTCTTCCATCCATCTTAGAAAATATAGCAGATAATCATTTTTACTGACCATGAGGTTTGAGCTTCTTCTTGACCAAACCAATTTAAGGGGCCTGCCCTTCACGCCCTTCAAGTAAAATAGTCCTCAACCGTATCCTCAGCTTCACTTGTGGTCCGCACCATGTCGATTTTCACCTTCCGTTTGCACACCCTATTTTCGCCAAGTGCAAGCTTTCATGAGCACCCCTTCCCAATGGGGAGGGGGAGAAAAACAAGATGAGTATTTCCGTCCACGCACAAATATTTATATCGATATATTCGCGGAGAAGAGCCTGAGAGAGTTTGAAGAGCTATTTGATGAAGGCTGCAGATGGAGGCATACTAGGGCCCTCACTTTTCTACGTCGACCATGAGGCTATAGGCACGGTGCCTATCTTTAATTGTCACAAGATCATTACTACACGCGTTAAATACACCTTCCGATGCAATTAGGTTCCCTTTCAAAGGATCCGCATTTTCATAGAATTTTAGCGTACAAACCCAACACCACACTTCCCGCACAACTTACCCACAGTTTTCTAAAAGTCTCAAAACCTCTGTCTTTTTCTTTTTTTGGTTGTAAACCAGAGCCATAAACACAAAAACCGCCCTTACGGACGGTTTGGTGTACATTTTTGATATTGTTAAGAAAGATTGGGTGCGGGGGTTGGATTTGAACCAACGACCTTCAGGTTATGAGCCTGACGAGCTACCGGGCTGCTCCACCCCGCAATAAATTTCGTCGCAGTAGCGTGTCAGGTTATGAGCCTGACGAGGTTGGATCGTTGATTAAAACATCTGGGAGACGTTTTATAGATCCGACGGGCTGCTCCACCCCGCATCAATATTTTAATTCATAGCGCCTCGCCGCTACAAATTCGTCAGAATGTAGAATCTGACATTTAGACATTAAAAAACGGCTTCACCTATCTAGCATTAAGGCTAGTAAGGACAAAGCCGTTTGCCCTGATATTTTCAGGACGATGAAGGAGGTTTCTTTCGAACGTAATATGCATTGTTCGACTTTATAGAACTGGCAATGACCTACTCTCCCACACCTTGAGATGCAGTACCATCGGCGCAGAGGACCTTAACGACCGAGTTCGAGATGGGATCGGGTGGGGAATCCTCGCAATAATCACCAGTTCAATAAAATCGAACAATGAAAGCTCAATCTGATTGTTATCAGAAGGAGCAAAACTAAGTATCAGACCATTATCACATGTAATGTTTTTGATGATTGGTGTTGATTAGACACCGGAATTGTTTTGCGGAGTGCGTTAGTCTCCGAGCGCTGATGGTTAGTCAGCATTTAGCAACATATTCGTCGCCACGCATGGGTATGTATCGGATCAAGCCGATCGAGCAATTAGTACTAGTTAGCTTCACGTGTCGCCACGCTTCCACACCTAGCCTATCGACGTCCTAGTCTAGAACGGCTCTAAGGGAAGTCTAGTTTCGAGGGAGGTTTCCCGCTTAGATGCTTTCAGCGGTTATCCCGTCCACACATAGCTACCCTACACTGCGGCTGGCGCCACAATAGGTCCACCAGAGGTGTGTCCATCCCGGTCCTCTCGTACTAGGGACAGATCCTCTCAAACTTCCTACACCCACGGCAGATAGGGACCAAACTGTCTCACGACGTTCTGAACCCAGCTCACGTACCACTTTAATCGGCGAACAGCCGAACCCTTGGGACCTGCTCCAGCCCCAGGATGTGATGAGCCGACATCGAGGTGCCAAACGATGCCGTCGATATGGACTCTTGGGCATCATCAGCCTGTTATCCCCGGAGTACCTTTTATCCGTTGAGCGATGGCCCTTCCACACAGGACCACCGGATCACTATGACCGACTTTCGTCTCTGCTCGACTTGTCAGTCTCGCAGTCAGGCAGGCTTATGCCATTGCACTCGTCGAACGATTTCCGACCGTTCTGAGCCTACCATCGCGCGCCTCCGTTACGATTTAGGAGGCGACCGCCCCAGTCAAACTCCCCACCATGCAAGGTCCCGGATCCCGATAAGGGACCGCGGTTAGACATCATCGAGGACAAGGGTGGTATTTCAAGGATGGCTCCACCATAACTGGCGCTATGGTTTCAAAGCCTCCCACCTATCCTACACATGCCATCGATAATGCCATTGCAAAGCTAGAGTAAAGGTTCACGGGGTCTTTCCGTCTGACCGCGGGTACCCCGCATCTTCACGGGGAATTCAATTTCGCTGAGTCGATGTTGGAGACAGTGGGGAAGTCGTTACTCCATTCGTGCAGGTCGGAACTTACCCGACAAGGAATTTCGCTACCTTAGGACCGTTATAGTTACGGCCGCCGTTCACCTGGGCTTCAATTCGAGGCTTGCACCCCTCCTTTTAACCTTCAGGCACCGGGCAGGAGTCAGACCCTATACGTCGTCTTGCGACTTCGCAGAGCCCTGTGTTTTTGATAAACAGTCGCCACCCCCTAGTTTGTGCCCCTCACAGAAGTTACTCCGTGAGGCACGCTTATCCCGAAGTTACGCGTGTAATTTGCCGAGTTCCTTCAACATCGTTCTCTCAAGCGCCTTGGCATACTCTGCCTGTCTACCTGTGTCGGTTTAGGGTACGGTCTAATGGTGGAGCTATTTCCTGGAACTGCTTGGCGGCATGCCCAATCCAATAAGGACACACAACTTCCACAATCCGTCACTACCACCTGGTTCAGGAATATTAACCTGATTCCCATCGTCTACGCATTTCTGCCTCGACTTAGGGGCCGACTAACCCTGCGCTGATTAACATTGCGCAGGAAACCTTAGACTTTCGGCGAGCGGGTCTCTCACCCGCTTTGTCGCTACTCATGTCAGCATTCTCACTTCTGATATCTCCAGCCAACCTCACAGTTGACCTTCACAGACTTACAGAACGCTCCGCTACCACACTTACGTGTCCACAATTTCGGCGAATGGCTTTAGCCCCGTTACATTTTCGCCGCAGAAACGCTTGACCAGTGAGCTGTTACGCTTTCTTTAAAGGATGGCTGCTTCTAAGCCAACCTCCTGGTTGTTTCAGCATTTCCACATGCTTTTCCACTTAGCCATTACTTGGGGGCCTTAATTGGTGGTCAGGGTTGTTTCCCTCTTCACTACGGACGTTAGCACCCGCAGTGTGTCTGCCGTATATTACTCATAGGTATTCGGAGTTTGGTTAGGATCAGTAAGACGGTGAGTCCCCATAGCCCATCCAGTGCTCTACCCCCTATGGTATTCGTACGACGCTCTACCTAAATAGATTTCGCGGAGAACCAGCTATCACCAGGTTTGATTGGCCTTTCACCCCTAGTCACACGTCATCCCAGAATTTTTCAACATTCAAGGGTTCGGTCCTCCAGTGCATGTTACTGCACCTTCAACCTGCACATGACTAGATCACCTGGCTTCGGGTCTAATCCCACAAACTCGACGCCCTATTCAGACTCGATTTCTCTGTGCCTACACCTAACGGTTTAAGCTTGCTTGTGAGACTAAGTCGCTGACCCATTATACAAAAGGTACGTGGTCACTCCGAAGAGCTCCCACTGCTTGTAGGCATTCCGTTTCAGGATCTGTTTCACTCCCCTCGTCGGGGTGCTTTTCACCTTTCCCTCACGGTACTTGTTCACTATCGGTCAATATGGAGTACTTAGGCTTGGAGGGTGGTCCCCCCATGTTCAGACAGAATTTCACGTGTTCCGCCCTACTCTAACGACTTATCATTTTACACTTACGGGACTATCACCCACTATGGTTTGGCTTTCCATCCAATTCAGTTTATTTCAAAGTTCGGCCTGGTCCGCGTTCGCTCGCCACTACTAACGGAGTCTCGGTTGATGTCCTTTCCTACGGGTACTGAGATGTTTCAGTTCCCCGCGTTTGCTCTTTAACCCTATGTATTCAGGTTAAAGTATCTCGTTTATGAATTAGTAGATCCAAACACCACCCTAAGGTCATGCTTAAAACCACTAAATCTGAGATGGGTTTCCCCATTCAGAAATCTATGGATCAAAGGTTGCTCGCACCTCCCCACAGCTTATCGCAGCGTGCCACGTCTTTCATCGCCTCATATTGCCAAGGCATTCCCGGAATGCCCTTTTGACGCTTGATCACTCAACAATACCCATGCGCAGAGAAGAACATGTCGGCGTTCTTAACTACTATCATGGACGTTGTCAGACGATACTTAGTTTTACGTGTTCATCCTCGAGGAAAACGCCGGTGTAATGGCGCGGATGAACAACCTCCTTACAATGTCAATCCATCTATATCCAAAAGATATAGACGAAACTTGTTACACAGCGAACCTGATTTGATAGGTAATGGTGGAGCCGGACGGGATCGAACCGACGACCTGAAGCTTGCAAAGCTACCGCTCTCCCAACTGAGCTACGGCCCCTTAGTCGATATCACTACCGAAAATCATTTGAACCACAATCAGGATAAGCAATGGTGGGTCTGGGAAGACTTGAACTTCCGACCTCACCCTTATCAGGGGTGCGCTCTAACCACCTGAGCTACAGACCCATTGCTTGTATGCAAGGGTATGCTCAGTGTTGCGCATTGCCCTGCCCTATCGGGGCTCGCTGTTCTCTTAAGACAATAGCCATATTGCTATCGAAATAAGAGATGGAAGAGAAACGAAGACGGCGACATGCTGCCAAGTATATGTGTTGTCACTCACTTACTGGATAAAGAGTAAATGGTGCAACTTAATGCTAGAGAAGTTGACGAAAGTTATAAATAACAATTCCTCAACATCCTTAGAAAGGAGGTGATCCAGCCGCAGGTTCCCCTACGGCTACCTTGTTACGACTTCACCCCAGTCGCTGATCCTACCGTGGTCGCCTGCCAAATTAGCGCAGCGCCTTCGGGTAGAACCAACTCCCATGGTGTGACGGGCGGTGTGTACAAGGCCCGGGAACGTATTCACCGTGGCATGCTGATCCACGATTACTAGCGATTCCAACTTCATGTCTTCGAGTTGCAGAAGACAATCCGAACTGAGACAGCTTTTGGGGATTATCCCATTGTCACTGCCATTGTAGCACGTGTGTAGCCCCACCTGTAAGGGCCATGAGGACTTGACGTCATCCCCGCCTTCCTCCCGATTGACTCGGGCAGTCTCTCTAGAGTGCCCAACTAAATGCTGGCAACTAAAGATAAGGGTTGCGCTCGTTGCGGGACTTAACCCAACATCTCACGACACGAGCTGACGACAGCCATGCAGCACCTGTCACTGTGTCCGAAGAAAACTCCATCTCTGGAGCTGTCACAGGATGTCAAAGGTGGGTAAGGTTCTGCGCGTTGCTTCGAATTAAACCACATGCTCCACCGCTTGTGCGGGCCCCCGTCAATTTCTTTGAGTTTTAATCTTGCGACCGTACTCCCCAGGCGGAGAGCTTAATGCGTTAGCTGCGTCACCAACAAGCATGCTTGCTGACAACTAGCTCTCATCGTTTACGGTGTGGACTACCAGGGTATCTAATCCTGTTTGCTCCCCACACTTTCGCACCTCAGCGTCAGAAATAGTCCAGTCAGTCGCCTTCGCCACTGGTGTTCCACCGAATATCTACGAATTTCACCTCTACACTCGGTATTCCACTGACCTCTCCTATCCTCTAGACTGGGAGTTTTAAAGGCAGTTCCGGGGTTGAGCCCCGGGATTTCACCTCTAACTTTCCAATCCGCCTACGTGCGCTTTACGCCCAGTAATTCCGAACAACGCTAGCTCCCTTCGTATTACCGCGGCTGCTGGCACGAAGTTAGCCGGAGCTTCTTCTCCGGGTACCGTCATTATCTTCCCCGGTGAAAGAATTTTACAACCCTAAGGCCTTCATCATTCACGCGGCATGGCTGGATCAGGGTTTCCCCCATTGTCCAAGATTCCCCACTGCTGCCTCCCGTAGGAGTCTGGACCGTGTCTCAGTTCCAGTGTGGCTGATCATCCTCTCAAATCAGCTATAGATCGTAGTCTTGGTAGGCCATTACCCCACCAACAAACTAATCTAACGCGGACCGATCCTTTACCGATAAATCTTTCCCCCTAAGGGCGTATACGGTATTACACCTCGTTTCCAAGGGCTATTCCGTAGTAAAGGGCACGTTTCCACGCGTTACTCACCCGTCTGCCACTCCCTCCGAAGAGGTCGTTCGACTTGCATGTGTTAAGCCTGCCGCCAGCGTTCGTTCTGAGCCAGAATCAAACTCTCAAGTTGAGTTGACCTGACGAACTGAACAGATAAATCTAATCTGTTCATTTGCTATTTAAAGCGTTTGCACTTTTTTTGACGGAGGACCCGTTCATATGTCACATAAGATAAGTAAACTTACCTTATAAGTACTATTGAACTGGTCTTCCTGAAAAACGCAAACCGTCTGTGTCGTTAATGATTTGATAACCGAAGTTATACAAACCAGAAGCAAGCACGACGCCGCCTGCGTTTCTCTTCCAATCTTACAATGTCAAACATCTACAAAACATCATTCAAACATCCCGATTAACGAAACAGGAATGACGTGGGCTCGAACCCTTAATTGTAACCTCCGGCTGGATATCCATCTCAGCGTTTCGGCGAAGGTGCAGGATATAAAGTCTAGCACCGTGTCCGTCAAGAACTTTTTTCAAAAAATTTCCGGACCGTCCGAAGACAAAATCTAAAGCACCTCAGTGCCGGAAACCTAATGAAAACAACAACCTATCGAGCGATCCATTCAGATGCCCGCAGAACTGTTTGTTCTCAGCGGAGAGAGGCGGTGTATAACCATCCACCTCATCCTCGTCAACCACTATTTTCAACTAATTTTTAGCGGGTTTGAAACCCTATAAAAACCAACCAAAAACAGAACCAACAAACCGCTCAAACAAGCAATCCGTTAACCCTCAATCAGCGAAGAGACGCGGCTTATATGCACCTATCTCTTAACCGTCAAT
>NZ_KB899551.1 GCF_000378345.1 Hirschia maritima DSM 19733 | reverse complement strand
GTGCTTTCTACATATGACAAATCTGGTTCGTGGTGTGCATCAAGAGGGGTTGGCACACAAATCAAAATCGCATCCGCATCTGAAAGGTCTAATGCACTTGATGTTGCTCGAAACAACTTCTTGTCCAACATCACCTGAACACGCTCATCTGCGATATGTTTCATGCCAGATTTACCAGCATTTAATTCGGCAGCTCGCGTCTCATTGATATCATAACCAATGATCGACACCCCCTGCCTGACATAAGCTTCAGCTAGAGGCAGACCAACATATCCAAGCCCAACAATCCCAACGACTAAACCTTTATTTGCAGCTTTGTCTTGAAAGCTTTTAACCACTGTATCCAACATTACTTTACACCCTAACTAGGCCCCTAATTTACAGCTTCAATAACCGCTTCAATGATTTGATTTTGTACATCCTCTTCCAGATAAGGATGCATTGGCAGACTTATAATTTTATCCAAACACGCTTCAGTTTGCGGAAGTCCCGAACTCACAACTGGAAAATGTTTATAAGCAGATTGGCCATGCACTGGATTTGGATAATAGCGCGCCGTTGGAATGCCTTTTTCCTTCAATTGCGTCGCTAATCTCAGCCAATCCGAAACCTCAATCGTATACTGTGCCCAAGTCGAAATTCCGCCTTCCAAAACAGTTGGAACGCGCTCAACCTGATTGTGCAGAGCATTGTGATATTTTTGAGCTACGGCATTTCGTTTCTCAATTTCATCTGCAAAGACAGACAATTTGGGTAACAGTATTGCAGCCTGCATTGTATCTAAACGTGAATTCATTCCTATACGAACATTGTCGTACTTGTGTTCACCTTTGCCGTGAATACGTAATGAATCGACTGTCTCGCAGATCTGATCATCATTTGTCAGCACCGCGCCGCCATCTCCATAACAACCAAGCGGTTTCGCAGGAAAGAAGCTTGTCGTTGTGATATCAGCCCAGTTTAACGGATGGTTTCCATCTATAGTGCTTCCAAACCCCTGCGCGGAATCTGCAATAAGCTTTAGACCTTCAGCCTGAGCCACTTGCGATAGCAAACGATAGTCCGCAGCTTGCCCGAAAATATCGACAGCCATGATCGCTTTGGGAGACAGGCCTGCGGTCTCATTGATATCAATGATTGCCTGCTTAAGGCTCTCCACATCCATATTGTATGTGTCTGCACACACATCAACGAAAACAGGAGTAGCGCCAACATTTGCAATGCCTTCTGCAGAGGCACAATAGGTAAATGATGGACAGAAAACCGCGTCGCCTTCACCTACCCCAAGAGCCATGAGGCTCAAGACAAGCGCATCTGTACCATTTGCACACCCAAGAGCATGCTTAGCTTGCCCGAATTCAGCGAGTTGTTTCTCAAATTCTCGGACTTCCGGCCCCATTATAAACGCACCATGCTCCATAACAGCCTGAATTCCGGCATCAATTTGGGACTTAAGCCGCTTTCGTTGCGCTTTAAGGTCTATAAACTGGATGCCCATAACCCAAAATTCCTATTTTCGAAGGAATGGATGCATGTCACCCATAGCTATATTCACCGGTGCGGAACGAATTTTCTCTACAGTTTCAATACAGTGACGTGCTTCTTTAAGTCCAAAACCTCTACCGGCTAAAATTTCACGGTAAGAGATGTTGTGCAGCTCAGTAAATCCTTCAGAAAACTCTAATTCTTCGCCATCAATAGTGATCGAGCGATATGTGGTTTTCTTACCCTTCACGTCCTCAGGAAGATTGTTTGCATCAACAGACAAAAACCAACGTACTCGCGCATTTTCATATTCTAAAAATCCAGCTGCGCTTTCTTCTTCACTTAAATGAACGTGACTGTCCTGAAGACTTCCAAATATGAAGTTCAGCATATCAAAGAAGTGAACACCAATATTAGTCGCTACTCCGAATGATTTACGTGGATCACCCTTCCAACTCTCAGCATACCAGCGACCGCGCGAAGTGATGTATGTTAAGTCCACATCAAACTTCGTGTTTCTTTCTCCAGCGGACTTAACTTTCTCTTGAAGCTTCAAAATAGAGTCATGGTGGCGCAATTGAAGAATATTGCGAACCTGTTTGCCTGTTTGTTCTTCGAGCAATTCTAGAGCGTCTAAATCTTTCACGCTTGGAACAAGCGGCTTTTCACAGATGACATCACACCCAAGACGCAACCCCGCAGCAATATGCGCTCTGTGTATGTAGTTTGGGCTACATACAGCAACATAATCCAGCGCTGTTTTTGGCTCTAATTGTAAATTATTAGCGTGATCATAAAAGCGCTCAAACTCTGTGAAAAATTCACTTGCAGGTGAGATGCTATCGATTATCCCAACACTATCATTTACATCATATGCGACAGATAAATGATTACCTGTCTCTTTTATAGCTTTCATGTGACGCGGTGCTATGTAACCCGAAGCACCGATCAATGCAAAATTCTTCATTTATACCCCCCATCAAACGCTCTCTTCCGCAGGAACACTTGTGGTTTAATTTTTACTAGTCGTGATAATAGTTTTTCTCAGCGTAACCGTAGTAAAGGCTGTCATCATAAGAGACGCGTCCAAGCTTACCTTTCACTACACGGTTCAATACGATCGCTACATTATCTTCGTCAGTTGCCGTATTGATTTGTCGGATAGCCGTCTGAACCGTCTTCTCTTCTGATGATCGAGAACGAATAACCATCAAATTCGTGTCCGCAATGGCAGCTAACCCAAGCGAATCTGCCATGGCCAAAACCGGAGGACCATCAAGAATGATTAAGTCGTAGAACTCTTTCATTTCAACAAGAACCTCGTCCAATTGTTTGGTATCAAGGTTGTAAACTTCTTCACCTTCTTCAGCTTTATAAATAACCGCAGGAATAACAGTCAGTTGGCTGTGGTTATCTTTATATGCAGCTTCTTTCCAAGTACACTCGCCTTTAAGGACATGGACGATACCACGTTCAGCTTTAACACCGGATATTTTCGCAGCCATACGGCGGCGCACATCACAGTCTATTAGAAGCACCTTAAACCCAGCAATCGCTGCAACGCGTCCCAAGCTCAAGCTAAGTGTCGATTTTCCTTCGTTTGGAACTGAAGATGTAATTGAAATCACATGTCCATTTTCCAACGGACGGACCGCACCAATAGAGCTCAAAATCACACGAATGGATTCTGCAAAAGCAGACATAGGTCTGGCAACAGCATAGCCAACAACAGACCGCAGGTCTGGATTTTCAAGATTTGCCAATTCGCGAGTATTCAAATCTGGCACAGATGCAATAGCGCGCTTATTCAGTTTGGACCAAACTGATGACGCCCCGTAGAATTTATCATCCGTAGCTTCAAGAACAACGGCAGCCCCGGCTCCACACACCAACCCCAAGACTGATCCTAATGCGATGAACATAAACAATGAAGGCTTGTTGGAATACAGAGCAGGTACAGCTGCATTCACAATTCTTGCAGGGTCTTCATAAACAACCTTATTGTCAGCAGTCGCACTCAATTCCAAAACGTATCGATCATACTGTGACCGCAGCGTCGCAATTTCACGCTCAATAGAGCCAATTTTTACTTGATCTGTATTACTTCTTCTCAAGTCCAACCTTGCGGATGTAAGATTTTCATTTGAGCTATTCATTCTGGCTTGAGCAGCGTCTCTTTTAGCCTTTAACGTCTCAACAATCGATTCAGCTTCAACTTCCATTCTATTGTTGAGTTGTAAAATCTCTGCATTTTTGGAAATTACATCAGGGTGTTTGTCACCATACTGAGTTGTTAACTCTTTTAGCTCCTGATTTAGAACAACTTGTTGTTGACGCAATTGGTTCAAAACAGCTGTGTTTTCTACCAAACCGCTTGCCAACAAACGATCCCAGCTTCCGTTAGAAGCTACAGCACGGTGATAATCCAAATCACGTTCTTCAAATTCTTGTTTTGCTTCAGCAAATGAATTTTCAGCTCTATTAATTCTCTGCTCGGCTACGCTTGATCCACCGCGTGCAAGAACACCAGAATCAGCGCGCAAACGCGCAAGTTCACGTTCCTTGGCATCTAATGCTTCAGCCAACTCATCTATTCTAGATTGACTTAGCGCGGTGGCCGCTTCTGTATCATTTGAGTAGTTCGATTTTCGCCACGCTAAGTATTTGTCAGAAATGCCGTTTGCCATTTTGACAGCTTCCAACGGTGTTGAAGCAGTAGCACTCACGCTAAGGACATAACTCCTCCCCAAAGGCTCAACAGTAATTCTGGATAACAGGTTCTGAGCAGCTGCATTGATATAAATGTCTAACTCATCATCAGATAAATTAGCTTTGGGTTCGAGCGGATACACCCACCCCGCTTCTTTATGCAGACCAAGGCTCTCAGCCGCTTTCTTGGCAATCAATTCTGACTTAATAATTTGAATTTCAGACTGCAATAATTCTCGGTTCAAAGATTGAGATGAATCCTGATCACCGCTGGCATTCGCCAAAGAAATGGTTGCAGTACTTGTATATGAATCTTTTAATTTAAAGTGATAGAATAGAATTGCCGCCGCGAACACTAGAGCGGCAGTCAAAACTATGACCCAAAGGCGTTTAAAGAAAATGGCTACAACTTCTTCAAGCGAAATAATATCGCTTTCAGTTTGTTCCAAATACAATACCGAAGATGCTGATTTGTTCACTTCTATATCCGCATTCATTTCTAGCTAAATCCCAACCAAATTCTAAAAAGTCAAAACATTTCGCTGAAGGAAAAACCTCAGGATACTCTCCGTCTTCGGATGACATTTTAAGACTTCATTAACAGTTGGGCTAATCAGCACAAAAACAGGCACACTGCAAGCACTGACTCCTCAAAGGTGTTTTTAAAACAAAAACTCAACTTAAACCAGATTTTAACAATAAAACTGAAATAAAATACAACGTCTATACTTTATTATTACGTTTTCTGTATAAATCCTCGTTTATACGAGAATGCATAAAGGCCTGCGATATAGAACATAATCTTATTGATCTCGAAGACATTATAGAACTCAGATTCAACCGTAAATCTGATCAAAGGTAGCAAACACATCAAGATAAAGAATGTCGCTAGTAAATCCTGGTTTTTGATCCATTTTGTCACTGCATTTTTAATAAGAAAGAACATAATGGGCACCAAGATACTTAAGCCCACAATCCCTAAATGAACTAAAATTTCCCATAAGGAATTGTGAAAGGAAAACCGAATAGCTTCATCTTTGCCTTCTTTAATAAGTATATCCTCGGCCAGGGAAGCCCCCAATTGCCAAAAACCTTCAGCTCCCAAACCTAAAATTGGATGTTCTTGAAATATTAGTTTTGCTTGTTCCCAAAGAAACGTCCGTCCAGTGAGCGTTGCATCTTTTCCAACTAAACTAAAGAAATATTCTTGAATCTGTGCGTAATAGGAAAAAACAAATAGTCCGATTAACACCAAAAAAGCCAATCCCATAAAAAATGTTATTGTTCTACCCGATTGAATTTTAGAAACTGTTTTCCAGACGGTTGCCATTGAAACCATTAACATGGTGGCGACTAATGACACTATTAGGCTGGTTGTAGATTCGACAATGATAATTATGTAGAAAATCGGAATAATAAGCATAGCAGAAAAAATCCGTTCATACTTATTGGACTTCCTATCCAGAATGAAAAACAGAACAGCGATTAACAAGATTGTTATCCTATTTGCTAGCATATTCTTTTGATCGAAACCATCAGGCATGTTTGAAGAACTAAGCTCGGGGAAATGTGCAAATACAATCAAGGCAACCGGAATATACCCATAAAATAATGCTCGAATTATCTGACGTGGATGAAGTCTCAATGCAATGTACATGATGATAACAAGGTCAAGCATATGCATTACGCCAAACCTAAGTGCGTCCCCGGAGGGTGACCAAAGCGAAGTCACCATTACCCACAAAGGAAATAGAAACAAAAACCAAAGTTTCATTCCAAATGGGATTAAAAAGTTTCGATAATAAGCACTGCCGGCAAGAAACCCGAGCATACACAAATATCTAACGGGTTGTAATTCAGCCAAGTTCGTCGCGATGGAAAAAAACCAAATAGCAGCGAGAGCAACTTCCCACAGTTCAGCTTTCACCGGTAATTTAACCTTTATCAATCCTTTTCTAGGGATCGAAGCTGTCTCTTTTACAGTGTCATACAACATCAACTTAAACCGTTTTCACCCGTCCTAACGTTAATAGAATTTATTGAAGTTCATTCAAACCAACATCCACATTAATTATTTTATTACAATAACTTATGCAACTAAAATCACGATTGAGAACGATTAATCCCTAACAAGTAAAAAACAAAGACGGTAAATTAATCATATAAACTCAAGTATTTCAGGATTACTATTCTTATCATCGTACGGAAGAAGAAAAGATTTTTGAATACAATCTTTCAAGTAATTCCCCCATTAAAAGAAAATCTTTGATTATTGACGGTTAGCAATGCAGAATATCTCATATTAGCGGACGTTCGGGGGCTCTGTGATGGCATGTAAAATCGTACCAGCAATTTTGTGTGGCGGTAGCGGGACACGTCTTTGGCCATTATCGCGTTCCCATGAACCTAAACAACTTCAAACTTTGTTTGGGGAGCATTCTCTCCTTACTCACACTGCTTTACGTATGAATGCAGTGCCGGGTAGCGAAGCGCCTCTCATCATTTGTTCTCAAGCTTATGCTAATGAAGTCGAAAACCAGCTTCTAGAAAACAATGTCCCTATTAGCGCAATTCTAGAAGAACCCATGGGACGCGATACTGCCGCCGCTGCAGGAATTGCCGCGCATTGGGTGAATGAGAATTTTGGCAAAAATGCTGTGCTCGTGCTTGTCCCTGCCGATCACTTTATTGAAGATCTTGAACACTTTCACACTGCGATTACTGAAGCCGCTCAAACAGCCATCAACGGCTCAATCTGTACCATCGGTGTCTCTCCTGACCGCCCCGAAACGGGTTTCGGATACATAAAACGTGCGGCGAATAAATTAGAAAATTTACCAGCTTATGCTGTTGATAAATTTGTAGAAAAACCGGACCTAGAAACAGCTCAATCTTATCTAGATAGTGGAGATTATGTTTGGAATGCGGGAATTTTCGCAGCTAAAGGCTCGACCTTTCTTACTGAGTTAAAATGTTACGAGCCTGATATTCACGATAAACTCTTGGCCGCCTGCGGCGCTGCGCGTGTTGAAATTTCTGATCAAAACATAGAACATTTACAATATGATCCCCTCCTCTTTTCAGCAATTGAAAAGAAATCAATTGACTATGCCATCATGGAACGCACAGAAAATGCCGCGGTCGTTTCTGCTAAGTTTGGATGGTCCGATGTGGGAAGTTGGGCCTCCGTCCGCGAATTAGGACAGTTGGACAAAGATGGAAACAATCTTTCCGGCGATGTCCGTGTCGTTGATTCTAGCAATTGTCTCGTTCAAGCGGGCGGCCGTGTAGTTGCTCTCATCGGAATGAAAGATGTTGCGGTAATTGATACGCCTGATGCCCTCCTTGTCTGTCATACCGAACATGCACAAAGTGTCAAAAAAGTTCATCAAGCTTTAGAAAAAGATGGCCACACGTCTGCACTGGAACATGGAGCCCGTTCTAAATCTTTTGAGTCACGCGCAAGAGGATGGGCCCGTAATTGGCTTTTCAATCAAGCCCTTCCCCTATGGGCCGATATTGGATTGGACCGCGAATATGGAGGAGCTTATGAAGCCCTCAACTTAGATGGCAAACCCATAACTGAAATGGGACGACGCTTTCGTGTTCAAGCAAGACAAGTCTATGCATTCGCTCAGGCCTATGAATTAGGTTGGAAACAAGGAGCAGATGCCCTTCTTTCTCCTCTAAATTACATGCTGGACCATTGCTGGCTAGATACTGGCGGATGGGGTCATGTCTTCAATCGCGATGGTACGGTCATAGACAATAGAATAGATACATATGATCAAGCATTTGCTCTTCTCGGTCTGGGATGGGCATACAAAGTTACCGGTGAAAAACGCGTTCTAAAAGCCGCCAACAAAACCAAAGAATTTCTATTCAACCAACTGCGCCACCCAATTATTGGTTTTGTAGAGGGGCTTCCTTCATCAACGCCTCGTCGTGCCAATCCCCACATGCATTTATTTGAAACAGCCATGCATTGGATGGAACTGTTTGATGATAAACAAATGGCAGACCTAGCCGACGAAATCTTCGAAATTTATACTCAGCGCTTCTGTGTGGACGGTCTTCTTCGTGAATACTTCCATGAAGATTTGACACCAATTCCAGATCGCGCAAACAAGCGCTATCGCTTTCTCGAACCTGGTCATTTGTTGGAATGGGCATACTTGCTTCGGCGTTATGAAAAACTTACCGGTAAAAAAACTTACACGACTGCTGTTCTTGAAGCTTTTACTGAGGCATATGGAATATCTCCAAACACTGGATTAATTGCCAATCATTGTTTGCCTGACGGATCTTTCCCTGATCAGATCACATCTCGTTTATGGCCTCAAACAGAATTCATTCGTTTAAAACTGTCCCAAAAAAATCCAGTTGATCACCGCAAAGGACTTGAAATGCTTGAACGCACCAAGACCCACTTCCTAACAATGGAAGGTGAACACATGGGTTATTGGCACGATGAAATAAATGCGAAAGGAAAAGTGGTGTCCACCTACTCACCAGCGAGCACATTGTATCATCTTATTGGGGCTTTAATTCCATTAATTCAGAAAATTGAAACTGAATGAATTTCCACGTTAACTCATAAGCTAAAAGTGTCAGTTTTGATTAGATACGCTGTCTAATCATCGTCCGAAATATAATGCACTTCAGATACAAATCTTGGACGACGTACAGAACTTCTTGAAATATCAAAATTACCTTGCGTACCTAAAATCGAGTGTTGCGGACGATACGTGCCCTTAACTTCGATGATTACCAAAGAGTCACCCTCCGCGATCGTCGGTAAGTCGAAGCGAGGTAAATCAGCATCTGTCAGTTTTGCACTTTCATCAGTAGCTTCACTCCACGAAACTGCTCTTAGGACATCAGGATCACCATTATTGGCTTCGGTTGGATTTATAATGCTAGTAACTGAAATTGAGTAGTCAGTTTCCGAGGGCCATTTTGACATCAAGGCGCGACCTGAATTGAATAATGCATCACGTTTATCATCATTCATATCGATAACGCGCGTCGATAAATCCGCCAATGTTACTGCAACAGTGGCTGTTTGATGGGAAGCTCGCATGGCATCATACATTGATACGCCACCAAAGTAGAACGCAATCAAAACAGGCATGATCAGTGCGAATTCCATTGCGACCGCACCGCTATCATCTTTTAAGCGAACAGCCGATTTTACAATATTTTTGATATTTTTGCTCATTAGAACGGCTCATTCATAAATGCTGTTGAAGATCTAATTTCATACCGGCCATCGCCATCTTCATCGAGGGCTAATCCAAATCCCAACCCAGGAACGAGAATATCAGTTTTAAGACATACCCGCAGAAAAATAATTTCAGCTCCCTGCCCTGAATTGTAATTCACCGCTGGGTTAAATGCTTCATCCGCCTCATCACGGCATTGCATATCAGTGTCGGGAGTATCTCCCATATTTTGGATCACCTGCATCTCAACATTGATGTTAGACACACAATTAGTAATCAAAGGGTTTGCCTCACATATCTGTTCTTCCAATGCCAATTTGGTCGGTGCCTTTCCTGTATAAATAAGGCGAGACACATTTGCGACAGAGTTCTCTAGCATGACAGCCTTTGTCATCACCCAGCCAGTTTCAAAAAAGGCAAAAATGAACATGAAAAAAACCGGTGCCAAGAACGCGAATTCTACAGAGGCTATACCTGAGTCGTCTTTTAAAAACTTCTTCAACATTGCATCATTACTCCGTTACACGCAGCGCATTCACTGATGCGGCAATAGAGTTAAAGGCAGATTCAAGATCTAATGTTTCTACATGATAGTATTTACTCAGATCAGAGGCACAATATTTCAACATTTGATCAGGGAGTGAGTTCTCATTAATCTTAAACCCAATTGTATAAACGATTGCTCCGGAAGTTTTGGCTGCATCACACGACTTTTTAAAGTATCCAACAGCCTTCTTCTCTGTGGGTAGCGTGTTTACACCACCTTTACTAACAACAGTCTGCTGGTTTTTGTTGTTCCCAGAATTCCCGCCTCCGAAACCGTCAGCAGCAGTACCTTCATCACGATTAGTGTGAGTGCTGTACTTTCTATAATCTTCGGGACGATATTGAGGTGTAATCCCTCCATCCGTCATTACGACTAAGATTTTGAGAGTTTCTTCGTCATATACCGCCGGACGCGCTTCAAAATCTCCACCGAGTTTTCCCGCCCAATTGGGAGACAGAGCCTTAAGCCCCCACATCGCTCCAATATCCATGCCTGTTCCATCGGACATAGACATACCATTGATATGAGTTTTCAATGCCTCAGTGTTATTTGTATTAAAAACAGCTGCACTGTTGGCTAATGGACACCACGGATTAAATCTATTCCACTTCCAGAAATGCGGGACTTGCGTGTATCCATCATCATGAAGCACACTCTCATCGAAATCATTGTGTGTGTATTCCAAACAATTATCACCATGCCCTGGGAATCTGAATTTACCATCCAGAAGGCTTGAACCTATGTCATAATCATCTTCACTAGGGTTTGGCTCTGCATCACTCATCTCGACGACAAATTCGTCAAATAGTGCAGAACCAATGTTTACTGTCCCTCCAAACGGCACCAAACTAATAGAAGTGTAAGGGTGCGCATCGCCGGAGAGCATTTGATCAACAAAACCAGAAGCCGCAGACTTCAAGTTTGTTAACTTGCTCCCCCGCATCGATGAAGAAATATCCATTACCAGCGAAATTTCAACGTTAGTGATGCTTTGCGTCGCCGCTGAATTTACATCAACGTGAAGCTCATCAATCCCAAACATTCCGAGAAAATATGTATTGATTGTACCTGTGGCATTTGCAGCGATCGTTCGGGAATTTAGTGCCACTTCCTTTTTAGTTAGGTTTACAGAAACACTATCTCGGAAGTTTTTGTATTCAGAGAGATTGGTATCGACAAACTCCTGCAGAATTATTTCTGCATCGCCGCCATTCGACAGGTTTGCTGCTGAGAGAACACCACTATCCAAGGCGGATTGTAGTTCTTGCGTCAACGATGAAGCTCGCATGAAATCAACGCCTGCGCCCAGTGTACCCATCATAGGCACCATGGCCAAAGCCATTGGCAATGCGAGATTCCCTTGTTCATTCCGCCAAAACTTACGTAGCATGGTACTACCCATTCCCTCAAAACATAGAATTGGGTGTTACATTACAAGACAGACATTGAAATCATGCTACTTCACTTAGAAAATTTTATGCTTTATTGAGCAGAATTGATTAAGCATAAAAATCCAATGTTTTTCTTCGACAATTTCAGCGTTAAAATCTGGCTGCATTTTTTTATGCTTAACGCAATTCAAGATAAACTCTCACTTTAACCAAACTCCCCCAACGAAACCGCCAACAAATATAGTAAACGCAATTTTCATTTAAAAATACTTCAAATAAAACAACCCCCTCTTATCTTGACTTCAAGTGATTTTTCAACATTGATACGCACGCAAAAGTTTATTTTGAGGTTGGGGAAAATTAGATGATACAACACCAAATCGCTACTCGCGTTCTGTTTGAAGATGATTTCGCAGACGGAGTTCGCGCCTTTACAGAAGGCAATAACGGAAATTCATCTACAGTTGCAGATGGTGAACTTGCCCTTGTTGGTGGAGCTTGGACACAAGCTGGTTTCAGCCTTAATACCCCTCAGACAGTTGATGCTGAAAACAACATTCTCGAGCTCAGAATTTATAGAGAAGCAGGCAGTGATGGTGTTCTCAGCCTACGAGACAGCGCCTGGAAACAATTTATCCTCAATGAGAACAATAACGAGTTCTGGAGCATTGATGGTGTAACAGGTCATTCCGGTCTAAACGATCTAGACGAAGGCCAATGGCACACCCTACGCATCGATTTAGATGCAATTGGAATGTCATCCTTCCGCATCTTAGGGATTATGGGTAACGCCAACGGAAATGACAGTTTCCAGATTGATGATGTAGCCCTCTATAATGAAGAGTATGGATTGGAAGGGATATCACCTCTTCCTCTAAACGCTCCTCCAGTCGCCAATGATGACATTCTAGACACGACTCAAATAGGTGATGTTTTAGTTTCATCTCAATTTGACGAAGCTAGTTTCCCTGACACTACACTATTATCGAATGGCAACATGGTATTCACTTGGTCAAGCCGTTCTGAAGATGGAACGGCGCGCGATATATGGCATGAGATCAGAGATGCCAATGGACAAGTAATCCAACCTGCGACCACAGTGTCAACATCTTCCAGTTTCCCCTCTCAGAACGTTATCACCACATTAGGAAACGGTAATTATGTAATCGTTTGGACCGAATCTGAATCTCGCCTTCAAAATGCACAAATATTTGATCAAGATGGTAATTCTACGAGTGAAATTTTCTCCATTGATGTACCTCCAACTCTTCAACAAGATCAAAGTTATTCTACATTCCACCCGAAAATAGTTCCAACCAATGATGGTGGGTTTGCTGTAATGTGGGATAGCTATTTTACAACGGCACCTGTTACATACGAATGGAACCTAAATATCAGCACCTATGATGCTGCCGGGCTACAAACTACTCCTAAATGGAGCGTGCATTCGGAAATTGTACACAATAGACCAGGTGCGAGCAGTATTGCTCAATTAGAAAACGGCAACTTTGTCGTTGTGTTTGAGGCCGGAAATCTAAGCGACGTTCAACTCAAACTTTTCACACCGCAAGGTAACTTAATTGAGGATATTTCGGTCGATTTCTCAAATAAAATTGACGATGAACCTACTCTGACAGCACTCTCTGATGGAGGCTTTATTCTATCCTGGCAAGAGCACACTGAGGTCCCTTCATTTGGCAACCACTTTATCATTGCTGCACAAAAATTTTCAGCTAATGGAAATGCAATAGGTAATATCACACCGCTAAGCGAACCAATCCCGCTTAATTTTGAAAATCATCAAATTGTCGCAAGACCTGAAGGTGGTTTTATCGCTGTGTGGAAACTAAAGGAAGCAAACGATCTTCGCGGCCGAATGTTTGATTCAGAACTCGGATATGACAGTTCAGAATTTTTCGTCACTCAAGCTGGTATATATGATACAGACTACGCTACATTCAAAAAATTCTCGGATATTAACCTCCTGGAAGACGGCCGCTTTGTTGTAAGCTGGCTATCAGAAGAAGGAATCGTCGCCCGTTATTATGATGGAAAAGAAACTCCCATCAGCGACAATGCTCCAGGCACTTATGTACCGATAGCAGAAAACAACAGCATAATTCCTCAAGAAGCATTGCTTGGAAATGATGTTGATGCTGACGGCGACCGTCTCACCATCATCAACGTATCAAGCACAACTTATAACATTGGTGCCCGACTTTCGCTAAACGAAGCTGGAGATATTGTTTTTGATCCAAATAGCTCATTCAATCGTCTTGCCGAAGGAGAGGTACTCACCGACCGTTTCGCCTACACAATCTCAGATGGGAAAGGTGGAACTGATACCGCTATAGCGACCATTGAAATCGCTGGCGCAAACGACGCCCCAGTCGTTTCGAATCCAATTGTTGATCAAACAGCGACTGAAACAGAAAGCTTTAACTTCACGCTTCCAGATGATGTATTCTCAGACGTAGATACCTCTGACTCGCTCGAAATCACAGCAGCTCTTGAAGATGGATCTGATCTACCAGATTGGCTTGTCTTTGATGGTACAGCCTTCACAGGAACACCGCCTGAAGGAGCGGAAGGTACGCTCAACGTTCGCATCACTGCGGATGATGGCCACGAGACTGTCTCTGATGTGTTTGAACTTGAGATTGCAGACTATATTGCACCCAACACACCGCCTGTGGCGAATGACCTTGTCATCAAAAACGCCCCTCTTTTGCTCGAAAACCCAGTTTTATATAATGCTGCGCCATCTCTCATCACTCTAAACAATGGCAATGTTGTAGCAGTATGGATGTCTAGCGATAGAGAAGGTAATTCGAATTATTTGTTCGCTAGAATTATAGATCAAGACGGGAAACCAATTGGTCCTGAATTCTTGATTACGAGTGACCTAAGTCCAACCAACATAATAAGCTACCCTTCTGTGACGATGCTAGAGAACGGTGGCTTTGGAACGATTTGGATTTCAGAAACAGGTATCATCACTTTAAGGACGTATGATCAAAACGGTGTCGCTCAACCTGATGAATTCACAATTCCAAATCCGACAGGAGCTGAACTCCATGACGCGAAGCTGGTTTCTATAGACAATGGCGGATTAGCTGTTAGTTGGATTGAGAAAGACGGTGCAGCGGGCGAGGATACGATGTATTCTCAAATCTTTGACACAAATCACGGTCCTATTGGGACCCCATTCCCTGTAACCAGCTCCGCAAATAGTATTATTGGCTCAACTATCATAAACCAGCTTAATAATGGCAACCTAATCTATGGTTGGGATAACCAAACTGAAAGGCAAGAAGAAGACCCACAGATCAAATCTGTGATTTATGATATCAACGGAAACATAGTCGTAGACGAATTTTCTCTGGATCAAAACACGCTCAAGGATCAATATGGTTTACTCATCGAGCCTATTTCTGACTCCACCTTCATGGCAATATGGTCATCACAACGCGGTACAGAATCTAGAGCGATAACGACTATAAGTTCCAGAGTATTCAATAATGATGGTACTGCGGTTTCCGATGAGTTGCACGTAAATGCGGACCAAATTTCTACTTGGGAATCCCTCGGATTTACTCCAACTATAACTACACTTGAGAGCGGAAACATACTGGTTGTTTGGTCTAGTTACTTCACAACTCACATGAGAATACTAGGTCCTGATGGTGAACCTATTACTTCAACGAGAAATTTCGAAGCAGCGTTTCGCAACGAATATCTGCACAATGTGACACCACTTGAAGATGGTGGCTTCATCTTGTCATGGCAATCCAACACAGGTGATGGAAGACTTTCACATTACCAAAAATTTGACGCTGACCTCATTCCTTCCGGCCATGGTAGAATTTCAGAAGACACAACTTCAATCATTGAAAGTAGAGAAATACTATCCAATGACCGAGATGAAGACGATGATATCCTAACAATCACCGACGTCTCGACAAATAGTGCTGCGGGTGCCCTAATCTCTCTGAAAGACAATGGAGATGTTCTATTTGACCCAAACGGCGTATTCGATCACCTCGCAGAAGGTGAAACTACAACTGACACATTCACTTACACCATTTCTGACGGCAATGGCGGAACAGACATTGCGACTGTTACTTTAACAGTTCTTGGAACAAACCAAGGACCTGTTGTTGAAAACGAATTTGCAGATCAATCAGCGACTGAAACAGAAAGCTTTAGCTTCACGCTTCCAGACGATGTATTCTCGGATGTGGATACATCAGACACGCTCGAAATCACCGCAGCTCTTGAAGATGGGTCTGATCTTCCTGACTGGCTTGTCTTTGACGGTTCGACCTTCTCGGGTACACCACCTGAAGGAGCGGAAGGCACACTTAACGTTCGTGTAACTGCGGATGACAGCACTGAGACAGTTTCTGATGTGTTTGAACTAAACATTGTAGCTAACACTCCACCGCCAACAGGCGAAAACCTTCTGATCAATGGATCATTTGAAAACCCAGGCTATAGTGTGGGAACATGGAACATCGCGCAAAGCATTGAAGGATGGACTGCAATAGATGGCGGTGACATGGAAATCTGGAATGATTTTCTTGGTGTTACACCAACTGACGGAAACCAAGTGGCAGAACTAGATGCTTTGTATGAAGTGGATGGCTTCTATCAGGACGTGAAGACAGCTGAAGGTCAGACTTACAATCTTTCTCTTGATGCCCGTCTAAGACCCGACCACCCTCCTGAACTGCAAACTGTTCAAATCCTTTGGAATGGCGAAGTCATTGCCCAGTTCACACCGGAAGCAGATTGGTCAGAGCACACTTTCTCTGTAACCGGTAGCGGTGGAGAAGACCGCCTAACAGTACGCGAACTTGCCAATGAGACAGGAGGAGCAGCCCGCTCTGGTGGTGCTGTTCTAGACAACTTCTCACTTGTCGCAGCGGGTGAACCTGTTGAACCCAATACCCCTCCTGAGGCTGTGGATGATGACTATCCATATGAGGTATTAGAAGATGGCTCAATAAGAGGACCAGCTGAAGTTCTACTGATCAACGACTCTGATATTGATGGTGACACACTATCTATAATATCAGTCGCCGAAATAAGTGCTAGCGGTGCAATCATTGAATATGACGCAACAACAGAAAACCTAACCTACAGAACAAACGGTGTATTCGATTACCTCGCTGAAGGCGAAACAACGACTGACACCTTCACCTACACCATATCTGACGGCAATGGCGGAACTGATACAGCGACCGTAACTGTAACAATCATTGGGTCAAACGACGCGCCTATCGTTTCCAACCCGATTGTGGATCAATCAGCGACTGAAACAGAAAGCTTTAGCTTTACTCTTCCAGATGATGTGTTCTCAGACGTAGATACATCTAACAGACTTGTAATCACAGCGGCCCTTGAAGATGGCTCTGACCTACCAGATTGGCTCACATTTGATGGAACAACTTTCACAGGAACTCCACCTGAAGGAGCTGAAGACACGCTTAATGTTCGTGTAACTACTGACGATAGCACTGAGACAGTTTCTGATGTGTTTGAACTAAACATTGTAGGTAACACACCACCGCCAACAGGTGAAAACCTTCTGATCAATGGATCATTTGAAACCCCAAGCTATGGTGTGGGAACATGGAACATCGCGCAAAGCATTGAAGGATGGACTGCAATAGATGGCGGTGACATGGAAATCTGGAATGATTTTCTTGGTGTTACACCAACTGACGGAAACCAAGTGGCAGAACTAGATGCTTTGTATGAAGTGGATGGCTTCTATCAGGACGTGAAGACAGCTGAAGGTCAGACTTATGATCTTTCTCTTGATGCCCGTTTAAGACCAGACCACCCTGCTGAACTGCAAACTGTTCAAATCCTTTGGAATGGCGAAGTTATCGCCCAATTCTCCCCTGAAGCAGATTGGTCAGAGCACACTTTCTCTGTCATCGGAACCGGTGGAGAAGACCGCCTAACAGTGCGCGAACTTGCCAATGAGACAGGTGGAGCAGCCCGCTCTGGTGGTGCAGTTCTGGACAACTTCTCTCTTGTCGCAACGGGTGAACCTGTTGAGCCAAACACACCGCCTGAGGCTGTGGATGATGAGATTTCAGATTATACAATGGAAGGTCGCATATCTGGCATTACATGGGTGACAAACCACTTCATTCTCAATGACAGTGATGCGAATGGAGATGCACTCACAATCGTTTCAACATCTGACACAACATCAACTGGTGCACTCGTATCAATTAATATCAATGGTATTCATGTCGACAATAGTGATACCTACCGCCAATTATCCGAAGGTGAAACGCTAGAGGACTCATTTACTTACACAATATCTGATGGCGATGGCGGAACTGATACTGCCACAGCGCGTTTCACCGTTATTGGTACAAACGACTCTCCAATTGTGTCTAACCCAATTATCGATCAAGACGCGACTGAGAATGAAGCATTCAGCTTTACACTACCGGATGACATTTTCTCGGACGTTGATACATCGGACACTCTGGAAATCACAGCAACTCTTGAAAATGGCTCTGACCTTCCTGATTGGCTTGTCTTTGATGGCAGCACCTTTACAGGTACGCCGCCTGAAGGAACGGAAGGTTCAATCAATGTCCGCGTAACTGCTGATGATGGCCTTGAGACGGTCTATGATGTGTTTGAGTTGGACATTGCCAATGATACGGCTTTCACAAACCTAGTACCTGATGGATTTGATGATATTCACCCAAATATCACAGTGAAAACAATCACTTCTGAAAACGGAAACGTATTCAACGTAGCTGCTATTTCTGGAGCAATCACGCAGGATTTAACTCTTGAAGAAGGTGTAGGATATTTCCTCGAAGATCAGGTTTTTGTAGGATTTGATGGTGGCCCACAAACGGTTCTAAATTTGGAACCAGGAGCCACTGTGTACGGTGAAGGTGAATTTTCAGGACTTGTCGTTTCACGCGGTTCGCAAATTATGGCGGACGGAGCAACGCTGGATGGTGATGGCAATATCACCTCAATCAATCCAATCGTGTTCTCATCCATTGCCAAACTAGAGCGCGATATGGAACTCATTCCCGGCGGTGAATATGCCTCTGCTGAGTGGATAGGTATCTCTATAAACGGTTACGCTCCAATCAACAAATGTGATGTTGTATCTGGTGCGACTGGTGGAACAGCTGACTGTCAAGACGATGGTGAAGCTTCATCAGGTGTTTTCGGCGGAGATCAACCTGAAGATAATTCAGGAATTCTCCGCGGGGTTCGTGTGGAACATGCAGGCGTCTTCTATGACGAGGCAGATCAATCAAATGGAATATCTTTCCAAGGTGTTGGTTCTGGAACAATTGTCGACTATGTCCAAGTTCACAATAGTGGCGATGACGGGATAGAATTATTCGGTGGCACGGTGAACTTAAGTCATATCGTGATCACTGGCGCTCAAGACGACTCAATTGACTGGACAGATGGCTGGGTTGGGAATGCACAACACCTAATTATCGAACACTCTGATGCATCAGATTATGCTTTTGAAGGTGACAATAGAAGTAGTTCTGCTCCAGATACATTACCGCGGTCTTCGCCTTCAATCTCAAACTTTACCATTATCGGAGAAGACACAAATGGGATGCGCCTTCGAGAAGGTATGGCAGGAGACTTTGTAAATGGGATCATGGTTGATACTAGCTTTGGTATTCGAATAGATGATGCTGGAGATTATAACGGCCAACCAAACGGTACTTTTGAAGAGTTGCTAGAAGGAAATCTTGTTCTATCATCACTCTTCTTTGATACTATCGATGATCGCCCTTTTCGAGCTGCACCTGTGTCTATACAGGATCCATCTTTAACAATTGAATATACAGATGCTGATATAGCAGCTGAAGCCACAAACTATTCCGCTGGAACACCTTCCACGCTTTCTGGCTTTAGTTTCTTCGGAAACTCAGACCACGGCGTTTTACCGGGAGCAAACGAACGAACTGTTCCTGTGTTTGATGTTTCAACACTAGATGCTGACTTCTTTGACGCAGTTGATTACATCGGTGCCGTCAGAGATGAAAATGATACTTGGTATCTGGGGTGGACAACCGATAGTAATGGAGACACCACTACTCTACCTGTATCTCCAACAGTTGAACCAACCCGCGTACTATTTGAAGATGACTTTGCCGATGGTGTGCGTGCGTTCACAGAAGGCAATAACGGGAACTCAGCGACAGTAGCAGGCGGTGAGCTTGCTCTTGTTGGTGGTGCGTGGACACAAGCTGGCTTCAGCTTAAACAGTGTTCAGTCTGTTGATGCTGACAACAACATTCTTGAGTTACAAATCTACAGAGACGCTGGCAGCAATGGTGTCCTTAGCCTACGTGACGCTTCTTGGAGACAGTTTGTTCTAAACGAGAACAATAACCAGTTCTGGAGCGTTGATGGTGAGACCGGCTTCTCGGGTCTAAATGATCTCGAGGAAGGTCAATGGCACACACTTCGTATCGATATGGATGCGATTGGCATGTCCTCATTCCGCATCTTCGGTATTATGGGGAATGCAAATGGGAATGACAGTTTCCAAATTGATGACGTTGCTATCTTTAATGAAGACTACGGCATTGAAGGAGCAACAAACGGTGCTAGCGCAGAATTGCTTTCTGCGGATGAAGATGACGCGTTCATCGTCACAAAATCTTCTGCTCCTGCAGATGCTCAACCTGCTTGGACTGAATATGATGAAAACTCTTACGCTTCCAACGAAGAAAAGAACGATCAATCATCTGAAAACGCGCCAAGCATGGAAATCATTTCCGATGACGATGATGCATTCTACTCACCTACTGTGCAGGATGACTTCCTAATCTAATTGCCTATTGGGTTACCAGCCATTCCAATAATGGCTGGTAACTTCAGATACATTTATCCAATTGCAGCTCAAACGCATATTCTTGCTTTACCATTTCAGCCAAACAGGTATGGAAATTGCTAGTTATGCGGTCACCACATCTGACGTCATGATGTGAATTAAAGACGAATTGGAAATACTATGCAGAGCATTCTTGTTACTGGTGGAGCCGGATATATCGGAAGTCACACATGCTTGGAGCTCATTAAGTCTGGCCGTAAGCCTATTATTTTCGATAATTTTTCTAATGCTAGCTCACGCGCCATTGAAAGAATGGAAGAACTTGCCGGCACTGAGATTGAAGTCGTCAACGGCGACGTACGCAACTACGAACAAGTCAGCAAAGCTATTGAAGATTATAATTGTGAAGCTGTTATACATTTTGCCGGCCTTAAAGCCGTAGGCGAATCTGAAGTCCGCGCTATGGATTATCATGATGTGAATGTTATCGGCACTCATGTCGTTCTACGCGCAATGAAACAAGCCGGAATAGATAAAATCGTATTCAGCTCCAGCGCCACTGTATACGGCGTTCCAAAATTTCTTCCCTATACAGAAGACCACCCTCGCAACGCCACCAGCACCTATGGCCAAACTAAGCTTTCCGTTGAATACATGCTTGAAGATGTACGCCGTTCTGGCGAAATCAAGAATGTAGCGATTTTACGCTATTTCAACCCCATCGGAGCGCACTCAAGTGGCCGTATAGGCGAAGCACCAAATGGTATCCCAAACAACCTTGCGCCATATGTTGTACAGGTCGCATGTGGAAAACGTGATGCTGTGAACATTTGGGGCGACGATTACGATACCCCAGATGGAACAGGTGTGAGAGATTATATCCACGTCGTTGACTTAGCACAGGCCCATCTGGCTGCACTTGATCATTTAGATGCAGGCAAAGGTGCATTCACTGTCAATCTTGGGACTGGTAATGGATCATCAGTGAAAGAAGTGATTGCGGGCTTCGAGAAAGCTTGTGGCAAGTCGATTCCCGTCTCAGTCGGGCCTCGACGCGCGGGTGATATTGCTTGTTTTTACGCAGACCCATCATCAGCTGAAAAATTACTTGGTTGGACCGCAAAGCTAAACATGGATGACATGTGCCGTGATCAATGGCGCTGGCAAGAAAACAATCCCAATGGATATGAAGACTAGCCCTTTTATAGATCGCACATAATTAAAAAATAAAACAAAGAAAACGCCGCTCTGAATTAGATCAAAGCGGCGTTTCAAAATTTTTGATTTTAAAAACTCTATAGAGCTTTTTCTTCAGACCTGTTCAACGCATCAGAAGAAGAAGCAGATACTTTTTGAATGCCACGGAGACCACGGGCTTTAGCTTGTTGAGAGCGAACTGTACGCCAGTCTTCACGTTTTTCAGGCATACGATAGAATATGTGAGTTCCAATTGTTTCTGTGTGGATCAAACTCGTCCGCCAATAAGGAGACACATAATCAGTGTGATAGTGAGTTGCGTTTCCTGTTACAGTTTCATCCTGCAAGCCCATCATAGCAAATGCTGCGACTTCAACAGAGCGGTCCCATGCTTCACCATAAGGTTTACGGCGTAATGAACCATCACATGTAAATGAGAACTGACAACCAGTAACGCGTTTGTGGCCCTGATACACAACATCACACACACTATTTGGGTAATGTTCTGAGGCCACGCGGTTCTGAACCACTTCGGCAACAGCAAGGTGTCCACCAAGTTCTTCGCTGCGGGCTTCGTAATAAATCGCTTCCGCCAGACAAATGTGTTCTAAGCGTTGTTCTTTTACTTCCTCAATCTGCTTACGCGGAGAAAGGTTTGCCAACACATCTATAACCGGATCAATCTTTTCAACGTCAAATGACGCTTTCGTCAGTGTACCAGGCACTATAGTGCTATCTGATGCATAAGAGACCTGCTGACGCCATGGCTTGGAGATATCAATCCCTTCGATATCAATCGTACCATCTTCAGCTTCATTAATGAGTTCAGCTAATTGTGTTGCATGTCCAAGGAAAGCTTCTTCCGATTTTTGAACACTTACATGAGCTGTAATCTGAGGTGCACCATATGCTGCAGCTGCGGCGACACAAGCCACCCCTACTGCACGTTGTTGCATTTGACGCTTTTCTTCAGCCGACATCATCACCAACCAATTCAACGCGCTTTTAACAAACGCTAGAGAATTTATGATTTTACGATAAGTCGATTTCATAAACGTTAACATGATTGTTCCCCCAACAACCGCCTCTTTCAATTCTTAATTATATTAACCAAACTGAGATTAACCCCAAATAACGGCCAATCGAGCCACACATTAACAAGATATTAATGACCCAATTGGGGCTAGATATGTGGTTTTTAATGGTTTTGGCAAGTGCGGGTTACAGTTTATTAACACTTTGCAATAATTTGGTAATGTTTGGTCGAAGACCAGCATACCGGTAAAGACACCCAAATTAGAGTACCCAATTGGTGTAGAAGTTTATTTTCTAAGAAAGAATTGGTTAACGATAAAACCGCTCTGGAACAAATAATTCCAATCTATATATGCCATTTCGCATGGCAGGCATTCACAAAAAAAAGGGCTGATTTGCACCAGCCCTTCTCAATTTCATTGTGTTTATTGCCTTATTCGGTCAATGCCGCATGAGCCGCTGCTAGTCTTGCAACAGGCACACGGTATGGAGAACAAGAGACATAGCTCATGCCTAGGCCGTGACAGAAGGCAATCGATGCCGGGTCACCACCATGCTCACCACAGATACCAATCTTGAGATCAGGCTTGACTGAACGACCACGCTCAGCACCAATTTTGACAAGCTCACCGACACCTTCAATATCAAGTGTGACGAATGGGTCTTTTTCATAAATGCCTTGGCTTTCATAATCACCAAGGAAGCGCGCAGCATCATCACGCGAGATACCCAATGTTGTTTGCGTTAGATCATTCGTCCCAAAGGAGAAGAACTCAGCTTCCTGTGCAATATCATCCGCACGTAGTGCAGCACGTGGCAGCTCAATCATAGTTCCGACAAGGTAATCGATTTTGATATCGCTACTTCCCAGCACTGCATCTGCCATTTTGACAATGCGAGCCCTCATCAATGCCACTTCATCTTTTGTAGCGACAAGTGGGATCATCACTTCAGGAACCGGCGCAACACCCGTTTCTTTTGCAATGTTCACTGCGGCTTCAAAGATTGCGCGCGCCTGCATTTCATAGATCTCTGGGTAAGTGACACCTAAACGACATCCACGATGGCCCAGCATTGGGTTGCTTTCATGTAGCTCGGACGCACGGTGTTTCAGATTATCCAATGACACACCGGATTGATCTGCAACTTCCTGCATTTCTTCATCAGAGTGCGGCATAAATTCGTGTAATGGTGGATCCAATAAACGGATATTGCACGGCTTATCGCCCATAATGCGGAAGATATCTTCAAAGTCTGAACGTTGCATTGGAAGCAATTTCTCAAGAGCCGCTTTACGCCCCTTCTCATCACTCGCCAAAATCATCGCCCGTACAACTGGAATACGGTCTGCATCAAAGAACATGTGCTCTGTGCGACAAAGACCTATGCCTTCAGCGCCAAAGTTTTTCGCAACTTCAACATCAGCAGGTGTTTCAGCATTTGTGCGGATAGACAATGTACGCGCCTTATCGGCCCATTCCATAATGCTACCAAAATCACCAGAAAGATCTGGCTCGATCATGGCAACTTTGCCTTTAAAGACTTCACCTGTAGCACCATCAACAGTCACGATGTCACCGCGCTTTAGCGTCGTGCCAGCAACAGAGACTTCACCAAGCTCTTGATTGATACGCAGAGAACCAGCACCACATACACATGGACGTCCCATACCACGCGCCACAACAGCTGCGTGAGATGTCATCCCACCGCGCGCAGTCACAATCGCTTTAGATGCGTGCATTCCGTGAATATCTTCTGGGCTTGTTTCGATACGAACAAGAATAACATTCTCACCCTTAGCCGCTTCATCAGCAGCCTCATCAGAATCAAACACAATCTTACCGATGGCAGCCCCTGGTGAGGCAGGAAGACCTTTTACAAACACCTGACCGGCAGCCACAGCTTCAGCTTTTGCATCTTGGTCAATCATTGGGTGAAGTAGCTGGTCTAATTGTGCTGGCGCTAAACGCAGCACAGCTTCATTTTCAGTAATGAGGCCTTCTTTACACATCTCAACA
>NZ_KB899550.1 GCF_000378345.1 Hirschia maritima DSM 19733 | reverse complement strand
AGCGGTCTTAAAGCGGGTGAAGATTTTGCTATGGCGTATTCGCCAGAGCGAGAAGACCCGGGTAACCCTGATTTTGAGACATCGACCATTCCTAAAGTCGTTGGTGCGGATAGCGAAGCTGAGCGCCAAATTGCCAAAGCGCTATATGATATTATCGTTCAGACGGTTCTCGTATCTAACACGAAGACAGCCGAAGCCACAAAGCTTGTTGAGAACATCTATCGATGGGTCAATATCGCGATGGTCAATGAGTTGAAAATCATTTTCGATCACATGGATATCGATGTTTGGGAAGTTATTGATGCAGCCAAGACAAAACCATTTGGTTTCCAAGCCTTTTACCCAGGCCCAGGAGTAGGTGGTCACTGTATTCGTATTGACCCATTCTATCTAAGCTGGAAGGCGAAAGAGTTTGGTTCTTCGACCCGCTTCATCAATCTAGCTGGTGAAATAAACACGCGCATGCCTAAGCATGTTGTGCGTCGTTTGCTGGAAGAGCTATCGACACGTTGTAAGAAGGCGCTCAATGGCGCAAATGTATTGTTGTGTGGATTGGCCTACAAAGCAGATATTGATGACATGCGCGAGAGTCCATCACTTGAGCTGATCAATATACTCAAGGAATATGGAGCGAATGTGGATTTTCACGATCCTTACATTCCAGTTGTGCCGCAAACGCGTGAGCATCCTGAATTTGCAGGGATGAAATCTGTCGAAATTTCACCAGAGAATCTAAAATCCTATGATGCAGTGCTTATTGCCACAAAACACTCAAATGTGGATTACAGGGCGCTGTGTGAAAATGTCGAACTCGTCGTCGATACGCGCAATGCCACGGATGAATTGTTCGAAGAATTCGGCACTAAAATTGTTAAAGTGTAAGGTTGGAAAACGTTAAAGCGACCCAATTGTGGTGAGGAATTTGTGTTCCTCTTTTTCCCAATTGAGTGATTTAGAGGTTTTTAACGAGGCCTTTTTCATATGGTTTATTTGATCAGCTGTAAGTGAATTAATTTGTGTCGCAATAACATGTGGATCAAGGCTTTTGATAACTTTTCCGGTATTATAATTTGTTACAATTTCTGCCATATCAGGAACATCGGACACGATGACGGCCAGGCCAGCCATCATGTATTCGAATAATTTATTTGGCAGGGCATATTTATTGTGAACGGACCTGTTATTTAACAGCATAAGTCCGATGTCGGATTTTTGTGCCGTTTCTATCAATTCGCTAAAAGGGACGGGCGGGGCGATTTCAATTTCGATTTTAGAAGCTGTTTGAACAATTAATTGGTCAAGCGCATTGATATAATCTGGTTGTCCAGGGCCTCTAATAACGAGTTTAAAATCTCTCTTCCATAAAGGTGTACTTTCAATAAGCGCCTCAAGACCACGGCCTTTCGCCACGACTCCTTGATACAAGATTCTGATTTTAGAATTTTCGGAAATAGGGCGAAATTCGCATGCCTTATAAGCAGGAATATTGCGGACACAGACAGGTGTTTTGGGTAATTTATATCTATTCTTCAGTGCTGTACATATTCCTGGAGACACCGAAATTATTGCATCGACTTGAGAAATGTACTTGCGCTCTATAGCTCTGGTGAGCGGTCTTATCCAGATCTTCCATTGAAGGTTATGGCTAAATTGATCAACTGCAAATTCATGTGAATCATATAGAATTTTACCACCGAATTCTTTCTGCAATAAATACGCAATGGGCAACATATCCCAGTCATTTGCAACCCATATTAAATCGGTCATTTGGGATGTAGTGAAGTCTTTCTTTATTGAGAGGCAATTAGTTACCTGCAGATGAATCGCTCTAAAGATAGGGTTGTACTGCCAATAGATGTCATCAGGATTGCAGCACTTAAAAAATCTCAACGCAATTAATAGATTGAAATAGTAAATCAGCCGCCTGATCCGTTTTTTCTGCGAAAGAAATCTGATTAGAACATTGGTGCATTTGCCTATACGTGAGTGTGTTTTTTCTTCTGTGGATGTATTCTGCTGCCTGTTTCTATCTGGAATAATCTTGGCATTGTATAGCAGCACATTTGGAGAAATTTTCTCGGCATCACCAGGGGGCGATGCAGTAGAATTTGGTTGTTCAATGCCAAAGGCAAGAACTTTTGCGTTGGTTGAGCTTAGGGATTGTATGCATCGTAATACGCGTGGATCAGATATAATGGCCGACCTAGAGAGAATGAAAAATTCTCTGCTTCGTTTGGTATCTGGGATAGGTTGCAATTAATTCACTCAACATAGGATGTACTATTTTGTATCTACAACTCGACTGCTTATAAATCAAACGATATAGTTCGACTCAAGCTGCATAATGAGCTGAGCAGTATCAGCAGAAACGACTCGAAGGAAATTGTGTGACCGATTTATCCCAACGATACGTCACATGGCTGAAAAATTATGTCCTGACTTTACGTTCAATTGAAGAGAATAAATCTTGGTTTGACAAATTAAATCAAAAATTTGTTGCAGCAAAAAAACGCGGGGAAGCAATCTTAAAAACTTCAGCTAAGCGGGACATTCGCTCTACTGAAGACTGGTTTGCGGACCTAAGCGCAACTGAATACACATCAAAACGAGAGATTGTTGAAAACGCACGTGCTATTATTATCCAAGGTCCTGCGCCGCGCTTTGATTTAGTTGAACCTGCAAAAGACATATTGCCTGACAATGAACGGGACACTATATATATTGTTTCAAACCACTACCCAGACGATGTAAATCATTTTCCAAGTGCATTTGTGCATAGGCGAGCCATTGTTCTAAAACAAATGGGATACAAAGTTCAGGTTATTAGTAGGTCTCCTAGCACACATGGACGGCTATCCTGGAAATATGAAGACGTCGATGTTGAGGTCTGGACCGATCATCAAATAGTTTCTGCAGCAAACGCATTCGAGCTGTCCCGTTTTATGCTGCATTCACCTGTACCGGATTTATTAGTTTCTTTTGTGAAATTCGTGCCTCATGAAAGATTTATTTGTGTGTTTCATGGCTATGATTGTCGAGACTATTTTCGACTACATTTCAACTTTTCCATTGATGAGTTAAAACAGGATGTAACGTCATTGGAGATACTTCAATCGAAACGCTTTGCGGCATTGCTTTTAGCTGCTCAATCTTGCCCTGATAGGCTAGTCTTTGTTTCTGAGTTTTTGCGTCAAATGGCCACTGAAGATACAGGCGCAGACTTTTCTAAAAGTTATGTCATACCGAATATTATCTCTGAAATTTTTCAACTCGACCAAACTGCCAACAGTGATGTGTCTGTTCTCCGCGTTCTAGTCGTTAAAAACTTTGACCGCCTTAATTATGCTGGAGATCAGATTGTTAAAACGATAGATGCATTGAATAAGAGAACTGATTCTGATCGCGTAGAATTCACCATTGTTGGCTTTGGTCGGTATTTTCCTGAAGTGTTGAGGCCTTTACCTTTGGCCCTAAAAGTTTCGACGATTGAAGGCCCTATATCGAGCTCTGCAATGCAGAAGTTATTTGAGGAACATCACATATACTTGTCTCCAACACGTCATGAAACCCAAGGCATGTCGGTGTGTGAGGCCGCTGGGGCGGGCCTTGCAATCATCAGTACTTCTATATGCGCAGTACCTGAGTTTATGGATCGAAACTTATCAGTTTTATGCAAACCTGAATCAATAGAAGAGCTTGTGAACGCTTTGGATTATTTATGTAATCTACCTAGAGAAGAATTTGACGCTCGACGACGTAAGCAATCGGAAATTATAAGATCGCAATTGTCATACGCAAACACTGTTGAAATGGAGATGCATCTCTTTGGCCCTGACAACATTATTCAATCGAAATAGTGTTCATCATAGGGTATGATTGTTTCTTAGTGCGTTGCAAGATTAATAAGAAAACAAAATATAATCCACCCAATGAATATACCAACAGTCGTCGGAAACCAAGAACGTGTTTTCGCTATTACGTTAAGTTTCAATGATGGACGTTCAACAAGCTGGTGCAATATAACAGAAGCAATAACGGAAAGCCCTAAGCCAATTAACAGCACCCAGTGATAATATCCTTCGTGATTTCCCACCGAAGAGGGAACAGGTATACGGGCTGCCAACTCCATTGCAGGGACATGAATTAAGTATATTAAGAACGACAATAAACCGACTGTTCTGAGGCCAGCAAAACCTGAAAAATTAAATCCCTTATCTTCGGCTCTGCGAGCCAGATATATCCCTCCGGCACAAATAATTATGACTCCCAAACGAGCCGGCACAAAATTTCGGGGTAGTGAAAGTAGCTCTCCTAATTGCGTACTAAACCCAACTGCGCCAAGGACTAGAACATAAGACGCTATTCCAAGTCCTCCCCAAAGGCTTAATTGCTTAAACGGAAGTTTTTCATTTTCGCTGCTCGACTTAGTTTTTAGTGAGAGGATACCAAGTGCTATTCCAATTAAAAAGGCATCTATGTGGTAAAAGAGCGTGTAGGGCAGCCAAGGTTTACCAACCAATTCACTGCGCGAATATGCTGATATCAGAATTCCGATGAGTGCCAAGCTACCTGCCAAGATATATCGAACATATGGTAGATTAATGGTTTGCATTTTTAGACTGGCAAAGATTGGCAGAAACAAAAGCGGCATGACGATGTAAAATTGGAATTCAGTTGAAATAGACCACCAAACGGAATGTCCAATAGGCGCTAATAATACGTCTCGTTCAAAAATATAGGACATTGATGCAAATTGAGCGGCAGTCGTCAGAATATTGTTCGTTTCTAACTTGCTGGGTAGGAAATCTTTTAAAACAACCGCCAGGAAAAATACTGCTGCAAAAGCAGGTATAATTCGAACAACGCGTCTGCTCCAAAATTGACTGACTATCGAGGTGCTTTTGTTCTGAGAAGCAGAATAAAGGCTAAAAGTAAGTGTATAGGCACTCACGACATAAAAAATCTCTACGCCGAAATGTCCATGTTTAGACAAGTTATCGAGCATTGGCTGATCGGTTAAATTTGGGAGCCCTGAAAAACCTGTCGCGTGTAAGGCCACGACGAGAAGTACACCTATACCTCTGAAAAGATCTATCGAGCTGTAAATTCGGCCAGTACTAACCGTTGGCGTTGTAGTAAATATAGTTGCTGCCCACAATACAAAACCTAAAAAGGCAAAAAGAAGACCGCGTGTAAATATTCTGGAATAGTCAAATGAATTGGTCTCGGCTTCCAATACAATCGAGTCGATTAAAAACGATGGCTGTTCTAGCGTATCAATTTGAATATCTAACTTGTTACCAATGGCTTTTTCAGGAAAAGTAACCGTGTGTTCCGTTACACCAGCTTTTTCAGCCCCATATTTAAGAACGGATTTTTGATCTCCAAGAGAGATATTTGCAATGTTCACCTGATTTTTTCCGTAGTCATAAATACGGAAAACAACTCGTTCGGCGGTTTTCTCTTTGTCGAAGTTAACGCTACCGGTCGAATTAACATTGCCGGTAAAAGAGGCGCGTCCTTCTGTGTAGCGTCCAAATAAATTGACGACGCGCCAATCGCCACTTTTTTCGATATCGGCATCTTCTATGAAAATAGAATTTACATTGGCAGTAGGTGTGGTGATAGCACCCAGCAAGAAAAGCACGAGAATACATATTAACCAAGATTTCAGGTTCTTGGTTGCTTTCTCAACTAAAACATTATGCATGTGACAACCCTGTAAAGTATAGGCTATGTGAGTAAGCGATTTTGCACGACGAAAAAACGAAAATTCCAAATCGTTTTATGATCGTACTGTAATTACCGTCGCAAAAAGCCATACATTTTCACTATTTATGACGTCTCTATCATGTGAAATGGAGCAAAGGAACTGCTTGTCTTAAGTATTATCGCATGTTAACGCGGGCTTAATAAATGCGAGACGTTGTGTAGAGGTGGGCCATGACTAAGGAAGTTCTTCAAAATACGTTTAAGAACGACATGATCGTTGCTGCAGTTCTTCCGTGCTACAAGTCCAAAGACCAGGTTTTGGACGTCATAGAACGCTTTGGTGATGAAATAGACCTTATAGTCTGTGTTGATGACAAGTGCCCTGTTGAAACTGGTTTATATATTCAAAAATACTCCAAAGACCCACGTGTTCATGTCATTTTTCAGAAAGAAAATGGTGGAGTAGGGGCCGCGACGCTCTCAGGAATGCAGTACGCTTCGCTTCAGAATGCGGACATTGTTGTTAAAGTTGACAGTGACGGACAAATGGATCCGAAACTGATACCTGCTCTGATCCAACCCATAATTGCAGGCCAGGCTGATTTTACCAAAGGAAACCGTTTCTTTAATCCTGAAGACGTAAGCGAAATGCCAGTTTTACGTTTGGTTGGAAACGCCGGTTTGTCTTTTTTGACCAAACTTAGTTCTGGATATTGGGATATATTTGATCCGACAAATGGTTTTTTGGCGATACACACCAGCATACTGCGCCGGTTGAATGCCAAAAAATTGAGTAAACGTTTTTTCTTTGAGTCGGATCTGTTGTTTCGTGCTGGACTTGTTCGGGCTCGCATTCAAGACATGCCGATGAGAGCGATTTATGCCGATGAAGAAAGTAATCTGAAAATAGGAAAAGTACTATTTGAATTTGGTGGATTACACATAGTCAATTTCTTCAAACGTATTTTCTATAACTATTTTTTACGCGACTTCAGCGCAGCGTCTCTTTATCTTATTTTTGGTCTATTGAGTATATTGATAGGCTCAATATTAGGCATTAGCTATTTTGGTATTTCATTGACTACTGGAGTTGCAGCGACTTCAGGACAAGTAATGATGTCAGCACTTCCATTGTTCATGGGAGGGCAGTTTTTAATTGCTTTTCTAACATACGATATCGGAAACAAACCTACCGTGACGCTATGGAAGTCGCTGGTGGAGATTGATAAAAATACCGATCCAAAAGATATTTTTGGACAGGAAGCCGGATCCAAAGAAAGTGCTTTAGATGCAGATCAACCTAAAGTGGTGGGGCAAGACGATGGCAAATGATAGTACGCACCTTTCAAAGCCTGAGCGCACGGTCGCTGCGCCCGTTTGGCTATTTTTATCTATATTTGTCGTCTCACTCGCATTTCATTTCCCTGGCTGGATGACATTGGATTCGACATCTCAGTTGCAACAGGCTCGGTCTTTTATATTGAACGACGGACATCCTCCCAGTTTAGCAATTATTTGGTCCTTTTTAGATAAAATTGTCCCTGGGCCTTTCCTGATGCTGATACTGAATATTTTAGTTCATTTATCCAGTATTTGGTTGATCTCCTCTTTGTTTAAGTCGCTGACTACCAGATCTGTTTTTCTGTGTGTGGTGTATTTCTTTCCGCCTACTTTCTTGACCATTGGGATGATTTGGAAAGATACCTTGATGAATGGGGGGTTGCTGCTGTCGGCTGGTGCCGCAATTGCCGCTTTTGTTGGTGTCGCAAGGCGAAGAAATTCGAAGATTACAGACGCGTACATACTATTAAGTATAGTATCGGGTTTCTTTGCGATATCTTTCCGGCACAATGCTCCTGCTGGTGCATTGGCAACTTTGTGTCTGGTCGTTTTTTACATACTGATGCGATTTAAGTGGAATGACTGTAGATTGGAAAACACTCTTCCGGCGATGCGCAGTTCCATGCGTGTGCGCAGTTCGGCTTTCATGGCAACTGTCGCAGGAGGCATAGCGCTAACTGTTCTAACGTTTGGAATGGCAAAGTTTACTTTTGATCGCTTCGTCACAAATGAACAGCATTTCTGGCAAGTGCTAGCTTTTCACGATATCGCAGCAATATCTGTACAAACAGAAGAAGATAGATTTCCGACCAAGCTTTATGAAGGCATGAAGTTGGAAACACTTGAAGAGCATTACGTATCTTATAGCGTTTTGCCGCTAACGCGTAATTCTGGCGTTTTCCGATACTTAAGAACTGACCCCGAGCTGGAGCGCTTGGCTGAGGCATGGAAGACATCAATATTGGAAGAGCCTGGTGCCTATTTGAAACACAGATGGAATTGTTTTTTAGGCGCAATAGGAGCTGGTGAAATACATCCGTGGGCACCTATCATTAGAGAACCTATTCCGCAGATAAGAGCTCATTTAGTTCAGTTTGAGGTCGCTGCGTTCCAACAGCCATGGCGAAAAGATCTCTCGAATAAGATTGTTAGAGAAGAGCCATTATTGTTTGAACCATATGTGTATCTGCTCATCACGCTAGCTTTAATAGTTGCATTGATATTCCATTGGATTATTCAAAAACAGTTATCCATTGCGCAATGGGCTACCATGATTTTGCTGTTATCTGGCCTCGGATATGAAGTCTCACTTTTCTTTGTTACACCATCTCCTGATTTTAGGTATTCGACCTATATGATTTTCTGCACAGTCGCTGCAGTGTTCATTTATTGTGTGAGTTTTGACCGCAGACTAACGAAGAAAGTATCCACTAATTTGGTGTTTATCGGCAAATTTGTCGACCTTGCAAAAGCAAGGTTACCTGCATTGCGAAATATCCTGCCAGTTAAAGGTGAATCGTGTTAAATGCTCAAGTTTTTATCAGATTATGGCTTGCTTGTTTTTACTGTATTGTCGTTAGCTGCTGGACAAATATTGTTTAAAGTCGCATCCGGCCGGTTGCAGGGTGTCGGAGTGTCTTCATTTCTGAATACCAATTTTTTAATTATTATGGTTCCGGCATTAATTGTATATGCAATTGCCACGATTACATGGATATTGGTTTTAAGAACAATGCCTCTCTCAACCGCTTATGTCTTTGTTGCATTGGCGTTCGTTATAGTGCCTGTGGCTTCAATATTTATACTGCGAGAGACTGTAACGCCTATCCAGTGGGCTGGATTTTTTTTGATTTGCGCGGGCGTTGGATTAGCCGGTATGTCTCAACTTGCAAAATAGGATTGTTCTTTACCTTTAAACCACGTGAACAAAAAACTAAATTGATCTTCCAACGCCTCATTAGTTCGTGTTTTAGGGCGTCTATAGAGAAGATCAAATGAGAGACTCCGAGTAATCAAATGCATGATATACTATCCAACGCAAACAAAAATAATGGTCTAGATAGAAAACGAGCATTACGAGACGGCAGGTTATATGTCGCCGATTCTGCCAAAAAACAGCAACGTTTCTTCAATGATCTCGGGCGTCTTAGCAAAGATTTTAAATTAATTTTATGGCGCGCCTGGGCTGACACTAAAGCACGCTACAAGCGCTCCGTGTTGGGACCTTATTGGCTCAGTATTGGGACACTTACGTTCGTCATTGGGTATTCTATATTGGCGGGTTTGCTATTTCGCAGGCCATTATCTGAATTTCTTGGCTACATCGCATGTGGCGTGGTGACATGGCAATTTATTTCAGGCTCGTTGGGCGAGGGGTCACGCGTATTCATTTCTAACGCACATGAAATTACATCTATCAGTGTGAACTTGCTGAGCCTACCGTTTAAGCAGATATTGCGTGGATTGATTGCGATGCTGCACAGCCTGCCAATTGTTTTTCTGGTTGTATTCTTTACCGACTCTTTCACATTGTATTCCTTAATGATTTTCCCTGGAGTTGTTATTCTAAGCTTGACAATGTTTGGTCTAATAACGGGATTAGGGACATTAACAGCGCGCTACCGTGACTTAGAGCAACTTACAACCATGCTTGTGCAGTTCAGTTTCTATATGACGCCGATTTTGTGGAAAGTCGAAATGCTGGGTAAAGGTGTGGGACTTTTGCTAGTCTACCTCAATCCTTTCTATTACTTACTTTCTATTTTGCGTCTTCCTTTAATGGGTAAACCCGTTGAGTGGCAGGTCTGGGCGGGAGCTGTATTCTTAATGTGTTGTTCGCTTTCTTTTGGCCTAGGTATTTACGCTCGTTTTCGTCAGCGTATTCCATTTTGGATTTAATCATGACTGCTCGTGTATCTCTTCAGAATGTAACAGTATATTACCCAATGCATTTGGATGAGCGAAGCCGTTCATTTCGGTATTGGCTGGCGAGTCATTTTGTCAGAAAAGAAGAGCGACGACGCTATAACTTTGGCCTGCATCGCATTAACCTTCTCGCTCGCCCCGGGGATCGCATCGGAATCATCGGGCGAAACGGAGCGGGTAAAACAACCTTGCTAAGAACAATAGCTGGCGTTTTTGAACCCGATCAGGGCAAAATAACGCGCTATGGTCACACAGTCTCTTTGATCAATCTGTCTATGGGAATGGACATGTATGCCAGCGGTGTCGAAAATATACGTCGACGCGCAATACTTTATGGTATTTCCGATAAAGCAGAAATCGAAAAACTGATCGAGGATGTAAGTCAGTTTTCTGAATTAAATGAATTCATCAATGAGCCTATCCGCTCATATTCATCAGGAATGCTAGCGCGTCTGTCCTTTGGGATAGCGACAGCAGTATCTGCCGATATTGTTTTAATGGATGAATGGATTTCAGCTGGTGATGCTCGATTTATAGACAGGGCAGAAAAACGTATGGCGGAATACCTAGGGGACGACAAAATCGTATTCCTAGCATCTCACTCAGCTGCACTCGTGCGTAAATGGTGCAATAAAGTTATTGTACTGGATCAAGGTGAAATTAAATATTTTAGTGATGATATTGCCGGGGGTATTACCTACCTGCATAAGCTTCTGGAATTAGAAGCTTAGTTCATTTCATCATCATCATCTTTATCTGTTAGGAAGTTTTTGTTTTCATCTAATTTATTGCTTAATAAAGAAATTTCTACGTCCAATGTGGAGTGTACCCCGCACTGTTTGGCAGAACGTCTAGCCGCTGCCTTCGACATCTTAAGAAACTTGCGGTCATCATTGTAAAGGCGGTCAACACCTTCAACGATTGTATTCACATCTTCAAATGGTGCAACTATCCCGCATTTTTTGTCAACAAATTCAGGTATACCGGCGACTTCATTTGTCAAAACAACCAGACCGCTTGACATTGCTTCACCACAGGTTAACCCCTGACTATCCCATCTTGAAGGCACGAGCATTAGGCCGTGTTTTTCATGCTGCTCTCGCAGTTCTTCAATGCTCAGAAAACGACGCTCTATTCGTACATTTGAAAAATTGCGAAGTGGGTCGACAGATTCGTCAAAGAACCGTCCATCTCCAAATATAGAAAACTCTAATTCATTGAAATATGGCTTTTTACTCAATTCAAGTATGACATCTCTCGAAATATCATTGCTATAATTGTGCGCTGCAAATGTTCTTACCCAGAGAATTTTTTTACGGTGTTTCGCCAATTTCGGAACATAGGGAAAATCGTCCTGATTGATACTATTGTGAATAATATGCGAGCTTTGGGCTTTTTGATCAGCAAAGGTTTCCGCGATATTCTTCATAAAGTTGGAAACAAAAATAGTCTCAACATTTTCATGAGCAAACACTTCACTCATCGTCTGTTTGCGGTCTTTGTTAGCCAGCTCCAAGCGAGGTTCCAATGTCTCTAATTCTTTGGCGGAGAAATTAAAGGCTAGTTCTTTCCAATTTCTAGCTTCAAATCCATGAACCCAAATAACTATAGGTTTTTTATCTGCATAAATTTTCAATTCTGCCCAAATAGGTTTCTCAACTGAATGAGCAGCAAGAATTTTAAAAGTCGATAGTCTCAAAATTTTGTTCAAGCCAGCTGGGTTGACTCGGACGACACGAACGCCTCCAAAGATAGAAGACGACAATTCTTTTCGGCTGTTAGAGACTTCAATAACGGCAACTTTGATACCCGCAGCATGATAAGCTTCTATCCGTTTCTGAACAAATTCTCCGCCATACGCTCTGTCGCCCCCCGGATAGGCAGGACAGACGACGATAACGTCACTTTCAATTGTCATTTTCTTGGTGATTTCAAGAGCCAAATCGCGGCGTTCTTTTGCCAGTGCGTCTAGTTGGTTTTTCTTCGTAATATCTTTTATCAATGATTTGACGGGCGAAAGAGTAATTAATCTTTTGAAAGTTAATAATATTTGCCTATCAAGACGCATATTCGCTGCACGCTGATTTACCAAGTTTACTGTTTTTGCTAACTCAGTTAACTCTGTACGCACTTGCTGTAGTGAAGAGCTGCCTTGAGCCGGTGCGCTCCCTTTGAACGCGCTTTCACCATGCTCTATTTGATAGAGCCGTTGATCAATTTGTTGTAATTGCGCAAACAGGCTTTCTTGAATTAGTCGGTCAAGGTGTTTAGCTTCTTTATCTGAATCTGACTTCATTTCTGTTTGCCCGATGACTACTGTTTATCAAGTATCTGGCCAATCACCCTATAGAGTAATCGGCACACCCAACCATTGCTTGTTATTGAGATAATTGGGAATTACTGTCAATCTATTTAAGAATTTGCGCGTGCTTAGTTTTGTAAGAAAAACCGCTATCTCACAGCTAATTTCATCTAATTGTACAAATTAATCAGTATGGTCATTTTTTTAGTTTCATTTTCGTTTATAGGAGATCTATTAGATTTGAAAATGCTGCTTGGAGAGGGCTGTAGTAATGCTAAAGATCGTGACCGTCGTTGGAGCAAGACCCCAATTTATAAAGGCAGCGGTTTTAAGAGAGCTTTTTGAATCATCACCGGATATAAAAGAGATATTGATTCACACGGGACAGCATTATGATGTGTCGATGTCAGATATATTTTTCTCCGATTTGAATATCAAGCCAGCTGAGTATAAGCTTGGTATAAATACAGGCGGGCCGGGACAGACAACAGGGAGGATGATGGAGGAGATTGAAAAAGTTCTCCAAATTGAAAAACCTGATGCAATGCTGGTTTACGGTGACACGAATTCAACGCTAGCAGGCGCACTCTCAGCGGTAAAACTACACATCCCCGTTATCCACGTTGAGGCGGGCTTAAGGTCTTTCAACAAACGAATGCCCGAAGAAATAAACCGAATAATGACTGACCATGTAAGTGATTATTTATTCTGCTCTACCGAAACGGGTGTGACCAATCTTCAAAATGAAAACATAAGCAAAAATATCTTTCATGTCGGAGATATAATGTATGACGCGACACTTAAAGCGATACGAGATTTCGGATCTAACGTTGTCGTGCCGGGGGTAGATTTATCTAAAGATAATCTTGCAATCTGCACGATACACCGCGCTGAAAATACAGATGCTCCAAATATCCTGAAAAGCATATTTGATTATTTGAATGAACAAACGCATTTATACGAAATTATTTTACCGCTCCACCCGAGAACTGAGAAAGCTTTAAAAGAGCATTCAGTCGACGTCGGAAATATCCGAATTATTTCTCCGGTTGGATATCCTCAAATGCAAGCTTTGCTTGCTGCATCCAAAATAGCATTTACGGACTCTGGTGGCCTTCAAAAAGAGGCTTACTTTCATAAAGTGCCTTGTGTAACTTTGAGAGGGGAAACAGAATGGGTTGAACTAGTAGATGCAGGTTGGAACAGATTATGGACATCTGAAGAATTTGCCCAACCTCGACTTCTAGTGGAAGAATATGGCAGTGGCGATACTGGTGAAAAGATCGTTAAATATATAAAAGAATATATAAAAAATTAAAAATACACTTTCCCAAAATTTGGTATTAAAAGAGTTGTAAAATGCAAAATCCCAATATTAAATACAAAGATATATCCTTAAATGTAAAGATTTTGGACTTTTGTTCGATTAGCCACTTTATCTCTGAACAACACAAATTTTACGAAGAGCCACTCCTCGAAGCTTTAACTGAATACATATCTGCTGAAGATTACGTTGTCGACATCGGCGCGCATATAGGAAATCACACTTTATTTTTTTCAAAAGTACTTGGTGCAAGGGTTGTCGCTTTGGAAGCAAACCCAGAAGCATTTTTAGTCTTAAAGGAAAATGCAGAACTCAACGGAGTTGGTGATCGTGTGAATGCACTAAATATAGCTGTCAGTGATCAAAATGATGGCATTATGGTGCTTACATCATTGAAGTCTGAGGATATTGGGACATTCTCGATTATGCGAGATGCTGAAGAAGAGGGTAAAAGCTTTCGATGTAAAACGGTAACACTTGACGGCACTTACTCAACTTACTTTGATACTCACCCTCCAGCTCTTATTAAAATGGATGTTGAAGGTGCAGAAGCCCGTGTTTTGCAAGGCGCAATTGGCGTTATCAAAAAACATAAACCAGTTTTAGTAACAGAAGTTTTTAATGAATTTGAATTCAACAAGATTTTTGAAATCTTAGTGCCAATTGGATATCAGCCGGTTAGTATTCACAATGCAACTCCAACCATTATTTGGGTATATAAAACTGGAGCTCCTCTGGAAGATAAAATTCTACACTTATTCCAATACGGAGTGAGGTCTGCTGCTGCGTATAACTCAGCGAGCGTTGAGATGCGGGAAACACGAAGAAAATTGAAAGATGCTGAAGAAAAGCTGGTTTTAAATTCTGCAGATGAAAATGATGCTCCCAAAATACAAGATTAGGATATCGACTGTAGGATGGCTCAATTTCTTTGAAGATAAAATGGATTATTTAAATGTTTGATCAAAATAAAGAAATCAAATTTGTAGTAATTTCCGACGATGAAACAAAATTAGACAGCCATTTTCTATCATTAAAAGGCCCGTTTATTCATCTCTCTGTCAAAGATAGCGGCTTTTCCATAAAATTCGAACAAATAGAGTATGAGGATGGGGTACGATTGACATCTAAAACCCATGAATTTTCTCCTGCATTCAGTGCAGGAATATCAGCTTATATTTTTTCTATATATAGGCTGATCGCCGATAAGGGGCTTATAATATATGGACATTCAAAATCACTTTTTGAAAACGTTCACAATACAATCGTACAAAGTGAAATACCATACGCTATATGGCTGACAAAGGCTGAAGAAACGACCTTTCACTGGGGAATACAACATTTTGTTTCTAATGCAGCCGCTCGTTTCTGTTTTTCAGAAGACATTAAAAAGTCCTGGCAATCAAAGAAGGTTTTTGATTGTGACATGCTGACAGAAGACACTCTTGAGAATGTTCTATCTACCTCAACCCAGACAAGGCACAAATCAGAAATAATAAACGCGGCAAAAGTTCAAAATGCGCAGCGTACTCTGCTCATTTCATATTACACTGAGCCTTCGCAAACAGTGGCAGCGCATCGCATTAAATATTGGCATGAAAACCTACCAAAGCTCGCAAAAGAGAACGGAGAAGACCTTACAGTTCACTTGCTGACAGCGAATAACACATACAAAGATCGCCAGCGTGTCATTTGCATTCCTGATTTGGGTGAACACAATTGTCTGAATGAAGACACCCTCAAGTTAGCGGATTATCTTAAGAAGAATAAAATCAATTACTTTTCTGTCTATTGGGCGGAACATGTTCGTCAATGGTTCTTAAACCGGCCGGATATTCAATTCGATAGTGTCATTATATCGGGGAACCCATTTTATTATTTCGAATTAGGTGAATTTTTCAAAGAGCAGTGGGGAGCAAAAATTGTTTTGGACTTTAGAGATCCATTCGCCAACAACCCGCGTTTTGTATATTCCGACGCTCATAAAAAAATAGTCACAGACTTGGAAAATCAATATATTGAGAATGCCGATTATGCTCTCTCAGTAAATCACTTTTGTGTAGATCTTCTTTGCTTGAAAGATAAATCTCGGGGCTTAGTCGTTGCCAACGGGTATGAAGAAGGTGTCGTAGATGAAGTTTTGCCAATCGAAAAACAACCTACAGATGCAGATATATCGTTTATATATACTGGTTCTTTTTATGCAGATCGAGATCCAAAACCGTTTTTGAAGAGCCTCGACAATACAAAGCATGAATTAGTTCATATCGGTCGTATATCTGCTGCTGATGAGGAATTAGACCAATACTCTACAATGCATCGATATGGTTTGATGTCTTATTCTGAAGTTGTTGGATATTGTAAGTCGATGTCTGCTGGTGTCATTTTCACTAGCGGTGCTGCTTTCGAACAGACAACAAAGATTTTTGACTACATCGCTGCCGATATCGACATTATTATTGTGACAGATGGCCAAGTAGAGACAGGTGAACTCCACCGTCTAACCAAAGATATGTCGGGTATACACTGGGTTAAAAACAACCAAGCTGAAATCAAAGCATTTTTAGAGACCTACAAACCTTCTAAAAACTCTCGCGCTGATAGGCAATTATATTCTCGACGGCATCAAACTAAAAAATTGCTGAACGTTCTTTTAACAGAAAAAACTGGTGAGCAATTGGAGGAATTGAGCAATGTTCTTTAGTAACAATTTGATATTTTCAGCAATTTAGACCAAAATCCAACGGCGGGATTTACGAGATTTTCTAGCAGTTATCCTTCTTTGATCACAGTGGATTTAGGAAGACGGACAATGTTTGCGATCTCCTAAATTTCCTCAATTTGGAAACCAATTGTGCTCTCAACGGTTCAGATAAGGAATTCAAAACCCGTCTATAAGTATGTCGTTTTTCTGTCTATCTCTACAAGAGCACCAAAAGTATCAAAATAAACAGCGCGAGGTAGTATCCGCTTTTGTTGAACATTGATACGTTTCTTTATTGGAAATTTTAGTCAAAAACTATCTGAAAACAGTGGTAAGGCAAGGGGCTGTTTTTTGTCTAAAGGCGACAGTTCACGGTGTCGTAGTATCGGAGGTTCACCCCAGTTAGAAAAGTTCACGTTTCCATTTTCTCGCTTAAGCATGGATTTCTATTCCGGCCCAATCAATAGTTTTTCTAGTATCTTTCGGTTTCAGATATTGAACCGACGTGCGCTGATAAAACAGCAAATATGGCCTGTTGTTTTCGGGGCATTATTGGCAAGATATGTTTGACGATCAGCGCAGGCATAAATGTGTTGGCTTGAAACACTTGCATAAAAGTATGTGGATTTGGGTTCCTATGACCCTTTTCAGGCCTTAAACTTACTGAATTGGATAAAACTGCCATCGCAATAACAACGAGAATAGGCATACCTGATGCTTTTAGTTGGGTGACCAAATTCGATTACTGATTTTCTGCCGCAAAACTGATATTTGAAGGTTTTTACATTTTTGCTGCTGGGCAGTAGAAAGCGAGCAATTGCGTGTACATTGTCCATGTTAGGTAGGTTTGCAAATTGTTCCACGAGAGCTCAACGAATTCCATCGGGTGCATCAAATACAATGGATATGTTTTTTGTTTGTTCTTGAAAATTCATAAGTTTGTCCAATGATTTTTCGTTGCTAAATATTGTTTCCGTCATTATTTGAGAAGCGCTCTAGCCAAGGAAAAATATAGGAAGTTTGGAAGTGTACCAAAAACGCTGAACATTATAGAAAACCGTTTTGGAAAATTCGTTTGAAAACGTTTGGACTCCATAGCTTTTATTGTACGTTGAGCCGCTTGATCAGGACTCATAATGAACGGCATTTTGAAGGTGTTTTGGTCGGTTAGTCTAGTTCTAATAAAACCAGGATTGATGAGCTGGACTTTAAACTTTTTAGGATCAAGGTCAGCGTGCAATCCCTCCGCAAGGTGCATCATACCAGCTTTGCTGGCAGCATAAGCTGCGCCACCAGGAATGCCCTTAAAGCCAGACAAAGACCCAATTAGAGCGATATGCCCTATATCTTTTGGTATCATGTAGGGGAGGTATTGGCCTAAAACCCGTGCGCAACCATTAAAATTGACTTCGCAAATCTGTTCTGCTTTTTCAGCGTCCCAATTTGCAGCTGTCATAGGCGCGTATTGTCCGGCGCAAAAAATAATACCATCCAAGTCACCCTGTTGGGTTACTGAATCGAACGCTAGTTTTACGCTCTTTTTTTGGGTTATGTCACACGGTGCAACGAAAGCGGGGCTTGGTAGTTCTAAGGCAAGTGCTTCAAGCGCTTCATGGTTTCTGGCAGACAGTGAAAGGCGGGCACCTTTATCAGATAATTGTCTAGCGAGTTCTTCGCCTAAACCCGAACTTGCACCGATCAGCCAGTAATGTTTGCCGTTCCATGTCATTCAGCTGCCTCTAAATTCGACGTGTTGAATACAGAATTTTCGTTGATTTTACGGTGTTTGAACACGGCCACAAGCTCCGCGACTTTAACACCAAATTTCTTCATTTGTGAGCGATTAATGATCGTGCCTTCATCGGTAAGATACATCCAATCCGTCACCGTGAGAACATGTCCACCAGCATCTTCATTTAGCTTCAATTTGTATTTCATCTGAAGCGTATTTCCCGACTGGACACCCACACCTTCGCCAACAAGATCTGGTGCTGTTGCTGTAAATGTACCGTCGCCGTTAAACTTAAGGGTCCATTCTCGGTGGTCCTCACGGCCCGAAGCATATATAAAATGTTCTCTCAATTTGCCGCCAGATTCATCAAAATCTCCTGACATTCTGGCTTTGAAAGTTGAAACAACCTTTCCGGTGTAGTCATAGATTATGCCTTCGGAGAGGTAATCACCTTTGAGAGTCGTTTTTGCATCAAAAATGGGAGTGGCATCTGCATAGTCATTCGGTGATTGTTTTGAAAAGCCCCAGACACATCCAGACAGGACCATCATTGCAAAAAGGATGAGGAGTGCCATTGTTAAATAAGTCATTTTCGACATTTTCCTTGCTTCCTAATTCAATCCCAGAAGACGGGCAGTCTTCTTGGGGTAACGCCCTTCAGGTGAGAGCCAAATAGAGAAGAAATTTTCACTAAAGTTTGGGTGATCAATTTCGCAATTTAGAGCTCCATTGCGATAAAATTCAGCTCTGTTCTTATCCTGTTTTCGGCCGGTGATTTGGTCACCTTTGTTGACATCGCCAAAGCAAATTACGAGAGGTTGCCTGAGTGGTTCAAATGTAGATTCAGGTTTTTGGTTCAAACGTGCCATCTCAATAATGGACGCGTTTGCCAATTTCTTCGCGGATATATTCCGTGCGTAAGTGAGTTCTAAATCAAATGTGTCATCTGAAGAAAATACCCCATTGGGAGCCAATAATGTTGCTGTGTAGAGCTTGAATGGGCCAAGCGAATATTTGACTTTCCCAACTGGTTGCAGCGTCATCTCTGATGCGGCTGCGGCTTCAGGACTAAGCAGTAAAAACGATATTGCAAATATGATCTGTGAACTAAACATGACTTAGCTCAACATGGACAACATTTGTGCGGCCACCGTGTTCAAAAGCAGCAGCGCAGGTATCGAGATAATATTTCCATCCTCGAAGGAATTCGGGTTTGTATCCTTCTTCTTTTAGAGTTGGCACACAAGCTTCAAATTTACTGCGCCATTCTCTGAGAGTGCGGGCATAATCTTTTCCAAACCGGAAAAAATTTTCGGCTTTCAATCCAACACGTTCGGCCTGACGAGAAATCTCTCCTGGTGAAATTAACATCCCACCGGGGAAGGTATATTGACGAATAAAGTCTGTGCGGCTGCGGTAGGTTTCAAAGGTATCATCTTCGACAATGATTGCTTGAAGGGCAGCTCGACCTTCATTTGAAAGCTTGTCTTTGATGGTTTTGAAATAAGTTGGCCAATAGCGTTGTCCAACGGCTTCCACCATTTCAATTGAAACGATTGAATCAAATTTGCCTTTAATGTCCCTATAATCTTCAAGTCGAATATCGGCCCGTTGGTCATAGCCGTGATTAGCGACACGGTCTTGGGCAAATTTATGCTGGGCTTTTGAAATAGTAACAGCCGTTAGTTTCGTGTCTGTTGTTTGTAGGGCGCGTTCTGCAAAACCACCCCAACCGCAACCGATTTCTAATGTTGTTTCACCGCCAGCTGCTGCATTGATAAGGCGATCATATTTAGTGTGTTGCGCGCTTTCCAGCGATTGGTCTTCGCTTTGATAAACAGCGGCTGAATATGTCATGCTAGGGTCAAGCCAGCGGGCATAAAAATCGTTGGAAATATCGTAGTGTGCTGAGATGTTCTTACGGGAACCAGATTTGGAATTGGCCCGCATCCATTTGTCTGTGGCCATAAACAGTAGTCTTTGAAAAGTGGCTCCTCCAAAGGGCTTTTTAATGACGTCATGATTGAGAAGCGCAAGAGTTGAGAGTGCTTCTAGGTCGGGTGTGTCCCACATGCCTTGCGAATATGTTTCACCCAAGCCGACATCACCTCGTAAGGCGAGCGCTGATAGTACGGACCAATCATAGATCTCCCAATACACAACCGGCGCTCCTTGCCCGAAATTACGTGTAATACGATCCGGCGTTGTAAGCGTTAAAGTGCCTGTATGAATGCGACTGAGCAAATTGAAGAAGTTTTTTTCAGTGATAGATTGGGATAGGATCATTGAGACAATTCCTGTTCTGGAGGAAGAGGTCGGCTGCGAAATTCAGCCCCTTTGATTTTCAATTTGAGTGCTTGCCAGTGGATCAACGCCATGACGCGTAATGCACCGAAGGGATATCTCACTGCAGATATGAAGAGATCTCGCGTTGAAAGAGGAGATAGCGCTCCACTGAGTGAAGCGGTCATTCCATCTTCAGTGGGACTTACATACTTGATTTTCGCATTGAAATAACTGGCGTTGAGATCAAATTGAAAAGTGTATTCGCCATCGAGGTTTTGAAATGGTGAGACGTGCAGACGCTTGGATGTGACGATTTTGTTGGCTGGTTTGATTGGTACAAAATCGTCTATTTTACAAAGATATGAATGACGATCCCGACCGACGTTCGTGACCTCTGCGACACAGGCTCTCAATTGCTGTCTTTCATCCAGGAATAGCCAAAAACTAATCGGATTAAAGCTGTAACCAAGTAAACTTGGCATCGTCAAAAGCGAAACTGAATGATGTGCGAATGATGGAATATTGCACACCTTTATGAGGTGTTGGGCGTGGGCATAAAGGCTTTTGCGTCCAGTTCCAAAATCACGATCATGTAGGGCCCACAATCCCAATTTATTGAAGGCTAGACCAGATACAGGTCTGGGAGCTTTTTCACCAATAGGGCACAGGACATAATCGGCACGATAAGTGAAACGGTTATCTGTTTTTCCTTTGCGGCCATGAAACACGGTGGCATGCAAACGTTGAATCTCGGGACCAATACTCACGCTGGCACCATAGAGTTTTGATTCGCAATAATTTTATCTGCAACGGTAAATCCGCTTAAAAGTCCGTCTTCGTGAAAGCCATACCGGGTGTAAGCACCGCAAAACCAAGAATTTTGTATGCCTTGAATATTTCCTATATCCTTTTGAGCGGCCAATGCCTCAACATCAAATTGGGGATGCCACAGCTCTGTTTCATCATAGATTAGATCTTCATTTATTTTTTGTTTTGGATTTAGCGTCACAAAGACCGGCGTTTCATTGGGAATATGCTGAAGAGAATTCATCCAATACGTAAAAGAACCGTTCGTCTCGTTTTCATTGGAATAGCCTTTATAGACCCAACTCGACCACGCTGATTTTCGTTTCGGCATATGAGAAACATCACCGTGTAAATAGACTTTATTCGGACGATATCTAAGTGCACCAAGTATGCGGGTCTCTTCTGGCGACGCATCAGTCAGTATACTCATCGTTTGATTTGAGTGGCATGCATAAATGATCTTATCGAAAGTCTGTTTTTCTTGACCATCGGCTTGTATCCAAGGCTTTGGAGCACGTCCCGATGCGATGATTTTACAATTTGTCCGAATACTTACGTTTCGGGCCAATAGAGCGGTCTTAAGCTTTGAAACATATACTTTGCTACCCCCGACAACTGTGCGCCATTTAGGCCCATTGGTTGCTGAAAGTAACCCGTGGTTTTCAAAGAAACGCACAAAACTTTCTGCTGGAAACGCCTCCATATCGGAACGCGCCGTGCTCCAAATAGCGCCGGCAAGGGGATATAAGTAACGTTGCCTGAAATATTCGCCGACACCTATCTCATCGAGCAATTCTTTTAGGGTTAGCGCATTTAGCTGTGTTCGTAATACGGATTGCTTATTGAATTTAAGAATGTCGAAAATCATCCCCCAAAACTTGGGGTTAGCTGCATTTGAAGGATCGGCGAGAATGCGTTGTAAATCACTCAGGCCGTATTCAAATTTGCCGTCATCCAAAGAAACGGAAAACGACATACTTGTCGGTGTGCTCGGGACTTGGAGTTCCTTAAACAATTCGATCATCAACGGATATGTGGCATTGTTAAAGACCATAAATCCGGTATCAACGGGTACATCTCTATTGGGGCCGGCAAAGCGCGTACGCGCGTGTCCGCCAATGTCTGCTTCACTTTCAAATAAAGTCACATTGTGAGTTTGGATTAACTTCCAAGCCGCTCCCATTCCCGATATTCCACCACCAATAACAGCTATGTTCATCGGTTTTTCGTTATTGATTTCCGTCGTGTTGTCGTAAGCCATTAAAAACACCAAATTTGAGCGTTAGCCGAAAGAATTCAGCGGCTGAGCGATGTGGATGTATGTGAATGCTTACGTGATGGCGCTTGGATTGGATCACTTTTACCTTGAATTGATTTTTTTTATGAATGAAGGTGATCTACATTCGCCCTGCATTCGTATGAAATGGTATGAATGCTTTAAACAACATAAAATCCTCTGGTGAAGCGTCAAAACGTGAAGCGTTTAATAGCTTCAATCGAGAGAGTGTCTCTCCGAGTTTGAGGATGCGAAATCCACGGCATTCGCACACCTCATCACGAGATGGCAGTATAGAAGACCACAGGAACAAAATCGTGCCTGAACTATCGCCAGAAGATTGGTCTTTGATTTTAGCAAGCGTTGGACATTCGCAGGACAAAGATGCGTTTGCCAAGGTTTTTCATCATTTTGGACCACGCGTTAAATCGTTGATGCTAAAATATGGTTCTAATAATGAGTTAGCCGAAGAAATTGTCCAGGAAACATTCGTCATTGTATGGCGAAAAGCTGCATTGTTTGATGCCGATAAAGCGGCTGCTTCAACCTGGATTTTTACCATTGCGCGAAACAAGCGTATTGATGTTTTGAGAAGACAAAATCGTCCTGAGCCGGACATGAATGATCCTGCAATGGCACAAGATCCAATCCCCAATTCAGAAGAATTTGTAAGCGGAAAAGAGCGTGCTTTAGCGGTCCAACGCGCTATCGCTAAATTGCCTGAAGATCAACGCGAAGTGCTTCATAGATCCTATTTCTCAGAAGAAACACATCGTGAAATAGCAAAGAATTTAAAAACACCGCTTGGCACGGTAAAATCTCGGTTGCGATTGGCCCTTTCTAAACTGAGAACCCTTATAGATGAAGACATAGGAGAGGGGTCAATATGACTGTTTCTCACCACATTACAGATGATTTGTTGTATTTATACGCTGCTGGCGAACTCGACTTTGGCTGGAGCCTTGCCATCGCCACGCATCTTGCAATGTGTCCGCAGTGTAGACACCGTAATGCTATGTTTGAAGATGTTTTAGCGGCGTCACTGGAAGATGAGGAAATAGCTGAGGTTCACACATCTGTTGATGACATACTTGGCATGGTTCAGGGGCTTCCAAGTCTTGAAAATACACCAGATGTCGAGGTTATTGAAAAGCCTGTATTTCCTAAACCATTGAGAGATGTTGCCGGTGACCTGAAAGATATTAAATGGTCAGCCATGGGGGGAGGTATCAAACAAAAAATCATTCATGAACAAGACGGTGTTATTTCTCGATTGCTTTATATTCCTGCAAACAAAGCCGCATCCTCTCACGGACATAATGGCTTGGAACTAACTCAGGTTGTTGTGGGTGGTTTTTATGATGGAGACCAAGCTTTTAACTGCGGCGATATGCAGATTGTTGGGCATGAAAGTCCGCATCAACCTTTGGCTATGAGTGATGGTCCATGCATATGCCTAGCCGTCACAGATGCGCCACTACAGTTTCAAAACCTTTTACCAAAGCTTTTTCAACGCGCTTTCCGAATTTAGCATAAAAGTATGCACGTTGATATCATGGGAGTTTGCATCAAGTTGGCGGAGAGAGCATCCAACATTGTCGGTGCATCAAGTCAAACTGAATGGTGCAATCGCACCCATTTCACATAAGATATATTATCCGCCTATCCGGAAGTTTCATTTCTGGTGCGTATGGTGATCTTCATTCGTTTTGAGGATTCTCAATCATTAACCACGTTTTACGTCATAGGCGTGAGAATCCGTCACTCCCCATGAGAATCCGGGCGAGGGCAATTTTTCATTCGGTGCGGATAACAAAGGTTATGTGCAATTTGATGTTTAAGCCAGAAAATAAAAATTTATGCCTGTTAACCCTAGCCCTAGGAAGGTTGGGGGCGTCTTAAATGAGTAAATTAGAAGTCTTTAATCACAGAAGAAATAAACGCTTCAGTTTTGATATTTTGCATTTATCAGTCAAAATCTGGCCCTTTTCTGCCCCGTGAACAGCTTTTATCATCCTGCTGTTTAGTAACACAAATACGCCGGATATGTTTCATATAAACACAGAATATGAACCTTGGCGTTGACCTTTTATATTCAAGATAATCTCCACCAAATTTTTGTGTGAGTATTTCCTCCTCGGGAATTATCTGCGTGTAAGTGATGCTGCCCATAAAAGTGATTGGCATTAATAGTGCGAGTATATTGCCAAGTAATAAGGCCAATCCAGTGAGCACTAGGGTCATGCCTAGATACATGGGGTTTCTACTTATTCGATAAAGACCTGTGGTCACGAGTGACTGTGCTTGTTCGGGAGCAATCGGATTTACTGTAGTTTTAGCTTTTATGAATTCGACCACTGCCCATGATAATATCAAACAGCCAAATCCAATTATAACCCATCCAAGATAGCTGATACCCAACCAATTGGTGTTAAAGATACTACCGAATGAAGGTGTTAAGAGCTCCAAAATTCCGCAGATTAAAAATTGAAGTATTGGTGGAATTTTCAATTTCATTGAGTCCTCCCAGTAGATACACTTGAAGAATGAATATCGTCTTTTAATTCCTTCATGGCTTGAAGAGAAATTGATGTTGCTGACTTCAGAAATAGGCCTGCCAACACAAAAGCGACAATGAGGTCGGGCCACGGGCTTAGCGTATATGCGACCGCACCACTCGCCGCTATTACTGCAACATTACCAATTGCATCATTACGAGAGCACAACCAAACTGAGCGAACATTGCTGTCACCGTCCCGCCATTTAAGCAGGATAAAAACACTTGCCAAATTTGCAGACAAAGCCACGAACCCAATAATTCCCATGGTATTGGCTTCAGGAAGTACGCCTCCCATTATCCGCAATGCAGTCATTGTGAGTACGCTAAAAGCTATTAACGCTAAGGATATCCCTTTAAATAATGAAGCATAAGCGCGTGTTCTGATTGTGGAACCTATTACCGCCAAACTAAGTGCGTAAGTTGCCGTATCGCCCGCAAAATCCAAGGCATCTGCTTTCAGAGATTGTGAGCCAGAAGTAGCACCTGCATACATCTCCACAATGAACATCAATCCATTGATAATTATGACTGCCCAAAGAGCACGTCGATAACTCTCCGACAGGCCATCAAAATGTTTGTTTTCGCAACAACCGGACATTCTTTTCTCTTATCCATCTAGATTTTCCAATATTTTCAAGCCTACAGTCTACAGCGACTGTAGAAGCAAGCGGGTTGGAGTTAAATAGATGAAGAAGATTACGATTGGCCGATTGTCTAAAGCAGCAAATGTAAAAGTGACAACGATAAGATATTACGAATCTATCGAACTTATGGGAAAAGCTGAACGTAGTGAAAGTGGACAACGTTTATATGATGACAGCTCAATTCAACGTTTATCTTTTATTCGTCACGCTAGAGACTTAGGATTTGCTGTAGATGACATTAGAGAATTGATAGAGTTGCAGACGCAATCGGGGAGCAATTGCAAAGCTGTCGATGAAATTGCACGTTCGCATTTATCATCTGTCCGGCAACGAATTCGACAATTAGGCTCACTTGAAACTGAATTGGAAAGAATGGTCTCTAATTGCAAAGGAAACGATATTGGAACTTGCCAAATCATGAAATCCCTCAATGACCATTCGGCTTGCTTGAGTGAGGCACATGATCGCATAAAGCCAATGTAAGACAAAACATACTTGACCCTCTAGCCGCTATAGAGGCTAAAAGTATTTCTTGAGATTTTAGACAGCAAAATACAGGACAAATAGAATTGCTCGATATCCTAAAGCATATTGTATTTAGCTTATTTGCCTTTGCTTTTCTGTCGGCACCTGTTGCCGAGGCTCAACACACAATTGAAGAAAAATTAATCAGCTGCGAAATCGATCATGCCAAACATCACTCTGATGAAAATGAACAAGAGCATCATCATCACGATCATCATGTTCACAGTTGCGGCTCTTGTCACATACATTTGCTAGAACAAGATTTGGTTCCCCAAATCAAACGGACAACTCCTAAGCAAACACATGGTCTTCCAAATAGTGAGGGACCATTTGAGTTGATGCCTATTCAAATCGATAGGCCTCCTAAAGCCTGAATTTTGCTTTTTTGAGCGCTTTTAGCGCCAACAAATTCAATAAAAATTCAGGAACTCAAAATGTATACACCAAGTAGAATGCCTCTATTGGCACTTTTAGCCACGACCGCATTTACATTCCCTGTCTACGGACAAGAAGCCGACCATCACGATGAGCATCATGAGGAAGAATCTCATGAAATGCATGACGATCATAAAGATGATGAACATGCTGAGCATGACCATGAAAAAAAGATGGACAAAATCATCGTTCAAGCAACTCGATCAGGTCGCTTGCTCCAAGATGAGCCTATGCGGGTAGAAGTTATCCCAAGAGAAGAGATAGAAGAAAAAGCCATTATGCGCCCGGGAAATATCGCAACAATGGTAAATGAGACTGGAGGAATTCGTGTTCAAGTCACCTCGCCAGCTTTAGGGTCATCCAATATCCGGATTCAAGGGCTATATGGACGATATACTCAATTGCTCGCTGATGGTCTGCCTCTCTATGGAGGTCAGGCTTCTTCTCTAGGACTTTTACAAATTCCACCAACAGACTTGCGTCAAGTCGAAGTCATTAAAGGCTCTGCAACTTCCCTTTACGGAGCATCAGCAATTGGTGGGGTGGTAAATCTGGTATCAAGGCGGCCTGATGAAGAAATAGAGAATGAAATACTCTTCAACATTACCTCATTGGACGGCCAAGATTTAACAACCTACAGCGCAATTCCTTTATCGGATAACTTGGGTGTTTCCTTCACAGCTGGAGCACATCGTCAGGGAGTTAAAGATTTTGATGATGATGGTTGGATTGATATACCTAGTTCAGAGAGATGGACAGCTAGGCCTCGCCTATTTTGGGAGGGCGCGAATGGTGCGGAAGTCTACGCAACTCTTGGCTTCATGACGGAACAAAGAAATGGTGGAACATTAGAAGGCCGAACTGTACCTGATGGAACATTCTTTGCTCAAAATCAGGATACCACACGTGTTGACGGTGGTTTAATTATAGATTTTCCTTTGTCGAATGACATCAAGGGGCAAATTCGCTCTTCAGTTATGGCTCAAGACCATGAACATCGTTTTGGAGATGTAATTGAAGACGATAAACATGAAAGTTACCTAATTGAAGCATCTGCGTCTGGTGGTCATGAAGGAACAAACTGGGCAGCAGGTTTAGCATGGCAGACTGAAAGTTATAGTTCGATTACATTTCCGGGTTTTGATTACACTTATGATGTTCCTGGATTATTTGGGCAATTAGATCATGATTATACAGACAAGCTATCTGTATCTGTAAGTGGTCGGTTGGATGAGCACAGCGAATATGGAACCCAATTTAGCCCACGATTTTCTATTTTGTACCGACCGGAAAACTGGACTTTTAGAGGGTCTGTTGCAGACGGTTTTTACGCGCCTACGCCTTTTGTAGAAGAAATAGAAGCATCAGGATTGTCACGATTAGAACCTCTTTCCGATATCGTTGAAGAGACCGCGCAAACAGTGTCCATTGATATTGGCTATAAACAAGGCGGTATTGAAGCCAACGCGACTTTCTTTGCATCTGATGTAGATGGTGTGACTCGCCTTGAAGAGTTCTCCAGTGTTGCTGGAGGAGATTTAGATCGCGTGCGTCTCGTTAATTCGCCGGGCAAAACTGAGTTGAGAGGTTCAGAACTATTACTCCGTTACCTTTGGAATGATTTCAAACTGACAGGTAGCTATCTGTACATAGACTCGAGTGAACCAAATGAATTGGGGACTGCACGTGAGGAAGTTGCATTAACTCCCAAACATTCAGCTGGTTTAGTCGCAATGTGGGAAAGACATGGTGAGTTCAGGCTGGGTATGGAGATGTATTACACAGGCGAACAGCGGGTTGAAAACAGCCCCTATAGAACAAGAAGTGACCCCTATCTTGATATTGGAATATTGGGAGAAATCACGATTGGTCCAGCAAGCTGGTTTATCAATGCAGAGAACATTCTCAATGTTCGTCAAACAAAGGAAGAACCACTGATTAGGACTGTTCGCGCCCCCGATGGCCAATGGACAACAGACATTTGGTCTCGCAATGATGGTTTCATTGTAAATGGTGGTGTGCGACTTAAGTTTTAATCATGCAAAAAATGAGTCGCAGATAATTTAAAAATTATCTGCGGCGCTTCCATGTTGCTAATTTGATTGACTTAACTTCACTTAATCAAGCACTATTGTTTCATGATCCAAACGCTTCGAACAGTTTTCATTTTTTTGAGCATACTGGTGCTATTTGCGCAGCAGAGCGTTTGTGCGTGTGTGTCTCACTTGAGTATCCAAGTTCAATCAGAGCGCCACGCATCCTCGGACATACACCATTCTATGGATTGCGATGGTGATGAAACCCCAACTAATCATGACGAAGACTGTCCGCACTGTGAATACAATCATGTACTAAAATCAGATACTTCCTTTGAAGCTTCCCTATTGCCTTCAATGGGTAAGACCGTAGCTTTGACCGCGGTTTCGTCACTTCCCGCTGCTCCCATTGTAAAACCTATTAAGGAACCGCGTTTCCAACACCTTGCGCAAGGTCCACCTACTCCAACGCCTGTTACCTTAAAAATTCGTCTTTTGAATTGAGTTGCACCGAACATGCGCTTGTTTGCGCGTGTTGTCTCACCTGCAATTAACTCAATTTATTAGGATGAATGATGATTTCTCGAAGACAATTTATTCAAACAACTGCTCAAGGCGCTGCCCTTGCTGGGTTGTCCACTTTACTGCCCAGTTGGGCGCTTGGGGCTAGCCATGGCAATATGGGGTTGCCACAGCTTACAGGCACACGTTTTGATCTCAAAGTTGGTAAATTCCCAGTGTCTATCAACGGAAAGCAAGGGCAAGCTATTGGTGTAAATGGCACCATGCCAGCACCGCTTATTCGCTTTCGCGAGGGTGACGACATTACGATAAATGTCACCAATACTTTAGATGAAGATACCAGCATTCACTGGCATGGCTTGCTTGTGCCATTCCAAATGGACGGTGTACCGGGTGTAACATTTCCCGGTATTCGTCCCAAAGAGACCTTCACTTATAAATTCTCTGTGCCGCAATCAGGCACATACTGGTATCACTCTCATTCAGGCTTGCAGGAACCTTTAGGGCATTATGGGCCTCTAATCATTGATCCAAAACATCATGATCCGGTGGAATATGACCGCGAATATGTATTGGTTTTATCAGATTGGAGTTTTGAAAGCCCGTATCGAATTTTCTCAAAACTTAAGAAGGTCAGCCATACTTATAACTTCCAGCAAAGGACAATCCCTGACTTTCTCCAAGATGCTAAAGAGCGCGGTCTTGGCGCAGCGTGGTCTGAACGCGAAATGTGGGGGCAAATGCGTATGTCTCCTAGGGATATATCGGACGTAACAGGTGCAACCTTCCACTATCTCATTAACGGGCATGGGACAGCCGATAACTGGAATGGGGTGTTCAATGTGGGGGAGCGCGTTCGCTTACGCATCATCAATGCATCATCAATGACAATGTTCAATGTCCGCATTCCTGGACTGCCAATGACCATTGTCAATTCAGACGGGCTTAATGTTCAACCTGTCGAAGTGGATGAATTTCAAATGGGCGTGGCAGAAACATATGATGTGATCGTTCAGCCTACAGAAGATAAAGCCTATGCCTTTGTTGCTGAAAGCATTGATCGCTCCGGGCAAGTTGTTGCCACGCTTGGGCCGCGCGCGGGTATGCGTGCGCAAGAACCTAAAATGCGCGCTGTACCAACTCTGACTATGAAAGATATGGGGATGGATCATAGCGCTATGGGGCATGGAAACATGCACCACGACACAATGGATCATTCCCAACACAATATGCCTGATAACCCACACGCAGGCCATAATATGGGCGGAATGGATCACAGCATGCACAACAAGCATGATGGCAGCGCATGGCCTGTTGAAAAGAAAGACATCAAACAAGGTGTGGGCGTCGTCAATGTAAATAAAAGCCCCTTAAACCGTTTAGATGAACCGGGTATCGGACTGGAAAACGTGTCTCACCGTGTGTTGCGCTATACGCAATTGAGAAGCTTGGAAAAAAACCCCGATACACGGCAGCCAGAGCGAGAAATTGAAATCCATCTGACCTCAAACATGGAGCGCTATATGTGGTCCTTTGATGGGGTGAAGTTTTCTGAAGTCAAAGAAGCCATTAAATTCCACGAAGGCGAACGTGTACGAGTGACCCTCATCAATAATACGATGATGCCACACCCTATCCATTTACACGGCATGTTCTTTGATCTTGTAAACGGCGCAGATGATCATAAGCCACGCAAGCATACAGTGATTGTCAAACCCGCTGAAAAGCTGTCATTCGATGTATCAGCTGAACATATCGGCGATTGGGCGTTTCACTGCCATCTCCTCTATCACATGCACGCAGGCATGATGCAGGTTGTCTCGGTTTTACCTTCAGACAAGCCGGCTCATAAACATGAGAAACATAAAAGCCATCATGAACATATGCAGCATGAACCAGAAAAAGTGATGGACCATTCAACAATGGATCACTCGCAAATGGATCATGGCTCTATGAACCACCACCAGCATGGAAAGGAGAAGTAATCATGAAACGTTTTTCTCTATTCCTCACAACCGGTGTCTTGTCATGTTTAGCATTTACACCGTTAGCCAATGCGCAAGAGCATTCCCATCCGGCTAATGATGAAAAGCCGTGGTCTATGGCGGATGAATATTTTGATCCTGAGGAAATGGCACATACTCGCACGCATGTTCTCCATCATAATGGCGGGCAATCCTTTGGAATGCTGATGGTTGATCGTCTTGAGGTGCAATCAGGCGAAGATGAAGATGTTGGCGTTTGGGACGCGAGCTACCGTTATGGCGGCGATATCGACAAACTTTATATTACCACCGAAGGAGAATACTCGCTTGAACATGATGAATTTGAAGAGGTTGAAATGCAAGCTCTTTGGTCACATGCAGTCTCTCGCTTTTTCGATGTGCAAACAGGTGTGCGATATGATTTTGAGCCCGATGGACTTGCCCATGCTGTCTTTGGTTTTCAGGGATTAGCGCCATATTGGTTTGAAGTTGATGGGGCGGCTTATTTGAGCGAAAAAGGTGATGTAACAGCGGACTTTGAAGCAGAATATGAGCTTCTTCTCACTCAGCGGCTTATTCTTCAACCACGCCTTGAGGTCGGCATATCCGCCCAAGATATACCAGAACTAGAGGTAGCTTCCGGTATTACAGATATCGAAGCTGGATTACGCCTGCGCTATGAATTTAAACGTGAAATTGCGCCTTACATCGGCATAGAGCACAAAGCGCTCATCGGAGAAACAGCAAATATAGCTGAAGCTCATGGTGAAGAGGCCAATAGCACATTCTTTGTGTTAGGTGTGCGTGGCTGGTTCTAAGCTAGATTAGGAGATCATTGTTCCAGATAGTCTATAATTGGACAATCAGGACGATGATCTCCACTACAGTTTTTAATCAAATGAGAAATCGCTGTGTGCAGGGATTGTAACTCTCTTTGCTTTTGCTCAATCTCATCTAGACGGGTTTGAGCCAACGCCTTTACCTCAGAGCTGCTACGCTCTCTGTCTTCATAAAGGCTCAATAGTGAGCGACATTCTTCTATCGAAAAACCAAATTCACGCGCCCTGCGAACAAAGCAAAGTTTACGGGCATCTTGCTCACTGTAATCACGATACCCCGCTTCAGTACGACCACTAGCAGCCACAAGACCGATTTCAGAATAATAACGCACAGTTTTGGTAGGTAATTGTGCGATTTTAGCGACTTTACTGATATTCATTTTAAACGTTGACCTTCCAGTTACTGGAAACCTTAGCATGTCTTCATATTATAGAATACATGACTGAGAGACATAAATGACATCACTTGCAAATGCTCTGAATTTAAATTGGACTGAATGGAAAAGCTGGAAGAAAGCTTCCCAAAATACGCTATGGTGTCTACTGGGGTGTTCTATTGGTGATTTGGGAACAATCGCGTTCTTTCAATTCACGGGTATTCCTTGGCCTGTATGGGCCATTATGACTTTAGCCATCATAAACGGATTGCTGACTTCAATCATCCTTGAAACCATTATTCTCTCAAGGCAGATGGCGTTCAAACTTGCATTTCAGACCGCTATTGGCATGTCGTTTATATCCATGATCGCCATGGAAGCAGCAATGAATTTAGTCGACGTCTGGGTCACAGGCGGAGCTAAGCTCACATGGTATGTGATCCCGCTTATGCTTCTGGCCGGCTTCTTAGCACCACTACCTTACAACTATTGGAGGTTGGTTGCATTGAAGAAATCATGTCATTGAAAAGTGAACGGTTGAAATCTGATCCAACTGGTCATGTAATCGCTAGGAGGGAAATGTCCGTATTGGCGAAAACCTGCCTGACGGTATCCCCTGCTCTCGTTTGAATACAGACCGGAATCACTATTAAGGTAAACAGGCTAAATGGGCTGATAAAAATGAACCATTAATAATGAGAATCTGATTCTCTCCGTTAGTGATTCTTACCATTTTGAACTGCGCGAGAGCACAATTGACGACCACTTGTAACTAACCTGATCAGCCCAAACCACAATTGCTCCGGCTTGTAATGTTTGCATGTTAGATTTTAGTAGTTTGATCGCTGTTTTCGTAGTGTCTCGGACTTCACACTCTTTATAGCTAATAGCATTATAAAACAGGCGAATAAGAGAGAGTGTAGCGAAGACTTTTCGTTAATTTGGACCTAATCTTTCAATATTGTTGATAAACAAAAAAGACGGTTGATCTATACAATCAACCGCCTCTTCTTTGCTTTAAGGTTCAACTAGAAAGTTTAGAACTTTTTAGTTACGCGAACGAACCCAGTTCTACCGCGAAGATCATATCCAGCTGATAGAGGAACAGTTCCTCGACGGCTGGTGAAGCTTGCGTTCGAAATGCTTGGTGGGTCTTCATCAAATGCATTCTGAATACCAGCAGTTACACTGATGTCATCTGATGTCCACTGTACTGAGAAGTCATGGTATAAAACTGCATCAGTCTTGAATACGTAAAATGCATCAGCTCCAAAATATGTCGCGTTCGCATCTTCAAATTCAGTGTTATCACCCATTCCGATGTAATCCATAAACCATGAGAATTTAAAGTCACCATGATCTAGAGATACACGTGAATTACCAACCCATTTAGGCTCACCAATAGTACCGTTAAAGTCATCGGTTTCAAAACCGCTTTCCTCTGTTGTACTAAAGAGGTTTCTAACGTCAGAGAACGTACGAGTAGCTTGCGCTTCAATTTCAAGAGTACCGAAATTGAACTCTTTCTCATAACGAGCCGTGATGTCTATACCTTCAGTTTCTTGACTATTTACATTGATGTAGAAATCACGAACTTGGGTAATAGAAAGCGGAGAAGTAGCATCCGTAGCTGAATTCCGATCGAATAGATCACAGAATGAATTCGGGAAGTTATCAGCAACATAACATGCACCCAATATAGTGCTGCTTCCTAGCTGAGCAATTTGGTTATCAACTTCAATGCTGAAGTAATCAATCGCCAAAGATAGGTTTGTAAAGCTCGGTGTGAAAATCACTCCAAAAGTTTTAGCTTCAGAAGTTTCCGGTGTGAGAAGCCCTCCACCTCCACCTGAAACGATAGTCGCTGATGCACCTACAGGTGAGTAGTCTTCAGGAATACCTTCAGCGGCACAGTTTGTACGCAAGTTAGTATTAGTTGAATCACCCCAATCAACACAAGGGTCAATAGCAAACTGACTTAGGAAACTCGTTGTCGCACCTTGATAAGTCTCAAATAGTCCTGGTGCACGGAAAGATGTTCCTTGAGTACCACGAACACGGAATGAAGGAGTTACCTGCCAATTAACCTGGGCTTTCCACACATCACCTGTACCATATGTTGAGTAGTTGAAGCCGCGACCAGAAAGGTTCACAGTCAACTCTTCAGCAAAAGGTTGGCCTTTGAAGATAGGAATATCAATTTCACCAAAGTATTCGAAGACATCTTCTTCACCTTTGGTTGGAAGAGCTGTTGAAGTACCCCAGAGAAGTGCGTTTTGAGAATTCTCACTAGGCTCGTCATCAATCTCATATTTACGACCTTCGATCCCTGCCCCCATGAGAACTTCACCTGCAGGAAGCGAGAATACAGGACCATTCACAATAAAGCGCGCGATCTGTTGTTCGTAAATTGTGTTTCCTGTTTCAAATGACTGAACAATATCATACCAAGATGTGTCTGTTCCATCTAACCATGAAGGATCAAAGGGGTTAAATGCCGGTGGTGTACCAGTTTCAAATACATCCCCAGACGCAGACTTTAATATTTCATTTCCGGTGTAATCACCATCAGATTTCGAGTAAGAAAAGTCTGCTGACCAGACCCAATCTTTAAGATATTCTGCACCTGTAGCGCTAAATCCACCTTCAAATGTTGACGCAAATGATGTGTATTCTAACTCAATTTTGTCGTTTGATGGGAAAGCGGTAATTGGAAGCGCAAGCCCTGAGGGAATAATGTTGTCAGCGTAAGGCTCATCATACGGATAAAAACCAAATCCAGCATCACCACCAATGTAAGGGAAGAATTGGCGCCATTGCTCACCAGTAGTTTCACGTTTTGTGTAAAGAGCTTCACCTTTCCAGTTCAATCCACCCAAGATATCGAAACTGAAATCTGATGTTGCGAACAGGCTTAACAATTCTTGTTTATTGATTGCATCAGAAGAGTTTACACGCTCGTCGTATAAATCGTCGTCGTAATATGCAACAGCACCTTCACCATCATCATAACGGCCATTCGTACGCAAAGCATAACCGTCAAGAATGCCATCAGAAGATCCATCTGCTGTTGGTACCCACCGTTGACCAAAGTTGAAAGCATTCAAAATTGTGTTTGCATAAATGTTACTACAGCCTGCATTTGCTGTACCAGCATTTATTGATCTGTCTTCGCGGTCTATTCTGTTGCCACCCGGTGCATCAAAGACGTAATCATCATCACACTTTAAGAAGTCTCGGTCACCAATTGATAGGTCTTCGCGTGAAGTATACTGACCAGTAAACGTGAAGTTACCGGTGTCAAAATTCAGACCAAATCCACCATCAATCTGTAGAGATTCACCACCACCTTCGAAAGGAGCATTTGCTTGCACAGTTAGCTCAGGTTTATCGATTGAAGTACGCGTAATGACGTTTACAACACCACCAACAGCATCTGAACCATAGATAGTTGAAGCACCATCTTTCAAGATTTCAAAACGTGTTACAGCGGCATTAGGGATTACGTTAAGGTCGAATGCCCCAACAGCACCCCTCGTACCTGATGGTCCAGGGCGACGACCGTTTAGTAGAACTAGTGTACGTTGATCACCTAATCCTCGAAGAGAAATAGTATTTACACCAAGACCACCATCAACAACAAAACCACCAAACTGGTTGTTCAATTGAACAGAACCTGCAGCAATAGATGATCCCTGTAGGATATCTGCTGCGGTTACAAGCCCCTCAAGAGTAGCTGTATCTGCTGTAAGAACTTGCATAGGAGATGCTGAAGAGAAATCATCACGTCTCAACAAAGAACCAGTTACAACAATTTTCTCTAGTGTTTTTTCTTCTTCTGCAGCGGCAGGTGCCTCTGGGGCTGGAACCGTTTCAGCTTCTTGCGCCAAGGCCGGAGCTGTTAACAAAGCACATGCAGCCGCCCCCGTAAGTAAATTCGTGAACATCTTATTTTTATTACTAGCCATACAAAGTACCCCTGTTAAATTCTCTTGAGTTTAAAAGGAAAACTATCGAGATCTACTGTGCGCTGATCTTCCGGTAATTTACCAATTGTCTAGAAACATGGATCCAGTCACAAAAATGTTACAAGAGGTAAATTAGAAAAAAATGCCTGAAACAACGATTTTGCTAAATTTTTGTTCTCACTGTGTCAAAAAAGAGACCATATCCCCTTAGGGAAGGTAACGGACAGCAAGGATATGGCTCACAATTCAACTATATGACACAGATGTCCTCAAAAAACAGAATTATGTAAAACTTTACAGCTTATGCCTTGTGCATTTCAAATTTGGGGATAGCATTTTACCAAATTCGAGTTTCCATTCATAAATCGGTAAGAATCTTCCCGATTGGAAAAGTTTGCCGGAGATCTATAAAAATGATAAAAATCAAATCGTTAGCTACGGTTTTAGGGGTTGGGCTTTGTACCGCAAGTGCAGCTCACGCGCAAATTCCGATTGAACATATAGCAAAAAATCCTGCTTTTTATTCTATGAGTCTTTCAGAAGACGGTACTTATATTTCTGGCTTGGTTACCCTGGAAGGCGAGAAAGATATGTCTCTCGCGGTCTGGGATGCAGAAAATCTTTCTAAACCTCCAGTTGTCACCCCAGCCAATGATAGAATGAAATTCATTGGGACGAATGCCTTAAAAGCAGACAAAGTATTTGTAATTGGGCAGCAAACTTGGACAGGGAATGCCGGCAGTTATGAATGCTTGGAAGGCATGACAGGTGCTGGTTCGGTAAAGACCTTTCTAATAAAGGCATACCTCACTGACACTAAAGCTAAAAAGTTTGAAGAACCATTTACGAAACGTTCTAACATACGTGATGACGCTCTTGAAAAATGCTTTGAGCTCAGTGGAGAAGCAGGCATTGCTCAAAATCTGCCATTTAGTGAGACTGATGTCATAATTCGGCGTACGGACACTGCAAAACTCGTGAATGAATTTTACCGTGTAAATCTAGAAAATGACACGGAGAAACTTATTTATAGAGAGACTGAATCTACCACTGTAGCCTACATGAACCCCCGCGACGGTGAGATTCTGGCAAAAACGCAATCGGAAAAAAAATCAGGTAATGATTACGATTTTCAGATTCTGATCAAACAAAAAAACGGTGAATTTGAACTTCAAGAACCTTTGACCGTTACAGCCGTTAAACGCCAAACCATGTCAATCGCGGGCCGCGATGAAAAATCGGGGCATTACTATGTTGTTACAGATAAATTTTCTGACAAAGCAGCTCTATATTTCTACGATGCTGAGAAAGAAAAATTTTCAGATGAGCCTTTATTTGCTCATCCAGAATTTAACGTGACCGGAGTTTGGTTGGATGACAGGCCAGATACTTTCAACAACTTAATCGGTGTGACTTATGCCGCATCACAAGGCAAGTCATACATCATAGACCCCGAGTGGAAAGCAATCTTAGATGCTTTGAGCTCGGCAAATCCAGGAATGGATATTGATGTACAGGATTATACAAAAGATCTATCTAAAATACTCTATACCGTATCCAGTTCAACGACGCCTCCTTCTTACTTTATTCTAAAAGATAAAAAAGTGATGCTCCCTATTGGAAAAGAGCGCCCTTGGTTTGACTCTTCTCAATTAAAAGAAACTGAACTTATCTATTACACTGCTCGCGATGGTCTAAAAATTCCCGGATTTTTGACACTTCCTAAAGATTGGAAAAAAGAAGACGGTCCTTTACCAACAGTCGTCCTGCCACACGGTGGACCTTGGGCCCGAGATAGTGATGCTTGGGATATGTCTGGTTGGCCACAATTTTTGGCTTCTAGAGGGTATGCTGTTTTGCAACCTCAATATCGCGGTAGTCAGGGCTGGGGTTATGAGCTTTGGACAGCTGGGGATGCTGAATGGGGACAAGCGATGCAAGACGACAAAGATGATGGCGCTGCTTGGTTGGTGTCAGAAGGAATTGCCGCCCCTGAAAGAATTGCTATTTTTGGATATTCATATGGTGGGTTTGCCGCGATGGCAGCTACAGTACGTGAGAATGGACCATTTAAGTGTGCAATCGCGGGAGCTGGAGTATCCAATTTGACACGCATTGGAAACAACTGGAGCGACAATCGCATTCAGCGTGCTTATCAAGGGAGAACTGTGAAAGGTATGGATCCCCTGAAAAACACAGATAAAGCAAACATTCCAATATTGATCTATCATGGTGATAGAGATGTGCGCGTGCCATTGCATCACGCCACTAGTTTTCACAATAAAATCAAAGATAAAGTCAACTCAAAGCTAGTTGTTATTGACGATATGAAACACTCAATGCTTTGGGAACCAGAACATCACCGAATTTCTTTGTCGGCTATTGAAGAATTTCTGCGTGATGACTGCCAACTTTAGTTTTCACACATAAATACAGTGAACTAACCTAAATTAAAGAGAGCAAACGGCGTCTAAAAACTCGTTTGCTCTCCTCGTATGTTAGTAGACCAAACTAACTTAGAATAAGAAAACCTGCAGGCTTTGCTTTTCAGAAAATTGCTTTAATCCATTTCGAGCATATATTATTTGGAGGCCACCGTGGATAAATTTCGCGCAATGCAAACTTTTATTGCAGTAGCTGAGAGCGGAAATTTTGCCGAAGCCGCGCGTAATCTCAATATAAGCGCCCCTTCTGTAACTCGATTGGTAAACGAATTAGAAGCAGAACTCGGCGTTTTACTTCTCAACAGAACAACTCGCCATGTTGTTCTTACAGACATCGGAAAAAACTATCTAAGAGATATCCAAGATTTACTGTCAGACATGCAATATGCTGAAGAAAGCGCTAGAGGGGCAAACGAAACGCCAACAGGTAGTCTGCGCGTCACATCATCCAATATGTTTGGCCAGATATATATTGCACCTATAATCACCGAGTACCTCAACACTCATAACAAAATGTCGATCGAAGCTGTATTTCTTGATCGAGTTGTAAATATGATTGATGAGGGAATTGATGTTGCTGTCAGAATTGGCGAATTAAACGATTCATCTCTAATGGCAACGCGTGTAGGATCTGTTCAAGTCCAGATTTGCGGCAGCCCTTCTTATATAAAAGAACATTCCATCCCTCAAACGCCGAGTGATTTAACGTCACATCAAACGATCGGCTTGAAACTAGGTTCAATTCAGGATCAATGGAAATTTGCAGACAATGCAACGATAAAACTAAACCATCGCCTATCTTTTAATTCTATCCCAGCTGCAATCCAAGCTGCACAGTCTGGATGGGGTTTAGTTAGAGTATTATCTTATCAAATCGGTCCTCAGCTAAAAGAAGGCAGTCTCCAAACTGTGTTGCAGGATTTCGCGCAACCACCCATACCCATTCATGTTGTCCATGGGCATGGCCGCCAAGCCTCTGCAAAGATCCGAACATTTGTTGACGCAGCAGCCAAAACTCTCCGGGCTAATCCCTTTCTGAATTGAGACTGTTCCAGATTATGGAAGGCACACTTTCATAAAAGCACGGTTCTGTTTTCAGTGCATCATCAGCATATTCCTTTCATCAAGAACGACGCGCTCCCCCAGCGTATTTGAAAGGAAAATGCAATGTCCAGAATCCCTACTCCCCCTACAATTGCCGACACGCCAGCTGCATCTCAAGACATCTTAAATGCAGTCAATGCACAATTAGGCACGGTTCCAAATTTGTTTCGAATTACAGCGACTAGCCCAGCTGCTTTGGAAGGCTATGTTGGACTCAATACTGCCCTGTCTAAAGGTAACCTTAACCCCGCGACTCGCGAACGCATTGCCCTTGCAATAGCTCAGATCAATGGATGTGATTACTGTCTCGCAGCACACACTTACTTGGGAACGAATGTTGCGAAACTTACGAGTGCTGAGATTGAAGCAAACCGTAGAGGTACTTCAACCGACGTCAAAGCGAATGCAGCCGTCCGCTTTGCAGTTGAGTTGGCAAAAGAGCGCGGCCATGTGTCGGAACTTGCTGTTAAAAACGTCAAAGATGCGGGTTTTACTGATGGTGAAATCGTCGAGATAATTGCGCATGTCGCTCTCAACACTCTAACCAATTACGTCAATTCCGCACTGGATACTGAAGTCGACTTTCCTGCGGTTTCAGCACTTGCAGAGTAAGCGCCCATTAGGCGGTTCTTTTTGAAACATTGCCCCCAATAGATTATTAGGAGAGGAAGATGCGCCCACCACTTCCCCCATTCACGCGCGAAACAGCAGCTGAAAAAGTGCGACTAGCAGAAGACGGATGGAATGGCAGAAATGCCGAAAAAGTATCACTCGCTTACACGCAAGACAGCAAGTGGCGAAACAGAAATCAATTCGTGCAAGGTCGTGATGAAATCGTTCAGTTTCTAACGACAAAATGGAATACTGAGCTCGAATACAGGTTGATCAAAGAGCTTTTCGCATTTGATGAAAACCGCATCAGCGTTCGATATGCCTACGAATATAAAAACCAACAAGGACAATGGTATCGCGCTTATGGCAATGAAAACTGGGTATTTGATGAAAACGGACTGATGCAGGAACGTCATGCCAGCATTAATGACCTAGAAATTTCAGAAGACGATCGTCTCTATCATTGGCCCCTAGGCCGTAGACCAGATGAACACAAATCGCTCAGCGAACTTGGCCTTTAATACACCCTCTTTCCTGAAATCCCCAACCATACAAGGTATACCCATGAACACGAAATTTCCGACCAACGCAACGCCTATCAAGCTTTATCGCAATGTGAAATCTGGCCATTGTCATCGCGTAGAACTTCTTATGTCATTTCTTGGTCTTCCATACGAAGCGATAGAAGTAGACATGGCGAATGGCGCTCACAAAAAACCCGAATTCGTTGCAAACAGCCCTTTTGGCCAAGTCCCTGTAATTGATGACAATGGTACAAAACTGGCGGACAGCAACGCCATTCTTACCTATCTTATCCATGCTTATAGTGATGAACATCAATGGTTGCCAAACGATCCTGTCAAGGCCGCCAAAGTTCAACAATGGCTATCTGTTTCAGCAGGTCAAATCGCATCCGGCCCTGCAGCCGCGCGTCTTGTACCCGTATTTGGCGCACAGCTCGACTGGGATAAGGCAAAAGCCATAGCAAACGATCTGTTTAAGGTCATGGACGCACACCTTTCTAACAGTGACTATCTTATTGGTGATGACATAACTATCGCAGATGTTTCAGCTTATAGTTACGTCGCGCATGCACCTGAAGGCGGCGTGTCTCTTACTCCCTATCCAGCAATTCAAAATTGGCTCGAACGCATTGAGGCACGTCAGGGGTTTGTTGCAATGCCTGAATCTGCAATCCCAGCATAAAGCAGTAAATCAAGTCACCAACATCTAACATTTAGACGGAACACATTATGACTGATAAAATTGAAACTAAGCGTTCTGTGTTACATGAAGGCGAAAAAGCTCTTCATGATCATTTGGGTATTACCCAGCAAATGGAAGATGTTGGTGGCCGCATGATACGCTCTTTCATGCCGGACCAACACAGAGATTTTTTCCAAAATCTACCATTCATAGTCGCTGGGTCAGTCGATAATCAGGGAGATGCTTGGGCAACCCTGCTTACCGGAAGACCCGGATTTATGAATTCGCCTAATAACCAGCAATTGGACATCACCGCCAATCTAGCTAAATCCGATCCCGCCATAACCGGCTTACAAAATGGCGATGCTGTTGGTTTGTTAGGTATTGAACTGCACACGCGGCGTCGCAACCGCATGAATGGAATAATAGGGCAAGCTTCTAAAAATAAGCTAAGCGTGCATGTGGGGCATTCCTTTGGTAATTGTCCTCAATACATACAGTTGCGCGATTACAATTTTGTCAGCGATCCCGAAATATACACAACCCGTACTGTCAAAGCTTATGATGCAATCACACCTGAAATTCGGAAATTGATCACCAGTGCTGACACTTTTTTTGTTGCGTCATATGTAGATTTAGAAAATGAGCGTCAGGTCGATGTATCTCATCGCGGTGGCAAACCGGGTTTTGTGCATATCGACGAGACAGGCAAATTCACCATCCCCGATTTTGCAGGTAACTTGATTTTCAATACGTTAGGGAATTTTCTAAAAAATCCCAAAGCAGGATTGATCTTTCCTGACTTTGAAACTGGTGATGTATTGCAAATGACAGGCGATACTGAGGTCATTCTCGATGCACCTGAAATCGATGCCTATGAAGGCGCTGAGCGTCTATGGACTTTTATGCCTCGAAAAATCATTCTTCGGAAAAATGCACTACCTCTGCGTTGGGATTTCAAGACATACTCGCCAAACTCACTTATGGCCGGCTCATGGGATGAAGCTCACCAGAGACTTGATGCACAGCGGAAATCTTTGGAATGGCGCGATTTTCAAATCACGAAAATTGTGAATGAAAGCTCAGTCATCAAATCATTTTGGCTAGAACCAATTGATGGAAATGGCATCGTTCGCCACAAGGCCGGCCAACATCTTCCCATTCAAATAAACCTACCCGGTAAAGTGCAGCCAGAGTTACGAACATACACGCTCTCAACTGCACCTTCGGATTCCACTTATAGAATTAGCGTCAAACGTGATGGCATAGTTTCACAGTATCTACATGATTCATTACAAACTGGAGACGTCATCAAAGCGAGAGCACCGCAAGGTGGTTTCGTAATTGATGCTAAAGAGAAGCGCCCTGTTGTCATGCTAGCGGCTGGAGTGGGTATAACGCCTTTCATCTCCATGTTGCGTCATTTAACTTATGAAGGAAAACGCACACGCGGGCACAGACCAGCCTGGCTGTTCCAAGCTGCCAGAAAATTTGAAGAGCGCGCCTTTGACAATGAAATTGAAGATATGCTCGCAGCCGCTGAAGGGCAATTCCGCCTCGTCAGAACACTGAGCGAAACTGATGATCCACAAAATGGAAAAAAAGGCATTGAGGCTAGGCTCTCAACAGATCTCCTAAAAGCCGTTCTACCGTTTGATGACTATGATTTTTATCTATGTGGACCAACTTCTTTTATGACTTCATTATATGAAGAACTTCGCGACATGAATATTTCCGACAATAGAATTTTCTTCGAAGCATTTGGCCCATCATCCATCACACGTCGGCCCGACAATCCAAAAGAGACGCCCCCAAAATCCTCCACAACATCGGTGGGCGTGACTTTTTCAAAGTCAAAAAAATCTGCAGTGTGGAAGCCAGAATCTGGAACTTTACTGGAACTCGCCGAAGAAAATGGCCTCTCCCCTAATCACAGTTGTCGAATGGGTAGCTGCGGCGCATGTAAAGTCAAATTGTTAGACGGCCGCGTCGTATACAATTCACCACCAACTCATCCGGTCGGGGAAGACGAAGTCCTAATTTGTTGCGCCGAACCAGCAGAAGATAAGCGACAAACACCCCTGTCATTAGAACTATAAAACACGAGCCCCATCAGGGCTCGTGCAGTACCTGTAAGATCATTTAGCGTAGCTTAAAACGTCTTTGCGAGCGTAACTTTAGCATTTCGGCCAGGCTCAACATCATTCAAAATTAGAGCACCAAACAACGGGTGAAAAGTCGCCCCTGTCCGCGAAGCCTGAGACGTGTATGTTTCGTCAAACAGATTATCTATCCCTGCTGTCACGGATAATCCTGACACACCTATCGCATCATCCCAACGAGCCGAAATATTGTGGATTGAATATCCTTCTTTCATTTCGCCAGAGGCAGTATTGACATCGGCGATCACTTGGCCGTTCCAGTTAAGTGTTACATTGTGCTGTGGAATTTCATAACCAACTTCCAATCCGATGGTTTGGCCAACTTCACGAACACTTTCTGTACTCACACCAGTATCAAGGTTTTTGAAATCATAATCGGCTTCTGAAACAGTGGCCAAAAGGTTGAGGTTTTCGATACCAAATCCCGCACTAACCTCGTAACCGTCAATCCCAACATCACCTATGTTGGCATCAATTGTTCCCTGATCGGCAATGAAATCTTCCAAAGTGGTTGTGAAGACATTCATCCCAAAAGTTAAATCTGCGCCAGCAAGGTCTCCGGCATATCTAACACCAAACTCAACATTATCACCTGTTTGAGGCTTAAGATCTGGATTGACCACCTTTGCTTCACCACTCCCCCCAAACGCTTCTGGAAGTTCCGGCCCTTTAAACAACTCGGTGTAACTAGCAACTACGCTTAGACCGTCGACAATGACCGCCTCACCCGCGAGACCAAATGTGACATCATCAAAGGAAGATGTCTCACCCTGATCTAAGTATGACACTTCATAATCTGTGAAACGTACGCCCGGGCGCAAGAAGAATTTATCAGAAAACCCAATTTCATCCTCAACGAAAAATGCGAACGTAGTCGCCTCATTTTCTGTTTCAAATGCTGCATCAGCTACTTCTAAATCGCCATCATAAAATAGCTTCTGTTCAAAATACTCCACACCATATGTGAATTGATTGGAGACAGTTCCAAAATCAAAACCAGAACGAGCCAATAGGTTTAGACCCTGATTATCTGAATTGGCTTCCTTCAAAGCAGGTGGGGTACGAGAACGAATATTCGGATTGGTTTCATCTCTCCAGAAAGAAAGATCATTCATATAGTAAGTCGCATCGAGCTGAAGAGCATCACCAAGGTCTAGTCCATATGACAAATTCAAGGTTTCGCGCGTATATTCTGTTGGAAGCAAAATGTCGCCCGTAATCGCTTCATTTGTGAGTACACCCATATCCGGACGCTGGGTATAATCGCCTTTATCTTCTAGGCGATCATAACTTAGCTCAACACGTTGGTTTGATGTAATATCAAAGCCTATTTTTCCAAGGTAGTTATTGGTTGTTCCATCGGAACCAATAGTGGCACGGCCATCACCATCTTCGAAATTATCACGATCTACATGGTTAAAGTAGATCATAGCATCTACTTTATCTCCCAACTGACCATACCCTACTCCAGAGAAAGAGTGTTGAGCATTGCTGTTATAGCCCGCCATCAACCTTGCCCCAAAATTTCGAACTGATGCTTCTAGAAGCTCCGAGGCATCCTTTGTTTCAAAGCGCGTGGCACCACCTATGCCACCATGCGTAACTGTATTTGCACCCAATTGAACATCAGCTGATTTCAGAATATCTGGGTTAATGAGCAAATTTCCAACATGGTGATATAGATAATTCGTCTGAAGTGCGCCATCGATATACACACTCAAGTTTCTATCATCGAGACCGCGAATATTGATACGAGAATTAAGTGAATGCGTGCCACCTATATCTATTCCGGGAAGAGTTCTAAGTAGGTCAGATAAGTGATCGGCCTGTTTCAGTTCTAATTCCTGTTCACCTAGGAATAAAGAGTTAGAAATAACCTCTGTTCCCCAGACTGTAATTGTATCTTGCACAGTCTCGTCATTCGTAACGTCAGCATTTTGAGCAAACGCCTGCCCAGTGAGTATGACACAAAGCCCCAAAAAACTCATGGATCTCATTGAAACATTCTTTTTCATCACAAACCCCTTAATAAGAATAATTCTCACTTTCAATAAGGAGCGAGGAAGCACTGTTGCGAATGAATGTCAATTGCATATGTTAAATAAAATGGTGCTCAATGTGATTTTGTGAGCACTAATAAAAGACTTATAATACAATTATTTATAAGTTATTAGAATAGAAGTTAGAGCATGAGTGGAGCCATGTTAAAACTCCACTCAAACCAATTTTTTCGATAAATCCGCAATGCTGAACTTCAATCAATTATGGAGTTAATACTTCAAACGTTGCAGAATATGTGCTCATGAGCATCATTTTACGACCTTGTGCTTCACCGGGTTTCTGTGCACGCGTTTGCAACCAATAGCGCCCAGGCTCTTCAGGTGTAAAACTCACAATGCCTTCTGCATCAGTTTTTACTTTAAATTCACCAACAATATCTCGATATCGGTCATTACCCTTCACAATCGTGATTGCTTGATCAATTACTGGAGCACCATCGATTAGGAATTTAAAAGAGGCTTCTTCACCTTGATACAAATCATTGGGGTGAGTTACCGGCACCATCTCAACCCCTTCGCCAGTGGGCTTAAATACATGCTGCGTGGGAGCACCGAGGGTCACAAAGGTTTCAGCGCGACGCCCTGCATACATGAGTTTAACATCAGGTTTTTCTAGCAGTCCTAGTTTTTCCAAGCGTTCCCAATTCCCTCGAGTACGCTTTTCTTCACCTTCTTCTTCCCAACGCGCAAAATAGAAGCCACCCTCTTCTGCAATCTTATATGTTCCCTGCTCATCCAGCTTCAGGTCAAATGTCGACCTAATCTCACCTTCCCAACCATTTTGAGGTTTTGATGTCGTACCGTCTGGTGCACTAATAGTGATATTCTCTAAATTCATGGCAACATGATTTGGAAAAAACAAATCATTTGAAATTGCACCATCTACTGTGATGGTTTGCTCATCACCCGACAAAGTGAAAGTTGAAGGCAAAATCCACATGCGGTGAGCTTGAGCAGAGGGAACCGCAACGGCACCCAATACAGCAGCCAACAATAATGGTCTTAATCCGAACTTCATGATTCAAGATCCTTTTATGATTCAATTTTGAGAGTAATTTCGCCTAATTCGGTTTCTCCGGTTACTGACGTAGTTTGCGCCTGTCCGGACTTCCATTTAAAAGGCAGCCTAAGAATTTCACGGCCACCAACTTCCCGGGCAGCCTCTACACACAAAACATACTCACCAGCTACTAGGCTGGAGAGTTGATCAGAGGTTTCTGAAAAAACTAAAGTGTGCGTGCCCGGAACTTTTGTTGCCCCTGATACACCATCAATAGGCAATTCTAAGCTCCGCCCAGAACGCCGCCACCATTGACGCATATCTTTAAGCCATGTTTCGCCCTCACCTTCCGGGCCATCTTCCTGCTGATACCAAACATTTAAATTCGCCGCGACCGTCCGATCTTGATTTGCAATCCAAATCGCCACGTAAGGTCGGTGATATTCAGCGACATCTATCCGTGGAAGCTCAATATCTACACTCAAGGTCTCGGCTTGAGCTGCAAAACAACACATGGCTAACATCATGGTGGGAATTACTGTCTTTAACTTCATAGAACTACCCATGTACAAAAAAGAAAAGAAGAAGAACTGGCAGCGCCAGTCCACCTATTGTTAGTGGCCACGTAATGGCGCGTTTAGCGGAGTGAATTTGCAACAGCCACAATCCGGTGAGGCAAAAGAAAATTGTTGCGACAGAAAAAACATCCAGAAAAATGGCCCATGCCAATCCCGTGTCTCGCCCTTTATGCAAATCATTAAGGTACGAAATAGTCCCACGAGATGTTGTTTCGTATTCAACTAAACCTGTCTCGCGATCGATAGCCAACCACGCATCTCCGCCAGGCCGTCGAAGCCCAACGTAAACATCGATATCCGTTAATTCGGCCTCGCGGCCAGCAGTGTTTATACCTAGCTCTCGCCGCAACAAATGAACAATTTCGCGAGGGAGAGCATCTATTTCCCCCTCCAATGGTAGAGTAGTTAGGTGTCGCAAAGCGTCTCGTGAAAGAGTAATTTCTGCGGAGTTTATCTGAGGTTTAGTTTTGATATCTGCTGCATGATTCAAGGTTATGCCTGTCACAGCAAATAATAGCATTCCGATTAAACACACAGCTCCTGAAATCCAATGCCAGATACGCGCTTGTTTCTTCCAGAAATTCGCGACCTTCTTCGAGGAGGTTGTCTTTTTTGAAGGTATCGAAATATTCAAGGCTTCGTTCTGACTTAGCTTTTTTACAATTCTGAGATAATTTCCAGCCTGATTAACATACACAGAAATATTTGCAACCAATTCTCAATTGCAATTACATATTGCTAACTATTGTGAAAAACATGCGGGAAAATTTGAGAGTAAAGGATTCGACCGGAGATGGTATTAAGCTTTCCAACAAGAGAGAGATCAAACCGTTGAATTATCATCCATGGCGCTTCTTAAATGGGCCGTTAGGTGATCAATCAGCGTTCTAACTTTCGAGGACAAATGACGTGTGTGTTGATAAACTGCATAGACATTGAATTGGTCTTCTTCAAAATCCTCCAATGCAGTTTCCAACTTCCCAGCTTTCAACGATTCTCCCATGATAAATGTTGGAAGAAAGGTAACACCGCATCCAGCCACTGCAGCTTCATGGAGAAGATCGCCATTGTCTGAAGCAAAACTACCTGAAACAGTCTGCCATTTTTTTCGTCCACCCTCCCAGAATGGCCATGCTTTTCCTTCTGCGAGGTTCAAATAACTCATACAATTGTGGCTTTTCAGATCATTTGGGTTTTCTGGTTTACCAAATTCATTGAAGTATCGAGGGCTCGCACAAACAACGCGCCGACAACTCACCATCTTTTTGGCTATCAAACTTGAATCGGTAAGTTGCCCTGTTCGGATTGCCAAATCATACCCTTCATCAACTAGATTAACTTGCCTATCTGACAAATATGTTTTGATTTTCACCTCGGGATATTGCGCTAGATAAGACGATATTGCCGGCCCTAGAAATTGCATTCCAAAACTCAATGGGGCTGCCAGTCTGATAGTTCCAATCGGCGTCTCAGTATTATCTCTGATACGCGTTTCTACCTCTTCAAGTTCATCCAAAAATTTTCTTACATATTCAAGATAACTATATCCGGTGTCCGTCAAAGTCACTTTACGGGTCGTACGAATGAACAATTGAGCATTCAAAAATTCCTCGAGATCTTTGATCCGCTTAGACACGACAGAGTTTGTAATATTCAACCTTCGAGCAGCTTCAGCGAAGCTGCCAGTTTGTCCAACGGCTTCAAAAGCCTGCATGTTTGCCAATCTATCCATTATTCCAAATTTTCGAACAGTATAATTCCCAAAACCATTATTATCATATGTTTTGAAATTATGTAGATGTTTTTTCAGGACATTTATTTCAATTAGAAAGGTCTAAAAATGCAGGTTAAAAGATATAGAGATGATAGAGGCCCTACCGACGCTGGATGGCTAAAAAGCATGCACACTTTTTCTTTTGGTGCTTACCAAGATCCAGATCACATGGGATTTGGTCCTTTGCGCGTGATCAATGAAGACCGAGTTATACCAGGCGCAGGCTTTGGCACGCACCCACACAGCAATATGGAGATTATTTCCTACGTGCTCAAAGGTGAGCTTGCTCACAAAGATAGTATGGGAAATGGTTCTACAATTAAACCAGGTGACATCCAGTTGATGAGCGCTGGAACAGGCGTGGCTCATAGTGAGTTTAACGGCCTAAAAGACCAAGAAGTTCACTTTTTACAAATCTGGATAATGCCAGATACAAATAACACCGAGCCAAGCTATCAGCAAAAATCATTCGATTGCTTGGACATCAAAAACCAATTTCACAATGTAATTTCTCCAAATGGTCAGAATGGCAGTTTAGAAATTAAACAAGATGCCCGCATGTTTGTAGGTAAGTTCAGTGAAGATGGTGCAACTGAGTTTGAGGCAGATTCCTCCAGAAAATACTGGGTTCAAATTGCTCAGGGCATCGTCAATGTAAACAATGAAGAAGGCCGCGCAGGAGATGGGTTCGCTATTTCTGAAGAAACAAAGATAAAAATAGAATCCCAAACTGAATCTGAAATCATACTTTTTGATCTACCACTTTAAGAAGGATCGAATGTTCAATTCTCAAACCAAGGAAATTGGAATATTTACAGGATTGAACATGATCCTATCAGATCTCTGTTTGACGGAAGAACGCCTTTCAACTGATTTACTTTAGAGAGGACAGCCGCATGAGTATTTTGGGAAACAACACAACTACTTTCCGTTATTGGATTGAGATTTTTCATTCCGTACAAAATGTATTGATAGCTCGCTGTTGGAAACATTTCTTGTGCGTATGTAAAGTCATCTCGCCATGGTGTATGAAATTTCCATAGCTCTAACTTTTCCGCGAGACTATCTGGAATTGAAGAAGAGGAAGTATTGTCCATCCAGAAGTCAGTTTGACGCTTACTGAGACAATAGTGAAGCTTTAAAAAATCAACGATTCTCAGCCACCGACTGCTAAAGATATCATTGAATTGCTTGGACAATATGGGAATTATAGAATCTGAAACTGGCCATCTATCAGCTAAGAAATTTGAAGCTAACTCCGTCATCATTATAGAAGAAGCTTCCAATGGTTCAACAAATCCCGCGGACAAACCTATTGCGATACAATTATTTATCCACGGAGTTGGTCTATAGCCGGATTCAAACTTAAGAGAACGAACCGTACCCTCATCAAAATCACCTTCACTGGCACAAAGGTGAGAAACAAATTCATTTAAAGCGACTTCTTCACTAATATGAGAACTTGAATAAACATACCCAAGACCTCTCCTATCTTTCAAACCAATGTCCCAAACCCAACCTGCAGATAGTGCAACGGAATTTGTCTGTGAAGCGACTGGGCTATCTGGACGTTCGTATTCTTTTGACACCACCAAAGCGCGATCCGCAAAAAGGGTCCTACCAGTTGAATTAAACTCAGCTCCCATTGTTTGACTAATCAATTTGGCATGAAATCCGGTGCAATCCACAAAAAAATCACCTGTGATATCGGCCGCAGAATCCGTTGTAAGAGCAAAGATATTCCCGCTCTCATTTCTATGAACTTGCTCCACATTCGCTTGAATGTGTTGCACGTTTAATTTTTGAACACTGTGTCGGCGAAGAAGGTCGGCAAATTTTCCGGCATCAAGATGATATCCATAATTCTGCATGCCGTTATATTCAGGTGTTTTGAAATGCTTTGGCGCCAAATTCAATTCGCACAAATGAGGTTGAACACTAAAAACTTTTGCAAAGTCAGTTCCCATTGAATTCTCAAGCCAAGCTGTCCCTGGATTAATTTTGGGAAAACCTACGGGAAGTGAAAAAGGATGAAAAAAATCATCTCCTTGACTGCCATCTCTCCACCCTAAAAAGCGTGTGCCCTGTTTAAAGCTCGCATTACATTTGGAGAGAAATTCTTGTTCTGAAATTCCTATTTGATTGAGAGTACGTCGCATAGTAGGCCACGTCCCCTCCCCAACTCCTACCGATTGGATATCTGGAGATTCTACCAACACTATTTTTTTATTGCTTCCAGGATCGAGCAAATGTTTTGAGGCGAGTATCGCAGCGCACAACCAACCAGCTGTACCACCACCAACAATCACAATCTTTTCAATTGGCTTTTCCATGCCTCAATTTTACTTTCGAAAAAAAGGGGCAAAGCAATATTCCAGCCTTGCCCCAGTATTTCAGTTAAACAACATTCTGGGAGAAATTAGGGATCAAAATGTTGCTCGCACACCGAAATTATAGCGTGGACCAGATCTTTCAGCTTTTAAGAATTGATTCTCAAAACGCCCGTGCTGGAATATGTTTTCATCCGTTAGGTTTAGCCCTTCAAGGAAAACCGAGAAGTTTTCATTGATGTCGTAACTCGCGCTGACATCAACTTGCCCATACGCCTTCACAAAAACAGGTTCTGCAGCGCTGTGAAATTGGTTTTGTTGGAGAAGGAATTCGTCTCTCCAATTGTATGCCACTCTCGCTTGGAAACCGTATTTGTCATAGAAGGCAACCAAATTTGCTGAATCACTAAGCCCTTCAAGAGCAACGGACTGATTAAACGAGAAAATATCATATTTTGCGTCACTATCCACAAATGTAGCATTCGCAATGAACCCAAAACCAGACTCACCGATAATGTGCTGAAGTGCGATTTCAAAACCATTGATCTCTGCAGATTCAAGATTTTGGGGCGTTAGCACGTCAAAAATGATTTGCGGGTCAGTTGGTTGAGACAGACAAGCATCATTTTGACCTGTGCTATCCGGACATCCTGGCCGCCCACCGTCTACTGATGGGTCTGTAAACGGTTGACCGCCAGCGCCAAGCACAGGTCTTTCAACAGCTGTCACGCCTATAAAGTTATCCACGTATTTTTTGAAGAAACCGGTTGAGAAATAACTTCCTTCTCCTGCCCCAAGCAATCCGCGGTCGCCATAATACCATTCAACAGACAAGTCGACATTATTGGACGAGAATGGAAGCAGCCCTGGGTCACCCGTTTCAGCAGTGAATGGTCCTCCTGGACGTGCATCCACTAGACGAACACCGGCTGCCAATAGCCCCAAATCACTTCTAGAAATTGTCCTGCTATATGATGCACGCAGAATGAGATCATCCATCAAATCGACTTTAACATCTAGGTTTGGCAAAAACTCGGTATACTCACCGGTCAAATTACTGCTTGACGCCGATGCTGCCGCAACTGGTTCAAGAGCTTCATTGCTCAAGAATGCAAAGCGATCAAACGGTAGCGAGGACCCACCTGTGACCTCAGTTTTTTCAAAACGCACACCCGCATTAATATCAACTGGAAACCCATTGAACTCTTCTTCAATATCAACTGAAACATAACCTGACAGAGTCTTTTCAGTTACCCCGCTCACTGTAGGCTGTAATGTCCCCTCCACATCGAAAAGTAATCCAGCATCATCTACTAATTGGTTCAGTTGTGCTGGGTCGTAAATTGCACGGAACGGAAAGAGAGTTTCTGTACCTGAAAAGTCAGACGCAATGCTTCCTCTCGGCACAAAATCCACGGGCAAACTGGAAATATCGACAGAATCTACAACCGCAAAGAAAAAGCGATCAATTTGGTCAAAACCAAACTCAGTATAGGCCAGACCAGTCTTTACAGAACGGATTGCACTATCTGATGAGTTTTTCCATTCAGCATCAAATTGAAATTGTTCAACTTCGTTTTTAATCTGACGGCCACGCCCAACGGACACATCAGCCTGGATAGATTCCTTAGAATAAGCATTTCCATTTGGAACATCACTGTCATCAGCAATCGTTGTGGGTACTTCAGCACCTGTAAGATCTATACCAATGTCAACGTCAAATGTGTTTCCGCTCAACACAGTCAAGACTTCACCGATCGTACCATCTGGTTGAGATTCAGACGTTGAGTTGTGATAATCAAAAGCCAAAGACAAATTGTCCGTTGGCTCCCATTCAAAATTCACTCCGTAAGAGTCATTTTGAACTTCAGTAACCTTGTTAATTCCCGCAAAATTCAAGCGGTGATCATTGTGTTGAGGGCTAGTCACTGTTCCATTCACATCAGCAACGCCAGTCGTGCCCGCGTCAGAGTCAAACCAGAAACTTGCTTCCAATTCATCGTAGGAATCTTCAAACCGTGTTCCAGCATAATCCACAGTTGCACGAAAATTATCTACCGGTTCAAATTGAACAACTGCTTGATAATTTTGACGCTCGCGTTTGTGATCCCCAACATTCAGCACCCAATTTCTAGGAACAAAGAATATCCCATCTGGATTGCGCGTACGATCTATATTAGATGCATCTATCCCAGTATACGCCGTGCCATTATCGGTAACCCAGCCATCAGTTTTTACAATTTCAACACGGCTATTTCGTTCCGCGTGAGATGCAGATAACAAAACGCCAAGTTTGCCGTTTAAAAAGACATCATTATACAGCCCAAACAATTCAGGCGTTACATCGTCACCCACTTCATTCGTTGTATCCATGACGCCTTTCGCACTAAGTGAAATTTTACGCTCACCAAGCTCAAGCGGTTTGGCCGTAACAACATCAACGGTCGCACCCATTCCACCAGAAACAATGTCAGCGCGCCCTGTTTTCATCACATGAACACCGGACACCATCTCTGATGAAACATCTCGAAAATTGAAACCTCGGTTAATGTTCACATCAGCTTGTGTCGATGCTTTAGGCATTTGGCGCCCATTTAGCGTCACTAAATTGAAACTCGGCCCTAGACCGCGAACAGTGATCTGATTTCCTTCTCCGTTTGAACGATCTATAGACACACCTGTGATACGCTGGAGTGATTCAGCCAGATTAGTATCTGGAAATTTACCGATATCTTCAGCAGAAATGGCATCTACAACACCATCTGAATTGCGTTTAATAGCTGCAGCATCTGTCAATGATTTGCGGATACCCGTCACCACGATGGTGTCCATTGTCCGGCTTTCATCCTGCTGAACGACCTCAGCCTCATCTTGTGCTAAAGCCTGTTGGTTACCCAAAACCAAAGCAGCCGCTGCTGCTCCAGCATACAACGCGTTGCGCTTGCTTTTTTCCCCGATTGGCATATTCGCCTCCTCTTCCTGCGGTTGTCCGCTACTATTGAGAGCGATCACGATCACTCCCCTCGTTGTCAGACCGCCGGAAAAGTTGGTTCCGCCTAGAAGAACCTCCAAAGCTTCTTCAATTGTGTACTGCCCAATGACAGGGTTAAACCCTTCAGCATTTGACAAATCATGAGGGTAAAGCAATTGGACGTTTGTCGTATCGACAATTTCCTCTAACGCTGAGCCGAGCGTCCCCGTTTCGATATGAAATTCATATCGATCATCTAAGACTTGAGCTTCAGTGATAGACAAGCAACTCATCGTTACAGCTGCGAAGCAACTACACGATAAACCACGCAATAACCTTACTGTTTCCTCACCTGTTATCTTTTTGGTCAGCACGCGGATGTGATTTTCACACCGGTCTTACAATTGAAGACTTCCCAACTTTCAAAAGACATAAAAATTCCTCCCTTTTTTATTCAATCAGCTATTTTTGCTGAATTTTTATATTGAATCCCCCCCTAATTAACGTGGTTCCTTTGCTTTCAATACAATGTGTTTTGAGTGGATATACTGAACATCAATATCCGCCATCAATGTTAGAGCCTCTAACATCGACTCGACCTCACCAGCCTCAAAATAACCGGCTACTGGGAAAGACTGGAGTTCATCTCCTTCGATATCTATCTGTATAGCGGGAAACTTCATCCACCATTTCTTTCAAAGGGTCGCCTGAAAAAGCTAGAACACCTTCCCTCCAAGACAATTTGCGCTTTAGCACGGCAGGCTGAATATGTTCTAGTTTTTCTATGTTCTTCCTAAAAACAACCTGTTGGCCAGCCGTAACTTGAAGAATGGAATTTTCATCCATTTTTGGTTTGTAAGAATTTGGATGAATACCTGATAAATTATCTTCCGCACCAAATAGGGCCACCCGCCCTTCAGTGACTGTGACGTTTATTTTTTCTTCCTTCAATCTCACGGTAAAAGCTGTTCCCACAGCCTTTACTGCTCCACCATTGGCCAAAACGGTGAAAGGCTTTTCAGGATTAGATTCAACCTCAAAGAAGGCCTCACCTTTGACAAGATGTACCAATCTATCTTGTTTGGTGAATTCAACATCAACTTTGGTATCTGTGTTCAGTTCAATATTCGAACCATCTGGGAGTTCAATTGTTTGCCTCTCTCCAATTTGCGTTGCATAAGAGACGTAGTAATTTGGGTCGGTCTGCTCTTTAGAAAACCAGTATGTTCCCGCCACAACGGCAAATGCGACCGAAGCAGCCATTCCCAACACTCCCGCCCGTCGAGACATCAAAAATGGACTATTTGATCCTGTGTTTTTCGAGGTTCGTTCAGCGGAGTGAGATATATCTTCAAATTCTTCGAGTTGATCCAACGCTCCCCATAAAGCTGCAAGCCTCTGATAAGCTTCGCGGTAATGCTCTCCTTTGGCCAACCAAGCTTGAAATTCCACAATATCGGTAGCGGACTTCTCACCTTCTTCAAATTTCATAATCCATTCAGCCGCTTCTGCCTCAGCGTTTTGGATATCTGGAAAATCAATTACATTGCGCGGGTCAGTCATTGTCTTTGTCCCGTTTTTTTGAATGCAACATTAAATTAGAAATTTGGCCTGATTTCGGCTCAGTACTTTTTCCTCCGAACTCAATGGGGTCATAACCACGTGACCGAAAAAAAGCATTACAGTGCAAAAGAGCTGCGGCAACACGCTTTTGAACTGTACTCACAGATACATCCATTCTTACAGCTATCTGTTTGAATTTTAGGTTTTCCATTTTCTTCATTAAAAGCATTTGTTGATCGTCTTTGGGGAGACTTCCAATCGCCATAGCTAAAATCGCCAATTTCCGACGTCCATCATACCTTATTTCGGGAGATACCTCTCCTTCATCTATAAAGACGTCTTTGTCGGCAGAATCTTCAAAAAAATCAGTAATTGTATTTCGTTTTTTCTTTATTTCACTCAGAGCCGTATTTTTCGCGGCTCTTAAGAGAAAATGCTTTGGTTCTTTTATGTCGGATTTTAACTCCGCCACATAGCATTTCAAAAACGTCTCTTGTGCCAACTCATCTATGTCTTCTACACGAAAACAATACTTAGCAATAACACGTCGTATTGCTTTCTCGTTTTCTACGAATGCTTCAAATATTTTAGACATAGAAACACGTTTAAAATTGGAACAACCACTTAAACTGAACAGTAAATGTACTTTAATTACAAGTCATTGCAGGATTTTAGCAAAAATATTTTTATTATTCGATTTTCTTTTACGTCTTTTGCTAAGATGGAAGTCTATATATAAATGGACATTGTTATACAGCGTCATTTCATCACTCTCGAACCCTTCCTAACACTAGATTTAATTCTCAATAATCGAGTCTAAATTGCGGATGTAATCGACGAAACAAGCACTAATTTGAAATGACCATTTTCAAATTTCCAAATACGATCATGGTCATTTGACCCCATCTTGCGGTTTATAGCCCAAAACCTTTTTTGCATGCGCATTATCTCGGAACAGTTTTTTGTTATCAGAGGTTGCCCAAAATATATCGAATTTAATCTCTGACGGAGCATCTATACACAGTGTCGTCAATTGCTGCAGATCGCGATGGCTAGACCAGTTGGCCTGCCCTCGCCCCGCTCCAGCAACATCTTCTTTAAGACAATAACTGATCCGCAAATTTATCACTGACATATCAGTCGTCGCAGCGTAATATCGGCCAAGGTCTTCACCAAATAGCTTAGTTACACCATACAATGACACCGGCTTGGGTTCTGAAAACTCATTCACCATATCCCAAGAAGTCGGAAGCGGCACATCTTCAGTAGATACAAGACTTTTGTATGGTTCTTCGAGCTCATATCCATTGGCTACGGCGCCTGAACTTGCCAGGATAACACGTTTCACACCTGACTGTTTCGCAGCTTCCAGAACATTATATGCACCGACAATGTTATCCCGAAGCATAACATCCCAACCGGCATCCATTCCTTCAGCGCTACTTTGCCCGCCACCAGCAGCAAGGTTCAAAACAACATCGATGCCTTTCATCGCTGGATATAGTGTATCGATATCTCCTATATCAGCTTTAAATACACGCTCTGGAGGCACCCCATTTACACCACTGCGGGATAAAGCACTAATCTCATAACGATCCTTCAATGCTGGATATAGTGCTTGCCCCACAACACCGTTGAGGCCAGTGACAAGAACCTTTAGTTGTCGAGACATGATTTATTTTCGATTTTTTCCACTTTTCCAACAAGAAATAGGTATGAAAGAAAGCCCATAATTGCCACTGCACCAATGTATATAAACGCGGGCGCAAAGTTATCATCAGAGATCAACATTCCGATCAAAAGAGGTGTAACAATCGCGGAAGAACCTCCAAAGAAATTGAAGAAACCACCCACTAGCCCCACCTGATCGTCAGGCGCTATCAAAGATACAAACACCCAAGTGATCGAGGCCAAACCAACACCGAAGAATGACACGGTTAGGAAAGCAATTGCGATATTATTGTCGTTCGTATAATTGGCTCCCACAATCGCTGTAGAGAACAATAATCCAATCATCACAGGCGCTTTACGGGAAATCTCAGCAGAAATGCCTTTACGCGTCATCCAATCTGAAGAAAATCCAGCGAGAAGAACCCCGCAAAACGCGCCTAAATACGGTACGGCAGCCATAAACCCTGATTTAACAATTTCTATCCCCCTGTATTCGGTCAAATAAGTTGGGAACCATGTTAAGAAGAATATAAAGACTGACCCAATTGCAAACTGACCTATATACACACCCCATAATTTTGTGTGCCCAAGCGCCAAACCAAAATCTGGTTTGCTCTGAGTTTTGTCTGCTTCAGGAGAACCAACTGGATTCATGTCCCCATTTTCTGTTTTGTTCTTCTCGCTTCCCTCTCCTTTGGGATAAGAAAGATACCATATCGCAGCCCAAACAACCCCCAATACTCCTGTCGCAATCATGAAATTGCGCCAACCTATTTCGACCAACAAAATCGTCAAAATTGGAGCTAGGAAAGCCAAACCTACATATTGCCCAGAAACATAAACACTGATGGCAGATGCTCTCTGCTCTGGCGGAAACCATTCCGTCACTACTTTATTATTGATGGGATATGACGGCGCTTCAAAAGCCCCAACAAAAATTCGACACCCAATAAGCGCGCCCAAGGAGTTTATAAGTCCTTGAACGACCGTTGCGATGGACCAGCCGACTAAAATTATCGGATACAAAATCCGCGCATGAAAGCGATCTGCCACCAAACCACCTGGAATTTGGAAGGCCGTATATGTCCAAGCCCAAGCAGAAAATATGAGTCCCATTGCTTCTTTGGAAAGCCCTAAATCTCCACGTACAGCCGAAGCTGCAACAGAAATATTGATACGGTCCATATAATTAATAACGACCGTAAAAAATAGCAGCGCTAACAGCAAATAGCGCTCTTTGTTTGTCTTTAACACGTTGTAAGTTCCAACTTTTATAGACATATCCGAAACAAATATGTCCTTCCTCCCCGGAAGAACTCGAAATAAATTTCGAGCCCCAAATTCTTTTTTCGATGATCTAGATTTTAATTAGATCAGTATTTCAGGGATGGTCCCTGTACTATCAGCAAACTTTTCGGTTGGTGTACCAAGCTGTTGAAGCAATGTAAGCAGCAGGTTCGACATCGGAATATCTTCCTCAAACCCGTGATGTGCTCCATGCTTCAATCCCAAATTATCTCCCCCAGCAACAATGAGTGGGAAATTGCGCGGATTGTGCTCGGTGCTTGTTCCTGAACCATAGAGAACGATCGTGTTATCTAGCAAAGACCCTTCCGCAAATGGATCATCTGTTTCATCCAATTGCTTCAAGAAACCCGCGAAACGGTCTGCCAAAAACTTATCGTATTTTCCCCAACGCTCATATCCGCCTTCAGTGTTGAAATCATGTGATATGGAATGATGATGTGGTAACCCCATTGTTGTCGGGAAACGGCAAGCAAGTGCTCCAGGTGACTCTTCTACAATCGCATAAGATGCGACGCGCGTACTATCCGTAACAAATGATGTATGGATGAGCTGATACATTGAATCGATGAATTTCTCTGGTCCATCATTGATTGGGTCGATATCCAACTCAAATTGACTCTCAGGAACAGAAGGTTTTGGTACATCCAACCAAGCCTGTGCACGAGCAATACGATTCTCAAGTGAACGCACGGCAGTTGTATATTGCCCCAGACGATTTCTGTCTTCTGCAGGCAAGGATGCATTTAACTTTTTCAAATCAGGCACAAGTGCATCCATGATCGAGCGTTCACGACCATATTGTCTTTCAATCGCGCCGCGCCCTGCCATCTGAACACTGAATAATTCGTCAAACAAAGCTCGCGGCCCACCCACTGCTGGAATTGGCTGACCTGATCCCGAATAGGATAAAGTGTGAGGTTCTCTTATATCTCCAACGCCGCCCTCGGTGGACATTGTTATAAATGGATACCGCGTTTCACTTCCAAAATGGTTTGCATAAACCTGATCTACTGAAATTGAATAACCGACGGTAGATTCTGGATCTGCCGCACTCAAGAAATATCCACCCGTGGAGTGCGAATACATTTGACGTGTTCGAGGATGAGAAAGTCCTGAAAGTACGCTCAGTTTTTTACGATACGGTTCTAATGAAGAAAGGGATTTATTGAATTTATAATTTTCACCAAGCTCATGCGGGAACCAATGCCAATCATTATGAGCCGCATGACCCTCAGGTGGAAGCGCCACTCCCATACCAAAAAATAAAAAGCATAGCCGTTTAGGTGGAGAGGCTATCTTTTCTGCATCATTTGCAAAAGCAGTGAGCGGCATTGACGCCAATGATGGAAGGAGCAATGACGCCCCCCCTGCTCGCAAAAAGTTTCGGCGATCTGCAATTAATCTCCTACTCATGGGCGCTTCCTCCTCTAGTCAGCTCAGCTTTGGCTGTTTCTTGATCTCTGTTTGTAAAGCCGTCACTCAGAACGATCGCTTGAATGAGCGTGGGCATTTTGTATCCTGATGCCCTGAAGCTCGCGTATATGCCTTCCGCTTCTGCTTCATCCAAAATATCTAATTCGCGTCCCAATGCGTACATCATCAAATGGTGCACAATGTTGTGCATCAGATCTTCTTCCCTGTTGGAAAAGAGATAAGCTTTCATAGCTTCAAAGTTTGGTATTTCCGTTCCATCTGGAAGAACGCTACTTGCATCCACAGGCCGCGGATCAGCGTTTTCGTTGACTTTAACCATATCGCGCCAACGTCCAGTGGCGTCAAAATTCTCCATAGCCACGCCCCATGGGTCAATCTGCTCATGACACCCAGAACAGGCACTTAGCTGTCTGTGATGCTCAATTTTTTCTTTGAGCGTCATATCCGCAAGAAGTGGGTTATTCGTGTCTAGGTCGGGCACTGCTGGAGGAGGTGGCGGAGGAGGATCACCCAGCACACGTTCCAACATCCATACGCCGCGCTTAATCGGATGAGAATCCATTCCATCTGAATTCATGGTGAGAATACTTGCTTGGGTCACGATACCCGCACGCGTTCCAGGATCACCAACTTCGACACGCCTTAGATCACCGCCAATTACGCCTTCTATTCCGTAGTGGCGTGCCAACTCTTCGTTCAACATCATGTGTTCAGATTTAAACAAAGTGCGAGCATCTCGATTGTTAAGAACCACATCTTCAAACGTCGCGCGGGATTCTTCAGCAATCAATTCTGCAAATTCAACGCTATAGTCTGGATATATTTCGGGAGATACACCTGTATTTTTTACTTTGGCCAATTGAAGCCATTGATCTGCGAAAGCCCGGCTCATACGTTTGGATTTCGGATCGGCGAGCATGCGTTCAACTTCACGCGCCATCACAGCTGGATCAAGCAATTCTAATTCATGCGCCAGCGTTCTAAGACGTTCATCTGGCATGGATGACCAAAGAAAGAACGATAAACGAGACGCTAGATAGTAATTCCGACGAATTTTCTCTAACTGCTCTGCATCACCATCCATCGCATAGGATGGAAAACCTATGTACAAGAACTCAGGCGATATGAGTGCAGCAGCTAATGTCTCTTTTAAAGCTGTCTCAAAATCATCACCGCCATCCCGAAGTTTGGTAAACAGGTTTGTGTATTCCTTAACTTCAGAAGCATGTACTGTACGCCGGAAAACTTCCGGAAGAAAGCGCTCAAAAGTTTCCTGAACAACCGCAGTTTCAGCCTCACGAGAACCATCAACTGAAGGAGAAATAATCCATCTTGCATTCTCATCTGCGGTGATTGGCGTAATGCTCGCCTCTATTGCATCAAGACGCAGATAAGGAACCCCTCCCTCTTCCCATTTTTGATATCCAACTTTTTGATATTCTATTGCCGCAAGAGCCTGCTCTTTATAAGGATTATTGTCAGCATAACTTGCAAAAGCAGGATGATTGGGATCGACTTGTCCATAGACCGACCCAGCAAGCGCACCATTTTCATGGCGAGCAAAATTTGACAAAACAAGCAATAACCAACGATGATCCGTCTCAGGTGCGCGGCGCCCTTTTTCGGGCACTATCACATCTTCTAGCCGGAACTTGAATTCAATAGTTTCCGGCGCTTCCATTGGCGCGCTAACGTCTTTCTCTCCAATGACAGATGTTCTCAAGCTCTGCACATTGCGCCAACCGGCTTCCAGTTTTAATCGAGGTAAGCTTGCATCGTCTGGATTGCTTCCTTGCATGCGTGCTGCTGTTACTTTAATCGTCACCTCACCATGGGTTTGATCTGTTCTTAGCAACATCATCTGTTCGTGAAGACGCGCGAACCCCCGTCCTTCACCAAGCCCGCGTACATCTCCAACCGGGATCACCCCATAAGGTAACGGACCATACTTTCTGTACCGATATTCCGGTGGCTTATTTGAGCGTTCTTCTTTAATTCTCGCTAAATCTTCCGCAGAAATAGGGATTGGTGCACGCTCGTATGAAAGATCATCACCATCTTGGCGCCCGTAATGATATATGTCTTCCATTTCAGCGAAAAAGAACTCTACGTCTATCGTGCGCTCACCTATCTTCACATATGCATCAACAGCTTCACGCGCGATCTGATGATAGAATCTCAGATCTGACATTGCGACCATTAATAGGTCTGCATCAGTATCATAGCCATGCAAGGATTTTGGGTCTTCAGGAAGAGCCGCTGCAAAGTTGGAATCTACATTGAACAAATCTTGATAAACATGATTGAGTTCGCGTTTGCTTAATCGGCGTAAAGGAGCATTTGCTTGATCAGCTCTGCGCGCCACAGCATGTTCCTGCAGAGCATCCTGAATCCAAGTAATTGCCTTTGCACGAGTGTGATCTTCAGGCTGTTTTGCCTTCGCTGGCGGCATACGATGTGAACCCAAAACACCTAAAACGCGGTTCCAATGGTGCGCACTATCATGTTCCTGAAATGTCGGATCAAAAATAGCTAGATTTACATTTGCTTCCTGCTTCCCGTCACCATGACAACGCGAGCAATAACTTCCAAAGAAACCGCCCACATCAGTCTGAAACCGGCTGATAAGTTCAGGAGACACAGTAGAATGCTCAGAAACAACCTCTGAAGATTTTGAACTCTTTTCAGCAGTATGCGTGATCAAGATAGGTTTTAGAAACTTTGGTGCATAATCGGCTAAATAGCTTGGTCCATGCACGAGAGAACCACCATCGTGCGCCGCCAAGCCCATCAAAGCCAATGCGGCCCCTAAGCTGACTTGATATCCCAAAGTTAGCTTTTTTTGAAATCTTTCATCTTTTAAAAGGCTCGCCGAATAATACACCGCTGCCGCAATACAAGCCAAAACAGCGACGCCAATTCCTCTGCTACGATGTCGCTCGACAAGCGCACCTGCATGCCCTTCATTTGCAGCCAACAACAAACCCAGCACCACAGTTGCACATGCAGATAATGCTGCAAGCACAAGTACAGGACCTGTGAATTTCGAGAATTGAACTGTGCGCGGATGAAACTTTGAAACCTCAAGCAATCCCGCAAGCACCAAAAAAGCAACTGGAAAATGAAGTATGAGTGGATGGAAACGACCTAAGAATCTTCCAAAGCCAGAACCAGACACGCCGTCCAGGGGGTTTAACAGCGCGAAAATTTGCACGCCCAGCACCAGCACCAACGTAAAAATCCATACATACAAAAGTGGACGACGCATACATTCCCTCGGACAATAATGTTAATTGTTTACAATATTACAAGAATTTCACAATCCCCGAAAGATGCAAGCAAAAAAAAATCGCATTTCTGTTTTTTGAAAATTAGCTGCTTACACTTTTACTCAGGTCTCATATTGTAAGACAGATCAGAGAGGCTTTTCCTCTATCGGAACAGAATATCTTTTCAGGAAGAAAAAAATTCCAGCAGTCACAAATTTCAGTGTGAGACAATCACATCAGGTCATAAATCGATTTAAACCATAGAGAATGACCTGGTTAAACAAATGATGCAGGGCCATGAAATGACACTGGCGCATTATACGGATATACCAAAGTAAAATCGCAAATCATTCGACAAGGCGTGCTATGAACACAGAATATTTAATGACCAAAGCTTTTGTGGATGGACAATGGCTTGCACCTAAATCTGGCGACCAATTTAGCGTATCTGACCCCGCAACAGGAAACGAGATAACACTTCTTTCTGATTGCGGCATTCATGAAACTGAAATGGCGATTGACGCTGCACACAACGCGTTTCCAGCTTGGTCAAGAAAAAGCCCTTATGAACGATCGAACTTTCTCTCTAAAATCGCTGATTTATTGACAAAAAATGCAGATAAAATTGCCCCTATAATAACGCTGGAAAATGGAAAACCATATAAAGAAGCGTTTGGCGAAGTCCTTTATAGTGCCTCATATTTCAAGTGGTTTGCTGAAGAAGCCGTGCGTATCTATGGCGACACTATCCCAACGCGCTCTGCTTCAAGTAAAGCAACAGCAACCAAACATCCTATCGGTGTTTGTGCAGCGATTACGCCTTGGAACTTTCCTCTGGCTATGCTGGCAAGAAAAGCCGGAGCGGCTTTAGCTGCAGGATGCACACTGGTCGCAAAACCAGCAGAAGATACTCCCCTCTCCGCCCTAACACTTGCCAAAATATTTGAAGAGGCAGATCTCACCAATGGGGTTTTCAACGTTTTACCTGCCAGCTCTCCTGTTGAAATTGGAAAGGTCCTAACAACCCACCCCAAAATCAAAAAAGTAAGCTTCACTGGCTCAACAGATGTTGGCCGAATATTATACACTCAATCAGCACCATCACTCAAAAAATTATCGTTAGAATTGGGTGGCAATGCCCCTTTTATCGTTTTTGAATCTGCCGACATTGACCTCGCGGTCAAAGGATTGATGCAAGCTAAATTCCGCAATGCCGGACAAACCTGTATTTGTGCAAACAGGATTTTTGTACACAAAAATGTACGCGACAAATTTGTTTCAAAACTTTCTGAAAAAGTTTCCAAACTAAAAGTCGGCAACGGCTTTTCTGAGGAAACAATGATTGGCCCCCTCATCAATTCCGCAGCGATGAAGAAAGTAAGTTCACTTTTAGAAGATGCCGTCTCAAAAAACGCGAATATCATTACTGGTGGTCAAAAATCACCCGCTGGCGATCTATTCTTTTCACCAACGATTATTTCCAACTTAAATAGCGACATGGAAATCGCCAGAGAAGAAATTTTCGGTCCTATAATCCCAATATTTGAGTTCGATGCCGAGCAAGAAGCAACAATTGCTGCAAATGCTACTGATTATGGATTGGCCGCATACATCTATACCGAACAGCTTAGCCAAGCTTGGCGTGTCAGTGACGCACTAGAATTTGGTATGGTTGGCATAAATGAAACTCAAATATCTGATGCAGCAGCACCTTTTGGAGGTATCAACCAATCAGGGTTTGGCCGCGAAGGTTCAAAATACGGATTGGACGATTACCTAGAAATCAAATATCGCCTATTTGGGAATTTGAGGTAAAATTCATATCCCCCATACTAATCCATGATCAAAGAATAGCTGTTTTTCAACTTAAAATTATTTTGACTTACTTCCGTCCATATTTAAACATTATTTAATGTGATGAATGGGGGATGAACAGAATGAACAATACTTTTCTGGATCGCATTGCTGGGGTTTTAAAACAGGAAATGTCCAATTTCCTGGATTTTCCTGAAAACGAAAACAAGCCCAAAGGTGTTGAAGCTGTGAAAGCTGTGATCGGCAATCTAGCCGTAGAAAAACACCAAACACAGAAAAAGCTTTCCACACTTTCTGCGACTATCGCAAGCCTAGAGAGCAAAAGCTCAACAGCAGTAGAGTTAAATCGAGATGATTTGGCTCGCGCTGGATTGAAACAAAAGCACAGTCTGGAAAAAGAAAAAGCTCAATTAGAAAACCGTGTTAAAGAAATCACACAAGACATTGAAAAATTGAATTTATTTCTCGAAACCGATGCACAGAAATCACCTATGCACTCGGAACAGACTAAGCAATTTGAGAGCCTATTGGCAGAATTAGATGCTCTCGCATCTGACCACAATTAAAGTCTCAATTTAGCTTTAGCTGGACTCAATCAAATCTAGCAACACATTTAACATATGGGGACAATCCGTGATTTTTTTTGACGCTGCTTTAGCGCCTTTCACCATCGCGCTTCTAATTATGCTTTTCATTGCTGTGTTAGAAGTCATTGGCCTATTGATGGGATTTGGCTTTTCCGAATTTGTCGATGGTTTTTTACCGGACATTGAGTTAGACGCGGACTTGGATATTGATGCTGATGCAGGACTAGAAACACCCTCAGCAAGCCCATTGGATGTTGACCCGGCTGCTGGCCCAGACGTTCCAAGCTTGGGTCTTTTTGGGTCATTCCTCGCATGGTTATGTGTGGGAAAAGTACCTGTATTGGTCTTGTTCGTGGCATTTTTAACCAGTTTTGGGCTGGCCGGAATTGTAACTCAAAACACTGTTCACAGCATAACTGGCATGTACTTGCCAGTATTTATACCGGTCCTAATTGCACTCGTGATCTCACTGCCGCTGACACGCCATATTGGCTTATTTCTTGCTCGTGTCATGCCCAAAGAAGAAACAGATGCTGTGTCTAAAACCAGCTTTATCGGTAAAGTTGCTACAATATTTCGAGGCAAAGCCAGCCTTGGGCAACCTGCTGAAGCCAAGCTGGAAGATCACACAGGTCAGGTTCACTATTTATTGGTTGAACCCGATGAAGCAGATTCTTCTTTCGAAGCAGGAGATGAAGTTCTCTTGGTTGAGCAAAAAGGACCGATTTTCAAAGTGATTGCAAACAATCACAAGACATTGAATTAATCGAAAGGTTGGGAATACATGGGTTATATAACGCAATATCTTACAATCGCTGGGATTATACTAGTCGCCCTTTTGGCACTTGGTTTAATTTTTTCACGCCTCTATCGACGTTCATCAAAGGAAGTATCTTTCGTAAGAACAGGTTTTGGTGGACAGAAGGTAATCATGAATGGTGGTGCCCTCGTCTTCCCAGTTTTTCACGAAGTCATACCAGTCAATATGAACACGCTTCGTCTAGAAGTGCGCCGTACCGCAGAACAAGCATTGATCACCAAAGATCGCATGCGTGTGGATGTGCAGGCAGAGTTTTATGTTCGCGTTCAACCGACTGTAGAATCTATTGCAAATGCAGCCCAAACTTTGGGTCAACGCACAATGCAGCCACAGCACCTTAAAGAATTGGTAGAAGGTAAGTTTGTTGATGCTTTACGTGCAGTTGCTGCTGAAATGTCTATGGAAGAAATGCATGAGCAACGCGTATCTTTCGTTCAAAAGGTGCAAGCAGCTGTTTCTGAAGATATTTTGAAAAACGGTTTAGAGTTAGAATCTGTATCTCTTACAGGCCTCGACCAGACTTCGAAAGAATTCTTCAACCCAGACAACGCATTTGATGCTGAGGGTCTGACGAAACTGACTGAGGAAATCGAAGCTCGTCGTAAAAAACGAAACGATATTGAGCAAGAAACTGAAGTTGAGATTAAACGCAAGAACCTTGATGCTGAACAACAACGTTTGCAAATTTCACGGGACAGTGAATATGCAAACCTTGAGCAACAACGTGAAATCGAAATTCGCCGCGCTTCCCAAACTGCTCAAATTGCTCAAGAGCAGGCAGACCGTCAACGTGAAGCTGAAGAAGCAAAAATTATGGCTGAACGTCAGGTACGTGAAGCAGGTATTCAAGCTGAACGTGTCGTTCAAGAACGTGATATCGAAAAAGCGCAAGCGGTTGAATCTGCACAAGTAGAGAAAGAAAAACAGATTGAGCTGGCACAACAAGACCGCGATATAGCTGTTGCCGAAAAATCCCGTGCAAAGTCAGAAGCAGACGCACAAGCTGATGAAGCTCGCGCAATTGCAGCAAAGGCTTTGGAAGAGGTTGCAACAGCAAGAGATACTGAGATCGCAAACCGTGAAAAAGCGATTGAGTTGATTGAAGCGCGTAAAGCAGCCGAACAGCAAGCCATCGCGGTTCAAGTTGCTGCAGAAGCTGAAAAACTTGCAGCTGCGGATAATGCCGAAGCTATTCGCATCGCTGCCGATGCCGAAGCCAGCAAACAACGTATTACGGCTGAAGGTGAAGCGACTGCTGAAAAATTACGCGCGGAAGCTCTACGTGAAGTGTATGACGCAGAAGCTGAAGGTAAGCGTAAAGTCAACGAAGCTGCCAACTTGCTATCAACTGAACAGGTAGCAATGCAGATCAAGCAATCTCTCATTGCAGCACTGCCAGGTATCATCGAGCAAGCTGTAAAACCAATGGAGCAGATTGACGATATCAAAATCCTTCAAGTCGATGGATTAAACGGCGCTGTCACCTCCGCTGGTGATGAAAACGCATCTGGCACCAATGGTGGATTAGCTGATCAAGCAGTGAACGCGGCCCTGAAATACCGTACACAGGCCCCTATCCTAGACTCTCTCATGAATGAATTGGGAATGGATGGTTCCGATCTGGATGGCTTGACTAAACCTTTGAAAGAATAACGTTTTATTCCGTTAAACTCCGAACAACAAACCTTCCTGATCACATCGGGAAGGTTTTTCCAGTTTTAAATCAAATCTTCTTCAATTGGCCTTCAACCAATTCGTATTTTTCTCCAGTACGTGGGCAAGTCATGTCATCCCGCAATATCTCACCACTGTGAGCAACCCATCCTAATTGCTTAGCTGGAACTCCCGCCATTAGCGCATGAGGTTTCACATTTTGAGTCACAACAGCGCCTGCAGCAATAAATGAATACTCTCCCAATTCATGGCCACAAACAATTGTCGCGTTCGCGCCAATCGTCACGCCTTTGCGAACCATAGTTTCAGCATATTCTTCGCGACGACTAACTTCAGAACGCGGTGTAGTTACATTGGTAAACACGCATGAGGGACCACAAAATACACCATCTTCCAACGTGACCCCTTTGTAGATCGCCACATTGTTTTGGATCTTGCAGCCATCACCGATAGAAACATCCGGACCAGCCATGACATTTTGGCCCAAGGAACAGTTTTTGCCGATTTTGGTGCCAGTAAGGATATGACAGAAATGCCAAATCTTTGTGCCATCACCCACCTCAACACCTTCATCAACATAGCTACTTTCATGGCATGTGTAATTTTGCGAATTTGAACCATTAGACATAGCTATTTCCCCTAGGTTTGGCTGTAAGTTACGGAATATACGTAATTTTCAATTCTTCAACACCACCACCAAATTTTTACATCTACATCTCTGCCGAAAAATCTACCCTGACATCATCAAATGCAAAGAATGTCGCGAGCCCAGGAGGCGGATCATTTGTCTCAGTGTTAAACTCCACTTGCATCACTCGGTCCTTCAATCCTAGAGCATCTATGGACAAAATTTCTGTATTCACACCATTGTAAGAATAGATCCGCGCTCGACCAGAAAATGCTATATCTGGATCAGCGCGCATTTGTTCTGGTAAGAAAAATACACCTCGCCATTTCTGTGTCGTCTGCTTCATGCAAGGCAACACCCCCCCATTCACACCCGCTTGAAAAGAATAGAAATATCTTTGACACATTGCGAGCTCGGTTCCATACGACCGCATTTCAAATGGCGTGGGGACGGATGAAAGTTCCAATTGAGGCTGTGAAAATTCAATACTCTCTGTGGTACCGATCTCGATAGAGATCGAATTGTTTAGCGACGCTGGCAAAGTAAATTCCACTGATTGCCCACCAGATTGAGCGGTCAACACAAAACTCTGTCCCTCAATGGTCACAGTCACGCTTCCAGTTACATCTTTAATGGAAAACGTTGCTGAAATATCAGTGTCGGAAGTGAACGCATAAGGCCATCCTTGTGGTAACTCAACATTTTGCGATATTTGGCCGTTTAACGTCCAAACACCTGCTGTTACACTGTGAAAACAACCTGTTGCGCCAGCCTTCCAACGATCATATCCAAATGTGTTAGCCGGCAATTGACCACCTGAGAACTCACGCTGATTGACAACACAATTTGGATTGATCAGCAGGTTTCTCATTCCTCCCAATGCGCCCTGCCCTGAAAAGTCCACGCCGAATGGGAAATGTGCTCTACCACTCACATTATCAACCAACATTGCTGTATTGAATTCATTTCCGTCAGGGCTAATTTTCAGTCGAAACGCATCGTCTCCAGTCAGGCCTATCTCCACTCTAGTGCTGTAATTGTTTTGCCAAACGATACTCGCGGTATCAGAAGTCGCTTGTTTATTGAGAAACTGTCTCACATCCCCGCCACCACTATCTTCATGAGAGAATAGAATTTTCTCAGACTTCACCTGCAATCGCCCCTGACTATCAAAGCCTGTTTTGATTCCAATACCGTCCAAATTTTGAAAATCGATCACTCCTGAAGAAGAAGATAGATTTTGCCAATCAGTCCCATCAAAAACAAGAAGATGCTGACTTGCTTTATTCCACAATTTCCACCCTGCTTGAGGCGTAAAGAACATCCAACTATTATCGACCCAATATGCAATGTCAGCGCTATGGTCCTGCCAATCTCCCTCTGCATTTTCAGCAACAAGCCACGCTTGTCCATCCACCAACTCTGAAGGTGGATTGGACAATAAATTAGTTTCTACACTAGCCTGCACAAGCAAATCTAACATGCGAATTGCTTCATTGTGCGTCACATGTTTCTGGGCTTGCCCGTTGTGAATGTAAGGCAGAGATAATCGTGTGGTGTGTTCCATGTTTCGCTCCAATGTCTATGGAGCAAAGAATTTATCCCAAACAAGAAGCAGAATGAGTAAGTTTTATTTATCCATGTTTTAGGACGACCTTACACACGTATTCTTCAAAGATTTTCTCGGGTATTGACATTATATGTTCAAATGAGACACTATTGTCTCATGAAAAATTCCATACGCCCCTCCTCCGAAGACGCAATTATCGAAGCTGCTTTCACGCTCCTCAATAAAGATCCAAGTGCGTCTTTATCTCAAATCGCAAGTTTAGCAGGTGTTGGCCGCGCTACGCTTCATCGATATTTTTCGAGCCGGGAAGATTTAATCAAAACCTTAGCTCAAACCGCAATCAGGGAAATGGACGATGTCGTTGAGAATGCCATTCAAGACATTGATTCTTATACGGAGGTTGCCAAGATAATATTGAAAGTATTGATCCCGCTTGGCGATCGCCACGGTTTTCTTGCACTAGAAGCTTTCGAGCATGATGAAGAGTTAAAAACTGAATTCAAACGCCAAAAGCAAGAAACCTCAGATCTCATGGAAGGCCTGAAAGAAGAAGGTCTTCTTGATATCTCCATACCAACTTCATGGATCATCCAAGTCTATGATCACATACTTTTCGCAGCTTGGGAAAGTGTGAAAAACGGTGAAACGACCGTATCTCAAGCCTCCGACCTGGCATGGCGGACATTCATCAACGGATTAGGAAAGCCTACGTAATGACGCCTGAATATATCGACAAATTAGCGCAAAACTTCGATGAAGTATTCTTTCTCATTGGCGCAGCTATCCTTGGGATAGAGATCCTAAAAACATTGTTCACCAAACCATTTATGGGGCGCAGCCTTCTAGATATGATTGCCAGTGTCTCGACACAGATCCCATTTTTATTGGTTGAAACCTTCCTGCTTTCCTTTGTGTATTTGGGTTTTGTATGGGTTGCCGACACATACATAAGCTGGACCATGCCTCTTACGCTCACAACGCTGTTTCTTGCGGTGTTGGCAGCAGATATCGCCTATTATTGGGAGCACCGACTAGCTCATCGCATTCGTATATTATGGACACAACATGCCGTGCATCATTCATCGCGCCATATGAACATTCTCGTGGGTGTGAGATTTGGTCCATTCGAAGGATTTATATCCGCAATTTTGCACTTCCCACTCATCCTGATGGGTTTCCCACCAGTACTCGTATTCTTTGGAATTCTAGTTGTGCTGGCCTATCAAACATGGATACACACCGAACTCATTGGCAAACTCGGGCCACTAGATGGCATTTTGAACACACCAGCCAATCACCGCGTGCATCATGGTTGCAATGACAAATACATAGACAAGAATTACGGCGGGATCCTCATCATCTGGGACAGGTTGTTTGGTACCTATCAAGCAGAAGAAGAAACCCCAGAATACGGCCTAAAGCGAGACTATGACAGCATCAATCCATTATCAGTATGGTTTTCGGAATGGCCTGGCGTCTTTAGCGACGTCAAACATTCAAAATCATTGGGTGAACTCTGGATGCGCCTCTTTGGAACACCTGAATGGGAACCCAAAAGAAACAAAATGGAGCACAACAAAATTGATACAAAACAGTCCTCTAGTTAAATTGAGGACTGTCTCTAACCAATTTTCACATCACACCATCAGATAGACAATCGTGAACGTGCAATATGCCTACAGGCTTGGTACCATCAACCACAAACAACGCTGTAATTCGGTTGGAACTAAGTAGTTCTAATGCCCGAGCTGCCAACATATCATTTGTAATGGTCAACGGAGAGGCTGTCATGATTTCATCGACCGTATGCGCTGAGAAATCTTTGCCAAAGTGACGCCGTAAGTCTCCATCCGTGATCATTCCGATAAGTTCACCAGCTTCATCAACAATGCCAACACATCCAAAACCACCTTCTGAAATGGTAGGCACCGCTTTAGCTGCAACAGAACCTGATTCCACAAGAGGTAGCACGTCATGATCTTTCACAAGATCGGAAACACGACGGAATGCCGCTCCTAGTTTTCCACCTGGGTGATAAACTTTAAAGTCAGTCTCTCCAAATCCCTTCTCAGTCAGCAATGTCACAGCAAGTGCATCGCCCAATGCTAGCGTCATTGTTGTACTTGTGGTTGGTGCCCGTGTCGCGCCACATGCTTCGGTTGCTGGTGGCAAAAGCAACAAACAATCCGCAGCCTTACCAAGGCTAGAATTCTGACCTGATGTAATTGCGATAAGCGGAATTTTGAACCGGCGCGTATAAGCGATCATATCTGCCAGTTCTTTGGTCTCACCGGAATTAGAAAGAGCTAAAACAACATCTTTCTGGCTAATCATTCCCAGATCACCATGGCTGGCCTCACCTGGGTGCACAAAACTCGCTGGTGCCCCTGTGGAGGCTAAAGTGGCGGCAATCTTAGCACCGATATGTCCAGATTTCCCCATTCCCGAAACAATGATGCGACCTTCTACATTTTGCATCAGTTTGATTGCGCGCGGAAAGGCTTCAGCTACTACGGCCGAACTGTTTGATCCCAGCGCTTCGATAAGAGCTTCTATGCCCTTCAATTCGCATTGCAAAACTTCGCGTGCGTTAGCCAAATAATCCATGAAGCGCCCTACTCTAAATTCAGTTCTTCAAACCCTGAACACATTCAGACTTCGAAGAAAAATTCTTTCTTTCGCGACTATCCTTAATGGAATTAGCCGTCAATATATCTAGTGAATTTAGGCTATTTCTTCTTTACTCAGCAGTCTGTGATTGAAGCATTTGATTGCGCACGGCAATCTCGCCCGCTTTCTTATCAGCAGGTTTGAAATACAACCCAGCAGCTACAACCAACAACGCAATTGCACCGATATAAACAAATTTCATATTTGAGTGGCGAAAAACATCTTTGCGTTGTTGAGCACGAGCTTGCTTATCAAATTCAGCCTGTTCCGCTTCTTTGCGCTTACGATGCTCATTTAAATCATGAACTGCCATTGGCTATAAACATCCCCGTAACAATGCTGATGGGAATTATCTTCCCTTAAGACTACTATTAAACAGGATTTCTATAAAGATGCTTAATCCGTACCAAATAGATCGCGAGTAAAGATCTTTTCTTTCACATCTGCCAAATCTTCGCTGTGACGATTAGCGATAATCACATCACACTCAGATTTCAGACGAGATAAATCAGACGTCACTTCAGAACCAAAGAAGCTTTCACCTTCAAAGCTTGGCTCATACACCATAACTTCGATACCTTTAGCTTTGACGCGTTTCATAATGCCTTGAATAGAGGAAGCACGGAAATTGTCAGATCCAGCTTTCATCACAAGGCGATGCACTCCCACCATTTTGGGCTGACGCGCAATGATCGCATCTGCGATGAAATCTTTACGCGTTGAGTTTGCTTCTACGATCGCGCGCACCAAATTTTGAGGCACTGAATCATAGTTTGCGAGCAATTGTTTTGTATCTTTCGGCAAACAATAGCCGCCATACCCAAAAGAAGGATTGTTGTAATGTGTCCCAATGCGTGGATCCAATCCAACACCATCAACTATCTGACGTGTATCTAAGCCTAGAGCCATCGCATACGAATCTAGCTCATTAAAATATGCCACACGCATTGCCAGGTAAGTGTTTGCAAACAGCTTGATAGATTCAGCCTCTGACGGATCAGTAAACAAGACAGGAATGTCTTCTGTTTGCGCACCTTCAACTAACAAATTGGCAAATGTCTTTGCGCGTTCTGATTTCTCACCCACAACAATTCTGCTTGGGTGAAGGTTGTCATAAAGAGCGCGCCCTTCCCTCAAAAATTCAGGGCTAAACATAATGCTGTTGCAACCAGTGGATTGGGTCAAACCAGCTGTAAAACCAACAGGGATAGTCGATTTAATAACCATCACTGCATCTGGATTAATCTGACGGACGGTATCAACAACGGCTTCCACCGTGGATGTATCAAAAGCGTTTGTGTCCACATCATAATTAGTTGGGGTCGCAATCACCACAAAATCGGCATCGGCATAAGCTTCGACAGGATCTGTCGTCGCTTTCAAATTCAAAGTGCCTTTTGCTAAGTATTCTTCACATTCTGCATCAATGATGGGCGACTTACCTGAATTGATTAGGTCAACTTTTTCCTGCACCACATCAAAAGCCACAACTTCATGGTTTTGTGCAAGCAAGATTGCATTCGATAGCCCTACATAACCCAGTCCAGCAATACCGATCTTCATAAGTCTAGTCCGTTTCAATACAGTAATCTAATACAATGGTGGCACCGATACAGCGAATAAGGAACTATGCAACCCCCAATACGCTTTCAGTTCTGGAATGTGCCTTTTCCGAACAATTATAGCTTTATTTAATTCCACTCACACCAAATGCAAATTTAATGCTACCGAATTTCCAATAAATCATCCAACAAATGTCGCGCCGCGGTTTCCCAAGTGTATTGAGCTGCCTGAGCAATTCCTAGCGCACTATTTTTGGATCTTAACACACTATTTTCAGCGTGCTCTAATATGGCGGCTGACCAGCTGGACACATCATCTGCATCCGCATACATGGCCGCCTCTCCGCAAACTTCTGGAATAGAAGCACAACGTGAAGCAATGACAGGACACCCCAACCGCATGGCTTCCACAGGTGGCAAACCAAACCCTTCATGCTTGGACGGGAACACAAAACACAACGCATTCTCATATAATGCGCGGCGCTCTCCTTCACTCACCCGTCCAGTGAAAACAACCTGATTGGAAGGCTCAATACCCTCATCCTGAAATGTCTCTTTCATATCAGGTCCAAACAAGACAAGCGGCATGGATACATGATGTTGTGGACGCGCCATTTTGCTGAAGCAATCCATCACCACGCCCATATTTTTATGTTTATAGGAATTGGATAACCCTAACACATAACCATTCTTCTTCAGGCCATGCTCAGATAAAATGCGTTCATCAGTGGGCGTTCTATCCGCGTGATCAACTCCATTATGAATCACACGAATATTTTCTCTTTTTACAACGCCTTTTTCAACAAGCGCATCAGCAGAATATTGGGATACAGTATAGATACGCTTGTAGTGTTTCCCCATCATCGCGTTGAGAAATTTGGTATATAATACATACGGTTTTGAATATGATTGCGGGCTCTCATACACATTTACATCATGAATAAACCCAACCGCATGCGACCTGAAAATTGGTCCGATGTTACAAAAATTCAGCAACAATCTATTCTTAGCCATCATGGGTAGTTGAGTTTGCTGCCAAACAGGTCTCGGTAGTTTTCCCTTTTGTTCATAGCGCGCAGTCAACCCGGGAACATCTGTGTAAGAATCTTCCGTCAGCAATACTTCCAGGTCAGCCAATATTTCATAATAACGCTGTTGTTTCTTGAGCGATTGAAATGCGCGCAGATATTCGGATGCAACCCGACCTTCTGGATAGGCGTCTCTATGTAAAAACGCGCCATTTATCGCTAAACCAGAACTTTTATGCACAACCAACTCCCCAGTACGCTACAGCCCATTGGGATACATTCGACATAGAGAAAATTCTAGCAGATTTCGCAGTAAATCAAGCCCTTCAATTCATAATTGAAATTATGAAGCCCCAGCCTCTCCCGTTTGACCAAGCACTTTAACAACTGTTTTCATTATTCTATTTTTCCAGCTTGGCATTTGGATGCCATACACTTTTTCAAGTTTGGAACAGTCTAAACGGGAATTGCTCGGACGTGGTGCCGGCAATGGGTATTCTTCTGTCGAAATTGGCAAAACATTCGGTTTTGGACCATCAGCCACTTCAGACGCCTCAAAAATCGCTTCAGCAAAACCATGCCAAGATGTGTGCCCAGCACTTGTCATATGGAACACACCGTAGAGATCATTATTATCTGGTTCAGCGATCAATTTTTTAGAAACTTCAACAATAGTCGCCGCAATATCATCTGCATGCGTTGGCGCACCAAGTTGATCACTTACAACACGTAGCTCATCGCGTTGTGCTCCTACGCGCAACATTGTTTTTAAAAAGTTATTTCCTGTTTCTGAAAACACCCAACTCGTCCGTAAAATCACATGTTTGGGATTAGAATACGCAACCAGCTTTTCACCATCCAGCTTGGTCTGTCCATAAATAGACTTTGGCCCTATTGGATCGGTTTCTACATAAGATCCATCGCTGAGATTGGCGCGTGCATCTTCAAGGTCTTCTTCATCGTAATCTTCATAATCTGGATTATTTGGATCAAATATTTCTGCCTGTTTGTCACCAGAAAAAACATAATCAGTAGAAATTTGAACAACAGGTAGGCCAAACTTGTGCGCAGCCATCGCCACAGCCCCTGCCCCAGTTTCATTCACCGCAGCAGCTTCATCTGGCTCTTCCTGCGCTTTATCGACATTCGTGTATGCAGCGGCATTGATCACAACATCCGGCCCAATATCTTCAATCATCTTTTGAAGGTGTTCGCATTTGTCATCATCTGTGAGTTTCGCCAGATCGAGCCATGGGCGACCGGCTGTATAAACATCCAGCGTGTCTTTATCAGCCAGCTTGATCAACGCTTTGACAACCTGCCCCGTCTCACCCGTTACAAATATCTTCATGCTCAACTCGTCAATCTAAACTGTTTATGTCCATGAATGGTTCGTAACGCTTACGTCACGCATGGCAAGCACAATACTGCTTTGCCGTCATTAAACTACTGCAATCGCTAAACTCCATCTCGTATTCTCTCGATTACTTTCAAGGGATCGCGATCTAGAATTTGTCTCCATTTAGGACCATTTCCATATGCTTCTTCCAAAACTTCTTTCAATTCATACGGACGGGTTTCAAGAAGATATTCAATGAGCAATTTTGCCTGCTCAAGGTCTTTCTTTGCTTTGGTCTGCATAGCCGCATTCCGCAATTGAGATACAATCAATTTATGAATTGCATAACGCTCTGGCGAAGGAATTTGAACCAATAAACCTTCCATATATATGGCAATCACGGGAATTGGTTCTTTGATCAAAAAGTTCAGATAATGCAGCCCTTGCGCCCAAACATCCAATGCCGCCAATTTAACGGGTTCGGGTTTATCGCTGAATGACGGTGCCAAAAAATCTATTGCATAAGTCGACCCCGGCAATGTCCAACTCGTTGGTTTCTTTGGATATAAAGAATTGGCGGGTTGAAAACCTAAATGCTCCAATGTCAAAGATAATTCTGGGGATGCAACATCCTCGATCGCCATAGAAAGTTTCTCAAAGCTCGCAATATCGACATCTTCGGTCTGAGCGACCCATTCTCTATTTTCAGACGTAAACTCCACGCCCAATGCTTGCGAATAGTGATTGAAGGCATGCGTCCCAACTAAAGTTCCGCCAAGACGGAACACACCGCTATTCGTCAGCGCCCTCAACACCGATCCCGTTTGCCGATCCAATCCCGTTAACCCCGCAGCTCTTAATTGCGCAATTGCTTTGGAAGCTGTTAATTTAAATTCCTTATCAGCCACTCCCCGCTCCTGCATTGAGCGAATGCGTTGTTTAATCTCGTCGGTATCAGGGCCAATATATATTTGACGCGGCGAACTATTTCCTATGCGTTGTGTCGCGTACCAATAATGTTTACCTTCTTTTTCCCGTTTAAACGGCGAACCAACAAACTCCCCTACAGGCCTATTTAGGTGCATCTGTAGAAGATTGGCATAAACAGTTTGAGTGGTTGCTGGTAAATCTCTCATAACATTACACTACACGAATTATTCATGTAGTGCAAATTCGACGAATGAGGCAATAAATGGCCCTAAACGGACTGATGAACAAAACGAAATTTAATGTATTCTCGAATACCAAAACGACCGAGGATACTTAACGGTATTAGATAAAATCTTGCCGACCGTTTTTTTTCAGATGTATCTTTGAAGTAGAACTAATTAGGGGGGGCAATGAAATTACTTCATTTAATAGGCGTGTGTTATATACACTTTTTGGTGAGTTGCGTCTCTAACGGCTCGGCCGAACTGACTGTTGATGCGCAGTCTTCCAATATCGTGAGCGGATTCAAAGAACATTGTAGCAAACTAGCACTTTCTTCAAACAATGAATGTTCTCATTTTAGAGAATTGTTATTTGACCCAGATATGTTTTATGAAGAATTTAACGTCAATCAGCTGGAGCGGCTGCGCATTCTCAAACCTATGTGTTCTGACAAGGAACTCATTTCCACTGAAGTAGTTTTGAAAAGCGGCGCTCTAGGTGAATTGCTTTTTGATTTAGATGACTACATGAATGTCTTCTTCGAAATATGCGTTCTTCAAGGTGAATACGAGCTGTTTTCGAAAATTGAAAACATTGTGATCAACTATGAACTAGTGTCTCAAGACAAGGCCTTAGGTATAGAGAGCCGCCAAGAATTAAATTCTTTAAGCAGATGGCGCGATGATCTGAATCGACCAATTTCAGCTTCTAGCAATGATGAAAAATTTGAATTATATTTTTGGACAATGAATAAGATAAAAAACGATTGCCTTACAGATAAGCATAAATTTTCTAGAAGTCGGCGCGAGAATTCAATTGCGTCATCTAAGGATCAAATGATTATAGCCAGTCGGAATTGTCTTTCCTACATCGACAATATTTCAGAATATGTGGGTTTATTAAATACTAATGTATTTGAACGCCGAGCTAAGCTAGAGCCACTATGCCATCAATCAAAATTTTTTGAAAATATAATGCTTACTCAGCATGAAGTGTTGCGTGATAACGATCGGATATATTTGCAACGTTACCTTACTCGGATACTGTTAAATGTATGCGTAACTCAAGGACATTATGTTCAGTTTGAGGAATACATAAATTTCCTTAAAGCAAATAACAACGATGATTTTCTTGATGAATTTGAATTGACCGACAGATAAACAGGAATGACTTCTTTTGGCGAAAAGCCGTCTCTTATCCAATCACGTCATCAGCCTCAAAAAACGCCCTCACCTCTTCCAATTGCTCGGCGTAATTCGTCCATTTGCCGATGGAACCAGAATAGAGAGGCTTCCTGACCTGCGATGCTGAGGGAGTCGCCACGGCTTTGGTTGAGGAATGAAAATCAAGGCACCCCTCTTCCCAATCCAATCCGCAATGAGATAGTAGCTGTTGGGTGTATAATCTTTGATCTGCAACCAGGTTTTCATAATCCAATACCATGAAACGCTCAGGAAATTCCTGCGCCCAGAAATCAGTAATCTGTTTGTAAGCTATATAAAAACGCGCAATGCTAATCAGGTCATAGGAATAAGTATGATAGCGCGCCCCGCCCCCGAATAAGTGTTTGTAATTGCTCCAAACAGTATCCATGGGTTCACGACGTAGACAAACTATTTTTGCATTCGGCAAAGCTTTTAAAATGAAGCCAGCATACATGAAGTTAAGTGGCAATTTATCTGTAAAAACAATACCATGATTAGCCCCTTCGTGGATACGCGCATTATCTAGATATGCCCGGCCCACTGCTTCAATATCTGCCCTGCCTGCCTTGATAATGGTATCCTCATCCAACACAATTTTGGAATTTGTCGCCGATGCTAATTTAACAGCAAGCGGCATGGATTGAAGTTCTCCAGCCGACACCACTTTTGAATGCGCAGATAATATGCGGTCCACCAATGTGGTGCCTGTTCGGGGAATACCCACAACAAACAACACTTCATCTTTGATATTGGAATTTTGTTGTTTCAGGTCATTCAAATAAACGCTTTTGAAGGTGTCTATCAGGCGCTCATCATCAGCCACGTTAAACTTAAGCTTGGCCATGAAATCAGAATTGGCCTGATCAAAGCTCTTAAAAGCGTTGTCCCACTGCCCTAAAGCTTCATAAGTTTTGCCAAGAGCAAACCCAATACGGATTTTTTCTCTCAAGCTGGTGGATTGAGACATTGCATCTTTCAATTGTCCCAAACGGTTTTTCTCAAGTGTCGGTTTTTCAAGGTCTGCAAGGCCTAGAAATGCCTTTCCGGAACCAGCATCCAATCTCAAAACCGTGTCATAGAGATTTATAGCCGCCTCATTCTTCCCCAAGAATACATAGGATTGAGCAAGGTTATCTAGATAGTCCTTGTTCTCCAGCTCAAGCTCAACGGCCTTCTCAAACAGGCCCAGCGCAACGCCATGATTTCCCAATCGCGTAAACACATACCCCAGCGTATACGCAATTTCAGGAGACAACTCTTGATCTAAACTCATTGCGCTTTCTGCAAACGCACGTGCTTTTGCCTCATTGCGAAGCATCAGGTTGGCTTTCGCCAAAACCGCTAAATATTGAGGGTTTTGGCTTTGTTTGTTTGCCGCAATTTGAAGATATTCAAGCGCCTTTAAAACCTTGCCTTGTTCTAATAGCGCACTTCCAACCGTAAAGTTGGCAGCAGCTGAAACAACAACATCAACATGCTCTAAATCCGCTTCAGCTTTTTGAGAAACCTCACGTAATCTCTTTATTTTCTGTTGCTTACTAAGGTTTTTGCTATCTACACCAAAAATACTCATCGCTACTTTTTACCAAGCACTCTTTCCCAAATGCTCACATGCCTTGTCACCAATTGTGTCTGTTTCCCAAAGGAATCTGACTTCGCAAAAGACGATCTTTTGGTTGAGACTATGGGGTGCGCCTTCTTTACTGGTCTTTCTGAATAGGATTGCGCAGGCTCTTCAACAGAATTTAGCTTCTCAGAGGTCGCTCTTATTTCTAAATCTGACCGCGTTTTACTGGAACGAGCTTTTGGTGACGGTCCATATTTATTAGGCCCCTCCTGCCCCGGCACAAAGCCACTCATTATGATATCGATTAGAGCACCAATAACGGGGAACAATACCCACAAGACATTCCAACCGGAATTGCCCAAATCATGATGGCGGCGCACGGAAGTCGACACATGCATGGTAACACCCATGACGATAGCTACCCATATAGCAACCAAGTTCAACCCAACCGAAAATTCACGGCCTTCCATTGCAAAGGCAAATGACAGGATCATAGCCGACATCAAAGCCAACAGCAGAGGCAAGATGAACACTGTTCTTATCCACCAACCAGAACGGCTTATGCGTCCCTCGAAACTGAACAGATATTCCATCAAAGACTTCAATTATCGCACCTTACTTCCTAAGAAGAATTCCAATCTATTCTCTAAAGGTGCGTTCAACAGAGTCAAACAATGGTTTGGTCAGATATGAGAAAGCGTTTCGAGAGTCTGTGCGCAATATCACCTCAACCGGCATTCCCGGCACCAATTGAAACTCACCTTTTAAATCAGCGGTATCGTTCAAATTGATGATTGCCTCATAATAAGACTGACCAGTGTTTTCATCTTGAATGATATCAGGAGATACTTTGAGCACTTCACCATCAGTTTCAGGTGTATTTTTCTGATTAAATGCACTGAAGCGAACACGCGCTGTTTGGGATGCAAATATCTTATCAACGTCCATCGGTAATACGCGCACTTTCGCCACCAACACGTCATCTCTAGGCACGATGAACATGATAGGCGTACCTGCCCCAACCACTCCGCCAAGCGTATGCGTGCGGATACCAAGCACTATACCAGCGCGGGGTGAACGGATCTCCAAACGAGATATCTGGTCAAAGGCAGCAGCCCTCTCCTCTAACAAAGTCGCCAATTTGGTCTGCACATCGTTTAATTCAGATAATACTTCTTCTAAGAAACCTTCTTTTAGCTGGATCATCTCAAGACGGGTTTCACCAATACGCACTTCTGTGGCGGCAATCTCCGATCTGATTGTTTCGATCGCGCCATTCATCTGTGAGCGTTCGCGTTGCAAAGCCAGCAATCTTGGTTTCGGGCTAAGGCCTTTATCCACCAAAGTTTGAAGACTGGTAATTTCTTCATTCAGCAAAACAACTTGCTCGAACTTTGAAGCAATATCTGCTTTGGAACCGCTAATGACCTGATTCATCTGATCAATTTTTTGGTTTAATATCGCAATGCGTGTATTGCGGGCATCTAGTCTCGCCACCAGCAATTCAATTTGGTTGTCCAACACAGATTGGACTTCAGACTTCCCAACGTATGCGTCACGTAAAACAGGTTTCTTCTTGCCATCTCGTTCTGCAATCAAACGCGCTTCACGGGCTATGAGGTCATTTAGTTGAGCATCAATACTAGACAATCGCGCTTGAATTGAAGTGCCATCCAACCGGATCAACAAATCACCTTTGGCAACAGATTGGCCTTCCCGTGCGTGGATTTCAGCCACGATACCACCTTCAAGGTGTTGAATTGCTTTATGTTCTGATTCAACCGTAATCGTGCCTTGAGAAATGATCGCCCCCTCAAATGGCGCGATGACCGACCATAAAAACAGACCACCAAAAATTGTCAGGATTGTCGCTAATCCGATAAAGTGAAATCGCTTTGGGCTATTGTCGCGTCCCTGTGGACCTTGCGTCATCATCATCATGAGCTTGTCCCTCCACGCAATTGCGCCAGTACAGCTTCTTTTTCTCCAAAGTGCTGAACGCGGCCATCTTCAATCACCAAAAGCTTGTTACAATGCTTCAAAGCAGATTGACGATGCACGATTAAAACGACTGTTGTGCCCCTCTCCCGCATTTTGGCGATGGAACGCTGCATCGCGATTTCCCCCTCGCTATCGAGGTTTGAATTAGGTTCATCCAAAATAACGAGCTTAGGGTCATTATACATTGCACGTGCTAGCCCTATGCGCTGCTTTTGACCACCTGATAGATATGCCCCACCCATCCCGATTTGCGTGTCATACCCATTTGGCATTTCAAGAATGAATTCATGACAATCTGCAGCGCGGGCCGCTTCAATAACAGTTTCTGGTGTCGCATCAGGTTGAAAACGCGAAATATTTTCTTGAATGCTTCCCTCAAACAACCCAACAACTTGGGGCAAATACCCTATCTGCTTACCTAATTCATCTGGATTATAGTTTTCACGGCTTGCATTATCAAAACGCACAACACCCGATCTTGGTTTCAATGTGCCTGTGATTGTTTTGGCGAGCGTTGTTTTCCCTGATGCACTTTTCCCTATGATTGCAACACAATCACCAGGCTCCAGATCAAAGTTTAAACCTCTGAGGACTGGCTTCTCTTGGCCCTCCGGCCCCGCCACGATATTTTCCACTGATAGTTTTCCAGTGATAGGCGGCAAGCTCATTGGCTGCTCCACCTCTTCTTCTCTAGAAGGAACAAGCTGTGTAAGCGCCTGCCATGCAGACTTAGCTCCAGAAACAGAACGCCATTGAGATGTAATCTGCTCTACAGGTGCAATCACCCTGCCCATCAATATTGATGCAGCAATCATTGTCCCCGGTGTTGAATAACCTTCAATCACCAACCAAGCACCCAGTCCCAAAATACCAGATTGCAACATCATGCGGAATGTCTTCGCGCTGGCTGTAAAAATGCCCAAAGTACCTGATGCTTCGCGCATGGTTTGATCTGCAACATCCAAACGCTGACGCCATCCCTTAGATCTTACATCTCTCATTCCCAAAGCTTGGGCGGTGGCAATTTCATTAGTTGTTTCGCTCGCATGTGATTGCGCCACACGGCTTTGCCCTTCTGCTTCACTTAGAGGACGTGACATAAACACTTGATTGAGGATGGAGATCGTCACGAGCACCAATCCACCGATCATTGCCATCACACCATAGGCCCAGTGCAACATGAATAAGACGAGCAGGAACACAAATGACCAAGGCGCATCAAAGGCAGCTGACATTGTTGGGCTTGATAGAAAACGGCGCACAGTCTGCAAATGAGAAAGCGCAGGGTTTTGTCCCCTACCCGCAGATCGAATCCGTTCGTCCAATGTCGCATCTAAAACGGGATCGGACAAATCCTCTTCCACTTTGGAAGCGATCATAGAAAATAGACCGTTGCGCGCCCAATCGAGCACACCCATCGCTGCATACAAAACAACAATAAGCATGGTCAAACCAAAGAGCGTTGGAATAGATTGGCTGTTCAAAACGCGGTCATAGACCTGCATCATATACAAAGGGCCAGTTAGAAATAACAAACCGATCGCACAACTAAATATGCACAACATCCAGAATTCGCGGCGTAGTTTCTTCAACGTTTCGCGCGAAAGAGAGTTTGAATAAATCAATGATGACCCCAACCGTTTTGAGCATTTCAGCCCGATAAATTAGATTCCCCTATCAGCATATATTGCATCAAGGTGAAACAACCCACACACTAATGCACAAAAGCTGCCAAAAGACAGCTTTTCCACAACCATGTGCTTTTATTGCTTGGGAGGTAAAAGAAGGTTGAAAGTTTGGGTTGAGTTAGGAGTAACTACTTACCTAAACGCTGGCCTGCGTAGCGCCCTTCCCGAATAGGTTTCCACCACCATTCATTATCGAGGTACCATTTCACAGTATTTTCAAGGCCTTGCTCAAAAGAAACAGATGGGCTCCAACCCAAATTTTTCTTTATCTTGCTCGCATCTATTGCATATCTTCTGTCATGGCCGGGCCGGTCAGACACAAATTGGACCAACTCGCGGCGAGAAGTTGCTGTTGGACGTAATTCATCCAAAATATCACAAATGGTATGAACAACTTCCAGATTTGTCCGTTCTGCATTGCCACCAATATTATAGCTTTGCCCAACTTTGCCCTTTTCAAGCACATTCGTAAGCGCCACCGCGTGATCTTCCACGTATAACCAATCACGCACATTATCCCCTTTCCCGTAGACTGGTAGAGTTTTTTCTTCCAAAGCGTTTAGAACAACAAGTGGAATAAGTTTTTCAGGGAAATGATACGGGCCGTAATTATTGGAGCAATTACTCACCACAATAGGCAATCCATAAGTGCGGTGCCATGCTTGCACTAAATGGTCTGAAGACGCTTTGGAAGCCGAATAAGGTGACGACGGCGCATAACTTGTCGTTTCAGAAAACAAACTTCCGTCAAACGGCAAATCACCAAACACTTCATCAGTTGAAACATGGTGAAAACGGAAATTTTCAATTTCTTTTAGTTCATCTCTCCAATACGTTCGGGCAGCTTCCAGCATAGAATACGTCCCAATAATATTGGTCTGTATGAATGCAGCTGGTCCATCTATTGAGCGATCCACATGACTTTCAGCGGCTAAATGCATGATTGCATCAATTCGATGCTTTTTCATCGCAGATAAAACTGCTTCTCCGTCACAAATATCAATCTTTTCAAAAGTATAATTAGAACTATTTTCAATATCTTTTAGAGACTGCAGGTTGGCAGCATAAGTAAGTTTATCAACATTGACGACTGATACATTCCTTTGACCAACCAAATAACGACATACGGCCGATCCAATAAATCCCGCACCACCAGTAACCATTATTTTCATGTTGATGGCCTTACATTCTCAAAGAAAAAGTTGTTTTCGACGTCTCCCAATAGAGCGGCCTCTTTATCCTTTTTGGACAAAATTGGGTCTCCACTGAAAGGCCAATCTATCCCTATGGCTGGGTCATTCCATAATATGGTGCAATCGTTTGGAGGAGAATATGGTGCACTTACCTTGTATTCTACTTCTACATTTTCGGCCAAAGTCAGAAATCCATGCGCAAACCCTTTGGGAATTAGAATTTGATTTCCTAGTTTAGCAGAAACTGTCAGCCCCACCCATTTTCCATAGTCAGGTGAGCCTTTGCGAATATCAACGGCCACATCATAAATTTCACCTGACACAACCCGCACTAATTTATCCTGCGCAAAAGGTTCTGTTTGAAAATGCAACCCTCTTAAAACATTCTTTTGAGAGGATAATGAGTGATTATCTTGAACCCAATTGGCAGGCAGACCCGCTTCTTGAAACGCTGCTTGATTGTATGTTTCAGAAAAAAAGCCTCGTTCATCACCAAAGCGCTGTGGAATAATCTCTTTTACCCCTTTAAGTCCTAACTCTCTGATTTTCATATCAATTGCCTTCGGCATAAATAAACTGAATTAATTAGCGTCTTCTACAATTCTACGCAGATAATCAGCATATGCCGTCCTGCCCAACTCATTTGCCGATTGAAGCAATTGTTCAGAAGATAAATAACCAGCTTGAAATCCAATTTCTTCAGGACAGGCTATTTTAATCCCCTGACGTTTTTCGATCGTGCGTACAAATGATGATGCTTCATGCAAGCTATCATGCGTTCCAGTATCCAACCACGCATATCCCCTACCCAGTTTTTGGACCTCTAAAGTTCCAGCGTCTAAATAGGCTTGATTGACGTCGGTAATCTCTAATTCACCACGTTCAGATGGAGTAATGGATTTGGCAATATCGACAACTTGTTTATCGTAATAATACAAACCGGTGACGGCCCAATTAGATTTCGGAGTTGTTGGCTTTTCTTCAATACTTAAAGCTTTAAAGCTATCATCAAAATCCACGACCCCATAACGTTCAGGGTCGGCAACTTTGTACGCAAAAACACTGGCACCGCTTTCACGTCGAGATGCTGTTTGGCAAATATCTCGAAGTCCTGCTCCGTAAAAAATATTATCGCCCAAAATCAGAGCGCAAGGTTGTCCATCAATAAACTTTTCACCGATCAAAAATGCTTCTGCCAACCCATTTGGCTCATCTTGTTCAGCATACTGAAGATTGACGCCAAAACGTGATCCGTCTCCCAGCAATCTTTGAAAAGCCGGCGCGTCGACTGGAGTCGTGATAATCAGAATATCCTTAATGCCGGACAACATGAGAACACTGAGCGGATAATAAATCATCGGCTTATCGAAAACCGGCACTAATTGCTTAGATACACCAAGTGTAACTGGAAAAAGACGTGATCCTGTGCCCCCAGCCAAGATAATACCCTTCACAAATCACCTCACAAATAAACCAATTGGAATATTCGCCTAGCAATGAGCCGATTTAAGGTCAACGAACCTGTCGGGATATATCAAAATATTTAGAAAGCGCTGACAGAGATAATCAAACAAACTTACCGGCGATGCCGATGATTTGCGGCTCATCCGATTGAGTTTCTTCAGCTGGTTCTTCTGCCTTTTTCACTTCCGGTGCTGATGAAGATTGTGCGCGTCCCTCTTCACCTGCAAAATCAAAGGCGAAGCCCGCCCCTACTTGTCCAGTAGAATTTTGTGGTTGCGGCGCTGGAGTTGGCTTTGCTTTACCAGTTGGCTTAGGCGCAGGCGTCTCCATGTTCACAATTTTTGCCCGCTTTGGCCCCAATGGCTGAGCTTTGGGCGCGATTGGCGCAGCTGGTTGTGATGATTGTTGAGCATAGCGAGCATCATTTGCAGCCATGGGCGTGGTATATATATTTGATTGCTGCGCGTGTGTTTCCCGAATGGATCTGCTCTGTGCTTCACGCACAAAGACAACATTAACAAGCAACAAACCAAATGATTTCATGATCTCCATTACGAGAACAAGGCTACCCAGACGGTTTGATTGCACAAATTGCAAGAAGCTCCAGAAAGAATTGAATTTTGGACCTTCTAATTCTCCATCTTCAGAAACCGCTAGAGGAGCAACACCTTTAGAGCCCGCGAGTGAAGATGATACTTCAATACTGGCCCCTGCCCCTGTTGTTGTGGCAAGGATGCCTCGTTGCTCGATCAATTCTTTATCAAGCTCAATTCGTCTTTCAGCTTTTGTGAGCTCGGCAGACAATTGCGCACGTTTCGTCACATAATTATCAGGCAAACGATCACGTTGAGATTTAATTTCATCTGGCGTGCGCGTCATTCCTATGAAGGAAAGTTCTTCTTTTATCTCATCAATGCGTTCAGCAGCCAAAGTCGATTGTGTTTTTAGCGCACTCTTTTTTTCTAAAGCACGGCGCTGGGCAGTCGCCTCTTCTTCCGCATTTGAAGCATCTACATAGTAAGACCAACTTGCACTCGCATTTTGGAATGTCGCCATTGACCAAACAGGAAAGAATAAGAGCGCCATTAAAAGACGTGGCACGCTAGGTCGTGCAAAACACCATATAATGACAACAAGAAGAACAGCTCCGATAATTTCGGAAATAATACCAGTTCCAAAGGCGATCCAATAATCGACCCCCTCTACCCCTTCTGTCCAAGTGATAATGTTTCCATAGCCAGAAAGAAGCATGCAAGTTAGCACCAGCATGATGATTGTAATGCGGATCACTTGCCCTGGTAGACCATGTTCAGGCGCATCACCTGCTTCAACTTGAGCAAGTTCTGAATGCTTATCGCTCTTATTGTTTGGGAAAATCCCCATCTCACCGGCTCTCTATACTCTTATATCGCAGCCCAAGGTCGCCCTCTTTTGCGAATTTGAGCACCATAATTAGCGCCGTCTGCTTAAGGTCCGGTTAAGCATGCCTATTAAATCGGGATGATAGTTTTCTATATATCTGTCTAGCTATAGTGATATATGTGTAGCTGTATATACGTATAGACCACTATACATCTGTATCTCTATATGTGCAGACATCTATCTATCTCTACATCCATACATATAGAGATCTAGATATCCTAACAACTATAAAACTAGAATTCTCGCTAGTTAGCAAACTAGAAACCTATCCACTGTAGTTTAAAGGAAATATTTGAGTTCCAAAGGGAAAGCCCATGCAATTGATAGCGATGGCGAGCCAAAAAGGCGGCGCAGGCAAGACAATGTTGGCGCAAAATCTGGCATTTGCGGCCCATGAAGCGGGAAGAAAAGTCGCTATTTTCGACTTAGACCCGCAAATGACGAGTCTAAATCAGTTCGATAAACGCACACAACAGGGTCTAGATGGTGAGCCAATGACCATCGCAGCGACCCTAAATCGGCTTCCTCAGCTGTTAAGGGCGGCAAAAAATGAGGGAAGGGACCTCATTATTTACGACATGCCACCAAATATTGGACAAGAAAGTTTCCTTATTTGTAATGAGGTGGACCTTGTTCTGATCCCAACACAGCCTCAAGCTTACGATCTAGAGGCCATTGAAGCGACGATTGCTATTGCTTCAACAGTTAACACGCCCGGTGCAGTTGTGATAAATCGCGTGCCAAAAGATATGAAAGATCTGGCCGAAGATGCACGCCAGTTTGTTGAGGTGAAATGTTCATATCCTGTAGCTCCAAACATCATTCATGACCGCAGCCAATTTATGGAAGCTGCAGCTGCTGGGTCTTCACCTTTAATAATGCACCCGCGCACACAAGCTGCAAAAGAAGTGAAAGAGCTTTGGGGGTGGGTGAGCAGTCGCCTTGAGCAAATGAAAAGCTTGCGGGGGAATGCTGCATGAGTTTCCTTAAAGGCCTAGAACCAAACATTCGCGGAAAAGACTTGGACAATCCGCAGGCAGATACACCTCAACCACAAGCCAACCAGCAAGCAACAGGGGAGGCAACTGCTCCACGTGGCATTCCCACACCGCCACCGGCCGCACCTCAAGTTGATGAAAACACCAGCATGGGTCCGAGCGTTTCACCAGCTGACCTTCAAGCTGCATTTGATGTTCAAAACCCAGAACAGCGTGAATATAAAAGTCTGGCTGAAGCTAGAGACGGTATTGCTCAAGAAATGGGCCAAGAAAAAGCAACACCATTTGGCGAATATCAACGCCGGATCAAAGGCTTTATCGACGAGCACGACAATGCGCGTTCAAGCATTAAAGGGAAGGGGAAGCAGGTTCAGCTTAACTTCCGTATTAGTGAAACTTCGCGCCACTTCCTAAAACTTGTTGCATTAGAAAATCATGTAGATGTAACGACTTACGTATTCGGTGCTATCAATGCGCGCCTTCATGCTGAAGGCAGAACCCGGTTTGTAAGGTAGTTTTCCAACAGAGGAGAGGGGATAACCTCTCTCCAAAAAGATCTGGCGATCAGACACTTAGAGGTAGGAGTGTGTCTAATCGCCAGCGTCTCCCCAACCCAGCGGGAAGCTTGTTGTATCTCAATTTCAGATTTATACATCCGAACAAAAAATAAGCAACATCATTTTTAAAAATACCCTAATAGGGTTAATGAAAAAAGCAACCAAGCAGGTCGTTTTGATATATTATAACATGACGAATTAGTAGTGTCCAATAAACAGGCAAAGCTAAGCCAATATTCCAATATGCTATTGTTTCATTGAATTGCGGCGAAAGTTCCAATTGTAGTTAGTTGCTAGCTATGCGAGATCATCTTGCATAATTGATTTATGGAAACTCATTATGCGGATCACGGTGTTTTCTTCCAAAGCGTATGACCAACTTTTTCTCGACGCAGCCAATGCAGATCAATCACATGAGATATTTTATCAAGAACCGCATTTGAATTCCAGCACCGCTAGTCTAGCGAAAGGTGCGGAAATTGTTTGTGTTTTCGTCAATGATATCATTGATAGGGATACACTTAAAATACTTAAAAAGCAGGGTGTTAAATTAATAGCCATGCGCTGTGCTGGTTTTAACAATGTCGACCTAAAAGCAGCAGATGAGTTCAATATAAAGGTCTGCCGCGTCCCCGCTTACTCGCCTTATTCAGTTGCTGAGCACACTCTTGCGCTTGTTCTGGGGTTAAATCGTCACTTACATCGTGCATATAACCGTGTTCGTGATGGAAACTTTTCTTTAAACGGTTTTATTGGCTTTGATCTACATGGGAAAACCGTGGGTATAGTCGGTACTGGAAAAATCGGCACTGTCACAATGGGCCTTTTTAAGGGTTTCGGCTGCAAACTCCTTGCTTATGATGTTGCGAAGAATACTGACTGTCTTAACATGGGAGCGAATTATGTTGATTTGGATACAATGTTTAAGCAAAGCGATATTGTATCCCTTCATTGTCCACTTAATCCAGCAACCCATAACATGGTGGACGCAAATCTACTTTCCAAAGCCAAGCAGGGGCTGATGCTCATCAATACAGGTCGTGGCGCCCTGATTAATACGCAGGATGTAATTGAAGCTTTAAAAGCGGGTAGGTTGGGCAGCCTAGGATTAGATGTCTATGAAGAAGAAGCAGATCTCTTTTTTGAAGATCTATCAACGCACGTTATTCGCGATGATCAATTTGCTCGATTAATGACATTCCCAAATGTATTGGTAACTGGTCATCAGGCTTTTTTCACACAGGAAGCGCTCTCCGCCATTGCAGAAACGACGATTGAAAATATCAACGCTTTTTCCAAAAGTGGTTCAGCAATACATGAAGTGTCCATTGATCGTCTTGCTTGAAGCGTGTCTAATCCCCAGCCTGGCGAATAGATACACTTTAAACGTTTTCAACTTTCACCAGGAAAAGAGCGTATATTCAAATATTTGTACTAATTGATTAACTCTGAATTATCCTTAAGAAAAAAATTGGTTTTTGCGGGCCGTAGGGCGGCTTTGCGGCGACATTTTCAGTTTTTTAGGCCTGATTTATAAAAAAGTGAAATGGCTCTGAGTGTGGCTCTGAGGACCGCCAAAAGCACTATTACCTTTAATGCAGATTTACTGATATTTCAAAAGAGCACTTAAGTCAGAAATAATTGAACTCTCCTTACAACGAATTTAAATTTGATTCCGGATTTCATTTTCAAAGGGAAACAGCCACGTTTTGGAAGTAGGAATTGGGCTGGAATGTCTAAATCCTTTTCAGCTTCTATTAATTTTTATAGAAAATTGACGATGTCGAATGCCCTGGCGATGGAGATAAGGTGTTTAATATGGTGTTATATATAGTGTTAAAGCCTAAAATTCGCCTATAACTCATTGAATCTAAAGCAGGCTATCAGACACTATGTGTCTATTCCCCACTTTTGTGTGTTCGATCCCCATCAAAACGTGTCTATTCGCCGTTAAGTATCGGGATCGTAATTCGTTAATTTTAGAGGGCGTGTTTAATCGCCATTTTACCGCATTTTCACTCTGAACATGCGTGTCTATTCCCCAGAATTGATCTAAAGCGTGTCTAATCGCCATATCCAGTGTGTCTAATCGCCAGAAATGGCCAATTCTGGGCAAAATTTTGGAGCTCACTTGGTTCTCAACGTGTCTAAAACCCGAATCCATTGACTTATCCTACAATATAACGTGTCTAATTCCCGAGAATCGGTTGGATAACGATTCTATTATTTGATTTACTCTTAAAATAGATCCGAACTTATTGAAATTACGCCCGTTTATAGATGAATTTGGCTAAGGAATTGCTTTATCACTGATAATTCAGTGGACATTTATATTCCAAACGTGTCTAATTCCCGAGGTAATACACACGTTTTTATGATTCTGAGCCCATAACTCTGTTTGATAAGGTCCATGCGAAATAATGGCTAAATCCACATCGGCACAAAATAAGATAGAAGAAGAGGCCGTGACGGGGGAGGTAATTTCTCCTCAAGATCCGGGGCCGTTGTTTGATGAAGTGTTGGATCCCAATCCCAAACATTCACCTCTATTGCCCGAGCGATATCCAATGGGGGATTTGTTTGTGTGTGAGTTGGTCGATATCGTTTTAAAGAGTGATATGGCGAGTTTGGAGTATCCATTTTATTCACTCACCAAAAAGCCAGACCGCAATCCTAGGCGTTTTGAGCATGATGGCCGTTGGATTGAGTTTAGGCCTTCGATCAAAGGTCTTCCGACGATTTATGATAAAGACCTTCTTATCTATGCGATCTCTCATATTATGCGTGAAAAACAGCGCTCAGGTAAAACACCTAAGACGATTGTTATCGATCCGTATCATTTCTTATCCTATACAAACCGCCCAACAGGGGGGAGGGATTATGAAGCGCTGGTGGATTCCATCGAACGCCTTGAAGGAACGCGTTATCGCACGAATGTGAAAACGGGTGGCTTTGAGCATGATGAATGGTTTGGCCTTTTTGAGCGCGTAAAAATGAAAACGCGTAAAACGCCCAAAGGTGGCTTGAGACCAGAGCGCTTGGAAGTAACCATTTCGGACTGGACAATGGAAGCAATTCGCGCAGATGAAGTCTTGACGCTGCACCGAGATTATTGGCGATTGCGTCGACCGATTGAGCGCCGTGTGTACGAGATTATTCGTAAACACTGTGGACAGCAGGAGGGGTGGTCAATTGGTGTTGATAAATTGCACACAAAATCCGGCTCTCAGGCAACTCGCCGTGAGTTTCGGCGCAAGCTTCATGAAGTAGTAAATGATAATCATCTCCCAGATTATGATGTGTTTATAGAAAATGATATTTTGCATGCAACATCGCGTTCTGAATTCCTTGAAAGCTATAACGTGTCTAATCGCCAGAAAGGTAAAAAAGCCAAATTAGCTGATAAATCAGAGGATAATCCATCGCGTGAGTTAGGTCGTGAAGTTGCCAGCCAATTACGACGGATGAAAATCAGTTCAGATGGTTTGGAAGCAGCCAAAGAGGAAGTACCTGGATGGGATATCTACTTCATCGAAGATGAGTGGCGTGCTTGGATTAGCAAACGTGTTCAAAGTGCATTAACTGGCGCAGATCCGTCTTCCGCTGCTGACCTTGTGCCGCGCAATCCAGATGCAGCTTTTATAGGGTTTTGTAAAAACTGGTTCAAAACTCGCGGTAAGCCGAGTTAATTTCAATGACACAAGATGAGTTACTTCTAGGAACAGCACCGGATCCGGATTTGCCAGTTTTGGCAATGGATTTGGACGGTACGTTGATATACACGGATACAACGTTGGAGTTGTTCAAGCTTTGCGCGCGCGTGAAGCCATTTTTGTTGCCATTGGCCGGGATTAAAATGTTGACCAATCGTCCTCATGCGAAAAGATGGCTCGTGCGGCAAGTAGGCGATTATTTTGATCCTCGCAGAATTGATACTGAACCCAAGGCAATTCGCCTTATGCAAGAGCATAAGAAGAAGGGGGGGCAGGTTTGGCTCGTTTCCGGTTCAGATCAGCTCATGGTTGATGAAATGGCCAGAGAATTGGGGCGCTATATTGGGAAGTTTGATCGTGTTCAGGGAACTGAAGGACCTGAAAGCGCCAGTGTAAAAGATGCAATCAATCTGACTTCCCAAAATAAGGCTGATTTTCTTGTAAAGAATTGCCCGAATGGATTTTATTATGCCGGCAATAGCACTCAAGACTACGCCGTCTGGAAAGCTGCTCTTAAAGGCTTTGGATTCAATGCACCTCCAGAGTCTTATAAATTGGCCCGTGAAGATGGGTCAGAGGTTGATGTTCAGGAAGTTGTTCCAAGGAAATGATTTCCATGAGCAACCAAATTTTCGCGAATACTTTGAGCAACTGATAGAGCAGATTCCATCGTGAAATGATTAGCATCAAACAATACCGGCTCGTCATCTTCACAACTGCCTTGTTCACAAATGAAATCAATGAGTGAGATGTAGTGCGCAGGGCTGTCTTGTTTAGAAAGTAAATCATTCATTCGTTGATCAAACTCGTAGATTTTATGATCCACAAAAGAAGATGTATCCGTGCGGCCAACAATTTTCGCGCGCGCCATCAATAGGGGCAGGTTCATTGTGTATTCAAGACTTGGCCCTAGCACGATCACTTCATTTGCGCCGGCATCATAAAGCTTTTGTATAAAGGCCAGAAGGTCACGCTCGAAATTTGTGTCAGTACCATGAGCAAACGCAGCCCACTGCGCTGAAATCATAACTGTAGGGTTATCAATGGTCGGAAGGTATTCAACAACGCCTTTTCGAATAATGTCATTACAACGCGTATCACCTTGCAGCGGCCATAACGGTTTACATCCTGATGCTTGGAGCGGAAGTATTTCATACTCAGGAAGGTGTTGTTGAAGCGGTCCGGTGAGGTGAGCGCTGTGACTATCACCGATAAGTACGAGTGATGGATTATCTGTTTTACTTGTCAGACATTCTTCCAAGCTTGTTTTGTTGAATTCAGCTTTGGATGAATCGGTTACAAAGCAGCTTTGGTGGCGAGGGCGGAACTGGTTTGTGTAAACCTGAGAACCTGTATAGTTGAGCGAAAGTTCAGTGAGTTCATGAACTCGCGCATCAAATGTGCGCCAACGTCCGTCGATTGTTAGCACTCCCATACCAACTACAACAGAAGCGATAAGACCTGCTGACGTGAATGATAATATTCTGAATGAAGATAACTTGCGTAGATTGCGGAAGGGTTGTTCCCAGTATTTCCAAGAAAGGTAGGCAAGGACGATTGAAACGGCAGTGAGAATAACAGCATCAAGAGTATTCAATTCTGTTTTCAAGAAAAATAGCTTATAGAAAATAAGTACCGGCCAGTGCCAAAGGTAAAGTGAGTAGGAGATTTTCCCGATGAAAACCATCGGTTTTTGGCTTAGAACTAGTCCAGTCCAAGATTTCAAACCTGCGACAATTATTAGAGCAGTTCCTACAATAGCGTAGATGGCATTTAGTCCTGGAAACATATCAGTTTTGTCGAGCATAAATATGGAGTATGCGAGCAAACCGACACCAATAATTCCCGCTGTGTTTTTAAGTTTTCCTGGAAAATTTTTGTCCCATGCATATAGCGCTATGAGGGAACCAATACCCAATTCCCAAAAACGTGCGGGCAATAGGTAAAAAGCTGCTTCAGAAGACCAATTGATTAGCCAAAGGCTCAGCATGAAGGATACTGCGACACAAAACGCAATGATGTGGGCGCGAAATTTTGCGAGTGGTTTTATGAAGCAAATGAGCCACAATAGGATAGGGGTGACGAAGTAAAATTGTTCTTCTACCGCCAATGACCAAGTGTGAAGCAGTGGATTAGATTCTGCCAATATAGAGAAATAGTTATACGCCTTGAAGAAATATATATTGCTACCAAAGAGCGTTGTAGCAATTGTAGTTCGCCCAAGCTCTTCCACTTCTGCAGGCAACATTAAGAACCAAGCAGCAATAAAAGTTGCAACAACAACAAGCGCTAGAGGTGGCAGAATACGTAGCGCGCGGCGTCTATAGAAGTTTGCAAACGAAAATTTTTGATTGTCCATCTCATGCGTAATGATGGAGGTAATTAAAAAACCGGATATGACAAAGAAAATGTCTACACCAGTGAAACCTCCTGAGAATGAATTGATCCCGAAATGAAAGAATAGAACGGGTATAACTGCGATCGTCCGCAGTCCGTCGATTTCGGGTCTGTAATTCATTATGTGTTGTTCCTAGAAGAATCTCAATTTGTTTGAGAAAGCAAGTTGCATGCCTTTCAGCGGTATCATTCTTCAATAACCCTAGAAAAGCCTCAAATGTGCATTATCTCAGTCGGGTATTGGATAAAAATGAGATTGAATAGGATCAATGGGAAACAACCACATTCGTACTTTTATGCTGATTGCGGGACTGACAGCATTGTTTATGGGCATTGGATTTATGCTGGGTGGTCAGGTCGGAATGATCGTCGCGCTATTATTTGCCGGAGTGGGAAATTTTATCAGTTATTGGAACGCCGATAAGATCGTCTTGTCTATGTATAAAGCCAAAGAAGTGGATGAACATCACTCAAACCGTCAGATAGCTGAATATGCACGGGATGTGAAAGATATGGCGCGCGAAGCGGGCATGCCTATACCGAAAATTACAATTATAGATAATCCTCAACCAAATGCTTTTGCGACGGGGCGGAATCCCGAAAATGCGGCTGTAGCTGCGACGACTGGATTGTTGCGAATGTTGGATCGCAGAGAAATTCGCGGTGTAATGGGTCATGAATTAGCGCATGTGAAAAATCGTGACACGTTGACTATGACGCTGACGGCAACGATAGCGGGTGCGATTTCTGCGCTTGCGAACTTTGCACTTTTTTTTGGAGGCAATGACCGTGAGCGCTCAGGTGGTTTAATTGGTACATTGGCAATTATGTTTTTGGCCCCGATGGCCGCTAGTTTAGTACAAATGGCGATTAGTCGTGGCCGTGAATATGAAGCGGATAAAACAGGCGCGGAGATAGCTGGTGACCCTGAAGCGCTTGCATCAGCGTTGCAGAAGATAGAAAGCTTTGCGCGTGGCGAGGTGAATGTGGATGCGGAACGAAACCCTGCCACAGCGCATATGTTCATCATCAATCCGCTAAACGGGAAGGGGGCTGATAATCTATTTTCAACTCATCCAGCAACGCAAAATAGGATTGCTGCTTTGATGAAATTAAGACAGCAATACGGAAGAGCTTCCAAGCCAAGATCAGAAACAAGCACGGGCCCGAAGCGAAAAGTGGACCTTCCAGCTTTTGCCAAGCCAATTGAAAAGAAAGATGACCCTTGGGGGTAGACTATCCATAGACATGTAGATTCTTCCTCGCTAAGCACATTTCTTGTTTAGTCGAGGAAGGGCATTGCCAATGGATAATGCAAAATTGTCGAGCGATCCCGTATTCTCTGTCATTATTGTGAACTTTAATGGCGGTGATTATCTGCAAGGGGCAGTGGATTCACTCAAAAAGCAGACCTTCCAAGATTTTGAACTATTTGTGGTTGATAATGCTTCTACCGATGGTTCGATGGAAAAGTTGGACATCTCCGGATTGTCAAATGTCCAACTCATGCCAGAAACAGAAAACCATGGTTTTGCCAAAGGAAATAATTTAGCTGCTGCAAAGGCCAAGGGGGATTGGCTGGTCATGCTCAATCCTGATGCCGTGGCCGATGAAAGTTGGTTAGAAAAAATTAAAGACGGTATAGATCGATTTCCGGACACCAAAATGTTCGCTAGTGCTCAGTATAGTCTTGATGAACCATCATTGATGGATGGAGCGGGTGATTGCTATCATGTTTTCGGCATTCCTTGGCGGGGGGGGTATGGCCGCCCGGTGGAAGAGATGCCAGATGAAGGAGAGTGTTTCAGCCCGTGTGGAGCGAGTGCCGCTTTTCATCGGCAGACTTTTCTTGATGCAGAAGGGTTCGATGAGAGCTTTTTCTGTTACTGCGAAGATGTCGATTTAGGTTTTCGCCTTCGATTAATGGGACATCGGTGCATTTTTCTGCCACAAGCAATGATTCATCATGCGGGTAGTGCATTGTCTAACAAAGTAGGTGATTTCGCCGTTTATCACGGTACTAGGAATCGCTTATGGGTCTTCGTTAAGAATATGCCATTCTTTGCATTTTGGCTGATGATTATCCCCCATTTTGGAATGACATTTCTGATTTACTTGAGGGGAATGCAAACTGGGAGGGCAAAGGCGGTACGCAAAGCGTGGTTGGCAAGTTGGAGTTCACTTTCCTTACTAATGAGTAAACGAAAAGACGTACAAACAACAAAAACAAAGGGAAGTTTTGACGTTCTGGGGCAGATGGGTTGGAATATTTTCCGATTGTTTTTGAGGAAGACGGATGTAAAGAGTATCCAGAGGTAAATTATTTGATGGAGCTTTTTGTCAGTATTTCTTCCTGTATAAATTTCGATAGTTTCAACGCAGCTTCATTCGAGGTGAACCCCGAGCCACTTGAGACAGTGGTGCCTTTTTTGAGGGTCGGCAAGTGTTTTAGAAGGTGTAGTAATTTGTCCGCGTCTGCAAGATTAAGCCAATTGCCTCCCCCCAAATAAAGGATGGGTTTTTTGGCAAAACAATATTCAGCATATTTTCCTGGCAAAGCGTGACTGTCTGGCGGTGTATGAAGAACCAGTGCATCACTTGCATTTTGTATATCACGAGATAATTGTAAACTGAGTTGCCCGTGGAAGGTGATTTTGAATTCATATTTTTTTGAAATCTGATCTAATTCTGAAGAGGATAACCTTCCTGCTAAATGCAGATGAATTATAGGTAGTGATTCATCTCGAACTCTTTGACATTTTTCGATATTGAATAAAAGATTAGAGAGGATGCGGTTTCGATCAGAAAGTTCAAATCCACCAGTGTGCACAATATTAAGGTCTTCGTTGGGAAGGTGGAAATCGCCTTCGCTGGGGATACTAAAATGATCTATGAGACATACTGGAGTGTCGTGATGGATGTATTTCTTGGCTTCAACTAAGACAGCATCTGAGACGGTTGTTAGCCCGTCGGCTTTTACCAAATAGTTTCTGGCTATTTTTTTTTCAATTACAGCGCGAATTTTAGATCGTTCTAATATCTTTCGATGTGGGGTTTCAACCCAAGTATCACGCATTTCTGCCACCCAAGGGATACCAGTTTTTCTTTTTAGGTTTGCACCTACAATGTGAAGAGATTCAGGTGGACTGGTTGTTATAATCACATCTGGTTTAGGGCTAATGTTCGGGAGAGTCTTGAGCAGGTGGACTTCGGCCTTCTTTGCCCATCGGATATTGGGTTCTGGCCAAAGAAACCACTGCCTTAAAAAAGATTTTACACGTTGTACAACTTGAATAATCGAATTTGAACTTTTTTTCTCGGCGACATGCATGGAATTTTGAGAGGAAGCGTTTGGTATTGCTGGATGAGGAATTTGAATTGAGCTTTCTTCTTCGGATAATTTGAATGGTGAAACGATAGTTACTTTATGCCCTAATTGCGTTAGCGCTTTACTCAACAGATAGGGACGTCTTGCACCTCCAGATATTTCTGGTGGGAAGTGCCTAACGATTAGAAAAAAATGCATGTCAAACTCGATTTACAGTATACAGTACAAAGCGTTACTTTGGCATTATTCACCAAAATAAATGTTTCAATTTGTGCGTCCATAATGCGTAAATTTTCTGTATCAAGAAAATAGTTGTCCGCAAAAATAGAATGTTCTTGACCTCCAGAGGGTTTTTTGTGACATCCTCCGAGAGAAAGGGCTGTTAGTTATAAAGCTTGAAGCCTTTCAATCGCTTCAAAATGCTGGTTTGGCAATATTTATTGGAAGTTTTTTCATATAACGGGGTATGAATGAAGAATTTTGCATTGATCGGTGCTTCGGGATACATAGCACCGCGTCACATGAAAGCTATAAAAGAGACAGGTAATCATTTATCTGTCGCATATGATGTAAATGATAGTGTTGGGATAATCGATAGCATCTCACCTGCAAGTGAATTTTTCACAGAGTTTGAGCGCTTTTATGATTACGCCAATAATTTGCAATTAGACCCAAAAACAGCGTTGGATTATGTCGCTGTATGTAGCCCAAACTACTTACACAGAGCGCATATTGCTGCGGGGTTGCGTCTTGGGTGTGATGTCATCTGTGAAAAGCCGCTTGTTCCAAGCGTGAAAGATTTAGACGCTCTAGAATTGCTCGAAGAACAAACAGGCAAACAGGTTCGCAATATTCTTCAATTGCGCCACCATGACTCTATTTTGAAGCTTCAAGAGAAAGTTAAGTCCGCTGGAGAAAGAAACACGAAGTTTGATGTGGACTTAACATACATCACTTCGCGCGGTCGCTGGTATGCTGAGAGTTGGAAGGGTGATCCACGTAAATCATTCGGAGTAGCGACTAATATTGGTGTTCACTTCTTTGATATGCTGAACTTCATATTTGGAAGTCTTCAGGACAGTCACGTTCATTTAAGTGAAGAAGAAAGCGCAGCTGGATTTTTAGAATATGAAAATGCGCGAGTACGTTGGTTTTTGTCTGTTGATGCAAACAATCTTCCTGAGGACGTGAAGGGTAAGAAAACCACATATCGCTCGATCACTATTGATGGCGAAGAATTAGAGTTTTCTGAAGGATTTACTGAGCTGCACAACATCTCTTACCGTGAAATTTTAGCCGGTAGAGGTTTTGGACTTAAAGAAGCACGTCACTGTATTGAAACTGTAGAGAAAATTCGTTCCGCACCGGTGAATATAGCTATGGGTGACATGCATCCATTCCTTCGAAAATAGGAATTTTGGGTTATGGGCATCCAGTTTATAGACCTTAAAGCGCAACGAAAGCGGCTTAAGTCCCAAATTGATGCCGGAATTCAGGCTGTTATGGAGCATGGTGCGTTTATAATGGGGCCGGAAGTCCGAGAATTTGAGAAACAACTCGCTGAATTCGGGCAAGCTAAGCATGCTCTTGGGTGTGCAAATGGTACAGATGCGCTTGTCTTGAGCCTCATGGCTCTTGGGGTAGGTGAAGGCGACGCGGTTTTCTGTCCATCATTTACCTATTGTGCCTCTGCAGAAGGCATTGCAAATGTTGGCGCTACTCCTGTTTTCGTTGATGTGTGTGCAGACACATACAATATGGATGTGGAGAGCCTTAAGCAGGCAATCATTGATATCAATGAGACCGCAGGCCTGTCTCCCAAAGCGATCATGGCTGTCGATATTTTCGGGCAAGCTGCGGACTATCGTTTGCTATCGCAAGTGGCTCAGGCTGAAGGTCTAAAGCTTATTGCAGATTCCGCGCAGGGGTTTGGAAGCACTATAGATGGAAACCATCCGTTAAACTGGGCTGATATCACAACGACAAGCTTCTTTCCTGCGAAACCGCTTGGTTGTTATGGAGATGGCGGCGCGGTGCTGACAAATGATGATCAGATCTGCGAGACAGTCGATTCATTACGTATTCACGGCAAAGGTGAACACAAGTACGACAATGTTCGTATAGGAATGAATTCACGTTTAGATACAATGCAGGCTGCAATACTGTTACCCAAATTGTCTGTCTTTGCAGATGAAATTGAGAAACGAAATGCCGTAGCTCAAAAATATCACAATGCTCTGCACAATCAGGTTGAGCGCGTTCCAACTGTTTTGGAAGGCGGAATTTCGACTTGGGCACAGTATACGATTGAGGTTTCGGATTGGCTGAGATTAGCGACGCAATTGAAGGAAAAAGGCATTCCAACGGCGCGCTATTATCCAAATCCAGTGCATGGCCAATCTGCTTATAAACATTTTCCAGTTGTGAGTTCGGGACTTCCGCAAACTGAAGCGTGTTTGGATAAAATTATAAGTCTGCCAATGCATCCTTATCTGGAAGAGGATGTACAAAATCAAATCATTGAAGCGGTTATTGAAGCTGTAAATTAGGGGCCTAGTTAGGGTGTAAAGTAATGTTGGATACAGTGGTTAAAAGCTTTCAAGACAAAGCTGCAAATAAAGGTTTAGTCGTTGGGATTGTTGGGCTTGGATATGTTGGTCTGCCTCTAGCTGAAGCTTATGTCAGGCAGGGGGTGTCGATCATTGGTTATGATATCAATGAGACGCGAGCTGCCGAATTAAATGCTGGTAAATCTGGCATGAAACATATCGCAGATGAGCGTGTTCAGGTGATGTTGGACAAGAAGTTGTTTCGAGCAACATCAAGTGCATTAGACCTTTCAGATGCGGATGCGATTTTGATTTGTGTGCCAACCCCTCTTGATGCACACCACGAACCAGATTTGTCATATGTAGAAAGCAC
>NZ_KB899549.1:0-195000 GCF_000378345.1 Hirschia maritima DSM 19733 | reverse complement strand
ACAAACTAGGGGGTGGCGACTGTTTATCAAAAACACAGGGCTCTGCGAAGTCGCAAGACGACGTATAGGGTCTGACTCCTGCCCGGTGCCTGAAGGTTAAAAGGAGGGGTGCAAGCCTCGAATTGAAGCCCAGGTGAACGGCGGCCGTAACTATAACGGTCCTAAGGTAGCGAAATTCCTTGTCGGGTAAGTTCCGACCTGCACGAATGGAGTAACGACTTCCCCACTGTCTCCAACATCGACTCAGCGAAATTGAATTCCCCGTGAAGATGCGGGGTACCCGCGGTCAGACGGAAAGACCCCGTGAACCTTTACTCTAGCTTTGCAATGGCATTATCGATGGCATGTGTAGGATAGGTGGGAGGCTTTGAAACCATAGCGCCAGTTATGGTGGAGCCATCCTTGAAATACCACCCTTGTCCTCGATGATGTCTAACCGCGGTCCCTTATCGGGATCCGGGACCTTGCATGGTGGGGAGTTTGACTGGGGCGGTCGCCTCCTAAATCGTAACGGAGGCGCGCGATGGTAGGCTCAGAACGGTCGGAAATCGTTCGACGAGTGCAATGGCATAAGCCTGCCTGACTGCGAGACTGACAAGTCGAGCAGAGACGAAAGTCGGTCATAGTGATCCGGTGGTCCTGTGTGGAAGGGCCATCGCTCAACGGATAAAAGGTACTCCGGGGATAACAGGCTGATGATGCCCAAGAGTCCATATCGACGGCATCGTTTGGCACCTCGATGTCGGCTCATCACATCCTGGGGCTGGAGCAGGTCCCAAGGGTTCGGCTGTTCGCCGATTAAAGTGGTACGTGAGCTGGGTTCAGAACGTCGTGAGACAGTTTGGTCCCTATCTGCCGTGGGTGTAGGAAGTTTGAGAGGATCTGTCCCTAGTACGAGAGGACCGGGATGGACACACCTCTGGTGGACCTATTGTGGCGCCAGCCGCAGTGTAGGGTAGCTATGTGTGGACGGGATAACCGCTGAAAGCATCTAAGCGGGAAACCTCCCTCGAAACTAGACTTCCCTTAGAGCCGTTCTAGACTAGGACGTCGATAGGCTAGGTGTGGAAGCGTGGCGACACGTGAAGCTAACTAGTACTAATTGCTCGATCGGCTTGATCCGATACATACCCATGCGTGGCGACGAATATGTTGCTAAATGCTGACTAACCATCAGCGCTCGGAGACTAACGCACTCCGCAAAACAATTCCGGTGTCTAATCAACACCAATCATCAAAAACATTACATGTGATAATGGTCTGATACTTAGTTTTGCTCCTTCTGATAACAATCAGATTGAGCTTTCATTGTTCGATTTTATTGAACTGGTGATTATTGCGAGGATTCCCCACCCGATCCCATCTCGAACTCGGTCGTTAAGGTCCTCTGCGCCGATGGTACTGCATCTCAAGGTGTGGGAGAGTAGGTCATTGCCAGTTCTATAAAGTCGAACAATGCATATTACGTTCGAAAGAAACCTCCTTCATCGTCCTGAAAATATCAGGGCAAACGGCTTTGTCCTTACTAGCCTTAATGCTAGATAGGTGAAGCCGTTTTTTAATGTCTAAATGTCAGATTCTACATTCTGACGAATTTGTAGCGGCGAGGCGCTATGAATTAAAATATTGATGCGGGGTGGAGCAGCCCGTCGGATCTATAAAACGTCTCCCAGATGTTTTAATCAACGATCCAACCTCGTCAGGCTCATAACCTGACACGCTACTGCGACGAAATTTATTGCGGGGTGGAGCAGCCCGGTAGCTCGTCAGGCTCATAACCTGAAGGTCGTTGGTTCAAATCCAACCCCCGCACCCAATCTTTCTTAACAATATCAAAAATGTACACCAAACCGTCCGTAAGGGCGGTTTTTGTGTTTATGGCTCCAGGTTACACATGGGGTACAACTAAACAGAACAAATCAAAGGATTTTAGGACTTTTGGAGATCGACTTTGTGTTCAGTATAAAAACAGATTTTAGAGCTTAGAAAATCGTCTAACTTACGAGTGAGCTTTTCCTATCTGTCGCCAAAGACATTGTTTAGTTCTCTAGTGCTTCAATTTGGCCAGTTCCCCTGTGACTCTATCAATGATGGAAAGCCCAAGGTAATCTTATAAACAATAAGGTAACCTTGAACTTTGCTACATTTTCCTGTCACCGGTTTGTTCGAAGACCAAGCATGCGTTTCAGAGTAGTATCTTTGTCAAGAAAATGATGTTTGAAGGCAGCACCAATGTGGCCCAATATAATAAGCATCATAGCGTAACTCGTTATTTCATGGCCCAATAATAGAATGGGTTTTAACAACGGCGACAAAGGAAGTACTTCACCGTTTACGAGATTGAGCGGAACGATCCGCCATGAAAAAATCCCAAAACCATAGCCGGCTGATGCGGAATACATCATTCCGAATGTGGGTACCAAAAAGGTCAATATTAGCATCAATCGGTGAACAAATTTTGCTAACGCTTTCTCACGAGGATTTTCAGCAATAGATTTGATTTCTCCCTTCCAAAAGACCCAAATCAACCTCAACACGATGATGATGTATGCAATTACGCCAAGAGATTTATGGAGGTCATAAAGTTCTAAGGTATGCGTTTGAGCCATATAAATTCCAATTGGAAATATCGCGAGGATTAAGAGCGCAATTGCCCAGTGTAGAACAATAGAAATGCTATGTGGTTCAGAGGGGGGGGGCATCAATGTAATCTCCAATTTTGAAAAAAATTCAATTTGAAGGATTATATTTAAATCAGGTGTTTATCGAACGTTGAGGTACGAAATGCCGAAATCTGTGATGAATTAAACCCGTAAGAACTAATGTGGATTAATCTTTGAAGGACTTTAGGTAGGTCTTGCTCACTGGAAATGAAAACTCACTCCCCATATGAACAATTCCATTTCCGGCTTTGAGAAATTTGACTTCTTTTATCTCAGACTTGCGGACAGCGATTGATCGATGAATGCGCACCAAATCGGTATCACCTAGATCTTCCAAAAAGTTATTTAGCGAGTTTCTTGTTAATACTGTTTCAAAAGGTGTTACGACTTCGAGATAATTACCTGCCGATTTAACTGCGATTATACTAGCAACCTCTACTCGCGTTCGGGAGGTACCTTTATCTATCCATATTGCTTCTGGTATTTCTCTATTACTGTTGAGCTTGTTAATTGGCAAAGAAGTTATGTTGTTTGTGTTCGTTAGTGGTTCATTTCTATTGGGAGGCCGATAAAAAATTTGCCAAATTGCTAAAATAGCAATCATGGCCTTTAAATATCCAGGACTGAAATAGGCGATACTAGATTTCCACTCGCCTGAGCCGATCCAGATATCATAAGTTACGCGCGCGGCAATCGCTAATATCGTGAGTGCAAAAAGAATAATAATTCTGCTAAACCAGCGAGTTTTTTTAATTTGGCTAAATGTTAAAAAGCACAAGAGAAATGGAGTTGCGATTAACCAAATTCCCCAATTCAGTGCGATGTATCCGCATGAACTAAAAAAGTTGAACGGAATGCCACTTTCGTTCCATCGTATAAAGTTACAATGAACTGTGTTAAACAACAAAAATGCCAGCCAACCTGAATAAACTAGCCAAAGTCGATTTAGGGTATTGAGAAAAACCATATGTTTTTCTGAATTGAATCTCAAATCAATCATTACTTGACTTCGTCCAGTTGGAAATATGTTAGCGTTCTCAGTGACTTTATAATACTCAGTTTTTTTTGAAAATATACGAAATTGTCGAATTTGGTGGTTACATATACAGAGTTCCATCAATCACATGACAAATGTCAATTGAGAGAAATAAAGCGCTGACGCACATTCTCCATCACAAGGAGATATGTGATGCAAAATGATGTGTTCGCTTTTCGAGCAGATAATGTTCGAAAGGCATTTGGTCAAAAAATTGCGCTAGATGATGTGTCGCTGAAATTGAGTGAAGGTATAACCGCCATTCTTGGTAAGAATGGGGCTGGTAAATCTACACTTATTCGATGTGCGCTAGGTTTAGAACGGCCGGACAAAGGTCAAATTTCTATCTTTGGTAAGCCATCCAAAAGCCGTGCGGCACGAGAACGTGTTGGTATCATGCTGCAAGATGGTGATCTACCTGATCTGTTGAAGCCCCTAGAACTTGTTGAGTTGTTCGCAAGCCATTATTCAAACCCAATGTTGGTGGCAGAGGTCATCGAAAAAGCTCAACTTCAAGGATTTGAGAACAAGCTTTATAAGAACTTATCTGGTGGTCAGAAAAGACGGGTTCAATTTGCGCTTTCTATCGTCGGCAACCCTGACATTTTATTTCTTGATGAGCCAACAACGGGCCTGGATTCAGAGGTGAGGCGTTCACTTTGGAGCACCGTTCAAGAATTAGCGAAATCTGGAAAAACGGTCTGCTTGACAACACATTATCTTGAAGAAGCTGAAGCACTAGCTGATCGTGTTGTCGTGCTCGATGCCGGTCAAATTATTGATGACGGTAGTGTTTTGGAAATGAAAAAACGCTTGGGTATTTCGATCATTCAATGTTCGGCAAACCTAAGTAAGGGGGAGTTATTAGCGCTTCCCAAAGTCGTTTCGTGCAAGCTTGAGGGAACTGCATTGGAAATTCGGACATCTGACCCAGATGTTACGATGAAAGCACTTATAGCGCAGCACCCAACTGTCGTTGACTTGTCTATTTCCCGTCCAAATCTTGAAGATGTTTTCGAGGCTCTGACACAATGAGTATGTTTAAATCACTGTCTGCTGAAGCAGGTGCAGAAATCCTTAGTGCTATGCGCTCTCCCTCTTACATGATCCCAACGCTGGTCTTTCCAATAGCGTTCTATGCACTATTTGGTTTGGTGCTTACACAAGGCAGGGAGATGACGGCCTATCTATTGGCTACCTATGGCGTATTTGCAGTTATGGGACCGTCGATTTTTGGGTTTGGAGTTACTGTTGCAGCTGAACGAGAGCGCGGTTGGTTACAGCTTAAACAAATATCCCCGACGCCAGCGCTGGGCTTTGTCTTTGGAAAATTCATTACAACACTCTTATTCTCAGGCATTATTTTAGCACTTCTATATTGCACAGCAGCTTATGGCGGCATTGCTATGCCCCGAGTGGTTTGGGCGAGCTTATTAGGTGTCCATTTACTCGCCATTTTTCCCATGCTCCTGATCGGTTTGAGCATAGGCCTATTATTGCGCTCAAATGCTGCGCTTGCAGTGGCGAACATTGTCTTTATGGGATTAGCTATTTTGGGAGGTTTATGGATGCCTGTTTCGGTCTATCCCGAAGCCATGCAAAACATCGCCAAATTGCTTCCATCTTATCATTTAGCTGAAATATCATTGGCAGTTAGCCAAGCTCCCGGAGAGCGCAACATCTTGGGTAATCTCATTCCAGTCGTAGTCGCAACAGTGCTTTTGCTTGGTTTGGTGATGGTGTCTTGGAACCGTCAAAAGAAGTAATCTATAGAAATTAGGTATACAATTATGATCCGCAACATTGCACCCATTAGTTTGTCCGTGCTGGCGGTTGGGTTAGCTAGTCTAGTCTTTTTGCTTCCAACAACTGAAAGTGAAGTCGGCACAAAAGTTGAGTCTTCTGAAGAGAAACTCAATTCATCACTTTATATCGAAAACGTACGTCTTGCTCAAAGTGGAAAACTTGGCGCACCTACAAACCTGTTGATCGAAAATGGAATAATCATAGGAATAGGGTCTGAAATTGAGGCAGGTGGTTTAGAGGTATTTGACGGCCAAGGTCATACAGTTTTGGCTGGATTGATTGATAGCCACACCCATTCATTCGGAAGCGCATTGTCAGATGGAGTTCGTTTTGGAGTCACAACACATATTGATATGTTCAGCGATAGTTCGGTTTTAACCCAAGCCAAATTGGATCGTGAGGATGTGAGCTCCCGTAATAAAACGGACCTGTATTCAGCAGGCATGATGGCGACGTCGCCGGGAGGGCACGGGACCCAATATGGCGTGCATATCGAAACCATTGAAACGGTTGATCAAGTTCCATCTTGGGTAAAAGCTAGAATAGCTGAAGGTTCTGATTTTCTAAAATTGGTCTACATGCCAGAGCAGGATTGGGTCACCAGCCTCGACAGAGAGATTGCTCGAGCGATTATTGAGGAAGGACATGCACGGGGCCTGAAAGTTTTAGCTCACATCAACACAGATATCGAAGCAAGGCATATGATAGAGGATGGTATTGATGGTCTTGTGCACATATTTGGCAATAAAGTTGCTGACGATGTCCTTGTTGAGTTGGCAAAAGAAAAAGAGGTTTTTATCATTCCGACGTTGTCCGTTATCGCATCCGTAGCGAATGAGAAAGTTGGTCATACATTTGATGAAACTTTGCTTTCACCAATGCAAAGGCAGACACTAAACGCGGGTTTTGGTGTTGATATTCCAGGTTTTAGCCTTGAAAATGCTCTTGAAAGTGTGAAGTTATTTCATGATGCGGGTGTACCTATTATAGCTGGTTCGGATGCACCTAATCCAGGAACAGCTCATGGTGTTAGTTTGCACCAGGAAATGGAATTACTTGTTCGCGCCGGGATATCGGAGGCAGATGTTATAGCTGCTGCGACGTCCATTCCAGCCGTAATTTTTGAACTGGAAGGACGAGGAGAACTTCAACAAGGCAGCCGCGCAGATTTTGTGCTTATTGATGGTAATCCATTTGAAAATATCACTTTTAGTCAGAATATTTCATCTGTGTTCAAAAATGGAAAAATTGTCGAACGCAAAGTAACAAAAGAAAAAGCAGGTTCAGCACTTGGCCCGACTATTATTTCTGATTTTGAGGAAGGGATGAATACCTCGGAATCATTTATTTGGAGTACCACAACGGATGAAATGGCCGGAGGAGCTTCAACTGCGAGCCTGTCCGAAAGCGTTGAGGAGGATGGAAACAAAACTCTACAAGTTGATATGCAAAACAATGCTGGGTTTCCATATCCTTGGGCGGGTGCAAGTGTGTTCGCTAAAGAGGGACCTGTGGACTTGAGTGGCATAAATAGCTTGGTCTTTGAAGTTAAGGGAACGCAAGGGCAATATAGAACGATGGCGTTTAGCGGGAATACACGTGGAGTACCTCCTACATTGACCTTTATTGCGACTGAGGAGTGGTCGACAATAAGATTGGGTCTAACTGAATTTGAAGGATTGGAGCTTAATAACGTCAATGGTTTCGCGATTGTCTCAGGTCACGGTATTGGAAAAACGCAGCTCTATATCGATAATATTAGGCTGGAAGAGTGATGATTGAAGCCGTTCAAAAAAAAGAAAACAAAACACCAATTTTTCAACAGCCTGTTGTAACGCTGATCTATTTGATTTTCCTGTTTCTTCCATGGCTGTTGAAGGCACCGAACCAAATGGAGCTATTGGTAACCATTGGATCGGCTTTAATCTACATTCCGTTGCATTTTAAATCCCACAATGCACCAGCCGAACACAAGTATTGGTACATGATCGCAGTAATTGTTTTGGGAGGCATTGCCGCTCCATTCTGGAACGGTCACAATGTGTATTTTATTTATGGTGCAGCGATGGCAGGTTTTATTCTTGACCGCCGAAATGCTGGAATAGCTATGGTATTGGTCATAGCGGCGTATGTTATTACTGCTTTAGTTGCAGGGCGTTTTATCTATGAAATTCCAATGACGATCGTGATTGCGATTATGGTTTGGCTTTCATGTCTCAGAGATTCTCACGAGAATGAAAGATACGAACAAGCTGAACGTGAGAGGGCGTTGGAAAAGCAGCTTGCATCCATAGCTGAACGCGAACGTATTGCCGCTGATCTGCATGATGTCATTGGGCAAACATTGACGTTGGTTGCTCTAAAAAGTGACTTGGTGGCCAAGCTGATTGATAAAGATGCAGAACGAGCAAAGCGCGAAATACAAGAATTGCAGTCGGCTAGCCGAGATGCGCTGACACAGGTACGATCTACTCTGCGAGGGCTAACTGAAACGACGGTCGTGGTTGAATTGTCATTAGCTCGTAAGGTTCTGGAAGCATCTAATATTGTTCTTACAATTGGAGGGCAGGTTCCTGAACTGTCTCGGCAGCAAAATACTGTGCTTGGTCTCGTAATTCGAGAGGCTTGTACCAATATCGTTCGCCATTCAGGGGCTGATAAGGTTTCAATTGTTTTCGAAACGGAAGATGACGTGCATGCACTTTGTATTGAAGATAATGGTTCAGGAATTCAGGAGAGTAACGTGTCTTCAAATGGAGTTGGCCTGACAAGTATAAGGAAACGCATATCTTCTCTTGGAGGGATTTTGACTATTCAAGGAAACAAAGGAACGGTTCTTCGAGGTGTGATCCCAGCATGATCCGTATAGTTCTGTCGGAAGATCAAGTTATGCTTCGTAGTGCGCTTGTTTCCTTACTTTCGCTTGAAGAAGATTTTGAAATAGTTGGCACTGCAGACGATGGAATACAGGCCCATAGATTAGTTCGTAAATTTGAACCGGATGTCTTAATTAGTGATATTGAAATGCCTGAAATGACGGGGTTAGAACTTGCGGATCGTTTAGCTCAGGAAGGAACAAAAACTAAAGTCATTATCATCACGACTTTTGCGCGGCCAGGCTATATCCGGCGTGCAAAAAATAGTGGTGTGAGAGGCTATATTCTAAAAGATGCACCAAGTGATATACTCGCTGACACAATTCGAAAAGTAGCAGCTGGTGAAACAGTGTTTGTTGACGCTGATATAGATGACGAATTGGTAGAAGACCCTCTAATTGATCGTGATCGTCGATTACTGCGCCTAGTTGAGCAGGGAAAAACGAACAAAGAGATAGCTGAAGCGCTGAATCTGTCCGTTGGGACCGTCCGTAATTATTTGAATGAAGTTGGTTCCAAATTAAATGCCTCGAATAGGATCGAAGCTTTCCGAATAGCCCGTGATAATGGTTGGCTGTGATCAATTGATATAGGGTGTTAAGTCCTCGACATCGAAAACGGTCTACCTTTCACATTTGCAAGTTTTTTGTAATCAGCTCGACATATGAAAAATTGTCATATGCAACCTCGTTGTTTAGTGAGGTTTTGTTGTGTGATGAAGCTAGTGTCTTCAATTTTTTAGGTTTTCGAACACAACATTCTCACTTTTCATTTTCTTAGAATAGCAAGATGAAAAGTGTATGGTTTAGTGTCAAAGTTTCTAAAAACGTCGTTCTATTGTCTTTCGAGTGTTTATTTAATTGGCTTCGCGAATGCAGACTCGAAATCAGAAAACTATATCAAGACCGCAGCTCTTGAGATTTCCAATGCGAGTGTATCCGGTATATACGATGAGGTTTGGCGATTGAATCTCAATGAAACTGTGAACAATCTTGTAGATTTTGACTTGATGGCCCGTTTTTCTATAGGGAGACATGTACGTTCTTTGTCTCAGCTAGAATTGGATAAATATACAGCCACTTACAGGAAATATGCGCTAATTACATTTGAACAATATTTCAAACAATACGAAAATTTTTCAATTGAGATAGTGGGGTCCGTCGATCTAACTGAACGAGATTCAGTTGTGTCTTCAAGAGTAACTCTTGGTGATGGAGAAGAGGTCGATTTGAAATGGAGAGTTTTATATAGAAATGGAGTTCATAAAGTTGTTGATATTGCGATTGAGTTAGAAGGTTCTCAATTGTGGCTTGCTATCGAGCAGCGGTCTCAATTTCTTGCAATAATAAATTCTCAAGAGGGTGCCGTTGATGACCTTATTGCTGTTCTGCAAGAGAGAATAACTGAACTTCGCAGTTGATAACTATTGCGTGGGAAAACAGAATTTAAAAATAAGGCCCTTTTTTTTGTTTTCCAAGGCAATGTTTGCGGAATGAAGTTCTGCGATGACCGAGACTAATGACAAACCTAGGCCGTACCCTTTAGTATTGCGACTTTCTTCACATCTATAAAACCTATCGAATACCTTATCCTGTTCAGTAACGTGTATTCCAGGACCTTCATCTTCCACCGTTACGTTTATAAAGTGTCCAATCTCATTGATCGTTATAGATACGTTGCTGCGTTGGGGCGAAAATTTTATAGCGTTGTCCACGATATTCATAAAAGCTTGGAACAATAGGTCTCTGTCGCCGGATATTTGGGTTTGCATAATGTCGGAGGAAATCGAAATTTCTTTTTCCTCTGCCAACGGTCTATAAAATGAGATCACATCTTTTAGAATATCTTCGAGTGAGACAAAATTAAACGCTGATTTTTTTACATCGGTTTCGATTTCTACAATTCGAAGCAAGCCATTGATCATTGAAAGTAGACTATTTGCTTCATTCAGTAGCTCCGTTTTTAAAGTCGGTGGTTCCACTTGATCTAAATCCACGATTAAGCGTGTGAGTGGAGTTCTCAAATCATGAGCAATGTTATTTGAAGCTTCTCTCGATTGTATCAATAAAGCTTGGATTTTATCGAGCAGATAATTCCATGTTGTCGCCAATTTTCCTAGATCATCCCAACTGGAATCTTGACGCACGCGTAATGAAAGATCACCAGTTTTTAGAATATTGTTTGCTGTCTCTGAGAGGCGGTGCACGCCGGTGACTATGTATATACTCAGGAACAGAATATATAGCAGGATAACGACCAAGATGACTATGACAGTTTTGCCAAAAGTGGATGCAATCCAACTAGCTGCGGCAAGATCATCGATGTTTCTTCCAACATGTATGACATGGCCATCCGGGAAAGTGTGACTTTTGATCAATACATCATAGTGATCTGTAAAGAACCGAGTGCTTTGAGTTGGCATAGAAACGGAGTTATGGGGGATTTCAACGATGAGGACGTTACCGCGAATGATTTCAGTATCTCCCCACTCCCAGTCACCCAAATTCCCTGTAATAATTTCTTTTTCGGGAGATTCTATAGAGTAGAAAAAAGAGTTTTTTGAATCAGAGAATCTGTTTTCAACAATCTCAATTACTTGGCTTATTCCAGAGTTTTTTTCTACTTCTTGAAGGAAAAGGAGGTCAGCATTTACTGCTGCCCTTGGTTCTCTAAAGGGCGATTTTTGATCGACTAATGAAATTAGAAAACCCGCCGCAATTGCAGCGATGATCAGTACTCCACCAAAGAGAAAAGAGAGGTAGGGAATTATACTAGTAGAGGAATATTGAGAATGTTTCATTCGGTATTGTCTTCTACAATGTAGCCAGATCCTCGTACTGTTGAAATGATTGGCCTGTCGAAGCCAGAATCAATTTTCTTTCTTAGGCGACTAATGTGAACGTCAATCACGTTTGTCTGCGGATCAAAATGGTAATCCCAGACGTGTTCCATTAACATTGTACGTGTTACGAGTTGTCCTTTGTGACGCAAAAGGTATTCAAGTAGCCTGAACTCTCGAGCTTGTAGCTCTATTTTTTTCTCGCCGCGGATGACTGACCTTGAAAGAAGATTCATCACAAGGTCTTCAGCAAATAATTCAGTTGTTTTCTTGGTTTCAATTTGATGTCTTCGTGCAGCTACCAACTCTGTTCTGGCTAATAATTCAGAGAAAGCAAAAGGTTTAACGAGATAGTCATCGGCACCCGAGCGTAATCCTTTTACACGCTCTTCGACACGGCCTAGGGCACTTAAAATGATAGCTGGCGTTTCATTTTTTGCTGCACGTATTGTCTGTAATATTGTAAGTCCATCAACTCCTGGCAACATCCGGTCAACAATCAAAACATCATATTCTTCAGTTGTGGCTAGGAAGAGCCCATCCTTCCCGTCACTTGCAATATCAACCTTGTGACCCAACTCATTCATGCCGCGATGGATGAAGCTAGAGACCTTTTCGTCATCATCAATGACTAGAATGCGCATGATTGGCTCCATCGGAGTTTAATTGGCTCATGGGTAATAGGCTGTAAAGAGCTGGAATTAAGAACAATACAATAACCGTCGCAAACAGCAGACCAAAACAGATTGAAATAGCCATTGGAATTAAGAACTGAGCTTGCTCGGACGTTTCAAAGAGCATTGGAGCCAATCCGACAAAAGTAGTCAAACTTGTTAGCAAGACAGGCCTCAGACGCCTACAGCTGGCTTGAATTGCGGCTTCGCGTCTCGACATCCCATCGATTAAAAAACGATTTGCAGTGATCATTAGAACCAATGAGTCATTCATTAGGACTCCTATCATAGCTATAATTCCGAGGAAGCTCACGATACTGATTTCGCTGCCTAACGCCACATGACCTAATATGCTTCCAATAATGCCAAACGGGATGACTGACATTAGAATAAGAGGTTGGATGTATGAGTTAAACGTTATGGCCATGAGGGAGTATATAACTGCGATAACAAACAACATTCCCATACCCAAAGCAGCGAGAGCAGGGCCTTCATCATCTGCTTCACCACCAAATCGTATTTTAATTCCAGGGAATTCTTCCATGGTTTTGGGAAGGGCGACATCATTTAGATAGTCTTCAATAATATCTTCACTGAAATTGGCGTTGGCATTGACGACAACAGAATAGACTTGGCGACCATTAGATCTGGTGATTTGAGTGTGAGCAGTAGCTGTTGTGATTTCAGTAACGAGAGAAAGCGGAACTAGATTATCGCTAGGGGTACGCACTAGAATATTTTCTAACGCGGAAAGTTGGTTCCGTTCCTTTTCTTCCAAACGAACCATAACTTTTATTTCATTTGATTGTCTTTGAAACCGAAGTGCTTCTGCACCGTGAAACCGGTTTCTAATTTGAGCAGCAATGGATTCTGAAGTCATTCCTAATGCATGCCCTTGAGAAGTGAGTTTGAATCTAAGTTCAGGTTTACCAGTTTGAACCCCGTCATCAATTCTGTTTACAGCTTCATGATGCAGCAGCAAATTACCCAAGAAAATGGCAGCTTGTTTTGCTGTCTCCAATTGAGAGTGAGATAGTTCTAACTGTAAAGGTTCTCCACCAGTGACGGCTATTTCCCCACTGACCGAGAGAGCTTCAAGGCCTTCAATTTTTTCAACTTTGCCTTCCCATAATCGTCCAAATTCAACTCCTCCGATTTCCCGTTCAACTGATGGAGGCAGGGATACCATCACTGAAACAATATTGGTGCCGGACATTGTATCGTTTTCGACTTCACCTTCATCGATTCTGACGCCAATGATACTGAAGATACCATGATTGGAGCTTGATATGTCTTCTGCTGCGTTAACTAATTGGTGCTGCACTTCAATTGCTTTTTGAATAGGAGTGCCGAATGGAAGAATTGCTTCTGCTGTAACTTTATCTGCCTCAATAATTGGAGTGAAACTAAAAGGAATCCAACCGCCCAGAACTAATCCAATTGTGATACCCAAGAGTGTAGTCATTGCGGCAAACGTTATGCCGACATGATGAACAGCTTTTGAGACCCATTTGGTAAAGTGCAAAGAAACAAATTTCTCGAGACCTTGGTTCACTATTTTTTGGGGGCGCGCGAGTTTGGTCCAGACGTCGGCTTTATTGTTCGTTTTTTTTTCGTGAGATAAATGAGCGGCCAAAATGATTAGAGCTTCTATGAGGGAGACTATCAATACGGCGACTACGACAGAAGGGATTTGATAGAATAGAACTCCGAGCTCACCGGGAATAAAAAACATCGGTAGGAATGCCAAAATGTTAGTTCCTACGGCTAATAAAATAGGAATGAACATCTCATTTAGGCCATCGATACTTGCCTGCAACTTCGTTTTTCCATGTTGTCTGTGATGAAATATGGACTCCGCGACCATGATTGCATCGTCAACAACGATGCCTATCGTTATGATGAACGCAAACAATGAGATCATGTTGATGGTTGCGCCGAAAAGTGGAAGAAGAAATATACCACCCAATAGAGATGTTGGAATGCCCATCATGACCCAAAAAGCGAGTTTTGGTTCCAAAAAGAGAGCTAATAGAATTAATACTAGGACTAAGCCTATCATGGCATTGTCGACAAGAAGTGAAACCCTAGATCTGTAAGCTTCTGCATCGTTTTCGAATATTATCAGATTGATTGCATCATTGAAATTGAGCGTTTCAATGTATGATTTTACAGCGGCCTCAACGGAACTAGGGGATTCACCATTTACAGCAAAAACATTTAACTGAATTGCGGGTTGAGAATTATACCATGTAAATACATTTGAAGGTCCAAAGCCATCTGTTAGTTTAGCGATATCACCCAATTTCAATCGCTGACCATTATCAGATGTAATTATTGGAATTTCTTCAAAATCTGAAGCCCATTGTCGACGTTCATCTGTCTTTAAAACTATGTCCGTTGATGAGGAACGAATAGTTCCGCCACCTAATTCAATTGAGTTTTGTCGTATTATTTCTGCGATGTTTTCTACTGATAAATCAAATTTATTCAGTGTGTTCTCTTCAATTTCAACCGAGACTTCCATTGGACGCGGGATCGCAATTTCAACACGTGTGATATCATCAAGATTGCGAAGATCGTTTTGTACTTTTTCAGCATATCTTCTTAGGGTCAGTTCTGTTTGTTCTCCAAAGAGTAGGAGAGACATGACTTTTTCTTGATTGGAAGCAAGATTGACTTGAGGACGTTCTGCTTCGGTTGGTAAAGTTTGTATACGGTCAACAGCGCTTTTTATTTCCTGCAGCGTTGTTGTTGCATCAATCCCATTAAGCAATGTGACCGTTACGGCTCCAATGCCTTGTGTGGCGACTGAATCAACCCTTTTTATGCCTTGAATGCCGTTTATTGAATCTTCTATAGCAAGCAAGATGGAGTTTTGAATTTCCCGCGGTGATGCGCCTTCCAACTGGGTTGAGATTTCAATTATACGCTTGGGTTGTTGAGGCAAGAACTCTTTACGAATATTAAGGGCCATAAAGATCCCACCAACCAGAAACATTATCATTAAAAGGTTGGCCAGAATAGGACGGGAAACAAGATTGCTGAGCATCAGTTTTCAGTCCTTAACAACATACCTTCTACTGGTAAGGGAAGTGGACTTGTTATGATTTGTTCGCCATCTGTTAGGCCTTCCCTAATTATAACATTACCATTGTTGGTAACTTCAGGTTGAACCGTTCTGATTTCTAGAGTGTTTTCCTCTGATAGAATCCAAAGGGTGTCATTTTGCCTTAATAGGGATGCGGGAACAACGAAGACGTTTGTTAAATTTGAAGCAGGAATTTCAACCTCTGCATGTGCACCAAGTAATACTTGTGGATGAGACAAGGGCTTCTCTATATGGACACGCAATTGTGCCATTTGAATATTTTTATCTATTTCAGCTAACAATGATGTCATCGTAGCACGACGTTCCGTACCCATACTTTTAACAATCAGATCGCTTTGAGGAACACCTGATTGAGGTAGATCCAGATAGTTTAAGTAAGAAATGGGAAGGGATGTGTTGATTGCATAATAATCGCTACAAGCGATCGTAACAGCAATATCTCCGGGGGCTACAGTGTTACCACTGGCGATGCTTTCTTCCAGTATTACACCATTACAGGGAGCAGTTATTTGCGAGCGTTCCAAATTTAATTTTGCTAAATCAACTTTGCTCTGCGCAATTTCAACCTCAGCCTTTATCGTTTCAAGTTGTGGCTGTCGAAGAGCCAACGATGTACTTTTCGAGAGATTTCTGGTCTCTGCATCTAAGGACAACCATTCGTGTTGAGCAATTAGCTGGCGGCCTTGTTCCAACCTTAAATTCTCTTTTGCTTTAGCCAATTCCGCTGTGACCAATGAGAGCTCGATTTCAAACTCTCTGGGGTCTATTAAAAACAATATTTCATCTTGGGATACATAACTTCCTGCTTCAAAAACGTTCTTTGTCTCTGAAATTCTTCCAGATACTTGCGGAGTTAATTTGATTGTTTCCCTAGCTTCGATAGTTCCAAAGCCACGAAAAGTTAATTGGTAGTTTTCGCGATGCAGAGTTTGAGTTGAAACTCGAGATCCTTTTGGTTTTTGTTGTACAAGATCGGTTGTTTCTTGCTCACCATTTGCCAAGTAAACCGTTGTTCCTGCGCCTGAAAAAAGTACGATCGACGGGAGTGCAAATTTAAAAAACATGGCTGTTCTCTGCTTTAGTTTGCTGGTTTGATGATTGGACGTTTTTTGACGAAATTTGCCACCGTGTTCCGATAGCTTTGTGCAATGTGACAATCGTAAAAGCTCGCCGACGCGTTAACTCGATTAGATTGCGCTGTTCGTTCTGTTGAGTTCTAAGAGCATCAAGAACTGTGATGTATTCGGCATCACCTTGGAGGAATCTTTGTCGTGCCAAAGCAACACTCCGACCGGACGTATTTACCTGTTTAATTTTTAAAGATATCTGCTTTTCATATGCGGCGAGTGAAGTAAGTGAGTCTTCGACTTCTTTGACTGCAATGAGTGTTGTTTGGGTAAAATTCTTGATGGTTTCTTCGAGCTTAGCTTGGCGACGTTCTGTCTCTCTCTTTCTTTTACCTCCATCGAAGAGAGGGAACTCTAGAAATGGCCCCAGGGACAGAGAATTATTGTTGTTTAGATTACCCGCCCCTGAGCCCGTCATGCTTCCCATTAGAGAAATACTTATCTTTGGTAAGCGGTCCGCAATTGAAGAGGCAATCTGATAATCCGCAGCTTTGAGTTCGTAAAAAGCCGCTCGTAGATCCGGCCTTAAACCAACCAATCCTTTCGGGCTAGGAGTCTCCAGAGGTGGTTGCAATTCTGTTCCATCAAGGTCGGAAATCCGTATAGAAAGAGGGGATATTCCCAGTACGATCGAGATGCTTGTTTGAAGAACTGCAAGCTCCCGTTTTAGCTCTGAGCGCAGCTCTTGCGTGCTGATGAGTTGGCTTTCTTGCTGATGAATTTCCAATGCACTTGCCCAGCCATTGGCAAACCTAAAACGAGTTAAATTTAGGAATTCTGTGTTAGTATCAATCTGAGTTGCTAAAAGACCAATCAGCTTTTCGGTGTAATGAATTTCTTGATAAAGTTGTATTAGTTCAGAAACGACAAGAGCTTCGGTTTTAGCGACTAGGTTTTCTTGAACTCGAAGTTCGTAATCGGCAGTTTTTATTTCTGATGCGACGCGGTTCCAAATGTCCAGTTCCCAAGAAAGTGTGCCGCTTGCTGAGAGCTCATTTCTGGTGGTTCGAACGGAGTTCTCTGATTGAGAAGTTCTATTGGCTGATGAACTGAACAAAGCACTGGGTTGTTGTTGAGTAATTATGATGCCTCGGGCAGCGCGCGAAGCGTTCAGTCTGTCAAACGCCATTCCAATATCTAAGTTTTGAGATAGCGCTTGTTCAATCAATAGGGTCAACTGTTTATTTTGAATGCTAGTCTGCCAGTAGGGCTGAACATCGTCATTTGTATTGAGCATTGTTGAAAACTCCTCGTCGTTAGAAACTGGTGAGGGAGGTAACTTCGTTTCTTGATATGTTGAGCAGCCGGCAAGCATCAGAATCAACATCAAAACCGGGTAGGTAGGATTGAGAGAAACCATTTGATTTCCTTTTGGTGCTGCACGACATGGGGGCGTCCCGACGCCGAAAAAGCGGGATAGGTGCGTCGGGAAGGCGGAACGAGTGGTGGAATAACTGTGGAGGGAGAAGTGGAGCGAGGGGCCACTAAAATGTATATGCGACAGCTAGCCCTGTTACGACCTGATTGTCCTTTTCGACAAATGGACTATCTTTGGCATCGCCAAGTAAAGACTCATATTGCGCTAATCCTAGGACGCTCCAGTTTTTTGAAAGAGCATAGCGCCCTTGAATACCAAATGAAGCGCTTTCAAGTCCTGCGCCAGCCTTGTACTCGCTAAAACCAGTTGCGATTGCTTCAGACGAATCTAATCCGTAGTAAGCTTGCTGGTATTCTTCGCTTGCATATCGGATGGATGGACCAACCATAAGCATAAATCTGTCGCTGACTGGGAAATCGAGATTTGCAGACAATTCAGCGTGCCAGCCGTCATGCCCATCTCCGCTTAGGTCTTGTGCTATTTCAAAATCGAGCTCTACAGAGGATATTTCAGCTTCAGCGAAAATTTTACCTTCGATTGTAGAATCGATTTTATTGAGACCTTTTAGGGCCGGGCGTTTGTCGAAGTCAGAGGCATCACGACCTTCATCATAATCGAGAGCAACACCCACTGCGAGGTCCTCGAAGATGCCTGTTTTTTTATCATCTTGTTTAATGAGGTAGGCACCCAAGCCATGTCTCACGTTAAGGAATAGTCTGTCTTTATACGCAATATCCAAGTATGGAAGCACCTGCGATTCATATTGATCGACTCCAGGTGATATCGCTTCGTGCAGCACGCCGACACCCACCGTCACCTCCCAATTACCTTTGCCTTCTTCAGATGGTTCATCGAAAGTCTTGTAGGTTTGCGCATAAGACATTCCAGCGTAAGAGCTGGCAAAGCAGAAAAGAACTGCTGTTTTGTACAGTGTTGTAATCTTCATAATTGGGCCTCTAATGTGAGCGGAGGCTATTAAGAACACTATTTGGAATCTCATGAGAGTTACCAGAACCTTTCATCTGGGAAAGGTGAGGCAAAGCTCTCAAGTTTTAGGAAATTCTGATACATTGTGACGGATGAAAACACCGAATTTTTTATTCAATTTGAATCTTTAGTGGCGGATTTTTTGTTCTCAACATACTTGCCTATATAGTGGACGGTCTAGGAGGCCTCACATCGCAAGAAGTTTAAAAAATACCTCCTCCAGAGTACTGGAATCATTTTTAGAAAATGAACGGCTAATCGCGACGGTTATTAGGCGATATTTGCTGAGTAGAGTTGAAGTTGAAGATCTCACTCAAGAAGTCATAGCGCGAGCGCTTGAAGCGGAGCAAAACAAAGAGATATTGGAGCCAAAGGGGTTTTTGGTTGGGATTGCGAAAAATGTTGCTCGTTCAGAAATTCATAGGCGGTCGAAATGTGTCATAGGGTTGCTGGACGACGTATCTGCAAGTCCCACAAAGGCGGATCAGCCAGGCATTGATGAGGTGGTTGATTCTCGAAAGAGAATGGAAGTTTTTTCCAAAGCGCTCACAGAATTGCCGCCTCAATGTCGAAAAGTGTTTGTGCTTAAATATATCTACGGGGCTTCACACAAAGAAATTTCGGCCAAATTAGATATAGCCATTAGTACAGTAGAAAAACATGTTGCTCTTGGTTTACGAAAGTGTCGAAAATATATGCTCAGTACTCAAAATGGTTCTTTAAAGGAATTGAATGAAAAGAATGTGTTAGGATTAGACGGGGGGAGGCGATAGAGGTTTTTATTATGGATCCTAATGATCAAATAGAAATTGATGAACAAATTAGCGCTGAAGCCTGTAGTTGGGTTGCTCAGATGGAGACTGGTAACCTCTCTAGAGCCGATCTTGCCGCTTTGAGAGAGTGGGTCGCCCGCAGTCCTGCACATGCCAATGAGATCAATGCGATCGCTAAGTTATCCGGAAGTATGCAGGTTCTAACAGAGTGCCTAGAGCATTTAGAAAGCGGGAAGAATAATTCTTTAAGGAAAAAAACAGTGTTTCAGCCGGCATTTTTAGCTGTCGTTGCAACGTTAGTGATTTCTTCATGTGTTTTCATGTTTCTATATAGATCCGAACAGCCTCAGTTTGATGTTGCGTCTTTAACAACCCAAAAGGGAGAGTTTCAATCGCTGACATTGAGCGATGGATCGATCATTGAAGCAAATACTGACAGTGAAATAAGAGTTGAGTACTCGAAAACAGCTAGAAAAGTAAAATTATTGCGTGGCGAGGCATTGTTTGATGTCGCGCATGTCCCCAATCGACCATTTATTGTCGAAGCGGGCGATTTTAGATCGGAGGCGTTGGGGACCTCCTTTTCAATTAAATTGAATGATAAACACACTGAACTATCAGTGGTCGATGGAGTTGTTTCCTTTTCAAGAATTGGTTCAGAGTTGGAGAGTGAAGGCCGAGAACAGGCCCCTACAAAGCTGGTGCTTAATGCAGGACAATCCATTTCTTCGTCTGGTGAAAACCTGAATGAGAAACCTTTGAGCGTTTCGCAAATTTCAATTTTAACTCCAAAAGATATTTCGAGACGGCTTTCTTGGACAGAAGGCTTATTAGAGTTTTCAGACACCCCGCTCAATGAAGTTGTTTCTGAAGTTAATCGCTATGTGGATGTTCCGATTTCAATCTCTGACATTGAACTGAACAATATGCAGATTGGCGGCATTTATCGCGCAGGTGATATGGCCGGGATGTTGGAGGCTTTTGAACGGTTGGGCATCGAGGTCGATAGATCAAACCCCAAAAAAATAATATTAAAAACAAAGAGTACCGTACCTTTAGTTGAGTAAATCAGATTTGGCACTGGAGGATTTTTCTTCTCAAACCGACTTGTATTCAAGGCTACCTCATAAGAAGGTGTCAGATGTGAATATTTCTTTGGGAGGAAAGTGTCGTCGTTTAAAGTTGTTGTTTTTACCTTTGTGGCAGTATGCACATCGTTACATTTTTCTGCATATTCGCAGGAAGTGAATGATACCGAGCGATTGCTTGAATTGGAAACACAAAATGCGGACGAAGCAGTTAAGTTGCTTGCCCGCGAATTTAAACGATCGGTTTTTTTCCAAACAGAAGATATCGCATTTGTGAAAACGAACCCAATTGGCGGGAAGTTTTCTCTTCAAACAGCGCTGTATCGTTTGTTTGAAGGCACGTCTTTGACCGGAAGTCTTACGCAGAGCGGAGCGATCATTGTGTCGCTTCGTGAAGATAAAGATATATCGGGAGGAGAAGACGAAATGAACAAAGCTCTTTTGAGTATGACGACTGCGTTAGCCGCGGTTGCGGGAAGCTCCGCAGCAGCACAAGAAACTACAACAAGCCAAAACCTTATAGAGAAAGAAAGCAGGTTAGATCTCGACACGATAACCGTGACGGCACGGAGAACTGAGGAAAGCTTGCAAAATGTACCGGGTGCCGTTGCGGTTGTTACGCCTGATATAGTTGCTGCTCAGCGAATTCAATCGGTTAATGAAATTCTGGAAATCACTCCGGGTGCTACATTTACTAGCCTGCATAAAGGGCAACAAGATTTTAGTATTCGAGGCATTAGTTCTCAAACTGAAGGAGCGGCGGGTGATTCAGCTGTTGCGACCTACATTGATAACATTGCTATTGGACGTGACTTCGCCAAATCCTTTGAATTTTTCGATATTGGTCAAGTTGAAGTTCTGCGTGGTCCTCAAGGAACGAGTTTTGGTCGTAATGCATCTGCTGGATTGATTCATATTATCAGTAAGAGACCCACAGAAGAACTCGATGGTTTTATTGAGGCGACAGCAGGTAATTACGGTCTGCTTGATTTTAATGGTGCGATCGGGGGTAAGATAACTGAAGGCGTACTTGGAAGATTAAGTGTGCACTATGATGAGAGAGAGGGTTACACGACTGATATTTCTTCAGGTAAAGATATTGATCCTGAACAGAACGTAACTGTCAGAGGCCAAATGCTTTTGGAACTCAGTGATGCCTTTGAAGTTTTGCTAAGAGCAACTTGGTCAGAAGATGATGATGGATCAATTGCAAGGCGAGGTCCAGATTGTACAACCCCATATTTGGGAGCTCCCTTTGGCAATTATACCGAGCCATGTAACGAGTGGGAAACTGACATCTCTGAAAGAGAGGATCTTACACAAGAACGTACAATAAAAATGGTGTCAGCTGAAGCAGTTTGGGATGTCACATCTGGAGTGCAGCTTACTTCAGTGACTGGTTATGTTGAGGCGGAAATGACTCGCTCCCAGGACATTTTTGGTACTCCATTAGATCTGTTAGTTTCATCTAGTGTCGACGATGCCTGGCAATTTTCACAAGAGTTTCGTTTCGACAATTATTCTGCCAACGCTCAATTCCAATGGTTAGCGGGATTGTACTATTATACAGATGATCATACGAGAGATGGCGATGATCGAGATGTGTTGCCTTTCGCTGGTCCATTTGCCACTCAGTCGACTTTGGAAACGTCCAATAAAACCACAAGTTATGGCTTGTTTGGGCGCGTAGGGTTTGATCTTACAGATCGCCTGAATTTGACAGCAGGTGGCCGTTATACTGTCGATGAAAAAGTTTTTTCAGTATTCCATAGTGCTACAGGAGGGGTGGCTGGTATATTTGTCGATCCATCCGAGGACCCTGTCGATGTGGATGTGAAAGACGAGTGGAATAAATTCACGGGTTCAGCATCATTGAGTTATAATCTAACCGACGATGCAATTTTTTATGGACTTGTGTCGCAAGGGTATAAAGCGGGTGGGTTTGATGGAGAACCTAGTACGCGTGATGCAGCTCTTACTCCATTCGATGAAGAAACTTCTACCAATTATGAAATGGGGCTAAAATCAGAAATTTTTGACAGAAGAATTCGAGTAAATACTTCTGTGTTTCATGTTGATTACAAGGATTTACAGGTTGCTGATTTTTTGCCTTCAGGTGCGCCCATAATCGTCAATTCTGGTGGTGCTAAAGTAACAGGGCTTGAGGTTGAAACGGCAGCCACTGTAAATGAATTTCTGATTTTGACAGGATCTGTTGCGTTAATGGATGCCGAACTAAAGGGGGAGGTCAGTGGTGTTTCAGTGGATGGGAACAAGCCTGACAATGCTCCTGAGTGGACGGTCAATTTGGCTGCTAATTTCACCTACCCTTTATCGGGTGGATCAGAACTCTCGGCACGAATAGATTATACTGGACGAAGTGATGTCTTCGATGGACCATTCGGCGATCCAGTGACTTTAAGACCCGAAGTGCATTTTTATGGTGCGCGGGTGTCATGGGTTGCTCCTAGTCAAGATTGGGAAGTCTCTTTGTGGGGGCGCAATCTGTCAGAAGAGGCTGATGTTCTATCCCGCGGGCCGATATCGACAGTTCTTCAGTCACCGACAGCGTTTGGGGCACCAAGAACTTTTGGTCTTACGTTGAAGAAATCACTTTAATCAATCCCACCAATTTGAATTTATTGTTCAAGCTAATTCCCTGAAAAGGAAATTGTTATGAGAAAACTTGTCGTGCGGACAACGATTTTGGCTGCTTCATTTTTTACAAGTATTACTGCGAGTAGTTGTGCGCAAGAAATAATAGACGGGAAGGTTCACGTCCCAGAAAGAAGGATTGAAGGCTTTATTTATGATGGAGCTGACCGCCAAGCCGTCATGAATACGCTTGATAAAATTTCAACGCGGGAAGGTGAGGCGGAAGGTTCTTGGGTTCATGAATGGATGCAAATTGCAAATGCAGAATTGGAACGCGCAAAAATTGCAGCTGAGGTTGAAGATAGAGAATCTGCTGAAAGGCTTTACTTCTCAGCTGCAAATTATTTTGCAATCGCTGGCTTCCCAGAATTCCATACCAAAGCAGAGAAAGAGGCACTTAAGCAGCATTTTATAGCGTATGAGCAGGGTGGCTCCTTTATGGAGGTTCCCATGGAGATTGTCGAAGTTGAAACTAAAGGTGAAAATTTCAAAGCATATCTTCACAAACCCCAAGGAGTGAAGAAACCACCTCTTATTCTTTGGACGCATGGTACTGATAAATTTAAAGGCCATGCATATAAAACAGTAAAACGCTTACTGAGTAGAGGCTTTGCAGTCGTCACATTTGATTTGGCTGGAACCGGTGAAAGCACGTTTTGGAAACTTCGTTCAGATGGCGATTTTGTTCATATGGCAGTACTCGATGCTATGGCCTCTAGAGAAGATATTGATACCGGGAATATATTCGAAGTTGGTGTGAGCTTTGGTGGTCATTATGCTGCAAAAATGGCAGCACAAAATGATCCAAGATTACGCGCTGTTGCATCATTATGTGGCCCTGTACATTCGGCCTTTATGCTGAGGCCTGAGCAGATTTCAGCGATACTGGAGACTGAAGAGGGTGCAACTGTTCGTGCATTTGCGCATCGCATCGGAGCAGATGTTTCAGATCCGGAATCTGTTTCAAGATCAGTAAAGCGTTTTTCTTTGGTTGAGCAGGGATTAATTGGGCAAGGGACAACTATAGAAACGCCATTGTTAGTTATGAATGGCGGACGCGATTCTTTAGCGCCAATAAGCGATTTAGAGTTGCTTGCTGACTCAGCAGAAACTTCAGAACTCTGGGTTATGGGAATGGCTGGCCATTGTGCCCGAGAATACTTCGAACCGGCGGTTACAGATGTTGTTGAATGGTTACGGCAATATACGAATTTTGATGAACTAGGGATAAAATAGAGTCATTTTAAATGATTGAATAAATGAAGATAGCCTTGTTCTTGTATTGCGAGGCTATTTTGTTTTGATGCTGTTAAATAGGTTCAAACCAAAAGGTGTTTAAGATGAGACTGATGTACTGCCAAAAAGTGAAGCCAATTCGAGGTAAAGTGAACTTGGAAGTATGAGGTTGAAATTGTCTGAATTCCACTCGCGTCCACCAAACTTACAAAACTCGTGTTGGCCGCCAAGCACAATTATTCAGATCCATATGGATAAAAGATGTCTGCGTCTGTAGGCAAATCTACAGCATCAAAATTGAGCTCTTTGGAGTTTAATTGCTAGTGGAAATCGTGGTGTTAGCATCGATATCTTCAAAGCTTTTGGTTTCACCATTGGACCAAGTGATTTTGACAGAATCAATTTTTTCACAAGCGCCTATTCCAAAATTAAGTCTATCTTTAAGCATGTGATGAAAACCGTCACCACTTGAACCTACCAAGCGGCTTTGCTTTTTACCGCAGCTCGAAATTTCAACTCTAGCACCGATATGTTGGGCTTTCCCTTCTGGAGAGTTTCCAACCTTTACGGCAATAAAGTTCCCAATCTCTCTTTTCTGAAGTTGGTTTTTGGCCAAATACCAACGGCCTCGTTCATTTGCAAAAACGATATCAAGGCGGCCATCTTGGTTGAAATCTATTGCTTCGATACTCGATCCGGTTGCTCCAATTTCACTTGAAATCAACCCGCTATTCTCAGTGATTTTGAAACTCTTGCCGGCCTTATTCATCAGAATACGGGGTGCAATTGGTAATGCCATGTTTCCATATGGAATTAATGCCAAATCAACAAAACCATCATTATCGAAATCTGCTGCCGTAGCATGCTGGATTTGTTCAGAAATCGTAATGCCTAGACTTTCAGTGATATCAAAAAATTTTCCGTTCCGGTTTTCCAGCAATTTGGGTGGAAGCAATTCTCTGGGTTCGGTGTTTTCGTAAGATTTTACGTTTTTAACAACACCTGCAATGCGTGACTTCACGAATCCACCAATTCGCCATTTATTATTCCCAAGATACCCAATTTGCACTCCCTTAGTATCTTCTTCCGGCCACCCTTGTGCTTCTTCGGATGTAATAATAAGACTTTTACCCAAAAGATCTTTTTGGGTCTCGGGGCTGATTTTCTTGCGATTTTTTCCTACAAAAACACCATAGGTGGCATATGTTTCTTGGAGGTTTTCCAATTCAAGAGTGTCTCCTTCAATGACGAAATCATCCAATGTAATTTTTCCATTAAACTGGAAAAAAGCTAAATTGCGTTCTTTGTCATCAAAGTAGATTTCTCTTCCAAATTGAAATGGAGCGCGGCTTAAAAAAAGATCGAAATCCCCATCATTATCGTAGTCAATTTCTGTAATATTAGTCACGAATTTTAGCTTGGCCAATTCGCCAAAAGCTTCCTTCGTTGTGTTCGTGAAAGTACCGTCTGCATTGCCAAGTGAAAGTGTGAGATCTCTTCCGCCATGCACAATCACGTCCATGTAATTGTCATTGTTTATATCTGTGCTTAATACTTTAAATGATAAAGGATCGTTGGGAACAGGAAGGGTCGCGCTGAAGCTTAATTTTCCATTGGAGTTCGTGTAAAATTGATTTGTACTCAATTGTTTTACATTATGTGGAGCAAACCCCGTGTAAAACAAATCTAAGTCTGAATCGTGATCAGCATCTAAGAATTTTATTGTTCGTCCACGGGTCGAGTTGAAATGATCAAGAAGGCCAATTTTCTTTATTTGTCGATCTTTTCCAACTGTGTAGTGGATTGGTCGCCTAGGATTACCACCATTCCCTCCGCCCAACGTTATGATGATATCCATTTTACCGTCACCATTATAATCAGACACACCCATGCCGTGGGTGTCTCCATTTATTAAAACGACAGGGGCACTAAAGTTTCCGGCGTTGTTCCAGAATATGCGGGAATAGCTGGTGTGGTCGGTTGTAATTATATCGTCCCAACCATCTTGGTCGAGATCTGATATGACTGCAGCGCCCCATTTCTTTTTCAATTCACTTCCAAAATCAATTACATCAGTGGTTATTGAGAAAGCAGAAGCGGGGGCAAGAGAGTTATCTTTGCTTGTGGAACATCCACTTGAAATCACACCAATGATAGATAGGCAAGACATTGATAAAACAAACTTTTTGTTCATGCTTCTTCCAATTGATTTTGTGCCCTGTGATGGACAATCATTGGGCTTGTATGCGTGTTATGGCTTAGCTTTGTGGAGAGAGAGGTGGCTCACTTTTTGTTTTTGCGACGCACCTTGAGATTACTCAATTTGGAAGATCTCTATACACAACTCGGAAGCCTATGTGGTTTGTAGAAAAGTTACGTTCTTGGGCATGTCTCGCGCCTGGGCGGTATCTTGCGCAAAAATTGGCTGCGCAGAGAAATGATCCGCCTTTCATCAGCCCATCAATGCCATTGTTTGGGTAGTTATAGTCGTCTTTGACCCATTCCCAGACATTCCCTGTCATATCAAATAGGCCGTATCCATTGGGTTCGAAACAGCCTACCGGCGCCGAGCCTTCATAACCATCTCGCACGGTATTCTCTACCGGAAATTGGCCTTGCCATGTATTGGCTCTTACGGGACCTTCATCTGGACCTATATCACCCCACTCGAACGGTTTACTCTCTAACCCACCGCGCGCGGCGTATTCCCATTCAGTTTCTGTGGGTAGATCTCCACCTTTCCATTCAGCATATGCAAGGGCATCTTGATAGGCGATATGAATGACGGGGTGTTGTTCTATACCCTCTAAGTTGGAATTGGGGCCGGCGGGGTGTTTCCAATTTGCGCCTTCGACAAAATTCCACCAACTCATAAATTGCTCCGAGTTTGTGGTGGCAAATACAGCTGAGCCTGCTTTGAGTTTGTCTGGTGGGATTTCAGGATAATCTGACGGAGAGGGGGCCACTTCAGCTACAGTTATATACCCCGTCGCATCAACAAATTCAGCAAATTGTGCATTGGTGACTTCGTGAGCATCTATTTTAAAGTCTCCAACAATGTTCTGAAATTGTTGGAATTCGTCACGAAATTGTTTCTTAGCTTCTCCTTGTAGGAACTCTCCGCCATTAATGAAAACAGGGTCTAAAGGTGCAGATATGCTGCATTCGGCTTTGCCATCAATTGAGTATGGCGGGCTAGAGTTTGCGTCGCTACAACTACTTAAAGCGCAGAGACATCCTAGTAACGAAGATAGCGTTGAAATTTGAGCTGGTTTTAGCATATCGATTCTACTTCATAGGGTGATTGCTGAACATATTTAATGTGCTACCAGTTTGTGTATGACCCATCTGGTTTTAGCATACGAGGGCATTCCCAAAATTTAAACGCGTTTGCTTTGATGGCTTCTTCATTTACAATAACACCGTGGCCAGGCAAGTCGCTGATCTCGAATATGCCGGCTTGAGGTGAGGGGGCATTTTCAAAAAAATTATTGATATCTACAGTTTCAGTGCGCCCATATGGTGGAACTTCATACCAAGAAAAATTAGGAACAACTGCAGACATTTGAAGTGTGGCGGCTGTACAAACAGGGCCCAGTGGATCGTGAGGCATTACATCAATGTAGTGCGTTTCTGCCATCGCTGCGACTTTCATCGCTTCTGTCAAACCACCAACATTGCATACGTCGATGCGTGCAAAATTTGTTAGACCTTGCTCAATGTATGGACGAAATATCCACTTACTAGAGAATTCTTCTCCGATTGCGAAGGGAACATCAGTCATTTGTCTTAAGCTTGTGTAAGCTTCGGGTGTTTCTGCTCGAATAGGTTCTTCTAAAAAGTCCAACGTACCAGATGGCATCATTTGACAAAACGAAGCTGCTTCAGCCACTGATAGCCGATGGTGATAATCTATGCCGATAACGATTTCATTGCCGACTTGTCGTCGAAGCTCTGTTAGAACTTCCGCTGCTTCGGCGATAGATTTGCGTATGTCTACAGTAGAAGCACGTTCAGTGGTTCCTAGATCACCAGCGGCAGTTCTTATGACTGTCCAACCTTCATCTACAAACATTTTTGCTTCTTCAATAAGGCTTTGATCATGCGGTTTGATCGTTGTGATGAAGCAAGGTACATGATCTCGTTGTTTCCCACCTAGTAGGCGGTGGATAGGCACATTTAGAGCCTTTCCTGCTATATCCCACAGTGCAATATCAATTGCTGATATCGCTGCTGTTAAAACACGACCACCTTCAAAGTATTGGCCGCGATACATTTCTTGCCAAAGTGCACCGATTTTTGTGGGGTCTTTTCCGATGAGGAATTCTTTAAAGTGATTTACCGCTCCAACAACAGCTAACTCTCGGCTAGATAGGCCGGATTCACCCCAGCCGAATAGCCCCTCATCTGTCTCTACTTTCACCATGCAAAGATTGCGGTGTCCAACCCAGGCAGGGTATGCTTTGACATCAGTGATTTTCACGGTGAATTCCCTCTCTATTTATTGCTTAAATAGCTGCCATCAATGCAGCGGCTTTTTTGTCGATGGTTTCAGCACTATCACCAGCTTTGTATAGTTCAGAGGCAATTCCAAATCCGACACATCCAGCTGCTTTCCATTCGGCCATGTTAGAGGCTCCAACACCACCTACAGCAAGAACATTACAATCATCGGGTAAAACGGCTGATATTGCTTTTACATGTCCGATTCCATACGTGCTTGCGGGAAATAGTTTTAGATGCTTTGCACCCGCGTCAATTGCGGTGAAGGCGTCAGTAATAGTCGCGAATCCTGGTGTAACATCCATTTTCAACGCGACAGCATTACGGATAACGTCAGCATTTGTATTTGGCGTAACAATAATGCGACCGCCTGCATCATATACTTTTTGAACGTCTTCTGGTTTTACAACTGTTCCAGCACCCACCAAACAGTCTTCAGGCATTGTTTCAGATAAAATTTGAATGCTTTTTAGTGGTTCGGGAGAATTAAGTGGAACTTCGATACAACGAATTCCATGCCCATAAAGTACATGGCCTATAGATTGAACTTCATCCGGTTTGACACCACGTAAAATTGCAATCAATGGAGTGGTTTCTAAAATTTTATCAAGCATAAGTCGGGTCCTTTAAACTGCAAGAAAGCCAGAATAGATAGCGTCATTGCCGTCCGTGAAATTACAAGTGTGACCTAGGTTTTCTATTGCTAAGGCGTATTTGTCTCCCAATGCTGGAGCGCCAATGACCTCAACAATCACATTAGGTTTTGCACAATTATCTATGGCCGTTTTAACGTCTGATCCGATCAATAGGCCGGATAGGTAACTTGCTGGATCTCCCAGTTCGTCTGGGTTCGATATCAAGCGCGTGCGTGTTGAAAACAAAATATGCAGTAAACCATTTGGCTGTTGGGCCGCCAATTTTGCTCCTTTAAGGAAACTAGCGTTCTGAAAACCAGTTTGTGGCTGAGACTCCGGAGAGGGGACTAGGATGGAATGATCTTTCAATATGGCATATAGTTCACCCGTCAATGAGGTAGCGAAGGATTCAAGTTGTCCGTCGTGAAGACGTGCCCATTTTGTATGTGTACCTGGCAAGCATATCAGGCGGTCTTCATGAGAGATGTTTGGGTGCCGTGCCATCCAGCCCAGAATTTGTAACTCTTCTCCGCGCATGAGGTCTGGTTGCCCCATTGCATTTGTTCCTTTTGCCCCAGGAAGTATTGTAACTTTATGTCCTTGAACTTCAAAAACCTCAGCGAGGTTTGGCAGGTTTGATAATTGTGCAGGGCAGGGGAGGTATGGAGTAGTCTTCCACCCTATATTGGAGCCAACCATTCCGGCCAACACAATATCCAACTTTCCATATTGTTTGATCCATGGCGTAATTGCTTCAAATAAAGTGTCTTCAGGAGATTTGGTTAGTTTAGAAATACCATCACCAAACACAACTTCATCAGAAGAGGGAGCTGATCTGTCATGAGAACACAACATAGCCCGCATTCGACTTGTGCCCCAATCGACCCCAATAAATAATTGGTCAGATGACATGAAGTTACTCCTACATCGCAATTGATCACAATACTTTATCTCCATCGAGGCTTACTGAATAAGCGCTAGGCGGGTATCGTCGATTGCTCAATTCTTTAAACATTATATGTTTGCATAAATATAATGATAATGCTACAAAAAGTAAAACCTAGAGCAAAAAAACATTGGGGAGCTTATATTTGTCTCGGCAAATGTCGGCTGACAGGAAACATTGTTTAATTAAATTGGACGTGTGCATTCTTTTGAGGTTCTCTGAAATTTCAGGAGAACTCAGTTATTATCCAAGTCTGCGATAGGTGAGATTGCGTCTATCGACGCTGTTTGAGTTTATTCCGATCTCATCGGAATTGTAATTGATTGGGTGTTAGATTGCTAAAGACCGTTACAGATAGAAATGTTACATTGTACGCAATCATTGCTGCCTTCGGCGGCTTTGTTTTTGGGTTGGATATTGTAAACCTTTCAGGTGCCATTCGATTTGTTAGTTCTCAATTTGAACTAAACGATGTTCAAATTGGTCTTGTAGGAAGTAGTGCTATTATTGGTGTTCTCTTCGCACTAATATTCACTGGTCCTTTGTGTGATTGGCTCGGGCGACGTTCAGTGTTGCTGTTGATTGCGGTCCTGTATTCTCTTTCTTCCATTGTATCAGCGACTGCTTCCAGCTTTGAAATGTTGGTTGTAGGTAGAATGATAGGCGGCTTGGCATTCGCCTCTCTGACTGTTTCCGCAATGTACATTGGAGAGATCGCTCCCAAAGATAAACGTGGTAGTTTCGTAGGCATACAACAGCTGATGATCGCTATTGGGACTTTGGTTGCTTTTCTGGTGAACTATTTCCTAGTTGATGCGCTTGAAACCTCTTCTTGGCTTACGAATGAAAACATTTGGCGTATTATGCTGGGATCTGAGTTGATCGCGAATGCAGTCTGGGTAGGAGCATTGCTAATTATCCCCCGTTCTCCGAGATGGTTGCTCATCAAAGGACGTGAAGATGAAGCCAGAGAAGTCTTAGCGAAAACGATATCTTCTGAGCACATTGAAAACACTGTTTCTGAAGTCACGGATAGCTTGGATGACGAAACAGATCACACACTTGTTGATCAGTTGAAAATCCTGTTCAGTAAACGCATGGTTTGGGTATTGGCCATCGCGATTGTCTACGCGATAGCTCAGGGTGCATCAGGCATGAATGCTGTAAATGCATTTGCTCCGCAGGTTTTTGAGCAAGTCGGGATGGGCCTGAAGGATACATTCAAACAGACAATTGGTATTGGTTTAATCGGAGTTATTGCTGTGATTATCTCGATAATGTTGGTCGAGCGTGTGGGACGACGTTTTTTAACGCTTGGAGGTTTAACGCTAGTCGTTATTGCTCATAGTTTGAGTTGGTATAGCTTTGAATCCGCGACCTACACCCTTGATGAAGCTGCCTTGGAAAGAATTGAGGAAAGTGGCATAGATGTCAGTGACCTCCACCAATTTTCTGGCAATGTATATGAAGATGATGTTGCTCTGAAGGCGGATATCGCAAAAGCTTTTGATCTTAAAGAAATACCCTTGGTGAGCGGTGCGATTATCAATCAAACAATTAACATCAATGCAGTTGCAGTTTTGATTGGAATATTTCTATTTTTAGGAGCGTTTCATCTAACTATCGGCCCCATAATGTGGGTTGTGTTTTCAGAGATTTTCGCGAGCAATGTTCGTGCTGTTGCGATCCCATTTGTTGCCTTGGTTCAGAGCATTTCAGCTGTAGCAATCCAACAATTGTTTCCATGGCAGCTTAAAAATATGGGGGCGGCGGATATCTTTTTTAGCTACGGTGTGGTCGCTTCACTCGGATTAGTGGTGTTGTTCTTCATATTGCCAGAAACGAAAGGGAAGTCGTTAGAGGAAATTGAAGAAGAGCTGGTGAAGTCTTGATCGCGATGAAGTTTAGTTGGAAGATTTAAGAGTGTAAAATGCCTGCAAATTTAGAAAATCAAATTGCAATTGTTACTGGCGGAGCAGATGGAATTGGTTGCGCCATATCACAATTGTTTTGCAAGCAGGGAGCACGAGTCTGTGTTGCCGATGTCAATGCAGAAATGGGTGAAGCGTTCGTTCATGAATTGAACGCGAATGGATACAAAGCCATATTTGTTCAAACAGATATTTCTTCTTCAGATTCCGTCCAAAAAATGGTTTCCGCTACCGCATCTAAACTGGGAAATCCGACAATCTTAGTCAACAATGCTGGTATTATTTGGGAAAATCCTGACTTGCTGGATACGTCAGAGGAAGATTGGCGGCGAAGTTTTGGCGTGAATGTCGATGGTATGTGGAACTGTAGTAAGGCTGTAATACCATATATGAAAGAGGCTCGTTCGGGTAGCATCGTGAATGTAGGGTCGGTGCATGGTTTTAAGATCGTGCGTGGACATTTTCCATATGCAGTTACAAAGCACGCAGTGACGGGGTTGACGAAGAACTTAGCTGTAGAATTTGGTGAGTTTAATATCCGTGTAAATGCCCTTTGCCCAGGAATGATCGAGACACCCAATGCATTTAAGTGGTGGGCAAGCATGGATGACCCAGAAGGTTGCCGCAAAGCGCTTGGCGAGCTCCATCCGTTAAAGCGAAATGGTACGTTGGATGAAATAGCCTACCCAGCGCTCTTTTTAGCGGGGCCGGAGTCCAGTTTCATGACAGGTCAAAACTTGATCGTAGATGGCGGCAGAACTTCGGTTTACCACGATTAGGTTTGTTTTACATTGTGGCCCTTAAACTCTACCCGCAAAGTGTTTTTGCGGGTTTATTTTTACCATTCAAAACGGATCCATGACCGAACTGTTTCATTTGGAGAGAGTGGAATAAGGCCAGGCACTCCGGGGTGATTGAATGCATTAATGGGGTGTGACACCGGTTCAAAACAGAAGAAATCTGCGTTGCCATTTGGGGAGTATATTATTGGGATATTCAATAGATCCGATACGGTAATACGAACCGATTTAGCGTTTTTTCCTTGGTGAATGTCTGCAATTCCATCCCAGCCCAGAAAGTCATTATTGATGAGACTGGAGGGAAGGTGGTGAAATTCATGAAAGTTCATCTCATCGACAGAACAAAGTGAAACGTATCGCTCAGGTAAATTTTGATTGTTTTGAACACCAATCTTTGAAGCTTTAAAACGTAACTTAGTTTCAGAGTTTCTAGGAAACCAAGGGTGGAAACCAAACCCATAAGGAAGTTGTATTTCAGCCTCATTTGTTATGGATAAATCGATTGTGAGGGAGTGATCCTTCAGTGTAAATCGTTGTGATGCAGCGTATTTAAAGGGACCTAATTCACCGTGTTTTAGGATTAAATTAGCAGCGGCGTTTGAGCTTCCATCTAAGTGCCATTTTTTCTTAAAGGCATCGCCATGCAATGGCAGGGGTTCACCCTGTACAGTAGGAGGAATAGAGAATTTTATTCCGTTCCAGATTATCTCCTTAGAAATTCTGTTTGAAAACGGAATGAGAATATTGGAGGCAAGTGAAAATGGCCCGTCGGTTTCTTTTCCGGACCATTCCCTCAAGATTGGTAGCCCATTATAGGAAAGGGAGGCGATAGCGCCTCCCATGTTTGGTGACAGTTTCAAGGTAGCTGCACCACTGATTAATGTTGTAAGTGCCACAACTTGAAACTCTCTATAAATTAATCAGCAGAAACAGGAGGTTCTCTGTACTGATCCATTCGGCTGATGTCATAATCTTCAAATTGTTGTTTAAGTGTCCATAATGGACGCTCTTGCTTTAATTCCCATTCATAGATTTTCTTGAATAGCTTTTCGACGATTTCCGGGTGCTTGTGTGCCAAATTGTTTTGTTCAGCGATATCTTCTTTTAGGTTGTACAGTTCAGCAGGTCGGTCTGGCATTCTGATCAGTTTCCAGTCTCCGTCGCGTACTGCAGCGCGTACATCCTTTTTCCAAAACAATGTTTGGTGTGGGCGGTCATTGTTTTTGCCCGTTATGAATGGGAGGATGTCAACTCCATCTACATTTTCAATTGTGGAAACGTCTCCTCCGGCTGCCGCGTAAAAAGTCGGTAAAAAGTCCATCGTGCTAACAGGAAAGTCGAATTTGCTACCAGCCTCAATCATCGCTGGCCAACTAATGAGGTAAGGAACACGAATACCTCCTTCAAGATGATTTGATTTGCTTCCAGCTAGTGGGAAATTGTTAGACGCATTTTTATCTGTTGGGCCACCATTATCATTGGTGAATACCACTATTGTGTTCTCTTCTAAGCCAAGTTCTTTAAGTTTTGACATGACCGTGCCAGTCGCGCGGTCGAGTGCTGTCGTCATGGCAGCTACTTGCTGTCTTTTCCCGTCTAGATCGGGATAAAGAGCTAAATCTTCTTCAGTCGCATCCATTGGAGTGTGAACTGCATTGAAAGATAGGAAGACAAAGAAAGGTTCGTCTTTGTTACGTTCGATGAAGTTAGCGGCTTCTTCACCAAGCACATCTGTTAAATAGCCCTCATGCTCTTCAAATACACCCATATTGCGTTCTAGCTTATGGTCGTGATGAGGAGGTTTTCCCTCATAAGGGAAGTAATTACGGAGGCCGCCCCTGAAACCGTAAAATTCATCGAAACCACGGTTCAAAGGGTGAAAGCGATCAGCGTTGCCCAAGTGCCACTTGCCAAATACCGCTGTTTTATATCCTTTTGATTTAAGCCTATCGGCGATAGTAACTTCTTCAAGAGGAAGCCCCATATCATCGGCCAAATATTTGGATGAGGAGCTCATGAAACCAGGAACGTTAATTTCCTGGTATCCAAAGTTTTGTTGATAACGACCTGTGATTAGTCCCGCCCTTGATGGGCCGCATGTTGCGTCAGTAACATATCCTTGAGTGAAGACCATTCCGTTTTCAGCGAGGGCGTCCAGATGAGGAGTTTTCATGACGGAACTGCCTTGGAAACCAAAATCGGCATAACCCGCGTCATCTGCAAATAGTAAAACTATATTGGGTTGCTTTTCACTGCTTTGATCTGTTTTGTTTATTTGAGCACATGCCCCTAAGGGGAGTAATAGCGACGAAACTATTGCACAGACTAACTTTCTCATGAAGGAACGTTCCTCGGGTTTCGAATATCAATTAGTTCGTTGATATTCACGTATGGAGTTTTAGGGCGCTTTAGGCCCCAGCTCTGATCGAAGTCTTTTGGTGGCATCGCTTAACAATTTTTCGGTCAAGGCTTCAGCTTTGTCGCCGTCGCCGTCCGCGATTGCTTGATAAACATCTCTATGAAACGGAATGGACGCGCCATTCTCAACAGGGTTTTTGTTAGTAATTCTCACGCTAATCAGCAGGGCGGAGTAAATTACGCCTTCAAGCCCGGATAGGAATTCATTTCTAGCGGCTTTTAAAACAGCTTTGTGGAAGTGGGCGTCTGCGATGATGAAGCCTTCAGTAGATGCTTGCTCAGCTTCCATATCATCACATGCTTTTTTGATTGCGGCGATATCATCGGGGGTGGCGCGTTCGGCCGCCCAGCGCGCGGTCTTAGGTTCAATGGATAACCTTATTTCCATGAGTTGAGCCAAAAATTCTTGACGTGGTGGGGCAGATAAATGCCAAGCCAGAACATCATCATCCAGAAGGGCCCATCGAGAGCGAGGAAGTACACGTGTGCCAATCCCGCGGCGGACGTCGAGCATGCCTTTTCCAACTAGAATTTTAACCGCTTCACGAATGACTATTCGGCTAACTTTGTATCTTTCAGCTAATGAATTTTCATCATCTATTATACTGTCTACTCTCAGTGTACCTGCTACTATGCGTCGTCCTATTTCACGCGCAACTTGTACTGGAAGACTGGGCGTCATATTCGCTGTTTGTTTTAAATCGTAGTATACAAGTTCGCTCATAGCATAAACCTAAACATAATATTTTATTGATTTTCGCAGTTTACGTCTCAAACTGGGTGTACGCTAGTCTTTGTTGACAATATTTATTGGTGGTTCGGGGTGTCCGATTGCAACATCGTTTATCCTGAAAGTCGCACCGTGTTTGGCTCCTTTTGCCACTTCGTCTTCTAGGCCTATCGCCGCGGAAGTTAAGTGCATGTCTTTATAGTCTTTTCCGCTGAATGCAGGACAGGTTGGGCGAAGAGTTGGAACATTGATTTGGTCCAATAATTCTCCCTCAGGCGAGTAACATTGCACGCATGAGCTATCCCACACAGCGGTCCAATAATTTCCATGTTGATCAGTGACTGCACCATCGATCTCTAAGTTCTTATGGGAGAGATCCAAAAACTGCTGTGATTCTGAAACCGGCTGCCCATTCTCTTGAGATAATTGGATCTTAAAAATCTTACGTATGGATGAGTCCGCATAATATGCTAAGGCACGTTTTTTATCGAAACAAATACCATTAGGAATCGTTAGCCCATTTACGATCTGGGTCAATTTCCCACAATGCCATCGATAAATCGCACCTGCTTTTTCTTTCGCGGATTTATCCATTGTGCTGATCCAGAAACCACCCCAAGGGTCCGCTCTTCCATCATTGCTTCTATTGGTTGGTTTTTCTGGTTCAATCTCACAAATTAGCGTGATCGATTGGGATGAAATTTCGTATTTGTACAGTCCTGTTTCCATTGCCAAAAGAAGGTTGTGTTCATCTATCCAACCTATAGCGGAAATCATCTCTTTGAATTTAAATTCACTCAACGATTTTTCTGTTTTTCTGTAGAGCTTATGGTTTGGAAGGTCGACCCAAAACAGCTCGCTACGTAGAGGGTGCCACAGGGGGCTTTCCCCTAAACCGCAAGGAGTCAAATCGACAATTTCAATATCTTTTTCGATTTTGTCGGATTGCATAGCTCGTCTCTGAAACTGGTTACAAAAGAGGTGGCGTGCCCATTATCTGGGAGGAATGTGGGCACGCCAAGTTACGGGACTTCATCAACAGTTGGCGCATTGCCTCCTGGGAGCGATGTCATCGTTTCCGATGCCATCATTTCGTTCACGAATGTCTGATAGGTCACGCAATCATTCATTCGCAAAAGTAGAACACATCATAAAATCTGATGATGTGATCATTTCAAATGCAGAATATCAAACCTCATACAATTTCATTTCTAATTACCAGTTTGATACTGCTTAATTGACCTCAAAATGGCGCACAAAGTCTGGGTCAGGATCAACACCCAAACCCGGTCCAGTTGGAATTGGGATGGTGCCTCCAGATTGCTTCACACGTTCTTGAATATTGAGAGGCTTTTGAAGCAGCTCTTCTCTGAATCTATTTGGTGTAGTGTCGTATTCTAGCATGGGCTGAACTGGATGGGCCGCCCCTGGGAAATCTGGAAGAGCAGCTAACAGATGCATGTTGGTACCAACAGCAACTGCCGAACCCCAGACGTGATTGACCACAGGTACAAAATGAGCTCGCGCCATGGCTATGATTTTTTGATATTCGGTAATTCCACCAAGCGCGCATACTTCGGGCTGCAATATGTCGACACATCTGTTTTTGATGAGGTCTCTGAAACCAAACGAAGTGAATTCTGCTTCACCACCAGCAATGTTCAGCACCAATGCTTCGCAAAGATCTCGGTAGCCTTGGTGGTCTTCTGGTGCGACAGGTTCTTCAAACCAGTAGATACCCATTTTTTCGAATTCATGACCTAGTGTCATAGCTTCGCGAGTTGTGTAGGCATGGTTTGCATCGACCATAACCTGAAAATCAGGCCCGACAGCATCTCTTACCGTTTCCACCAATTCGATATCTTCTTTGACGCCCAAACCAATTTTCATTTTGGTTGCTTTGAATCCAGCTTCGACGATTTGCGCGCTGTCTGTTTTAAAGCGTTCCTTTAAATCTGGAACGCGTTGCAGCATCATTCCATAACCATAAACTGGGATTTCTTCTCGGAATGCGCCTCCAAGCAATTGATATACGGGTTGGTTGTAGTACTTGCCTGCGATGTCCCACAAAGCAATATCCACCCCAGATAGAGATTGAATGGGCATACCTTTCTGCCCATGGTCTCTCATCAAATTGTAGGCTTTGTGCCAAATGACATCACGATCAAGTGGGTTCATTCCGATGATCATGGGTTGAATGACTTGTTCAACAATAGTTTTATTAGCGAGTGCTATGCCTCCGCCTCCAAAACATTCTCCCCAACCTGTAATGCCTTCGTCAGTACGAACTTCAACCAGGTGCGCCGTACGTTTCGTGTAGTATTGCTGGGAGTAGCCCAACTCTTCATCAAGGTCGTACTGCAGAACATGACTGCGGATTTCGGTGATTTTCATAATACTCTACCTTACTTGACAATCGCACGGCTGACTCGTTTAGGAACGAGATACTCATCAAGTGCCAAGTGAGAGCAGTCTACACCAATGCCGGATTGGTTGATGCCGCAGTGTGGAAGATTGATTGCGTACTTCACGCCGTTGATTTGAATCTCTCCAAACCTCAATTTTGATGCGAAAAAGTCTGCCCGATCTTGATCTTCGGTGAAAATGTAAGCGGTTAGCCCTGCATCGGTGTTGTTTGCAGCTACAAGAACTGCTTCTTCATCTGTAAATTCCATTAAATTGACGATCGGGCCAAAGATCTCTTCTCTTGCCACTCTCATATCGTCTTTGACATTTCCCAGAACAGTGGGAGCGTAGAAGGTGCCGTCCTTTAATCCAGGCGGACGCCCGCCACCTGCCAATAGTTCCGCTCCATCAGAGACTGCATCTTGTACTAAGCTGTCGATCCGATCCCAAGAGTTTTGGTCAATGACTGGACCCATTTCTATGTCTTGGTCTTTTCCAAAGCCAACTTTTCTAGCATTGGCCCGATCAACAATTTTTTGATTGAACTCTTTAGCTATTTCAGCTGCAACAAACACTCGGTTAGGGGCAACACATATTTGACCGGCATTTGAGTACTTCAATCCGCAAACGGTATCTGCTGCTAAATCCAAATCCGCATCTGCAAACACTAGTACAGGCGCATTCCCACCCAATTCCATTGAATAACGTTTTATGGAAGTTGCACCAGCTTTCATAACGTGAAGGCCTGTTTGTGTGGAACCGATAAGAGTCAGCATTGCAGGAATTTTGGAAGAACTAATCAGGTCACCAATTTCACTATTGCGTCCACTTATTATGTTCACAGCACCAGCGGGAAGGCCGATTTTTTGGCACAGCTCACCCACCGCATATGCTGATAAAGGCGTTTGCATAGAGGGTTTTATGATGATTGGGCACCCAGCAGCCATTGCTGGTCCCAATTTGTAAGCGAGATTTAAAAGCGGAAAGTTCCAAGCTAGGAAAGCCGCTACAACGCCAACAGGTTCGCGTGAGATAATGTGAGTATGAGTGCCATCACGATCCTGTAATTCCTCTGCTTTGATTTTGAGTATTTCGTCAGCATAAAAGTTGAGACTATCCACGAGCATATCGAAATCATCTTTCGTGCTGCTCCATGGTTTCCCCATTTCAAAGTGAACGCATTCTCTAAGATGATCCTCGTTCTCGAGGACAGCATCCTGTAATTTGTGCATCCAGTCTACGCGCTCTTGAACGGGGGTGGTGGACCAGATCGGAAAAGCTGCTTGCGCACCTTCAAGTGCTAGATTTGCTTCGGTTGGCGCAGCTAAATCAATGGTACCTGAAACTTGGTTTGTGGCAGGGTTTATAACGTCATACGAAGACGTTGTTTTGACTAATTCCCCGTTTATATATGGTAGTTTCGAAAACATTTATGACCGCTTCCCATGCAATTCTGAGTAAGGATATGAGTGGTTGTTTATCTACAAACAGCAATTCAGTTAGCGAACAAAGAGTGTGTTCAATTCACCCATGGTTTCAGCCAAAAAAACTGCACCTCATCCTTTTATCTAATCTTTGCTAACATCATATGTTTAAAAATGCAACTCATAATCTTTGTGGTTTTTGGGGTTTCAAGAGTTAAGCGGTTGAGAGGGGTTCCGATTCAAATTGCTAGTTGAGTGGTGGGGAGGTGCCTCAAATTTGTCTCCGGAAAAGCCGAATCTGTATCTGTGAAGCCTGCTGAAACAGGGTAACAACATGCTTATGTCGGGTGACGCGAAGGTTCAAATTCAAAAATACGTCAAAAAATATTTCTATTAAAATACAGTGTGTTGCGTGATGAATGTACGTGTTTTTTGTGGTGAGTGTTGCAAAAAAGCTCTACAGGAAACGTTTACCATTATTCAAAAGTGTGCAACAAAAATACTCGTTGACTTCGCGTATTGAGAAAATTGATTGCGCGATGATGTATGAATTTTGGTATGGTAACAGCCTTTTTTTTGGGACAAAATTCAAACATATGATGAATATAAAGAAGGGATGAATTGTCACTGGTATAGTAGATCGACATTGATTTTGAATCGGCTGGGTTTTGAGAGAAATCTCGCCTTTTTTTGGGTCAACAATAAAACGTATGATGATTGAGTTGATTAGTTTTGATCGGTAGATCACAATTGCTCATGATTTTAAGGTCGGTACTTCAGTCGCTCTTTGTCTCGGAAAAAAGAATTTTGAGCCGATCCAGCTCAAAAACAAAACAACTCTTTGGAGTTTGAGGATAAAGGATAGGGAGAAGAGAATGAACAAAGATTTCAAAGTGCTGAGATTTTCTCAGTCGTTATTGGGGGCGGCATCTGTACTCGGGTTGCTCTCGCTGTCTCAAGTTGCATATGCGCAAGATACTGTTGAAACCACGAATTCATTGGAAGCTACAGCTGAGGAAGATGAGACCAAAACTCTAGATACGGTTGTTGTAACTGGGTTTAGAAAATCGCTCACAGACGCATTGGTGGCTAAACGCAACTCCGGAAATATTACGGACGGAATTTCTGCTGAAGACATTGGTAAGTCAGCCGACCAGAACATTGCGGAAGCACTTCAGCGTGTAACAGGTGTATCGATCAACCGTGCCAACGGTGAAGGGTCAACTGTAACAGTTCGTGGTGTCGAGGCTAACCTTAACAATGTGACGATTAATGGTGTTACACTGACGAACGCTGCGGGTGATGTGCGGAATTTTGATTCCGGTCAGGCCGTTGATTTTAGTGCTTTTTCATCTGACCTTATTTCTCAAATTGAAGTGGCAAAGACACCGAGTGCTGACCATGATGAAGGGTCTCTGGGGGCTGCAATTAACCTAACAGGGTTTAAGCCTCTAAACTTTAATAAAGAACGTCGTGTCTTTGAAATTCAAGGGCGTGGCAATGACTTGTTGTCTCCTGAAGGGGAAGGATTACATGCATTTGGGGATGCTGGTTACAGATTTAATGCTTCGCTTTCGGAAAAGTTGTTTAATGACCGTTTAGGGCTTTCATTGGTTGCTACAAGCGAGACAACCAAAGGTCGTCAAGACTCACAATTGATGAACCGTTTTGAGCGTGCCTTGACTCCATCAGCGCCTAACGCTCCATCTGTTTTTGCTGATCGCTTAACGGGTGGAATCACTAATGGTGTTACTGGCGCTCTTGACCGTACATTGGATTATACAGATGCTGATGGTAACGTTGCCAACAGCCGCATAGGTGTGTTGCTTCCTTTTAACATCACTTACGATCAAACATTTTTCGAAACGACGCGGAACAATTTAAATAGTGCTGTGCAATGGCAGCCAGATGACACAACGGACATTCAGTTGGATGTAACGCTCAGCCGAACAGATCGAAAAACGGATCAGGATCAGTTTGAAATCCGCCCAGCGACACGGTTTTTTCCACTATTTTTAGGAAACGAAAACGTCTACAACCCCGAAACTTTTGATGTGACACGTTACCGCCAAGAAGCGTTTCCAGCATTCTTTGGGAGTCAGCCAGCTGGTGAAGCAGACACACCAGGTGGTGCCAGAAACATTGGGTATGTAAGACCTGCTGTAACGAGAACTGATATCACTGAGGACCAAATAGTTTTGGGCTTGAGTATTGAAAAAGAATGGAATGATTTCACATTCAACCTTAGCGGTGGAACTTCCAAATCGACAGCCAAAGACAATGATTGGATTTTTGCTACGACCCAAATCGAAAACCAGCCTCAAAATAGAAATTCGCCTCTTATCGGGGAAAACTTCAACGGTTTTCATGGAAACAATCCAAGATCAGGTCTTATCAAAGGGTATGATTGTGAGCCAGGAGGAGTGTGTCAGATATTCTTGAGTGACACAATTCCAAATCGTACAGCTACATTACCGCCTGGTGGTGTGAATGGTGCCAACCCAGACCTTGCAATTGTGGATGATCCATTTGAGTGGGATATTGGTAACATTTCTGCGCGCGATCGTAATATTACTGATTTGTCCAAAAACCTGTTTTTTGACGTAGATTGGGATCGCCAATTTGGTCCAGTTACAAAGACAGAGTTTGGTTTGAAGTGGTCTGAACGTAGTCGTAAGCAGGCACAAACCAACCAAGGTTTTAACAGAAACGCAAATGGATTTGGTCGTCTATTCCGTGCGAACATCACTGAATTTGTAACTGATGAAAACTTCTTGCGTGATGGTTTTGGTGAAGACATTGGTTTGGCCCGCGATAACATTACAGATGGGATCGTTGGTTGGGACCCATACGCTTTGCGTGACGCGCTGCAAGCGGAAAGTGAGTTAACTGGTGCCATCCCAAACAGCCGTGCTTCGCTGCGTGATATCACAACAACAGCTTATGCGGCTTATCTAAAAGCAAACTTTGAAGCTCTTGAAGGGCGTTTGTTTGGTGATGTTGGTGTGCGTTACGCCAAAACTGAAGTTGAGTCTGAAGGTAATCTGAGCTTACAACTGTCAAGATTGAATTTCTTGACGCGTGAGGAAAACCAACAATTCTTTGGTTTCAATGGGCCGGGTGATCCTACTAACACACGTACATCTGACGAAACTGCCGCAATTTTGCTTAGTATCTTTGGGCCTAATGTTCCGGCAAATACTGCAGGTGGATCAGAGTACGATATTCCTGGTGATACATCATTTGACACGCATGAATACGACACTTGGTTGCCAGCATTGAATGTTAATTTCCAATTGCGTGATGATATGCTCTTGAGGTTTGCCGCGTCTCGTACAATGGCTCGTGCAAACATTGACCAAACACGTACAAACTTGAGAATTCAAGAAAATACGTTTGGGGATACTTTTGCGAGTTCAGGAAATACTCGATTGGACCCTTATATTTCTGATAACTTAGACCTTTCCTACGAATGGTACTTTGATGAAGAGTCGCTATTCTCTATCGCTCTTTTCAACAAAGAACTATCAGATGGTGTGCGTGTGACTAACTCACCATTCGCACTTCGTGATTTCAGAGATATTTATTACGGTGCTCCTGTTGACGGGGCTGTTGTGCCAGGGCTTGTAGATGAGGTTGGGCTTCCAGCTGATACAGACTTCCAAGGTAGTTTGGGTAGCTTGTTGCTCGAGGCTAATGCTAATCCACTGACAAGTGGATGTTTGCCACAAAGAATTCTGGATGCATCTCTTTTGGCTCCGGATGGATTTGATCCTGCCACGGGGGATCCGTTAGATCTTAGACGTTGTAACATTGTAAATGTTTCACGTCCGGTGAACACATCAACTGGTTATGTGAGAGGGGCAGAGATTACACTTCAGCACAACCTTTCATATCTTCCGGGATTATGGAGCGGTCTAGGTTTTACATCAAACTACACATATTCAGACTCGCAAATTGATGGTCAAACCATTGTTTCGCCGATTGGTACGGAGCAAACATTCTTGACAGCACCATTGCCAAACACTTCATTGCACACATTCAACGCGACTGTGTTCTATGAAAAAGACGGTAAGCTCTTGCGTTTGGCATACAACACACGTACGGATTACTTGATTTCATCAGGTAATGTTCAAGGTGATGTGCGTCTTTATGGTGAGGGTGATGACTCGTTGGATGCCTCAGGTTCTTGGGATATTACTGACAACCTTACGCTGAACTTCCAGGCGGTGAACCTGTTAGATACTGTCACGCGTCAATACGCTGTTGTTGAACAGGACCTCCCTTTTCCTAACAGTTCAGCTTTCATTCCAGGCGAACCATTGTCTCTGGGTGATCAGCCTTCTCACAGAACTGCTTTACTGCGTAATAGTGGTCGAGTGTTCCGTATCGGATTGCGTTATGAGTTCTAATCTAAATTTCTAGATTAGCATGACCTAAAGGGCCGAGCGGATTTCCTCCAACCGCTCGGCCCTTTTTTTACAAATATGTTTGTATTTAGCTTTAGGGAAGAAAGCGAAATGACCCCCTTGTTGAAAGGTACCAAAATTTTGGTACCGGTGAAGACATTACAAAAAGTGCTGGCATTTGCATTGGTCGGGATCTCCGCGTCGGCTTGTGCAGTTCAAGAAAACCCTCCGGTGGCAAGGGTTGCACCAGCTTCAATAGCTGCAGAAACGCCCAATGTTATCGTGATTTTGACAGATGATCAGGGGTATGCAGATGTGGGCTTTAATGGCAGCAAAGATATTCCAACCCCCAATATAGATCGCATTGCCGATGAAGGCGTTCGATTTGATCGCGGCTATGTGTCTTTCCCTGTATGTGGCCCAAGTCGCGCAGGTTTGTTGACCGGGCGTTATCAGTCTCGTTTTGGATATGATTTAAATGCGAGTGAAAATCCAGAAGATCCCAATGCTGGGCTTCCTCTTTCCGAAAACATGATCCCCGCCGTAATAGAACCAGCAGGATATACAAGCACCATCATTGGTAAGTGGCATATGGGAAATCACCCAAACTTTCACCCATTGGAACGTGGGTTTGACGAGTTTTTTGGTTTCACCAATGGTGGACATAATTACTACGCCGAAAAATACAGAGATGTGGACCTTTCTAAAGCTAAGTCTTCAGCTCACCTTTATCAGACGCGTCTTGTGAAGAACCGAGACAAGATTGACGCAAAAGGGTATCTAACTGATATACTCTCAGACGAAGCTGTTGATTTTGTGAAGCGCAAAAAGGACGAGCCATTCTTTATGTATTTGGCTTACAATGCGCCGCACGCGCCTTTGCAAGCACCGCCTAGATACACAGATCGTTTTCCACACATTGAAGATGAAAAACGTAAAATTTATGCAGGAATGGTTAGTGCCGTTGATGATGGGGTCGGTCGTTTGCTCGACACGCTTGATGAGCTGGAAATAGCAGATAATACGATTGTTTTCTTTCTATCGGATAATGGGGGACCATTGGTAAGAGCCAAGAATGGTTCCATCAATCTGCCTTTTAAAGGAGGGAAAGGGGATTTGTTTGAAGGGGGAGTTCGCGTGCCTTTTGCTATGCGTTGGCCTGCTCAAGTTCCCGCTGGTGTAGATTATCCTCACCCTGTTAGTTCATTGGATATTTTGGCAACTATGGTGGCTGTTAATGGACTAGAGCCTTCCACAGAACAACCGTTAGATGGTGTAAACCTAGTGCCATTCGTTCAGGATGCTGCGTTTAAAGATATGCCGCACGAAAAGCTGTTCTGGCGCTATATAAATAATGACGCCAATGCAAATTGGAAAACAGGTGTTTTGATTGGCGATGATAAGCGCGTGACAGTTAGAGGCGCAGAAATGCTATATGATATTGGCGCGGACAAGGAAGAAAAATTCGATACCAAGAAGCGTAAAAAAGACACCAATAAAAAGCTGAAAGAAGAGTTTGAAAATTGGGAATCAGAGATGGGACGGCAGAGCGTTCCTATCTGGAATGAGTGGCCGCCTAAATGGGATGGTGATTTGGAAGAGAGTGCAAAGTAATGATGAAAAAAATCTATGTTTCTATTGCCGCCTCAGCACTAATATTGGGCGCATGCTCGGCTACGGATACCAAAGCACAACAAGAAGCCCAGCCCAAAGAGTCTATTGAACAAGTTCAGGCGAAAAAGGGTGAAAACCCGAACGTGCTGGTCTTGATGTTTGATGACATGCGCTTTGATACTTTTTCGCATCGCGGCGGTCCTGTTCCTACCCCTAATATTGACGCGCTTGCGGCGCAATCTACGCGTTTTGATATGGCGATGACAACAACTGGACTTTGTTCTCCATCTAGGGCGGCATTCTTCACTGGACGATGGGGGCATCGCACAGGGTTGGATGATAATGTTGCACTTTGGCATTCAAGGCAAACTAATCTGAATGATGCGGAAGGTGGCATTATCCGAGGTGCGGCGGATGCTGGTTACTTTGTGGGGTATGTTGGAAAGTGGCATTTGGGCCCAAAAGGGATGATCAAGCGCGGGGCCGAGTTTGTAGATACTTATGACAAAGAACTCATTGATCACGAAACTCAGTTTGCTCCCTATGGAAGACTGGATCAAACGCGTCGGTATCTTGAAGGTGAGCGTGATGCGAATGGTGAGAAAAACCAGTACTATCTTACTTTAGAAGGTACGTATGACGACACACAAGCGGCTCAGAAGGTTCGAGCAGGGCAGGAAATGTTGCGTCAAGCTGCTAAGGATGAGCGCCCATTTTTCGGAGTGATCAGTTTTAGTCAGCCACATCCTCCATATCGTGTCCCTGAGCCATATGCGAGTATGTTCCCAAATGAAGAAATAGATGTTCCTTCAAATCATTTGGCTGAGCGCGTAAACAAGCCAATTAGCCAAGAAGTACCATGGTGGCCATGGCATGAAGTGTCTCATATGACAGACGAAGACTGGTTGGAATCTAGAGCGCACTATTATGGGGCGATTGCTATGCTTGATCGTGCTGTAGGTGAGATTATCGATACTGCCAAGGAAGAAGGTATTTGGGATGATCTCCATGTTGTCTTCATTGGAGATCAGGGAAGCATGCTTGGAGAACATGGGCTTTATGATAAGTCGGCATATGCTTACGACGAGCTTATGAGAATTCCATTATTGATGCGCGACCCAGATATTGAGCCACGTATAGTTAACCGCCACGTGTCTCTTTTGGATGTGCCAGCAACGCTTAATGAGTGGATGAAGCTAAAAGCGGATGGGCCCATTGATGGAGAAACTTTGACTCCCTTAATGATAAAGGGTGATGAGGCGATTAGCGACGAAGATGATGATGCGCTTTATGCATATGAATGGTATAATGGTGCATGGTTTGGATTGCGCGCGATCCGGACGTCTGAGTATAAATATGTTTGGAATCCGGGCGACTCCAGAGATGAGCTTTACAATCTCAAAAATGATCCGGGTGAGGTGACTAATCTCATCAATGATACAGAGTATTCAGACACAGTGTTGCGGCTCCGTCAGCGTTTGAAACAACGTCTTATTGAGGTGGAAGACCCGTCAGCGGTAAGATTGGAAAAACGGATAGCTGACAGTATTCAATAGAGCATTCGTAAACTAAGTAAAAAGCAGCCTCATTATTCGTTTGAGGCTGCTTTTTTTTGTTCTAATTTCCGATACTAAAAGTCGTGTTTGTCTTTTTAACTGTAGCGTGTTCAGTTCCGCCATCGGACCATTGAACTGTGACAGTTAAGTCTTCAGAACATTCTCCCAAACCAAAATGAATGTCTGTATTGAAACTTTGCGAATATGGCGATGAAGAGCTTCCAACGCGACGCGTTTGAGTTTGATCACATGCTTCTAATTTCACCAAAGCGCCAATTGCGCTTGCGTTAGTTTTGGGTGAGGAGCCGACTTGAATGTTTACAAACTTAGCTTCGTTAAAATCAGCAGTGTTTTTGAACAAATGCCATTTGCCACGCTCATTGCTTGTGATCAGATCGATTAAACCATCTTGGTTATAGTCAAATGTTTCAGCGTTAAAACCAATTGATCCTAATTCGGTGGTAATCGCGCCGTGGTTTTTTTCTTCTTTGAACGTACTGTCACCTTGATTGAGGTAGAGAGCGTTGTGGTTTTCTTTTGTAGGGTCTCCGCGCTTTACGATAAAGATGTCAGGAAAGCCATCATTGTTGAAGTCACCAATTGCCGACCCCATTGAATGTATGCCAGATTTTAAGCCGGCTTTGGATGTTGCATCGACAAACCCGTTTCCCGTATTCTCAAGTAAAATATCTTGCGGACCAGAGGAGGTGGGTGATGAATTATAGTTTTTCACTCCTTTAATAATAGCGGTCATAGGAGGAAAAGAATACGTCTCAAATCGCCATTTCTGATTGCCAACATATCCAAAATGGAAACCTCTTTTTTCTTGTTCATCTGGCCAACCCAATGCCGCACTGGCAACTATTTTTAGATCTCGGCCGCTGTGTGTCTCGCCTTCAAATTCATAACGATATCCAGACTCTCCGACCCACACAGGGAAATGAGGCCAACCAGCTTGGTAATTTTCGATTTCAAGTGTTTCGCCTATTTCAACGTCATCCAAGCGAAACCTTTGGCGTTTGGTGAAAAAAGCTAGAGTTTGAGTGTCTTTATTATAGAAAGTTGTTCCATGTTCCAGCTCAGTGGCGCGCGTTAAATAGAGGTCGAGGTCGCCATCATTATCGTAATCAATCTCAGCTATTGAGGTTATGTGGTTTGAGTTTTCGAGATCAAAATTTAAAGCAGAGCTAGACACGTCATCATATGTGAGATCTCCATTACCCTTGAGTAGCGACATGTTACTATCGCCATAAAAGATTAGATCAGGGATATTGTCATTGTTGTAATCTGTGATGAGTATGCGGTGCGTTTCTCTAGATGTTGCGGGCAGATAATCTTTAAATGCAATTTCACCTAGTCCATCGTTTTCATATACATGGTTAGCTCCTTTAGGATCGGTAAAGTCTAAGGGAATACCTGTTAGAATAAGATCAAGGTCACCGTCATTGTCGCCGTCAAATAGTTTCGTTGTTCGGCCGCGCATTTTTTTGAAGGCTTCTTCAAATGCAGGTGGTTCGCGTAATTGTCGGTCACGGTTTACACTGAATATCTTGGCATTTCTTGCGTTTGTTCCTGAGCCACCACCACGAGAAATTAGAATATCTAGATCACCATCACTGTTATAATCACCAACGGTGATACCATGCATGTCTCCCATGATGATATCCGTGCCTTTACCAAACTTACCATCGTCATTCCAATACAGTTTTATGCTGTAACCGTGATCAGTGAGAAGGAGGTCTTGGTGCCCATCCTTGTCTAGGTCTGCAATTATTGCGTTGTCCCATTTGCGTCGAGGTTTGTGTTCAAATGAAATGTCAGTGTGATCTTCAGTGAAGATAGGCGTATCTTCAGCACCATGAGTATCTTGGGAGTTGGCAACAAATTGGGCTGAGTAGCAATTTGAAAGCATCAGGAATGATCCTGCGCAAATTAGCAATTTAGTGTGATTAGGCCTAGTCGCAATGTATTTGAGTTTCATTTTTGGTCCTCCCAGAGTCTTTATTTTGTATAGAAACATAACATACTATTATTTTAATCATATGATGTTTGTTGTGATTATGGAAGGTCCATGCTAACTATCTAGGCAATTAGAAATTCGGACTGGCGAATGCTATGTCTCAACCATATTACGTTTCTGGGGAGGATCGTATGAAACGCGAACTGAGAAACTCTGTATTTTTAGCAATTGGTCTAATGACTGCTAGTTGTTCAACCCAATCAGTTGTTCCTGAAGTAAATGTCTATGAACAAGAGGCGCTCTCGAAGTTAGAGCATATAGAACAATTGATGAAGCAAGCGGAATCCAAAGGGTTGGATGTGACCAGGGAGGAATCCGTTGTTTGGTTTGCAGAGCAATTTCTAAAATTTGCAAACTGGGATGAAGACAATTACGAAGCAATTGAAGCGGCATTCGGTTACGAGCGCTACTATGCTCCCAATAAAGAACAATTGGCTAAAGAATTGCCTGACTTTGAACGTCAGAAAGTCATCGAAATATTAGATGACGGCATTGCAGATCTGAATAAAGTTATCAGTGGTGAAATTAAGCGTCGTCCAGTACGTAAAGTTGACTGGCAAAATACGACAGCTGGTGACAACATGTTTGTTAACGGCGAGGGGAAGCCAACATTCCCATACGATTACTTCTCCAAGACTGTTGGACAACCGCTGGGGCACCCCGACATTTATAACGATCATTTAGGTGCGTTGTATCACGGAGGAGAAAACCTATACCCTGTGGACCATGATCGAGCCATAAATTCCTTCCTTGTGAAGGAAGATGGTACATTTGATGAAGAGCTTTTAAAAGAACTGACAGATATTCCAGATGATAATATTGGGTATCTTGTCGCGTGGCTAATGGGGATTCCTGAATGGGTAGAAGCCAAAGAGCCTGAGATTCGTAAAGGTCGTGCATTGTTCCAAGGGTTTGACCTGGATAACCCGTTGGCTCGCGAAGTCTGGAGTAAAATTCTGCGTAAGTCGGCAGAGGTTACCAAGGGCAAAAAGGTTATTGAGCTTGGCTTTGTACTCGCCAATGAACCACACTGGTATGCTGAAAAAGGGCATTGGACGCATAATTATGAAGAGATGCAGGGCATTTCATCATACACGCTCGCGAAGTTCCAAGCGTTTTTGAGTGAAACTTATGACGGGGATTTGGCTTCGTTGAATGCAAATTGGCAATCCGATTTCTCAAGTTTTGATGATGTTCAAATTGAAATCCCTATCGATTCTGCATTAATCGGAACTCCGAAATGGTATGATTGGTCTCGCTATAATATGCATCGTACGACTGAATGGTTCACATTCATGCAAGACGAGCTTCATGCAGTGAATCCTGAAGCAGACACACATATCAAAATTTTCCCGCGTACTTTTTACGAAGACTCTCGTTCGCATGGTTTGGACATTGAAGCATTAACTGAACTGACCACGATGATAGGTCATGATGCGAAAGCCAAGGGAACCAAAAGCATTCGTCCACATGTAAAAAATGAATGGATGGAGAAGTATGCTTACAATTGGAAAGGCATGGGAATTTTACATGATTTCCTAGAATCTGTTGGTCCCGATAAGATTAATGTGAATTCAGAATCTCACTTCCTGTCTTCAGGGCAGTGGAGAGAGTTGGATACGCGTACTAGCTATGTCAGAAGTGTTTATTGGCTTGCCACCTTGATGGGGATGGACGCCAATATGGGGTGGTTCTGGGCACGTGACCCGGATGGATCTCCTGAAGACCGTTTAGAGGGGGAGCTAGACTTTTTTGATCCTGGACTCGGCGGAGCATATGCCGGTTCAAATAACATGCAGCCAAATGTTACCAATGAGGTGACACAGGTTATGCTTGATTTGAACACCTTTTCTGAAGAGATAATTGCATTACGCGAACAAAAGCGCCCATTGCGTATTTTCTACTCAGAGACAACGGCTATCAACACAACTGATTATATGACGAAGTCGAACAAGTTTTATGAGCAGTTCTTCTTCGAGGGTTTCCCTGTGGGGTTTGCGACTCAAAATATTATAGAGAAGCAAGACAACGCAAATTGGGATACTATCGTGGTTTATAATACGCCTTATGCCACCAGTGGAGAGGTTGCAGCTTTGCAGGCTTATTTGGATCAAGGTGGTACGATTGTCGTGGATTCAAAAGAGAGTTTGTCCAAGAATGAATATGGACAATTACATGAACAAAAACTCTCAACTAGCAATGGAAAGCTGATCGTGCTCGATGAAGGATCCAGCATTGATGAAATAAGGGAAATTGCACTATCAGAAGTCGCTGATCAGATGCCTGATATCATTGTTAGCGAAGACAACGGTGAGGATTACAAAACCAACATTTCCCGTGTCGTTAAGCAAGAAGACGGAAGTTACTTGGTGAATCTTCTAAATGTTGGAAAATCAACAAACAAAATAAAACTGACTCACAAAAGTGGTGCTGAGTTGTCAATTGTTGATTTGATGACTGCTCAAAAATATGAAGAGGAATTCGAATTGGGTTCAGAAGAAGTATTGTTAATTCAAGTTTCTGTTCAATAAGTTCAAAATAGAACCTTCTTCTATATGAGTTTTAGACACCGAAACTGGAGGACAGTTTTGGTGTCTTTTTGTATTGTGAGAATTAGAAGAGTAGTTTTTCAAATGCGCACAAATGGTATACCAATTGATGCAACTTAAGTGGAATTGTACTTTATTTAGTAGGGATGATGTTTAGGCGACAGTCTTCAAATTTTTCAAGGGAGCCATTTCTTCGAAAAGCATTCGGCTGTTTGCTGCTTTGGATGTCTTTTTCTAGTGTTGCTTGGTCGGAAGAAGATGAAAACTACTACAATTTCAACATTCAAAATGGCACGCTTGAAAATATTGTAGAAGCTTTTCATCAGACTGCCGATATCGAGATTGTTTATCCTTTCGAACTGCTCGATTTTGAAGATTTAAACCCGCTAAATGGTCGATATACAATCGAGCAGGCGCTCGATGCGTTGTTAAAGGGGACGCATTTAGAAAGCTATTTGACAGAACATGGCATTGTCGTAATTCGACAGAAACCTGACAGCATTGATGTTGAAGCGCCTGAATCTACTCCGCTGCGTAACAAGCAAGTTTTGACAACAAATGATAGCGAGATGATAGTTGAAACGACGTCAGAGGATTTGCCAAAAAGGTTAAGTGTCGTTCGTTTGCGTGGGACTCGTCAAAGTCTTCAGAGTTCTTTTGCAAGAAAAAGAGACAGTGACGTAATTCTTGATAACATTGTTCAAGAAGAACAAGGTAAGTTCCCCGATTCCAATTTGGCTGAATCTTTACAGAGAGTGCCCGGTGTAACGATTTCTCGTGTCGAAGGAGAAGGACAAACAGCTACAGTTCGTGGATTTGGACCGCAATTTAACAACACTTTGTTGAACGGTAGAAAGTTGGCTTCTGATGCTGAAGGGCGAGGTTTCAATTTCGATTTAATCCCCGCTCCATTAGTGGGCGGAATAGATGTATTAAAAGCGGCTCAAGCGCAAATACAAGATGGCGGTATTGGGGCAACTATCGATTTGCAAATTCAGAAACCTTTGGATTTGGATGAAGACTTATCAATAATAAATTCCAAAATTCAGTACGAAAATCAATCGGGACGTATAACTCCTGATCTGTATGGGCATTACTCAAAATCGTTTCTAAATGAAAAAGTAGGCATACTTCTATCTGCTTCTATGCAGACACGTGCGGCACTGGTCGATAAAATTCACAGTAGTCCATTGCTGACGAGTGTTTGGTCGGAAGAGGAGAGGAAAGAAGTTTTCCTAAACGGTGCCGGTAATAACGGAGTAGATCGTTATTTTCATCCTCAGCAGGTCAATTTTATTCAAGCCAATCAACAGCGTGACCGTATTGGCGTGACAACAGTTTTTCAATGGGTTCCAAATGATCAATTCGAACTGACTGTTGATGGGGTGTTCGCTAAATTTAAGTTAGAGGCAAGTTCTGTTTCCAATATGATGTTTAATGAAGTTATGACGTTTCACAATGTTGTGGCGGACGAAAATAATGTTTTGGTTAGCTTCGATCAAATTGGCAGGCCATTTCAAACTTTTATAGCTCAAAATCGAGACTCCGATGTGTATCAAATAGGAGGAAAACTCGAGTGGCAAGCAAATGAAGACGTCTCTTTTCGTTTTGATTTGTCTCAATCTTCTTCTCAAAACAACAATGCAGGTAAAGATTATTTTGTTGTTATTGCCTCAGATATAGCAGTTCAACATTATAGAAACCGGGGTGGATATCTAGCTCCTAGTGTGTCGAATTTTCAATTTGAAGATGTTGGGCATGATATAGATCAGGATGGTATCAACAATGAGTTTGATTATGTGCTGGGCGAACAAATTATTGTTCCAGATGTACGCCACCAGAGTTCTTGGTTTTCGCAACGTGAAGGGCAGGGAGATCGAGATAAAGTTCTTGAAGTCAAAGGTGACCTTGATTGGGATGTAAATCATAACCTACTCAAAAAATTGAGGTTTGGGTTACATCATAGCCGCCAAGAAAAGGATCATTTTAACGCTCATTCCGTTTTTCCGGCAAATTCACTATATTTAGATGGAACAGTTCCCATACCTGAAGAATTGCTCCAAGTGAGTTCACGATTTCAGTTCGCCTCTCAATTGGGACATGCGAGCACAATAGGTTTTTTGGATTTCGATGTAGAAGACATCATTTCCTATCTAGAACAAGAAACAACGTTGAGCTTGCGTGATGAATTGCATGATTTGCAGCCCGGTACATCAGCAGGCACGTTTGGTGAAACTCGGCTTGATGCAGTGTCGGATTTGAGTCGATCATATCGAATTGAAGAGGAGGTCTATTCCGCTTTTGGTGTTGCTAGTTTGGAGCATGAGATCAACTCTTTTGATCTAAAATTGGATTTAGGTGCGAGATATTCAAAGACGAAAACGAGCTCTATTGGTTACGTTCAGCAGTATATTGATATTCAACCAAGTTCATCCAGAAACGATGTTTTATCAGTTGAACTTGCAGGGTTTAAACAGGTAGAAAGTGTATCTGAATATGATGACTTTTTGCCCTCATTGAACTTTTCTGTTCAGCATGGAAGTGGTTTTGTCTTTAGGACAGCATTGTCAGAAACCATATCCCGACCCAATTTATCTGATTTGAATCCTGGGAGAAATACTCCCCAAGAATTGAGGTTGTCGAATCTGACAGGTGCCGGTGGCAATCCGAATTTGCAACCATATCGATCAAAAAATATCGATCTTTCGTTCGAGTATTATGGAGACAACGGAACTTCTCTCGCAGTAGGGCTTTTTCGCAAGAAGTTAGATGGTTTTATTGTACGTCAAATCGTTCAAGAAAAAGTCAATGTACCACTGCCAAATAACTTAGCGTTGATCGTTGAAGATCGAAGAAGTATTCTTGACGATGGTGTGTTCTTAAATGTCACCCGCCCCATAAATGCTGGTGAAATCCAAATAGATGGAGCTGAGTTTTCATTTCTTCATTCATTCAAGTCATTGCCTGGTTTGGGAAGAAACCTTGGCGTTGGAGTGAATTTGACTTACGTGGATTCAAATCGTGAATTTGATACACAAAATGCTGAAAACAATCCAGTTCTACCTGGGCTATCCAATTCTAAAAATGTCGTTCTATTTTACGATGATGGGAAGATTGATGCACGTTTAGCGTACACCTCTAGGGATAGATATTTTACTAGACTTATGGGTGTAGAACCGCTTTTTGTTGACGCTCATTATCAGCTTGATGCTCGCGTAAGCATTAACATCGAGGAAGATGTACAATTATTTGTTGAGGGGATTAATATTACGGATCAATATTCACGACAGCAAGGTAGATTTGAGAGTACATTTAATTCATTTGAGGCAGCAGGCCCCCGTTTTTTAGTTGGAATGCGGTACAAGTTTTAGAAAAGTCGCAGCCCGGGACCTCTATGGGTTGTTGAGTGAATTCAAATTTACTTGTAACATCATATGTATGATGAATTTCCGGATTTGATTGAATAAATCTGGTGCAGATCAACCTGCTCAATGTTTGGAATGATTAATGACCCGCGTTCTTAGAGCTTTTTTAGAAAACCAAACAAGTATTGCGAGAGTAATTTCAAAGTATCGTCCGATGAAGGAAGATATAGATGATTTGATGCAGGATGTTTTTCTGACGTGTTTTTCCTTAGAGGTCAAAGAAGACATATTGGAGCCTGAACACCTTCTTCATAAAGTAGCTAAAAACTTAGCGATCAATCAATCTATGAGAAAAATAAATAAAACTTCGGCGCCTCTGCCGGAGAATGAAGACTCACCTGTCTATTTAGATGCAGACTATGTCTCTGCTGAAGAGCAGTTAGAAGCAAAAATTAAGTTGAAATTGTTCGCTGAAGCGGTTGCTACATTGCCGGAGAAAGAGAGGCGAGTATTGGTTATGAGAAGAGTTGAAGGTTTGAAGTTCAAGCAGATATGTACGCGTCTAGGCATCTCTGTTCGAACTGCTGAAAGAAGAGCTGCGTCTGGTATGTTGGCATGCTATAAATACTTGAGAGCCAAAGGATATAGTGCAGAAGATTTGTACAATGCCCACAAGCTCAACGAGAATAATTCGTCCAAGACTGAAAATAAGGTTCAGTAAGAGTTTTATGGTTGATGACAACGTCATACGTATCTCGTCCAGAGAAAAAATTGAATCAGAAGCGGCCGAGTGGATAATGCGCCTTTCTGGCGATTCTGGGCTGGATACTGATCGAACTAATTTTTCGAAATGGTTGAATGAGAGCACAATACATCGTGAAGTATTTGAAGAACTTTCAATGTTTTGGGACGCTACTCATATATTGGAAGGCTTGAATGACTACGCCAATAGTGATGTAGCGCAATTATCAAAAGAAGAAGTAGAAAGATCAACTAGAATGGGTTTTCTGAAACTCATTTTATCGGGAAGTGTAGCCGCATCGATTTTTGCAGCATGTATTTTCATAGCACAAGATTTTCGAACAACTGAAAAATACGAATATACTGCTGAATATAGAACAGAAATTGGGAAACAACAGCGTATTTCACTACCTGATGGATCCACGGTTATACTCAATACAGATAGCCTTTTAAAAGTTGGGTATACTGACTCCAATCGTCATTTGGAGTTGGTGCGAGGAGAGGCTCTGTTCGAAGTTGCTGAGGATCTTGAAAAGCCATTTTCTGTATTCACTCAGCATGGAAGTGTAAAAGCATTGGGTACAGCTTTTGCTGTGATGATTGAAGATGATGCCACAAATCTGCTCGTAACCGAGGGGAGAGTAGAGCTTAAAAGTACGCCATCTATATCAATGGAGTCTCCAGATAAGGTGTATTTTAGCGAAGTCGTGGCGGGACAAGAAGCGAAGTTAAGTCACGCGATAGAACATGTTTCAAACGTAAGATTGAATACTATAGAAAAGTCACTCGATTGGCAGGACGGAGAATTGTCTTTCAAAGGTGAAAGTTTGGAAGAGGTTGTTGAGATTATCTCTCGTTATACTGACGTCGAAATTGAATTTGAAAACGATGAAATTCGGCAGCAAAAAATAGTTGCATATTATAAAATTGGAGATGTAGAGCGATTATTTGAAGCTCTAAATGTTATGGCTGGGATCAAAGCTCGGCGCATGCCAAACGGACAAGTTTTCCTTTATAACTCATTGTAAATATATAAATTATTTTAAAATATAGAATTTGTTTTCAAATACAACGTTTGCTCATTTTAAATATATGATGTTTATGGAAATATTATTATAATAAAAAAATGACGTATAATATTTTGTCAAATGTCTAAATAGTTGAGGTCAAAGAATCTCGACAATCAGAGATACTGTATAAAACAGTACTAGGGAGTGAAAATTATTGAAAATTTTGAGTTCTCCAAACTTGCGAGTTTGAGGGGCTTTGTAGTGTTATTGGGAATGATCGAAGCTTTTAACACTAATTTTCAATTAAAGGTTTTTGCAAAGTAGCTAGCTGAGTTTTGAAAACTTAGTCAGCTCATAAAGAGTGTCGAAACTTTGGCCTCGAATGAAAAGGTTTCCGAAATTAGGGAACCCTAGTCGCATATTCGGGGAGAAACGAAAGTGACCAAGAACATAAAACCGTCGTTATTTGCAGGAGCGGCTTTTGCAGCCTTGGCGCTGAGCAGCCAAGTCGCGTTTGCACAAGTTTCTAGTGAAACAGATGCAGTAGTATCCGTAGAGGATGATGCTCAACGTAAATTGGATACCATTGTTGTAACAGGTATTCGTCAAAGCCTTGCAGCGGCAGTTGATCGCAAAAGAAATAGCGATGACATCATCGATAGTATTGTAGCTGAGGACATTGGTAAGTTCCCAGACACGAACGTAGCGGAATCTCTAGCGCGTATTTCCGGTGTTTCTATCGATCGTGCGGGTGGTGAAGGTTCACAGGTTACAGTTCGTGGATTTGGACCAGGGTTTAATACTGTTTTGGTCGACGGACGTCGTATCGCAACAGACACAGCTGGGCGGAATTTCCGATTTGACCTTATTGGAGCGGACTTATTGGGAGGAGCAGATATTTTCAAAACATCTGCACCCCACCTTCAAGCCGGTGGTATTGGTTCAACAATTGACCTAAAATTGCACAAGCCTTTGGATACAAAAGGGTTTAGAGCAGTAACAAGTGCAAGAGGTGTTTATGAGGCTAACTCGGAAGAGTTTGCGCCACAATTGTTTGGACTTGTAAGTAACACATTTGCTGATGACAGAATTGGTGTATTAGCGTCGGTTTCCTATCAGACTCGTAAAGCAGCACAAGATCAGATTGCTGCCGGTAATTTCATCGGTCAAAACATATCCGAAGAAAGAGCAACTACCCTATTCGCTGATGGGGTGGGTAACGGCCCAGGTGTTTACCGTAGACAACAACAAACGCGTTTTTCACGTGCGAATCAAGACCGAGACAGACTAGGGGCAACAGCTGTTGTTCAGTTTGAGGTGGCCGAGAATGCGCGAATTAGCGTTGATGCACTTTACAGCAAGTTAGAAGTCGAAGCTGACTCAATTTTTAACTTCCAGTTCAATGAGGCTGCAACATTCACCAATGCGATTACGGATGAGAACAATATCTTAGTTCGCTACGATCAAATTGGACGTCCATTTCAGGCTGCAGTAGAAACCAATCGTGACGCCGAGACCTACCAAATCGGAGCAAATCTGGAATGGGATATTACTGATAATTTTTCAGCTGAGTTTGATATTTCACGCTCAGAGGCTGAAGATGATAATGCTGGTAACAACTTCTTTTTCGTCGTTGCTGGTCCACAGGCTGTGCAGCGGTTTGACTATACACAAGGTGGAGATGCTCCAACTTTCCAGAATTTCGAGTTCACGCCTAGCACAGTCGATTTGAACGGCGATGGTGTTGTAAACAATTTTGATCGCACTGTTGGTAATGAAATTCTTGCCCCAGACCCTAATAATACTTTTTCATGGTTTGGTACACGCGAGGGGCAAGGAAGCACAGATGAGGTAACCGAATTACAAGCTAACTTCGTTTGGAACGCCGATATGGGGATTTTCCAAAAACTTAGTTTTGGCGGTTATTATGGAGACCAAGAAAAATCAAGAAGTGACGCGCGCACAAGAGGCGGTGGGGGCGGTGTGAGCAACGCGTTTTTGCAAGCTCAAATTCCTCTTCCAGCGAGTCTGTTTACATTGGAAAACAACTCCAATTTCTTGAACCAAGTGGATGGAAACTTTCCTTCCAACTTCTTACAATATGACCCTGAAGAAGTTATCGCGTATCTTGAATCACCGGAAGCTTTTCAGCTCCGTGATGAGTTAAATGGTTTGGCTCCAGGAACGACTGCAGCACGTATTGGGGATGACTTTTTTGATGCGTTGGACATTCCTCGCAACTCATTTACGATCGGAGAGGAAATCATCGCGTTGTATGCAAATGCTCAATTTGAAGCTCAAATTGGGAGTATGGACCTGACGGTTAATGCTGGTCTGCGTTATACTGAGACGGAAACCACTTCAACGGCGTTTTCTGAACCGTTTGCAAACATTGGTCCTGACTTGTCTCGACCTGATGTCCTGGAATCATCTCGATTGCCGGCTCAAAACATCTCACAAACTGAGAAATACGACAATTTGTTACCTTCCATCACAGCGCGACTTAACGCTACGGAAAATTTTGTCTTCAGAGCGGGTTACTCACAAACATTGACACGTCCTAATCTGACTGACTTGAATCCAGGCATTAACACTGCTCCGGAGATCCGTCTGTCAGCTTTGGAGGCAACTTCAGGTAACCCGGCATTGCTACCATTTGTTTCGGACAACTATGACTTTTCTGCTGAGTACTATTTTGGAGAATCTTCTGCATTTACAGTGGGGATATTTAGGAAAGAAATTTCAGGATTTATTGCACGCGGGGCTCAAAGAGAAGAGATCGTACTTCCACCGGGTAATGACTTGAACCTCATCACAGAAGATCGGACGAATATTAGTGGCGATAGTATTTTCTTTGAAATTACACGACCGCGTAACTTGGAAGAGACTACAGTGGATGGGGTTGAGTTGTCCTTCCAGCACACGTTTGATCAACTGCCTGGTGTTCTTCAATACGTTGGTGTTGGTGCCAATGCGACGTTTGTTGACTCGGGAGACAAAGTTGAGAACGACTTGATTGACAACGCGGTTGCGTTGCCAGGTTTAGGAAACTCGCAGAACTTTGTGTTGTTCTACGACGACACGAATATCGAAGCGCGGATTGCTTATAACAACAGAGAACGTTTCTTCTCGTCTACCCAGGGAGCTGAACCGGTATTCACCAATAGATATGACCAGGTTGATGCAAGAATTGCATGGAACTACCGTGAAAACGTTCAGTTCTTTCTTGAAGGGCTTAATTTGACCGAGTCTGTTTCAAGCCGGGTGGGCCGTTTCACTAGCAGGTTCGGGGGTCTAGAAGACTCTGGAGCAAGATATACTATCGGAGCACGCGCTAGCTTCTAAGATCTGAATTTAGTTATCTTACCAAAGAAATTGTTTGCTTTGGTAGGATTACGTTTCAATGTTGAAGTAGATAAAATAAAACCCCTCACTCTTTGGAGAGTGAGGGGTTATTGTTTGCTTGCCTTTTTTTATATTAGCAAATAGACTCTAGCCGCCTGTAGGGTCGGGTCTTAATCGTTTAGAACGACGTCTACAAAGTGCGCTCCAGTTGCTAAGCTGACTTTGTCCAGTTTCACATACAAATGTAAATTACCTGTGCTTGCTGGCAAATCTACAGCTTCAAAAACGGCTCTCTTTTGACCTTTAGTAATAGGCTTTTTCAGGTGCACTTCATTGTATTTGAAGTGTACAACCCCATCCTTATCTACTTCAGGAAGGTCAGCGCTTATTGTGTAATTGCCTTTTTCGGTTTTTACGCGCCAATGACCAAGTTGGTTGTGAGCTTTCCAGTGGCCAAAAGCGTTGTGGGATATAACCCGTGGGCCTCCCCAATCAAATCTTGATAAGTTGACTGCTGGGACGGCTTCAGTACCGAGATAAATGCGCTGTATCCCTTTGGCATCCCTTTCTTCGCTTACTTTATCAAACCAGTCTTCATACTCTTCCAAAAGTTCTTCTACGATTTTTGGATGTTTTGAGGCAATGTTAATACGTTCACTTGGGTCAGCAACAACATCATATAGCTCCAATTGTTCTAGAACTCTTTTCAGCTCGATATCCGTTGGTTGATACAGAATGCCATGAGGAAAATCGTGTGAACTAACGAGTTTGTATTGCTGTCGTCTGGCGGTGAAATGCATATATTTAAAAGGTGTTGGGCCGTAATGCATTTGGGCGAAATATGTTCTTCCGTTCAGAGATGAGGCGTCGCCTTCTGTCCACACAGGGATTAGTGATTTTCCATCAATTACGACACCTTCAGGAGGTGATGCTTGGGCTGCTTCTAGCAAGGTGGGAAACAGGTCGATAATTGTTCCCATTGTGTCTGTTTTAGCGCCCTTTGGAAGTTTTCCTGGCCATTTGACAAAGAATGGAACACGGATACCTGCTTCATATACGCTTGTTTTGGTTCCACGCATGTTTGCGACCCACCGACCGGGGTAGTGATCATTTTTTGTTCGGCGGTGACGTGGTCCGTTATCAGATAGGAAAATAACTATGGTGTTTTCTTCCTGTCCAGTTTCTTTCAGTTTATCGAGTACGCGTCCAACATTGTAATCAATGTTTTCGATCATGCCGAATGTGAGTGCATTGTCTTCATGCACGCCCATGTCACGAAACCGTTGTGCGCGGTGGTCTGGAACTTGGAGAGGAAAATGGGGGAGATTCGTTGCAAGATAAACAAAGAACGGATCTTTATCTTCTTTCTTTTGTTCTATGTAATCGAGTGCAGCTTCAGTGAACACGTCATCCACATATCCTTCATATTTTTTTGAAACATGATTATGTTCTAGGATCGGGTCGAAGTACGTGTTCCCGGCTGGACCAGCTGCTTGACCAACTCCGCCTCCTTTATGCACAAGTGCTTCTTCAAAGCCTTGGTTGCCTGGGTTCATTGGATAGTTGTCGCCAATATGCCATTTACCAAATATTGCTGTGTCATATCCGGCTTCTTGAAGGACTTCTGCAAGCGTCACTTCAGAAGCGTTCATGAAGTGATCTACCTGTGTTACTGCCGTTACTCCGGTCCGGTAGGGGTAGCGTCCCGTTAGAAGGCCAGCTCGGGTAGCGGAACAATTTGGATAAGTGACGAAGGTGTCCATTTCCAAGCCTTCTTCACCAATGCGCTCTATATTGGGTGTCTTTAAGTAGGGACTGCCATGCGCGCCAAGGTCCCCATAACCTTGGTCATCCGTCATCATTAGAACGATGTTGGGGCGTTTCTCTGCAAGTGCAATTTGTGTGGTTTGGCAAGCCACCATCGATATTGCAGCCAAGCCAATGAATGCGGCCCTATGTATTTTGTCCGTTTTCGATTTGAAAGCGTTGTTTGACATTGCAACTTCTCCTCCCGGTTTAATTATCAATTTTTAGAAGTTTGGATTGTCTCGACTTTTCCGACGAGAAAAATGTAGCTGATGGCCCCCAACAGTGCGAGTGAACCGATGAGTATAAGGGCTGGTTCGAACCCTCCATCTTTGACGATTATTCCTATCGCTATAGGTATGACGATTGCCGATAGACCACCGCAGAAATTAAAAACACCGCCTACTAATCCAAGAATGTTTTTGGGCGCTAACAACGACACAAATACCCATGCGATTGAAGCTAAGCCATTTCCAAAAAATGCGATTGAAAGGAAGATAACTATGAGCGTGTTATTGTCGGTATAAGCTGCTCCCATTAAACTGGTGGATAAAAGCATTCCCAATATCACAGGGCTTTTTCGTGCCCATTCTGCCGAGACACCTTTGCGTACGAGATAGTCGGACGTAAAACCCGAAAGCAGAATACCAATAAACCCTGCCAAAAATGGAATTGACGCTATGTAACCTGACTTGATGAAATCAAGCCCTCTATATTCGACGAGGTAAGTTGGAAACCAAGTTAGAAAGAAAATGAATGTGCTTCCAAGACAAAACTGCCCAATATAGATGCCCCATAATTCTTTGTGAGACACTGCGGGTAGAAGAGTTTTGAAAAAAGCGGCGATGTTAAACTTTGCTTTTTCAGGATGCACAGTCGTCGCTGGTGAAGAGTTTAGATCTTTTTGAATATGCTCTAACTCAGCATCATTCACCATGAAATGATCTTCTGGTTCGCGGTAGAATAGGTACCAAACTATTCCCCATACGATTCCAATTAAGCCAGTGACAATGAACAGGCCTTCCCAGCCCACATAGCTTTGAATGAGTGTTAGGACTGGGATTAAAAAAGCTAAACCAACGAACTGACCAGACGTGTATAATGCAATCGCGGAAGCTCTTTCTTCTTTAGGAAACCAACTCGTAACGACTTTGTTATTAGTCGGGTAGGATGGGGCTTCCAAAACACCTACGGCTATTCTGCATCCGACTAACCCTGCTACTGAACCGACAAAGGCGTGAATTACTGTGGCGATAGACCATGATATTAGCAGGAATGGGTAAAAAACTCTCGCAGCAAATCTATCTACAAATATGCCTCCGGGAATTTGGCAAGCTGCATAAGCAATGCCCCACGCAGAGAAAATGTACCCCATTTGAATTGTTGAAAGTCCCCAATCCTCCTTAATGGCCGGAGCCGCAACCGCAATGTTGGTGCGATCCATATAGTTCACAACAACAGTAACAAATATCATGCCCAAAATGGCGAATCTTGCACGAGTTCTTTTTGTGGCTGCGTCATTTGACGCAACCGGTTCAACCTGATCTGACATATTTCCTCACTCCCCGAATTTTAATATCTTATATATAGATACATCATACCTTTAAATCCGTAACAAGTATAACGGTTTTAAGATTTTTAAGGGATATTTAGTCAAGAGGCGGCTGGATGGCAGGAAAAAAGTCGTTCGAAATTATGACCTTAGCTCAAACTAAATTTTTGAGAGCACTTTGAGACATCACTATAGCAATTGAGTGTGGACATATTCCGATTGGATTGGTTGTAGAATTTTTTTGAAATGTAAAGTTTATGCTTTGGGCCAATGCGGGCCATATTCTATTGTTTGCATGGTGATTTTTTCCTCTCAAGAAACAGAGGTTCAGCTGTAATTTTGGGGGCGTATCAAACTGTACTTTTGCTAGTCAGCGGATTCTGCAAGCCTTTATCTTATATTAATGAGCTAGATGAAATCCGTGGTCAGAAACAAACGTGGCTCTAAAGGTTTTCTGATATCTGCATAGGAATGAAGAATTCTACGCGTGATCTTTTAAACGGTGTCTGGAGCCGTTTTAGTGCACCTTTTGCTAGGGGCAGGCGGGATTCTTGCGCGTGCTCTCATGGTGATCAAACAGGGTTTGCATCACGTGAAATCTTTACACATGCACTGATGAAGTTTGGTAAAACTGACAAAGGTTTTTCAAGATATATCGCGACTATAGGTATTCAAAATTTCAACAATGTACGTTTAGCCGTTGGCTATCTATCTATGGAAAGATGTGTAGCAGAGCTGGGAAGACGAACAGCAAATTCTGACAATGTTATTAGTGTAGGGCGTTTAAGCCCAGATACATTGGTATTTCTGTCTGAATGCCCAACAGGGGCATCGATGCGCAAGCAAATTGAACGTTTGCAAAGATTGCTCGAAGTGGAAGTTGATGTTGGTGATGGTGTTATCAGTGCCGAAACAAGCATTGGGTATCAAGTCGTAGATACTCAAGAACCAATTGAAAAAACGCTTAGATACGCCGAGCTCGCGCTAGATCAAGCGAGAGAAAACGGCAAAGCGATATGGGAGTTTTCCGAAGCAGAATACGGATCTGCTAAGAACCGATTGTCTTGGATGAAAGAAGTTAGAGAAGGATTGAAAAATGATGCCTTCTCTATGCAATACCAGCCTCAAGTTAATGCGCGAAGTAGTGAGATTAGTGGATTTGAAGCTCTCATAAGGTGGGATACACCTCCAGAAGGGGCACCCAATATTGGAGACATGATCGAACTGTCTGAAAAGACAGGGGATATTATTTCAATCACTGTTTGGACATTCAGACGCATCATCCAAGATATAGAAAAATTGGAAAGCCTCGGGTTTAAACCTACAATTTCCATCAATGTTTCTGGTGTAGTATTGAGTGAAGCCGAATTCGCGACCCATATTCTACGAAAAGCTGGCAAGTACAAAGATCGATTAGTCCTCGAGGTGACTGAGACTGCGCTGATTGAATCTCCTCATGATGCTGTGCGCAATCTTGAAATGCTTTCAGAGGCGGGTTTTAAATTTTCGCTTGATGACTATGGAACGGGGTATTCTTCACTTGAAAAGATGCGTTCGATTCCGGTTAGTGAATTAAAGATCGATAAGAGTTTTGTAAAAGACCTGACAACCAGCCATCATAATCCATTGATAGTGCGGTCAACCATTGATTTGGCGCACGCACTGGAACTTGAAGTGGTGGCCGAGGGTGTTGAGGATGCTGAAACGATGGCGCTGCTTGCGGTGATGGGCTGTGATATAGTGCAGGGCTATCACATTTCTAAAGCTATGCCGTTTGATGATATGGTCGTGTTTTTACAAGATGAGACTGTGGCCGAAAGATTAAAGTCTACTCAGTCTCCATTGGCACTTTTCTCGTAAAAGTAAAATTTTTTTCTAGTAAAATTTACCAGCTGATCGGGCCATTAACTTTAAATGGCCCGTTTTTGCATTTTTACGCACGGTAGAATGGTGATTATTATAGTTAAGTCGTTGTTAACCTTAATTTATGTCTGTTCACTTTTATATAAAATTTGTTGCTTTTCAGAACGGAGTTTAAATGCGTTTTTGCTAGTGTGGTCCAAATAATAAAAGTCTAATAAGGACTAATAAAGGCCATGAAGCGTACAAAATTACTATCGACAGTCTTTGCGACTGCACTAATGGGAAGCGTAGTAAGCCAGTCGGCTTTTGCTGCTCCTAAAGATAACAACAACTCAGAATCTGAAGCTGAAACAACGCTCAGCCCATATTATGGACGGATTAATCCATTCTATGGACGCATCAACCCGTTTGAAGGTGATGTGGACCCATTCTATGGTCGCATCAATCCGTTTGATGGTGAAGTGACACCTTTCTGGGGCCGCATAAACCCATTTGAAGGTGATGTTGAAGGTTTCTGGGGGCGTATCAATCCGTTCTATGGACGTATCAACCCTTTCTACGGCCGGATAAACCCATTCTGGGGCCGTATCAATCCATTCATGGGTGACCTTCAAGCAAACTGGGGTCGCATCAATCCGTTTGATTCTTCAGATCCTGCTTCACACGAAGAGCTGATCGCACAATTTAACACTCTTATCGTTGAGTCCGAATCTTTCTGGGGCCCACGCGTGTCAGAAGAGACTGGCGAGTCTTTCTATGATGGCTTCGTAGCTGATCTGTTGGCTAAGTATGGTATCGACCTTAACGATCCATCTAGCCTTGATGGATTTGACGAAGTTACCCGCGCTCAATTCCAGTTTGACTGGTATGATGGCCTAATGTCCTTCTCTGGTGCGGATCATGTTGACCATTGGATGGAAACAGCAAACTGGTCTCCAGCAATAACGCAAATAGCTGGTTCAGGAACTGATACAGTCATCGGTTTGATCGACTTTACAGTGACGCCTGATGCTGACTTGCAAGACAATCTTGTGACTTGGGGCGGGTACGAAAACGCTCTAGGTGGTCACGGTGGAGCAGTTGCTAGCTTGCTTGTAGCTGATCATGATGGCCAAGGCATTATGGGTATCGCACCAAACGCGACTGTTGCTGCTTACAACCCATTTGATGAGACACACACCGCTAGTTGGGAAGATGTACGCACAGGCGTTCGCACTGTCGTATCTCAAGGTGCAAGTGTAGTGAACATGTCTCTAGGTGTTCCTGGATCTACTTTTGCCGATGATTGGGCTGAAGTTTACACAGATCCGACAATCACAGCACTTCGTGATCAGGTGATATTTGTTCAAGCCGCTGGTAATGATGGCTTGGTTCAAACCACAAACCCTGACATGCGTATTGATTTTGTTGATCTTCCGCACATCATTTTGGTTGGATCAATCGGACCATCTGGTCAAATTTCTGAGTTTTCGAACACTCCGGGTGAAGCTTGTTTTATTTATTGGGGCAGTGGATGTAATGGAGAAGAGTATACTCTGAAAAATCACTTCATTGTAGCTCCGGGTGAATGGATCCTCGTAAGTGATGGTGAGGGCGGCGTTACTCGCATGTCGGGTACATCATTTGCCGCTCCAATTGTGACAGGTGCGATTGCACTACTCCACGATCGCTGGGGCTGGTTGAAAGACAATCCTGCTGAAACAAAAGAGATTATATTTGCGACGGCGGATGATCTGGGTGAAGAAGGTGTGGATGCCGTTTATGGGCATGGTGCGCTTAACATCACGGCTTCACAGTCTCCAATTGACTGGAACAATGTCTATCAATTGAGCGTTGATCCAAATTCTGGTCGTGAAGAAAAAAATTATCTTTCAACACTGAATGCAGGAGAAGAGCAGACTCTTTTAAACACAGAAGAAGGGTATGTGACTGTTTATGAAGATATCGGAGATACTTTCCGAGACTTCATCGTGCCGTTGGATTCAATGATTACTGGCGTGGGTTTAACTTCTGATGGTTCAGAAGAGGCTCTGCAATCATACTTGACCGAGTCTATGATAGATTATGGTACGTCTACTGACGGCAAAGGCAAAGGCAAAGGCAAAGGCAACAAGAAGTTTGTTGAGCTTGCTGGCATGACAATGTCTATGCGTTCTTTTGCTTTGCCGATTTCTGAGCGTGCAAGTGATGAGCGCCTGCCATTTGCTTCAGAATTCTCTATGAGTTCTGACAACACAACTTTCTCATTCGGGAATGGTGTGGGGGCGATGTCTCTATCGGGTGCTTCTAGTGCTTCATATAACCGCTTCGATCAACAAAACGGTGGAGCTAACCCAGTGCTTGGATTGGCATCAGGTGGTGCATTTGCCAAGTTGGAAGTTCCTGCATTTGGATCCGCACGTCTGTCAGTTGGGACAACTCACCGTCACTATGAAGATGTTTATGCTGATCAATATTCTGGTGAACAGAGATTTGTGAACGAAGCTATCGAAGATTATGAAGCGATGGCGACAAACATTGCGCTGACACAACCTTTGTCAGAACGTTTGTCTGTGTCTGCAAGCTACACATACCTTCAGGAAAACAATGCTGCGCTTGGTATGCAATCAACTTTGGACAACGCGTTTAACGCGGGTGCCAAAACTGATGCAGCCACATTGGGTGCGCAATGGCAATTGAATGACCGTGCAAAGCTTTATGGTTCTGCAACATTTGGTCAAACGCGCGCTCAATCAGAAACAGATCAATTACTTTCTGTTGGACAAGAAGGCATTGCAACGACAGCTTATGAAGTTGCGTTTGAAATGAATGGATTGTTCGCTAAGTCTGACTTTACTCGCCTAGCACTGGTTCAGCCAATGCACGTTGAGCAAGGAAATTTGGCAGTTTCTGGAACTGAAGTTCTGGATCGTAATTCAGGTGAACTTGGATTTGTAACGCGTGAGTTCGATGTTGCGGGTGTAGATCGCAAATTGGCACTTGAAGCGTCATGGGGATCACCGTTCAAGAATGACACTATGGCAGTGTCGGGTTTTGTGCGCCTTGAAATGGATACGCATGGTGACATGTCACAAGGCAACCAAATGGCAGGTATCGCCGCAAGATTTAATTACTAGAAGTAGTATAGGTAAATAAATCACCATTTAACTAGCCAGTTACTCAAATAGAGTGACTGGCTGTTTTGTGTTTTACTTACAAAACTTAGCCTGAAATTAAGTATATTGTGGAATGGTGAGTTTTAGAACGCAAAGTTGTTATTGCTTTGTTTATCTTATCTGTATGGGAAGCTCATTGTGATACGTTCAACTATTCTTGCTGTTGCATTATTCTTCATGCCTCAAGCTGTTTTCGCGCAGGAGGAGGTGCCTCCAACAGAATATGAAGCCGCGATCATGGATTCTAAAATGAACATGATGGCAGACCCAATGGTTGCGTATGAGCATGCCCAAAAAGCTGAAACACTTGCTGAAGGTGCATTGGATAAACCCACAGCTCAATGGTTGCAGGGCGAAGCTTTAACGCGCATGAACCGGGCAGATGAAGCAATTGAAGTGCTGGAATCTGCAATTGCTGAAGTTTCAAAAACAGAAACAGTTTCAAAGCTTAAAGGTGATTTGAAGCGTGCCAGAGCAGGAACCGCTGCTGCCTTGGGAGACTATGCAACTGCGCTGTCAAATTTCCAGGATGCACATGAAGTGTATCTAGAGTTGGGTGAAGACCGCTCTAGATCTATGTCGCTTCAAAACATTGCAAACATATATGCGGACGCGCGCGATTACACGAAAGCTCTCAACTATTATAAGTTAGCTGGGGAGGCTTTTGCGGGTGATCCAAACCTAGAATTGGCGCGTTTGAATAATGTTGCGACAGCATATCAGGAGTTGGAAAACTTTACTGATGCAGAAATTGGTTTTCGAGATGCTCTTAAAATAGCTGAAGAGATGGAAAGCCCTATGTTGCGTGCGCGTATTCTTACGAATATAGCCGCCGTAAATTTGCTTGCAGATAACTTAGATGAAGCTCGAACAGCCTTGTCTGAAGGGCACAAACTGGAGCAGGAAAACCCGTCAGGGTGGGAGCCATTTCTATATGGTATGGATGCCCGTATCGCTTTTGCAGAAGGAAACGAAGTTGAAGCTAGAGTTCTTATGTCCAAGACATTTGGAGATATGGATCTAACAACTTCTCCGGTTCCTTTCATGGAATTTCACAAGGCTGCTCACGAGATTTATAAGGCTAATGGTGAGCTTGAATTGGCGTTGGCTCACTTAACTGCTTTCAAGCGGCTCGACGATGAAGCAAGAGATGTGTCTGCCACTGCAAACATGGCTTTGATGGGGGCGCAGTTTGATTTCGCAACCCAAGAGCTTCAAATCTCGAATCTTCGCAATGAGACGCTTCAAAAGGAAGTTGCGCTTCAAAAAGCAAAACAACGCCAGCGCACTATCATGTTTACCGGTTTGACCGTTTTGGGGCTGGCTTTGCTAGGTGGGGGTAGTGTTCACTATCTATCAATGCGCCGCAGCAGAAACGAAGTGAATGACGCCAACACAAAGCTTAGCGAAAGCAACACGGCTCTTGAGAAGGCTTTGAAAGCTAAATCTGAATTCTTGGCGACAACAAGTCATGAAATTCGTACGCCGCTTAATGGTATCCTCGGGATGACGCAGGTTTTGCTAGAAAAGCGCGAAGTTGAAACAGAAGTCCGCGAACGCGTCGAGTTAGTGCAATCATCTGGCTTGGCCATGAAGGCAATCGTGGACGACATACTTGATATGTCAAAGATCGAAGCTGGATCCGTGACCGTTGAAACAGCTGAATGTGATATTGTGACGACATTGAAAAGTGTGTCTGGCATATGGGGTGAAACGGCAAAACAGTCTGGTGTGATTGTAAATGAAGATCTTTCTGAATGTCCGATAAGTGCCGTTACAGACGAACGAAAATTGCGCCAGATAGCATATAATTTATTGTCGAATGCGGTGAAATTTACTGAAGAAGGCCAAATCGACATTCACGCCGAGATAGAAGAAGCCGATGACGGTTCGGTTCTTGTTTGGAAAGTAAAAGATACTGGCTGCGGTATTCCTGAGGATCAATTGGAAGCCATTTTTGAGCCCTTCCACCAGGTCGATGGCGGTGTGAATCGTAAATTCTCTGGAACGGGGTTAGGGCTTTCAATTGGTCGTCAATTGGCAAATGCTTTGGGTGGAGATATCTCCGTTACAAGCCAATTGGGTAAAGGATCTGAGTTTACTCTGCGCTTGCCTGTTGAGGCACCTGTAATGGCAGGTGAACAAGATGTAGAACAAGAAAGTGAAGTTCGTAGTGTGGTGATTACACCGAACTTCTTACATCAGAGTATTCTTGAGGCTATGATAGGCGAAGATGCGTCTATTCTAGTAGGAGACAGCCTTGAAGAGTGTGAAGCTGGGCTCTCAAGTCCTCTAGTCCAAAAGGTAACGCTTTCTATCGATGCGTTGGGGCAGGATACAGCAGGCGTCTTGGAAGCTTTGATGGGATTAAGTGATAGGGCTGCAAACGCTGAGATAAGTGTGTGGTTGGGAGAAAATCCGCCCGTTGATGCTGCGATGCTTAGGATATCTGGGGCTGATCAAGTGATTGAAGGTGAATTTGACGCATCTGAGATTTCAGACCTTGCCAAGGTAGATGACTTAAATAATGACGCAGTGAGCGCAGCGTAATGGTTAATCTTCAACAGCAACTCTTCGGGAGATTTTAATGCGAGTACTCTTTGTAGATGATGATGCAATGAACCGTCGCGTTGTGAAGGACATGCTGGAAGTTGCCGGTGTCGTCATGGACGAAGCCGTTGATGGTCAAGAAGGTGTCGATAAGGTTGAGCAATCAGACTATGATGTTGTTCTTATGGATTTAAGAATGCCGGGCATGGATGGTTTGACAGCTATTGGACACATTCGTGAACGCAGTGATGATAAAGCATCTATTCCAATCATTGTTGTCACAGCGGACACATCTGTAAATATCAAGGAAGATTGTATTTCTGGTGGGGCAGATGACGTAATGGCTAAGCCTGTCGCCATGAAGCCGCTTTTTAAGACAATGGCGCAATACATAGCAGCCAAAGCCAAGAAAAACTAAACTTTCCTTTGATGAAGAAGGAACATTCTTCAAATTAGTAGGAGTGCTCTAAATTGAGCAGTCCATAGGAAATCTGGCTGCAATTAGCGTTTCGTGACTGCTGAGGCTAAAATTTCTTTTGGCATTCGTTGAAAATAATTGCGAATGATTATCATTAGCCAACATAATGCGTGGGTAAACCTTGCAACTCATTGCCTGTTGAAATAATCAAGCCCCAAACAAGCCTTTCTCCTGCGACGATGCAGATGATCCCCGAGACAGCAAGGCTTACACAAAAAACACAATAAAGGCGCGGACACATCATGAGTTTGTATACAGATTACCTACAAGAGATCGAGACACGTAAAGAGCAAGGCTTGAACCCGAAGCCGATCGACGATGGTGCGCTAGTAAAAGAAATTATCGCTCAAATCAAAGACACAGGAAATGAGTACAGAGAAGATTCTCTGAAATACTTCATCTACAACACGCTTCCGGGCACAACGAGTGCCGCTGGTGAAAAAGCAGTTTTCTTGAAAGAAATCGTGATTGGTGAAGCTGAAGTTGCTGAAATCTCCCAAGACTTCGCATTCGAACTATTGTCTCACATGAAAGGTGGACCTTCTGTTGAGGTGCTACTTGATCTTGCCTTAGGCAGTGATGCTGCAATCGCTGGAAAAGCTGCTGACGTTCTTAAAACCCAAGTATTTCTGTACGATGCTGATACAGCACGTTTGGCGGATGCTCACAAAGCAGGAAATAAAGTTGCTTCTGATATTCTCGAAAGCTACGCAAAAGCTGAGTTCTTCACAAAACTTCCAGACATTGAAGAAGAAATCAAAGTTGTAACTTACATCGCTGGTGTAGGTGATATTTCAACAGACCTTCTATCACCTGGTAACCAAGCACACTCACGTTCTGACCGCGAGCTGCACGGAAAGTGTATGATTACACCTGAAGCTCAAGACGAAATTCTTGCTCTTCAGAAAAAGCATCCTGAAGCTCGAGTTATGTTGATCGCGGAAAAAGGGACTATGGGTGTTGGTTCTTCTCGTATGTCCGGTGTGAACAATGTGGCTCTTTGGGCAGGTAAGCAAGCAAGCCCTTATGTACCATTCGTCAACATTGCGCCTGTTGTTGCTGGAACGAACGGTATCTCTCCAATTTTCCTAACGACTGTGGGCGTGACAGGTGGGATCGGTCTTGACCTAGACAATTGGGTTAAGAAAAAAGATGCCAACGGCAATGTTGTTGAAGATGAAAACGGCGATGCAGTTCTTGAGCAAGCTTACTCTGTCGACACAGGCACAGTTCTGACAATCAATACAAAAGAGAAAAAGTTATACAATGGTAGTGAAGAACTAGCTGACATTTCAGCCGCATTCACACCTCAAAAAGTTGAGTTCATGAAAGCTGGTGGATCTTACGCTGTTGTATTTGGTAAGAAGCTACAAACATTCGCGGCGGCTACACTCGGCCAAGAGCTAAAGTCTGCTTACGCACCATCTAAAGAAATCTCACACGAAGGCCAAGGTCTGACTGCTGTTGAAAAAATCTTCAATAAAAATGCTGTTGGAACAACACCGGGTGCAACTTTGCACGCTGGATCTGACGTACGCGTTGAAGTGAACATTGTTGGGTCTCAAGACACAACAGGTTTGATGACATCGCAAGAGCTAGAAGCTATGGCTGCGACAGTTATCTCACCAATCGTGGACGGTGCATACCAATCTGGTTGTCACACGGCGTCTGTTTGGGACAGCAAAGCACAGCGCAACATTCCAAAGCTTATGAGCTTCATGAACAAGTTTGGTTTGATCACAGCGCGTGACCCTAAGGGCGAATATCACGCAATGACAGACGTGATCCACAAAGTGCTAAACGACATCACAATCGATGACCGTGCAATTATTGTGGGTGGTGACTCACACACACGTATGTCTAAAGGTGTAGCCTTTGGTGCAGACTCTGGAACTGTGGCACTTGCCTTGGCGACAGGTGAAGCGACTATGCCGATCCCTGAGTCAGTCAAAGTGACATTTAAAGGTACTTTGAAAGACCACATGGATTTCCGCGATGTTGTGCACGCAACTCAACTGCAAATGCTTGATCAATTCGGTGACAATGTCTTCCAAGGCCGTGTAATCGAAGTACACATTGGTACATTGCTAGCTGACCAAGCTTTCACATTCACGGACTGGACTGCAGAGATGAAGGCAAAAGCCTCTATCTGTATCTCTCAAGATGCCACGCTTTGTGAATCTCTAGAGATCGCGAAGAGCCGTATCCAGATCATGATAGATAAAGGCATGGACAACGAAAAAGCTGTTCTAGCTGGTTTGATCAAGCTTGCTGACCAACGTATTGCTGACATCAAGTCTGGTGCTGTGCCAGCGTTAAAGCCAGATGACAATGCAAAATATTTCGCTGAAGTGGTTGTTGATCTAGATCAAATTGTTGAACCAATGATCGCTGACCCAGATGTAAACAACGAAGATGTTTCTAAGCGCTACACACACGACACGATCCGTCCGGTATCATACTATGGCGGAACAAAGAAAGTGGACCTTGGTTTCATCGGTTCTTGTATGGTCCACAAAGGTGACATGAAAATTCTGTCCGAAATGCTTCAAAACTTAGAGAAGCAGAACGGCAAAGTGGAATTCCAAGCTCCATTGGTTGTGGCTCCTCCAACATATAACATTGTTGATGAGCTAAAAGCGGAAGGCGACTGGGATGTGTTGAAGAAATACGCTGGTTTTGAATTTGATGATGATGCGCCTAAAGCAGCAGCACGTACAGAATACGAAAACATGCTATATCTAGAGCGTCCGGGATGTAACCTATGTATGGGTAACCAAGAAAAAGCATCCAAGGGTGACACTGTGATGGCAACATCTACACGTCTATTCCAGGGCCGTGTGGTGGAAGACTCTGCGGAGAAGAAGGGGGAATCACTTCTTTCATCAACGCCAGTTGTTGTTCTTTCAACAATTCTTGGTCGCACACCAACATTAGAAGAGTACGTGGCAGCTGTTGAAGGCATCAACCTGACAAAATATGCACCACCTCTAAAACACTAATAGAGTTGCGATATCGCAAAATGAAATAAAAAAGCGGTGAGATAACTCACCGCTTTTTTTTGTTCTATTCTTTAGCCATTTTGACTTCGATGGCTGAGCCAGGTTGGATAAGAATTTCTTCCTGTCGTAGTGGAATATCGATGCCATTTTGGGTGAATAAATCCCAGACAGACAGCATGACTTCTGAACCAACATTGCTGACGCCATTTTGCGGGTCATCAATCCAGAAACGACATTCAATCTCCACGGCTTCATCACCAAATTCCATGACAAGGCAAGTGGGAGCAGGTTCTTGTAAGACGCGGTCGACTTTCTTTGCACCTTCAACAACAAGCTGTGTTGCCATGCGCAAATCTGTTTCATATTCCACGCGCAACCGGCGTTTGATGCGTACTTGGCTGTCTGAATAGCTCCAGTTCACAACTTTATTTGTGACTAGGCCTTCGTTTGGGATGAGGTGTTCTTTTCCATCGCGCGTAACAACGGAGGCATACCTCAAACCAAGTGATTTCACGACGCCATAGGTTTCATCTACTTCAATTACATCGTCAGGTTTGATCGAGCGATCTGTAAGCAAAATGATGCCGGAGATAAAGTTTGCAACAATTTGCTGCATACCAAACCCAAGACCAACACCAAGTGCCCCCCCAAGAACTGCCAATCCACCTAGAGGAATCTGCAGTGAAGAGAGCGCCAAAATAATGGCACCGAAGAAGAGACCTACATGCGTTGCATTTGATATGAGAGTTCTGATGGAAGGCTCAACACGAGGTAAAGTTTCAATACGAGCTCGGAGCCGTTTGGATAACCAACTAGCGCCATATAAGAATAACGCAGAAAAGACGATCGCTTGAATGATGAAAGGTAGGGTGACAAGGCGTCCGCCAAATTCAAATCCATTCGCATTAAGCCAAGCGAGTGTGGGGCCCAGCAAACCAAACGCGTTGAGACCAGCAATAATCCACGCGATCCACGAAACTGGCTTTCTATATTCGGTTGGAACGACATAAGTTGCGATCTGAATGATTACCCACGCTAGCGATAGGGAACTTGCCAATCGCACAAACGAAACAGGGTATCCCATTCCGCTCAGTACCGGTTGTGCTACGAATAATCCTGCCAACCATAAAAGTGGGCGAACAACTTTCAGAAGCGGTTTGGATATTTTGGAGGTTAGGTTTTCTGGGAGTTTTGAAAGTCCCGCTCGTATCCACCCTCTGACGATTGGGGAGAGGATGATTCCTAAAAATAGCACACCTGCAATTGCCCCAATTTGAACGAAAGTGGAAGTTTGCAATAGCTCATTATTCACCCAATCAAGGGCTGTTTGACCAAATTGAATGGCTTGATCCTTCAAAGCATTGGTATCGATGCCGTTGGAAGCTTCTGTGGGGCTATCAGACTGAATTTGAAGCTGTTTAAACATAGAATACCATTCCATTTTGTAGTCTCTCGAGGAATATTATGAGGCTCCTTATTTACCCTGATTTGGCGGTTTAGGAAGGGCCGCATCTGTAAATGAGCATTTTGGGGCAATTTTTGATCATATTGATTGTATTGGTGCTAAAATTATTCCCCATGTGAGGAGAAACTCTTTGACATGGAGCTGTTTTACCCCTATTTGACTGCGAATTACGCAGGGGAATTAAATGAAACTTCGACGAAGAAAAAACAATAAATAATTGGTCTGACAATTCTTGGAATTGCGCAGGTGTTTTGATTTTCTTTGTTGAGTTGTAAAATGTCTCTGTCACTTCGGGTTATCGACCCAAACTTTCCATCATACACTATCACTGCCGAAAAAAACGATCACGCTTCAGGTATTGAAGCACTATATGATCGTTGTTTTGGGTATGGGCGTTTTGCTAAAACTGCCGAGCGGCTTCGCGAAGGCAATGTGCTTTTGAAGAAGTTAAGTCTGGTCGCTATTGATAGTGAGGGGCTTGTGATCGCAGCTGTGCGGTTATGGCCATTGCAGGTTGGAGAAACGGGACAGGCAGTTTTCGTAGGGCCTGTTGCTGTAGATGATCAGTATCGCGGTAGTGGGCTTGGATTGCAGATGACCAACCAATGTATGGAGCTGGCAAAACAGGATGGTTGGCCTTTGGCTATATTGATTGGCGATGCTGGGTACTTCTCCAAAATTGGTTTCAAGAGAATTTCAACAGATCAATATTCAGCGCCTGGCTACGTGCCACCACAACGTCTGTTGGCGCTCGACTTAAAAGATCATGCGTTATCAAAAATTGAGGGGCCGCTTAGCGTCCCTCGCGCCGCCAAGCCAGAAGAATAACGACCATTAATAGGGCCATACCAATAACGCCGGGCAATAATTGAGTTGCTTGTGAAGAACGTACTGCATATGCATTATTGCGTTTCAGGCCTGCCCAATTATCTCCCGAAGCGCTATCCTTGGAGGATATTCTTCTGAAGCTTGGCAGGTCTGGTGACGTTGTTTCACCAATTCGAAAGCGCCCACCACCTGTAGCATCTGCAATTGGAGCAAGCAGGCGGGCAGTGGAATCGACATTGGTATATTCTAATGGATTTACTGGGCCGTTTAGTGCAACAGTTTCAGCATTACCTGCATTTGCAGCATACATGCCCAGTCCATCAGTATCAAAAATTGCTTCAAACTTACCGTTTGATGTATTGGACCATTCTGGTTGGATAAGTTCTCCATTGGGTGTGGTCACATTCAATGGCGGCGGTTGATCGGACAATGAACGCAAGCTAGCCCGCATCTGTTGGCCTTCTGAGACAAGTGTAAGCAATTCTTCTTCTAGCTCCGGTTCTTTCATCAACCAATGTGCAGTTCTGCGAACGAGCTCTGCATAAGGGCCGCCACCATCATGTCCTCGTGCCCACATCCACAATTGATCTGAGAGCAATACAGCGACGCGTCCGTCTCCAACGCGATCAAGGACTAAAAGCGGATCATCATTATCTGCTTTTAAAACTGTTTCGCCAGATGCAGCCTTTGCTTCAACATATCGTTCCCATCGGCCCCAGTTCTGATGAGAGGTTAAAGAGGATGTGACGGTGTGGCGCTCGCCAAGTTCGGTTCTAAGAACATTGAACGTACGTTCAATGATGCGACCAGTGGGTTGAGCTGGCAGAATTGCGGCCAATGGCGTGCGATAAATGGAAGACGGCATCGCGTAGGGAGGGCCGGTGGCAACTAGCAGGGCTCCACCATTTGCTACATATCTTGCAATCCCATCAAAATAGATCATCGGTAAAACATTTAGTCGACGATATTGATCGAATATAATCAGATCAAAATCATTTAGTTTTTCGACGAATAATTCCCGTGTTGGAAACGAAATGAGTGCGAGCTGATCTAAAGGTGTAGGATCGGCTTTGTGAGGTGGTCGAAGGATAGTAAAATGAACAAGATCAACGGCAGGGTCGGTCTTTAGGAGATCGCGCCAAACGCGTGCTCCAGAGTGGGGTTCTCCCGTTACAAGCAATACACGTAGTCGATCTCTCACACCTGAAATGTTGGTGGCTGTTCTGTTGTTGGCTAGTGTGAGTTCGTTTTGTCCTTCGCTGACTTCCGCAACAATTAGGTTGTCACCGCGTCGAGGAATTTCAATCGATATTTTTTCAGAGCGGCCGGTTCTAACTGGGCGGCTTTCGATGTGTTTTCCATTTACAGATATGTGAACGTCGACAGAAGCTACATCTGAATCTTCAACGCGAACTGATAGGTCAGCAAGGCTACCAACAATTCCAAAATTGGGGCTAGAGACAATCTCTACGCGGCGGTCACGTTCGTTTGGATTACCGACAATTAGAGAATGTATAGGGCCTAGCGGTATTGTTTCTTGTGTTGTGGCGGGAAGATCATGGATTTGTCCATCGGTAATAAGGATAGAACCAGCAATCCTTTCGCGAGGAGCATCAGATAGCGCAGAATTCAATGCTTGAAAAACATTTGTGGCGTCGCTGGCTGGTGACGTTTCAGCAATTCTAAGTTCAATGCTAGAGTCTTGTTCTAATTCAGACTTTACACTTTCAAAAGCTACATTAGTCGTTTCAGTTCGTGCACCAAACTGCATGCTTTCAGAACGGTCGAGAACGATAGCAACAATATCTTTTAGTGGGTCTCTTTGTTCTTTGATCCAAAGTGGATTGGAAAGGCCCATAGTTAGTAAACCAAACCCTAGCGCTCTGGTGAACCAAGCACGCCCACGTAAAAATATATAAAAAAGCCAGATCACCGCGCTAAAGGCGACAATGCCCCAAAGCCAAGTCCATGGGATGAAGGGATCAAACCCTAAGCGGGATGCTTCAATCATTGTTGATCTCCCGATTCTTGCTCATCTCGTTGGCGTCTCATAGATTCAAAAAAGTCATCAAGGTTTTGAGCTTCGCCATTTGAAGGAGGAGTGAAGATACTTCTTTCTCGTTGTCTCGAAACACTATCAGGCTTGTCGGATCTTTCTTGATCCAACCGATCCAGAAGTGCTGGCAGGTGAACTTGATCTTCTTTGTAATTACCTGTGAGAATGCACATCACCAGATTGATCCCGAAGCGATAAGCCATTTCTCTCTGCGTTTCTTGGCCGTCCATTGAATTGAAAGGGCGGTTTTTATCATCGACAGCCCATGCGCCGATCCAATCAGATGCACCAATATAGACTCTTGAGACGCGATCTCCCTTGCCATTTTCATCAGTTGAATTGGGTGATTCAATCCAAACTTGAGAACTTGCGAGCCGGCCCGGAAATCCATTTAGCAAATAGAAGCTGCGCGTTAGTACATGATCTTTGGCCGTGGGTTGCAGCGGTGGAACGTCCAGCCCTTTGATAATGTCTTTAAGACGGAGACTAACGGGTTGGCCAGGAGCTGCATCACGTGTGTCAATCACAAGAGAGCCGCCATTTCGAAGATAAGAATTTAGAGCTTCGATTTGTACGGGGGGAAGAGGCTGCGCGTTCCGTTCAGGCGCATAATAGATCATTGGGTAAAGGTCCAGATCATCAACGCCTAATTTGATGCTGTGAGGTTCGGCAGGCTCTACGGAGGTGCGTCTGAAAAGCTCGTTGTTTAGGCCATTGAGACCAGCGAGTAATTGATGATTTAGCGTAACATCTGCCGTTTCGACGTAGGCAAAACGCATTTTTAGAGCAGCTTCTTTTTGTTTGTTCGAAATAGCCAAGTTTTCAGATTGAGTGGATTGCGCAATTGCTCTTGGCTCTGAGATGAAACTAAAGGAAGCAAACAATACTGCGGCAAATCCAGCGGTTTTAGACAGGCGGCGAAGACGACCAGAAACAAGCAGTGAAACTAAAAGGTCCAATACTAACAAACCCAAAGCTGCCATTAAAAATCCTCCCGCCAAACCTCGCCGAACTTGACTTAATGCGTCATTGAAAACAACAGCATTTATTGGGAAGGACTGTATTTTTTCGGTAGCGAATTTTCCGGCGTTTAATGCGCGGCTGCCTTGTGCTCCAATGTACAAACCTGCCGGTGTTTTTATGCTTGGAATGGCTGTTGCCATCTCATCAGCGCTAACAGGTTCAAGATCTCCACTGGGCGCAGTGAGTTTTCCGTATGCATCTAGAACACGAAGAGCAGATAGCTGTCCATCCGATGTTCCTTGTTCTGCACGATTTCCATTCCCTGATGCTGCTGCTCGGCGGAGCATCTCAATAAATGCTCCATCATAAGGCAAATCCGACCATTCTGGGGTCGCGGTGACATGGAATAGAATAACAATTCCACGCCCCATTTGACGAGCGGTTACTAAAGGCGTGCCATCCTTTAGTCTTGCCCATGTATTGGAGTTTAGTTGTTGAGTCGGTTGAGCAAGAATCTGTTTTTTTACAAGAATTGTTTCGGCAGGTGTTTTGATATTGGCGAAGCCCTTATCATTGATAAAATCCGCAATAGATTGTGGTTTCTCCCATGCCATTGCACCGCCGAGGGCACGCGTGGCAGGCCGTAAAGGGCCGGGGGTCAACACATGTTCATTGTTCGTCGATATTTTGGGGCCCGCAAAGCGTATCAATGCACCTCCATCTCGAACCCAGTCTTCAAGGTGTTCAATGTATGGATTTTCAAGAAGTGAACGATCACCCATTATAATTGCATCGGGAGAACGATTTAGCATATTGTCTAATTCCCCCTCCATCATTTGAGCATAAGGTGATAGAGCTTTGCGAACGTAATAAAACTCTTCCAGAAGAGGTTGGTCGCTTTTTTCTGGGTCAACTAAAGCGACTGATGGCATGAGCGAAGTGTCATCCCAAAGCCAAACTTGACCAGCTGATTGGCTACCCAAAACACGAAAACGTGCAACTTGGTTTAATATAGTCGACGGAATGGAGAATTCGGCGACTGCTTGGTTTGCGTTTGATTCAAATTGAACTGTTGTTGTTGCCAGGCTCAACCCTTTGTCGCTTTCAGCAACTAAACGTACATCAATGATGTTTTCGTTTTCTATCCGCTTCAGCGTGATTTGCGCGCCATTGGCGGATGTCTGAGCATTTGAAATTGCATAAACAGATTTAGGTGCAAAATTATACACATCAACATTTTGATGAGTTTCTAGGTTTTTAATGAGAGCGTCTGTGCCTTTGTGCGATAATCCATCGCTCAGCCAGATCACTTTATCAATTTTGAGATTGGATTGTTTGATTTTGTCCAGAGTATGCTGGTGATCAACTTGCCATGATGATGGAGAGGTCGATTGCAAGCGTTTGCGAACGGCATCAATGCTCAGACTTTCGGAAATGTTTACTTCATTCGAAGAAGGTGACGAAAAAGCTAGATATACTTCGCTGCCCGACTCATAGACTGAATCTGCAGCAGCAATTGCAGTTTTTTTTATGTCTTCCCAGTTTGAGGCGCTTTCCCATCCGTTATCGATAAGAACGAGTGCGTTTCCAGTAATTGAAGATTGAGAAGTACCTGGATTTAAAATTGGCTGAGAGAAACCAATGATCGCGAGCGCTGCAGCAGAAAATCTAAGCGCTAAGATCCACCAAGGAGTTTTATCTGGCGTTTCTTCAATTTGCTTCTCTCCATCCAGCAAAGCAAGAGAGGGAAGTGTAACGCGCTTTGGTTCAGGAGGAGTTGCTCGCAACAGCCACAATATGATTGGCAATGCAATTAAGCCTAAAAGAGCTAAAGGTTGAGCAAAGAATATCGGACCTAAATTCATGCTGTTCTCTTTGCTTCATTGCTTGGTCTTTTAAGCCAAATAGCAAGCTCATGACATATTGGTTCCGCTGGAGCATCGGTCTGATGAAAAGCAATTTCCCAACCAACAGAATGGACGAGTTTTTTTATGTCTTCTCGTCTTTGTTGGAATTTCTGGAGATAGACTTCTTTCAAATTTTCTGCGCGTCCTATCAGTCGATCCGAATTATGGTTTGGATTACGAAAACGAATACGGCCTTCATATGGATAGCTGGCTTCAATCGGATCATTGATCATCAAAACAAACCCGTTTTTGTTCTTCGAAGCGAGTTGCTCAATCCAATCACTTATCTCGCCCAAAGGGCGATAAAAGTCGGAAGCAATAAGAATAGACGCCGGATTTTTATTCAAACTTGGAAGTTGTGTTGTGGCGTCCAATCTCCACAAGTCTTCAGTCATGTTTTGCGCTGCTTTTGTGCCAGAATTTGCCGGCCTTCCATCCGCAAGAGCACCACATCTATTCCCAACTTTTCCTATTTGAAAGGCGATTGCTGCAAGGATAGTTAGAGCCCGTCCTGCTTTTGTAGGAGTGTCTGGGCTTCCACGCCAGTCAAAGCCGGGTGAAGGGTCCGACCAAAATAAGAAAGTTCGAGATGTTTCTAATTCTGTATCGCGAACGTATAGTTGATCGCCACGACCGGATTTTCTCCAATCGATACGGGACGTACTATCTTCGGTGTTGTAATGCCGATATTGCCAAAAGTCCTCACCTTGCCCCGCACGTCGCCGTCCAGCCGCACCCGCATGAATAGGGGATGGAGTTCCTGTATTGATTTGCAGGTTTGACATGCCGTTTGAAAGGGCTTTCGCATCTGCAAGAATTTTTGAAACCGGCGTTTTCATTCGTGCACTAGCCAGCTTTTCTCGCTAGATCCGCTATGAGTTCAGAAAGATTTTCTCCTTCACCTGTAGGATCATAGCTCATTGCCATTCTGTGTGCCAACGCAGGCTCAGCGAGAGCCTCTACATCGTCAATTGACGGTGCAAAGCGACCTCTGAGAAGTGCGCGTGCGCGGCAAGTGAGCATGAGAGCCTGACCAGCACGAGGAGATGGTCCCCAGTCTATTCGTTGCTGTACACGTGGATCATCGCTTTGTTCTGGACGGGCTGAGCGGATGAGCTCTAGAATTGCGCCAACCACTTTTTCTGGGACAGGCATGTCACGGACGAGTTTTTGAATTGCTAGTAAGCGATCCACTGTAAGAGCTGCATTCACTTTTTTGTCTGCACCGCTCGTTGTTTCGATGAGGATTTTACGTTCTGTATCCGCATCTGGATAATTCACGTCTATCTTCAGAAGGAAACGATCCAATTGAGCTTCTGGTAATGGGTATGTGCCTTCTTGTTCCACTGGGTTTTGTGTAGCCAAAACATGGAAGGGAGCAGGCAGGTCATAGTGTGCACCTGCTATGGTAACATGGTGTTCTTGCATTGCTTGCAATAGTGCGGATTGGGTCCGAGGGCTTGCGCGGTTGATCTCATCTGCCATTAGCAAGCTAGTGAATACTGGTCCTTTGATGAAGCGGAAAGAGCGTTCACCAGTTGATGATTCGTCTAACACTTCTGATCCAAGAATATCTGATGGCATCAAGTCGGGCGTAAATTGGACGCGTCCCCAATCTAGGCCAATTGCTTGCGCTGTGGATTCAACTAATTTGGTTTTTGCCAGCCCCGGGGCACCTACCAAAAGGGCGTGACCTCCGGCAAGTATGGCGCTCAACACCAATTCAATGACATGTTCTTGGCCAAATACTGCTTTGCCGATTTCTGTTTTGACATCTCCAAGAGAAGCTATAATTGCATCAGTGTCTGCGACAATATTTGATTGTGATTCTGTCATGATGAGGTCTTCATTTAAACGCAAAAGGATGTTGTACCTAATATAGTCGGGCAAAACAAAGGCAGAGAAGGGCTCAATGGCCAATTCAGACAAAGAAAACTCAAAAGATTCAGTTTCAGACCCATTATCGGCGGTTTTGGCTGCACTAAAAACTGAAGCTGGTTCAAATGGGAAGCGAGGATTGCCACCTGTGCACCTATGGAACCCCGAGCATTGTGGCGATATCGGTATGGAGATTCGCAAAGATGGGACGTGGTGGCATGATGGCGGGATAATCGGACGCGAAAAAATAGTTCGTCTTTTTTCAACCATTCTTCGCAAAGATGAGGATGGGATTTATCTCGTTACACCTCATGAAAAAGTAATTGTGCATGTCGAAGATGCCCCGTTCATGGCTGTTCGAATAGATCGCCAAGAAATAGATGGTGAACAAGTCTTAGCCGTGACCACGAATGTTGGGGATGTTTTTGTAATTGACGCAGAACATCCATTGCGAGCCAGTTTTGATATTGAGACTGGAGAGACCACACCCTATGTCGAAGTAAGGGCGGGATTAGAGGCAAAGGTCGCGAGAGCACCGTTTTATGATCTTGTTGAATGGTCGGAACCATTGGATGAAGACAGAATTGGTGTGCGATCTTCTGGTATAATGTTTGAATTGGGATCGGTGATTGCTGAATGAGTTTTGTAGATAAACAGGATTTCCTCAATCGTGCGCAGTCTAAGCTAGCTAATCCATATGACGAGTTATTCGCGAATTTGGAACCACTTGAAACTGAAACTCCTTTTGTGCCTGGAGATGGAAGTGGTTTGCCTATTCGCAAGCTTCGTCCGGCTGCGGTGTTGTTTGGATTGATAGATCGCGGTGAAGATTTCGGCGTTGTATTTACGCAGCGGCCTCAAACTATGAAAGCACACGCTGGGCAGATAGCTTTGCCAGGCGGGAAACTTGAACAGGAAGAAAGCGTTGCGCAAGCAGCCGTGAGAGAAGCCGAAGAAGAAATTGGCATTCCGCGCGACCAAGTGGAATTAATTGGTCAGGCAGAACCATATCGCACTTTATCTGGTTTTTGCGTCTCTCTGATGGTTGGCGTGTTGCCAAATGATTTTGTGCCTAAGCCTTGCGAGCATGAAGTTGATGACGTTTTTGAAACACCTTTATCATTTTTGATGAGACCGGAAAATCACCAAGTTCACGAAGTCGAATGGGGTGGTGCTTTGCGTAGGTATTATGCGATGCCTCACAATAACAGAAATATATGGGGTGTTACGGCGGGAATGATCAAATCTCTTTATGATCGCCTTTACGACTCGCCTTGAATTGGACAAAATTACATAAAAGACAGGCTATTGATAATCAGAGCCGATAGATGAAGGAATGCAGGTATGACAAGGCGTATATTGATTGAGATCGCGCTCTTTTTGATCCCATTTCTTATATTTTTCATGTATCGCGCCGCATCAAAAAATATGAGCGTTAAAGATCGGTGGCCTTTGACGTGGTTAATTATTGCGGGTGGTGTTGTTGCAGGAATGGGGTTGTTGATTACTGCCTTGATACATCCGTCAGATAAGGGATTGTGTTTTCAGGCAGCACGCTATGAAAACCGGGTGTTTATTCCTGGTGAGAAAGTGCCGTGCGATGAAGTTATTACGCCGGTTAGCCGGGGAGCCACATCTGCTGCCGGTGATGATGGTGAAGAAATAATTCCGCTAGAATCTACGGCACGAAATTTGCCAACTGTCATGGAACCAGAAACTGGAAATTCCGAAGAGTCCGACGAGAATGGCAATTAATCTAACGAATAGACTACCTGTGCAGCCTTGGATGCAAGCCGATGGTGCGCGCCGTGTGATGCGTGCGCTAAATGCAGGTGCGCCAGATAGTGCTCGTTTTGTAGGTGGATGTGTTCGGAATGCTTTGTTGGGACAGCCTGTCGCTGATATTGATATTGCAACAAAATGGGAGCCAGAAGAGGTCTCTCGTCGATTAAAGGACGCGGATATTGCAGTCCATCTCACAGGAATTGAGCATGGAACCATTACGGCTGTAGCCAATAATCAACCTTACGAGATTACGACTCTTCGACGAGATGTATCAACTGATGGTCGTCGTGCGACAGTCGCTTTCACAACAGATTGGGCAGAAGATGCGCGTCGGCGTGATTTTCATGTGAATGCACTTTACTGTGATTTGATGGGAAATCTTGTTGATCCAACTGAGCGTGGGATTGCAGATTTACGAGAACAAAAAATTGCTTTCATTGGAGATGCAGATACTCGCCTACAGGAAGATTATCTGCGCATTTTGCGATTTTTTCGTTTTAACGCTTGGTATGGTTCCGGAAAGTTAGATGTCGACGGTTTAGGTGCGTGTATGCGTAACCGATCTGGCCTAGAATCCATTTCAGTGGAACGAATTTGGTCAGAGCTTAAAAAGTTATTGGCTGCAAAAGATCCGCGCGTTGTTGTTGAAGCCATGTCTCGAACGGGCGTTTTGCAATTTGTATTGCCAGAGGCCATAGGTTTGGATTTATTCAATGCTTTGGTAGCTTTGGAATTGGAGGAACATTTAGAGCCCGATCCATATTTGAGATTGTTGTCTCTCTATCCTAAAGAAATGGACATCGTTGCGGCTGATGTGCGTCGATTAAAGATGTCTAATAGAGAAAAAAATAGACTTCTAACAACAGCATCAGACGAGACCGACTTTTCTAAGGAATTTTCCGCTAAAAATTTTCGCTCTACAATTTATCGCATTGGGAAAGATGTCTTTCTTGGTCGAGCGCGTCTGGCTTGGGCTGTTCGCGGTAGGGAAGCAAATCATCGCTATTGGCGGGTTTTACTTCAATCAGCAGAAAAATATGAGCGTCCAGATTTTCCCATTAGTGGCGAACACATCATTGCAGTAGGGGTGCCGGAAGGCAAACCCGTTGGCGAGGTTTTGCGAAGTGTTAGAAATTGGTGGATTGAAGAAGATTTTCCATCTGATGTCGCATTGATCGCACGTAAGATGAGAGAATTGGCAGAAGAAGTGAAATTGCGGGAAGGCGCGCCTTCTCTTCAAATAGATTAAAAGTCTGGGCTGTTAAATAAGCCAGTCCAGCGAGCACCTTTTTGTAGCCCAAAAATGCCGCCAAGAATAGCAGAACCGCCTATGCACATAAATGCAATGGCTTTAGCTAGGATTTGGTGATTGGCTTCCATTTCCAGCAATTGTTCGTTCAGGCCACCATAAATAACAACACCCAAAACTAGCCCGACCATGCCCATAACAAAGGACACGACGAAAGTTGCGAGTGCTTTTATCAGCGTGAACAAGTGTCAAAACTCCATTATCGGCCCCGACTAATATGGAGCGAATTGATCTTATATTGAAGCTATATTTGTAAGAAGCAAGACTAAGGAGTTGTTCTTACGGCCATTTAACAACTGGCGGCATAGAAGATAGGATGGATTTTACATTCCCGCCCGTTTTTAAGCCAAATGTTGTTCCACGATCATAAAGTAAGTTGAATTCCACATAACGACCACGTTGGATTAGCTGCGCTTCGCGTTCATCTGCGCTCCAGCTTTGCGGCATACGATTGCTAACAATACTAGGGTATATTGCAGCAAATGCTTTTCCTACATCTTTTGTGAAGGCAAGGTCTGCATCCCAGTCATTCGTGTCGTGCCTGTCATAAAAAATACCACCAATTCCGCGTGGTTCATCACGATGTGGCAGATGGAAGTACTCATCGCACCAGTCCTTAAATCGTGGGTAATCAGCACCGTCATGTGCTTCACAAGCTGCTTTCATGGCGGCGTGAAATGCCTCAGAGTCAGGATTTTCCTGATTGCGCTGATAGTCCAAAAGAGGTGTTAAGTCCGCTCCGCCACCAAACCATGATTTGGATGTACATATCATGCGGGTATTCATGTGAACTGCTGGGACATGTGGATTGTGCATGTGAGCGATCAATGAAATTCCGGAAGCCCAAAATTTCCCGTCATTTTCTTCAGCGCCGGGGATTTGTTTTCTAAAATCTTCTGAAAACTCTCCATACACTGTGGAAGTGTGCACGCCGACCTTCTCAAACAGGCGACCTTTCATGATCGCCATATTGCCACCGCCAAGGTCCTCGTTTCCATCTCCGCGTTTCCAGGGAGTTGTTTCGAATACTCCGGCTTCGCCTTTATAGAGGGGGGGAGTAGCTTCTTTTTCCAACTCTTCAAATCGATTGATTATGTCAGCCTGCAATTCTTCAAACCAAGATTTTGCGATTGCTTTTCGTTCGTCCATTTGTTGGGAAGTTGTCTCTGACATATCTAATCTCTGCGGATTTGTTTTAATTTGTTGAATTGTCTTAGCGCGATGAAATTTTTTGTCTATGTAGAGGTAGTTCTAACTTTGAGGCCAATATGATTTTCCATACAACTCGATTGATTTCATTTCTAAGTATGGTGCTCTTGCTCGCCGCTTGTAGCAAGAATGAGCCAACTCACATTGAAAAAGTATGCATTAGTGAGGGCACAAGCGTAGCTGAGTGTCATTGCATGGCAAATAGTATTCAAAGTGTGTTGCCTGAAGAAAAGTATAAAGATCTTGAGAGCCGAGCTGAGGAAAGAGGGGCTCAAGGATTAGCCATTGCTATGATGGATCTGACGGATGTCGAGAAGCACTCTATAGGAACAGCATTGGGTGAAAATTGTGCATCAGGCAATGATGTTAATTCAAGTGAAGTTGATGCTTTAGAAGAACCGAAAGAAACAATGCAACACACTTTAGTTTCGGCATGCCAAGTGGGGGGAAACACAAAAAGCATGTGTGAGTGTTGGGCTAAGCACCTTGAAAACAATTTATCCACAGAAATATTCAATCGCTTGAAAGCGGCGGCTCAAACAGGCGGAAATACTGGTCTTTCAGAAGAAGTTTATACGCTTGATTCTGAAGTTCAAATGTCCGTTGGGGTTGTTTTGATGGAAGCTGGGCAAGTCTGCGCGACTGCAGAATAGACCAAATTGCTTTTGGGAAGCTTTTCTGATTTGGTCTTCTCCAACTTAGAAGAGAGAATTTTTATGAAGAAAACTATTGCGCTGGCAGTTTGTGCCCTAGCTTTGTCTGCATGTGGTGGAAATCACAAATCTACGCTTGTTAAAGCCTGCGTTGATGAGGGCGAAGACAAGAAAATGTGCGCTTGTCTAGCTGATGAATTGGAAGAAAACACAGACGAGAAGACTTTTGCGTTGCTGGCCAAGGCGGCTAAAAGCGGCGATTTAGAAGATGGTATCGATGGCATTCCCGCTGAGAAAAAAATTAGCGTAGGTCTTGCAATGATGGGTGCCGCAGCCAAGTGCGCGAAATAAAAAAGAGATAGAATTTAGTTAGATATGCCAGCTTGGTCCTAAAAAGGTCCAAGCTGGCTGTATAATTTAAGGCAGTTGATTGGTTTGCCTTAGCGCTTCATGCAAAGCGATTGCGGCACTGACGGAAACATTCAGTGACCTAGCATCTGGATTGAGTGGAATAACGCATCGAATATCTGCCGAATCATGGACATCATCCGGAACTCCAGCGCTCTCCCGACCAAATAAAAGTGTGTCACCTGATTCGAATTTTGTCTCCAAAAGAGGGGTTGCCCCCTTGGTAGTGAACAAAACCAACCGTCCTTTTTTACGATCAGGTGATTTTTTAAAACTTGACCAACTGTCATGAAGTTCATGGTCCACCAATGGTCCGTAATCCATTGCAGAACGGCGTAAAGCCTTGGCAGTTAAAGGAAAGCCGCAAGGACCAATAATATCCAATTTTGATGAAAAACATGCCGCTATTCGGAAATTAGATCCAAGATTTTGTGGAATGTCAGGTTGATAGAATGCGATCTGCAATGTAGTTGCTTCTCCTAATAAGTTTTCTGGGGCTGTTGCGACATCGCGTCACCGTGCGCTTTTTCGTAGCGATCTATAGAAGTTCCTGCAATAACTCCAATTGCGCTAGGGGTCTGTACGTTGTCTGACGCACACACATCAAATATCGAAGAAGACGGCGAAACTCGCCGTGACTTTATTCACATCGCCGCAGGTGCGGCATTCGCCGGTGGTACTGCCGCTGTTGCTTGGCCATTTATCAAGCAACTCGGTCCAGCTGCTGATACAAGAGCTGCATCCAGTGCGGAAGTAGATACATCAAAAATTCCAGTTGGCGGTGAAATCCGTGTGTTGATCGGTGGTAAACCTTTCTTCGTACGTCGTCGTACGGAATCAGAGATTACTGCTGCTGAAGCTGTAGACATTGCTAAATTGCCTGATCCTGAGACGGACGCTGAGCGTCTTGTTCCAATGCAGAATGGTGAGTTGAACAAAGCAATCCTTGTAACATCAGGGGCATGTACGCACTTAGGTTGTGTTCCAGTTGGTCCTGCTCAAGGGGCAACAGGTGATTTCGGTGGTTGGTACTGCCCATGTCACGGATCGCACTATGACACGTCAGGACGTATTCGTAAGGGGCCGGCTCCGACTAACTTGCCGGTACCAACTTACGCTTACTTGTCTGACACTCTCATCAAAATTTCGTTGTAAGGGGGCCAGTTTATGAGTGGACCGTCTACATACGAACCTAAAACCGGTTTTGAAAAATGGCTCGACACGCGCCTGCCGATTATTAGGTTTGCAAACGACACGGCGATTGATTTTCCAACGCCTAAAAACCTTAACTACTGGTGGACATTCGGTGGTATTCTTGCCGTCTGTCTGATTATTCAGATTGTTACAGGTATCGTTCTGGCCATGCACTATGTGCCTGATACAACAAAAGCTTTCGCATCAGTTGAGCGTATCATGCGCGATGTGGATTACGGGTGGTTGATCCGTTATATTCACGCAAACGGTGCTTCAATGTTCTTCCTTGCCGTTTATATCCACATGTTCCGTGGTTTGTACTACGGATCATATAAAGCTCCACGTGAGGTCCTCTGGATCCTTGGTGTGGTAATTTATCTAGTTATGATGGGAACAGCATTCTTAGGTTATGTGCTTCCATGGGGACAAATGTCCTATCACGGTGCCAGCGTTATCACATCTTTGATCGGTGCAATTCCGCTTGTTGGTGATACTGTGAAGACATTCCTTCAAGGTGGACCAGCTATTGGTGATCCCACTCTGAACCGTTTCTTCTCACTTCACTATCTATTGCCGTTTGTGATCTTTGGTATCGTTGTACTGCACGTATGGGCGCTACACGTTCCTGGAAACAACAACCCAACAGGTGTGTCTGTTAAGGATGTGAAGAAGGACACTGTTCCTTTCCACCCTTACTACACAGTGAAAGATGGTTTTGCGATCCTCGTTTTCTTGATGATCTTTGCTTATTTTGTGTTCTACGCACCGAATTCTCTAGGTCACACTGATAACTATATTGAAGCTAACCCGCTTCAAACGCCTGCGCACATTGTGCCTGAATGGTATCTACTTCCATTCTACGCCATCCTGCGTGCGATCACGTTCGACATTGGTCCTATCGATGCGAAACTAGGTGGTGTTATAGCGATGTTTGGTGCGATTGCGATCTTGTTCGTGCTTCCTTGGTTGGACACATCAAAAGTGCGTTCTATGCGTTACCGTCCATTGGCTAAACAATTCTTCTTATTGTTTGTTGTTTGTGGAATTGGTCTTGGTTTTGCTGGTGCTAACAACCCAGATGATCTTCTCTTCAAATTCCGTGAAGACCAGCTTGTTGTAGCTTACACTGACGAAGCGGGTAACTCAGCTAAATCTGAAGGGTTTGCAGAATATCATGATGCAAAACACTTCATGGAAGAGTTGCCAGAAGCAGCTAACCCAGGCCTTGAAATCTCTAAATCAGGTTTCAAATGGCTATGGTTTGCTCAGCTAATGTCGCTTTACTATTTCGCCTATTTCGTAGTTATCCTGCCTGTTCTTGGTGTGATTGAAAAACCAAAACCACGTCCTGCATCAATTGCAGACAGTGTTCTTGGTCACGCTAAACCGGCTGGTGGTACACCAATCCCAGGTGCAGCCAATGGCTCGCCAGCTCGTGACGACGCTTAAGGAGATTTGACATTATGCGTATTTTCAAACTCCTCGCTATTGCAGCAACATCACTGGGCCTTGTGACATCTGCTCACGCGGCCGGTGGTGCAAAGCATGCTCACGCGCCGGAAGAAGGTTGGACATTCGAAGGTACTTTCGGATATTTCGATCAGGCTCAGCTTCAACGTGGATACAAAGTGTACAGACAAGTCTGTGCAGCTTGTCACGGCATGGATCTGATGCGTTTTCGCAATTTGGGACAAAAGGGTGGGCCGTTTCACGACCACAACTACCCGAACCCAAATGATAATCCGATTATTAAGCAGCTAGCTGCTGACTCTGCTGAAGTTGATATCATCAATCAGGAAGATGGTTCAGATGACGTACGTACACGTAACTCATCAGATCCATTCCCGAACCCATATGCAAATTCGGCTCAAGGTCGTTACGCAAACAATGGGGCTCTACCGCCTGATTTGTCTGTTATCACGAAAGCGCGTCACGGTGGTGCATCATACATCTATTCATTGTTGACTGGTTACCCGTCTGAAAAAGACATGGCGACAAAGTATGCAAAGCTGACTGTTCCTGATGGTCAGTATTACAACCCTTACTTTGCAGGTGATGTAACTCCGAACTGGGCAGGTGACCCGCGTCACCGCCACTATGACGGTTCAGAGCACGATAAAGACATGCTTCCTTCAGGTGGTATGTTGGCGATGGCTCCACCTCTTGGCGATGACATGATCGAATATGACGACGGTACACCGGCGACTGTAGATCAGATGGCTAAAGATGTATCTGCTTTCCTAACATGGGCAGGTGAGCCTAAAGCTGAAACACGTAAGAAGCTTGGATTTGCTGTGATGATCTATCTCTTGATCCTGACAGTCCTTGTTTATCTATCTTACAAGCAACTCTGGCGGAATGTAGAACACTAACTCCCGCACAGATTTGACGAATTTGAGAGGGCCGTAGTGTTAATTCACTGCGGCCCTTTTGCTTGTTGCCCATTCGGAACAAAGGAGGTTGTAAAATGGCAATTCTAAATACTGATGCAGCTATTCGTGATTTAACGGAGCGATTGCTACAACAGCAGCTTCCCAAAGCTGAATGGACGCACGAAGCCCATCTTGCAGCTGCTATATGTCTACATACGGAATATGCTGATTTTGATCTGAAATCAGATATGAAAGCGGTTATCTGTGCGCACAATGAAAGCGTCCATACACCTAATTCTGAAACTGAGGGCTATCATCACACAATAACGTTATTCTATTCGAATTTGGTTGAGGATGTATGTGCCCATTTTTCAGGTAAGTACTCCATCAGTAAAGTTTTAGAAGCAGTTATGATTTCTACTATCGGGGATAAAAAATACACGTTAGGGTTTTATTCTGAGGAGTTGTTGTTTTCTGTTTTAGCCAGAAAACAATGGGTTGAACCAGACCTAAAATCATTGGACTTTATTGGTGAAGATGTTGAAAGAAGTTTATCAAAATTTTCTAATAACCGGAGCGAAATGATATGAAAAAGTGGATTCTCGGCGTGATTGGCGGCTCTGGTCTTTATGAGATTGATGGCGTTGAAAATGGCCGATGGGAGCGTATAGAGTCTCCATGGGGCCCAGCTTCTGATGAAGTTTATCGAGGAACTTTGAACGGCATTGATATTGTATTTCTGCCGCGGCATGGACGCGGTCATAATATCTCTCCCACGCATCTAAATTTTCGTGCAAATATAGATGTTTTAAAGCGTTGCGGCGTGACAGATATACTTTCGCTTTCAGCGGTGGGTTCATTGCGGGAAGATTACAAACCGGGTGATTTTGTGATGGTAGATCAATTTATTGATCGAACTTTCGCACGGGAGAAAAGTTTTTTCGGGCAAGGGGTTGTTGCGCACGTATCCATGGCGCATCCTGTATGTGAACGTTTGGCGCATATGGCGGCAGACGCAGCCGACTTGCTAGATGTCACCGTGCATCGCGGCGGGACCTATCTTGTGATGGAAGGCCCGCAATTTTCTACATTGGCAGAGTCTAAACTTTATCGCCAATGGGGCTGCGATGTGATCGGCATGACAAATATGCCGGAAGCTAAACTCGCACGTGAAGCTGAGATGTCTTATGCAACAATTGGTATGGTGACAGATTATGATTGCTGGCATGAAGAAGAAGATAATGTGTCGGTAACGAATGTGCTGGAGGTGCTTAAAGGCAATGCAGATTTAGCGCGTGCCACTGTAAAGAACATCGTTGAAGCTATGACGAAAATGGATCGTAGACCTACTGATCAAGGTATTGAAACAGGGCTTGATTTTGCTCTAATTACCCCACCAGAAGCGCGTGATTCCAAATTATTGAATAAACTAGATGCTGTTGCAGGAAGAGTTTTAAAATGAGTGTAAAACTTTATATCGGAAACAAAAATTATTCTTCTTGGTCTATGCGCCCGTGGTTGTGCTTGAAAAAAGCAGGGATCGAGTTTGAAGAAGAGATTATCCCTCTTGATGTTCCAGGGTTCAAAGAAAAAATATTGTCTGTGTCCAGTGCTGGAACTGTACCAATTCTCGAGGTGGATGGCGCAATTATCACGGAGAGCTTGGCTATCGCTGAGTGGGCAGCGGAACAAGCTAAAAGCCTATGGCCTATAGATAGTTTAGTGCGTGCAGAGGCGCGCGCGGCCGCAAGCTTAATGCATGCTGGATTCGGTAGCATTCGCGAGCATTGGCCGATGAATATCCGCTCGAAGGCTACAGCACCTCATCATGAAGCAGCGTTGGCTGACGCAGTAAAAATTGATGCATTCTGGAGCGGTTGGCTTGAAAAATATGCGACTGATGAAAAACCATTCTTGTTTGGAGATTGGTCAATTGCAGATGCATTTTATGCACCAGTGGTCACACGCTTTCAAACTTATGGCGCGCCTCGTTCTGACAGGGCTCAAAAATATATTGAAGCGATGGAAGCTGAGCCTGTATTTAGAGAATGGGCGGCTGCTGCTCAAACTGAAGAATGGGTATTGAAAGATACTGATTCTTATTTGACCTAAACAAATGAATTTGTAGGTCCCAGACAGAGAGAGATAATGGCGCTGGATCGTGTGCGATTTGAAGTTGGTGAATATTTGCTCGTCCCATTAGAGGAAGTTGATGCAGATAAAATCGCTTTGTTTCACACACGCAATCGCGAAAGATTTGCGCCATATGCTCCTCTTAGAACTGAATTTTTCTATACTGCTGAACACTGGGTTAGAGCAAAATCCCGTTCCAAGAAAGAACGACGACAAGAGACTGCTCTACGCTGGATGCTGGTGGATAAAAAGGGTGTTTATGCACAAATAGGATTGGATCAGATAACGCGTGGTGTCGTTCAGGCTGCATCACTTGGTTATGTTTTAGATGAGACATTAGAAGGACAAGGGGTGATGACAGCGTGTTTGAAGCACGTATTGAGACACGCATTTGAAGCGCTAGATCTTCATAGAGTTGTTGCCAATCACATACCAGAAAATTCAAAATCAGAGGCAGTGCTCACTCGGTTGGGGTTCGAAAAAGAAGGATTGGCTAAATCTTATTTGAAGCTAGAAGGGGTTTGGAAAGATCATGTTTTAAATGCATTGATCAATCCAGCGCACAAAGACACTTAGTCCGTAAAAGGGGGCTTGCATGGATTTAACGCAATTTATCCGCACCATTCCAGATTATCCAAAACCGGGAATTATGTTTCGCGATGTCACGACCTTAATGGGGCACCCTCAAGCCTTTCGCCGTGCCGTGGATGAGTTGGTACAGTCCTTTGCAGGGCTGAAGATAGATAAAGTAGCTGGCATAGAGGCGCGTGGGTTTATTCTTGGTGGCGCGTGTGCACATCAATTATCATGTGGATTTGTACCTCTGCGTAAAAAAGGAAAACTGCCTTACAACGCAATTTCTCAATCATATGAGCTTGAATACGGAACAGATGAATTAGAAATGCATGAGGATGCAGTGTCTAAAGGAGAGCGAGTTTTACTGGTGGACGATTTAATCGCAACAGGCGGAACAGCCGAAGCTGGAATAAAATTGCTAGAAAAGGGGGGGGCTAAAGTTGAAGCAGCTGTTTTCCTTGTCGACCTACCAGAATTGGGTGGAGCCAAAAAAATAGAGGATTTAGGGGTGCCAACTGTGTCTCTAATGGCATTTGATGGACATTAATTGGGTTTTGCCAAGGATTCAGAAAGGATTCATGGGCAATAAACATATCTGATTGCAATTGGCCCATTGACCCAGAGGCCAATGCACCACACTTAATGTGTAATAATTTTTTTCCCGAACGCTCTGGGAGCATAAAACGAACCATGACTATGAGACTGGACGACGAAACAAACGAAAAGCCACTAGGCGAACCAAATGCGTTTCTAGAGGAAGCGCTTTTTAAAGCCCGTACGATTTTGCTAACTGGCGGCATTGATGACAATCAGGCACGTCGTGTCTGTGAGCGCCTTTTAGCTCTTTCATCTGAAAGTACAGATCCGATCCTATTGGTTCTGTCTTCACCAGGTGGGCATGTTGAATCAGGTGATATGATTCATGATATGATCAAATTTGTTCCTGCGCCAGTCAAAGTGCTTGGGACAGGGTGGGTCGCGTCTGCAGGTGCATTGATTTACTCTGCTGCACAAAAAGAAAACCGTTTTGCTTCACCGAATACTCGCTTCCTTCTTCACGAACCACGCGGTGGCGTAGGTGGACAAGCATCAGACGTGCAGATCCAAGCTAACGAAATTATCAAAATGCGCGAACGTCTAAACAAGATCTTTGCAGCAGCTACAGGTAAAGCGCTTAAGAAAATTCAAGAAGACACGGATCGTGACTTCTGGATGAGTGCTGAAGAAGCTGTGAAATATGGTCTTGTCGGCAAAATCGTCACATCTCAAAAAGAAATTCTGGACTAGTCTCAAAGACCTGTTCTGAAAGAAATAGACCATGCAGTCCTTTGTGATTGCGTGGTTTTTTTGTTGGTGGCTGGATCGGACCCGAAGGAGCCGTTTCCATTAGATGATTTAAAAACTCAAGAAGCTAGTATTTTACACATCCAATACTGTTAATGATGTAAGCTAATTTACTCCCGCCTGCACCTTCAGCAAACACAAATGGCAATGTTTCATCTTTCTGTCGAACATCACCTTTGGTTCCCATTTGCACAGAGGTAACACCCGGTGCATAAAGCATGTGATGTCCAGGAAAAACCCGCTCAGTCACTTTACCTGTTTCTAAATCCAGTAATACATCGCCTGCAATCATATAGGCGATACCAGTTTTTTCAGATGAATGGAAAATACCGTTTCTAAAACTGCTTTCAATTTTTTGCTTGATGACAGGAGTGGTAAGTCCCTCAGCCAGCCATTTACCAACTGATAACATGACAGGCACATAAGATGAATGGCCTTCACGATCCCAACATGTTGGTTTGAAAGTATAAGTGCCGTAAAAAAATGCATCTCGATTGACCAAGCATATAAATTCGTTTTTGCCTTGCCTGTGAAGTTTATAACCTTCTGATTTTGTATATACATATATAGTAGCATCATCTCGCAAATGTTCTGGTGCGCCCATTACAGCGAGGTTGGCTTCTTGGTCGGGATTAAACTCCGTATTTAGTACTGACCGTGCTTTCAATTGTTCTTTAGTTTCTTCTGAAAATACACCTTTTTGAGCAAATGCTGTTCCAGCAAAGCCAACGGATAATATAAAGACTGACATCGCGAAAATTTTAATATGCATGGGTTCTCATCTATTTATTTGAGTAGAATATTTTACATTACTGCCATGAGTTTATCTTCGTAAAAAGGACAAAGGTCCCCCAAAAACAGACATATAAGGTCTTGCTCTAATATATGTTCTACAGCTCAATTATTCTTATTTCCATTCTGCTGAATGTCACTTTTTGGCGAAGAAGCGGCCCAATCCTGTTGTTGTTTTGGGAAGGGGCGTACATAGAAGTGCTGAATCTTGATAAGTCTGCATCAAGGCGAAAGCAAAAGCGATGGATGGTTTATCATCTAATCTGACCCAATTTGGCCATATTGGCGGCGCACAGACTAGCATTGCGTGGCTATGTCTTTTTCAATTTTTGCTACTTTGCGTATTTGGTCAAAATATCAGCGTAGAGTTGGGCTGTTTGCGGCATCGATGTTTATCAATGCTCTCGTATTGCTATCAATTTTGTCACTAACGGATAGTCGCGGCCCTCAGTTTCAGCCAGTGAATTTTGAAGATAATTTTGATGTGATCGAAATCGAATTTGTCGATGAGATTATCGAAGCACCCTCGGATGAACCACAGATCGAAATTAAACCTGAAGATCATGAAGACGAAGCTCCATTGAAAGAAGAAATTCCACAGCTTGAAAGAGAAGCAACTCAAGAGCCTGTTCAGGAATTGAAGGAACCAACCGAGGAGGTTGTAGAACCAGAGACAGATGAAGAAATAGAAGAGAAAAAGATAGAGCTAGCTATATCACCAAGATGGCAAGTAGATCGATCTGGACTAACTTTGGAAGAACAATCTACTGGTGTTTTCCTCTCGAATGATGGCGTTGGTAGTGGTGTTGATGGTGAAGTTGCTAAAATTAGAAGAGCGCTGAACATGGCAGCCTGTTTGGACATCGAAACAGCACGCAGAGCAGGGGCAGCGTGCGCTGAATTGGGAGCTATAGCTCGATACGCAACGAATAACCCGCTTCAGCAACGTGTTATCTCTAAATTTGCAAATCAGTTTCAAAGATCTCAAGCCGTACCATTTATAGAAAAACAAGGGTTTGATCCATCGAAGGGGCCGCTGCCTGAAGGTATGGCGTCGTCGGATTCGCGTTCTCGAGGGGGCGGCGTATCTACCAGTGCATTGCCAGACCCACACCCGCATGCCTATGACGAAGTCACCCGTGGCAATTAAATTAAGCTTTCCTCTTGGAATAGTGGAGTGAGAAGCGTAAAGCTGACGGCCTGTTTTAACTGAGCGAGCTAAATTCGTGAATTATCGTCATGCTTTTCACGTCGGCAATTTTGCTGACATATTGAAACACCTTGTTCTGGCACTCTGCATTGAGAATTTGAAGAAGAAGGAAAAACCGTTTCGCTATATCGATACGCATGCTGGTATTGGCCGTTATGACCTAACGGGTGACGAAGCTCGCCGTAGTCCGGAATGGCAAGAAGGTATTGCTAGATTGTGGAATGCCTATGTTGAAGGTAAAATTCCAGACGATTTGTTGCCTATACTTCAGCCATATTTGGATGTAATTGGCGAAGTGAACTTCTTTGATGAACCTCAACCTGAATTGGAAAGCTATCCGGGATCACCTGATTTGGCTGCATCAATGATGCGCGAGCAGGACACGTTGCGCCTGACAGAGCTGCATCCAGCTGACAAAGAAACGCTATCTGATCATTTCTTCCGTGATAAGCGCGTAAAAATTGAGAACCGTAATGGGTATGAAGCGCTTAAGGCATATATGCCACCCCCTGAGCGCCGTGGTGTTGTATTGGTTGATCCACCTTTCGAGCACCGTGATGAGCTTGCACACATGGCCAAAGCAGCGATGAGTGGTATTTCGCGCTGGCCTACCGGGACCTTTATTTTCTGGCGTCCCTTAAAAGATATGGAAAATACGACAAAGTTTGATGATGGTCTGGCGGAATGGGCGCTTGATGACATGGAGCTTTCTCACGAGAAAGTTGTTTTGGCTGACTTATGGGTGAAAGAAATCGTCGAGCCTGGCCCACTGTGCGGCGCGGGTGTTGTCATTGTGAACCCACCATATGGACTGGAAGATGCGCTAATGAAAGTGCTGCCTTGGCTCACTGAGCTTTTGCAGCAGGGGGATGGTGCTGGCTGGAGGGTTAACTCACCAGAACCTATTCCCGAAGAGGTAGAGCTTGATGCAGAGAAAGAAGCTGAGAGCTTCAATCCAGATGATGGCAATATTGAGCTAAGCGATGAAGAACTTGCTGCACTCGGAATCGACCCAAAAGACTTTTAAGAGCAGCTTGGTTCTTTCTGGGTGAACTTGGTTCAGACTTGGTGGCGTTTGAATAGTTTTCCACGTTCAGTGAAAAGTACTGATACTAGTGCAAGCACTAAACAAATTGCGTTGCCAAGGAATAGCGGTCCTAAATTTCCATCATATTGAGCCCCTACAATCCAACCAATAACAGCGGCGAGAAAGGTCGCAGCAAATCCGTATAATGCGGAAGCTGTCCCAGCTATATGGCCTAACGGTTCCATCGCAGTTGCTGAAAAGTTGGGGCCTATAAATCCCATACAGATGAATGAAACAACCATAACACCATAAAATGGCAGGAATTCGTTATGTCCGTTAAATGAGAGAGCGGCGTATACAAAATTCACAACGAGCATCCCGATGAGAGCCCAGTGTGATAAAAAACGCATTCCCAGTTTTTGAACGAGACGAGAGTTTAGCAAGTTGGCAACCGCCATACCGGCTGCAGTACCAGCAAACCAATAGGGAAACGATTTTTCTAGATCAAACGTCACCGAATAAATTTGTTCCGATGCACTTATGTACCCAAACAAAGTTCCAAAAACTAACGCCGAGGCCAGCGAGTACCCCATTGCCAAACGGTTGGTGAATACAATTTTGTATGATCGAGCAATAGCCAATGGCTGAAGAGGCGTCTTGTTTTGCGGAGCTAAGGTTTCCGGTAATCTGAAGTATGACCAGATCAGCATAGCTAGTCCAAAAATGACGAGCGCCCAGAAAATAGCTCGCCAATCTTCAAACAAAAATAGGATACCGCCGCCTATAGAAGGTGCCAGAATGGGAGCAGCCATAAAGACAAGCATAACAACCGACATGATCTCTGCCATTGCTCTACCGGTATAACAGTCTCTAACAACAGCTGCCGCAACCACTCGTGTGGCACCAGCGGAGCATCCTTGTACCAGACGGGCCAGTATCAATAGGTTGTAAGAAGGTGCCAAAAGGCAAGCTAGTCCAAATGCAATGTAGACAGAAAGTGATACCAACAAAACGGGCCGTCTACCAAATCGATCTATCAAGGGGCCGTAGAATATTTGTGAAACACCTAGGCCCATTAAATACACAATCACCATCTGTTGGCGGCGGTTGTCATCTTCAAATTGGAACGTTTCCTGAATGTTGTTTAACGCAGGCAGCATGATATCCACTGCCGTTGCATTCAGTGCCATCAAACCAGCAACAATACATACAAACTCCCAAACAGGCAGTCGCTTGAAATGACTGGTTTCAGGAGATTGAGAGGTATCTTGTGCTGTATTTGTTGTGTTGTCTGACATGGAAGCTCTAAGTATTACCAAATAGGGAGTAGAAACGCTTTCTCGCGTTTCTACTTATGGATAAGCGCACGACAATTGACTCTAGCCGACGCAAAGGCAAGAGTTTTGTCGCAATTCATATCAGCCAGATAAATGAAATAAGTTATATCTATGAGCAAACTCCATTGTGCATGTGTGCAGCTTCGCTCGAGCGACGTTATTCAAGAAAACATTGAGACTGTTTCATCACTGATTAGAGAAGCTGCTCGAGGTGGCGCAAAATATATAGTCACACCTGAAAACACGAGCTTTCTAGATATCCGAAAAGGAGCAGCTCGGAAGCTGGTTGTTGCCCAGCCGGATGACCTGTGCCTGAAAGCGCTCCGCTTACTTGCTGATGAGTTGGATGTTTGGTTGCAGATAGGGTCTTTAGCTGTACTTAGCGAAGATCAAACAAAATTTGCTAATCGCTCTTTTTTGATTAACTCAGATGGCGAAATAGTAGCCCACTATGACAAGATCCACATGTTTGATGTGGAGGTCGGCGATGGCCAAAGCTACCGCGAGTCTCGCTCTTACATGGCAGGCAATTGGGCTGTACTAGCGGATACCCAATTTGCGAAGATAGGAATGAGCATATGTTATGATGTTCGTTTCCCATCATTGTATAGAGAGCTCGCACAAGCTGGGGCCCAATTAGTCACCTTGCCTGCTGCTTTTACACAGGTAACAGGCGAAGCGCATTGGCATTCTTTAATTAGAGCAAGAGCGATAGAGAATGGCGTGTTTATGTTGGCAGCTGCACAAGGTGGACTACATGCAGATGGTCGAGAAACTTATGGACATTCAATGATTGCATCACCCTGGGGAGATATATTGGCGGAAGCTGGTGAAGACCCCTGTGTGATTAGTGCTGAAATCGATCTGGATGAAGTTGAGCGCGCTCGCTCAAGGATCCCGTCATTGCAACACGGCAAACCTTTCGTATTGAAACGGTTTGAATAGGCGCTATTTCGCCAAGCACCAAAGGCCAGTACATACACCAGTTGTAAGTTGGACAACTAGATCAATAATGCCTCCGATTACCAGTACTGGTAGGGCAACTTTTAAGAAAAATAACCAAAGAGCCATAGGGGTTATGCGTGGTTCTTTGAGCCTATATCCGGATATCGTTTGTACTTTGGGTTTAGCCATATACAATATTGCCTTTTCATGATGATCAATCAATTGTATGCCAGCCCATCGTTAACTATAACTGAATTAGTATTGTTACATGAGTGAAGTCCTTCAAGTACGCTGGAACCAGATCAGTCGCAAAGACTGGGACAAAGCGCATTCTATTGCGTGTGCAGCTTATCAACAGGATTGGGCTTATGGAGAAGTTCTTGAAAAACAAGGCGCTGCTGTTTGGCGCGCAAGTGTCAGACGATCAGATAATACATTAATTGCTCTTGCTCAGATAACATCCAAACCCTTTGCCATGGTTGGTAATTTTGCACTTTGTACGCACGGTCCCATATGGCTGGATCAGATTAGCACTGAGGACAAGAAGTTCGTATACAGAGCCTTGAGCCGCGCAATACCCGTTCGTTGGCCCAAATTAGTTGTTTTTACACCAGATGAAGAACAACAAGAGTTGAAACGTATTTCTGGTGTTAAACGTGTGATGACAGGTGAAGCAACTGTTCGCATTAATCTTGAACAGGATGCAGAAACTCTTCGCAAGGCGATGGATCAAAAATGGCGGAATAGACTAACGTCTGCAGAGAAATCAGATTTGAACTTCATTAATGGCGGCACTAAGCCTGCGCAATACCGTTGGTTGTTGGATCTTGAGGAAACTCAAAGAGAAAAGCGAGGATATCGAGCGTTACCAGCTGAACTCACTCTGGATTGGCAAACTTCAAAGTCAAAAGCGAAGCCTGAAAGTAAAAGTAGCGGTTTATCTATCTACCGAGCAGATAAGGGAAAAGACTGTGCAGGTGCCATGTTGGTGCTGGAGCATGGGACAATGGCGACTTATCACATTGGCTGGGCTTCCGAAGAAGGCCGTAAACTAGGTGCTCACAATCTATGCCTTTGGAATGCATGCCTTGATCTAAAAAAACGCGGATTTAAACGCTTTGATCTAGGAGGCGTGAATACACAATCAGGCGCCGGAATTGCCCGCTTTAAAATTGGTACTGGCGGAGAAGTTTTTCAGCGAGCAGGGGCGTTCGTGAAAGGGTAAGTCCCGTAGATGATATGACCACGGGACTATTCCTTTATTTTCTGAATGAATAACCGAGACTAAACTGAGCCATCTCTTCATCGCCTTCATAGCCTGTGAGATCCACACGCAAACCATGTTGTGCTTTGCTCCCAAAGAATGCCTGCAAGCCTAAGCCTGCTGCAAAGCGGTCTGAATCAAGTGAAAATTCTTGGCATGAAAAACCGTTACATGTGGAGTAAGTATCGGCTCCCCAGTCAGTCGTCGTGTATCCAGCGCGACCAAAAATTTCAAAATGTTTGTTGAATGGGATTTTCCCAACTACGAATGCACCTGCATTGTAATTCATGTCGATGGCGCTCACATCATAGTAGTTGAAGTTAGAGCTTCTAAAATCATATTCACCGCTGCTGTAGACATAGTTGAGTTCGCTTTCAACACCGAAATATTTATTGATGTTATAGCCGAGACGTGCGCCGATAGCCGAGTGACCAGCTGTGTTGCCGCCTTCCAGTTCAACACCGAACCCAGACGGTTGAATAGTTGCGTAAATTCCGCCCTCGTTATCGGCGATGGCAACAGAAGGAAGGCCCGCAAAAGCGGTTGCCACTAGAAGCATTTTTTTCATATTTATCTCAAGTATCTTAAATAGCATAATCACAACGCAGCATTGTGATGGGCGCACATTCGTTTCTGAGAGTAAACAATCCGTTTTAATCGAGAAAAAGATCAGAAAAAACGCTTATATTGTTATAATTAAACGTTGAATTTAAACAGCATCACATCGCCATCTTGAACGATGTATTCTTTTCCTTCTTGGCGAACCTTACCTGCTTCTTTGGCACCTTGTTCGCCATTGTATTTTACGTAGTCTTCATATGCTGTTGTTTCAGCACGGATGAAGCCTTTTTCAAAATCACCGTGAATGACCCCCGCAGCCTTAGGTGCTGTTGCGCCGACGGGAATGGTCCATGCGCGAGTTTCCTGTGGTCCACAGGTGAAATAGGTTTGTAGGTTCAGAAGTTTGTAACCAGCGTGAATAACGCGGTTTAGTCCTGGTTCTTCTAATCCAAGTGTTTCAAGAAATTCCTCAGCTTCATCATCATCAAGAACAGCGATTTCACTCTCGATTTTGGCAGAGATAGCAACAGCTTGCGCGCCTTCTTTTTCTGCATGTGCAAAGACTTTGGCTGAGAAGTCATTGCCATCGGCAGCGCTTTCTTCATCAACATTCGCAATATAGAAAACGGGCTTAGAGGTTAGAAGCTGAAGCATGCGCCAAGCTTTTTTTGTATCAGCATCATCTGGTACATCAGCAGTTCTTGCAGGTTTTCCATCCTCAAGTTGCTTCATCGCGAGGTCTATTAGCTCAAGTGTGAGCTTGGCATGTTTATCGTTCCCACGAGCCTTTTTCTCTAGAGCAGGTTTGCGCTTCTCTAAGCTCTCCATATCGGCGATCATGAGCTCAGTTTCGACAACTTCATAATCTGCCATAGGATCAATTTTGTCAGATACGTGTGTGACGTCATCATCTTCAAAACAACGAAGAACGTATGCAATGGCATCTGTTTCGCGGATGTTTGCGAGAAACTGGTTTCCAAGGCCTTCACCTTGGGAGGCACCTTTTACGAGACCTGCGATATCAACAAAGTTCATACGTGCAGGAATGATCTCTTTGGAGTTGGCTATATCGGCAAGGGCTTTTAGGCGTTTTTCTGGAACTGCGACTTCACCTTCATTAGGGTCGATCGTACAGAAAGGGTAGTTGGCAGCTTGTGCATCCGCTGTTTTTGTTAGCGCGTTGAACAAAGTAGATTTACCAACGTTGGGAAGACCAACAATACCACATTTAAAACCCATAAAGAGGCTCCGAAGTTTATTTGTACTGTTCAAAACGCTGTGAACTAAAGCAGCAAATTGAGGCTTTGAAAGATTAGCTTTGGGATAAAGCCGTATTTTATACGAAAGGCAAGCTTAAGTGAAAGGAAGAGGTGCTGTTAATTAGCTTTTTCCATTTCGTCGAGACATATCTTCTTTCGGCGCTGGTGCTAAACGCATGACTTCTGCTTGAAAGCGTTCATCATCGCCAGCAGCTAAGAAGTGGATGGCGCGTGCGCAGGCGTCTAACATGTCTTCTTTCATTTTACCTTCCGATTTTGCGAAGTCTGAAAGGACATGGCCTTGCACGCGTGATTTATCGCCCGGATGACCGATACCCAAGCGTGTGCGACGAACTTCCTTGCTAGCTTGAGCCATAATTGAACGCATACCGTTATTGCCCGAATGGCCGCCGCCAACTTTCATACGTACACGGCCCGGTGCAAGGTCTAATTCGTCATGGAAAATGACGGTCTTTTCTGGGGGGATTTTGTAAAACTTCATCGTTTCACCAACCGAGCGGCCACTTTCATTGTAGAAAGTTTGTGGTTTGAGCAGTAAAGTTTTTACCCGAACTCCATTGGCATCATTGATGAAGCCTTCGGAAATTTTTCCTTGAAACTTGGTCTTCCAAGGCCCGAACCCATGCATATTGGCAATTTCGTCAACTGCCATGAACCCTACATTGTGGCGATTGCCTTTATACTGATCGCCGGGATTTCCAAGGCCAACGAATAATAACATGAAAGGCTCCGCATTTGATGAAGGGGTGTTTGTGAAAGGTAATAGCGTGAGCAGTTTTGAAAGCAAACCAGACATCAACAATAATCCTGACATATAGAAAAACGGCGCTGAATTCCTTCAACGCCGTATAATCTTATTCTGAAATAGTGAAACGAGCTATTATGCTTCTGCTTCACCTTCGCCTTCAGCTTCTGCTGCCGCTGCATCGTCTTCTGCATCATCTGCTTTAGCTGATGCCGTACGTCCAACGATTGTCGCGATAGTGAAGTCACGGTCAGTAATAGTTGGTGCTGCACCTTCAGGAAGTTCGATACCAGAAATTTTGACGTTGTCACCAATATCAAGAGTAGACACATCTGCTGAAAGAGATTCTGGAATCTTTCCAGCTGGAACCTCTAGTTCAACTGAGTGACGAACAATGTTCAATGAACCACCACGTTTCACTCCAGGAGAAACATCATCACCTGTGAAGTGTACAGGAACCTCAACCTTAACAAGTTGGTCTTCTTTCACGCGGTATAGGTCAACGTGAAGAGCGATATCTGTTACAGGGTGGAATTGAACATCCTGAGGGATAACGAATTGCTTCTCGCCTTTGTGGTTGATCTCAACAAGGTTTGAGATGAACTTACCAGAGTTCAAAGCTTTTAGAATTTCGATACGGTCTAGGCTGATTGCAACTGAATCTTCTGATCCACCGTAAAGAACAGCTGGAACACGATTTTCGCGTCTAGCTTGACGTGAGCCACCTTTACCAGTGCGTTCACGAAGTTCTACGTTCAATGTAATATTTTTAGACATTTTATATCCTTCCGTCCTGAGGCTCACGTCACACCATGTCACGCGCCCCCAAACATCACAGGGCTGTCATGCCCTTGGAGTTGAAGGGCGGCTTATATGTGCTGTGCGTGATAATTGCAAGTGTTGGATAGAGGCGCATCTAATTGTGGCAAATAGATTCTTTTTGACAGTGGTGTGTTACATGTGTAGTGTCTAAAATAAATGTGTCATACGAGCATGACAATTCGCCAGCTAAAGAGCGAGAGAAAAATATGAGCCAACAGCCGAATAAATCTGAATTGACCGTCCTTAAGCATTTTTGGACCGTGGGTGAGCAGAGCGCAAGAGAAGTCCATGATGGTGTTTCTGAAGAGACTGGTTGGAGTTACTCTACAACTCGAACCGTTATTAACCGCATGACTGATAAAACATGGCTCACTCGTCGAGATGTGCACGGAATTACGGTATTTGACGCGGCTTTGTCTAAAGTTGAAGTGTTCAGTGGTTTGGTAAAAGACCTTACTCGAAAAGTAATGGATATTGAAGGAGACCTTCCAGTATCCATGTTTGCAGGAAGCCCGCACCTAACTTCTGATGAACTAGACGAACTTGATTCTCTAATAAATACGTCTTCTGCTACTGGAGAGTAAAAAATGAGCTTTGTTATGCTTCTCGTCCTTTCTATAATCTGGGGAGGATTAGTGACGGTGGCAGCGGCAGGAATTCAGCGGTTAGGGCTTTCCGGTCGTACAAGGCAATTGATGTGGCGATGCACGAGCATTATGCTGTTAGTTCCGTTTCCCGTCGCTTTGATTTATGCGCTATCTGGACCGGGTGGAATGGATCCCGTTTGGAATTATGGGGAAGGACAAGCGCCTTCGATTCCTGTCGTTTTGGATGAAATGCCAACAATGGCTCAACCTGCTGCGCAGGAAGCGCCTCAAGGGCTTCCATTTGAGTTTGACTTGGCTACAGCTGCTCTTGCGTTTCTTGCATTAGGTTGGATGTTCCGTGCTTTTCGCGCGCGTTGGGCACGTAAAGAGTTGGGTGTCATCACAAGTAAGTCCGAGCCTGTATTCAGTCGTGCTGTTCTTTCTTCTGCTGACTTTTGGAACGAGAGATTAGGTCTGCAAAGAAAAACAGAATTTCGGCTTTTGCCCGGCGATTATTCTCCATTTACACAAGGTGTTTTCAAGCCAGTTGTTTACCTTCCGAATGGATTGGAACGTCAATTAAGCCAAGAAGAGATGGCGCTAGTTGTAGGTCATGAATTGATGCACGTGCGTCGGTTAGATGCGGTATGGCGTCCATTTGAACGTATTGTTGCAGATGTCTTGTGGTTCAATCCGTTTGCTTGGCTTGTACGTACAGAATTGGATAGAGCGCGAGAGATCGCTTGTGATGAAGCAATGTTGGTTTCAAAAGCGCCGCCTACAGTATATGCGAGAGCACTTGTTGCGGCAGCGCGTTTTGCTGAAGGGCTGCCAACCCGCGCACCTGCGGCCGCCATGTTCCCATTCAATAAAGATAAAGAACTAACCGAGCGCGTGAAGATCGCTGTTGCAAATTCTCAGGGGAATTCTTCGTTAGTTGGACTAGCTGCATTTGGTTTGTTTTTGGCAGCTGGGTTGCCCCTAGCTGCTGCGCAAGGAGCTGGTGCTGAAAAGGTTAGGGCACCTATTCCTGATTTTTCAGCAACGGTTATCGAATCTGGCCGAGCCAAATTGTCTTCTGCATATGGTAAGCGCAAAGATCCTTTCACTAAGAAGGTAGCGTGGCATTCAGGCGTGGACATTGCCGCCAAGATTGGTACTGAAATTCATGTTCCAGCTAAAGGTCAGGTCGTATTTGTTGGAACCAAGGACGGTTATGGTAATGCGATTGAGATCAAACACAATGAGGAATGGTTGACCAGATATGGTCAATTGGATGAAATCCTTGTTGAGGAAGGTCAATCAGTTCATGCTGGAGACGTGATCGCAACTGTTGGTGAGACGGGCAGAGCTACAGGGCCACATTTGCACTTAGAACTGCATGGGCCAAAACCTGATTATAATACCAGCCGTGAGCTTGGCACTTATGATCCTGAGCGCATGGGTGTTGCGCTAATTCCTGCTTTGGAATTGAGAGCAAAGCAAATTCGTGAATTAGGTATTGTTCTTCCAAAAGAAGCAAAGCCCCAAAAAATAACAGATCGTATCGCTCCTCTCGAGCCACCCAAACCACCAGCGCCGCCTAAAGTTAAAGTGACTGGTATTACCTATCTGGATGACGGTCGTGTCCAAGTTTCAAAAGCTGGGGATGCGTATATTGAATTTAATCCACTTGCAGGAGATTTGACGCCAAATCTCATTAAAGGGTGGGGGAAAAAGAAATATTCCTACACCGAGGTGAATGGTGATTATGTCAAGTTCATCGCTGGCTCTTCGGATGTACCAGATCAAAAACTAGGTGTGTGGGTCAAAGGTAAGAAAATAGAAACAACAGATGATTGGATCACCTGGCGCAAGGATTTAGCTGAAGCGGTCCGAGATGTTGCGCAGAGAGAAAACGAGCAACGGGAAAAGCGTGATGAACTTGCTGAGCGTCGTACTGAGCAGATGGAAGTTCAGCTTGAAAGACGTATCGAGGAACGTGCAGCAACTGTGGAGCGTCGTATCGAGAGTTGGGCAAATAGTCTGGAACGTCGCATAGAGTCAGACGCTAGGGCGTTTGAAAAGACTGTGGAAAGATCTGCTGAGCGTTTTGAGGAGAGTTTGCAACGAAAAGAGGATGCAAAAGCTCATGCAAAAGCATTCGCTGAAGCTCAAATGGCGTCTTCTCAAGCTTTTGCTCATAACTGGACGTGGGCAGGACAGCAGCAAGCTGCCAAAGCACAGGTGGTTGCTTTGGAGAATGCTTTGAAAGAGTTAGATGCTGAAGTGTTATCTCTTTCAAAGCAATGTGATGCTGCTGAGAAGCAAAAAGGTATTGAGTCTAAGTCAGAGTTGAAAGGGCTACAAATGGCCAAATCAGCGGTAGAAAATGCTCGTTCTCAAGTAGCAGAACAATTGGCTGATGCTCGAAAATCTCTCCGAAGTAAAAGCTATGCTTCAGCAAATTAAACACAATGTAAAGGTAGGGATTTTATAGTAAAAGCAGTTCTAAATTTGCGGGATAGTTCATCTAAACTTTATTTGATTAGAAGTTATCTAGTATTTGTGTTATAACTTTACGTAAAGTTACGATGCGGAATTGACTTTTGCTAGCTAGGGCCGGACCCCCGAATTGGTATTATGTCATAGAAAACGCAGCTCTGTTGCCCCAGAGCTGCGTTTTTGTATTTTCAAATTGTGTTTCTTACGTTTTTAGTAATCGAAGAGTTTTGAGACAGACTCTTCGTTTGCAACACGTCTGATTGCTTCACCGATAAGTGGTGCGATTGATACACGGCGTATCTTCTTGGCATTTGCAACTTCATCTGAAGCCGCAATAGAATCTGTACACACTAGCTCTTTAAGGCGCGATTTATCAATTCTCGCGGCTGCCCCAGGGGATAATACGCCGTGAGTTACATAAGCAGACACTGACTTTGCACCGGCATCGAGCATAGCATCAGCTGCATTGCAAAGAGTACCACCACTATCGGTCATGTCGTCGACCATAATACAGGCACGGCCTTTAACATCTCCAATGATGTTCATGACTTCAGAGACACCTGCTTTAGGGCGACGTTTATCTACGATAGCGAGGTCACAGTTCAGGCGATCCGCCAGAGCACGTGCTCGAACCACACCGCCGACATCTGGTGAAACAACCATGACATCTTTGGGGCCATATTTCTCTTTGATGTCTTGAACAAACACTGGCCCTGCGATCAGGTTATCTGTGGGAATATCAAAGAAACCTTGAATTTGACCTGCATGGAGATCCACCGTTAGGACGCGATCAGCACCTGCTTTATGAATGAGGTTCGCAACAAGTTTAGCAGAAATAGGGGTGCGGCCATCTGTTTTGCGATCTTGGCGGGCGTAACCGTAATATGGGATCACCGCTGTTATACGGCGTGCAGAAGCTCGGACCAGAGCGTCACATGTAATCAATAATTCCATCAAATGATCATTGGCAGGTGCTGAAGTGGACTGGATTAAGAAAACATCATGTCCACGAACGTTTTCATTGATACGCACAAAGACTTCATTGTCTGCAAATGTCTTCACATCTGCTTCTGTTAGCCGTGCATCAAGATAAGACGCGACATCTTTTGCTAATTCTGTATTGGAGTTACACGTAATAAGTTTCATTTCGCCCATCGCCCTAAAGGTTCCGCTTATTTAGTAACTCGCCCCAATACAGTCCCCGGCGAGCTGAATTTGTAAAGCTTTTGTCTCAATCTGTGAATTCTCGCAACAGCAAAAGCTGTTCTTATCCATTAAAATTTCAGGCAATGTATATACGCCACACTTGATAGGGGATTTCTCTAGGCGACCAGCATTATTGAAGACGCATTTCGTCCGTAATCAGACTCTTCCAACTTTTTTGAACGTCGATATGAAAAGTATTTATCAGGCTGGGTTACAGTGTCTTCTTCAATTGCTTCACTTCTTGCAACACCGGCGCGAATAAGGCGAGCGCGGCAATAACGCTTAAGATCAAAATGTAACCGATCACCTTCGCCATCTTCGAATAAATTGGCACACCAAGGTGAAATATCTAAGAAGGCCTTTTCAAAGTCAGGGCCAACTTCAAAACTATCTTGGCTGATGCATGGCCCAACGGATGCAATCATGTTTTCGGGTGTTGCACCTAGAGTTATCATTTTTTCTATCGCTGCTTCGATTACCCCTGTTACGGCACCTTTCCATCCAGCGTGAACTGCAGAAATTACATTTGCTTGCGGGTCGCCGATAAGAACAGGAGCACAATCAGCTGCCAATGCAGTGATAACGAGGCCGGGGGTAGAGGTTACGATAGCGTCTGCTTCAGGCGCTTGAGCAATAGCCATAGGTCCATCGACTATTATCGCTTTATTGGTGTGAGCTTGGCGCAGTGTAATCATGCGACCTGGCAATGCACCCAGTGTTGTACAAATACGATCACGATTAGCTTTGACTCTATTGCCCTGATCGTTTGAGCCGGGGCCCGTGTTGAGACTTTTATAAATGCCAGTTGAAACGCCGCCCTGACGACCAAAGAAACCGTGACGCCAGTTCATTGTAAAAGGAGATAATCCAGGAGATTCTACAAAGGGCGCACGAGAACTGGTGTTAGCCATGATAGTCCATTCTAATGTGAAACATACTGCTTCTATTTGGGAATATATAGGCAGGTTTGGAAGGTTTCGTCAGCAGAAAGTTTTTGTTCTATACAGTTTTGTAGAGCTGGACTAATCCAACTCTTTTTTCCATTGCACTGATACCCGTGCGCCGGTTTCATTTCCAAATACGGTAGCTACTTCCACGTCTTCTATCGCTTCCCATTCTACCGCCAGATCTGCTTGACCATTCGCGCGACTTCGCAATTCGACATAAACATCTTCAGCCAGATATTTTCCTGTTTCCAGTTGCGGGTTGCTTTGTGCGTCTTGAGATATGGAAAGGCGATCTAAGCCGAATGCATTTTGTATGTCAGCAAGTGGTGTAAAGCCTTCACCATTGCTTGTCATGTCGGTGGCAGCTAGCGCGAGTTGAGCCGCTTCAAACGGACTTAATTGTGTTGGGGCTCGTCCAAAAAGTAATCGTGAAATAATTTCATCTTCTGGAAGCGACGGAGTAGAAGAAAAGCTAATGTTTGGAGAACGCAAAGTTCCTGACACATTGATGGAGGATGTAACGCCGTCTGATGTTCGATCAGCTTTTAAATCTGTCGTAGCCTCTAATGGGTTACCATCTACTCTCACAACTCCGTTTGAGAATTCAAAAGGTTGGCCTAATAGCGAAAAGTCTCCGCGGACAATATTGGCTGCTCCGCGTACGTCAGGTGTTTTAAGTGTGCCTTCGATTTGCATGTCGGCTGACAATTCAATATCAATCCCACGACCTGTGACAAACATTTTGCGATCGGCTGCAACACTAAGATCAAGGGCCATTTTTGAAGTAGGTGAGATACGCTTGGGAATGTTATTGGGATCATTGATTTCATCTTTAAAGATTACATTTATGGTTTTAATCCCTGTGCTTTCAAACTGAGCAATATTGATATGAGCCTCATTCACCTCGAGGTCACCCGCAATCAAAAGCCCTTGTTGTGTTCTGGATACGTCCATTTCACCGGTTAGGTTCGCTTGCAGTCCACTTTGTTTGATTGCGCCAAAATTATTGAATTGGACATTGAGAGCGGATTTTTCTTCAGACGACCAATACAGTTGTCCGGTTCCTTCTACGTGCCCACCATCTATGCCATCCGCATTGGCAGAGATGATTTGTATGCTTTCAGTGTCAAAAGAAGCGCTTGCTTGAACGTTCTCCATGCGAGAGCCATAGCGTTCATGTTCAAACGCCGCGTCTGAAACTTGGATGTCTCCTACGGGTTTTAAATCAAGAAGAGGTGCCTCTGCTTCGGCATATAGATTAAAGAAGCCATTGAGATCGACACTGTCTAATCCGATTAACGCCCAAGCTGCTTCTAATTTGCCAAGTGCTCCAACATCCAAGCGCGCGACATTTTCAGTATCAAGGGACGGTATGCCGCTTTCTACGATTGCTGGAAAGGAGAACACAGCATCTATGTTTAAATCACTTCCATTGTGGGCCTCGAGAACCGAAACTAAACGGCCTTCTATAAATTCGCCTGTGATACTTGTGTTGATGTGGGCGATACTATCATTCTCTCTACCTGCATTGGTGAGGTCTACAAGGTAAGTACCGGTGGCATTTGTGTCCTGTCCATCCCATTGTGCGCTGCCGGAAAGGTTCCCGGTTAAACCATCGCGTCCCAAGAGGCGAGTAATGCGGTTTAATGCCAGATCAGTAAACGCCAAATTTGAGCCAACAGATGTTTCGGACTTATTTCCGTGAAAAACTAAGTTTCCACCTAAAATGTTGAGGTCTGCTTTAGCGGAAAGTTTCCCATCTTTGGCAAGCAAAGAAATCGCTTCATTTGAATTGAAACGCTCATCGTCAATCTGTCCGGCCAAATCAAATACAATGCTTTGTTCTGCGTTTCTGCGATCAGCTGACCCATCAATTTCAAAGTTTAAAGGTGTCTCAACTCCAGCCAAGTTCGTAATTCCTATGGCTGAAAAGTTGAAATCAAAGTTTTCTGTTTTACCCGACGCAGTTAAATTAGGGTTGGTCAAAACTGTTTGACCGACTTTAATGTTTGTGCCGCTAGCTTTGAAATTTATTCCTTCTTCAGACAATTTGCTCGAGGCTTTTATCGAGCCATCGATTCCCAGAACGTTTAGATCGCCTGTTAATTCAATATTCGCCATCGGGCTTGTCGAAGAGGAATAGCTTCCGTTTGCTCTTAGTATCAGGTCTGCCCAATCCAAGCTGACCTGTTGTACTTCTAATGCGTCATTGAAAGAGAAAATCGTACGTCCGGCAAATGGCTGTGCATTCGCGTTGCCTTTGTAATCGATAGTCGTGCTGAGCTGACCGTTTGAATACTGGCCAAGTGATTTGATCTCAATTTGATCGAAATCGAATTGCGAAATTATTGCCGCGGAAGATGATAAATCTGTTTGGATTTGAAATGAATGTATCGGCCCGTTCGCTGTTGCTTTAAACTCAATGCGTTGAGCATTTAGATTTTCGGCGGTGTATTTGGGAAGTGAGGCTTGAAGTGTCGCATCGAGATAATCTTCTTCAATATACCCACTCAAAGTGGCTGTGTTTTTGCCTGCATTGATAGAAGCGGTGACGTCGATTTTGCCTTTACTATCTATGGATGTGATTGAATTGAAAGATGCCGGTTTATTCAAAAATGCGGATACATATGTGTTGGAAGATGATAATTTAGTGTTTTGGATAGCTGTATTGATCGTAATTGGTGCGTCGCGGTGTTGTTGGTCTATCGTTGAAGACAAAGCTACATCACCATTGAGTTGAGGTAATAGGGTACCAACTTCAATTACATTTGCTAAAATAGATGCATTAATTCTACCCGTTGAGCTCTGGCTAAATGTGCCGCTTCCATCAATTTTTTCAGCACGAAAGTTCAACTTGTTTATCGAGAAATCACTTGATGAAAGGTCAGCGCATCCTTTTGTTGCAATGTTTAGTTTGTTGCCAATCAACTGATTTAAGCGAGCATTGTTGAAGCGGGGGGTATCTATATCAGATGCGATTGAAAATTCGGTGATGTTGTTGGCGTATTCAATTGCTAGTTTCGCCTTTAAAGATTGAACGCTTTGATCTTCATATCGCAGGTTTTGTGCGGTAGCTTCTCCATTCAGAGCTAATTTTTGTCCTGCATACGACCAGTTTCCCTCAAAAAAAGAGGATTTTGCCTCAAGGTTTGGGATGCCGCTGATGTGAGAAAGAGAGTGAGCGTTGGCTGAAATTTCCCATGAATCCAGCATCTCCATTTTTCTCATGTTAGCAGAGCCAGAAGTTTTGAAATCTAGCATGCGAGATATAAATGCAATCTCGAGATCAGAATTCTTTAGCTCAGTTAGATCTGCTTGAACATCAAACTCTAGGGTCGTGCCTAGTCTTTCTGTGATGACTGTGGTGAGTGGGAAGTTTTCAAAATCGGTGATCATATTTATGTGTGCATTGGCATTCTGGGAAACGCCATTCATGCTGGCAATTGTTTTATCGCCATATTTTAGGTTGGCGTGACTATCCCAATTTTTGCGATCACCTTGACCTGTGAAGTTCAGTCTTAGGTCTGCGTCTAGGGTAGTTGGAAGCAGATGGGCGATAAAGCCATTTTGAGCTATCTGAATATCAACATTGCCCGTGAGAAGGGTTTGAGGATTCCAATCCAAATCAATATTGATTTCCTCACTATCAATACCAACCGTATTGCCATCTTCACTGAGGCCCACACTTGAGCTGTTCAGTTTTAAGTTACCCGATACGTGACCGAGGTTTGTGGTGAAGGTAATGTTATGCAGACTATTGGGAAGGCCTGTATCTTCATGGATGTTGATGTTTTGTAGATTAGCGAATTCGATTCTTGCATGTCTGATTAGTGAGTTTTGATCGCTGGATGATGAAGAATTTGTTGTTACTTGTGTTAGGGCTGGTTGCCTTAAAACATTGACACTCTGTGCGCTTGCATTCGAAACGTGTATCGTTTTGTTCAGTATACTTAAAGGGGACCAACTTAGCTCTATTTGCGAGGCATTTAGCCATTCACCTTCAGTATCGTGAATTCGAATTTGCCCAATTTTAAACTTACCGAAAACATCGCCTTGAAGATCTTCAATTGAGATTGATTGGCCAGAGAACGTGCGGCTTTCTAATTGGTGTTCAACAATTTGACGGCCAATTGGGCCTCCTAAGATTATACGAAGCAGCACAATGACTAAAAGTACAATCATTAGTGCCCATGACGTGTACTTCAACAATCTACCCGATTGAAGCCGAGTCATGAACAAGGGAAGGCCAGAGAAGGGGCGTGATAAATTCATCAGAATGCCTGCCCTATACTAAGATATAGGAGGAGGTTTTGATCATCGTCACGCGGATTTATCGGCGTCGCCAAGTCGAGTCTTAGAGGGCCAAAGTTTGTGTAATAACGAATTCCTGCTCCCACTCCCATACGCAGATCTGAGAATTCAGGCATTTCTTGTGAACCTACTTCACCTGCATCGGCAAAAACCGCAAATCCAAATTTGTTCTTTAGCCTGATCCGCGCTTCAAGGCTTGTCTCAACGAGACTGCGACCACCAATCGGTTCATTTTCTGAATTTCTTGGGCCAATGCTCTGGAATTCATACCCGCGCACAGAGCCTCCGCCGCCTGCGTAAAAACGACGGGTAGACGGAATATCGGCAAAAGATGAGCCGCTAATGCCACCAACCCTAATGCGTCCGGCGATGATATATTTGTCGCTGGCAAAACTTGTATATCCGCGTAATTGAGCAGTCGTAGTTACAAACTGCCCATTGATGTCACCAATACCATAAGCGGGCTCAGCGCTAATTTGTAATCGAACCCCATGGCTTGGGTCTAGTGCATTGTCTGTGTTGTCAAATCGTGCGCCACCGCGACCAGATAAAATTTGAAAATCCTGAGTTATGTTGTTTTGAGTTTCTTCTCCAACCTCAACACCAACACCTGCAAATAGATCAATTGCTCTTGTCCAAGGCCGTTCATACAGAGCGTTGGCAGAAATGGAGTTACTATCATATGCATCTGTGCGCTCGCGGCGAATTGCAGCATCCAATGTCAAACTGTGTTTGTAACCACCATTTAGAGGTTGTTTCCAGCGAGTTGATAGGGATTGCTCTAAGTTGTTTAGCAATAGATCAATATTAATCGTGTCAGCTCTACCCGTGTAGTTTCGCATTTCATAGCCAGCTTGAGCTCCGAAACCTTCAGTCGTTGCGTAACTTAGTCCTGCAGTAACAGTTCGGCGGGATGCATCTTCAAGTGTAACTAGTAGATCTCTGGATTGGCATTGCTCAGAATTATCTTCAGAAATAGCGGGCAGAAGTTCTATTTTTACATATTTATAGAGCTGCGTATCTGAAAGCCGCTTCTTGTATTCTTCTAATGTGTCAGGAGAAAATAGGTCGCCAAACTCATATGGAGAGAGTTTATGCACGATACTCTTTTTAGTGCGGCCGGAGTTATTGGTTTGAATTTCTCCTAAACAGATTTTGGGTCCAGAGAGGAAATTGTAGGTTAGGTCAAGGTTGGCGTTTTCTTTATCTCCAATGGCTAATCGTTCCAATTTACTGGCTTCTGCATACCCACTGGATTTTAACGTAGCGAGCAAGCGCTTTTCTTCGTCGAGAATTAATTTAGCTTGAGCGTAATCACCGGTTTTAAGATTAAGTGAAGGTATGTCCGTTTCATCGATATACTCATCTTCAATCGCGATTGAGATTGAATCTAGTGTGAACCTTGGACCTTTGTTCAGACGTATAATTGGTTGTAGTGGCGGACCGGTTTCGACGGCTGTTTCAGCTTGAGCTGCTAACCAGCCCTTAGATTTTAAAACATCTAATCCGATAGTTGCGGCGCGTCTTGCTTGACGGCGTGCAGTGAACTTTGAATCTGTTTGTTCTATATCACCAAGATTATCGGCAATCTCTTTTTTGATTTCATTGCTTATTCCATCTCCCACTATCTCAACACTCTGAGCGTGTGCGGCTGAGCTAGCGCCTAGCACCACAAAGATGAAAGAAAAGAAGATGGCAATGTGCTTCATATGATAGATCTTGTACTGAGCTGAGTGCCATGCTGAAAACTGAACAAACAAAACGAAAATGGAGTATAGATAAACTCTATTGAATATTGGTTGGATTTAGCGCGAATATATGGCGTAATTTGGAATATTTGAGAAAGAAATTTTCTGTTAACCATGAATGTTTCCAAATACATACATAGTATTCCCTTTGGACGGGAAGAGGCGGGTATCATTTCGCTCAATAGAAGAGGCTTTCTAATTGGAAGTTTATCTTGTTTCGCGCTCGCATCATGTGGAAGCGCAAAATCGAAGCCTGAGGGTTTAGTACCCGGAGAGAAAGCTGTTGTTAGCCGCGTACGTGATGGCGATACAATTATCTTAGATACAGGGTTGGTTGTTCGTCTTGTTGGAATTGAAGCCCCGCGAAGGGCATGGAAGGATAGAAAAGCGGACGCGTTCGGAGAAGAGGCGGCGGAGTTGTTAATGCTGGTAGCGCTGGGACGTAAATGCCAATTGTTCTACGGTGGCCTCACACGCGATAGATATGACCGGGCGTTAGCTTATGTACGGGTTGAAGATGAAGCTGGAAAAGATATCTGGCTTAACACTCGCATGGTGGAGTTAGGCGGAGCCCGTGTGCGCACTTGGGCAGACAATGCCGTAGGGGTGCGTGAATTATATACCTTGGAAACAGCCGCAAGAAATCAGGGTATGGGGCTATGGCAGCATGCTGAATACGAGGTGGTTTCTCCAGACGATTTTAAAAATTCACCACGAGGTTTAGTCCTGTTGCAGGGAAAACTGTCCAAGATCAGTGAAGTAATTGAACCTGAGAGCCGTTGTTTTATTAATAATAACAGTGGGATAGATTTGATTTTAGGGTTGCCTCTGGCAAGATCCAACGAAAGATGCGATTTGCAAGTTGGGCAAGAGATACGTGTGCGGGCCGGATTAAAACGAGAAAAGACCAGCACTGATAAATATGATGGAACACCTTTTCTTCAGTTAGATCATTGGGGACAAATTGAAACGATCATTTGATGAAGGGGTGGAGGGGGATGTTTGGCATAAAAAAACGCCCTTCAATTAAGAAGAGCGTTTTCTATGAATTCTTTGCAAGCTACTTATTAAGCAGCGCGTTGTGCCAAAGATTGAGACAAACGCTCTACAGCTTCTGTGTGCTCAATGTTTTCAACAACAGCAAGTTCACGTGCCATACGATCTAGAGCTGATTCATATAATTGACGCTCTGAGTATGATTGGTCTGGCTGATCTTCAGCACGGTGAAGGTCACGAACAACTTCAGCAATTGAAATCAAGTCACCAGAATTGATTTTCGCTTCGTATTCTTGTGCGCGACGTGACCACATTGTGCGCTTGATACGTGCACGGCCACCAAGTGTCTTAATAGCATCGCCAACAACTTTAGTTGAAGCAAGAGAGCGCATGCCAGAAGATTTTGCTTTTGCTGTTGGGACACGCAAAATAAGCTTGTCCTGCTCAAAAGATACAACATAAACTTCCAGCTTCATGTCAGCAACTTCTTGAGTTTCGACTGCGGTTACGCGGCCTACGCCGTGTGCTGGATATACTATGTGTTGATCTACCTCAAACATTGACCCTGTACCTGCTTGGTTCGCCATTCCGCAATTTCCTCTTTACTCAACCGTACGGCCAAAAAGTCCTATTCGTTAACGCGGGGAGGCGTCACGATAAGGGCTGTTTGGCGTTTTATAACTAATTGTCTGCTCCGCAGCAGAAGAGGCAATATACCAAAAATTAGGGATTTGTTCAAGTCTTGGTCACAAACTGGTAATAAATGCAAACAGAAGTATGTAAAACTTTAAGATTTACAACGGATTGTTTGATTAATCTACTCGTCACCCGTTCCCGGCTTTGTTGAGAAATGTTCGTCAAATTTGTTTTTGACTTGTGACCAATCATCCGCGTCAGGTGCAGGATCTTTGCGAACAGTAATATTTGGCCACTTAGCTGCATATTCACTGTTGATTTTTAGCCATTTCCCATCTGATGTGTCTTCAGTATCAGGCACAATCGCTTCAGCCGGACATTCAGGTTCACAGACACCACAATCGATACACTCTTCAGGATCGATGACAAGGAAGTTTTCACCTTCGTAAAAACAATCAACAGGGCAGACTTCAACGCAATCAGTGTATTTACATTTTATACATGCGTCGACGACGAGATAAGTCAAAGCTGGTAACTCCACGGTTTTTATTAGACAGTGACATCCAAAATTTCTGCACGCGTGTCAATTGAGGAAAGCTAGCAGGCGCGTTTAGTCACGCTTCTAATTGCTAATTTTCTATCAATTCATAACATTTTTGCGCTTCGGAGGCGGGGCCACGTCGAGTTGGCAAGTGAAGCACATTTAGTGTCACTATTTCCTTATTGCAATTGAAGCTTACAATATCGCCTGTGCAAATATTGGCGGCAGGCTTATTTGTACGCCGTGTTTCGCCATTTCTGGAAATGCGGATGTTCTTTTTAGTTATTTGAGATGTAGCTGATGCGCGCGTTTTGAAAAAGCGAATGCGATGCAGAAATAAATCTGCTCGCATTCGATCTAATTCATCGTCTGTGGCGGGCTTGTTCAATGCAGTTACACAAACATGAGTTTAAGCGCTGACATTCTTTGCAGCGTCGCTGGAAGCTACTTCAGCTGGTGTTGCTTCTTCGCCAGTATCATTAGACTGGCTTTGTGTGGGAGCATTCGGCTGTGTTTGTGGCGTTTCGATGACTGCGTCTTCGCTAGATGTTGTGTTTTCTACATTTGTTTCTGCAGTGGGTTTAGCTTTTTTCTTTTTCCGCTTCTTTTTGGGCTTTGAGGGAGCTTCTTCAACTTTTGGTGTTGCTAAAGCGGCCAAAGCTGCAAACGGACTATCTTCCATTGCTTTAATTTGTTTAGCAGAAGGAGAAGCTGCCGCTTGTTTCTTTCTCTCGTGCTGACGTTGTTTAGATGCAAAACGCCAGAGAGAGACCGCGCCCGTTTCTTTGTCTTTTTGCGCAGGCATAAGCCCCATAGCCTTCAGGATCTCGACAAAATCATCTGCTGGCGATCCCACAAGAGCTGCATGCTCGGGTGGAATGGGGAATGTAGATGTTTCAGATTTTTTGCGTTCTTGGCCAAGCGTCCAAGATAATCTTTCAGCCATGTCCGCACGCACTGCACGGGGGCCAAGGCGTATATATCCAGCGGCTTCTAAGTTTGCGCGGTTCCAGCCTTTTTCGGTTTTGAATGAAGCTGATGAAGGAGGCTTCATAGGCGCATAATCAGTTCCTAAAGCACGAAGTTTCAGGCAAAGGTCTGCTTGTGCAGGTTTTAGCAAACCGGGCATGTAGGCAGCTATACGACCTGTACGGACACCCACTTCTTTCAACTCTGCGCGGTCGTCACGTGACAGGGATGAGGCCACTTCGTCTTTGCGACGGTCAATGGCAGCTCCCGCATCGATTAGCTGATGCGCAACGCCGCGGGCTAATCCTGTAAGACGACCCGATTTCAAAACGGTTTGAAGATCAAAGATTGGCTTTAGGACTTCTTTTGTATGGTCCAGGAGCCATTTTCTAATGCGGTTTTCAGCTTGTGCTCTCAAGGCGGTTTCAGCATCAGGCGCACCGATTAGATCAGCGCTTGGAGTGAGCCAGTGGCCGCCAGGAATTGCCTTACCAATTGCTTGTCCTTGGTAGGTTATGCGATAATCATCAAGAATTGAGAAATTACCATCATCTGCAGCTGAAATAGCGGAGAGCTTGTCTTCTATGACAGATTTGAGAGCTTTAAACGCGGCATTACGCACTGCGCGGCCTTCTAGTGTTTGGCTTGTCACAGCAGGGGTGAATGTTAGTCCATCTAACTTCCCAACATTGTGACCTTCCACAACAACTTCACCATCTAGACCGACGCCTGCTTCCATTGCTTCCTCCGAGTTTAAACTCTTTAATAACGCCGATGTCCGACGGTCTACAAACTTTTCTACCAAACGATCGTGTAGCGCATCTGATAGTCTATCTTCAATCTCTCGTGTGCGAGATTGCCAAACTTTTATATGTTGAATCCAGTCTGGTCGATTGGCTGCATAAGTCCAAGTGCGAATAGATGCAAGCTTTCCCTGAAGCGCATCAATGTCGCCTCGTGTGTCATCTATGCGTTCCAACTGCTTGTTTATCCAGCTATCTTGCAGGCGCGCGTTGGGGTTTAAAAGTTTTTCGGCAAAGGATTGGACCAAGCGCACATGAGCATCTGGGCCATGTTTTCTAAAATCCGGTAGAGTGCACAAATCCCAAAATCGGCGGACATATTCCTGACCTCTAACCTGATCCTTTATCTCACTATCATGGCGCAATGCTTGAAAGGTGATTTCATCCAGAGCATCAGGGCAGCGCTTTAAATACTTGTGTGGGGACGGTTTATGCAGGCTATCGGATAGTGCATCCAGCGAAGAATAATTTAGTCTAGAGCTACGCCAAGATAAAAAATTGACTGGATCAAAAGTGTGGTTCTCAATACGCTGGACATCTTCTTCTTCAAAGAATTGGCAATCACTTGTTTCGCCAAAGCTACCATTGGTTTGGAAGCGGCCAGCGCGACCAGCAATTTGTGCAGCTTCATCGGCTCTCAAATAACGATTTTTGTGGCCATCAAATTTACGTCGGCTGGCGAAGGCGATATGTGTTACATCAAGATTTAGTCCCATGCCGATCGCGTCTGTAGCGACGAGGTAATCAACTTCTCCTGATTGATACATCTCTACTTGAGCATTGCGAGTGCGGGGGGAAAGGGCACCCATCACAACTGCAGCACCGCCGCGTTGCCTGCGGAGTAGCTCAGCTATAGAATAAACTTCTTCGGTAGAAAACGCTACGATAGCAGTGCGCTTGGGAAGTTTGGTGATTTTTATAGGGCCTGAATAACTCAGTTCTGAAAGCCGTTCTCTGTGCTCAGTATCGACCTTTAGATTCAGCGCATGGAGAACAGGGCGCATGGTGTCCGAGCCTAACAGCATTGTTTCGTGTTGGCCGCGCGCATTTAAAATGCGATCCGTGAAAGTGTGTCCGCGATCGGGATCTCGCGCGATTTGAATTTCATCAATAGCCAGAAATGAGACGGGCACTGATAGCGGCATTGCTTCAACGGTGCACGCATAGTAGCGGGCTTTTGGAGGGATAATTCGCTCTTCGCCCGTAACAAGCGCGACATTGCGTTCGCCTTTAATCTTTACCAGCTTATCGTAGACTTCTCTGGCAAGTAGCCGAAGAGGCAATCCAATCATGCCGCTTTCATGGGCAATCATGCGCTCAATTGCGAGGTGTGTTTTTCCGGTGTTCGTCGGCCCCAGAACCGCACGGACATTTGATGTTCCCAATGTCATTGCTGGCTCCGTCAGTCTTAGGAGTTATAAACGCGTCGATCTCAGGCTTGTAAAAGCTAGAGATCGATAATCATTATTTTAAAGCAAGCGGCAAGTCTTTTGTGACGAGATTTAGCCTTGATCTGAAGAACTACTGTCTGAATTATCTGCGTGATCGATCTCAAGCGTTTTGTAGCTTACTTTTTTGGCGGCGACTGTAATTTTACCGCGTTTTTCAGAGCGTGCTTCAATTTGAATTGGAACACGTAATTCACCTGGTCCCATATCGGCCAAAACCATTGAAATCCAGCGAATGTCTTTTGCTTGCTTGGCTTTTTCTTTTGCAGTCTTCTTTTTATATCCTGCTAATTCTTCATAACGAACTTCACAGATGTAAGCAGGGCGACCTTTCCAGCCTTTAACATCGATGGATTCAACCCAACGTCCGTTTTCTAGGTGAATATTGTAACGGCCTTTTCCATCAAACACCGGGGCAACACCACTACACGGCTTGTCTGGAGAAGACTTTGGAGCGAGCGCCAATTGCAAGAGACCAGAAATTGGATCCATTGCTTCTAGTTTCTGTTCAAGAGTTGCAGCCGGATCACCAAGATTGCCGTGTGCAGGAATCACTTCCACTTCCACAGCATCTTCATGGTGTTTGATTTCTGTTGAACGATTTTTACGACCTTCATCATCTTTTGCGTAGTAATGACGTGGTTGTAGACCTGAATCTATTATTTCACCCTTGGATGTGAGGGTAGAGGAGTAATCTACAAACCAGTCCACAATGCCCGCCACGCTTGCGCGTGTATGTATATCGTATTGGTCAGGGTAAACCTTTGCGGTGATTGTGGCTTTCCCGCCTTTGATCTGCGGCAACCAGTTTGTTGGAGGAACGAAGGCTTCCATCTCAATAACAAATTGGCGTGCTTTCCCGCTTTGGATTGTGTCGAGAGGTCGAGAAAATTCTTGCGTGTCCGCGGACTGTGAGGGAGCGACTTCCGGAGATGCCAAAGCATTTGTACCAGCTAAAACTAGTAGGCCGGTAGATGCTAGGCCTGCGCTTAGTATAGTTTTTAAACGGGACATATTTGTTATCTCCAAAGCGAACTCTAATTAGAATTCCATTGTTGTGGCCAACATAATGGCAAATTACGGACAAAATAACTGCTTTGTGGCGCCAGAGCCTAAAAAGAGATCAATTAGGTGTCACAAACTGAAATAAATGATATCTCACCTGAATACAAAATTAAAATTACGGTTAAATCGCTGTAATCTTACGGAAACTAGAGGATAAATTGCGTTTCTTTTAAAATAGCGCTTAGAAGGTTTAACTTGGGTGTTGACGAATGTGCAGTGTGCGTGTAGTCACCGCCCTTCGATTTTTCAATACGCAGAGCGCGCCCACAGGTTATGAAGCGGCAGCCCTTGCTAACATAAGAGACTGAGAACATGTCACGCGAATGCGAGCTTACAGGCAAGAAGCCGATCACAGGTAACAACGTTAGTCACTCTAACTTGAGAACAAAGCGTCGTTTCCTTCCTAACCTTGTCAAAGTCACTTTGCACTCAGAGACTTTAGGTCAGGAATTTAAGTTCCGTATTGCAGCTTCTGCTCTTCGTACAGTAGATAAGCGCGGTGGTCTTGATGCTTTTCTTGCTAAGGAAAAGGAAGCAAACCTTCCTGCTAAAGCCGCAAAAATCAAACGTGATATTGCGAAAAAAGTTTCTGAAGCAGCTGCTTAATTACTCTATCTAGAGTAAAGAAATTCAAACGCGTCCTGTATTTTCAGGGCGCGTTTTTTATTGTCGCATTTTCAAAACAACCAAGTCAGGTTAATTGAAGATCTGTATGAAAAAAACTGTCCCTATAAAGGTGCCTAGAATGAAACGTCTCAGCATTATTGCAAATTGCTTCTCTATGTTTGCTGCTTTGGCATTGTTGGGTGCTTGTGGAGGAGATAAGCGTCCTGATACTGTTTACATCAGCGGAACAATTTACACAGGGAACCCCGAACAGCCTGTCGTTGAAGCTGTTGGCACGATAAAGTCGCGGATTGTATATGTGGGTGATGCTGATGGCATTGTAGGGGGCACACGCCCAACGACTAAGCTTGTCGATTTATCTGGGAAGACCATGTATCCGGGATTTATCAATACAAATGCACATTCGCTTGTAGATGGTGTTGATGATGAAGCGGGAACGCAAATTGAAGCCTCCGTCATTGAGTATGCAAAGCAAGGCTGGACGACCATTCACGCACACAATGTAAATCCTGAAAATGTAAGAATTATGGAAGACCTCGCTATGCAGGGAAATCTGCCTACGCGTGTTTACAATGTATTGAATGAAGCAGGGTTTGAAAGTCTTTCAATATATGGACCGGGGGTTTCTCCAGGTGGGTTAGTTGAAACGCGATCTGTTTTATTGGACCTAACTAAACCTTTGACAAAATTTGCCTCTACAGAAGAAGTTCCGACGATAGAAAGCGTGCTAGAAGCGGCACTAAAGAATCATGTTCAGCTAGTGATTCAGGGTGAGGGTGATGAGCTGGATACATTTCTCAATAAAGCTGAAATTGCGATGAAGGATGCGCTTCCAGATGCTGATCCGCGTTGGGCTTTGTTGCGTGATGGTGAGTTGTCAGCTGAATTAAAGGGGCGACTGCTAGCGCTAGGTATTCAGGAAAGAAGTGGTTCCCAGCCCATTCAACCTGCTGCAGCTCTGTTAGACAAATTGGAGCAACTGACTACGCTTCCAGCTTACATCGGCTTCCGCGAAGACCAGATCGGCTCAATCGAAGTTGGTAAAATGGCTGATTTCACAATCATGTCAGGAGATCTGCTCTTGGCGGAAGGTGAAGATCTTCAAGCGGTCAAACCCGTTATGACAATAGTAGGCGGAGCGCAGGCGTGGCCGCGACCTGAGAAGAAATTACCCGTTTTTGGACAATAAATTTTCCTAAGCAAAAATGGAAACGACTTGACGACCAAGTAGGATGCATTCTCCAGAAGTATTCCATATAGCCATGTTTTGACTAGAAAAACCGCCTCCGGCACTGTCCGCTGTTGTGCGCATTAGCCACCAACCTTCTTCTGTTTTTGGAGTGTCTGTCAGCAAATTGATCATCCAGTTGACGCTGGACATTGGGGACCATTCTTTCAGCACAGTTCCATAACCTGGAATCATGGCGTCAGCGAGGGTGAGAAGCCCTGTCATGCTTGTTTTAGCATCATTGTCATTATGGCGCACCCACCAATAAATATCGGGATCTTTAGCTTGTGCAAAGGGCATATTGTGGATGGGGGCCACTTCGAATTGGCTATAGAAAGCTGGAAATGGTGGATGAAAAGATTCTATAGATTTGTCATTTAATGGATTTGTAGAAACTGGGCTTTTGGGAGGCGGAAAATCTAAAACTGAATCTTCTCGATAGTCTGCAAATGTGAAAACAATTTCAGTTGCAGTATCACCTTGGTTTGTCAGCTCTGTTCGGTATGAAGAAGATGTGCGCCCACTTCGAAGTTTAGTCACATCTATATCCACTTTGGGGCCTGTTGGGCCCACAAAATTGATCATGGCTGACCTTAACGCGCGTTTTTCTCCTGTGATTTCTCTTGTTGCATGATAGCCCAATCCTGCAACGAGGCCTCCAAAAGCAGATCTACCTTGAGACCAGTCTTTATGGATGGGGACTGATAGGGTGTCGCCGGTGCGCTCGATTGAAGAAAAAATATCTGAAAAATTCATAGACCACCTATCAAACTAATGCCCGCCAAAGACAGTTCTGACGGGCACCATGACGAAAGAAATAAAAGCTGAAAACCCCTGCCGTAGCGGTAGGTTTACGCTGAAAATTTCCGCGGAAAGTGAATGATTTAGAATTCGTAGGCAGCTGCCATGTCGGGGTCTTTTGTTGCAACTTGCTTGGCAAGATCAACAATCACCTTAGCTTGTTTCCAAGTGGCATCGTCCTGCATTTTTCCATCAATCATGTGAACTCCACTACCATCTGGCATAGCTTCGAGGATTTTTTTGGCAAACAAAACTTCATCTACTGCAGGGGAGAATACTTGCTTTGCTATTTGGATTTGATTTGGGTGAAGGCTCCATGCGCCTGCGCACCCCATTAGGAACGCGTTTTTAAATTGCTGTTCACAAGCCTCTAAGTCAGCGATATCGCCAAATGGCCCATAGAAAGCTTTAATTCCTGCAGTGCAACATGCGTCGACCATTTTTGCGACTGTATAATGCCACAAATCTTGTTGCGCAGCGGCTCTGGCGCTGCCATCTGCGTGGGGGTCTTCTATCACTTTGTAGAAAGGGTGGCCGCCACCAACGCGTGTCGTTTTCATAGCACGAGAGGCTGCTAGATCAGCAGGGCCTAGTGAAATTCCATGCATGCGTGGCGAGGCCAAACAAATGTCAGCAACGTTTTGAACGCCTTCAGCTGTTTCCAGTATTGCGTGCAGCATAATAGGGCGTTTGATGCCTGCTTTAGCTTCTAATTGCGCGACGAGTTGATCTGCGTAGTGAATGTCCCAAGGGCCTTCCACTTTGGGCAACATGATTACGTCGAGCTTGTTACCGGCTTTCGTTACTAATTCCGTTACATCATCAAGAAACCAAGGTGAATTTAAGCAATTCACGCGCGCCCAAAATCCTGTTCCAGTTGATACAAAGTCAAACTTTTCGGCCATGTCTAGTGCGCCTGCACGTGCGGCTTCTTTGGCATCTGAAGGAATGGCATCTTCAAGGTTAGCTAGAACAACATCTGCTTTCTTCGCGATATCACCTGTCTTTGCGCGGACTTTTTCAATATGAGGCGGAACGAAATGGATCATCCGCTCAACATTGACCGGAAGATCACGAAAAGGTTCTGGCGCACCGATAGCGAGTGGCTTGAAGAAGCTACGAGGAGGTTTGGTTATCGACATGGTGCGTTCCCGAAATAAAATTATTTTGAGGCAAATCTAAGCTTTATGCTGCACTGCGTCAATTGTTTAAATGTTCGCGTGTTTTAAGCTGTATTTCTGTTGGTCAATTTGCAAGTGGGTGCGCAGCTTCTAGCAATTGTTGCAGTTCATCTGTCATGACGTGGGTGTAAATTTGGGTTGTTGAGATATCGGCGTGTCCAAGCAACATTTGAACGGCTCTTAAATCTGCACCTCCTGATAAAAGGTGAGTTGCAAATGCATGGCGCAATGCGTGTGGAGTGACGCGTTTGGGAGAAATTCCTGCCTTTATCGCTAACTCTTCTAAGATTTGTGCAAGACGGCGGCGCGTGAAATGTCCAGTTTTTCCACGGGAAGGGAAAACAAACTTTTCGGCTGTTTTGCGATTTGCATTGGTTGGAAGAAATTGTTCACGAACTTCCAGCCATTTCGCCAAAGCTTCTCGAGCAGGAGCACCAAGCGGGGTTATCCTGTCTTTTTCTCCCTTACCTCGAATAATCAAAGCGGTGTCTTTGCCACGCGGCAAAGACGATATGGGTAGTTCACACGCTTCGGATGCACGCAAGCCTGCGCTGTATAAAAGTTCAACAATGCATTGGTCTCTCACAGCAGTTGGTTCGTCGCCAATTGTACCTTCTATCAGGCGGGCGACTTCTTCCTTTGAGAGGACGTCGGGAATTTTGCGTACGATTTGAGGTCCATCAAGACGTGATGTCGGATCGTCCTCGCGTTCGCCTTCTTCAAGTTCAAATTTGTAAAAAGACTTAAGAGAAGAAAGACGGCGCGCAGCTGTGGATTTTGCCATTCCACGCGTATTAAGATCTTTCAGGTATCGCGCCAGTGAATCATTTGTAGCGCTCGTTAAACCGCCTTGATTAGCCAGAAACTCAGATGCATCTGAAAGATCACGTCTGTATGCATCCAGCGTGTTTTGAGAAGCGCCCCTAGAGGCACTCATCATTTCCAAAAAAGAATCAACGCGGCGAAAATCTAAACGCACAGACATAAGTAGCAATCTACCTTCAATAAGGTCTGAGCTTAGCTATTGGGCATTCCCCATGGCGCAATTGCTTCAAATGCGATTTTCATGGCATCGCTTTGAAGGCCTGCTCTTTTCAGCGTGTTCAGACTATTTGTATACGGGATGAGTGAACCACTGTGTGGTTGATTGTCTCTTAATATCAAGAAAGCTCTTAGTACTGCTTCACCCATTGCGTCCGCACGCAAGGCTGCATCTAGCTTATAGTTATCCAGTAGCAATTCCATTGAAGGAACACTGTTTTGGTATTCGCCTATCAATGTTCGGGCCTCAGGTGGAAGTTCTAGTCCAAGGCCGGATAAAATTGAAAGATATTGAACAGATTCAATTGGGTAACTCTCATTCATTGCGATAAGAGAATCTGCAACAGATTTACTGGCTGAATTGGAAGGTTTAGGAGAAGCCAGCAACAACAACATGTCAAAACGTGCTTTGTCCCAATCTGAATGAAGGATAGGAGGCAAACGTGATGGCGGAGCTACTGTTTGAATAGCTGTTGTTTCACCAATAGCGGTTTGGGTGCCATCTGGTTGAATCTCAGGTTGATCGTTCAATGCCTGAAGTTGCTCATCAAGTGTAGGCGCTCCATTGGTGGAGGGTGCTTGCGCGCTTGACGGTATCAGGCTGGCAGGGCCTTGTTGGTCTAGTCCTGAAGGGGCGGTCTCTACTTCAACGGTGACCGGTTCAGGGGCAGGAGGCGGGTCATCGAATGGATTGTCCATTGCATAGCGCCATCGTTGAGCTAGTTGAATATCACCAGCTGCTAAAGCCGCTTCGACAAAAGAGGGACTTAGCTGAGCTGTTTCCCGAACTTGCGGGATTGAACGTAATTCGGGCAATAAAATTTTGGCATTTAGAGCGTAGTCTTGCGGATTTCCGCGTGAAGGAACAAGAGCAGCAATAAGTTTGACTGCTCTGTCATGCATGCTCAGTTCTGGATTTGTGACACTATCCACAGCACGTTCTAAAGGGCTACGCAGCGCATCAGAACTTGTTGAAACTTGCTGATCTGCAGGAATGTTTGGGTCTATTTCCACGGGTGTGGGTTTGGGGGAAACGATTTTACTTCTTACTGTGTTTGCATCAATCAACCCAGCGCGTGCTGCATGTAGCAGAGCTTGAATACGAATCTCTTCAGGAGCATCTGTGCGCTCTGATAAAAGTGCAGCATATTCTGCTGGTATTGTAACCGCTGCATCTGGTGCTGGCGGGAATTTAGCTGCAAGAGAAAGTGCCATAGCCGCGCCGGATGAGTAATTTGCGGGAGGGAGTTCTGCTTTCTCATTTCCGGCATTTTGTTCAGCAATCGCACCGACTGCATCGAAGAACCAAGGGTCTTCTTCACCTGTTGAGACCGCCATTTCCGCTGCTAAACTAGCCGCTGCTGCATTACCAGCTAAAGCAAAACATGTGGCTCTTAGAGTTTGCCAAAATGGATCTTCACTCGGTGCAAGTTCAACTGCTGAACAAGCACGGATATTGTCGCCCGTGGCAAGGTCCAAGTCTGCTTCATATTTGTGTGGATCTTCTGACCATGTTTCAGAGGGAAAACGTTGTAGCAGGTTGGTTGCGTGAGCATTCTCGCCAAGTTCTCTGAGAAGACGTAATCGTTCACTTGTAGCGTCGGAGATATCTCCTGAAGGAGCTTTCCCACCAGAAAGGATAACTGCTTTTAGGAGGTTTGCCTGAACGGGAGTCAATTGATGGGCATCAATGGAACCTAGCAATTCGTTGACTGTCTCGGCGCTTGTGGATTTCCACATATTGGATTTGAGGCCGCCAGTTTGTGCATTTTTCCATCCGATACCCCAAGGATCTAGATCAGTGAGAGATCCAGATGCAACAATTTGGGCATTTGCGGGGAAACCAGAAACACATGCGAGTGCGATTATTGAGGCTGAAAAACGTTTAGCGGATTTTAACATTGGTGGCCTCCATACGAATCTCTTCAACTGCAGGGGCATTTTTTTCGGCTTGATTCGCGAAGTAGAAACTGCCGCCAACAGCTATTCCTGCGAGCAAAAGTAGTAAAATCAGCTTCGGAAGTATGGATTTTTCTTTTTTTCCAGACATTCTTTGTCTCCGCATGAATTGCTCCCATCTCACAGGTTGTATAAGCGTATATTGAATCTATCGGCAAAGAGCTTTTATGTGACACACGGTTTATCGATTGAAAACGACCAAAAAGCGGCAAATGTGCAGTTAAGTGCAAAAGAACCGCAGAAACATACTATTGTGCTTGTTGGAATAATGGGCGCTGGCAAGTCTTCCGTCGGGCGCAGATTAGCGCAAGAATTAGAAATTCCTTTTCATGATAGTGATGATGAAATCGAAAAAGCAGCGTCGATGACAATTCCTGAAATTTTCGAAACACATGGTGAAGAAGAGTTTCGCCGGGTTGAAGCGCGCGTGATTGAACGTTTGCTTGAAGAACCTCGCATGGTTTTAGCAACAGGCGGCGGTGCTTATATGAATGAAGCAACGCGCGCCCTTATGCAGAAGCATGCAGTTACGGTTTGGTTGAAAGCCGATTTGGAAACTTTATGGCGACGCGTAAATAAAAAAGGTGGGCGTCCTCTTTTGAAAAAAGAAAACCCCAAAAAAGTTTTGTCGGATTTGTTGGATCAAAGAGAGCCGGTATATGCACTTGCAGATTATGAAGTTGTATCGGAAGACGGCCCACACAAACAAACCGTTGATGCGATCCGTGCAGCATTGAATATATAGATGAGAGAATAATGGTTCAGAATTCAGCGAAACAAGTGACTGTCGCATTGGGCGAACGCAGCTATGACATCCATATCGCTGCTGGCTTACTGTCGCGAGCTGGTGAGCTTATCAAGCCAATTTTGAAACAACAACGCGTGTTCATCGTTACTGATGAAAATGTTGCCAAGACACATTTGGAGACATTGCAGAATGGATTGGTTCAAGAAAACATCGAATCATTTGTGGAAATATTGCCGCCAGGCGAAGCGACGAAGTGCTATTCAATTTTGGAAAGCACAATTGATGCATTGATGGCGCAAGGAGCAGACCGCAATGATGTGGTGCTTGCGTTTGGAGGCGGAGTTATTGGTGACCTCACAGGGTTGGTCGCTGGCTTATTGAAACGTGGAATGCGTTTTGTTCAGGTTCCAACGACATTGCTTTCTCAAGTTGATTCTTCTGTTGGTGGTAAGACCGCTATCAATTCTAAAATGGGAAAAAATTTGATTGGTTTGTTCAATCAGCCTGAAATGGTGATTGCCGATCAGGATGTTTTGCAAACCTTGCCTGTGCGCGAACTGTGTGCAGGTTTGGCAGAAGTCATCAAGTATGGATTGATTGATGATCCAGATTTTTTCGAGTTCATTGAGCAAAATGCAGAAAAATTAAACGCGGCTGATCCTGATACTCTAGCGGAAGCTGTAAGAGTTTCTTGTGAAGCCAAAGCGCGTATTGTTTCAGAAGATGAAACTGAGCGTGGTAAAAGAGCATTGTTAAATTTAGGGCATACTTTTGCACATGCGTTGGAAAGAGCAAATGGCTTTGGGCCAGCTTTGCTTCACGGAGAGGCAGTAGGAACTGGGATGGCGATGGCATATCGCTACTCAAAAGCAATTGATCTTTGTTCAGGTCAGGACGTGACACGCGCCGAGAAAGCGATAGCAGCTTTAGGGTTGGAAACTGATGTTCGCAATTTAGCGGGTGGTCCATATGAAGCTAATGCGTTGTTGGAACATATGATGCATGACAAGAAAACAGAACAAGGGCGTCTTACACTTATCCTCGCAAAAGGGATTGGGCAGTCCTATATCGAGAAAAATGTAGATGCTGATAATTTATTGGTATTCTTGAATTCAGAAACGGCGGACTAAATAGAGCATTATGAATATTGATATAGGGTTGGTGTGGCCACCAATTGTCGTTCTTATCCTATTGATGATGTCCGGTTTCTTTTCTGGTTCTGAAACGGCTTTGACAGCTGCTTCGCGCGCACGCATGCACTCTCTTGAAAAAGAAGGAAAAAAAGGTGCTAAGCGCGTCAATAAATTGATTGCCAATCAAGAAGGTTTGATTGGATCTATCCTTCTAGGAAACAATCTGGTCAATATTCTCGCGACCTCCATAGCAACATCATATTTGCTGCAAGTTGTTGGGGAGAGCGGGGTCGCTGTTGCCACTATGGTAATGACGATTTTGGTTCTTGTATTTGCTGAAGTGCTGCCAAAAACGTATGCGCTTAACAATGCTGACCGGTTTGCAATGACTGTGTCTGGTCCCATAGGTGTGCTCGTTCGGTTGTTAAAACCTTTAGTAAAAGTGGTTCAGGTGTTGGTTCGAATCACTTTGGCAGTCTTTGGCATTAAAGCCGAAGCAGATGCTCTTGCTCCCGTTGATGAAATACGTGGCGCAATCAACATGCATGCTGAAGATGGAAATGTGGAGGTTGAAGATAAACACCGCCTAGGTGGTGTCTTGGATCTCAAAGAGCTGACCGTTGAAGACGTGATGGTGCACCGAAAATCAATTGTTATGATTGATGCAGATTTACCGCCTGATGATGTAGTTCGACAGGCGCTAGAAAGTCCGCATACTCGCTTACCCTTATATCGCGGCGATAAAGAGGAAATTATCGGTATTTTGCATGCTAAAGATTTGTTGCGTGCGATTATGGAGGCCGATGGAGACTTTTCTAGTCTCGAGGTTGATAAGATTAAGCGCAAAGCAGTGTTTGCGCCTGAAACGACTACACTTCAGGATCAATTAGACCATTTTCAACGAAATCAAGCTCACTTTGCGATTGTCGTGGATGAATATGGGGCCATTATGGGCCTGATCACACTAGAAGATATTCTTGAGGAAATTGTCGGAGAAATCCGTGATGAGCACGATGTCACGGTTGAAGGGGTTCGTCCGCAGCCTGATGGATCAGTGTTTGTGGATGGTTGGGCTCCTATTAGAGATTTGAACCGTGCAATGGATTGGGATTTACCCGATGACGAAGCTGTAACGGTGGCGGGATTGGTTATTCACGAAACTCAGACAATTCCAGACCCTGGGCGGAAATTTATATTTCACGGATACCAGTTTGAGATAATGAGAAAACATCGCAATCAGATCACTGGATTACGGGTAAGACGCGATCGAAAATTGTAGTAACAACTATAAATAATCGTTATTTCACAACTACTAATATGTTTATACAGCTTTAGGTCTGTGGCAAAAATTCTATCTCAGATGGTTCAGAAGGGATGGGGATGTCCAATCTTATCGCCGAAAAGACGTTTAAATTTGCACAACAAGCTTCAAATTGCATGGATGTCCCCGAATTAGGGCGGTGTTTTCAAGAATTGGTGAAGCCGCACGGCGTGGTAGCGAGTTCTGCTTGGGCTGTGATCGGTGGCGATGCAAAGTTGAGCCGCGGTTTTGGCGAGTGGCCTAGAGAGTGGGCAAGGTATTACCGCGAAAAACGTTATTTTGAAGTTGATCCTGTGTTTGCAGCACTCATCAAGGGGAATGATGCTGGGTATTGGGATGAGCAAATCGCACATTCTATTATGACAAAAGAAGCCCAACAGGTGATGGATGATGCGAAAAAATTTGGGTATTCGGATGGGTATAGTCGGCTAATCCCAACATTAAACGGTTCGTATTATTTGGTATCGCTGTATGGGAATGAGTTGGATAGAGATCCTGATGTGAGGATCATGTTTGATCTTGCAAGTACAAAATTCGTACAAGAGGGCGTGCTTTTATTGAATCGGCGTGTGGGAAAACCTCTAAGAGATCATGATTTGACCGCTCGTCAAATCGAGGTTTTGCAATCAAAGGCAGATGGGAATACTGACAGAAGTACAGCAGATCAATTAGGTATTTCTGTCAAAGCTGTAGAAGCGCATCTTACCAATATTCGTAAACAATTTAGTGCTCGTAGTACCTCTCAAGCGATTACAATGGCTAGAGAGAAGGGGTTGATATCTAGTACTTTTTCAAAAAAATAGCCAAAAAGTGGGGTTTGCTAGGGTTTTCCCTAGTTGCGTATGACTCTTAATTTTTAGATAGTCCCTCTTAATGCTTCTAGGTTGGCGGGGACGCATTAAACACCTTCTTGTATCGATCGTTTTTAGATCCAAGAAGGTGTGTATATCTTTCTAGTTGGCATATTGATGAGTTGTGTTGGTGATTATCGCATCACCGTTTGAAACTCTTATTCCGGCCGAATTATTTTGATTGAAAGCGCATGCAGCCCTGAATCAAATTCTGGTTGCAGGATTTCATTTATTTTTCTGTGAATTTTTACTCGGTTCATGCCTTCAAAGCTTTTGGACCAGACTTTAATGCTGTAGTGTGTTTCGCCAGCTGGGCTCGCGCCCGCATGACCGGCATGTCGATGAGAGTCATCTTCGACTTCCAAAAGGTCAGGTGAAAGTTCAGCTGTTAGTGCAGTGCGGATACGGTTTTGGCGATTTGTCAATTCTTGATCCTTTAGTGAAGATAGGTCATTTAAAGTCTTATGGCAGATTCTGAAGACTCAAAAGACAACTTCCGCGCAAAGTTCGTGGATATTCGTATTAAGCCGCCTGGTCACCGTGGGCGGAAGAATGTACGTAACAAGCAACCTGTGACCGATCGCGTTTGTGAACACAAAGGGTGTGATCAACCAGGTGTGTGTAAAGCTCCCAAACAGGATGCTGCCTCAATCAATAAAAAAAACAAAACCGATTCGGATTTTCACTGGTTTTGTCAGCGTCATGCTGCTGAGTACAATAAGCAGTACAACTTTTTTGACGGCATGACTGAGGCTGAATACATGGCGTTCCGTAATTCGGAAGATGCCGGACACCAGAAAACTTGGAAATTTGGATCAGGTCCAGTTAGTGGATCAGCTACAGCCGAAGGATTGCGTGCACGCATTTATAACGGACGGCATCAATTTGATGCAGATGGAAATCCAATTCGTCCGTCTTCAAAAACTGATGCTCCTCAAAGAACGCGTTTGCAGGTTAAAGCCTTGGATGAATTAGGGTTGCCACACAATGCTGGGCCTAAGCACATAAAAGTCGCTTACTCGCGATTGATTAAAGAATGTCACCCAGATTCAAATGGTGGAGACCGCTCTCAAGAACATCGCTTAGGAAAGGTCATGCGGGCATTCAAAACCTTAAAAGCCGCTGGTTTGACTCAATGATGTTTTGAGATGAACAGGTGTGGGCTGTATTGTCTCACCTTAATAACTCACTTGTTAGAGATATTCTTGTTGTTACCGTTTGAAAGATTTCACGGCACACTCTATGGTGCCGGAGATTTGAATAGATATTTTGATATTATGTAGGTCTCATGTCCGTAACCGATGCATCCGAAGAATTAAAAGATTTGGCTCCAACTGTTGAGGTGTCCATACGAGACACATTTGGCGTTGATATTGATGGAACTGCTCCTGCTTTTCCTGAGCGCTCATCTTATGTGCCTGATCTGGACGAAACATATCGTTTTGATCCGCAAACAACACGTGCGATTCTTGCTGGGTTTACGCATAACCGCCGTGTCATGGTGCAAGGTTTTCACGGAACAGGAAAATCTACTCACATAGAGCAGATTGCAGCGCGTTTGAATTGGCCATTAATGCGGATCAATTTGGATAGTCACGTGTCACGTATTGATCTTGTTGGTAAGGATGCAATTGTTCTGAAGGATGGTAAGCAAATCACTGAATTCCGTGAAGGAATACTGCCGTGGGCTTTGCAGCGCCCAATAGCATTGGTGTTTGATGAATATGATGCAGGGCGTCCTGATGTGATGTTCGTTATTCAGCGTATTCTTGAAGCTTCTGGTCAGTTAACATTGCTTGATCAGAATAAAGTAATGCGTCCACATCCAAACTTCCGTTTGTTTTCTACAACCAACACGATTGGTCTTGGAGACACAACAGGGCTTTATCACGGGACTCAGCAGCTAAACCAAGGTCAGATGGATCGTTGGTCAATCGTTACCACATTGAACTATCTTGAGCATGATGTTGAAACTGAAATTGTTTCAGCAAAAGTGCCTGAGATGGAGCCTGAAATCGTGTCGAAAATGGTGCATGTTGCAGATCTGTCTCGTGCTGCGTTCGTTAATGGTGATATTTCTACGGTGATGAGCCCAAGAACTGTAATCACATGGGCTGAAAACGCTAAGATTTTTGGAGATGTTCCAACTGCTTTTCGTATGACATTCGTCAATAAATGTGACGAACTTGAACGTCCAATCGTGGCAGAGTTCTACCAAAGAGCGTTTGGAGAAGATCTTCCGGAAAGTGCATTAGTGGGGCTCGCTACCTAAGCCATATTGTTGATATCTATCCAAGAGTATTTGTTCATTCATGAGTAAACCTGCAGATCCAAACGAGGTTTTTCGTTCAGCCATGGCTATAACCACTGCATCGCTTGCAGCGGATAAAGACGTGGAAGTGAGCTTTTCTGCAGATGGCGGGCGCGTGGCTGGCGATAAGATTATTTTAAATTCGCCGCCTCGAAAATTGAATGCCAGCACAGCTGCTATAGCGAGAGGGGAAGCGGACAAACTAGCTCTTACCAAACGTTATCATGACCCTGTTGCTTACTCAGCAAATAGACCAACCTCGGAAGAAGCTGCTGCTATATACGAAGGCGCAGAGCGTGCTCGCATTGATGCGCTTGGTGCCAAAGAAATGGATGGGATTGCATCAAATTTGGATGCAATTTTGGAAGAACGTTGTGAACGCGCAGAATTTGTCCGAATCCAAGAACGAACAAATATTCCACAAGCAGATGCAATTGAGTTTCTGCTACGTGAAAAATTAAGTGGTAAACCACTTCCACCTGCGGCAGAGCATGTTGCAGATTTCTGGCGGGTAGATCTTGAAAAGAAAGCTTCTGGTTCTGTCGATGCGCTCGCTGATGCGATGCATGATCAGCACAAATTTTCAGAAGCGATTAAATCGCTGCTAAAAGATTTGGAATTGGGCGATGAAACTTCGCCTGCAGATGAAACTGAAGATCCAAGCCAAGAACCAGAAGAAGCAGAAGATAATCCTGAAGAGGACAACACTGATTCTGTTGGTGATGAGCAAGAAGAATCGCAAGGTAGCGAAGAATTAGACGAGGAAGACAGCGAAAGCGAAATTGAAAGCGATGCCGCCATGGCTATGGAGGCGGAATCTGATTTTGACGCGGATGAAGATGCTCCAGAAATGGAAGATGATTCACAGCCCATTCGTCCAAATTATCAGCCTGGTGATGATTTATCTACTTCCAATTATAAAGCTTTCTCAACAGCACATGATGAAGTCGCGCCAGCAGAAACGTTATGCGACCCAGAAGAGTTGTCTCGTTTGCGCGCTTATCTAGATACGCAGTTGCAGGGATTACAGGGTGCGGTATCTCGGTTGGCCAATAGGCTTCAACGCCGTTTGATGGCGCAGCAAAATCGTTCATGGCAATTTGATCTGGAAGAAGGAATTTTGGACACAGCGCGTCTAACGCGTGTTCTGGTTGATCCGACATCTCCGCTTTCCTTCATGCAGGAAGATGATTCCAATTTCCGCGATACTGTTGTGACGTTGTTGCTAGATAATTCGGGATCAATGCGCGGACGGCCAATTATGGTCGCGGCTTTGTGTGCGGATATTCTCGCGCGTACTCTGGAACGCTGTGGTGTGAAAGTTGAAATTCTTGGCTTTACAACCAAAGCTTGGAAGGGCGGTTTGGCACGTGAAGAGTGGATTCAGGCTGGGAAACCAGCTGCTCCTGGGCGATTAAATGATTTGCGTCACATTGTTTATAAAAGCGCTGATGCACCTTGGCGGCGGGTTCGAAGAAACCTTGGTTTGATGATGCGTGAAGGGTTGCTCAAAGAAAACATTGATGGCGAAGCGCTAATCTGGGCGCACGATCGATTGTTAGGCCGACCTGAACAGCGCCGTATTATGATGGTGATTTCAGATGGTGCGCCAGTCGATGATTCAACATTGTCAGTGAACACTTCCAACTATCTTGAGGCTCACTTGCGTCAAGTTATTGAATACATTGAGACGAAATCTCCTGTTGAATTGCTTGCTATCGGTATAGGGCATGATGTTACGCGATATTATCGCCGTGCTGTAACGATTGTGGATGCTGAACAGCTTGGCGGCGCCATGACTGATAAGCTTGCCGAATTGTTTGACGAAGAAGGGCCTATGAAGGGCTCACAAATGACTACAAGTTCAAAAGAAGAAACCTCGAAGCAGAAAAAAATTGTCAAAACTCCGGCTGCTGTTTCTAAAACAACTGTTTCTGGAATAAGGCGTGCAGATCCGGGTGATATTGGTCGTGTTGTTAAGCGTTAGAAAATCGAGCCTCATTTTAAGTGCATTGGCAATCGTAGGTGTTGTTTGGGGGTGCCAAACAACGTCTTCACTGCATGTGGTGGATGAAAAACTGGTAGATTCTGAGGCAGCACGTAATGCTGACCTTCCAAAATTAGATAAACGTTGGCTCGTCGCGGAAAATGCAGAAGAACATTACAACAATTCATGCCCATCGGGCACACCTTATGTGTCTCCCGAAGATATCAGTTTGAATGCGCAACCCGTTGAATTGTTAAACGTTAATTCCACAGAAGCGTCACCTGTAGACTTTTTGAAAAGCGCTACACTCAGTGGAGTGGAATATGTTGCTGGATATCACCTGACGAGCGACAACCCACGATTTGGCGGGATTTCCGGTCTTGAAACACTGGAAAATGGTTCTCTTTTATCAGTCACCGATCAAGGGGATTTTTTGTGGATTGGTATGGACGAGTTTGATCATCTTTTGCCGGTGAATGCACAGATGAGTGTTATGCGTGATGCAGCGGGTAATCCTTATGACAGTAAGCGAGCTGCCGATTCAGAAGGGTTAGCTGTGAGTGATGGGCTGGCTCTGGTATCCTTTGAACAAAAGCACCGTGTAGAAGCATTTGATTTGACCACCTGTGGTGGGAATGCGCGCGCAAGCAAAATTTTTGATCTTGTTCTCGGAGAGGACGGGGTAGAAAAATTAGGTGGAAATCAAGGGATGGAAGCCTTAGCTCTCACGCGGGATGGTGGGCTTATATTGGGGATAGAGGCATTAAAAGACGGGGCCTCGCAAATTTCGATTAGTCCAAATCAAAGTTTTGTGGATTTTGAGCACAAACTGTCTGCGGGTGGCGGAAAAAAGATGACGGGAAGTGATTATTTGCCACTGAACGAATCTGAAGGTCTATTGTATTCATTGCACCGTCATTATTCTCCTCTGACTGGTACACATATTCGTCTGTTGCAAACATCAGTGAGCCTTGGTGAGAATGACAAATACTCCTTGGGTGAACCTAAAGAATTACTTTATTTAAAACCTCCGGGAATTAGTGATAATTTTGAGGGCATTGCAGTTAGAAGAGAAGAAAATGGCATTATTCGTCTGTTTATTGTGTCAGATGACAACTTTTCTCCAAAGCAGAGAAGTTTACTGCTAATTTTCAATGTTCTACCAAAGGCTTATTGATCAATTAGGCTTGCATCCAATGGCAGCTCAGCGTACTTGTTGGGTTGGATATTTTTAGAATGTAAGGATTGAACGTGTCCACGCCATCTACTTTTTTGGATTTCGAAAAACCACTTGCAGAAATGCAAAAAAAAATCGCTGAGCTAGAAGCTGCTGCGGCTGAGGGTGGTGCTTCTATTGAAGATGAAGTTCAAAAGTTGCGTGAAAAGTCTGATAAACAGCTCCGTGATATTTATTCTAGCCTAGGCCCATGGCAAAAAGCTCAGGTTTCACGTCATCCTGAACGGCCACACTTTTTCGATTATGTCGAAAATATTTTCACTGAATGGGTGGAACTTGCGGGTGATCGCAAGTTCATGAATGATGAAGCTCTTGTTGGTGGGTTGGCACGCTTTAACGGTAAACCAGTAATGGTTGTTGGGCATGTTAAAGGCCGCACAACTGAAGAGCGTATCAAGCATAATTTTGGTATGGCGCGTCCTGAAGGTTACAGAAAAACATATCGTCTGTATGAAATGGCTGAGCGTTTTAATTTACCCGTAATTGCGTTGATTGACACGGCAGGGGCGTACCCTGGGCGCGGCGGAGAAGAGCGTGGTCAGGCTGAAGCGATTGCAAAATCCATTGAAAAAGGTTTGACACTAAACACACCTCTGATTTCTATCATTACAGGTGAAGGCGGCTCAGGTGGAGCCGTTGCTTTGGCGTCTGGGAACCGTGTTTTCATGTTGGAGCACTCAATTTACACAGTAATTTCTCCTGAAGGAGCTGCTTCAATTTTGTTCAGAGATGCAGCGCGTGCAAAAGATGCCGCTGAAGCGATGAAAATTACAGCCGCTGATCTCGAGAAAATGAAAATTGTGGATGCGGTTGTGGAAGAACCAATTGGTGGCGCGCATCGTGCACCAGCTGATGTTTTTACACGTATTGCTGATTTGTTAGATCGCTCATTGGAAGAGTTGAAAGACATGTCTCCTGAGGAGCTTCGTAAACAGCGGAAAGAGCGTTTTTATGCTATCGGACGTGAAGGTTTAAATTAAACTTAGTTCGAGTAGTTTAAGCAAAGGCTCCTGATTTCAGGAGCCTTTTTGTTTTAGTGATTTGAAAATGCGTACACGAATGAGATTCTCGTTGCAGTATCTGTTTTTTCGGTTTTGCCACTTGGCGGATCCGTGTCGTAGCGTACGTCAAATGAAAGTCTCGCTGAGATGTCATTGAACAGGTTGGCAGTCAGCGATAATCCATTCTTAAATTGTGTGGATGCTTCCGCGTAAACAGCATTTGTATCATTTGTGAGTGAAACATTCTCATTGAAACGATAGTTAAATGTAGACCCGGCGCGGAAAGCGAAACTGTCTTCTCTGAATGCGGGGATTACTTCACCATTGTTTGTTCTTTGCGCGATTTCGTCAAACTTCCAACCTGGACCACCTTCAAGCGTCCAAGTCGTTTTATCTCCGTCTAAGGCTATATATCCTAACCCGCCACCTACGAATGCTCGGTTATCAAATCCTGAGAACTTATCTTGCTCGTATGTGGTGCGTCCATAGGCGGACCACCGGGGGCTTTCAAATTTGCGATCCAACTGCGCGGCTGTGAAAATACGATTTTTATTCTCGTCACCTTCATTTTCACCGTAATCAGCTTTGAATTCTCCTGATTGACGCCATTTTGAGCCTTCGCGGGCAAGTTTTAGTCCTATACCGACATTGGTTGTCTCGGTGTTCCCGGTCGTGTATCCAGCAGTGAAAGAGCCCTCGCCAGTGTAACTAGCCTGTGCATGAGCATGGGCCGCAAATGTGCTCAGGGCGGTTAGGGTGAGAATGGAAGAAATTTTCATCAGCTGGTCTCGTAGTTTTAATCTATGTCTTCTCAGTGTAATGAGCGTTGTAAATGTATTTATATTGCTCAAACAGCGTCATTTTTGTGGTTAATGCACAAAGACTGGCTTAGCAGCACATCAGCAATCTCCGTACAAGATATCTCTGCAGTTGTTACAAAAAATTAATGTAAAAGCAATTGAGTTTTATGGAACCAACAAAAGAAAAGCGTCCACTTTATATGTGAACGCTTTTTGTTATCGAATTGATTGAAAAGTAGGCGTTTTTAAATCTATAGCGCTACTTTGCTTACGTCTCCGCAGCAGTGTTTGAACTTCTTTCCTGATCCACATGGGCAGGCTGAGTTTCTTGGGGTTCTTTCCCATCCTGCGGGGAGGTTATCTTTTTTTTTATCCATTTCATTTTGACCCGTTTGCGGATCAATGTGGGTTTCGGTAACTGCTTTGGGCGGTTCAGCAGGTGTAATCTCAGAAGGAGGTGTTCCACCTTCTTCAGCTACTTGAAGGCGCATAAGCATAGTCGTAACTGCGCTGCGCATATCTGAAAGAAGAGCTTCGAAGAGCGAGAACGCTTCAGACTTGAATTCGTTTAGAGGATCGCGCTGTGCGTATCCACGAAGGTGCACTACTGAACGAAGTTGATCTAGATTCGACAAGTGTTCACGCCAGCGTGTATCAACTTCCTGAAGAAGCACTTGTTTTTCAATCCAACGCATGCGTTCTTCACCAACGCCAATTGCTTTTTTGGCATAAGCATCGTCGGCAAATTCAATAAGCTTATCGACAACTTCTTCCGTTGCCACACCTTCTGCATCGGCCCAAGCACGAACAGGGGCAGTAAGAGCTAGCTCTTCTAGCACTGCTTTTTCTAAACCATCGATGTCCCATTGCTCATGGAATGCTTTTTCCGGCATGTAGGAATGAATCATGGTTTCGACTGTTTGGTGACGCATCTCTTTGATGTCATCCGTCACTTGCTTCGCGTGCATGAATTCAATGCGTTGCTCAAACACAGCTTTACGCTGGTCGTTGATCACATCATCATATTTGAGGAGGTTTTTCCGAATCTCAAAATTGCGTTGTTCAACGCGGCGCTGTGATGTTTCGAGAGCTTTGTTCATCCAAGGGTGAATGATAGCTTCACCTTCTTCAATACCGAGGCGACGCATGATGGCATCAAGGCGGTCTGCCGCGAAAATACGAAGAAGGTCATCTTCCAAACAGATGAAGAATTTAGAGCGACCAGGATCACCTTGACGACCTGTACGACCTCGCAACTGGTTGTCGATACGGCGGCTTTCATGGCGTTCAGTAGCTAAAACATACAATCCACCTGCATCGAGGGCCTGCTGTTTTTTAGCTTCAATATCAGCTGTGATTTCTGCGACTAGGGCTGAGCTCTCAGCTTCATTTAATTCACGCCCAAGTTTTTCTTGTTGTTCTGCGACTTCTTTTTCGATTCGCATTTCAAGATTACCGCCAAGCTGGATGTCGGTACCACGACCAGCCATGTTGGTAGCAACTGTAATGGCTCCAGGAACACCTGCTTGAGCTACAATTTGAGCTTCTTGTTCGTGGTGAAGCGCATTCAAAACTTGGTGTTTAACACCTTTGTTGGCGAGCAGAGTTGAAAGCAGTTCTGACTTTTCAATCGAAACAGTACCTACAAGAACAGGTTGGCCTCGTTCTGCACAGTCTGCCAAATCTTCAATAATGGCATTGAATTTTTCTTTTGCTGTTCTGTAAACAACATCGTCATCATCAATACGTTGGATAGGTTTGTTTGTCGGAATTTCCAAAACACCGAGTTTATAGATGTCTGCAAATTCGTCTGCTTCGGTGGAAGCTGTACCTGTCATACCTGAGAGTTTGTCGTAGAGACGGAAATAATTCTGGAATGTAATAGAAGCCAGAGTTTGGTTTTCAGGTTGGATTTTTGTTTTTTCTTTGGCTTCGATAGCCTGGTGCAGACCTTCAGATAAACGACGGCCTGGCATCATGCGGCCCGTAAATTCATCAATTAGGACAACTTCACCTTTTTGAACGATATAGTCGATATCGCGAGTGAATAGCTTGTGCGCACGCAAGGCTTGATTTGCATGGTGAACAACGGACACATTCGAAGGTTCGTACATTGAGCCTTCAAGAAGTTCTGCTTGCGTCAGCAATTCTTCTAGTCGTTCATTCCCATCTTCAGTGAAGACAACCGACTTTTGTTTTTCATCAATTTCAAAGTCTTCATCTACGAGGTGAGGGATAATCGCATCCAGCTTCATATATAGCTCGGAGCGGTCGTCAGTCGGACCAGAAATGATAAGCGGTGTCCGGCTTTCATCGATCAGAATGGAGTCCACCTCATCGACGATACAGTAACGGTGACCACGTTGAACCATGTCGGCTAACGAGTATTTCATGTTATCGCGTAGATAGTCGAAACCAAACTCATTGTTTGTTCCGTATGTGATATCAGCAGCATAAGCTTCGCGGCGCTGATTATCATCCATACCGTGGACGATAGTTCCCCAGCTAAGGCCAAGGAAATTATAAACTTGTCCCATCCATTCAGCATCACGCTGAGCCAGATAGTCGTTCACTGTAATAACGTGAACACCTTTGCCTTCAAGCGCGTTTAGATATGTTGGAGCTGTCGCAACCAGGGTTTTACCTTCACCTGTTCGCATTTCGGCAATATTACCAGCGTGCATAACCATACCACCGATAAGTTGGGTATCGAAGTGACGAAGACCGATAGAGCGCTTTGCAGCTTCTCGAACAGTCGCAAATGCTTCAGGGAGGATGTCATCGATCGGTGCACCATTGGCAATTTTTTGACGGAACTCGCCGGTACGTGCGCGCAAAGCATCATCGGACAAAGCTTCAGTAACCGGCTCTAGCGAGTTGATTTGTTGCACGCGAGCGCGGAATGGCTTTAATTTGCGGTCGTTGACGGAACCAAAAATTTTCTGGGCAATCCCAAACATAAATATACTACCGTTCGACTGCCCCAAAAGGGGCATAGATAAATAACAAGACTGACGACACAACAGAGAAATTGCGTTGTCTTCCACTGGATTTAGGAATGACGCCTTTAAAAGGTTATAATATGTCAAACCAATTAGGCAGAGGTAAGCAGCCGCTTGTGGTGTGTCAATGCAGTGAAACGCCTTAGGAGCAGCAAAGAGCTGCTTTATTGCGTTTTTACCGCACATATCAGTCATAATATGTTGAATACATCTCGACTAAACCAAGTTGGGTTCGTATTGAGAGCGTTCAAATGAAATTCGTGAAACACCATTTGGTTGTTTTAAGCTGCTGAATTCCAACTGTGCTTAGGGAAATAGAATCATGGACCTTACTGAGATGAAGACAGTTAAAAAACGCAATATAGCGCGAAATATTCTTGTTTCATTCGGAGCTTTGGCAATCATATCGGCATGTGAAGAAGATGGTGCAGTTCTTATTCAGCCAACACCGGTAGAAGGAGCAGAAGAGGGCATCATTGCTGCTACAATTGATGGTTTCCCTATCTATGTTTCTGATATCGAGATGGAAGCAGAATCACAAGGTGTTGTGCTTGCAGGTCGCAAGATTGACTCAGGATCTCCAGAGTTTACGCGTATTTTGAATTCGTTGATCGATGATCATTTATTGGCAAAAGAAGCTGAAAAACAAAATCTTCATGCCGACCCTTATGTTGAACATCGCCTGAAAGTTATTCGTGATCGACTTTTGGGAAACAAATTGTTGGCGCAAGGTGTGGATGAAGCGTCTATTCAAAAATATTATGAAACGTCCATTAATTTGAAGCAATTGCAATTGGGAGAAGAGTATCGTGTTAGGCAAATAGTTTTGCCAACTCTTGAGGCCGCCAATTCAATGATTAGGCAGATGTCTGCTGAAACCGATTTTGCGGTTTTGGCATCTAACCGTTCAATCGATGAAGAGACACGTTTAGAAGGTGGTGATCTTGGGTTTATCAACCCAGAGACAGCACCTCTGCCTTTAGCAAACGCTATTGAAAATACGGCTATGGGCGGGGTATCTCAGCCATTTGAAACACGAAAAGGCTGGGTGGTTATCAAGATTGAAGAAAAGCGCCCTGAACCACTTCCGACACTTCAAGAATTGCGGCCACAGATTTGGGATTTTTTGATTGCAAGTGAGTTAGAACGCTTGCTAAGAAAATTGCACAAAGATGCCGCCATCATCAGATCATTTGATGAGGTTGAAGGGCCAATCAATGATGCATTTTCAAATGCAGCTGAATTGGATGAAAACGGAAACCCGACCACAACACCTGATAATTCGAGCGAATAATAAATCGAAAGAAAAAACATGGCTGGAATGAAGCTAACAAAATCTCCCCTCGCGCCGGAGAATACACCAAAATTACCTGATATTGCGGGCGTGAAGTTTGCTGTGGGGTGTAATGGGTTTTATGGCGATCGAGATGATGTCTTTGTTGCTTACTTCGATGAAGAGGCTTCAGCCGCGGGTGTATTTACACGTTCATCTACATGTTCGGCAGATGTCGATTGGTGTCGTGAAGCTTTGCGTCTAAGCGAAGGCAAAGCGAGAGCTCTAGTTGTAAACGCTGGAAACTCAAATGCATTTACAGGGGCAGCTGGTATTGCAAAAAATGAAGCAACTATTGCGGCTGTATCAAAGCTTGGAAATGTTGAAAGAGAGAATGTTTTCATTGCGGCTACAGGTGTTATTGGTGAACCATTAGAACCAAAATTTATTGCGGATAAAGTCCATGAGATATGGCCTTCTCTAGGCGAGGCGTCTCTGAATGATGCGGGCGTCGCATTTATGACGACAGATACTTTTCCGAAAGCCAGTGCTGGGGAAGCTGCGATTGATGGGGAAGCCATCAATATTGCAGGTGTCGCTAAAGGTTCGGGTATGATTATGCCGAATATGGCGACTATGTTGGCGTACGTATTCACCGATGCAAACCTAAGCCCACAGGTGTGTCAGTCCTTATTGTCTCGTTATACAAATGAAACCTTTAACTGCATAACGGTGGATGGTGATACATCCACGTCTGATACAGTAATGCTTTTTGCAACAGGCAAGTCAGGTTCGTTGATAGATGATGTTAATGATCCGAGACTGGAAGAATTTGCGGCCGAATTACATAAAGTTATGTTGGATCTGTCTGTTCAAATTGTGAGAGATGGCGAAGGTGCATCAAAATTAATTGCGATCACAGTATCAGGTGCGAAAACAGATAATTCAGCAAAAATAATTGCAACGAGTATTGCCAACTCTCCACTTGTGAAAACAGCCCTTGCTGCATCTGATGCCAATTGGGGGCGTATCGTGATGGCAGTGGGGAAGACGGATCAGCCCGTGAATAAAGATAAATTAAGTATTTCTTTTGGCGATGTAGAAGTTGCTTCTGGTGGGATGCGTGCTGCAAATTATTCGGAAGATGCGGCTAGCGAAATCTGTCAGTCTTCAGAAATCAGCATTAAAGTCGATGTTGGCGTTGGGGAAGGTATTGCGCAAGTTTGGACATGTGATCTCACTCATGGTTACGTGGACATTAACGGAGCCTATCGAACTTAACTTCCAATCCTAATTTGATCTTGAAAAAGGTGTACTAAATATATGTCAGACTTAAAACTTGTACTGGTTTCAGCTGTTGCTCTCGTGGATGAAAAAGGCAGCTTGTTACTGGCACAAAGACCAGAAGGTAAAAGTTTGGCAGGTCTCTGGGAATTCCCAGGTGGCAAGGTTGAAGAGGGTGAAACTCCCGAAGCAGCGTTGGTCCGGGAATTGAAGGAGGAGTTAGGGATTGATGTTGAGCAAAAGGATTTAATTCCTTTCAGTTTTGCATCACACTCCTACGAGAACTTTCATCTTCTAATGCCGGTTTTTATTTGTCAGAAATGGCAAGGAACTCCGGAAGGGTGCGAAGGCCAATCACTGGCTTGGGTATCTGAAAAGGATTTGGCAAATTATCCAACGCCTCCAGCGGATGTGGAGCTTATGGATGAATTTAGAAGGTGGATGGGAAACCGCTTATGTTTGGTAAAAAAGTAAGAAACCTTTTCAAGCAAGTCTGGTCGGATCGATCAGGTGCGACAGCCATTGAGTACGGATTAATGGCTTCTTTGATTGCTGTTGCCATTATAACAGGTGCACGTGTTATGGGTGAAGAGACAGGTGACGGTTTTGAAAACCTAGGTGAAAAGTGGCAGGAAGCAGTAGATTCTCAAAACACCTAAAAGTTTAGCCAATACACCTATTCCTTGTTAAGAAATCTGTTTGGAGATGTAGTCCACCCTGAAGCAGTGATGATCTCAAATGTTGCAGGATATTTCCCATCCTCTGTTGCATATTGTTCACCATAGATTTCAAGGGCTCTAAATAAAATTGTTCGCGTTAAATTGGGCGGACGGTTCTCTTTGTTTATAAAAAGAGCGGAAGTTTCACCCATGCCTCTTAAATCTTGCAATAATTTTAGAGGGTGCGAATAGCGGACATTGATTGTTTCAGTATCCGCTACCGGATTTGAGAAGCCAGCCCGTTGAAGAAGGTTTGATAAATCCTGCACATCTGCAAATGGGGAAACCCTCATACTTGCCCCTCCGCGGATTTCAGTTTCAGCTCGTATAAAGCAAGTGCGAAGTTCGTGGAGTGTACGTCCACCCAATAACTGACCAATAAATAAGCCGTTAGGCTTGAGTATGTTTTTGATCTGGATAAGTGTGCCGGGCAAATCGTTCACCCAATGAAGTGACAAACACGAAAAAACTGCATCAAAACTTGATGATTTGAAAGGAAGGCGTTCTTCGTCAACTGCTATTGCCATACCCACTATTTGCGCAGTGAATTTGTATGAAATATCACAATGAAAAGTATCTTTTACTCGGTTTTTAATAGTTTGGGACTTAGCGATTTCTTTTTCCAAGGTTCCAGAGTGACAACCAAGGTCCAGCACGCGATTAAATGATGTCGAAATGTCTTCTAGTCTATCGACCATACTTTGTGCGGCACGTTGTTTTAAAAAAGAAAATTGATCAAAATTTTGCGCAGCGCGATTTCTGTGCTTTTTTAAAAGTTCGCGGTTGAAGACTAGGGGGGGATTTTGATCAGGTGAGTATGCCATCGCGCCAATATGCTGCTTTACGAGAATTAGGCAATCATTTGCATAGATTTATGCGGCGCGTCGATAAATTGATATGGCCCACGCGTTCTCTAATCACAGGAGAACAGATTGCCGGGCCAGGATTAATCGAGCCAGAACATTGGTCCAAGATCCGTTTTTTATCAGGCCCTAATTGTTGCCGATGTGGAATGCCTTTTGAGGTGTTGCATGAGGTTGCGGATGCTTTTCTGGATGAGGAATGCCCCGCGTGTATTGCCAGAAAACCAGGCTTTGACCGCGCAAGGTCAGTTTTTGCATATGATGATCTAACGAGCCAAATTGTATTGCGATTTAAAAATGGAGCGGATCGGACTGGGCTAAAGCTTTTAGCGAGATGGTGCGCGGAATATGGTGCTGAATTGGTAGAGGAAGCTGATGTGGTAATGGCAGTGCCACTGCACGTGCGAAGGTTGAGAGCACGTGGGTATAATCAATCGCTCTGGTTGGCCGCCGCCATATCACGGGAAACCAATATTCCATTAGAACATCATATTCTTAAAAGGTTGAAAAACACACCTTCGCAGGCCGGAAAAAGCGCAAATGGGCGTCGGAAAAATGTAGAAGGTGCTTTCCAAATTGGAGAGAAACACAATCCTTTCCTTACAGGAAAACGTGTTTTGTTGGTGGATGATGTCTACACAACAGGGGCAACTGTCGAGGCATGCAGTCGTGTATTAAAACGGCATGGCGCTGCAAATGTCGATATTGTTACCTTGTCACGCGTTGTAAGTCCTGTAGATCCTACTATATGACTTAGCGGTTGGGAAAAAGTATCTAGGATATATCTATTAATGGCAAAAGTGACGATCTATACACGCAAATTGTGCCCTTACTGTTCACGCGCAGTTTCACTCTTAAAGCAAAAGGGTGTAGGATTTGAAGAAATTGATGCTGGAAGTGATGCTTCTAAAAAGCAAGAAATGATCAATCGCTCAAATGGTGGTCGTACATTTCCGCAGATATTCATCGGCAATGAACACATTGGTGGATGCGATGATATGATGTTGCTGGAACATCAGGGCGTACTTGATGGTATGCTAGCTTAATTGATGTGTAAGCCTTGCGGGAAGGGAGCAAGGCTCTTCTTAGTAATAGGTCAAATAGATGATCAAATATGCGCTATCTTGTTCAGGTGATCATGAATTTGAAGCATGGTTTCCGTCCTCTTCTGCTTATGATGAGCAAGTTGAGCGTGGCTTGGTGGAGTGTCCGGTTTGCGGGTGCACGAATATCCGGAAACAGATCATGGCACCAATGGTGAGAGATTCAGGAACTAAATCCGGCAAATTGAAAATGCCAAAGTCTGATTCATTACCGACGCCAGATGAAATTGAAAAAGTCGCTTCCAAAGTACGCGAGCATATCGGTAAAACGCATGACTATGTTGGTGACAAATTCGCTGATGAAGCGCGTGCTATGCACTATGGTGATCAAGAAAAACGAGCAGTTTGGGGAGAAACATCAGCCGAGGAAGCAAAATCACTTGCTGATGAAGGCGTGACGACTGTGCCGTTGCCGGAACCTTTCGTACCTCCAGTTCCTGCTCCCAAAGATACTAAAAAATTGAATTAATTAGATTTTAGCTTCACGCATGCTTCATGCAGTGCTTGTAGAAAACGAGATCGGTCAGCTTGAGAAAATGGTGCTGCACCACCCATTTGCTCGCCGGTCGATCTCAGTTGCTCCATCAGAGCGCGAGTGGCGACAGCTGCACCTATGGTCTCTTTTGTGAATGCCTTACCATCGGGTTTAAGAACGATGGCATCATTTTCTAATGCGCGTTCGGCTAAGAGGATGTCTGCAGTAATGACAACAGAATGGTGATCGCAGTTTTCAGCAATCCAATTATCAGCTTCATCGGGGCCGGCATCGACAACCATTTGTTTGATAAATGGCATTCGAGGAACTTGAAGAAATGAATTGGATACAACCCAAGTTAAGGCGGTGTGACGCTCTGCAACTTTGTAAGTCTCATTTTTGACAGGGCAGGCGTCTGCATCGATGTAGATAGTTAAATTTGATGCCATTAAAAACCGGCACCGGGTTGAGCTAAGTATTCTTCTTCAGCAGGCGTGGATATCCGGCCAAGTACTTTGTTGCGATGAGGGAACCGGCCATACTCAGCAATAACATCGCGATGTTTAATTGCGAAGTTATAGGCGTCTTCTAAAGCTTCTTTGGAGACGTCATCTGCTTGATCTCTTAAAATTTCAAATAGCTGAACGCAAAGGTCCTGATCATCGATGTTTTCAGAGTGCATCAGCGGAAGATAGAAAAACCAACGCTTAACGGGAGCTAGTACCTTATCGTCATCCTTTGCTAAGCCTGATTTACAGAGCTTAAGCGCTAGATCATCATTCTCAAATGCAAACTCTGTGTCGCGGAAAATGTTGCGGGTAAATTGGTCCAAAGCAACAATAGCAGCAAGACGCTCGGCAGCGCCTTTATCAGCCCAGATTTCACCAAGGCCGGAAGCTAGGCGTGCAAGAATTGCAACTGAGCGCGAAGCTACAAGACGGTCTACATCTTCATCCCCTGACCACCACAGGTTATCACGTTCGGGTAATTTGGTTGGGTCGCTGGCAGCGTCGTCAAACCAAAAATGAAGCACATCACCTGGTGTTTGTAGGGGACGAAATGCGCGTTTCTTGCTTAGGGCTTCACGACCAATTGCTGCATTATCAATATACATGGTGCTAGAGGCCCTCCAAATATGTCCCAATTGCCTATTTCATCTGCGATGTCAGTTCGCATGATATATGGTGATCTTCCGCAAAATAAAACACTTATACTGTTTTATTTTGAACGACTTCCGACACACATGTAATTGACCATTGTATCAGAAGACAAGGACCATTCTCCTGTTAGGGGATTATAGCTCACGCCTGTGGTTTCTTCGATGTCTATTTGGGCCGACTTCAGGGCGTTTTTGACCTCATCAGGCTTAACCAATTTATCAAATTCATGTGTGCCTTTTGGCAACCACCCCATGATGTATTCGGCACCTACAATAGCGAGGGCGAAAGCCTTTGTTGTCCGGTTTATGCTAGCAACGAAGATTATTCCGCCAGGTTTTACCAGACTGGCTGTGTCTTGAACGAATTGGTGAGCATCGGCAACGTGCTCAACGACCTCCAAGTTTAACACAACATCGAAGGCTGGTTCTTTAGCTTCAATTAATTTTTCGACGGTACCCACGCGATAGTCTATTTCAACGCCTGTTTCTTGAGCGTGGGTCATGGCGGTTTTGATGTTGGCTTCACCGGCGTCAACAGATGTCATTTGTGCCCCAAGCCGTGCCATTGGTTCAGAAACCAGACCGCCGCCGCATCCGATATCCAGCACACGTAAACCTTGCAAGGGGGTACGTGATTTATCATCAAGGTCGAAATGAGAGCAGATTCTGTCTCTTAAAAATGCCAATCGAACGGGATTGAACTTATGAAGTGGTTTGAATTTTCCCTTTGGGTCCCACCATTCTGAGGCCATCGCACGAAATTTTTCGATTTCGCTTTCATCTATGCTTGGGCTTTTTGGGCTCATTTTTGTGCCTCATAAAGACTAAATAATGGAATTTTATTGGGCAAAACAACACTTTGTCGGTGTGGCTTTGCTTGATGGATTGTTGTTTTATTGATCATTTTAATGCTACTTGAATATCAAGATTTGCCTGATTGCGATCTGCGGCATAAAAGACCAACGAACTAACTTGTAGAGAAGATAGAATTTAGACTCTACAGGCTTGGTTATTAGATAAGAATACTAGATTGCCTTGGCAATAAAAATTATTTGGAATAACCCGACCCCATGAAACGTACAGTTTTAAAATTCGGCGGCACTTCGGTCGCCAATATGGAGCGGATTGAGCGCGTTGCTGATATTGTTTCGCAACGCGTGAAAGATGATGGTGGTGGATTTGCTGTTGTCGTATCCGCAATGTCTGGCGAGACAAACAAACTCGTTGGATATGCTGATGAAGCTGCTGGCGGAAAGCTAGTAGGGGATCAGTTCGATGATGAATATGATGTAGTCGTTGCTTCTGGAGAGCAAGTCACGTCCGGTCTTCTTGCTTTGGCTTTGCGAAAACGTGGTTTTAAAGCACGTTCTTGGCTTGGTTGGCAGTTGGCCATGCAAACAGATGAAGCACACGGAAAAGCTCGTATTTTGGGCTTTGATGGCGATGATTTCACGAATAGTGTTGATAGCGGTGAAATCGCCGTCATTGCTGGTTTTCAGGGGGTAAGTCCGGATCGCCGGATTGCGACTCTTGGTCGTGGTGGATCTGATACGAGTGCTGTCGCTGTGGCGGCTGCGTTGGATGCTGTTGTTTGTGATATCTACACTGACGTTGACGGTGTTTATACGACCGACCCGCGTATTGTGCCTAAAGCACATCGTATGGAAAAAATTTCTTATGAAGAGATGCTGGAATTGGCGTCTCTTGGTGCCAAAGTTCTTCAGACACGCTGTGTCGAGCTTGGCATGAATCACAATGTTCCTATTCGCGTACGTTCAAGTTTTGCCGAAGGCGGCGATGGGTTTGCGGGTACTTTGGTCTGTAATGAGGAAGAGATCGTGGAAAAACAAGTTGTAAGCGGAATTGCTTATTCTCGTGATGAGGCCAAATTTACACTATTAGGGCTTCCTGATAATCCTGGTGTTGCTGCCGATTTATTCCAGACATTATCTGATGCTGGTGTAAATGTTGACATGATTGTGCAGGCAAATTCGAAAACTGCCGGTAAGCAGAATATGGTGTTTACTACAGCTGATCGTGATGCTGAGTTAACTCGTCAGACAATTGAAAAAGCCCAAGATCGTCTTGAGTTCGATGATCTGGAAGTTAACAGAGATGTTGCGAAAGTGTCGGTTGTCGGTGTGGGAATGCGGAGCCACACGGGTGTTGCAACATTAATGTTCAAGGCACTTTCTGAAAAGTCGATCAACATTGAAGTGATTTCTACATCTGAAATCAAAATCTCTGTTTTGATCGATGATGCCTATACCGAACTTGCTGTTCGGACGCTGCACACTGCATATGAATTAGACACAGAATAGCAGAAATTAGGCAATTCTTTCAGAATATTATCATCAATGTGCTATAATTTGTGCTCGATAGAATAGTAGGAATGAAATTGAGTACTATATAGTAATTTGCGAAGTCGCTCGTTAGAAGCGACTCGCAAGGGATTAAACAAGGAAGCGCACTATATGAGCCCCAACAGGAGTTTTGTTGCCGCAGGTACAGCACGTCTTTTGATGAGTCGGCTTCGCGAACTCATGGCGAGCGAAGCTGAGCAGCAAGAAAGACTCGAGCGGGTTGTGCAATTGATTGCGACTACGATGGTCGCTGATGTGTGTTCGATTTATGTGCGCTCAGGTGACAATAGTCTCGTTTTGATGGCTACAGAGGGACTTCGTCCGGAAGCTGTTGGTCGAACTCGTCTTGCTGAAAATGAAGGTCTAGTAGGCTTGATTGCGTCGTCTGCGCGAGCAAAGCGTTTGCGCAATGCTCCAAGCCACCCGCGTTTTTCCTATCGTCCAGAAACTGGTGAGGACCCTTATCACGGTTTCTTAGGGGTTCCGATTTTGCGCGGTGGCCGTGTTTTGGGAGTGCTGGTAGTCCAAAACAAAACGGAACGTAATTACGACGATGAAGAAATGGAATCCTTGCAGACAATTGCGATGGTTCTTGCCGAGATTGTTACCTCAGCTCTCAACGAGAGCAATGATTTAGATCTAAGGGTTCAACCGCCGGCTGAAATGAGCGGGAGAACATTAAATGAGGGGCTTGGAGTAGGGCCGGTTCATCTGCACGATCCAGTTGTTTCGGCTACACGTTTCTTTTCGCAAGACCCAGAAGCAGAAGGTGAACGCCTCGATACAGCATTGGCCGATTTACGCCAATCGATAGACACAATGCTCAATCGCGCGACGCCAGTATTGTTTGGCGAGAGCCGAGATGTACTCGAAACATATCGCTTGTTTGCACATGATCCGTCTTGGGAAACCCGTTTGCATGACGCTATTCAGTCCGGTCTTTCTGCTGAGGCAGCTGTAGATCGCACGCGTAGAGAGCACCGTGTTCGATTGGAAAACGCACGTGATGCCTATTTGCGTGAACGTCTGCATGATTTTGAAGATTTGGAGAACCGTTTACTGCGGCATTTGTCAGGAGAAGGTGCGACCGACCACAAACCTGAACCTGGATCAATTCTTGTTGCTAGTCGATTAGGGCCTGCCGAATTACTTGAATATCGCGATTGTAAGCTTGCTGGTGTCATCCTTGAAGAAGGCGGAGCAGGGTCTCATGCGGCCATCGTGGCACGGGCAATCGGTGTGCCTGCTGTTGGGGATGCTGAAGGTGTTGTAAGCCGTGTCGAGGCGGGCGATGATATCATCATTGATGGCGAAAGAGGGCTTGTTCTTCTTCGGCCGACCAATGATGTGATTGAAAACTATCGTCAACGTATTTCTGTATCTGATGAAGAGCGCGCGAAATATGCTGAATTAGTTGATTTGCCGGCAACGACAAAAGATGGTGTTGAATTCGATCTCTTTTTAAATGCTGGATTATCTTTTGATCTTGATCATCTTGAGGAAACCGGAGCAAAGGGAGTTGGGTTGTTCCGGACGGAATTTCAATTTTTAACTTCTGAAACTGTGCCGACGCTTGATGAGCAAGCTGCCTTTTATGAGGATGCAATCTCTCGGGTTGGTGGGAAATCAATGATTTTCCGGACTTTGGACCTTGGGGGCGACAAAGTCGCGCCATTCATGGGCGGGGATCGTGAAGAAAATCCTGCTCTAGGATGGAGAGCCTTAAGGTTAGCGTTGGATCGCCCATATTTCTTCCGTCGACAAATTCGAGCATTGATCCGCGCAACTGGAAAACGTCCATTGCGATTGATGTTCCCAATGGTGTGCTCTGTTGACGAATATGTGCAGGCTAGAGAGCTTGTCGACGCCGAAATGGCTTGGGCTAAGAAGTTTGGCCGTGAAACCCCAGACGAATTGCAGGTTGGAGCGATGGTGGAAACGCCCTCATTTGCTTTGTCGATCGAAGCGCTAAAAGGAAAAGTGGATTTCCTTTCAGTGGGAACGAATGACTTAATGCAGTTTTTCTTTGCGGCCGACCGAGAGAACAAACTTGTATCAGAACGATACGATTTGCTCAGTCCACCCGCGATAGATTTGATGAGGCATATTGTAGAGAGTGCTAATCGTGCCGAAATCCCAATTACAATTTGTGGCGAAGCTGCGGGTAGGCCAATAGAGGCACTTGTTATGGCATGCCTTGGCTATCGAAGGTTCTCAATGCAGGGCGCTCGCATAGGTCCAATGAAGCGATTGGTCCGCGGCACAAATTTTGCGGAGATTAAGCAACAAGTTGATTTGCTAATAGAATCACGAAGCTTCGATCTTCGTAAAGATTTATTAAAGATCATTCAGCAATCTAACTTGCAGGTATAAAGCATTGCTATAGATGCTTTGAATTGTTAGTTATAATTGTGGGTCGATGGTGAGCCACTTTGGGTCATTTCCCGGAACGGATCGTTGTATGAGTAACGCTGCAAATAAAGACGGCGAAGGTTCAGAAGTAATAGCGAGATTGAACTCAGCGATTGAAGAACTGAATCCGGCGATTGAAGAAACAGTCAAAGACCAGGCCGTTGATGATGTTTCTACACCAGATAATACCACAAATACAGCACCCCACCTGGTTGTCGTAGCCCCTGATGCAGTGAATGCTGAACGTATGGGCCCTCGATTGAGAGCGGCACGTGAAGCCAAAGGCTGGACATTAGAAACTGCAGCTAAAGAAACTCGGATACACAAAGATTATTTAGGCGCAATTGAAGACATGATGCCAAATTTGCTGCCTGGCATGCCAAAGTCTCAATCTTATTTGCGCGGGTATTTAAGCAATTATGCAAAAGCGCTTAGCTTGCCTGAACCTCAGGATGTAGTTCAACGTTTTTTGAATGAATGTGGTCTTTTAGCACTTGAACCAACAGAAGAAGAGCTAAAAGAAAAAGCTAAAAAACAAGAGTTTGCTCAAAAGAATAGTTGGATAGCACCTGTTGTCATTTCTGTTGCTTTGACTCTAATAGCTTGTGGTGCTGGCGCAGTGTATTTCTTGAAGCCTTGGGAGAACACTAGCGCCTCAAATAACAATGTAGCGACTGCACCCCTAGAAAACACTGTGTACTCCCAGTCTACGGTTTTGGCACCAGCATCCGCCTCTGATCTTTCTCTTCATGCTTTGACGCGGGCTTGGGTTGAGGTGCGTGGTTCTGACGGGACAGTTTACTTGTCTCGTGAATTAGCGCCCGGTGATGTTTACATCCCTCGTGTTGGAGCTGGTTGGACTATTACAGCTAGAGATGGTGGCGCATTTGAATGGCGTATGTCAGGAAAGTCACTCGGGCCCATAGCTGAAGCAGGATTGCCAGTTTACTCTCACGCAGTTGATGAGGCGCTAAGTCGGCAACCGCTGGAAAACAGCGATTTAACCAATTAACCGAGAAATAGGGTGAGTTTATTGAGCATGTAGAACGGTGCGTTCTACGTAGTGTTGTGCTGTTTTTTCTGTTTTACTCTTTACCAAACACATGTGGTGCGCCAATTACGACTCCAAGCAAGGATTGAAAATCTCTGGAGTGTATTTATCTGCATAAAAGAGTAGGCGTTTTTCGGAGTTAGTTCCATGAATATTGATCAAGTTAGACCATGGCGGACTATTGAGCGTCGCAAGTCTCGCAAGATTATGATGGGCAATCTGGAAATTGGTGGAGACGCACCGATCAGTGTTCAGTCCATGACTAACACTCCGACCTCAGATGCAGGCGCAACAATTGATCAAATTCGTCGTTTGGAAGAAGCCGGTGCAGATATTGTACGCGTATCTTGTCCAGATGAAGAATCTACCGCTGCACTAAAAGAGATTGTAAAAGCTTCCAAAGTTCCAATCGTGGCAGATATTCATTTTCACTATAAACGTGGAATTGAAGCAGCAGAAGCAGGAGCAGCTTGTCTTCGTATCAACCCGGGAAACATTGGGTCTTCTGATCGCGTACGTGAAGTGGTCAATGCAGCTCGTGATAATGGAGCTTGTATTCGTATTGGTGTGAATGGCGGTTCGCTTGAAAAACACCTACTTGAAAAATATGGTGAGCCGTGCCCCGAAGCGATGGTTGAGAGCGCTTTAGATCACGCTCGCATTCTCGATGACCATAATTTCAGAGAGTACAAGATTTCTGTAAAAGCGTCTGATGTGTTTATGACAGTGGCGGCTTATCAAGGATTGGCGGAAGCAACTGATGCGCCTTTGCACTTGGGTGTGACTGAAGCAGGGCCAGCAAGAACCGGAGGAGTGAAATCCTCAATTGGTATGGGGAACCTGCTATGGGCTGGTATAGGCGATACACTGCGCGTTTCTCTATCAGCTGATCCGGTGGAAGAAATCAAAGTCGGTTTTGATATTTTGAAGTCGCTGAACCTTCGAACCCGAGGTGTGAATATTATAGCGTGTCCATCATGTGCGCGTCAGGGCTTTGATGTAATCAGTACAGTGGAAACACTGGAGCAGCGCCTTGAGCACATTCGCGAACCTATCACACTATCTATTATCGGGTGCGTGGTGAATGGACCTGGTGAAGCGGCAGGTACTGACCTTGGTTTTACCGGTGGCGGTAAAGATGCAGGCATGATGTATATCGGCGGCAAGCCAGACCATAAACTTTCTAATGCAGACATGATCGAGCACATTGTTGATCAGGTTGAGAAACGTGCAGATTATATTCGGTCTCAAGCAACTTCTTGATCTGACGTAGCGTATGGCTGTTATGGACATGTTTCGACTATTTATAGGTGAAACATGCAGTCTGAAATCGAACAACTGAATGAGCTAGGTGATAAAAACCTACCAGGATTGATTGGTGCCCAAGTGGTTGAGCTGAGGGATGGGTATCTTGTATCCGAGCTAGAAGTCCGCGAAGAGATTATGGCTCCAAATGGATTCCTCCATGCGGGGGCGGTTGTGTCTTTGGCAGATACTGCTTGCGGATATGCATGCGTTCGCGCTTTGCCTGAAGGGGCAATGGGGTTCACTACAATCGAACTAAAATCCAATTTTGTGGGAACGGCACGTGAGGGGAAAGTTCGCGCAACAGCCAAGATCATTCACTCCGGAAAAACGACTCAAGTTTGGGAAGCCAAAGTCGTGAACATGACAACAGAAAAAGTCATTGCGCACTTTTCTTGTACTCAAATGATATTATGGCCACGATGAAATTTTAAGCGGTTTGGGGAATCACATAATTTTGATAATTTATCGCTCGCTTTATTGCCGATAAACTGGCGATAGTGTGCGAAGCTTAAATTGTGTGAGGACATTGGCGTGTCAGAGAAGAAAAGTCTCAAGAAGAAAATAGGTTTTGGTATTCTTGGAGCATTGGGCATTGGAATGATGCTGGTTGTTTCTTCTTGTGCTGTCCAGCTCGGACTGAAGCGGGCTGATACCGATTTAACCGGGCCACCAATTGCAGAGCCTCCGGTATTGGGACAAATGTTTGGTGAACCGGCAGTGCAGTCAGCGCAGGACTGGTCAGTGAGACGTGAACTGCTAAGAGTGTCGTTATCTGAACATGTTTATGGACCTTACCCCCATGGCCTTGTTGGGCAAGCAGTCGCGCATAATGTGATTGATGAAAATTTCGCCGGTGGCATTGGCAGGTTAGAAGAATATCAAATTCAAGTTGGAGAAAATGGTCCAAAATTCTGGGTCGGTGTCGCGATTCCTAAAGGGGCTAGTGATGCCTCTCCGGCTCCACTGATTGTTGCGCAGAGTTTTTGTCAGAATTCCGCAGCATTACATGATGAACGTTTGACCGATCCTGAAAGAGGTGGCGTTTGCGGTAGTGGTGGATTTATGGCTTGGGTCATCAAAGGTATCTTTGGGAAATACATTGAGGGTCCTCCCATAGAGGAGGTTCTCGAGCGCGGTTATGCCTATGCCACCATTTATTCGTCTGAAATTGCAGCCGACAGCAAAGACAATGCTCACATGGGTATTGCCAAAGTCGCAGATGAAATGAATGGGAAGAATGTTCCCGTCGGCGTGTTGTCCGTTTGGGCGGCAGGGTTTGGTTGGGCGTTAGATGTGCTCGATAAAGACGAGAGATTGGATGCGGACAGAACGGCAGGATGGGGGCATTCGCGGCAAGGTAAAGCGGTTTTATGGGCGGCCGCAAATGATGATCGTATTGAAGCTATCATATCTCACCAATCAGGAACGGGAGGAGCATCCCTCACAAAAAGTGATAATGGTGAGTCTGTTCAAGAAATTACTGATAGCTACCCTCATTGGTTCAATGATAAATATGCCAGCTACTCTGATCGGGAAAACGAAACTCCAATTGATCAACATTTTTTGATAGCCTTGGCGGCACCGCGTCCGGTGTTTTTGGGGAATAGTTGGAATGATGTTTGGTCTGATCCCAATGGAGCATTTCGTGCGGCGCAAGGAGCGGATCCAGCCTACAAATTATTAGGAAAAACTGGGTTGGCTCAGGCTGGGATGGATGACTCGAATATCACTGCGGGAGAACTTGCATTTCAGATTTCCAATGGCCGCCACGGGGTTCGGGAGCAGGATTGGGAAGACTTTCTAACCTTTTTGGATCGGTGGTTTGATCCTTCGGTAAATTAGAAAGATTTGAAATTTTCTTCAATCTATGTTTGGTTGCTAAAATAAACCAAACATATAGGGGAGAGTTGAATGCTAAATATGCTAACGCCAGTATTGGCGCTCGTGGTCTGGACATTGTGCATCTTGGCATTGATGGCATCGCGCCGTTTGCCAGTGATTTTTTCAAACGTAAAAAAAGGGATTATTCCACCTAAGCGAAATCAAGAGTTAGTTGGAATGGAAAATTTATCGGATAAAGCAGTTTGGACTGCTGACAACTCAAACCACCTTCATGAACAACCCACAATTTTCTATGCGTTATGCGTGTACTCGCACCTTGTTGGTGTGTCAGACATTATCAATGTGGGGTTGGCATTTGCTTATGTTGGTCTACGTATTGTGCATTCTCTTATTCAGTGTAGCACAAACAATCTCTTGTGGCGTTTCCGTGCGTTTATTCTGAGCAGCGTATTGCTTGTGGTGATCGCTGGTAGAAATGTCTGGGCGCTTGTAGCGATGTAGAGTTACGAAATTTTCTTTAGTCTTTGCTGAGCATTGCGTTCCTTAAATTTGTGAAGAAGGGATGCAATGTCGTCCTTTTCCAGTGGACGAGAAAATAGGTACCCCTGCAAATAGGCACACCCTTGCGCACGCAAAGAATCGCGTTGCGCAGGAGTTTCCACCCCTTCAGCAGTGACTGATAAACCGAGGCTTTCTCCTAAGCTCAAAATTGCTTGAACAACTGCAGAAGCATCATCTCTAACACCAATTGAAGCTACAAAACTCTGGTCGATCTTGAGTTTGTCCACTTGGTGGCGTCTTAGGTAGGATAAGGATGAATACCCGGTTCCAAAATCATCAAGTGCAATCTTGAAACCGGCTGCCTTGAGCACTTTGAGTGTTCTTGCGATTTGAGGGGAATCTTCCAACAGAACAGATTCCGTAATTTCTAATTCGATTTGATCAGGGCGTACATGGTAATCATTCGCCAATGCGATCACTTTGCTTGGATAGTTTTCTAAGTGCAATTCTTTAGCAGAAACGTTGACCGCCATTGTAATTTCAGGCCATTTCACTGCTGTTTTGAACGCTTCCGTCATCACGAATTCATCGAGAGCGACAACTAGATTTGTTTCTTCCGCAACTGGGATGAAATCTGCCGGAGAAACATTTCCTCTTTCAGGGTGTGACCAGCGAATAAGGGCTTCCATTCCTCGAACGTGGCGGCCATTTGCAGATACTTGAGGTTGGTAGACGACACGCAAACCATTCTCTGCTGGTTTTTGAAGAGCTTGGCGCAAGTCTCGCTCGATTGCATGTTTGCGTTTTAGTTCTTCGTCCATTTCCTCTTCAAAGAAACAATATTGGTTTCTACCAGCTTCTTTTGCGCGATACAAAGCAATGTCTGCGCGCCTCATTAATTCTTCTTGATTTGAGTGCCCATTTGTATCGACAGCAATTCCTACAGAAGCGCTGACAAATACTTCATTGCCATTCAAACTAAAAGCTCGTGACATCTGCTCGTTGATGCGTCTGGCAAGCCTGGAGATTGTGCTCGTGGTTTGGGCCTCGATTTGTATGACCGCAAATTCGTCTCCACCAATACGAGCGACTGTATCACTTGCACGGCAGGCTTCTTTTAGGCGAGTGGCGGCCTGGCGAATTAATTCGTCGCCAGCAGGGTGGCCAAGTGAGTCGTTTACCACTTTAAATTTGTCGAGATCGATTAAGTGTAGCGCAAACCCATCCTTGCCGCGTTTAACTTGAGATTTCGCAGCCTCTATTTGTTGTTTTAGAAGGGTACGGTTAGCTAAACCAGTGAGTGGATCGTGTAGTGCACGTTTGCTGGCTTCCTCATGACTTCGGATTATGTTTCGACTAAGATTATTTGCTTGTCGCCAAAGAAAAAAAGCTGCACAGCACATGATCAGCGCAATACTTAGAATAATGGGCAGATAGTGAAGTATTGCGACATGTCCCGGCAGGTTCCTCTGCCAAGATATCCATCCCAGGGTTTCCTCGGTTGAGTCTTGAATATTCAAAACGAAAAGATGAGTACTCTGCTTGGGAGAGGTTGCGCCATTGGTGATAGTTATCTTCATTGGAAGACGTTGGCGGTTTTCAAAAATATTGGCCAAGGGCGTGGCAACAGTAAGGTATCTTACTTGATTGTTGTTTTGGGTTCTTCGCAACGAAACTTGATAGATTAAATCATTTAAAATGATCCGGTCCGAAGAAAAGTTTTGGCTTTGAGAAAATTCGATCTGCTCAATTAAGCTTTTTATTTTCGGTTTTAGAACTTTCAAGTCTAAAGGATAAATTGAAGTGTAAGAGCTGTCTCCCAACAAGACATTGCCTTTTCCGTCAGTTACAAAGACGTCAGTAGTCGACAGTCGATCTGCCAACCTAATGGTGATTTTGGAGTTTAGTTCTTTGGGAGACAATGAATCGTGAAGAGCCTCCATAGTCCCCGGTAAAGAAATGAGATGGTCGATAGTTTCTTGTGTTGCATCGATATGAGATGTCAGGAAATTTTCGAATAAAACTGTCTGTTGGCGTTGAGCGATTTGATCGCTTTTGTGACTAACTAAAAATAGAACAATGAAAATAAAAGTGATTGCTGCCGCGACTAATATCAAAAGGGGCTTAATAGGAATTTCTTTTTCGGCATTTGGATTGAGCAACGCCTGTATACTTGCATTGATTTTTTGAACAGAATTGAACAAGGCGATTCCCCACACTACACTTATTTAGTTGGTCGATTTTACCTTGGGTTGGTTAATAATATTCGTCTGATTACTGTTTTTTTGACAGAGCAAATGTCGAGTGTGTTTAAAAATCTATGGGCCAATTTAATCTTTTGTAGTGACGTGTGCTTTCTCACGATATACACCTTCGCGATCAGTTACATGAGAGATAGAATTTATGCCCGCAGTTTCTGCAGAACGCTTAGGTCAGGTTATTGAGAGATTTGAACAAACAGAGGCACGCATGTCTGTTGCCACTGATCCTAATGAAATTGTTCAACTTTCTAAAGATCATGCAGAGTTAAAACTGGTTGCGGATAAAGCACGCGAGCTTTTAGATTCTAGAGAAGCTTTGGAAGAAGCCGAAGCTATTCTCGAAGATAAAGATTCTGATGCTGAGATGAAGGAATTGGCGCAGGAAGAGCGTGAAGATTTAAAATCGCAATTGCCGGAATTAGAGCAAGAACTACAGCTTCTCTTATTGCCTAAAGATGAAGATGATGAAGCCAACGCTGTGCTGGAAGTGCGCGCCGGTACGGGAGGAGATGAGGCTGCTCTGTTTGCAGGCGATTTGTTCCGTATGTATCAGCGCTACGCGCAACTTCAGGGGTGGAAACTGGATATCGAAAGCCAATCAGCGGGTGATGCTGGCGGGTATAAAGAAATCATCGCTTCTGTAACGGGTAAAGGTGTGTTTGGTAAAATGAAATTTGAATCCGGCGTGCACCGGGTTCAGCGCGTACCAAAGACAGAAAGCCAAGGGCGTATTCACACTTCCGCAGCTAGTATTGCGGTATTGCCAGCGCCTGAGAAGGTGAATATCGAAATCAAACAAGAAGATATTCGTATTGATACAATGCGATCTTCAGGTGCAGGTGGTCAGCACGTGAATACAACTGACTCTGCTGTTCGGATTATTCACTTGCCAACGAACATTATGGTGACATCTTCTGAAAAATCTCAGCACGCCAACCGTGCACGTGCGATGGAAATGTTGAAGATCCGATTGTATGAAAAAGAACGTGCTGAAAAAGATGCTGCAATGGCAGACGCTCGTAAAAGTCAGGTCGGGTCTGGGGATCGTTCAGAAAAAATTAGAACCTATAATTTTCCAGAAAACCGTGTTTCAGATCACCGCATTAAATTGACTTTGTATAAGCTTGAGCAAATTCTTGCTGGTGATGCTATCAATGAAGTTATTGATGCCTTGATTGCTGAAGATCAGGCAGCTCGCTTGGCTGAGATGGAAGAAAGCTGATTGAATTTTACGTTGGTAGGAGTGATGTGATGACGAATGATAAAGCAAAAATTACAAGTCTTTGGCGTCACCCTATTAAAGGGTTTTCACCTGAACGTTTAGAAGCCACTTATCTGGAAGCCGGCAAACATTTTCCTAATGATCGCATGTTCGCTGTAGAGGATGGACCATCGGGCTTTGCGCCAGATGCGCCTGCGCACATTTCCAAAATGAGATTTACAGTTCTTGCGCGTTCAGCACGTGTGGCCAATCTTGAAACCATCTATCTGGATGAAGAGCAGAGGTTGGAAATACATGAACGCGATGAGAAGTGTATTTGCGGCTTTGATATGTCATCGCAAGATGGATTGGATGAGCTTGGCGAGTGGTTAGAAACTCGATTGGGTGAAGATTTTAAAGGTCCATTACGTGTGATACGTGCTCCAGAACAACATCGGTTTATGGATCATCACACCGCTGGTTTTGTGTCTCTTATCAATGAAAACTCGGTATCTGATTTTGGGGAAGTTGTAGGGCATCAGGTCGACTACAAGCGTTTTCGTGGGAACATCGTTTTTTCTGGAAATGCGTGGACTGAGGACAATTGGGCAATAGGTCAAAAGCTGCAAATTGGTGAGACTGAATTGGAAGTAATAAAACCAATAGTGCGATGCAAAGCGACACACGCCAATCCAGAAACGGCGGAGTATGATTTGGATATTGTGCCGCTTCTTATGAAGAAATTTAAACGCAACACGATGGGAACCTACGCCAAATTCACAAAGTCAGGCCGTGTTTCTGTAAATGACGAATTGGTTGTGCTTTAATTTTATGGACGACAATAACGAAACGTATTCCGATCTACTGAGGCGAGCAGCTAAACAATTAAGCAATGCGGGAATTGAAGGTGGTCTGCGCGATGCCAGACGTTTGATGGAGAACGCAGGTGGCGTGTCCGCAGCCGAACTCATCGCTGCAGAAAATGACGTCGTTTCAACTGAAACTTTAAACGTGTTTGAAGAATTTATTGAGCGGCGTGCGAAAGGTGAACCTGTTTCAAGAATTGCCAAGAAAAGAGAATTCTGGGGATTGGAATTTGATATTTCTCCTGACGTTCTAGATCCTCGTCCCGATACTGAGACATTGGTGGAGGTGGTCATAAGTCAATGGCAAGAACACTATAAATCGGTATTGGACCTTGGCACAGGAAGTGGGTGCATATTACTGTCCATTTTACATGAAAAAAGGCAAGCATTGGGAATTGGGTTAGATCAAAGCGAGGCAGCGCTTGAGATTGCAAAAATCAATTCTAAAAAACTGGAATTGGATGGACGTACTCAATTCAACACTTCCAATTGGTTTGAAACTGTAAAAGGAAAAACGTATGATGTGATTGTGTCCAATCCACCATATATTCCTTCAGCCGATATTGAGCACCTAGACGTGGATGTGAAAGAATACGATCCAATGTCAGCTTTAGATGGTGGTAAAGATGGATATGACGACTATCGTCACATCATTTCCAATGCAAAAAACTACCTAGCGGCGAGTGGCCTAATTGCGTTCGAAGTGGGCATTGGACAAGCTGATAAAATAGCTGAAATGCTCGCTAAAGTTGGATTTTTACACATAAATATTCGCAAGGACCTCTCTGGGGTAAAAAGATGTGTTTACGCCACCGCTCCAAGAGTGTAAGACAGTTATGTAAGCGGGGCTTGGAAAGCAAAATAATGCACGCTAAGCTCCTAACAGTCGGCCAGCGAATCAAGTTGTTCATCGTTCCGACGGCGCAATACCAGAATAAGAATTTCGCGCAAACGGCCTCTAATCGGGTCAGCTTTAACTAGATTAGGATATGGATATATGAAGCGTCAGCGTGGGCGCGGGCGGAAGCCCAATAATTCGAGCAATCGTTCGCTCGAAAGCAACGGACCTGAAGTTAAGATCCGTGGCTCTGCCAGCCAGATTTATGAAAAATATGTTCAATATGCGCGTGATGCGCAGACTGCGGGTGATCGCGTTAAAGCTGAAAACATGTTTCAGCATGCCGAGCACTATTACCGCATCATGCAAGCGAACATGCCGAAGGATAGACCTAATCATCACAAGCAGAATGAGGAAACTCAATCTGCTGAAGCAGAAAAGCCTGAAGAGGCAAATGCTGAGGTTGAAGGTGCAAATGCTTCCGCTGAAGCTGTTGAAGACCCATTAAAGGTTGTTGATGCTGCAGATGAAACTGAAGCTTCTTCAGACAATAGTGAGGAAAGCCCTTCAGACGTGGAAGAAAAACCTGCGCCTAAGCGTCGTACACGTCGTCCGCGTCGTAAGCCTGCTGAAGCTGCTGCTGAGCCTAAACAGGATGAAGAAGCGCGTTCAGCATTGGATGCACTTGCTGAACAACAGGCTGAAATTGCTGGAAACTAAATGGTTTCAATCTGAATTTAAAAGGGCCACTCAACTGAGTGGCCCTTTTTTTATGCGTTTTGATTAAGAGCAGATATAGCGAGCTTGTTTCCGTCCATATCACGAAAATACGCAAAATCTCCAAATTCACCGCGTGGACCTGGTTCGCCTTCACAAGTTGCACCAAGCTCAATGGCTTTATCATAAACGGCTTTGACAATGTCTTTTGAGCTTGCCGTAAAAGCTGTCATCGACCCATTTCCTGCAGTTGCAGCTTCTTTGTTATAAGGAATACAAATGGCGAATAACGGGCGGCCGTCTTGCGTGGCGTAAAAGCACGAGCGATCAGTTTTGTGAACTGGTTGAGCGCCGAGAAGGCTAAATATTTCATCGTAAAATTTCGATGCTTTATCGAAGTTGGATACCCCGATCATGCTGTAACTTATCATACTTTTTCCCTTTGATTATATTCTGACATTTTGAAGACAATCAAAGGGGAATGGCAAGTGCTAAAGAGGCGGTGGAATTAGCTTTCTGTCGCTGTTGCTTTCGGTGCTTCTGAAGCGATTTCCTTTTCTTGTTTGTTTTTGCGCCAAACTTTGCGATAGATCCAACGACCAAACCAGAGCAATCCACCAATGACAGGTAACCAGGGTAATATGACTGCAATTGCAGTGATAACCGAGCCAAGTGCGCCAGCAAAATTACCAAAGAAATTCCCGAATGCATCACCTAAAGGTGCCCAGACAGATCGTGAAGTTGCTGTCTGTTTTGCAGAATAGTGCATGTGCAGATTAGACATTGCGACGCGTTGTCTTAGCGCAGCTAAAATGCTTGCGCTGGAATCGATATCTGATTGCACACGTGATAATTCTCTTTCTAATTCAATTAGATCACGCAATTCGCTCGGTCGGTCCGTGAGTAGAGCTTGAAGGCGGTCGCGTAGTGTTAGCTTTGCTTTCAAGCGTGCGTCTGTGTCGACGATTTGCGTTGATAAATCCTGTGCACTTGTGCTTGAGCTTGTGATCTTGGATTTGGTTTTTTGTAGATCCTTGGGAAGGTCACTGAAAAATTCTTCAATCCATTCCGGGGTTGCGCGGATATGCATATTGGCGCTAGCCCATTCTTCACCAATTCCATTTTGATTAGAGTTTACGACCATACATTTTTGAAAGCCGGCTTGCTCACATAGTCTTTGGTGGGAAGACACTACGCGCTCCACATCCTTTGCAGGGGACACTATGGAGCGGTTATGAGTATAAGCGAGCATTGGCCCAGTTGGCGCTGTAGCACCATCATCTGAAATAGGAGGAGGTGCCGGAGCTGCCATTTTGCGAGCGCCAGAAACTTGCATGGATGCCATAGGTGCTGGCTCCGCAGCCATCATAGCTTCCGTTTGGGCGTAATCTGCACCGCTTGTGCTTTTGTCTCCGCCACATGCAGCAAGTGCTAGAAGTGCGCTAGAGAATAATAAAGCCTTTTTCATGAGCATCCCTCTCATAATTGTTGTGCCCAAACCTGTCTAAACAAGTAAATGAAGCAAATCTGCCAGTATTAAGGCGCAAGAGGGGCGTCTGGTCAAAGTCTATTTATAAGTAATGATTTAGCTGAGGCGGTTTTTATAATCTTCATACCCAAATCGGCGTACGATTTCGATTTTGCCTGATTGTGGATCTGCAATTCCCATGGAGGGGAGACGCACACCATTAAAGGTGGATGTTTTCACCATTGTATAATGCGCCATATCTTCAAATATTAGTTTTTGACCAATTTTTAGGGGGTTATCAAAAGAATAGTCGCCAATCACATCTCCAGCTAAACATGTTAGTCCACCAAGGCGATAAGAGTGTGGTTTTTCATCTGGTAAATGCCCACTGACAATATCAGGGCGATAGGGCATTTCCAATACGTCTGGCATATGGGCAGTCGCACTTGTGTCGAGTATCGCGATATCCACTTCATTGTGGACGATATCCATGACTTCGCTGACTAATACGCCGGAACGGATCGCAATGGCTTCTCCGGGTTCAAGATAAACCTCAACACTATATTGCGATTTCACACGCTGAATAATGCGTACGAGGCGTTCTATATCATATCCGGGGCGAGTAATGTGGTGGCCACCGCCAAAGTTGAGCCATTTCAAGCCGGGGATAAGATCTGCAAAGTCGCGTTCAAATACCTCTAACGAACGCTCAAGGCTATCGGAATCTAATTCGCAAAGTGTGTGAAAATGTAGGCCTTCAAGTCCCATCAGTCCGTCAGCTGGTATTTGATCACGAGGCGCACCAAGGCGAGATTTAGGAGCAGCTGGGTCGTAAAGTTCTACTTCTGCCTCGCGATGCCCGTGATTAATACGGAGTCCGAAAGAGATGGCGCGTCCACCATTGGACAGGGCTTCCTCATAGATTGGCAGCAAACGTTTGGCTTGGTTTACAGAATTGAAAACAATGTGGTCACACAGCGTGATTAGTTCTTTAAAATCAGCTTCGGAATATGCCGGTGCACAGGCGTGCACTTCGCCGCCGTTTTGATTGTGAGGCGCAAATTCTTCTGCCCCAAGGCGTGCTTCCGCCGTTGAAGAAGATGTTATTCCCGGCAGGTATTTCATAATGAGTGGAGCAAGCGACCACATAGCGAAGCCTTTGAGTGCTAAAAGAATTTTAGCACCTGAACGCTCCTGCACATCGGCTAGGATCTTCAAATTGTCCTCAAGCGCACCCTTATCGACAATAAAAGCAGGTGTTTCGACATTGGAAATGTCAAAATTAAACGGACGGTTTGGATAAAGAGACATGACGGACTTGATATCTTGCTAAATCAAAGGAAGCTTTCATTACAAAGCCTATGTGATCGAAGATAAAGTCCGTCAAGCCAAAAGTGTTAGAGCAATAGGTCCGCTGCAAAAAATGCGAAGAATGCTCCAACCAGATAGAATACACTTGCTGTGGCCAAGATTATACTGCCTGTACGCCTCCAGAAAGCGCAGGCTTTTGCAAGTTTGGGATCAATTGGACAAGGTGCATGGCGCGTCATCCATTTTGTGACAACCGCCGCGATGAGCAATGCCCCTGATACACCAAAAAGAATAAGCTTGTGCTCCGTTAGCCAGATGATGCCGGGGATGCTTGAAGTTAGGCCAGCCATAACTGCACCAGCGCCCAGTGTTATCAATAGTGCTGGTAGGGCGCAGCATAGGAGTGTCGAAGTGGTTGCAAACAGCGCCAGAGTTGGCGCTGTTGCTTCACGTAAAATGAGTTTCATGACCTAATTCAAATTCATAGATGGAATATAGGTTAGCTCGGCTGCGCGATATCCCGCTTTTTTCACGAGCTTTCGGATGGAGGTTTCATCGATAGATTGAGCGGGGTTGAATACTAGATTGAGAGTCTTGTGATCAAGATCGACATAGACCGCTGCAACTTCATCTCGTTTAGAAAAAGTTTTATCCATTGCTTTGGCGCAGAAATCACATACCACACCCAACACGCTGACAACGACGGCATCTCCACCAGCTTCCAAAGCCTGATGTATCTCAGGTGTGTGAGTGAGTTGGGTATGAATGGGCGCATCCTCCGCGTCGTTTGTGTGGTGTTCATGCTCAGCATGTTCGACGTGGTCGCTATGATCGGTGCTGTGATGCTCAGCATGGTTTTCGTGTGAGGCGTGATGATCTTGCGCCCAAGCTGGAGCAAAGAAAAGAAGTGAAATGAGAGAAAGAGATACAAGTTTCATTGTGTGATTCCTTGTTTAAAATCTGTATGTAAAGTTGATGAGAGGTTGGTCGTCTGTGAGGCTCCAGCCCAGTTCCAAAAGGGCTGTATCCTTGAAAAGGCGAACGAGCGGCGTGACGCCTAGTTCCTCTTCATTGTCGGGGCGGTGGTCGACTTCCAGCATAAGCCACGTGTGCAGATCGCCGGTATCTCCTTCATAAGGAGCCCAACCCACTCTGGCTGCTTGCAGGAAGTTTCCATCGAGAGAATGGCTGTCTAAATACCGCGTTTTGTAGGAGGCAAAGAGACTACGAGTTTCCCAATCTGCAAGGAGGCCCACATATCCCATGCCTTCAGCGCTTAAAGGATTACTATCCACACCCTCAAGCCATCCCGCGCCAGTAAAAGCATAGAGGTTGGCTTGATAATCTTCCCCAAACCAACGCTTGGCCAGATAGGTGAATTGTGGGCCATGAAGGGCGATGTCATTTTGACGATCCCATTCGCTTTTCCATCCAATGGAGAATGCTGGATCGGGAGTGTAGTGCGCGAGTAGAGACGTGCTCTGCCTGTCGCTTTCTTCAATGAGTGTCCATCCGCCGACATAAGAAACAGGGCGAGCATGTGCTGATGCAGCTAACCCTAATCCTATTGCGGAGATGGTTGCGATTTTTCGCAACATATTGTTTTTCCTGAACTAATAAAATCCAAAGGGCAGACGGAATCTGCCCGTGAAGTTGATCGGGTTCAGGTGCTTCGTGGTGGAGGGGGCTCTAAGGCAAAGGTTTTATCAAAACCCGCTTCATCACTCATGCTATACAAAGCTGTTATGACAGGAGGTGTGAAGCTAAAACCTTCTATAGTTAGGCTGGCAGGAATGGCCGAACAGCCAGCACAATCAGGACCACCATTACAGTCTTCTGGGCAATCCTCATGCGTATCGCTGTGCATATTGTGGAGAGTTGACGCTGAATTATGGTCGTCATGATGATCGAGAAATACCGCGTGGCTGTGCTCCGAATGCGCAATTTCTGTGTTTGAGTGCACAGCAGGTGAATGAGCCGAATTCAAACCCATTGCATGCGCGCATGCGCTGCTTGTTCCAAGCAGGCTAGACATAAAAAATGCAAGGGCAATGAATAGCTTCATGTACAACAGGATATATCTATTGAGCGAGAAGTCTAGTTTCTTTGGTTGTAGAGACTAGAATTGATCCTTTTAAGATATTTCACACATCTGAAAAATGAGTTTTGGAATTGCTAATTTAAGAAAATAGCTTGAAGTTTGAGTCACGCTATTTCACACCAAGGAAATAAATGTGGCTCATTGTACCGATAATATCTTGTTGCTTCCTGAGGGGTTGTCTGAGTTTAAAGGCGCAGAGCCTGTGATGGCTCAAAGCGGGACGAGTATTTTCCGTAAGTTCATTCAGCAAGAAGCGATCGGAGTTGAGTTCTTTACCAATGCACCATGTCTGGTGTACGTTGCTCAAGGGCAAGAGACTTTCTATGATTTCGAAGGCCAAGAGACCTGCGTTCGTTCGGGAGACATGCTGATGATTCCCCGTCATCATCATATGATCTCGGATTTTATAAACGCGAATGGACCGCTGGAAGCATGGTTATTCTTTTTCGACGATCAAGTTATTGAGGAATTTCTAAAGGCGGTATCGGCAAATACGATTCAAAGAATTACATGCATGCCATCATTATTTGCTGGAACGCCGTGTCTGAAGGCTTACGTTGCGACTTTATCTCAGGTCTATGGCGGACTGGATGCGCCCTATGCGCTGATCAAAGCAAAGCTTCTTGAGTTGTTGCTTTTACTTGATCTGCATGACGATCAGAACCAGTTGAAGCGTTTTCTATTAAACTTGGACCGCACTAAAAGTAGGCGTAATATCAAGCAATTGATGCGTCGTCATGCAGGGCAAGGGCTTACAGTTGCAGATTATGCTTGTTTATCTGGACGTTCATTGTCGTCATTTCAGCGCGATTTTAAGCGCGCATTTGGAATGGCACCGGGGGCATGGTTACGCGAAGCCAAGTTGGCTAAAGGGCGGGATTTAGTTGAGCGTTCAACGCTATCCATAGCTGAAATTGCGTATGAAATTGGCTACGCAGATACATCCCATTTTATCAAGGATTTCCAACGAAATTTTGGAGAAACTCCAAAACAGATGCGATTGAAGCTTGCGTGACTTTCTGACCGAATTTTACGATTTTTAGCTTTTTCTATACATAAATTTTGTCTGATCCACCGCAATCTCCTCATAGTTTATACAGGAGATTGAAGATGAGTATCTGGGTTACATTGAAAATGACGGTTCGAGACGGGGCGTTTGAGGAGTTGACGGCCTTTCTGAACGCGAACTTGTCCAACGTGCGTGGCTTTGACGGCGCACTGCAGGTTAATCTGTTTTACGATTCTGCTACCAGAGCATTCCTTCTGAAGGAAGAATGGGCCAGTCAACGGCATCATCAGGCTTATATGGCGTTCATTCAGGAGGCTGGCGTGATGACGGCGTTGCTTGCTTTCATGGAAGGCGAGCCGGTGGTAACTTATTATGAGCGGTTGATGATGTAATGAAAAAGGGCAGCCAATCAGCTGCCCTCTATAATTTCTACATATCTTTGACGTGCCAAGGCAAGCCTGTTTCATTGAGGCGGGTTAGGAATGGGTCGGGATCGTTTTGTTCCATATTCCACACACCGGGCTGACGCCATTTGCCTGTTGCGATCATTTCCGCGCCAGCCACAGCGGGTACACCTGTCGTATAGGAAACAGCTTGTGCACCAACTTCTTTATATGTCTCTTCATGGTCACAAATATTATAAATAAAGCTTGTGCGCGACTTGCCATCTTTTGTGCCTTTTACCAGACATCCAATAGAAGTCTTGCCCTTATAATTTGGCGCAAGGCTAGCTGGATCCGGCAATAGTTTTTGTAAGAATTGAAGCGGAATGATTTCCTGACCTTGGAATTCAATCGGTTCAATACTGTCGAGGCCAAGGTTTTGAATGACATCAAGGTGTTTTATGTAGGCCTCTCCAAATGTCATCCAGAATCGAATGCGCTTTAGGCCTTTAATGTTTTGACACAGGCTTTCCATTTCCTCGTGGTAGAGAAGGAAAGCTTTGCGTTCACCCACACCCGGGAAATCAAACATCATTGAGTGTTCTAATGGTTCAGTTGTGACCCATTCGCCATTTTCCCAATAACGGCCATTTGCTGTGATCTCGCGAATATTGATCTCAGGGTTGAAGTTTGTCGCGAACGGGTGCCCGTGGTCTCCGCCATTACAATCAAGAATGTCGATCGTGTCGATTGTGTCGAACAAGTGCTTTTGAGCATGCGCACAGAACATGTTTGTTACGCCCGGATCAAAACCAGAGCCGAGAAGGGCTGTTAGGCCAGCTTCTTTAAAGCGGTCTTGGAATGCCCATTGTTCTTTATATTCAAATTTTGCTGTGTCTGGGTGCTCATAGTTTGCTGTGTCGAGATAGTGCACACCTGCCTGCAAGCAGGCTTCCATCAGAGTGAGGTCTTGGTATGGAAGGGCAACATTGATGACGACATCCGGCCCAAAGCTTTTAATCAGCTCAACAGTTTCAGCGACGTTATCGGCATCCACTTTGGCAGTTTTGATTTCAATGCCTTGTTTGTCTTTTACGGCAGCGGCAATTGCATCGCATTTAGCCAGCGTGCGGCTTGCCAGCATGATGTCCGTAAACACAGGGCTCATCGCAAGTTTGTGAGCGACAACTGTGCCAACACCACCGGCACCAATTTGAAGAACTTTTGTCATTGGAAAAACCTTCATATTATGCCGTAGCGTTTAGCTTCATTAAATCATGAGCAAAGCGATTTGGCGTGTTTTCTTCTATGTATCAGGAATTATGGCTGTACCGAAGATGTATTCGGTACAGAATATTGGAATAAATTTATCAGATTGACGTAGCAGTGTGTTGCTTACGCCTCTTTGCGAGGAAAGAAGATGATGTTGTTTTCATAGCTGCGTTCAGCTGCTGATTCAGTGTCGAACATGGTTTGACTGATACTGTCACGTACACGGTATGCGGTTGTTTCGCCAAAGCCATTGAAGCGTGTGCTCATTGCCGTGCCATACGCGCCCATCATGCCAAATTCGACATAATCACCTTCAGCGATATCTGCTGGGAGGTCGAATGTACCATCTAACACATCTAAAGAATCGCAGGTCGGGCCATAAATAAGAAATGGTTTTTTGTGGAAGCTGATTTTGCCTGAAGGGCGATGAACTTCCATTGGGAACGGCCATTTGCAATGCGCGGCATCAAATAGATTTCCGTAGGCTCCGTCGTTTAGATAGACTTTGCCATCCCGAACCATCTCTACCTTCGCCACGATTGATGTAGAATCAGCGACTAGTGCTCGACCTGGTTCACACCACAAATCGGCATTGAATAGAACTGGCATTTCTTCAAATACTTGTTCAATTACGTCGACATAGGCTTGTAGTTCTGGCGGGTTCATGCCTGGGTAAAGAGCTGGAAAGCCGCCACCGACATCAACTATATCGACGGTAACTGCTGCTTGAAGGATGGTTGCTGAAACAGTATCCATTGCAACACGATAAGTGTGTGGATCCATGCATTGAGACCCCACATGGAAGCTGACTCCCAGCTCATCAGCATGTGCACGTGTGGCTTGTAGCAATGAAACTGCTTCATTGCCAAAACAGCCAAATTTTCCTGTCAGTGGCATGGTTGAGCCGTCATTGGAAACAGCCATACGAATGACGAGAGTTAAGTCTTTGGCGTGGTTGGTTGCTTCAAGGATTTTTTGCAATTCTTCTTCACAGTCGAGTGCGAAGATACGTACGCCAAATTCAAAATATGCGCGCTCAATTGCATGGCGGCTTTTGATCGGGTGTAGATACGCTAAGATAGCATCATCAAAGCGGTTCGCTATGAGTTCAATTTCATTTAGCGAGGCAACATCAAACCAGCGCATTCCAGCTTCATACATAGCATCGAGCGCCCATTCCGATGGGTTGGCTTTGACGGCATAAAGCACGTCACCTGGGAAGTTGTTCTGGAACCATGACGCTGCGGCACCCACACGATCCGGACGCACACAGGCTATCGGAGTCTCGGGGCGAAGTACGCGGACTAGGTCCAGAGGTGTTTGGAAAGTGAGCATGTCACATCCCCTCTGTCTTTTTGTAAACCCAATCCGGCGTTAGTACGGGCTTTCGTACTCGTTTAAGTCTGCCCCTCAACCCGCACACGTCATCCAAACCCCTGAGAGAATTTTATCTCTACTCGGGTAGTCCAGACGCCACGTGGAATCAGGGCGGCAGAGCCTCGAGCCGATGTCCGCCGGAAATTTGCAGATAATTCTAAAATTCAATGCTGTAAATAGAAAAAATGACTCCCAATAGATTTTTTACTGGTTTGAGCAGTCAGGTCATGTCTATTCGACCGTTTTTTTTCTTCGGATGCGGCGGAAGCGTTGCCAGAAACGTTTGCGTTCCGGGACTGGAAGTGGCTCTAGATTATCTAAGAATTGATTTGCACATGCTGTCCAAGAAAATGCTTGGGCGTGCTTGTGTGCGACTTCGCGGTCAAGCTCTAAACATTCAATACATGCTTTCGCCAAATCGTCATTGATAGCTCCGGCGTTTGTACCTGGAATAAGATCTTTGGGGCCTGGTACATTGAAGCCGGCAACAGGGGTTCCTGCGGCCATGGCTTCTAGAATCACTAGTCCGAATGTGTCGGTAAGACTTGGGAAACAAAAGACATCCGCATTGGCGAAATAACTTCCTAGCTCATCCCCGAATTTAGAGCCAGGGAAGACAGCGTCTGGATACTTCGCCATCAGCTCCTCACGGGCTGGCCCATCGCCGACAACAACCTTCGTGCCGGGAAGGTCTAACTCAAGAAAAGCTTCGATGTTTTTCTCAACTGCCACGCGCCCAACGTTTAAGAATATTGGGCCTTCCATACCTTTGTAAGGGCCGCGATCATCAGTGCGTTTGTTTGGGTGGAATAATTCGGTGTCTACACCTCGTGACCAAGCAGCGATGTTGTTGAACCCGCGAGATTCCAATTCTTCGATCATTGAAACAGTGGCGACCATCACGCGGCCAGAATATTTGTGGAATTGGCGCACATATTTGTATCCCGCCCAAAGTGGGATCGGCAGGCGCGCATTCACATATTCAGGAAAACGTGTGTGGTATGATGAGGTGAAAGGCATTTTGTGTTTGAGGCAGATGGCACGAGCGGCCCATCCAAGCGGACCCTCTGTAGCCACATGCACGGCATCGGGTTCAAACTCTAATAGTCTTTCTTCAATCTTCGGCTTAGCTCCGAATGCCAGTTTGATTTCTGGATATGTGGGGAGAGGCATGGTTTTAAAACCGTCATTGGGAGAAACGATATCCCATTCGTGTCCCATTGCTTCACATTCAGCAATAACTCGCTTCATCGTGCGGACGACGCCATTGACCTGAGGCTCCCAGGCGTCGGTAACTAACATGATGCGCATCAGATATCCTTTGGGTCGTTTCGAATGCAGTGAGCTACTGCATACTTTGCCCTTGGGGATTTTGTCTATGTTTTCCTGTCTACTAAGTCCAAAATAAATTAGCAGCACTAGCCATAGTACTGACATAACTGAATCTGATATTGCTGGCGAAATTATCTATTAAGGGTGACATTGAATGTTTGATATCGAAAAAATGCTGAAACAATTGCAAGACAAAGCCACACAGATTGCTGAAGAAGTGGATGTTGATGCAACCGTTGAAAGCGCCAAGGATATGGCGAAAAAAGTTCAGAACAAAATTGAGACAGACGAGAATGCAAGAAATGCAGCTATTGGTGGCGGAGCATTGCTGACAGTTCTGATGGCTTCCAAAGGTGGACGTAAACTTGTTGGGAATGTTGCAAAAACTGGAGCTGTTGCTGCGTTGGGTGCGATCGCATGGAATGCGTGGAGCAAACGAGATGGAGCGGATGCTACTGGTGAGGGGACTGAATATGGATTTGCGGGGAATGACGCGGAAGACCCAGCATTTTCAATTGCTGTCGTTGAATCTATGGCTGCGGCCGCTCACGCTGATGGCGTGTTGGATGAAGATGAAGCGAGCGCGATAAAGACTGCTTTGAATGAAGGTGGATTAAACGAAACCGTTCTAGATGAAACGGTTAGCAGAGAAGACATTTTAAATCGTATTTCGAGTGCGGCGGTTACGCCTAATCATGCTGTGCAGTTATACGCCGCTGCTTGTGCTGGTGCTTGCGAGGTGTCGGCTGAAGAAGGAAGTTTTTTACAGGATTTGGCGGCTAAGCTTGAGTTAGACGCCAATGTTGCAGCGCGAGTTCGTGCTGAAATGGGAATATAAATTCTTAGCCATTGAGGTTTTCAATATAGAAAACTGGTTGGCTGAGTCGAATCAATGTTGATTGGGCAGACACTATATATGGTGTCTGCCTTTTTTTATATTTCGACGTATGGGTGTCGTTTTGTACCCAATATCTGGTGCGAGCTTGTGGATAAACTGTGAGTTAGTTGTGTAGTTCTTATTAATGAATCGGTGAGTAGCCCAACCAGAGAAAAAAATTACAGTATTCGTCTGATAGGGGAAATGTCGAATATCGTACGTGTTTACTGGTGATCTGGCGGATAAGGTTAATAGATAAGGGGATATTGAGGTGAGTTATTCACGGAAATATCGGTATTCTGAATAACTAAGTGTTGACGTATCATTAACCAATAAGCCACTATATATGGGGTCAGAGAATATGATAAACACCATATATGATGGTTTGTCATAACCAAGCTGATTGATTAATACACATCGTGGAGCCTAGGTTTAATGTCTGTAGAAAACGCTGCAATTTCAAAAGAAAACGACAACAAAGCGGACAATGGGAAGCCTCAACAGACCGCTGAATTGCGTGTTGTACAGCAAGTTCAGATCGATGAGAGCCGCGATGCGAATCTAACGGAATTTGGTAAAAAGACGCTCACAGACAGATATGTTTTGCCTGGCGAAGGCTATCAGGAAATGTTTGCGCGCGTGGCCGAAGCCTATGCGGATGACACTGAACACGCTCAACGCATCTATGACTACATGTCGCGTCTGTGGTTTATGCCAGCAACGCCTGTTTTGTCTAATGGTGGTGCAGATCGTGGTTTGCCGATTTCTTGTTTCTTGAATGATGTAAACGATTCTCTCGATGGTATTGTTGAGACTTGGAACGAGAATGTCTGGTTGGCATCTAATGGTGGTGGAATTGGTACTTATTGGGGGAATGTACGTTCAATCGGTGAGACAATTGGCCGAGCAGGTAAGACTTCAGGGATTATTCCATTCATCCGCGTGATGGATTCGCTTACACTTGCTATTTCGCAAGGGTCTCTGCGTCGTGGATCTGCTGCATGTTACCTAGATATTCACCACCCGGAAATTGAAGAATTTTTGGAGATTCGTAAGCCGTCAGGTGACTTCAACCGAAAGTCTCTCAATCTTCACCATGGTCTGAATATTTCAGATGAATTCATGGAAGCGGTGAAGAATGATGAAGAATTTGGATTGATCAGCCCGAAAACGGGTGAAGAAGTTAAAAAGATCAACGCACGTAAATTGTGGCAGAAAATTCTTGAGGTTCGCATTCAAACGGGTGAACCGTATTTGATTTACTCGGACACTGTTAACAATGCGATGCCAGCGCACCAGCGCCAGCTTGGCATGAAGGTAAAGCAGTCAAACTTGTGTTCTGAAATTATGTTGCACACAGGATTGGACCATTTGGGCAATGACAGAACAGCTGTTTGTTGTTTGTCTTCTGTGAACGCAGAGAAGTTCCTTGAGTGGAAAAACGATGAAATGTTCTTAGAGGACATTTTCCGTTTCTTGGATAATGTTCTTCAAGACTTTATTGATCGTGCTCCAACAGAAATGGCTCGTGCTGCATACTCAGCAACACGTGAGCGTTCGGTTGGTCTTGGTTTGATGGGGATGCATTCATTCTTACAATCTATGAATGTACCCATGGAATCAGCCACAGCGAAAAGCTGGAACAACATGATCTTTAAGCATCTTCGCCGTGGTGCAGATGCTGCGTCTGTGAAATTGGCGAAAGAGCGTGGGCCATGTCCTGATGCTGAGGAATGCGGTGTTATGGCGCGTTTCTCGCACAAATTAGCGATCGCGCCGACAGCTTCTATCTCTATCATTTGTGGAGGGACATCTGCGGGTATCGAACCAATTCCTGCGAATGTTTATACGCACAAGACATTGTCTGGTTCATTCACGGTAAAGAACCCACACCTCGAAAAGCTTCTTGATACCAAGGGGAAAAATACAGAGGGTGTTTGGGCTATGATTCTTGAGGCTGAAGGTTCAGTGCAAGGGTTGGATTTCTTGGATGAGCATGAGAAAGCAACGTTCCGAACAGCGTTTGAAATTGATCAGCGTTGGTTGATTGAATTGGCTGCAGATCGCACACCTTATATATGTCAGGCACAATCGTTGAACCTGTTCTTGCCATCTGACATTAATAAGTGGGATCTTCACATGCTTCACTGGAGCGCGTGGGAGAGAGGGCTTAAATCTCTGTATTACTGTCGCTCTAAGTCTGTACAGCGTGCTTCATTTGCTGGTTCTGAAGAGAAGGCAAAGATTGAGGGAATGGAAACGCCAGATACAGATTATGATGAATGTTTAGCCTGTCAGTAGGCATTTTCACTGATCTGATTCATACTAAATCAAATTAAGATAACGCGTCATTCTTTTAGGGTGGCGCGTTTTTTGCGTGAGAATTCTTAAAATTGCAAAAGTGTGCCAAATTTTAGTGGGTTGAATTTTTTAAGATTTCTCAAAAAAAGTGTAATTAATTTGTTAAATTGATTGGCGTTATTTTACGCAATAGTGTTATGATGTCAGTAAGACTGGGTGTGATATTCTTACCATAGTGTTAGAAATATCGCAGGGAACAATAGGATGTTAGCAATGGTGGCGAGTATTTTTGCCGCATTTTCATGTGTAGGGTGTATCTCATCAGATACTGCTGCGGATGTATTGCCTGCGTATATGGAGCAGGGGCCGGTTGAGTTTTCGACAACCGAAAAGCCCGTTCGCATTGTTGAAAAGCAATTACGAAATAGTTTTAGATCTAATTCACGCAAACGTTTAAGTTCTACCAATTGGGCGGTAAACAATGATGTTCTTAAATATCATGCAAGCCGCGACTTTTCTCCGCGCGCGCTGAGACGTGCAAGCCAAGAAGTTTATGTTGGGGAGTGGGAATTCAGCGCTCCTTTGGACAAAGCTGGATTTGATTTGGATCTTTCTGTTAGCCCACATGCGCGTATTGAAAAGACTGATGGTCATGAAGCTCGCAAGACAGGTGCAGAAGTTCGTGTTGGTCAGATTGCTGATAGAGTAGATCAGCGCGGTAGGCATGTTCGTGTTGATAGCTGGTATATGTTTGTCGGAACTGACAACGAAGCGCTTTGTTGGGATGTCGGTGATAAAGGCGCTAAGATAAACGGCGTTGCTTTGCGTGATCAAGTTACAGTGGGTGACTGGCATGCGGGTGTTGCGTTCCACAAAGCAGGTGGTGAATTATCTATAGGTGTAATGCGCCGAGAAACTCGTTTTGAAGAGATTACAACAACAGCAAACATAGCAGCATTGTCCTTCACGATGCGCATGTAAGAGTTGAAATTATTGTTGCTTTATTGAAAAGCAGCAAGAGAATAACTTACTCACATTACATTCCACAGAAAATTGAATGCTAAGGCTTTCCTCTTGAGAAGAGCTTGTCCATATATCTTGGAAAGCAAATTGTGCAGTGAAGTGTTTGAAGCTAGGCTGAATTTTTACAATAGGATGTTTTGTCTGGCATCAATACAGGCATATTCTCTGTTAAAGTAGCCTGTCTAAATCCTGCAATTAGTACCAAATGTCGCTTTATTTTAATAGAGAACCACTACATATTGTGGTTTCGCGAGTCGCCGCGATTCTTATACGATATGTCAAAGCAGGTTAATATCATGTCAAATATCATTCTTCCCGAAAAACCAGGTTTAATGACTCCTTCGATATCGTATAAACCGTTTCGTTATCCTTGGGCTTATGATTTCTGGAAGATCCAACAGCAAGTACACTGGGTGCCAGAAGAGGTGCCGCTTGGTGAGGACTGTAAAGATTGGGCTGGTAAGCTCAACGATAAAGAACGCAATTTGCTGACTCAAATTTTCCGTTTCTTCACGCAATCGGATGTGGAAGTTGGTGCCAACTACATGGAAAACTACATGCCGCTGTTTAAGCCGGTTGAAGTTCGCATGATGTTGGCCGCGTTTTCAAATATGGAGACTGTTCATATAGCCGCGTATGCATTGCTGCTAGAAACGATCGGTATGCCTGACTCTGAGTTTTCTGCTTTCATGGAATATGATGAAATGGCAGCTAAGCATGACTATCTGGGTCAATTTAAAGTCGACAACGAAAAAGATATTCTAACATCAATGGCTGTGTTTGGTGGCTTCACTGAAGGGCTGCAATTGTTTGCGTCATTCGCCATGCTGATGAATTTCCCACGTTTCAATAAAATGAAAGGGATGGGGCAGATTGTGTCTTGGTCTGTTCGGGATGAGAGTCTCCATTGTGAGGGCATGATGAAAATGTTCCACACATTTGCGGAAGAAACGGGCGCGCTGACTAAAGATGTAAAAGATAATATTGCTGATTGCTGTCAGACCGTGGTTAAGCTTGAGGACAAATTCATTGAGCTCGCGTTTGAGGCTGGTGAAGTAGAAGGTATGACGCCTGAAGATATAAAAAACTACATTCGCTACATCGCTGACTGGCGTATGAAACAGCTAAAACTAGACCCGATTTATGGCATTGATGAGCATCCGATCCCGTGGTTGACAGAGATTCTAAACGGTGTGGAACATGCTAATTTCTTTGAAGCTCGCGCGACTGAATACTCTAAAGGCGCAACAGCGGGTGATTGGCATGGAGATGCTGGTGTTTGGTCGAAATTCGATCAAAAAGTAGCGTCTCAAAAAGAAGTCGCGGAACTATAATTAAATTGCTATGCATAGAGGAGCGACAAAGGGCGGATGCTTTTTGTCGCTTTTCTGTGTTCGGCGTTATTGAACCGGAAGCTGTCGGTAGTTAAAGCGTAGAAGAGAGATATCTTCAGGGGCCAAATTCAATGTTCAGCTCGAAATCGAGTTCAATAAGCACTTTAGACTGGGTTTGGAGTGTTGTAATTGCTTGTTTAGCAAGTTTGGCAATTTGTTGGCGCTTGGATATTCCTGCCTCTTTAGTGTTTGATGAAACTCACTATGTGCCTGCGGGACAACAGCTTTTCCAATTGGAAGCTTGGACGAACAATTCTCACCCTCCATTCGGAAAATGGCTAATTGGACTGGGTTCTTCATTGGCTGACGGTGCATCATGGGGTTGGAGGTTGCCGGGGGCAATCTTGGGAGTGCTCAGTATTTGCAGCGTTTATGCGGCAATGCGGCTGTTTAGATTTAGCATTTCCATATCGTTTTTTGCAGCCATTTTAACACTACTTAATCAGACATTGTTGGTTCAGTCGCGCACTGCGATGCTAGACATATATAGTCTTGGGTTTTTCGTTTTGTCGGCTCTGGCCTTAATTTGGTCAGGAAAGCGAGCGCGATCTCGCAGTGCTGCAAGTATTGGGTTGGTCATTTCCGGAATTTTTCTTGGTTTGGCTGCTTCGTCCAAGTGGTCTGCAGGCATCAATATGGTGTTGATCTGGGGTGGGTTATTCATTTGGCGATGCTCTGAGACAAGTCCCAAAGGCTATTTCCTCCCTCGATTGTTTGGAACAGGGTTCGCAGGATGGTATAATTTTTCATTTCTTGGCACGGGTCTTCGGCAGGGTGTGCCTGCAATTGCAACATATTGCTTGACCTTTTTGCCTTTCATCTGGATGGAAGGGAATTTTTCACTGCTGGAATTGCATCAACGAATGCTTGCAGATGTTACAAGTGTTCTTAAGGAGCACCCTTATCAAAGTCAGTGGTGGGAATGGCCTTTGATGTTTGAACCGATTTGGTATTATTTTGAAAAGCCAGACCCGTCTTATTCCGAAGCAATTTTCTTAATTGGAAACCCTCTTGTGTATTGGGCAGGATTGCCTGCGATTTTATTCTGTTTTGGGTATGGAACGATGCGTCATGATGGAGCGTTACTAGCAATTTCATCAGCATTTATGGGATGTTGGCTTGTGTATGCTGTTATCCCACGTGATCTCATGTTCTCTTATTACTATGAGCAGGCCGCATTCTTTTTAGGGATGGGTATCGCTGCTTTCGTTTCGCGCTGTGTTAAGCCAAGCTTTCAGAATATTGTGATGGTCGTCTGGATGGCTTTGGCGATCGCCAGCTTTGTTTTCTTTTATCCGGTTTTAACAGCAATGCCTTTTGAGGGCGATGAGTGGTTGAAATGGGTTTGGTTTAGAGCATGGACCTAACGTTGCGGTATTTCTTATGACCGTGCGTTGATTTTAGCTTTTCCAGATCACAAATTCAGACTAATGCTAGTTGATTGAAAACCAATGTCTGGAGCTTTGTATGACACCTGAAGAAGTCGTTGATCGCGTAACCGAGATTTATGACGCCTCTGTAGCATCGCTTAAATCTGCGCTGAATGATTTTATAAAGGAAGGTCAAAAGCCGGACCCAAAATGGCGAGAGGATCGCCGTTTCTCCTATCCTCAAATTCGGGTGATTTATCAGCCTGACGGGCCGCCACCTATTATGTCTAGGGCTTTTGGCAAGCTATCTGAGCCAGGTGTTTATGTTACGACGATAACTCAGCCGCAATTCTTCCGAGCATATCTGATTTCTCAATTGTCCATGATCGCCAAAGATCATGATGTGACATTCGAAGTTGGGCCATCTGATTCTGATATTCCTTATCCATATGTGTTGGACGGAGCTGAAGGTGTTGATGCAGAGATTATCTCACCAGCTGACTTTTCCAGCTATTTCCCAACGCCGAAACTGGTTGAAATTGGTGATGAGGTGCCCGATGGAACACCTTGGGTGGATGAGCATGAAAAACCGCTAGCTCTGTTTGATGGGCCACGCGTAGATTATTCCTTGAAACGTCTTGCTCACTACACAGGAACTCCCGTTGAAAGTTTTCAGCGGTACATCTTGTTTACCAATTATCACCGTTATGTAGATGCATTTGTCGAATGGGCTGCGGAGCAAATTAAGGACAAGGATAGTTCTTATTCTGAGCTTATTGCGCCGGGGGGAGTGAAAGTTGATGGTAAAACAAAAGATGCGGTTAAGGCGGTTTCAGAAGGTGCGTGGCGTCGTCACCAAATGCCTGCCTATCATGTGCTAGGGCCTGACAAGGCATCTGGAATAACGTTGGTAAACATCGGCGTTGGACCTTCCAATGCAAAAACTATTACTGACCACTTAGCTGTGCTGAGACCAGAATGTTGGATAATGGTAGGACATTGTGCCGGGCTACGTCAGTCCCAACGTATTGGCGACTATGTGTTGGGCCACGCCTATTTGAGAGATGATCATGTGCTGGATGGGGTTCTTCCAGCTGATATTCCTGTGCCTCCAATTGCTGAAATACAACAAGCATTGTGGGAATCTGCGGCATTAGTAACGGGTGGAAATTCTGAAGAATTGAAATCACGCTTGCGCACGGGGACTGTTTTTACCACGGATGATCGAAATTGGGAGCTGCGCTATACGGAGAGTGCTAAACGTATAAACCAATCCCGGGCTATCGCTGTTGATATGGAGAGTGCAACTATTGCTGCCAACGGGTATCGCATGCGTGTGCCGTATGGAACTTTGTTGTGTGTGTCAGACAAGCCGTTACACGGAGAGCTAAAATTACCAGGCGCTGCTAACAGTTTTTATGAACGCGCGATAGGCGAGCACATCCGAATTGGAATTGATACTTTAGAGCGTTTGGCCCAAGGGCATGCGAAATTGCATTCTCGCAAGCTACGCGCTTTTGATGAGCCGCCATTTAGGTAAGAAAAAAAGCCCGCTTAGGAATACTAAACGGGCTTTTTTAATCTGTTTTCTATAGCTTTAGTAGCTAGAAGAATACTGAGCTGTTGCGGCGTTTGTTGCGCAACAACGTACTTGCATTTCTAGGACACGTGAATTGAAACGACAGGATTTGTTGTTCACTTCACGTAGGAAAGACAATCCGCCTGCACGGTGAGTGTAGCGAGTTTGTGTACAGCCCATCAATGTGTAACCTTCACCACATGTACCTGTGTCAGATTTTTGAACAGTAACAGTTTTACATGAGAGATCACTGGAACGGTTTAGGGCGGAAGAGGCCATAGATTTGGCATCGCGTGCATCTTGGCCAGCTTGACGTGAAATACTCAAAGCCTGGTCTGTAATTGTACGAGCTTCGCTAACACGAAGGTTTGTTTCTGATAGAGCTTTTTTCTGGCCATCAATTTCTAAGCTGACCTGACATAGGCCTTCGTTCGCGTTTTCTGCTACAGCACAAAAGTCTGCAACGCGCATGTCGCTAGGAAGTGTTGATTGACAAGCGGATGCCAAAACAACTGTCGCTATTGCGCTTAGTGTAAGTTTCAAGTTCATTTCCACCACCTTTTTGGTCTTTATTTTGGATACTTATCACGTAACATTTGCACTGTGGTCAATTGTACTCGCCCCTTTGGCGAATTACGATGCTGTAATAATTATCGTTTTAAGCTGATTACTTTGGTGGATTAAGCAAAATTGATGCCTCACTAAGAACAAGGTGGCAGAAAAGTTCTTAGTGGTAGCACGCAATACATTCTTTTATTTTTAGGTTTTCATCGAATATGAAAGTTTCGGCAACATCCTGTCCGCGATGATTTACAAAGCAAAGTGTAACTGCATCTGAAGAGAGAAATATATTATTTACTTCGAAATATAGACTGTTCGCACCTTCAATAGCCGCATTCCAGTATTCGATAAGCGCATTTTTTCCAACTAGGAACGGACCATTGTGTTCGATCACTTCAATAAGCTTTGGGGAGTGATAAATGATGTCATCGCTATAATGATTTGCCACTGCAGCAATATCTTTATCGTTCCATGCTTGAACCCAACTGCGTGCAAATGATTCTGCTTCTTCTCTAGTAATCACAAGCGATAACCTTTTTAGTCCATTGAAAAATATGTGTTTTACAGACTTCTCAAAAATATGATCGTTTCATTGAGTTATGTTTGGCGGAGTTTTGTGGAGCAGGTCAACAAGAAAGAGTTTACAAAAAGCAATTTATACACGTTGTAATTGTATTAATGGTATGTTTACATTTAGGCGTGTCCGAAAATTCGGCACGGTATGACAATTTTACGCGCGTGGGTTGGCTGACAAGTGGGCAACTAGTCACTAGATAGATTGCAGCTAAATCCTTAAACTGGATAATTGCGTGCGTACGGAGTTTGGTGGGAGCAAATGAATGCCTGATAGTTCTTATAATGTGGGTCCTGATATCGGGGCAGCTCGCGGTGGGCAAAACATTCATGAAGCAGTGCGCAGAGGCCGGTTCAACACGAATGGTGTGATTGCACCTCCAGATCAGTTGGATATGGATAAGGTCAACTTGCTACATCCGGAGCTGTGGCGCAGAGCTGAGTATTTTCAATATTTTAAATGGCTGCGGGATAATTCACCTGTCCATTACACTGAGAATTCTCCTGAGGGACCATTTTGGTCCATCACACGCTATGAAGACATTGTTGCAGTAGACAAAGATCACCAGCGTTTTTCTTCTGATGCTAAATACGGCGGGATCACAGCAGTTGATTTGAACCATGGCTTTCAATTGCCAATGTTTATCGCGATGGATCGTCCGGAGCACACGCGATATCGTAAAGCTGTGCAGCCGGTAATGGATTCTGAAAGTCTCAAGAATTTCGAACATCTAATTCGAGAACGCACCATCCAAACTCTAGATAGTTTGCCTATTTATGAGCCATTTGATTTTGTCGACAAAGTTTCTATTGAACTGACGACAATGATGTTGGCGACTCTCTTTGATTTTCCTCAGGAAGACCGTCGTAAGTTATCTCGCTGGTCCGATGTCGCGACTGGCAAATATAATCCAGACATTTGCCCAGGTGGTGAAGAGCAGTGGCAAAGAGAACTGACAGAATGCTTGATGGCATTTATGACGCTTTGGCAGGAGAGAGGCCAAAGCGAGGTGCCTGGGCACGACTTGCTGTCAGCGCTTGCCCATGATGCAACAACCAAGAATATGACTCCGCAAGAATTGCTAGGTAATTTGATATTGTTGATTGTGGGAGGGAATGACTCTACTCGGAACAGCATGACAGGTTCTGTTTATGCGTGGAATCTATTTCCAAAAGAATATGAGAAGGTCAAAGCAGATCGAAGCCTTGTTCCAAATTTGGCAGCCGAGACACTGCGCTGGCAAACATCATTAGCTTATATGCGTCGTACGGCTGTCGAAGATGTCGAAATGCATGGGAAGACAATTAAAAAGGGCGACAAGGTTCTGATGTGGTACGCATCAGGAAACCGTGACGAGCGTATGATAGAACGCCCTGATGACATCTGGATTGATCGTCCGAATGTGCGTCGCCATCTTACATTTGGCTTTGGTATTCATCGCTGCGTAGGAAATAGGTTGGCTGAGTTGCAAATGTCCATACTTTGGGATGAAATCTTGAAACGCTATAGTTACATTGAGGTTTTGGAAGAGCCAGAACGTCTGCCCAATTGTTTTGTCAAAGGGTATAAGCATCTGAAAGTAATGCTTCACCCGCTCTAAATCAAAATCTTAACTGGACGTTTTTTTGATCCGGTTTTAACCATGCAAGTATTCGTTTTATTGCGACAGGATGCGAAGTATGGAAAACCGGATTAAGCCGTTAGAGGGTGTCAAAAATTTCCGAGATTTTGGCGGATATGAGACATCATGTGGTCGGCGAATTAAGACAGGGAAGCTTTTCCGTACTGCGTCTATGCAAAATGCAAAAGAAGCTGATCTGGATTATTTAAACAAACTGGACATTGATTTTCAGGTTGATTTGCGACGTCAGTCTGAACGTATGGATGACCCCAATTTATGGGGCCCTCATGAGGTCCATACTTTCAATGATCTTTATCATTATAAGGCTTCGCATCTGGAATTTGCCGAGAAGGGTAATTTAACTGGTGAAGATGCGCACAATTTCATATTAGAATACTATAGAGTTGCGCCGTGGGTTGAGGCTCATGTGAGTTTGTATACGCGTTGGTTTCAGCGGCTGGCTCAAACTTCAGGTGGTGGCTTGATTAATTGTGCTGCAGGTAAGGATCGAACCGGAATAGGGTGCGCGCTGACATTGTCATTGCTTGGTGTACCTGAGGAGACAATATTCGATGATTACATTCTTACCAATGAAACAATCGATATTGAAAAACGATTGCCTGTCGTTCGCGCCAAATGGGAAAAGCGTTTAGGACTAAAAATAGATGATGATGAGGCTTTGTTTCCGTTCTTAGGTGTTCGTCCAGAATATCTACGCGGTGCATTAGATGAAATTTCATCAAAGCATGGGTCGATTGACCAGTATTCAAAAGAGATTTTGAATGTGAGTGATGATATGGTTGCGCAACTAAAATCAAAACTGCTCGAATAGGAGCGCGCGCGGCTTTCATTTGCTGCGTGACAAAGCGATAGAGTCCTATGTTTAAAGCGTTGGAATTTCCCTACAATGATCCAATAATGGTGTTTGAGCCTTTACGGGATTTGCCATTTGCTATGTTGATGCATGGTAAGGGAAAGCGTTGGAGCTATATATGTGCTCAACCGTTGGAGACGATATTGTTTCGCGGCGATGGCACACAGTCCGATGCGGCTTTGTGTAGATTAGAACAATCTCTTAAAAAGTTAGAATTTGTACGTCCCAAATCAGCTCCTCCTTTTTGTGGGGGATGGGCTGGACTGTTAAGCTATGAATTTGGCCGGTCGATACTGCCCAAATTGCAAGAGGGGCCTGATTTTAGTGCTTGGCCTGATCTTGCACTGGGGCTTTATGATCAGGTTTTAGCATTTGATCATGAAGAGAAAAGAGCAAGGCTCTACATCTGGGATTGGGAGCAAATAGGCCGATCCAGTCAGAGAAAAGAAACGTTAGTTGATGCTTTGAAAAGAGAAGGGAAACTCAATCATAATCCCAATGTTCTCTGCGATGAAATGCCAACGCCGCGTGAAGAATTGGAGCATTATAAGACAAAAATTCAAAAGACTGTCGATTATATCCATGCTGGAGATTGTTTTCAGTCGAATATCTCGCAAGCCTTTGATTTTACTTTGAGTGAAGGTGTGCATCCCTATCATCTGATCAAGAGATTAAATGAGACAAGCGCCGCTCCTTTTTCATCCTACTTTCGATTGGATGGTTTAGTTCTGGCTTCAAACTCTCCGGAACGTTTTTTGAAGACTAGGTTAGGAATTGATGGGGAGTTGTATGTTTCAACGAAACCCATCAAGGGGACAAGGCCGCGCGGAAAATCCGATGCAGAAGATATAACGCTTGCTTCGGAATTGTTGTCATCTGAAAAGGATCGCGCCGAGAACTTGATGATCGTCGATCTTATGCGCAATGATTTATCGCGAGTGAGTATTCCTGGTTCAGTTAAGGTTCCAAAATTGAATGCACTGGAAAGTTTTGCCAATGTGCATCATTTAGTTTCAACGGTGACTGCGCGATTGCAAGATGACAAAGGGCCGGTTGATCTATTAAGAGCTGCATTCCCTGGAGGGTCGATCACAGGAGCTCCAAAAATTCGCGCTATGCAGATCATCGCAGAAATGGAGGACGCGGCGCGAGGGCCATATTGCGGTTCATTGCTGTGGGTCTCGCCGGATGGATGTATGGATTCATCTATTCTGATTCGTTCCACCGCTTTTTCAGAATTGAACGATGGATGGAAAGGTGAGTTTCGTGTTGGTGGAGGTATTGTTGCAGATTCAGTTCCCGAGGACGAGTATCAAGAGACCATCCATAAAGGCCAAGCGTTGATAAAAGCACTAACCCAATCAATAGGGGTAGAAAAACATGATTGATCAAACTTGGGTTAATGGTGATTGGGTAGATGCCGGAAGTGCACAAATCTCAGTGGGTGATCGTGGTTTTTTGTTGGGTGATTCGTGTTTTGAAACATTGTATTTCAATGGCCGCTACATTGAGGGCAAGTCCGAACACTTGAGGCTGCTGGCGAGATCAATGGATGTTTTGCAATTCCCTGCTTGCGATTTAGCGGCCCTAGAGGCCGCGCTGAAAGAGGCTGAAGACAGGCTCCTGCAAATTGGTCTGTCTGCGGTGAGCGTTCGTATGACTGTGAGCCGAGGCGAGGGGCGCGGCGCATTCGTTTCTGGAGCCCCTAACTGTGTTTTGCAGTTTTTTAAATTAGAGCATGCTCGCCCATTTGAGCCTCTGAAAGTGTTCACTAGTGCCATTCGGAGGAATGAAACATCGCCTTTGGTGAAGATAAAAGCAGGGTGCTATGGGGATCATCTCGCTGCTTTGAGGGCTGCAGCTGAGGTCGGTGGAAATGAAGCCTTAATGTTGAATACTCAAGGCAAAATTGCGGGGCTTGCTATGGGGAATATCTTTGTGAGGTTGGGAGGCGAGTGGGTTACACCGCCAGTTGAAGATGGTGTCCGCAATGGTTTTATGCGCTCTACTGTGATTGCATTCCTCAAATCTAAGGGGATAAGCATTGAGGAACGATCGATAAAAGTTGAAGAGTTGTTCGAAAAGAAATCAGTGTCAGCTGTTGGGGTAAATAGTCTGTGGGGAAGCCGTCCGATCTTGTCGATAGATGGTAAAAAATTAGAGCAGTCAGGGATCCAGATGGATCTCTGAATTGGATGCTTTTTTAGCAGTTTCCTGGGTTTGTCGTAGGGCCAATCCATTCAACTTTGTTGGATTGACGGGGGCGCAGATAAAAGTGCTGTTTAAGGTTTGAAGCTGATTTGTAAATGTATTGAAAAGGAGTATCATAAGGGTACTCTACCTCGGCCAATATGACAGAGCCTGCTGACGGCATAATTCCCGCATCTACGGTTACCTCTGAGCCTTCTGGCAGGCCTGACATTCCGTTGCGGCCTTGGCTCCATTCTACAGTGTTTTTTCCAGTGTTTGGATCTTCTGTAATGCTGCTGATGCGCATTTTGACTTGCCCTTTGGATTTGCTGCGAATGATCCGGCTAGAGGCGTAAAAAATATCTTCCATTTCGCAATAGTTTACTTCTCGGGTCCGGGCGACGAGATCGGCAATTGTGCTTGCCGTAGATGTGACACGGCGATCAGCTTCAACTAGCATTGAGGCTTCGATCGTCCCAAAGTAGAGGATAGTTAAAAGGGGGAGGGTCAGAGCAAATTCTATTGCAGCTAGCCCATCTTCGTTTTTCTTGAATTCTCTAAGAAGCTTTATCATGATCCAAAAGGCTCGTTTCTGAATACAGCAGTTGAATGAAGTAGTCTTTTGCCTTCAGCCATATTGCTCAATCCACTTGAGAGAATAGGTGTGATCAATTTCCATTCGTAATATACTTGAACGAGTACAATTTCGTTGGCTTCGCCGGGATTGTACTGAAAATTGTTGTTAAGTGTTCCGTCTCCATTGAGGGGAAGGCCATCTCCAGCATCGCTAGCTACAAAGTCATTATATCTTTGCACGTCGATATGAAGTTTGCTGCCACAATCGAGAAGATTAAAAAGGTTTCCGCAAACGAGATCGGAAAATTCTTTTTTCAATCCTGAACCAGCTTGGATTTGGCCAGTACGAATCTGTCTTGAAGCTTGAGTAACTCCATAGTCCAAGGTGGTAGTCATCATGAACAAAAGGGCAATTTCTATCAGGCCGAACAATAGAATAAAAAATGGTGCGGCAATGAGTGCGAACTCAACAGCAACGGCACCTTTAGTGTTACGCAAAAATTTATTTAACTTACGTTTCCACAATCTGTTTTGATTGGTTGATGAAGATGGTAGTTGCATAAATCGGCACCTAAGAGCGTAATGGTATAACAAACCATACGCTAAATAGATGAAGTAATTGTTTTCTTGATGAACAAAAATGAACACAACTTCCCGAGTTGGTGATGTGAAGGGAAGTTGTTTGGGGGTTACATGCCTGTTTTAACCGGACGACATTTATCGCTACATGCATATGTGTCGGTTTTTTCGCCACGTGCAACAGTTAGTGTGCCGGTACCATTGCGTTCAGACACGAGAAGTTGGCTCTTGTGAATAGGTCTGCCAACGGAATCTAGCACAATTAGATTTGTGGCTCCAAATGTTAGCCCTGTTAAAAGAAGTGTGTGGTTATCGTGAACAGCAACGGTTGCTACATCTGGGTTCCCCACAATGATACTTCCCATAGGCTTACCAAGGTGAAGCAATTGAGTTTGATCGATGTAAACTTCAATTTTACTCTCTTTGGCGGGAGTGGCTGCTTGTGCAGTCAGAGTGGCAGAGATTGCAAAAGCGGAGGCAATTGCCATTTTTGAAAAATTGAAAGCCATTTCTAATCCTATTATCCCTTCAAGTGAGGTTTTGAACAAAATAGATTGAAAGACTGAATCAAAACCTAAGAAATATTTATAAGGGGGCGAACTGTTTCTATTTACGTATTGTTCAAGTTTTGTTGGGGAATAGGAGGGGGTGTTTTGTTGGTAAATCAAATCCTACGCAATTGAAGAAAAAATGGTGGTAAACAAGTAATTACCCTTTTACCAGACAAGTTTTTGTATAGTTAAACGTCGATTTCACCAATCTATTCTATAACTATTCTCAACCGCCGCCGAGAAGCAAATATAACCAAGGGGGTGGGTTTATAGCCATGCAAAAAAATGCGGAGAATACAAAATGAAAAACCTATTGAACAAATTCTTTAAAGACGAGTCTGGTGCAACAGC
>NZ_KB899548.1 GCF_000378345.1 Hirschia maritima DSM 19733 | reverse complement strand
CCGTGAATATCTTCTGGGCTTGTTTCGATACGAACAAGAATAACATTCTCACCCTTAGCCGCTTCATCAGCAGCCTCATCAGAATCAAACACAATCTTACCGATGGCGGCCCCTGGTGAGGCAGGAAGACCTTTTACAAACACCTGACCGGCAGCCACAGCTTCAGCTTTTGCATCTTGGTCAATCATTGGGTGAAGTAGCTGGTCTAATTGTGCTGGCGCTAAACGCAGCACAGCTTCATTTTCAGTAATGAGGCCTTCTTTACACATCTCAACAGCCATGGCCAAAGCAGCTGGTGCCGTGCGCTTACCATTACGCGTTTGCAGCATGTAAAGCGTGCCTTGCTCAACAGTGAACTCAATGTCCTGCATGTCGCGATAGTGTTTCTCAAGCTTATCTGACACATCAGTCAACTGCTTATAGACTTCCGGCATTGTCACTTCTAATGGGGCATCGTCAGAGCCCATCTCAGCGGCACGCGCTTTAGAAATTGGAGCTGGTGTACGAATACCTGCCACCACATCTTCACCTTGCGCATTGATGAGATACTCACCGTAAAAAAGGTTCTCACCTGTTCCAGGGTCACGCGTAAACGCAACACCCGTTGCGGATGTGTCACCCATGTTTCCGAACACCATAGACTGCACATTCACAGCAGTTCCCCATGAAGCCGGGATGTCATTGTGCTTACGGTAGAAAATAGCGCGGTCATTCATCCATGACCCAAACACAGCACCAACAGCACCCCATAATTGATCCTTTGGATCTTCAGGGAATGGCTCGCCATTATTGTTGGAAGTCACTGCAGCTTTATATTTGACGATAACATCCTGCCAGTCTTGTGCAGTCATATCTGTGTCTAGCTCATAGCCTTGTAGATCTTTATAATCTTCCAGAATGTCTTCAAACACATCGTGTGAAATGTTCAGCACAACATTTGAATACATCTGAATGAAACGGCGGTAGCTATCATAAGCAAAACGTGCATCACCAGAAAGCTTGGCAAGACCTTCTGTTGTTGTGTCGTTCAAACCAAGGTTTAGAACAGTGTCCATCATACCTGGCATAGAGGCACGTGCCCCAGAACGTACAGACACCAATAATGGGTTATCTGCAGCCCCAAAGACTTTACCTGTCTTGCCTTCAAGTGTTTTTAAGCTGGCTTCAAGCTGTTCATTAAGATCATCTGGATACTTACGGCCAAGATCATAAAATGCGGTACATACGGCTGTTGTAATCGTAAACCCAGGAGGCACAGGCAAACCCAAACTTGCCATCTCAGCAAGGTTGGCACCTTTTCCTCCCAGAAGGTTCTTCATTGTCGCGTCGCCATCTGATGCGCCACCACCGAAATCATAGACCCATTTTGCGTCGGCCATTCTGTAACATCCCGTTTGTACCTAGCCTTCTATCTTGGTAAAATCCGCGACTTGGCTAGTTACATCCCGGATCTTCGCTAACAGTCTGAGGCGGTTTGTCCGCACTTCTTTATCATCTGCATTCACGATGACATCATCGAAAAACTTGTCGACAGGCTCACGTAGCAAACTTAATGCCGACATTGCCTCTTCAAAGTTTTCTTTTGCCAAAGCAGTCTCTGCCTTCGCTGTTGCAGCATTTAATGCTTCATGCAAAGACAATTCCGCAGCTTCTGACAACATTTTTTTGTCAATCTCGCCTGTTATAGCGCTACCATCCTTCTTTTCCTCTTTTGCGAGGATATTTATGGCACGTTTTTGTCCCGCAAGAAGATTCGCTCCGTCCTCAGTGTCCAAAAATGAACCAAGTGCTTCAACGCGTTTTGTAATCAAAACAAGGTCATCTTCACCCAAGGCAAAAATTGCATCGATGAGGTCATGACGCTGACCTTTGTCACGGAGATAGACTTTCAAACGATCCGCGAAGAATGAGAGCAGATCGTCTACTAAAGGTGGTACATATTCGCATCTGAAAAATTTTTCTTTTTCAGACTCATCCCCGCCAAAACCTTCCCCCTTAAACGCCATCGCATTCTCAACCAAATAAGTGACACTACCACCAGCTCCAGAACTCTGAAGCAATGATGCTGGAGCAGGAACCATAAAGTGGTCACTCAAAACACACTGCAATCCCAAACGAACATCATTCTCTAGCACAAGGCGGATCACGCCGAGCGCTGCGCGGCGCAGCGCGAATGGGTCTTTTGATCCCGTTGGCTTTTCATCAATCGCCCAAAAACCGACCAATGTGTCGAGCTTATCCGCCAGCGCCACAGCCACTGCTGTTGGCTCCGTTGGGATCGCATCAGATGGTCCTTTAGGCTTATAATGATCGCGGATAGCATCGGCGATGTGTTGAGGTTGCCCCTCTTCCATCGCGTAATAGCGGCCCATCACACCTTCAAGTTCGGTGAATTCAAACACCATCTCTGAGACAAGGTCACATTTGGCCAACTTGGCGGCTTTTTCAGCCTCATCTGGTTTCGCACCAACAATAGGTGCTAGCTCTTTTGCCAATGCTGAGACGCGTTCAACTTTGTCGCCTACCGACCCAAGCTTTTCGTGGAAAACGATATTGCCAAGACTTTCCAAACGGCTTTCTAGCTTGATCGCTTTGTCATTCTCCCAAAAGAAAACACCATCAGCCAAACGCGCGGACAACACTTTGGAATTCCCCGCCGCAATTACTTTTCCGCCATCTTGGGCTTTCAAGTTTGCGACCACAATGAATTTTGGCGCAAGGTTACCCGTCTTTGGGTCGCGCACAGCAAAGTATTTCTGGTGCACACGCATGGAAAGCGTGATGACTTCCGGCGGCAATGTTAAAAATTGCGGGTCCATATCGCCCATAATCACAACTGGATATTCTGCCAGCCCTGCTACTTCTTCTAACAGGCCTTTATCATCGACCAGCTCTAAACCATCGGCTTCACACAAGGCTTTGGCTTCTGCTTCGATAGTGGCTTTGCGTGCTTCACGATCGATGACCACATGCCCTTCTTCACTGAGCACTTTAGAGTATTCGTCAAAATTGCTCACAGCGAATGGTCCAGCGCCCATCACGCGGTGGCCCTGTGTTTCATTGCCTGATGCAATGCCATCCACTTCAAACGGTACGACCTCGCCATCAAACACACATAAAATGCGCTGCAATGGACGCACCCAGCGCAGATCACCTGTTCCCCAGCGCATGGATTTTGGCCAATGGAAATTGCGGATAATATCCGGCACCATTTGCGCAACAATCTCTGTCGTGGATGTTCCAGGCTTTTCAATAATCGCGACGTAGAATTGACCTTTTTTGCCATCCTGAATTTCAGCTTGGTCGATACTCTCTAATCCTGCACCGCGCAGGAAACCTTCAACGGCTTTATCCGGCGCACCAACTTTTGGCCCTTTGCGCTCTTCCCGCACATCAGCAGACTTTTCTGGCAGTCCATCAACCACCACACACAAGCGACGCGGCCCAGAGAATGCCCGCACCTCACCCGCCTTTAAGCCTGCATCTGCAAGCTTGTCGGTGACGGCGCGCTCAAGGTCAGCTTGTGCTTTGGCCTGCATACGCGCAGGGATTTCTTCAGTCAGAAGTTCGAGAAGTAATTGTGGCATATCGTGTCGTGCCTTGTGGCAAAATTTTAAAATTCTTTTTGATCATCAAGCTTAAGCGTTTTCAGCTTCAGCCTCTTCCTGCTTGGCCCAAGAGACCGCTGCGCCTTTAGCCATATCGCGGACGCGGGCTATGAAGCTTTGACGCTCTGTGGGTGAAACCACGCCGCGCGCATCCAGCAGGTTAAACATGTGCGATGCCCGCAAGGCTTGCTCGTAAGCTGGCAGCGGCAAAGGCTTTTCAAGCCCAAGCAAATGCTGGCTCATGCGCTCACATGCTTTAAAGCCTTCCAGAAGGTCATCCGTGTTGGCGTGCTCAAAGTTGAACTCTGATTGCTGTTTCTCATTCTCAAGGAAAACATCGCCATAGCTTAGCGGATTTGGGCTATCAGGATCATTATATGGCAGGTCATACACATTATCCACGCCAAACACATACATTGCCAAGCGCTCAAGACCATATGTCAACTCACCTGATACTGGGCGCACATCTAAGCCGCCGACCTGTTGGAAATATGTGAATTGAGACACTTCCATCCCATCACACCAAACTTCCCAGCCAAGGCCCCACGCCCCCACTGTTGGGTTTTCCCAGTCATCTTCCACAAAGCGAATGTCATGCACGGTTGGGTCTAGGCCGATGGCGCGCAAGCTCTCAAGATACCAATCCTGAATTTCAGGCGGGTTTGGCTTTAAGATCACCTGAAACTGGTAATAGTGCTGCAAGCGGTTCGGGTTTTCACCATAGCGGCCATCTGTTGGGCGACGCGAAGGCTGCACATACGCCACATTCCACGGCTTAGGCCCAAGCGCGCGCAATGTTGTGGCTGGGTGCAATGTCCCCGCGCCAACCTCCATGTCATAAGGCTGCAAAATCGCACACCCGCGCGATGCCCAATATGTTTGAAGGGTCAGGATGAGATCCTGAAATGATTTAGGTTTTTGGCTTGCTGACATGTCAGTTTCTTTATTATCCGCGAAAGGACTATCCCGTGGCCATATACACCACAGATTCTCCACCCGCATCCATTGCACAATTTGGCGCGGAAGCTAGTCTTTTATGCCAACGGGATCAAGGTGGGGAATCAACCATGGACGAGTTAGAAGACAATCAAGAACAAGAACTTCAATTAGAAGCACGAAATGTTCGCAATTCTTTGCTTTACGAGTTTTGGAAACAAGCACGAAGTAAACCACGAAACCCATCCGGTGAGTTTGTGCATTATACAGACTACAATGGTTTTTCGGGTATAATCGAATCAAGATCACTATGGTTTAGCTCAGTTCGCGACATGAATGACACTTCTGAATTGTCAGAAGGAAAACATCTAATCTTTGATCATTCCCAGCCAACTAAAATTTTAAACAAAAACTTCCGAGCAGTAGAAGCAGTGGACCCTCACCTCTACGAACGTATTCAAGAAGACTTTAATTCTCGCTTCTTCGGTGACGAAGCAAATACATTTGTTTCTTGTTGGTCGGACCTAAACCCAAATGAACGTGATCACGATAAGTTGTCAATGTGGCGTGGTTACGGCAATAACGGAAAGGGAGTGGCAATATCCATAAAATTAGACGAACTAGTATCCTTGCCACATATGCAAGACCAAATAGCTTTAGTTCCTGTTTTCTATGCAGATGAAACCAGTTTTCTCGACAGAGCTAAAACATGCCTTTCAGCTTTCAATACCGAACTCACTAGTATGGAAAAAGATATACGACTAAGACAAACAGAAACTATAATACTCGCCTTCCAAGACCTTTGTTTTTTTCTCGCAATCACTCACAAGAATAAGGGATTTGAAGAAGAAAATGAATGGAGACTAATTTGGCAAAGAAACCGAAGTCCCTTTGTTCTAGATGGATTTGTTAATCAGCATCCCGAATTGAGAGAACGCTTCCATCTACCTATCTGTAAATCTATGTCAAAAGACGAAGTTGATCACTTCATCATTCCGCTAGAAAGCTTAATGATAGGCCCGTGTGAACATCAGAGCCGCGTAAGTCAGGTAGCAGTCAACTTGCTACAAAGATATGACTATAGTTATCCAACATTCTTAGTAGACAGAAGTGATATCCCCTATAGACCTCGCCTTTAAGTTCCAATCATCAAGTAGCGATATCCAATGCTTACCTAAAAACCGTTTCCCCCTGACTTGATCTGGGGTCCAGCGAAATAAATAAGCCGCGCTTTGCGCGTCTTGAATTGCCTGACTAGATTCCCGCCCGCGCGGGAAAGACGGTGGTTGAGTTTCCAATGCTCTCTCAGCCCTCACTGTCACCCCAGCGAAGGCTGGGGCCTACTTATCGATAGGACTAGTTTTGCAGAGAGTGAAATGTCTTGTCAGCAAATGCTGTGATTGAACTTACAAGAAGAGATCATGTTGTTGGGTGGGCCCCAGCCTGCGCTGGGGTGACGGTCATATGAAACGAAACGTGCGTCCTAAAAAAGCGGCAACCGGTGTTTATACGCACGCATGCCGGGGCTGGGACGACAAGTAAAGTGTCGCAATAATACTGTATCCACTCAAAATGGGCCCTGCTCCGGATAAAGGTCAATCCAATGCGGATTATCTTTCTCAATCAAATTGATTTTCCACTGACGTTGCCACGCCTTGATGTTTTTCTCGCGCTTAATCGCCGCATTGATATTGTCATGATTTTCAAACCATACGAGCCGATCCACGCCATGCTTGCGCGTAAAATCTGAGCCACACCCTTGTTTATGTTCCCAAATGCGACGCACAAGATTATTTGTGACACCCGTATAGAGTGTCCCAAAATCTTGAGATGTCACAATATAAACTGCGTAGACCATGCGAAAACATGGCAGGAACCTGCATTAAAAACAAGCGGTGGTTGAAGTTTCTTAGGAGCTAACGCAAATTCAAATCTCACCCACGTCCAAAGAGCGAACTCACCCAGCGGTTTTTCCAGATGATGCGACGGCTGAGCTGGCGGCCCATAGGTGTTTCAAATGCAAAAATCGCGACGATAATGTAGGACAGTAAAGCTGCGCCCCATGAAGATGGCGGCCAGATCCCTTCCCACATAAGATTGGTTGTTGCCTCGATATAAAAGCACATCGCTAGCCCCACCAATGCGGCTGGAAAAACCGCTATGCACAAGGCAGTGCCAAGATCTCGAAGCGTCTTTATAACCATCTCACGCGTGGTTGGCTCAGTATTTTCATCCGTACTCATACATAAATGAAACGGTGATTTTCGATCTAAGTCTAGTAAATGGCACTCACATGTTCGTGTTTCAAAATTTCATAAAAACACGAAATATCAATAGATTGAAGACCTATAATGCGTTCTCACTTCCCCATTTGTGGAGCTCCAAAATAAGAGACCGTAAGGATTGCCCTTTATCAGTTAGGCTATATTCCACGCGCGGTGGCACCTCTGGAAACACTTCGCGGTGAACCAGCCCTGCTTCTTCCAACTCGCGCAATTGTTTTGTGAGAATGCGTTGGGAAATTCCATCTAATGAGCGCTGCAATTCATTGAAACGCATGGTCTTATCCAGAAGCAAGCAGACAATCGAGCCCTTTCCCTTACCGCCAATAATATCTAGCGTTGCTTCAACAGGACATCCACGATGAGCATAATCGGAGTGCTTTGGAGCTTTTAGTGTTTCACTGTTCATCCCAATAGTACCCTTTGTGTAACCACGGCACTTATTTGTGCGTTCTTGTGTCTAATTTCCAGCGTCATACATAACTCACTGCGAACAGATTCTATCATGCTGCAAAGAGGTTATATCATGGAACACGACATTACGTATTATGCAAAAAAACGTCACACAACAAAAGCGTATGATGCTGACAAGAAAATCCCTGCCGAAACAGTTGAAAAGTTAAAAGAACTTTTGCGCTTTTCACCTTCTAGTGTGAACTCCCAACCATGGCATTTCATCATGGCTTCATCCCCCGAAGGCAAAGAACGAGTGACTGCAGGAACGGATGAGAAATATCCATTCAATTCACCATCAATCCGCAATGCATCGCATGTTGTAGTGTTTGCATCTCGCCTGCATGCTGATGATGCTTTTCTAAATCAATTGTTGGAACAAGAGGACAAAGATGGTCGCTATCCAACACCAGAAAATAAAGAGCAAACCAAAGGTGGCCGCGCTTTCTTTGTTGGCCTCAACCAAACTACACCTGAAGCTGAAGCAAACTGGCTGGCCAAACAAACCTATCTAAATTTGGGTCAATTTTTATTGGGTGCTGCCGCTTTAGGGTTGGACGCAACACCTATGGAAGGTGTGGATACCGAAGCGTTAGATAAAGAATTTGGCCTCCGCGAAAAAGGCTTTGCATCTCTAGCTGTGGTGACAGTTGGATATCACGACACAGAAATCGATTATAACGCGTCTCTGCCGAAGTCACGTTTGCCATATTCGGAAATTTTATCTGAAATATAAATGCACCAAGGCGGGGTACAACAATATTTCTACCCCGCCTCGATTGTAGTTTATTTTAGAATGAAAGTAACTTTCATCACAACGCGATATTCAACAATTTCGCCGTCTTTAATGATGACCTTCTGATCTTTCACCCAAGCACTTTCAACATTGTTCAATGTTTTGCATGCGCGCTTAACACCTTTTGCAACAGCATCGTCAAAGCTCTTTTTAGATCCTGCAATAATTTCTGTAACACGTGCGACTGACATGGCGTCCTCCTCAAAATTTAAATGAAGAAACAGTGTTTAACAGCACTCACCTTGCGTCAAGAAACATCAGCAGACGGATACTCAACCCATTGGGGAATTTACGCAGAAAGACTTTTCATGAAGAGAGCAAAAGCCGTTAAACCCTCAGGCCAAGGACCTTGCCCGCTTTTTACGCTGATGTGCCCAGCTTCTCCCGCATCAATAAGGGCGGCACCCCATGCTGTTGCCAACTCTTGAGATTTTTCGAACGTGATCGTTTCATCATTTCGGCTGGCAACCATTTGAACAGGAAATGGAAACTTTTCACGCGGGATAGGTTTGAAGTCATGGTCATCAAAACCTTCAATCAACCCTTCACGTTCCCAATCAGAAGGCGCAACGAGGAAGGCCCCTCTGACATTTTCAAGCGGTAAGAACGGAATAGCATGTGCAATTAAGACTGCCCCCAGAGAGTGCCCGACAAGAACAACAGGTTTGTCTGCATTCTCGACAGCTAAGACTAAATCGCCTAGCCAGTCTTCTTTCTTCGGACGTAAATAATCATTGTGCTCAACAAGTTGAGCAGACTTCATTTGACGCGACCAGCGCGCCATCCAGTGGTCATCATCCCCCCAGCCATAGCAGGTGGATAAGAGCAAACTTGCTTCAGAAATTTTCATATTTTTGTTTATGCATAAAACCAGAAAGAAAAAAAGCGCCGGAGATTAATCTCTCAGCGCCTTTTAATACTCTACACAAATACTCTACTCAAACTTTTGGGCCAGAAAAAGGCCGTTTGATTAGTTATCTTTCTTTAGCATCGACATAGGGTCGAAGCGGTACGAGAAATACACACCAGCGCCAAGTGCTGCCAGAATGTATATCAAAATTTGTGTACTTTGTTCCATGATCTATAAAATCGCTCAGTTTGTATTAATGTCGTATTAACGCTACTGATACGCGAAGGTTGCTGTATTTAATTCTCCAATACTCAGAGAAACAGCCAATACTGAAATTGAAACGCCCAGCCGCTATTAAATAGGCAATGGGTTCAACTTTCAGAACTTACACTTTAACTAGATTCTCTCATGAAATCACGCTGCGCATTGAAATACTACCACACAGCTTGTTTTCAGGAATCTAACAAAATACCATCTAACTCTCAAAATACGCTGAGAGCATATCAATAACGCACATGATTTATCATCAGTGTCATATTGAAGATGGGCATTTAGGTATGAAGCAATTCAGAGTCAATATTCTGGGCACTGACATTAATCAGATGTAATCAACATCACTCTTTTTTGTCAGTCCTGTGATCTTCCAAACGTCTGACATTGTCTGGATCCTGATCATCAGAATCATCGTCATCATCATTATTTATGCGATTAAAAAACGACGCACAAAAAGCCGCCAATATCGCAAACACAATTGCAAAAAGAATCAAACGTCCCAACATATTTCTATATCCATTCCAATTGACCACCGGACATTATGTCATTCGCGCGATCTGACAATTGTCTGTCACCACCTTCATACAATGTAAGACCATCCAATAAAACTGTGTCGCCTTTACGGAGCCCTTTACGAGCGCGAACCAAAATTCGTTTCGCTGGTGCCCCCGCATAAGGTTTAATCGGCATTACCTGTATTTCACCAAAACGAGGTTGTAGAAAACTCAATATATCAGCAAGAGCGGCAGCACGGTGAATAATTGTTATTCTACCCTTTGGTTTTACTGCATGCAGCATGAATTTTAGCCAGTCCGTCAAGGAAGTCTCAGCCATATAGGCACCTTCCTTGCCTTCCCCTACTTTTGGAATGGTCCCTGGCTCAAAGAATGGAGGGTTCGAGAAAACTTGATCATACCCATTGAGTAAGGAATCAGTTCGTTGTCCAACATCTCCTTCGATAATTTCGATACGATCGCTGAGAGCATTTTGTGCGACATTTTGCTGCGTTAGTTCCAAGACTTTTTTATCTCGTTCGATCCCAGCGAAGCGAGCTTCTCGCAATCTTTGCGCGCAACACAGAAGTGCAGCGCCAGCGCCACACCCAGCTTCCAGTATCCTTTGGTCAGGCTTTGCTTCTATAGATGCTGCCAGTAACACTGCGTCCAAACCAGCGCGATATCCTTTAGCAAATTGCCGCAAGGATACCTTCTCTCCCAAAAGAAAATCGTTCGTTACACTTCCCATACTATTGAAATTATTCGTTTTCTTCTAAAATCTTTAAAGTTTCTCGTGCCAACGCTTCTCTATCTTCTGGAACCAGTATTCGACGAGGTATAGCACCGATGGATCCTTCTATAGATGATGTAAACTGGTCGGCTTGAAATGGATCACACCCAGCATCAGTCAGAAGCGTCATAGCGTAGCTCAACTTAACGGGGTCATTTGTTCTAAGTATTTCAATCATTTCCCAATTATTCCACGCTAAAAAAATTTGTCACGATTACGAGAGTTACATTCTTATATTCTTGACCTATATATGCTCGGCGGAATAGTTTGCGTCCAGCCTTGGAAATCGCAAAAACTGTTTCCAATAAAAATAATAACTACACTCAGTCCTTACGAGAGGGGTCATCTTTGGCCTTTAACGCACAAATCGCCGAAGGGTCACACGTTAAGAAGTCCCCTATGGACACGCTTACCGAACTTGTTTCTGACGACCTGTCTGCAGTCGAAAATTTGTTGTCAGAACGTGCGGCCAGCCCAGTTGCAACTATTCCTGATATGTCAGCCTATCTTATAAGCGCTGGCGGCAAGCGTTTGCGTCCCCTAATCACATTAGCGGCAGCTTACGCGGCTGGTGGTTCAGGTACTCCCCCTCTTCACTCTTTAGCAGCAGCTGTAGAATTCATTCACACTGCTACGCTGCTACATGATGATGTTGTGGATGAGAGCGATTTACGTCGTGGCAAAAAAGCTGCAAAAATGGTTTGGGGGAACTCAGCCTCAATTCTTGTAGGTGATTTCCTATTCGCGCGCGCTTTTACATTGATGGTCGAAACACGCTCAATTCGCATATTAGATATTCTATCCAATGCATCATGTGTGATCGCTGAAGGTGAAGTAAAACAACTTGCTGCAATTGGACGCGCGGATCTGCCAATTCCAGAGTACATGGAAATTGTCGAAGCTAAAACAGCCGCACTTTTTGAAGCAGCAGCACGTGCTGGCGCACTAACAGTCGTCAATGAAGGTAATGAGTCAGATGGGTTAGCAGAATATGGACGTCGACTAGGTCGTGCATTCCAACTTGTGGACGACGCTTTAGATTATGACGGCTCAACATCTGTCATTGGTAAGGCTATTGGTGATGATTTCCGAGAAGGTAAGCTTACGCTTCCGGTTCTCCTAGCACGTGAAGCTGGTGATAGCACAGCGAAGGAATTCTGGGACCGTGCAATGAACGTGTCTAAGCAAACAGAAGCCGACCTTGAAACAGCTATCAATTATATTCATGAGGCCGATACTGTAAGCGCAACGCTAAATGCTGCTCGCGATGAAGTGGCCAAAGCTAAAGAGGCTTTAAGCGTGTTGCCACCATCTATCTATGTGGATGCGCTTGCTGATATTGCCGATTTTTGTGTGGATCGCGCCTACTAAAATTTAGGCGTTGCCTTCATCGACTTGTCTCTGTGATTGTTCCTCATTGCTATTTGGATCATCTAGCAATCCTACAGCAATAGCGGCGCGCCGAATACGAACGTGCATGGCGCACCCCAGCAGGGTCACACCAATAAATATCACTAGGGGCGCTTCATATCCTATTGCTGCTGCTGCAAACCCAAGCGCTGCACAATTAGCTGCAATCATCCAATGCCCTATAGCAACTTGCCAGTGCTTTAGTGATAGTGGAGGCTTCAATCCCAATTGATAGACGTGCATTGTGTGAGCTTCCCAAAAGTTATCGCCGCGCTTCACGCGATAATTCAACGTCAAAAGCACATCTACTAAAAAAGGCGATAGTAAAATCGCAGGAATAAACACAAATTCTGGTCTAGCTTTAACCAGCAAGATGGAAAACCCGCCTAGAGCCATCCCTACTCCCAAGGCTCCTGCATCTCCGGCGAACAACCTCCCCGCAACATTCCAGAAAAGAAACCCTATCAAAGCTCCTGTGAGAGCGGCAGCGGCTAACGCCAACTCCCATTCACCTGCAAATCCAGCTACGCCGCAAAACCCCATGCTCGCAAATGTTGCCATCCCCATCGACACACCATTGGCACCATCCATAAAATTTACAGCATTCGTTACGGTCACGAACCAAACTACTGCGAGTAATATTCCTCCAATAGCTCCAAATTCTCTTACTTTGCCAAACCCTGGAGCAATCGCATCTGCGTATACGCCCATCATTGCGATCCCCACCCCAATCGCGATTTGTAGTCCAAGCTTCAGCTTCGCATTGATGTTTGAAAGATCATCAAATAGCCCTATAAGCAGCATTGCGACGACGCCGAGACCCAACCAACCAATGGGAGTCTCTAGCTGAAATAAGACACTAGATGCCGCTAAAGCCAGAAATCCCGCGGGAATAAATCCTGCTCCACCAGAGCTAGGTACGGCTTTTTTTTGAGAAACTAGTTTTCTCTCACTATCAGGTTGATCCAACAACCTGATAAAAATCAACAATCGACACGCAATTGTTGAAAGCAATAAAGCAATTCCACCGACTAAAAATATATTTAATGCTGGATGCATGTCTGTGAACATTGCAAAAATCCTATTTCACCAGAAGAACCACAATTCTTCATCAGTCTTAGCAACTAACAGGTTTTGTCGGAAAAACTAGTTTGAACCAGCCAACAAGGTGGCTCGTACCCACCACTTTTTCTTTTGTTTAGACAGAACATACGCCGCAGCCTGAGCTTCTTCGATAGTATCAAATACAGCAAAACATGTAGGCCCACTACCAGACATACGAGCCATGAGAGCTCCAGCAGTACCCTCTAGGGTTTCCAAAACATCTTTCACAGCGGGACAAAGTGATTTTGCGGGCTCTTCAAGGTCATTTGAATACTCTTTTAAAAGCTCAACATAACTTTTGACGTCTCCGGTCCACTTCGGCCCTTCTCTTTCTGAAAAACCATCTCCCAAATTTAGACCATCAAACTTTTTGAAAACATCACCAGTCGATAATTTAACTTGCGGATTTACCAACACAATTGGCAGCGCTTCCATATCAAATGGAGATAATTTTTCACCAATTCCGCGCATGAGAACAGGCTCCCCCTTAATGCACGCAGGAATATCTGCCCCCAATTCAACACCGAGGTTTAAAAGTGCCTCTTCACCGAAACCAATATCCCAATATTGATTCAGCGCTTTCAATGTCGCAGCCGCGTCAGCGGATCCTCCGCCAATTCCTGCTGCCACTGGCAATTCTTTATGCAAACTAAGAGCTGCCCCCAAACCTGAGCGTCCGGTCGCTTCAGCCAACATTCTGGCAGCCTGAAGAACAAGATTATTCTTTTCGCCTTTCAAAGCCTTAGAAACAGGACCATCAACATTCAGACAAATCACATCAGATGGACGAATTGATATTCTGTCTGCTGCATTCCCGTCAGCGAACATAACGAGACTATCCAAAGGATGACGCCCATCATCGAGAGGTGGCCCAACATGTAGATATAGATTGACTTTCGCTGGTGCCCATACACTGGCAAGGCTGGTGGCATTATCAATCATCGTAACTTACTCGCCCGTCTATACACTTATGGATTATTGGTTTGGAATTTGTAATTCTGTTAGCTGGGCATTCAAACCATATTTGAGTTTTTCCGCCGCCGATTTTTTGAGCGTGTCATCGTCGGAATAAGTCACCACACGAGACCATTGATAGCCAGCTTGTTTGAATTGACCAGTTTGCCAATATGCGTCTCCGAGATGATCATTGATCACAGGGTCGGCCGGATCAAGTTCTACGGCCTCTTCCAAATGACGCACGGCTTTTTCGTAATGGTTTAGCCGATAGTATGCCCAACCTAGACTATCTTTTATATAGCCCTGATCTGGTTGTTGCGCAGAAGCATTTTGTATCATCTCAAAAGCTTGCTCGATGTTCTTACCTCGGTCCACCCAAGAATACCCAAGATAGTTCAGCACTTCTGGGCGATTGGGTGCATAATTAAGGGCGGCTAACAAATCGCTCTCAGCATCTTCCCAACGAGATAATTTATCTCTCATACCTGCGCGTGCAAACAATACGCGCCAGTCAATATATCCTTCGCTAATGTCACTTTGAAGAACCTGATCGAAAAGAGATTCTGCTTCCGCATACATCTCGAGACTTCGATACAAATCTCCTACCTGCATTTTCAAAGATCTGCCTGGTTGCGTTTTCAGAGCAGCATTTGCTAAAGCAACCGCCGCCTTATCATCGCCTTTGTCAAAGAGAACCCAAGCTTCTCTAGCGCGAGCTGCACCGTAATATACCGAATTACTCTCAATCTTCTGCAACTGCTCTAACGCTGCATCAAGGCGATTTGCATCTCGCATTGAGTCTGCCAATAATAATCTAGCTGCGTCTTGTTTAGGGTCAAAAAGCAAAACAATCGAATAATAAAGATTGGCTATGTCTCCCCCCTGTTTCGCAGCGATGGCTAACGCAAACCCAAGTGTGGAAGCTGCTGCCCCCTCTTTGGGAGATAATCTAGGAGCTACGATATCTTTGCCAGCACGCAATTCTCGATCCAACTGATCCAGCAGTGGATTATCGCCAATATCTTCATAAAATTTATCGACTATTTCTAGAGCGCGGTCACGCTGACCGTCTTCAGCCAACTTTCTAGCATAAGCATCAACACCAACAGGGTATCGTCCACCTAAATTCCATGCTTTTTCGAAATTTTCCAAAGCATGCTCATCTTGATCATTTGCCAATTGAAGCAAAGCATCAGAATACAAACGTATGCTTCTGAACAATCTAGACTCAGCACCAGAATGAGCGACGGGAAGTAACTTACCTTTTTCTCTTAAGCCAAGCTGAGACCAATCACGAATGGAACGCGCTACAACATTGTGCATTACGCCCGCGCTAAGATCATCAGAAAAACCAACGGTGGCCTTGTATTTACCACGTGAAAACTTGTCGACGGCCCTGATAATTTCAACCATCCCGCCTTTAGGTTCGATATCAGATTTTTTGGCGAGCTTTATCGCCAATTCTGTATCTCCGGCTACGAGCGCATATATAATTGCTCGTTCGAGAAGAGAATGATCTTCCGGAGAGTGCTTAAGTGCTTGAGAATAATAAACTGTTGCCGCTCGACCATCTCTTACCAGACCAGCATAACGAGCAGACAAATAGTCTCCATATTCAGGAAGTTCGCTTGATCTATTTGCAGTGAATATATTCTGTCCACCGCCAGAACTGCTTGCGCAAGAAGCAACACCACAACACACAACACTTAGAGCGAGAATACGCCACCATGAAGATACTCTCACGCATTTGGCTGCATTCCACAAAACAGGCGTTTGCTTTAGAAACATGATCGAGACAACAACACTAACTTCATTCAAAACTAAATTGAGCGCGTTTCCGGTGGCGCTTCGTTCTTAGGAACAAATGGCGGATCACGTTCTTCGGGCGCGTCCTCTGTTAGCCCACTTTCTAGACGTAAAGCAATCTCTTCTCTGTTTAATGCTGGCGGGTGGCGATCTAAAGCTGATTGCCACGATGTTTTTGCGAGTTCTTTTTGGTCAAGCCTCCAATAAACATCACCTAAATGTGCGTGGAACTCCCAATGATCAAAAGGCTGCACAATTTCGACAGCTTTACTTATCAACTCCAACGCACGCTCATAGTCGCCATATTGATAATAAGCCCACCCCAAACTATCGAGCAAATTGGGTTCAAAAGGAGTAATGCGGTTTGCCTTTTTCAACAAACGAAACCCCTCATCCAATTCTTTAGATGTCTCTGGACTTTCTACGAGGGCGTATCCAAAATTATTCATCATCGCTGGATTGTTGGGCTGGTCGATAAACAATTCACGATAAATACTGAGACCTTCTTCCCGCGTTTCCGGAGTTTTCGACAAGGTTGCAGCCAAAAACCCTCGCGTTTGATCGCTCTCATCGGCTTTCACAGCTTGTCTCGCAGCTTCAAAAGCGCCAGTCATATCACCTGCTTGCTGATGGTTTTCTGCAAGCAATATATTTGCGTAAGCACGTGTTGAACCTTCGAGATCCTCTTGCAACAGAATTTCCCCAATCAAAGCTTCAGCTCGATCAGTATCATCCATGCGCACCATCAGATCAGCCACACTCAACAAAGTGAAAGGCTCATCAGTCAGCCCTAAAGCTTGTTGATTGAGGCTTTCCATTCGATCTGTTTTACCAGCTTCCAAATAGGCTTCCGACGCACGTATCAACAAACTCGCACGCGCATCGTCATCTTTAATGTTTCCATCAAGAGCAAATCGTGCAGCAGCCTCGAAGAAACCGTGACTATATAGATGCTCAGCTTCTATTTGACGAATTTCAAGGCTTGTTGGATCAAGCAAACTGGCGGTTTGACGAAGAGAACTCAAGAAGTGATTAAAAGGACTTTTTGCGCCTTTTGCTAATACAACACCAGCAAATGTCTCTCTTTGTTGTATAAGCTCTGCTTGATCAGCCAGAGCCACGCCTAAACCGCTATGAATCACATGGAATGGCTTCTTTTTGATATCACCACTCTCAATTTCTTTCATTCGAGCACGAGCATATGCATCATCTTCATTCGCATCCAGAAGAGCTTTGTAGATGATGCCTGCTTGTTCATTACGCTCTAACTTCATCAGAAGGTCAGCGTGACGTAACGCTAAAATCCGTTCGGCATTGTAGGCTAAACTTTGTGCAATAAACAAACGATACTGTTCTGCGGTTTCAATATTGTCTTCACTTGGGTTCTCAAAGAAATCGGGCCCCTTCTCATAAATGCCCAATGCTTCTTCGTACAATCCCATACCTTCAAGCAATAATGCTTGGTATCCGCGGAAAGTATGATTTGGCATCGACTTTTTCTGGTCGCGCATAGCCTCTTTGGCTAAGTCGGTATCGCCCTTTGCAGCCAATATCCATGGTCGCAAATAATCTGATGACAGTGCCGTCCAGTTTGATCCGGTGTCCGGCATTTCATTGAGGACAGTCAATGCCTGCTCGTATTCCGCAGCAAGCATCATATCAATAACCGCAAAACCCCAAGCGCCTTGCTTTTCAGATTTCACATATGCGTCTCGGGCTGCAAGCATGAACGCAGCCATGTCCGCATTTTCGAGCATTTCATTTGGGCTAGCATATTCCAACACAACATCTGATTTTGTTGATGCTGCTGATTGGGAAACACCCATGCCAGAAAGTTGATACAACGATGAATGCGAATTTCCGTTAGGCAGAACCGCACAATTTGCCAAAACGCTCCCCATAAGAACGCCTGCACAAACATGAGCTAGCTTTGTCTGTCTAAAAGAAAAAACGCGCATTCAAAACTCCAAAAACAACTTCGAAAAAGCAAGTGACTTTCATTTTAGGATAAATCAATACCCGACATGAAGACATCCTTATGCAATTTCAATCATTTGCTCAAAAAAATATGGCTTTGGATAGACTGCAAAAACCTTAACATGAACAATTTTTGCTCAAAAAGGCGTTACAGCTCCCAAAGCCATACCTCATCTTAGTTTTAATCCGTAGAACTACATGTTCGGATAATTTGGTCCACCAGCACCTTCCGGTGTCGTCCAAGTGATATTTCCGTTTGGATCCTTGATGTCACAAGTTTTACAGTGAACACAGTTTTGCGAGTTGATCTGGAACACATCCTGACCTTCCGCATCTTTTACCCACTCATACACACCTGCCGGACAATATCGCTGAGAAGGCCCTGCAAATACATTTAATTCCGAAGACTTCTGCAATTCTTCAGCTGTAAGCTTCAAGTGAATTGGTTGATCTTCTTCATGGTTGGTGAAGGAATAAGACACACTCGTCAGCTTATCGAAGGATAAAACACCATCAGGCTTTGGATAATCAATCGGCTTAAACTTTTTAGCTGGCTGCAAACTAGCTGCGTCTGTCTTACCATGCTTCAAAGAGCCGCCAAATGGTGTGAATGGTGACCACCCACCAAATAGCGTTGTGCTCCACAAATCAATACCAAATGCCGGAATACCGACCATTGTTCCAAGCTTGGACCAAAGTGGTTTAGCGTTGCGAACCTTTTTAAGTTCTTTAGCCACCCAGCTATTGTCGTAAGCAGTTTGATATTCAACCAACTCGTCTGATTGACGTCCATTCGCGATCGCATCGAATGCAGCTTCAGCAGCAAGCATCCCTGTCTTCATTGCGTTGTGACTACCTTTAATACGCGGTAGATTCACAAACCCTGCAGAACAACCGATCAACGCACCACCTGGGAAGGTCAATTTAGGCACTGATTGATAACCACCTTCTGTGATTGCACGCGCACCATATGAAACACGCTTACCACCTTTAAGGTGCTTTGCGATATCTTCGTGATGCTTCATGCGTTGGAATTCATCATACGGAGACAAATATGGGTTTTTGTAATTCAAGTGGACAACAAGCCCAACTGCAACATAGTTGTCTCCAAAGTGATATAGGAAAGAACCACCACCAGTGCTGTTATCAAGCGGCCACCCAAAAGTGTGTTGAGCTAACCCTGACTGGAACACATCATCCGGAACCTGCCAAAGTTCTTTAATCCCAATACCGTGTTTTTGTGGCTCTTTGCCTTCATCCAATTTGAAGTCAGAAATAACTTTCTTTGCTAAAGACCCACGAACACCCTCGGCAATCAGAACATACTTACCGTTTAGTTCCATACCAGGTTCTGCACCAGGCTTTGATTGTCCGTCACGGCCGATACCGGCGACACCAGCAACAACCCCTTTGATGGAACCGTCTTCGTTATATGTAAATTCCGAAGCAGCGAAACCTGGGTAAATTTCAACACCCATAGCTTCAGCTTGTTCAGCCAACCAACGACACACATTCCCAAGAGAGGCAATGTAGTTGCCGTGATTTTTAATCATTGGCGGAAAAGCAAATTCAGGAAGTGTAATTGAACCTTCAGGCCCGAGATACATGAATTTATCTTTTGTAATTGGAGTTTCTAAAGGCGCACCCTTTTCTTTCCAATCTGGAATCAACTCATTCAGCGCAACAGGATCAACTACAGCACCCGATAAAATATGAGCACCTACCTCAGATCCCTTTTCAAGAACAACGACGCTAAGCTCTTGTTCTGTTTCTTGTGCACGTTGCATCAATCGTATGGCGGCGCTCAACCCTGCTGGTCCACCACCAACAATGACTACATCCACATCCATTGATTCACGTTCTACTACGTCCGTCACTATTTTAAACTCCCGAAGCCCGACCTAATCCATATGGCTGGTATTTTCTTATTTTATAAATCGCTTATAGTCACTTAATCTGTATTGCGGCGCAACAAAAGAGAAAATTTTCAATAGAAATGCAATGGTCACCCGAAGAATTAGCGTTAAAAAGCTTAAATGACTGGTGGGTTGACGCTGGGGTTACGCCTGATCAGCCCTTTTCTATAAAGAAAAACGACTCGGGATCTCGCCCTAAAAACTCTTTAAACCCAGACCCAAAAAAGAAAAAAACAGCCCCTCTTCAACCACGTCGTCTCAAAACAGACCAAGTTTTGGAAGCTCAAAAGATAGCAAGCGGCGCCCAATCTCCTGAAGAACTCAAACAGGCCATTGCGGCTTTCAAGGGCTGCGATTTACGCACATCGGCTCGTTCAACAGTCGTGTTTGATGGTCAGGTAAATGCAGACATAATGGTCATATGCGGCGCGCCAGATCGTGAAGAAGATAAATCTGGCATCCCGGCTTCAGGACAAGCGGGAAAATTATTGGACCGCATGTTTGCCGCGATTGGTATATCTCGCAATGATTCACTTTACATTGCTTCATTGTTGCCATGGCACATGTTAGGCGAAAGGAATCCTGACAATGAAGAATGGGCCATCTGCAAACCATTCATTCAACGCCAAATCGAACTGGTTGCGCCCAAACTAATCGTAACGATTGGCAAAATGCCCTCACAAATGCTGCTAGAAAAATCCGACAGCATCGCCAAACTTCGCGGACAGGAGTTTGAGTACACGCACGAAAGTCTAGCCGGAGGAATTCCTTGCTTTCCGCTGCAGTCGCCTCAATACCTTTTGGTGCGTCCTGCAGAAAAAGCTAAGACGTGGCAAGATCTACAGCTAATTCAAAGAAAAGCATTAGAAATAGGCGCTATAAAACAGTCTTAGACGCTTTTGAGCAAAGCCTCATGCATAAGTGTCCAATCAAAAGGTTTTGCCAATATTTCATCAAAACCAGCTTCCTGACATTTTGCATAAGCAGCCTGGGTTGTATCAGCACTACAAGCAATCAACCTTGTCGAAGAAGTGTATTTTCGAATTTCCTTTGCCACCTCAAAACCTGATTTACGCGGCATATGAAGGTCAAGTATAATCGCATCAAAAGAATGCTCACGCGTAATATCCAAAGCCGAACTACCACATTCCGCCAAAATGGTATCACATCCCCATGTTTCTAGAACACGCGAGAGAATGAACCGGTTCTGACTATTATCATCTGCGACTAACACTTGAAGCCCTTTTAATGGATCGGCATCCACCTCCTCAAGGCTTCCTTTTCTTACGCCTTCATTCTCAGGGCGTTGATCAATTACCCAATCATCTTCTACAATTTCAGAAGTAGGAATTTGGATCTTCACTTGGGTTCCGACATTGCGTTCAGAATTCACCTCAATAGAGCCGCCCATACGATCTATTAGTTGCTTCACCAGCGACATTCCCAATCCGGTGCCGCCGAATTCTCTATCATCCCCTGCATTCGCTTGGTTAAATGGAACAAACACGCAGTCGACTTCAGATGGAGTCATGCCGATTCCAGTATCCGCAACTTCGATATTCAACAAACACTCATCACTGCCATGTTCGCATGGCGAAAGACGCATGCGACAGAGAATTTCCCCACTCTCAGTAAACTTCATCGCATTATGAATCAGATTGTAGAGTATTTGACGTATTCGCGTCGGGTCTGCCCAAATTGTTTCGGAAAATTCTCCAAGACCATCATAGCCTATACTAAGATTTAGCCCTTTATTCTCAGCTAGTGGCTTGAAATGGCGACGTAGTTTCTCAGAGAACGCAATCAGATTGAAGGACTGTTTGTTAATCTGCACCCCGTCCGCTTCAATTTTTGCTGCTTCCAAAGTTTCATTCAACAATTGCAATAGATCAGAAGCACTAGACCATACCGTTCCCAAAAGCTCGCGCTCAGAGTCGATATTTTCACCATTTCTCTCATTGATTTTGGCGCTGAGCATATCGGTCGCCCCCATAATGCCAGCAATTGGGGTCCTAATCTCATGCGAAATCAATGATAAAAATGACGACTTCGCATTGAATGCTTTCGTAGCTGCAAACCGAAGCGCTGCCTCTTCTTGCATTTGCAATAGAAGACGCAATTCACTTTCAACTTGGTCAGCCAGACAGCGAAAAACATTTCGTTCTTCTAAGTCTAGCGTTCGCGGTGAATGACTTGCCAAAACCAAATGTCCACACACCTCACCTGACGGCCCTGCGACAGGGGCTGATGCGTAAAAACAAATTCCGTCCTCACCTTCAAAACATGGCAAGTCAAAAAAGTCAGGATCAACACGTGCATCCGATATTTCAAACACATCATTGGACCAGCTTTCAGCGTGAATCGGACGAAAACCATGTATTAGTTTGTTCTCGTCACAATGCTCAGAGCTATAGAGCCAGTATTTTTTTCCACCTAGCAGAGATATATAAACAATTGGAGCTGAAAGTACTTTAGCTGCTAACCAAGCAATCCGCTCAAAAGCCCCTGCTTGCGCGCTATCAAGAACACCAGAACTAAATAATTCTGCCAACCCATCAGGCTGGGCGACATCGTCCATTTCAGTTTTAGCTATTCCTAAAGCCAAGCCCAAAGCCTCTACGTTTCTTCAATTGAATATCGATTTTTCATAAGAAAACCCTTACAAAACGTTTCGAGATGCAAATTATTTGCAATAAAATTTACTAATAACCCCCTGTTTTTCGTAATTTATTCTCACCTCAAACGTGTATTTAGTCTTATCTCAACGTCAAATGTGGGAATACAAAAATAAAAGACTTCAATATCATCAATTTTAGGCTAAAACTCCACAAATGACCCGTGGCGAACTTTCAATAATCATTCCTACCTTAAATGCGGAAAAACACCTTCCGCGTTGCCTGGATTCTCTTAGTGCAGGATTGGGAACCGGATTGATTCGTGAAGTACTGATTGTGGATGGCGGCTCAACCGATCACACAATCACTATGTCGAGCGGCGCAGGTTGCCGTGTTATATCAAGCCCAATCCCAAGACGTGGCCGTCAGCTTCATATAGGCGCGCAGAACGCGAAATCCGATTGGTATCTATTTCTGCATGCCGATACGTTTTTAGAACCAAACTGGGCAAATACCATCAAAGCTCAAATGCACTTTCCTGAATTCGCAGCTGCTTTTGCTCTAACTTATGACAGCCCGTCAAAAGAAGCTCGCTGGTTAGAAAAGCGTGTAGGACAGCGAGTACGCACGCTTGGATTACCTTATGGAGATCAAGGCCTTCTCATTCACAAAAGCCTGTATACTGAAGTCGGCGGCTATAAAGATATCCCTTTAATGGAGGATGTAGAAATTGCTCGTCAAATTGGAAAATCCAGACTCAGAATTCTAAATTCTAAGGCTATAACTTCGAGCGAAAAATATGAGAGAGATGGCTGGAGAAAACGAGCTTGGAGAAACGCTTTTCTCTTAACTCGCTACCTCTTGGGGGCAAAACCTGAAGACCTAGCAAAGTATTATAATTGATACGCGATGAAGAAGACTCTGCTCATATTTGCAAAGCCACCAAGGATGGGATTATCCAAAACTCGGCTGGCTCGAGAATTAGGAACCACTACGGCGCAGAGACTTAATCGATTTTGTCATTCAAGGATAATGAAAGCTGCCAATTCTGGTCATTGGTCCACAACTATTTGCATAGCTCCGGATAAAGATCTCAACTGCCAAACCGGAGGTTTATGGCCACCCCATTTTTTCAGAGCAAAACAAGGCAATGGCGACCTTGGGGACAGGCTCAGTCGAGCGTTTCGAAATTCTGACAATGGCCCTGTCATTGTTGTAGGAACAGACTGCCCCAGTATCCAACAATCGGATATCAATTATGCCTTCAAACTTCTCAAAAAATACGATGCAGTGTTCGGCCCTGCTCACGATGGCGGATTTTGGCTATTTGGCGCATCCCCTCGCCTCAGAAAACAAGGGCTAACATTCAATCCCGTTAGATGGTCCAGTGAACACGCTTTATCCGATATGGCAGCATGTCTTCCACACGGAGCAAGCGTCAAATTTATTCACAATCTTATAGATTTGGATGACGAAGCGTCATATTCGCTTTGGAAAAAAGCTAGAAAAACCTCTCAAGCATAACCCATAAGCCAATTGTGTTTTCTTTTTGTTCTGCTATTGTTCTATTTATAATCAAGTTCAGAAATCTCAATTCAATTTAGGCTTTCTATTGTGGAAAACTCCAGCACTAAGCGAAAAAAACCTCCCGTCGATCGACACAGAATCATCGATACAACATCCATGCATGTCGACAATGTAGAACAAACCAACCACACAAAAGATGTTCTTCAATGGCCGGAAAATACAAGCTGGGAATCCACGCAAAAAAGAGCACGTGGACGCGGGGCAGTTTCTAACGCTTCTGGCCGATATGAAACCTATGGAACAATTCCATTTGATGATGGATGGAATGGGTTAGATGACAAATTACCCCCCATTCGTACAGAAACTATTCCCGAAAAAAGCAAAAAGGCGATCACTTATAATTCGTCACCAGATTTATCATTTGACCGCACCATTAACCCATTTAAAGGATGCGAACATGGGTGCATTTATTGTTATGCTCGGCCCAATCACACCTATTCAGGATTATCTGCAGGTATTGATTTTGAAAGTAAAATTTTCATCAAACCAGGCATCGCAAAATTATTTGAATCAGAAATATCTAAACCACGCTACCGCCCTAAAACACTAGTATTGGGTGGTGACACCGACATTTACCAACCAATAGAGAGAGAACTGAAAATCACGCGCGAAATATTGGAAGTTGCTTCAGAAGCAAACCATCCAATAGCTTTCGTTACAAAATCTGCACTCGTCCTACGTGATCTTGATATACTCATACCAATGGCAGAAAAGGGACTGGTCCGTGCCTGTATCTCCCTAACTTCTCTAGACAATCGCCTGTCTCGCACCATGGAACCAAGAGCAGCCGCACCGCATCGACGCCTGGATGTCATAAGGCAACTTTCAAATGCGGGCATTCCTGTAACTGTTATGACAGCCCCAATCATTCCTGCCATCAACGATATGGAAATAGAAAATCTATTGAAAGCGTCCGCCCAAGCTGGCGCAACATCAGCGGGATATGTTCTTCTTCGTCTGGTAAATGAAATTTCTTACCTGTTCGAGGAATGGCTCGAAGTACATTACCCCGACCGCTTGCAAAAAGTGATGAACATTATGCGCAGCATGCGCGGAGGCAAAGATTACCAATCCGAGTTTGGTCTACGCCAACGTGGAACGGGTCCTTATGCTGAATTAATAGCTCATCGTTTCAAGCTCGCATGTTCCTCATTCAATTTATCTAAAACAAAAACAGATTTGAGAACCGACCTTTTTAGACCACCTAGACCTGATGGATATAAACAACTCGATCTATTTTAATTTTCCACAGAAGATTCAATATTGACTCAACCACGACTCATCTATTTGGAAACACACAAGTTTTCAGAGTTTGGTAATATTTGATTAACTTCCAAAATTAGTATTTTACATCGATCACATTGGAATCGTTATACTTTCTTAACCTGAGTTCGGCTTCCTAGTAGCGAATCACCCCGCTATTTGGAGCAACACAAAACATGTCGAAAATCGATTTCCCAAAAGATCACATTCTAATCGGTGACTGCATTGAACTGATGAATTCATTGCCAGAGAAATCTGTCGACCTCGTATTTGCTGACCCTCCATACAATCTTCAGCTCGGCGGTGACCTAGTTCGCCCTGATAATTCCAAAGTTGATGCAGTGGACAATGAGTGGGATCAGTTTGCCTCATTTGAGACATATGACAATTTCACCAAAGATTGGCTAAAAGCGGCTCGCCGTGTGTTGAAAGATGACGGAGCGATTTGGGTGATTGGCTCCTATCACAACATTTTCCGTGTTGGTTCTCAGCTGCAAGACCTTGGGTTCTGGATTCTAAATGATGTGATTTGGAACAAATCTAACCCAATGCCAAACTTTAAGGGTACACGTTTTACCAATGCTCACGAAACGCTAATTTGGGCCACAAAGTCCAAAGAACAGAAAAAATATACATTCAATTATGATGCGCTAAAAACAGCTAACGATGATGTGCAAATGCGCTCTGACTGGACAATTCCAATTTGCTCTGGTGGTGAACGTCTGAAAAATGAAGACGGCAAGAAAGCTCACCCAACACAAAAACCAGAAGCCTTACTTCACCGTGTAATGATGGCTACAACGAAGCAAGGCGACACTGTGCTTGACCCATTCTTTGGCACCGGAACAACTGGTGCTGTCGCAAAAATGCTTGGCCGCCACTTTATTGGTCTTGAACGCGAAGAAGATTATGCAGCTGTCGCACAAGCCCGTATAGATAATGTTCGCAAGGTTGACGATGCAGACTTGCAAGTCACACAGCCCAAACGCGCCGCTCCGCGCGTGCCATTTGGCGCACTTGTAGAGCGCGGCTTCTTGCGTCCAGGTGATCGCCTTTATTGTCCTAAACAACACCATGTCGCTCGCGTTCGCGCTGACGGTTCTTTATCAACAGGTGAAGACACTGGCTCAATTCACAAATTGGGTGCGCATGTCCAAAGTGCACCAAGCTGTAACGGTTGGACTTTTTGGCACTATAAATCAGATCAGGGTATGGCTCCTATCGACCTTCTACGCCGTAAATTTCGTACGGAAATGGGCTTAAACTAGCGCGATTTAAAACCAGAATTGAACAAGGCGGCCCTACTGGTCGCCTTTCTTTTTTACACTTGCTAGAATCAATCAAACACAGCAAATACCATTGATGGCTCAATTTATTTCTGCACTCACCCTTGTTGTACCTGATTATGATGAAGGCATAGATTTCTATGTTAGAAAATTAGGATTTGTTCTTCACGAAGACACTCAATTATCACCCGAAAAACGATGGGTGACGATTGCGCCCAAAGGAGCCAAAGAAACCAAAATCCTATTGGCCAAAGCTAGCAATGACGATCAAAAAACAGCTATCGGAAATCAAACTGGCGGCCGTGTCGGTTTTTTCCTGCAAACCGACCAATTTGACCAAGATTACGCGCACATGAAGGAAAACGGCGTGACATTCCTAGAGGAACCACGTGACGAAGTTTACGCAAAGGTCGTCGTTTGGCAGGATCCATTTGGCAATAAGTGGGATATGCTACAACCGAAATAATCTAATATTTTGGCCACATCCCGGGCATTGCAAAAATGTCCATTGCAGTCAGGCCAAATGATTTTTTAGGATTTTTATAATTCCCTTTGAGCAACTCGTAATGCAAATGCCGCCCTGTTGCTCGGCCTGTGCGCCCCATCACGCCAATATCTTCCCCCATAATAACACTGTATTTTTTCTGAATTTGCGGTGCTATCGATTCAAGATGCGCATAGCGAGTATAAATGTCCGCTCCGTGATAAAGGAGGACGTAATTCCCAAAGTCACGGTGAAAACCAGCTTCAACAACAACGCCTTGTCCAGCAGAATACACTTGCACAGGACGCGGATTGGCATAATCCACCCCCTTATGCGAACGACCACCTCTAGGGCCAAACCCTGAAGACAAACACGCATCTTCAACGGGGTAAGTTGCTAAAACCACCTTTTCATCTACCGAGAAGAAAGGCGGCAGTTTCAGTTGACCTCTAGCTTCCGTTGGCGGTGCATTGCTAACCCTGATCGAAGGGCAAATATTCATATCAAATGGAAACGACCATTTCCCATATGAATTGATCACCAATTCATCCATAGGAGGAGGTTCGTAATAATGTGGTGGATTTGATGCACACGCAGCAACCATGCTGAAAGCTAACATTCCGCCAAGCTTTGCGACATTCGTTTTAGTCAACTCAAACACGCCTTAACTTCCCTCACTTCAAGGCGCTATTCTTAGCCAATGTTTGTGTGAATACCATATGAATGCGTGAAAATAGCTTAACTTCTATCTTAAATTCTTATTTGACCTCAACTCACATTCTCAGGGAAAAATCTTTATCAGAGTTTCATCGCGCCCGACCCAAAAGTGAGTTAGGGATGCAAAGGGAATTGCCAGCTCCTCTTTTTTACCATCGAAATACACTATTATTGTAAAACTATTCTTCGAAACCTCAACAATCCGAAACTCGTATTGCAATATTATGGATATCTCCTTCGGATATTTATCTAAAATGTATTTTGGAAGTGAAACGCCTTCCATCTGAGTATTAAAAGTAAAATTGATTGGTTGATCTTCAAATGTACACTTAATTGATTTGATGTGGGTAAGCACATATTGAATTTTTTCAACTGCTTCCAATTCAGAGTTCAGTATTTCCCTATCAAAATCAACTCCCTGCAAGTATTGTCTAGCTAAGTTCAAAGTAATATCATCATCACATATTGTGTAATCAAAAGCGCGATCCAACATCGATTTTGATTGAACTTCTCCAACGCTCCAAAAAGCTATTTCAATTAATAAATCCAATATCCACCTCATGGCTCCCCCTTCCATTTCCCATTGTTAAACCAATTTCAAAGCTTTCTTGCCCACGGTTGGTATGCCTGCCTCCATTGCGTATTCCAACTTGATCCATTCACCTTCAAGGTCAGGCTTTTGCTCTAAATTCGCAACATAAACATCCCAATGCAAAGCAAAATGCGTGAACACATGCCGCGCTTGTCCCACATGCTTCCAATCAGCTCCAATCGGAGCCTCCTCGAGAACAACATATTCTCGACCTTCCGCCCAATCAGATGAAAGAGGCATGAGCATCCCTCCAAGCAGGCCGCTATCAGGACGACGTTGCAACAATACTTGACCGTCACAAATTGCAAGAAAAGCTAAACCCTTACGGATGGGTTGAGGTTTGCGCTTGGGTTTAGCTGGATAATCTTCTGGATTACCTTCTTTCTTTGCAAGACAGCTCTCTACCCAAGGACAAATCATGCAGTTTGGTGTTTTAGGGGTGCATACAGTGGCCCCCAAATCCATCATGGCTTGAGCAAAGTCACCAGACCGCGCAGGAACCAATTCCTGGACGCGAGCTGTGATCTCTTTTTTATCTTCAGCCCAGCCAGCGGCGGATCCATCTCCAGAAATTGTCATAAGGCGAGAAATGACCCGCTCTATATTCCCATCTACTGGCGCAACAGGCAGATCAAACGCAATGGAACCAACAGCTGCGGAAGTGTATGGCCCCACTCCTGGTAATTTGAGCAATTCCTCAATCGTGTTTGGAAACTTGTCTAGCCCTGCCAACACTTTTGCGCATTTATGTAAATTTCGTGCGCGAGCATAATACCCTAACCCGGCCCATTCGCGCATCACGTCTTCATTTTCTGCCGCAGCTAAATCCTGCACAGTCGGCCACAAATCGAGAAATTTCAGAAAATAAGGCGTCGCATGTGGCACAGTTGTTTGCTGCAACATAATTTCTGATAACCACACATGATAAGGGTCAGGCAATTCACCTTTTTTGCGATTATCTGGCGACAAACGCCACGGCAGACGACGCGCCATTTTATCATACCAATACAGCAAATCCTGTGAGGCATTTTTAAAGTCAGACTTAACGGAAGACGAATTTGCATTTACCATGCTATCCTCATTCCTTCATTTGTTAGATTCTGCAAGACCCGCTTTATGAACAAGTCACCTCCTTCATCAAAACAACCAACGGCTCCTAGTGAAGCTGAAGGTGATGCGATCAAGAAGCTGAAACAAATGCGCGGAAAGAGACTTCAAACCGAAAACGGATTGAGCCCCTTAGCTGGACGCGAAGATACTCGTGGTGCCAAACAAGATCTAGCTCGGCGGCGCGGTAAGCCTATATATCATAGCGCCCGCCCGTTATCGCGCGCCATGTATAAAACTGTATACCCTGCTCTAAAGGGAAAAGATTCAGGCGCAGCTCTTTCTTCACTCCAACGTCGATGGCCGGAAGTATTGGGCAAGGATCTAGCCAGCCTATGTGAGCCTATTCAAATCCTAAAACCGACGACGGGCTATGTTTTAGTTTTGGAAGCAAATTCAGCTTCCGCCGCACTTAAATTAAAGCATCAAACAGACATAATCTTGGAACGTGTAAATGCTGGAAGTGGTGCTCGCTTTAAAGGAATTCGGCTTCAACAAACCAAAACAAAACACCAATCAGTTAAAGCAACGACAAAGCTTCGACATCAAATTACACCTGAAGAAGCAGCAGAAATTGAAGCGACATTGGATGGAGTCGAAAGCTCTTCTCTCAAACGCGCACTTCAAAGATTGGGTGAAGCTGTAAAATCAAAAACTGAAACTGAAAAAACAGCCGCAATCAAGCAAATTGAAGCGTCATCGAAAACGCGTCGTGTGAGATCATTCAAGTCTCGAAGATAGGCTGTTTCGCTCAAGACAAAATAACAATCACGTCACAGTGAATTGCCCTATCCTTCAAGTCGGACTATCAATCAAACAATCTTTATTATGTCGGCTGAAATTTCAGCCGACCCACTATGCATACGGGACTCGTATAGATGCGCACAAAACACGTTTTATCAGCTTTCGCTTTTGCTGTTATTGCTGCTGGCTGTTCACAAGCCGATTCAAAACCTGCAGCTGCAAATGATGTCAAAGGTTCAGACGTTAGCTATGTAGCTGGCGATGTTGTGCTGGGGAACAAAGCTGCAAAAGTACAAATCGTTGAATATGCTTCAACTGCATGTGGACACTGCCGCACATTTCACAAAACAATTCTTCCAAACATCAAACGCGACTTCCTCGACACAGGATTGGCCGGCTTGATCTATCGTGATCTTCCAACGCCACCAGCTCAGCTAGCAGCAGCAGGTGCAGCCGTTGCGCGTTGTGCAGGTCAAGAAAAATACTATGACGTTCTTGATGATGTTTACACAAGCCAAGGCGAGATTTTCGATGCGGCTCGTACAGGAAAAGCACTGGACGCATACGTGCAAGTTGGTGCCCGCCACGATATGTCTGCAGCTACGATTGAAGCTTGCGTAAATTCTGCCGAAGTTCGTGAAGAGATTATCCGCACTTCAGATTTAGCAAACGCAGATGGTGTTACATCTACACCAACAATTTTCATCAACGGTGAAAAAGTTAAATCTCACGACATGAATAATGCTGCCATCAAGGCTTTGATCAATGAAGCGCTTGGTATTGAAACTCCTGCCGAATCAGCGCCCGCTGAATCAACAGAAAGTTCAGAAGAAACAACTATCGGCTCATCAGAAGCTGATCAGTAAGAATTAGAGGCATTCGCCTAGAAAGGGCCAGTTGCACTTTACCGGACTAAAAATCGTTGGATTTAAATCCTTTGCCGATCCAGTGGACTTTGCAATTCGCGAAGGGCTGACAGGTATTGTCGGCCCTAATGGCTGCGGAAAATCAAACATCCTAGAAGGCCTCCGCTGGGTTATGGGCGCAACTTCCGCCCGTGCTATGCGGGGTGGTGAAATGGATGATCTGATTTTTTCAGGATCCGCCAATCGCCCTCAGCGTGAAAATGCTGAAGTGGCGTTAATCCTAGATAATTCAGATAGACGCGCCGCAGCTGAACTTAACGATAGTGACGAATTAGAAGTTAAACGCCGCTTAAGGCGAGGTGCAGGCTCAACCTATAAAATCAATGGCCGCACAGTTCGAGCAAAAGATGTTCAACTCCTATTTGCTGATGCCTCTACTGGTGCGAACTCCCCTGCACTTGTCCGCCAAGGACAAATCTCCGAGCTCATCGCTTCCAAGCCCCAAAACCGCCGTCGAATTTTAGAAGAAGCAGCAGGAATCGCTGGCTTAAACCAGAGACGTCACGAAGCAGAATTAAAACTTCGCGGAGCATCCGAAAGTCTAGCGCGGTTAGATGAAATCATTGGTGAAGTAGATAAACAGCTCAATTCCCTGAAGCGGCAAGCTGGCCGAGCAAAGAAATACCGAGCGCTCCAAGAACAGATCGAAGCTTTAGAGGCGCAAATAGCATTTTACAAATGGCAGGCGGCTAAAGAAGAAGTCGCGAGCGCTACTGCAAGCGTTGAAACTTTTAAAGTGAATACTCAATCGGCAGCGATGACAGAAGCGCAAGCAGTAAGGATAGAAACTGAACTGCGTGAAAAAATCCCCTCATTACGTGATGCTGAATCTGAAGCATCTGCTCAACTTGGCGTCCTGAAACTGGAAATCGCCAAACTCGATGGAGAGCGCAAAGCTGCTAGTGATGCCATCATCAGATTAGAAAAAGATTTGCAGCGCATTATCGAAGACCAATCACGCGAACATGCACTTCGAGAAGAAGCTATCGCTGCATCGGAAAACGCTCAAAACTCTCTGGATAATTTACCAGAAGATAATTCAGCGGAGTATGAAGAAAAACACCAACGCCTCGAAGCACAACTCTTCAATGCTCAACGAGAATTAGCTGACCACGAAAAAAATGCAGACGCCCTATCTCAACAACTGGCAACTGCCCAAGCAAAAGCTGAAAATGCGCAGAGTAATTTGACTAAAGCCCAAGCCAACAAAGAACGATTGGAACGCGAAAAACTATTAGCACAGGACCAACTTTCTGAAATTGGTAGCTCCAAGGCGCTAGATACTGAAAACAATACTCTTAAACAAAATTTGGAAACTGCTGAAGAGCGTTTGTCCCAAGCCCAAATTGAAAGTGTTGAAGCGGAAACGAAGCTTCAAAATGCTGTTCAAAATGAAAAAGCAGCAACCTCCCCTCTAAACGACATAGAAAAAGCTATTCGTATTCTGGAAGCGGAAATTTCAGGACTAAAGCGCTTATGCGATACACCCACGCAAAATCAATCACGCCCTATACTAGACGAAACCCATCCAGAGGCAGGATTGGAAAAAGCACTTGCAGCAGCTCTTGGCGACGATCTGAATGCATCTACGAATAAATCAGATACGCAATATTGGTCTGATACACATGGCCAACATCTATCTTCACTCCCATCAAATACCATTCCTCTAACAAAGCTAGTAAACGCACCTAAGGCATTAGAAGCTCGTTTGTCACAATGCGGTCTTGTCGAAGTTGAGCACGCAAAAAAACTGCAAAAAGAATTGCATCAAGGCCAATGTCTAGTCTCGAAAGCTGGCGATTTATGGCGGTGGGATGGCTTTGTAAAAACAGCGAAAGCAGCGAGTTCGGCAAGTGAAAAACTCGAACAACGCGCAAAGATCAAACTATTGGAAAGAGATCTTTCAAAAGCTCTCAAACAGGAAGAGCAGTTAAAGCTCGCAAAGGAAAATGCCGAATCAACTTTGCTAGACGCTCAAAATATCTACAAAACCCTCCAAAAGACGTTACCAAATTTAGCTCTTGATGTTGCTCGCGCCAAAGAAAGTGTAATGCAAAACGAACAAGCTAAAGAACGCCTAGTTTTGCGTACATCAAACATTGAAGAAAAATTAGCACACATAGAAAGCTCTTTAGCACTCGCAATTACTGAACTAGATACAGCTCAATCTGCGCTTGAAAATGCACCAAGCCAAGATGAACACGATGCTTTAGATAATACACGCACCCAAATCCGCGAATTACGACAACAAGAGCGCGAGTATCATAACTTACTCAAAGAACATGAAAATGAATACTCACGCACACGCGGTCGCCGCAACGCCCTTCAAAGAGAACAAAAGGATTGGCTCACTCGCTCTGAACGCGCGGATAAACGTCTTGATGAACTCCACACACAGCGCAGCGGCGTGCGTCATCAATTAGAGACCACCAAAGCTCTGCCAGACGCATTGAGTAATAGACTCATGAACCTCAATACAAGGCTTGAAGAAGCTCAGTCACACAGAAATCAAGCAAGCGGCACCTTATCAGTGCATGAAACAGAGTTAAAGGAAGCTGAATCAGAAGCTCGCTCCTCGAGAGACACCTGCGCGAAGCTGAGGGAATCTCTCATACGAGAGGAAACAAGACTAGAAGCAGCACAACGCCGAGAAGAAGATATCGGCGCAAATATTGCAGCTCGTTATGATGTAAATTTTGAACAACTCTCTGCCATCGTAGTGCAATTTCGATCCACCGAGGAAGACGAAGAATTTAGTTTCGATCTCTCAACAGCTGAAACGCAACTTGCTGTGCTGACTAGAGATCGTGAAGCACTTGGCGGTGTAAACATGGAAGCCGATCTTCAAGTAGAAGAAACTGCCGAACGGCTTGAAACGCAGTTGCGTGAGCGCGATGACTTAGATCAGGCAATCGCTAAACTTCAAGAAGGTGTGCACGCACTCAATGCACAAGGTCGCGAATTACTACTAGAAGCATTTGAAAAAGTTGCAGAACATTTCCGTGTGTTATTCGAAGCCCTATTTGAGGGAGGAGAAGCGCAACTCAAGCTGACAGAATCAGATGATCCTCTTCAAGCAGGTCTCGAAATCTACGCCAGCCCTCCAGGCAAACGACTATCTGCCCTCTCTCTTATGTCTGGTGGAGAACAAGCCCTCACCGCAGCAGCATTGATATTTGCCGTGTTTTTATCTCAACCTTCTCCCCTATGTGTGCTTGATGAAGTCGATGCTCCGCTCGATGATGCCAATGTCGACCGCTTCTGCCGCATGCTCGATACCATGCGGTCCAAAACAGACACGCGATTCGTTGTAATCACCCATAATCCGGTGACAATGTCGCGTATGGATCGCCTTTATGGGGTCACAATGCAGGAGCGCGGAGTGTCCCGACTCGTCTCTGTAGACCTTCAGTCGGCGGAACAATTGGTCGCAGCCCAATAAATTTAGTGGCGTTCGCAGTAAATACTTAACAATTACAGCGCTGTAGCTATTTTTAATTTATCTTGACTTCCCCAATTTTGTTCCCTAGTTTCCGCCCAAGCTTGGCAGGCTGAGCTGTAACAATGAAAACGGGGCAATATTTTCCTTACCTTTTAGGGTATTTAGTGGACGGAAAAGCATGAGCAATGACGATCTCAAAAAGCAGATCGAGGAAGCGCGTGCTGCTTATACAAAGACGTATGAGCGACCGCTAAAGCAAGAAGGTCAGGCTAAAGGCATGGCTCTGGGGTTCCGATTGGCGACAGAATTTGTCGTAGGCCCCCTCGTTGGTGCAGCCATTGGCTGGGGATTAGATCTGGTGTTTCAAACGAAACCCTGGATGATGATAATCTGGCTGATGTTTGGTTTTGCTGCGGGAGTTTTAAATGTCTTGCGCGCTGTAAAGGGCTTGCAGGATTCTACCGGGAATGGTCCGGTTGAGGGAGCTGAAGAAGAATGATGTTGGAATCGATCAACTCTATGATCAACCAAGTCGCAAACGACCCGATTCACCAGTTTGTATTGACCAAAATCGCTGATTTCCAAATCGGTGGCTATGATGTGTCATTCACAAACTCAGCCGCTTACATGGTGTTTGGCGTTGTACTTGCTATTATCCTTCTAGGAATTGCCTCATCTAAAGGCGCGATTATCCCATCACGTGGTCAATCAGTTGCAGAAATTGCTTATGGCTTCGTGGCCGGCATGGTGCGCGATATGATGGGCGAAGATGGAATGAAGTTCTTCCCTCTTGTGTTTTCTCTCTTCATATTCATTTTCTTCGCGAATATGATTGGTATGTTCCCATACGCGTTCACAACTACATCCCACATCATTGTAAACATGGCGCTAGCGCTGCTCGTTATGGCAGTCGTGATTGGTTATGGTATTTGGAAAAACGGCTTTAAATTCTTCAAAGTCTTCGTTCCTTCTGGTGTTCCTCCGGTCCTTTACCTGCTAGTGACACCAATCGAAATTATCTCATTTGCATCTCGTCCACTTTCATTGTCAGTGCGTTTGTTCGCCAACATGCTAGCTGGTCACATCATGTTGAAAGTATTCGCCGGGTTCGTCGCGACACTTCTCGCAGCTGGTGGTGCTCTTGTTGTCCTAGCCCCTGTTGCTCTTGCAGGAACAGTTGCTGTTGTGGCTCTAGAATTCCTGGTGGCGTTCCTCCAGGCATATGTATTCGCTATTCTTACATGCGTTTATCTAAACGACGCATTGCACCCAGGACACTAACGTTCTGGGCTGTTGTTTGAATTTTTAGTTGACCTGCCCTCCCATTTGGGGTTTTAGGGCGAAAACTTTTAGGAGATCCATTATGGAAGAAGGTCTAAAATACGTCGGCGCAGGTCTAGCCTGTTTTGCTATGTTTGGTGCAGCTCTAGGTGTGGGAAACATCTTCTCAAGCTACCTAGATGCAGCTATGCGCAACCCATCTGCAGCTCAAGGTCAGTTCGGTAACTTGATCTTTGGTTTCGCTGTGACAGAAGCCCTAGGTATCTTCGGTTTCTTGATCGCGATCCTACTATTGTTTGCTGTTTAATAGCGCAATAAATATCGACTAACGCGGAATTTGACCTCCTTCATAGTTGGTTCAAATTCCGTCGTTAGGTTTCAAGACTACACCTAAATATCAGGGGTTAAACCATGGCGACTACGCCAGCACACGGCGCTGAAGCAGCAAGCAGCATTTTTGCTCCGCTAAATGACTACGCCTCATACCCATCACAGATTTTTTGGCTCGCTCTAACATTCGGCGCGCTTTACCTATTTATGTCGCGCATGATATTGCCGCGCATTGGTGGAGCTATTGATCGCCGTGCAGACAGCATTACACAAGACTTGGAAGAAGCATCACGCATGTCAGATCGTGCGAGTGCCGCCCAAGACGCATTAGAAAAAGAACTCGCAGAAGCTCGTGCCAAGGCCCGCGCAACAGCGGCTCAAGCAAAAGCAGAAATTGAAGCGGAAGTTGCTGAAGAAACAGCAAAAGTTGAAGCTGATGTAGAAGCACGTCTTACAAAAGCCGCAGCCCGTATCGCTGACGTTCAAACAGCAGCCATGAAGAATGTTGAGGAAGTTGCATCAACAACTGCAGCCTCCATCGTCAACAAACTTATTGGTGTAGAAGTTTCAACAGACGACGCTACTAAAGCAGTCTCTGGTGTGTTGAAAGGAAACTAATCATGGCGGCCCCAAAAGCTGACGCTCAACACTCAGAAGTCGGTGTAGCTGACTCTCACTACGAAAAAGCTAGCCTGTTTGCAGACCCTACTTTCTGGGCAACTATCGCTGTATTCTCTTTCTTGGCAATTCTAGTTTGGAAGAAAATTCCAGGCACTATTGCTAAGTCTCTAGATGACCGCGCGCAGAAAATCCAAGATGAATTGGACAATGCGCGTATTCTTCGTGAGAAGGCGCAAGCAGCGCTTGCTGAAGCAGAACGTAGTCAAGCTCAAGCCGAAGAAGACGCTAAAGCAATTATTGAAGCGGCCAAAGTTGAAGCAAAGGCATTTGCAGAGACTTCACGAACAGAGCTAAAAGAACGCATGGCTCGCCGCGAAAAACTTGCTGAAGAACGTATTTCTCGTGCTGAAGCTGACGCAACTCAAGCAGTACGCAATACTGCTGCAGATGCGGCTTCTACAGCGGCTGCTGAAATTCTTCGCACGAGCACCGCTAAAGGTCCTGCGAAAAAATCTCTTTTTGAGAACAGCATTGAAGACATCAAAAAAGCGCTAAGCTAAACATAAATTCTCTCGCAATCCTGGGAGAATATTCAAAGTTTCAAATGCAATACAGCTTCATCGTTGTATTGCATTTTTTGTTGTTTATTCTCATAGTTTTGACAGTGCATGTTGTTGTGCACACACAGGGTTATGCTTGGGATGTAATTTAATGTGGCGAAAACTTTCAATTGTCTGCATATCGATTTTGTTTTCAAGCATCTTCCCTGCTTATTCTTCAGCTCCTGAGAACACTCCACGATTAGGCTCATTTTCAGATCAATTGGATATTTTTGAACTACGACAAGAAGGTCTATCCGAAGAAGTTGTAGAGCTATTCGTAGAAGGCGTTACTTTTAGACTGCATGTTCCGAAATCTTACGATCCTGATCATCCTCCAGGTGTTATCGTATACATCTCTCCCGCTCCTAAAGGACATCCTCGCGAGGAATGGATTGAGAGTTTGAATCGTCACAATTTGATTTGGATAGGCATCGATGGATCTGGAAACGATCAAATAGTCAAATTGAGAATTGTAGAAACCTTAGCTAGCTTAAACTATGTTAAGCAGCGTTACACGCTTAACCCAGACAGGCATTACCTAGCTGGCGTATCAGGTGGAGGACGCGTATCTAGCGTCTTCATGAATAACTTTCAGAACATTTTCACAGGCGCCATATATATGATTGGTGTAAATCCTTGGGAAAACCATACCCAACCAGATGAACAAACCCAAAAAGATGTTCGATTTGTTTTCCTAACTGGCTCGAAAGACTTCAATAGAAAAGAAACGAGACAAGTCTACCGACAATACAAAAAGCTGGGCATAGAGCGGATTAAGCTACTCGATTACAAAGGTATGAAACACTACTGGCCTTCAGCAGAAAGGTTTGAAGAATCTATCAGATATCTGGACTCTTTTTTCAACGAAACTACCGAATAATTAATTAGGAACAACGCAGCTCCTATCTATTATAATTGCGTCTCGTCCTCAGGTTTAACCTCTTGTTCTCCCAATATTAGTTTGAGGAGCCAGTTAGGTGCAAATTTTTTCAATCTTGGATGTTTCGCAATGGTGGCCTTCATCCAACGACGGCCAACCAATGAATTCCGAGCTAGTAATACCACACCTAGAATAACGATAGGCAATCCGATTGGTACGAACGGTATGGGTGTCAAAAATGCTATCGGAACGCCTATAACAATGAAAAAGACACCTAAGATCGCCAATATTGGCCGAAACAGCGCCATAGCACTCCCCTTTGCAACTGCAACTGAGCGGCTTTGAAATGAGTCGGAAGAGTCACTATTTGTTTCAAAGGAAGTATCTGGCGTCGTCTTATTCAACATTATTATCTTTGCTACTCTACTCCACAATTCAAGCAAACCGATGTGCCCAAATTATGTTCCTCCGTCATAGAAGATATCTTTATGGTTAAGCAAGAACGTTACACTCATATCTTCAAACGTTTGCGTGAAAATCTCTTAATCTTGAAGACTTAGATAAACAAAAAAAACCTGTCTTCGCGCCTAACGAAGACAGGTTAAATTGCGAAAAGTCAGGCTAACTTTCCGCGCGGGGATTGGATTTATTCAGCAACCCAACGTAAAACAGGCTTACGTGCAGCCTGCGTTTCATCAAGACGACGCATAGGAGCATGATACGGCGCTTGTTTTAGTGATGAATCACCTGACCGTGCTTTGCTCGCTACGCTTTCAAGCGCTTCACAAAAACGATCCAACTCAGCTTTGCTTTCCGTCTCAGTTGGCTCAATCAACATTGCCCCATGCACAACCAATGGGAAATACACCGTCATCGGGTGATATCCCTCATCGATCAGACCTTTGGCGATATCGACCGTTTCATTCTCTGTATCTTTCAAAAATTCGTCAGAGAACAATGCCTCGTGCATGCAATAACCTTCAAAAGCCGGCGACATTACCTTGCTTAAACGCGACTGTATGTAATTGGCATTTAGCACCGCATCTTCAGCTACTTGCTTCAGGCCATCAGCACCGTGTGACAGCATATAAGTCAGTGCACGTGTAAACATTCCCATTTGGCCATGGAAAGCACACATACGGCCAAGTGGTTTGTGGTCTGTACCAGCCATTTCAGCTTCATCATCAACTAATACAAGTTTCCGTTCACCATCGCTCTTATCTACCATCATAATTGGCGTTGGTGCATATTTGGCTAATCGGTCAGACAGCACAGTTGGTCCTGCCCCAGGTCCTCCACCACCATGCGGCGTTGAGAAGGTTTTGTGCAAATTGATGTGCATCGCATCTACGCCAAGGTCACGTGGACGAACACGTCCTACAATCGCGTTGAAGTTAGCCCCATCACAATAAAAATAACCGCCTGCCTCATGGATGAGGTCAGCTATCTCTTTAATGTCACGTTCAAACAACCCACATGTGTTTGGATTGGTCAGCATGATGCCGGCCACATCAGATGTGTCGCCTTCAAGCTTTGCCTTTAGATCATTAAGATCAACGCGTCCGTCATCAGAAGCAGCAATTTCCTGAACTTTGAAACCACATTGAACAGCAGTCGCGGGGTTCGTACCGTGAGCAGATTCAGGCACGAGAACACGCGTACGAGTTTCCACTTCACCACGATCGATCAAGGCAGCGCGAATAGCTGCCATTCCACACCACTCTCCATGCGCGCCGGCCTTGGGGCTCATGGCAACAGCCGGCATGCCTGTGAGCTTCTTCAGCCAATCAGCAAGCTCATCAATCACTTCCAATGCACCCTGCACAGTGTGCTGAGGTTGCATTGGGTGAATATCACTAAAGCCCGGCATACGCGCAACTTTTTCATTCAAACGCGGATTGTGCTTCATCGTACATGATCCAAGTGGGAATAGCCCCAAATCGATCGCGTAGTTCTTTTGAGACAAACGTACATAATGGCGAACGGCCTCAGGCTCTGACAAGCCCGGAAGCCCTGTTCCATTCTCGCGCTTCAATCTGCCCAAACGACCCTTGCGGCCCGTAGGTTTTGGCAAATCAACACCAGTTGTCTCAGTCGTTCCAATGTCGAAAATCAGTTCTTCTTTTTGAAGCAGGCCTTTTGAACCGGAAACTGTTTCTATGTTCATGACAACACCTCCTTCAGCGCTGTGGCATAGGCTGCAATATCAGCCTCAGTGTTGCACTCAGTTGCCGCAACTATCACCACATTTTCCAAGCCGTCGCCTTTGAACAAGCGAGACGCCCGCACACCGCCGATAACGCCTTTTTCATCTAGCGCAGCAAGCAATGCTGTTGCTTCCATAGACGTTTCATAAGCAAACTCATTGAAAAAACGATCTGTCTTCAATGTCACACCGTCTATTGCTTCAAGCGCATCAGCTAAGTCACAGGCTGCCTCATGGTTTAGCGTTGCTAGCTGACTGAGCCCTTTGTCGCCCAGCAGAGTCATGTGCGCTGTGAATGCCAAAGAACACAATCCTGCATTCGTACAGATGTTAGAGGTCGCTTTATCGCGGCGAATATGTTGCTCGCGCGTAGATAGCGTCAGCACAAATCCCCGCTTTCCTTCCGCATCAACGGTTTGACCACAGACGCGCCCCGGCATTTGACGCACTAGCTTTTGACGACATGCCAGTAGACCAACATATGGACCACCAAAGCCAAGTGGATTTCCGATGGATTGGCCTTCACCCACAACAATATCAGCGCCCATCTCACCCGGAGGCGTGATCGCTCCCAAAGATACAACTTCAGTGAACACAGATACTAAAAGAGCCTTCTTTGCATGCGCAGCGTCTGCAATCGGCGTAAGGTCTGTAACTGCGCCAAACACATTTGGTGACTGAGCTATTAGACAAGCTGTATCGTCCTGAGCATATTCAATCAGCGCCGCTTCATCGTCAAAAGCTGGAGGTAATACAATTACCTCAATGCCTTGCGTTTCACAGGCGGTTTGAATTGTTTCAGCATAGTGAGGATGCGTCCCACCCGATACAACAACCTTCTTACGACGTGTTGCACGGCAAGCCATCAATGCAGCTTCAGAAGCAGCTGTAGAGCCGTCATACATTGAAGCATTTGCGACTTCCATCCCTGTTAACATTGCCACTTGCGTTTGGAATTCAAACACAGTTTGCAACGTGCCTTGCGCAATTTCTGGCTGGTATGGTGTATATGTTGTCAGAAATTCTGAACGTTGAATGATGTGATCTACAGACGCAGGCACATGGTGTTTATACGCGCCACATCCCACAAAGAATGGCCCCTCTGACGCTGTACGGTTTTTGGCAGCCAAAGCTCCCATATGCCACTCAACAGCCAGCTCACCCTGATGCATTGGAAGGTCTTCTATAACACCATCCAAACGTGCCGCTTTGGGAACATCTTCATAAAAATCATCAACACTTTTTGCGCCAATAGTTTTCAACATTTCCGCCCGGTCTTCGGGCGTAAGTGGGAGGTAACGCATTGTCGTCTTAGGCCCCGCAGAATTCTTTATAAGCAGCTTCATCCATCAAGCCATCCAGCTCATCTTTGTTGGACATTTTAATTTTATACAGCCACTCAACTGCAGTCAGCTTGGCGTGAAATTCTTCGGAATCACCTTCAAGAAAATCGTTCAGTTCGGTGATTTCACCAGACACAGGCGTATAAACTTCTACTGCGGCTTTAGCTTTTTCAAACACAAACAGAATATCACCTTTATTAACGTCATCATCGACTTCCAAAAGGTCTTCAGCAGCTACGATATCATCGCCCAATTGTTCTGCCGCATAAGCTGAAACACCTATGGTTGCTACGTCACCGTCAACTGACACCCATTCATGGTCTTCTGTGTATAATTTTGTCATGGTAATTGCCCTCTTTACCCGCGAAAATAATTTTGTTTGACGAACGGCATTTTCGTAACAATTGCCGCCCGCGGTTTGTTTCTTACAAGAATGTCTAATTCAGTGCCGGCTTGCATGTATGCACGCTGCACATATCCCATCGCCACTGGCTTGCCTGCAGTATGGCCATGCCCACCAGATGTGATGACGCCAATCACTTCACCATCCTTTGTGGCAATTTCAGCGCCTTCACGCGCAGGTGCTTTATCGACCAGTTCCAAACCAATGCGCTTCATCTCAGCACCATTTTCGATTTGAGAAAGAATCTTTCCCGCACCTGGGAAATCTGCCTCACTGCGTCGAACCTTAGAGACGGCCCAAGTCAGTGATGCTTCAATTGGTGTTTTGTTTTCATCCATGTCGTGGCCATACAAACAAAGACCTGCCTCAAGGCGCAAACTATCACGTGCTCCCAATCCGATAGGTGCAATATCAGCGTTCTCAAGCAATGCTTTGGCGATTGTTTCAGCATGTTCTGCTGGCACCAGAATCTCATAACCATCTTCTCCGGTATAACCAGAACAAGACGCGAGACAGTTGACGCCACAAACATCAACTCGTTTGGCTGTCATGAACACCATATCAGAGAGGTCCGGTGCATATTCAGCCATGACTGCTCGCGTTTTTGGGCCCTGCACGGCGATAAGTGCATTCTCATCTGCACGTTCCAGCACAGCGCCCTCGCATTTGTCAGCTATGAGCGCAAAATCATCTTCTTTGCAGCCTGCATTCACAACGATATAGAGGCTACCTTGCTCTTCAGGTGCAGCTGGACGTGTCACCATCAAGTCATCAAGAATGCCGCCATCTTCATTCAGCAAAAGCGTATAACGCATTTCACCCGGTGCGAGGCCAGCAATATCACCACAAACCAATTGCTCAAATATTCCAGAAATTTTTGCGTGTGCAGCATCCCCGGAAAGAGTCGTATCTTCTAATTTGAGGAATGCGGGTCCCATGTGAGACACATCAAACAGCCCACACTTTTCACGCACTTGATGATGCTCTGGAATAATACCCGATTCAAATTGGATTGGCATGGAATAGCCAGCAAAATCTACCATCTTGCCGCCAAGCGACTGGTTGAGATTAGATAAGGGCGTCGATTTCAATTGTGTGTTTGACACAGTACAAGATTCTCCACGGTCGGCATAAAGTTCGTATGGTTAACCATATGAACACTTCATGCCCCCGCTGTCTCTTGCACCTGAGAGATTCCGCAACGCCTTTAAGGCGAATGCTTGCTCCTTCGGCGAGGCTGCGCAATAAATTGCCGCCTCTTTCCAGCGTTTAAAATCTTTCGCGGTCCTTTTGCCTGAGCGTTTCCGGGGCGGTTGCGCCTTCGGCGATGGCGTTTAAGCCATTCTCTCCCGCGAGAGATATCAGTAATTACAATCTACTGACTTAATTCCTAAATGCCCAGCGAAACAACGAATCGTCAATAGGAAATTTTGGTTCCCAAAACAATTTCACGCCGCTGAACATATTTTAATCAGCCCTAGATTACATCCGCTCTGGTGTTTCAATTCCAATTAATGACAATCCGGTTTCGAGCTGTTTCAGTGTCGCTTGCGCCAGCGCTAATCGAGACGCTTTCACATCTGCTGGTACACCTTCTTTTAAAATTGGCGCGTTTGTCCAGAAACTTGAGAATGCTTGAGCAAGATTATAAACATGATCACAAATACCGTGTGGCGTGCGGTTGGCATAAGCAAGCTTTAGCGCACCTTCAAAAGCATCAAGCTGGAGCGCGAGTGCGCGTTCTTCTTTGAGTTCAAGATTGATTTCACCAGCTTTTATGCCCTCTTCTTTAGCACGACGCATTAGTGACTTCACACGCACCGCCGCATACAAAAGATACGGACCAGTCTTACCTTCAAAAGCGACAAACTGATCTAAATCAAACACGTAATTTTTAGTTCGAACGTTTGATAGATCCGCGAATTTGATTGCAGCTAGAGCCACTTTATCAGCAATATCAGCGCGCTCTTCAGCTGAGAAGTCTTCACCCATTCCTGTTTCAGCGAGACGTTCAATTGCTTTGTCTTTGGCCTGTTGAATGAAATCGTGAAGCTTTAGTACGCCACCTTCACGGGTTTTGAATGGCTTGCCATCTTTCCCATTCATCGTACCAAAACCGATGTGTTCAAGAGCAGCTTCTTTCTCATATCCAGCTATCTCAGCAGCACGGAAAACCTGTTCAAAGTGAAGCGCCTGACGCGCATCAACAACATATAATGTCAGATCTGGTTTATTCTCGCGCTTGCGATCAAGGATCGTTCCCATGTCTGTGGCGTGATAACCAACAGCACCCTGTGAATTTAACAACATGAATGGTGGAACATCTTTTTTATCTTCTTCGCGCTCCACGCGGATAATCCAAGCGCCATCATCAAGTTCAGCAACTTCACGAGACTTCAGATCTTCAACGATTTCAGGGATTAAGGTATTCGCGTCTGACTCCCCCTTCCAGAGGTCAAACTTCACACCAAGATCACCACATTCGCGCTCAAGGCCGACTTGCGTCACTTTGCAGAAGTGCTTCCATAAAGCGCGATACCCACGGCGACCAGCTTGTAGTTCAGCTGTTGCAGCTCGAGCCGCTTCTTTCTTGGATTCGTCTTCTTTTGCTTTGCCCGACGCCTGAGGATAGAGACGTTCAAGATCTGCCATACTTACAGGTGATTCAGCGGGGTAATCCCCCTCAAAATCAACGTCAAAATAAGGAAGATCAGGCTGTTCTTCTTGAACTTCGGTAATCAAAAGCCCCATTTGTAGGCCCCAATCACCTAGATGCACATCAGATGTTACATCATCGCCTAGAAAACGGAAAAGACGCTGCAAACTGTCACCGATAATTGTAGAACGCAGATGACCAATGTGCATAGGTTTAGCTACATTCCAGCCACCAAAATCCATCATCACAGAGCGCGATGTCTCTACTTTTCCACCGCCTGCTTGCTCATCAGACAAAACAAACGCTACACGTTTTTGAAGGGTGTCAGCAGATACTTTGATGTTGAGAAAACCGGGTCCAGCAACATCCACGCTCTCCACCATTTCCAACGCTTCAATCTTAGGCGCTACTTCACCAGCAATCTCACGCGGATTACGTTTTGCGGCTTTTGCAGCAGCCATAGCACCATTACACTGATAATCCGCAAGGTCCGGACGATCTGCGCGGCGCACTTGACCCAGCTTTTTTTCAAGACCAAAGCCTTCAAAAATATCGCCAACAGCGCTGCTCAATTCATTTGCAATATCAGTCATATCTCATTTTCCGGACCACTCAAATTAGCGTCCGCCTGTTACATCTGTTTTTCAATGAAAAGGCCCCAAAGGACCTTTAATCTTACTTTTGTCCTGCATTCACGCGGAAACGTTTTCCAGCGCGATTAAATGCCAATTCCTCATCAGTGAGATCAAACCCAACAAACACTTCAAAGTTGGAACCTGATACCGTCGCATTCGCGCGAGGAATGACAATGTTCTCAATTTTCTCGGTCACTGACACACGGTCAGCACCAGCCGGGAACGTCACCTTCAGCGGCAAAACCTGCTTTTCTATAACGGCACGGCCACGTCGCGTGACTGTTACGAAATAGTTGTAATCGTGCGTTACACCTTCAGCAGCTGGTCCGCGACCAAAAGCGAAATCGATCTCCATTTCCATCGTAATTGGATTTTCACCAACGTATCGACAAAAACTCTGTACGCCGACAATCTCACCTGTGAAGCCTACATTCTCAAAAACTTCATTGCCTTTGATCTCAACTTTACGCGCAGCATCAAACAATGACGCAGCTACAGGACATGGACCTTCATTTGGACGGTCATCAAGTGACTCTCTCACAGAAGAACAGCCTGAAACACTCAAAGCCAGAAGAGAAAATCCAGCAACTTTCATGAAGCCACCAAGTTTTGAACGTTTAATCAGTCCTGTCACGCGCAAATTCCTCGCATATTTTGACACATCCGGTTATGCAGTTTCGAGAATCGAAATGACGCACTTAACCTGAATGCGATTTGAATTTATTGCAGTGATAGCCCCCTGAGCGCTTGGGCGCAATGAGTTCATGGCCTATGTATGTGCAAGATTTGAAGTAAACATGCGAGTTTGAGGAAAAATCATCATGGAAACGCGGCCCGCACTGACAATTTTGCTCGCATCACCTCGTGGTTTCTGTGCAGGCGTGGATCGCGCAATCCATATTGTTGAACAAGCCATCGAAAAATGGGGTGCCCCCGTTTATGTTCGCCACGAAATCGTTCACAATCGTCATGTGGTTTCCCGACTAGAAAATTTAGGTGCCATTTTCGTAGAAGAATTGGATGATTGCCCTGATGATCGCCCCGTTGTTTTCTCTGCTCACGGTGTTCCAAAGGCTGTGCCTGCCGAAGCCGCTCGGCGAGAAATGACATATGTTGATGCCACCTGCCCCCTCGTATCTAAAGTACACATGGAGGCAGCCCGTCACGCAAAGAATGGTCTGCATACTCTGCTAATCGGTCACGCTGGACATCCCGAAGTCGTTGGCACTATGGGTCAAACAAATGATGGGACAATGACGCTTATCGAGACTGTAGAAGATGCAGCTAAAATTCAGCCTCAAGATCCCGGTAAACTTGCCTATGCCACTCAGACCACTCTATCAGTAGACGATACTGCAGAAATCGTTGCGACTTTGAAAAAACGATTTCCGAATATCAACGAACCAGCCAAAGATGACATTTGCTACGCCACCACTAACCGCCAAGAAGCTGTTAAAGCCCTTGCTCAAAATGCAGACCTTATGCTGGTCATAGGATCTCCCAACTCATCTAACTCTCAACGACTTGTGGAAGTTGCCTTGCGCGGAGGAGCTAAAAAATCCTATTTAGTCGGTTCAGCTGAAGAGATAAATTGGAACTGGTTTGATGACGTTTCCACACTAGGTCTATCAGCAGGTGCCTCCGCGCCTGAAACACTAGTTCAAGGCGTTATCGCAGCATGCCGTGCCCGTTTTGATGTTGAAGTCAAAGACGTGGTGACCGCCGAAGAAAACGTGGTATTTCACGCTCCCAAATGGCTCAGTCGCGCTTAGTTAGTGCTCTTTAGACATGCCAGGTCAAACGAAACGTTTTAACTTCCTATTCCTAATTCCCGCCTGCCTTGCAATTGCGTATGTTGTTGTTCTTTGGTGCGCCAATACAAGTGTTTCTGAGTTTTTATCACTCAGTCACCTTCCCCTTATTGGTTTGCTTGGTGCCATTATCGCAAATTCCTCTGGGACAGGAGGCGGTGTCGTTTTTCTGCCTGTTTTCAATACACTGAATGAAAGTGGACACCTCACACTCTCGCAAACCAACATACTAGCAGCCAGCTTTCTGATCCAATGTTTTGGAATGACAATGGGAGCTTTCATTTGGTGTAGAAAGCTTTATTCACCAGAGAACAATAGTCATTCTATTTCAATCAGCTCATTCTGGAAAACCGCAGCAGCTATTCTTGCTCTTGCTTTGCCCACGATGTTGGCAACTCAATACTTCACGAGATTTAACCCTTCCTGGATTTTCTTTTCATTCAAAATTTTTTCGATTTTCCTTGGTTTGACAGTCATTGCGACCACATTGAAAAATCGATCCACTACCGATGCGGACCTGAAACACGCTGTTTCAGATCAAGATTTTAAGGTTTTGCTATTATTGGCTCCGATTGGTGGATTCGCTAATGCTCTGTTTTCAGTCGGATTAGGCGAAATTGTCGCCCTGTATTTGTTTGCCCGTGGCTACAACATCATTACGAGCTCAGGGTTGGCCGTACTCATCTCTTGTGTGAGCGTTATTTTAGGCGCTCCCTATCACATCATAAATGAGAACGTCCCGTGGACCATTATAGCGTTCACCGCACCGGGCGCGCTATTAGGCGGCTACATGGCACGCCAAATCGCGCTGAACCTCGGCGCATTTAAACTAAAAATTCTCGCTGGGGGCTGGATTATGGTATCTGGAATCTTGTTACTGCTACTTAAACTGACTTAAAGGGCAATACCGGCGCGGCGCAAAAAGTATACAACCGCCCAACAACAAACTGCGGTTGCCAAAATGGACAAAGCAAAACTAGGCCAAAAATGAAGTCCAAGTTTTTGGCCGCCAATTAAAACAACAAAAAACGCCAGCCCCGGTGGTACAAGGAAAAAGGTCGTCGTCGCAAAGCGCGTGGCACTTTCAGCATCGCGGCCATCTACATAAATGTTTGCGACAGTCAACATCGTCGCCAACGGCAAAGCCACCATCAATGATGCAACCAGAGTAGAACGCTTTGCCACTTCCGAAAGAGCTGCGATGAATAACGCAGTTCCAACAGTTTTAAGAATAAACATCCACATTTTCACCACCCCTTTGCGCTCTAACCAGCGTGGCCTAGAAAACGAAGTCGGACAAGGTAAATCTAACTGAATTGCCAAACCATACTCATTAGAACAATTTTCTTTCAAAAACTGCTGCATTTTCGATATTATGGGAAGACATCACCTAAGGAATTGGGCTAATGCATAATTATTATGGCAGTATACACCGAAGTTGACGATCAATCGCTTGATACTTTTCTCGCAGATTATGACATTGGCCCCGCAATCGCTTTTAAGGGCATTGCTGAAGGCGTGGAAAATTCCAACTATTTGCTGGAAACCCCAAAGAGTCGGTTCATTCTCACACTTTTTGAAAAACGGGTGAATGAAGAAGACTTACCCTATTTTATGGGCGTCATGGATCATTTGGCATCCAAGAATTATCCGGCCCCTCTTCCTGTCAAAGGCAATGATGGTAAAGCGTTGCGTACTTTGTGCGGTCGCCCAGCAGTTATCATCACATTCCTAACCGGTATGTCGCTGAGCCGACCAAATGTAGAGCAATGTCGTCAATTAGGTATTGGACTTGCGAAGTTTCATAGTGCTTTGTCCGACTATTCAGGAAGCCGCCAAAACTCACTTTCTGTGGAGTCATGGCGTCCTATGTTTGAAGGTCGGGAAGCCGAAGCCAACGCAATAAATGGCGGACTAACTGCGCAGATACAATCTGATTTAGCAGAACTCGAAAAAAAGTGGCCGTCAAACCTGCCTACCGGCGTCATTCACGCTGATCTATTCCCAGACAACGCATTCTTCCTTGGGGACGACCTCACTGGCGTGATCGATTTCTATTTTGCATGCAATGATGCACTCGCCTACGACATTGCGATCTGTTTGAACGCATGGTGTTTTGAAGATGGGCGCGGTGAATACAACGCGACTAAGGGACGTGCGCTAATATCAGGTTATCAATCAATTCGCGCCCTCGAAGACGCCGAAAAAGAAGCATTACCAATCCTGTGTCGTGGTGCTGCTATGCGCTTTTTCCTGACACGATTAGTAGATTGGGCAGCTACCCCCAAAGATGCCCTAGTAAGGCCTAAAAATCCTATAGAGTATGCTGAAAAACTAGGATTTCACCGCAAAGCCAAGGGCTTTTTTGATTACGGTGGATAAACCAATTACGGTTTTTGGCCTGATAGCGGTCTTAATATAAGCACCCGTCATTATTCCAATTGAATAATATTCGGTTCTCCCTACCCTTTCACACCGAGGCGGGTGCACCTTTATTTGGCTGCAACACAGCCCTTGACCTCCTCCACAAATCATCTCACCTCCAGAGCATGACTGATACTATTCGAATTTGGACAGACGGCGCTTGTTCGGGAAACCCTGGACCGGGCGGCTGGGGCGCACTCATTATCAATAATGGCCAGGAGACCGAACTTTATGGAAGTGCCCCCAGCACCACCAATAACCGAATGGAATTAAAGGCGGCGATCGAAGCGTTAAACTCGCTAGAAGCGTCTTCCAAGATCGAGCTAAATACCGATTCCACATATGTTAAAGATGGCCTGACGAAGTGGATACATGGCTGGAAGAGAAATGGCTGGAAAACCGCCGCAAAAAAGCCAGTCAAAAACAAAGACCTTTGGCAAGCTCTCGATGAAGCGTGTAGTCGCCATCAAATTGAATGGAAATGGGTCAAAGGTCACGCGGGCGATGAAGGCAATGAGCGCGCTGATGCCCTCGCAGTAAAAGGTTCTCGCGAAGCAGCTGGACAAGCCCCCGTCTCCCCTGAGGAAGACGGAGTATCACAGGCAGATCACACTCCCCCTCACAAAGCTCGCATAGCCCCTTCGGACAGTGTGCATATATGGACAGATGGAGCCTGTTCAGGAAACCCCGGTCCGGGTGGATGGGGAGCTTTGGTCGTCGCTGATGGACAGGAAACCGAACTCTTTGGCAGCGAAAAAGACACCACAAACAACCGAATGGAGTTGGCGGGAGCCATTGAAGCCCTCAATTCCCTCACAAATCCATCAAATGTCATTCTCAATACAGACTCCACATACGTCAAAGATGGCCTAACAAAGTGGATACATGGCTGGAAAAAAAATGGCTGGAAAACCGCCGCAAAGAAGCCGGTCAAAAACAAAGACTTATGGCAAGCTCTCGATGAAGCCTGCAGCCGCCATAAAATTGAATGGAAATGGGTCAAAGGTCACGCGGGTGATGAAGGCAATGAACGCGCAGATGCCCTCGCTGTGAGAGGTTCTCAAGAAGCGTCAGAACTGGACTAAATTTTACTTAGCCAACTTGGCCGCAACATCATCTACTCCATGCCCCTGTGTTTTCAATTTGTGCCCCACTGCAACCAACGCATCTAACGCGGGCACAATCTCCTTTCCAATTTCGGTGAGGTTATACTCCACAGAAGGCGGCGATGTCGGCAGCACTTTTCGTTCAATAATTCCACGCGCTTCAAGCTCTGTTAGGCGCGTAGACAAAACCTTGGCTGATACTGGCGGAATATCTATTCGCAATTCACTAAATCGCCTAGGCCCCTCCCTCAAAACCCAAATGACATTGGGTGCCCATGCACCTGATATAAACGCCATGCAGTGCGTTAGAGCGCATGGTTTAGGTGGTTGTGGACTTTTGTTTTTACGAACTTTGAGAACCATTAGAAATTCCAGTTACCGCACGAAAACTAGGTTACTTGGTGGTAACCACAAAACATAAGTTACCAGAAGAAACCTAGTTGGCAAATGAAACTATGGATATCAAATAAGTGTCGTCAACGTTTCACAGGAGATGACATATGAAACTCTATTTCAAACCAGGTGCCTGCTCACTTGCCTCACGTATAGTGCTAAACGAATTGAACATCCCATTTACTGCAGAGGCGGTTGATGTCGCTGAAGGTAAAACTGAATCAGGTAAGAATTTTAGACTCATCAACCCGAATGGTTATGTTCCCGTGTTGGAGATCTCAGAAGGCGTGCATCTGACTGAAAACGCAGCCATCTTGCAATTCATTGCAGATGCAGAACCAACCTCATCGCTAGTTCCACTCAATGGCACAATAGAACGCGCACGTTTGCAGGAGGCCCTCAGCTTTGCGGGTTCCGAACTTCATAAGGCATATAGTCCGTTTTTCAGAACGCCCGATATGAGCGGTGAACTGCGCGCTCAATCCATTCAAAACGCATACAAAAAAATACAACACATTGAAAACCAATTGGCAGACGGTCGAGAGTATTTAACAGGAAACACCTTCAGCATTGCCGATGCATATACCGCTGTCATTCTCAATTGGTCGAATTTCATAAATTTGGACTTAGCCAAATTTCAGAATGTAAAAGACTATCTAGACCGCATTCTTTCCCGCCCTTCTGTCGTTGAATCACTACGACAGGAAGGCCTAATTGAGGGCAATGCAGCATGAAGTCTTCCAACTTTTCTCAGATCGAAGAACTTCTAAACGCATATTTCGACATGCTCTATTTCTGTGATTTGGAATTATTTGATCGTGTTTTCCATCCCGCGGCCCTGTACGCGACTGCAGACGAGAAACCTGGTCTCATTCGAAATATGCAGGGATATCGTCAAATCATTGAAAAACGCGAATCTCCTTCGGATAGAAACGAAGCGCGTCGCGATGTAATCGATAGTATTCGATTTGCTGGAGACAACACTGCATTTGCGGAAGTTCGCTGCAGCATTGGGCAGCGCGATTTTGTAGACTTTCTAACAATCATCCGAACTAAAAATGAGTGGAAAATCATCTCTAAAATTTTCCACATTTCAAAGAAAGAAGCTGCGTAATGCCTTATGTGAACATAAAAATCACGCGTGAAGGTGACGTAACACCGGAGCAAAAAGCGAAACTCATACAAGGTGCAACAGATCTTCTTTCGGATGTTTTAAACAAGGACCCAAGAACTACAGTTGTTGTAATTGATGAAATTAAGTTGGAAAATTGGGGAATGGGCGGTTTACCTGCTCTTGAATATAGAAAGACGCTGGCAGACTAAAACGAATAAAGCCCGAACAATTTTTGTTCGGGCTCTCCAGTCTTTAATCTAAGTCGGGGATTACGCAGTTTTGACAACTACAGTCGAACCTTCACCTGATACGATTTCTACGCTATCTCCAACAGTTGGAGCGGTGCCCCCATCAAACTGGGCGCGCCATTCTGAGTCATTGATCTTAACGCGTCCAAAACCGCCAACAAATTCGCTCGTTACCAGCGCAGTTTGACCAACCATATTTGCGAAACGATCATTCAGGTTTGGGTGGGTTGATTTGGGATTTCTTAAACCACCAAACAAAGTGCGCCCAGCAAGCACAAGAGCGACCGCCGCAATTGCGAATACACCAACTTCATATTCCCAACTCGACATGCTTTCCGGTGCAACTGATGCAAATAAAGCAGTGATACCAGCTGCTATTGCAGTCCACAAAAGATCAAATGTGCCTACGGCAATTTCAACAACCAATAAGCCCAAAGCAAGTGCAATCCAGTGCCAGACCGTCAGTTCACTAAACAAAACATCCATCTAAATGGCTCCTTCATCTCTATTGCTAAAAATTATTGAGGATAAAGGCGGACAAATTAAGTCCGCCTTGTGACATTTGAGAATTATCCTTCCCACGGCGATGATGAACCTGATCCACCATTGCCACCAGAGCCACCCTTATCGCCTTTTGTCGGCTTGGTGCCAGTCAAAGATGTAATTCCTTCAATCGCACCTGCAATGCCTGCAAACTCAGCAGGAACAATCACTGTGCGCTGTTGGTCAGATGACGCAAGCGCTTTAAATGCTTGAATGTATTCTTGACCAAGGAAGTAATTCACAGCGTTAACATCACCAGCTGCAATAGCTTCAGATACATCTTTTGTAGCTTTAGCCTCCGCTTCGGCTTCACGTTCACGCGCTTCTGCATCACGGAAAGCTGCTTCTTTACGTCCCTCTGCTTGAAGTACTGCAGATTGTTTTTCACCTTCAGCTCGCAAAATTGCAGATTGTTTATCACCTTCCGCCTGAAGAATTTCAGCACGCTTGATACGTTCTGCCTTCATCTGGCGCGCCATAGCTTCAGTAATGTCAGCTGGCGGTGATAAATCCGCAATCTCGATACGTGTCACTTTCACGCCCCAAGGGTTTGTTGCAGCATCAATCACGCTCAATAGACGCGCATTGATGTCATCACGGTTGGATAAAACTTCATCCAAATCCATAGAACCAACAACGGTACGGATATTGGTCAGCGCCAAGTTTGTAATCGCACGATGCAAATCATTCACTTCATATGAAGCAGGCACTGCATCAACCACTTGTGTAAACACAACAGCATCACATGAAACCATCGCGTTATCTTTTGTGATCACTTCTTGTTGAGGAACATCAAGCACAGTTTCCATCATATTCACTTTGTGACCAATGCGGTCAAAAAACGGTACGATGAAAGAAAGCCCCGGTGATAAAGTCGTTGTATATCGACCAAATCTTTCAACTGTATACATGTGTCCTTGAGGCACGACCTGAACCGCACTCATAACAACAAATACTGCAAATACGATCCCAACTATAGCTACTATAGAATAACCTTCCATAACGTCCCTTTCGATAATGAATGTTTGTTCATTTTACCATGCAGCGAAGTAAAAATCCAATATAATTCAAGAAATAACGAATTATGTCAGAATTCTATACTCAATTGTGTTTAAAGCTGGGCAAGCATATATTCAGCAGAAGAAACTTTAAACTCACCACCCTCTTCTATATTTAATTCAACAACTTTGCCGTCTTTAATCAACATAGAATAACGTTTTGAACGTGGGCCCATTCCAAAAGCGCGACCATCAAGCTGAGTGCCTGTCAATTCCGCAAATTCAGCGTTTCCATCTGCAAGCATGATAACGTCACTTCCAACACCCGCGCTTTTACCCCATGCATCCATCACAAACACATCATTGACTGATACACAGGCAATCTTGTCTACGCCTTTTGCTTTTAGCTCATCTTTTTTATCGACGAAGCCAGGCAAGTGGCTAACTGAACATGTTGGTGTGAAAGCACCCGGCACTGAGAAAAGCGCGACGGTTGCACCTTTTGTCAGATCTTTAATTGATAAAGCCTCTGGTCCATTCTCACCCATAATTGTGAAATCAAAATCCGGTAATGCATCACCTTTTGAGAGTGCCATTTTTTGTCCCTTAGTTTTAGGATTCAGTTTCAAACATGAATCACCACAAATTTAACATTGAGGGATGTTACCGCAGCTTGTGCCTCGTGCAATCTCGTTTAGACGACAAACTATAGTCATTCTCGAAAATTCTATAACTTTTCATCCTAACCTCTCTTGCGGAATGGTTAATTTAGAGCGACCTTGCATTTCCTCGGAATTGGAGAGCAGTTTTGGACGGTTCACTGCAAGGTAAAGTTTTAATCGCATTACCAACGATCAAAGACCCCCTCTTTGAGCGCGCGGTCATTTTATTGTGTGCTCACAATGAAGAGCATGCGATGGGGATCGTCATTAATCGTCCGATGCCAGATCTTGGGTGTGATGAATTATTTGAGCAATTGGGAATGGATAGCCCTCCCAAAGGACAAATTCCTTTGCTCCAAGGTGGCCCAGTCCGTCCCGAACGTGGCTTTGTCTTGCATTCTGATGATTATGACGCCGAAGGCACGACCGCTCCAATTACCGACGGAGTATGCTTAACGGCAACTGAGGATGTTTTACTAGCTCTAGCTTCAGATACACCTCCCGAAAAAGCAGTTTTAGCGCTGGGGTATGCTGGATGGAGTGAAGGTCAGCTAGAGGAAGAGATCATGGATAATGTCTGGTTAGTTGCCGATGCCAGCGAGGCACTTGTCTATGATAGATCCTATAATACCAAATGGAATCGTGCACTCGCAAGTATTGGTGTCTCTCCCGAAAATCTTCACTCTCAAGGTGGACAAGCTTAAAGGCTGACATCCATGGGCTGCAAGGATAGAGGTGTCTGGTTTGAGCGCAAAAACTCTAACACTGCATCTTCACAAATTGGCTCTCCACTAATGAACCCTTGCAAATAGTCACACCCAACATCCTGCATTTGTTTGGCGAGCATTTGCGTTTCTACACCCTCGGCTGTGACCGTCATGTCTAATTCATGCGCCAACTCGATTATCGATTTAATGATAATGCGCCCTCTTGGTCTAGTCATCATAGACGTCAAGCGTTGATCCAACTTCAAACCATCAGCAGGAATATCTGCAAGCCACGCTAGAGAAGAATGCCCTGCTCCAAAATCATCTAAAACAATTCCTGCACCTGCTGCACGAAAAGCTGCAAAAGCACCAAGAGCACGGTTAACATCTCTAAGTGCAGCTTGCTCAGTCAATTCGATTCTCAAAACATCTCGTGGCAATCCACAGCTTCGAATAATGCTTTCAACTTCTTGCACTAACGCAGCTCGAGCAATTTCAGCAGCAGATAAATTCACTTGCATGAAGACATCACCAACGCTGGCTCGAAACCTTGCAAGAGCTTTAGCCGCTTTATCAAGCATAGTTGGCGCAACATGAGTCCAATCTGCAGCCAATCCAAATTCAGAAAGCCCTTCTGGGCCAATCAGCTCTCCGGTAGGTGTACGCCAGCGCGCCAACGCTTCAAACCCGGCTAATTCAAATGTCTTAGCGTTCCAAATCGGTTGATATACCGGTTCCAAACCATCTACATTGGTGATTTTGTGTTGGCTTGATTTGCTCCGCGCATAAAGCAAACCTCTCGCCGTACCATTATCAATAACTGATCCGATAATTCGCGCAGCATCACCATTGCGAAGCGTTACTTTTTGATCAATGGCAACATCAGTATTTTTACCGTTGAGCGTTTTCTCAACACCCGAACGTGCCAGCCCATCTAATTGAGATAAAAACTCTTCGAGTGTCCACTCTCCCGCCATGTGCTCGAGAGGACTGGCTGGCTCTGCTTCAATTGTCAGACGCGCATCAAGTTTCGACCAATGCCAAACAGCTGCTCTCGCTGCTCGAATAGCCGTTGTCTCATCCACACGCGTCATCGAATTACTCCTGATTCAAGATTGGAGTCTAAACTGCCATGTTTAAAATAGCGAGAGAGGATAAGAACTGATTCCACACAAATTTACTTAATGTATTTACAAAGTTAATCGCCGGAAAATTCAAACGCTGCATCAAGTGCTTCGGCTGGCCCGACACAACTCGCAGTGCGCGCATCATTAACTGAAGACTGAACACAAGCCTGCACATCTTCGAGTGTAACTTGATCGATCTGCTGCAACACTTCCGACAAATTCAGCAATCGATTGAAAGTGAACAATTCATATGCACCTGAACTTGCCCTGGCAGCAGGCCCTTCAGATGACATCGCAAATTGTGCTTTTTGAACTGCAATAGCGCGTTTCATTTCAGCTTGAGTTGGTCCTTTTTCAGCAAACTCAAACCACATATCTTTGACAATTTTTTGAACATCCGATGCATCTGCAGGATCGCATCCGCAATATACATTGAAACGTCCCGTATCCTGATAACTATCAAATTCCGCATCTATCGTGTATGCGAGGCCGCGTTTTTCACGCACCTCTTGATACAAACGCGACGACATTCCACCACCAAATATCTCTTCAAACAACCTAGCTGCAAAGCGATCATTGGTTAAAGAATTTGGTGCTGACATCGACAGCACCAAATGCGCTTGTTCAGTGTCGCGTTCTCTTACCATCGCGCCCTGACCTGATTTAGGAGTAACACGATTTGGCTGTTCACCAACCTTTAGAGGGAGCAACCATTTTTCTGCTTGAGCAATAATCTCTTCACGATCAAACCCACCCGCGACAGACATCACAATGCGGTTTGACACATAATGTTCTTCAACGAACCGTTTAAGCTGAGCAATGCCAATGTCTGCTAGAGTATCTTCAGTGCCCAGAACTGAACGCCCGACAGCATGGTTCGGCCAAGAAGCAGATTGCGCCAATTCAAACACAAGGTCCTCTGCTTGGTCCGCCGCCTCACCGATTTCTTGAAGAACAACGCCTCTTTCTCGATCCAACTCATCCTGAGGCAAATGCTGATCTAGGGCCAAGCCAGCAGCAATACCGATCATATTTGCAGCGTCATCAGCCAGACTTCGGATATAAAAGCCCGTGCGCTCATAACTCGTTGATGCATTTAGTATCGCACCTCGATCCTCAACAGATTGTACGAGTTCCAGTGCTCCCAAGCCGCCAGCACCTTTAAAAGCCATATGCTCTAAAAGGTGCGCAATTCCATTATTGCTTTTTGTTTCATCTCTTGCCCCAGCATTGATCCACACACCAACACTTGCAGTTCTAACGTGTGGCATAGGATCAAGAACGAGCCGCGCTCCATTTGGGAATACCAACAGCTCTCGATCGTCATCGTTTAAATGGGCTAAAGATTTGTTCAAGCAGTCACCCGAGAGAGAGCAACCATTCGTTCTTTCACATGGCTGATATCCATAGGTCCCGTCTCAAAAACTTCTGGACGAGACGTGAACTCATGAGCACGCAATGGCAAAGGTGCATCCTGCCCGATCGCTTTTTTTACCGTCTCAGGGAATTTTGCTGCGTGAGCCGTTGATAACACAACATCCACAATATCAGCTTCCGAAGGATTGTGACGTGCAGCGTGTAATCCAACAGCAGTATGTGGACATACCTGCCAACCTGTTTCTTCAAGCGTTTTTTGCATTTCCACAAATGTTTCTGCATCCGTGACCGAACTCGCCTTAAAGCCCATACATCCAAGTGGCCCAATGGCTTTTTCTGGAAGAGGTGCTGAGCCTTCTTTGGCCAACTGGTCATAAGCCGCTTTAATCACGCCACCATCACGACCAGCTGCTTCAAACACTAAACGCTCAAAGTTAGACGGTACCTGAATATCCATCGCTGGACTCGCTGTGGGTGTGGTCTTCCCTTTTTCAAGGTTCTCACCTGCCAGCAAACGCGCCATTGCATCATTTGCATTCACAGCCACATGACATTCAAATCCATTGAGCAATCCGGAACGGGCAGCAACATATCCCGCCAATGCATCACCGAAATTACCCGATGGCACAACAAAACGAATTTTGGCATCTGCACCCAATTGAGCTTGCGCTGTTGCAAAATAAACAGACTGCGCAGCGATACGTGTCCAGTTGATGGAATTCACACCGGATAGGTTTAATCGACGCTTTGTTTGTTCATCAGCGAACAGTTCTTTCACTATCGCCTGACACTGATCGAAATCCCCTTCGAGCGCAAAATTATGGATATTGCTTGCACCGGTAGCCGACATGAAAACACGCTGCACTGGCGAAATACGATTGTGCGGATGCAAGATCATCACATCCACATTTTCAGCACCTGCAAATGCTGCGGCTGCAGCTCCACCTGTGTCACCAGATGTGGCGCACACAATCGTCATGCGTTCACCACGAAGGCCCAAAGCGTAATCGTAAAGCTGTGCAATAAAACGCATCGCAACATCTTTAAATGCCAATGTTGGACCATGGTGCAATTCCATCATCCATTTGCTCTGCCCAATCTGAGTAAGCGGTGCAACTGATTGATGCGAAAATGCACCATATGCTTTGGCAGCAAGCCCTTCAATGATATCATATTCAATCGTGTCGCCAGCAAATGCCTTGAGGATACGTGCAGCCGTCACATGATACGGTTCATCCTGAGCTGGACGATCAATCGTTGGAAACTCCTGAGGCGTATACAATCCACCATCAGGCGCGAGACCAGCAAGACTAGCTGTCACAAAATCCACCGGCTCAGCGCCGCCACGAGTTGAAATATAGCGCATGGGGGTCAATCCGCCTTATTCATCAATTAGTTGTTCTTTTTGCTAAAGCGCAATCGCCCAGCACGAATATGAAAAGCGAGGTACAACACAAATAGCGCAATTGCCATCCCATACCACGTTAAAGAATAGCCAATATGTTTTGAAGGCGGTGTTTGTGTTAGATCAGCGGGCAAACCATTGCCTGCAAGAAGAATTACTTCTTTGTTCAATTCATTGTCACCGGTTGGAAACAATGCAGCTTCCATTGGAGATAAATCAAACCAATACCACTCATTTGTTTCAGGCGAGTTTTCATTTGAAAAAGCAGACTTATTCTCTTTCATCTGCGTCAACCTTAGAGTGTTGATTAGTTCAACATTCCCATCATAGCCTTCAAATCCAGTCTCTGCCAATAAAGCCCCCGACATACATGGTGGCTGCTCTATTGCTGTAAAAATGCGCCAACCAGGACGACCATCTGTCGATTGTCCAAATACTCTAAGCCATTCCGGTGAAACTGCATTGGATGGATATGTTTTTGCACGTTGCGTGTCATTTTCCGCCGAGCATATGAGCGCTTTCAGACTTAGCTCTCCAGCTGCTTCGCGTTCGTAATATTGTTCGATCAAGTCGGCCTTCCAACTTGAACGCTGCCACTGCCATTGGCCAAGCCAAAGCAAAAGGCCCAACACAACCAGGCTGCATACAGTCATAACAGGAAGAGGACGAAAATACATTTAAGCAATGTGCTCCATCACAGGCACAATTATCAGCTCAATTCCAATAAGCGCCTAGTCTTGTTGATCTGCGTGTCGTTCAAAACGCGCTTCTTCTGCCTTGTTGGCCCATTGCGATGCGAAAAGCAAAGATTTCGCTGGGCGCAAAAGCCATAAACAGAAAAGAGTTATCACTGGTGGGAAGATCAACAAATGAACCCAGATCGGCGGGTTTACCCACAAGTGAAACAACATCCCAATGGGAACGATGACGATCATAGCTATCCACATGACAAAGAAAGCTGGACCGTCACCGGAATCTGCGACTGTGAAGTCAGCTCCGCAAGCAGAACATTCTTCATGCATTTTAAGATAGCCCTGAAAAACATCTCCCTCCCCGCACTCTGGACATTTACAATTTAGACCAGCTGAAAACGGGGAGACTTTTGTCATAATTCGAGGCTTTCTTAAATCTACTTAGTGATGACCTCCGCCACCACCAAGAATGATGTGGGGTGCCACATACACAAATGCGAATAGGAACAACCAAACTACATCAACGAAGTGCCAATACCATGCGGCAAATTCGAATCCGAGGTGTTTCTCTGCAGTCATATTTTTCGCTAATAAGCGGAATAGACATACTGCAAGGAAGATTGTTCCAATAACCACGTGTGCACCGTGGAAACCAGTCGCCATAAAGAAGGCAGAGCCGTAAAGCGAACCATCAAAAGAGAATCCTGCTTCCATGTACTCCAACACCTGCAGAGCCGAGAAGAATGCACCAAGAAGAACTGTTATGAACAGACCTGTTTTGGCTTCCTTATAATCACCTTGCTGAAGCGCGTGGTGAGCCCATGTCACAGTTGTACCAGATAGAAGAAGGATCAATGTGTTGATCAGTGGCAAGTGGAACGGGTCAAAAGTTTGAACTTGATGCCCATCGTTCTGCATTGGCGGCCAGTTAGACCATGCAGCAAGGTTTTCGTGCAATGCGATGTCCATGCCTGTTGCACGGAATTCGTGGAAGATAACCATTTCAAAGAATGACCAGAACCAACCAACGAAGAACATAACCTCTGAAGCGATAAAGAGGATCATCCCGTATTTCAATGAAAGTTGAACCACAGGTGTGTGATCGCCTGCACGGCTTTCTTTGATGGTGTCAGACCACCAAGCTGTACAAACAAGAACAATAATCAGAAGACCAGGAAGAATTGTCAGAATATTACCTTCTGCAATTCCAAAAAGTCCTTTCATGTAGGCCACACCACCAAGAGCGAGTGTGAATAATCCCAATGATGTCAAAACCGGCCACGGGCTCGGATCAACAATGTGATAGTCATGTTTAGGTGGAGCGTGCGCCATTGCCTTTTCCCTTAATTATAGTCGCGTTCTTCTATTACAATTCCCGATAGCCGTACGGTTTTAATTCTTAGTAACCCCATTGTTCAGCCAAGCGGTTTGTTGATTCTTTTCTGCATTCGTATCGTAAAACGTGTACGAAAGCGTAATTTCTGTGATGTCGTCGAGTTGTTTCTCACCATCTAAATGCGGATCAATGTAAAAAATAACGGGCAGTCGCTCTTTGGCACCCGGTTCAAATACACGTTCCTCAAAACAGAAACATTCTAATTTGTTGAAATACGGTCCAGCTTTGTGAGGCGCAACATTGTAAGATGCCATCGCCACGATCGGCTTATCTGTTTCATTCGATACTTCAAAAAAAGCCATTCCCGTTTCACCAAGCTTAATTGGAAAAACACGATCAATCGCTTTAAATGTAAGACCTGTTTTCGTTCCAGTATTTGTATCAAGACGCACATTTACACCGCGATCCAACACTTGCTCAGGGCGCTTGCTTGCAATCTGCGTCGTGCCACCAAATCCAGTGATCTTGCAAAACGCATCATAAAGTGGAACAGCAGCAAAACCTAACCCCAGCATTCCAGCGGCAATGATCCCTACAATCCCAGCAGTTTTATGATTTCGAGACATCTTCATTTCGATGTCTCCTCTTTGTCTGCTTCAGGTGCTTCTAATGCAACGGGTCCAATAACTTCACCGTTTGCATCAATCTCAGTACCATCATCTGCAAAATATTTTACCGGATTGGAAAAATCTCTCGACTTTGAAACTGCCGCTGCATTTTCACCAAGGCGAACCAAAGTAATTACAAACACCAACACAACAAAACTAAACAATGCCAGAGCAAGCAATAATCCACGCTTCTTACGTGCTTTTTCCTGAGCCGGAGTCAATTTCAACGTCTCTGCTGCATTTACATCACTCATGCTAGTCCTCCGATCACGAATGGAGTTGCAAAGTGAAAGCCTAGCCCCTGCTCAGCCGCTAATACTGCGAACAATGAAAAGAGATATACGATTGAGATTCCAAACAGTTTTTTCGCGTGCTTTAGGTCAGCCTGCCCAATATCGGTGTCATCACCCGCTTTGGACGCATACACACGAATTGCCGCCCATAGGAACCACAGCCCTAGACCAAGCGCTGCAATGGCGTAGACATAACCACCAAGTCCCGTTGCAACTGGCAAAAGACCAATGGGCAACATCAGGATAGAATAAAGTAAAATCTGAAGACGAGTGTTTTTAGCGCCATGAGTTACAGGCAGCATAGGCACACCTGCCTTGCCATATTCTTTGCTTGTCCAAAGAGACAAGGCCCAGAAATGCGGTGGCGTCCAAAAGAAAATAATAGCAAATAGCAACCAAGCATTCAAAGGTGCTTCGCCTGTCGCGGCAGCCCATCCAATCATGGGAGGGAATGCACCAGCAGCCCCACCGATTACGATATTTTGAGACGTAGAGCGTTTGAGCCACACAGTATAAATCACTGCGTAAAAGAATATCGAAAATGCTAAAATGCCCGCTGCAAGTGGATTACTGGCCAGCGCCATAATCGTTACAGACACAAAAGACATAATCAGACCGAGACCGAGCGCTTCATCACGCGGTATCAATCCTGATGGTATGGGACGTACAACTGTACGCTCCATAATTGCATCAATGTCATGATCATACCACATATTGAGTGCACCAGCAGCACCCGAAGCCAATGCGACAGCGAGCACAGCAGCCGAAGCCGTTACCCAATTCATAGAACCCGGCGCGGCAATCAAACCAGCAAATGCTGTAAAGACCACAAGCATCATGACGCGCGGCTTCATTAGCTGCACGTAATCACCAAAACTGGCGATGCGTGTTTCGTCTTCAAATGTATTCGCTATATCGCTCATGGTCTCATTCTAACGGTTCAATCGCTCCCCTATTTCTGACTTGTAAGACAGCACAGAAGAGCGATTGGAAAATAGAGACAGGTCGATCTTTTTAATCAAACGACCTGCACATTACACCTAGTGGTGGTCTGTTTTCTTAACCACAGGCAGTTCGTTGAACTGGTGGAATGGTGGTGGTGAAGACAGTGTCCACTCTAGTGTTGTTGCGTACTCACCCCATGGGTTTGCTTGACCTTTTTTGCGGGCGATCATCGATAAGATTAGACCAACAAAGAAGACAATCATTGCAACCATTGTGACGAAGTATCCGAATGTTGAAATCTTGTTCCAGAATGCAAATGCATCAGGGTAGTCAACATAGCGGCGTGGCATTCCGTTCAGACCAAGGAAGTGCTGAGGGAAGAAGATCATGTTCGTACCAATGAACATTAGCCAGAAGTGGAGACCAGCTAGAGGTGCATTGTATTTGAAGCCGAACATTTTTTCGAACCAGTAATACCAACCAGCGAACAATGTGAACACCGCACCAAGTGACAATACGTAGTGGAAGTGAGCAACCACATAGTAAGTATCGTGAAGCATGTGATCGACACCAGCGTTTGCAAGCATCACACCTGTTACACCACCAACGGTGAACAAGAACACAAAACCGATCGCCCAAAGCATTGGAACTTTAAACTCGATAGATCCGCCCCACATTGTGGCAATCCATGAGAAGATTTTCACCCCTGTTGGAACGGCGATAACCATAGTTGCAGCAACGAAGTATGCTTTCAACTCAACGCCCATACCTACTGTGTACATGTGGTGCGCCCACACGATGAAACCGATAAATCCGATAGCTGCCATAGCATATGCCATAGCTAGATAACCGAAGACTGGTTTCTTAGAAAATGTAGAGATGATGTGAGAAATAATACCAAATCCTGGAAGGATCATGATGTACACTTCTGGGTGACCAAAGAACCAGAACAAGTGCTGGAACATGATTGGGTCACCACCACCTGCAGGATCAAAGAACTGAGACCCGAAGTTACGGTCAGTCAGAAGCATTGTCAGTGCAGCAGCAAGAACAGGTAGAGCCAATACAAGAAGGAATGCAGTGATCAGCAAAGCCCAAGCAAATAGAGGCATTTTGTGGATCGTCATTCCCGGTGCGCGCATGTTCAAGATTGTTACGATGAAGTTCACCGCACCCAAAATTGAAGAAATACCAGCGATGTGAAGTGACAAGATCAATAGGTCCATTGAGGAACCTGGGTGACCAGATGTTGAAAGCGGCGGATACAGAACCCAACCACCACCAAAACCTTTGGAAGCTTCACTTACACCCGGCACAAACATAGAGATCAGTGCGAGCGCGAATGAGAATGGCATCAACCAGAATGAAATGTTGTTCATACGCGGCATGGCCATATCCGGTGCACCGATCATGATCGGTACGAAGTAGTTACCAAAACCACCGATAAGAGCAGGCATCACCATGAAGAAAATCATAGTTAGACCGTGCATAGTCGTTACAACATTGAAATTGTGCTGGTCGCCCCACCATGATGAACCATCAAAGTATTGAACGCCTGGCTCCATAAGCTCCATACGGATCATACCGGATAAACCAAATCCGATAATTCCTGCAAACATCGCAAAGAAAAGGTACATAAGACCGATATCTTTGTGGTTCGTAGAGTTTAGCCAGCGCATTGGGTTCCAAACGCTTGGGTGATCATTGTGGCTACCATCATGGTGGTCGGCCACTGCTTCTCTTTTGATCGTCGGTTCCGTCGTCATGGGACCTTCGCTCCTTTAATTCTTATTGGGCCGAGGCCACTTGCACCGGTGATACCGGGCGCGGGGCCACTTCATCTATATACGCTTGAGCTTCATCAATATCGTTGGCAGCAAGCTCTAACCATCTGTCGTACTGGTCTTGTGGAACAATACGCATCTCAATCGGCATGAATGAGTGATCACGTCCACACAACTCTGAACATTGACCGTAATACACGCCAAGCTTTTCAGCTTTAAACCAAAGTTGGTTCAAACGCCCGGGAACAGCATCAGTTTTCAAACGGAAAGCTGGCATTGCCCAAGCGTGGATCACATCAGATGCCGCTAAGTTCAGGCGGATATACTTACCTTGAGGAATAACCAGTGCATAATCTGTTGAAAGATTGCGACGAGCACCTGGAACTGATGGGATGTCAGCATCTGGGATCATACGAGCGTCAAATTCAACAGTCTCCACTTCACCATCAGCATTTTCTTTATCGATGAAGTAAGACCAGTACCATTGGCGACCATATGTTTTGATCGTGATCCAATCGTCAGCTGTCAGCTCAGCATATTCACCACTCTCAAGTTTTTCTCGAGTTGGCTCTACATCCTGAGTAAACAATAACGGGAAAGACAAAATAGCGATCGCAAACAAGATTAGAACTGGTGCAATTGTCCAGATAACCTCAATCATTGTGTTGTGCGAGAATTTCGCTGGCGTTGGATTTGCTTTCGCGTTGTATTTAACAACAACAATTCCAAGCAGGATCGTCACAAAAATTGTGATCAATGTGATAATCACCATGACATAATCATGAAAGAACGTGACCTGTTCGGCAGCTTTAGAAGCTGCAGGCTGCGGCCCTATTGCCATCGGTGATGGTTCATTGGCAAACGCAGCCCCTGCGCCTACCATTAGAGCACCTGCCATAGCAGCGCCCAATTTTAATCCGTGCAAACGCATAGCTTTGCGCGTCTCCCTCAATCTTTCACGCCCGTCAGACAACATATCAAACGCGCAATTTAATCAGGACCAATCTGAATTGGCACACATTTCAAGTTAACAAACCTAAAACAGCGCACAATTCGCCTATTTGCCCCCTCGCTAACATGACCTCTTGGCCTTTGAAAAGTCAGTGAAGTGGGAAAGCAGCTGGTTTTCACCAATTTATTGCTAGAAAGCCTTAAAAACTCAATGAAAAAAGGCGAAAAAATGGTGATGAGACTTATTGCCGCGCCAACTCAAATCAATCGAGAACCAATTGAAACAACCATTCAACGCCGACTCAAATTGCGAACCAATTTCAACAAAACCCTGTAATTGTTTTAAATTGTAGCAATCTATCTATTGAATATTGGCTCCCCCACCCGTAACAATTGAATTAACTATAAACTTATAAATTACCCGCCTTCCACGGTAATATTCAAATGGATTTCTTATATGTCCGAGCTTTATGATCGAAGTGCTGCCACGAAAATTTTGAACGACGCCCTCAATGGTGCCGATGATGGCGAGCTATATGTAGAATCTGCACGGTCAGAAAGTTTTGTTTTTGATGACAGCCGCTTAAAATCAGCCGCTTTTGACACTGGAATGGGTTTTGGCCTGCGCGTCGTCTCCGGGGAAACAACAGGCTTCGCACACGCGAGTGAATTAACAGAGGCCGCGATCAAACGCGCGGCAGACGCCGCCTCCGCAGCAAAACAAGGCCGCCAAGGCACGTTGGCAGCCCCGCCCGCACCAGTCAATTCACGTCTATATGCAGATGTAGACCCAACTGAAGTACCGGATTTTGGCGCAAAAACCTCTCTTCTCGCTGAAATCGACGCTTGGTGTCGCGCCAAAGATCCACGTGTCGTGCAAGTTTCCGTATCACTTGCAGGCTCTCGTTCGGAAATTGAAATTATGCGCCAAGGCGGTGCAATTGTATCAGAAGCCCGCCCCCTCGTTCGTTTGAATGTTTCAATCACTATGGAACATAACGGCAGACGTGAAACTGGCGGCGCTGGTGCAGGTGGTCGCGCAGCATATGATGAATGGATCCAACCTGCCCGCTGGAAAGCTCTTGCTGAACGCGCCATGAAAAAAGCGGAAGTCAATCTTGAGTCCATCCCTGCACCAGCTGGAGAAATGCCAGTCGTTTTAGGTCCCGGTTGGCCCGCAGTATTGCTTCATGAAGCAGTTGGACACGGTCTTGAAGGCGACTTCAACCGGAAAGGCTCTTCTATTTATTCCGGAAAAGTGGGTGAGCAAGTTGCGGCCAAAGGCGTAACAGTCATCGATGACGGGACTATCCAAGACAGACGTGGATCACTCTCGTTCGATGACGAAGGAACTCAAACACAACGCACTGTCTTGATTGAAGACGGTATTTTGAAAGGATACATGCAAGATCGCATGAATGCGCGCCTAATGGGTGTCGATGCGACTGGTAATGGACGCAGAGAAAGCTACGCCTGCTCACCGATGCCACGTATGACGAATACCTTCATGACCGCTGGTGACCACGATCCACAAGAAATGATCAAATCGGTTAAAAACGGGATCTGGGCAGTAGATTTTGGTGGCGGACAAGTGGACATCACAAATGGCCAGTTTGTTTTCCAATGCACAGAAGCTTATATGATCGAAGATGGGAAAATTGGCGCACCTGTCAAAAACGCTACTCTTATTGGCCATGGACCAACCGTACTGCAACAGGTCTCTATGATCGGTAACGACTTCGCTCTAGATGATGGTGTAGGTACGTGCGGCAAGGCAGGCCAATCCGTCCCAGTCGGCGTAGGCCAACCAAGCCTAAAAATCGATGCAATCACTGTGGGTGGTGCGGGTTAAGCCTTTCCAACACTTAATAACTTCAATGAACATCGCATAAAAAAGGGCGGCTCCACTTGGGAGCCGCCCTTCTCTTTTATCAACCTTTGAACGCGCTATGCATCCTGTTCAGCCAATTGGCTTTCTTCTTTTTCGCGCATCCACTTTTTCACGATGGGTGCCATGGCCAGCATGGCGACACTGATACCCATACCGATATAAGCAAGCTTAGTGTAGACTTCTTCATAGGTGGCCTTAGCTGCAACGGCATCTACCATTTGCCCACCAATAGTTTCCACACCTGCCATTGTGGCAATCACTCCGGCTAGAGCATTTGAAAGGCCTGTATATAGGAACCAAACACTCATCGCGAGCGCCGCAGCAAGTTTTGGTGCCATCTTGGTCGTCGCGGACAACCCAACTGGTGACAAGAATAATTCACCCATTGTGTGAACCCAATATACCAGGAATATAAAGATCACGCCTGTTAATGCACCTGGACCGGTAAGTTTCATTCCAGCAACAAGAGCCCAGAAACCAAGAGCAACCAAAAACACTCCCATAGCAAACTTTACCGGAGTTGATGGCTCAAGTTTACGTTTTGCCAATGCAACCCACATCCATGCAATGAAAGGCGCAAAGATAAAGATGTATCCAGCATTCAATGACTGGAAGATCGGTGCTGGCACACTCCAGCCAAACAATGTTCGGTCTACCAGACGGTCAGTGAACAAGTTTAGAGAAGATGCTGCCTGCTCAAACAAAGACCAGAACGGAATTTGAGCTAAGGCGAAATACATCACAGCAAGCATACCACTGCGTTCTCCGCCTTGTAATTTTGTGAACGCATATATCATCAACGCAATAAACGTCACGATACCGATAATCCCCATAAGAGGCGCAGCAATTTCAGCGTTTCTTATGAGCCAAATAGCGAAAATAACAATCGCAACAGAACTCAAATAACACGCCCACTCTACATTTATCGGCCCAAGCACTGATTGCTTCAGTTTTTCTGTGGAAGGCTCATCCCCTTTGCCGTTCAACCAACCTTTAAATCCGATAAAGGTAATCAATCCTAACAGCATCCCAAATCCAGCGAGACCGAACCCGTACTTCCAGCCATGTACAATCCCCAGATACCCACACGCGAACGAAGCTAGGAATGATCCCAGATTGATTCCCATATAGAAAATTGTGAAACCAGAATCACGGCGCACATCGCCGACTTTATAAAGCTCACCTACGATCGCAGAGATATTTGGTTTTAAGAATGCTACACCACCGATGATAATCGCGAGTGAAAGATAAAGAATGTTCACATAAAAATCTTCTTGAACAACACTCGCCGTGTAATTTTCTTTCGCTATTGAAGCTGGAAGACCTACGGAAGCAGGTTCCTTTATCTCCATAAATGCACCGCCCTCGGTGTATTCTATATTGGAACGTCCTTGCTCAGATTGCACATATGGAATTGCATCGCCGCCACGGCCATCCAACTTCAGCTCGTATTGCACACCTTCATAGGTCATCAATTGTTTGGAGCCCGCCCCCTCAAACGCCATTCCAAAGTGACCTAGTGTCAGCAAGACAGCTCCAAATATAATGGATTTTCTTTGCCCCAGATAACGGTCAGCTAGAATTCCACCAACAATCCCCATAACATAAACGAGGGATACATAAGCCCCATATATTAGCGATGAGTTTTTATCTGAAAATAGAAAGTGCTGGGTCAAATAAATGATCAGCAGCCCGCGCATACCATAATAAGAAAAGCGTTCCCACATCTCTGCAAAGAACAATACAAATAATCCGCGAGGATGACCAAGAATGGTCTTTTCCTGCGAGTCTTCGATGGTTAAGTCTGTCATTTCGCCCCCGATGGCGTTGTTGAATTTGTTGCCACACAAACACGTGGTTTTGTGTTTCTCAAGCCATTTTGATGAATCATTTTTAAGGAATCGGGGCAAATAATGCAGATTTCATCTATTCCCGAGTAAAAACGCCCCCTCATTCTAATCGAAACGGCCGAATTGTACTGTTAAAAAAAGACTTTTTGACTATTAAATTACAGTTTTTTGACAAACATTCCCTAAAATCAGTCAATGTATGTTATCATTTCCATGTGGGCACAACCTTGAGGAGATACGACAATTGTTTTCTAGTTTAAGCCGACTATTCATATTGTTACTGATTTCCGTGTTTGTTACATCAAATGTTGAATCCAGTGCATCAAAAGAGATCAAATCAATCCCTCTTGTTGAAACAAGGGATGGACTTTATGCACTGGATGTAACCATCAACGACAACACAACTGCCCCATTTATCTTCGACACTGCTGCAGGTATTTCGGTGGTTCGACGGGAATTTGTTCGCAATATTGGCGTCGATAAACTCTCAACCACCCGGAAGGTTCATGGTCTCCTAACGACCAAAAACGTAGAAACGGTGAGATTGGACAAAATGCAATCGGGCCCAAACTCTTATTCAGGTCCAGCAATAGTCATCTCTGATATCGACGCAATTGACGATCCAAGAGTTCAAGGAATCATTGGAATGGATTTTTGGGCTTACACCCAAAATGAAGACAGATATTTTTATGCCAATTTTGCATCGAATGAAGTGGGAGTTGCGGAAAAAATTCTAGACATCGTTTCTCACAGACAAAGAAAAGCTATTGAATGGTCCCCGTTATCCCCAAGCCTCGAAGACGAAAATATTATCGTTTTTCCTGTTAGAGTTGCAGGACTAAAAGCCAATGCTGTTCTAGATACTGGGATTGATTTTACAGTGGTGAATGAACGTTTGGCACACCTTCTTAACATGAAACGGAGACGCACCATTTCAGAAAACACTGTCATAGACATCAATGGCAACGAAAGCGTCCTAAGAACAGTTGGAATTGGTGAAATAAAGACGAGACATATCAGGTGGTCAACGACAAGAGCTCTAATCTTTGACTCGCCGGCGTTCGAATTTTTAAACTTAGGCAAAACACCAACATTGTTAGTGGGCTTAAACAGTCTCCATGACATGATTTTAATTGTTGACCGAAAACACAAAAAAATCAGTTTTTTGCCTGCGAATTATGAGCCTGCAAAACACAAGATATGTACTGGCTCGAGACTCGATTGTAAAAATTCACCAGTTACAAGCCATAATCGCTCAGAATTTTTCAAGTGATGAACAATCAATAAGCATAATCTTTAAACGCGTTGGTCAAATCTCTGTTCCATTCGCCATGATATTTTCTGAGCATGACTTGAGCAGAGTTTTCACCTGTTTCAGCGATCTGATCCAGTTGCGTTAAAAATCCGGTCTCATCATCTCCGGAAGTCGACAACTTTGCACGACGCTTCAGTCCCGCTCTCGACAACGCCAGCACTTCTTTAGCTATATCTTGAAGCGTTTGATTCCGGATTGGAGACGCCAACCCCATAACAGGTGCACATCTGCGAAGACTTTCCCGCTCGGCTTCAGTCCAATCTTTTACTAAATCCCAAGCTTCGTTCAAACTTTGTTCGCAATACAGCAAACCAACCCAGAAAGCTGGCAATGCGCAGATCTGGCTCCATGGCCCAGAATCAGCACCGCGCATTTCAAGAAATTGCTTCAGGCGGACTTCTGGGAAAAGCGTCGATAAATGATCATCAAAATCGTCCATTGTTGGCTTATCACCCGGAACCACATCTAGCTTGCCATCCAAGAAATCGCGGAATGATTTTCCAGATGCATCCAGATACTCGCCTTCTCTACGTACAAAATACATGGGAGTATCCAGAACATAGTCTACATAACGTTCAAAACCAAAACCTTCCTCAAACGCAAACGGCAACATACCTGTTCGATCCGGGTCGGTGTCAGTCCAAACATGCGCACGATAGGATTGAAAACCATTTGTGCGCCCCTCATTAAATGGGGAATTTGCAAACAATGCAGTCGCCACCGGTTGGAGCGCCAAGGAAACACGCATCTTTTTGACCATGTCCGCTTCAGACGAATAGTCCAAATTTGTCTGCACAGTGCATGATCGAAACATCATTTGACGCCCGAGACGACCAACTTTCATCATATAATCACGCATGATTTTATAACGCCCTTTAGGCATCATTGGTGTTTCTTGGAGAGACCAAACAGGCGAAAAACCAAGCCCTAAGAAAGCAACGCCAATTTCATCAGAAATCTCGCGAACTTCTTTGAGGTGTTCGCCAACTTCATTACACGTTTGATGAATATGCTCTAATGGCGCGCCTGAAAGCTCAAATTGCCCACCAGGTTCCAAGCTTACGGAAGCTCCATTTTTCTTTAATCCGATGAGGCGACCATCTTCCTCGATCGGCAACCATTCAAAACGGTCACGTAAACCTTCCAAGACTGCCCGCACGGACGAATCACCATCATAAGGCAGTGGACGATTGCCATCTTTTAGAAAACCAAACTTTTCATGTTCAGTTCCAATGCGCCACTCCTCGCGAGGCTTACAACCTTTTGCCAAATGCGCGATCAATTCATCTTTTGTTTCTATACGGGGAGCATTAGAATCAATGGGTTTTGTCGGCGTAGACATAAAAATCGCCCCTCTATATCACCACAAATAATTTGCAGTTATCAAAATGAATTTAAACGCAAATAAGGATTAGTTTACCGAACGCCAAGAGGAATTATTCTGAAATAACAATAATTTTACTCAAACACGGATTTTCAGCTCTTCACCCCTCTTCGCCGAGACCTTAATCATCAAGACGTATATTTGTCGGTAGAACCAGTTATAGCGTCCATAAGCTGAAGCTATGACGGTCGCCAATCTCCGCGTATGGCCTGCCACAACGTCAAAGCAGATACCGCCGCAGTTTCAGCACGCAATATCCGTGGTCCCAATGAAACTGGAATGACAAACTCCTGCTGACGCAAAAACTCTCGTTCTTCAGAGGAAAACCCGCCTTCTGGACCTATAAGAATAGCCGCCAATCCATCTTCAACAGCTGAAATTGCTTCAACCATCGGCTCAGCACGCCCTGATTTCCCACCCCAATTTTCATCAGGGCTATCCCCTGCCTCATCACAATATATGAGACGGCGTTCGGGATTCCATTTCTTAAGAGCTTCAAATAGCTGGATAGGCTCTCCAACCAAAGGAATATCCAAGCGTTCAGTTTGTTCTGCTGCTTCTTCCACTATTTTTTCGAGGCGAGAAACACGTACTGTGGTTGTTTGAGTTCGTTTGGTAATAACCGGTTGGATTAATGTCGCGCCAAGTTCGGTCGCTTTTTCTACTACAAAATCAGTGCAGGTCTTTTTCAGCGGCGCAAACAATAATTGCAAATCACCAATGTCTGCTTGCTCGATGATTTGCTCATCCAACCGTAAAAAACCAGCAGACCGCATCGCTTCGGTGACAATGGCATGCCATTCCCCATCTCGTCCGTTGAAAACGCGAACTGTGTCATTTACCTTCAATCGCAATACGCGAAAAAGATAATTAGCCTGCTCAGAGGTTAGTGCGAGAGGTGCGCCAAGGGACAAATCGGCCTTGACGAAAAGGCGTGGTATCGTGCTCATAGGGGCAGTTTATGAGCTTATTTGCTTCATCGCTCAATAGTTTGCCGAAAGTCTTCCGCAGTTATGATAAAAAAACACCTCTATAAAGTTCTTCTTGGATTTTGTACTTTCCCTTTTCTGATTGCATGTGATGGCAATGTTAATAGCTGCGCCAATGCTGGCGGCGTTTTTGACTATGAGTTAAAACAATGCCGCTGTTATGAAGATAACTCCTCCAAAGCATGCGACCTCAAATTTCCAAGACCTGCCGATGAAGAAACAAAGGCGGACCAAGAAGAATGACTCCTCCACACACAGCGATACCAAAAGATGCGCAACCCAAATCATGGGTAGACAATATGCCCAATTGGGCCGAGCCATATTGCAGATTGTCTCGCTACGACCGCCCTGTTGGAATCTGGCTACTGGCTCTACCCGGTTGGATAGCAATATCATTTGCGCGCTTAAATCAATTACCTCAGTGGTCTGATGTTCTGCTCGCTCTCCTCATACTTATCGGTGCAATAGCTATGCGTGGAGCTGGATGTACGTATAACGACATTCTCGACAAAGATTTTGACGCAAAAGTAGATCGCACGGCCGGACGCCCTATTCCTTCTGGACGTATTTCAGTCAAAAACGCATGGATATGGACAATCGTTCAGTGCCTAATAGGCCTCGGCGTTCTATTAGCTCTCCCCCACAACGCGCAAGTTATTTCGCTTGCATCAATCCCGTTGGTCGCTGCTTATCCATTGATGAAACGCATTACATGGTGGCCTCAAGTATGGCTGGGATTTACGTTCAATTGGGCTATATTAGTCGCGATAGCTGCCGTGAACGGACATGTTAGAACACCGGACATATTGCTGTATTTAGGTTTTGTATTCTGGACCATTGGTTATGACACCATCTATGCCCTGCAAGATAAAGAAGATGATGCCATGATCGGCGTCAGATCTACTGCGCGTCGATTTGGAAACCAGGTTCGTCCTGCTATCTTTACTCTGTATGGTATAAGCATCGCACTTCTTTGTGCTGCCTGCCTAATGCGCCAAGCGCCGATCGGATTAATTGGGATTGCTATTTTCAGTGGCCATTTATTCCTACAAGCGCTAAGGACTACTCCAAATATGGGTGACTCGGCACTTTTACTGTTTAAATCCAACAGAGAAGCAGCTTTGTTGCTATTGGCTGGTTTTGGTTTGTCTTCTCTAGTTTTGGTATAGAAGACATATCGAAAACATACTGCAAAAAGCAGATCGGAGTACTAAATGGCAAAGAAGAATTCAAACTCATTTCTGAGCAACGAAGCCATTTCGATCACAATCGCGATTACAACTGCGCTCTCAACAACATTATTCGCGGTTGTTGGCGGTTTACCGATTGAGCCAAAACCTGCAGCTGAATACGAGAATACTGACACGGCTTCAAAGCTGAAAGAAACTGCTGACGCAACATCTAAAACGAGTGAGCAGGAAAACATTGTAGATCAGCCGACTTCCCAACCACTTCATAGGCCGACCGATACAATTGTAATACCTGCTTCTACGCCCACTCCCGTGCCCGTGGTGCCTCGTCCAAATTCCAATCGTTATGCAGAAAATATGCGTTTGGATTTACCCGAATTAGAATTTGAAGCTCGTTTTCCCGCTGGTAGTAGTCAGGATCCTGCTTACACGCCGATTATAAAGAAAATCAGCAAGTACAGAGACCGACTGAAAGAAGAAGCAATTGAAGCCAAAGCTTCTGCCTCCGAAAACGGTGTTCCATTTGAACCGTGGAGTGTAGATATTGTCTTCCGTGAAATCCAGCGAGAAGGCAATGTCGTCTCTGCAATGGGACGCGAATACAGCTATACTGGTGGAGCACACCCAAACCTCAATTGGCAGGGCTTAATCGCTGAAGCCGATACAGGAAGAGAAATAGATCTACACGAATTTTTTCTCCCTCGCGTAGGCGTATCCCCAGCTCTAGCGATAGCTGCTTGTGAAGAAATCAGACAAGCCAAACTAGAACGCATAGGTGAGGCAACAATTGATGGTGATGATATCGATTGCGCCAACACCAGCACAAGAGAACGTATATTTGAGGCAGATTTATCTTTAACGGCATCGACTGAGCCTGATAAATTTGGCGGTATCCTCTTTATGTTTTCACCATATGAAATAGGTGCCTATGTTGAAGGGCCATATACAGTTGTTGTGGATCAAGAGATTTTCAATCTGGACCTACGTCCGGAATATGCTGCTTTGTTTGATGGAAAAGCTAAGCGTCCTCAAACAAATTAATATAGTTATCTATTTTTGTTGATCACGATCATTTGTATGGCAGTTTATCTTTGAATTTGTCATTATTTCCGCATGAGACACATACCAAATAAATTCGACATTAAACTATCGCGGCGCAGTGCATTGTTAGGTCTTGGTGGTAGCGCAATGATAGCTACCAGCCTGTTTACAACTAACAGTCTTGCTGCTGAACCTGTCGCCAATTCAACTTCAGTTGATGACAACTCCAATCCGCTGAACGCGCCTGATTTTGAGATACTTAATAATTCAGAATGGCGCTCAATGACAAACCAACAATGGCGCGAACGTCTTAATAAAAGCTCTTACAACATCCTTCGAAAAGAAGCGACGGAGCGTCCTTATAGTAGCGCACTCAATGATGAAAAGCGTGATGGTTGGTATGCCTGCGCTGGATGCGGACAAATCCTGTTTACCGCCAAACAAAAATATAATTCAGGTACAGGTTGGCCAAGTTTTGTTGATGCCATCCCGGGACGGCTAAATACAAAACCTGATCGCAAACTGTTTTATGTGCGCACAGAATATCATTGTTCACGTTGTGGTGGTCATCAGGGGCATGTTTTCAATGATGGCCCGAAACCAACAGGTAAACGTTGGTGCAACAATGGGGATGCACTAGTCTTTGTTCCCAAAGAAACGCTTTCATAATTAGGAAACGCCTATTCAATGGCGCAGAGGTATTGATCGTCTGATACTTCTCGCCCTGCATCGCAGCCAATCTGACTCAATCGATTGGCTGCTTCTCCTAACCACTGCACTCGAACTTCATATTCCACTAATGAAGTCATCTTGTTTGGCGGTCTCAACGCCCAATCAGGTACGACAATTTCTACACACGTTTCCATCGGCTTTTCACTTGCCAAACACAGCGCATCTCTCAGTTCCAACAGATCACGCACCCCAGCACGCAAAGCCAAATCTATGCGTACTAAATCATCTTCTGACAGGTTTGAGTGCTTTAAATAGAGAGCCGATTGAGCATTATCCATCATGACTGTCCAACGCTCTGCATCGATAGCCACGCTCAAAGGATCTATGCTTTGGCGTAACCCCACTGTACGAACCGTCTCCGGTTTATTGTCAAAAAGCGCCCGATCTGTTTGGCGCGCTTCCACGCCACACCCCAATATTGCGAAAGAAAACACGACAGTTATAAAAATACCTACAAACAATCTCATGACACTTCCTTTCATGAAAATAGAGTATTGATCGTGATTGTTTTTTTCAGCTACGCTACGCGTCAAAATCAGTCTTAAAGAAGATCAAAATCTTCTGTACGTCCGATCTACACACATTCTTTTTTCTGCACTAAAAAGCAGAAAAATTCCCCCATAACCACTTTTCTATGGTTAATGAAACGCTCAATACGCGCATTTGTCTATCCCCAAGGACTAGAAACATGACAATAAATCTAGATATGGTCTCCGACGTCGTATGCCCTTGGTGCTGGTTGGGGCTAAGACGAGTTGAAGCTGCAATCGAAGAATTTGGACAAGATAAGATCCAACTTCAGATGCGCCCTTTTCAACTCGACGCCGACGTTCCTTCTGAGGGAGTCGATTACAAAACATACATGCGCAACAAATTTGGTGATACTTCAAAGGACAATAAATGGACGCAAATGCGGCAACATTTAGAAGCTGCTGGAGAAGTCGAGCACATCCCGTTTCGATTTGATGGAATCCCAAAACGTGCAAATACATTCAACGCTCACCGAATTATTAGATGGGCTCAGGGGCAAAAGGATAGCTCAGGTCGTTCACTCGGCCCCAAGGCAGCAGAAGCATTCTTTCATGCCTATTTCAAACGGCATAAAGATATAAATGATCTTCAAACATTACTCAGCTTATCAGAGCAAATAGGCCTCATTCCTGATGTTGTTGAGAAACTCCTTGGTGATGATGCAGATGTTAAATCCGTCAAAGAAGAGGAAGCATTCTTTCGCAGTTTGGGCATATCTGGCGTTCCCACATATATTGCAAATGGGAAATACGCTGTCCAAGGTGCTCAAGAAGTCGCCTCACTTATAGCCTTTTTTGAACAGGTCGAAGAAAAGTCTAATGATTAGTTAGACACCTGCAATTTCACGAGATCAGCATAAGCAGAGTCATTCTGCATCAGGGTCTCGTGATTTCCTTCTTCTACTACCTGCCCTTGGTCGAAAACAAAGATTTTGTCCGCCGACCTCACCGTAGAAAGACGGTGAGCGATAATTAAAGTTGTGCGCCCTTTAGATAGGTTTTCCAACGCTTTTTGTACTTTTGCTTCTGAGGCAGCGTCCAATGCACTTGTTGCTTCGTCTAACAACAGAATGGGTGAATTTTTCAATATAGCACGCGCGATGGCAATTCGTTGACGCTGCCCACCAGAAAGATTACGCCCACCTTCCCCTGCCTGCGTGTCTAAACCTTCAGGTAGATCATGCACGAACTCACATGCAGCCGCATCCATGGCTGCCAGAATTTCGGCTTCAGTTGCGTCCATTTTTCCTAGAGCAATATTGGTACGAATAGTGTCATCAAAAAGAAACGCATCTTGGGAAACGAGTGACATTTGATTTCTTAGAGATTGCCGTTGAAGATCTCGAATATCCGCCCCATCCAGTTTCACGTTTCCGTCGGACACATCAAAAAAGCGAAGCGCCAGATTAAAAACTGTCGACTTTCCAGCGCCTGAAGGCCCCACTAACGCAATTGTTTCACCTGGCTTTGCTGAAAAGTTCAAGCCATTCAGAACGCTCTGATCTCCATATGAAAAGGATACATTTTCAAACTTTAAGCCCCCCTTCACATCAACAATTGTCTTCGCATTAGGCTTGTCCGCAACTTCATCGGGGGCATCTAAAACAGCGTAAATGCGTTCGATAGCTGCGAGGCCTTCATTAGCCACAGCGTTCAAAGTTCCCAAGGCTCGCACCTCTGGAGAAGCAGCCCCAATAGCCGCGATAAACCCACCAAAATCACCGACGGTGGCTTCTCCATTCATGATGCGCCAACCTGTAAAAGCAAACACACCAGCAAGAGCAGCACCTCCCACTATTTCCAACAATGGATCAACAAGTGCTTTTGATCGCAGAACTTTTAAATAGAGACGCGCACGCTCCATAAACCCAGCATGTGCACGGGCATTTTGATACTCTTCCAAATTAAATGCTTTGGATGTTCTTCCCCCTTGAAATCCTTCGTTCAAAAGCGCTGTCATCTCTCCTGTTTGCTGCTGAGCAGCTTTGGAAACTTTGCGAAGACGATTTCCAATTTCCACCACAGGAGCAAATGCAATTGGATAGACAACCAGCACCATCAAAGCCAATGCCCAATCATACCAAAACATGGTGATTACACAGGCTAAGACAGTGAGCACACCTTTGATTAAATTGGTTGCGATCCGCAAAGCTGCTTCACGAACTAAATTCATATCATTGATAAATTGGGATACAAATTCACCAGATGCAGCTGCCGTCAGACGTTTATAATCACCTTCAATCAATCGACTGAAAAGTGCATCTTGAACGCTAACCAGCCCCTTCTGGACGGCTGAATTGTTTAAAATTGTCTGGACGTAAAGCGAAATCGACCGAATGGTTGCAAAGCCAATCACCGCACACGGCAATAGCCAAATCATTTTGCCAGACGGAACGACTATGTTGAGTAGTGGAATTTTGACATCAGATTGACCATACTCTGTTGCAGATAACCAATCCAAACCTGTTTTCACCATCAGACCATAACTTGCAACAGCTATGGCCGTTATGGCTGAAAACAAAGCGCCTAAAGCAAACAAACGCCAATGCTCCGCCATCCAATCGGAGGCGAAGCGGCGCAATAATCTTTTGTTTGGTTTAGCCATAGCGCGGCCTAAATGGCCGTTCTTCCTATACGTCGTGAGAGTGACCTGTTTCAGGGTCAAGAAGACGGTGAGCATGAAGAATGAAGAAGCGCATTTCAGCATTATCTACCGTGCGTTGAGCAGCCGACTTCCATGCGTTGTATGCCTCATCGTGTGACCCATAAGCGCCAACAAATTCGATTTTTGACAGGTCTTCAAATTCAACACCTGTGACATCTTTAAGTTCTCCACCGATCACAAGGTGAAGCAATTGTGCTTTAGCTGAAGGAGATTTAGTGTTCATAGAATCCATCTTCTTTTTCGAACTTACGTTATTTTGAGGTGCCGCAACGGCACCACATTCCTGCTTGGGGTCTGGTACAGGAGCGACTCGTACTTTGTCTATTAGCAATGGATGTAATTTTTTACCAGCCGCGACTACGCACCTTTGCACCGGAATACGCCCATTGAAGTGATACTCTTTTCCCAAGTGATCAGTACAATTACCACCAGCTTCTTTCAAAATTAACGTTGCGGCGGCTAAATCCCAGTCACATTTGTTGCCCAGTGCTATAGCAGCATCCCATTTTCCGGCAGCAACTAGCGCTATCCGATAGGCCACAGCGTTTGGAATCGGATCAGCCAAATGCATATCAGGCCAAATCCATTCGGGCATTTCTTCGTAGCGTTGAAATTGGACTGGATGTCCGATCATTCTACAATCTTCTATCTTTGAAGTAACTGAAGCAGTTATGGTTTCACCATTCAACCTTGCTCCACCATTCTGGCTGGCTTCAAACATCTCGTCGGTTGATGGATTATAAATCACACCAGCAACTGGAATATCATTGTAGAGCAATGCAATTGATACACAAAAATATGGTTCACCCGCGATAAAAGCTTTCGTTCCATCAATTGGATCAACCACGAACACACGGCTCATGTCTCGATTTTCGGCATCGTCCTTAGTTTCTTCAGATAGCCAACCATATGTTGGGCGTTCAGATAGCAGGCGCAATGCGATGCGATCATTCACTTCTATGTCGGCTTGGGTAACTGGATTATCTGGAGATTTATCCCAGCGTTTCGCACCTTTTTGAAACCAAGTTAACGCCAATTCACCCGCTTCTTTGGCAACAGCGCGAAGCAGAATCAAATCTTCATGGATACATTCGGCAATATTCTTAGATTCCGGCAAGCGACATTCCATCAATTAATATGCTAGGCGCATTCGTTGAACTACGGTTTTCCAAATCAGAACCAGGAATAAGACGCTTAAACATAGAAGGCAAATCACCAGCAATTGTGACCTCTGATACCGGATGAACAATTTCGTCATTTTCAAACCAGAAGCCAGATACCCCAACAGAATAATCACCCGTATTAGGATTGATTGACGGTCCAAACATATCTGTAACCAGCAACCCCGATCCTGCTTGTTTCATAAGCCCTGCTTGATCTAATTCACCTGGCATCAAATTTAAGTTTGACGTGGTAACACCCGGAGGGTCACCAAATCCAGAAGACGCCATTCCATTTGGCTTGAGGCCCAATTGTTTCGCAGATGGCCCCGATAATAACCATTGCGTAAGCACTCCGTTATCAATCAATTTTTTCTTGGAAACCGGACGAGCTTCTCCATCAAACCAGCGAGAGCCCCACCCGGACATTTCAAGCGGATCATCAACAATATCCACTCCATCCGCAAAAACTTGATTGCCCATTTCGTCTTTCAAGAAGGACACGCCTCGCGCAACAGACGGCCCCGATATTGCGCTTATAAACGACGATACTAAGCGACTTGAAACACGGTTATCATAAATAACAGCCGCAGTTTGCGTTTTAATTTTCTGCGCTCCAAGGCGCGCGACCGCGCGCTCACCTGCACTTAGACCAATTGAGGCAGGCGTTGGCATCTCTATATATTTTCGCTTAGCCCAACTGTCGTAATCGCGTTCCATCGCGCCATCTTTTTCAGCGATGGCCATAACTGCTGTAGATGTCGATCCACCATTTTTCATTGAAGAAAAACCATTGGATGCTGCAACATATGCTGTTGATGCACTCCATGTTGCACCTGCATGACCAGCCTGCTGTACGCCTTCTACGCCAAGAGCAGCGGCTTCAGCTTCAAGAGCGCGTTCCTTTAGAATGTCCGCAGATGGGCACTCATCACCTTCCAATTTAAGGTCGACATACTTAGTCGCAATTTCTTCAGCTGGTGTAATGCCGCAATATTTATCTTCTGGGGCAGCCTTGGCCATCGCCACGACGCGATCCACCATCGCGTTGAGCCCCGCTTGAGACATATCTGAACCAGACACATGCGCCTGACGTTGACCAACCAAAGCCCTCAGTGAAACGCCGCCGGATTCTTCACGTTCAACGCCTTCAAGTTCACCATTTCGAACTTCTACACTTAGGCTTTCACTTGTTGCCAAACTAGCATCAGCCGCATCAGCGCCAGCTTTGATAGTCGCTTCGATAAGGGACGATAATATGTCTGCTTTATTTTCTTGAGTCATGCTTAACGGTATGGACCGTGCTGCTAAAAACTACAACGATATTTGTGTGTCGAAATGCTGATTTTATAAAATTTAGTCCGTCTTAAATGCCGACTTCACCTAATTCACCGACCTAATGACCAGTTTGGTTTTTATCTGAATAATATCTCAAGAATGATTGCTTATCCCAGAAACCACGGTGAAAACTAATTTCTCCATTCTCAAATTCAAAATAACTTTGACCTTCGAGACCATTGGGATCTTTCCATTTTAAAGTAGCCCAATTACTTTCTCCAGCGATTTCATTAGCAATACAAAACATGTGAGCTGTTTCAAATTCTTGCTCAAACATTTTTTGTATCGCTGGTCGGCCTTCTACCGCTTTTTCTAAGATGATATGATTTTTTGCGCCTTCAGAAAACAAAGACGAAATCGCAACGGCATCAGCTTTATTAAACGCGTCTACCCAAGCTTCAACAATTTTATGGTGAGCCTCAGGCAAATTCAATTGCAAACACCTCGAATTAGAATCATTCAGTAATGGAGTATCACAAAAAAACCCGCCTCACGAATGTGGGCGGGCTCGTATTTCTTTATGATAAAACAGAGTTAGTGATCACGTGCATCCGGCAAACGATCATTGATGTCGTCTCGGATATCGAGAAGCGTTACAATCAAACCACAAAGAATCGTCGCTACAAACCATCCTACTGCTAACCCCGAGGCAAAAGCAACAAGCCCTTCTCCTGCTTCAGTCAAACGACGACCGAAAAGCTCGTAAAATGTTTGGTTGACTTGCTTACGCTCTATGTATGTTCCAAGTGCGAACACAACAATCACCGCAAAGTATGCGATGTAAACAAGGCTACGAAAGCTGTTGATAATGAAGAACTTCATAGCGAACCTTTATCCTATCCTGCGTCTGAATTTAGTTTTGGCAGTTTCAAACATGTTTACAAGTGTTTTCCCCCAAATCGGGTAATTAATAAACCCCTTACTCGCGGCGGAGTATACGATCTAACACCATTTTTGCTTTCCACGTAGCCAAAAACTCAGCTTTAACTGCTTCTCGATCATAGGGACCATCAATCCATTCCAAGAATGTTAGTGGTGTTTCACCCTCTGGAGTCGCTTGTGCAAAATCAATATATTTTTGAAAAAAGAAGTCCAGCATCCCTGTTTTACCTTCCTTCACGTGTAGATATTTGAAGGAAAGTTGTTCAATCGCATCTTCAATAGATAGGCCTTGTCGAAAATGCATATAGAGCACTGACATAATGCCAGCGCGATCAGCTCCTGATTTACAGTGCATAAAGGCAGGATACTTTATTTTATCGAATAGTTCTTTCGCACCATGAATTTTTTCACGAGTTGGTGTGTCCCGGGAGAACATCTGAAAATCTACCAATTCGATTCCATTTTGTTCACACGCTTCTTTTTCAAGGACATAATAACCCTTGGGACTTGCACCTCGCAAATTTATGATCGTTTTGATTCCCTGCTCACTAGCATAAGCAGCTATCTGTTTAGGCGAAGGTTGATTCCCTCGATACATCTCGTCAGAAATTTTATGCAGATTGCGAAATCTCAACCTTAAGAACCCGTGATCACCCCACATCAGGTCTTTATTGGCCAGTTTTCTACCTTCAGGCGTTGAAATATCGCGTGGTTCTTTTAATTTTTTGCCCAAAGTAAGCCCTCACAGGTGTATTTTAGTTATTCCTACGCAAATACGCTCACCCTTAAGAGGAGTAAAGACTTGTATCTGAAGACAAACTAGATGATTGTCTCTTCCACTCTACGCAACCCAATAGCGACGAGCTGATATTTAAACCATGCTGAAGTCCATTTTTCGATCTCAAATCCTGCAGACCATTCTTGGCTGGATCTTATGGGCATACATGGCGTTGATGGTTAGAACTTCAAAATGGGAAATCGAAGGCGAAGAGATTTTAAAAGAGCATTTTGAAAACAATAAAGGTGCTATCCTAGCCGCATGGCATTCTCGTATTTTTGTCATGTCTGTTCTGCCAGCCAAAATCACATCTCGCTGGAAGAAAGCTGAAAATCCGATCTCTATGATTATCTCTCAATCTCGAGATGGAGCATTCATCACCCAAGCTGCTATTCATCTACACCTAAACCCAATTCGTGGGTCAGCAGCAAATAAGAAGAAAAAAGATAAAGATAAGGGTGGAACAGAAGCTCTTCGTCTGGCCACAAGAGCACTAAAAAAAGGTGGAGTCGTCTGCATGACCCCCGACGGCCCCCGCGGCCCACGCGAAGAAGCAGGCCTTGGTCCAATAAGGATAGCTCAACTCACAAACACTCCAATCATTCTTTGGGGCGTTTCAGCGGCCCCTTCAAAACGCGCCAAAACTTGGGATCGATTGGTGTTGCCTGGGTTATTCTCTAAAGGCGCTGTTGTTTTTGCAGGACCGATGGAAGTCCCTCGTTCTGCTAACGCAGACGAACTTCGGGCTGAACTTGAAAGACGACTTAGAGAAGCCACCCGACGCGCTGACGAATTGGCTGGTCTAAAGATTCTACCCTATCCTGAGCAACTAGATGAAGCTACACCTCAGCTACCCTCTTCATCTTCTCAACCAGCAACAGAATAATAGATATATGACACTCAGTCTTTTTGCATATTCTGCCGCGACTTGGATGCTGGAACCCTTTGCTGGAATTCTGCTAAAAAAGAGATTGAAAGCAGGCAAAGAACGCAAACAAAGACTACCTGAAAGATACGGTAGAACTAACAATAACCGTCCACCAGGAAAACTAATCTGGATGCATGGTGCCAGCGTTGGCGAAACATCCATGCTTTTGAATTTGTTTGATAAATTAAAGTCATCTTATGACGACCACCATTTATTGATTACCAGTCAAACACTAACGTCCGCAGACATGATATCTGTTAAAGCCGGAAAAAACGTCATCCATCAAATGGCTCCGATGGACGGCCCGCGGTCGGTGGATCGATTTCTATCTCATTGGCAACCTGATATCGCGATATTTGCTGAAGGTGAAATTTGGCCCAACCTCATTCGCAAAACAAACAAACGAAACACGCCTCTGTTTCTGATAAATGCTCGAATGACTCAAAAGACCCTAAACAATTGGAAGAGACGTTCAAACGCAGCAAAAAAAATCTTCAATTGCTTTTACTTTACCGGCGCTGCCGATGAACAAACAGCTCAAGGCATTAAAGATATTTTGGGTTATCCGCCCGATGCGATTGGAAATTTGAAGCGAGCGATAGAGCCCCCCAAGTGTGATCCTGCGGAACTTGAAAAGTGGCAAACCTCACTCGCGAATAGACAGTGCTTGCTCGCTGCTTCAACGCACGCTGGAGAAGAAGTTTTAGCGCTTTCAGCATTTCAAATTTTCAAACGAAAATATCCAGATGCATTATTAATTTTGGTACCACGTCACCCAGAACGCGCGCCGGAAATTATTGACCATATCAAATCATATAATTTGTCTTTTGAACAACGTTCATATGATAAACAAACAGCATGTGCTGCTTCTGTGTTATTTGCCGATACCATCGGCGAAATGGGGTTGTGGTTAAGATTAGCCAATTCAGTCTATCTTGGTGGAGCCAATAAACCTGATGTTGGCGGACATAATCCGATAGAACCACTGAAGTTACGAAAAACTGTTTTTTCTGGTCCCCACACCTTCAACTTTCAAGACTTAGTCACCGCACTTGCACCCAGTGCATCGATAACCATCGGAGACACCCCCGACGAACTCGCAGCATTCTGGATGCATGCACTTGATGGAAACAACAAACCTTCCGCAACGGAACCTGATTGGAATTATGTTGATTCTGTTTTTTCTACTGTTGATGAACCCCTAGCAGTCACGTTAAATGCGATCCGAACTAAGTTAGAGGAGTAGAGTATGCAAGAACCAACCTTCTGGCAGGAGAGAGACCGGACAAGCAAACATGCTGCTCCCCTTGTCAGATCCCTTCTTACTCCATTTTCAATGCTCTATGAATGGGTCGGAAAATACAAGCTAGACAAAACAGATCCCGAAACTGTTGGTATTCCAGTTGTTTGCGTAGGCAATCTAACAGTTGGAGGTGCTGGAAAAACACCTTTGACCACCTACATTCGAGACGTTTTGCTGGCAGATGAAAACATTCGAGCTGCCGTTCTGTCACGTGGATATGGAGGTAACCTCAAGGACCCTGTTCGTGTAGATACCGACCAACACTCTGCCCAAAACGTGGGTGACGAGCCGCTCATGATGGCACAAACAGGTGAAAACTGGATTGGAAAAGACCGTGTTTCAGCAGCAGAAGCAATGGAACATGCGGGCGTTGATTTAATTTTACTGGATGATGGATACCAAAACCCTTCCTTATCAAAGTCCACCTCTATTCTGGTTATAGATTCCTCAGCACCCTTTGGAAATGCATACGTTTTTCCTAAAGGGCCACTTAGAGAGCCTGTAGAACAAGGCATTCAAAGAGCAGACATTGTTGTCTTACTAGGTGATGGTCCAGTTCCAACAGAAATTGGTGGATTTGTAGGTCCCATAATGCGGGCCCGCATCGTCCCTCAATCTTCCCCTGCGCCTGGAAAATACATTGCGTTTGCAGGTATCGGTCGACCACAAAAATTCTTTGATACACTGGCTGCGTTTCCTGATGTAGAAATCATCGAAGAAATCCCGTTTCCAGATCACCACGTCTATTCCGACGGAGACCTCTCTTATCTTCGCCAGCTCGCAAGAACACGCGTTGCGACTCTAATAACAACGGACAAAGATTACATACGTCTCCCTGAAGCTCAGCGCGGTAAAATCAATACACTACCTGTGACCATATCATTCGACTCTTCGGAAGATGAAGCACGTCTCAAGGCGGCATTACTTGCGCACCTGCCCTCACAGAAATAATGAATAAATCCGCTTCCAATTCAGATGATGAAGTCGCTTACAAACGACGAACATTTATAGATAGCAGGGCTTCCCTCTTGGAGCGCATACAATGGCGCGTGGAAGCTTTTGGTTGGGACCATCTTTACTGGAACCGTTTCTCAAAAATGGACATAGACGAAGCTTCAGATAAAGGTGCAAAACTCGTCCGCCGTATAGGACCAATAATAGGAAAAAGCTCAGAGCGTACAGCTAGACGCAACATTTCTATGGTTTTCCCAGAATGGACAGAAGAACAAGTTCAAAACTGTATTCATAAAACTTGGGAAAATTTTGGTCGCATCGCTGGTGAAATGCCACACGTCCACAAAATTCGTACTGATGGACAAGACCCAAGACTGACTGTTATTGGTAGCGAGTACGTTGATGAAATCAATGATATGGGCATTCCTTGCGTCATTATCTCATGCCACATGGCAAATTGGGAAGTACTTGCTTATCCAATAACGTCTAAATTCAAAGATCCGGTGATAACCTACAGGTCAGCCAACAACCCATACATTGATAAGCGAATGGCCGATGTCAGAATCAAAAACTCAATTGGGACATTGGCGGCCAAAGGAACTGGAACTCGTGATTTAATGCGAGCTTTATCCTCAAAACGCTCCATCGGCTTAATGAATGATCAAAAATTCAACGAGGGAATAGCAGTTCCATTTTTTGGATATGATGCGATGACCGCACCTGGGCCAACGCGCATGGCACATCGATACAAAATCCCACTTCTTCCAATGTCAGTGAGACGCACCGGCCCGGCCCGCTATACCGTAACTTTTCATAAACCGATCTGGACTGACCCTGATACGGAAACGGATGTAGCGGTTCAAACCACTCTTCCAAAAATCAATCAATGGGTTGAGGACTGTATCAGACAAGCTCCCGAACAATGGTTTTGGCAGCATAATCGTTGGCCCAAAGAAGCTTGGCAAAAAGCTGGCGTAATGGAACTGAAGTAATTTTTCGTAAAAGCTCAAAATCTCAACAATAGACAAAAACAAAGCATAGACGACCAACAAACAAGCAATTAGGCGGAATATATAGCTTAGATTTTACAATTCACGAGATTTTTCTATTTACAAATTGGAAAATTTTGAACAAAGATACAGTCACGTGGTGACGCCTTGCTTTATTCAAGTAAGCCGAGACCGCATCGATATCGTTTGTTTTGTCCGAGGGGTCAGATGAAGCAAGTACACGATTATCGGGGATGATGTTGAGGTGTGTGTCATAATACCTTCAGCTTTTCGCGAGAAGTTTGGCTGGGCTGGCCGAGCTTCTCGCATACCTCTTTCGTTAAAATCAATTTTACGTCGAAATCGGATATTTTTCTTCCATAACCTGCAAACTTTCGACGCATATCTCTTCTAGTACAGCCAAATCCACATCCGATAATTTATTGATATATAAGCAAGATTTACCAATTTTGTGCTTACCTAATCTAGACAATGGTTCGCTCATGTCGCGATAACCCGGCATAATGTAGAGCACCATATTGGCTTTGCGAGGTGAGAAACCAATGCGCAAGGCATCTCCTTCTCTCCCACTTTCATATTTGTAGTGATACTGCCCAAAGCCAATTATACTGCCGCCCCACATAACGGGTGGATAACCGGAAATCCTGCTCATAAATTCCAGAAGAAACTCAGCATCAGCTTTCCGCGTCTTGTGCTCCAACGCGGCAATAAAGTCCTTTGGAGTGGTGTCATTGTTTGGAACAGTTTTATTCATGACAAATTCCTACTTGCTAGCTTCCCACTCGGGCAATTCTAGCACGATTGCAGGATCAATATAGAAATCCCCTTTGCGATCCTCTCGTGCAAGGTTCTGCCATTTGACGGACCAATGCAAATGCGGACCAGTGGTACGTCCGGTATTACCAGTTGCACCTAATCTTTCACCCGATTGAACAATCTGACCGGCTTTCACATCCACTTCAGACAAATGCATGAAAACAGATACCAAACCATATCCATGATCCAAAAAGATCGCACCACCTTCATAATATAAATCGGGGTCAGCTAAAGTCACCGTTCCTGCCATTGGTGCAAGCAACTCAGTTCCCACAGGTACAGCCATATCCAAACCGCGATGAACGCTCATTGACTCACACGGTTTACCAGTAACCTTGGATACACCGATATATTTGCGTGTTGGACCAAACGGGCTGGAATAAGGCCCATCAGACGGCTTAGAAAAGGCAATTATCGAAGACTTTGGAGAGTTCAAATTAGCGAAGGCTTCCACCTTTTTTACCCAAGATTCACCAGCATGTTTTTTTTGTTCTGGCGTTCGTGCATCAACCTTATCGCAATTAAAACCTTGGATTTCGCGATATTCATCCTTGCGCGGAAGCACGGGAACTTCGATCGTTCCCTTCTTACCAATACCATCGTCCCATGTGATGATCGCAGGTGTCGATTGTTGTTGCTTTAAACCAATTGTAGCAATTCCAGCTTCACCAACAATAGCAACTTTTACTCCCTCTAAAGATACTTCTGTTCCTACAGGTAGTTGGCAGATGATTAAGCCTCCCTGCTGGGCTTCTTTTGAACATTTAGGCTCAGGCGCTACATGTGTCGGAATGTCTTCTTCCACTATTACAACATCGACTTGTTCAACAATTGGCTGAACAGGTTGTGCTTCAATCACTTCAGCAGGTTCGTCGACCGTCTTCACATCATCAATTAAAATCTGTTCATCAGCGTCAGACACTGGGGCGCAAGCAATCAAAGCGGCCAAACAAGCCACATTGGATAGTAAAGAAAACTTTTTGAAATTCGTCACAATGTCATCTCGCAGATACAATAGTTGAGGCGTTTACAACCTTCATATTGCACAGCGATGAATTCAAAATTAAGGCGAGGCGCTAAGAGGTTGGGTGTTTTTCTTTCCAACGCTTCACTGCCGCTTCAGCGTCCACATATGGCTCTTGCAAGTCCACACTCCAGTATTTCAGGTCTTCAATCTCAATTTTTTCATTCGTTACCGCACAAATAACAAACTGACCCATTTTGATTATTTCAAAATCAGCATCGAGATATTTGATTTTCGCTTCGCCCGGCAATCCTGAAGACAACATAATACTTCCTTACAAACCTCTTTCATCGCGAGGCATTCATTTTTTATTGTGTAAAACAAGGCAATGCCAAGACACAATAGCTTATTAGAACAAATCACCCTGCCCACCATCTGAAGGCGGCGGCTTAATTACCTTTTTGGGAGGGGCGCTCGTAATTCCTCCCAATTTTACTGGTTGTTGTGGTTCTGCGTCGCGGCCTACAATACGAGGCACTTCAGCTGGTGCTTTAGTATCACTAGTGACCCTCACTTCATCATCGATAAATTGGAGCCTCAATCTTTCAGCGGATGTCACATCTGATGCATGCCGCACCAATTCTCCATTCATGCGCTGAACCAAAACAAATCCACGCGCCAATACATTTTCATGGGAAACGGACGACAGAAGACGATTTATTGATTCAAGATTGTCATGCTTTTTGCGAATAACACGTTCAACCGCAACAGTGGCCCTGTTGAATGCATTTTCAATAAGTATCTGACGTCGCCCCAGAGTATTTCTGGGGTCACGCGCTAGAAAACGTCCATATACGCCGTGAAGTCTCTGTGATCGATCACTAACATCTCGACGAAGCGCAAACTTAGCACGAGAGCCAAGCGTCTCGACTGCTGTTTGTCTTCTCAATAGTTCGCGTTGCAGTGCTATGGGTTGCAATCCACCAGCGGCTTTTTGAAAACGGCTACGCAATCGCGCTGCTACATCTTTCAAAGCAAATCCAAGTTTCTCACCTGCAAAATCCAGACGTTGCCTCGCGTTTTGAACCAAACTATCCGCACGCGGCAGACGCGCAGCAACAGCCTTTAATTCAACCCGATTACCTTCCAAACCTCTTTGTAAGGCGCGTAGATTTCGCGCGCCCAAAGCATCATTTGTCGCTATGAGTTCTGCGCGTACAGGAAGAGCAATTTCTGCTGCACCTGTGGGTGTTGGTGCACGCCTATCAGAAACAAAGTCTATTAGCGTCGTATCAGTTTCATGTCCCACCGCTGAGATAACAGGAATCTCACTTTCAAATACAGCCCGCACGATAGCTTCGTCGTTGAAAGGCCAAAGGTCTTCAACAGATCCACCTCCACGCGCAACAATAATCAAATCTGGACGCTTATATTTTCTTGAGTTCGGGCTAATTGCATTGAAACCACGAACTCCACCGGCCACTTGTTCTGCAGCATACTCTCCTTGCACTAGCGCCGGCCAAATCACCACATGAGTTGGAAACCGCTCTTTAACCCGATGTAAAATATCGCGTATCACAGCACCAGTTGGACTGGTAACAACCCCGATAGTCTCTGGGATAAAGGGAAGATCTTTTTTGTGTTCAGGATTGAACAAACCTTCTGCCGCCAGCTTTTTCTTGCGCTCTTCTAACAATTGCATCAGCGCACCAACTCCGGCGGGACGCATAGATTCAGCAATCATCTGATAGTTTGACCGGCCGGGGTATGTAGACAAACGCCCTTCCGCGATGACTTCTAAACCTTCTTCAGGTTTGAAAGGAAGTTTTGAAACCTGCCCTTTCCACATGATTGTGTTTAGAACTGCTTTGTCATCCTTCAGATCAACATAAAGATGACCTGATTTTGCTAGAGTGACACGCCCCATTTCACCTCTGACGCGCACGAAAGAATATGCATCTTCAACAGTGCGTTTCAAACGGTTGGATAGTTCAGATACTGATAATTCAGGAGAGTTTGAACCTCCCGCATTGTTATCAGAATTTTCTGATGTCGGGTTTGCAGAATTTCTTTGCGGATCGAATAGGTCAGCCATACAGAACTAGATAAAGAAAGCCTGCCTAGGGGTCAAACCTTGAATTGTTCAATTCACAGCTCAATAGACGTATTTTTTTGTAATTTTAATGCGGTAGACACACGAGCCAATTCAAAACCACCATCCAACAATATGGATTCGGTTGTTACATTCCATGTTCCAGTAATTCTCGTGTCGTTCTCTTCAATAACGCCTGAGTAACAAACTTCATAATCTGATAACCCAGGAATTTCATTGAAATGCTTATCAAAGGCGATTTGATCGCCCTTTCGTTTCCCATCAATGTCGCCAGCTAATTCTGCAAATTCAGACAGAACAAAAGTATTTGGTTCAAGGGTTATCCCTGAGACCACTTCCTGCTCTTCCAAGAAATGAGCAGAAAACGCAACAGTCGAAGGGATTTGCATACAAGATTTACTGTACCAGTATTTCCCCGACCAAAGGCCAGACACACCTTTTCCTGATACATGATTATCTGAATTATTTTCCGCCACAATTTCCCCCATCAAGCCGATTTTCATTATCTTTTTGATTTTGGTATTAAACCACATATTGCGTGGGCTGGAAATCGACATCTCCAACAAAGTTAGACACTTGTTCAAAACTCAAAGTATTTTCGAACATATCCAGCTTGTCTTCGAATTTTTGGTAAATCTTCTCTTGACGGTTGGGCGGCCAAGCGCCAATGAATTTTTCCCATGAAAATACTTATCGTCGGCGGCGGCGGCCGCGAACATGCGCTAGCTTGGAGACTTTCTCAAAGTCCCAAAGTCACATCAATCGTTTGTGCCCCAGGAAACCCTGGAATGGCCAATGTTGCTCGATGCATTCCTATAAAAGCGGAAGACATTGAAGGACAACTTCGTCTCGCAAAGGATGAACGCCCCCACCTTGTAATCGTTGGCCCTGAAGCACCTCTCGCGATGGGATTGGCAGACAAATTGAGATTGGCCGATATCCCTGTGTTTGGCCCCTCTCAAGCTGCGGCGCAATTAGAAAGCTCTAAAGGTTTTTCTAAAGACCTGATGAAAGCCTGCAATGTACCGACTGCTGAATACGGTCGTTTCACGAACGCCGACGAAGCAAAAGCATTCTTGGACAAGTTCTCTGCCCCATACGTCCTCAAGGCGGATGGCCTTGCTGCAGGTAAAGGTGTTGTCATCGCTGAAACCCGCGAGGAAGCTGAAACCTCCGTCGATGAAATGCTCGGTGGACAATTTGGCGATGCATCTGCAGAACTCGTCATCGAAGAATTCATGCAAGGCGAAGAAGCATCTTTCTTCGTTATGACAGACGGAAACACTGCTGTACCATTAGCCGGTGCACAGGATCATAAACGCGTCGGTGACGGAGATACAGGTCCAAACACTGGAGGCATGGGAGCCTACTCACCCGCTCCAATCCTTGACGAAGCGATGCAAGAACGCGTCATGGATGAGATCGTTAATCCCACGATCAAGGGAATGCGGGATATGGGAATGCCATATACAGGCGTCCTCTACGTAGGTTTGATGATTGGTCCCGAAGGTAATCCGCGAGTTGTTGAATACAATTGTCGCTTTGGTGACCCTGAATGCCAAGTCATTATGGCCCGCATGAAAGGTGAAATTTTGCCCCTTATGCTAGCGTGTGCCACTGGTTTTGACCTCGCTGACTGCAAGCGCCCAGAACGCTTTGAGGATGCTGCAGTTTGTGTTGTGATGGCGACTGAAGGCTATCCTGGGTCTTATGAAAAAGGATCAGTCATTAAAGGCTTCAAAGAAGCTGAAGCATCCAGTGATGGTGTTGTGGTTTTCCACGCTGGAACCAGCGAGAAAAATGGCGAAATAATCGCCAGCGGCGGACGAGTTTTGGGTGTTACAGCTCTTGCAGATACTGTTACTCATGCAATCGATAATGCTTATAAAGCTGTAAATGAAATCGATTGGCCTGAGGGCTTCAACCGAACAGATATTGGTTGGCGAGCAAAAGGCCGAGGTTAACAAAAGTTAACAAAAAGACATATTGAGTTAACGCTAAGGTAATGTCGTTAACCTTCCTATAGAGGCAGTCATATGACTGTCTCTATTCATTTACCATCTATAAAAGATGGAACTATTGGGAGGAAATCATGAAAAAATTCATTATGGCGACGGCAGTAGCAACTTTTATGTCAGCACCAGCTTTTGCAGCAAGCATGACAATCGAATTTGCCACTGAAGGCGAAGACAAAGTTACTCTAACATTGAACAAAGAAGATGGTTCTGTCACAGCTGGAGACAAAACAGGTTCTTACACTTGGGATGAAGCATCTAAGACATTGTGTGGCGACGAGCTAGTAGACAATGCTTGCGTAACATTTGATGAAATCGTCAAAACCGCAGGAAGCTCTACAGGTTACACTCGCAATGACGGTGCAAAAGGTACTGCAACGATCGTAAATGTAACAGAATAATTTCTCTGACATCCCGTACAAATGTAAGGCTCTGGATCTCCAGAGCCTTTTTTATTTAACGTCGACCACGCGGTTTGTTTGCTCTATCCGTTTTGGAGCTCGATCCACCCCGTCGTGCTGGCTTCACCCCTTGAGGTTTAGATGATTTACGTTTGGATGCAGATCTTTCTCTCCACGGCAGACCGCCATCATCCCGTTCCGTTCGTTCGGTCTTGATTACCGGTGCTTCAACCTGCTCCTTAGTTGGATGAACTTTATTCCCTTTGGCACGCGCTCGATCACGCCTAGACCCAGCGGTTTTAGCGCGCTGAGGCAATTCCTTTTTGGTTCCATCCGCATTTCGAACCCAAATTGAATCCATCTCATTAGCTGAAGGTTTTCGCCCCTTCTTTGCCATGCTGCTAGGTACTTTAGCTTCACCTGGGGATGCTGGTTTACTGAAATCGCGCTCCTCTGCCCCCTCTCTCAATGCAGCATATCTATGGGGTGAATTTCGTTTAAAGTTCCGATTTTCAGGTTCTTTAGTAACGCGTTTGTTTGAATTTTTTTCACCACGCAATGGTTTCAACTTACCAGTCGCTTTCTTGGCAGCAGACTTGTCTTCATCGCTGTCATTACGACCTTTGGGTTTGCGACGATTGTCAACAAACTCATAGGATTGCGGTAAACTGGATGGGTCTGGACGGCGCTTCCTTGAAATACTATCGCCAAACTCAGCCAACAATTCGCCTGCAGGAATTTCAGCTACGCCGCCTTCAGGTAACTCACCCAATTCAAACGGTCCGTAAGAAACACGAATTAATCGGTTTACGATCAGGCCGACACTTTCAAGAGCGCGACGCGCTTCCCGTTTCTTGCCTTCAGTCAGGATCATATCGATCCAGTTATTATCGCCCGTCGTCTTATCCAGTGTTGCAATGATTGAACGATAGACAATTCCTTCAAACATTACACCTTCTTGCAGACGGTCCAATTCAGCTTGTGTAATTTTTCCAAACGCACGTGCACGATAGCAACGCTTTAAGCCTGTTGTTGGCAGCTCGAGTGTACGCGCTAATTCACCATCATTTGTTAGAAGCAATAGACCTTCTGTATTAAGGTCCAAACGCCCTATTGTCATAACACGCGGAAGTTTTTTAGGTAGATGCTCAAATACTGTCGGACGGCCTTCAGGGTCCGAATTCGTCGTCACCAAACCTTTTGGCTTGTGAAATTTCCAGAGCCTAGTTTTTTCTGGTCCGCCGACACGACGCCCTTCAACAGTAATCTTTTCGCCGCCTGTCACCTTAAACGCAGCGCTCTTTAGCACTTCACCATTGACCGAGACAAGACCGTCTTCAATCATTCGTTCTGCTTCGCGACGAGAGCAAACACCTGCCGACGCAAGCCATTTGGCAATGCGCTCCCCTTTAGACCAATCCTGGGTCTGTGACGCTTTTGGGGACGTTTTATCTTTTTTGGGCTTGCGGCCCGTCTCGCGACGCTCCGACATGAGCAACTCCAATAGTAACTGAATTTTCAAGAGGAATGCCCATAGCAAATAACATGCATTTGCTCAAGCAAAGGATCATACAGTGCAACTGATAAAGAAATGCGGAGCTCAATCTGCGCCCCGCATCAATCAGTTCTATGACATTACTCGATTTGAGAAAGAAGCTCTGGTGCAGTCACCAATTGACGAACACCGTGTGACTTTGTCTCATTGAAGACATTTCCACTCTCTGCCCATGCATGCAGTGAATTGATGTCCAATTTCGCACACTCAGGGCGAACATTCCAGGTTACTTGTGCTGGAGAACACTTAGCTTGTGTATAGCTTGGGCCAGTTGTTGACCCCAAGAAATTCACAGGAGTACCAGTGTCAGATGGGATAGACTTGGCTTGGTGCAATCCATCTACAACATTTCCACTATAGGTCATGTCCATGAAATTTAGTGCGTTCTCATCATTTACCACGAGGAATGTTTGAGCTTCCACACGTAATACTGGATCAGTACAACCTTCTGGAACACATGCACCTAGGCCCTCACCAGGCGTTGCATCACAACTAGTGTGAACCCAATGCACTTCAATTGTCTGACCAGATTTAACGCCTTTAAACGCGCCTTCAGATGGAGATAGTTCTGCTTCCGTTAAATCTGCTGTGCCATTACATGCGTAACCACCGTGATCGGACGCGTCGACAAAAACACTAAAGCCCGGACCTTTGTGTTCGGCATTTGTGTGAGTGTGAATATTACACAAGTTCATTTCAGACGCAGATGGAGCCTTCGAAAAAGTAACCGTGTTCAAACCAGTAAGAGAAGAAATATCGCGCGGTGTCTGAGGTCCTGCCCCAACACAAAGCTCTTCAGAAGCTGCCACTTCTTCCACGGCTTCTGCTTCGGACTTAACAACGTCTTTTGTCTGATCATTGTCTGTGGCCTGGTTATCATTTTGACAACCAGCAGCCAAACCAGCAGCTAATACCGATACAAATAATATGTTTTTCATATTCTCTCTCCCACAAAACCAACTTGATGAATCAAGTATTTACCTTGTACGATGTTTATCTGACAACAGATCAAAACTAAAATTTTCGTGAGAACCAGAGCTTTAAGTTCGTATCCGGCGCAGCATCCGAAACACCCGTCAGTATTCCTGTATAGACACTCCACTTTTCTTCGAATGGAATATTCGCGAAAATGCCGAATTGATGGTTTTGATCGTTGAAACTACCAAAATTTTCACTCGATCCATAACCGTTATGAAACTCGGCACCAATACCAATTGAATTAGGTAGTTTATATGTCAAGCTGGTTCGCGTTTGTACAAATATGCCATCACGCGCACCTGCTCCAACATCTTTGGAAGTCATAACTATTGCTCGCAGACTTAAATCATCAGAAAGAGCAAACTGATTCATCCAGTGTGCATTAAAGGCATTTGGCCGACTATCTGAACGCGCTCTTGCATCAAAGCGAACTCCCGTTTGCCAATGCGCGGCAATGTTGGGCAATTGCCAAAAAACAATTGCATCAACAAAATTCAAATCTAAATCGCTGTCATTGGTTTTTCTGGTTTGAACTGAGGCCCTTACCAAAATATCATCATTTAGAGACTGTTGATAATGAACACGCGTCGCCATCTGTTCACTATCGGGATCAATACCTAACCGTATTTGAGCAGATTTATGTCCAGCATTTACGACAGGACCAAAAACGCCTCCAACAGATTGAGCAAAAGCCGTGGGTTCCGCTAAACCGAGCAATACAGCCCCGACTATTGACCCTTTGATTACGTTCATTCCATCTTCCAATTTTACATTCTACCATTGAGAGCGCACTAACCGCCCACTCAAATGATATATCTTTTACGCAAGCTTACCATAGGTTAGATCGACAAAAATCTATCTAGTCTTTAACTCATATCCCAACATTCAGCGGAAGGATTCTCGATGGCGCTATCTGTATCACTGATAATTCTTGCAGCAACGCTGATCACCGCCTTCATTTCTGGTATATTCGGAATGGCTGGTGGTATGATTTTAATGGCCGTCTTATTGAGTGTTACAAGCATTGCTCAAGCCATGATCATTCATGGCGTCATCCAAATGGTCTCAAATGGATGGCGTGCTTACCTATTACGGTCACATGTGCATTGGCCTGTTATCAAGCGATACAGTATTGGTGCAATAGCTGCGGTCGGCGCGCTAAGCCTGATTGCTCTCACCCCTGATAAACGCACCATATATTTCATTTTGGGATGCCTTTGCTTTTTGGTCTGGATACCTAAACATTGGTTCCATCTTGATATCACGCGACCAAAGGAATGCTATGTAGCTGGTTTCATCGTTTGTGGTCTAAACACGATTGTTGGTGTGGTCGGGCCTCTTTTTGAGCTTTTCCTCGTACAAACAAAACTATCCAGGCAGGAAATGGTAGCGACAAAATCAGCCACGCAGATGATTGCTCATACTGTGAAAGTCTTCTTCTGGACTGGTCCTGCCCTCATGGCCTTGAACAATCAGTCATTCACTCCGACACTGTGGGTCTTAATCGTTGCCATTCCATGTTCCATGATGGGCACATGGCTAGGTGGCCTTGTACTTCACCGCATGAGTGACGTAAATTTCAAACGCTGGATGAAATGGATCGTCACCACAATTGGTGTCGTTTTCATTCTTCGTGCATTGGGCGTTATGTAATTATTTCTTGCGGCGCGACTTAAAAAAATCCTTGAGCAATTGGCCAGCCTCTTCAGCGCAATCTAAATCCTGCTCCCATTCGGGCCGCCAGTGACATGTGGGCTGTTCAAAGAATTTAGGTCCGTTCTTAATGGCCCCGCCTTTTATATCTTCTGCCGCAAACACCACTTTACCCAATCGCGCAAAACTAATGGCACCCGAGCACATCACACATGGCTCCAAGGTTACATAAAGCTCAAACTCAGGAAGACGATAATTCTCGACAGACGCGCAAGCCGCACGAATAGCAACAATCTCAGCATGCGCAGTTGGATCATGTCCCTCTATCGGGCCATTGCACCCCTCACCAACTATCTGCCCAGATGATGGATCAACCACCACAGCGCCCACAGGCACTTCACCTGCGTCTGCTGCTTGCTTTGCCAATTCCATTGCACGGGCCATAAATGACATTTGTTTAGCCTCTTTCATAAATTGCCCATTTCCAAATCACATCTGACAATGCTAACGCAAGTCTTATGAGAATTGTTAGCGGAAAACTTAAAGGTCGCGCCATCATCACACCGGAAGGTCGCGACACTCGTCCCACGTCTGATAGAGCACGTGAGGCTATTTTCAACATATTAGCACATGCGGAATGGGCCCCCCCAATTGAAGGTCGACGCGTGATAGATCTTTATGCCGGCTCTGGCGCGCTGGGGTTTGAAGCCCTTTCGCGCGGGGCTAGCTATTGCCTATTTGTCGAAACCCATGTGAAAGCACGCGGCGTCATACGTGAAAATATCGACAAATTTTCGCAATTTGGCACCACACGCATTCACCGTCGCTCAGCCGTTGATCTTGGTAAACGCCCTGCCGGCGCGGGTGAAAAATATGACATTGCGTTTATGGACCCGCCATATGGCTATGATCTTGTTGATCCGGCCATATCTGAACTTATAAAAGGAGATTGGCTCACTGATGATGCGATTATCGTGGCCGAAGTCTCCAAAGATGATCCAGAACCAAAATTTACAGGATGTGAAATCCTGCATGAAAAAAGCTATGGAGCCGCCCGTGTATACATGGCACGCATAGAACAATAGGATCGTTAGAAATGTTGAGAAATAGTATTTTTGCGATCATATATATGTTGACGTGTTTCACTCAATTAGCATGCTCTCAACAGTCCAATTCCGAACCTAAACAGAGCAAAGAAGAGCTTCTTAAGGAATACAACACGCAACTAGATGTGCCGGTTGATTTTATTCTTACATACCCTCAAACAGACAGGGAATTAACGCGCTTTTCTATCTCGAGTCAATTTATACGACCTGTAACTCTGGAAACAGTTGAGATGGTCAAATCAAATACATTAGATGCTTCATCTACTATCTACCTTCGAGGCATTTTGTTGGACAAAAAGATAGTCAAACCAATAGAAGCATTTGATGAAATTATTGAGGCGCAATTATCAATCACTCTTCATGCAAATCATGATAAATATGACCATTATATGAAGAGTGATTATGACTATTTATATAATCCAGATGCCAAGAAAAGACCCTCAGGAAAAGAAGTATATGGCTTGGTGGAAGCTCAAGATGAAGCAAATGCGAGCAAGAAAATTTTCTATATAGCCACAGATAGCGATTTTGAATGGCTGTTTTTTGATTGTCGCGGTGTTTCGAAAAATTATGTTGATTATGAATTTGGGAATGGGGCTTGTTTCGCCAAGTTTCGTATTGATGAAAATATAGCTATTAGCTTGGGATTTCCACATGCTTTGCTTGCTGAATGGCGGAACATAACAAAAGAAGTGGCGAATACTGTTAAGGGGTGGGAAAAATAGATGCCCTTCCGCCTGAAACGCTCCCAAGCAGATATAAAGCAAGCTTTGCTGGATCGCGGTGTGTCGGCGGAAGTTGCTGATTATGCACTAGACGAAGTTGAAGCTCCCCAAGCTTATGAGTTTATGACATGGCTTGTGGTTATGCTTTGGTTTGCAGGTATTTTTATCGGCGTACAATTTATTTGGCCAATAATGGTTGAATTCTCTAAAACCGCTGCTCACAACGCCGCAAAAACAACTGACGCCATTTTATTTGATTATAGCTTTGGCCCTGCACTCCTATTGGGAGCTGTTGCATGGGTATTTATCTGTCTTTCCATTCCCGGATTGGTTTTGGCGGCCAAACCAGAGCTCAGAAAGTCGCTCTTCACAGGATTAGTATCAGATAAAACAAATGGGTTCGTAGCCAAGCACTTCTTGAAGAAAGTAAATACCGAGGATGGTTCACGCCAACTTTCTCCCGAAGGCTTCATCAAAAGCTTTTTCTCGAAGGTCACCAGCTTTATGGAATGGCAAGCAATTTTACTGTCCCTGCTGACCGCTGGATTTGTTTATCTAGAGTTTCAAGCGCATACATTTGTATCCACCAAAGCTATCATTGAAGAAAACATCTTACCGTTTTTTCCTGCACAAACTCACAGTCTATCAAACGTATCTCATGTGGAATTGGGGTGCAATTACACCGATGAAGACATGAGCCATTTGAACTACACCATTCATTTTGAAGATGGTGCAAAAATAGATCTGGGAACCAATTTCGCAGTCTCTGGGAAATGGATAGATCAGGCCGAGAAGATAGATACAATTCTTGTGTCGCAAAACACTGAGTTTAAACGTTGGACTTGGCCGGGACGCACCTCCCTTCATCCTAAGTGCATTGATCGCTACGCCGCCAAATTTGGTGCCAATGGCTATGACCGCGTCAATCAGTTACTCCGCGTCGATCAACAACTCAAATAATCCTTACAAGCTATTTTCATTCTTCAACTTGCACATTTATATAACATGTTATATTTATATGCGTAAGCATATTTTTGAGGGGATGAATCATGGCACACGACATTCTTGAAGAATCCGGATATCTGGCTTTGGGCAGCCGATTGAAACGCTTAGCTGAACGTCTTCAAGCCGACGCAGCCAAACTCCACGAAATGCACGGTTTCAATATTCAGCCAAGCCAATTTCCTATGGTAAAAGCACTTGATGCTTATGGTTCGCTAACAGTCGCGCAAGCTGTTGATGCATTGGGCGTTAGCCAACCAGCTGTCACACGAACACTCAATTCACTTGTTCAATCAGGCATCGCGCAAACGCGGCCCGATGAACAGGATCAACGCGTAAAATGGATTGAACTCACTCCCAAAGGTGCTGAAGTTCTAGAAAGCATGAGAAACGATTTATGGCCGATGGTTCAAGAAGCGGCAAAAGAAGCAAGCTCATTCCCTACTGGTTCCTCGCCAGCCAGTTTGTTAGATGCGCTATCACGCTTGGAACAAAACCTTTCAGAATCATCCCTTGAACAACGCGTCACTGACAAACTAAACGGTCAGAATGTCGAGATTTTAGATTTCTCCGGCGAATTGGCTCAAGACTTCTACGACATCACTCAAGAATGGGTGTCGGATATGTTCAAGCTTGAAAAGAACGACATAGAGATTATCGAAAACCCTCAAAAACTGATTATTGATCGAGGTGGCATCATCCTGTTTGCCAAGACACCAAAACTTGGTGTTGTTGGTACATGTGCACTTATCAAAATAGAAGAAGGTGTTTTCGAACTCACAAAAATGGGCGTGAGGGATTCTGCACGCGGGCTTAAAATCGGTGAAAAACTACTTCAGGCAACTATTGCACGCGCACGCGAAATGAAAATTCGCAGTATGTATTTGCTTACAAATAAAAAATGTGAAGCAGCAATCCACCTTTACGAAAAGAATGGCTTTATTCACGACAGATATATTTTGAATAAGTACGCAGCCCGATATGAACGTTGTAACGTAGCTATGTCTTACCGTTTCTAGTTCAGTTTTATAGAATTTGGCATTCTTTCATGACGCCAAATATTCCCAACTAAAACGCCAGTTTCACTTGTGAAACTGGCGTCTTTTTCGACTAGGTTTATGCTTTCGTAGGTAGAGCAGGTATTCGCAAAACCTGGCCTGGGTAAATTTTGTCAGGATGTGTAAGCATTGGTTTATTCGCCTCAAAGATCATTGGGTACGTCATGGCATCGCCATACATTTCTTTGGCAATTTTGCTCAGCGTATCGCCTCTTTCAACGGTATATGTACGGGTCGAAGATACTTCCATTTTATCTTCAACGGCGTCCACACCTTCAACATTTCCAGCGACAAGAATTAGTTTTTCTTTTTCTTCTTGAGACAATGCCTTACCAGTTAGAACAACTTTATCGCCTTCAACCGCAACTTCAACTTCATCTGTCTTGAAGCCATGTTGTTCCATCTCATTTTTCAGATTTTTAGCGTCTTCGTCTTTGTCTTTACCAAAGCCAATTTTCGCACCAGCATCTTTAGCAAATTTTACAATACTTCCGAACATAGAAAAGCCCCTTCATTCTATAATACACATTCCTATTTACCATAGGGAATATGAATATAGCAAAACAACTTATTGCACTCACAAGGCGACTCATTTCATGCAATCCAAATGGAAAAACATCAGATCATTTGCGGCATAGACGAAGCAGGACGAGGCCCTTGGGCAGGTCCGGTATGTGCAGGTGCTGTCATCCTTGATCTAAACAATCCCATCGATGGATTGAATGATTCTAAGAAGCTCTCAGAAAAAAAACGCAACGCCCTACTTCCGCTAATAAAGGAAAAAGCTCTCGCTTGGTCTATTGGTTGGGCAAGCCCTCAAGAAATTGACGAATTGAATATTCGTCAGGCAAATCATCTTGCGATGAAACGCGCTTTTGACGGCTTATCGATTGCCCCATCATTGGCGCTAGTCGATGGAAATGATGCACCTCCGCTAGCTTGCAAAGTAGAAACGCTCATAGGCGGAGATGGCATTGAGGCTTGTATATCCGCTGCTTCAATTTTAGCTAAAACAGCTCGTGATGCTAAAATGATTGAGTATGATGAGGCATTTCCAGAATATGGTTTTGCCAAACACAAAGGATATGGCGTCAAAGCCCATTCAGAAGCTCTCAACAGATTAGGCCCCTGCTCGATACATCGTATGAGCTTTAAACCAGTTGCCAAAGCTGTTCACCAACATCGAGACAAAGCCCCCCTATAAACTGTGACGCAAAAAACACTACGTTTGGGTACATCAAACACAAACGGCAAGTGTCATTGTCAGTTCACAAAAGCGTTATCTCATCGTCACAAAAAATCGGCATGCCGTGCGGGAGTAAAATTCTGGAGCTGAATCATCAGCCCTCCAATACCTCTCCAAGGAGATTACGGGATCATGTCGAACCGTTTGAAAAACACTTTAATGCGTACAAGTTTGATTACAGCTGTACTGGGTTTAGCTACACCATCAGCCATTGCTGCAGTGGTCGAAGGAAAAGTCACAGCAGGTGGAGCTCCTGTTGAAGGCGCAATAATCACAACACAAAACGGTTTTTCAACTGCAACTGATTCAGATGGCACATACCGCTTTGATCGCCTATCCGAAGGTGAGCACACTCTAACTGTGACTTATGTTGGTACCGAGAGCAAATCAGCTACAATCACAACTTTCGACGCCACTCCAACGACATTCAACTTCACACTTGGTGACGACGAACGTGTGATGGAGAAAACACTTGTTGTAGGTCAACGCGGCTCTCTATTTGCAGGAATCAACCAGCAACGCGCTGCAGACAATCTTATCTCAGTTCTTTCAGCTGACGCTCTTGGCCAATTTCCAGACCAAAATGTTGCTGAAAGCGCTCGCCGCATCGCTGGTATCTCTGTTGCAAACGACCAAGGTGAAGGTCGCTTTGTCAACATTCGTGGACTTGATTCAGGTTTGAACCTAACATCCGTTAATGGCGTAAACATCCCTGCTCCTGAAGCTGAAACACGCGCAGTTGCACTTGATGTCATTGACGCGGACATCCTTGAAAGCATCACAATCTCCAAGTCTAAAACGCCAGACATGGATGGTGAAGGTCTTGGTGGAACTATCGACATCAAGACAATGTCTGCTTTTGATAAAGATGGACTATTCATTAAAGCCAAAGTTGACGGAATTTACTCTGAAAGCTCAGAAGAACTTACACCGAAAGTCTCTCTTACGGCTTCCCAAACGTTCCTAAACGACATATTGGGTGTGGCTGGTTCTATCGCATACAACAAGCGTGACTTCATCACAAACAATGTTGAAGGTGATGGTTGGGTATTCGACGATGGCGTTCTTTACCCAGAAGAATTAGAACTTCGTTTCTACGAAATCGAACGCGAGCGCATCTCGGGTGCACTAAACTTTGACTACCGCTTAGGCAACAACACTGAGCTTTACCTTCGTACTTTGTATAACACGTTTGACGACCAAGAAATTCGTCACCGTACAGAACTAAAAGCAAATGATGGTGATGTTGACACCCAATTATTATTCGCAAACGGCATTGCAACTTTCTCTGCTGGTCCAGAAGACTTCGACGCAGTAGAGGATGAAGAAGCGGTAATCGAAATCGACCGCGACATCAAAAACCGCCAAGAGACTCAACAAATTTGGTCAACTCAGCTTGGTGGTTCTACAGTTTGGGATAGATACACATTTGATTATCAAGTCGCCTACTCTCATGCTGAAGAAGAAGAGCCAGGTCGTTTGGACATAGACTTCCGCGAAAAGCTGAAAGGTGGAGACGACGAAACTTTCTCACTTGCTTATGACCTAAGTGATACTTCACTTCCAACTATCGCTTCCGCAAGCTCTGAAATCTATGATGCATCTAATTTCGAATTTGATGGTGCAGAAACAACTGATGGTTTGTCTGAAGAGAGCGAGTTTGCTGCACGTTTAGATCTTCGTCGTGATGGAAATGTGTTCGGCGTACCTGGCTTTGTTAAAGGTGGAGCTAAAGTTCGTATTCGCGACAAACAGACAAATGTTGCTTTCAAAGCATTTGATGGGTTTGACGATGGAAGCGACGAAGACCTAACACTTGCTCAATTTGAATCTGCTCCGGCTCACACACTTGAAAACTTTGGCCCATCTGGACAGCCAGGTCTTCTTAGAAACTTCTTCGATGCAAACTTCGCTAGCTTTGAAGAGGATGCTGAAGGCACAGCTATCGGATCGTTCGCTGGTCGGTTTAAAGCATTTGAGAACATTTATGCTGGCTACCTAATGGCTCAAATGGATTTCGGTAGCGCGCTGGTAACTTATGGTGCGCGTGTAGAAGCGACCGACTTTAACGGTAAAGGCTTCTTCACTGGTGTTGGACACGATGGGGAGTTTAATCTGGGTGGCGGTGTTGAAGCCGACTACTTATCAGATCGCAACACTTACGTTGATTTCCTACCAAGCTTGAACGCCAAATTTGACATCAACAAAAACCTCGTTGCTCGTGCAGCGTATTATGCTTCGATTGCTCGTCCAAGCTTAAAGCAAGCAACACCCGCAACAGAGTTTGAAAATGATGATGGCGAGCTAAAAGCTGACTTTATCGGCAATCCAGACTTAGACCGTCAACAAGCTCACAATTTCGACGCCGCTCTTGAGTTCTATCCTTCAAATACTGGTGTACTTTCTGTTGGTTTCTTCATGAAAGACATTGAAAAGCCAATCGCTGAAATCGTATCTGAAAACTACACAGCTTTTGGTTTGACTTTTGAAGAAGCTACACGCCGTGAAAACCTAGATGATGCTTCTGTTGTTGGTCTGGAGTTTAACTACCAACAATCATTTGAAGACATTCTTCCAGGTGCGCTTAGTGGTTTAATTCTTGGTGCGAACTACACACTATTGGACAGCCAAACAACTTACACCAACGAAGATGGAACAACTCGTTCAATTCCTCTTCCAAAAACTTCCGACAACATCGGAAACATAGTCATTGGTTATGACAAATACGGCTTAGATCTTCGTGCTGCGGTATCGTACCGCAGTGAATACTTAGACGAGATTTTCTCCGATGGCGCTGACCGCTACTACAAAGGTCGCTACCAACTTGATCTGACTGGTAAATATGCCGTGACAGATAACTTCAAAATTGTTGGTGAAGTCAGCAACATCACAGATGAGCCAGAGCACGCAGTGTTCAAAACACCTTATGGTGCAGCTCTTTCTCAATATGATGAGTATGGTTACACAGCCAAGCTTGGTGTGCGTTACACATACTAGTCTTACCTAAGTATTGCCAAATCTGGCCCACTAGTCACATTGGCTGGTGGGTCATTTTACTTTTCCATCTCGTCAAAATCGTATCGGAAAATCAAATGAAAATGAGAACTTCAATTCTTGCAGGTTCAGCTCTTCTGGCTATCGCGAGCTGTGCCACTGCTCCCCAATATGCATCTAATGAGGAACTGGGTGTCGCGTCCGTTTCAGCATTTGCTGAGACACCAGCTGTAGAAACAAATGAAGATGCAGCCGATGATCCTGCCATATGGGTGAACCCAAATGATCCCTCTAAATCGCTCATTCTTGGCACGAACAAACAATCAGGCATTTATGTTTACGACTTATCAGGCGCACAAAAACAGTTCTTGCCAGTTGGGCGTGTCAATAATGTTGATGTGCGCTCCGTCAATATAAATGGGGACGAGCGTCACATTGCAGCTGCCTCAAACCGGACTGCTAACACAATTACTGTCATGGAAATTGATGCAGAAACGACCGAGGTTAAAACCATTGGTGAGTTCCCCGTCAACGACCCGGAAGTGTATGGCTATTGTCTAGGTTTAGGTCAGGACGGCTCTCTTCTATCCTTTGTAAACACAAAATCTGCAAAGGTCTTCGTCCACCGCATTCATCTAGACACCTTCCGCGCGGAAGAAGTCGCAATTTGGTCATTTGGCAGCCAAATGGAAGGATGCGCCAATGATGATGACACCAACATCCTTTTCTTAGGTGAAGAAGAGCACGGCCTATGGCGTGTCATTCATGAAAACGGCGTTGAAATCAAACGAGAAATCATGGACACAATCGCAGACAATCAGGGTCTTGTTGCGGATGTTGAGGGTGTCGATATATGGGTTGGGCCGAATGATGAAGGCTATGTGATTGTGTCAGCTCAAGCTGCTGATCGCTATGTTGTATACAGCCGCACAGCACCGTATGAAAAAGTCGGCATCATCAACATCAAACCCAACGCAGACGGTACAGTTGATGGTGTTTCCCACACAGATGGTCTCACCGTTTCATCAGCATATCTAGGTGACAACCTTCCATCAGGCTTGTTGGTTGTTCAGGACGATGCCAACACAGAACCACGCGCAAATCAAAACTTCAAACTTGTTGATTGGCGCGAAGTAGAAAAAGCACTTGGATCAGCTCAATAACCAATTGAAAATATATTAAAAAGTCACGTAGGTATCGACCTGCGTGACTTAAAATTACTCTGTTTTGGGTATGATTTCAGGCTTAACCGGCACCCAAATATCAATCTCGCCTTCTGCTGTCTGTGCATTGTAGCGCTGATCATAAACTTCAAACTCAGGAGTCATTGCGAAAACTTCTACGATTTCCAGGCCCAAGCTTTTGGGATATTCAGCAAAAATCCAATTCCACGTATTTGCAATGTTGGCGACATCGCCTTCATGGGTCACAACAAGATAATTCTGATCGGGCACGACCATGCGATCAAAATCTTTATCCAAACCATCAAAACTCGTCACAGCGATACCAGCAAGATAATCGACGTCTCCGTCCGGATTACTTGCGCCTATCATACCGTAGCAAGCGTCTGTCACAGCATTTGAAACTTCGGATATCTGAGGACCAAATGCTCGCCAAAGTGCTGGAATACCTTCTATTTTTTCATTCCCGTCAAACTGTTTTCTAAGGCCAGCAACCTTAAAACCATCACGGCGTTCAAATCGGATCTTCGGTGTCATTATCTTCTTCCAAATAAGCGCTCAATGTCGGCGAGTTTAAGCTCCACATAAGTCGGTCGCCCATGATTACACTGTCCTGAATGGGGAGTATCTTCCATTTGCCGAAGAAGAGAATTCATTTCTTCTCCAGTTAAACGGCGCCCTGCTCGCACTGATCCGCGACACGCCATATTACCCATGACCTCTTCGAAATGCTCTTTCAAAGCAAGGCCCGCATCATATTCGACTAAATCATCAGCCAAATCTTTGATCAATCCCTGTGCATCCATTTCACCAAACAATGCAGGTGTTGCACGTACTGCAATGCAACCAACACCAAAAGGTTCTATCTCCAATCCCAACTCTTGCAATTCTTCTGCACGCGCTAGAACTCGCATTGCTTCATCTTCAGAAAGTTCAACAATTTCAGGTATTAACAAAGCTTGGCGTTTTACACCATCAAACTTCATTTGCTTCTTCATGCGTTCATAAACAAGACGCTCATGCGCTGCATGTTGATCAACAATGACGATGCCATCATCAGTTTGGGATACAATGTAGGTTTCATGCAATTGCGCCCGCGCGACGCCCAACGGAAAGCGGCTCAGCTCCCGTGCTTGCGGCGTTTCCATCTCATTGGGTTCGATGCGAGCAGACATATCTGCCGTGGCTTCAAAGGCACCTGACTGCCCCTCATAATGCGGCACTCCGCTTTCCTGAAAGCCAGCTCGTTGAGTTTCATTAATAGGCGGCCTCCAAGTTTCAGAACCAGAAGATCGTCCCATGGTAGATTGCAAAACACTTGTTCCAGCTTGATAAGCTGTAGCTTGAGAGGGTCCCGCCCCCTCGCTGCCTTCCATATGCAATTCTGCCTGTCGGGCTTGCGTTTCAGTTATGACACGGCCCAGAGCATCGCCTGCAACAGTAGTGGAAGCCCTATGCCCAGCAGCCGCCAAAGTGTGACGTAATGAGCCAATCAATAGACCGCGCACATTACCAGCATCTCGAAAACGTACTTCCGTTTTCGCTGGATGAACGTTCACATCCACCATCTCTGGATGCAAATCGACAAACAAGGCCGCCATTGGATGACGATCTCGCGCGAGGAAATCTTGATAGGCTGCACGGATCACACCTGTCAGCAATCTATCCTTCACCGGACGTCCATTTACAAACAAATATTGGTGCTGAGCATTCCCTCGATTGAGCGTTGGGAGTCCAGCAAAACCTGTAACGAAAACACCATCGCGCTCAGCATCAATCTCACATGCATTTTCGCGAAATTCTTTCCCCATAATTGCGCCAAGGCGCTTCAAGCGTGCTTCTTCAAAGGCACCTTGCTCAGGCGCAAGATTTATGACCTTCCTGCCATTAGATTCCAGCACAAAACCAATATCAGCATTCGCCATAGCCAGACGCTTCACAGTGTCGGTTAGCGCCATTGTTTCGGCACGCTCGGATTTCATAAATTTGAGACGCGCCGGAGTAGCGTAAAATAAGTCCCGAACTTCAATGCGGGTCCCACTTTCTGAAAGTCCTGTCCACGCTGCGGGCATTGGCCCTTCAACTACCCCTCCTTCAATGCGCAATTCATTTGCTTCATCAGCACCTTTTGCGCGGGACGTAATTGTCATCCGCGACACGGATCCGATGGATGGCAGCGCCTCTCCACGAAAACCCAAAGTGTGAATGTTTAAAAGGTCGATATGCCCTTCATCATCAGGTTGGAGCTTTGAAGTTGCATGACGCTCAATCGCGATTGGAAGTTCTTCAACTGTCATTCCTTTCCCGTCATCTTCAATGACCATTCGGGAAAGCCCGCCGCCCTCAATTAAAATACGAACATGCTTGGCACCTGCATCCAGTGCATTTTCTATCAGCTCTTTGGCCGCAGCTGCGGGCCGCTCAACTACTTCACCTGCCGCAATGCGATTCACGGCATCAGCTGGCAAACGACGAATGCAGGAAATTGGAGTATCTTTAATTAATTCAGACATAGCTAGAGCTTAACGCGCTAGATGATTCGCACCTAGCCCATAAGCTTCATTCAATAAGAGTAATTCTTAGTCTCGGCTGAATTCTCAATAATCCGACAATTTCATATCGGACTCATATTCGACGCCGGCGACTTCTTTTGTAATTGCCTGCGCACAAACAACAGTGCCATCAGGTTTACAGGTAACAGAAGGAGCTCCATTCAGCTCCCAGCCTTTATTCAATGCGGCTGTAATACGGTGGCAAAAAGCGCTGTCATCACCACCTGTAATCAATCGATAAAGCTTCACTGATTGATTCCTTTTAAAGTGCGAATGCTTTTAACTAGAGACAGAAAATAAGACTCTAAATAACAAACCATCAAATGACTGAAGATCAATTACAGAAATCCATCAGAACTCTTTACAGCCCTGGCAGTTTGCTCTCACCAGTTTTGCGTTCGATAACAACATCTCCACCGCCTGTAGCATTATCTATCAATTCTTTTTCAAGACGTTCTGCTTCATTTGTTGGGTTCAAAATTGTTGCTTTTTTGTCGTCGTTGAAAAACAAGATTTTGTCAGTCAGACTTTTGCTCTTCCGCAGTGTTCCAGTTGCATCAAAATCAACCTGAGCACGGATTTGAGGGTCAATCGCTTCAGCACCAGCTTTGCGAACTAATAGACGTTCACCCTCTGAAGCCTCAGATCCAATGCGCTCACCAAACAAAATAGCGCGCGCTTGATCATCAGACTGAAGTTCAATTGGAACCGCTTCACCTACAGCAGGTGGACGTAGATTGTATTCCGGAGGAACACTCAAAGGCGCTTTACGAACAACGCGAAATTCATCTGGAGCATTCGAACCGCCCGATGCACACCCTACGGCTGTCATCGCTGCCAAGCTAGCTGCAGTCATACCCAATACTGATTTTTTCATCTGTCACGCCTTTTAATACACGTCGTTTTCTAAGACCGAACCTAAACTTGATAGCTTTGGTTTCAAGCCTCAAATACACTTATATGCAGGTTAGCATTAATGCTAGCCCGATCAATCCTCTTTCGTGAGCAATTGATCAGCAATCAACAAAATTGCACCTAATGAAATTGCCATATCAGCAACATTGAACACATACGGGAACCCAAGCCCTAGCAATCCATCGCCATTGTAGAGGGTTTTATCTAGCCAAGCGAATGGTCCAGATTCTGCTCCGAAACGAATGCCAAACCATGGACCAGAGAAATCTAAAAAATCGACCACTGCTCCAAAACGCGCGCGGTCAATCATATTTCCAACGGCCCCGCCGATTACAAAAGCAAGAGACAATGCAGTCAACCAACGTTCGGCTTTCAACAACCAATTGGTAAAAGCAATGACGATCGCAAAGGTCACAGCAAACAGTATCCAACGGCCAATGCCTTCAGATTGCATCAATCCAAAGCTCATTCCATAATTCCACACCATGGAAAGATCAAAGCTTTGAGAAATCTCTATTTTTCCGCACTGAGGAATAGGTTGAAAGAGGCACCCTCGCGCATTGAAAACATCGTTTGCAAGGACCAATCCTTTAGTGATTTGATCCACAACGATTGAGAAAAGAGCAATTGGTCCTGCCCAGATCCAATATCTATTTTGCACCTGTATCATGCTCTTCCCTCAGATATTCCAACGCTTAAGCGCTTTTGTTCAGTTTTTCCCAAGCCATCACAGCTTTTGCGTCTCTTGGCGTAATGCCCGGGAAATCAGGCATAGCTGTGGCAGGATCGAAAATCTTCCATGATCTTGCACACTTAACACCTTCAGCCAATGCAGGAACAACCCCGACACCTTCAACTTCTTCCATTGTGAAGGCGTTTTCTGGTGCCGCATCAGATTTCAATACAACATCGGATGTGATGAAAATATCAGCTGCATTTTCACCATCAAAGGCGGCTAACAGATTTGCATCAGACACATAAACTTCTGGCGCAGCTTCCAATGAAGATCCAATACGCTTTTCGCGGCGCTCAATTTCAAGTGCACCAAGCACAACACGGCGAACCTTGAAAAGCTTTGCCCACTTCTCGGCCACTGCGGCATTTTTCCATGCCTCAGGAACTTCAGGGAATTGGCGCAAGTGAACCGAACCAGCTTCAGGGAAGCGAAGTCTCCACGCCTCTTCACATGTGAACACCATAATAGGTGCATACCAAGCAGTTAGGCACTTAAACAATTCATCCATCACAGTGCGGCAGGCGCGGCGACGAATATCATCTGGCGCATCACAATAAAGTGCATCTTTACGGATATCGAAATATACCGCCGATACATCATTATTTGTGAACACCTGAAGCTCTTTAAAAGCAGCTTGAAAATCATAAGCATCAAATGCCGCACGGATTTTAGCATCAACTTCGGTAAGTCGGTGCAACATCCATTGTTCTAGGCTTGGCATATCTTCAACAGCGACACGTTCATTATCTTCAAAGCCATGAAGCGCGCCAAGCAAATAACGCAATGTGTTGCGAAGCTTGCGATAGCTTTCAACATTGGCTGCTTGGACTTCTTTTCCGTAAGTTGGATCATCCGTACAGTCAGATGAAGCTACCCAGATGCGGATAATTTCAGCACCAACTGATTTGCTGATCTCTTCTGGCTCAATACCATTGCCTGATGATTTGGACATTTTCGTTCCATCATCAGCCAGTGTGAAGCCGTGTGTCAGAATGCCTTCATAAGGAGCACGTCCACGAGTCGCACAGCTCTCAAGCAAGGATGATTGGAACCAACCACGGTGCTGATCTGAACCTTCAAGATAAAGATCAGCTGGCCATTTTTTACCACGTTTTTCTAATGTGAATGAGTGAGTTGTTCCTGAGTCAAACCAGACATCCAAAATGTCGACGATTTTCTCATACTCTTCAGCATTGTATTTATCACCAAGGAAATCAGCGGCATCCGTGACAAACCAAGCGTCAGCTCCACCCTGCTCAACAGCTGCAACAACGCGGTCATTCACATCGCTATCGTTGAGAATTTCACCTGTTTCTTTGTTGACGAACAAAGTCAAAGGTACACCCCAAGCGCGTTGACGAGAGATCAACCAATCCGGACGTCCTTCCACCATGGACACAAGGCGCGCACGGCCTCGTTCTGGTGTAAACTGGGTTTCAGCAATCGCAGCCATTGCTTTATCGCGCAGCGTTTTGCCATTCTCATCCGCCTTATCCATCGGGATAAACCATTGCGGGGTCGCGCGGCGAATAACTGGTGCTTTTGAGCGCCAAGAGTGCGCATCACGCAAAGTCGTCATTCCACGGGCAAGTAGATTGCCCGCTTCAATAAGCTTATCCATCACGGCTTTGTTGGCTTTTCCATCCTGACCACGCTTTTTGCCGTCAATACGGATAACATCTAATCCTTCAAAGCCCGGGCATTCTTTTGTGTAGCAGCCAAAATCATCCAATGTTTCAGGAATGTCGGATGTGGAATACCCATTCGCCAACCAGACATTATAGTCGTCTTCACCATGAGATGGAGCCGTGTGTACAAAGCCTGTACCCGCGTCATCAGTTACATGATCACCAGCTATCAAAGGTACTGAGAAATCATAGCCACCTAAGTTAGCTTTTTCTAAAGGGTGCCTACAAGCAATTAATGCAAATGGGTCGATCTCTCTGACCTTTTTCCACTCTGCTGCTTTTGCCGCTTTAAACACGCTCTCTGCAAGTTTTTCTGCTAGAACCAACCTATCTCCTGGTGCGACCCAAGGAGTAAATGGCAAGTCCTCTTCCAGTGAAACACATTCATACAACCCGTATTCTATGTTTGGGTTATATGAAATTGCTCTATTGGCTGGGATTGTCCATGGAGTAGTTGTCCAAATGACTACGCTGGCATTTTTAAGATCATTTCGGAGATCCGTATCCAATTTCGGACCATCACCAATATTGACACCAGCCCAAGGAAACTTCACCCAAATAACATTCGCTTTGCGATCGTGATATTCCACTTCAGCTTCAGCAAGTGCAGTCTGCTCTACTGGAGACCACATAACCGGCTTTGACCCACGGCGCATTTGGCCGGACATGGCGACTTTCAGGAATTCTTCAACGATTGTCGCTTCAGAACCGTAATCCATTGTCAGGTATGGGTTATCCCAATCCCCGATTACACCTAGGCGTTTAAATTCATCACGCTGAATGCCGACCCATTTTTGGGCATATTCACGACAGGCCACACGGAAATCAGATGGATCAACATCGCGCTTTGCTTTGCCCTTTTGACGGAACTGTTCTTCAACTTTCCATTCAATGGGCAGACCGTGGCAATCCCAACCGGGAATGTAATCCGCATCAAACCCTGTCATTTGTTTTGTGCGGACAACAAGGTCTTTCAAAATCTTATTGAGTGCATGCCCTAAGTGAAGATGACCATTTGCATAAGGGGGCCCATCATGCAGCATAAATTCAGGACGACCTTTGGCATCTTCTCGTAGCGCTTCATAGAGGTTTTCACTGTCCCATTTTTCAAGCCATTTTGGCTCTGCTTTTGGCAACCCAGCCCGCATTGGGAAATCAGTTGTCGGTAAGAAAAGCGTTTCGCGGTAATCGCGGCCTTCAGGAGAATTTGTGTCGTTGGACATATTTTTTATCTTTTGAGAATTTAAAAGCAGAAGTTTGGTTAGCGAAATAACCCGGAACCGCTGTGTCGCACTTAAAACTGCGCCGTCTAGCGGACCGGGCCGATAATTCGACCTATAATGGCACCATCAATAAAAGCGCCTGCGCCTATGCGTATTATGTTCTGCATCATCATGCGCATTTCCATATCAGGCTAAATAGAATGAGGAAAGAGATAAGCTCTTCTCTCCTATCTTATTTTCGCGCGTTTTCTTAGATTAAAGGCTTATCGGCAACTGAAAGAATTTGTTTGGCTAAATCTGCGTCTTTGTTCATCTGCTCAACCAGAGCATTCATGTCGTCAAATTTTTCTTCTGGACGAAGATATTCAACAAAAGCAACTTCCAACTCTTTGTCATAAACATCATCATCGAAATCGAAGATATAGACTTCCAACAAAGGATCCCGCTCACCAGTTGTTGGAGTACGACCAAAATTTGCAACACCTTTACGCCAATCGCTTTCTCCAGCAATTTTTGTCCAGACAGCATAGATTCCATGTTTAGGGTGCTGATAATCAATCAGCTTCATATTGGCAGTTGGAAAACCAAGAGTGCGGCCTCGCTTTTCGCCATGTTCAACTATTGCTTCAATCACCCAATAGTCCTGCTTCAATAATTTGGCAGTCTTCATGTCACCTGCCGCAATTAATTCACGAATTTGCGTCGAAGAAGTCTTCAACACCTCCCCCTCGACATCAATCGCGGCACCTTGAGAAATTATTTTTTGGGCAACAAAAACATCGAAGCCGAATTTGTCGCCCAGAGCCTGAAGCGTATCAGTGTTCCCCATTCTCTTTTTACCAAAGCAAAAATCAAATCCAACAGAAACTGCTGAAACACCTAATCCCTTAACCAGAACTTGCTCGACGAACTCTGAATCCGTTCTATTTGCCATTTCTGCGTCGAAAGGTAGCGCCCAAACTATGTCTACACCGGCATTTTTTAAAATTTTAATGCGCCTTTTTAGGCTCATGATTCGTTTTGATGGTGAATCAGGTCTAAAAAAATTAAACGGAGTAGGGTCAAACATTAACACTCCAAGAGGTGTGTTTCTGGCGTTACACTCCTCTTTCAACTGCCGAATGACTCCAAGATGGCCTAAATGTAGGCCATCGAAATTTCCAATTGCAATGCCCGCTCCCCGAACATCATCGGGCAGATTTTCAAAGGTATGAAACAATTTCATTACGGGCTGCCAATCATCTTTATACGAATGATCTAGAAATTTATTTTTTTTCTGAAGATGGGACCATGACTTTGGCTTCACCCTGAATGACAGCTTTGCCATCCACAGAACATTTCACTGCCAAAGTCACACGATTACCACGCGGTTGCATTTCAGAAACTTCCGCTCTTACCAATACCTTAGAGCCGATTTTAACTGGTCGCTTAAAACGCATATTCATATCTGTGAAGATAGCGCCCGGCCCTGGCAAATCATTTCCAAGGATCGCAGAAATGTATGAAGCAGTCAGCGCACCATGCGCGACACGCGTTCCAAAAACTGTCGTTTTTGCATATTCCTCATCGACGTGAAGCGGATTAAAATCACCAGATATTTTGGCAAAATCCATAACATCCTGCTCTGTAACAGTGTGTTCCGTTTCGTGACTCATGCCGATTTCAAGTTCTTCGTAAGTCTTACCTGGTTTCATCTCAATTACTCCAATTCACCCCGCTAACCTACTTCCAAGAAGGTTAACGTAAATTCGTGAAATCTCTATTTCCTTTCACGGTTTATTTGCCTTGTTTGGATATGACTAGTCCCAACAGACAAAGTTTAGCCGCCCTAAAGGAGATTCCCATGGCTGTCGATATGTCGATGCCCGTTCTGGTCGTGGACGACTATAAAACGATGATTCGCATCATCACTAACCTTCTCAAGCAACTTGGCTTCGAGAACATTGAAGATGCTGCAGACGGCAAAGAAGCTTTTGCCAAAATGCAAAACAACAATTATGGCCTCGTCATCTCAGACTGGAACATGGAACCCATGACCGGCTATGAGCTGCTACGCGAAGTTCGCGCAGACGACAAGCTAAAAGCGACACCATTTATTATGGTTACCGCAGAATCTAAGACGGAAAACGTGATTGCCGCAAAAAAAGCCGGTGTAAACAACTACATTGTTAAGCCATTTAATGCTGCAACTCTAAAAGGCAAAATCACAGCTGTTCTTGGTGAGTTTTGATTTCCCTAGCGGGCAATAACCGATCTGGGAGGATTAGAATATGGTAGCCGCACCTACAGAAGTTGCTGATAAAGTTAAGGGCGCAATTACGTCTCTAAAAGAAAGCAATGTACGCGACCGCCCTTTGGTAGAAGTTCTCGAACTATCTCACCAATTGGCAGATGCAATGAAATTTTTCTTCGGGTCGCTCGATCAGACGATCCAAGGTGAATTTAAATATATCGCTGACTTCATTTCAAAGGCCAAAGATGAAATTTCAGACCTTTGTCCAAATGAAATCAGTGGTGAGCGCATCCCTGGTGCATCTCTAGAACTTGACGCAGTTGTTAAGGATACAGAGGAAGCGACAGAGACAATCATGACTGAAGCAGAAACTCTTATGTGTGCAGAGATCGATGATCCAGCCGCATATAAAGAGCAAGTTGATGCAGCCATGATGCGCATGATCGAAGCGTGTTCATTCCAAGACCTTACAGGTCAACGTGTGAACAAGGTTGTGACAACTCTTCGTCACATCGAAGAACGCGTTTCAGCATTCTCCGAAGCATTAGGGGTACAAGACAATGCTAGAGAAGAAACTGCTGAAGAGAAACGTGATCGTGAACAACTGCTAAATGGCCCCGCTATTGATGGCCCTGAAGTTGCTCAAGATGACATCGATGCTCTATTTGGTGACGCCGGAGACGACGTAAACCAAGACGACATCGACGCTCTGTTCGACTAAATCAAACCAAATTTATCTGAGTGTTCCAGTCATCTCTATTTTGCAGCGGCGAGCTGATATAGGGCTGGAATACCATTTTCATGACCAGACCTCACCAGATGAGTGCAGGCGCTGCATAAGCTGCGTCTGCATCGTCATTGGCAAGCAATTGCGCTGCATCTTCTAGAAAGCTCTCGCTTTCTTCTATTATTGCGCCGTGAATACCACCACCAATAAATAAACAGTCCAGTCCCTCTCGTACGGCTCCTCGAGCATCGGTGGCTGGTCCATCTCCAATTGCCAAAATAGCATCTGAAACCGGCTTATAGCCTAATATTTCAGTCAGTTTTTTGTATGCCAACTCATAAATTGGTGCACCGGGCTTTCCCGGACGAATAACGCGCCCACCTAGCTCTTCATAAATCTTGGCCAACGCCCCTGCTGATGGAATTAATTCGTCCCCATATTTAAAGACGAGATCAGGGTTTGCGCACAACATATCCAATTCACGTGCTGCAAGCTTGGATAATTCATCACGATAATTTTCAGGTTGGTCTTTTGGTATTTCTCTCAAACCTGTGCAGGAAATAAACGCTGCTTCTTCAATCTTGGTCGTGTATTCCATTGCAAGACCTTGATAGAGCGGATCATCATAATCTGGACCGATACAGTAAACGGGACCCGGCATTCGTTTTTCCAGCTCCGCACGTGTTGCATCACCTGAGGTCACGACTGCATCATAGCAATCATCCGGCACGCCTACCCGCTCTAAACTCATAAGAACACGCTCTTCAGGGACTGGTGCATTCGTTATCAGTACAACAGGACCATGGACTTCTCTGTATCGGCGCAACGCATCTACAGCTTCCCAAAAGACCTCTCGTCCATTGTGAATCACCCCCCACACATCACATAATATTGCCTCATACTCATCTGCGATTTGGTTCAAATGGACTAGGCTAGGAAGTGAGGTCATTTTCATACTCTTCAATTTTCAGAATCGTGCAGACGATAAGCACATCGATGAGACAAATCCATCAAAAAGAAAGGCTGGACAATTCTTCGCCCAGCCTGTTCCAATCAATTTTTTGCATATCTATTGGCTATGCACTCATATTTGAACCAACATTCACACGGCGTATAAATTCCGGTGGAGGAGCTGTTTCTTCAAGCAATGAACCTTTGATAGGACGCGGCGCACCAAACACATGCCCTTGTCCAAATGGAATCTCAAAGTCCAGCAATTCGATGACGGATTTTTCGTCCTCAACTTTTTCAACGATCAAATCTACACCATATCGCATAAAGACAGCGGAAACATCTTCAGGAGCAATCGAACGCACAATACCGGATACTGGTCTCTGACCGCCAGGAACTAACTCTGAAAGTAAACGGTCTCCGGATACTTTCACAAAGCGAACACCTGATGACTGTAATTCTGGAAGGTCGAAATCTAACCCTTCCCCTTTATCAAGGGAGAAACGGAAACCAAGTTCAGCAAGACGGCTCATATTCCGCGCTGCAATGTTCGAACGATTATTGAAGTTTCGAACACCGATTTCAAAAATCATGGCTCCGGCTAAGTCTTGGTTCTCTCGCATAAATTCTAAGAATTGCGGGAAATAGGTTTCATCTTCCAAAGAAGACATAGCCACGTTACAAAAAACACCTACTCGGCGATCACGCTCGGATAATCTGCGAACGATTTGTACACAGCGGAATAGAAGCATATTGTCCACAACACCGAGCAACCCTGCGCTTTCAGCCTCAGCCAAAAATTCACCCGGCATGATAACTTCACCGTCTGCACGTCTAAGCCTTGTGAAGCCTTCATAAAACCTTACACGGCGCTGTGGCAGCGTGACGATCGGTTGAAGGTGCAAATCAACACGGTTTTGACGAAGCGCATCTCTTACAGCTTCCAATGCGGAAGAACCAGTTGCATTCGCCATGTCACCACTTTGGCGTACATTACTTAATCGTGTCTCGAAACTATCTGACATTCGGGAAATCATGGACTCTAGGCCACGCATTTCAGTAACGAGTGTTTCTCTGCGATCAGCAATTTCGCGTTCGAATTCTTCGCGCAATTCATCCCCTCTGCGCTCAGTCTCTTCAACACGTTTAATCAGATTTTTGAGTTCATTTCTGAGGGTATCAAAGCGTTCTTCACGGTCTTTGACCGAGCTGCTACGCGTTAATACTGCGTGAAATTGCGTACAGGCTAAACCCGCTGCAGCAGCTATCAATCCAGCAATAGTCAGATCAATGCCTACATAACGATGCAGTGCAGCTCCCCCGACAATACATGCGGTGATATAAGTCAATGATAGCATGACATGCGCAAATATTGGCATGATCGCGTCCTAATTTCTTAACTGGCGGTGCATAACATCTGCTAGAATGAAGCCGACGCGTTTACAATCCGCTAACTTTACTACATTGAGGCTAAACTTATTAAAAAGAAAAGCTTTATCTACACTCAAGACCAAACTTTCCTCGTTTTAAAAGCCCCATATCTTCCCCAATTGCATTCGCTCACATGAATGTGCTTTGAACGCAACACTATTCCATCGAAATAGCACTGAAGCATTCCTAGGGCTAGACTCTCAATTGTAACCTAAGCTTAACTATCTCCAGCTGCTTGCAGGGGTGCATGCCAGCGATCCTTGTGGGCTTGATGAGAGAAGCGTCGCCTACAAGCTTTTGCGGGGGCAAAAGGGGAGCGCGGGGACTTGCTGGTGGGGATCAGCACGTCCCCGCAGCGCTTTCTATCAAAGTACTAGAAGGCCTTAATTGGCCAAGATTCGCTGTTTAAATTGCGAAAATCTTTCTTGTGAGTATTTATTGGGGATATGAATTAGACTGCCACATCTCACCAAACATCAAAGTCATCTGACTTTCTTCAGAATATTGTCTAGCTTCTGATTCCCATATTTTTTCTTCAGCGAGAGACAAAGGATATGGATAGAGTGGTGAAGCTATTACATTTTCAATACCCGTCGCGACAGCTAGATTTTGCAAGCCGCCTACCGTCAAGCATCGTTCAATCGGTGCAGTCGTAAATCTACTTTCCTTGTCAAACCCAGCATTTCTCGCTTGCTTGCGGATAATCTCTAACTGATTTTTTGAAGTAACTGGCAAAACCATAATTTTGTTGTTTGCAGCGCCCTCTTCTGCACTGACAATATCAGCTCTACGAACACCACAACCACCCACTATCAATGACTGGTCTTCATAATCAAAACGATAAAGAACCTCAGCCCCCATCAAAGTCGATTGAACCTGGAAAGCTGAAACTTGCAACACACCGGAATCAAATATTCCAACTTCATCTGGTTGCTCATCAACAATAAAAGCTTCTGCTTGAGCAATATCAAAGGGTAAAACGCCCTGCCCGTATCGAACAGAGCGATCTACATCTGACGTTTCCAACATCGCGTTTAGACCTTCAACAACCCGTTCAACACCAGAAGGTCCGTATATTTTCAACTTGGTACGACGACCAACTTCTAACGAGCGGTCTCTTAAACCTATCAAACCTTGAATTTGCGATGACCCCAAATCTGTCAGTAACACACCATCCAAATTCTCAGTAAGCAATCCACGTCTTAACAACCCCTCTGCAGAACTTGCGGACGCTCCAACCACGAATTCACGCCCCCCCGCTTGAATGAGCAAGCAAGTGTCGGGAGCACAAGGTGTAACCTGGATTTTGTTTAGTGGAGCCGCCTCGGGTTTTGTGCCTTGGAAATAACTAGCTTGAGCTTGTTCAAACTTTGACAATCTCACACCGGGTTGCCCTAGAATTAGCATTCCCAATCCCAGCAGGATTGCAGCCACAAATACGCTTATAATTACAAATCGACCCACAAATTGACTCACTGCTCAATCCTTCGCCAATGCCCGTTAAGCATGTTTTCAAGATGAAATAACACACTCTCCAGATTCGCGCATTATTTCTGCTGACATTGACCCAATTTTATCGATTTCCACCCGTACTCTGTCACCAACCTTCAAATATTTTGGAGGGCTGTACCCCTGCCCAACTCCTGCTGGTGTACCGGTGAAAACAATATCTCCCGGTTCAAGTGTCATTGCGGCTGTAAGATGCGCGATTTGTTTGTGGATAGAAAAAATCATATCGCCAACAACGCCGTCTTGTCGCTTTTCATCATTTACGAAACAACGAATACCCAATTGTGATACATCTTCAATCTCATCAGGAGTTACGACATAAGGCCCGATTGGCGCGTGGGTATCAAACCCTTTTCCCATAGTGAAATTGGAAACCGCCTTTTGCCAATCTCGAATAGTATAGTCGCATCCGCACATATACCCACCAATGATTTCATGAGCTCTTTCTTCGGGTACATGTCGACCATATTTTCCAATGACAACGACTAATTCAGCTTCATAATCCAATTGTTCAGACACGGTCGGCATCATAACTGGAGAGTTCGGAGAATTTATGGATGTAGGCTGTTTGCAAAACCAATTTTGCACCTCGCTCACTTCTCCTTTCATCTCAGCAGCATGAGCTGCATAATTTTTTGCAATTGCTAGAACTTTTGACGGTTTAGGTATTGGCGCATGCAACTCTACCGTGTTTACATCATAAGTCGGTGCCTCTTTTATAGCACGCAATAAAATTGTCCGTGTCTCATCCCAATTTCTTATGAGATCAATGATTGACGTAGACAAAAAAGGAGCGTTTTGTCTCACGTCTATAATCGTGTCGTTAACCACAACGCCAAGACGAATAGAACGGTCAGTTAAAGATGGGATTGAAAATAGAGCTAGCTTCATTGGGGGCCCTCTAAAGAAGTTCCTAGAATATTTGATACTTCTCTGCTTTGAGATTGTATCGATTGAGTTTGAGTCGCGTACGAGTGAGGTGAATAATGTCTCTTGGATTTAAAGCACAGGATATTACTGTGCGGGAATTATTTTCCGATTCCGATAGTCTTTTAATGCCTCCTTATCAACGAGGATACTCATGGACTGAAAAAGAAGCGCTTGAACTCATAGGCGACCTCCAAGATGCAATGGAACGCAATCGCCCCTATTTTCTAGGTGCTATTGTCGTCGTGCAAAACTCTGCAAAAGATCCTGTCGAAGTTGTCGACGGTCAGCAACGTTTGGCAACTCTTTCTATCTTATTCGCGATTTTACGTGATCTATCTCCTGCCAGAGACGAAGCAAACAAGCTCCATGAAATGTTGGAAACGAAAAGGACACTGACGCGTCCCTCACAATGGCGACTGACATTGAACAATGTTGATTCCCCTATATTTCGACAGGTCATCCAAAAACGCGGTGCAACCGAAGAAGCAGAACAATACGTCACCTCCAGTGGCACGCCTCAACACATTCTCAGCAACACCCAAGCGATGCGTGAAATGCTGAATGAAATGTCGACCAAAGAACGCTCTGCCCTTTCTCAATACATACTCAAAAGATGCGGGCTAGTCAGAGTAAAGGTTGAAGATCGCGATATGGGATATACTGTTTTCCGTGTTCTCAACACGCGCGGAAAGCAGATCAGCGCAAACGATATTCTGAAATCAGAGCTATTTGAGTTGGCAGGTTTCTCTGTCGATGAAGCCGCCACGCACTCGATCGCTTGGAACCAATTTGGTCGCCGCTTAAATGCAACTGGATTTGACGAACTTCTAAAATACATTTGGACCATTCACGGCAAACCCGGAGAAGATATTCTTTCTGGGTATCGAGACCATATTGTCCCTATCATGACCGCACGTGTCTTTTTGGAAGAATTACTTCCACGATATGTGGATGCTTATGAACTTATTTTAGGGCTGCGTGCACCAAGCCAAGGATTCCCGAAATTAGCATGGCATCACCTAATACACTTAAGAAGTCTGGAGCACTCTAGCTGGAGGATTCCAGTTCTTAAATACATGATTTCTGGTGATCTTGCTGAGGCACCGCTTACTCTATTCTTTAAGAGAATAGAGCGCTTGGCGTTTGCAATGCAATTTACGAAACCCGACAATAATTTCCGACTACGGCGCTATAATCGTATTTCAAAATCAATCGAAAATGGCGACGATTTATATACACCTGATGGTGATCTAGAACTAAACGCTGATGAAAGAGAAACATTGAGCGAAAGACTTGAGGGCCGTTTCGCAACCTATCGCCAAAGACGGGCTTTAAGCTTGCGGATTAACTCAATTCTCAATGAGGGAATTGCAACACCAGCTGAATTTGATGTTACTCTAGAGCATATTTTACCGAGAAATATGCCCGCAAAATCAGATTGGGCAAAACAATGGCCTTCAACCAATCAACACAGAGAACTTGTTGATAGTGTTGGAAATTTCACGTTATTGAACAACAAAGAAAACCAAGAAGCAGATCGCAAAGACTTTCATTCCAAAAAGGAACTAATCTTTCGCGAAGGTGAACCGAGCTTTGCAATGAGTTACGACATTAAAGAAATCGATCAATGGACACCAGAAACGGTAAAACAACGAGGAAAAAAACTCGCTGATTTACTCCGTATGGAATGGGAATTGAGCTAATCGTCTAAGATCTATTGATTTCAATCTGATTGCGAATGTTGTCGATGACAGCGTCAAAAATTCCAATATCTTCACATACCAGACTTGTAATCATTGAACCTTCGAGCATTGAGAAACTGGCTTTCGCCATACCAATAGAGTTTGAAAAGTTAAGCGCAGCGTATCGTTTCTCCAACCATATTATGCTCTGATCAAAAAAGATCCTCACTTCATCCACAACACTTGATGGTAATCCAGGTGCTTCCGCCCCCAACATTGCACATAGGCACACTAGCTTTTCGTCCACTAATTCTTCACGCAGCACATTAGTTAGCGCCAATATCTCCTCTGCCGGTGAAGCCCCCTGATCTAATTTGACCTCAAGCTTTTCAGAAAATTTTTCAGAATATCGTTTAACCAGAGCTGTTCCCAAGTCTTCTTTTTTAGGGAAATGATAATGTAGGCTCGCGCTCTTAATTCCCATTTCGCCTGCAATATCCCGAAAACTAACTGAGTTGTATCCAGCTATGCGCATGCGGCGCTCTGCTATATCGAGAATTTGGGAAACACTATCCATACTGCCGCTTATCAACTTTCTTTTATCTGATCAATCCTGAGTATTTTCATATTGCAATTATCATTCGATATGATATCTACCTATCAGTAGATAGATTATCATTAGGGTTTCTTTCAATGCGGATCAATGCAGATTTTTCAAAGAAAATTGCGATAGATACAAATAGGCTCCCTTGGGAGCCATCACCCATGCAAGGCGTTTACAGACGCAAACTCGACCGGATAGGTGACGAAGTTGCGCGCGCAACCACTCTCGTAAAATATGATCCTGACTCTTATTTTTCTTCGCATACTCACAATGGTGGAGAAGAGTTTCTTGTCCTTGAAGGCACATTTTCCGACGAGCATGGAGACTATCCAGCAGGAACATATGTTCGCAACCCTATCGGCACTTCACATAAGCCATTCACAAAAGATGGGTGTACGATTTTCGTTAAACTTCAGCAATTTGATGGATCTGACACGAATCAATTTTCTGTTGATACAAAGAAAGAAATCTTCCAACCGGGTTTAGTTGACGGATTAGCTGTCCTTCCCCTTCACACTTTTGGAACTGAAAATGTGGCGCTGGTTAGATGGGCACCTGACACATATTTCAATCCACACACTCATTTTGGTGGCGAAGAGATATTGGTTTTAGAAGGCGTATTTTCTGATGAATATGGCGACTACCCCGCTGGTAGTTGGATACGCAGCCCTCACATGTCACAGCACAAACCCTTCTCCAAAGAAGGCTGCTTGATTTACGTCAAAACAGGCCACCTTCCCATTGCAAACAACTAACCTTTAATTGCTCAACCTAAAAGGAAACTCCCATGATCGGATACTCAACAATCGGCGTGAAGGACATGAATGCCGCTAAGGATTTTTACTGCAAGCTTTTTGATGCCCAAGTGCAGATTGATGCCGGTCGCATAGCTTTTCTCGGCAAAGACAAAGAGCAACCAATGATTGCCATTTGTGAGCCATACAACAAAGAAGCTCCCCACCCAGGCAATGGAACAATGCTCGCTTTTCCAGGTGGCTCCAGAGATGGTGCTGCAGCGTTGTATGATAAAGCAATTAAATTAGGCGCAACATGCGATGGAGCACCAGGACAGCGCATAGAAGACATGTTTTATGGCGCATATGTTCGTGATGCAGACGGAAACAAACTTTGCTTCTACGACTTCAGCTAAGATAGTTTTTTTTCTAATTGGAAACCCACAATCATTAGCTGATTGTGGGTTTTTCATTCAGCAAAGCTATTTCAATAAGTATCTTGATGGACTTCGCTATGGAAGCGACATAAAAAGCACACCAAGGAGAACATCATGGACGCACAAACCAAACTTGAAATCGAAGCCGCTGCATTCCGCCGCCTTCAGCAACACCTGATGGAAGACCGCAAAGATGTTCAGAATATCGACATGATGAACCTTGCTGGTTTTTGTCGCAATTGCCTCAGCCGTTGGTATCAAGAGGCAGCGAATGAACGCGGAATTGATATGGATAAAGCCCAAGGTCGTGAAGCTTTCTATGGAATGCCGTTTGATGAATGGAAATCCAAGCACCAAACCGAAGCCACACCAGAACAAAAAGCCGCTTTTGAAAAGTCTCACAAAAACTGATTGAGCCATTCGAAAATATAGTTAAAAATCGCCACAACTTATCTGCGAATTGGAGCCTTCATGAAAACGCGCGCGGCAGTTGCTTTTGAAGCAAAGAAACCTCTTGAAATTGTTGAGCTTGATCTTGAAGGCCCAAAGGCTGGCGAAGTTCTCATCGAGGTTATGGCGACAGGCATCTGCCACACAGATGCTTACACCTTAGATGGGTTGGATTCGGAAGGAATCTTCCCTTCTATCCTTGGGCATGAAGGCGCAGGAATTGTCCGCGAAGTTGGCGCTGGCGTAACCACCGTTCAACCTGGCGATCATGTTATTCCGCTTTACACACCAGAATGTCGCCAGTGTAAGTCATGCCTTTCTGGGAAAACCAATTTATGTACGGCCATCCGCAATACTCAAGGCCAAGGCCTCATGCCTGATGGAACGTCGCGTTTCTCTTATAAAGGCCAAACAGTCTACCACTATATGGGCTGCTCCACTTTCTCAAACTACACAGTATTGCCAGAGATCGCTGTCGCTAAAATCCGCGATGACGCGCCATTTGATAAGGCCTGCTATATCGGATGTGGCGTGACGACCGGTGTGGGAGCAGTCACTAACACAGCCAAAGTTCAAGTTGGCGATAATGTTGTTGTCTTCGGCCTTGGTGGTATCGGCCTCAACGTGATCCAAGGCGCGCGTATGGTAGGGGCTGATAAAATCATTGGGGTCGACATAAATAACGACAAAGAGGAATGGGGCCGAAAATTCGGCATGACCCATTTTGTAAACCCCAAAGAAATTGAAGGCGACATTGTTCCTCATCTCGTAGACCTGACAGATGGCGGTGCAGATTACACATTCGACTGTACAGGTAATACTGAAGTGATGCGCCAAGCGCTGGAAGCCTGTCATCGTGGCTGGGGTGAAAGCATCATCATCGGTGTTGCAGAAGCTGGAAAAGAGATATCCACCCGCCCTTTCCAACTCGTCACAGGCCGTGTCTGGAAAGGTACCGCCTTTGGTGGTGCCAAAGGCCGTACGGATGTGCCAAAAATCGTTGATTGGTATATGGACGGCAAGATCGAGATCGACCCAATGATCACCCACACTTTTGGCCTCGAAGACATCAATAAAGCCTTTGACCTAATGCATGAAGGCAAGTCTATCCGGTCTGTAGTGGTGTTTTAGGTGACATCAGATAGCTATGCTTGGTTTCGTACTGATAGTTACATAGAATTACATGATGCCATTGAATTCACTCACGAGCATATAAGCCGCTTCCCAAATGATAGTGCATCTGTTCGATGGGCGATCATCGGGTCAGTTCTGGCCTTGCAATCAGCATGCATTTATCAACTAGACGGTCACGATTCGACAGGAACCAGTGTTCTAGACAATAAATCACAAATGAAAGTCTGTGATTGGCATAACTCAGATTGGTCCGAAAATTACCCTAAAAAGCGACTAGCTAGCTCGAAAGACCTGTTGGAACGCGTCCAAAAAACGAAAGAAACCACAACTGACTTTAGCCAATCTTGGACTAATGAAGATCATAAAAATTGCTTTTACTTAATCGATTTGAGGAATGAATTCATACACTTCATACCTCAAGGCTGGAGTCATGCCCTCAACGGTTTACCTGCCCAACTGTTATCTTGTTGGTCTATAATTGATCTACTAATCTCATCTCCAATTCTATATCAACATAGGATCTCTGCAGCTGTGTTATCTAAATCAAAAATGCGTGCAATCGCTACAGTAAACATACTACGGGACATGGATTTATAAATGTCACTTCAAACAATCTCCACAAACCGTGCACATAGTGGCACGCAACATGTTGTCTCCCATGCATCATCCAGCACGGGCACGGAGATGACATTCTCTGTGTTTGTGCCCGATCATGAAGACGGTACAAAACTGCCTGTCATCTGGTATCTATCTGGGCTCACATGCACACATGCCAACGTCACTGAGAAAGGCGAGTTTCGTAAAGCTTGCGCCAAACTGGGCGTCATCTTTGTAGCACCAGATACCTCTCCGCGTGGTGAAGGTGTGTCTGATGATACAGATGCCGCATATGATTTTGGTCTGGGTGCTGGTTTTTACGTCAACGCGACGCAAACCCCTTTTGATCAGCATTATAAAATGCGGGATTATATTGAAAAAGAATTGCCTGAGCTCGTCGCTACCAATTTCCCGGTCGACCTAAATCGTCAAGGCATAATGGGTCATTCAATGGGTGGTCATGGCGCGCTGACAATCGGCTTACGCAATCCAAGCATATATAAAGCTGTGTCGGCATTCTCGCCTATCGTTTCGCCGCTAAATTGCCCTTGGGGTGAGAAAGCCCTGACAGGTTATATTGGACCAAACCGCGATGCGTGGCGCGAATATGATGCTTGTGCATTGATAGAAGATGGTGCCCGATTGCCCGATATGCTGATTGATCAGGGTATTGCAGATAACTTCCTACAAGACCAACTCAAGCCGGAACTATTGCAGACAGCCTGTGAAAAAGTTGGCCAGAAACTCACGCTGCGGATGCATGCTGGATATGATCATTCCTATTATTTCATTTCCAGTTTCATGGAAGACCATCTGCGCTGGCATGCTGAGCGATTATAGTCGCTCGCTCCGCTTTTAAATTCTCCTTTCCGAAATGGAATTTTCAATTGCACATTCAGTTTTTAAATCCAGACGACCGCAATCAATGGCAAATTTTGTGGAACGGATATCTTGAGTTTTACAAATCAGAATTACCTGATGATATCACCAACCTCACGTGGAACAGACTACATGATCCGCTAGAGCCGATGTATGCTTTCGGCGCTTATGAAAACGGGAAGCTGATCGGATTTGCGCATGTCCTTCTCCAAAGATCTACATGGGCAAAAAATGGATATGCATATCTGGAAGACCTGTTTGTTGATCCAAATATTCGCGGCAAAGGCACAGGCTCAGAGTTGATAAAAGCCGTCTATGATTTTGCTGATGAAAAACAATTGGATCGCGTTTATTGGGCCACCCAAGCAGACAATCCAGCACGCAGACTGTATGATAAATACGCCAATGAAAGCGGATTTGTTCAATACCGCCGAAAATAAGATTTCAGTATCTTCACATTTTTTTTTGAAGTGTCCTTCTTGACGTTAGCACTCATAGCTCTTAACTGCCAAACATCGTTAGCAGCCACTCGTGCTGAGTGCTAAAATCAGCACAAGTGGTCAGCCTGACGAATTTAGAATTTGCAACCTTAATTGAAAGAGGTCTCATTATGGCATTTCGTCCACTTCACGACCGCGTTCTTGTACGTCGCGTAGAAGAAGAAGCTAAGACTAAAGGCGGGATCATCATCCCAGACACAGCAAAAGAAAAGCCTCAAGAAGGTGAAATCGTTGCTGTTGGTAACGGTGCTATCGGTGACGACAACGAGCGTGTAGCTCTTGAAGTTAAGCCTGGTGACCGCGTTCTTTTCGCTAAATGGGGCGGTACAGAAGTTACTGTTGATGGCGAAGAGCTAATCATCATGAAAGAATCTGACATCATGGGAATCGTTGAGTAAGACGCGCAGCCATTTGGCTCCCTACTCTCTTTTTCTACTTTCAGATTTTCCAATTTTTCAAATTAAAGGAATACGAACATGGCTGCTAAGCTAGTACACTTCGGTTCAGAAGCTCGCAACGAAATGCTCGAAGGTGTCGACATTCTTGCTAACGCTGTAAAAGTAACACTTGGTCCTAAAGGCCGTAACGTTGTTATCGATAAGTCTTTCGGCGCACCTCGCACAACAAAAGATGGTGTGACTGTTGCTAAAGAAATCGAACTAGAAAACAAGTTCCAGAACATGGGTGCTCAAATGGTGCGCGAAGTTGCATCTAAAGCAAACGATGTAGCTGGTGACGGTACAACAACAGCAACAGTTCTTGCTCAAGCAATCGTTCGCGAAGGCATGAAGCGCGTTGCTGCTGGCATGAACCCAATGGATCTTAAGCGCGGTATCGACAAAGCAGTTGCTGAAGTTGTTGCTACACTTGAGAAGAACTCTAAGAAAGTGAAAACTAACCAAGAGATCGCTCAAGTTGGTTCTATCTCAGCAAACGGTGAGAACGAAATTGGTGACATGATCGCTCAAGCGATGGAAAAAGTTGGCAATGAAGGTGTTATCACTGTTGAAGAAGCTAAAGCTTTGGACACAGAGCTAGACGTTGTTGAAGGTATGCAGTTTGACCGTGGTTACCTATCACCATACTTCATCACTGACGCTGAAAAAATGACAACTCAACTAGAAGACCCATTCATTCTTCTTCACGAGTCAAAACTTACTTCACTACAGCCAATGCTTCCAATTCTTGAAGCTGTTGTTCAATCTGGTAAGCCTCTTCTTATCATCGCTGAAGACATCGAAGGTGAAGCTCTTGCAACACTTGTTGTAAACAAACTTCGCGGTGGCTTGAAAATCGCTGCTGTTAAAGCTCCTGGTTTCGGTGACCGTCGTAAAGCAATGCTTGAAGACATCTCTGTTCTAACTGGTGGTACAGTGATTTCTGAAGACCTAGGCATCAAGCTGGAGAACGTTTCTCTTGAAATGCTTGGTACAGCTAAGCGCGTTTCTATCACTAAAGACGACACAGTGATCGTTGATGGTGCTGGCGCTAAAACAGACATCGAAGGCCGCGTAGCTCAAATCCGCGCGCAAATCGAAAACACATCTTCTGAGTACGACAAAGAGAAACTACAAGAGCGCCTAGCTAAGCTAGCTGGTGGTGTTGCAGTGATCAAAGTTGGTGGTGCAACTGAAGTTGAAGTTAAAGAACGTAAAGACCGTGTTGATGATGCACTAAACGCGACACGTGCTGCTGTTGAAGAAGGTATCGTCCCAGGTGGTGGTACAGCTCTTCTTCGTGCTTCTTCTTCATTGAAAGTAAAAGGCGCGAACGATGACGAACAAGCTGGTATCGACATCGTAACAAAAGCTCTTCAAGCTCCTCTACGTCAGATCGTTGAAAACGCTGGTGTTGAAGGTTCTGTTGTTGTGAACTCAATTCTTTCTGAAAAAGCAATCTCTTACGGATTTGACGCTCAGAAAGAAGAGTACACAGACCTAGTTGAGTCAGGTATCATCGACCCTGCGAAAGTTGTTCGTTCTTCACTACAGAACGCTGCTTCTATCGCTTCTTTGATCATCACAACTGAAGCGGCTATCACAGATGCACCAACTGAAGCATCTGCTGCTCCTGCAATGCCTGACATGGGCGGCATGGGTGGAATGGGCGGCATGGGCGGCGGAATGGGCTTCTAAGCTCAACGCTAACCAACGTCTAACCAGACAAAAAGAAACCGGTCTCCTTAATTGGAGGCCGGTTTTTTGATTATTTGCATTCGAAAGCTTCAACTGAGAAATGTTTTCTAACATACTTAATGTAATTGTCCCCTGTTTCTGGAAGCCTCTTTAGAAAATGTGTTTTTTCTATAATTTCAATCAAATGCTCATTTTTATCCCATAATGCGTATAGCCCAAACAACACCAATTTGTTTTGACTTGCAGTTGCACTGCATAAATCAACAAACTTGGTATTTCCTTTGAAATTTTCATCCGCATATAATACCGAACTCGCCAAAATCTGCATTAATGGCAAGATATCAATTTCTCCGCTAATCTTCCAATCAAACGTATTCAAATTTATCGAGTGACAACTCGAACGATCATAGACATTGTCTAATGCATTAGCACCTTCAACTTGTGTTAAATCACCACCAAACCTCGTATGAAATTTTAATCCCGCCTCTATTGTATCAATAGTGGACAACATTTGAAAAAATGTACTTTCGGCATCTCTCTTCAACGCTAATTCATTCTGTTTCCGAATATGATCAGATTGCTCTTGTGAAAGACTTTTAGTGCGCTCTAAATCTTCTCTAGCAATGCTCAATTGCTCTTGCTGTTGAATGATCGCGTAAATCAAACCAGCAAGCGCTAGCCCGGAGAAAATAGCATTGGACACACCAAACATATCTCCAAATGTTCCACGGTTCTCGTCGCCATTTTGTAGAAAATACCAATTCAATCCACAGACCAGCAAAACAATAAACACAGCACAAATCGCCCATATAATTGGCCAATTCTTGCTCTCTGATTTGGAATTTTCTTCAGTCATAATCCCCCCCCTTCGCCTAGATTAGGCTAAACCACAACATACTCCGTTGTCATCCCGAGCTCGACTCGGGATCCACTCATCAATTGAGACTAGCTTGTAGGATATTGCAAAATCGATGGAAACGGCACCCATTTCTTTTCTATCTAAAAGCCAGCCCTAAATGCAAAGTAGATCCCAAATCAAGTTTGGGATGACTCAGTCTCTGATTTGAAACGCAGCTAACCAATCTCCTACCTGTCATCCCCGATGAGCTTGCTCATCAGGGGATCCAACTCCCAAAATTGCAACACGGCATCGCTTTGAAACAATTGGAGATGGATCCCCTGACGCCCTTTGGTCGTCGGGTATGACCAACAGGACTGAACTAAGCCCCCTTCACATTCGCGTTAGCAGTCTTGTTTCATCTTGCCTTCCCTGAAAGCAATTGCTTTGCTGTTTGTATCAGCTGTTGAATGCGCAAAACGGGAGCACCACCATGTGCGATGAACACACGAGTAAAGAGTTTACCGAACATCAAAAACGAAATGGCATAAGCCGCCGAATATTTACAACAAGTAGCGCTGCCGCTTTTGTTGCTCTTGCAGCTTGTTCATCTGTCGCTGATGATGCCACAAATAGCACAGCAACAAGCCTGGATGTGACAGAGCGAGACATCACCATTAAAACTACCGACGGTGAAGCAGATTGTTATTGGGTCCACCCTACACAAGGCTCTCACGCTGCTGTTATCATGTGGCCAGACATTGTCGGGCTTCGTCCTGCATTTCGTGCAATGGGAAAACGCTTGGCTAAATCGGGTTATTCCGTGCTCGTGGTCAACCCATATTACCGCAACCTCAAAGGCCAACCTCTTCCCGAAGGCATGACGCTACAAAGCGATGGTGTTTGGGATATTTTACGTCCGCTCGCGCGCTCATTGAGCCCTGATACGGTGAGAACAGACAGCAAAGCTTTTGTCTCGTGGTTGGATGAACAAAGCGCTGTGGATACCAGCAAAGGTATCGGCACGGTTGGCTATTGTATGAGTGGTCCATTCACGCTGTTTACTGCTGCAACTGCACCAGAGCGTATCCGCGCTGTAGGAACATTCCACAGCGGTGCACTCATTACTGAGAAAGAAACGAGTGCACACTTGGTTATCCCTAAAATCAAAGCTGATGTATTGATAGCAACTGCGGCGGATGATCATGAAAAACGCCCTGAAGAGCAAGGCAAACTGATCGAGCTATTTTCCGCGAATAAACTAGATGCTGAAGTCAAAGTTTATGAAGGCGCAATGCATGGGTGGGTTCCGCCTGACATGCCGAGCTATGACAAAGAAAAGTCTGAAGCCGCATGGGCGCAGATGCTCTCCTTGTTTGAAAAGAGTCTCGTATAGAAAGCGTACTCCTAAATACAAAAAAGACGTGCAATCTCTTGCACGTCTTTTTTCATTCTAAATTTCATAAAAACCTAAGCTGAACGAACTTTTTTCAAGAAGTTCTCTACCTCGGCATTCAATACCGTTGTTTGGGATGCCATCTCATCAGTTGCATCTCGCACTCGATCTGCAGCCTGTCCAGTTTCAGTAGCTGCAACACTCACTTCACCAATATTTCCAGACACCATTTGCGTACCGCTTGAGGCTTCCTGAATGCTCTTGGCAATTTCTAATGTTGCACTGGATTGTTCTTCAATAGCTGCGGAAATGCTATTTGAAATATCAAACATTTTTTGGATTGTTTTCCCAATGCCATCAATCCTCGCAACAGATTGATCAGTTGCAGTTTGAATTGTGTTAATTTGGTTTGAAATGTCTTCAGTTGCTTTTGCTGTCTGGTCGGCGAGAATTTTTACTTCTGATGCCACAACTGCGAAGCCTTTTCCTGCTTCACCCGCACGCGCGGCCTCAATAGTAGCGTTCAGCGCCAATAGATTTGTTTGGTTGGCAATGTCTTGAATAATGAGAACAACATTCCCAATAGCAGTAGCAGCCTCAGCCAAACCTTTAACATCATTGTTCGTCGCCTGAGCTTCATGAACTGAATGCTGTGCAATTTCACTCGATTCATCTACCTGACGACGAATTTCACTCACAGAAGCATTCAACTCTTCAGCAGCAGCGGCAACAGTCTGCACATTAGAAGCAGCCTGTTCAGAAGCGGAAGACACTGAAATTGCTTTCTGTTTGGTTCTCTCTGTATTTTGAGACATCAACAATGAAGCTTCACTCAAACCATTACTGGCGGACGCAACCACACGCACAACATCCCCAACAGCACTTTCAAATTGATCTGCTAAATCACGCATTGTTGCAGCCTTTTCAGCAGCTGCTCTTTTTTCTGCTTGTCTTTGCCTTTTGCGGAGTTTATCGGACTCAATCATGTTTTCTTTAAACACCTGAAGACTACGCGCTATAGCCCCCACTTCTTCTTTGCGTTCTGTGCCCGGGATTTTTGTATCCATCTCATTGTCAGCAAGTTTTGTCATCGCAGACGTAATTGCTGATAATGGCACGGAAACACTACGTGCCGCTAGGAAGCCAATTGCACATACAACACCCAGCACAACAAGGCCAAACAACAGCACTTGATTTCTCAATGCGATGACGGGTCTGTTGATTTCAGCGATGTCTTTTTCACCCAAAATTGCCCAAGTTGTGTTTTCAAATACAAATGGACGATATGAAGATAACACTGGAACACCGCGGTAATCTTTGATTGTTTCAACACCTGATCTTCCAGCCAACGCTGCTTTTGCTGTTGCAGATTCAATCTTAACTTCAAGAATCGAAGATTCTTCCGTAAAACGAGAATCACTTCTCATCAGGTGATCCATACCTACAAGGTAAGTTTCTCCGGACTCTCCCATTCCTGCTGTTGATTGCATAATACCATTCAAGCGTGCGATAGGCATTTGGAATACTAACACACCGCGAACAGCACCATTCTCGATTATCGGAGTTGAAATGAAGCTAGCGGGAACATTATTACTAGGTGCATAAGGCGCAAAGTCTTTAAATGCTATACTTCCATTGCTAGGTTCGCGAACAGCGCTTGTGAACACGGCAGCTAAATCAGTGTTTTTCCACTCACCTGTATACATATTGGTTGCGAAGTCATTTTCCTTAAATACAGAATAAACTAGGTCACCTTTGGGAGAGAATAAAAAGACATCATAATAATCACGTGCTTCAAGAAATTGTTTAAACCAAGGGTGAAAACGAGCGTGCAACTCATTATATGAAGTTTGCGAAGATCCGCGCATCAGTTCTAATTTCTCACCTAATGGGTAAGGATTTGAATCGATGTATTCGTCTTTCAATCTGGCTTCGGCACCAGCACCTAATTCATCGAATGCAACAGTAAATTCTTTTACAGCACTGACAGCTTGTTCTGAAGCGGCCACAGTTACAAGGTCTTCCTTGATACCATTCAAATACCCCTCAAGCTGAGATTGGCGCGCTTCGGTCAGAGCACTCAATGAGTCTCCATTAGCTGCCCTCAATTCCTCTGCAATTTTTAAATAACTCATCATCCCTACAGAAATGATAGACACTGCAGCAGTAAAAGCGACGAGTATTGGGATTTTCTTTGAAATCGACCAGTTCGCAAAAATTTTCACAATATTTCCTCAAAAACACACCAAATATCGTAAGGAATAGATCAAATTGGTTAATCAATGCTATCGGCTTACCAAAAAACACATGGTCGACTAGTCAAGAATTAACACCTCCAACAAGCCTGTTAACCTTGCATAAGTTTTAATCATTGAATTTTGCACAAAAAAAGGGCGGTGAGTACTATGCTCACCGCCTTTGTCAGGGTCTTCTAAGAACGTTTCCTCCCCGAAACGCAACCGCATTGCGGTTATGCATACTTTATTGTTCAAAATTGCATGGGCGTCAACATAATTTGACCTTTTTTATTAAAAAAACTTTGGAATTCAGTCTTCCCCTACGTGATACCCTTAAAAAAACTATCAAAAACAACGTTTTCAGGTTCAAATATATAATCTAATTTTTGAACACTAACAGGCGCTGCTCCCGCCTGGGCAAGCCTTCGCGACACATTCTGAACATCTTGTTGAGGGCAATACGCCTCCCCATTCGGAAAAACTCGAGCTCCTCTCATACTGAAAATGTCTTGCAATGCAGATTCGCCGATACTGCCGTGAAATTTTACAGAGCATAGCTCCTTTGCACGCTGCCTTGCTTCGATATTGTCTAACAGTGCTCTTAAAGTACCCAATGTCTCTTCATTCCAGTCAGCGTTTTTGCTCGCTGCCAATTGAGCTTCCGATGCCAAGATCTGACCGTCTGCAATGATTTTCAATCCATTGGCCACCAAGGTCGATCCAGTGGAAGTAATATCAACAATAAGTTCGGCACTTCCAGCGGCAGGAGCTCCTTCAGTTGCCCCCGCACTTTCAACAATGCGATAGTGACCAACCCCTTTTTGCGTAAAAAACTCTCGAGCGAGCCTTAAATACTTTGTTGCCACTCGCATCCTGCGGCCATTTTTTTCCTGATACTGAGCACCGACCTCATCAAGATCAGCCATAGTCTCAACATCAATCCAGCTTTGGGGAGCAGCAACAATCAAATTGGCGTGCCCAAAACCTAGTGCTTTTAGAAGATGCACATCATCTTCCATTTTGCGGGGAGCTTTCTCCCGCAGCAAATCTTCCCCTGTTACACCAAGGTGGATTTCGCCATTCAAAACTCCGCGGGCAATTTCACTTGCCGACATGAGGCGCATTTCCACACCTTCCACGCCTTTTAGCTCTGCTTTGTAGGCGCGATCACCACCGATTTGCTTTAATTTGAAACCAGCTTCCGCAAAGTATTTATCAGTTTGCTCCTTCAAGCGGCCTTTAGAAGGAATTGCGAGGACTAATTTACTCATTAATTCCCCTCCCCATCTAATACGTTGCAAACACGATCGGCACGAAGTGCAACACCAAATGCTTTGGTTGAAACCTTCCCACCGGATAAACTCGCCACCAATCCGTCATAACGACCACCAGTCGCCAATGGGAGTGATTTACCTAACTTTTCATGGGTAACTTTGAACACCAGCCCATCGTAATAATCAAATCGACGACCAAACTCTGCATCAAATACTGCGCTGCTCGCCATTGGCGCACCAAGCCCCTCAAGCATATCCAAACGTTCTGCATAAGCGCTCAAAGCATCATCCAATTTTATACCCGCCAATTTTGCAATATTCGCGATTTCATCAATAGCTTTTCGTGCAGGCATTTTGATATCTAAAAATGCATTGATCGCAGTTTTTGCTTTATCATTTATCTCTTCACCATCAAATTTAGATAGTGAACGTAAACGGCGCGCAACATCATCAGCGGTTCGTCCACCAACTGCAGAAATTCCAGAAACGGCGAACACTTCCTCAACAGCTTCACACGCTTCCTTTTCGCTTAAGCCGCTCAACGCAGATGCAAGGGGTGAACGTTGCGCAGCTCCTTCAGCAGATTGCATGAGTTCCCGAGGCCCTCGTTTACGATTAAATGCCTTACGCAATCGATCGGGCCACGGAGCCTTCAATTTTAGAGCATCGATGAGTGCGAAAAACAAAGCACTATCACCAAAACGCAGCTCAGCATCTGACACGCCAGTTGATGCTAAAGTATCGAGCGTTAATGCAACTCCCTCAGCCTCTTCTTTCGAACCACCCTTTTTAGCAAACCACTCAAAGCCGATTTGATCAAATTCAATCTCGTCGCCCGATCCAGCTTGAGGAAATCGATACACAGCGCCGGAATACAAATACCGCTTTGCATCTAAATTACCCCGCGCAACCTCCAAAGCGATTGGCGCAGTCATGTCTGGGCGCATACAATATTCTTCTCCGTCTGGAGCTGTGAAGCTGCACAAGCGTCCCCTTACGCTTTCCCCTGTCAGTTCCAGCAATATTGATGCTGGCAAAATATTTGCCGGCTGAATTAACTGCGCCCCTTTATTGGACGCAGCTTTTGATAAGCTAGCTTCAATCGCACTAGCCATTTCTATGACTCGTCTCGTCTTCATGCGTTGTTAGCCTCCACTACGGCCTTAATTTTGGCAGCGAAATCATCGCGAGTTGCTTCAAACTGACCCGGACGTGTTTCACGCCATTCCGCATTATCTGAAATGTTTTCTGCAGCTTTTGCGCCCGCCACTAGGTCTTTTACAGTGACCTTGCCGCTTTCGCGTTCTTGATTGCCTACGATGACAACTGCAGGCGCTTTACGACGATTTGCATATTTCATCTGAGCTTTCATGCCTGAAGTACCAAGATAAACTTCCGCTTTCACACCGATTGCGCGCAATTGTGCCGCAAGCGAGCAATAGTCTGCCATGTGTTCACGTTGCAAAGCTAACACGACAACGGGACCGTCTGCTTTGTTTTCACTCTCGTTTTCGGCGGCCAAAACTGCAGCAAGACGTGAAATCCCAACTGAAAAACCAGTTGCTGGTACTAAATCACCGGTAAAACGTGCGATAAGATCGTCATAACGACCACCGCCGCCTACAGATCCAAAGCGCATCAAACGCCCTTTTTCATCTTTAAACTCTTTAAGCAGCTCAGCTTCAAAAACAGGGCCGGTATAGTACTCCAATCCACGAACAATTGCAGGATCAAAAGTTGCCATTTGATCTGTCACACCCAGCCCGTTTAGTATGCTGTGAATGGCAGCAAGATCTTCTAAACCTTGAGTTCCAACTTCATTTTTGTTGGCAATTGCGGCAAGAGCTTCGAGTGTTTCAGAACGCGTATCGCGGCCTGCCTGCGCGAATTGAAGTAATGTATCAATGGATGCAGAACTTAGCCCTGCGCCTTCAGTGAAATCTCCGCTTTCATCTTTGCGGCCACCGCCCAATAACTCACTCACCCCCTCAACGCCGAGACGATCCATCTTATCAAGCGCACGTAAAACTATCAGACGTTTATTTGGGTCTGTCACATCTGCGGCTTGCATAACACCATCAAGCAATTGGCGGGTATTCACACGAATGGCATAATCCCCTACAGCCGCACCACATGCTTGCATCGCCTCAGAAGCAATCGCAATCATTTCGGCATCCGCTGCTGGACCAGATGCACCAACGGCATCAGCGTCACATTGAATAAACTCACGGAACCGGAACGGCCCCGGCTTTTCATTGCGGTATACTGGACCTGCTGAATAACGACGAAATGGTTTTGGAATATTGTTCCAATTCTCAGCTACAAAGCGCGCCAATGGCGCAGTGTGATCATAGCGAAGCGCCATCCACTGATCGTCGTCATCTTCTAGTGCAAACACACCTTCATTCGGACGATCTGTATCAGGCAAAAACTTTCCGAGCGCATCCACATACTCAAATGGACCAGTATCAAGGGCTTCAAAGCCCCATTTTGAATAGACTTCAGATACCTTGTCGACCAAATGGCGCTCAGTTGCAATCAAATGTGCGCGCTTGTCTTGAAAGCCGCGTGGTTTGCGAGCTTCTGGACGAACGGTTTCAGTTGATGCAATTGCAGCGTTTTCTGGTGTGTTTTCTTTTGTCGACATAGGTTTTAAGTAGCCATTTCTATTAAACGTGATTTCTTCATGAAAATCATGTAGAGGTGGCCTAACCTAATGATTGCTGCAGGGCAACTCAATGGGCAAGAATCCTGCGTATTTGCGTAATATTCATATTCATTGTGGCAAGAAGATTTCGTTACTGTAAATCAAACCACAACATTAAGCTCATGAAACTATATTCACCGCTAAAAGCCTTTAAACCAATGCTAGCCGCAATTGCCATGGCGATGACTTCTGTTCCAGCATTTGCAGATGCACATGAAGCTCGTGTTTTTGGAGTGTCTGCCGCTGAACTTCTGCAGTCAGCAAAAGATGAACAAGCTAAAGCTCTACACTACCCCAATTTAAATGCGCCTGAGATATCTGACCAATTTGTGAATGAACTACAGCGTTTCGGTATTAGTGCAGCAAGACTTTCTCGCGAAATAAAAGAGATCAATGGCCCGGAAGATTTTCAGTGTATTTTCAGAGGAATGGCAAAAGAGACCGGCGATCAACTTTCCGCAATCTCAATAGCTGAAACAGGCGCAGATCAGGCAAATGCTCTGAAACGATTAATCACAATGTTAGATGATGCCATCATGGTTTCTGAAGCGACCGCACGTACATTTGAAGGGCACGCACCAGCTGTCACGCATAATTCTACAATTGGATCCTGTTCGATCGAATAACGAACAAGTACAAAATTAGGCTACACCTAATCCCGCGAATATAGCTCCCAACGTCAACGACGAGGCTGCAAATAAGCCTACCCAGCGGCTTAGACCGACAGTTAGTAAGTCCATTTTTAAAATACCCATTGATCGTACTCTACGGTGCCATTCCAAAATTCGAACGACGCTCATACACTAGTTCAAAAAAATGAAAATAGGCTGAGCATCGTCTCGCTAATTTGTCGCATTCTTATCTTGAGACAGTTTTTGCGACCAATCCCGCAGAGAGAATTTGAGGTAGAATCTCTACATCCCCTACTGGCGGATAATAAAGATACAATGGAACTCCGGCACGTTTATGGCGAGCTAACTCATCGGCGATAAGTTTATTCCGATTTGTCCAATCTGCGGTCAGAAAAACAACACCATGCTCAGCAAATGCGCTTCGTACTTTATCAGTATTGAGTGCAGTTCGTTTGTTCACCTGACAAGTCACACACCATCGCGCAGTGAAATCAACAAATATTGGCGTGCCTGCTGCGCGGAGTTCTTCAACATAATCTGGTGACCAATCACCTGTTTTGACTTCAATACCAGACTTAGTCGTCACAGTGCTTGTCGCGCTTTCATACGCCGCTGCTGATCCGCTCGTCATGAAAAATGGAGCAACAAAAGATACCAACAATAATGCCCCAGCAATTCCTTTCACCGTTCCATTTGCATTGGGACGCGCAAACATCCAAAGAGCAAACCCAATAACAACGGCTGCTGTCAGAACAAGAATAGCTGCGTCAACACCTTTTTGTCCGGCAAATACCCATAGCAACCAAATAGCTGTCAGGAACATTGGGAAAGCTAGCACCTGCTTCACTAAATCCATCCAGCCACCTGGCTTAGGCATGGATTTCGCCAACCCTGGAATGAAAGAAAGCAGTACAAAGGGCGCTGCAAGACCCGCGCCCATTACAAGCAAGAACAACATTACAATCCATGCTGGTTGGCTCACCACAGCACCTAATGATGCTGCCAACAAAGGCCCCACACACGGTGCACCAACCACTGCGGCGAGTAATCCAGTGAAAAATGCCCCCGCCATGCCCGTTTTATTTGCTAGTCCTGACCCAACACCCATCACAGATGATCCGATCTCGAACACGCCAAGAAGGTTCAATCCAACGATATACATAAGCAGTGACAAACCAAGAACCATTGGGGGGTATTGCAGTTGAAAGCCCAACCCAGCCTGTTCACCAGCTGCACGCAATATTAGAAGTGCGATACCAATTCCGATGAAACACACCAACACACCGGCAAGATAAGCAAGCCCGTGAGACTTTAGATGCCCTTCTCCCTGTTGAGCCGCATGAGCCAGTCCATTGGCTTTAATAGTCAACACAGGCAGCACGCATGGCATCAAATTCAGAATCAATCCGCCTAAAAAAGCCAATGCTAACCACGTTAGAATTTGTCCAAACCCAGCTTGAACAACCACTTCTTCTGCTTTTTGCATGAGCGCAGGCGCGCTATCAGTTCCCGCAAGAACATCACCGGCTACCGCTTCAATTTTAAAAGCTTTAGTTGGCGCATTCTTGTATTCAACTGCGATTATTCCCGCGATTGGCATGGGCTTTTTCTCGGTCAGAGATGACAGTGTCAAATCAAATACAGCCCCATTTTCACCAACTCGAATTGGTTGCTCTGGGAAATGTTCAATCTCATGTTCGTATGGATAAAAGCGCGCTTTTTTTGCATCTTCCAATGCAGAACGCAGTGCATCATCAGCAACAGACAAACGAAGTACATCACCGTCTACAACAGTTGATGCAGAACCTGAAATTTCAACAGCGCTTGTTTCAATTGCGCCTGCGATAAGAGAACCATTATCGACATTTGGCTCGGGCATTTCAGTTACTGGAATAGTCAATTCGATATCTGCGTTTTCCCAAATACAAACATCTAAACAGATTTGATACTCAGTCTTCCCAGCCATGATTAAGCTATCACCAACTTCCAGATTATCTGGCGCAATAACCTCAAACGGCAATATGAGTTGATCCTCATACCCATAATTCATCAATGTTTCTAAAGGGATTGTATGCGGCGCAGGCCAAATAAATTCGCCAGTCGTCGCCCCACTCGTAAATTCCCAATTTATACTTGGAGCAATACCCGCGTCTCCGGCATTTCGCCAATAGACATGCCAACCTTCATCGATATCTAGCTTCAATGCAGCGAGAAACCTGTCTCCGGGGGCGATGCTTTCTCTTTCCGAAATAACATCCACTACAGCATTTCCTGCATCCACCGGTGCAGCTTTCGCCATTTGAGCAAGACCCAAGCTTGTAAACAAAGCTAAGATTATCAGAAATACGCGCATTAATGACTTCCATCTGTTTTTATTCAGGAATGAATATCCCGAATTTGATATACTTTAGGCTTCAATATGCCAAAGAAGTCCTACCGACTAGCTACCTAACAAAGACGTGAACTCAAATTGCTTAGATGTGAGACAAAAAAAGCCGGACACACCAACGGTATCCGGCTTTCTGTATTCACATTTCAGTTTCGGTTTAAGAAACTGGTGTTTGAGAAGCTTGCGCTTGAGCTGTTTGAAGACGACGCATTGCACGCTGAATGACACGTGGCCAGTTCAACAAGGACACCATGTGTGCGTAAACAGCTGGAAGAGCACCAGCATCTTTAAGCTCCATGAATTTCGCAGGATCCAAAGCATTCAATTTTTCTTCAGATACAGCAAAGTAATCAGCGATTTTCTGCGGCTCACCTTCTTGTCCGTTTGCATCACGCGGTGTGAAAGAAACTGACTTTTGTTCTAGAAGGCCTGCATCATCCATCATTTTCACGAATTCTGCAGTAGCACGGCGTTGACGCTCAAACTCTTTACAGAACTCCATAGCATCTTGAGTGAATTTTGATGGTTGATCACCTTCGAAGAAAGGTACGTCTGGCTGATCAGAAACCATTGGTGCTGTTGTGTCTACACAAAGAAGCAAACGGTCTGCTTGATTGTCTGAAGCAAATACGAATGGGTAACGACGTGCGAAAGCTGGCACGTAGTGGTCTGGGTCAGGAATTCCTTGATCGTCGACAAATTCGTTTTCACCTTGACGAACACCTGTCACAGCAACTGGTGTTTTATCTTCACCCACAAAAATCACTGGGTAAGAGGCAGACGCTATACCAAATTCACTTACTGTTACTGGAATTGCGTGTGCGGAACGCAAGAAAGTGAATGGGTTTGAAACCTGCTTAACACCAAGGTTTTTGTGTGCCTCAAGTGTTAGTGGCTCTGGCTTGTTATAAAAAAGCACGTTACCAGAAAGTTCCGGTTGTTGGGGCTGACCGCCACCTGCATTGTTATCCATAATTGTAGCTCCTGCCTTGATGATTAGACGCTATTAACGGAAAAGTGATTTGTTCACAACCAGCCTTTGAGATCCCAGCACAGGAATTCGTCAAAAATGCACAGACTTCTGAACCACATGACTGTTTTATGTCTGTTTTGCATGGTTTTCCTCAATGCATGCCAACCTAATCACAAAGACACGACTGAGGTGTTCGACGACCTTCTGATTAGCATCATTCAAGATGAAATGATCCATTCGCCTGAATTGAGAAGCAAATTAGATCAACAGAAAATTTCTTTTGCTATCTCTTCAAACCATCAACTAACCGATCGCTCTTTTGCCTCAATGAGCAAAATGCAGGTCACGCGGCTTGAAAAACTGCATTCTTTATCCGCGATCAATCCAGCTCATTTACCGCCCGATCAGCGCAATTCACATGCTGTTCTTTCTCACCTTTTGAAAGCCTCAACCGACTTTAGCAATTACCAATTTGGGAACACAGACTTATTCTCCAATAGACCATATATCATAACCCATTTGGATGGTGCCTATCTCGAAATTCCTGCTTTTTTGGCACACCACCACCCCATCAATGATTTAAGAGATGCGCAAGAATATGTGGAGCGGTTATCGCAAGTATCTCAAGCAATTGATGACGAAATTTCACATTTCATTGCTGACAAAAAAAATGGAGTTATTCCCTCCAGTTTCATTCTTGATAAAATCATAGCAAACGCTCAAGCGATATATGATCAATCTCCGGATCAAAGCCCTTTCACAACAACGCTTCAATATGGGTTAGAATATTTAGAAAATCTCGACATCCAATCAGGACAGTCATTATTGAATCAAGCTCATTCGATTTTGGAGAATGATATTCGTCCTGCTTATTTGCGATTAATCGAAGAAATGGAAACTTCTAAAACAGATACTCCCACCTTCCATGGAATTTCAATTATTCCTGATGGTGCAGAATATTATCAAACTATCTTGGACAGTTTTTCTCTTTCACCTCAAACACCTGAAGATCTACATCAGTTGGGATTGGATTTGGTATCCGATATTTCAGCCCAACTAGATCTCATGTTGTCTGAACAAAACCTATCGGAAAACAGTGTAGGCATTCGGCTAACAGAACTTTCGGCTAACACTGAATATCTTTACGAAGACTCACTTGAGGGACGAAACCAACTATTGGCTGATGTACAAAACCACATCGCTTTGATGGATCCAATTGTCGCTAACACTTTCAATATCGGCGCGCTGCCACCATTATTGGTTCAACAAACACCAGAGAAATCTGCCTATTTGGCGCTAGGCAGTTTTTATGATGCGGGTCCTTTGGGACAGTTCCAAATAGCTAATTTTTACATTAATCTTCAGAATATCGTCGATTGGCCGAGTTGGACCCTTAAAACTCTCAGCTTTCATGAAACAATCCCAGGTCATCATCTACAACAAGCTATTCAACGCAGAACTGACCTGCCTCTTGTGCAACGCATTGCTCACTTCCCTGCTTTCATTGAAGGATGGGGAGTATATGCAGAAGACTTAGCTGATGAAACGGGAATATATGCTGATGATCCGCTCGGCCGGATTGGATATCTGCAATCATTATTATTTAGATCTGCACGTCTAGTCGTCGATACTGGCATCCATTCACAAAGTTGGACGCGCGATCAAGCAGTTCAATACTTAGTGGACACGACAGGATATTCTAATAGCGCCATGCAAGATGAAGTAGACCGCTATTCGGTTTGGCCGGGGCAAGCTTGCGTCTATATGGTTGGTCGAAATGAATTTAGGGCCATGAGAGATGAAGCTGATTTAAAACTGGGAAATGCGTTCAATTTGAAAGAATTTCACGCTGTCATTCTAGATGCTGGAGCACGCCCTTTAACCTTAGTGAAACAAGATGTCACAAAATGGCTAGAACAAAAAACAGAAGAAAAGTCAGTCGCTGAATAAAAGACGCCCGCAGCGTAGGCGAACACTGCGGGCGCAATCAATATGTAGATCCGAATGATGGAATATCGGAAAGTATTCTCGGGCGATGGGGCGTATGAGATACCTAGCTTCACTATAGATCGAAACGGGGAATCTGTTGTGAATATGCCATCTACGTATTGAATTCTTTCAAACGAATTAGAGAGTGGCTGATGTTCTTCCTTTCTAGAAGAACGTAAACCCTTAAGCCGCCAAAGGCATTACAACACGGGCACTTTCGGATGCTGTTTCATATGCGTCACTTGGAGCATCACACACAGGGTTCAAGCCAGCGCGCAAATCATCAATTTCAGCCAATCGTACTCCCCTGTCTTTTTGGTGACGGATATACATGTGTGTCGCGCCAAACCGTTGTGCTTCGCGCCAGCGCCAAATTGCTGTGATATCTTCTACTTTACCAAATTGCTCATCTAATTTTACAACGCGCCCATCGGCGGTTGTAAACAGAATAATTCCTGCTTGGCTTGTCCACGCATTGTCACGCAATTTAATAGCTTCGAATTTATATGATTGACCGCTAACACCGCAAAAGTTGATTGACTGAAACATGTTCTCTCTCCGTTCTGTTGAGATATACATATTCCACTTTTGTTCTCATTTTCAAGTACTTTTATTCTCTTTGGCGTTAACTTAGTTTTTACCTTTAGGAGTCCGCTAAATCATTCTGTTAGCTCGAAATCAGAATAATCTAAAAGATTCAAAGCGTCAGCACAGAACAAGAACATCGCAACTTTCGTTGCGATACCGAAACATTATGTAGAACTTTTTTTCTTTTATTAAATTGCTGGAACAGAACAAGCGTTCATCAATGGAATTTGTTCTGCATATTGCAGCTCGTGGCAGCTTATAATTCGTCACTTAATAGATTCAGTTCAATGCCATTATTCCAAATAGAACAAAATCCATGCGTCAACTCGCCACGCGTCAAACCGCCATCTATTCCACATTTATTTAGGGGCTATATATCCATATACAAACTAAGGATAAAGAGAAAAAGCAAATCACTCTTTATTTTGCCTCCCCCATCGAATTTAAAAGGGATATATTATGGGTCGCATTTCAAAATCATTCGTTGCAGCATCATTGATGTGTATCGGTGCTGGTACAGCTGTAGCTGAAGCAGATAACCCATGGATGGTTCGCGTTCGTGCATTGAACGTAATCCCTGATGAAGCAGCTAACCTTTCAGTTGGCGGAACCGAACTTGTTGGAGATGTAGATATCAACACAAGTATCGTTCCTGAATTGGATATTTCCTATTTTCTGAATGACAACATTGCATTTGAGCTGATCTTGGGGGTCACACCACATGATGTGGACACTAAGGGATTGGTCGTTCCTGTTGTCGGCGAGCTTGGCAGTGTTGATCTAGGTGATGTGTGGCTACTTCCACCAACTCTGACTGCACAATACCACTTTACTCAATTAGGTTCTTTCAAGCCATATGTTGGTGCAGGCATTAACTACACTCTCTTCTTCAACGAAGATGAAGGCTCAGTGGCAGACTCTATTGATTATGACCCAAGCTTTGGACCTGCTCTTCAAGCTGGGTTTGACTACGACCTTGATGGCCAAAAAGGTGGTTGGGCAGTCAATGTCGATGTTAAAAAGATCTGGATGAATACAGATGTGAAAGTTGACCTAACAACTGCTTTAGGTGCCGCTCTGGGCGCTGAATCTGTAATTGTAGATGCAGATGTTGATATTGACCCCGTCATCCTGGGAGTCGGTATGGGCTACAAATTTTAGTTTTTCTCAGATTACCCACGCCAATGGGTAAAACTTGGCACTGACTATTTCTTCTTCCTCACACGCCAGAGTAGTCAGTGCCGCCCTCCTCTTTAAAGAATTCATGCGCCCTCGCGTGAAGGACCTGAACTTAACGCTAACTCCACCTGCAAAGGAAAGTTAGCGTTTTTTTTGATTAATTTCCAAATTGGAGCTTGTCGTTCTTTGTTGAAAAGCCGAAAGTGTCGGCATGACAGAGACTCACCTTTCCTGCTCGAGCAGCAATATAGATGACGCCTTGGCAACTGCCGAACGTATCTGCCAATCAAATGGTGCAAGGCTAACACCGTTGAGGCAACGCGTGTTGGAATTATTGTTAAAAGCAAATGGTCCCGCCAAAGCATATGATTTGCTACAACAAATCAGCGATGGGGACACGTCTCCAGCAAAACCACCTACAGTTTATCGTGCACTAGACTTTCTACTCGAACAGGGTTTGGCGCATAAGATCGAAAGCCTCAATGCATATGTTGCGTGTGGTCATTCTGACCACCACCACTCTGCAGCTTTTTTGATTTGTGAAAAATGTGAACTCGCCTTGGAAATGTCTTCAGATTCTACTCTGCAGGCATTGAAACAAGAGACAAGTAAAATGTCTTTCCAATTCTCAAGTGCAGTTATTGAAGTTCGCGGCCTTTGCAAAAACTGTCAAAGCTAATTAAGACATCACCTAAAATACATATTCCATAAAAATTCTGGGAAAAATCACCAATGATAGAAGTGTATCGCGGATCACCAAATGCATGGGAATGCGATGAAATGGGGCACATGAATGTGCGTTTCTATCTTGCCAAATTAATGGAAGGTGTCGGTGTTTTCTGTCACGAAATGGGAATGCCGCAAGCTTTTAAAATTAATGCGCCATCTACGGTAAAACTCAAAGACTTACACATTCGTTTTCTGAGAGAGGCACATGCAGGCCTGCCTTTCTATATGAAAGCCGGCGTCGTTGGGACTTTAGATACATCAGTCAAAGTTTACTTTCAGCTCAACCATTTGGATGATACGCCCTGCGCGGTCTTCAGATGCGAATTAGAACATATAGACATTCATACAGATCAAGCCTTTTTATGGTCTCCTAAAACGATTGAATTTTTCAATTCCATTCCGGCTGAGATGCCTGATCAACTTGGTCCGCGGTCCATTTCAGTCGATACACCACCGCTTAATCAGCCAACAATGCAGGATGTTGAAAAGATCCATCCTATTAGAGTTGGTACTGGCCTAATCCTTCCTGATCAGTGTGATGTATTTGGCAATATGAAGACCGAATTTTTCATTGGTCGACTTTCTGATTCAGCGCCTCATCTGGCAGATACTTTGGATGTTGGTATGACGCGAAGCCCCACTCCCGACGATACAGAACAAAGGATTGGAACAGCTGCGCTGGAATATCGATTTGCATTCCATAACCTTCCCAGCGCCGGCGATAGTTTTCACATCTATGCAGGCCTTGGCGAACAACAGGGAAAAACTTGGGGAGTTCACTATTGGATAATGGACCCCAACACCCAATTGGCTTACGCAACTGCGCAAGCCACACTGGTCCGCTTTGATTTAGATAAACGCAAAGCCGTCATGCCACCTGAAGGGTCTTTTGAAACGATGCAAAAAGTCATTCCTAAAGGATTGTGGTTTTAAGGTGATTACTCAATACTCTGATGCGACGCTTCCATAGATGCGCTATCGAATGTTTGATTTTCGGCAAACTTGATTTCACTTAAACTTGACTGATGGTGCATCGTTAACACGTTCATCCCAACACCATTGATTGCTTGTTCCAACAAGTCCGCTCTACACGCTAATACGAGCTTATATGGATAGAAATATGGTGTGCGATTGCAAGCCCGTTTTGCTGTGCTTTTGAAATCTTCATAATTCTGCTCCACTGAAGAAGATGGATCAAACTGAAAAGTCACCTCTTCCTGAGCAAGAGCGGAAGTGCCGCCAATTAAAACGACAGAACTCAGCACCAAAAAAGAACGCTTTATTATTCTGAACATAACCTGTCTCCACTAAAAAATTTGAACAGGCTTCAGATATGGATACTCATTATTGAATTGATAACTGCCAAATAATGAATTAAACTATTCATATTTGGATGGAAGAATGAAAAACCTAGATTGGTCTTTGTTGCAATCATTTGTCACCGTCTGCGAACACGGTTCTTTCTCAGCTGCAGCGCGAGAAACAGGCAGTAGCCAAGCATCATTGAGTCGTCATATTTCTCTATTGGAACAACAACTAGACACACGTCTTTTTGAACGTACCGTAAACGGTGTCGAGCTAACCAAACCTGGTTTGAGTGTTTATAAATATGCAAATGACATGGCGAATTCGGTCGGCCACTTATCAATGGCCGTCGATGGAACAAACCAAACTATTAGCGGCACAGTTCGAGTTACAGCTGCAACAATGATGGCAACTTATATTTTGCCAAACATAATTTCTTCACTTCGATTAGAAGAACCTCTAATCGACATCGAACTTGTTGCCTCCAACAAGACTGAAAATTTAGTTCGGCGAGAGGCCGACATAGCGGTAAGGCTAGTCACTCCTACTCAATCTAATTTATACGCAAAAAAACTTGGAGATATGGAATTTTCTTTATACGCATCAAACACATATCTCGATCGACATGGTCCACCTGAAACTGCGAATGATCTGTGGGAACACGATGTAATCGGCTTTGACACAAGTGACCTAATTATTACAGGAATGCATCGTTACGGCATTGAGGTCGATAGAGACTTCTTTGCTTTTCGAAGTGACGACCACATTGTTTGTTGGCAAATGGTGCAAGCCGGAATGGGTATAGGGATAGTCCAAAAAGAAATTGGTGATTCAACCCCAAATGTAACAAGGATCGACCTTCCGAATACATTATCAACCTATCCCATCTGGCTAATTGCTCATTCAGAATTAAAATCAAACTTGAGAGTGCGACGAGTATTTGACTACTTAGCAGACGGCATAATTCGTCAAATCAAATAGTCAAATAAATGCACTTCACGAACAATGTACTCATCGCCTCGGTTCAAAAGTAAGGCGCTAATATATCTGCCCAATTGAATCATTGATGGTTCGTTTTACGGCACCAAGATAATCGGTACCGTCATTTAAGCCAGCAGCCGTCTCGATCAAAATTCTGATAGCATCGCGAACAACATAAGGCCGCTCCATCGGCAGGAAATGCGTCGTTCCAGGCACACGCGTTACTGCAGCATCAGGACGTACGGAATGAATGCGCTGATCAATATCAGAAACGCTTGTTGACTTCTTCTCACCTTGCAAAAGAATAAAAGGAAAACGTTTCTTTTTCATCGAATAAATTGCAGCCCAAGGACGATTTTTCTGCGCACGATATCCAGCTGCTTCCCAAGCTGGTTCACAAGCTAATTTACCCGCTGTTCCCTCTGTGGGCGTCAAGCCATCACTCAGATAATCAGTGAGAAATGGTGCACGCCAAGTCGCGAAAGCTCCTCTTCCCTTCAGATTTTCTTCTGCTTCTTCAACACTGTCAAAATGAACTTTCCGTTTCAAAGTTCCTTTAACTTCAGGAATTTGCGAACCGATGAGCGATGACACCAATGGTATATGCATCGCAAAATATAAGGGCGCAGACAAAATAACGGGATCGGCCAAAACCAAACCTTTAACAAGATCAGGTCGTTTGCGAGCAACAAGCAGAGAAACTGTCGCTCCCATAGAATGGCCCGATAGCACCAATCCTTCGGGTGCTATCTTTTCAATCACCTCGATCACATCATCGCGATATTGATTCCAGCTCTTCAGCTTTCTTGGATCTGCGTGCAAGGTCGTGCGACCATGCCCGCGCAAATCAATTGCAGCGACATGCCACAAATTACCAAGCGGCTCCAATATCGACTGATACGTCATGGCGTTAAAGCCATTCGCATGAAGAAATAATGCTTGTGTGGGCTGAGTCGGCTCACCAAAAGATATACCGGCAACCTCACCAGCATCCAATTCTACACGAAATCTACGAAGCAAGAGAAGCTAGCCTCCAAATACCCTTTTCAGGAGTTTAGTTGTCTGTTTACCAGGATCATTTCGTATAGCCTGCTCTTCTTCAGCAAGATAGTGGAATAATCCATCTAGCGCCCCATCAACCGCATAATTTACGAGTTCGGTGCGCATGCTCGACACCATATTCGATGGCAGATATTTGCCAATCACCGTTTCAGCCTGATCCAATGCACCAACTTGCGCTAGAGATGAAACCACGATTGGTTTAAATTCCTGACGTAAATTTGCTTCGGTCTTAGTTCTCAAAAATTCGGTTGCCGCTGTATCACCACCGTTCAATAACCCCATTGCATCATCAATCGTCATAGACGTTACAGCTGAGATAAATAATTGTTTGGCTTTAGGCGCAGCTTCCTCAGCAGCGCGATTCATCTTTAATTCCAGTTCGTTCAACGAACCATCCATGCCTATACGACCCAGTGATTTTTGAACTTTTCCCAACTCTCCAGGAAGACCAATCTTGATGGCTGAATCTTCAAAATATCCATTGGGCATTGAAACGTTGTCAATAACACGCCCCGTTCCAACTGAGAGTGCCTCCTTAAGACCCAGACCAACTTCCTGAGTTGTCACGGGGCCTGCTAATTCAGCAACTCCTCCCAGAATATTCACAATATCTTGGTTACCATCAGTTACACATCCCGTTGTTCCAGCACTTAGAAACAATGCGCATGCAGTCAAAACCTTTTTCATCTGTTTCCCCTTCTGCATTTAGCGAGCTACCCCTCACCTAAATGCACTATGAGTTCAATTTGATTTTATAAGCTTTCCTTCAAACTCTGGAATGCGCAAGTACCGATAGCATATGTGATGCTTGTCTCAAATTTTAGATTCTCTCCACATATTAATCATGAGAAAGCAAAATTTACCAATTATCTTTATGTTTTTTAGTACATAGTCTCGAAGTTCAATCTTAGGAAAACAGAAGAATTACGCATGAATACAAATTGCACACGCGCTTTGCTCGCAAGTTTAGGCATTGTTTCTGCTGTATATCTACAGGCAAACGTCACTCCCGCGTATTCACAAAACGTGTTTTCTCATAATCACAATGATTTTCAATCTGCAAAGATTATCGACATTGTTGCAGATGCTGATGGCCATTCTCTAAAACTACTCATAAAGCTAAACGCTCAGCCTGATATTGCAGCAAGTCAGTTGCAATCCGGTGGCTTCACCGTGTCCGTAAATGGGCTTGCACTCAGCAATGCTATAATCGACCCACCTCCATATAAATATGTTTCAGCGGCAACAATCAGTCAGGATTCATCAACTCGTACAAGCTTGTTGAAATTTCAGACTGCGCCAATCAGCGATATCAAGACCGAAATATTCCAAAATGCTATTTTGATCACTACCCGTCTGATTTCCCCCGCACCCAAGAAACGCAAAATCGATCAACCATCTCCAAATAACCCAACACCTTCAACTAGCGACCATGCCGGCAAAAAACCACCCTCGCTATCATTGCTTCAACCAACGAACGAAACCTGTGACGCTGCACTTACGAAAATTGACGTCAATCCTTGGGATATTGAAGCTCTAGCAGACCAAACTCTCTGTTTGATCAAATATGGAAACACTGCTGAATCTTTGAAATTGGCGAAACAAGTAGAAAGCTTTGCCCCCGACAATTGGAAAGCAGCTTTTGCACAAGCAGAAATATATCGACAAAACGGAGAGACAAGCCAAGCGGCTATATATTTTTCATACGCGCAGCAATATGCCGATGACGAACAAACAAAACTCTCAATCCAACATTGGAAAAATACACCAAAATAACAGATGAAATATTCTCTGACTTCTGGGAATGGGACTAGAGGGTGTTAAATAACCCAGAAGCCAGAGAACTTCTAAAACGCAAATCGAGATCGTATGGGGGGCTCGATCTCTAACTTTATGCTTAGGGATAAGCTATAAGCTGCTAGGCCATTACGTTTGATATTGTTTATGCAGTTTTCTTCATCACACAGCAATTAACTCATCATCACAGAATTGAGAGACCGGTGTGAAAAGAGGCTCAAACAAAAAGCGGACCCGCGACATGTGTCACAGATCCGCCTTTCGAGGAGAAAACCTTGTCAGCGCTTAAGCGACTTTGACTTTTTCTACTGCTTCTCCAGCACCCAAGAAGTCACCAATGTGACCTACGCCTTGATACCCTAATTCCGCTCTTGCAAAATCTGCAATCGTCGGCAGCAATTTGGAAATCTGCTCATTTCCCAGACCCGCAGTTTGAAGATCACGGACCATTTGAAAAGCAACCGCAGAACGGCCACCAGGTGTTTGTTCAATCAAACGCGCAATAATTCCTGTTGCAGCGCCAACTTCCACTCCCGATGTAGCAGATAATGTTCTTGCACCTGGGACATTCTCAAACACTAATGCTGCAAACTGAGAACCTTGACGGTCTGCAGCGTTAAGAACGACTCCAAGAGCTGAGCGTGCCATGTCTGAATTCAGTTCAGTTTCAGTGGCAATGTAACTTACGAATTTCTTCAACATATACAGCTCTCCTGGCATTTATTATTATAGAAAGCTTCTTCACCTCAATTATTGAGGCACCCACCGCTCTCTTATCCATGCTGAGGATTGTGCGCTTGGTATCTTAACAAAAAACGAATCACTTCGCGATTCAGTCAATTTTACAAATAATATTTTCTTATTTAATTACAAACGATTAAGAGCGGCAAAAACACCCCACCCGACTAGGAAATTCTTGCCCACAATGAGGATAAAACTGCCTAGTCAAATTCAAAAAACTAATGAACTATCAACAAAAACCTATAAATTTGAATAAAATTTGTTTTTGCGTTCAATGACGAAAAGCGTGGAACAAAATTTGGGTAAACAATCACCCAGCGAAAACGTAAAACGAGATCTTGTTGTTATCTAAATCTCTTGCATAAGCTGAGAAAACTGGCCCTCTTTGACCCGGCTCGCCATCGCAAACTCCACCAAGCTCTATAACCTTGTGATGAAGTCTTTTCACTTCATCTTGAGACTCAACACCAAACCCGAACATTGTACCGTTTCCATGTGTCGCCGATTGTCCATCAAAAGGCTTGGCAACTGCAAACGCAAAACTTTCATCCTGCCAATACGTCATTCGTTCATTAGCAAGCGTTTGTTTTGGACCTGTTTCTCCAAACAAAGCATCATAAAACCTGACGGCTGCATCCATATCATTGGTGCCAACAACAAAATAATTCAATTTCATATCTTGAAATCCCTTCCTCTAATTAAGGTTAGGATTCATATACTGAATGAATGTCAGTTTATGTCAGCAGGACACCAACCTATGGTGAAACACCCCCAAACAATGCAGCAGGCTTCTGTTTTAATCTTGCCCACATTTGATCACCATAAGAAAAATGCCACCATTCAGTTGGGTTGTGACAAAAACCGGCTTCGTCCATCACCCAATATAACAACCGTCTATTCGAACGCGCCTCCGTATCCGACATGGATTGAGGTTCCGAACGTTCAAACCAATCAGCGTGAGCATTCTCCGTTAGATCATCAAAAATTCCTCCCATATAGAGAGGCTGAAGTGTATCTTTAAAACGAAGCGTAAGATCTGTAGCCCCCCCCGTTGAGTGCGGAGAAGGAGAATTTTCACCTTCACTCGGCGGAGACCAATATTTCTCCACTTCCTCCATCAAGTTTTGCTCAGGAATGTCTGGCCGGTGTTCTCTCAGCCAATCAGGAAACCAAACTCCATGAAAATGCTTTTGGATCGACTGAGGACGCCAACCATCAAACAAGTATAGCTCAAGTCCGTATTCACTGAGGCCAGCATTGGCTTGCACTAATTTGTTCGCAACACTCTCACGTAAATATAACTCCTCAATCGCTCCGGGAACCTTTTGAAAGTATGGAGGGTTGGAAACAGTGAAGTAATGGTTATCGCCAGCAATTCCAAGCGAACGCACATCAACCATCTGTTCGTCAAAAAGCGCATTGCTTCGATCAATATCGACTTCTTGTCGAAAGCCCTGCTTCAATTTATTTACCGGACCAAACGCTGGAATCGGACGTTTCTTAAGTTCATTGATATCAATCTTTAGCATGAACACTCTTCCATAAAGTCCAAAATAAGAGCTCTGGTATTTAATGCTCTTCAAGTTTTCTGATTTCATAGCCGCTTATTGGAAAATGACAGATCACACCACCTGTTTCATCTGTTTCTCGTCCAACAATGATTTGATCAGCTGACATGGCGAGCAATTCTCCCACTACCGAAACACACCCATAGTCCACGGGGGTGACCTTCACATAGTCTCCGATCTGGAAACCTGGCAGCAATAACGTCGTTACAAAAGGAAGCTCAGGAAAAGTATCAAAAGCATGATCTATGGCTTCCTGAGCATCCGAATCTTCAAACAAACCATGCCCAAACGCATGCACGCGCTCCATCCAATCACACACATTTGCGTAAGGATAAAGAAGCGTTGAATTTAATGGACTCTGAGCCAAAGACCACAAACAATGATACACAGAAAAGTCTGCAATTGAGGGTAACTTTCCAAACATAAAAGCATTGTCTAACCAGTTATTGAGCTGATTGAGATAAGTTGTCAGAAAAGCCAATGCAGTTTCGGGACTGAGTTTTTGTTTGGATGACCCCTTAAATAATGCTGCTCGATCTTTTTTAAATGCTGCAACTTTGCCCGGTGCTATTCGTTCAATTGTATCCGATATGGCTTCGGGACGCATGTTTAAAGTTCTGCAGACATCAATCAATTGATGGTCTGCCCATTCAGAAATACGTTCAGCTACAAAACCATGCGCAAATAAGGTTTCATCAAAGGCATGATCAGCCAAAGTACGCGCAATCAGATGTGTGTCGCAATAAATATTGGAATCGATCTGCAAAACAGGCGTTCGACGATAACCACCTGTGAGCAAATCCAAGTCTGGACGTGGTGCAATAGGTTCTATCGGCACTGATTGCCACTCAAGCTTCAGATACCCTAATAACACCCTCACCTTTTCAGCAAAAGAAGAGGCTGGATAATGATGAAGAAATATGGTCATCCCCATTCCTTCGTACCGCTTATAAAGTTACGGCCAATATCGTTTCAACAACAAGATCGGAAATCCGAATCTCTCCCCAAAAGGTAATGTGACACACAATTTTAGACATGGTCTAGAAAAAACAATCCTTACCGACACCATAAACTAGTTTAAAAGCGCACATTTTTATCAGATTCGAGATTCTGCCACATAATTGCAATAATGATGATATCATACGTATTCATCGCCACACGAATGAAAGGACAAACAATGAAATATCTGAATTTCTTCTTCCGCGAAGGATCTTCGATTATGTTTTCCATCTATCTGGCGATGTTCGCACTAACAAACATAACAATTATTCCATTAGGGACCGAAGCTGCTGGAATGTTCTCAGTTGCAATGGTGTGCCTCGTCTACCTTTCTTTGCAAAGTGGAATGGCGGCCTATTCAAATGTTGGGAATGATCGTCCAATATTCGATTTCTTTTTCTCTTTGGCTCCACTATTTACGCTTCTAATGATCGCTATTCTTTCGATCGTTGGTGTCGCTCAACTTACTATGTTTGAATCGCTTTCCATGTGGTTGGCATTCGCCGTCACAATTATGGATGTAGTATTCAACACCCAAGTGATCTTCAAAATGAACCGCTTGGCCACTGATATGGTGCAGATGCGCTAATCTAGTTTGATGGATATGAACTCAATAGATATTCAAAAATGATTTCCAAAAAAATTATACTCTCTCTCGCGCTCACAGGAATCTGTACGAGTGGCTGTTACGAAGAAGAAGCAAGTGCGCCTGCTGCTCACACTCCTACGGAACTCATAAGCGATGCAAAAGACGACGCGCCAGCAATCTCTGAGCCCATAGAAGTTACATTTGACGATTATGGTCGCCCACGATCTCACGCTCTACTTGGACAAAAAGCGCCCGAATTTAATACAGAATATAGTGACGGCACACCATTTTCGCAAAACGATCTAATGGGCAAATGGACGGTGCTAAATTTTTGGGGATTGTATTGTCACGATAGCCTTCATGATGCCAAATATGCCAACGCTCTAAAAACCGCTATTGAACAAGATCCAGATCTCAATTTCGTATCTTTCCATACAGCTCCCAAAGATCAAGTTTTATCCAAGCCTTTTGGCAAATATGGTTCGTTATCAAAATTCTTCAAAGACAAAGAATTTGAAGAATATCCAGTTGCTTTGGATCTGGAAGCTGAAATACGCAAGAAATTCGCAGTTGAATGGACCCCTACCTATCTACTAATTGGACCAGATCTGACCATAGAGTTTTTTCGTTCTGATCTTTCCACAGACGAAGAAGGTGTAAAACAATTCATTCAGGATATCCAAAAATCCAAACTTAAAGCATCTCAAAGAACATCCATTCCTTCCCAATCGCAATTTGCTGTAAACTCAGCCCCGGCGGCTACGATATCAAGTGCGGGAGTTGCTGGGCTAGCAGGCCAAACGCCTTTTGATATGTGGGCGATAAAACAGGCTTTTGACGGTTATGATGTCAGGTCTGTAATCCAAGAAAATGAAGACGGAAATTCTGAATCCTATGAGGTATATGATGGTGGCGATCTCGTCATGCTTATATCTCCTGATGAAACCGGCGATTGGGTAGGTAGTGCTACAGCTATCAATCCCATCTTCAAAGGCCCCTTTGGAGAGACAATAGGAAGATCGAGGTTGAGTGAGGTTTCTCAAGAAATTCTTGGAAATTGTATTCCTGCATCTGGGTTATTTGAAAATATGCTATCCTGCCAAACAGACACTGATGCTCGATTTGCGCGGCTGTATTCACTTCCGACCAATTATACAAACACCATGACGGAATTGCCGGAAGAAGTTCGAAAAAACGCCCTCCTGGCTGGCCTTAGCTTTATTCCTTCCAACAGAGCATTCTAGAGAAGTTATTTTTTCAATGGCTGCAGCAGCAATTTATCCAACCGTTGATTATTCACCTCACCAAACCGCGTATATCCGATATGGACTGATGCAGGATCAATGAAATCTCTTTTGTAGGTATTGAACATCCGATCCCACATAGAAAGAAAGAAACCATAATTGGAATTACATTCTTCTTTTCTAACGGAATGATGCACACGATGCATTGCGGGCGTTACGACAAAAATACGAACAATACTATCGAGCCATTTCGGGAGCTTGATATTAGCATGATTGAACTGAGCGCCTGCATTTAACAGGACTTGAAACCAAAACACAGCTAAAACAGGTGCGCCCAACATACAGACAATGACAACCTTCCACCCAAGCGAAAGAATAATTTCTAGGGGGTGAAACCGAAACGCCGTTGTAACATCTACTTCTGGATCAGAATGATGCACACGATGTAGTTTCCATAAAAATGGTATATTATGACTAGCTACATGTTGGGCCCATATTGCTAAATCCAACAAAATTACGCTCAAAAAAAACTGCACTAGAAATGGCAAAGCCAGAACTGAATTAAATAAACCAAATTCATTTTGAGTAGCCCAAACTGCAATGGCCGCTAAACCAGCAGGTAAAACAAGCTTCGCCAAAACGCCGCTAACGACAAGCAATCCAAAACTTCCCGTCCACCGCTTGAATCTAGGCAACTGACGTTTTCTATCCGGATAGAAAAATTCAAGCAGTCCAAATAGAGTGAATGCTCCCAAGAAACTTATAAATCGAATAATTGTTTCAAAATTTTCCATCACAATAGGTTAAAGACATCAGCGACAAAGAACAATAAAGCTTTTGTGAGTTTCAAAATTCAGACATTCTGACGAAATGGAATTATTTGATTCGCTCCGAAAATCAGAACTCCCGCGCATGCTGGAATTTTTCGCCGGTGGCGGCTTCGCCAACATTGGGTTGGACGATGATTTTCAATGCGTTTTTGCAAATGACAACAACCAGTTGAAAGCTCAAACCTACCAACGTAATTTTGGAACTACCAAGTTTAATTCAGGTGATGTCTGGGAATTGAACCCAGAGAACATTCCCAATGCGGAATTGGCTTGGGCCTCCTTCCCCTGTCAGGATATTTCCATAGCTGGTGCACGCAAAGGACTGAACGCACCTCGCTCAAGTGCCTTTTGGGGTTTTTGGCGTCTTATTGAGGCAATGGCAGATGATGAACGCGCACCAGATACTTTAGCGTTAGAAAATGTTTCTGGTCTGATTTCATCACGACGAGGCCGTGACTTTATCGCTGTAACCGAAACGCTCGCAGATGCTGGATATCGCGTGGGTGCTATGGTGCTCGACGCTGCTCTTTTCAGCCCGCAATCCCGGCAGCGCTTGTTTATTATTGCTCACAAAGGGAAAATCCCAAAAGAATTAGAAGTCGCAAATCCAAATCCAGTATTTCACCCACCCAATTTGCAAAAAGTAGTAGGACGCCTAGACCCATCTAGTCGCATGGCATGGGTGTGGTGGAATTTACCCGAACCTTCTGCACGCAATGCTAACCTAGAAGATATTTTAGATCGTAAAGTCCCGGAAAACCAATGGCGCTCAGATGAAGCTACACAAAAACTGATAGGTCAAATGTCCCCTCTTCACCGGACAAAATTTGAGGCAGCATTGAAAGAAAAAAAATGGCGCGCTGGAGCGGTCTATCGACGGATCCGCTTGGAAGATGGCGCAAAGGTTCAGCGTGCTGAAATCCGGTATGATGGGTTAGCCGGTTGCTTGCGTACACCTGCTGGCGGGTCATCCAAGCAATTGTTGATGGTGACGCATAACGGCCAAGCAAGGCTGCGAACATTAAACACAAAAGAAGCCGGGCGGCTAATGGGGCTAACAGAAGACTATCTTTTACCAGAGAAAGAAACACCCGCCCTCCAAATCATCGGAGATGCGGTAAGCATTCCGGTGGTAAAATGGTTATCAAATAACTTGTTGAGAAAACTCTCTCAGTCTCCTATTCATTCATAATCAAAAAAACTAAACACACTTCCAGGGCCATTTGGCCTTATTTATGCATAACAATTATCGTCCAAATACTGAGAATATTTCAGCTTTCGGCCAAAATAGAACACTTAACGTCTTTCAGCATACGCCTAACGGGCTTATATCAGTCTAAAAGCACACTATTTAAGAGAATAACCTAACCATGCTTCACATCTCGACACAAAAACTCATCGAGAAACTCCTTGAACGCACCCAAAAAGGTACGATCGATTGGAAAGAACGTGAGCCTGAGGGCGTCATTCTCGAGACTGAAGGCTATGTAGTCGAACTAACTGGTTCACCAGCAACTGTGAAGCTGTCTCATGTAAATGGCCGATTGCTAGAGGATGTCACGACTGAAGTACTCGAAAGTGCTCAAGATTCAACTGGTCGCACCTTTGCTTCCATCGTCACTGAACTAGCAGGTGAAGCCAATAGATTCGCAAAGGGAACTGAGCAAGCTATCGCTTCAATCCTAGACGCAGTTGAAGCAAGCACAACGCCAATCAAAAAATCTGGCCCAGCTTTCCCAGGCCAACCTCACACTGATGCATCTCCTTCTGTTTCCGAAGAACAAACGGAAAGTTCGATCAAAACAAATTCTGATCCAGCAACCGAAGCTGGGATGAGTGCAGCAGTCGTAAAAATGGTTGCCGAAATAAATGGCTCAACCCCCGTTTCAGGCGATGAGTTAGATCATCTCGCCGAAGAAACTTCCTCTGTTGAGGAAACAGTTGAACAAGTGGAACCTGAAAATCTTTCTATTGAAACAATCACAGAACCAGAATTAACAGACTTCGACGCAGAAGCATTGCTATCTGCTGAACTTCCGCCGGAGCCGGTGCCAGAACTTCCTGAAGCACCGCAAGAACTGGCAATGGACTCAGCAGTCGAAGAAACATCACAAGAACTCGAAGAGTCGGCAGAAGAAGAAGTTCCGGAATTTAAAACTCATGTAGTTGATACTCCCGCTATTGGTGGGTTCGCTGCTGGAAGCATGGCCGCTGCAGCCGCAGCTGCAGCATCGGCCACCCTACCAAAAGCTTCAGATGAAGAAGTATCCGATTTAGTCTCTGAAGCGCCAACTCCTTCAGACATCGAACCGTTCAATGAAGAGATTGAAATACCTGAGGCGCTCGATAACTCTTTGGAAATTCCCCCAATTCCTTCAACACCGGAATTGGAAACGGCATTTGATGAACCGCCTCAAACGGATGGTCCGAGCCCATCCAACGATTTAAAGTTAGATACAGAGGAAGTTTTACCACCTCCTCCTCCGCCTATGAGTGCACCGGATTTTCCTGAAGACACAGCCATGGAAATTGAGGAAGAACTGGTCCCACCTGCTTCTTTGGAAGGTTTAGAGCTCCCTATTGAAGCGCCTATCGAATCTTCATCAGAGATGCATTTCCAACCTTTTGCCAAAAGAACTGCGGAGTTGGCTGCTGCCGAGCAAGAATTAGAAACTGCGATTGAAGAAACGCCGCCATTACCCTCTTTAGACGAGGAAGTTCTTCCACCCGTTGCTGAAGCCGCCGCAATTGCAGAAGAACCCGCTCTACCTTCTTTACCCGTTGAAGAGCCCGCTATTGAGACATCACCTGAACCAATTATTGAACCGGTTCAAGAAACCCCGCCTAGCATCGGCTTTTCCTTTAAAAACAAAGTCACAGCTACAGGACTGACAATCGCTGGAAACATCGGAACTCTTATTCCTGGTGTGCCCGATGATATTCGCCAACGCGCTGATGACCACGAAAGAATAGCACGCTTACAAAAAGAAAAAGCTGAAGCTGAGGAAAGAGCTGCAAAAGCTAAAAAAGCTGCCGATGAAGCTGCCAGTGCAAGAAAATCCACTATAGGGTTTAAGTCGTGGTCGTAATCTTTGACCGAATCTCAAATGAATTGGGCTTCGAATTCAAAACCAGATAGAACCGACGCGCCTACGGACGACAGTTTCTAGGCAGTAGATACCCTGTAAGATGCCCATCAACCATCACTGCTTCGGCATCCAGACAGGCTCTCGGTGGCGGTCCGCTTTCAACGCGCATGAAGCGACCCGACACATTCATCCAATCCTCGCGTTTTGAATTTGCTAGAGGTTCAATAGATTCAACACCGCCAGCAGTCAGCGCAAGACAAAGATAGTCATTTCCTTTGCGTGTTCTAAGCACAAATGCGGTCTTCCCATCATTTTGCGCATTCATTGCAGACACATACGATCGTGCAGAAGCACCCGCTTGAATACCATCTAAAGCCTTCAAACATTCATCAACTTCTATCGCATAGATACCGATTTCATTAGTCCACTTTGAAGATGAAGAGGTTTCAACAGCTTCGGCGGCTTCACCATCTTGCGTCGCACCTCTGTAGACACATCCTTGATAACTCACTTCATCATGCACAAGCGTAATCGAACCTCGCACAGGCTCATTGGCTTGCGCATTAGGGCAAGCCCCTGCTTTGATAGAAATTTTCACTCCATCAAGATCAAACTCATCTACGCCATCAACACGATTTGGAGCACTTATTTGAGCTTCAATTTCTGGAAGCCCCAAACGTTGGAAAATAAACCACCCATCATTTAGCTCCAACCGCCAAAATGGTTCCTGACCCGCAGCGTAAAAAGGAGGTTTAATTGCCCAACTAGATGTATCCAATTCCACACTTGAGGGCGCAGCTGGAGTTTCTAAAACAATTGTTTCGGGAATAACATATTGAGGCGCTTCAGCAGTTGGCTCGGCAGCTTCAGGTGTTTCGTCTTTATTCTTGGAATTATCCAAGAGATCACATGACGACACTGACAAAACTAGCGGTAAAATCCCCGCCAATACGATAGACCGATTTAATTGCATACGCCTCATCGACTAATCCCGAACTTCCAATCTTAGCCCGCCCCATTAAAAGCACAGCCAATGTATTAACCATCTCCCGGCATTGGGCAAATGATTATTGAAAAATCTCAGCTTTATTCGTTAAAGACCTGCGCATTCAGGTAACTCAAAGCCAAAATTCATTGCGACCACCCGAGAATCGAATAGCCGCAAAATGATAGTCAGCTCGCATGTACTGAAAGTGAAGAGGCTGGAACCTTAAAAACAATTTAGCTTTCACTTAAGGTTCCATCCCCAGCTAAACGGGAGAAACTTCCGAAATAATGTAAGTCAACGCTTCCTCCGCATGGTGGCGCACGGACATATACTCTCCTTGGATAAACACATGGTCTCCCAATCTATGCGCCGCTTCATCGGGCCCTTCGCTTTCCTCATCATAGTGAAAGAACCAGTGAGAGCCGCGGTGAGTTAGAAGGCCGTCTGCTTTTTCTGCATCATCCGGGTGAAAACGAAGAACTGTACAATCAGTTTTCTTTTCTCTCCACTCTTCGATATCCAAGTGGTTCTCTCCATTTAATGGAGCGATAATTGTGTATCCCTGGTGCATGTCTCCATCTGGAAATCCGGGATTTCTAGCGAGACGCAAAATGATGCGGTTTAGTGCCATGGAAATTCTCCTAAGATGTATTTCAGATTTGTGTATTGAGAACCTAATCCTCAATGAAATCGTTCAGTGAGCTATTGCGAGTGCTGGCCCGTGGTCTGCTCGCAATAGAGTTCGGCTCACTCCACCAAATATCATTTCTTCGACGCGAGAATGTCCAAATGCACCTGCTACCAAAATTCCCGCATTTTCTTCCTCAGCGAGCTTCAATAACCCGTCTGCAATTCCACCCGAAAACTCTCTAACCGTTGTTGGAATATTCCGGACTTCAAGCCATTGACGAACCACGCTCGTATCCTCTGGACCGTTTTGGTCTTGAGGGTCAATTCGCTCTGAGTTTTGAGCAATGATCACGCGATCCGCACTACAAATTACTCTCTCATGCAATGCTATTGCTCTGGCTGCTTCAGGGCTTCCATCCCATGCTATGACAACTGTTGAAAGATCTGGGTCTTTGTTAGTGCCAGCTATGATAACTGGCTGACGCCTAGACATGAGCGTATACTCAAATGCAGAACCATACGGACCACTTGCCCGCCCACAATCATGCGGAAAAACTAAGGCGGCAGATAAAATCGCAGCAGCTCCAAATTCCTGCTCAGGCAATCCCTCAATATGACGCACTTCTGCTTTGTCTGAATTTATACTCTCATCATTACAGACTGTATTAAACTCTGCTTCCAGCTTTTCTCTTGTCTGTTTTTGCGCATCAGCAACACCTCGAATAACTTGAGAGCTGCTTGGCATGTACAGCCCAACACCAGCCCCCGTCATAAGCAGCGATCCAGCAGGATCAGGCATTGCTGAGACGCCCACAATTTTTGTATCCAATCTCTTGCTTAATCGGCAAGCGAATACAGTGGCTTCCGCCATTGATTCAGCGCCTTCGGTTAGGGTTAAAAATACACTCATGATACACCCTCCAGTTCTGCAATTTGGATCTAATTAAACAATATCCCTTGTTTAATTGTGGATTAAACCACACATATCACCCAATGAAAAACTGGCGCATTGTCGCATTAAACTCAGAAACAAAAAAACCGAGTGATCCAACAGGACCACTCGGCTCTTTGATACTCTGAGAAGAGTATGCGGGGATGCTGGAAACTAACTAGTGACCAGCGGGAGGAAACCTTTGGTAGAATGTCTCACCCTTTTCAGCCATTTCACGAAGCATGGCACCCGGGCGGAAACGCTCACCATAAGCATCTGCCAAACGGTCTGCTTCAGCAACAAATGCGGCAACACCCCATTTCAGATCGATGTATGAAACTGTTCCACCTGTGTAAGGCGCAAAGCCCCAAGCGAGGATAGAACCAACATCACCATCACGCGCATCTGTGATCACGCCTTCTTCGAAACAGCGAGCCACTTCGATACCCTGACGAATAAGAAGACGCTTGATAAGCTCTTCACGTTCTTCAAGTGAAACCTCAGTTGTTTTCACTTCGATACGCTCAGACAAACCTTTCCAAATTTCTGACGGCTTACCTTTTTCGTTGTAATCGTAATAACCTTGACCAGCTTTACGACCAACACGGCCTTTTTCTTCAACGATCCATGCTGTTAGCGCGCCAAGAGGGTCTGCCTCATAATCAACACCTTCAGCGGCAGCCATTTGGCGACCAATCTTCAGACCAGTATCAAGACCAACACTATCAGAAACTTCCAATGGCCCCATTGGCATTCCAGACTGACGACCGAGGTTTTCAATGATAGCAGGTGCAATACCCTCGCTTAACATTGTAATACCTTCATGCGTGTATGTACTGAAACAGCGTGATGTATAGAAACCACGGAAGTCATTTACAGCGATAGGTGTTTTTCTAATCTTCAACACATAGTCCATCGCCTTAGCGAGTGTCTCTTGAGACGTCTTCTCTCCCATAATGATTTCAACAAGACCCATTTTCTCAACTGGAGAGAAGAAGTGGATACCGATGAAATTGTCTGGACGATCAGAAGCTTCAGCAAGACCTGTGATTGGAAGCGTAGAAGTGTTTGACCCCATTACAGCTGTATCAGCTATTTGAGCTTCACATTTCTTTGTGATTTCAGCTTTCAATTCCGGGTTCTCGAATACCGCTTCGATAATCAAGTCAGAACCATTGAGCTGATCATAATCTGTTGTAGGTGTAATCAATCCAAGAAGAGCATCTGCTTTTTCTTGTGTCATCTTACCGCGCTTAACAGCTTTATCGACGATGCGCTTAGAATAATCCTTACCGCGATCAGCTGACTCTTGGCTTACGTCTACAAGAACTGTCGGAATACCCGCAGCAGCTTGTACATAAGCAATACCAGCCCCCATCAATCCAGCACCCACGACACCAACTTTGTTGATTTCGTACTTTGGGACACCTTCAGGACGTGATGCACCTTTAGAAAGATCCTGCAGAGATTGGAACAATGTGCGTACCATGCCCTGCGCTTCAGGTGTTGCTACCGTTTTTGCGAAATAGCGACTTTCAACCTTTAGACCTAAATCAAGCGGAAGCTGAAGCCCTTCATACACACAAGAAAGAATGTTCTTTTGTGCTGGGTAGTTACCGTGTGTCTCTTTCACGATCATGGCATTACCCATCATCAATACTTGAGTCGCACCCGGGTGCTGGTTTGGCACTCCACCAGGAACTCTGAATTTATCTTGGTCCCATGGCGCTTTTGCATTCGGGTTAGCAAGCACCCATTCAGTTGCTTTTTCAACAAGCTCAGCAGTTGGTGCAGTCGCGTGACATACTCCCATTGCCACTGCTTCTTGAGCTTTCATTCCCTTACCTTGTAATAGGTATGGAGCAGCGGCTTGAATACCCATCAAACGAGGCAGACGCTGTGTACCACCACCACCAGGTAGAAGACCGATTTTACCTTCAGGAAGCGCAAGACGAAGCTTTGGCTGATCATCTGCAACAATGCGGTAGTGACAAGCTAGTGCAAGCTCCAATCCACCACCCATGGCAAGACCATTGATTGCAATAGCAACCGGCTTACCGCATGTTTCCATTTCACGGAAAAGCTTGTTGATGCCGAATGCGAGGTTGAAGACCTCTTCTTTTTCAGCAGGAGTTTCAGCCTTTTGTGCCAACGCCAAAAGACCTGTCATTTCACCAAGATCTGCTCCGGCACAGAAACCGGATTTCTTACCCGAAGTGAAAACCAAACCTTTAATAGCTTCGTTTTCAATTACTTCTTTTACAATAGCTGCAATATCTTCATTTGCAGCTTTTGTAAGTGTGTTCATGGAACGCTCTGGTGCATCAAATTTAGCTAGAGCTACGCCGTTATCGCCTACTTCAAAGGAGAATTGTGTAAGGTTCATATCGTGTCCTCCCTTATACGCGTTCAATTAGTGTAGCAGTACCCATTCCGGCACCGATACATAGAGTTACTAGAGCAGTTTCTTTGTCAGAACGCTCAAGCTCATCAACCATTGTTCCAAGGATCATCGCACCAGTCGCACCTAGTGGGTGGCCCATTGCGATCGCACCACCGTTCACATTCATTTTGTCGTGTGGAATGTCAAAGTGCTGCATCATACGCAGAACAACAGCAGCAAATGCTTCATTCAACTCGATAAGATCGATGTCTTTAATGTCCATCTTCATCTTACCAAGAAGCTTTTCAGTCACATCTACAGGACCAGTCAGCATAATTGTTGGCTCAGAACCGACAGAACAGAAACCTTTAATGCGCGCACGTGGTTTTAGACCCAGGCGCTCACCCATTTCTTTGTTACCAATTAGAACACCAGCTGCACCATCCACAATACCGGAAGAGTTACCAGCGTGGTGAACATGGTTCATTTTTTCAATTTCTGGATAACGAGTTAGTGCAACTGCATCAAAGCCCATCTCACCCATCATTTGGAAACTTGGGTTCAATCCAGCTAATGCTTGCATGTCTGCGCTTGGACGCATGTGCTCATCGTGATCAAGCAAGATGCCGCCCATTTGGTCTTTTACTGGAATAATAGACTTGGAGAAACGTCCCTCTTCCCATGATTTTGCTGCACGTTTCTGACTTTCAACAGCATATGCGTCACAGTCATCACGAGAGAAGCCGTGCTTCGTTGCAATGATATCTGCGGATACACCTTGTGGTACGAAACGCGTGTTGATGGCAGAAGTAGGATCCACCGGCCAAGCACCACCATTTGATCCCATAGGGACACGTGACATGGCTTCAACACCACCACCAATGGCCATTTCAGCTTCACCTGTCATAACCTTTGCAGCGGCCATGTTACAAGCTTCTAGGCCAGATGCACAGAAACGGTCGATTTGTACACCAGCAACCTTTTGGTCATATCCAGCATTCATCACCGCGATACGTGCAATATCAGATCCTTGCTCACCAATAGGTGCAACACACCCAAGGATAGCATCATCAACTTTTGAAGTGTCCAAGTTATTACGGTCACGAAGTGCTTCTAGAACCTGCGTTGCTAGAGAAAGAGATGTTGTCTCATGAAGAGAACCATTCTTGCCCTTGCCACGCGGCGTTCTCACCGCATCAAATATATATGCATCATGCATTCTTGTTTTCTCCCGTGTGTGGCGGCAGGTCCGCCACGAATTAGAAGTCTAAAATCGGTAGACGTTTATTATTTTATTCTTCAATTAGAACTGTGCTTCATCCAAAAGGAATAATGGCTCAGCACCTGTTTTAACTTTTACAAGATGTGCAGCTACGTCAGGCAACATACGCTCTACAAAATAACGGCCGGTAGCCAATTTTTCTGTGTAAAAGTCGTCGCCTGAATCTTTCTTGGCAAGTGCAACCTTAGCCATGCGTGCCCACATGTATGCAAATGTTGTGTAACCAAAAATGTGCAAGAAATCGTGAGAAGCTGCGGCAGCATTATCTGGGTTTGTCATACCATTCTGCATCAACCACATAGTCGCTTCCTGAAGCTGACCTTTAGTTATTTTCAAAGCGTCAATAAATAGCTTCATTTCTTCAGTGTCATTCTCTGCGATAAATGCATCCATTTCCGCATTGAATGTCATAATTGCGCGTCCGCCTTTAGACGGCAATTTACGACCGACAAGATCAAGCGCCTGAACACCATTCGTGCCTTCATAAATCAGGGCGATACGACAATCGCGAACAAATTGCTCCATGCCCCACTCTTTTGTGAAGCCTGAGCCACCGTGAATTTGCATCGCGTCGATACATCCCTTTAGACCTTTGTCTGTAAGGAAGGCTTTCACAACAGGTGTTAGGAGCCCCATGTAATCTGACGCTTTTTCGCGTGTTTTTTCATCTTCAGCGCGGTGCTCAAGATCGTTGTACAAAGACGTCCACAATGAGAATGCACGAGCGCCCTCATTGAAAGCTTTCTGATCCATCAACATACGGCGCACGTCTGGGTGCACAATCACGGGATCAGCTACCTTTTCAGGTGCTTTTGGGCCGGACACTGAACGACTTTGCAAACGGTCTTTCGCGAAATCTACGGCGTTTTGGTAAGATATTTCTGACTGGGCGAGACCTTGAACACCAACTCCTAAACGCGCTGCGTTCATCATAACGAACATTGTGCGCATACCTTTGTTAGGTTCACCAACAAGGTAACCTGTTGCGCCATCATAGTTCATTACACATGTTGCGTTTCCGTGGATACCCATCTTCTCTTCAAGACCACCACAGCCACATGCATTGCGTTCACCTGGATTGCCATCTTCATCCAAAACGAATTTTGGAACGATGAACAAGGACACGCCCTTAATACCTTCAGGCGCACCTTCTATTTTCGCAAGAACAAGATGAATGATGTTGTCGGTGAAGTCATTCTCTCCACCAGAAATCCAAATTTTCTGACCAGAAATTTTATATGTTCCATCAGCTTGAGGAACAGCTTTGGTTTTCATCAAACCAAGATCAGTACCACAGTGTGGTTCTGTCAGGTTCATTGTTCCTGCCCACTCGCCGGATACCATTTTAGGAACGTAAGTTTCTTTTTGCTCCTGAGAAGCTCCAGCCAAAATTGCTGAGTAAGCTCCGTGAGTTAGCCCCGGGTACATTGCAAAAGCCATGTTGGCGGATGACATCATCTCACTAATGGCAGAATCCAATACGTGAGGAAGGCCCTGTCCGCCAAATTCGGTGTCTGCAGACAACCCTGTCCACCCACCTTCTGCCATAGCTTTATATGCTTCTGGGAATCCATCAGGCGTCTTCACACTTCCATCTGAATGACGAACTACACCTTGCTGATCACCTACCATGTTAAGCGGGTGAAGAACCTCTTTGGCAAACTTTGCACCTTCATTCAAAATGGCATCTACCAAATCTTCAGATAGCTCTGAAAATCCTGACAAATTATTGTATGAATTAATATCCAAAACTTCATTTAGAATAAAGCGCATGTCGCGCACGGGGGCATCATAACGAGGCATATTGGGTCACCTGTATTAGAAAAAAATTTCTGGTTAATCTACTATTTTGACTGACTATTCAGCAGCTTTAGGCGCTGAATTGGACGAATTGAAAATTCTATCACGCTCTTGTCTCAATGTTTCTTGGCTAGGTTTTGCCAAATGATCATCGATAACTTTCATGTGATCTTTTATTTGCGCCAAAGCACCATCAATATCGCTACGTTGCTTTTCCAATTTCACAACCTGAGCCTGATATCTCTCTAACATACGTTCCATCTGAACGCGAGGACCTTCGAGGTTATATACATCTAACAACTCTCGAATTTCGGCTAAAGAAAATCCGATATTTTTACCTTGCAGGATAAGCTGTAAACGCCCACGGTCTTTGTAGGAATAAACGCGATGCATGCCATTTCTTGTAGGATGCAAAAGATCTTTATCTTCATAAAAACGAAGTGCCCGCGGAGTAACTTCGAACTCTTTCGCCAGCTCACCAATACTGTAAGAACGCATGATTTTTCTCCCGATAAAATACCACTTTTATTGTTGGCTTTTGATCATGAATACACCTTACCCTTACGTCAACGTCAAGTATTTTTTGTTTATATGCGAAATAAATTTAATAAACATACGAAACAAAACTATTTCACCCACGAAATAGTTTTATCAAAAAAACACCTATGTCGAAGTGAACACTGAAATTTTTGCCTAGTTAAGAATTCTATTAACCACCCTTTAAGCAAAAACACCGCATTGAATAGATTGGGTATAATTTGTCGGAGTACATTAACTCCGCGTTAGTAAAAGAGACTGGAGCCAAGGATGGGGCATGCACCTTGGAGCGTTAAAGGGATAGATCCTAAAGCTCGCGCAAAAGCACGCGAACACGCTCAACGAGACGGCATTACTCTAGGAAGTTATTTGAACCGCCTTCTATTAGAAGATAGCGGCTCTAAAGACGAACCGTCTAACTCTCCTCTCAACCCAATTCTTCGCGGTGAAGCTCAACCAGAGCGCGTCAGTGAAGTTGCAAATACCCTTGAAGAAATATCTCGCCGCATGAATGCTGGTGAAAACCGTTCCACACAGGCGCTGGCTGGTGTGGATCAATCCATGCTGACCCTTTTGAACCGCTTGGAATCAAACGAACGTTCGACCGCAGGTATAGCAAACCGCTTTGATGGTGCACTGAATGACATGCGTGCAACTCAGGCGTCTTTAGAAGAACGCTTGGACTCAGTTAGTCGCAAAGACAATTCCCGTCGTATGCTAGATGCAATGCGCGCGTTGGAAGGTGCCCTCACCAAGCTAGCCAAACAAGTTCACGACACCAAAGACGAAGTTGCTGAAGATCAAGACAATCTCAGAAATGAATTAAGTCGCGGTGTTACGCATTTATCAAATGAAGTAGATGGCATTTCGCGCCGTATGGATGATGCTGTCACCAACGCAACAAACAGAATAGACCGCGATGTAAAAGATCGCTTTGGCTCTATCGAGAACCGTCTCAATGAGAGCAATCGTAAAAGCGATGACACTTCTTCGCGACTTGATCGTTTCGAACGTTCAACAGAAGACCGTCTACGAGATGCATTGGGTCGCACAGAAAATGCACTTGATTTAGCACGTACACAATCACGTAAAGCAGAAGAACGCTTCAACACAATTGAAGATAAGATCAGCGACACGCAGCGCAAAGCCGATTCAGCCCTGCAAACCTCGCAAAATTCTTTTAATGATCTTCGTGACAGCTTAAAGTCATTTGCTTCTCACACAGACAACAAACTGGATGAAGCGCTTTCAACTGCCGACGCAGCTTTATCAGCTAGCAAACAATCTTCAGCGGACATTGCAGAAGAAGTTGCCAAGCGTAACAAAGAGCTATCAGACAAATTATTTGGCAGCATTAATGACGTCGAAGAACGCATCAACACCGCGCAACAAAACGTTACGTCCATGTTTGCCAAAGTGTCGGATGTAGATGCACGTATTGAAAAAACGGCTCGTTCAACCCAAAACTCAGATGAAGCACTAGCGACACTACAAGCAGCTGTTGAGCGTATCAATGAACGCTTTACAGAAGCGGAAACCAACAAAGTTTCTGCGATTTCTGATTTAGAAAAATCATACTCTTCTTTAGACGAACGTTTAGAAGAAGTTCAGCAGAAGGTCGGCGAATCCACTGATATTCGCAAGGAGTTCGAAGAAAAACTCTCTGAGATTGCCAGTGACTTTTCAAAAACTATAGAAGACACGAATTCAGCTGTAGACCAACGCATCGAAGCCGCCACAAAAGGCGTTGAAGCCGGTGCAGTCGATGCATTGCAAAAGCAAATTGATTCAATGCAGTCAGATATTGCTGCGGCTGAAGAACGCCAATTAAATGCTGTTGAACTTATCTCTGGACAGTTTGAACGTTTATCCGAAGCACTAGATCAACGTCTTCAGGGTGTAGAAGATCGAGGTGCCTCTGATGGCGCAGTGGAAGACTTACGTGAAGAATTAGAACGCACGACTTCTCTGATCAGCGAACGTTTGAACGCTGTCGAAGAAACAAAATCTTCTCAAATGGGGACCCTTGCAGAGCAAGTTGGTAAAATCGCAGCGCACATGGAAGAGCGCCTAGAAGAAACCAACGCCAAAATCGACGACACTGAACGTCGTAGCGCCGAAGCCATTGAGCAAGTAGGCGAGCACGTTGCCCGCGCCACCGAACGACTACAGGCACGCAATGAAGAAGCCTTTGAAAACATCAATAATAAGATTGATGAAGTTTCTTCTTCAACTCGCCAACATCTTTCTTCTACGATGGAAGAGATCGAACAGCGTTTGAAAGCAGCTAGAGAAGAAGCTGCTCACATTGTATCTCCGGTTCAAAACACGGTGTCTTCATTGGCGCAAAAAGTAGATAATTTGTCTGCCACAGAAATCATCTCTGATGACGAAGACCTAGCAACAGACATTGCACCTCCTCCTCTGCCTCAATCGGAACAAGAAGATATCTTTGCGACTGATGATGGCATAGTTGATGATTTCATTGAACCGCAACAGCAAGAAACAGATGAAACGCCAAGCCTTCTTGATGAATTTGTTGAAGACATAGTATCCCCTCCTGTATTTGAGACAGAAACTCCTGCGGAAGAAGATATTGATGTTTCAGAAGTTCAATCAGATGAAGAAGAGATCAACGATTCAGATATTGCTGACATAGCATTCAATGCACGCAAAGAGTTTGCTGCTGAGCTAGCCGAGCAACGCGCAGAATTAGAAGCCGAAGCTGAACTATTCAAACAGAATGACGAAGCAATTGCCGAAATCATCAACAAAGCAGATGGCCCTCAAATTGATGAAAGCGTTGAAGATAGTCTGTTTGAGAGTGATGCAGAAACAGACGCATTCACGTCTTCACTCGAACTAGAATATGAAACAGAATTACCTGCTGAAAACGCATTTAATCCTAGACGCTCGGATGTTGGATTGGACGATGATCCATTTGCCCGGGCGAGCACTAACAATTCAGAATTTCTGGTTGGTGCAAGACAAGCTGCAAAAGAACGCGGTGCTGATAACAGAATAAAATTAAAAAGTGCCGATGACCGGAAAAACGGCAAGCTTCCGATGGTTGCCGCCGGTGTGTTAGCGGCTGCTGTTGTCGGTGGCGCAGGCATGGTCGCTATGCGTGGCAAACATGTCAGTGCAGATGATGGCATGTCAGTTACACCTCCAAAGTTTAATCCTGATGCCACACAGGCTGGCGCAACTAATGAAGATGAAGACACTCTCTTCGATGCAAAGGAAGAAGCTGCAGAGTTGCACACTTCCAATGAACGAGGTCAGCAAATGGGCAATGCAAATGCGCACGTCGACGAACAAGTTCTCTTTCCAGAAGATGCAAGGATCCTAACGTCTGAGAATTTCAAAGCTGCCGAAACAACTTCCGGTGTTGTAGAAGCGGGCTCAATTGAAACACCGAAAAGAGTTTCTGCACTGGATGCTTTCGCCTCTTCACGATCAACTCCACCAGAAACATCAGCTGCACCTCAAGAACCTAAAATTTCACTTGAAGCAGCAGCAGAAAATGGTTCTGCGATTGCCCAACACGAACTCGCAATCAAGCAATTGGCGTCTGGCGAAAAGCGTGTGGCAGCTGAAACAATGCGTAAAGCTGCTGATCAAGGATTGGCCGCCGCACAATATCGTATGGGTAAACTTTATGAACGCGGCGAAGGTGTTCCGCGCTCGATCAAAGAAAGCCGTAAATGGACCACGCTTGCAGCTGAAAATGGCAATGTGAAAGCAATGCACGATTTAGCTGTGTTTTATGCTGAAGGTGAAGGCGGCGATCAATCATTCCTAGCTGGTGTCGAATGGTTCACACGCGCCGCAGACTATGGCTTGATCGACAGTCAATACAATCTTGGTGTCCTCTATGAACAAGGTCTAGGCGTTTCACAAGATTTGGCAAAAGCAGCTTATTGGTTTGAGATTTCGGGTAAAAATGGTGATGCAGACGGCAACCGCCGCGCCCGTGATATTCTCAACAAACTTCCAACAGCTGAAGCAAACAAAATCAGTGCAGAGGCTAACGCGTTTTCACCAAGACAAGTAAGCGGTGCTGCAAATGGGAAATTTGGTCAACAACCATGGAGCGCTTCGCTGAAAACACAGATCAGTGAAGTTCAGAGTCTGCTTGCTCAAATTTCTGGTGCATCACTAACAGCAGATGGTGTAATGGGCCCCAATACACGCAACGCGATTCGTGAATTTGAACGCAGCAATGGCCTAATTCCTACTGGTGAAGTCTCCGAAGCGCTGCTTCGCAAACTACGCTCTGCGGCACGAAATGGCTCTTAACGGCAAAATTCCAGTCGTTAATTGGAAACCAAGTACAAATATTTCCATTATTGGATGGAAGCTTGCCTCCCATGGGGTTTTCATTCGGAGCTGCAAGTTCTATCCATAGAATAGAAGTTTTTATGTAACGCTCCTTATCGGAGGACCAATGCAGATACACCTGCCCATTGCAGAATTAGCCGTTGATCCCTTTGTGATCATCGCCATTGGAACGGGTGTCGGGTTTGTATCAGGTCTCTTTGGAGTTGGTGGCGGCTTCTTGCTTACTCCATTATTGATGTTTGCAGGCGTACCTGCTGCTATTGCAGTGTCCACTCAAGCCAACCAGGTTCTGGCCACCTCAATCGCCGGCGCATCCTCTCATTGGAAAAACCGTGCAGTTGATATGCGCTTGGGATACTTCATGATGGGTGGCGGACTTGCTGGCTCAGCTCTAGGTGTCTGGGTATTCAAGCTGTTACGCGCAGCTGGAAATATCGATGAATTTATCGCTATTTCATATGTTGTGTTTCTCGGCATTGTTGGCGGACTTATGTTCTGGGAAAGCATAGGCCCTGCACTTGGTAAAAATGGTGATGGCAATAAAGACCCCAAACGCCGCAGTGCAATGCGTGCTTGGACGCGTGTTATGCCTTTCAAAAGACGTTTTCCGCGGTCTGGCCTGTATATCAGCATGCTTCCCCCGATTATCATCGGTTTTGTAGTTGGATTTCTTGCTGCAGTATTGGGCGTTGGTGGAGGGTTTATCCTTGCGCCCGCCATGGTGTATTTATTGGGCGTACCTACCCGCGTCATGATTGGGACATCGCTTTTCCAAATCATCTTCCTGACAGCATTTGTGACCTTCCTCCAAGCAGCTGTAAACCAAACGGTTGATTTAGTGCTAGCGGCTGTTCTGATGTCTGGCGGCGTTATCGGCGCAAAGCTTGGAGCCGCAACAGGGCAATACCTTAACGCAGCTCAATTGCGTTTCCTTCTTGCGCTTGTGGTGCTCGCGATGGGCGGTAAACTTGCGTATGATCTGATATTCGGAACAAGCGCCGAATTTGCACTGGAGGCACTGAAATAATGCGTGCCTTCACTCTCTTTATTTTAATATCCCTCATGAGCTTGAACGGATACACCCAAAGTCCCTCTCCTCCATCTGAGCGCCCGCATTTATCCGCAGCATTAGCAGAAGCTGAAATCGAAGTTGACGTTGATTTTTCAGGAACCCGTATCACGCTCTTTGCAGTTTCAGATCAATGGGAAAACCCTGATATTGGGTTTGCGGTGGCATTGGTTGGTCCGCACCGCCCCTATGCGGTAACTCGTACCGTAAAGAAAGAAAAAGAACGCTTTGAGTTTATCTCTGCACCTGCAGTACTTGCTGTGGCTGCAGAAAAATCACTGGATGAAATTGGGTCCGCAGAAGCATTAATTCTAGCAGGTATCAACCCCCGCTATAGTGCAATGCCCCGACCAGAAAACATCAATGACCCCAAGCTGGATTTATGGCGACAGGCTTTTGCTGAACTCAAAGCACAGGATGGATTATTCCATACACATGAATCCGGTTTGGAACGTTTAGATGGTGGCCTAATCCGCGCCGATATTGATCTTCCCGCCGCCGCCCCACCCGGCGAATATGACGTCCGGATATTCCTATTTAAAGAAGGTGTTCTCCTGGCAGAAGCTGAAACTCCACTAGAATTGAGACGAGAAGGGATGGAATACACACTCTTCAACATGTCTCGCAACCACCCTATTCTATATGGTTTACTAGCGGTGCTTCTAGGTTGCTGTGTGGGTATTGGGGCTGCGGTATTTGGTGGTCGCCGTTAGACGTTATCCAATCGCTTTGACGGTCGAGCCAATGTAATTATGGACTCACCGATTTGAGGCGAAGCTTTAGGAAACATAGCAATCACTCCATCTTGATCTAGTGAAAAATCCTTTCCACCAACCTTCAAGATAGGTTCCCCTTTTGGCAGCACATCAAAGTTCTCAATTGTATCATTGATAAGACCATCATCCTCATGGGATTTTATGATCACTTGATAAAGCTCATAACAATCAAACCCACCTTCAACTTTTGGAATCTCTCCTTCGATCATTCCAAGCCCGACAAGCGCTCCCTCGATCGCACTAACTCCATTCGAAATGCAATCTTCCGCTTCATGCTGCCCACACTCGACGGTGCATGCATAACCTCCCGCATTACGCATGTACTCCGTCATGCCAACGCTTTTTTCCAGCGCAGGGAAAGGGTCATCCGTTTTACCATTTGATGCATTGAAAGCCGAAAGCGCACAATTGTATGAACCAAGCCAGCCATGCAGCACGCGCTTAATACCAACTGAGGCACCAAAGGCTGTCTCAGCAATTTCATGAGAGAACGGCTCCAAACCGCCTGAATTATCTTTTGGCCCCAAAAGAGCAAACGCACCATCACCCTTTCTGAAGCTATGAAGGTCAAGCAATACATCATGCGCTTCAAGCAAAGCTCTAACCTCTGGCACAATCTTATGCTCACTTAATTCGCCTAACTCTTCGGCTCCCATGCAACGATTAAGATCAACATCGACAAAGCGCGTATTTTGAGCACGCGCGGCTTCATTTACGACAGGAACAAAAGTGACCCGTCCTTTTTTCAATATTCGATCCCAATTTTCCAAAAAGCTTCCTATGGAGTCTGGTCCGGCACGTTCATCTCCATGCACTGCCCCAGTCACAACTAACGCTGGACCATCAATGCCGGAATCAAACTCAAACTTTTCCATAACTTGCCTTACTTAAACATCATTTTTATCATTCGGCGGGACGTTATTTTCTCAAGCAGAAAAAGGCAATGCAGCGATACTTAGAAGTCAGGAAACTAGTTCACTTATTAATGCGTGCTTTATCGCTTTAAAGAGTTTATTTCACAAGAAGCCTCAATTCCCGCCTTATTTTTGTCTGAATTTGGAAGATATTTATCGATAAACGAAAAAAACAATCTCTCCGCTTATATTACCGTGCGGTCTAATAATATTATACAATTTCGAGGTCTTTTATGTCAGCCAAACGCGCAAATCTCATATTGCTTTCCGCTGTTTCAGCCGCATGTCTAATTCCCACAACAGCGCTTGCTGACCCTTCATGGCCCGAATTGTTTCGGGAAGCAGCTATTCCCAATGAAACGTCTCAATTAACTTCGATGAGTTATGATGTTCAGGCAACTCAGGCAGATGGAGAGGAACAACATGTTCTCAAATACAAAATTGATATCCCTGCCGAAGCAAAGCCGTCAGTTACAGTCAATGAATACCCAGCAGGAATTGACGAGTCAGACAAAAAAGAACTGCTAGAAGATCTACAAGCCGACATTGATGGAGATATCTGGTGCGATGACCACAAGGATAATGTCGGTGGACCTGTCACCTTAGTTTCAGAAAACGACAAAGAAGCGATTTATACATTCCCGGCAAATCCGGAATCTGCTGAAGATAAAGTGGAACGTAAAATGCTCGAACGCAGCGTTGTCACAATTACAGTTGATAAAGCTAGAAAAGAAGTTTCGAAATTTCAGTATGATCTTCAGAAACCTTTTAAGCCAGCTGTAATCGCCAAGATCAACGAATTCACAATGGAAGGTAGTTGTACTTCGCATGAATTTGGTCGCCCTGTCCTATCTGATGTAACTGTCAGAGTTGCAGGAAAAGCTATGGGGCAATCCTTCAATCAAAGTACCGTTCAATCCTTCACAAGCATCCAGATTAACTAGCCTGATTTGAAGGAAGCTGCGGGCTGTAAACGATTCAGCAAACAAATAGTTGGACATTATCCTTAACTGAAAGACAGAGCTGTTTAACCAACGCTCTATCCTTTCGATAAACCTTGAGGATAATGTCCATGCGCATTCGTCTATTAGCTTCTGCAATTTTTGCCGCTTCAGTGCTGGGACTGTCCGCGCATGCACTTGCTCCACCTAAAAACAATTCAGGGCACAAAGAAGCATACGATAAAAAAGAGCATCACGACAAAGATCGAAATTCGGACCAGTACAACAAAAAACACAAAAGCACGCACTGGGCTTACTCTGGCCCAAGAGGCCCGCAATATTGGGGCGATAAAGATCCAGCAAATGCAGCGTGCAAAGTAGGCTCTCAACAATCGCCTATTGATTTTAATAGAACCACACCAGCTTTTGCTTCAGCACCTCAAATCGACTGGAAACCAATCACCAATGGTGATGTTGTCAATAATGGCCACACTCTTCAGTTAAACGTCGAGAAGGCTGGAGGCATGGTTCTGGACGGAAAGCCATATAAGCTTGTCCAATTCCATTTCCACACACCGTCAGAACACACAATTCACGGTCGACATTTCCCGATGGAAGCACATTTTGTGCACAAAGCTGCAGACGGCACATTGGCAGTTGTCGGTGTTATGTTTGCTGAAGGCTCTAACAATGAACACCTAGACCCAATCTGGTGGTCAGCCCCCTCACAACCCGGTAGCGCCTCTGTCGCTTTTAATCTTGATATGAAGAAGTTATTGCCTACAAACCGTGCATCTTACAGATACCAAGGATCTTTAACGACACCTCCTTGTACCGAGATTGTGGACTGGACTGTTTTGCAAACTCCTATGAGCGTATCAAAAACTCAAATTGCGGCATTCCGAGCGCTATTTGGCGACAATGCACGGCCGACACAACCGCTATACCGCCGCTATGTTTTAGAAACTCCATAAACTCACTGACAGATCATTTTCATTAAAAGGTGTATGAATTTTCATGCGCCTTTTTTGTGCGAATTGCTCAACCAATTCTCCTAACCGCTGAATCTTGTTGGGCTTCTCACAAAAATTGGCTAGAAAGCACGCTAGGATTTTATGTTTCTCGCTCTAGAGGCGGCGGCATGGCAATAATTGAATTCCAAATTGTCAGCTGTCGATTAATGCACATGACTATCAGAAATATTCTGTTTGCCGGATTGGCAAGTTTATCATTGGTCGGCTGCGACGCCCTTCTGATGCCTGAAGGAACACCTCCGCCGCCGCCCGATCAGCCTCCACCTCCTCCTTTAGACGATGACTATGAGGAAATTTCTGAAACTGATGAGAACGCTCTTCCGCCAGCAGGAACAGACTTAGAAAATTCGATTGTTTACACAGACCTTGCCGCAATCAATGCAACAGCATGTGCAGCCGTAAGCACTGACACGCAAACAATTGCACAAATTGCAAATGCTCAGGAGCCGTCTACTCCAATTAATTCAGCTCTTTCCAGCAGTGTTGTTCAGCCCTCTGTTGTTGGGTCTGTAGGTGGAGCACTTGCGCTATCAGTCTTGCGAGCAGATTTCCCAGGAATAGCAAAGCTAGAGCCGCGCAAAGCTATTTCAGATACATCTTTCTCAAGTGGTCACTGTGGTGCAACCCGTATTTCAAACAACTGGTTTGTTACAGCTGCACACTGTTTAGATGAAAATTATGATGTGACTGTTTTGAAAGTTGGTCACGAAAAACTTGATGGTCCTGTTGTTCGTGAGGTTGAAGCTGAATGGTCTGCTTGCCACGCAGCGTATGCAGGACAAGAAGGTGGATTGGCAAATGATATTGCCCTCGTAAAAGTTTCTGAGGAAACAGCCTCTAGTTTAACGGATATACCAGTAGCCACGGTGTTGGCTGCGGATGATACTATGAGCCCTACAACAACGCGTTTTGCGAAAATGGCCGGATGGGGCATGACTTCGCCCGGAGGTAATCTATCAACGACATTGCTGGGCACAAACGTTGAAGTAAAATCAATTGGCCCAGCACTCATCAAGGTTGGCTCCATCAACGGAGCTGGTCCATGTGTTGGCGATTCAGGTGGCCCTCTTTTTGTTGAAGGCTCCCAAGGACAACCCGTTTTATGGGGGGTACTCTCAGGTGTTGAAAAATCATCCGATCAAGCATGCTCTGGTGATTATGTTGCGCGCTACACAAACCTGCAAGGCTATTCCAGCTGGATCAATAATGTGATTGCGGCATGTGCTTCTTCTCCGACATTGTGCTCAAAACAAACAGACGTTTTCTAAGTGTGTTAATCGCGTAAATCACAACCAAAATTACCGCGCAAACACTCTTGGTTTCTGCTAGTGTGTCGCCAACGATTCTAATTAGTGGTGAATTCATGTTAGCGGACCTGTTAAACAAAATATCGAATATTGATTTTCAAGAGATTTGGACTTCCTACCAAGACCCGATTTTAGCCTTTGGTTTTAAAGTTCTTGGTGCTCTCGTCGTATTGATCATAGGACTAAGTGTTTCTGGCTGGCTATCAAAACTCGTTCGCAAATGGGTCAATAAAAGTGCCAATATAGACGACACCCTAGGTAATTTCTTTGCCTCTCTTGTAAGATGGGGAATTACTGCAGCAGTGTTCATTGCTGCCCTACAGGTCTTTGGCGTCCAAGCAACCTCTCTTGTTGCCATTTTAGGTGCTCTTACATTAGCAATCGGCCTGTCTCTGCAAGGCGCGCTAGGAAACATCGCATCCGGTGTGATGATTATGATTTTTCGCCCATATAAATTGGGAGATTACATCACAACAGCAAGCGTGTCTGGAACCGTGAAAGACATCAATCTCTTCCAAACTGTTCTTGCCACACCCGACAATGTAAAAATTATGGTCCCCAATGCCCAAGCAATTGACGGTGCTATCACAAACTATTCTGGTTATACTGAACGCCGCGTGGATGTGACGTTCGGGATTGATTACTCTGATGATATGGATAAAGCCATTGCGCTTATTAATGCAGTCATCGAAGCTGATCAGCGCATTTTGTCTGAACCAGCTGAGCCATTCGTAAAAGTAGTTAACCTTGGAGATAGCTCAGTCGACATTGCTTCACGAAGTTGGGTGATGGCTGACGACTATTGGGATGTGAAATTTGACATCACCAAAAAGGTAAAAGAAGCTTTCGACGCGAATGGTATTTCAATTCCATACCCTCACACGACTATCGAACAGAAAGTCACCAAATAGGATTTCAGCAATCGGAGTGTTTAAATGAAAATTTCTGCATTTCGTTTGCCTAAGATCAGCGTTAATTGGGAGGATGAGCCACCACCTCCCAATAATGAAGCTGCGCTAGCGTCTTCTGATACTCAAATGAGTGACAATGCTGACGTGGCCAGCCCCGTTGCGAAAAAGAAACGTGGCCTAACTAGCATTATTCTTGGGCTGGACCGCCCTCCTAAACCGCCCAGATCCGTTTGGGCGCGCTTGTTCGGTTTGAAAATTGGTCAATTCCTAAATTTGTTTATCTGGTCAGCACTCATTGGTGTTGTCATGCATCTCACCAATTTCAATCCATTAAACCCGCAATTTAATGCAACCGAAACAGCAGGCAATGTTTGGCAACAAGGGATATCGGCGATCGTTTGGGCTTTTCAAGCAAGTTGGAAGCCTGCACTAACTGGCGCTACAGTGATACTTCCTATTTGGTTTTGTTGGCGCGTTATCACCCTACCATTCCGTCGATAAAACTTAATCAATCCTTAATCGCAAAGGATAGATTTTAATCTCAAACATCAATTCCTCTAAACCTTAATCGGCTAGCTTCGTGTTTTAAGGAAGTTGGGATTTTGAGGTAGACTATGTACGGCGATAGCATTCATATTGAAGATGTACGCAAAAAACGTCGATATGATCCCCGTAATATAAGAGCAACCATCGCATGTTCCAACAGATTTAACCGTAATCTGATGTTAGAGATAATGCGTACTCTCGGTGCACTGCAAGTGGATGGCGCTAAGTGCAACAACACTCTGTTTCGTACAATTGAAGATCAACGGTCCACAGTCTTGGTGATTGATTGGAACGATGAAGACGAAATGAATGTTGTAGATGCTGTAAAGCGCGTACGCAGATATCATGATGACAATATTCGTCGTATCCCCATTATTGCAACTTCATCTCAGCTTACTAAGGAAATGGTGCTTGAGGGTAGAAATGCTGGGATTGATGAATTTTTACGTCGCCCCTGCTCACCTACGGACGTCGAAAAACGTCTAAAAATGGTGATAGAAACGCCACGACCTTTCGTGGATTCCAAAGTATATATTGGCCCATGTCGTCGTCGCAAAAACCCTGCTGACTATCATGGCCCGCGCCGCAGAGACCGCGATCAATCGAACATAAAAGATATCAGCGATGCGGAAAAACAACTAATAGATAAGAAGGCCCCGCTTTCTGTTGCGCTTTCTGGCCTCAGAATGGCGTGTGAATTGCTGAGTTCGGATCCTAAAGGTGCCCCCAAGCGAATTAGGGCTGCACTCAACAAAGCCAAGCAAATTGCAGTACAAGAAAATGATCAAGCCTTTGTCAAAACTTTGAACTCATTCGAAGCGTTCATGGAAATAGTCATCCACTCTCCGAGCGCTCAAAAGAATGCAAGCTTCATCATCACAACAGGAATAACAACACTCGAACAATTGCTCGTGCTGCCTCGAGAATTTGGAAGCGCTAGAGAAACCGTTTCAAATGCGTTTGCTGATGCAATCCAGAGACGTATGGCTGCATGATAAGAGGATGATACGATTTGACTGAAAAATCTTCTCCTCCTCAAAAACGCTCTTTGTCTATAGCGGATACAAGAGCGTTAAAGGTATTGGTTGTAGACCCTAACTCCTATATGCGCGGTATCGTTGCCGATGCCTTGAGACGATTGAATGTCGGCGAACTGAGCTCTACTTCATCAACAGATGAAGCCAATGATATTTGCCTGAGTTTTCGTCCCAATATCGTCATAACAGATTGGGAAGCAGGCAGAGTGTCTGGTTTAGAATTCACGCGTTCGATTCGGCGGAGCGAAAAAAACATCCCCCGAGATATCCCCGTTATCCTATTGGCTTCTTCAGTCGCAAGAGATCAGTTAATTGCCGCAAGACAAGCTGGGATAAATGAATTCTTGTTAAAACCTGTATCCGTGCGCGCATTAAAATCGCGTATTGAAGAAGTCGTTCTTCGTCCAAGAAAGTTCATTGATAGTCGTCACTACATCGGTCCTTGTCGTCGGCGAAAAACTGATTCAGACTTCGGTGGACCATGGAGACGCTTGACCGATGAACCGCCAATCGGTGCGATAGAAGAAGCGTCATCAGACCAGGTAGATAAACTGCGTGCCATCGTAGCGCAACTCTCTGGATATGCTCTACGAGATGCCACAGACACCAAAGGCATTGTGCGCGGACTTTACAAATTACTGTCTTCGCAATCCAAAGAAATCGATCTATTTGGTGATAAAACAGTCTCTGAAGTTTGGCGTTCAGCGCAGCGCTATATCGAAGGCGTAGGGATGACCCCCTATTACGATGCAAAAGTTATTCTCAGGCATTTTGAAGCCATTGCAGTTGTTATGGATATTCCAAAATCAAATGTAGCTCACAGACAATCTTTGGTGAAAGACCTCAACCGATTGGTCACCAAGAAAATACACTCCGTGGAAGCAGATGTGCGTGGCGTGGCTGGCGCTTAAATTAATTAAATTGTTCAACGTTCTTGCGTGACCTTCTGTTACGCAGAAAGCTGTTCACTACAATTCCAATTACGACACGAAACAAAATAAGCGCCAATACACCCATCATAGGCTCACCATATTTTGCCATTGCAAATGCACCGGCAAAAACACCTAGATGTAGCACGATGATCCTACCATATGGAGCAAACATTTCCTTTTGAGCATCTGCTTCCAAATACTCTTCACGTCTAACAAATTCAAATACATTTATGTAGAACTGCCACACTATGATGGCACCCAAAATGACCGGCAACCCCACAAAACTGTGACTGGACATCGTTGCTTCAATTCCTGCATTCGTGAGCCCTTCGGAGGAAGGACTTCCTAACATAGAAACAAGAGCTATGCCGTGAGCAAGACAAAAACCTCCATAGTGAACTGTAAAAAACGTCCCTGTAAAAACAGCTCTCAAGGTTGATGTAACCTGCCCTTTTCCTAAGCCTGACATCAAAATTCGAACTAATGTAACGACACCCAGGATTAAATTTTCAATCCAATAAAGAAACACAAGCTCAAAAGCGCCCCAACCAAACGAGAGCACTGCAAACAATGGCAGAAAGTCAACAATCATCCCGCTCAAAATAATTGGATCACGCACTGCACGCTGCCAATATGCAAGTTCAAACATTGCTTTCTCCCAGTGTCAGAGACTTTGTTCGAGCTTAATGCATTTAAAACTGGACACAATCATCAACTGGATTTGAGTTAAACACCTCGAGCAGCTTTATTGTTTTCGTATAAATATTGATCTTGCTATTGAATTAAACCAAGGCTCTGACCAGCAACGTGAAAGATTTCATTCTGCTCCATGACGCCTGAGACAAGATTTGCACCCGGACCACTTGCCATTAGCGCAACATCTTCACCGCCATGCGTCTCGGACGCCATCGGTATAGCAGCTTGCTGCTGGAAATCTTTGTCCAAAGTATCACGTTTTGTCAGATCAGAACGAGCACAAATGCCTTCAGCATCTCCCTCACCTTCACCGCAAATTGCTCCTGGACCATTTATGTATCCAAGTGTTGTGTACGGCTTTCCATCGGCGGCTTTATTGGGTGTGAAACCCATGGAGGATAGCCCGAGTATCGGGTTATTCCGCGCGGAATATCCTGCGATCGTCATTGTGTGAGCATGGTCAGCTGTCACCATGATGAGCGTCTCATCTGCAGATGTCATCTCCAATGCTTTAGCGACGGCCCTGTCCAGCGCTACTGCATCTCCAAGTGCGCGTGCAGCATTCCCACCATGATGAGCATGATCAACGCGACCGCCTTCTACCATCAACACAAAACCGTCTTCATCCTGACTTAGGCGCGTAATTGCAGCCTCAGTCATCTCTGCAAGGCTTGGTTCACCAGCTTCATCATCCGCTCGATCAAGCTCATATTGCATGTGAGATGGTTCAAACAACCCTAGAACTCTGCGATCAGACGTGAAATCAACTGCTTCAAAACCAGCTTGATCAAATACAAATTCATGATTTGAAGATTTTGCTGTCCACTCTTCAATCAAATTACGATCATCTGTTCGGCGTCCAGCTTTATCAGCATATTCAGGATCTTGCTTAGTCACGGGCAACAAATGACGACGACCACCACCAAGCACAATTTCAAAACCATCCCCATGATCCCACTCAATTAGCTGGCGAGCGATATCTGCACAGTCACTACCATCATCATCTATTTCAGTATCATCTTCCCAATTACGCGAAGCAGATTCGGCATAAGTTGATGCTGGAGTAGCGTGCGTAATCCTTGCTGTGGATATCACACCAGTCGCTAGGCCTTGTGCTTCAGCCAGCTCCCAAAGCGAATTTGTTCCATTGCCTTCAATAGATGCACAATTGCTATAAATTGCTTCTTGAGAAATTCCCAGAGTACGCGCAGGAACCTTAATTCCTGTTGTCATAGCGGTAGCTGTTGCAGCTGAATCAGGGATTTGAGCATCGTGAGAGTAAGTTTTTGAAAGCGCAGACCATGGCAACGTATCCATTGCGAGCTTATAACTTTCACCATCAACGCCAGCTTGTTGGCCCGCATAAATACGTGCAGCAGTAATCGTTGAAATACTCATACCATCGCCTACGAATAGTATAAAATTCTTTGCCTGTTTTGTTTCTCGTAGGCTCTGTTTATCCGAAATCGCTTCTGCGGCTGAGAGATAATATGAATCATTCGCTTGAGCAGGTTTTATTGCGTCACGAGTATACTGAACAACAACATTTTCTACAGCTGAGTCGGTTTCAAACATAGGCTGAAAGTGTGCACACCCCGCCGTTCCCAACAATGCTGTTGCACCTACCAATGCTCTAAAAAGGACTGAATTCAACATCACACACTCTCCAACAACCGAATACCTTTACATCGGTCCCACATCTATCGGAGATTTACGTCAGTTTCATCGCAATAAACACAAAAATTATATCACTTTATTCGCTTTTATTGAAATAAAGCAAACACCTGACGTTATACTGTAACACTTCATTGCTAAAACTGCTAAAACAAGCAAACAACCCAGTAGCTTGTAGTGATTCAACCCTATTCCAATCTGAGGCAGTTACAATGATTGATGATTCAGAAAACACCACATCCAACCCGAGAGTATCCAACGGTGTTGCAACCATATCTGACATTGTGAATGCGAGACTCAGCCGTAGAGGATTTTTAAGTGGCTTAACAACGCTAACCGCTCTTTCAGCAGCGGCATGTGCGTCTACTGAGGGATCTCAATCGGTAACAGATATTTCTAAAGCAGAGAATTTAAACGCTCCCCTATTCACATTTGAAGAAATTTCACGCGGGTCAGATAGTACGCACCATCTTCCAAGCGGTTACACCGGTGACATTCTTTTGAAGTGGGGAGATGCTCTATTCCCCGACAGCCCTGAATTTGATCCTCACAATCAGTCTGAACAAGCACAGCTAAAACAGTTTGGCTATAATAATGATTATCTGGGTTACATACCGATCAAACCCGAGCAAAATGAATCTAATCGCGGTCTATTGTGTGTAAATCACGAGTACACCTCCACAAACCTTATGCTTCCTAACGTAGCTGGGAATTATCCCGACAGCATGACAAAAGAACTATGTGAGATAGAATTAGCTGGACATGGTGGAAGTGTTGTTGAAATTTCCGAACAAGACGGACAATGGCATGTAGACCGCAATTCGAAATTTAATCGACGCATTACTGCGCATAAAACTCCGATGGAAATCACAGGTCCAGCAGCTGGTTCAGCCCGCCTTAAAACGAACGAAGACCCAAAAGGTCGCCTCGTTGCGGGTACTATGAATAATTGCGCGGGAGGCATCACACCATGGGGCACTTGGTTGATGTCCGAAGAAAATTTCAATGGTAATTTCCTTGGGCAACTCCCAGAAGAGCATTCCGAATCTCAAAATCACAAACGCTATGGTGTACCTGGAGGATGGTATCAGTGGGGAAAATTCATCGACAGATATGATGTCTCCAAAGAACCAAATGAACCAAACCGCTTTGGATGGATTGTAGAAGTAAACCCATTTGACCCAACTTCCAAGCCTAAAAAACGTACCGCACTTGGCCGCTTCAAACACGAAGGTGCTGAAAACATAATCGCGCCGAATGGCCGCGTCGTTGTATATATGGGTGATGATCAACGCTTTGATTATGTGTACAAATTTGTATCCGATAAAGCGTATGACGCCAGCAATAAGGCTGCAAATTTCAACTTGCTCGATTCTGGGGTGTTGTATGTTGCTCGTTTTGATGAAGATGGCTCTGTTGAGTGGATGCCACTAATTTATGGCACTGGTCCCCTAACAGAAGAAAACGGTTTTGCCTCTCAGGCTGATGTCCTGATTGAAACGCGCCGCGCCGCCGATTTATTGGAAGCAACACCAATGGATCGTCCCGAGGATGTAGAACCAGACCCAAATAGTGGTAAAGTTTTCGTCATGCTTACGAACAACCACAAGCGTGTAGATAGCCAAGTAAATGCCGCAAACCCTCGCGCTGACAACCAATTTGGGCACATCATAGAAATTACAGAACCCGACGGTGATTTTACCTCGACGAAATCAAAATGGGAAATTCTGATCAAGTGTGGTGATCCATCAAGCCCTGCACACGGAAGTACTTGGAATCCATTAACGAGCCCTGATGGATGGTTTGGGAGCCCTGATAATTGCGCAATAGATCCTTCTGGTCGATTATGGGTCTCCACTGATGGCAACAATAAAACTGGCGCAGCGGACGGGCTATGGGCTGTGGAGACACAAGGTCCACGCCGGGGAACAAGTAGAGCTTTCTTCCGCACTCCGGTTGGCGCTGAAATGTGTGGCCCCCAATTTACACCAGATAGAAAAACACTGTTTTTAGCTGTTCAACATCCAGGTGATGAAGATGATGCAACTTTTGAAAATCCAGCGACGAGATGGCCAGATTTTGAAGCATCCACTCCTCCTCGACCAAGTGTCATTGCTATACGCAACAATACTGGGAAACCGATAGGTTCATAGTCGTTTTTAGGGCAGCAACACTTCAGTTTTTGTTAGTCTCTGCAATTTTTAGCAGGGCGTAGTCTGGCTTTATCAATTAGTTAACTATAAAATGCAGCACGAAGGTTAAACCTCTGGAGGGGAAGTTATGGAAAAAACAAACAATCGCCCAACCGTTACAATGTCTCGTCGTGACCTAATCAACGGCTTGGCATCAGGTTCCGTTGTTGCATTTTCAGGTGCTGCTGCATCAGGGTGTGCAACCAATGAAGCGCTTGGTCGTAGTCAATTGCTTCTCGTTTCAGATGGACAATTAGCTCAATTAGCTGCTCAATCTTGGACAAGTGCACTTCAACAAAACAAGCAAACAACTGATTCATCCCTACGTCGCCGCGTAGAAAGAGTCGGTGACAAAATTGTTCAGTCGGCAGACAGACGTTTTCCAGGTCAAAACCTAACTCAAAACAATTGGGAATTTGCTGTATTTGACGACCCAACTGTAAACGCTTGGGTTATGCCCGGCGGTAAGGTTGGCTTCTACACTGGACTGCTCGACATCATGGACAATGATGATCAAGTTGCAACAGTCATGGGCCACGAAGCTGGTCACGTCGTAGGGAAACACTCAGCAGAGCGTTATTCTCAACAAATGGCCGCTCAAGGTGGATTGGCTCTTGCCAATGTAGCACTTGAAGCTGGCGACGTTGAAAACAGTGCTTTAATCGCAGGTATTCTAGGTGCTGGTGTCACTTTTGGCCTTATATTGCCATATTCTCGCAAGCACGAATACGAAGCTGACCGCCTAGGGGCTGACTTCATGGTTGGTGCAGATTATCAAGCAAATGAGGCTGTACGTTTCTGGGAAACAATGACGAAAAGTTCTGGCCAAAAGCCAATGGAATTTATGTCAACACACCCATCTGATACAAACCGCATCAGCGCTATGCAATCTTACATCTCCCAGCAAGGGTATGCATAGATAAGCATTGAACGGTGCTCACTTCAGTTGGTTAAGCGATTGAAGTGAGCACCGTTTTATTAGGTTAGGCAGAGACTCGTCTTCGCACTGATGTCTTGCCCAAAAACTTTTCAACATTTTCAAACACCGAGATTTCATCTTCCCGATGAGGAAAATGTCCTCTTCCTTTGAGCACAACCTTTTCCGCTCTACGCCCTACTTTCTTGCAAATTTCTTCTGGAAAAGCTTCAGAACTATATTCATCCTTGCTTCCGTAAATTGCTAAAACCGGGCAGGATACATGTTTTAAAGCATTGAAAATATTCCAATCTTTAAAAAACGGTGACAACCAAATATCTGTTCGAGCTGATAAAACCCATTCCGCTTTTTCCCCATGATATTTTCTCAACCGATCAAGTTGATCGCGATCCTCAAAAACCGTTTGCGCAGCACGAATGCCCTCCAAAGTTTTTGATTCAACAAATACCGGTGCAGCTTCTAAAAACAAAGTTCGACATTGTTTAGGATGACGCGCAGCAATTTCAGCAGCTATCGCGCCTCCCATACTGTGTCCAAATAGAATGAAATTTTGAATGTTCAATGCATTTTTTAAAACCGGAAATGTTGATTCAGCTTCATTTGTCACAAAATTGATGGAAGGCAGATCTTTCAATTCACTCGAACGACCATACCCCACTCGGTCATACGCAATGATTTTTCGGTTTAACCGCTTGCATAGATTGGCCGGAAAATCTCGCCATTGCTCTACTGACCCCAATGAATCATGCAACAAAACAATTGGCACCTCGCATACTTTTTCAGCGGGTTCCCATATTTTCACAAATATCTTCCGTCCAATCATATCGATATTCTTTGTATCGATTTTGATTTGGGTCATGGCTAATACCCTTTCACCTAACTTGTCACATGCGAATTGCTCCGCATTGCAGCCTATTAGATGTAAGACTTAAGGAGTAAAGCAAAATAACACAACAATGTTTCTCTAATTAGATATTTTTTGAACTAACGTTCCAAAACATCCAATTATGTAGATAGTGCTTCTTCGACAATACGTGACACATCATCGACGTAGCGCTCTGCTTTTTTCTGCCCTACTCCGGCGACACGCAGCAGATCATATTTGCTAATCGGTTTCGCTTCTGCGATTCCACGAAGAGTTTTATCGTTGAAAATCACATAAGGTGGTACGCCCGTTTCCGCCGCTAGTTCACGTCGCCAATCACGTAAATCTTCAAACAAATCTATATCCTCGCGGCTCAAGCCATCTCGAATATTAGTACTGCTAGTTCTTGTTTTCTCACGTCTGCGGATTTTTGTTGGGTCTTCCCGCATGGAAATAGAAACATCTCCGCTGAACAAATCACGCGTCATTTCTTTATCTGGAGCATATAAAGTTGGACGATTATCATTGTCGTCTTCGGCCAAATACCCGTCAAATAGCAATTGATCGATAACCGAACGCCAACCAACAGGGCCAAGTTCAGACCCCACACCAAATGTCGTTAGTTTGGATAAGTCTTCATCAATTTGGTCTTTTGCATCGCCGCGCAAATGGGAAATAACCCGCCCTCGTCCGAAGCGCTGCCCCATTCTTAAAACAGCGGAAACCGCCATCTGGGCCCAAACAATTGCATCATATCCTTCTGTACGCGGATTTAGACAATTATCGCATTCACCACAGTTTTCTACATCTTGTTCAGCAAAATACCGACGTACGCCCGCGCGACGGCAGGCCATGCCATCAAGAAAACCAAACAATTGCCTCGTCTTACGAATCTGTACCTGTCGTACATCTTCCTTGGCATCGGATTGTTCAGCCCATCTCACCAATCGCCGCATGTCTGATGGAGAATAGAGGCAATACCCTTCTGCGATTTCTCCGTCACGGCCCGCGCGGCCCACCTCTTGCCAATAAGCTTCAATAGACTTTGGAGGATCTGCATGCACCACAAACCGAACATCCGGTTTATCTACGCCCATGCCGAAAGCTACCGTAGCACACATCACCAAGCCATCATCTAGCAAAAAGCGACGTTGACGCTCTTCTCTTATATTAGCCTCTAATCCTGCATGATATGCCAATGCCGGAATGCCGGCTTTCTCAAGTGCCTGAGCCAGTCTCTCTGTTCCGTCTCTAGAGCTTGTATAGACGATACCCGATTTTCCTGCCTGTGCCCTCACAAGCTGAATAACTCGGTCTGTCCCTTTTCCATCTTTACGCTCGGCATGCAGAATAAGATTTGTGCGATCAAAACTGTCGACAAGCTCTACAGCCTTTTCCAGCTGTAATTGTTCTCTTATATCAGTTCGCGTACGAGGGTCAGCAGTGGCAGTGACGGCTATGCGAGGAACATTTGGAAACAATTCCTTTAATTCACCTAAAGCGCGATAATCCGGCCGAAAATCATGCCCCCACTGACTCACACAGTGCGCTTCATCCACAGCAATTAAAGACAAATTCAACGTTTGCAAACGAGCACGAAGCCCATTGCTCATCAATCCCTCGGGAGAGACATATAATAAATCCACTTGTCCATTTACGGCTCTATCCAAAGCAACCATGCGATCTTCATAGTCTAATGATGAATCTAGACGCTCAGCCCTTACACCTGCGGTACGTAATGCATCTACCTGATCTGCCATAAGCGCGATCAAAGGCGATACGACCAATCCAACCCCCTCTCGGACAAGGGCAGGTATTTGATAGCAAAGAGACTTCCCACCTCCTGTTGGCAAGATTGCAATCACATCTTCTCCAACCAATGCGTGGGAAATCACGTCAGCCTGCAACCCTCGAAAAGCATCATACCCATAAACTTGCTCGAGCACGCGCAGAGCCTCCCCCATAACTTCTGTTTGGGAAGACATTTCTTCTGAAAGTGGAGATTGCACCAAGGCCGACTCAGTAGACATGCAAAGAGTTTACAGCGTGCATGCACCCAAAGCGACACACTATCCGCATAAACATCACAATTTTCTATTTTACAACAAAAACAAATATGCTACACATGTAACAACACGGCGGTATTGGTAGTACATCTGTGATATTGGAAAGGAAAATTAAAAATCTTTGGTGCTGAAATTTTGAAAAAAGCCATAATTTCCAAGCTTCTAATCCAAATCGGTCATCATTGCCACAATATTTCCTTATTGTTTTACTTGCAATGTTTATCGAAAAACAGTAAATATTAATCGTCTTTCGAGATGACCCCCGAGAAAGACACCGTGTATAGCGGAGTAGCATGCCCAAGCTACTCCGCACCTCAAAAAAAGAACAATAACGTAAAGGAACAGCCCATGAAAAACCCAACTTCAAACATGATCCCCGCTGGTTTAATTGCAGCTTCAATCGCAGTTGCGGGCCTGATGGCTCCGGTAGCCGCTGCTCAAGATGTCGTGACTTTTGATGTCTCATACTCAGATTCTGAGCTCGCGACTAAGGCCGGAAATCAAGCCGTACTTGAACGCATTGAGAAAAAAGCAAAACGCGCTTGTGGCAGTGCTCACCAACGTTTGACTTTGCAAAACCAAATTGCTCAGAACAAATGTGTATCCATAGCTGTAGAAAACGCTGTGAAGTCTATATCTGCACCTGAGCTAGTTGCTCAATACAAGCAGAATGCTGCTGGCTAAAACAGCAGAATAATTTGCCTGACGCCCCGCTCATCCCCCCTTACGCGGTCAGGCAGGTAAAAAAGGCCGAAGCTCCCACAGCTTCGGCCTTTGCTTGTTTAGAATGGTGTTCACACGCAAACGTCCCTCAGTGCTCGAAACATGCCGACATGTCTGTGAACAACCTCGAATGGATCTTTACTATATCCTCCGCCAAGTACTCCAACTAAAGGATAGTCATGACCAAAACATCTTTCAGCAACGATACGATCTCGTTCTTGAAGCCCTTCATCTGACAAATTGAGCAACCCCAACCGATCTTCTTCGTGGGGATCCACACCTGCATTATAAAACACAATATCAGGTTCAATCTTTGAAAAAACGCGATCAAGCGCTGATCTAAGGTTTTCGATATACTCCAGATCCCCCACGCCACGCGGAAGACCAATATCCAAACTAGATGCTGGCTTTTCACGCGGCCAATTATCTTCACAATGCATAGAAAATGTGAATACGCGTTTCTCATCAGCAAAAATGCGCGCAGTGCCGTCACCGTGATGCACATCCAAATCGATGATCAAAATACGCTGCACTAAATTTTCTCTAAGCAAATTGCTTGCAGCCACTGCAACATCATTGAACACGCAAAATCCCGCACCAAAATCATATGAAGCATGATGAGACCCACCAGCAGTATTGGCAGCAACTCCATGTTTGAGCGCTAACTTTGCGGCCATCAACGTGCCTGCTGATGACGCTCGCGCACGATTTGCGACATCAATTGTCCATTCAAAACCCAACTTTCGTTGAGCTTGTCTATCCAAACCACCTGTGAGAACCGCATCTACATAATCTGCACAGTGAGCAGCGACTAATTGCTCTCTACTTGCAAGTTCCGGTTCATAGAAACTATTAGGATATGCGATTCCTGCTTTCATCAATTCGACCGGCAGCAACGTATATTTACGCATTGGAAAGCGATGCGTGTCCGCCACTGTAGCTGCATCATATAAAGGGTGGTGAACAATTTTTAGCATGTCTATCGCTACCCCCTTTCCACTGGATATGACAATCCTCACAATAAAAAAGGCTCCTGAGAAAACAATCTCTGGAGCCTCTTATTGATTTAGATTCCTGTAAAATTACTTCGCATTAAGTGTTTGAATCAATGCAGTGATATCACCACCCGATTTGTCCAAAGTCGCTGAAAATTGTGCTCTTTGTTCGATAGCAAACCAAAACCCCAATGCTTCAACATCAACTACGTTCCATTGGTTTTCTCGTTTGAGCAATCTCCAATTCACTTTCTGGATATTTCCATTTTCTGTGCGAATTTCGGTTTTCACGACTGTATCCGTGGGTTTTAATTCCACTGTATCGACAATACTTAAATTAGCGCCAGCAAAGGCAGACAGATGTGTTTGAAATTGCTTGGATGCATAATTTTCAAATGCAACAGTGAAACGTTCAATCTCAGCTGCTGATAATGCTCTTCCATGACGCCCAAGTGTAAAACGCGCAACTCGTTCAATGTCCAAAAAACCTAAAAGCGCTTGAGCCTCAGAATCACTCAAATTGCCGTCATTTAAAAATTCGATCGCAGAGTTTCCAGCCAAGCTTACAACACTTTTTGCATCATGCTTGGAGATATCTTTTTGAGAAGTTGTAGCGAGCCCCGTTTTTATCAATTGAGATGGAGCCTCTGCCCATGCGGTTGAAGCTGACAATAGTAGTAAAGTCGATAAAACAAGTTTTTTCATTTTATTTATCCTCGACGCTTTTATTTATGGGAAACGCGTCGTCCTGTTCCTGTTCAATATATTGAGCAGATAAGCACGCATGTGACATGAACAAGACCTATTGCTTCACGGATTGGTCAGCCGTCATTCAACAAAATGTGAGAATTTTTCTTGAGGCATTGGACTTGAAAAACAAACGTCTAATACACCCAACTTGATCATTGCTATTTTTGTATAAAAGCCACAAAGCATAGATAGCTCACATTCTACACTTTCGGCATTTTTTCTCATGCAAACGATTCTTCCCCTCACACGAAAAGGTGTCTTATCTCAAGCATGGCCAGTTCTTCTCTCACAAGCTTCTATTCCACTGGTCGGACTTGTTGATACCATCATAATCGGACGCACAGGCCAAACACTCGAACTTGCTGGCGTCGCATTAGGTGTAACTGTGATGAGCTTCATTTTCTGGAGTTTTGGCTTCTTGCGCATGGGAGTTACTGGCCTAACTGCCCGAGCCGTAGGTGAAGAAGATCCAAAAGAAACACAGTCAATTCTTCTTCGTTCAGTGGTCGCTGGCACAGCAATCGGTGCTTTGCTATTCGCGTTACAATTATTCTTAATCCCCACCGCACTCAAATTCATGCAGGCAAGTCAAGATATTGAAGGAATTTCATCACAATACATGGCTGCAAGAATGTGGGGAGCTCCTGCAATCCTTGCCTGTTATGCGATCAATGGTTGGCTGCTGGGGCAAGGTAAAACTGCTTGCGCTCTTATTCTTCAGATAATCACGAATTCAATGAATATCGGATTGGATATCTACTTTGTGCAAGAATTGGGAATGGGAGCTAAAGGCGTTGGCTTAGGAACCGCAATCGCCGAATGGACGTCTCTCCTAACCGGCATAATTATTTGCAGTATTTTGATTGTTTTAAAAGGCGGCCCGGCTTCAGGTCTCCTCCACAAAAACAATCTGTTTGCATTAGATCGGCTCAAACACATGTTTGCAGTCAATGCAAACATCATGATCCGAACAATTGCCCTATTGGGACTGATGACCTGGTTTGCCAATTCAGGTGCGCGCCAAGGCGGTGTTGCGTTAGCCGCAAATCATGTACTCTTACAGATCATAACCGTATCAGCGTTTATCCTTGATGCTTTTGCCGTCACTGCAGAGGCTCGCGTAGGTGCAGCGATAGGTGCCAAGTCAAGAATTAATTTCTGGCGAGCCGTCAGACTTACAACAGAGTTTGCTGTTGTGAGCGCAATTGTAACTTCAATTCTTATCGCACTTTTAGGTCCAATTTTCGTTGATTATGCTGTTGCGGATAACGCCGTAGCAGAACTAGCAAAACAATTCATTCCTATTGTCGCCCTCGCACCGATATTGGGTGTCGCGAGTTGGCAATTAGATGGGATTTTCATTGGGGCAACAAACTCTTCAGCGATGAGAAACAGCACAATCATTGCACTGATTGGGTATATTGCCCTTGATGTTTTATTGCGACCATTGGGGAATTGGGGCGTATGGATAGCCTTTATTGCTTCATATGTTCTAAGAGCTGTAACGCTTGGAGTTTATTTCCCCTCTGTAGCAAAGCAAATTGAAACAAATGATATTTCTTAGCGAGGCGATGAATGCACGACACACAGCAATCAGACAGTGAACAAAAAGAATCCAACCATGTGTCTGATGTAGAAGCGCTCGCACGCCTCCTAGATTCAAGGTTCAATATTCCCGGTTTCAACATGAAATTTGGAATAGATAGCCTGATTGGACTTATACCGGTTGTTGGAGATATTTTTACAGCCTTGCTCGGCCTTTATATAATCGGCCGTGCTATTTTACTGGGTGGATCGGCTACGCTAATCGTGCGGATGTTCATCAATCTAATTATTGATGCTGTGCTCGGTGCTTTTCCATTTCTTGGCGATGTCTTTGATCTCGCTTTCAGATCAAATTCCATGAACATTAATATGTTGATCAAGCATTTGGAGAAAAAAGGAAAACTCACGGATGCAAAGCATAATGCTTAGAACCTATAAATCCGCTCCTACAGCATCACTTATTTGAGAAAACCCATCAGCTTTCAATAAATTGCCTACCCCTTCCAAGATAGCAGGAATAAGTGGAGCTCCACCATATACAAGCGAAGAATACAATTGGAAGCAGTGAGCACCCGCCCTGATTTTCTTATAAGCGGATTGGGCATCATGAACTCCGCCAACTCCGATTATGTCTAATCTTCCATCCACTCTGCGGGCAACCTTACCTAGCACGATAGTAGATTTTTCAAATAATGGCTTTCCGGATAGTCCACCGGCTTGTGATGCATGCTGGCTCTTCAATGTTTCAGGGCGGTCTATTGTCGTATTTGAAACGATTATTCCGGTGAGGCCTCTAGCCTCGAGAACTGCATCGACGATATCAGCAATCGCTTCATCATCTATATCCGGCGCAATCTTAAGAAACACGGGACGCTCAATTTGAGTGGCGTCCTGTTGCTCACCTATCGCACGTGAAGCTGAGGCTAATAACTCTTGAAGATCGGATTTATTTTGAAGCCCTCTCAGACCAGGTGTATTGGGCGAAGAAATGTTCAACGTGACATAAGAGCAGTGCTCCCACACGGATTTAATTCCATCTACATAATCTTCGACACGTTTAGCACCTACAGAGGTTTTGTTGGCACCAACATTGGCCCCCACAATACCGGCTCCTTTTACTCCATTCTTCAACCTACGGACAAAGGGTTCCAACCCCTCATTATTAAAGCCCATCCGATTGATAACCGCCTGATCTTCTTTCAAACGAAACAGGCGAGGTTTTGGGTTTCCAGGTTGAGACTTAGGTGTAACCGTACCGCATTCCACAAACCCACACCCCATATTTAAACTAGGGATGAACGCTTCAGCATTCTTGTCAAAACCGGCAGCAATACCTAATGGGTTGGGCAGCTCTAACCCCGAGATGGGGAGATTTGTTCGAAGCAATGCAGCCAATTCTTCATCCAGAATTTTCGCTTTACTAGCCAATCCAATCTTCAGCGCTTTTATCGTTGCGGTGTGCGCAGCCTCTGGAGAGAGTTGCTTGATGAGCGCTAGTCCAATGTCGTCGAAGATCGTCATGTGCTTAGATCATACTCCAAAGCTTCCTGCGGCGCTAAGGGTGCGCCTGATGGACCTAACTCCATCTGCCATGACTTCTTTGCTTGAGCCGCTCTCACTTCGCCGTAAACATGAGGAAACAATTCTCCACCTCGAGAAACTTCCCATTTCAATGTCTCCGAAAAATCGTCTGTATCGAACGCGATCAAAACTGCACCTTCGACGCCCTGAAACCATTTATCGAGCGTTTCCTGCACTTGAGCGGCCGTTGAAAAATGCACATATCCATCTGCAATATCGACAGGAGCTTGAATCAACGCTCCCTCTTTTGCAGCTTCCCAAGATGAATTTTCCAAAATTTTAAAAATAAGTCGATTTTTCATCATTTCGTATTGAAGGAAAATCGAAACTGAATCCAGATTAAACTTGCAATTTTTCAAATAAGAAAATTGATTTCCATCCTATAAATTAATACTGAAGACATAAATCTGAAAAATTCTCCAATTAGGACATTCTACAATTGCACTTTAGCGATTAGAACATGATGAACAGCGGTATGATTACCTTCATATTGTACATGAGGGATAGTTTTTTACGGCTATAGTATAGTTTAAGTTGAGTCATTCCTGCCCGTATTGATGTGCGTGGCACCAAGAAAATGTAGAGAAATCATGGAAACCGAGACTGTATTGCCAGGCAAATTGAAAGAAATTCAAGAAGCTCTTGAAAACAACAACCGCAATAAAGCTGCTCGCTTACTAACTGAGCAAGCTAAAGAACTACCTGAGGAAACAGTACACCGTCTTGGTCTTGCGCAATTAGCCGCAACAATCGGTGAAACTGCGACTACACGCTTTTATGCAACTCATGCAGTAGCGGGTGATTCAAGTTCAAACACAGCTCTTAAGGCAGCAACTCTTCTTGCGGATGTTGGCGATTATCCAAACGCCATAAAAATGGCAACTCGCGTTGTGAAAACAGCCAAAGATTTTGCACCGGGTTGGAATGTTCTTGGGACACTGCAGGCGCAACAAGGTAATTTTGCAGAAGCAGAGGAAAGCTTAAAAAAAGCGATCTTCATTCAGCCTAAATCAGCAATACATTGGTTAGAGTTGGCCACTATACACACCTTCACACCTGATGATCCACTTGTGAGAGACATCCTAAAACTGCAAAATTCCATGGCAGCAACGTCTCCAATGAATCAGGGAGCCTATTTATACGCCTTATCCAAAGTGTTTTTTGATCTGGGCGAAACAGATCAAGCCTGGCAGGCCACAAACACTGCAGCGACAATAATGAACCAAGTTTCGCCGTATGAAAAAGATAGAAACAATGAGAATGTCGCTGGCATTATCGGCGCTATTCAACAAAATACTTTTGGTCAATTGAAGCAAAGCCCTGATGCTTCAAATCGAGCTATATTCATTTTTGGAAATCTACGTTCGGGTGGATGCCTTGTTCAAAGAATGCTTGTTGGTCACCCTGAAGTAACCGCAGGTGATTCTACTGGTCTGTTCTCTTTGGCTGCCGCTTCCTTGAATGGCATTTCTTCGCAAGACTTACTGGAAATTCAAACAAAGTACGAAAATCCATGGCGTGATATGGCTGCAGCCTATTATCACATGGCAAAGTCCAGATTTGGAGCTGAAGGCCGCATCGTTGACCGAACTATGTCTCAAGGACGTTTAGCTCCTATTATTCATCAAGCAATGCCTAAGGCACCTTTGATCTGGGTTCGTAGAAACATTGAAGACACAGCTTTATCTCAATTCAAGACATGTTTCCCAAGCGGCGGACGTTGGTCATTTGATCAAAAGAACCTCGGCGAACACCTAGCTTTGGAAGAGAAGTTGTATGAAGCCATTGCACCAGCATTGGGCAACGCACTCCTCACCGTCAATTATGAAGACATGGTTGCTAACCCAGAAGCAGAACGGGCTCGCATATTCGCCCATTGTGGCCTTGCAGCCTCACCTGAAGTGGTGGCTCCACATGAAGTTCAGGACAACCCTGTGATTTCTTCAAGCGTCGCAGCTTTACAAAAGCCAATCCATGCCAATGCAATTGGAAATGGCGCTCGTTTTTCTCAACAAATGGAAGTGTTCAGGCAAGCCTACACTGCGGCAAAAGCCTAACTACAAATTTCGATCGTTGATCACCTACAGCTCAAGGGTTAAAACGATTCAGTTCATTAAAGACCCGCCTGTTCTTGGAATCTGGCGGGTCAAATTTTTAACAGCATTTCTGGTGTTGTTTATAACTCAATAACCGTCAGTCCATATGCATTCTAGGCTGTAGCAGGAAAGAAGCCCTCACTAATGCCCGAGAAAAATAGCAAAAATGCATTCTACTTTGTTCTGATCGTAGTGCTGTTAGACATGATCGGTTTTGGGCTTGTTATGCCCGTAATGCCTGACTTGATCACCGAATTAACAGGTCTAGAAGAAGTGAAAGCTGTAGCATGGGCAGGACCAATTATAGCTGTTTACGCTTTAATGAACTTCCTATGTGGACCACTGCTTGGTAGCTTGTCGGATCGATACGGTAGAAGGCCTGTCATTTTAGTTTCCGTGGCAATGCTTGGCGTAAATTTTTTAATTAGCGGATTAGCTTCCACGATCTGGATGCTATTTATCGGGCGCGTCTTATCTGGTGTGTCCGGCGCAACAATCGCCACAGCCAACGCCTATATCGCAGACGTTACCGAACCGGAAAACCGAGGCAAGGCCTTCGGAATGGTGGGAGCCATGTTCGGGTTGGGGTTCATTATCGGCCCTGTACTGGGTGGATATTTAGGCGAACTACACATGCGCGCACCATTTTTTGCCGCAGCTGGCCTATCTTTTGTCAGTGTTTTATACGGACTATTTGTTCTTCCTGAATCTCTCACATCGGAAAACCGCCGCTCATTCAGTCTAGCGAGAGCAAACCCTTTTGGTGCCTTTAAACACTTTTCTAAACTGCCCCACATAGCCTGGCTTCTTCTAGCCGTAGGGTTGTTGGCCCTTGCCCATAATGTTTACCCAGCTATTTGGTCTTTCCACGGGGAAATTCGATATGATTGGAGCAGAGCCGAAATCGGAAACTCTCTAGGATTGGTCGGACTTACAGCAGCCATTGTACAAGGTGCACTTATTGGCCCAGCATTGAAAAGATTTGGTCCAGCAAAAACAGTATGGATCGGTGTTGGTATTTCGATAATTTCCTACGTCTGTTTTGCTTTTGCTGATGTGCCTTGGATTGCTTATCTCATTATCCCGATTTCTGGCTTAGCGGGTCTCACAACGCCTGCGCTCAACTCAATCACTTCAGCGCAAACAAGCAAAAGCGAGCAAGGAGAATTACAAGGAGCACAATCTAGTCTTTTGGCATTAGCGCAAATCATCGCGCCACTGATGATGACACAAACATTATCTAGGTTTTCAGCAGATGACGCCCCGATCCAATTCATGGGGGCACCCTTCATCTTAGCGGCTATATTAGCTTGCCTAGCAGCCCCCCTCATCATTGTGGGGCTGAAGCACTCAAATGCACGAAAAGCCAGTGAGATAGCAAAACATCAGGACGAAGAGACCAATTCAACTGAAGATATTGCCACTGAAAACTAAAACGCACGCTCCCGTATACAAGAGCGTGCGCTAAAAATTCTTTGTTCTATTTATTTGGCTATTTTACCTGCAAGGACACCAAGAATGCCGCCGCCAACGCCACCTTCGATAAGGTTGGCTAGCATACGCATCATGTCGCCCCCGCCCATTAAAGAAGCGAGATCAAAGCCAGCAAATCCAGTTGCCTGACCAACACCGACTCCACCAACGACACCGCCGATTAGGCCCATAATCGTTCCCAAGCCGCCCTTGCCGCCCGCGAGTTTCATTAGGATTGGCCCAAGCACTGCTCCGCCAACACCATTTAACAAAAGTGGTAATAAATCCTGCATATTCAAACCCCTATATGATCATTTGTGTACAATCCATGATACGAATTATACGCCCCGCAGAAGGGTATACACAGATTTGCTATTGGTCCACATTCAAGTGCAGCAACGTATTAGCCAAAAACAACCGTCTTCTTTTCATTACTAAAGATACGCCCTTCGGTATGCAATTTCACAGCTCTTGCTAAAACGCGTGACTCTGTATCCCTTCCCAATGCTGCCATATCTTCAGCTGAAAGACGATGATCCGCAGGCTCGACAGCTTGTGTAATAATGGGCCCCTCATCAAGGTCTGGCGTCACGTAGTGTGCAGTCGCACCAACAAGTTTTACACCGCGATCAAAAGCTTGGTGATATGGTTTAGCACCTTTAAATGATGGCAAGAACGAGTGGTGTATATTGATACAACGCCCTTCAAGCTGACGGCACATATCGTCTGAGAGAACCTGCATATAGCGAGCGAGAACCACTAAATCAGCTTTAACATCTGAAATAATTTCCAGCATGCGTGCTTCCGCTTTCGGCTTGGTATCCTTAGTTACAGGTACGTGAAAGTAAGGAATATCGTGGCGCTCAGCCAACCAACCACATGTGGCATGGTTCGACACAATTGCGGATATATTGATGTTTAAAGCACCAGTGCGGTGACGATAAAGAAGATCATTCAGGCAGTGATCACCTTTAGATACAAATATCACAACATTGGGTTTTACTTTTGCATCGCGCAATTCCCAATTCATATCCCACTTTTTTGCAACGGCATCGAATTCATTTCCAAATTCAGACCGTGAAAAAGAAGCATTTTCAGGTGTAAATTTCACTCGATAGAAGAATAAACCAGTCGCTTGATCACCAAAATTGGCACTTTCCGTTATAAATAGGCGTCTCTCGGATAGAAAACTGGCTATTTCAGCGACAATTCCGATAGAATCCTTACATGATAAGCGAAGAATAAAACTGTCTTGATCAGAGTTGGGGGTCATGGCTTGTAAGACGTCCTTTTAGAGTGCATCAAAGTGCAAATAGCCATCGCTAGAGCTTTGTGCAAGCAAGAGATTTAAATGTCCTCATCAATTCGTATCCCTGATGATAAAGAATGCCCTGCTCTATTTCTAGATAGAGACGGGGTTATCAATGTGGATAAGGGCTATGTAAACACTGCTGATGGCTTTGAATTTATCCCTGGCGCGATTGAAACAATAGCAAAATTTAATTCAATCGGATGGCGGGTTTTCATCGTCACAAATCAAACTGGTATTGCTCACGGACACTATACCGAAAACGATATGTTTCGTGTGCATGCCTACATGAACTCGCAACTTTCTAAACAACATGCGCACATCGATCGCATTTATTATTGCCCGTATGATATTCGCGGAAGCGTCACGCAATATTGTCTAGATAGCGAAGATAGAAAGCCTGCCCCCGGAATGCTTCTAAAAGCAATGAGAGAGTTTCCAACACAAACCGGTTCATCATTTCTCATAGGGGACAAACTGACAGATATCGTGGCAGCACAAAACGCAGGAATTCAGGGCTTTCTATTTGAAAAAGGCAATCTGTTTGAATTCATCAAACAAATTGCCCCTGACATGGATACAAAGCTCGCCGCTAGCCTATCCGCCTAACACACCAGCAATTGCTGCTTTTGCTGCCAAAACAGGGCTAAGCAAATGTGTGCGGCCTCCACGCCCCTGACGTCCTTCAAAGTTTCGATTAGATGTTGAAGCACAACGCTCCTGTGGTGCCAACGTATCTGGGTTCATCCCCAAACACATTGAACAGCCCGGTTCACGCCACTCAAATCCAGCCTCTACAAAAATTTGGTCAAGACCTTCTTCTTCAGCCTGTGCATTTACCAAGCCGGAACCAGGAACAGCCATCGCTCTCACGCCATCAGCGACCTTTTTACCTTTGACAATTTCAGCTGCTGCACGAAAATCTTCAATTCGTGAATTAGTGCATGAACCAATGAAAACGCGATCTATTTTCAAGTCTTTTAGAGGTTTTCCAGCTTCTATTCCCATATAATCAAGAGCGCGTTCAGCTGCAGCTCGTTTTATGGGATCCGATATTTCAGAAGGAATTGGCGCGTCTGCAGATAATGGCAATGCTTGCTCAGGAGATGTTCCCCAAGTCACCGTGGGAGCAACATCTTCAGCCCGAATCTCTACAACTTCATCCCAATGCGCATCCTCATCTGAAAACAAAGTTTTCCAGTACGAGAGCGCAGCATCCCATTGCCCTGCTTTGGGTGCTGATGGGCGTCCTTTAATATAATCAAATGTCGTTTCGTCTGGCGCAACAAGTCCAGCTCGAGCCCCCCCCTCTATCGACAGATTACACAGCGTCATGCGAGCTTCCATGGACATGGCTTCAATCGCCTCACCCATAAATTCCATCACAGAGCCAGTACCACCGGCGGTCCCAATGACTGAGATCAAATGCAGAGCAAGATCTTTTGCACCGACACCGTCTTGAAATTTTCCAGAAACACGCACAGCCATGTTCTTCATTTTACGGGCGCGCAATGTCTGGGTAGCTAACACATGCTCGACTTCTGAAGTCCCTATGCCATGCGCTAGCGCACCGAATGCTCCATGAGTTGAAGTGTGGCTGTCACCGCAGACAATAGTCATGCCTGGCTGTGTGCGCCCTTGTTCAGGCCCAACAACGTGCACAATCCCATTATTGATGTGCCCCATTGGATAAAACTCGATACCGTGCTCTTTGACATTTTTAGAGAGCATTTCAAGCTGAGTGCGAGCTTGCTCATCCTTTACACCCTCAAGGCCAGCCGCCTGATTTTCAGTGGGTGTATTATGGTCGGCCGTTGCAAGCGTCAAATCAGGCCTGCGTACGTTACGCCCAGCAGCTTTTAAGCCAGCAAAAGCTTGCGGTGTTGTCACTTCGTGGATCAAATGTAGATCAATGAATAGGAGTGCCTCACCCGTCTCCGCATTGATATGCGCTAGGTGAGAATCCCAAATTTTGTCATAAAGGGTCTTGTGTGTCATGCCGACTATATGCAGCGACTATCAAACTGATGCAAGATGATGGCACGCTTATTCGTTCCAGCAAATCAATTAAATCCAACGTAGACTACGAATGAAATTGCAAACCCTTTGCAATTACTGTTAATGTCACACCAAACGCCATAACTATCTATCAAACGGCTCGACACATACTGAAACTGGAATAGGAATGACACAAAGCGCTAAACGCTTTTTCTGGATGATTTGCGGTTTCTTAGCTCTGGGGCTCGGGATTGCAGGTGTTATTCTTCCCTTATTACCGCACACTGTATTTCTACTGATCGCGGCATTTTGTTTTTCTCGTAGTTCTGAACGCCTACACAATTGGCTAATCAATCACAAACATTTAGGTCCCCCGATAAAAGACTGGAATGACCATGGTGCTATACCGACTGGTGCTAAAATTTTAGCAACTTTGATGATGGGAGGAGCACTTGCAAGCGCATTTCTTCTCCATGCTCCTCAACCAGTTGTTATCGCCCAATTAGTCATTTTACCGCTTGTGGGACTTTTCATTTGGACACGTCCCAATGGTCCTCGAGGAAAAGACCTTTCAAAGCCAGACCAAACTGGTGTGTAGTTAGAATAGCTCCAACCCATTGTTTCCAAAACTTGGGAAGTTGGGAAAAACATTTGCAAGCTCTGAATTCGTCAATCCAAACCAAGACGCAATGGGCGCTGCAAATTGTTCCAATGAAGTCGTTGGGATCAAGCGTCCATGCCCTGCATCCTGCTCATGATCAAAGTCATACTCTGGCATGCTTCCAAATATACGGTTTCCTCGTACGCCTCCACCGACTACAAACTGATGCCCCCCCCATCCATGGTCTGTTCCATCACCATTAACAGCCAGTGTTCTTCCAAAGTCTGATGCAGTGAACAACACCACATCATTTTGTAAGCCAAGCTCAATCATCGCCGTGTAGAAAGCAAAAATTGCTTCATCAATTTGTGTTTGAATATTTGGCAAAGCATTGGCTTGATTTGAATGGGTATCAAATCCCCCACGCGAGGCAAAAAACACCTGACGGCTCATACCCAAATCATCTCGAATTGAAATAGACCGCGCAATATTTTCAAGTTGTCGCCCCACACCAGTTCGTGGAAAAGCAGTGCTCAAATCAGTCGAATTGCTCAGCGCCTCATTAAACCCTTCATTATCGCTCAGAGCACTCGCGCCAGCATTGGCGATATCCCTTTGAAGCAAATTAGTTCCGCTAAAACTATTTCTCGATAATGCGCTTCGAACTGCCTGATAAAGCATTTCACCTTCATCTGAATGGCGCTCGCCTTCCAATGATTGAATAATACCAAATTCAGCCGCACCATCATTGGTAACAGGATATGGAGACACGCGATTCCCAGACTGAAATACATTATTTCCCGCTGCGGTAATTGCAGTGAAGGAATTGGAATTATTGGCCAAGGAATCGACAGCGGCATCGGCCATCAGACCTCCCCATCCCACAGCTGTCCCTTCTGGAGCTAAAGCCATCCAAGTTGATTGTTGATCATTATGAGAAAACAAACGTTTTGGTAAAATCACACTGCCATTTTCAAATTGTGATCTAGTGGTTGGAACAGCTAGTGGTCCAACATTCGCGATAACCGAAGCATTCCCTTCAGCGATCAATGTATGTAAATTTTGCAACTGGGGCGGCAGAGCAAATTGACGTGTACCAAAATCAGCTTGGTTTGCCGGAGTTAATTGCAACAATTGATCATGTTGGCGCGAACTATATCCAGCTAACATTGAAGATCGAATTTCTGCGTAACGATCGTAAGAAGTTTGATCAAAGGGAAGTATAGTATCGTGGTTATCCATCCCTCCAAATAGGAATAGGCATACAACGGCTTTATATCCTGATGTATCGGCAGCATGTGCTTGAAATGCCGGCAGAGCGGAGCCCAGCGTACTATACGTTGCTCCAGCGAGCGCAGATGCTGATAGCCCTTTAAGGAAGCGACGGCGTTGATTGGTCATACTCTCTAACTCCCTTTAGCGCTGCACAATGTAATCAGGTGACGTCATCACCAGTAAAACTGCGTAATAAACCCGTAAACGTGGCCCATCAAAGTCAGTTGTTGTGACATTGGGAATGGCACTCACGGCATCTTGAACGATATCTTTTGTATCTTGCGACATCTGACCGTTGGTCAAAATAATATCGAGATGATCAATTAGATCGGATGGACTATCTGCCAAGGCTAACTCGTCGGAATAATCTGGCCTGAAGCTCGCTCTCATCTCAGCTGTATCGACAAGCTCGCCGCCATCATTGTTTGCGAATCCTTCAAAAATGAAGGCATTCATGGTTCCAACATAACCCGCAATGCTCGCTGCATTTATGATCTGCAACTCGGGCACGGTTAGTTCTGCTGCTCCACTTTCAGTTCCCGGTGGGACATACCCCGGGCGAAAAAAATTAAATACAGATGGAGCACCATACCCCTGCTGGCCCAAACTGTTTACATCGCCTGTATGCCAAAGAGATGGCATGGATGCAGGCGTTACAGTTCCCACATCAAATGCTCTCGACCAGTGAATAAAACGAATGATTGGCTCTCTGATTTTTCCGAATGTGTTTGAATTAATATTGGCCGAATTACGCGCTTCATCATCAAACAAAATTGCAGCTACCGTTGCAGCCAGATCACCTCGGCGACCATCTCCAACAACCTCGCCATTGGGCAGTGTAAATTGCCCAGCAGCAAATGCTCCAGAAACGCGCTGGATATAGTCTGGAGAAGGATTACTCGTAACTAGCCTTTGAATTAGTTGATGACTAACAAACGGCGCGGTGTTCTCATGATTCACCAATGCATCCAATGCCGTAACGATACTCTCTTCACCCAATGTATCAGTCGGAATCTCAGTCGTTAAAAAGCTCTTGGCTAAATCCGAATGCTGATTTTCAAATATAACCATTCTTTGAGCTTGGTGTGCTCCATCATTCGCCAACAAATTCCGTCTGAAATTTTCATTGTTCAAAGACAAACCTGTAAACACTTTCGCTAGTTCAGTAATGTCATCATTGTCATACGTTTCAATCGGCTCACCATCAGCGCCCACTTTAAGACTTCCATCTTGGTTTAATTCAACCAAACCAATAGTGAAAAGTTGCATGATCTCACGCGCATAGTTTTCATCTGGCATTCGGCCGCTAGCTGGATCAGCTTTTTTGTTGCCCAAATAGGTCAGATAATGCCCCATCGCAGGAGAATAAGTCACCTCTTCCAAAAGGTCTCGATAGTTGCCTAGCGCGTGTTCAGTCAAAATATCTTGATAATAAGCAACAGCTCGCGGCGCATCTGATAGGGTTGAATCCAACAGAGAAATGACCAAAATTTCGGATAACGCAAAAGCCACGCGCTGACGTAATTCATCATCCCCATCAATTGCATTCATTAAGAATGAAAAACGTGGGGAAATATCAGCGATAAATCCTTCAATATTTGAAGAATTATCATCTATCCCATCCAGAAATCCCTGTACAATGGGCGTGTGGAGAGTCGGCGTTTTTGCCAATTCAGAAACAAACCATTCTGAAGGTGATGTTCCCGTCAATCCATCAATTTTTTGAGAATTTGCTCCAAACGTTGCTTGAGTCAAAAAACGAGCAGTTTCAGTATTTGATGTAAAAGCAGACGAAGCTGGAGGTGTCGGTGTGGGCGTGGGAGTCGAACCGGTTGGTGGCGGAGTTGGCGTTGGGGTTGGATTAGAATCGCCCCCTCCACCAGAACAAGCTGCGGCGAAAAACAATACACTCAGTGCCAAACTAGTCTGTTTTAGAAGTTGTTTCCTCATCAGATAATGCCTCACCTTCCCAGGAGTTCACCTTTGGAGAAGGAGCCTACATAATTCATTTTTTTTGAACAGAAAAAACTTATGAACTTTTACTAACTAAATTCATAGCATTCAAAAAAACAATCAATTTTGGGAAATAATCAGACTGAGAGGTGATGGCGGTCTGGGGAGGATTCGAACCCCCGACCCCTTGATTCGTAGTCAAGTGCTCTATCCAACTGAGCTACCAAACCATTCACCATCTCGTCTGAGAGGCGGTTTCTATCGTTCTCATTCAAACTATGCAAGAGGAAATTTGAAAAAGATCGCCTCTTCGTCAAAAAACTTCAACGACAACTGATTTTAAACGGTTTTATTTGCTTCAAAAACACCGCGCGCCACCGCTCTAGCAAGCGTACCTGCAGCCAATTCACCTAGACGGGCCAAAGCTAAAGGATTCGGTTCTGGTAATTTCTTTTTTGCTGTCGACACGACAAAAACGACATCGCCATCAAAAGGTGCAAAAACAGGGCGAATAGCGCGCGACAATCCGGAGATTGCCATTTGTGCAACGCGTTTAGCTTGTGCAGGCGTAAGCTCTACATCAGTTGCCACACAAGCAATTGTCGTATTTTGACGTTCATTGGTTGAATTGGCCTGACTCGCTGGATTAACTTTCGCAGCTCCCCAATCGTCTGGATCTAAAACGAAACCTTCTGGCGGACGCGAACCACCGAACTCATCATTCAGTTCATAAGGGTGAGCCCAAAAGGCATCACATCCTGGCATACGGGTAGCTCCAAAACAATTGACCGCAACTAAAGCCCCTACCGTAATATCATCACTTGTGACGATGCTAGTCGACCCGAGACCGCCACGTTCAGCACCGGCGCGTGCGCCGTAACCCGCTCCAACTGCTCCTAAAGAAAGCATTTCTCCGTTTTCAACTGCATCCATATAAGCCGCACGCCCTAAAACACGGTATGGCGTGTCCTCTCCCCATTTTTTATTCCCACCATTAGCGAGATCATAAAGGATAGCCGAAGGTACGACGGGTGATTTGGGTACATCAGGTAAATCCATAAGAGAAAAACCCTCACCCTGTGCTCCCAATGCTGCAACCACCCCATCCGCAGCAGCTAAGCCGTACACAGAACCACCGGATAAAACGACTGCATCCACGGCGTCGACAAGCTTATCAGCACCTAAAGCGTCAGTCTCACGCGTTCCCGGTCCTCCTCCCACAATAGCCACGCCACAAACGGCACGGTCATCCGGTAATATAACAGTAGTACCGGTCAGAACTTCACCGTCATGACTATTGCCTACTTTTAAGCCAGCAACATCAGTAATAAGATTTTTCGTACCTATACGTGTTGTCGTCATTGGGAAGTTATACCTATCTATATATTTATCACGGCAATTGTGATTTGAACTTATTCTCTGTGAGTCTCACATCACCACTATACAAGCAAATTTAAAGGGACATAGGCCTTATGATCTTCAAGCATGTTTTACTTTCCGCCACAGCGCTGATCTCCCTGTCTGCTTGCCAAACAGAGGATGCGGTTAAAACTCCCACGCCACCCTCAAATGCGACAAAAGATGTTTCGCAACCTGAATGGCGTCTTGCCGGAAAAGCTATGGCCACAGCGGCAAACCCGCACGCAGTTAAGGCCGCTGAAAAAGTGTTAGCCGAAGGCGGACATGCAGTGGATGCTGCTATCGCAGCGCATGCGGTTCTGGGACTAGTTGAACCACAAAGCTCTGGCATTGGTGGTGGTGGTTTCATGATGGTCTATGATCGTGCCAGCGATACTATCCGAATGTATGATGGACGCGAAACAGCTCCTTCATCCATCGATGAAAGCCTATTCCTTGATGAAAATGGAAAAACACGCGGATATGTCGAATCTTGGCAAAACGGAATAAGCGTCGGCGTTCCCTCAATTGTTCGAACCTACGAACAAGCTCATGAAGACTTTGGAATGGCCAGCTGGGAAAAACTATTTGGCGATGCTGAAACCTTAGCCAGAGATGGATTTAATGTCTCTCCACGTCTAAACAAATTACTTTCGAACCCGCGTCTACGTGGTGCTATCAACCTAGATGACAATCCCAAGAGTGCCGCTTATTTTTATCCAGACGGCGAACCTCTTGTGGTAGGCACACTCCTCACAAATCCAGCATATGCAGACATGATGCAGAACATTGCTATAAATGGAGCTGATTGGTTTTACGGTGAAGGCATGGCAGGGGCTATCGAAACAGCTGTTCAATCAACCACTATTCCAGGCGAGCTAACAGCTGAAGATATCGCAGCCTACCAAACGATTGAACGTGACGCACTTTGCGGAGCATATAAAACCTATAAAATTTGTTCTGCTCCCCCTCCCTCATCTGGCGGCATTACCCAACCAATGATCCTTGGGTTGTATGAGCGTTTTACTGATGGGCTTGATTTTACTACCGCTGAAAATTCCAATTCATTTCCATCAGATAAACACCTGAAAGCTTTTGTAGATGCACAACGCCTAGCTTATGCAGACAGAGATCACTATGTAGCGGACTCAGATTTTGTTTCAGTTCCAATGCATGATCTTATCAATTCAAAATATTTGGATGCGAGGGCCAAAGAAAGATTCGAACCTTCTCAAAAATCCAAAGCAGGTGACCCTGGAAAAGTCCTACGAAATGAACCAATCATTGATATGTGGGGGCGCGATACCACAGACGAAACGCCAGGCACGACCCATCTTTCCATCGTTGATGTTTACGGGAATGCTGTATCTATGACAGCCACAGTCGAAAGTCCTTTTGGATCATCAATCTGGGTGCCTGAAGGCGGATTTCTTCTCAACAATGAACTTACTGACTTTGCACGCAATCCGCGAATTGAAGGGAAGCTGGTGGCCAATGCTCCGTCTCCAAATAAACGCCCACGCTCTTCCATGTCGCCAACATTGGTATTTGACGAGAATGATGATCTCTTCATGGTAACAGGATCACCTGGCGGAAACTCAATTATCGCTTACACAGCAAAATCTCTCTTGGGAGTTTTGGATTGGCAGATGGATGCACAGACAGCTGCGGACCTTCCGAACATAATCGCCCGCGGCGACACTGTGAATGTTGAAATTGGTGTAGCTAACGGTCAACATGCATCAGATACATTAAAAGCCGCTGGTTACTCAGTTAAAGAGCGAGAAGGTGAAAATTCTGGAATTCACACAATTGTAGCTCGCACTGACCACTATGAAGGTGCAGCTGATATGCGCCGCGAAGGTATTGTCGTTAGCATCGATAAAGAAGCAGATTAGCCTAACTGGAAATCTCGCCGGAGCTTACTCCGGCGAGTTGAAGTTTCAGTTTGAAAACCGCACCTTTTTCAACAGTTTCATCAAGCGCAACTTCACCGCCCATTGCCAAAGCTAACTCTCGCGTGATTGCCAACCCCAATCCGCTACCGCCTTTATTTTCTGAAGTTGAGAATGGTTGAAAAATTTTTGTTTTCACCTTCTCAGGCACGCCAGGTCCATTATCTTCGACCAATATCTGTATCCAAGTATCATCAATGATTTCCGCGCCAATGCGTATTAACCCTGGCTCTGCGTCTGCTTCCTGCTGTGCAATAGCTTGTCCAGCATTGCGAACTAAGTTTGCAAGCAAGCGATGAAGCATTTCAGGATCTGCATACACCTGCACTTCTTCATCAACATCATTAAGCCAATCAACCTCAGGATTAGCTGCTACACCTTCCAACAAAGCGTCTTCAGCTATGTTTCTAAGCTCTACGGTGACCATGTGCGCCTTGGGTGCATCAGCTTTGCCATATTGCAGCGTTGCCTCTGCTAACCCAATGGCACGCTCTATGGCACGTTCCAGCCTTGGTGCTGCAGATTGCACACGAGGGTCTTCTGATCTCATCAAACTGTCAGACGCCAGACGCGCTACCGATAATGAATTTCGAAGGTCATGGGAAATTTTAGCTACAGCCTCGCCCAGTTCCGCAAGACGCTTATTTTGGCGAAAAGAATTGGAAACCGCACTTTGCATATCTACTAGTGCAAGTTCCGCTTTACCAATTTCATCATCCCGCCCAGACGGTTTAAATGCCGCCAATCTTTCAGGAGCTTCACCAAAATCAGCAACAGCATTCGTGATTTTCATCATAGGCTTCACCACCAAATGATAAAGTGACCACGCAATAAACGATCCAACGATCGCTGAGATAAGCAAAGAAATCAAAAGGATATTGATGGAGTATTCAAGCAGATCAGAACGCAATGCTTCTTCGGGCACAATGATATCGATGTATGAATCTTCCGTCCCGCTATCAGTATGAGAGATGACTTGAAGAATGCGACCGTCTTTGGCCGTTGCGTGCGCAAAAAGACAGAAGAAAGCGTCAAACCAAGTTTCATCACGCAAATCCATTGTGACTGGCATAGAAGCAATGGGCATGGGAGGACTAAACACCTGCTCCCACATCTCCTCATCTCCCATGGCGACAGCAAGCAATTGAGTCTCGTTCAATAATCTTGCGCTCAATTCCTGAGATACTTTACGATCCGGCGCAATTTCCAGCGCTGTTGCCGCGATTTCAGCTGCTTGCACACGTTCTGCAAACCAGTCGCTTCGAAACTTGGTGATTGAAGGAAGGAAAATCAGAAATTCCGCGACAAGGACAAAAGCGACTGTCAAAATCAACAATCGCTCCATCAATCCAATTTTTACATTGGGCAAACGCCCCGTCATCTTCACATCCGCCTGCGCAGAGTGAAGCCTATCAGGATCAACCGGAGCATCCTCCGTCCCTTGAAGACCAATTTCTTGTTTCACTAAACCACGTTTGCTCTGAAGCAATTAAAGCTCAACTAAAAATTCTTCAAAAACTTTACCATGAACTTACCTTTTTTACCGAATACCAATGGCTCATACCATTTTGACGCGGCACGTTTCAAAATTTCTGCCCGAGTTGGATATGGTGAAATAAAATTTGTAAGCGCTCTAATTTTCAATCCGTTGGACATAGCAACACTCGCAAGCTGAATAATATCCCCTGCTCCCTCTCCCACGACGGACACACCAAGCACAGTTCCATTTTTCAAAGTTACTATCTTTGCGCCACCTATCGTGTCTTTCTCTGCAATTGCGCGATCATTCTCTTTGAACTCGAAGTGAGAGACACGAACCTTTTCTCCATGTTCTTCGCGAGCTTGTTTTTCGGTAATTCCAACTTGTGCAACCTCGGGAGATGTATACGTCACCGCAGGAGTTGGAAGAGAATCCGCACGAGCGGCGGATTTAAACAGAGCGTTTCTAACAAATACCGATGCATGCCACCCAGCAAGGTGAGTGAACTGTCCACGTCCTGCAGCATCACCCAAAGCCCAAACACGACCATTCGATACCGAACGCAGATTTGGTTTTGTTTTTACGCCATGACGATCAAAATCCACACCACCAGCTTCAAGAGCTAGGCTCTCAATAACCGGTACACGCCCCGTCGCGACTAATAGGTGCGATCCCGTAACGGCATCAACTTCGCCATCAGCCGTTTTGGTTTCAACCCTTACGCCAGAACCTGTTTGAGAAGTAGCAGTCGCTGTTGTGCGCTCGAGAATTTCAACACCTTCTTTTCTCAATTCTTCAACTGCAATCGCTGCATGCTCTTCATCCGCGCGTTCCATTGCTCTAGCACGCTCGATAACTGTTACTTTAGACCCTAATCGTTTGAAGGCTTGCGCCATTTCAATCCCGATCGGACCGCCGCCAAGTATGATTAAATGTTCCGGCAATTCTTCAACATCAAAGAGGGTTTCATTGATGAGATATGGCGTATCCTCCAATCCATCAATTGGAGGAACAAATGCGCGAGAACCAGTGGCTATGATAATACGTTTTCCTTCAACTTGCGTTGAAGCAGAGGCCACTACGTTTTCTGTTACAAAATGCGCTTCCTCACGAATAACTGTAACACCCAGTCCCTCAAATCGTTCCTGACTGTCATTTGGTTCGATTGTAGCGATTGCTTCCTTCACATGTGCCTGAACTCGTTTCCAATCCACTCCAGGGTCAGCAGATGTTAGCCCAAATTTGTCTGCCTCTCTAAAGGCTTGTGCTTGTTTTGCTGCTGCTATCAGGGCTTTAGACGGCACACACCCATAATTCAAACAATCACCGCCCATTTCGCCCTTTTCATAAAGAACTACTTTTAGGCCAAGCATCGCACACCCAGCAGCAGCAGATAGTCCACCTGCACCTGCTCCAATGACCACCAAGTCTGCTTTTAAACGCTTTTTCTTGCTCTCAGTTGAAGCATTAGCTTCCAAAGTCTCACTCATATTCATTTTCCTCAGAAGCTTCTATTCACTATCAGCAGTTACAGCTGATTTAGGACCAAATTTTTTCCATGCAACAGGTATCAAAGCGACAACACCCAACGCTACCAATGCTGGAATAAGGTTTTTAGCCACTCCAGCTAAATCTGGGTTCTCCCCAGCGTCAAATGTTGCCCCAAGACCAGACCCAATCCACGTGTAAGCAATAACACCCGGAATGATGCCGAGCATCGTTGTGATTGCATATTGTGAGTATTTTGCACCAAAAATTGCCGGAGCTATATTCGCCACTGGATAAGGCACTGCTGGGATAAACCGTAAGGCAAACATATAGGACCAAGCGTCCTGTTTGAATCCTTCTTCCATCTTAGAGACAAATGGACCGGCTTTTTCACGCAAAATGCTTCCAACAGAAGATTTAGCCGCAAAGAATAACGTAGAAGCGCCCAAAGTGGCTCCTATCACTGTCAATATGCTTCCAGTTACCAAACCGAACAGAAACCCTCCAGCTATCGTCAGCACACCTGCTCCCGGTGTCATCACGACAGTAGCAACGATGTAAATTCCAATATAAGCAAGCACTGCAATGAGCATGTTTTCTTGTACAAATGCCAACAGCACTTCTCTTCGCTCTCTTAATGTTTCGAGCGTAAGAACCTCATGCCAACCATTTGAAATGAAAACCACGACTGCGGCAATGATTGCAAAGATTGGCCACAGCTTTACAAACATATTAGACTTTTTGACGGGTGCCTCATCACCTGAATTCTCTATATTTTCCATCGTGATTCCACCTTTATTTTTTAGACCCAATATCATTGAGTGACCAATCATATCGATATGATTTTATCATTGTTTCAGCAGTTAAATTGGACGCAAGGTCAGCAGGCGCATTTTTCATTAAATGCATGACAACCCCAACTTGGGAACCACCAAAATCCTTTTTGAACCAACGATAAATTTTAGAGATTCGCAATCTGCCGTCGGGTAACACTTCAACCCCTCTTGGATGAGTAATGAATTCTATGGCTGCTTTCTTCAGATCAGATTCCAATGTTTCTACTTCCCATGCTTTGGGTTGCAAATTCGGACACCCAATTGAGGCACAATTTACAGCATAGTGAACTCTCGGTTCGTCCCACTTTTTTCGTAGAATACGGTGCTCAATGTCATCGAGACTCAGCTTCTTACCATCAATTTCGACAAGCTTTTTCTTCCAAGGACCTTTGAAAACGAAGTTGCCTCCAATGTCTCGAATAGACTTTACTGGATAATTTTCGACAACAATGTTTACCGTCAAAGCATTGTAAAGGTTTACCCAAGCAACAAACTTTTCGTCTTTTGAACCATTGGTGTACACATCGCTTTCAATCAATTTCTGAATATATTGGTTTAATTCCAGGCGATCATGATCATTGCGTTTGAAAGCTGCATAATCCACGCGATTGATCCCGTCTTCACCCTCTTCAACATATTTGCTTAACAGGAAGGACCATTCATCATGCGCTTGCGCCAATGCAGACGGCACAGCAATCGTCTGCAGCACTAGCAACAAAAATGAAAATATGGAGCGTGTCATCCAATCGGTCCTTCTAGATCTGACCAATTAAATAACAGACTTTATTCAAAAAATATCCTCACAAGCGTACCTGGGCTTCTAACAAGCACGTGATCGGTTATTGATGAGTATTAAGAGTTATTGTCCCAATCGAGTTGTTCCAAAGCGAATTCTCTCATACGTTCTGAACGAGCAACAATGTCTTGTGGACGCCATTTACTTAATTCTGCTACTTCTGCTGACATCGCAAATGGAGGTCTCATCTCACGATAGAATTGAACTTTCTCGGAAAAATCTCCCGAACCTGCTTTGTGATTGGTTTCTTTATCGATCAGGATCAAGTTACCAAGCATATTGCATAGCCCGAGGCGAGCATCTGGATCTGGAAAATCTATAGCCCACTGCTTAGCTTCAGGTGCCGGCGAAGTCGGCATAACATGCTCGACTGTTCCTCCCGCCACATAGTCAGGTAACGCGTCACGCGTCCAGTGCAAGCTTTCCAACCAACGCAAAAAAGCAACACGCGCTTCATAATCATCAAACCCTGTTGATAATTGGCGTTGGGCTCTATCTTTCTGAGTTGGCTTCAATCGAAGAGCCCCATAAGAAAGAGACATGCAGTTTCTGGCTTTTCCGTCTCCCGTTAAACCTTCAGATTGTTCGATAGCTCTACGGATAATGGTGTGACGCGCTTTTGCCCCTAGTCCTGCCAGCGAAATCGCCATGGCGCGTCGATGGAAATCAGAGAAACGACTGATTACTGTATCCATCCGACGCTTATTATTTTCTTTCTTGGCTTGCTGATAAACAAACACGAAATGAAGCGCTAACGGTTTCCACTCATTCCAATTTTGAAGACCAAGACGCCACAAATCACCTTCAAATGGATCTTTTTGAGGATCGAACAGAGCAGATTTCATTGTCCGCCAAGAAGCTGACAACGCTTCCAAACGATCCATCCATTCCAAAATAGCAAAACCCGGACGTGCTTCAGCCAGATAATCTCCAAACTCAACAAGGTGAGATGGCCCCTGTTGAGCGCGCCGTTCAATGAAATCGACAGCACTCATAAAGTTTTCAAGATCAGGTGTCGTTGAAATACGGTCCCATGTGTCTTTTACCTGAGCAGCACGTTCATCATTGCCCGCGATATCCATCAAAACACCTTTGAGGATATCAACAGAGGACAAAGCCACACCACGTTGGTTGGATGTCACAAATGCTTGTCTCGCTAATTGCATATCTGCGATTTGAATCGCAACAATTCGCACGCGCGTCATCATAAACTCAGCAAAAGATGTAAGTTCTGATGGGCTCATATCCTGCGTTAAACGACGAAACTCTCTAATCGCCCGTGTGACACGGCCACGAGGCGTTTTCGATTCAAGGTTGCGCCGTGCTTTGATGCTCTCGCCTCGACGTTGCGCCATTTCCGAAAGCCAACGCGCTGTTCCTGTTTCTTTGTGGCTTTTAGTGGGATACGTTAATCGGTATCCCCATTTTTCATCTTCGACAAAAGTGTGAAGCCAATCACCCCACTCTTTAGATACAAGTGAAATTCTGTCTCTCAATACCGAGATGAGAATTGTCAAACTGGTGAGACGTTGAAGGCCATCATAAACTTCGCTAATGCCATTTTTAGGTGGTGCCAAATACATTGGTCCCAAAAGATAAGCATTGGGCGGTCCTTCTATCTCCATATCAATGGGTGGAGCTACACCTGATAGATCAGCATCAATTAACTCATCACTTGAAGGAATCGGGATTGCTTGATCATCTTCCTCTTCGTTATTTCCAGCATAATGCGCGGAAAAAACACGATAGATATCCTCAAACAAAGCGACACAGTTGGCCGCTTCCCACTTAAAATCTCGCTGAATGCTCGCAGGTTGAAATAGTCGGCGTCCCATCAAGGAACCGATTGTTTCTACTCGTGTTGCAATATCATTTTGTGGTTTATCGCCCATAAATGACCAACATTCCTTTACTTTTCCCCAAGCGACCTCTCTTTTGCACTATCTACATTGTAAGGTAAATATTAGAAAGCACTGGAATTTACGAGAAAATTGGTTTGCTTAATCTTTTGGCAAAAACCTCTTGACTTATACGCACCGAGCCTATAGCTACCGCTCCTTCTTATTAGAGATTTTTGTTAGAGGGCGTGAGCCGTGAAACGTACATTTCAACCAAGCAACCTCGTTCGCAAACGTCGCCACGGATTCCGTTCGCGCATGGCAACAGCTAACGGTCAGAAAGTACTGGCCCGTCGTCGCGCGAAAGGCCGTAAGAAGCTATCGGCTTAAGTCCGATGGCGTCTACGACGCTGAACGAGACTAACATTGACCGCGTCGAGCGCTTGCGTGTTCGGCGCGCGTTTTTGTTTGTGGCAAAGGGATATGCTGAAAAACGACGCTCTGTCGTAATTCAAGCCCGCCCGAGACCCAACCAACTTTCCGACAATCAAGCCCCAACTGATTCCTCTCAACAGTCAGCTGCACCTTCTGATAAACAGCTAACTGCCGGAGCCGGCTTCACTGCGACGAAAAAAATTGGCGGCGCAGTCACAAGAAACCGCGCAAAACGTCGCTTGCGGGAAGCTTCCAACCAATTTATGCGTCAACATGCTCTTGCCGATGTCGACTATGTGTTTATAGCAAGACGTGACACTGCGACCCGCAATTGGGACGGATTACTTGACGATGTAGAAAGTGCATTGTTAAGCCTGCGTCAGAAAATTCTTTCAGGTGATCCACCTGACCCGAAACCAAACCGCTTTGGTAATCATCGTCCTAAAAAGCGTTGAGACATCAAACGGCAGACTGAGCTTGTAAAAGTAGAGACCGCGCAAACATGCAGCAACAACCACAAGACCAAAAAAGTTTCCTGATCGGAATCGGCCTTATCCTAGTTGTGATGGCCATATCCCAGTTCTTTGTATGGGGACCTCAACAGGAAGCTCGAGAAGCAGCACGCCAAGAATTGCAAAAGTCTGCTGCGGCAAACTCCCCTTCTGCAACGGATTTAGGTTCATCAACTAATACAGCGCCAGTTGACCGAAAAGAAATCATCTCAGGTTCTTCTAGTGGTGGCCGCGTCACTTTTGATGCCCCAGCTTTGGATGGCTCAATCTCACTGAAAGGTGCACGCATTGATGACCTTTCAATGAAACGTCACTTTGAAACATTGGAAAAAGAAGAGGAAGTTCACCTTCTTTCACCTGAAGGCTCGAAAGGTGCATACTATGCTGCATTGGGCTGGCGTGGTGATGCAGACAAGCTTCCAAGCGTTCGCACACAATGGACGCAAACAGCTGGCTCTACACTGACACCTAGCTCACCTATTACACTGAGCTATGAAACAAATGAACTGACATTCTCGCGTCAGATCGAAATCGATGACAACTATATGTTCACCTACACTGATACGGTGACGAACAAAGGCACTGAAGAAGTTTCTATCCGTCCTTTCGGTATCATGCGCCAGTTTGGAATGCCAGATGACTGGTCACCATTCTACATATTGCACGAAGGTGCGATCGGAATGGCCACCAACAAATTGAAACTGAAAAAGTATAAAAACCTAGATAAAGGAAAAGACCTTTCCTTTACCTCTCAAGGTGGATGGATCGGCCTAACCCAGAAATACTGGATGACAGCTTTTGTACCTGCTCAATCTGAAAACATTGCGGTGCAAGCGCGTGTGGTAATGGAAGGACTGCGTCCAACATATGTTGCTTCCATCGAAGGTATGGACCGCATAATTGCACCCGGCCAAACAATATCATATGCGCAACGCATTTTTGCCGGAGCAAAACGTGTTGCAGTATTGGACGCTTATCAAAAAGGTGAGACCGGTCAGGAAGCTATTCCTCGTTTCACAGATGCAGTTGATTGGGGGAATTTCTGGTTCTTCACAAAACCATTCTTCTGGTTCTTGAACATATTTAACGGCTGGTTTGGGAATTTTGGTTTGGCGATCCTTGCCCTTACTGTGATCGTAAAACTGGCTTTCTTCCCCATCCAGAACAAAGCTTATGCTTCCATGGCTAAGATGCGTAAGCTAATGCCGCAAATGGAAGAGATTAAAAAGAAGTATGGCGACGACCGGATGAAAATCCAACAGGAAACCATGGAGCTTTATAAACGTGAGAAGGCTAACCCCTTCTCAGGATGTTTACCGCTAATCCCTCAAATGTTTGTTTTCTACGGATTGTATAAAACTCTGTTTGTAACATTGGAAATGCGCCACGAACCATTCTTCGGTTGGATCAAAGACCTTTCCGCGCCGGACCCTACTTCATTCATGAATCTATTTGGGCTGTTACCATTTGATCCAAGTGCAATTCCATTAATCGGAATGCTATCAATCGGTATTTTGCCAATCATGTATGGTGTAACGATGTGGGCGCTTCAAAGCCTCAACCCGCCACCACCTGATCCAACTCAACGCATGATGATGCAATTCCTACCGATCGTCTTTACCTTCATCTTTGCAGGGTTTGCCGCTGGATTGGTTGTCTACTGGACATGGTCAAACATCCTATCCATTGCGCAACAATATTACATTATGCGCAAGAATGGTGTCGAAACTCAATTCGATAAATTCTTGAAAGCAAGGTTTGGCAAAGGTGCCAAACCAGCCGAATAGACGAAACAGTAAAAACAATACACATTGAACGGGGCCTAAGCGCCCCGTTCTCTATTTTCAAACTATTTTATCCGAGCCAACAATGACTAGCGACGAATACGAATATCCAGCATTGCAAATTGAAGATGGTCGCAAGCTTTTTGCGTCTGAAGTTAATTTCGTCAAAGGTGTCGTAAACATGAAAGGTCTTCCACCTGCGGATAGACCCGAGATTGCTTTCGCAGGTCGATCGAATGTGGGCAAATCCTCCCTGATCAACGCCCTATTTAACCGCAAGCAATTGGCTCGTGCGTCTGCTCAACCTGGTCGCACACAAGAGATCAACTTTTTTACAATCCTTGAAGCAATGTATGTGGTTGATTTACCGGGTTATGGTTATGCCAAGGCTCCCAAAGCTGTCGTTGAAAAATGGACCGCATTCACAAACAACTATCTGCGTGGGCGCACCAATTTGCAACGCGTATTTCTTCTGGTTGATAGCAGACGTGGTGTAGGTGATGTCGACCGCGGTATCATGAAGACTTTGGACCGCGCAGCAATGAATTATCAAATAGTGCTCACCAAAGCAGACAAACTTAAAAAGTCTGAACTGGACAAAGTTATTGAAGGTGCTGTTGAGGCAATCAAGAAAAACCCAGCAGCCCATCCACGTATCATGATGACGTCGTCAGAAAAAGGACTGGGACTTCCAGAGTTAAAAGCAGAAATCGTCGCTTTGCTGTAATAATTTAAGTTATTTCCGCTCAGATTGATCAAAAAACTGGGCACCATTGCACTTCTTTTGACAAATTGAACTTTTGATTTCTGTCGAAAGCAGATAGACATGACGCTATGACTAAAGACACATCCCAATCCTCTGGACTTCCAACAGTCAATACGCTGGCTGAAGCCCTTCCGTTTATTCAACGCTATGACAAAAAAACGATAGTTATCAAATATGGCGGTCATGCCATGGCTGACATTTCGTTGGCAAAAGGCTTTGCGCGTGATGTTGTTTTACTGAAACAAATGGGTGTTAATCCAGTCATCGTGCATGGTGGAGGACCACAAATTGGTGATGCTCTCAAACGCTTGAACGTGACCAGCAAATTTGAAGATGGACTTCGCGTTACTGATGCCGCAACGATGGAAATAGTTGAAATGGTTCTATCCGGCTCAATCAACAAAACGATCGTCCGCGCGATTAACATGGCGGGCGGAAACGCAGTTGGTTTGTCTGGCGCAGATTCAAATTTAATTTATGCTGAAAAAGCAAAAAAAATAAAAAAAGACCCAGACTCCAATATCGAGAAAGTTCTCGACTTGGGTTTTGTAGGCGAACCTAAAAAAATAGACCCAACTATTTTGGAAACACTCGCCGCCCAATCAGAAGATTTCATACCGGTTGTTGCCCCTGTTGGTTTTGGCAATGAGGGTGAAAGCTATAATATTAATGCTGATACAGCTGCCGGCGCGATTGCTGGCGCGTTAAAAGCAGAACGCCTTTTACTTCTGACTGATGTTAAAGGTGTGTTAGATGAGAAGAAAGAACTCATCAGAGAGCTTGACCAAGACACCACAAGTAAGCTCATCTCTACTGGAGCAATTAGCGGCGGTATGATTCCAAAAATCGAAACTGCTCTAACTGCAGTAAAGAATGGCGTTAAGGCGTCAGTTATTCTAGATGGTCGTACACCCCATGCGCTTTTAACGGAGTTGTTCACTGATCATGGTGCCGGAACACTTATCTCTTGATCACATCAAAACAGCCTTAGCTGCACTTGCCATTGCATGCCTTGCTAACTTGCTTCCACCAGCTGCTCAGGCTCAAACTGCCAATGGTTGGCGCTTGTGCAACGAAACTAGCTTTGTATTAGAAGCTGCAACAGGACGCCCTGAAGGATCTACAGGGGTGATTGTTGAAGGCTGGACGCGGCTTCGTCCCGGCGAATGTCGTAGCGCCGTCAGCGCTCCCCTTCGTGAGGGCATTCACTATGTCATGGCACGCTCTTCTACAGCCCATCATGGTGGGCAACGTAATTGGGGCGGAGAAATTCCATTGTGTATAGACACAACGGGATCTTTTGCCGTTGAAAATCCCCCATCGTGTTCTGCTATGGGATTAGAAGAACGAAAATTTCGCGCTGTCAAAATTGAAAACCGCAACAATTGGACAACACGCCTGACTGAAACCGAGCCATATGGAACCAAACGTTCTGAAAGTGCTGGACTACAAAGGCTTCTTAAAGATGCCGGTGTCGCAAATACATCTATTGATGGTTATGTCGGACGCCGGACGCGTGGTGCAATTGCCGCTTTTCTTAAGGCCAACAACCTCTCCTCTGACACTGCAGATGCAACACTCATCGATATTTTGGAAGAGGTCGCCAGCAATCGATCGCGCGAAGTTGGTATGACGATATGCAATCGTACACCTCATAAAATGTGGACAGCCATTGGCCGGCGTAGAGGAAATGGTTGGGAAAGCCGCGGATGGTGGTCATTGGATTCAGATGCATGCGCCCGAACGATTGATGAAAGCCTAATCCCAACAGCTCACTATGTTTATGCTGAGCTTGAAACAGAAGAAGGCACACGCCATTTACTAGATGCAGAACATATCTTCTGTATTGCACGTTCAAAGTTTGCAGTTGTGGGACGTGAAGGTTGTGAAGTACGCGCTTACAAAGAGGCTGACTTCCTAATCACAAAATCTCCTGTAGATGGCCGATTAATCTACGAATTCTTTGATCGTGATTTCAATGAGGAACCGACCGAGGTTTATTAGAGATGAGCAAATTCGTTGCACCTGTATTGTCCACGAGTTTTAGCAATGTAGATAACTGGGTGTTTGATCTGGATAACACCTTATATCCAGCAGCATGCGACTTATTTGCAGAGATAGATCAACGGATGACGGCTTTCGTGCAGAAAGAACTGAACCTACCACACGATCAGGCTCGCATTGTTCAAAAAGACTACTACAAACGCTACGGGACAACGCTCCGCGGGATGATGATCGAACACAATCTAGATCCACATGTGTTCATGGGATTTGTACACGATATTGATCACAGCCCACTTAATGCTGCACCGGATCTAAAATCGCAATTATCTGCTCTGCCCGGCAAAAAATACATCTACACAAATGGCTCCACCTGCCACGCTGAAAAAGTTACAAAATACATGGGATTGGATCACTTATTCGAAGACATGATCTGCATCGCCAAATCTGATTTTCTTCCCAAGCACGAAGATGGAGCATTTGAAAAATTCATCTCACTAACAGGGGTTGATCCCAACAAATCAGCCATGTTCGAAGATTTGTCCAAAAACCTCATCCCAGCCCATCAGCTGGGATTTAGAACTGTGCTTGTGACTTCGGACAAAGACTGGAGCCATGAACCAGAAGGGGTACGCCCTGCTCACGCAGACGACGAAAAGCCCGATCATGTTCATCACACCACAGATGATTTACCCAGCTTTTTAGAAGATGTTGCAAAAGAGATTGCACCAAAAGCTTAGGCAAGCTAACTCCTGCATCAATACAATTTGAATTTAGAATGAAAGTCCGACCCCATGACTGATATTTCAGCCCTAGAATCCGCAATCAATGCTGCTTGGGATGCGCGCGATACAATTTCAACTGACACCACAGGCGATGTTCGCGAGGCAGTCACTCAGGCGCTGTTACTAACAGACCAAGGTGTTTTGCGTGCAGCTGAGCCAGACGGAAATGATGGTTGGAAGGTCAATGAATGGGTAAAGAAAGCTGTTCTTCTGTCTTTCCGTCTAAATCCAAATGAAATCATAAAAGGCGGTCCAGGCGAAGCAACTTGGTATGACAAAGTGCCTTCCAAATTTGATGGTTGGGGCGAAGCAGAATTTAAAGAAGCGGGCTTCCGCGCAGTTCCTAACTGTACAGTGCGCCGCGGATCGTATGTCGCCAAAAACACTGTGCTAATGCCTTCCTTCATCAACATCGGTGCTTATGTAGATGAAGGTACAATGGTCGACACATGGGCGACCGTAGGATCATGCGCACAAATTGGTAAGAATGTTCACATCTCTGGCGGAGCAGGCATTGGCGGCGTATTGGAGCCACTTCAAGCTAGCCCTGTCATTATCGAAGACAATTGTTTCATCGGTGCCCGCGCTGAAGTAGCTGAAGGTGTTATCGTGCGCGAAGGTTCAGTCTTGGCCATGGGAACCTTTATCTCTCAATCAACAAAGATCGTGAACCGCGCAACAGGTGAATTCACTTATGGTGAAGTGCCACCTTATTCAGTTGTAGTTCCAGGCGCTATGCCTTCGACAAATGGTGGTCCATCATTGGCATGTGTTGTTATTGTGAAAACAGTGGATGCTAAAACACGTTCTAAAACTGGCGTAAACGAGCTGCTGAGAGACTAGCTCAGCCAGTCCAGCTGGCAAAAACATTCAAAGCGCGCAATATAAGTTTGCGCGCTTTTTTATTGGATTGTCACAATGCTCTCGTTTTTGTGAAATCCCTGCTGATTGCTTCTGCCATCGCTCCTCCTTAGCTTGAAACTTTGATTTCAATTCAAGTGGATTTTCAATGACATTCTCAGCAAAAAAATTTCTTCATCTACTTTTGTTTTTCATCCCTACGTTTGGGCTAGCAATTGCAAACGCTGATGACTTTACCTCCGTACCAGCTTCACCAGAATATTGGGAGTTGCATGCGGGACAAGAATGGGAAACGACAACCATTGCCGGACGCGAAGCTTTCACATTATCCCGCCCTGCTATCGTGAAAGATCTCGAACTTTCCCGCGGAACAATTGAAGTGGATATTATCCGTTCCTCACCACGACATTTTGCAGGAGTATTGTTCCACGCAAATGAAAGCGTTGAACCATACAACCTTCCTTTCAATGAATCGGTTTATGTTCGCATGCACAAAGCAAACAGTCCTGATGCCATGCAATACACACCGCACTTCAATGGTGAATCCAATTGGCAAATGCTTGCAAATGCACAAACCGCAAATGCTTGGCCACAAAATGAATGGTTCACGTTGAGAGTGGAATTCACAGAAACTCAGGCCCGCGCAAGCATCATCACGGGCAAGGAAACGAAACCACTGAATATTCCCACACTCAAAAATAATAAATTTCAATCCGGTCACATTGGAATATGGGCCTTATTTAAAGGCCATTACAGCAATTTCCGCTATAGTACCCAAACTAATCTAAGTCTTGAGACAACAACAACACCATTACCAAAAACGCAAATTCAAAAATGGAAAATTTCTCAGTCCATCACCGCGGATAACCACTTTAATTTCAATGGCGAAGATGGTGTAAAACCAGACTGGTCTATTGTTCAATCAAATCTGGATGATGGATTATTGTATGTATCCCGCTATGCACCTAAGGCTAGAGGTGGAGATTTTGAGGGCAATAGTGATGATAAAGTCTTGATCAAAATACCTGTAAAAGCCGAGAAAACCATCACCAAACAATTGAATTTTGACTTTTCTGACCAAGTCACAATCCACCTCAATGGCGAGCCGCTATTTAAAGGAAATAATAGTTTCCGTGCCAAAGGCCCACTATTCAGAGGTGACTTCAATGCAAAAGCTCAATCTATCTTTCTACCTTTAACAAAAGGAAAGAATGAAATTGTCTTTGAACTAGAAGAGCGCGCAAACGGCTGGGGGCTCAGCGCAGAATTTGATAACCTTGAAGACATTCACCTGCCCTTACAAAACTAAGGATAATCTACCTGACTGAGGTATAAACCATCTGGTGGCGCGACCGTTCCGCATTTTGAACGGTCCGCTGCTTCGAGGATATCCTTCATCCAGGAAACTGGCTTTTTACCCCGTCCGACTTCCATTAAAGAGCCAACGATAGACCGAACTTGTCTGTGTAAAAATGATGGCGCGGAAACAAAGATTTCTATCTCATCACCTTCTCTTACAACATCAATGCTAGTGAGTGTTTTTACCGGACTATCAGCCTGACATTGCACATCCCGAAATGTTGAAAAATCATGCTTCCCAACGAGACACTGAGCCGCTTCATGCATCGCTGAGGCATCAACTAGAGACATGGCCTTCCACGCAAGTTTGCGATCAAATGTCAGATCAGCGCGACGATCTACAATGCGGTAAATATAATGGCGAGCGTGCGCCTTAAAACGCGCATGGAATTCTTCATCGACCAATTCAGCTTGAAGGATTGAAACAGGTTCATCCTTCATGAAATGATTCATCGCATCGCGCACTTTGTCCGTGGTGAAATCTTTTGTCAGATCAATATGCGCCACCTGCCCCAACGCATGTACGCCAGCATCAGTGCGTCCAGCTCCATACACATTGACGGTTTCGCCAGCAAACTTGGGGATGGCTTCTTCAAGCACCTGCTGAACAGACAAATGCTCTTTCTGCCGCTGCCATCCGACATAGGGTGAACCATCATATTCGATTGTAAGCTTATATCGTGGCATGGCTTCTCACGCTAGGATTACCCCCTCTGAAACATCATTGCCGCGTAGAAAGTCTTCGGAATTCATTGCCGGTTTTCCCGCACGTTGGAGACGTTTGATACGGATAGCCCCATCGCCGCAAGCTATTTTCAGATTATCATCCAACACTTGGCCCACTGGACCATCCCCCAAACTTTCAGTCACCTCCAACACCTTCACGCGCACCGGGCCTTTCGCGCTTTCCATCTCAAACCAAGCACCTGGAAATGGTGATAATCCGTGAATGTGCTGTCGCACCTCTCTTGCTGACTTAGACCAATCTATACGTGTCTCTTCATTGGTCAGCTTGTGAGCGTATTCTATTCCCTCTTCTGACTGCGCTACAAACTCTGCTTCGCCATCTTCCAATTGCCCAACCGCATCTACAAGCAATTTGGCTCCGGCTTCACACAATTCATCATGCAATTGACCTGCAGTTGTCTCAGGTAGGATTTCCACAGATACCGACGCCATTACTGGTCCTGTATCAAGCCCCGCCTCCATTTGCATAATTTCAACACCTGTCACCTCATCACCTGCCATAATAGCCCGCTGGATAGGTGCTGCGCCGCGCCATCTAGGCAGCAAGCTAGCATGCGCGTTGATACACCCCAAACGAGGCGCATCGAGCAAGGCTTGTGGCAAGATCAGCCCATAAGCCACCACAACAGCCAAATCTGCTTCCAATGCCGCAAATGCCGCTAGCTCGTCTTCTGATTTTACCGATTTAGGTGTGCGAACTTCAATGCCCAACTCTAAAGCAGCATCATGCACGGGTGTATTTCGTTCAGTTTTTCCTCGCCCTGCACGGCGCGGAGGTTGTGAATACACACACACCACTTCATGCCCAGCATCAACCAATGCTTTCAGGCACGGCACAGAGAAATCTGGAGACCCCATAAACACAAGTCTAAGGCTCATTATGTGATCCCCATAAATTGAAAACTAAGAATAAATCGCGCTTAACAACAATCGCAATCAGAACCGTGAGCCACTGGAGCAAACTTTTGGGCTTTTTTAACTTTGGCTAATGCACGTGTCTTTTTCAAACGAGATAAATAATCAATGAAAAGCGTGCCTTCCAAATGGTCCATCTCATGCTGTATACAAGTCGCGTATAGGCCTTCAGCCCACTCTTCGACCTCTTTACCATCATAATTGAGATATTTCAGACGCACACGTGAAGGACGATCAATCGTTTCATAAACCTGAGGTACAGACAAACATCCTTCATCATAAGGCGCTGTCTCTTCAACGGTCTCCAAAATCTCTGGATTCACAAAATACTGTGGGTTCGGCTCATCTTCTGGACCAGCGAGATCCATAACAATCACTCGGACAGGTTTACCAATCTGAATTGCGGCTAGACCGATACCAGGGGCGTCATACATTGTTTCCAACATGTCATCCATGAGTACACGGATTTCATCGGTCACAGCATCAACCGGCTTGGAAACCTCTTTAAGAAGAGGATTTGGAACTGTTAAAATAGGTCGTATCGTCATGGAACTTAGCTAAGTGTGATGAATTGCTGCGTCAAGCTTATATGAACTGGATTTTATACCAGTTTTTCACTTTCCGATACAATTGCCTCTGGTAAAGGCGGAATTTCATCCGCGTTGAATAATAGATCACGCCCTCTTCTTGGCTCACGCATATGATCTTCTATCTCTTCTAAATCAGGAATTTCTTTGCCATCAGCACTCACCCCCAACGCGTCAAATTTGCGTGCTTGAGGCAGAACTTTGGTTTCCAATGTCCCCACTAATTCATTGTATGCAGCTGAAGCGCCATTCAGTCCGCGCCCCATTTTCACAACCTTGTCTCCCATTATAGCAATGCGGCTGTATAGCTCGCGCGCCAATTCTGTAACTTCTTTCGTATTACGCGCAGCATTCTCCTGACGCCACCCGAACGCGACCGCTTTAGCAAGCGCCACCAACGTGGATGGTGTAACAATGATGACCTTGTTTCGTGCAGCATAATCAAACAAGTCACGATCTGCGCTTAAAGCTGCTGCATAAAAATTTTCACCCGGCACAAACATAGCTACAAAGTCCACAGTATCGGGCAATTGCGCCCAATAAGCTTTGCGCGCTAATGCAGTGACATGATCTTTCATTTTACGTGCATGAGTTTGCAACAACAAATTTTGACGCTGAATGTCTGTTTCTTCAGATGCTTGCAGGAAATCATCTACACTTACTTTTGAATCGATCACCAAATGCCGGCCGCCGGGCATACGTACCATCACATCCGGCCGGATATTCGCGCCTTCTTCTACATTTGCATGTACCTGCTCTGTAAAATCGGCATGTTCAGAAAGGCCCGCCATTTCCAGCACATTGCGAAGTGTTTCTTCGCCCCAGCGACCACCCGATTTAGGCGCAGATAAAGCATTCGCAAGCTTACCGGTAATGTTTTGTGTATCCGCCATGGTCTGAGATAATTTTTCGATCTCTGACCTTAAAGACGCCCTATCCTCATTGCGGACCTTCTCAATATTCTCAACCTTCTGACTAAATTGTGAGAAACTCTCTTTAATTGGACCAATCATGCTTGTTAGATCAGCCTTAGACACTTCCTTATGTTGCCGCATTTGTTCATTGGCAATTTCAAGGAACTGTTTTTGAGATTGGCGCAAAGCATTATCAGCTAAACTTTGAAACTTTTGATGGATCTCTTCATTCAGCGTTTTCATGGAAGCACGCTCTGCTTCGAAAGCTTTTTCGCGCTCTTCATGCCCTGCTTCTAATCCAGCTAATTTCCGCGACACGTTTTCTGCATGAACACGGTACTTTTCCAGAGCTTCTTTATACTTTTCAGTATTTTGAGCCTCTACAGCTAGAGATTGTTCTAGCTTTAATTTCTCACCAGACCAAATACCCTGTTCTCGCTGATATGTTTCCTCAAGATTTTGCAATCGCAAGGCACCAACTTCAACTTCACCTTTAAGAAAATGAGTTTCAGCATCAAAGCGTTCCTGCATCGATTTGCGTACACGCGAAATTCGAAATCCAAGTATTAATGATAAAATTAGTGCAACCACCGCAACAGCGAGGAAACAAATGTGATACAAATCGAATACGAGAGCGTTTTCGCCAAAGGATAATGAGAACATAACGAGATCATATCCCGTTTTTTATTCCCCTACAAGGCGATATTTAACTAAAAACGAATCACTTATCCACAAATGATAATGTATTATCGGCGCGAAGAAAATGCTGCTGCAATCGTTCCGTCATCAAGTGAACCTAGCTCACCACCAACTGGAACACCATGTGCCAAACGGGATACTGCTACATCAATTCCCTCTAATTGATCAGCAACATAGTGTGATGTTGTTTGTCCATCTACAGTAGCATTTAATGCTAGGATAATCTCTTTCACCCCACCATCAGATGCGCGTTTTACAAGGCTCGCGATGTTTAGATCATCAGGCCCAATACCATCCAGCGCAGACAAGCAACCACCTAATACATGATATCGCCCACGAAACACCCCAGAGCGCTCCATTGCCCATAAGTCGCCAACATCTGCCAGAACACAAATTACGCTATCATCGCGCCCTTTAGATTGGCACACTCCGCAAGGGTTCAATGTATCGAAGTTTCCGCAAACATCGCATGCAGTTACCTTTTGAGCTGCGTCTGCCATTGCACGAGACATTGGAGCAAGTAGCTGCTCTGGTTTTTTAAGTAAGTGTAGCGTAGCACGACGCGCTGACCTGGGCCCCATTCCTGGAAGCTTAGACATCATTTCTATGAGTCGTGTTATTTCAGGGCCTATCGATCTATGCGCCATGGAATTATCCTAAGACATCCCAAGCATAATACGCTTTATCCCTGTCCGAATAGACAACAATATAATGGCACTTCCCAAGAATAACGAAACGCTAAAGAACATATCAGCCATTGGGTAAGCCATTAACACAGCTACCGCGACAGCTCCGCACCAAAGAAAGAAAAGGATGATATCCAACCAAAATGGAATGGGAGTATTAGAAGGCAAAAACCCCTCCTTTTTCTCATCACTCTTTTTAATCTTTAGCGGGTCTTTTTTCTTTTTATTGGATTTCGCAAAAGAATCCGAAGACTCCCTACGGAATCCATCCAATGGAATATCATCAAAATCGCTTTTGCGTGTCGTATCTGTCATCAAAAACTTCCCTAAAAACGTTTCAATGCTCATTCACCACTAAAATGGCATTTTAAAGCCCGGCAACATACCCATACCTGATGTCGCATCTTTCATAGCATCTGCATGAGCGACTTCCAATTTACGGCGAGCATCATCATGAGCAGCTTTGACTAAATCCTCAATGATTTCAGCATCGTTGGGATCGATCAAACTAGGATCGATAGACATGCTGGCCATGTCACCTTTCCCCTTAAGGACAACCTTCACCATACCGCCGCCTGATGTACCTTCAGCTTCTATTTCTTCAAGCTTTTCCTGCGCTTCAGCGAGCTTTCCTTGCATCTGCTGCGCCTGACGCATGATTTCTTTCATATCCATGAGGTCATTCCTCTATAATCTAAACATCATCTAATTTACTAAAGTCGCGGCGACGGTTGAAATCTACACGAACAACATTTCCTTCATCGTCAGTATCGAACTTTTCGATTTTGACAACTTTTGCACCGGGCAAAAGATCCAGCGCTTCTGCTATGCGCGGAATTGAGGATACCTCGTCAATACGCTCTTTTTCCTGACGAACACGTATTTCTTCAAGACTCTCGCGCGTCGAATGACCTAGATCAACCTGCCATTCTACGCCTGTTTTATCTTCCAGCCAATTTTTCATGCGCATCTGAAAATCAGCAGGAATTCCCGGTGCAGCTGCATATGTAAATAAGCCGTAACGCACCTCTGCTGGGCGCACATAATGCTCTACATCATACAATAAGTGGATTTGTTTATCCGTCTGCAATGCTGCACAAATCTGATTCAATGAACCCAATACAGGCCCCGGCGCAGCTTCTGCATATTGATCGGGAACCGCGCGAGCGACCACCTGCCCAGCTTGTGCATGAGCTTTTGCTCCACCACTGCCACCTGCCTGATAAGCCTGCGCCCCCGGTCCTGGATCACCGTTAGCATATCCACCGCCATTAGGACCGCCGCCTGCTGGACCGCCAGTGGGTCCACCTTGGAACATACGCGCTGCTTCTTCTGGTGAAGGAAGAGCCGCAGCAGCCGCTAACCTCAATACTGCCATTTCGGCAGCAACATTTGGATCTGGTGCGCGTGCGCAATCTTCAAACCCCTGAAGCAATAATTTCCAATAACGTGCTGACTGAGCATTGCTCATGCTTGCAGCTAGCTTTTTAGTGCGGTCTGTCCATTCGGTCGGCCCAGCAAAAATATAGGCATCCCCCATTGCTTGAGCGCGCGCTATTTCAGCCATAGCATCGAGCAAGTCCTTCATTAGGACTTGGGCTTCAGCCCCCTCCTGCAATTGTGAAGTGGTTTCTTCTAAGGCCGCTTTGTGCTGGCCTGATGTCGCTGCATCTAAAAGATTAAATACGCGCGCTCGATCTGCCAAACCGAGCATGTCTCGAATTGCTTCAACTGATACTTCTTCGCCAGTCGACTGAACTATAGCTTGATCAAGAACCGACAGCGCATCACGTGCAGACCCTTCAGCGGCGCGCGCGACTAATGCCAGTCCTTCTTCGGATACCTTCGCGCCCTCTTTTTCACATATACGGCTAAGGTGGGCGGCAAGAGCTTCTGTCGTCAACCTTGCAAGATTGAAACGCTGACACCGCGAAAGTACCGTCACGGGGACTTTGCGGATCTCAGTTGTTGCAAAAATGAATTTCACATGTGGAGGCGGCTCTTCCAATGTCTTCAGCAACGCATTAAACGCTGCTGTAGAGAGCATGTGCACCTCATCTATGATGTAAACTTTATAGCGAGCATTGACCGGAGAATACCGTACACCATCCAACAACTCGCGCATGTCTGCCACACCTGTGCGAGATGCGGCATCTAACTCCAGCACATCAGGATGCCGGCTTTCCATAATCGCCTGACAATGCGTGCCCATCGGGTTGAGCTTCACACTTGGCCCATCCTCTCCATTACCCACATAGTTGAGCGCGCGAGCAAGCAATCTAGCTGTTGTCGTCTTCCCGACACCACGCACCCCCGTCAGCATGAATGCGTGCGCAATACGTCCCGTTTTAAACGCATTGGTCAGCGTACGCACCATCGCTTCTTGTCCAACCATATCATCAAAAGTGGTTGGCCGATATTTTCGGGCTAAGACCTGATAAGCTTCATCACTCCCCGCATTGGGGTTGTCATCTCCAAACATGGATGCCGTGTTTGGATCTGGACCTTCATCTTGCATATCATTTGAGTCGTTCATTGGCGGAACTTAACCTTACTGAACGCACTTGCATATAGGGCAAATGACGAAATTCCACGCGCCTTTCCTAAAATTCACGCCCGCAACTCACTTACAGCTCTTTGCGCATATGAATGACAGTCTTAATTTCTCCATTAGAGCCCGGAATTTCTTCTGTGAAATAGGCTTTATACCCGCGCGTTTCATAGAGAGGTAATCCCGGCACGGTAGAGCCGAGTTCAATCGTTTTAAAACCAGCATTTCGTGCCGCACCTTCTCCCAAATCAAGCAACATAGTTCCCAACCCTTTTCTGATCCATTGTGGATGAGTGTACATGGCGCGGATACGGGCGGGATCCTTTGTCGGATCACCCAAACTGTCATCCCGGCCCTGTGTGTGATCACCGCCATATAGAGTTTTACGCTTGCCCCAACCGCCGCATGCAACCATGACTGGCAGACCATTTTGAAGGGTTTCAATAACGAAATATGTTTGATCTTCAATGAGGCTCTGATCGAGTCCCATACTCTCTTTAGCCGCCTCTATCTCTTTCTCAGAGAGAAAAGCTTTCATATTGATTTCTATGGAAGCTCTCATAAGCTCAACAATTTGCGGGATATCATCGGCACCCGCCAAACGTGATGTGAAATGGTGATCAGATGACATGTCAAACTCCTCGCTCTGAAGCTGTTTTCCTCAGTCCCGCTAGAACCACCTAGTCTATTAGATGCGTCAACACATCACCCCGCTCGCTGCAACCATTTATTGTTGATTTCCTCTTCAAAAATCCATTTTGCCAGAAAACACTTCACCTGCTGCCTGAAAGTGTTAAGATAAATAAAGGACAAGTTTTACGAGGGCGAAAACTGTGGACTACGATATTTTCTTAAGTTATCGGCGCGCAGATCAAGAATTGGCGCGAGATTTAGTTGCAGCCCTTGAAGCCAGAGGCGTCGGTGTCTGGTGGGATCAAAAGATCGATGGTGGCGTTGATTGGCGTGATGCTATCGTTGAAAACCTGATCGCTTCAGACATGCTAGTCATTCTGTTTTCGAATGAATGTAATGAATCAAAGCAACTCAAAAAAGAATTGGCGTTGGCTGATGATCTGGACAAAGACGTCATCCCTGTCTTGATTGAAGATACCAAGCCCAAAGGTCATTTTTTATATGAATTGGCGGCTCGAAACTGGATCCAAATTTTTCCAAACCCACAAGAAAAGATCAACGATCTAGCAGACCGGCTAACATTATTGGCGGAAGACAGCCCCGGTGGGTTAGCAGGAACAAAGCCTGAAGCTGAACAGACGCAGGAATCAAACCTCGTTTCTTCAGAAACACCTGCTCAAGAAACGATTGCGCCTCCACTCTCTTCATATACAAATATCGACCCAAATGATTTGGAAGCGCGCCGTGAAGCTTTAAAGCGTGAAGAAGCACTTCTGAAAATTGCTGAGAAAAAGGCAAAAGAAGAAGCCAAACAAGCCTCTAAAGGTAAATCAAAAAAGACTGCAGCAAAAAAATCCTCCAAACGCGGGAAAGTTAAAACGCAATATCGAAACTTCCTCCCATTTAAATGGATTGATGTGATTTTAATGGCTCCGATTGTATATTTTGTAATGCAATCGAATGGCATGGATATTGATGATATCGACCTCACCGACATACCTGAGCTAACAGAATTAGTTGCATTTATCGCTATTGGGCTGGCTGGTGTTGGTGCTCTTCTATTCCCAATTAGATACTATATGCGCAATCTACGCCTGAAAGACGCGGCAAAAGCCTATGCAAAATCCAGTCTAGCACTTTATGCGTTGCTGTGGGCTGCAGGTTTGACCTATGCCACAATTGAAGGCGAATTTGACGAAGTTGCAAGCGTTTGTGCAGGCTTTGGGTTGCTTTGGCTAGGTTTTGGTATCGGTGCTTTTGCCCTCTACGGCCTAATGCACTTCCAACGCACAATCCGCAACTTCAACGCCAATGTGGATAAGATATAGAAACGAATACTACTTGCCGTTAAATAGCGACCATACTTCATTGCCAATAATTTCAACCAATTGTTGATACAATTGTTTTGAAACCACGAATCTACTTCCCAACATGGGGTCCTCAAAAAAATTCAAATCCCGGACTTTATCTTCAAATGTAAGCCGCGATGTCATTTCAGCGGCGATCCTATACCCTTCGTTTACCGGTGAATACGAGCAATTGAATTCACTTTTTTCTAGATCTAAGGAAAGCAGTCGGCGTTTTGGATAAAAATAATACCAATTCTCTTCAGGCGCTGAAATTCCATTTTCAACAAATTCAACTGGAACATAGTCAACTTCGCCAGCCGCAAATTCATCGAGAATATTTTTTACTTTTTGCGAACAACAAAACGAACCACTGACGCGAAACTGAATGGGCGCGTCAGGAACAAATTTAAAGTATTTCTTTGAAGGATTTGAAACCGGCTCAAGTATTACTTTATTCGATGTAGTGATCTCATCAGGAAGAGGCTCTCCCTCATCTGTGTAATTCCATTTTGTTAAAATCACATCGCCATTTTCATCTCGCTCAAATCCACCTTTCAAACTTCTAACATACGGCGCTGGATAACCATTCACAGAACGAAAACACGCCACATTACCTGATGGTATTGAAGATGTTATCAGCCCAACGAAACCATTCGCTTCCCAATCATATAATTCATAGGGCAATTTACGCGTATAGCTTTGCGTTCTACCTTCTCTTGGAGGAATGTATTCCTCCCCACGTTCAGCTAAAACTTCCAATAACTTTTGAGATGGGGGTCTAATTTCATCTGTATACTTTTTACCGCGCATAAAATCTTTAACAAATTGCGGAGTTTCATCTCCCCTAAAATGAAGTGGATTTGAAAACCAATTGGATTTATTTTTCTTAGCCATTTCTTTCTACCCCCTCAAACATTCCCATCGGCAATAATAAACAAAAGTTTCGAACCTAGGGTCACTAAGTACTTATCCTTCGTTTCATCAATTTTTAGGGAAAGGTGAAACTGGCGACGACCCGAACGAAACCCGTTGCGGCTGCTTCCTTCCGGACCTGACCGAGTTCGCGAGCGGCTCGTCCGCCACCAGCTTCGGGTTGATATATCGCAACGCTCGGCCCATTTAGCAAGAGTAGGCTCGATTTTAATCACAAAGAATCTAAGAAAAACACTCCTTATGCTGCAAAATGACGCCCTTAAATTCGCCAACGCCCCTTTTGATCGGGCCGCACATCTTCGCAAGGATGAGGAATGGTTGAAAAAAGCTATTAAAGCTGACGACACATTATTCCTACCATTCTATGCAGGAAAAATTCTTTGCATTAATAATGGTGAGCCCGCAGATGCAATTATTCCAGGCATAAAAATTTCGAAAACACCAAGAAAAATTGCCTGGCTTTACAATGATGAGATTCCGAATTTCAGCCACTGCCAGTTTATTTTCCTAGGTGAAGAAAAAGGCAAGGCTCGCTTTGCTGTTTCCATCCCGACATCTATCAACCTCGAAACCTCCCTTCTGGCAGATTTGGTTGAGGGTGATTTGCGCGCAATATCAGGCGGGATTAGCGCTGAAGATGCTCATTTCGCATCGACAAGCGCTGCAATTCTCAATTGGCATCGAAAACATGGCTTTTGCGCAAATTGTGGTGAAGCAACTCAGATATCAGAGGCAGGATGGAAAAGGGAATGTCCTGCGTGTGGCACTGAGCACTTTCCACGCGTTGATCCAGTTGCGATTATGTTGGCTGTAAAGGGTGACAAATGCCTAATGGGTCGCGGCGCACAATGGGGGGAGCGCATGTATTCCTGTCTCGCTGGCTTTGTTGAACCAGGCGAAACAATGGAACAGGCCGCAGCACGGGAGCTATTTGAGGAAGCTGGAGTCGTGGCAACAAACAATGCTCAATATCTATTTTGCCAACCTTGGCCCTTCCCGTCTTCCTTAATGATTGGAATGATAGTCGAAGTAGAAAATGAAGAGCTGACCATTGATGAAAACGAACTGGAAACAGCACGTTGGTTCTCAAAAGACGAAGCGCGCCAAATTCTGGATGGGAACCACCCAGATGTTGACGCGCCCGCCGATATTGCCGTTGCCTACCATGTTCTAAAAGCATGGGTTGAAATGGAATAGATCGTTTATCTATCGAGAATGTCCGGCCATTTGGAATCAGCAGATTCAATAAAACCTTGAGGATCTGCTTTCCACTTAGCCTGAATTTTATCACTGAAGTTCAAGTAGAGCTTGCCGTCTAAAACTGTCCACTGCTTGGGATCACCTTTAAAGAATTTTCCATCAGCCATCGCCCATGCACAATATCCGCCGTACTGAGGAACAAAAGCATCAGGAGAAGCTAGAAACTTGTCGAGATTTTCCTGAGAGGCAAAAAGGAAGTCTGCCCCAAGATGGCTAGTCTTGAACTCTTTGTTTCCCTTTACCGGTTCACCGCCATCAAAATACGACACGACATCATATCCGCCAGCCGCATTATTATTGAACGACTTTGTGTAAATTGGATCTTTCCCAGCATATGCAGCTGGTGTGACTAACAAAACAGTGGCCGATAGGAATACAGACGAAATCAATCGCTTCACGACAAACGCTCCCAAGCTAATTTAAATTAACCCTAAATGTGCCGTGTTGTCAGTTCACTATCAAACCACTTTTTCGTGATGCGCAATTATTGTTTATGCACACCCGTTTTACGGTATTGATCAGCAAGGAAAACACCGAGAATATCCAAACGTGTTGAGAAAAAACTCATCTCCTCCAATGCAAGTTGCACATTGCGGTCGTCTGGATGCCCTTCCACTTCCGCGTAGAACAAAGTTGCTGTGAATGAGCCTTCACTTAGATAGCTTTCCAGCTTGGTCATATTAACATTGTTCGTCGCAAATCCGCCCATCACTTTATAAAGCGCTGCGGGCACATTACGAACTTTAAAAACAAATGCAGTCACAAATTCTTCGGTCTTGCTGGTACGTTCCAATACGGCTGGTTCTTTCGCCATAATCACAAAACGAGTCGTGTTATGTGTGTGATCTTCAATATTGGATGCGAGGATATCTAGCCCATAAACTTCCGCCGCCAATTCTGGTGCGATTGCCGCTAAGTTTCCATCATCTGATTCGGAAACTTCACGCGCTGCTCCAGCAGTATCGGCAGATGTAACCGCTTCAATATCATGTTTTCTCAAAAAATTTCTGCACTGACCAAGCCCCATAATATGGGATCTGGCGCGTTTTATTTGATCAAGTTTCACACCTCTATTTGCCATCATGAAAAAACGAATTGGTAGAAAATGCTCAGCATTAATATGCAATCCCGAATCCGGCAAAAGGTGGTGAATATCCGCCACACGGCCCGCGATAGAATTTTCAACAGGGATCATAGCTTCAGCTGCATCCCCTTGTTCTACAGCGCTAAAGACGTCTTCAAAGGTTCTGCATGGCATAGGCTCAAGATCTGGTCGTGCTTCCGAACACGCTATATGGGAATTAGCTCCCGGCTCACCTTGATATGCAATTTTCTTGGTCATTAAATCGTCTTTCTGTGGGGTCTTAGAAATGCATCATTCACTCAAATTTGGCTGAATCAGAGTGCGACGGTTCGTCGCTTGTAAAAGCGGGTCGTAATTCCTGCAAGACTCGCTATGTTGCAGTTCAGGCAATAGCGTGGCAAAAGGCCCGCACAAACCAAAAAATACGAATCTATGACAAGGGCGTTTCATGAGCGACTTGGGCTTAAATAAATATATGGCTGCGGCCTTCTCCACGGGTCTTGTGATCCTTGGTGTTAACGAAGCAAGTAATGCTTTTTTCAAGCACGAAAAACCAGAACAGCCAGGATATCTGGTTGAAGTTGCTTCTGCGGACGCTGGGCACGGCGACGACAAACCAGCTTGGATACCACCAACTGATTATGGTGTTCTGCTTGCTGAAGCAGACATCGCCAAGGGTGAAAAGAAAACAGCAGCTTGCATAAGCTGTCACAAGTTTGAGCAAGGCGGTGCAAACGGCACTGGTCCAGCTCTTTATAATATAGTTATGGCTAACAAAGCATCAGTCGCTGGATTTAGCTATTCATCAGCCCTAACTGACCTTGGCGGCCAATGGGATTATGAAGCTCTAGATGGCTTCCTGAAAAACCCTAAGAAATACGCATCTGGTACAGCTATGAACTATGCTGGTCTATCTAAAGAAAAAGACCGCATGAATGTTATCGCTTACCTACGTACATTGTCAGCTTCTCCAGCTGCACTACCAGCTCCTCTTCCAGCAGAAGCATTCATCGAGCCTACGGAAGATGCTGAGCATTCTGCAGAAGAACACGCAGCTGATGCAGCACACGCAGTTACTGAAGTTGCTGAAGAAGCAACTGAAGCCGTTGAAAGTGTTGCAGCTGAAATTGAAACAAACGACGTTGTAGAGACAGTTGAAGCTGCTGCGGAAGAAGTTGTTTCTGAAGTTAGCGAAGATGCGGCAAGCATTGTTGAAGACGCTGTAGAAGATGTAACAACTGAAGCAACAGATGCTGTAGAAGCTGCAGTTGGCGATATCACCGAAGAGGCTGCGCCAGCATTTTCAGAAGGCGTCAGTACAGATGCTTTGGAAGAAGCAGTTTCTGACGCGGTAGAAGATGTTACCGATGCGGCTGAAGAAGTCGTCGAAGATGCTCAACAATAACTGCATCTAGTAAGAATTTAAATGAGGCGGCCGTTTGATTGATCGAACGGCCGCTTCTTTTTTGCTTATTCTTTCAATTGCTTCTTCAACAGGTTCACTCGCACACATCATGTGATGCGCATTCGCATGCAGCATGAATTCGTTATCTTGCATGATCCCCACGTGTCCCGGCCAAAATATAAGATCCCCACGCTGAAAGGATTTTAAACCGGTTTCGAGATCCATTGTCTCACCGACATTTGCAGAAACTTCCTGCATGCTCGCATCGCGAGGAACACTAAATCCAGCGGCCATCATCGACGATTGCACCAACCCAGAACAATCCAACCCTAGACTATCCTTGCCGCCCCACAGATAGGGTGCATCCTGAAACATCTCAGCGACGGATACAAAATCATCATAACCTTCCCCAATTGAGAAAAGATGCTCTGTGACCACCCACCCTCCTGTCGCAAGTTCCGAATAATCACCATCCTGTCCAATGACTGCAACACGCGCATTCAAGCTAACCATGTATTTGGGTGTGGTTTTGAGATTGGGTTCCGAGAACACAATCGTTCTAAGCACACCAACTTTATGAGTTGCACCAAACTGCTTCGCGGAAAGGTGATCCGATTTTATCCAACCAACATATTTATCATTAGAGAGTTGCCCCCACGACCACTCACCTTGCACGTCGTAAACAGTAAAAACTTCACCCATTTGCGCCTGTGTATCCAAAGCAGAGTCATCAGCATTGCGAAACACACCAGTAACGGGTGCATTCACTTGATAAACAACACCTTCGACAAACTTTGCAGCCTCGACCTGCCCCTCCAGATGAGCAGCAGCGATATCTTCTCGAAATGGATTCAAACGAGGGTTTAGCGGTTTTTGCGACATTAGCTTCGCCTATCTGTGAGCGAAGACTACCTATAAATCAGGCGACTTTCTTCGCTGTCTCTGGAAGTTTTGCTTCAATAATTTTTGAAGCGTCACAGATTGTATCACCGAACTCGGTTAAGAAAACAGAACCAGCCACCGTTCTTTGCACCAATACATTGCGCAAATCATCAGGATCTTTTCTACGTTTCAACAACTTTAAATTAGACAGAGTATCTAGTGCGCGCGTAACCGCTGGTTTCCCAAGATCCAAACTGAGCGCCAAACCGCGAACCGTATGAGGTGGTGGTGTCAAATATACAGCCATCAGAATTGCCATCTGGCGCGCCGATAGATCGGGCGCATCTGAACGAACGGAATTAGCTAATACATCCCGCCAAAGCTGTAGCGCTGCTGTACGATCCAATTCCATGACAAATATTTCTCCCGTGACGCGAATATATCACAGTAGAATCACCTAATTCGATTCGCGAATCAATGCCTTTGCGTTGAATTATTTCTGATATTTTTGTTTTAAGTGGTTCATGACCGCTCTTAAGGCAAATGCTGCCCCACCTTCTGGCCGTCCATATTTTCCTAATCGCCAACCCCAGACATCAAAATGTGCCCACGATTTAACGTCGACAAACTTCTGCAAAAACAAAGCAGCTGTAATGGTTCCAGCAAACGGTGAAGCCGCACCATTTACAATGTCAGCTATAGAACTCTTCATCATAGACAAATAAGATTTCCACAACGGCAATCGCCATATTGGATCCCCAACATCACATGCACTTTGCGAAAGCTCACCTGAAAACACATCATCTGTTGCAAAAAACGGAGCCACTTCTGTTCCCAATGCAACACGTGCGGCTCCCGTCAAAGTGGCAAAATCAAGCAACAAATCAGGTTTCAATTCGCTGGCTCGCGTAAGCGCATCAGCCAAGATTAAACGGCCTTCTGCATCCGTATTGTCAATTTCAACCGTGATACCTTTTCGGCTATCCAATACATCACCGGGACGAAACGCACCTGCTCCAACTGCGTTCTCTACCGTTGGAATATGCAGTGTTAGATACACGTCCAGTTTGGAAGCCATAATCATACGAGCCAGTCCGATAGCATGAGCCGCACCGCCCATGTCTTTCTTCATGATGCGCATGTAATTGCCCGTTTTTATGTTGAGACCACCTGTATCGAACGCTACACCTTTTCCTACCAAGGCAATGTGGGGTGATTTTTTATTACCCCAGCTTAGCTCGATGTAACGCGGCGCATCTGCTGCAGCGCGCCCCACAGCATGAACCATAGGATAATTTTCGGCGAGCAAATCATCGCCAATTATTTGAGAAGTATCTGCGCCGAACTCTTCTCCTAGCTCCACAATAGTTTGAGCGATTTGAGTTGGCCCCATGTCTTCTGCGGGCGTGTTGATCAGATCACGAACGAGCTTGATTGAAGCCTCTTCGATCTGTGCTGCCTCACGGGCCACTTTGTCATTTACAACAAGCATAGGTGGTGTCGAAGAATCTTTTTTGTAGCGCGTAAATCGATAGGCACCATCAGCCCAACCTGCATATACTTGCTCTAAACTCAGTTTCTCCGATTGTGTTGCTATTTCATAGCTACCTTCTGGCAAGCTAGATGAAGCATTCGCCAACACCAGTGCATCTTCTGCTTCGCCAATACCAAAAGCAACATTTTCAATTTTACCATCTGTATTTGGTATCAATACAAGTTTACCCACCTGTCCGGAAAAACCCATTCCTTCAATGAAATTTTTGACGCGATCATCTTGCGTCTTATTCCAATTTTCAAACTCATCAGAAGAAACAATGTGAAGGTGCACAACTTCTTTTGCAGAAGCAGTAAAAACAGAATTCATAAAATCATCCAAATTCAAACGCTGCGTGTAGGAAAGCGTTAACTAATCATTGACCTGAAAATAGGATAGTTAGGCCCTGAAACTATATCAACGTTCTTTTTGAAAACTTCTGGGGGTCATTTCATGGCGACCAATTCTTTATCCCGACTCATTTTGCTGTCTACTAGTGCCCTTCTTTTGGTGTCTGCTTGTACAAAGCCGCCAACATCTAAAGAAGAAGAAATGATGGAAGCTGTCGCAAATGAGAAACAAATCCTCGCGGCGTCAGCTCAAGAACGTCAACAAATCAAACACCATGACGCTTTTACACAGGCAAAATTCTGGGGAGATCAATTCGATCTAAATCCCAGCGATTATGAAGCCGCTACTGAATTTGCAAGCGTACTAAGAACAATCGGTAGCGCCGAGCGTGCCGTCGACGTCGCAACACAAGCATTGGCTCTTCATCCAGGAGATGTTGAACTATCCAAAACACTCGCAAAAGCCCACATGGATGCTGGTCGCCCAGACCGTGCAACAACTGCCCTCTACAATGCCACTCCAGAAGGTGACGACTGGGCACTCTACTCTTTATATGGTGTGGCACTTGATCAGTTAGGTGATCATGAGAAAGCTCAATTACGCTATGTCAAAGCTTTAGATATTTCTCCTGATAATCAAGTCGTTTTAGCAAACTATGCACTATCCTTGGCACTACAAGGCAAACCAGAAGACGCTGAAGAAAAACTACGATACGCTGTAGAGCAGAACCAATTTGTTGATCCACGCGTCCGCCAAAACCTAGCCCTTATTCTAGGTATTCAGGGAAAGTTCGACGAAGCTGCTGAATTATCTGCAATTGATCTTCCTCCAAGCATGGTTCAGGCAAATGCAGAATACTATAAAAAGCTATTAACCCCACCTTCAAGAAGTTGGAATGCGCTTCGCAGAACTCAATCTGAATAAACTCCTCTGCATATCGAGAGAAAATACAATTGAAAAATAAAAAAACGCTCCCAGACGGTATGTCTCGGGAGCGTTTTTTATTTATTATGCAAACTGTTTTTTTATTCAGTTGCTCTTGCCACTGGATTTTGCTCTGCATCGTCGTTTTCTTTGATCTGGATGTAGGCAGGAGTACCGATCACTATGAACAAAACAGGCAAGAAGAATACAATCATAGGGACGGTCAGCTTGGCGGGAAGCGCTGCTGCTTTTTTCTCTGCTTCAAGCTCTCGAAGTTCCCGGTTTTCTTTCGCCATCGTTCTTAACGCTACTCCCATAGGCGTACCGTATTTTTCGGCCTGAACAAGTGCTGTTGCAACAGACTTTATCCCAGGATGGTTCGTGCGTTCTGCAAGATTAATATAGGCTTGGCGTCGCTCTTGAAGGTAAGATAGTTCAGCTGTGGTAAGTCCTAATTCTTCGGCTAACTCCACCGACGCTGTACCAACTTCTTCACCCACACGTGCAAATGCCGCTTCAATTGACATCCCAGATTCAACACAAATAAGCATCATATCCAAACTGTCGGGAAAGGCCTTCATAATAGAAGCTTTTCGTTTATCCGCCCTATTCGTCAAATACATGTTTGGCGCATAAAATCCTGCAGCCGCTCCAAACATAACCACACACATTTGTAGCTGAAAATTCAAATCAAAATCATTTACGAACTTGAGATACAGAAAAGAAGCAAGACCAAGAGCGAAAGGAAGAGCAAACCTAGCAAAATAGAATGCCGATACGGGCCTAGGACCACGAAGCCCTGCCTGCACAAGTGCTTTTTCGAGGTTGTCATCTTTTAGCGCAGATTGCAGATCCAATTTATCCACAACATTGCGCATCATACCTTCATCTTTGCGACGAAGACTTTTTTCCTGTAGCTGCTCTCGGCTTTTTCGACGCAGCTCTTCACGTCTATTAGATACCGATTTTAAGCGAGTTTCTAATTTATTACCCTTGAGAGCTGGGGCTGCAATCGTCAGGATGGTAGCAAACGCAGCCAATCCAGCCAACAATGCTGCTAGAAACCCTGGATCTTGAAGTGCTTCCATCATAATGCGCTCCTAAACATCCAGTTTCATCATTTGCTTCATAACGAAGATACCAACTCCCATCATACATGCCCCCACTCCAAGCATGAAATGTCCGGTTGGGTGAGTAAACAATATCGACATATAGCTAGGTGAAGATAGATAAACCAATATCATAACAGCTATAGGTAATGCCCCGATAATCATTGCAGATGCTTTGGCCTCAGAAGACAAAGCCTTCACTTTTTCAGCCAACATTTTTCTTGAACGAAGAACGTCTGAAAGGTTTCCCAATGCCTCTGAAAGGTTACCACCAGATTGTTGCTGAATACCGATCACAATTGCAAAGAAATTCACTTCTGGCAGTGGCATTCTACGATACATATTCATTAGTGCTTTATCGACAGTTGCGCCCATTTGAATGGAATCAATCACTCGAGAGAACTCGCTCCCAAGTGGAGCGGGAGATTCATCTGCAATAATTCTCAAACATTCAATTAATGGAAGCCCAGATTTTACACCCCGAACAATCACATCAATACCATCGGAAAACTGCTGAGTGAATTTCTTTTGACGAGCACCAATCCCCATTCCAACAATCCATCGAGGGAGACCGAAAGCTCCGACAAATCCTGCCGCAGCAACAATTGGATAAGTTTGTCCCATGACAAAAGCAGCAGCAGCCACAACCACTCCCAACACAGCTGACAACATCCAAAACACCGCCGGTTCTATTGTCCATCCAGCTTGCGCCAGTTTATCCTTGATTGAGTTCCCACCGACATCCCGGCGGCGTTTATTTTCTTTGTCGCGCAGGACTTTCATGGAATCCTGCATTTGTTTTCGCCGTATCGCCGCCGCATCATTTGTTTGATTTTTTGATCCAGCGGCAACCTCACCTAAAGCAACTTGCTTAAATCGTTTTTGTTGCGTTTGAGTTGAACCACCAGTCGTAAATGCAAAACCAACTCCCACCACACTGATGAAAGCCAATCCAGCGATGAGGTAGACTGTCATTGACTGATCCATTAGGCAGTCTCCAACTCATCAAGTGCCTGTCCCAAAGCGCCCTCAAGATTGTAGTATTTAGCACGCTCCCAAAAACGAGGTCGTCCAACACCTGTTCCACGGTGACGACCAACAATTTTTCCGTTTTTATCTTCACCATCGATTTCATATCGCAACACATCTTGTGTCACGATCACATCACCCTCAAGGCCCATGACTTCTGAAATAGATACGATTTTTCTTGACCCATCGCGCAAGCGAGTTGCTTGGATCACCACATCGATAGACCCAACAATCATCTCTCTAATCGTACGTTGTGGAAGAGAAAAACCACCCATGGTGATCATGGACTCAACACGAGAAAGCCCTTCACGAGGCGTATTTGCGTGAAGCGTTCCCATTGATCCATCGTGACCAGTATTCATCGCTTGAAGTAAGTCGAATGCTTCGGCACCACGCACCTCACCCACGATAATTCTGTCAGGACGCATACGTAGACAGTTCTTCACCAAATCAGTCATGGTGATCTTACCCTGCCCTTCCAGATTCGGAGGACGGGTCTCAAGACGAACAACGTGAGGCTGTTGCAGTTGAAGTTCCGCAGCATCTTCACAAGTAATTACACGTTCGCCCGGCTCGATGAATGCAGTCAAACAGTTCAATAGTGTTGTTTTACCCGATCCAGTACCGCCTGATATCAGCACATTACAACGTGCAGTCCCGATTATACGGAGAAGTTCAGCACCTGCTGGTGATATTGCCCCAAACTCCACAAGGTTTTGAATAGTAAGCTTATCTTTCTTAAACTTACGGATTGTCAGTGTTGGACCATCAATAGCCAGAGGTGGTGCGATTACGTTTACACGCGAGCCATCAGCAAGACGCGCATCACATATCGGACTAGATTCATCAACACGACGACCAACTTGAGACACGATACGCTGACAGATGTTCATCAACTGACCATTATCTCGGAAGCGAATGTTGGTCCGCTCAATCTTACCATTCACCTCAATATATGTGGTGTTGGCTCCATTCACCATGATATCCGCGATATCATCACGAGCGAGCAATGGCTCAAGAGGCCCATACCCCAATACATCGTTACATATGTCTTCCAGAAGCGTTTCTTGCTCCGCCAATGACATAACAACATTCTTGATCGCAATAATCTCAATCACAATGTCACGGATCTCTTCACGTGCACTTTCTTGATCTAATTGCGCAAGTTGAGAGAGATCAATTGTATCGATTAAGGCATTAAATATCTCAGTTTTTACTAGATAGTATTCTTCCGAGCGTTCATCCACACTGGCAACAACGGGCTTCTCTTTTTTGGCTACAGGAGCAGGCGATTTAGGCTTCGCCTGTTTTGGTGCGGACGCTTGCGGCTTGGGAGCAGACCTTTCCGGTGCAGCTTGTTTTTCTGCGGATGGCGGAGGTGCTACAGCAACACTCTCTTCTCCTGCTTGTGGCGCACTCGGTCGACGAGGTTGGCCACCTCCATCCCCTGTACCGAATGATCCTGTCTTCTTCCCAAACATTGCCTACCCCTAGCGTTTGAACAATTTGTTCAACAAAGAACTACGTTCAACTTTTACTTCCTTGCCTGAAACCAAAGAGGCAAGATAATCAATTCCTTGAGCACATTTTGAATCTTCAGCAACATCAGCAATCATCTGTCCGTTGTTTGCTGCCGTTCCAAATAATTGCGGATCAAAAGGCAGCACTAGATCAGGCTCTAAATCCATTGCTTGCGCAAAGTCCTTCACTGGAATTTCTGGACGTTTTGGTACACCAACCTGATTGACCACCAATCTAGGTGTTGAATCGTTTGGACGCGCGGCTTTCAAGAAATCAATAAGGTTTTTTCCGTTGCGCAGAGAAGCAAGATCAGGTTGCGCCACAACAACGATCTCATCTGCAGATATCACAGTGTCTTTAAACCAATCTGTCCAAATGTGAGGAAGATCCAACACAACGAACGGAACAGTTTCACGCACCTTGTTCAGAACCAGATTATAAGTATCCCCATCGACGTCATAGGTTCGATCCAAACTAGCTGGTGCAGTGAACAAAGACAGGTTGTCAGTCGCCGGTGTGATCAGGCGGCTCATCACCGCTTCATCAAAACGCTCTGGTGCCAAAAGCGCATCAGCGATTGTTTGATTGTTTTCGCTGTTGAAATCCAGACCTGTTGTTCCAAAATTCAAATCAAGGTCAACCAATGTTGTGCCTTGATCCAATCTCTCAGACAAAGACCAAGCCAAATTGTGAGCAATCGTAGAAGACCCAACGCCGCCTTTTACCCCTGTCACCGCTAAAGTTTTACCTACAAAAGGCTGATCTGGGTCTGCAAATTGTCCCGAAATTGCGCGGATCAATTGTACTGTTTCAAGAGGAGGCACAATGTATTCTGATACACCACGCGCCATTAACTCTCTGTACAACCGAATATCATTTGCCGCGCCGATGACGACCACTTTGACATTCTCGTCACACAATTGAGCAAGTTCATCTAACTCAGCTAACAAACGAGCCGATTTTGCAATAGACTCAACAACAATCATATGAGGTAAATCATGCTGCTGATAATAGTTGATAGCAGCCTCAACACCACCCTCAACAATTTCAGCCGATACATTTACCATGCGTCTATCCTGCATGGATTTTTTAAGCATCTGATTGCACAATTGAGTTTGTGAAAAAGCGTGAATAGTTATTCTAGGAATTATTCTATCGCCGCCAACTGATTGCGACATTTCAAACCCTAAATCAGCTTCATCTTCATACGAAGATTCCAGTGCGGAAGTTTGCGGAACATAAGCTTCGGTTTGCTCTGGAGCTTCAGCCAATCTCATAACTTCATTGGAAGTGTCATCAGCAAAGTCATTCAGACTAAACCCACCGTCTGGCGCGTTTAAATCCTCATCAAACGATGGTAATTCCGATGGCAAACGCTGCGTACTCGTTCTCGAAGAAGGGCTAACTTCTGGCTCTTCAAACGCTTCAAATGGCACATCATTATTTGCTTCCAATTCGACTTCTTCATCAAGTTCATCAATTTGAGAAAGTCGATCAGAAAATTGTCCATCGTCGATCGGTGGTTCAAAATCTTTAGAAAGAGCATTTTCCAGAATACTGTCTAGGTCTTCAAACTTAGGATTATCAACATTTGAAGGCTCACTTGATACCCAGTCATCATCTGTTGATGTTTCTATATCTTGAGTTTCATTGACCGATTCAACCGCAACTTCAGGATAAGCATCTTCCGTTTCTTCTAAAGACGTAGAATCAAAACTGTTTTCATCTTCAGAAAATTCAGAAGACAATGCTTCTTCAGATAAATCCAGTCCATCAAAAACAGAAACTTCTTCACCATCAATTTGTCCAGTAACACTGTCTGTTTCTGTAGCGTCTGCTGCGGTCTCGCCCTTAAGTTCTTCTAATAGTGCTTCAGTTTCACTCTCAACTGGCACAATAGCTTCGACTTCTTCAGCGGCGTCCGACATCAGCGCGGATGCGAGATCAATATCTTTACCTTCAGGACCAGAAGCCTGTAATGGATCTTCAACAAAAGTTGCATCTTCATTGAATTCAGGGTCACCACCCTCAATAACACTTTGAAGCTCCGCTAGTAGTTCAGCCGGAATCTCCACGCCGCTATCACTTTGTTCAGAGTGGTCTACATCTGTCAACGCAGTGTCTGCAGTTTCGAAAGGCGCTGTTGAAGAGGATTGCTCCTGCTCATCATCATGCTCTCCAATCGGCTCATCAATGTCCAAATCAAGCCCTAACTCTTCAATTAGGGATTCATATGTTTCATCATCAAGCGTGTCGTTGGGACCAGTCATATGAGCCCTCCTAAAATCTTTATTGGTCTAGTTCTGCGTACTGCCACCGTCAGCTTCTCTCGAAGATGCGGTGTTCTCACCCAGACGATATTTTTCGTATACTGTTAGCTGTCTTGAAGAGTCCCCAGGTCCCAATTCTCTTTCACCGAGAAGGTCGCCTGGTTTAGCAATCATCATCGCTATGTTTTCATTCACAGCGCACCCAAAGCTGGGCAAAGATGAATTGCTACTGAGCTTAGTCCAGTCATGTTCATTTACTTTGGAACACCCAGGCACATGGGCTTCGTATGTTTTAAACGCCATGATTAATGGTGCTTCATCATTTGCATTGGGGACATAATCTCCAACAGCAATATTTGCAGGCAACACACCAGCTTGAGACAGTATAGATCGAATTGAAGTCACGACACCAAATGCGGCGCGAGACCCTTCCGGTGCGCTTACGGTGATTGGGCCGTAACCATCATTTGCAAAGATAGACGCAAATTCAGCAACTCGCGCTCTATCCGCTGTCGTTAGATGTCCAACTTCAACATTTGTGAGTTCCAGATAGTGAGTTTGTTCTTTCACCTGAATTTCTCGGTGATCACCATTAGCAACTGCGATCGACTCTGGTGAATGGCCACAAGCAGACACTGCGACTAGTGAAGCGCCAAGAAGCGCGAGTGCTTTAAAGTTGCTCATATTCGCTCCTTACATCAATCCAAAATGAAGCCAGCGCCTTGCACACCAGCATTCTCTTCAACATCCGCACCTTCAACAGCGTAGACCTTGTTCATTTTTCCAAAGAAAATCGCTTTGGAATCCTTGGCCGAAACATAACCATCATCAGGTGATCTCAACTTTTTTGGATCCGTTGGATCTACCAAGTATGGTGTCACAATCACAACCAACTCTGTTTCATCGTTTTGAAATTCGCGTGAACGGAAGAGCGATCCTAGAACAGGTAAATTTCCTACGCCCGGAACTTTGTCCATTGCCTGCTGAGTCTGCTCCTGAATCAATCCAGCGATGACCAGCGACCCACCAGAAGGCATTTCAACAGTGGTGTCAGCTCGGCGAACTTTTAGTGCCGGAATAACGGTTGCTGGAATTGTCGAAGTAGAACCATCTGCATTGACGGCAACCCCTCCACCAACTTGATAACCACCTTGGTTTGTAAGTTCAGAAACCTCAGTAGAAATCCGCATGGAAATACGGCTTTCCGACAGGACAACAGGCGTAAATCCAAGCCCGACCCCGAATGGTTTAAATTCAAGAACTACATCACCATCATCATCAACTTCCGCTGGAACAGGGAATTCACCACCTGCAAGGAATTTGGCACTTTCTCCAGATAGTGCTGTGAGATTTGGTTCCGCCAATGTGCGTACTAGACCGATGCGTTCCAGCATATCCACTGAAAGACCGGCTGAGCTTTGAAGTTTGTCACCCACGAAATTATTGTATGAAGGCGCTAAACGTAAGCCACCTAATGATTCACCCGAGATGCCGAGGGAGTTGGAAGTTCCAAATGAAACAGATTGATCCCAAGGCGCATCAGGAGCAAAGATTTGCAGAGGGTCTCCATTCGCACCAAGCGCGACAAGGCCTGTTACCGGATCGATTGCAGTCTGCAAGGTTCGATTGGCCATTTCACCAACATTCATAGAACCCGACACATTCACACCCAATTGCTTAATGACTGTACGTTGCATTTCAACGATACGTACCTTCAATAGAACTTGGTCTTTTCCTTCGATGGAAACCATATTGATGACTGGACTATCATTGACCACAAATTGTTGTGCCAACTGAATTGCCATATCAGCATCTGACAAACTCGGCGCTTTACCTGCTAAAACAATTGCACCATTTACAAACTCAGCCTTTATGGCTGCACGTGGTACATATTGATTGATTAGCTCTTGAAGCTCAGTCACCCCTTGGCCGGCAACGACAACATCCAGCGCCAGAATTTCTTTTCCTTGGGCATTGGTGAAAATAATGCTGCTTTCACCCTTACCTTTAGCAAGAACCGCAATTCGACGCTTAGAACGCGCTAAAACATCGGCAATTTCTGGATTTGCCACCAGAATATCATCTACATCTTCTTCAAATTCGAGAATTGCAGTTTTGTTTTGAGCTATATTTAACGTTCTTGATGTCGCGCTCTGCCCTGGCTCAGAAACTTTTACACTGATGGTTTCTTGTTGCTGACCACCTGCTAACGGCTCTGCAAATGCGTTTTCGCTACCCAATGCAAGGGCAGCTACACACGCTGAAAATAGTATTTTCTTTATCATTACTGACACTCTCAAAGCCTATTAGCGAGGACCTTCCGGTCCATTCGCCCCCATCTCACTTGGTTCAAAAGTCTGATTCGGCTGAACAACCCCGGGAGGCGCACTCATCAGAGCTGTTCTGACACCGCGTTGAAACACTCTCACGCCGTCAGACCCACCACCGCGACGAGAGGCTAAAGCCAACCCGCTAGCAGTTGCCCCTGATGTGCCGGCTAACTCCGTTACAGATCTTAATACTAAACTGATTTCGCCGCGTTCTTGCGCAGCCATCAATACCATTGCGTCTTGTCGACTTAGCTCTAGAGTCGCTCTGTTACCCACAACAGCCTCGCCGGCTTCGCTTTCAACTGGTTTGTAATATCCATCAATCGCCAACACGCGAACATTATTCAAAATTGTGTCGATTGCTGTTTCTTCCTGACGCCCGTTCGGCCCATCAACTTCAACTTCAAAAGTTAGCAACACATCCACGTGATCGTTTGGAAATATAAAACCACCAGCTGCGGTTTCAGCAGTGATTTCCACGCCGACTGCACGCATTCCTGGTGTTAAAACTGCCGACATAAATCCTGCTTCTCCAGGATGCACAATTTTCGCTGCTGTTAATGGCTCCCCTGCCATCATGTTTACTCGAACTACAGCTCCAAGCATTCCCTCAATCGCATCGGGGTTTACTTCTTCTATAAGAAAAGAAGTGGTATTTGCCTCTTCTGGCCAATCTTGCCAACTCAATTGTCCTTCTTGAACAAACTGTCCAACTTTAAGGTCGCTAGTCGCAACCAAAACCTTTAACGTTGGCACCTCTTCAACTTCTTTGGCGGCAACAAGTGAAGATGTCTGAATTGGTAAAACCGCAGGTGTAGATGAACCTTGCATGCCATTCACCAACAGCGCAGCCCCCACAGCTGCTGCTGCAGCGATCAACAAAATAACAAGACGCATTACTGGCATTTGATTCTCCTAAAGCCCGAAGGACTTCAATTTATTTCGACACAATTCCACACATGTCCTAAACGTATCGTTAATTCCTATTACGATTGGGATGTAGAAATTGCATTTAGCGCAATTGTAAAAATTGGGGATTGAGTTGCAGCCCAGAAAGCTCCGGCAGTAATGGCTACGCCGTAAGGTACTTTTTTTGTATCAAATACCTTAGCCATTCTCGGGTTTGAAAATTTAAGATCTAATCGTCGAACAACTATAAGAGGCAATGCGACGAGACCACCAGCTATCGCAAAGGCAGCTAAGAAAGCCATTTCAGCGGGAACACCCATCCACAATGATGCCGCAGCTACAAGCTTTGCATCTCCCCCGCCCCACACTCTCAGGTAAAACAACCCCACACCTACCGCCAAGGCGGCAAAGCCAACCAACAAATGCCAACCAAAATTTTCAAGCGTTAAATTTGCAAAATAAGCGGCGGGAAGAAACAATACAGCGATTGCTATAGAAACCCAATTGGGAATTGTTCGATCAAACACATCATGAAAAGCAGCGAAAACTAACAATACGGCACATACTGCCGATAAACCTAAGACCACCATAATAAATAATTCTCACTGCCCCGTTTCATGTGTAAGCAGATTGTTAATGTGCGATCGTAAATTTGTGGTTACTTCTGGATTTACACAAAAAAAAGCCGCCAGAGATAACTCTGACGGCTTCTTCTTTAATCTTAACAGTCTGACTATTAAGCGTCGTTTGCAGCAGTGATAGCTGTACCAACTGTAGTGAATGATTCTGCTGATTCACTACCGATTGTTGTTACACCACCGATGATTGCTACAGATACTAGAGCAGCAATTAGACCGTACTCAATAGCTGTTGCACCAGACTCGTCTTTAAAGAATTTGTTCAATAGGTTTTTCATTTTGTATTCTCCGCATTTTTTTGCATGGCTATAAACCCACCC
>NZ_KB899547.1 GCF_000378345.1 Hirschia maritima DSM 19733 | reverse complement strand
GAGCCATAAACACAAAAACCGCCCTTACGGACGGTTTGGTGTACATTTTTGATATTGTTAAGAAAGATTGGGTGCGGGGGTTGGATTTGAACCAACGACCTTCAGGTTATGAGCCTGACGAGCTACCGGGCTGCTCCACCCCGCAATAAATTTCGTCGCAGTAGCGTGTCAGGTTATGAGCCTGACGAGGTTGGATCGTTGATTAAAACATCTGGGAGACGTTTTATAGATCCGACGGGCTGCTCCACCCCGCATCAATATTTTAATTCATAGCGCCTCGCCGCTACAAATTCGTCAGAATGTAGAATCTGACATTTAGACATTAAAAAACGGCTTCACCTATCTAGCATTAAGGCTAGTAAGGACAAAGCCGTTTGCCCTGATATTTTCAGGACGATGAAGGAGGTTTCTTTCGAACGTAATATGCATTGTTCGACTTTATAGAACTGGCAATGACCTACTCTCCCACACCTTGAGATGCAGTACCATCGGCGCAGAGGACCTTAACGACCGAGTTCGAGATGGGATCGGGTGGGGAATCCTCGCAATAATCACCAGTTCAATAAAATCGAACAATGAAAGCTCAATCTGATTGTTATCAGAAGGAGCAAAACTAAGTATCAGACCATTATCACATGTAATGTTTTTGATGATTGGTGTTGATTAGACACCGGAATTGTTTTGCGGAGTGCGTTAGTCTCCGAGCGCTGATGGTTAGTCAGCATTTAGCAACATATTCGTCGCCACGCATGGGTATGTATCGGATCAAGCCGATCGAGCAATTAGTACTAGTTAGCTTCACGTGTCGCCACGCTTCCACACCTAGCCTATCGACGTCCTAGTCTAGAACGGCTCTAAGGGAAGTCTAGTTTCGAGGGAGGTTTCCCGCTTAGATGCTTTCAGCGGTTATCCCGTCCACACATAGCTACCCTACACTGCGGCTGGCGCCACAATAGGTCCACCAGAGGTGTGTCCATCCCGGTCCTCTCGTACTAGGGACAGATCCTCTCAAACTTCCTACACCCACGGCAGATAGGGACCAAACTGTCTCACGACGTTCTGAACCCAGCTCACGTACCACTTTAATCGGCGAACAGCCGAACCCTTGGGACCTGCTCCAGCCCCAGGATGTGATGAGCCGACATCGAGGTGCCAAACGATGCCGTCGATATGGACTCTTGGGCATCATCAGCCTGTTATCCCCGGAGTACCTTTTATCCGTTGAGCGATGGCCCTTCCACACAGGACCACCGGATCACTATGACCGACTTTCGTCTCTGCTCGACTTGTCAGTCTCGCAGTCAGGCAGGCTTATGCCATTGCACTCGTCGAACGATTTCCGACCGTTCTGAGCCTACCATCGCGCGCCTCCGTTACGATTTAGGAGGCGACCGCCCCAGTCAAACTCCCCACCATGCAAGGTCCCGGATCCCGATAAGGGACCGCGGTTAGACATCATCGAGGACAAGGGTGGTATTTCAAGGATGGCTCCACCATAACTGGCGCTATGGTTTCAAAGCCTCCCACCTATCCTACACATGCCATCGATAATGCCATTGCAAAGCTAGAGTAAAGGTTCACGGGGTCTTTCCGTCTGACCGCGGGTACCCCGCATCTTCACGGGGAATTCAATTTCGCTGAGTCGATGTTGGAGACAGTGGGGAAGTCGTTACTCCATTCGTGCAGGTCGGAACTTACCCGACAAGGAATTTCGCTACCTTAGGACCGTTATAGTTACGGCCGCCGTTCACCTGGGCTTCAATTCGAGGCTTGCACCCCTCCTTTTAACCTTCAGGCACCGGGCAGGAGTCAGACCCTATACGTCGTCTTGCGACTTCGCAGAGCCCTGTGTTTTTGATAAACAGTCGCCACCCCCTAGTTTGTGCCCCTCACAGAAGTTACTCCGTGAGGCACGCTTATCCCGAAGTTACGCGTGTAATTTGCCGAGTTCCTTCAACATCGTTCTCTCAAGCGCCTTGGCATACTCTGCCTGTCTACCTGTGTCGGTTTAGGGTACGGTCTAATGGTGGAGCTATTTCCTGGAACTGCTTGGCGGCATGCCCAATCCAATAAGGACACACAACTTCCACAATCCGTCACTACCACCTGGTTCAGGAATATTAACCTGATTCCCATCGTCTACGCATTTCTGCCTCGACTTAGGGGCCGACTAACCCTGCGCTGATTAACATTGCGCAGGAAACCTTAGACTTTCGGCGAGCGGGTCTCTCACCCGCTTTGTCGCTACTCATGTCAGCATTCTCACTTCTGATATCTCCAGCCAACCTCACAGTTGACCTTCACAGACTTACAGAACGCTCCGCTACCACACTTACGTGTCCACAATTTCGGCGAATGGCTTTAGCCCCGTTACATTTTCGCCGCAGAAACGCTTGACCAGTGAGCTGTTACGCTTTCTTTAAAGGATGGCTGCTTCTAAGCCAACCTCCTGGTTGTTTCAGCATTTCCACATGCTTTTCCACTTAGCCATTACTTGGGGGCCTTAATTGGTGGTCAGGGTTGTTTCCCTCTTCACTACGGACGTTAGCACCCGCAGTGTGTCTGCCGTATATTACTCATAGGTATTCGGAGTTTGGTTAGGATCAGTAAGACGGTGAGTCCCCATAGCCCATCCAGTGCTCTACCCCCTATGGTATTCGTACGACGCTCTACCTAAATAGATTTCGCGGAGAACCAGCTATCACCAGGTTTGATTGGCCTTTCACCCCTAGTCACACGTCATCCCAGAATTTTTCAACATTCAAGGGTTCGGTCCTCCAGTGCATGTTACTGCACCTTCAACCTGCACATGACTAGATCACCTGGCTTCGGGTCTAATCCCACAAACTCGACGCCCTATTCAGACTCGATTTCTCTGTGCCTACACCTAACGGTTTAAGCTTGCTTGTGAGACTAAGTCGCTGACCCATTATACAAAAGGTACGTGGTCACTCCGAAGAGCTCCCACTGCTTGTAGGCATTCCGTTTCAGGATCTGTTTCACTCCCCTCGTCGGGGTGCTTTTCACCTTTCCCTCACGGTACTTGTTCACTATCGGTCAATATGGAGTACTTAGGCTTGGAGGGTGGTCCCCCCATGTTCAGACAGAATTTCACGTGTTCCGCCCTACTCTAACGACTTATCATTTTACACTTACGGGACTATCACCCACTATGGTTTGGCTTTCCATCCAATTCAGTTTATTTCAAAGTTCGGCCTGGTCCGCGTTCGCTCGCCACTACTAACGGAGTCTCGGTTGATGTCCTTTCCTACGGGTACTGAGATGTTTCAGTTCCCCGCGTTTGCTCTTTAACCCTATGTATTCAGGTTAAAGTATCTCGTTTATGAATTAGTAGATCCAAACACCACCCTAAGGTCATGCTTAAAACCACTAAATCTGAGATGGGTTTCCCCATTCAGAAATCTATGGATCAAAGGTTGCTCGCACCTCCCCACAGCTTATCGCAGCGTGCCACGTCTTTCATCGCCTCATATTGCCAAGGCATTCCCGGAATGCCCTTTTGACGCTTGATCACTCAACAATACCCATGCGCAGAGAAGAACATGTCGGCGTTCTTAACTACTATCATGGACGTTGTCAGACGATACTTAGTTTTACGTGTTCATCCTCGAGGAAAACGCCGGTGTAATGGCGCGGATGAACAACCTCCTTACAATGTCAATCCATCTATATCCAAAAGATATAGACGAAACTTGTTACACAGCGAACCTGATTTGATAGGTAATGGTGGAGCCGGACGGGATCGAACCGACGACCTGAAGCTTGCAAAGCTACCGCTCTCCCAACTGAGCTACGGCCCCTTAGTCGATATCACTACCGAAAATCATTTGAACCACAATCAGGATAAGCAATGGTGGGTCTGGGAAGACTTGAACTTCCGACCTCACCCTTATCAGGGGTGCGCTCTAACCACCTGAGCTACAGACCCATTGCTTGTATGCAAGGGTATGCTCAGTGTTGCGCATTGCCCTGCCCTATCGGGGCTCGCTGTTCTCTTAAGACAATAGCCATATTGCTATCGAAATAAGAGATGGAAGAGAAACGAAGACGGCGACATGCTGCCAAGTATATGTGTTGTCACTCACTTACTGGATAAAGAGTAAATGGTGCAACTTAATGCTAGAGAAGTTGACGAAAGTTATAAATAACAATTCCTCAACATCCTTAGAAAGGAGGTGATCCAGCCGCAGGTTCCCCTACGGCTACCTTGTTACGACTTCACCCCAGTCGCTGATCCTACCGTGGTCGCCTGCCAAATTAGCGCAGCGCCTTCGGGTAGAACCAACTCCCATGGTGTGACGGGCGGTGTGTACAAGGCCCGGGAACGTATTCACCGTGGCATGCTGATCCACGATTACTAGCGATTCCAACTTCATGTCTTCGAGTTGCAGAAGACAATCCGAACTGAGACAGCTTTTGGGGATTATCCCATTGTCACTGCCATTGTAGCACGTGTGTAGCCCCACCTGTAAGGGCCATGAGGACTTGACGTCATCCCCGCCTTCCTCCCGATTGACTCGGGCAGTCTCTCTAGAGTGCCCAACTAAATGCTGGCAACTAAAGATAAGGGTTGCGCTCGTTGCGGGACTTAACCCAACATCTCACGACACGAGCTGACGACAGCCATGCAGCACCTGTCACTGTGTCCGAAGAAAACTCCATCTCTGGAGCTGTCACAGGATGTCAAAGGTGGGTAAGGTTCTGCGCGTTGCTTCGAATTAAACCACATGCTCCACCGCTTGTGCGGGCCCCCGTCAATTTCTTTGAGTTTTAATCTTGCGACCGTACTCCCCAGGCGGAGAGCTTAATGCGTTAGCTGCGTCACCAACAAGCATGCTTGCTGACAACTAGCTCTCATCGTTTACGGTGTGGACTACCAGGGTATCTAATCCTGTTTGCTCCCCACACTTTCGCACCTCAGCGTCAGAAATAGTCCAGTCAGTCGCCTTCGCCACTGGTGTTCCACCGAATATCTACGAATTTCACCTCTACACTCGGTATTCCACTGACCTCTCCTATCCTCTAGACTGGGAGTTTTAAAGGCAGTTCCGGGGTTGAGCCCCGGGATTTCACCTCTAACTTTCCAATCCGCCTACGTGCGCTTTACGCCCAGTAATTCCGAACAACGCTAGCTCCCTTCGTATTACCGCGGCTGCTGGCACGAAGTTAGCCGGAGCTTCTTCTCCGGGTACCGTCATTATCTTCCCCGGTGAAAGAATTTTACAACCCTAAGGCCTTCATCATTCACGCGGCATGGCTGGATCAGGGTTTCCCCCATTGTCCAAGATTCCCCACTGCTGCCTCCCGTAGGAGTCTGGACCGTGTCTCAGTTCCAGTGTGGCTGATCATCCTCTCAAATCAGCTATAGATCGTAGTCTTGGTAGGCCATTACCCCACCAACAAACTAATCTAACGCGGACCGATCCTTTACCGATAAATCTTTCCCCCTAAGGGCGTATACGGTATTACACCTCGTTTCCAAGGGCTATTCCGTAGTAAAGGGCACGTTTCCACGCGTTACTCACCCGTCTGCCACTCCCTCCGAAGAGGTCGTTCGACTTGCATGTGTTAAGCCTGCCGCCAGCGTTCGTTCTGAGCCAGAATCAAACTCTCAAGTTGAGTTGACCTGACGAACTGAACAGATAAATCTAATCTGTTCATTTGCTATTTAAAGCGTTTGCACTTTTTTTGACGGAGGACCCGTTCATATGTCACATAAGATAAGTAAACTTACCTTATAAGTACTATTGAACTGGTCTTCCTGAAAAACGCAAACCGTCTGTGTCGTTAATGATTTGATAACCGAAGTTATACAAACCAGAAGCAAGCACGACGCCGCCTGCGTTTCTCTTCCAATCTTACAATGTCAAACATCTACAAAACATCATTCAAACATCCCGATTAACGAAACAGGAATGACGTGGGCTCGAACCCTTAATTGTAACCTCCGGCTGGATATCCATCTCAGCGTTTCGGCGAAGGTGCAGGATATAAAGTCTAGCACCGTGTCCGTCAAGAACTTTTTTCAAAAAATTTCCGGACCGTCCGAAGACAAAATCTAAAGCACCTCAGTGCCGGAAACCTAATGAAAACAACAACCTATCGAGCGATCCATTCAGATGCCCGCAGAACTGTTTGTTCTCAGCGGAGAGAGGCGGTGTATAACCATCCACCTCATCCTCGTCAACCACTATTTTCAACTAATTTTTAGCGGGTTTGAAACCCTATAAAAACCAACCAAAAACAGAACCAACAAACCGCTCAAACAAGCAATCCGTTAACCCTCAATCAGCGAAGAGACGCGGCTTATATGCACCTATCTCTTAACCGTCAATTACTATTTCAGCCTTTTTATCAAAATATTTCAATTAAATGACTTACTCACACACTCTCCACAGCAACGCCCTCCGTTAAGGGTCTACTTTCACCCTTTGTACGCACTCCCCTCCCCGATAAGGCACTGGCAAGACAACAATACTTCCCTACCCACCCCCACTAAACACAGCACAAAGAAACAAAATTGATGCAAGTGAAAAGAAGATAACAGGTTTTTGGTAACCATATTCAATTAAAGTCCCGGCAAAGAGATGGGGTTGATGGCATAATCATTGCTTTGATCCTGACAGATAAGTTGCAAACGGGATTAGAAAATGACCTTGCGTCGACAAACATTTGGATTGGCAGGAATTGCAGCAACAAGCCTTTGCTTTGCCATACCAGCATTCGCAAACCCGGCTAATCAGTATACAGGCGAATTTGAACGCCCATACGGTTTTTCATACGGCGAAGAAAACCGCAATTATGACGCCAACTCCAGAGACCGTTTCAATAATCGTGTCATTGTAGATGGACGCATTGTTGTAGGCGATGATTTATCTTCACTCTCTTATGGCGGCGTTTACGGCCACAATTTCCGCGGTGCAGGCAGCGGATACGGGCATTACCAAAGTCCGGGCAATAATAGCGCAATCGGAAACCAACTTAACGTGATCACAAACGGCAGCAACAATATTGTCGTGATCGATTCAGAACAAACAAACACTGGTGATCAAACAGTCGTTTTAAATGGGGAAATTGATCTCAATGACTAATCCTATCCGCAACAATGCAAAGAAATCAGCCGCCCTACTTGCTGGTGCCTTGATGGCGACTGGCTGTGTTTCACCAGTTGCAACTAAATCAGGTAACTACACTAAGCCAATTGGTGGCTCCCCAGTGACGGCTAACCCAACACCTTATTCAGCCAGTCTTGTATGTATGGGCGACTATGCTCAACAAGTTGGCCTAGGCCAGCCACGTATAGCAGTTGGACGCATCCTGGATTACACAGGCAAAGAAGACTTTGAAGGTGGCCGCCGCGTCACACAAGGTGCCTCACTCATGGCTATCTCTGCATTTGCTAAAGCAGGCGCACGCCTTGTTGAACGTTTTGACACTTCTGTATCTGAACTAGAACTAAAATATGCCAACAACAAACTTATCGGCGATCCAGCAGAAGAAGATTTCCGTAAGATTACTGCCGGATCTATCCCGGGATCAGATTTCTATCTCGTAGGTGGTATCACAGAACTAAACTCCAACATCCGCTCGGTTGGTGTTGACGGCTTCATAGGCGACCGCGATGTCGATGATCCAAAAGGTTTTGGCGGATCAAAAATGTTCGTCATCAATGTCGGCCTTGATCTACGTCTTGTAGAAACAGAAACTCTCGAAGTTGTTGATGTTATCTCTTACCAAAAACAGATCATCGGACGTGAAATTTCAGCCGGTATCTTTGACTTTGCCAACAACAATGTTTTTGACATTGGTGCGGGTGAACGCTCAATGGAACCAATCCAACTTGCTGTTCGCTCAGTCATCGAACGCGCTGTATTAGAAATGACAGCCAATTTATATGGTATGACAAGTCCGGATGTATGTGGCGCACTTGCTGCAAACAATGTAGGCCAGCCATCAACACACTCCATTACTGGTAACTACGTTCAAGCGTATGAAAACCTTCCAGACAATAATGGCCAAACACGTGCAGAATCTTCTCGCTGGCACGATAAGCGCGATCGCGACATCAAAGCTGCGAAGAAAACTGCCCTTCGTGGCCGCAAAAACGATTAATTTAAATGCCGGCTCCCCTCCTTCTGGAGTCGGCACCTATTTTTAAAGCCTGATTATCAAGGTGTTGAGTATATGAGAAAAACGAATTTTGCCGCCGGTATCACAATAAGCACTCTATTAATGGGTGTGTCGGCCACTGCTTTTGCTCAAACAGCACCAGATATTCTGAATGAACAAATCAATATGGGCGATGTATTTGCCGATATGGATGTTGTCGTTGATGGCGACCATAACGGCAATGTTGGCTCAACAGCTCTTGCCACTGGTAACGCTGCATCAGGTCTTGATGATGGCGCAACAGATGGACAAGTTGAATCCGACCAAACAATGAGTGGAGAAGCAACAGCAATCGCCACTCTATCTGGTGGTCGTGTATTTGGCACCTCCTCAGCAGATGCGACTGCCTATGGAAACTCCACGACTGGCTCGCAATACCAACCAGACAGGCTGGACCAAACAGTTACGGTTGACTCAACCATCTCATCCACTGCCAATGTCAGCTCCACAACAGCAAACACAATTAATGCAAGCGCGACTTCAGCAGCCAATATTCACGATCTCACATACACAATGGGAACAGTGAACGCGAATGCTGATCAAGTTTCCAATGCAGATGTGTCTGCGACTGTAAATGCAGATGTATGTTGTAGCGTCGATGATACAAATGCAAATGCACTTGCGGTGAACAACTCCTATCAAGCATCTTCGACCTATTCGAGCGCGTTCCACAATGTGCAGCAAGACTCTGCAAACGGCACTGTAAGCGCTGCAACAAACCTTGTTCAGCCTAATGGCAACAACATATCTGCCAACGCTCAGGCTATGGGAAACAATGTCGTCGCTGACAATACATGGGGCTATTCCCAACTAGATGGTAGCCAGACAAACAGCTCAACTATCGAAGCTGAAACAATTGTCGAGCTGGCGGATTGGGACGGCACCGCCTCTATCTCTGCTTATGGTGTGGGTAACTCTGCCATGCAGACAAATGTGGGATCTGATCTCAATGCTTATTACACACAAACCAATTCAGGGGATGTAACATCCCTAACTGGTTTTGAAGGCGGCAATGGCGGTGCGGGCAATCTAACCACCTCCTCAACAGCGATCGGTAACACATACACGGGTTATGTTTGTGCGACGTGTCAGTCAGCTACGCCCGGTGGATATGTATCTCAAACCAATTCAGGTAATGTTGTAGCTCGCGGCCAAGCTTGGGCTGGCAGCAGCGGTAATGTTTATGGATCAGCCGCAGCAATCGGAAACTCAGCCAATTATTCAACAAACAATGCTGGCGGCGACTAAAGCTCTTTAGGTTTTCCAAAATAAAACAGGCATCCACAAAAACGAGATGCCCGAACTGCAAATCCCCTTCTCTATGAGAGTTGGGGATTTTTTATATGAATGGAATGGGCAACTTTCTCGCCAAAAGCAGTCATTCAAGGTTACTTTTACTTAGTTTTTCTGCGTCCGCTTTAGATTCTATACTTGCAAGGGACATTAGTAGCAGCGCATATTCAGTCAGTTGAGGTTCGGACGAAAATGGTATGCCAACGTCAGGAGTATTACCGAATATAATCGACTCTCGCGTTTTCAAAATATGATACAATTCTACAGCAATTTTTCGAGCTTTTGGATGGTCCTTGTCAATTTCCACTGCCTTTGCCAATTGCAATTGTTTTAATCTCAGGAAAGCCCGTTTTTTGTAAGATTGGACGGGGTATTCTGGAATAAGGGATAACTCAGCTGCTCTTTCAACCAGTTGAGATTCAGATTCACAGCTATCTGAAATCGTTTTTATAATCTTTGAGTTCTGGCTCAAATCTATAATCGATTGATAGGTGTCGATTAGGCCATCGTTATAAATAGATTTATGAGTGTCCACTTGCTCATAGTCATAAATCGAATTTATGACGCCGCTCGGTAATCCGCTATTCAGAAACATTGGTGCCCAAGCATAATCTAGAAACACTGCACATTTAGAGTGCCTTTGATGCCCAATATCATCTTGAGGGTAGAGACAAACATCACTAAATGTAAGATAAGAACCTAGCAGATTGTAACATTGCCTTTTTCCTCCTCCGTAGTAATCACTGCAACTACTAAGAATATTCAAAGCGGTGGGAGGATGAAAAATGAGTTGCAGGTTTTCCGAAGACTGGAGTTGTTCAACCTTTAAGAAGAACTCTTCAATCTCATCGCTTACATCTCTGAATTTCGCAAGCTGAACTACAGCACTTAAAAGTGTTGACCACCTAAACTCTTCGGAATCAATCGGTCTAGCGTTTTCTTGTTCCCAGAACTGAAAAGCTATTCTCTCTGCTTTATCAGGAAGTTTGCTTTTTAGAGCATATTCTACATTAAATGAATGAAGGCAAGTCTCTTCAACTTTTTGGTCAGAATAACACATTTCATAACTCTCCATGAGATCGCTTTTCAGAGAGTGCCTTGAGAATTTTTTTATCCTTATTTTTTCTATTTTCTGTGCTAAATCCCAATTACCCAATACTAAGAGTGTGTGTTCTAGGTCTGCTAAAGCTCTAAGCTGGGTAAAAGTATACCAACTGCACGATGGTATTTTACCTGAGTTATGTTCGGCGTTTTTTAAACAATCCAAATCTTTACTCGAATCGTTAGTTAGTAATTCGGAAATTTCGAGCAATTCATCCACTAACCTCTTTAGTTCTAACTCGAAACCAGCGTTACTATACGGGTATAAGAAACGCTTTATTTCGAAGAACCGTCTATGCAATTCATTTTGTGTAACAGCACTGCCAGACAAACTCTTTCCAACAAGTTTCAACTCCCTAAGAGTAAGGGCTTCAAATTCATTTAAAAGCCTTCTGTGTGTTTGACGATCTAAACGTTCAGCAAAGCCCCTGTTCACATATTCGCTCAAGGCAAAATTTGGGTCTGCATTAAAAATGTCAAAAAAAACTTTTTGTGTCGTCGGTACTTCTACAAGTCTGGAAGGAATAACCTTATCTGTCTGACAAGCATCGAAAGCATCTTTAAATGATGTCTGATTGCAAGAAAGCAAACTCAAACATCCCAATATCACCCACACAGTTACTTTCATTATGCCCCCACCAAAGTCGTAACATATGCTATCTGAATATTCTTCTTAGCACCAGTATCAGTCCGCTTTGGGCCAATTCCTGCCCTCCACCTCAAAACAAAAAAGCCAGTCACTGCGCTTGCAGATAACTGGCTATGTTCAAATTTTGTTTTGTGGCTTGGTCTTAGTAGACGTTCTGACCGACACCGCCATCTAGTACGATACGGCCTGAGCTTGAGATTGGCTTTTCAATCTGAACCTCTTTCATCACCGTGCGCTGGCTTGGGATACAAGCTGGTGTTTTAGACATAATCTTCTTAATGCCCGGCCCATGACGACGCAGCAATGAACGTTCATTACAATTACGTTGCGGCGCTTCTGGTGCACAGCTTAGGTTTCCACCTGCCGAATGAAGCAGCGCTTCCCCTTTTGAACAAGAGAATGTGCGGCCGCCATCAAACACAGCGCCATTATCGTTAAATGATCCCACAGTTACCTGCATGGATGTTCCAGCCATACAGCGAAACACTTCGCCAGAATAAGCTGAGGCGATATCTTCTTCACCAAACACTTGAGATGCCGGGTGCGGCGCGCCTTTATCATCAATACAAACAGCTTGAACTGATTGAATGACATCACGCATATCTGTTGGCGCGCAGTATTCTTCAGTTGTCGCTACTTTTTCAGTGACAGTCTGCATGCCGCCCTGAACATTTAAATTATTCAACACGCTAGATTCATATGGCGCTACAGTGGCTCCATGTCCGCCATTGTTGAAGTAATACACACCGGCCTGCTCGGATTGCCCATTGTGTATATATGTCGAATATCCACGCCCTGCATTGCCAGCACCAATGATGACACTTGCACCCGGTGCACGTACGCCTGGTACTTTTACAATCTGATTTTCGGGAAGGTCACAGCAATTTGCCCCGTTATCCATAGGTGCTGTTCTAACCACAGGAGGAGACCCTGATTGCGCAAGCGCAGATCCACCCACTATAATTCCGCCAAAAACGCCCGCTGCCAAAATTGCACGTAGCTTGATGTGTCTTGTTGAGACGGTCATTAAGTCACTCCTCATAACTTCAACTTGTATATGCAATTTATGCGCCCAAATTCTTTCTTTAGGTGCATACCACTTCTCCAATCAGTTGAAGGTGACCGATAATGAACCGGAAATAGGAAATATTCCGTTACAAAAACTGGCCCAGTCTTTGCGAAGTTGTTCTCAAACAGGCAATAGCCATGAAAAATATGAGAACAGTTAGATGATAGAGCTAAAAGCACATCCAAATACAAAGGCAGTCATCGAAGCATGGAAAAGATTGTCATGGGGGGACAATCAATTAGTCGACGGGCCGATGGCTCAAGACTATCCAGATGTCGTAGGCCGTCTCTTTATTGTTCAACGCACTGACGTTGAAGATTACTCGCTGCGCATGGTGGGTGCAGGTATACAAGAATTATTCGGTAGAGAACTCGTCGAGCACAATTTTCTATCTTTATGGAATGCCAGCGACAAGCTCGTCGTAAAAACGGCTATTGAAACAGCTCTGGAATGCAAAAGCCCATCTCTGGTACAAGCCATGGCGCAATCATTGGATGGCAAAAAGATTGATGTAGAGGTTTCATTTTCGCCACTAGATGATGGAAACACTGAACGCCCCCGCCTTCTTTGCCTCTATCAAACGCTAAGCAATGAAGCAGCATTAAAAGGACGCCCGATACATCGCCACTTTATATCAGGTATGTATCCACCGATGCCAACTGACACTGGCCCATCATTGCGGGTTGTTCAATAATCTGAATTGATTTCTTATCAGGGTGGCGTTGTCACCCTTTTTTGTGGAATATTTAATGCTCCGAATACGCATCTGATGCATTTCACACGAGAAAATTCAGATTTTAGCAACACTTTATGAACTTTCACTATCCTAAGATGAACAGATATGAATCTGTTTTCTTGGATAGTCACATGACTGATATATCTACTAGGAGGCTCCTGGTCAGGAATGTCTCTGCGAAAGACCGCCGAAAGTTTCGCCGCGTCATTCACGAAACGCCCGCGCGTTGCATGTGGAAAAATGGTGGCGAATTTACTGCGCAGACCATCGATTTAGGTGGTGGTGGTGTTTCATTGCAAACAGATGAACCCTGCAATGTCGGTGAACAGCTCGTCGTCTATATAGATCAGCTTGGTCGTATGGCCGGTACAGCCCAACGCCAAACCGAAAATGGTTTTGCTGTCAGCGTAAATTTTGTACCGCAAAAGTTAGATCGTTTTGTTGATCAACTCACTTGGCTCGTCAATCAAAAAGCACTCGGTCTAGAAGATGAAAGACGTTCCTTAAGACGTTCTTCATCAGAAAAGTTGATAGCAACGTATGAATCTGGAGCTGTCGCCCAATGTAGTGTCATCGATATTTCATTGCTAGGAGTGGCACTTCGCACCTCTGGCCCACGACCAGAAATTGGTTCACGCGTTCAAATCGGTCGAAAAGCGGGTCGATGCGCACGCTATGTAAACAATGGCTTTGCTGTTGAATTTTTTAAGTAATAGCGGCAGCAAATTACCTCAGGATGCGAGTGAATATGTCACAACCAGCAAATATACAGTCCACAAATAATACGGAACAAGTCAAGCGTGTGCAATGGCGCGTGCAAGTTGATGGCACAGTATACGGCCCCTATCCTCGCGCCAGATTAATCGATTTTCTTCGAGAAGGCCGTGTGGCAGCCAATACTCTTCTGGCATGTGGTGCTGATGAAGAATTCTACCGCGCAGATGAACACCCCAATATTCGTTGGAACTTTTCTGGCAACACCGAGAATACATCTCGCAGCGAAGAAACACCTGAAAATGAGCAGGCCCCCACGGTCTGTAACTATTTTATAAGCGGAAGAGTTCTGACAGATTTGCACTTGTTCGAGCAAGTTCTCAATCAAGCAGGTAAATTTACGCGCGCTGGAAGTGATATGTGGGTTTTACGCTCCAACATAACGCTTCCACAATTACGCAATAAACTATCGGCCGTTCTTGGCAAAGACGAGCAATTTGTCATCGTGAACGCCACCAAGGGGCGCCTAGCATGGTTTAACTTGGGTGTTGAACCCGACATCGCCATTCGCAGCGTTTGGGATGCTGATCTAGAAGATTAGTCAATTTAATACTATATCAGCTATCAGCCCAGAACATTAGTTCTCTATATTTAATCTCAACAGATTGAAAATCATCAGTTTTCAACCTGTTTTTCTGCATAAATTTGGTACCCCTATGCCTATTACCTTGCCCCGCTCCCTTCCAGCTTTTGATGTCTTAAATAAAGAAGGCGTCATGGTTATGGGACTAGATACTGCGGGCAAGCAGGATATTCGTCCTCTGAAGATAGGCCTATTGAATCTAATGCCGAAGAAAATTCAGGCAGAAAACCAATTTGCTCGGCTTATTGGGGCTAGTCCCTTACAGGTGGATCTGCGCCTTATTCGTATGACGGAACACCAAACCAAAAACACCGCCGCCGAGCATATGGCCGAATTTTACAAGCCGTTTCAGGATGTAAAGCATGAAAAGTTCGATGGCTTGATCATCACTGGTGCACCAATCGAAAAACTTGATTTCGAGGATGTAACCTATTGGGACGAGTTTAAGGAAATTTTGGAATGGACACAAACCAATGTTCATTCAACCTTCGGCGTTTGCTGGGGCGGAATGGCGATGATCAACTATTTCCACGACGTGAAGAAACACTTGTTGCCAGCTAAATCATTTGGTTGTTTCAGACATGACAATCTCAAATCCGCTTCTCCATATTTGCGAGGCTTCTCGGATGACTTTGTCATTCCTGTGAGCCGCTGGACCGAAATGAAGCAAGAAGAAGTAGACGCTGCAGGACTAATAACGTTGCTAGGCAGCAATGAAACGGGCCCTTGTCTTGTGGAAGATAAAAAACATCGCGCATTATATATCTTCAACCACTTTGAGTATGACAGTGGTACACTGAAAGAAGAGTATGATCGGGACGTTGCCAATGGCACACCAATCAATGTGCCTTGCAATTATTATCCAGATGATGATCCTACACAGAATCCGCTCAACAGATGGAGATCACACGCCCATCTACTTTACGGAAACTGGGTAAGTGAAATCTATCTGACCACACCATTTGACCAATCACTGATCGGCCAAGCATCAACGGATTTGAGAGCTTAGTTAGAACTCTAATCAGCGATCTTTTTCAACTTCGTCGAAAAACGCTTTGCATTTTCAACATAATGCAAAGCTGACGCTGTCAACGCCTGAGCCATTGGTTCGGAAACTTGCTTGACCACCTTGCCTGGTGCCCCCATCACAAGCGAATTGTCCGGAATCACTTTGCCTTCAGGTATGAGTGCGTGCGCACCAATTATGCAGTTTTTCCCGATTTTGGCATGATTTAGGATAGTCGCCCCGATACCAATCAAAGAATTATTGCCTATTTCGCAACCATGAAGCATCACCATGTGCCCAATTGTTACGTTGTCACCAACTATTAGTGGAGCTCCCATATCTGTGTGAATCACGGTTCCATCTTGAACATTTGTGTTCTCGCCAATTGAAATCAGTTCATTATCGCCGCGCAATACACAATTGAACCACACATTTGAGTTCTTATTTAAGTGAACATTTCCAATGACTTCAGCAGATTCGGCAACCCAAACGTCATTTTCTAAAACTGGAGAAACTCCATCTAATTCGTAAATCGCCATTCATCCACTCCCTCATTTTTTGATGCTTAACTACAGCACAAGACACATCATTGTCATTATCATCATGGTAATCTCTATGTAGGATATTAGTATTGTGATTCGAACTAGTGATTTGTGGCGCATTGCCTCATCACTCTAAGTAAGGTCGTTAAGGAGGACTGTTGAGTGCAGTTTTTGTCGCCTCCCTGTCGAAAACAACCACGCGGTAGAATACCTATCTGCCGGACAATCCCCCCTCCACCTCAAAATTGTTTCGACCATTCATCTCATAGGTCTATTTCAAACAATAAAGTTTCTACCCCCGCCGTGGCACCTTTTGGTTCTGCGGCTTTTTTCTGTCTGGCAACTCCCACTTTTGCCAAATCCAAAGGAGAATATCATGGCTAAGCGATCCCATGTCCGCCGTTTGCGCGCAGAGTTTGATGCAAATGAGTACTTTGAGGATGAAGCATACTGCCCGGAAATTGATTTTCTTGAAAACAAATGGGATCCCGCCAACGACAGACCGAAACAAAAAAAGAAATCAAAACAGCAACACAATCAGCAAGAAAACGAACAAGGCCATACATTTGCAACGCGTGAACAACGTTTTGTAAAAAACATCACGCCGAGATCAGAAGGTCAGGCCAAATTTTTAGAAGCAATTGATCGAGACAATTTGGTTATGGCGCTAGGGCCAGCCGGAACAGGCAAAACATATCTTGCGATTGCAAAAGCTGTCGACGCCCTTAAAGCTGGCCATGTTGGGCGAATTGTCCTTTGTCGCCCAGCTGTTGATGCAGGTGAAAACATTGGCTTCCTACCAGGTGATATGGAAGATAAGTTGGCTCCTTATCTACGCCCACTTTATGACGCCTTGGCGGATCGCTTACCCGCTAAATCTCTGAAGTCCATGATGGCAGAAGGCTTAATAGAAATAGCCCCAGTCGCCTTCATGCGAGGCCGCACCCTCAACAATGCATTTGTCGTTATCGATGAAGCACAAAATTGCACTTACATGCAGATTAAAATGCTACTTACTCGCCTTGGTTGGAACTCTTCAATGATCGTTACGGGAGACCCTGCGCAATCGGATCTTCTACCTGAACTGTCAGGCCTAGGACCAGCTGCAGAAAAACTTGAAGGTATGGACGACATCTCAGTCATCCGTCTTCAGAAAGAAGATGTGGTACGCCACCCTCTCGTCGCAAAAATGCTGACTGCGCTATAAATTCAAAAGCCAGCGCAAGTACATTGCGCTGGCTTTTTCTACTCATTAATTCAAAACTCTACCTTTTAACGAAAAGCTGTCCTGTACCGAAGACGACATTGTCTAACACTTGGCAATTTCTCGATGTCATTCTGACTGTTCTTTAGCATGGAGACCATATTGCTGTCTCCATCTTCAATACTACCCAGATCTGTTACCGCTTCACCGCAAAACTTTTCGCATAACCTCGACATACGATTTGGTTTCACCTCTGAACAGGCTTTTTCCAAACCACTTAATTCAGTCTTGAGTGCAGCATATAGACCTTCGTCACTATCAATCTCAGAACGAACTGTTTCGACTGACGTGTCTACTTCTGGCTCAACAGCCTCAGTTTTCACTTCAACAGAACCAGCATTTTCATGTTCTTTCCCTGCAAAAGCAACATAATCTGCTTCGCAGGTAGCAACCTGCTTCTGCATCTCTTCCGACAGAGGTTGCGGTAAGCCTACTAATACTCTCAGGTTTCCCAACGCCTCACCACAAGAAACGTCACACTTAGCGGCAGCTTCATTATCTAGTTTGGCGGAAAAACAAGCACTCGATTTGGGAATAACCGACTTATAAACCGTTTCAACATCTTGCTCTGCATATGCAACAAAATTAGCTCCAAACAAGAGAGATGTAAGAACTAAAAAACGCATCAAATATCCTCCACCATTTATCGCGAATAATTAAAACACACCTCCGTCGCATGACAAGAAGAAACTGCGTATTCAACCCAAATTCCTACCCTTTTATTTTACATTCTGTGTCAACAAACCTTGCCAATGCTGCTTGATCGTTTAACGATAAAAACAATCGGTAACATTCCATAGACAAAGGGTTCCACATGATCATTCGCACCACATTAATGTCAGCGCTTTTACTTAGTGTTTCAGCATGTGCGGTCATGCCTTTTGGAAACAATGAGACATCGGATGAAAAATCTATAGCAACTACAGAGATTGAAGCGCCTGAAGAAGCAATCGTCTATCCCGGCGGAATTGAATTGGTGGAGAGCTTTACATCTGCAAAAGGCGAGATTGGTATCCCATACAAAAAATACCTTATGCCTAATGGTTTAACGGTGGTTTTGCATGAAGACAAATCAGATCCGCTCGCTCATGTAGACGTCACCTACCACGTTGGTTCAGGTCGTGAAGAGGCCGGAAAATCGGGGTTTGCACATTTTTTTGAGCACATGATGTTCCAAGGCTCTAATAATGTTGCCGATGAAGAGCACTTCAAAACTATCACGGAAGCTGGTGGTACACTGAATGGAACAACCAACTCAGACAGAACCAATTACTTTGAAACTATTCCATCAAATCAACTTGAAAAAATCCTGTGGCTAGAAGCGGATCGCATGGGTTTCTTCCTTGATGCAGTGACTGAAGAAAAATTTGAAAACCAGCGAGAAACGGTCAAAAACGAGCGCAATCAGAACTATGACAACCGCCCTTATGGATTACTAAGAGAGCGTGTCAGCGAAGCAGAGTTTCCTGAAGGTCACCCATATTCATGGATGACCATTGGTTACATCGAGGATTTGAACCGAGCCAACCTAGATGACCTCAAAAAATTCTTTTCGCGTTGGTATGGCCCAAACAACGCGACGCTTACTATCGGCGGTGATTTCGACAATCAACAAACCTTAGAATGGATCGCTAAATATTTTGGATCTATCCCAACAGGCCCAGCCGTTGAAGCACCTGTGTATTCCCCTGTCTCATTGAATGCAGATCGCTACATCTCGATGGAAGACAATGTAGCACTGCCACTAATTTATATGTCCATCCCGACCGTAAATGCTCGTCACCCTGATGAAGCACCTTTGGACGTTTTGATGTCTATTATGGGCGAAGGACGCACATCTTTGCTCTATAAAAACCTTGTGAAAGAAGGTCTCGCTGTTCAGGCCAGCGCAGGACATGGATGCCGTGAATTAGCCTGTAGTTTCACATTATTCGCTTTACCAAACCCAGCTTCTGGTAAAACACTTGCGGACATGGACGAAATCCTTCGCGCATCAATTGAAGAATTTGAAACGCGCGGCGTTGAAGACGACGATCTTGAACGCGTTAAAGCCGGAATTGTGTCTGGCATGATTTACGGACTTGAAAGTGTCTCTGGGAAAGTATCGCAGCTTGCCTTTTATGAGACATTTACAGGCAGCCCAAACTATACATCTAAAGACATTGAACGGTATTCAAACGTCACAAAAGAAGACGTGATGCGCGTCTATAATCAATACATTAAAGGCAAACCTGCTGTCGTTATGTCCATCGTGCCCAAAGGCCAAGCTGACGCGATTGCGGCTCCAGACACTTGGACAATGTATGACCGCACTATTCCAGAAGAAACAGCGCCCACCAATTTGGAAGTCCGTTACGCTAGCGATGACTTCGATAGATCAGTCAAGCCAAGTGCAGCAGACTTCAACCCAGCCATTAAATTGCCAGAAATGTGGGAAGAAACCACTTCAAATGGGTTAAAAATACTAGGTGCAGTAAACACAGAAACGCCAACCACCGCGCTGCAAATTCGCATAGAAGCTGGAGACCGACAGCAAACACTAGACAATCTGGGTATCGCGTCCTTAACAGCCAGTATGCTGAGCGAAGCTACTGAGATGTCTACAAATGAAGAGCTTTCTAACCGTTTGGCAAAATTAGGCTCAAGCATCAGCATTTCATCTGGTCGTCGCTTCACGAACATCACAGTCCGCAGCCTCAGTGAGAATGTAGACGAAACGCTAGCGATTGTGAAAGAACGTTTGCTTCACCCTAAATTTGATGAAGCAGATTTCAAGCGCATAAAAGAGCAAACGCTTCAGGGTATTGAGCAACGCAAAACTCAAGCTTCAGCCATAGCGAGCGGCGTCTTCACATTGCTGAATTATGGACACAAAACTCCTTCTGCACACCCAAGTATCGGTAACGCCAAGACTGTTACTTCTATTAGTTTGGAAGATGTCAAAGAGTTTTACCAAACTTACTACACCGTGGGAGCCGCGTCAGTAATTGCCGTTAGCGACCTCCCTCAAGAAGAACTAACTTCAAAATTAGAGGCACTATCAGCTTGGTCTGGTGAAGCTGGACCAAAAACCGCGCCACAAGAGTTCCCTGACCTTGAGGCAGGAACATTGTACCTCATTGATAAAGAGGATGCAGCGCAATCACAAATCCGAATTGGGAAACGCGCATTGCCCTATGATGCAACTGGTGAATATTTCCGAGCAGGACTTATGAACTATGCACTCGGCGGTGCCTTTAACAGCCGTATTAATCTGAACCTGCGTGAAGACAAAGGTTACACTTATGGAGCGCGCACTCGGTTTGGTGGAAGCGACATTCAAGGCACATTTTCAGCATCAGCTGGCGTGCGTACCGACGCCACTAAAGACTCCATTGTTCAATTTGTTAAAGAGATAAACGGATATTTTGAAAACGGTATTACAGAGGAAGAACTTAACTTTACCAAATCAGCTATAGGCCAAAGCGAAGCACTCGATTATGAAACACCGTTTGATAAACTCGGTTTCCTTTCACAAATCGCAACTTATGACTTGCCTGCTGGTTTTACGGACGAGCAAAGTGAAATCCTAAAAAACCTCACCAAAGAAGAGCTTGATGTCATCTCCAAAGAACACCTAAATCTCGATGAGATGATAATCGTTGTTGTAGGTGACAAAGCAAAAATTGAAGATGAACTTAAAGAATTGGGTTACCCGATTGTTGAACTGGACTTTGATGGAAACCCCGTTCAGCCACCACAACGTCCAAAACTTGATTAGGCAAAGAAAAAGGCGGCTCATTTCAGAGCCGCCTTTTTATATTGAAATCACTATTTAGCTTAAACGTCTTCTGATAAGATTGTCATGTTAAGCTGGTAGGCAACTTCACCTTCATCTTCGTCTTTGTAAATCACAGCGATAAACTCATCACCCAGATAAGCTTCAACTGAATCTGGAGTCTTTGGACGTGCCTTCAAATTGATGTCCGGGTTTAGCGTTTTCTTCAAATACGCTTCGACTTTCTTTGCTTCTTCCGGACTCATGTCCTTCTCCCTTAGAAAAATGATGGCGCTTTAAAACCAGCGCAATACGAAAGGGCGCACCCTAATGCGCCCCGCCCTATCTGCCTAGCTCAACATAAAATAATTCGTGACAAATATGGATTTATTCACACGATCATTCGTCCATTGGCGCAATTAAATGATCCATTTGCTTAGCAGGTTCTTCACATTCAACACATGTGATTACTTTGGCTGGCACCCCAGCGACAGTGCATCCACAATTCACATCTTCAAGAACAACAGATGAAGCTCCAATGCGCGCATAATCACCAATCTTGATATTCCCCAAGATTTTCGCATCCGCTCCAATAAGAACACCTTTACCAACCTTGGGATGACGGTCAGTGAATTCCTTACCAGTACCACCAAGGTTTACGCCATGCATGAATGAACAATCATCACCCACAACAGCTGTCTCACCAATAACAACACCGGTGGCATGGTCCATCATAATTCCACACCCCATTTTAGCGGCGGGGTGAATATCCATGCCATACAGTTCACTTGTGCGGGACTGCATGAAAAATGCTAAAACATCTCGTTCTTGATGCCACAACCAATGTGCGACACGGTGCGTCTGCAATCCGAGAAAACCTTTAAAGAACAAAAATGGTTGCAACAAAGTACGACAAGCCGGGTCACGCTCACTTACCGCTCGCAAATCACGTTTAACGCATTTCAAAATGCTTTCATCTTCAAGAAAAGCTTGTTTGCAAACTTCACGTATTTGGAGCGCATTCATGTCAGGCCCACCAGCCTTCTGTGCAAGTTGATAACACAATGCTTGCGCTAGACTGTCATGACTTAGAACTGCTGCATTAAAAAAGCCCGCCAATGCCGGTTCGCGGCGCGCAGCTTCTTCAGCTTCGAATCTCAGTCGTTCCCACACAGGAGCGGGCTGACCCGCCTCTAATACAGCAGAATTCAATCCCGTACTATCAACTGCAGTTTCCGCCATATCTTTCTCCTCAAAAGATCAATACATTAAATGTATTAGAGGCCATAAAGTAAATTAAATCTGTCCTGCCTCAAAGGCCTTTGCAACGTGTTCTGGCAATAGACCTCTTCTCCATAGATGATCAGCCTTAAGCAAAATCGCAAGAGATAGAGCATCAGAAATTTCACCGTTCACAACCATTTGAACAGCTTGGCCTACAGGAAGTTGCCAAATCGCAAGTTCCTCAACGTCATCTGCAGCATGTTCTTCGCAAGGCGAAAGACCGTATGCAACATAGCCAAATGCACGTTCGTCAGTCACTGAATTCGACAAGTGCAAGTCTGAAAACAGGCTAATCCAATCAGAAGCTTTGAGCCTCACCTCTTCTGACAATTCCCTTTTTGCAGCTATAATAGGCTTTTCATTATACGGGCATCCACCTTCGGGAACTTCCCAAGAATATTGCCCTAACGCAAAGCGATGCTGTCCGACAAGATATGTCATTCCATCTTCATCAAGTGGTAAAATCCCAACAGCCAGATTTTGAAACTTCACAAGCCCATACACTGCGTCCACACCCGTTGGTGCGAGTGCCTCATACTCCGCCACATGCATCCAATTTGTTTTGTATTTGGATGTTGATGATTTTATGCGCCAACCTTTTGAAAGGTCAGGTGGGTTTGGACACGGTTTAGGAATAGCTTTTAGTGAGGTCATGTTTTCCACAAATGAATAAAAGTCTTCAATCATTAGCTCCAAATATTCGAACACCTATCTTTTCAATTGGAAACTCTCAACCCATATGACAGAATTCATTGATACAAAACCAAATACAATCTTTCTTCGAGCGTATATATGCCAGACAAACCTAAAATCCCGACGACTCCAGAATTTGGCGAAAAGCTTTCTGCGACAAACCCAAATGCTGAGATGCTTGAATTTCTAGCTCGAAGACGATCAACACCAATCAAGTGTTTATCAGGACCGGGGCCTTCAGTAGAGGAATTAAATTCCCTTTTGCAAATCGCTTCACGAGTACCTGATCATCGTAAACTTGAGCCTTGGCGATTTATAGTCATAACAGATGAGGCGCGAAGCAAAATTGGAGAAACACTCGCCAAGTTAAAACAAAGCGAAGCCCCAGATACATCTGACGCAGATCTTGAATTGGAAAGAAACCGCTTCTTGAGGTCACCAATCTGTGTCGCTGTTGTTTCAAGTCCCGATGTTGAGCACAAAACACCCGTTTGGGAACAAGAATTGTCTGCTGGCGCACTTTGCATGAACCTGTTGCTAACTGCTAACGCCGCGGGCTGGGCAGGCGCATGGTTGACTGAATGGTATTCCTTCTCCGATGAATTTAAGAATGAGATGAAGCTGGGAAAAACTGAGCGTTTTGCTGGTTTCATTTTTCTGGGTACTGCGCTTCAAGACCCACCTGAACGCCCTCGCCCTGATATAGTTTCTAAGATTCTGCACTTTGACACATAACGCTCTAACAACGCCCTAAATCGAGCAAAATGCGAGCAATGTGATCAAAATTCCGCCTGACAACTAAGCAAATCATCAGTTTTTGGTTAGGTTTCTCTTAATCATGATGGCGAAGAAGTAATGAAATTGGTTCTTTCAATTAACGACGCAAAAGCGTAGTTACCCCGTCCGTTCCTGAAACAGCCAAATATTTTTCAGGACTAATTTGAAAGATCTTTGTTCAACAAAGACCGCATATCTGAAGGGATAGTCCGATCATGCGTACACTTTTTTCTGCAAGCGTTTTCGCTCTTGCTGCAATCGCTACAACAGCATCTGCTCAAGCTGAAGTTGAGCTTTCTGGTAACGTTGCTCTAACTACAGACTACCACTGGCGTGGTGTAACACAATCAAACCAAGACCTTGCTGTTCAAGGTGGGTTTGACCTAGCTACTGACTCTGGTTTCTATGCTGGTGTTTGGGCTTCTTCAGTAGACTTTGCTGCAGTTTCTGATGCTTCTGACACTGACACAAACCTAGAAGTAGACTTCTATGCAGGTTATGCAGGTGAGTTTGGTGAAGGTTTTGGTTTCGATGTTGGTGTGATCAACTACCAATACCCAGATTCAGATGACGCTGACCTAGACTTCACAGAAGTTTACGCTGGTATTTCTAAATCAGCAGGTATCGCTGACTTCGGCGCGACAGGTTACTACGACTTCGACAACGAAACTTTCTACCTAGACACTTCTGCTGGCTTGGCATTCTCTGAGCAATTCAGCGCAAGCGTTGGTGTTGGTAAATACCTTGATGGTTTCGATGAGTACACAAACTACAACATCGGTGGAACATTCTCTGTTGAAGGTTTCGACCTAGACCTTCGTTGGTATGACAACGACTCTGATGGCGCAGACGACAACATCGTTTTCTCTATCGCAAAATCTCTATAATTCAGGGGTTTTAGAGGCTTAACGTCTCTATATCGGGGAATTAAGGGCACAACATTCATTGTTGTGCCCTTTTCATTTATTAACAAAACACAACCACAAATTTACCGTTCTTTATGATAGTAAGTTCTTCTTAATCATAAAAAGCGAACATGCGCCCACCTTTCAATGATTATCAGTTGGCAATCAAACCGTGGCCACCATAATGCCACTTACTCTATGGAGTGCAGTTCGCATGAGTAAATTTTTTACATTAGGTGCATTTGCGCTTGTTGCAGCAACAACCAATTCCAATGCATTGGCTGAAGAAAGCCAATCTGGTGTTTCTCTTTCGGGAAATGTTGCACTGACAACTGATTATCACTGGCGTGGTGTAACTCAATCAAACCAAGACATCGCAATTCAAGGCGGTTTTGATCTAGCAACAGACGTTGGGTTCTATGCTGGAGTATGGGCATCCTCTGTGGACTTTAATGATTCATCTGACACAAATGTAGAAGTTGACTTCTACGCTGGATATGCCGGCGAATTTGGAGAAGGCTTTGGATTTGATGTCGGTGTCGTCAACTACCAATACCCTGATGCTGATAACGAAGATCTAGATTTTACTGAAGTTTACGCTGGTGTTTCCAAGTCTGCTGGCATCGCAGACTTTGGCGCAACAGGTTACTATGACGTCGACAACGAAACTTTCTACCTAGATACTTCAGCTGGTATTTCTTTTAACGAACACCTCAGCGCGAGTGTAGGTGTCGGAAAGTATCTCGATGGTGCCGGTGAATACACAAACTACAATATCGGTGGAACATTTACTGTTGAAGGTTTCGATTTAGACCTTCGCTGGTACGACAACGACACTGACGCTGCAGACGACAACATCGTATTCACTATCGCTAAGTCACTTTAAAATACGTTCCGTAATAAAGCATTTTCTTCATTGTGATGCCTCTTACAATCCCGATTTTTGAAAAACGCGGCGAATGGTGAATTGCGACATCACTCGCTCCACACCAGGCAATTGAGTCAGTGTTTCATGGTGAACACGTTCATAATCCGCTGCGTCTTGCACGACTACGCGTAATAAATAGTCCATTTCTCCAGTCATCAAAAAGCAATCAACCACCTCTGGAGTTGTGGCTACTGCTCGCTCAAATTCATCCAACTGGGGCTTACGCTGGGTTTTGAGTGTCACCTGAACAAACACACTCGCTCCCTTCCCCATTTTCTTACCGTCCAAAACAGCTGCATACCCAGAAATCACGCCGTCTTGTTCCAAAATCTTGATGCGTCGGTTCACAGCAGACGTCGATAATCCAATCTTTTCTCCTATTTCCGCATGACTAACGCGCGCATTGGATTGCAAAATAGACAAAATTTTTCGATCTGTAATATCAACCATTATTTACACCAAAATTCGGTAAAATTCCCATTTTATCTACAATATACGCTTATTTTCGTGAGATTTACAACCAATATTAGTATATATTATCATACATGAAATCAGGGAGAAATAATCATGATCATCGGGGTTCCAAAGGAAATTAAAGTCGAAGAATACCGAGTAGGTATGACACCAGAAGCCGTTGCAGAAACAGTCCGCAATGGACATGAAGTCATTGTTGAAACCAATGCAGGGATTGGTATCGAAGCTTCTGATGCTGACTATGAAGCTGCTGGTGCAAAGATTATTGCAACCGCTGAAGAAGTTTTCGAAAATGCCGAACTGATTGTAAAAGTAAAAGAGCCTCAAGCTATTGAGTGCGCTCGCTTAAAGCCTCACCAAACACTTTTCACTTATCTTCACCTTGCCGCAGACAAGCCTCAGGCTGAAGCTCTCATGAAATCTGGCGCGACATGTATCGCTTATGAAACAGTGACAGACCATCAAGGTCGCTTACCACTGCTTATGCCTATGTCACAGGTTGCAGGTCGTATGGCCACACAAGCTGCAGCGACAGCTCTACAGCGGAGTGAATATGGTGGACGCGGCACACTTATGGGCGGCGTGCCCGGTGTGCGCCCGGCAAAAGTCATTATTCTAGGTGGTGGTGTATCTGGTACACATGCTGCTGAAATGGCCATAGGTATGCGCGCTGATGTTACGGTGTTCGACAAATACATGCCACGCCTTGCAGAACTTGATGTTCAGTTTTCTGGCGCACTTAAAACAGCCTACTCACTTCCTTCATACATTGAAAAAGAAGTAGCTGAAGCGGATGTTGTTATAGGTGCTGTACTTATCCCAGGGGCTTCTGCGCCTAAGCTTGTTACCAAAGACATGCTCAAAACAATGAAGCCAGGTGCCGTATTGATCGACATCGCGATCGACCAAGGTGGTTGTTTTGAAACATCACGCCCAACCACGCACCAAGATCCTATTTTCGTTGAAGATGGCATTCTGCACTATTGTGTAGCTAACATGCCAGGTGCTGTACCTCGTACATCTACGTACGCGCTCAACAACATGACACTTCCATTCATTCTAAATCTTGCAAACAAAGGCAGCAAGAAAGCACTGAATGACGATAGGCATTTGGCTGAAGGTCTTAATGTTGCTGATGGTTTCATTACGTATGAAACAGTCGCAAATGACCTAGACCTGCCATACAAAAAGCCTGAATGGCTTAACTAGCAGACACTCTTCCCCCCGAAACGTCGAATAATAATGCCCACCTAAGAATGTTCGATGTTTAAGAAAAAAGGCGGTTGATCTTATGATCAACCGCCTTTTTGTATTCTGGTTAGAACAAACTAGAATTGCGTTTTGAGAGTCGCACCAATAATGCGTGGCTCATTCACAAACGCAGTATTGTTGTTGAAGTCGATACCACCTTTGATGTTCTCTTCATCAGTAATATTGCGCGCAAATACAGCAAACTCCCAAGAACCATCATCTTGAGCGTAACCAAGCTTCAAACCACCTTCAAACTGACCATCTGTTTGATATTCAGTTGATTCATATAAGAAAATATTTGTTTCACCTTGGTAAGCCCAATCGGTAAACGCAAAGAATTCTCCATCACCAAACGGGATTGAATAGCGCGCAGTGAAGTTTGCAATGGTTTCAGGTGCGTTCGGGAATGGGTTGCCATCCACTAGCGCAAATCCATTCGCATTTAGAGGATCAAGAACGCTACATTGTGCACATGTTCCTACAGCAAGATCTGAATCTTTCAATTCTGTGTCTGTATAGCTAAAACCAGCTGTCAAAAGCAGGTTCTCAACAGGCAGATATTCAACATCCATTTCAAATCCGGTTGCCGTCGCTTCATCTGCGTTGATCAATTGAACTGAATTTCCAGCTCCACCCACAGCAGTTAGCTGCATGCCGTCTACAGTATACGTGTATACAGCTCCATTTAAGCGCATTCTGTTGTCGATCAAAGTTGCTTTCCACCCTGCTTCAAAAGACAGGATTGTTTCGGAATCTGCAACTGAAGGATCTGCAAAGAATGCAACGTCACGTCCTTGAATAGAAGGACCGCGGAAACCATCAGCAACACGCCCATAAACGCTGAAGTCTGGCGTAATGTCGTAAAGCGCGCTCAATTCCCAGCTAAGGTATTCGTCAGATACATTGCGCGCCTGAGCTGCATTGGCAAAAACAGTCAAATCTTTTTCGTCAGACGTATAGCGCAATCCACCAGTCAGTTTAAACTTGTCTGTAACCTGATAGCTCGTTTGTCCATAAACAGCCCACGCTATGTTTTCATGTTCAAGCGTTGAAGCTGGCGGGAATGGGAAACCTCCAATTCCTTTAGTGGTCACTGTAAATGCACCATCGAAGTAGTACACACCTGCCTGCCAAAATAATTTGCCATCTGAATTCGAGGCTAACCGCACTTCTTGCGTAAGCTGCGTTAATTCATCGATTGCATCTTGCGTAGCTGATGCGAATGGAAGCTCAGGATAAGTAAAAGGACCGGCGAAGTTGAAAGTATATGGTCCCGCACCGCCATCAATATCTCCACCTGAGAACCCGTTTAGAGACTCATATCCTGTGATAGATGTTAGGGTTACTGGACCGAAATTATACTCCAAAGTCGCGGAACTACCCCAACCGTTATAACCTTGTTGATTGTCATTTCCTTCATCGAAGGAAACTCTATCACGATCGAAATTCTCATTTAATTCATTGGATCCAGGCGTCAGAACATTCGCGCGGAAAATGGCTGATGTACCCTCAAGATCGCGAGTGCGCACATTGAGAAGCGCAGAGAAGTCATCATTGGGTGTGTAGAGTAATTGCACACGGCCTGCGAGTTCTGTGAACTCTCCTAGATCATCGCTACCCGGGTTTTCTGTGTTATCAATCCAATCTTCACGGCGTTGCCCCAATGCAGACACGCGCACAGCAAGAACATCTTCAATCAATGATCCGCCCACTGCACCTTCAAGATTGACAGTCCCATACGAACCTACTGTCGCATTGGCATATCCGCCAAATTCATGCGTTGGACGCGCAGTGGAGATTTTGATGATACCCGCAGTTGTGTTGCGACCAAACAGTGTTCCTTGCGGACCACGCGATATTTCAATTTGCTCAACATCAAAAAGCGGGAAACTTTTCAACGCGACGTTTTCCATCACCACATCATCCATGATGACCGAAACCGGTTGTGACGCTGCGAGATCAAAGTCTGTGTTTCCTAGTCCACGTATGTAAAAACGTGGAGCTGCGCGACCATTAGAAGATTCCGCATATAACCCTGGCACACGTGCACCAAGAGCCAGAATGTCTTCTCCGTTTGCAAACATAGAATCCAGAAGACCATCTGGAAGCGTTGCCACCGAAATCGGCACATCTTGAAGATCTTCATCTCTTTGCTGTGCTGTCACGGTGATTGTTCCCAAGGTTAGAGAATTTTCACCATTTTCCTGAGCAGTTGCTGTGTAAGACGCGCTAGCCATCAGTGCGAGCGCACTAACGGCCATTGTTTTCAAACCAATGTTGGATGACATGTCAGATCCTGAATTTTTCGCTGATAGACTTTGTGGCGAAAATAGTCAGAATGATCCTTGCAGCAACATTGCAATTCACATTTCGATAATCAAATCCCTGATTACTTCACTTGTGAAACATTTATGACACGCCTTGCCCAACAATTTGGCTATTGTGTCCAATCATTCTCCAAAATTGCCGGCATACCCCGGAAAAACAACCGGGCTTTCTGCCCCATTTTTTGCAACAGATGCCACACCGAAAAGATAGTTATCAATTACAACTCCTTTCAGCGTGTAATTATCTACTTTCCCAACATAGCGCGACCATTGCCATTGCGATTGATCCGTGAGGCGCCAATAAACTTTATATCCAGCCAGATTTTGAGCTTCTGGCCCTTCGGCTTTCGTCCATGAGAGTGTTGTATGCGGCTTGACCGCTCCCTCCACTTTCACCCCTTTGGGAAAAGGAGGTGCCGCAGCCAAATTTGCAAGTGAAGCAATGTTCAAGCTTGTGAGCTTGGCGGCGTAATCAAAATTCACACCTTCCACAACGTCCCCATATTCAATTCCTTCTTCAGTACGAATATCTTGGTGCTGCCTATTATAGTTTTCATGAGTTTCCATGATCCGCACTCCCGGAATACGAAAATCATTGAATGGCCTGTGATGACCACCGCGTCCAAAACGATCGAGACGATAAATCATCATCACATCCAGATTTGAAATGAATAGATCCGCCATTTTATCTACGTAACGCGCAAGATTGCGAGAGGCTGAATCCACTTCACCACCGCGGAAACGGCGAAACCTTGCTTCTTCGGCCGTTTCATCAACCAACGTACCTTCGGAAAAAACACGTGCTGTTGAATTGTCTATAACACCGTCAACACCTTCTATGTTTCCGATCATGTCGTTGTTAAGAATAGCCTTTACGCGCCACCCCTGTTCGATTGCATATTCGGCTAAAATACGACCACCAAACAACCCCTGCTCTTCGCCAGACAAACCAGCATAAACAACAGTACCTGGGAATTCGTGCTGACACATCACACGAGCGGCTTCCATCGTGCCAGCCATGCCCGATGCATTGTCATTTGCTCCAGGATTATCATCGACTGCGTTCATAACGTCAGAAATACGGCTATCGATATCACCAGACATTATCACGACCCGGTCTGGATCGATGGAACCGCGTTGTATTGCAATCACATTCACGATTTCAGTATCTTCCGGAATACGAAAGTCTGGCCGCACAATGTCTGACACAGTAACAACATCGAGCTTCGTTTTACATTCTTTGGAGATTTCTTTGAACTCAGCTTCAATCCAGCGACGCGCAGCTCCAATACCTCTGGTGTCACTCTCTGTATCTGACAATGTGTGACGCGTTCCAAAGCCCGCCAGTTTACGAATATCGTGTTCTATTCGATCAGCGGAGGTCGCCGCCACCATATCATGCGTCTCAGAGTACTCACTCGCAGGATTGATAAACTCGGTATCTGATTTCTCGATCGTTTGTGGTTTATCAACGCGATCCGCAAACGCACATGATGGAAACATTACACCGGCAAACAAAGCAGCTAAAATACGCATAAAACCCTCCAGACTTTCATCTAGAGGGTTGCAGAGAATTTTCGATTAATAAAGACTATCAGCCAATATATTCCAATTTAGCGAAATCAATTAAAATTGATATCGGCCTATTGGTTATGCTGCGCGAATTCCTTGCAAGAAACGATCAACGCTTGCTCTCATGTGTTCCGCTTGGTCTTGCAGTTCTGAAGCAGCATTCAAAACATCATCAGCAGATTGCCCCGTGCTAGTCGCTGATGACTTCACTTCTGTCATTGTGTCAGAGATGCTTCCAGTACCAGCTGAAACTCTCGTCACACTTTCCGAAATCTCTTGTGTTGCTTGCCCTTGCTGCTGCACTGACATCGCAACTTCTTGTGAGATAGTATTCACACTAGAGATTGTTTCAATGATGTTCGACATAGCTTTGGCTACATGGTTCGTGACACTTTGAATATCGCGCACACTTGCTGCCACTTGATTAGTTGCTTGCGAAGTTTGGTTGGCCAATGTTTTCACTTCCGATGCAACAACTGCAAACCCTTTACCGGCATCACCAGCGCGCGCTGCCTCAATAGTTGCATTCAAGGCAAGCAAGTTTGTTTGTTCAGCAATATCATTGATGAGCTTCACAACATTATCGATTTGCTGAGCGCTCGCAGTTAACTCAGCCATAGTTGAATTTGCTCTGTCAGCAGTCTCCGCTGCATCCGTCACGGCGTTCATCGATGTATCGACAGAGTTTGAAATCTCTTGAATTGAACATGACAACTCTTCTGATGCAGCTGCAACAGCTTGAACATCATGTGCAGCTTGACCTAGCGCATTTGCCGCCACTTCAGATTGGGATGTTGTACCTTCTGCATTCTGGCGCATTCCTTCTGCAGTCGACTTCATCTGTGAAGAAGCGCTCGATACCAACTCCAAAAGGTGACCGCTATCTTTTTCAAACTGATGAATCAATTTTTCGATCTGAGCAGTACGTTTCTCGCGAGCTTCTAGATCTGCATTTTGTTTTGCAGCCAGTCGAACCTTTTCTAGACCATTCCCGCGGAAAGTCTCCAAAGCTTTTACGATTGCACCTAATTCATCTTTGCGCTGCATGCTAGTCATGTCTACGTCAAAATCGCCGGCAGCCAAACGTTCAGTTGTTTCAGAAATACGACGTATGGACCCCGTTGTTGCATTTCCGACCAAGAAAGCAAAAATACCTGCTCCCGATAACCCGAGAACTGCAGCAGCCATCAAAATCAACCCGGATCTTGATGCAGCACGCGCACCAGCTTCCGCACTTGCTTGAGAAGCTGCAACGGTAGCGTTTACAAGACCATCAAACTGGCTTTTTAAGTTATCATAGTTTTGCTCAAACGGCTCAGCGAACGAAACGGCAGATGCGAAATCAATTTCCATCATTGAAGCAACGACTTCAATTGTCTCTTTGTATGTTGTTAATTCCGCTTCAATCGCTTCAACGGCGTTGATTTTACTCTGTTCTGACAGGCTCGACTTAAAGCTCGCTAATTCAGCTAGCACCGCATCAACTTGCCCGCTCAATCCCGCAACATTCGTGGCTGCTTCGGCGGCATCCACACTCCCTGCACCTTGCGCGGTCAGGAACTTGTACAAACTACCATTTATATTTTGAATATCGCTGTTTGCTCGCGTCAATCGCAGAGCCGCATCGACGTCTACCTCTACAATTTGCTCAGTTCGTTCTGTCGCACTTTGCAAAGACACGTGACTTATTCCGGTAAGCGCAGCAATTACAGTGAGAGAAACTGCTGTGGGTACACCAAACTTTGTTGCAAATGACCAATTCCGGATTTCCATAACGTCGTCCTGTCTAAAACTTACGTGTTCACTCCATGGGAACACGTAAAGCTTAAAAAAAATCTATCAAAACCGGCGACCATTTATTGAAAATGACCGCCGATTTTCTATTCTAAAAGTCTACCGATAAACCAACGCGGTAACGTGTTTCCATGCCACCACCTGGCACTTCAATTTCACCGTCGTTTGTTATGTTATCGGCGCTAAAGGTTAGTCGTGCTTTGTCCGTCATTTTGTATGAAACATGTGCATCCATAGCGACGTGTGCATCGATATCGAAGAATTCATATTGAACCGCCCCAGCATCCTGCGTCCAAAGTGTTTGAATGTCCGAAACATAGCGTGCATTAGCACCAATTTGCCAATCACCAATCGTATACTTACCATTGAACTTCAATTCGTGTTCTGGCGTCGAATTTTCATAATCAAGCACTGTATTTGTTAGCAATCCACCGAAGTGAACTCCTTGGATGAGTTCATCCTCAACACTCAAATAAGTGTATGATGCATCCCAATCAAAACGATCGCTCACCAAACCAGAGACTGCCAGTTCAAATCCTGACATTTTAGACTCACCAAAAGTTTGAGCATTTGCAAGCTCTAGCCCAGGCATAATCCCTCGATTGTAGGTGCTGTGAATATCTTCATTTACCTGATGAAATACGCTTGCACGGAAACTACCATTGGTGGCTTCCAGTGGGCGGTCATAATCCACGCCATAATTTTGCACATATCCAGACTCGATTGCAGGATTCAGCCAGAATTCAATCAAACTTGGTGTTTGAACACCGCGTGCGACTTGAAAGCGAACAGTATCTTGGTCTGTTACACTCCAAACTAATCCGGCATTGTAACTAAACTCTGTCGTATCGCCATCGATATTTGGTGCTCCAAAGTAAGCATTACCTAGCGAATCACCTTCATATTCCATTTTGTCAGCTCGCAGAGCCAAGGTCGTAGAAACAGCATCTGATACAGACCAATTCCACATTCCTGATGCCGAAAGAACAGTGTATTCAACATCAAAAGCAAGCGGCCCAACATTCGTGCTCATTGCACTTTTGCGATATTCACCGGCTACACGAAAAGTATTTTTTGTTCCTACTTTAAAGAGGTTCTCCGCCATAAAAGTAGTTAAATCAGCTTCAACATCAAAAGGATTTACAGTTGCTGTCGCAGGTGACTCCAACGTCACTTCATTTCTGTAAAGAGTTGCCTTAAATAGCCCGAACAGGTCTTCCGATTCCACAGACCCGCGATAACTTGTATTCTCGAAATTATCTTCATGGTATTCAGTAACCGGATAACGCTCGAACAAACTGTTTTCAGAGTATGTTGCTTCAAACGTAGCTTGTGTTTTTTGTGTCGCCTGAACTCTTACCTCACCCACATATGCCATGCGTGTGTTTTCTGCGCCTGGGCCACGCGGATCACGTGTTACATTTGAGTATTCATCCTTTGTGTATCCACCCGCAGACAGGCGCACGCCCATTTTCTCATGAGGTTTAAAAGACACAACGGCTGAAGCTTGGTTTCCGCCTTCATTATCTACTGAAACAGAAACCGTATCAGCATCATCATAAAGCGGATTAAAGGTAATAATGTTTACAACACCACCAACAGCATTGAACCCGAAGAGCGCTGTGTTTGGCCCTTTAACAACTTCAATCTGACGAATTTCTTCAAGTTGAACAGGAATTGAATCCCACTGCGTCAAACCATAAAAATCTTGATAAACCTGACGTCCATTCACCAACACTAGTAGACGTGGTGACATTGTCTGATTGTATCCGCGAACCGCGACATCAGATGATCCTGAACCGATTTCTTGTACGTTCACACCTGAAACACGAGACAGAAGAGAAGATAGGTTACGCGCACCAGACGATTTGATCTCGTCTGCTGAAATAATCTCCATTGTCACAGGTGCTTCCGTGGACCGTTGAGGCGCTCCTGTAGCACTCGTTGTAACGGGTTCACCAAACAACATTTCCAATGAACCGTAATCAATTGACTGCGCTTCAGCAGCGCCAGTCATAACAATTGCTGCTGGTGTAGTGACCGCGGCAGCTGCAATGGCTTTTTTCAGACTGGCTGAAGAGTTGAGTTTTTTCTCTTCCTGAATTTCAGTGGCGATTGCTTTAAAATCTGGTTTTATATATTTCATTTTTTTATTCCCTATGAGGAGGTGTTAGGCGCTTAGAGCTGCCCTCTCCTAAACTTCCTTGATCATCATTCTGAAAGCTGCTGCGAATGAAACTGATGAGGCTGCTGCTGCTGCTTGGCTCACCAGAATTTCAACTTTGGGGCTGCTTTGAACGAACACGACGCATGCTCCATCTTGCACACAAGCTTTGTCTGTTGTGGCAGTTAGCTTTCCTGAGCCTTTAATCGCGTCATAGTGAGAAGCCATTCCCGATGGGACGAATACAGCGGCTGCGTCTCCCGCAGAACCTAGTTCAGAAACTGAGATCAATTTAGCTGACATATTCACTTTACCAGCTTTGATGCCGCCATCCATCAATGCGACCACAGATTCAGCTTCAGCTTTATTTCCATCATCATAAACAACTGCGACTGTGATATCTCCGGTTGCCCCGCCTTCAACAAATGAAAGCGCTCGGCCTATCACCTGAAGATCTTTTGCGTCGGTTGCATGAGCTTGGGGTGCAATCAAACACGCACTGGCCATGAGAGCCGTTGCTAGAAATTTGAACTTCATTTTCGAAAACCTTGCCTGACTTACTTTTACTCTTTTACTTTAATTTAAGGTGTTGGGAGCCACCTCAAATTTGATTTCAAAGTTAAAACTAAGTGCCAAAAGTTAATGAAATTCGGCCAAAAATTCGTTTTCAATCTTTACAATCTGGAAAACATCTAAAGTAAGTTGTGACGTTAACACATTACCCTGCGACGGCTTAATCACGTAGTTTTGAGCTCACAAACAATGTTCAGCCATGCAATTTATTCGGCAATGTAAAAAACAACACGATTTCAATTCTATAAATGCACAGACATTGTAAACTACATTTTTTCTACTACTAACTTCCTCAAAAATTAAGTTAAGACTCATTTGCAGGTAGCCTATTTTGTTAACAAAAAAAATTTTGCACAAAAATGCTTATTTTTGAAAGACAATCCACACAAACTCGCTCTGGTTGCACGAATACATTCTATAATTGTAGCAAATACGCAGCTCCATCAGCCCAAGACAAACCTATCCTGAAACCAAATTAAAGATGGATATGAAGCAATCCAAACCCATACAAATCTGTTCAATCCCCAAAAACAAGCATTCATAAGATGAAAGAATGCTGTGCAAACCAGCCCAAACAATAAGGCACTCTTCGAGAGCAGCAGGAAGGGAAATATCAACTCGAGTAACATTACCCCCCAAGAAGCAGATAACAATAACTTGGGGCGATTGGCGAAACCTCGCAAATCTTCACTTACCGGATAAGCAGAAAACAAAAACACATCCTGCAATGCTCTGCCATTTCGCCAATCCGGATTTACTATTTTCACCCAACCGGAGACAAAATATGACAACACAACTTGCAAGGCCAAATATCCAAATGCCAACTCTTTAAAGGGGCTAGCCGGAAGAACATGAAACGCTGCGAGGCAGTACAAAATCAAAAGCCCCATACGATCGCTACCGCCATTATAGGGACCTTGAAATGCCTTAAGTAGGATTAGAGATACCCCTACCAACCCAAGCAACACCCATTGCGTCGCTACACCAACCATCAGCAAAACACTCAACGCTAACCGGCTTACAAATAGCAAACGCAATTGACGGATTGAACTGAGGGATTCCAAACTCTGCTGAATTAAGGCTATAGCCAACAAAATTTCAGTCCAACGAACTGCAGCTTCAATCGACATCTGCATCACCCAAAAGAACTTTATGCTTTTCGGAAAGGAAGTGCTGTTCTCTGACAACTTGATTTTGTTCGCGTTTCACAAACATCAATCGAAACTGCACTAAACATATCTGATTACCTTTCTGCCCTCCCTCAATTAAATCATACTGAATGCGCTGAATGATTTCACCTTCACTGTGAAATGTCGGATTAGCGGCATGCCGCTCGGCAAGGCTGACGAGATACAAGTTTTCATTCCATCGCGGGTTCCAAAGCAGTCGCCTTGTCATTGTGAAAATTGAAATTGATTGAGGACGTGGCCTCAGTTCCTGCCAATCTTGCACCGGTTTTTCATCGATATCCCAACAGGCAAACTCAATCCGCGGAGATGGAGCAATAATATCAAAAAAATTCCACGATGGTATAATCGCAGGCAAGGCCAATTTCAAAACATTGAACATAAAAGACGACCTGACAGACTAAGAATCGCCTCGATTCAATCCGGTTTCAGTTCCAAAAGCAATTGGCACTTTATTCACGCATTGAGTTTCACAGAAAATTCGATGGTACGACGGCCGGAATCGAAATGCATATCAAGAGTGTTGATTTAATTAATTATTTATCAAGAAAAAATTCTACATACCAACAAATATACCAACACTTTGTTTTGATCATAATTGTAATCTATATAAACAAAAATCAAGAAAATCACTGCACCAAAAATTTAGTATTATGAATATCGGCATCGCTACTTCTTACTATTCTGTATTCCATGCCAGATGCTCCCGCCATTTGCTCAGCATATTCACGCTTTGCCTGCACGATTGGATCATCGATCATGTTGTCACCCTTCACCTCAACAATCACGTAAGTCCCGTCGTTCTTTTCAAACAAAAAATCAGGATAATAACTTCTAACCATTCTTGATTCCGGGTCTACATACTGGATGAAAAACTCAGACTGGCCATGGGTGAGCATCCCGGTGAAGTACAGTTTTTTAACGGCTCCTTCCCGGATCAAATCCCAAAAGAGCGTCTGCTCCGGTCGCGAGTCAAAAGCATATGTGTCAAGGTGAAATGATTTCGAGGAAACAAGCTCATCGTCGACGTCGTCATCTCTCACTACCAGCTTTGGATCAGCCAATACGGAGTAAGAGCCGCACTCTGGCACACGCACGAGTTCAACTTCATGCTCTTCCGTGATCTCGTGCTGCTCCAAATCATACAGTAACCCAAAGAGACGCGGGATCACCACGTCACAGAGCAATTCGTTATACTCATTGATCGCGTCGAGGATATTTTGGATGCCTTCACCGGTGGATTGTAGAATAGCTTCGATTTCCAACGGGCTGCGTCCCAAATACCTAGCAACTTCGGAAACAAGCATGATCTCTGAGAATTCGACTTTCTGCCTCAGTTCCGTCCGGTCGATGGTTTTGGAGGAAGCCGTTTTACCAATCTGAGAGGGTTCGATGCCGCTTTGTACGGTCTCGAGAAGGTTGTACTTCCCGGTCAGCATTTGCCAAGCGCTCTTATCAGTACGATTGATTCCAAGTTCCTGATTTGGAAGCAATTCCTTTTCGATCAGTTCAAACGAACGGCGAACGCGTTGCAGCTTGATCCGCTCAACGGGTTCCTTGACCAGGATGTAGTACCGTTGCTTGTGGCTGTTTGCATTGTTCAGGTCGTCCGCAGAAAGCCTGAAGTTTTGGCTGAGCTCATCGTTCAGAATCTGAAGGTTGTCAGCGGAAAGATATACGTGAGCAGTATGCTGGGTTTCGCCGATTGCACGAAAACAGCGCATCGTTGCCTGCAGGACAAAGACCTTCGACTTTGGTGTGCGGAACATCGCGACGCTGAATAGCGAACGACAGTTCCAACCCTCGCGCCCCTTGTTTACCAGTAGGATGAACTGCTTCTTGGAACCCGGCGTATCAAGACGAATGAACTCGCGAATATCGTCGTTCGTTGTCTTATCGTCTCCGAGGTTCACCAGGATGCTGTCCGTCGGGAGCCCTTTCTCTTCAAGAATTTTTGCGACAAGCGGTTGGAGTTCGTTGCGTACCTCGTCAATGGTGGTGGCAAAGATCGCCATCTTTGGGAGCAAGCCTTCAGGTCGCAATCCGTCGGTTTTCTTCAGAAAGTCATCGATGGCAATGCGCAAGAACTCTTCAGACTTGGTGTTCGAATAGCCGTGCAAATCAGCCTTCTTTAGGTACTCGTTGGCGATCGCGTCACTCAAACCGTAGGCATAAACAACTTCGGGCAGCACAGTTTGACCGATATACGGCGTGCCGGTGTAGTTGAAACAAGCAACAACGCGCGTACCCGCCCGCTCGAGGCGAGAGGCCAGCTTGTCGATGGTCGTGCGCAAGCTGTTATCGGTTTCCTTCGCGCCGATACCCATGTCCTTGGCCAGCTTCTTGCCGAAGGCGTGGTGAGCCTCGTCCACGTAGATGCCAAGCTGGCCAAGGCGCGTGAGCTTCTCAAACCGTTGGTTGGTGGTCAGCTCGCCTTCTTCTTCCGGCGTGTCGAAATCGTATAAGTCGGCGGCGTCGGCGTAGACGCTCCCGCTTTCCTCGAACGTGTCCGGCGTTGCGCCAAATAGATCGTCAATCGCGGTCTTTTCCTTGTTCTTCCGCTTCAGAATGATCTTCTGCGTGTTGGACACGATGACGTTGAACATGGACTGGTCGAGTGTGTCGAGCGACGTGCCTGCCTCTTCGAGGAAGTGGAACCGAATGTGGGACGTCAGAAAGTTCACGTATTCCGGCGGCACGACCTTGGACAGATCAAAGGTCTCAAGCTCACGGAGCGACAACAGAACCGTCTTGTCAGGCGAAAACACCAGCGCGTTGTGGCAGTATTTCGGGTCCTTCTTCCATTTGTTGGCCAAGATGAACTCGTAGAAGATACAAGTTGCCATCAGGATGGTTTTGCCGGTGCCCATAGTCAGCGCGAAGATGTAGTTCGGATAGGCCCGCGCGTTCTTGCGCATGGCCTTGAACACGTCCTCATATTGCTTTTGCGAGAAGTCCTCGAAGAGGCTGATTTGCCCGTCGTCCCTGGCCACGCCACCCTCGGCGCGGTCGGCGAAAACGCCCCCTTTCTCGTACCAGTCCTTGAAAATCTGTTCGATGCGCTTGTTGTCGAGGAACTCTTTCAGAAAGACGTAAATCTCGAGCGCCTCAAACTGGGGCGTGCGTAAGAAAGAGTGCGCATTTTCGGGATCGTTGAAGTCGAGGAACTTCTTCGACAGGTCGCGATAGCTGATCCTGATCCGCTTCTTGTTCTGTTGGTAGAACGTCAGAAGGAACTTGAAGAAGGCGAATTCGCCAAGGGCGGCGTCGGTCTTTTTAGGCATCGATGCTGCCTTCCCAGGATTCCGACAACAGGTCGGTGATCTTTACGCGCACCGTGCCTGCGTCCTCGGGCACCTTGTAGCGGCCGCTGACCAACTCGTTCTTTTCGGGCACGTCCAACTCAACCGGCTGCAAGATCGCGCCGTCGTAGTTCCAATCCACAATGATGCTTTCCACCATCTCGCGCCAATCGCTGACTTGTTCCTTCTGGAGCGAGAGCTTTTGCAACAGGTTCATCGGGTAGAAGCGTTCGATTTCCAGATGGCCGTCTTTGATGGCCAAGCGCGCCTCGGAGTCGCGCTTGAATTCGAGCTGGGATTTGTCGCGCAGGATGTCCACGACCTCCACATCAATTTTGTGGGGCTTCACTTCGAGTTCAAGCTGCGCCTTCAGATCGGGCTCGTGGCCCATGCAGACGAGAAGGATTTTTTCGACCGGCTGGTTCGGGCTCGCGTTTTGGCGGCGATCAAAGGCCTTGTAGTCAAAGCCCGCGATCAGTTCAGACAAGTCTGCCTTGGTTGCAATGCGATTGACCGGCATGATCTTGACCATGCGCCCGTCTTTTTCGCCGTCATAGATGGAGCTGGTTTCGATTTTCTGGATTTCGAGAGCATCAATCAAAAGGTCTTTTGCCTGAACTGGGTTATGGAAAACGTCATAATTATTAACGTTGTATACTTCGAAGCCAGGAACAGGTTTTTTGCCCAGTTCGGGTGTTTTTTCGAGGATGTTAATCAAACGCTTGGTCGTAGTTTGCACAGCTCCAAGATTGATGTCTGCACCAATAAAACGCCGATCCAATTTCGCCGAAACTGCCTGCGTCGTTCCCGATCCCATAAAGCAGTCCAGCACCAGATCGCCAGGGTTTGTGAGCACCTCCACAAATCGGGTGATCAATTTTTCGGGTTTCTGAGTCGGGTATCCCACACGTTCATTTCCTGAGGGTGCAACGATGGGGAAGTTCCAGATGCAGTTTAGAGGGCTGCCCTTACTTTCGTCTCCACCATAGTCCGAAGGCACTCGCGCCCCTGTTTCATCGTGGCTGGCCACGATAGCTTGCCCTTTCCAGCGGCGCTCTGTTGCCTCAGAACGTTCCATGTATTGCTTATTAAACGTGTGTTTACCTTTGTTTTGGCAATACAAGTAGATGTTGTCGTGCATCTTCTGAAACTCTGCAGCCGGTGTTGGCCAGCGCCGATAATCCCATATCACTTCGTTGAGGAAATTTTTCGCACCGAAAATTTCGTCAAGCAGTGCCCGAAGCATATGACCTTTAGTTGTGTCGCAATGCAGAGCAATCACGCCATTCTCAGACAAAAGCTCACGCATTAGCACTAGGCGCTCGTACATGAACTGTAGGTATTCGTCGTTCGACCAAATGTCTGTGTACTGTTTCTCTTCAAAAACTGCCTGGTCCGACTGGTACTTCTTACCTCTCACCTTGATTTTTTTCCGGTAATCCGCTCCAGAGTCGAATGGCGGATCGATGTAAATGAAGTCGACTTCACCTCGGAATGTCTTCAGCAAATGTGCGAGCACCTGAAGGTTGTCCCCCCAGAAGATCTTGTTGCGCCAACCGTCCACCTCTTCGCCATAGGTTTCCTTCAGCTGCGCCGGATAGAACTGGGTCGAGGTAAAGGGCCGCTTGCCGCGCCAGTTGATCATTGGGTAGCCCTTGATCGGCTGGAACTTGTACCCCTCGACCGAAGAGACCTCTCCCGCCGCGACGGCACCCAAATCCATGTCTTTTTGTTCGTCAGCCATCACACACCGCCCGCCTTAAATTTCCAGTTCTTCATATCGCAATAGGCCCGCATATCGCAGTTCTCACACAGCTTTGCGGGACGTGCCTTGATCGCATAGTCGCGACCTTCAATCCGGTCCACGACGGCATCAAACGATGCGATAGTTTTGCCTATAGCCTTACCGTCCTTTTCGAACGAAATAAACGGGTTACTGTCCTGTTCACCGGTATAGTAGAGATGCGTCTTGCTGACCGTCTCGCCCGTCCGCTCCTCGACCAAGTGGGCGTAAACCTCAAGCTGACGCTGATATTGGCGCAATCGGCTACGGTCCTTTTCCATGTCCGGCTTGCGTTCAGACTTGAAGTCTATCAGCTCGACCGTACCGCCTTCACCCCTGATCAGGTCCACGCTGCCCTTGAGGATGTAGCTGTCCTTGACCAGCGAAATATCGACCTCGGCCTCTTTCAGCCGGTCAAAGTGCTTCCGCTCGCGGTCGACATACCGCTCAACATGGCTTTGCGCCGCCCTGAGCGATTGAGGGGCCAGATATTGCCGCTCGCGCTTGGACAAATAGTGGTAGTTCGTGTCGAACCACCCTTTGATCTGATCCTCGGTGACGAGATGCGGTTCGCCGCGCAAGACAGCCTTGTGAACGTCCTCAATTGTCTGGTGCACCAACGTACCAAAGAGCTGCGCCCCTGCGCGGATCGGCTGGAACTCAAGCTCTTTGAAGAAACGGTACTGCTCGGCACAGTTTTCGAACAAGGTGATGTGCGAGGTGAAGGAATACTCCCGCTTGAGGTTCACGTCCTTGACCTGCTCCAAGTCGAAGTTCTCGAACACAAATTTCGGATCACGCCAATGGGGCAGATCGTGGAAGAAGTCGTCGAAGTACCGCGACGGAGACCGCCCGCGTCCTTTTTTAACTTCGGTGGCCAGCACCAAGAGGTTCTGCGCTCGCGAAAAGGCTGTGTAGTAAAGCCGCCGGAAGTCAAAAAACTTTGTCCGCTCTATCGGCTCGAAAGGCGGTTTGTTCAGGTATGGCTCAAGAAGCTCATCAATGTCCGTCCACTGTTTGCGCGGCGTGGCCTCGAGCGATCCGCAGATCACAATCGGGAACTCGAGCCCCTTGGACTGGTGGATGGTCAGGAAGGAGACGCACCCACTGGGCGCGTATTCGCTGTCGTCCTCGAATTCGTTGATCCCGCCCTCGTGCAAAAACTTGAAGTAACGGTTGAACAGATCCCGGATGTTCTGATCCAAGAAGCGCGGGTTCAGAACCGTGATGTAGTGAAGGTATTCAAACTTCACCAAAAGCTGGGAAAACGTCGCAAGGTTGCGCGCCGCGCGGCCTTTGTCGACGCCGGTCAGTTGGTCTTCTTCCAGAAACCTGCTGAAGAGAGGGAACTGGAGAAGCTGATAGAACAGCCCGGAAAACGCATAGTCAGCGTCCACGGTTAGGTTCAAATGCCGCTTGGCCAGAGGTCGCGCCCATTCCAGCAACCGCTTGTTCTCGAGTTTTCGTAGTTCCTGAACGAACAGCTTGAAACACTGCTCATCATAGTATTCCCAAACACGCATCTCGAGGTCTACACGCTCTTGCCGAACGTCAGCAAACTGCGGGAACAAGAAGATCAGCGCACCGATCATCAACCTGACCTCTTCGCGTTCAAAATAGAGGTTGGAGCGCGGCGAGTAGACGGGGATGCCGTTGCTCTCAAGGTGCCGGGCAAGCGCAAGCACTTTGCCGTTTTTCACAGACCTGAACAGAAATGCGACTTGGTTCCAGTCTGTCAGTTCGCCTGACGCCTCGAGATGGCGCAAAAACTCGTACACTTCGTCCTGAAAGTCATTGTCGTCAGTTTGTGTGATTTTCAGAACCGAGCTGACGTCCGCAAAATCGTCGGGGCGCGGTTCAATAACCTTGTCATATCTGTATTGCGCATCCTCATCGCTCCATTCTTCATCCGCGATCCAAGAGTTGTAGAAGTCGATAATTTTGGAATCCGAGCGATAGTTGACCGTAAGGGATACTTGTTCGCACTCGCCCTTCACGAAATTTCTGGGGTACTCCAGAATATTTCGAATGGTCGCACCTCGAAACCGGTACAAGCCCTGATCATCGTCGCCCACGACGCACAGATTTTTCGTGTCACCGGCCAGGAGAAAGAGTATCTGCTCCTGAATTGTGTTCGTGTCCTGGTATTCATCGACCATCAAGTGGGAGAACTTCGATTTCAAGCTTTCCAAGACATCGGGGTTTTCCCTCAACAACCGCAAAGCTTCGAACTGAATTCCCGAAAAATCCAGCGAATTCGCGTCTTCCAGCAGGTTCTGATAAATCGTGAAACACTCAGCAATCGCCTGAAGTGACGCTTGTTCTGAGCCCTCGAGCGCGTTGAGGTCCAGCGTCTCCTCTGTGACTTTGTTCAGCCACTTTAAAAGCTGCGTCGATTGATACCAACGCCCAGAGCGGTCTTCGCCGATCAGTTCGGTTATTCCTTCGATGCCTTTGAACTCATTTAGACGTTGATAGAGGAAGTATTGCTGATCGAATTGGTCGAGAAGATTGAAGCTGCGCTTTAACCTAGTGTACTCACTGTGATCTTTTAGGATGCGAAGACATAGAGAATGAAAAGTACCAATGTACATCTCGTTGACATTGAAACTAAGCCCGGCAGAAATCAATCGGTTTGAAATTCTGGTTGTTAGCTCGTGAGCCGCTTTTTCTGTAAAAGTGACCACCAAAAGAGATTCAGCCGTAGATTTTCCAGCTTTGATCAACGCCACAACGCGCTCCACAAGGGTGTACGTCTTACCTGAGCCCGGCCCAGCTATTATCAATACTGGCCCATCGGTAGTGCCGATCGCTTTGCGTTGGCTCTCATTTGCAGACAAATACACTGATACCCCCAACACAAAATAGAATTTCTAATTTTTCTAGTTAATACGAGTCGTGGAACAATTCACCCCCTCATACAAACCTTTGAATCAAAGCCCAATACGTTCGGTCCTCCGCTTCCTCATACATTCGCTCCCAGCGTCGATAGGTGTTCCAGTGCATGCCTTTAGGTTTGTTGGGAAACGGATAGGCAAACCCCGATTCACCGCCTAATTTGTCCTTTAAGGAAGTTGCTGTACTAAGGCCCGGGACGCGAATGTCCTCATACTGACTTGGATAGGTTAGCTCATAACATTTTCTGCATCTAAAGAGTTTAGCGCCATATAGCACACGGCACCGCCGCTCACATCCTCTACATATGATCCAGCGACGCTTTCCTCCAAAGTGCTGCTTTGTCATCTCGAAAGCAAAAGTTTCATTAACGGCTTCTCCCCCGCTAGAATAGCTTAGGCATAAAAACTTCGGCGAGAGACGATATCCAATGCTTCCCGTTGTACAACCTGCTTTTGACCAAGTGACAGTGCCTGACCAATTACGTTCAAACCATTCCGATTTGAAAGAAGCCAAATCAAGCTTGTGAAACTCATCTGACTGAGCTGCCGCTCTATAACGTCTTCCCGAACCAAGACAGCCCATCGAAAGAATTCCTTTTTCGCAATCATGTGGAAAGTGGACGATATGCTATCAATTCACACTAACTATATACGGGTGGTCGTGAGTCTTTCTGATTTCAGTTCCCTCCTCCTTAACACCTGTTTCCACACAGAATATTTTGCTTTACGTATTTGAAAATCTTTTTCCACACGCCATAAATTCAGGGCGTGATTAGCTCTTATCTAGGGCGTGCTTTTCACGCCAAACCATCAATGGCAAGTCTGGGTCACCTGTACATGTAACTGTATCAAATCTGGTCAACGACACAACGCGTTCACGCGTCCGGCTATCCCCGAAAGGACGTCCTTTACGTTCAAGCTTCAAATGCCCTTTTTCAATCAGTTCATCTATTGCGTTTTTCACAGAGGCGCGGCCAACTCCGCAAGCCTCACTTAGCCGCCGCTCTCCAACAGGAAAAAAATTACCTTTTGTTGGTCGATAACTCGCGAACAAAAAGAAGATGATTTTGAACGCAACTGCTGACAATTCAATCCACGCGGCATGTTTACAATGATGATCATAGCATCGCCCATGGGGTCTATCATGTTGACTGTTGGGATAAAGTGTTTGAGACATAAGCTCATGCCCTCTCTCACACTAATCTTGCGAAACCGATTCATACAAAGCACGGATATCTTCAACCCGCCAAACAGTGACTCGACTCCCTAATTTGCGGGGCTTTGGAAAGCGACCATCTTTCACACCTGCCCACCAAGTCGATTTAGAAATGGGTATAGGACCATGAGGCGCGATGATTTGTTTAAGGCGTACAAAGCCAGTTTGTGGGAATTCATCATAATCGGACATAATGTGTCTCCATTAGTCCCTGCTACAAAAGAAAACTATGCGCACAGAATGCGCAATTCTATCGCCAAAGTTTCACCCCTATTGATTAAGGAGCTTTGGCTTTCTCGGTATACGATTTCTGTTTTCTTGGTCAGGAACTTCGCTGTTATACAGCGCTCGGTTCAACCTTTTCTACCAAGAGTTATAACTCTTAGTGACGATTTGATCTTCCGTGTATTTTAACACAGAAAATCTATACATAGAGCGATAATTCGCTCACAAGCTTGTCATAAAATGGTTCGAGCCAATTTGTACAGCATAAAACTTAAAAAAACTGCATTGAACAAATTTAGCCTCCTCTTTGTCGTGCCGAAACTTGAAATTTACAGTTACAACAATATGTTAGAGATCTCTCCAGCCCACCAATTAGACATATTTACACGTTCGTCCCAATATTTTCCGCGATGATAGGCGCGGCGGATTTCGTCTGAACCGACATGCGCTAACTCGGCTTCAATTGCGTCAGCATCCCAATTGCCGCTTTCGTTTAGCAATGTCGACGCAGTGGCTCTAAAGCCATGAGATACCATTTCAGTTGAGCCATAGCCCAACCGCCGCAAGGCTTGGTTCATCGTATTTTCACTTATCGGCTTACCGCGCCCAATATCAGATTTGAAAGGCAGCTCACAATCGCCCGACCATTCGTGAAGTTCTTTGAGGATAGTTATTGCAAGCGGCGGTAAGGGCTTTTGATGAGGCCGCCGCATTTTCGTGCGTTCTTTGGGTATTTCCCAAACGCCTCTGTCCAGATCAAATTCATCCCAACGCGATAAACGCAACTCACCTGGGCGCGGGTATAGAATAGCCATGAGCTTTAAAGCAGCGCGTGTTGCAGGCGATGCACCTTCATATGACCAAACGGCACTCAACAGCTCTTTAAACGCCTTCCAATCGGTAACCGCCGCCCTATGCGTCACCGGCACCGCAACCAAAGCGCCTTTTAGAGCAAATGTAGGATCATAGTCCGCCCGCCCCGTTGCAATGGCATAGCGAAACACTTCACCGATTAGGCCGCGCACACGATGCGCCGTCTCATAGTTTCCCTTAGCTTCGATAACGCGCAAAGCGTCTAACACTTCCGGCGACTTTATTTCAGCAACCGCTCTTTGGCCTAAAGCATCATCAACCAGACTAAAGCACCATTTGATCTTGGTAATCGTTGAAGCCGCGCGCCCCTCTTTAATCTTCTTTTCGATAAGCTCGTTCTTTAAATTACTAAAGGTATTTTGGGTTTCAGCGATTGCCTGCTTACGCTCTTCGTTCTTCTTCGCTTGTGGATCAACTCCATCCGCAAGCAGCGTCTTTGCATCTAAACGTTTTTGACGCGCTTTCGCCAATGAGACTTCAGGATACTTTCCAAAAGATAAAAGCTTTTGCTTGCCTTCAAATCGGTAAGCCATACGCCAAAGCTTGGAACCATTGGGTTTAACTTCGATATATAATCCCTCACCATCCGACTTTTTGATGGGTTTCTCACCTGCGCGCAAGCTTTTGATTCGCAAATCATTTAGTGGCATTTGTTGGTATCACTTTGTCTAGAAAGGCAGCAATTCGTCCCCGATACCAAGAATTCTACCAACAAATGAGCTGGATACCAACACTCTTTGCCGGATGGCATCGGACTAAGAATTTCTTATTTTAGGGTGTAATTTATTGTTTTTTATAGTATTTTTAGATCGTCTCGGATCAAGAAAAACAATTAAATGGTACGGACGGCCGGAATCGAACCGGCACGGCCTTACGGCCAACAGATTTTAAGTCTGGCGCGTCTACCAATTCCGCCACGCCCGCACATCGAGCGGCATTGTTACCCAAACCTTCACATAAAATGCAAGTTGTTTGTGAAGTAAATCTCAAAAAAAGTTGATTTAGGTATCTGTGCTCGTTTTAAACCTGCTCATAAGTCGAATACATGCTGTAAAAATCATTATCGACGACAAAGTTTGTGAATGACATCCCAAAGGTCATGTCCAGTCCTTTGACATAATGCCACCATCCAACTGGAATGAAGAGAACATCACCGGGTTCAATCACACATTCAACCAATCCTGGACGACGATTCATCTCGGCACGTCCGGCCGCTTCTACATCAATACTCCAGTCCGAAAAGCAATGCCTAGAATTGCGCATTCGATCAACTTCGAACCCAGGAGACAGAAACACTTGTTTTCGGCCGACAATTTGAAGCAAAAAGTTATTCGTTAGGTCATGATGAAATGGGGTGAGTGTCCCCTTTGGCCCCATCCATAAAAAGCCAGGTGTTTTCTCTTTTGTCAGATAGCCTTGCATATGCTCGGTATCGTCCCAAAGCCTGGAGAGAGCTTGTGCATTCGTATTGCCGTTATTTGCTGTCACATAATAATTATTGGTTTCTTCGCCTTTACGCAGCAGCGAAATATATTCCCCAAACGACATCACTTTTTTATGCTTGATGCTATCCAGCTCATACTTACTATTTGAATCACGATCGAATTGAACCTCAATTTTGGCATCACCCAAATTTTCTTCAAAATAATCCAAATTCCATCGCCTCATTGCTGGCCAATGTGACACCATATTTTTGATGAGTACCGGAGTATTATTCGCGTAAAATTCTTCAAAGAACCTCTTAGAGTTCATATCTTTGCTATCAATTATTGGAATCGCTTTTGAAGCCTCTTTGTTTCGCCAAAGCTTAGCTTGAATTTCCAAAAACCAACTTCTTTTCTTTGCACGATTTACATATCGATGCCCTGCCTGAAGGTATGGACTGGATGATGCTTTATTGACTTCCGATCTGGCGACAGGCAACCCAAAACCTCGATCCACCAATATTTGGATCACTTGCTCTGGCGCATATCCACTTAGCAGGTATTCCGCGATTTGTTCGCGAACAGCTTTATCAAGCTTTGGCTTTGCTCGACCGCCCATGTTTTGAGGAATACGCGCCACAATATCACCTGTTTTTCAATTAGTTTTTAAGTTGTCTTATACAAAGTGAACGAAAATTTATACAGCACTAATTTCGTGTGATTTCAGGTATCATTCCTTGGTTTTGAGCCAACTCAATAAGAGCTGTTTCGGCTTCTGCCAATCGATCACTATCGCTTCCCCGCACAACCAAAGCAACTCCAACATTGTCCTCTAAATACCAAGGATAGGAACCAAAGCTCAAATCGGGCATTTTCTCAGCCAATTCTCCCAAGGGTTGGGCTATATCGCCTTCTTTTAAACCTGCTGCGCGAAGTGTTCTACTTTGAACAACCGATCCACCTTTTAGTGTCGGACCAATATTATGTAGCATCGCATTCATAATACGTGGAACGCCTGCCATGACATGCACATTTTGTATGATGAAACCCGGTGCTCCGGACACTGGATTGTCAATCAATGTCGCGCCGTCAGGAATTCGCGCCATACGCAACCTCGCTTCAGTAACTTCTCTATCTGTTTGAGCATACCAATCTTCCAACACTTTACGCGCATCATCGCGAATCGAAATTGGAGTATTGAAAGCTTTGGCTACACATTCGGCGGTAATATCGTCATGCGTCGGGCCAATCCCTCCCGTGGTGAACACATAATCATAAGCTTCTGACAGTGTGCGCACAGCATCTATGATCGTACCCTCTTCATCAGCGATGATCCGTGCTTGCGCCACACTAATTCCTATTGGTGCTAGGAACTTGGCTATTGTTTGGAGGTTAGTATCCTGAGTCCGGCCAGATAAAATTTCATCTCCGATTAGCAATACACCTGCTGTAACTGTCTTTTCCATATTCTCTGTAATCCTAGCACCTAAATATCACTTTGTCTCAACCGATTCCTACATTGAATTCTAGTTAAGTCTTCACAAAGCTTGAACTTGGATGATAAGCCTACAATCAAGAAACTTGAAAAGCTTTGCCTTTGATCAATAAAGTATTATTTTTACGTTATAGATCCTACTGATCTACGTTTTTTACTGATTAAATGAGCATAGCTCAACACCGCATCGGAATACATTAAGAATGAACTATATCGACGCCAACACAATGCCTCTTCGTAACACCGGCGCAATCAGATTGCACGGACCAGAAGGTTTTGAGGGCATGCGAAAAGCTGGCAACCTTTCTGCGCGCTGCTTGGATATGCTCGTCGATGAAGTTAAACCAGGTGTCACAACAGGATATCTAGACGACCTTGCACGTGAATTCTTATTTGATCACGATTCCTACGCTGCAACCATGTTGTATCGCGGATATCGCCACTCTTTATGTACATCAATCAATCATGTGGTCTGCCACGGCATCCCAACTCACAAAAAGCCGCTGAAAGATGGTGATATTCTAAATATAGATATCACATCAATGGTGGATGGTTGGCATGGCGACACTTCTCGCATGTTCGTAGCCGGAGAAGCCAAACGTAAGGCATCTCGTCTTATGGATATTACCTATGAATGCCTCATGCGCGGTATTGCTGAAGTAAAACCCGGTGCGACCACAGGCGATATCGGTGCAGCTATTCAGGAGTATGCAGAATCCCAACGATGTTCAGTTGTTGAAGCCTTCTGTGGCCATGGCCTAGGAAAGCTTTTTCACGATGCGCCTAACATTCTGCACTATGGAAAACGTGGAACCGGCCCTGAGTTAAAAGCCGGCATGATTTTCACAATCGAGCCAATGATTAATCTAGGCAAAAAAGATGTGGCTCTTCTACCGGATGGATGGACAGCCGTAACACGAGACCGTTCCCTCACTGCTCAATTTGAACATTCAATTGGTGTGACAGAAGATGGATGTGAGATATTCACTAAATCGCCCACAGGGATAGATACTCCACACACAGTTTAACTTTTCGCAATCGGGGGATGCATGAAAAAAGGAAAACCAAGCTCAGACTCTGCCGTTCAAAGAGACAGAAAGCCAACCGGCGTAGAAGATAGCCTCAATGGGTTGTTCTCTTCATCCAGATTGGAAAAAACAACACCATCAAAGCCGCCCCCAAAACCTACGGCCAAACACTATCATGGGCACCGCGACCGCCTGAGAGAAAAAGTTGCCAATAGGCATGGTGAAACTCTGCAAGATTATGAATTGCTAGAACTTTTGTTGTTTGCATTTATTCCACGCCGCGACGTTAAACCAATCGCAAAAGAACTAATTGAGAAATTTGGCGGCATTTCGGGCGTCATGGCAGCACCAATAAAAAGGCTATTGGAAGTCAATGGTGTTGGAGAGAACTGCGCCACATATATTCATACAACGCATCTGCTCAATCAGCGTTGCTCCCTTGAGGAAGTAAAATCTCGTCCAGTAATATCAAATTGGGGCGCTTTGCTTTCACATGTCAGGCTTTCATTGCAGCACGAAACCGAAGAGCAATTTCGAGTATTATTTCTAGATCATAAAAACCAATTAATTGCTGATGAGCGTCAATCTCAAGGTACTATAAATCATGCTCCGGTTTATCCAAGAGAACTGGCTAAACGTGCACTAGAATTGTCAGCATCGGCCCTCATTCTCGTGCACAACCACCCATCGGGCGATCCCACCCCTTCACGTGCAGATATTGATGTTACGCGGGAAATAATGGATGCATTTGAGCCATTAGAGATCGCTATTCACGATCATCTCATTGTTGGCAAAAACGGCATAACCAGCCTCAAAGCCAAGAAACTCATATAGCTAAGATTCAGAACTCGACATCCTTCAAGGAATTTTTGAGCCTATTTGTGATTATAAGCTTTTACTTATCATGACAATTTATTGACAAATCAAAATACAAAGTAAAACCCGATTGCTATAGTCTTAATCAAGAACAAGAAACTACAATCAACTTCAAATCTATATTTAATGTGTTTATTCTACACTGTACTTTGGTTTAAAAGCAGATAATCTGAATACTCGTATATGACTACTCGTAAGAAACATACCATTTTGCTTATCGGCGATTCTCGCATGGCATTTCCTGTAGCCAAAGCGATGAGTAAAGCTGGACATGAAGTACATGCGGGCGTTTCTCTTTATAGTAATTACCTTGAATGGTCGCGATACGTTTCAAAATATTATCGTCATGAGCCATTGGAACCCGGCACCGATGAAGCCTTTCCAACCATCCAAAAATGGATAGAAGATCATCCTGAAATAGACACCATTCAGCCAGTTGGTGAAGCGTCAGCTCGGTTTGTCGCAAAGCATGATGCGTATTTGAGCAGTAAAGCTCAAATCATTTCGCCCGGTAAAAACATTGTCGATCTTGTTTATGACAAAAGCAGAATGTTTGAAATTTGTGAGTCTATAGGCACACCCGTGGCGAACTTTAAAGCCATTGGAAACATGAAAGAATTAGAGGAAGCTATTCCAGAGATTGGCTACCCTTTCATTTTAAAACCTTCAAAAGTCGATGCTTATATATTCAATGAAAAAGCTCTAATTATCCGCACTAAGCAGGATTTAGACAGGCTGTTTCCCGAATGGCCAGAAATTCATCCCGAACTCATCATCCAACGGTATGTCACTGGGCCTCGTCACAGTATTATTTATTCAGCCCATAAGGGCCACCTGCTGGGAGCCATCGAGGTCTGTGCAGCAAGAACTCATATAAATAATGGAACCGGTAATACGACCTACGGAATCACGGTAAAGCCAAACAAAAAACTCAAATCATCCACCGAAAAAATTGTGCGTTCTCTGGGCTATTCTTCAACAGGGTGCATTCAATACATCGTCGACCCAATCACTGGTGAAATCACATTCATGGAGCTGAACCCAAGAATAAGTTTAGCTAGAATAGCTGAAGCTGCCGGACTGAATCACAGTAAGCTGGGGCTTTCAATTGCACACAACGAGCCAATCAAAATACCATCAGACCCTTGGGATTTAAAACTTGGGGTTCAATATGTTTGGACCAAAGGTGAGTTGGACCTTCTTCTGAAACTCATAAAAAACAACGATATTTCGAAATCAGAATTTTGCACCCGTTTGAGGCAATCTCTAGCGGATTTATTCGTATCTCATCACGCAATATTTGACCTTACTGACCCCCTACCGGCTGTAGGGGTGTACGCAAATAAGCTAATCAAAATGATTAATCCCAAAATTGCCCACTAATCTTACAAATCAAACCGCAAAAGAAAAAGCCCCGCTATGTTTCCATAACGAGGCTTAAACATTTTCACCTTAGATAAGGCTTATTCAAAAAGTCTTAGAAAGAAAGACCTAGAGACTCAACAGTGCTCATTGTTAGGTAACCAACTGGCAAACCGTTTGAACGCTGGTATGACTCCATTGCATTCAATGTAGCTGGACCGAACTCACCATCAGCAGGAACAGAGTAACCTGCAGCTGTTAGAGCGCGTTGAACAGCAGCAATTTCAGTTGCAGATGTGTTAGTGTCACAAAGAACTTCGCGCCACTCGATACCACCGCCACCAGTTACCTGACGCTTTTCGATAGTTTTGTAAGTTGCAGGAATAGCGATCACTTCTTCACGAGCTGGTGATACCATTTTGCGAACTTGAACTGTTTCTGTCACAGCTGGGATAACTTGCTCAACAACTTGAGCAGGCTGAGCAACAACTTGCTTAGTTACTGTTTCATAACGAGCAGGAATAACGCGAACGTCTGTTGTTTCAGGTGAAGCAACACGTGTGCGAGTCACAGTTGTGTATTCAGCTGGAACTTCAACCTTACAAAGTAGCTCACCAGTTGAAGCTGTTGTTACAGCACCTGGTCCGAAACCAGCGTTTCCACGACCAAACAAACCAGCACCTGGTTTCCAAGTTGTGTAAGCAGGACGAACTAGAACTTGCTCTGTGTAAGTTTCGATTTGAGCTGGGATAACAATTGTTTCTGTTTTCTCTGGCTCAACAATAACTTGCTCAGTCACTGTTTCATATGTTGCAGGAACAACATTGAATTGAGTCGTAGCTTCTTTAACAACAACTGTTTCAGTAACAGTTTCGTATTGAGCTTGAATAACTTTGATTTCAGAACGCTCTGGTTGGTCAACAACTTGCTCTGTTACGATTTCAGTTGTTTCTGGAATCAACACACGAGCAAAACATTCGCCCGGCTGAGCTTCTGGTGGGTAACCAGCGTTTTGCGCTTGCGCGACACCAGTTAGACCTGCAACTGCAGCTGCAGAAAGCATAAGAGTTTTGGTAGCCATCTAGACTTCTCCCCTAGTTTAAAAGCAGCACGCGCTGCGTTCTACCCATTAGCTAATACCCGTTTCCTGTATGAACACAGACTGAACAGGACTATCGTCAGCACGGCACGCACTAAGCTCAATGCCCCCAAAGCCGACTCTAAGCTCCGGCAATATTAACTATATTGTTGAGCCTCACCAGTGTTTTTAGCAGCTTTTTTGCAAATTTTATTAAAATTCATCTGAAATTTCATAAAAATTTCCGATGCATAAAATTTTTCTGACAATTTTTATTCATCGACACTTGATAGCTGGCCATATCTCTTGTTTTACAACAATCAACTAATTCAAACTCGCCTTTATTCAGGATGAATCCCTCATGATCCCTCGTTATGCTCGCCCAGAAATGACAGCCATATGGACCCCAAAAGCGCGTTATGGTGTGTGGTTGGAAATTGAAACACTCGCAGCCGAAGCTATGGCTGAGCTAGATATAATCCCGAAAGAAGCAGCTAAAGCCGCACGTGAACGTGGTGATTTTGATGTCGATCGTGTGGATGAAATCGAACGCGAAGTTAAACACGATGTTATCGCCTTCCTCACATCAGTTGCTGAACATGTAGGTGAAGAAGCTCGTTTCCTTCACAAAGGGATGACATCTTCAGATGTATTGGACACATGCCTAGCTGTGCAACTTAAGCAAGCGTCAGATGTTCTTATGACTGGTGTAGACCGTGTTCTTGCAGCTTTAGAAAAACGCGCCAAAGAGCACAAACTTACTCCAACTATCGGTCGTAGCCACGGTATCCACGCTGAGCCAACAACATTCGGCCTCAAGCTCGCTGGCTATCACGCGCAAATGCAACGTAATAAAGAGCGCCTAGAAGCTGCCAAAGCTGAAATCTCTACATGTGCAATTTCAGGTGCTGTGGGAACTTTTGCAAACATTGATCCTCGTATCGAAGAAATGGTTGCAGAGAAATTAGGCATGGTTGCTGAACCAGTTTCAACACAGGTTATCCCTCGCGACCGCCACGCAGCATTCTTCTCTGCACTTGGTGTCATCGCATCCACAATTGAGAACATTGCCGTTGAAGTGCGTCACCTACAACGAACGGAAGTTTTGGAAGCCGAAGAGTTCTTCTCAGCTGGCCAAAAAGGTTCTTCAGCAATGCCGCACAAACGCAACCCTGTTCTAACTGAAAATCTGACAGGTCTTGCGCGCTTGGTTCGTTCCGCTGTAACGCCAGCCATGGAAAACGTCGCTCTATGGCATGAACGTGATATCTCACACTCTTCAGTTGAGCGTGGTATTGGCCCAGACGCTACAATTCACCTAGACTTTGCACTTCACAGATTAGCCGGTGTAATTGAAAACTTGGTCATCTATCCTGAAAACATGTTGGCAAACTTAAATCGCTTGGGCGGCTTACACAATTCGCAGCGTGTTTTACTTGCACTTGTTGAAGCTGGAACGTCTCGTGAAGACGCCTACCGCCTCGTACAACGCAATGCAATGAAAGTTTGGGACAATCCAAATCGCACTGAAGGCGATTTCATGAATTACCTGAAGGAAGACGCTGAAGTATCCAGCAACCTTTCCGATGAGAAAATCGAAAGCCTATTTGATTTGGACTACCACTTCAAAAATGTGGACCACATTTTCAAACGTGTTTTTGGTTAAACCCAATTATAAAACCAATAACTTAATGTACGAAACCCGCCTGTTAACTGGCGGGTTTCTTCGTAAATAGAACATTACTTCCTCTGAAAAACATTCTTGAACACATTCATCCTGCATTCTACTTTCATGTGTAATAAGAGTTCAAAAGGCGCAAATAATGCATGCGCTCATAAGTATAGTTTAAACGTGAGGGCGTACGTTTATGAAGAACATCAAATTATCTGCTGTCGCTGCGACCGGCATGATAGCGGCATCCATCATGGCGCTAATATCACCCACTGCTGAAGCGCAGGAAGTCTATCTTGTAAACCTCACTGCTGAATGGTGTCCAAATTGCAAAATATTGGACCCACGCATAAATGAAGCTTCGCAACGTTTCAACGACGGTTCGATCGAACGCGTTGAACTGGATTTCACAAACAACACAACAATGAGTGATGCATTTCAAAAAGTGAATGGCACCTTCATGGCCGGCGTATTTGCCGATTATGCAGGCTTAACTGGTCTTGCTGTTCTCGTCTCTGCTGATTCTGGAGAAAAAATTGACTGCATCAATCGTACAATGACAACTGATGCAATCGAGATGCAGATCGTTGCGGCGAGAGAGATTGTCCGCACGACCCCAATTGGTAAAAGAGAAACTGGTTCTATTCTATGTCCCGCGCCAAATAAGCGCGTCCAGTGAAGAACGATCAAAGCTCACTCATTTCACCTAATGCTGCAAACTGTAATAGTTAGTAAGCGTTTGCTTCTGCGCGAGCGTCTGCAACGTATTTTTGGAAACGTTTCGGTACTTCAGCACTAGAATCATCATGTCCAGCAAGACGAAGGTCGTCTTCGACATTTTTAAATGCGTCACTTCCTGCAATTCCAGAACGTACAAGCGCTTCAGCATAAGTTTTAATGCCAGGTGCATCTTCACCCATCATTTCTTTTGCTGCCCACTCACCCAGCTGGCGAAGGCCTTTAGCTTGAACTAAAAATTCTGTCTTCTGTTTGTTTGCATATACTGCTGCTTCAGCAAGTGCGCGTGCGTGTAATTGTTTCATTGGGCTGGTCTCCCTCGAATGGTTATTTGTTTTCACCGCCACCTCTTTCTTGGGTGGCTCGATAACTTCACAATAGCGCAATAAAATTTAGACCACGTTTGAATAAACAGAAATTTTGCCTGCGACATCGGCATAGTTTTTTAACCATAACTCACTCAAAAAACGGAGTTTTGTGCCATATTCACACAGTTTTGATCGCAAGTGACCTAAAGTTTGAATGATCACATGTGTCTGAGGCAGTAGTCTTATGAAAATTGCTTCAATGCTGAACAATTCGGCCTCCTAAACATCAAGGTACAAAATGAAAAAAGCTCTGACTTACTCACTCGCAGCCATATCAACGACTGCAGCAATTGCGCTCTCTCCTATTGCAGCACATGCGGGACATCATGAAAAAGCAGAAGCTGCTCACGAGCACACAACACTTAAAGCAGTGAAACTTGACGCTGAATGGTGTGGCTCCTGTAAAGCCATCACCCCCAAAATGGCAGAAGCAAAAGCAAACAATGATTTTGAAAACGTACACTTCGCCACGATCGACTACACAAACAAAGATAAAAAGGCGTTCTGGGCCGAAGCGGACGCATTGGGGATGAAAACTCAACTCAAAGAATTTTTAGACGGCAAACCTAAAACGGGCCTTGTGATCTTATTCGACACTCAATCAAACCAAATTGTTGATGTGATAACGAAAGCAGACAGCCCCGAAGAAATGGCGAATAAACTGATGGCGGCATCCGCCTAAATCAATCTGAATGTGCTGAATAAAAAAGCCTCTCATATTACTAGAGAGGCTTTTCTTTTTTTTCTTACAAATATCGGAAGATGTTATTCATCTTCTCCCATGAGTTGGGATTTTGCGACGCCCATCAACTCATCCATTTGTTTTCTGATCTGCGCATCGGTGCGGTCAACTTTCTTTGTGTCGAAGTCACCACGGATTTTGCGGAACACATCATCATCTCCAACTTCTTCAAAGTCAGACTTAATCACTTCTTTTGCATAGGCATCTGCATCAGCACCAACAATGCCCATGAGCTCAGCTGCCCACAACCCAAGTAGTTTGTTGCGGCGGGCAGACGCTTTGAAGCGAAGGCTTTCATCTTGTGCAAACTTTGCTTCAAAAGCCTGTTCACGCTTTTCAAATGTTGTCATTGCGGTTCTCCGAATATTGTAGGCGCAAATAAATTTTGGCTATTAACTAGCTATATCCTACTCAATAGCCTTGGTAGCCGCGACATAAAAGCAAGAATTTCTGCTAAAATGGCACATTTTTCAGTGAATTTATGAAATGGGGTACGTTTCAAACAGAAAATGCGTGATATAGAGCGCGACTCTACACATGCTATCCAATATTAGATTTTGTCTGTATGGGGATATTGCATTCTCAGAATTGACACGGTGAGCCCATATTCAGATGGGCAACTATCAGGAGCTAGACACGTATGGCGCGCGGCCGGAAATTATACGAAGGTAAGGCAAAGGTTCTCTATGAAGGACCTGAACCAGGCACACTCATCCAGTATTTCAAAGATGATGCAACTGCCAACAACGCTGAAAAACGTGCTGTACTAGATGGTAAGGGCGTTCTCAACAATCGCATCTCAGAGCTTGTTTTTACGCGCCTTGCAGGCATTGGAATTCCAACGCATTTCCTGAAACGCATTAATATGCGCGAACAACTGATCAAAAAAGTGGATGTGATTCCGCTTGAAGTTGTTGTTCGCAATGTAGCAGCAGGTTCGATTGCTAAACGCCTTGGCTTAGAAGAAGGCACGCAACTTCCCCGCTCTCTTGTTGAATTTTATTATAAGAAAGACGAGTTGGGCGACCCACTTGTTTCCGAGGAGCACATTGGTGCTTTTGGATGGGCAACTTCTCAAGAGATTGATGACATGGTCTCCATGGGCCTGCGCATCAATGACTTTATGGCTGGTATGTTCGCCGCCATCGGTATTCGTCTTGTAGACTTCAAGGTAGAATTTGGACGTCACTATGAAGGTGATACGGTTCGTACAATCCTTGCCGATGAAATTAGTCCAGATTCCTGCCGCCTGTGGGATATCGAAACAAACGAAAAACTAGACAAAGATCGCTTCAGAAGAGATATGGGCGGTGTAACCGAAGCCTATGCTGAAGTGGCCCGTCGCCTTGGTATTATCAAAGAAAACGACGGTGAAAACGGAAGCGGTGGCGCTGAAATTGTGCCAATCAAAGGAGATAAGTAGATGAAAGCACGTGTACATGTAAGCCTAAAGCCTGGCGTGCTTGATCCTCAAGGTAAGACTGTTGGTGACACATTGTCTCGCATGGGTTTTTCTGAAGTCGGTGAAGTTCGAGTTGGTAAAGTAATAGAATTAGAACTCGAAGATGGCCTAGAACCATCTGCAGCTGAAGCACGTGTGAAAGACATGTGCGAAAAACTGCTCGCCAACACAGTCATTGAAAAATACGAAATCGAGCTAGCTTAGTTTAGCTCGTTTCCTCCAACCTAAATCAACAAGGTTATCCAAGATATGAAATCCGCCGTAATTGTATTTCCAGGTTCAAACTGTGACCGCGACGCTCAAATGGCTCTTCGCAAAGTTTCGGGTCAAGAACCAGAAATGGTTTGGCACAAGGATGCAAACATACCCAACGGTACAGACATCGTTATGGTGCCAGGCGGGTTCTCTTATGGTGATCACCTGCGTTGCGGCGCAATGGCGGGTAACTCCCCTATCATTGACGCCCTAAAAGCTCATGCCGATCGCGGCGGTTATATCTTGGGCGTGTGTAACGGATTTCAAATCCTAACAGAAACGGGACTACTGCCGGGCGCTCTAATGCGCAATGCAAGCCTACACTTTGTTTGCAAACAACAAACGCTACGTGTTGAAAATGCAAATACAGGCTTTACGAGCGCATATAAATCCGGACAAGAAATATCAATTCCCGTCGCCCATCATGACGGAAACTATTTTGCTGACGAGAAAACACTCGACACTCTGGAAGCTGATGGTCGAATTCCATTTAAATATGTAGGCAACCCAAATGGTTCCGCCAAAGACATTGCTGGAATCACATCTGCAAATGGTCGCGTGCTTGGTATGATGCCCCACCCTGAACGTGCAATTGGCGGACACGAGGGCGGTTCAGACGGAATCGGGATGTTTGAGAGCCTATTACAAGCATTGACCGTCAACGCATAAATAAATTTCAACAAACGACTTTATTTGGAGTTCGTCATGAGTGCACTTGCAGAGCTTTTGGACATTTCAACACCTGCTCTAGGCCCCGACACCGCCGCCCATGACATTCAAAATGAAGAGCTCCAAAACCTTCTAAAAAAACGAAATGGCTTTTTCGCACTGGAAAATGCCCTTTGGGTATTCGCCGACGAAAGCCTCCTAAACTTACCAGGCCAAAACCATCCAACAATCAAAACTTGGTCTCGCCAATATCCCAAAACTGGTGGTGTGACTTATGCGTTCGCTGTTGATGCTATTGGTTATCCGTTTTTTGTGTCCAACCAAGGTATATTAAAAATGGACCTTGAAACAGGTAAATTTGTACGCGTCGCGCACGATCTTGAGGGCTGGGCAACGCGTTTACTCAAAGACTATTCAAACATGACTGGTTGGCGCTTATGTCATGATTGGCAAGATGCAAATGGTGCCCTACCAATGGGTCACCGCCTCTTCCCGCAAATGCCATTTGTTGGCGGCGGTCAAGAAACCGTTGAGAACATGACGTCAGTTCCCATCACCGAACTTGTTCCGTTTTATGTGGACCTAGCCGGACAAATTCGTGACATGCCAGAAGGTGGAACAATCGAAATTCGATTGGGTGAGTAATCACTCCCTAATGGGCAGCTCACCAGTATCTTTAAACTCATGAAATTCATGCTCGAGCAGTATTTCAACACCGTATTTTTCAGCGGCTTTGATTTTAGAGGCTGGCGATGTGGGACCGCACACCAGAAAATCAAGTTTCTTAGTCAGCCCATTGTCCACCAGAAAACCAAGCTCAAAAGCTTCATCGCCAAGTTTTTCTTTGAGTTCTGGGCTAAAACCGACAAAACACATGCGTAATCTGCGAATGTCTGGATCATGCCTTTCATTTCGCATATCTCGCCATTCATAAATGGCCTGCCAAGCTTCATCAGACATCATCGAATCAATCTCGTCATTAGAGAGATCCGATTTCATTTTCAGAATGTGCCACGGGTCAGGCATATAAGACATGTGCGCTCCTTTATGAGAAAAGCAGCCTTAAATCAAAGAAATTGATCTGTCTCGCAAAATCGATAACCCGCCACATCAGTTAGCAATCAATTTTGTTGTAAAACTCACGAACAGATATCTAGCATCGGCTTGCAGTTAATGCTAAACGGCGCTTCATGAGCACGACCAAACAAAAACTCCCCGCCCGCGATCTTCAGTTAAAAATTCTTGAAGCAATGACAGCTGTTCAAAATGAACAGGATGCTGCTGAAAGAGGTGTTAACGCCGAAGAGTATAAAGTGATGCTAGATCGCCTTGGCCGCGCGCCAAACCGCGTTGAGTTGGGCGTGATTGGTGAGATGTGGTCAGAGCACTGCTCCTACAAATCATCCCGTATGCATTTGGCTAAATTTCCAACCAAGGGTGATCGCGTCATTCAAGGCCCGGGTGAAAACGCTGGTGTCGTAGATATTGATGATGGTCAGGCTTGTATCTTTAAGATGGAAAGCCACAACCACCCTTCATTCATTGAACCTTATCAAGGGGCGGCAACAGGTGTTGGTGGTATCCTACGCGATGTTTTCACCATGGGTGCACGCCCTGTCGCGCTCGTAAACGCCCTACGTTTTGGTGAGCCAAGCCATCAGAAAACACGCTCTTTGGTCGAAGGTGTTGTGGCTGGTATCGGTGGATATGGAAACTGTGTTGGGGTTCCTACAGTTGCCGGTGAAACACAATTCCACAAAGGCTATAATGGCAACATCCTCGTGAATGCGATGGCGGTTGGTCTAGCTGACCAAGACAAGATTTTCTACGCCAAAGGTGCCGTGCCGGGCCGCTCTGTTATGTATGTGGGTGCCAAAACCGGACGTGATGGTATCGGTGGCGCGTCTATGTCGTCTGCTGAATTTGCTGAAGGCGATGAAGAGAAACGCCCAACAGTTCAGGTAGGTGCGCCTTTCACTGAAAAGCTATTGATCGAAGCATGTCTTGAACTCATGGCAACTGACGCCATTGAATCAATCCAAGATATGGGAGCTGCAGGCCTAACCTCTTCAGCAGTGGAGATCGCCGATAAAGGTGGCATTGGTATCGAGATGGATATGGATGCCGTACCACAGCGTGAAACCAACATGACGGCATTTGAAATCATGCTGTCAGAATCGCAAGAACGCATGTTGATGATCCTGAAACCAGGCCGTGAAGATGTTGCAAAAGCCATTTTCAAGAAATGGGATCTTGATGCAGAGGTTATCGGTAAAACAACGGATACTGGTCGCTTTGTATTAACTCAGTTTGGTGAAACTGTATGTGACATCCCCGTTCCACCATTGGCTGAAGATGCACCGAAATACGATTTACCTTGGAACGAACCTACTCCTGCTCCAGCAGTTGCTCGCGAAGATATTCCAACACCTGCCAATTATGCCGAAACATTAAAAACAATGCTTGCTTTGCCAAACATGGCATCCAAGCGCTGGGTATGGGAACAGTATGATCGCCACGTGATGGGCGATACTGTTGATTCATCAGAATCTGGCGGAAACGCAGCTCTTGTTCGCGTTCATGGCACTGATAAAGCTCTGGCCATCTGTTCAGACTGTAACCCACAATATGTGGCGGCCGATCCGTTTGAAGGTGGAAAGCAAGCTGTTGCAGAAGCTTACAGAAACCTGTCTTCTGTTGGTGCAGAACCTGTTTCGATTACAAACAACCTAAACTTTGGTAGCCCAAACCAGCCCGACACAATGGGCTATATCGTCAAAGCAATCGAAGGTATGGCGCAGGCTTGTAAAGAGCTCGATTTCCCTGTTGTTTCAGGAAACGTATCTCTAAACAACCAAACAGATGGTGTTCCAATTCCACCTACGCCTGTGTGCGGGGGTATTGGTCTTGTCAAAAATATTGAAGAGACAACCACTTCCTCCAAAGCACGTCTTGGCGATGTGTTGATGTTGGTGGGTGATGCAGGCACGCATCTGAATGCTAGCCTCTATCTGCGTGAAGTCGTTGGCCGCGAAGAAGGTCCACCACCAAGTGTTGACCTTGCCACTGAAAAACGCCGTGGTGAATTTGTACGCTCATTGATCAAAGCGCGTTTAGTAACAGCTTGTCACGATGTTTCTGATGGTGGCCTTGCATGCGCTGCTGCTGAAATGGGCCTTGGCGCAAATGTAGGTGTGGCAATCAACAATGCTGCCTTTGCTGATGATCTTGATCTATTGGCACACTATTTTGGTGAAGACCAAGGCCGGTACCTTGTCGCAGTTTCACCAGGTAATGTTGCCGATGCGATGGCTAAAGCAGGCGAAGCAAACATCCCATTTGCTCCAATTGGTGAATTTGGCGGAGACAGCATTCAACTAGCTGATCAATCAATATCCATTGCTGAACTACGCCAAGCCCATGAAGACTGGATGCCAGAATACATGACTAGCTTAGACTAGGCTAAATCTCATCGATCTTGCCATTTAGACCATCCATCATTTCGATAAATGCATAAGGCTCCATTTCACGATGGAGCTTTTGCAAACGCTCAACGAGTTCTATCTTCTTTTGAAGATTATCTAATTCCTTGCCATCGGCTTGAATATTGATTTCTCTAGCTTGCGCTAACACCAAGTGCGTATCCGCTACTATACGTCCATTTTCTAGCGGCTTGGTTTTAAATCTCGCAATTATATCTTCTCCAATCGCTGACACAGCAGCCTGCCCATATTGTTTAAGATTTGCCTCGTCGAGCTCAAAAAGACTGTCAATTAAACCTGAGACTGCTTTGGCCAGTTTTAGCCTTATTTTTTGCGCTGCTTCAGCCTCTTCTGCTGAGACCTCAAAGCGAGATGGCTTTGACACTTTCACCATCGCTTGACCGCTTTTCAACTGACCATAAACTTCCAAAAAAGTATCAAGGATAAGGTCACTGGCAGCCAATGCTTCCGGTGTATCTAGAATCATTGCCAATCGTCCTACCCCTTTAACAGTATACACCCAAGGTAAAGTACGACGTCCGCCTCTTCCTGTTTTTGAGGTCGCTTTCAGCGACTTCAAATATTCAGCTTCTTCCATATTCAGTTGAAAAGCATGATTATCGGTGAACTTTTTACTGTTCCGGTTGCGAGCCTCATTTACTCTTTTCGTAACACTCCCGAAGGCCTTGGCAACATCAGAGTCCAGCATTACCTGCATCTGACGAAATTCATATATCAGGTCAGTTGGCATCGAAACTAAATCATGTTTCTTTGTTGTCATTAACATCCCCCCATGTTTGAAGTCGCGATATGCGACCTCAAAAGATTCAAGCAAACATTCACAAATTTGACTAGTAAATTATCTCATCAGACCCCACCCATCTACGTATATGACGGCGAATGCGTGATCTGTTCACGCACAGTTAGATATGTGTTCAAGCACGACAAATCTGACCCGCCCATTCATTTTGTGGCGATTAAATCTAGCAAGGGCCGTGAAATCGCATCAAGGCATGGTATCGATCCCGACGCCCCTAAAACCTTCATTTATATTGAAAACGACAAGGCGTTCTTTTCATCAGATGCAGCTTTTGCTTTGTTCAATCGTGCCGGCGGCCCAGCGAGACACTTGCAAGTTTTCAGGTTCATTCCCCAAAAAATTAGAGACTGGTTATATAGCATTGTCGCGAGCAATCGATATTCATTATTTGGCAAATTAGACAAATGCTATTTGCCACCTGAAGAACTACGCAATCGCTTTGTTTTAGATGATGAGTAAAAAAGCACCAGAAAGCTCAAAAGAGCTTTCTGGCGTGAGTTCCTATTGGAAAATTTAATACTAAGCGTGTTTTACATTCATGGTGATTAGAGCTGAGAAACATTCAGTTCCTTCATCATCAATCGCAGATACTGGCACTATGATTTCACCTGCTTGAGTGAAATCAACATCTTTGGCATCACATACAACTTTCAAATCTGTCTTAGCTTTCGCTAGATATTTGACTGTCATGCCCTGCGGAATCCACCGCGCTCCAGCGGGAATAGAGACATCAGTTGTCACTCCTCCAACTAGCTCAGCAGCATTACACATCGCAATCGCATGTATGGTTCCAAGATGATTATGAACCTTTTTCTGATTTCTCAGAACAAGCTCACAATAGCCCGGCTTTAGTTCAACGACTTCGGGATCAATTGTTGAGAAATAAGGTGCCATTTGCCCCACTCCTTGAGAGAAGGCTTTAGCTCCCATTTGCTCAAACATCATCAATGATTGACTCATCTCAAATTCCCTGTCCGCAAAAACTCAGTATATTAGTTCGCAAATGAACTAAATATACTTCATATTCGAACTAATACGATTGTCAATTCATTTCGTCGCGTCAGCGTTATCACTTTTTTTGAGCACAAAAAAAACGGAGGCCAAAGAGACCTCCGAATAAATTTTGGCTTTACCCTACCAAATTATGCATTTCGATAACCGGTGGAGCAGTTAGCAGTGGCCCTAACTTTTGCTGTGCAGCCAAAAAATATTCTGTTTTTCCATGAGCCAATATTGAATCCATGGTTTTATATTGCTCCATAAAAACGTAACTCGTATCAGATTTGTCTGTTTTAAAGCACTGATACAAAATGCAATCTTCTTCATTTGCATTTACTTTCGCAACAAGCTCTTTGCAAACCGCTTCAAATTCACTTTGCTTGCCATCCTGAATCTCTAGTTTCGCAGTGACGCCAATCATACTAATAACCTCCCTATTTAATTGAACTCACTCTAGAGAATAGTCGACAAGCAGCAAGCTGTGACGTAGCGCCAACTTGCGACACTAAATTTGGTCAACTGCACTAAGTATGCTTGCATTCTCATGCTCGAAACACCTACATATGGAGCTAGAAATGAAGAATGCTCATTTGCATTTAATAACTAGAAGTAGGAATCCTTCACATGGCAATGTCATACGATGAGCTCTTGACCCACCTAACCGAGGGTTTTCCTGAAGCCGAAATCACCATAACTGACTTGGCTGGCGATAATAATCACTGGCAAGCAGAGATTGTTTCCGAACAATTTCGGGGCAAAACACGCGTTGCCCAACACCAGATGGTTTATTCTGCTTTGAAAGGTGCAATGGATGGCGCAGACGGAAAACTCCACGCTTTAGCGCTCAAAACACGCGCTCCAAAGTAGATTGTCTCAAATCTAAATTGTAATGGATAATCCACTTTCATCACTTCCCAATAAGACCATTCCAGCTCGTGCTTTAGGGGCTACAGGAAAAGTATTGCCTCTGCTGGGGTTTGGAATATCTGGAGCACTATCAGCTCCTATCATTAGTGATGACAAAGTTATAAAGCTCGTCGCTCAAGCACGCCATTTGGGGATCAGCGTTTTTGATACTGCTCCTTTTTATGGAAACGGGCTGGCGGAAGACCGACTAGCTATGGGACTTGAGAGCACCGCGTCTCAGTCTCATTTACCTCCGCCATTCATTATCACAAAAGGCGGTACTTTTCGAAACGGACGCCAGCTTCATAAAGATTTTAGTTTCGATGCGCTGAAGCAACAATTGATTGAAAGTAGCTCTAGGCTTGGCTCAATTGATGCCTTCTTTCTTCATGGCCCTGGGATGCATGATTTAAATGACCAATTGTTCAATGACCTTTCGCGGTTAAAAGAAGAAGGCTTATTCAAATTTGCCGGGATTGCCGGACGCGGTAGTGAGCTAGATAAAGCGATAGAAAGCGAAGCTTTTGATATAATAATGGCTCCGCTACATGCTGAACTGCCAGCGCAAGATCTAGATCGTCTTGAATTTGCTCGCAGTAGGAATATCGGGATAATAGGCATTGAAGCACTCGCGCCTGCCGCAAAAGGTATCCGATTATCATTGAAACCAACGGATATTTGGTATTCTGCGCGAGCGATGTTCAGACGAAAACCGTTTCTTAGGCAAAGTCTAACAGCTGATGAATGTCTGCAATGGGTTTCACAGTCAGGGCTCGCAGATATCATCTTGACGACAACAACGCGTCCAGAAAATCTAAGAGCAAATATCATATCATGTTCGGAAAAGCTTGAAATTCCTTCGCTTTAGACTTAGCTCTGCAATAACTGTAAAAAAAGCCAGGACTGCTCATATGTCAGCTCAAGAAACAATCAAAAACGCCATCGATACAAATGATGTAATGCTATTCATGAAAGGCACGCCTGTCTTCCCACAATGCGGCTTCTCATCAACTGTAACTCAAATCCTGAATTATATCGGAGTTGAATATAACTCTTTGAACGTTCTAGAAGACCAAGATATACGCCAAGGGATCAAAGACTTCTCCAATTGGCCAACTATTCCCCAGCTTTATGTAAAGGGAGAGTTCGTTGGTGGATGTGACATTGTTAAGGATATGTTCGAACAAGGTGAATTGCGCGAATTCTTTGAAGAAAATGGGATAGAACTGGCAGCTGCTGAAGAATAACACTTCTTCATCATCATAAATTTACTGGCAGTTTTACTTCAAAACTCGCCAGTAATTTTTCATTACGTAAATATTCACAGTACAGCTCAACCAGAAAATTCATTTAATACTAAAACAACTTCACAAACTCACCTTTTTACTTTGAATTCATAAATCTAGCGATTTCTACTTACTTTTTGTTAGTAGCTTCAGCATAATTTACCCGCGAAGTTACAACACTGGTGAGACACGGTTACAAGAAATGGGTATCCTGGATATTCTAAAGCGCGGTTCCAAGAAAAATGATGAGGTCGAAGAGATCGTCGAAGAAGGACCAGTGGAACATCGCACCGATGACAGACTTTCCACGTATCGCGACTCCCGCGTCTACTATAAGAGCGGTGGTAGCGACCCATGTATCATCAATGATGTCAGTGAGACTGGCCTAAGAATATCTTGCCAAGGTGCCAAGTCTTTTCCTGAGCAGATAAGAATTCAATACGCTGGGAAGCGTCGCCTCTGCCGCGTCATCTGGAATGATGGTATTGTCGCCGGGTTGGAATTTGAACCGGGTGAAGGTCCAAACGATACCAACGAGTCTAGCTCAGACGTCGTTTAAAATCCCTCCAAAATCCAAACTTCACTGTAGAACAAAAGTATCACTTTTAGTTCTCTGTTTTGCTTTTTTTGAATAAGACTTGCTAAACCGTGCTGTTTTCAAGTATGGCACACCCTCTTTGCGTTCGGTTGCAAAGACAGCTGGAGCGTACTATCTGCCTCTAGCACTCAAACTTATTTCTTCAACAAGGACACTATCAATGCAAACCGATCAGGCACCAATTCGTGGGGTTGCTCCAAAAATCGGAATTGTTTCTTTGGGTTGCCCCAAAGCATTGGTGGATTCCGAGCGTATCATTACGCGTTTACGTGCTGAAGGATATGAAATCTCACCCGACTACAAAGGTGCAAACTTAGTGTTGGTGAATACGTGTGGTTTCTTGGATTCTGCACGTGATGAAAGCCTCGATGCAATCGGAGAGGCGCTAGAAGAAAACGGACGCGTTATCGTTACAGGGTGTTTGGGTGCGGAGCCCGAAGTTATTGAAGCACAATACGACAAGGTTTTAGCTATCTCCGGTCCAGCTCAATATGAGCAAGTGATGGAGTCGGTACACAAACATTGCCCTCCTCCTTCAGGTGCATTTCAAAGTTTGGTGCCAGAAAGCGGTATTCGCCTAACGCCTCGCCACTATGCGTATTTGAAAATTTCTGAAGGTTGTTCCAACCGGTGTACATTCTGCATCATTCCAGCATTGCGCGGAGACCTTGCTTCTCGCCCGATTGATCGCGTTTTGCGCGAAGCTGAACAACTGCAGGCAGCTGGTGTAAATGAACTCCTTGTGATTTCACAAGATACTTCTGCATACGGAATGGATATCAAATACGAGCCACGTACTTGGAAAGATAAAGAATACGAAACTCGCTTCCAAGACCTGTGTGAAGGTCTCGGTGACATGGGCATGTGGACACGCTTGCACTATGTTTATCCGTATCCACACGTTGATAAAATCATCCCGTTAATGGCGGAAGGCAAAATTCTTCCCTATATCGACATTCCATTCCAGCATGCGTCACCAAATGTTCTTCGCAACATGAAACGCCCGGCAAAACAAGACAAAGTGCTCGAACGTATCCAGCAATGGCGCCGGGATGTTCCTGATATTGCCATTCGATCGACATTCATTGTTGGTTTCCCAGGAGAAACCGACGATGATTTTGAAACGCTTATGGACTTCATGCGCGAAGCCAAAATCGATAGAGCTGGTTGCTTTAAATACGAAGATGTTAAGGGTGCAGTATCTCACGACCTTCCAGACCATGTTCCCGAGGAAGTGAAAGAAGAGCGTTGGCACCGCTTTATGCAGCTACAGCAAGAAATCTCTCATGAACGTTCTGAAGCACAAATTGGACGCGTCCTTGATGTGATAATTGACGATTCAAATGGGGAATCGGCCGTAGGACGCACAAAAGCAGATGCACCTGAAATTGACGGACTTGTTCACCTGGAAAACTATCCAGACCTCGAAGCAGGTGACATAGTGAAGGCTGAAATCACCGATGCAGATTGCTATGATTTGTGGGCGAAAGTTCCCGGCTCAGATAGCTAATCGATTCCACCAATTCCACTACGCCTTAAGGTAGGACAACAATGGTGTCCTACCTAAGCTGATTAACTACCCCCAAGTTAGCTTTTAACCGCAATATTCCTGCATGCTGAGTGCGATCATCTTAAATATTTTTATACAATTACTAACACTGCGTTTACTGTTCAGTAACCAAATCCCCCGAAAAATAGTGAATTAGAATAGGCCGATCCAGTTTTACTAGGCCGTTTTGGACTTTCAGGACTCAAATTCAGGGAAGCCAACATGACTTCGCTTCTTTTTCGCGTCATTACTGCGCATCGCTGCCGCTCTACGCACCATCACATAGCTATTGGTGCCCTCACCCTACTAAAGGGTGAACATGCTGAACGCTGGCACGATTTGCTACTCGTTATGCATGACGACCTTCTAAAAGGTGCCAAAGCACCTGATGCAGAATTTAAAGACTTCAAAAATCATGTTCTTCACATTGAAGAAGGTGAATGGGGTGGCGCTCGAGATGCAGCATTGGAATGGTACGCCAAATCTGTGATGGCTCTTAAAGCTAAAAAGTGGTCAGACGCCGCTTATGCGCTTGGGGTTATGAGTCATTATTATGCCGACCCGATCCAACCTTTCCACACAGGACAGACTGAAGAAGAAGGCGCTATCCACCGCGCTGTTGAATGGTCGATTGCCAAATCTCGTAGCGAAATCGCTCGGCGAATTGAGGCCAAAGGATATCCTACTGTAGCGACTGGCGATGGCCCTGGGTTCGTTTCCGAAATGGTGCGTGCAGGTGCAGAAAAGTCTCACCCACATTACAATACACTGATCGACCACTACAATGTTGATGCAGGGGTAAAAGTCCCTGAAGACGGACTAGATGAAACCCTTCTAGACGTCATTTCGGATCTCGTTGCATATGCGACCTCAGGCCTAGCCGCCATCTATATGCGCGCATTTGAAGAAGCTGATGTTGTACCACCCAAATCCAACATGACGATAAATGGCTTCCTATCTACTTTGGACATCCCTATTCGCTGGATCACAAGCAAACTAGACGACGTAAATGACCGCCGCATTGTAACGGCGATGTATCAAGAACTTCGTAAAACTGGGAAAGTCATTAAAAAGCTTCCGGATGACGATAAACAAATCCGCAAAATGCACGCCCAACAGGTTCTTCGCAAACCACTCAAGGAGCTAGATGCTCAGCGGATGCGCAAAATCGGTCAAAAGCACATTGCCCGCACGGGCACAGCCCCAGTCTCAACTAGAGACACCGCGCAAGCGCAGGAAGCGTCTATTGCTTCTGCAACCGCAGCTCCAGTGTTAGACAAAAAAGCAGATCAATTAGCAGCCAAAGAGGCAAGAAAAGCAGAAAAGCAGAAACTTGCTGAGGAAAAAGCGAACGCTAAGCAACGTGCTAAAGATGAAAAAGCAGCTGCTGCAAGAGCCAAACAGGAAGAAGCTGCCAACGCCAAAGCAGCAAAACTCGCGGAACGACAAGCCAAAGAAGATGAAGCAGCACGCTTAAAAGCTGAAGAAAAGGCCAGAACTGAACAAGCAGCTCAAGAAAAAGCAGATGCTGTCGAACGCGAACGCGCAGAAATAGCCGCCAAAAAAGAAGCTGAAATTCAAGCTGCCGAACAAGCAAAGCTTGAAAAGCAACGCGCTGCAGATGAAGCCAAAGCTGCAAAGCTCGCTGAGAAAGAAGCTAAACGCAAAGATCGCAACCAATCTGATTGCAAAGAAACAGCCGAAGCCGCCGCCCTACTTTCAGCTGCTCATCAAACAGCCGAAGAACGAGAAACTCAACAGCGCCGCGAGCTTGCCGAACAACAGGCTGCTGAACGCCGCGCTGCCGCCGAAAACGCTGCTAAGAAAGCTGAAAAACCAAAATTCCGTGTCAAAGCAAATAGTGAGGCTACAACCCTCAAACCCGAACAACAGGAAGCCGCCGAAACAGCATTTGCAGCTCAACTAAAAGATATTGCTCTCGGAGCTGATACTGATCCTTCTACAGCCGACCTTTCTGATGAAGAGCTCGACGTCGAATCTTATGATGCCATGATCGATGCTATGGATGATGATGAACTCGTTGAAGACAGTATTCCATTTGAAACAGCAGACGAAGAGATTGAGGAAGAACCTACACCTTCTCCCAAACGCTCTGGTCGTCGTGACCCGTTGAGCATGGCTTCTGAAATCGTAGACGCTCCATCAATCGGCAAAAAAACTGCCGCTAGATTGAATGAAGTTGGCATCTACACTGTTGGAGATCTGGTCCAATCCAAAGCTAAAGAATTGTCCGCAAAACTTGACGTTGGATACATGACGCCCGCAACGATCATTGACTGGCAAGATCAATCCTTGATGATGATCGACATGCCCTCTTTGCGAGTTCACGATGCTCAGATACTAGTAGGTGCTGGTGTTCGTTGTGTAGAAGACTTAGCGGAAAGTTCATCTCGCGATTTATTCCAAGCTGCCACCAACTTCCTAAAAACAAAGGATGGTGCACGTATCGCACAGAACAGCTCTCCATTAGATCATGAAGAAGTTTATGATTGGATTGAAGAAGCTCAAGCTGCCTTTGAATAGAGGCCATTTCTCAATGGCAGCTTGATAGTTATTAAGCGACTAGAAATCTAACCGCGAACCTGATTTTCGATTTCAACAGTTGAGCCTGCGGGAATCCCCAATTCTTGGAAGGTGTAAACGAGTGTTACACCATCTGGTTTGTATGCTTTGCAGTGATCCGTGCGAACACGCTCAAATTCCACCTCAAAATGACTGCGGCCATCTTTTTCGACTTCTGCATCAATGAAGTCCTTATCCGTACAACCATTAGATGAGACAGTTACGGCGATCTCACCGTTTTGCACAGATACGCCCTTTACAGATGCCGCATCATAATAGTTAAAATCACCGTGCCCACGTGAACCCGTTTGCACATTGATACACCCAGTCACCAACACTCCCAGTGACACAATTCCAGCAATTTTTAAAACACTCATAGCCGATCCTTATTGAAATTCGATAATTTTATATATCGTTTTTCAATAATTAGTCAAGATGAAGATCTCGATTTCTATTCATCCAACATGACACGGACCCGCTCCTGTAGTCGTGGAACAACTTCTTGCTCAAACCAAGGATTGTTTTTTAGCCATCGATTATTGCGCGGACTTGGATGGGGCGTAGGCAAACACTCTGGAAGCAGCACCTGCCAATCTGACACCGTCTGGGTAATGCTTTCTTTAATGCGATCTGGCAGATGCCAATCACGTGCATATTTTCCTATAATTATCGTCAGCTCCACATGAGGCATGACATCCAACATTTGCCTACGCCAGTTTTGTTCGCATTCTGCACGAGGGGGTAGATCACCTCCCTTTCCAGTACCCGGAAAACAAAACCCCATCGGCAATATCCCTATGCGGGGATCATTGTAGAAAGTATCATCATCTACCCCTAACCACTCTCTCAGCCTTACACCTGACGCATCCAGAAATGGCCTTCCAGCCTCGTGCGTTTTGCGTCCTGGAGCTTGCCCCACAATCAAAATTTTTACTTGGCCATGAATTTTAAAAAGTGGCTTTGGACCAAGCGGTAAGTCCTTACAGATTGTGCAAGCGCGGACCTGTCTTGATAACTCGTCGATTAGAACCAAATTTCTGCTCTATTTAAAGGTAGCTTTCCATAACGCCCCGCCAGAGACATGACCTTATAGCTTTCTACTTCGCTCCACGAATCACGGTCAGTTTCCATTGCAAACTCTGCGCACATCTCTGCAATTTTAGCAGATTGTCCAGCTTGAGGACCATAATAATACCGAACCGATCTCGCTTTAGACGGATCGTATTCTACAACATCAATCCCCAATACTTTAAAGCCCTCGCGAGACAATTGCTTGGCCACAATCTCTGCGTCTCTATATTGGCTTTTGTCTGAAATGTGCAGATAGAGCTCCCTGATTTCAAACTCTTTATCAATTGCCGCAAACTGTGGCTCTTTACTTACAACATCTCTGCTCACGCGACTGGGTGTTTTCTTAACGGAACCACGCGCAGGAGGTGGTGCCGGAGAAGACACAATTGGTTCAACCGCCCCATCAGACTCTTCATCCACATCATCTTCAAACACGGGCTCAGGCATGACGATCGGTGCAGGCATTGGTAGCTCTACAATTTCCTCTGGCATTTCAGCCATTGCTATTTGATCAAACTCATTTTCGATAAAGTCACAAGATTGCCCTATCGCGCAAATTGCACTTCTGGCCTCTTCACAAACTGCTCCTGATTTTTCTCGCGCCAGCGCGTCACTCCAGCTGATAAATTTACGGACATCTTCAGGTGCTCCATTCAACTCAGCTTCAATACCACCCACTCTATCTTGTTGCAGGCAAGAATATATTGCACGGGAAACATAATCTTCAGCCAAGATCTGGCGGTAATCCACAAAGCGTTCGATCCGCTCGTCATCAAATGCCGTCAACTCTGCGATATTCTCATCAATCGGCGCAACGGCGCTTTCATCTCCATTATAAAAACGCGCTTTGGCCAAATCCCTTCGCACAGATTGACGAATAAACACGACATGATCCGCTTCACTTTTTTCAATCGATGAACGTGATTTTAAATGCTGATACGCTTCTTCAAGCATACGTCCTGAAACCCGAGTTGCATTTTCAGACTGACTTTCATAGTCCTCTGGAATTTCGTGCTTATTCAAAGCTAGGTTCTGACGTCCACTAGCCCATTGCTCCGCCGCACCGACAATCACTTTCATATCGTCAGTCTGAACATCCAATTCAGCCATAGCTCTCGTGGCTTCACCTCTAGTGAGATACGCGCCATACCCAATGACGATCGCCGCAATTGTTGCAACAGCGGAAGCAATTGATAATCCGCCCAATAATCTAGCTCGGCTACGTTCTCTTTTTACGCGTTGATTATGCGCTGTTTTACTTGCCGCGATGTATTCGAGCACATCTTTGGGAACACTATCTTGCTTTTCAGTTTCCGTTTTCCAACTTGCGGCCTGAACGAGTTGCTCGCCAGATAATAATTCACCGTCTCCGGTTTTCCATTCCTTGGCGCGTTCTTCAAAACGCCTCAATAAACGCAGACGTTCTAAATCATGACGCAATGCTCTTTGGAGTGATTTAAAGCCGTTGTAAAAACCAGTCCCATCACCAGCTTTTAAATTGAAAAAATAGATATAGTTGAGCCGCGATAATTCCAGCGGCACGTCTCCCGTTATCGGACGAGGCACTAAAGGAATAAGACGCTTTTTTCGCGCGACGGCTTCTTTTATCTCCCAAGCACAATTTTCAGAGGCTAAATAGGCATCTGACAGCACAAAAACAACGGTATCACTGCTGGATATCAGCTCACGCAAACGCGCTTCCCATTGCTCCGTAGCAGCAATATCATCGCGGTCGATTTTGGGATCGTAGCCTTCATCTTCAAGCATGGAGACTATCTGATTGGCAAAATCCATATCCTGACGCGAATAGGATACAAAGACATTGCTGCCTGCCACGCTGCCTTCAGATTTTAAATCCTCAGCCATCCCTCACCTCACGACCACTGCCACATCGCAGAAATACGGTTAGCCTAGCCTATCATGAGGATTTCAAACTGAGAACTGGAATCTATGAATATTAAAATCAACTTAAGCATGTTGCATTTTCTACATCGACATTTCACATCAATTCAAAATTTTATAGAATAAACGAAACACTTAAAGTTGAAGAAAACATCTCCCGTTACCATATACTTGTAAATGCCCCCACTCAGGAGACATACTGTAATATGCAAGGCCAATGGATGGGAAGAAATGAAGGCAACAATGACGCCTTTATTATCTTAGACCTAGACAAACAAGACAACAATTTTGTCGGACATTTTTACTTTTATGATGATGACTACTTGATGCCAGGGATGGTAGGCAGATTGGAACTATCCCCACCATACCTTCCCCATGAAGGAATACTCAAAGTCCGCCCACTTCACCCCCAAACTGGGTACCCAGTTTCCAAACAAGATCTACAATCAGAATATCCAGACATCACATTTCCTAACGAAATCTATATCAAATTAAACAGCAATGCACGTCACGAAATAATTGTTGATTGGTATAGTCAGAACAATGTCGAAAAGAACTCTGGACAAATAAAACTCATCCACTTCCCCAAAAACACTTCGTCCATACTGGTTCCCAATCCAACTATTACTGATTGGGATTCATTCAAACATACAGTTTTGCAATATGAACCCGAAACTTTCATATTTAGAGGTCAATCAAATCACAAATGGCCTTTGCAAACATCTTTTCATAGATCTAACAGAACTGACCTAATTCCATTTATTGAAAAAGATATCCCCCGCCTATTTCAAAGACTATCCGCTCACCTGAAATTTCAATACGACCTAAGAAACGCTGAGCAATATGCAGCTTTTTTAAATCTTCTCCAACACCACGGCTATCCAACTCCTCTACTAGATTGGACGTATTCTCCATTTGTAGCTGCATATTTCGCTTATAGGAACCTAACCAAAGCGAACTTCACCGATGATTTTGTCCGTATTTTTCTATTCGATATAAAACTTTGGAAGAAGGAGTTTATGCAATTGGATAGAATAACATACACCCGTCCACACTTTTCCATTTTTCAGCCACTTAGCTATGATAATCATAGGGCTGGCCCGCAACAATCCGTATTGTCAGCCACCAACATCGTTAATATTGAGCAATATATCCAAGTTTGTGAGCAAGACACACACAAGACTTTTTTACAGGCAATAGACCTACCGTCGAGTGAGTATAAAAAAGCTCTCAGAGAATTATCCATGATGGGGATCAGTGAAGCCACCCTATTTCCAAGTATCGACGGAATATGTGAAGAAATGCGACAGAAATTGTTCTAATACATAGCCCCCTATATCGGCATTCTCATGACTTCTTGGTAGGCTGAGATGACTTGATCGCGCACGGCTACAACTGTTTCCAGCGTTGCTTCAGCCGCGGCGATAGATGTCACAACATCCACTAAGTCGGCATTGCCCATAGTAGCGGAAGCCACTGCATTTTCAGCTGTTGCAGCAGCTTCAGTCGTTTTGGACAAAGCAGCATCCAGCATTTGACCAAAAGGCGCACCTGAAATTGCGCCCGCATCTTGCGTATCTTGTGGTTTAACGGCTGCTTGAGCGGCCTTTAAATATGCATTGGTTGCTGCTGCACCGATTTCCATATCGCTCTACCTTATGCCTTTAAAATATCTACAGCGGCCAGAAGCATGGAACGGCTTGCTTCAACCACATTCAAATTTGCTTCATAGGCGCGCTGCGCTTCGCGCATGTCTGTCATTTCCACGAGAGATGACACGTTTGAATATTTCACCATGCCGCTCTCATCTGCTGCGGGGTGGGATGGATCAAACTTGATCGTAAAAGGCGATGTATCGGCATGCACACCTGATACTTTCACACGCTCTGCGCCACTATCACGGTCGAGATAGCTCTTAAACACTGGCACTTTACGTTGATAAGGGTCTGCACCAGGTGCATCGCCAGTGGAGTTTGCATTTGCGAGGTTTTCAGCTGACACACGAATACGCACTGTTTGCGCACGCAAACCAGAAGCAGCCGAGGACATTGCAGACATTAAATCGTTAGACATGCTCTAAATCCTATTGCGTGAGATTAGCGCGGCGCTTTTGCGGCCAGCTTCATCATATTCAGGCTCTTATTGTAGAGCCCAACGAGAGTTTCAAATTCCATGCGGGTCTCAGCGATTTTCATCATCTGATCTTCGACAACTACTGAATTGCCATCGAGTGTTGTTTCTGAATCAGGTGATTTTTGAACATGCGCACCAACCGCCATAGGCGCACGGCTTGCTCCCGCTATGTGCCCGGGGTGCGTAACAGCCATTGCTGATGATCCCGTGGAGGCAGAAGACACACCCACCTTACCCTTTGCCATCGCAGCATTGAACGCTTCTTTATCAATGTCCTTTGGCGTGTATCCGGGGGTGGATACATTGGATACGTTTTGAGAAAGGAGTTTCTGGCGCTCACCCAGCATATCCATGCGCGCTTTCATCATTCCGAAGATCGGCATGTCCATTGGGCTAGTCACGATTGAAACTCTCCTAAATCCGAATTGAAAATCAAATCCACCTCAACTGGGCAAATTCGATCCGTCTGCTAGGCAGTTTCCACCCTTAAAGTTAAGGAGTTTTTAAAATTGTGTTCAGTGAAATTAACCACTCATTTACCTTCAAGACCGAAAAGTTAATAAAGCCGTTTAAATTTGACGGTTTGAATGCATCTGAGCAGCAGAATGCCGCTCGCTTTAAGACTGGTCAGACTCATGGAAGAACTCATCCGCGCAACTGGCGCGCTTATCTTTGTGTTGTCCATTATTCTCGGCATGGGTTGGGTTTTCCGTCGCTATGCCAACCAGCGCGCAAACTTAACAAACCAAACCTCCGATCTTCGTATTGTTGAATGGCGCGGAATGGATTCGCGACGCAAACTGGCCGTCGTCCATTGGGATGGTCGCGAACATTTATTATGCCTAAGCCAAACTGATCAATGCGTTGTCGCCAGTCGTGATGCATCTACCCCAGCAGAGGGAGATCAGCAGGCAAGCATAACCACACCAGCTAGCGTGCAAACGCCCCCCAAGCTAGTCGCACAGGTAAGTCAGGCCATAAGCAAGGTGACATCATCTATCAAACCTAAGGAGAAATCATAATGCGCTCGCAAAACCGTTTCTCCAAATTAATAGGACGCGTCACCCTTTTATTAGTGGGCACCTTCCTTATGGCCCCAGCAGGAATGGCTCAGGAATTTTCTTTCGACCTTGGCACAGGCGCGGGATTAACGAGCGGCATTGTCGAGATGATTGGTGTCATCACCATTTTATCTCTTGCGCCTTCAATTCTTGTGATGACGACCAGTTTTGTACGTATTGTTGTGGTGTTCTCACTCTTGCGGACAGCTTTAGGGCTGCAACAAAGTCCACCAAATGCAGTGATAATTTCTCTATCACTATTCCTCACTGCATTCATCATGGCTCCAACCTTCGAGACAGCCTATGAAGACGCGATAGCCCCTTTTATGGCAGAAGCCATTGAATTAGACGATGCATTGCCCCGTGCTGCTGCACCAATGAAAGAATTCATGGCCAAACATGTGCAAGATGATGATCTCGCCCTCTTCATGGATATGGCCAATATCGAAACACTTGAAAGCGCAGAACAGGCACCATTTCATGTACTCGCCCCCGCCTTCATGATTTCAGAATTGAAGCGCGCATTTGAGATCGGGTTTATGATCTTTCTGCCCTTCCTCATCATCGACCTCGTGGTGGCCTCTATCCTTATGAGCATGGGTATGATGATGCTACCGCCGGTCACCATCTCCATGCCATTTAAGCTAATCTTCTTCGTCCTCGTGGACGGCTGGAGATTGCTATCTGGCTCACTGGTAGAAAGCTTCGTCACTGGCCCGCCTGGTTAGATGTAGATGGGGCATTTTTTCGCCAAAAGCGGACAGTTCACGTAAAATGTCAATCTCTTTCAAAACAAACTAAAGCGTCCTATTTGCGCCACATAAAATTGCATAAATATCCTACTAGTTGAAAAAACAAGCACGCCCTACCAGCTTTATGGAACTCTCATGATGGATATTACCTGCTACTTAGATGACAGCGCTGATGGAGGAAGTATTAGTTCTTTAGGAGGGTACTTCACAAAAACGGAATGCTGGCAAAAGTTCGAACGGCTTGCCTCTGACACATACGAAAGGTTTGGCCTAATAACACTGCATACCAAGGACTTACAACGAGGTAAGGGTGAGTTTTCTGGTTGGTCTTTAGAAAAAAAACGTAATTTTGTAGAAGAACTCTTTGATGCAGCAAAAATATGCGAAGTTGTTGGAATATCCGTTAGTATTCGTAACTCTTTAGGTAAAAAATTTAATCAGCAAAACAAACACACAGCGCGGCTATCAAGTCTTGGTTTGCTGTTTGCGAGAATCATAATGTCGCTGGAAAAAGATGCCAACCTTAAGCAAAATGAAGGTGCTATCCGATTAATAATTGAAACTGGAAATAAAAATAACAATGGGTTACTTACTCATTTTAAAGAAGTTCGCGAAAAAGGCAGTGGGTTTGATCACATTAAATCATTAGATTTCGTTCGTAAGCAAGATTGTTATGCCATCCAACTAGCTGACTTCATGGCTTATTATGGACGTCGTCATGCATCAAATACGCTAAATGGAAAAAACACTCCGCTAGAAATTAATCAAGCCGAGGTTATCCAACAAAGCACCGAAGACCTATTCGCCATCGCAGGATACCGCTGCCTTCATCATCTAAAAATTGTAAGTAGTGTGGAGAAATGCGTCGACACTGGAGGAGTATTCACTCTTGCAGATGCATATACGTTGGACCCTGACGACTTTATGTACGTTTAGCCTTACGCCATGATAATAAAAGGTGAACGTCCGTTTCGGGCCATAAACAGCCGCAACAAAAAAGCGCTCAGTCATTCAACTGAGCGCTTTCCTTAGTCTAGTAATCTAGAGGCTTACACAACCTACTCTTCTTCGCGTCCGGCGCGGTAGTCCACGTCCAGCTCAGCGGCGAGGTATGTAAACATTGCCCAAGCAGCGACATTCTGTTGAAGCTCGCTTTTTTCGATTTTATCCACCGTGTCATTTGGAGTGTGGTGGAATTCAAAATAATCTTCACCATTTTGATCCAACCGCCCCATAGGCACTCCAGCAGCTTGCAGCGGCATCATATCTGGTCCGCCACCACTTTTATTGTTGCCGCGAATAATGCCTAGAGGCGCAAGTTCACGCCCAATCGCATCCATAGCTGAAAGAGCATCAGCGCCAACATTTGATCCAAAACGCCAAACTTCTCCAGCTCCAAAGTCGGATTCTGATCCGATGACGTGATTATCAAGCGTTTCATCTTCCATACGCTCTTTTGCATAAGCCCGCGCACCAACAAGCCCTACTTCTTCAGCGCCAAACAACACAACACGAATCGTACGACGGGGCTTTTCTGGCAGATCAGCAATCAATTTTGCGGCTGCCATTGTGATACCAACGCCTGCGCCATCATCCAGCGCCCCCGTGCCTGTGTCCCAGCTATCAAGGTGCCCGCCGATTATCACAATCTCTTCTGGGTTTTCACGGCCTACAATTTCACCGATCACATTCCCAGACATGGATTTTCCGCGCCATCCTGCAAATGTTTTCAAACGAATTTTCATATCTTCGCCTGTTGCTGAAATACGTTCGATTTGGTCAGCATCTGGATTAGAAACAGATAAAGCCGGAATATTTGGACGGCGACCTTCTGGAAAACTCATCATACCCGTGTGCGCGAAACGATTGGAGGACGTTCCAACTGAACGAATAAACAGAGCTACTGCACCACGATCTTCTGCCATAATCCATGCATCGCGACGCTTGCGGTTTGCCCAACCATATCCTTCACCCGTCCGAGCAGCCGTCATACGGTCACCCACAAAGACGATTTTGCCTGTAACATCAGTTTCAGTGTTGGCCTTAAATGCATCATAACTTTTGAAATACGCAACAGACGCTTCAGTCCCCTCTTCAGGAGTCGCGGCTCCTCCACCAAGGGAAATCGCATAAAGAGGCTGTGGATAAGGAGCTGTCAGTGTCACTTCTTCGTAGACAGACCTGCCACGTGTCCAAAGATCGAGTTCAAAAGGCTCAACACGGACGTTTTCAAAGCCAAGTTCTTTGAATTTCTCAACACCCCAAGTGCGTGCTTTTTCTTCTTGCGGTGTGCCAGCCAAACGAGGACCAACTTTAGTTGTGAGGTCCGTGATAATATCAAGTGCCAGATCACTTTTCAGAGCCGTTTCTTTTAACGCCTGTGAAGTCGCAATGTTTTCAGCAGGTATCACGAACGGCGTTGGCGGTACGTCTTCTTTTTGAGCATGAGCACAAGCAACACTTGCCAATCCCATCGCACCTATAAGCAATGAACGTATCATAAAATTCCCCTCAAGAATTGTATTTTCCTGCACAATACGGAACATACGCAAAGACACAATCATTTCTTGATGGTTTATAAAACATACAGCCCCAAACAATAAGGCAGTGTGCAATCTTCTTGCACACTGCCTTATCGCTGCTTCACACCATAATTCATCTGGATTGAGGAGATAAATCAGGCGTATTTTTGTGGCTCTCGTTTAATTCCTTATTATTATCAAGCCGCGTTCCAAATCTTTTACAGGACCCTAGTCGTCCATTGTCCACTCAATGCGAAGTGGGAGAATATCCGCTACTTCTACATTTTCATCAGAAGCAACTAATTTACCTGCTTCTTCAGCGAAATCGTCTGATGAACATGCATCCACGCTTACTGCGCCAATATTTCCTCTATCGTCCACTTTCACGGACAGATCACATGAACCTGCACGACTCTTTACACCCGCTAAATAAGGGTAACTGAGTTGGTGCAAACCTGAAGGAGCAACTGCACCTTCGACTTTAATTTCAAACGCTCGTGCCGGTATGTCTCCAGCTGATTGCGCATTAGCGACCGGCATAACGCCAGCGGCCAGCACGCACAGAATGATTGATGCGTGTTTCATGACACTTTTATGACATAGACCGTCACGTTTGTCACTACACAGACTATAGTAAATTTGGCGTTATGTATTTATCTATTTGTTTTCATTAAAAATAAAAGTGTATACATTGACATTACATACACCAAAAACTGCTCAAATCTTATGTTATTTGTCCGTCACATATGCATATCAACTATGTTTTTATGGGTGAATTTTCGCTCGGTAGGCAAATTTTACACTTTCTAGATGTAAAAAATCAACAAAATCCACCCAAAATTTGACCTTATCAGTCAAAACCAAAGTTCAACTAAGGAATCAACTGGACATTAACTGCAGAAACATCGGTCGTTTTGCGACAAGATTAAATATAGAGAGTTATTGCTGCACAAACCAACGCAACGCACGGTCGCCGTTAGTAGCGAACACTGTCAGCCAATTTTGTCCTTCTTCCGCCAATTCAATGTTGGGTGGTGAACGCGAAGGTCTTTGTCCTCTAATTTCAAATATCTGAGCAAATACTTCACCGTCAATTATCGTGAGAAAGTAACCATCTGTTACATGATCGACATAAGAACCAGACCAACCCACTCGCACAGGTTTTCCAGCTTGAATTGCATTGATTAGATCTTCTTTGGCTCCCGATATGGTTTCACCCGTTTCAGTATGAGCATAGACCAATTGCCAGCCATAAACGGGTGTTTCGAGTTGATTTTCCTTGGATTGCAAAATTCCAAAAGTAACCAATCCACCTAAAATCAATCCTAGTAAGCCAAACAACCACACTTTCATCTTTTCATACTCTTTCTCAAGTGATCTCCAATTATTTCAACTTAATTCAGAATTACTTGGATTCAACATAGGTAAAGCTTGCCTTCAATGACAAATACGTTATCGCTGCATTCCATGAGTAACAATACACACAACCTCATCAATAAAGTATCGTCCGCTTCTTCTCCTTCAAATTCTGAAGTACAAGCGGAGACTGCTACTGCTCATACGCATTCAATGTCAGGCAAAGCAAAAGAAGAACACTTGTTTGAGCCCTATCATCCGATATTCGCCAATGCACCCAAGTCGGTAAACTTCAAAAAAGTACGCAAGACCATCGTACGTCAAACAAAAGAAGTTCTAGACGAATTCAAGCTCATCCCGAGTGATGCAAAAACACGTGAGACACCCTATAAATGGATGGTGTGTTTATCTGGTGGAAAAGACAGCTACACACTCATGGCTGCTTTACTTGATTTGAAATGGCAAGGTGCACTTCCTATTGATCTGATATTTGTAAACCTGGATCAGGGACAACCGGGATTTCCAAAACACATACTGCCAGAATACCTTTCTGGCTTAGGTGTCGAGTACCGAATTATAACTGAAGACACCTACTCGATCGTCAAAGAGAAAACGCCGCAGAACGCAACTTACTGTGCGATGTGTTCACGCCTGCGTCGAGGCATCTTATACAATGCAGCCCGCGCTGAAGAGTGTGATGCCATTGTATTAGGCCACCACCGCGATGATGCTCTTGAAACATTCATGATGAATTTATTCCATGGTGGACGCTTGGCAGCTATGCCCCCCACATTGTTAAATGATGAAGGCGATATCAAAGTGCATCGCCCTCTTCTACATTGTGCAGAGGCCGATATTGAGCGCTTTGCTAAGGCAATGGAATTTCCAATTATTCCTTGTAATCTTTGTGGCACGCAAGAAGGTCTACAACGCGCTGCCATGAAAGACATGCTCAATGAATGGGAAAAGCGCGCGCCTGGCCGCCGCCAGACCATGTTCCGCGCCCTCAAAAATGTCCGCCCAAGCCATCTGGCCGACAAGTCCATATTCGACTTTATGGATTTAAAGCCAACACCTCCCAATGAGGATGGGCTTTAACAATAGCTCCATTTTACATTGTAATACTGGTAAATTTCTGCCAACCTTATCACCACAAGTAGAACAGGTTTTTTAAAAAGGGGGAGGAATACCATGTTTTCTGAATATTCTGATAATTTAGGACTGATTGCTAGTGTTCTTGGAATATTTGGTGCTGGAGTTGCTACACATTCTTTTTTAAATTCACGTAAAACAGACCACTTAAAACAAGAGCTTGAACAATACAAAGAGGAAATAGACCGATTAAGTTCGAATTTGGAAGCAGAAAGTGGGGCTACACAGGACTCATTCACTCAGTCCTCAGAAGTCTGGCTAAAAAACAATAAAAATCCAGTAACTTTCCCAGATTATGCATCTAGGAAACACAAGTACAGTATTCCAACTATAGTAATCAGCAACCTCAAAGGGGGAGTTGGTAAAACAACTGTTTCAACCAACCTCGCAACGACAATTGCATCAAAGGGAAAAAGAGTATTATTTCTTGATTTGGATTGGCAAGGTTCAGCAACGAGAGCCTTTAGCACACTAGGCAGATTAACAGAGAGAAGATCAGATATTGATCAAGTGTTTGCCGAAACTGCCAATGGTATATTGATTAAGTCACTCGCAAGAACAGGTTATGATTTACCACAAGGTTTATCATTTGTTCCCACGTACAAACAATTCGCAGCTAAAGAAAATGAGTGTATGATAAAATGGCTCAAGGGTAGTTACGAGTTCGACGCACATTATCTTCTATCAAAAGCACTTCTCGACCCCGTCATTCACGAGGAATACGACGCAATAGTAATTGATACACCACCCAGAATTACGACCGGGTTAGTTAATGCGTTAACCTGTGCTACCCACCTAATTATCCCGACAATTTTAGATGATATTTCGGCTGAAGCAGCTGAGTCTTATATTTCATCCATAGAACGCTTCAAAGTCTACAACTCTTCACTACGCATCTCCAAAATCATTGGATGCATGACATACAACGGCACAAAGCTTAATCAAACCGAAGAAAACGCAAGAAAGTCAATTATTAGACGCGCCAAGTCAGAAAACCTTCAAACAAATACACTAATTGCAAATCAATGGATCCCTAGACGGTCAGCAATACAACAAGCTGCTGGTAATCATTTAGCTGTAATGAGAAATAAAGAAATTCGAGAAATTTTCGATAACATTTATCAAGAACTGGACTTGTTTCCGCAATGAAATCAGGCAACTTACTTAAAATTCTAATCCCATTAGAACAAGTCGTCGAATGCTTCTCCGGCGAAACAAAAACCTTATCTTCCCTAATTAAAGCTTTATCAACAAAGAAAACACTAAACTTACTCAGCGTAGTCTTAACTTCACACAAGCACCCTATGTTGAGGAAAAATTCTTTGAATTTTGAAAAGCTATTAACAACTGTTGGTATTCTTCAACAAGCAACTGGAACTAAACAGTCTGCCAAAGCGATCAATGAATTAACTCAAGCTTTGAAAGAGCACAAAAACGACAATTATTCACTGGAAGACATTGCGCATCTAATCTCCGAGTTCGATCCTGTGACTTCATTTTTAGATGCGCTTAAAAATTCTGAGCACAACTCGGAGTATTTTTATTCGATCATCGAACATATGGGACGACGTGGAGTATTAACAAAAGCCCAAATTAGCAAAATCTCGAATTTGTATACAGACCAAAATAGATCTTACAAATCAGCTAAAGATGCGATCCATGAGATCAAAGCAAGATATACAGCTGATCAACTGTACAATTCTCAATCTGCTTAGAAGCAGTCTCTTTCCTTCTCCATAATTTGGTGCCTACACTCATCTTTAGGGTCAGGGAGCAATGAGGGATTAGGATAATGAAGCTTTCCAAATGGATTATTTCGAGTGTTGCAGCCATTGCCGCTGCAACTAGCTTTTCAGCACATGCAGATGAAGTCTGGGCGACCGAGATTGGCGAAGTTTACTACGCTGACGAAATCAACGGCTATGCGGTTTTCCACTATCCAACGATGCGCGATGGTGTCGAAGGGATAGCTTATTTCAAAGACCTTGCAGGCAATTATGATAATCGCAGCGGTACTTTTGAGGGGTATTGGGTTGAGCCTATATCTGGTTCTAGCGCTGCCTGTGACATCGCGATCGTGGATGAAAAAGGTGATACATACACCAGCTGGGGCCGCCTAAAAATCATGTTCACAGAAACCGCATTCCCTTCTGGCTGGGTAGCTCTTCGAGGTGATTGTTTCGATGAGCCAAATGATGCACTTGTGGGCAAACCAATGACAGCAGATTCACACCCTGAATATTTTGATGCAAAAGATAAAGCCGCCGCCACGTCTGAATGATATTGCGCGGGCCTCCTTCCAAGAGGCCCTCCTGCACTTCAAACTCTTCAAAGAAGCTTCTTGATAAAGTTCGATACAGGGATGTAAAAATCATCATCTCGCCAATAGGCATTGTGTGATGCTGGGTTCCAAGAACTCAACCAACTTCCAGCATTTATCGCTTTTTCACGCAACTCCTTGGCATCCGCCATCGCTTTGTATCTCGGTCCAATCTCAGCCAATGGAAAGCCAAGCACATCATCCTTGTCATAGAAATTTAGCCACCATGGTTTTACCTGCTTGGCCTTAGAAAGTTCAGTGCCCGGAAAAGCGATCGGCGTGACGTGTTCAGGAGCATAGCTGAATGTGAATAATGGAATATTGCACCCAAAGGTTACAAAGCCTGCCATTGTCTTCAAGCGACAAAATGTAGAGCAATCATCATCGCTCTTCTTCGTCGCATCATAAATATAATTGGACATGATATGCCCGCCCATTGAATGGGCTAAAACAATAAGCGGCGCGCCTTCCGATACATCATTTTCCAATTCGCTAATCGTTTGAAAAACACGGTTGTGAATTAGCGAATACGTGTTGTCGTTTGAATCATTGGGATTGTATCGATAAGCCGACGCATCTGATAAATTACACAGTACAAATTCACGCAATTCGTCAAATCTGGTCTTGCGTTTTATTTTCCGTAAATAGGTGTCTTGCCGAGATTGCAAAATGTCAGCCCAGAATATCTCTCGCCACGCAATTTTTGAAGATTTAGTATTTCCCAATTTGGAATAGACCCGCTTTTGCAGTTCTTTTGAGAAAGTAGGTTCGTCACTATTTTGCGGCCGATTAGCCCCCTGACTGCCTATTCCATGAATAACCGCTATCGCCAATTCCTTGGACATACCACTTCTCCCTCAATCTCGAATAAAAGATTAGAGTACAAGCAACATGGAATATGAGGATAACTTGGAAGTTATCCTTCTCCGTCAAAACGTTGTTTTATACTAGCTGCAAAAGCATCTACGCGCGGCGCATCAGCGCGTCGTCGCACTGCTTCGGATAAAGCAGCACCCGAAATATCGGTTTGCGACGTAATCAGCGCAAAGCTCTGTTCGTTGGCTGTGTTCTCAAACAGCGTCGCATAGCCTTGGTTCAAACGATCCAACAACCCCATATTTTTTGCCAAACGTCCAGCAATTGCAGCTTTTAGTGCAAGATCAACATCAGACTTTTGAGCATTTTCAGGCGTTGGCAACATTGAGGCTAGCTGGATTGCGGCATCTCCCCATTGTTCACTTTTCCAATAAGAGTCCGCGCGAATAGAAGCTGCTTCTAATCCCTCTACGCCCTCCAACAACTCGATAGCGTGATCTGTCCGCCCCATATCACGATAGGCTGCAGCCTCCAGCAAACGGCGCTGCAAAGCTAACTCTTTAGGTAAACGTGGTTGACGAGAGGCTGCGATGGCTGCAAGCGCGCGGTCAGGTTGACGGTCCATGAGATAGATAGACGCAAGGTCCACGGCGATAACGGCCTTACCGCGTCCCCGCACACGATTATCCACCTGGTGCTGAAGTAATTCAGTGGCAGGGTCGAGCAAGTCAAAAGCAACCAATCGACGCGCCAGTTTACGGATCATTCTATCCCCATCTTGGCCGATTGGGGTCAAATCTCTAAATTCATAAAACAGTGCAAGTGCTTGAATTGGGTCTAAGCGTTCCGCTTCACCATCCAAATAGAGTTTACGGAAAAACTCCACTAGACGAATTCGCAATTCACGCGCACCCGGCTCATTAGGGCTTCGTAAAGCAGCAGACTGAACCAGAAGTAACGCTTCTCTAAACCGACCAAGGCTCATGTATTGATCAGCAAGAATACCTACTGTTTCCATTTCAACGGAGTCACCGCGCCAACGATAACGTAGCGTATCCAAATGGTCTGCCGCTTCAGAAGGAGTAATCTTGTCAATCTTGGCCCCTAAATCGAGGCGACGTAATTCAGCGCGTACAGCGACTGGTTCACTTCCATCGACAGTTAAAGCAACATATTGCTTGTAAGCTTTTTCCAACTCACCTTTTGTCTCATCAATGCGGGCAATCAATAGAGATGCTGATTCAGCGGATTCACGGTAACTCGTACCGGCTGCGCGACCTGCCAATTGGCGGGCTCTATCCAACTCATTTGCTTTTAAGGCTGCTTCAGCAGCAACGTTATAAAACTCTGCTGCCCAACGTCCAGAATAGGCAAAAATAAGTTCTTCAGCTTGACGGAAAAAGTCGTTTGACCTTTCCCATTGGCCTAGTTTTGCAGCCACATATCCGCGCCACAACATAGCGGATTTATCAGCGCGCAAAGGCCCTTTAGAAAGATCTTTTTCAGCTTCTTCATAGCGTTGCATCATCACAAGTGCAGCACCGCGAAGCCCTAAAAAAGCTGCTTCTTGCTCTAAGAGTGGACGGCCATCTAAAGCCGTTTCTAATACACCTGTCGCTTCGGCACCGAAATCATGTCCGATGTAAAAACGAGCAAGATCAACTAAAACATCAGTCCCAGCCTTTGATGCAGGATCACGCGCTGCCGCTGCTCTGGCCAACTCACCTTTTCTGGCAAAGAAATTATTCCCATAAAGGCCACCCCAAGCATCAAAATCAATGAATGCAGGCGTCGGCGTATCTGTCTTCATCTTTGCGTAAGCAGCTGTTGTACCACCAGAAGCATCCGACATTGCCATCCCTCTGGACGATGTCACCACGACACGTTCATCATTGAGTTTCACAGAAACATCATCAGAATTTGGAATAATCGCCAAACCATGTGCCGTAGAAGGCATTTCAGCTTCCACAAATCTTCTTGGTGTCGTCGATGCTGAAGCAGGTCCAAACGCAACTGCAGCTGCTATTTCATCACCCACCATGGGGTCAGTAAACCACACAATCCCCGCAGCACCGATTAGTGTTGTTTCAATACTAAAGCGCCCCGTATCGGACACTTCTCTAACAGGCTTTAGAAAGCGATCAGGCTGTACGGCTGCAGGTGCAAATGTAATCGTCCAAGTCGTTCCGACCGACTGCGCCGACGCGACCATCCCTTCAGGAGCTTCAACGCGCAAAAACACAGCTTCTTCCTGCCGTATTGTTTCCACTGTGTAGCGTGAAGGAACTTTAGATTGATCAATTTCGATATCTGAATCAGTTGCAAACACAATCCAGTTGGCTGGTTGACGTGTAAACACTGCGGCTGGTGCCGGCGCTTGCCAAGGCACTGAGATAGTCAACCCATTTGGTAATGACTTAATCTCAGCTTTCACCTTTTTGGAAACAGGAGAAGGATCCGCCCATTCACCTCGAAAAAAAGTCTCTCGCGGTCCCAATTTTTCATTTTTGACTTGCTGGGTTGGAGTAATCTTAGGTGATTGTACCGCTTCGGAATTGCCGCCTCGATCCACATCTATATCGCGAGACAATCCAACTGCCTGTGAAGATGAACCAAAAACCGCCTCTTTGGGTTCTGGAGGCTTAGGCAATGCCAATTCTACAGGCTGGTTTGGCTCTTGGTACGCCGTATTTTGGATCGGATTTTCTTTTGGTTCAGGCACAGAGGCATTTGAAGCAGGTTGTGCAGGCTCGTTTGCTTTTCGCTCGGCAGCAGCTGCTGCTTCAGCTACAGCTTTTTCTTGCGCCGCCTTTTCCTTTTTTGCCGCCTCAATTGCTTCTTTAGACGCCAAATCGACGACGACGATGTTCCCCTCTTTATAGGCAGTTGGCGTCACACCTGAGGGCAGTTCCAGCCTAAACAACATGCCCAAATCGTCATTTTCAAAACGCGCACCTTCCAGCTGACCATAAGGATCGATGTTCAATCGAGCTATATCTGGCTTTGCACGGTGATCAAACTTCAGGGAAAATAAACCATTTTCAAAATCAGTCGTGTATTCAACGCTCTGCGGCCAATAAAATGCCACACGTGTGCGACCACCAGCATCAGATGCACGAACCTCGAGGCCATCAATAAAATCAACTGGCGGCGGTATTTCAGCGATTTTTGCTGCCGCGGCTTGAGCTCTTCTAGCAGCGACTAGAGGCGAGATGATATCTCGCGGATCAGCTTCAGTTTCTTCTGGCAGAATATCTATAGCTGTCAGATCAATCGACTTGGACAAATGCAGACGTGTATCTTGCTTTTTTAAAGCAATTCGCGCTGTCAATCCATCACCGTCAAGGCGCGCTAAAGCCACCCACGCTGGCAAATTCTCACGCACTGGTTCCAAATCCAAAGACACCGGTTCAGGAAATTTCAACACCAACACTCGGCTTTGAATACTGGCATCTATTTTAGGCGCGGTTTCATCACCATCAGACCATTTCGCGACCAATCGAGCATGTCCACCTGCGTCGTCAGCTGTCAAAGATACACCGCGCTGAGCGAATGCATCTTGCCCCCATAAGAAAGGCAAAGCTGTGGTCGCAATACCCAATGATAGTGCTGCTTTGGTGAGTTTACTCTGCGATTTGGTCCGAAGCTTTTTCAATGTTTTTACCCAGCTTCTGCCCTAGCCAACAAATCATCAGCCGTACTTGGTAGTTCGGCTCGCTCCGCTAGCATTCGTGTCAGCTGCTCTGCTCTCTTGGACGACATGGCAGACATAACAGCACCTAGCTGAGCGTGTTTCATCCGTTGGGATACTTCCAACAACACATCATCACCAAGCGTTTCAAAAATACGGGCTGCATCTTTGGGTTTCATACTTTGATAAACGCTAACCAAACCATCTAAACGTTCGTCACGCTTTTGTTCCATAGTGACCAATAGATTTTGGACACCCGCTTCAAGCTCTTTCAATTCCGCTATCTGCTCGTCCAAGCGCGCTTCGGCTGCTGCGGTCATTTGTTCGCGTGTATCAATTTTTTCAGCGCGTTCATCCAGCTCCATGCGGCGATCAGCTAGAGAACGAAGCACTTCAATTTCATACTGAGAAAGACCTGTTTCAGCCGTAAAATCTGGCACGGCCATACAGGTATCATCTCTAGAATCTTCTATTTCTGAAAAATCAACATCAGTCATGCCGTCAAAGTCATCTTCATGACCAGTATCATCCACTACTTCAGGCGCATCATACCCATCATTTTCGGCATTTTCCTGACCTTCAGTGTAATCATCCGTAGCGGGCTCTGTTGCAGCCTCAGCTATATCGACCGCCTTCAATGCAATGGAGCCAACTGAAACAGCGATAAGAGCTGGCATGAGACGAATTGTTTTTGTCATGTTTACTAGCTCCTAAAATGTGTTCCGGCGACGCAACCCTGCATCACCCTGTGAGACGGAAATCTCTTGATTACGCGTATGCAATGCACGCGCTTCATCAATTTGAATTTGAAGTTTTTGACCAACATCAGTTGAAGTGGATTTCAAATCTCCAATAGTCGCTTGAGCCTGGTTTATGGTCAGTGCCAGCTCCTTAGTCGCTTCCAGCATACTATCGCGACCTGACTTGATGGCTTTCAAACGATTATCTAATCGCCAAAAATAAGCGATCGCGATGACCAACAAAACGATAAGAAAAACATCAATTATAATAGATGGTGAAACAGTCATTGTTGGCTCTCCACAAGTGCCTTTTTGGCAACCCCTTCAAGAGGCGCGTCGACACGCACCGCAACTTTTTTTCCAATGCGGCCAATTTGGCCCTCGGTTAGATAAATATCACCACAACGCAATGATACTTTTGAATTTTGTCCAGCATTCATGAGGAGCGTATCACCCACTTCAAGGCTCATCATACGGCCTAGCGGTTGTTCAAACTCGTCCATCACCACACGAACATTGGTTGGAGCGGTCCAAATCTCAGTCGCGAGGTGACCTTCCCAAATATTGTCGTTACCAAACTTCTCACCCATGAAGTTCTGCAAAAGCATTTTCCGGATCGGCTCTAGCGTTGCATAAGGCAACATCAGCTCACAGCGTCCACCACGGTCTTCCATATCAACACGCAAGCGCACAAGAATGGCGGCATTAGCGGGTTGAGCGATTGCAGCAAAACGAGGGTTTGTTTCAATCCGGTCGAGATCAAAATCAACCTCGGTTAGTGGGTCAAAAGCTTTCTTCGCGTCCCCAAGGATCACTTCCACAAGACGTGTAACCAGCATGCGCTCAATAGTGGTGTAAGGACGGCCTTCCACACGCATAGCAGCAGTACCGCGACGACCGCCTAACAGCACATCCACAATTGAATAAATTAGGTTTGAATCAACAGTCACCAAACCATAATTGTCGAGTTGTCGTGCTCTAAACACAGCAAGAATAGCAGGCAATGGAATTGAATTCAGATAGTCTCCAAAACGCATGCTTGCAATGGAATCCAAAGAAACCTCAACGTTATCAGAAGTGAAGTTACGAAGACTTGTCGTCAGCAAACGAACAAGGCGATCAAAAACCACCTCGAGCATTGGCAAACGTTCATAAGAAACATGCGCTGAGTTAATGATGGAACGGATACCCGACCCTTTTCCATCATCATCTTCTTCAAGCGAGAAACCAAGAAGAGAGTCAATCTCATCCTGGTTTAGAATACGTTCCGACCCAGCCGAGTTACTAGCTGATGTGGAGGTATCAAGGTCAGCTTCAGCTTCATTGGCAAGCTCAGCTTCCCAAGCCGCAGCCATATCCTCGTCGAAGTTACCTTCTTCGCCGCCGTCTACGCTCCAGTCTTCATCTTCTGCTGTCATGCTCTAATTCCTTATTGCACCAGCATTTCTTCGATCAACACAGCATCCACTCGCGAAGGAGCGATTGCTATATTAATACGGCGCAAGAGCTCCAACCGAAGGCGATACCCACCAGCAGAACCATTTAAGTCATCAACTCTCAATTCACGTAAGAACATTTGATATTGATCAGTAATACGCGGGAGCATTTTCGGAATATCTGAAAACATTTCTGGATCTTCAGCTTCCAAAGTCAGCTTTAATTTCAAGAATAATTGACGATCGCCATCCTGACTGGCCAAGTTCACCAAAAGGTCTGGCATTATGTAATAGGAAGGATCTCCGGCATTTCCGACTTGTAAAGTTCCGGTATCACGCACCGGACCTTTTTTTCCGCCTTTATCATCGCCATAGCCGGCTTTTTTATCTTTGCCGCCTTTATCCTTCTTTTCGTCCTTTTTTTCCTTGTCGCCGTCTTTTTTATCGTAATCATCGCCTTTTTTATCCGAACCATCTTCAGACTTTTCATAGTCTCCTTTGGCTTCGGCATACTCTTTGGAGGTATCTTCTTTCCCTCCTCCAGCGAGCATCATCCCCACAGCGACACCACCTGCGAGGATAAGGAATGCTGGAAGAACTATGAATAAAATCATAGTCTTACCAGCAAGTTTCTTTTTCGCTGGCTTTTCTTCCTCAGCGGTTTCTTCTTCAGGTTTTGTTTCTTCTTCAGCCATGGGACCTGCTCAAATTAAATCGCGCGTGTGTTTCTATTATTAGGCAAAATCGTTCTACTTCGTTAACGATTCATGGAGATCGGCAAAATCTGCCGATTTAATACGGAAAAATTTTCACCTCAATGCAGTTATCTCAACATGGTGTTAACCATCTTCGGGCCATTTTGTATTTTGAAAACTGATATGTTCAGCGCAAAATAGCGCAGGACGCTGATGAATTTGTTGAGCAGGTATAACTGACAAATCATCTTCCGCGGTCTCTAGTAAAATAGCAGAGTCCAGCGTTGGGTTTATGTGGTCCAATGGACAATTCTTTAGCGATTGGTCTGTCGACGCAACAATTATTGCGTCAGAAAATGGATGTTACTGCGAACAACCTCGCAAACATGAACACGACCGGATTCAAAGTTGAACACCTAGTTAATCACGAAATTACAGAACGTCCTGCCCGCGCAACAGAAAACCCACACGACATTACTTTTACCCAAGGTTGGCAACTTCAACGTGATATGAGTGTGGGCACAATCGTTCAAACGGGAAACCCACTAGACATCGCGATTGATGGCATTGGCTTTTTTGAGGTTGAATCTCCAAACGGTGATATTTTTTATACACGCGATGGCGAATTTTCTATGGGCATTGATGGCCAATTGCTCACTCGCAATGGTGAACACTTGCGAAATTCCCGCGATGTTTATGAAGGCGAATCCATAATTATTGCAGCTGGAGGCCCGATTACAGCTAACCCTGAAGGCGGGCAGATTACCATCAATCAGGATGGGTCCATTGTTCAAGATGGCGGTACAATCGGAAATCTGGGTGTCAAAACCTTCGAAGTTCCAGAAGCCTTAGAAAAAGTTGGAAACAACCTCTACATTAGGGGCGATCAAGAACCCATAGATACACAAGTTCGCCTACAACAAGGTTTTGTCGAAAGTTCGAATGTCTCGCCAATTGTTGAAATGACACAAATGATTGAGATTTCACGCGCTTATCAAAGCGTCGCAAAACTCATTACCAATACAAATGATATGCGCGAGCAAGCTATCAGCAAGCTCGCAAAAGTCCGTTAGCCCACAGTCAGAAACATAAGTCTGGCTTCACGCTAGCAAGATAAGAAGGAAGAATTCATGCGCGCACTCAGTACAGCAGCCACAGGTATGCAAGCGCAACAGCTTAATGTTGAGGTGATATCAAACAATATCGCCAACATGAATACGACTGGATACAAGCGTCAACGCGCTGAATTTCAAGACCTTCTCTACACCAATCAGGTTAAAATGGGTGTTTCCTCATCTGATGCCAACACTGTGGTACCGACAGGTGTTCAGGTAGGTACCGGTGTGAAAACTGGGTCTGTCTACCGGATTACTGAGCAAGGAAACATCCAACAGACTGGGAACTCCTATGACATCGCCATGCAAGGTGATGGATATTTCATGGTCCAAATGCCAGATGGAAATACCGCATACACAAGAGCCGGGAATTTTTCTGTCAATGGAGACGGTCAAATCGTGACAGAAGACGGGTACACTGTATCACCCGGTATCACTGTGCCAGCTGATACACTAGAAGTCAGTATCAATGCCCAAGGAACTGTCCAAGCAACAACTGCTGGGGCAACAGAACCATCAAACCTTGGTTCCCTTGAAATAGCACGCTTCATCAATCCAGCTGGTCTTGATGCAATCGGAGACAACCTTTTGCTCGAAACTGTGGCTTCTGGTGCAGCCAATGTAGGTCAGGCAGGTGCTGTCGGGTTTGGAACGGTTCTTCAAGGCTTCCTTGAAACATCAAACGTGAATGCTGTGACGGAAATCTCCGCACTGATCAATGCACAGCGGGCCTATGAAATGAACTCTAAAGTCATCACATCCACCGATGAGATGCTTCAAACGACAGCTCAATTGAAATAATGAGCAAATAGGAAATAAGCTCTATGCGTAATCTTCTATTCCACCTGACATTTCTCGCTGCGATGATCGCCTGTGCGCCTATCGCAAGAGCTGATACGGATGCTCAGCCAATAAGTGTTTCAGGTCCTTGGATTACGCTCGGAGATGTTGCTGATGCCTCTGGGCCACTCGCAAAAGTACGTGTCGCGCCCTCACCTGACCCGGGTCAATCCATGAAGCTTGACCCTCAATTTGTCGGAAAAATTGCAAGAGAAAATGGCGTATATTTTCCTTCGAATGCGACAGCGCCCATTACAGTTGCGAGATATTCGTCGCAAGAAGTAACAAAGGCAAAGCAAGCTGCTGCACGGGCTAAACTTCCAAGCAATAATGCGCCTCCTAAAGCTGACTTCCTACTGGCATTTTCAAAAGACATGAAACGCGGGGACGTTATTCTAGCTGATGATTTGGTTTGGATTGCTCCCCCCAAGAACAGACTACGCCCAACAGGTACACCATCAACAAAGGACAGTGTTGTCGGCAAAGAACTGAAACGTTCTGTCCGCGCGCAACAGTCATTTCGTCTGAGTGATGCCCACACACCAGCGCTCATCCGCAAAGGTGACCCTGTGACACTCACCTACTTAAAAGGCGGACTACGTTTAACGGTAGATGGAAAAGCCTTGATGGACGCGGCGCAAGGAGCGCCGGTTCGCGTGTTAAACAATTATTCGAAAAAAACGATCGACGCTGTCGTATCGGGCGCAGGTGAAGCCCGTGTTCTCGGCCGTTAATCAAGCTATATGAATTGAGAAGACATATGAGCGATCTAAACAAAATCAAAGTAGCCACAACACTTGCAGCAGCAACAGCAATGAGCGCATGTTCTGCAACTGGCATTTCCGACCGCATGGCGTCTCCAGAGCTGACACCAATTCAAAATCCGGCAACTGTGGCTGGCCCTACTCCAGTTTCTATTCCACAACCCGCCCCAGTCGTCCAAGACTACACACAAAATTCACTGTGGCGCACAGGAGCGCGCTCCTTCTTCGACGATCAGCGTGCTGGTGATATTGGTGACATCCTAACCGTAAACATCGCTATTTCCGACCAAGCTCAAGTTAATAACACAACATCTCGCAGCCGTTCAGGAAATACGTCTGCATCAGTGAACGCAATGTTTGGTCTAGATCAACTCATTGATCGCAATATTCCCGGCGGTGTTGGTATTTCTCCGGGTGCTGATTTTGGATCTTCTTCTACGTCAAATGGCGCAGGAACTGTAAATCGCGCTGAGACAATCAATCTAACCGTTGCTGCCGTGATCACCCAAAGACTGCCAAACGGAAACTTGGTTATTGCTGGTTCACAAGAAGTGAAAGTAAATCACGAAGTGCGCGAGCTTGTTGTTGGTGGCATTATTCGTCCAGAAGACATTTCAGCTACAAACACAATCTCCCACACACAAATTGCGCAAGCGCGTATTTCTTATGGTGGTCGCGGCGATCTTTCCAACCTGCAACGCGCAAGCACAACAGCCCGCGCTGTAGATGCAATCAATCCGTTTTAATTCTTCACGCCAATTCGCCAGAAAGAATATTGATCGCTGACTTGATTAAATCGTCTGGAGTGGCAATTGCCACTTCACCAATGTGCATCTCCATGGCGCACGCATTGGGGTTGTGATGTATTCCCCAGAAACGACCACTTAGTTTCAAATCTAGGCTCTCGACAATAATATTTTGAATTTGTTCTGCTTTTTCTATATTGCAGGGCAAATGTACATGAAATAAATTTGTATGAGGTACTTCTGGTAAAACAGATAAAGCCGACCCACTGCTTATAAAAGAAGCTATTTCTCGCGCACGGATCACACACGCTTCCATGCGCTCGATTCTCTCGTCCATAAGACGTAACGCATCTACAACTAGCACCCAAGGCTGTACCATCAAGCCACCTAAACGTTCACGCCAGATTTTAGCCTCGTCGATGAAATCCTTATCTCCTATAAGTAATGCTCCCCCCATTGCCCCAATGTCTTTGTACAAAGATACATATACCGACGAAAAACCATCTACAATTTGAGCATAACTTCTATTCTCATAGATAGGTCGACATGACCAAATACGAGCGCCATCAACGTGCAATGGCATTTCTAATTCATGGGCACGATTCTTTATTTGGCCTAGCTCATCCCAAGATGGCACCATACCACCTGTGTGGCGTTGGGATAATTCAATAAACGCACATGCCGCTTTTTGATTAAAGTCATCAGGTGAAAGAACTGATGAAAAGTCTCCAATTTCTTGAGCGCTCAGATTGTGCGCATATCGATAGCCTTCACTTTCATGCAATAATAAATGAGATGTAGGATGCAAAAGTATATCTCTGCGCTTATGGCGAGATGCATATATCTGGGCCGCAACTCCTTGGGCCATTGTTCCAGTTGAGAACCATAACGCAGCTTGTTTTCCAAACAATTTCGCTACTTTTTCTTCCAATCGCGTATTCACTTGTCCAGAATTTAGAAATTCTTCTGAAAACCCTTGTTCCTCAATGTAATTTGATACTCCTTGCAACCGGGATTTTGAGCTTTCAAGTCCATGAATTGGGAAACCAAGTTGATATCGCGCATGCTGTTTACTCAATTTTCCGGCCATTGAATTAGGCATGTATAATATCTCCCAACACTTCAGAAACTTACAAGTATTCCTCGTTACTTTATAACGTGCATTTGATGCCAAAACTACGTTAATCACAAGTATCAAAACAAAAAGGCAACCTCATATTTGAAGCTGCCTTTTTTAAATTCTATCATGAATGAACAGTTTTAATCGTCGCGGATAGTGCGTTCTTTCTTTTCGTGTCTTTCTTGAGCTTCCAGACACAAAGTCGCTGTTGGGCGGGCATTCAATCGACCAAGCCCGATTGGCTCACCTGTGTGTTCACAAAAGCCGTATTCGTCAGACTCAATTCTACGCAAAGCAGAATCAATCTTTGATACCAATTTACGTTGGCGATCACGGGTTCTTAACTCTAAGGCTCTGTCTGCTTCGTTTGATGCACGATCTACCAAGTCTGGCAAATTCGAAGCATCTTCCTGCATTGTTTCGATTGTTTCTTTCGCACCGTCTAGAATATCTTGTTTCCAAGCTTCCAGCTTAGCTTTAAAATAAGCTTTCTGGCGCTCACACATGTATTCTTCGTTCTCTAACGGTGTGTATTCTTCAAGACTTACGCTCATTCGGCACACTCCTGTTCACTACCCTTGTCATTGCAGATCCAACTACAATGCCTCCTTCGGGCACGGCTCGTATAGCGAACATTCAGCTATGGGACAACTCAGAAATTTTCACACTTTTGAGATATCTCAAACCACTATTAGCGCTGCTCTTTTTTTTGTCTTTCAAGCTTGGCTATTTCTACAGCTGTTCGCACTTCAATGTGGCTTAATGCATTATCTAGGCCATCATCGCCTGATTCTTCACGCAATTCACCTAAAGCACGCTGTAACAAACCTAGATGTGCGGTTGTTGTACTGCCATCAAGAACAGATATTTGCAGGCGGTCCAATGCATCCATCATGCGTCGCCCTTTGCGCAATGCTTTGTTGCGTTTCTCTGTTGAGTTGTCCAAGCCTTGCAGCGCCATAATGGAATCAATTCCGCCAACTCCGGCAACGCCGCCAGCCGCTGCATTAGGCGCAGCTTGTTCAACATCTGAATCAGAATTCGAGTTTGAAACAAGTTTTGAAAAACCACTACTGGCTGGTGCCTTCGACTTAGACACACCATTGCTTGGTTTACCTGAAACTGGACGTGAAACGCGCATTGATTTGGAGCTCCCGCATAGATCTTTAGAATCCTACCAAAGGGTTAATGCCATCCTAATACAAACTTAAAAAAATTCTTGAATATTAAGCCTTTGTTTTGGGTTCTGCCTGAAAATATAGGTAACAGAATTTTTTCTACGCGTAAGGAAGCCACATATGAGCCGCATTATCTGCGCTTTATTCCTAGGAATTGCCTTCTCACTCCACAGCATGAGTGCGTTTGCAGGCTCTCGTCTTAAAGATATAGTTGATATTGAAGGCGTCAGAGACAACCAGCTTATCGGCTATGGAATCGTGGTTGGTTTAAACGGTTCTGGTGACAGTTTACGTAATTCTCCCATGACCCGCCAAAGCTTAGAGGCTATGCTGGAACGTCTAGGAGTGAACACGCGGGAAGAGACCTTAAACACGAAAAACGTTGCCGCTGTTATGGTCACAGCAAGTCTTCCTCCCTTTGCCACGGCAGGGTCTCGCATCGATGTCACAGTATCTGCAATGGGAGATGCCAAAAGCCTAGAAGGTGGAACATTGCTTGTTACCCCTCTTCTTGGTGCAAACGGAGATGTGTATGCAGTCGGCCAAGGCTCAATTGCAGTTGGTGGATTTGCGGCCGGAGGTGATTCTGGATCTGCACTCGTTCGCAATGTTCCTACAAATGGTCGTATCCCAAACGGCGCGTTGGTCGAACTTGAAGTACCGTTCGAATTGAACAATCAGAACAAACTTCGATTATCTCTTCGCAATCCTGATTTTACGACTGCAACACGTATTTCATCAGTCATCAATGCATATCTGGGTACAACTGCTGCAATAGCTACGGACCACGCAACAGTGGCGCTAAACCGCCCACCAAATTTCCAAGGTGGCATGTCCATGTTGTTGGCAGAGATTGAACGTTTGGAAGTTGAACCAGACCAACCTGCTCGCATCATCATCAATGAAACAACTGGTATCATTGTTATGGGCGAAAATGTCCGCGTTTCAGAGGTTGCAATTGCCCAAGGAAACCTAACTATATCGGTAGCGGAGCAACCTGCTGTATCTCAACCAAATGCGTTTGGTGAAGGCGAAACAGTTGTGGTTCCGCAAACGGATATTGAAGCAAATGAAGATATTGCAGACCTTGCGGTGATCGGTGGCAGTGTGCCTCTAAATGATCTGGTGAACGGTCTGAACGCTCTAGGTGTTAGCCCGCGTGACATGATCTCCATCTTGCAAGCTCTGAAAGCCTCAGGTGCTCTCCAAGCTGATATCGAGGTAATGTAATCATGAGCAATCCAGTTGATATCGGCGCACTTAATGCCATGGGCGTTGCTCGCGACTTTCGATTCTCCGAAGCGCAAACGCGAGAAAAAGCTGAAGAAATGGCGCAAGAATTTGAATCCATGTTCTTATCCGAAATGCTTCAGCCTATATTCAACCAGATTAAAACCGACGGCCCTTTTGGCGGCGGACAAGCGGAAGATGCATTTCGTCCAATGCTAACTGAAGAATACGCCAAGGCTTTGTCAGCTAATGGCGGCGTGGGCATTGCGGACCAAGTGCTTACGGAAATATTACGCATGCAAGGATTGGAAGAATAACCATGGCTATAGCAGCACATGATGGTGCCGACCGCGCCGACCAGTTGATCGCAATCACTGACCGCCTCAGCGTTCTAATTTCTCAGGAAATCGAAGCTCACCGAGAAAACCGTTTAGATGCCTCTTCTCAGGACTGGGCAGAGAAGGAAAAACTAGCTCACGCCTATCGGATCGAGATTTCCAATATTAGAACAAATCCCGCACTTTTAGCCGAGGCAAGTGACACTCAAAAAAACGAGCTTAAATCAAAAGTAGAAGCCTTTGCATTACTTACAGAGCGCCATGCCAAAGCACTTGAAGCATCTAAAGATGTGACTGAAGGCCTTGTGCGCGCAATGACAGAAGAAGTTGCTTCTACACGTGCCGCACCTGCAGGATATGGAAGCGCCGGAGCAATGAATTCCTCAAAAGGCAGCGCCGCCCATTCTGGAATAGCGGCAAATTTGAAGATTTAATCGTAAGATAAATTTCTATCAGCCAACCAATTGCATACGCCGATATCACCTCGCCTGCACGCTAGTTTTATGGAATTCAATATGTCAGGCGCGTATTCAATTTGGTCTTGTTCTTTTAGCGCCTGGTAATACGCTATAGAGAAAGCAGTTTCTGCAGAATTTGTTTTGCATTCACAAGCAGCTTGTAGAACAACACGCGCTTTCTTTTCGTCTTTAGGAAGTTCATCGTTTCCATAAAAATAAAGACTTCCCAACAAGGCACATGCAGTGCGTTCTGCGCCTGTCATGTCATATGATTTGGATAAACAATCATCGACTTGGAGAGGGGTATAATCAGAACTTCCAACCAAAACACCTCTCTCAGCTTTCCCTACCCTATCGATATTTGAATTTTGAGATGAGTTTTGCTGGAGCAGCTTCATTCCTCCAGCCCCAATAAGTAATCCAATAACAACAAGCAGAATTCGTTCGATCCATTGGTCCATATTTCCCCCACCAATAATAGCGCCGCAACCAAAATTGCGACGCCATATTTCATTCAAATGATCAATACCTTATTTTGGCAAAGCATAGGCTGTTGGTGCACCTGGCCCCATATCGATGCCTAAGAATACCCAAAGGACAACAAGAAGCAGTCCTGTGATAAGCATCCAGATCGAATACGGGATCATCATAGCTGTGAGCGACCCAAGACCGAAGTCTTTGTTCCAACGCTGCGCAAATACCAGCACAAGCGGGAAATAGACCATTAGCGGTGTTATGATGTTGGTCGCCCCATCACCCACACGATAGATAGCTGTTGCACCTTCTGGGCTGATTCCCAGCAACATCAGCATCGGCACCAACACTGGAGCCAACAGAGCCCATTTAGCACTTGCTGACCCTACAAAGAGGTTTAGTGTTGCCGAAAGGAGTACGATTAGCCCCATCGCGATAGGAAGCGGCAATCCAGATGCTTCAATACCTGCGGCACCGTGAATTGCAAAAATCAAACCCAGATTTGACCAGTTGAATAGAGCTACAAAGTGAGCTGCGGCAAAGGCAAGAACGAGGTAATACCCCATATCTTTCATTCCCTCTGCCATCATCGCAACAAGGTCCTTGTGATTTTTCACCGTACCTACTGCGCTACCATATGCCCAACCGGCAGCTAAGAAGAGCACCATAAATCCACCGACGAGAGACTTAAAGAATGGTGCTAAACGTTGGACGCCTGCACATTCTCCTGCTTGTTCTGCTTCAACCGTACAGGCTGCCTCGTTGATCAATGGCGTGCCGGGCGCGAACGTCATAAGTAACCACACACCAACGACTGCTAGGAGCGCAAAACCAGCACGGCCCAGTCCTTTTTTCTCTTCAGATTTTAGCTCTGTTGATGGATCCGCCTCTTGCTCATCTTCATTCGCATTATTGAAGAAAGGTGTATTTGCTAGGCGTGGCTCAACAATTTTGTCCGTTACAAACCAAATGACAGGAAGGTAAATAAAGGTGAGTGCAAATATGAACCACCAATTCCCTGCAACATTCATTGTCCAACTTGCATCTAATGCGCTGCCGTCTACGGCTGTCTCTGTGATACCAAATAGCAGCACATCAAGTTGACCAGGAAGAATGTTGGCAGAAAAACCACCAGACACACCAGCAAATGCCGCAGCAATACCTGCTACTGGATGACGCCCTACCGCATGGAACATGATCCCAGCTAGAGGAATCATGACAACATACGCCGCATCCGCCGCGTGGTTTGCAATCATAGCAATCAACGCAACCATTGGCGTTAGAATGAGTTTAGGCGCATTCCCCAAGGCCGCACGCATTGCAGCACCAAAAAGCCCCGAACGCTCAGCAACACCCGCGCCAAGCATCACTACCAAAACATATCCTAGAGGATGGAAGTGTGAGAATGTCTTAGTCATCTCCACCCAAAATTTCGCGATATTATCACCTGACAGCAGACTTTCAGAAACGATGACAATGGGATTACCATCAGAATCCACTTGCGTTGGATGCAAAGCAGACAATCCACTCAAAGCTGCAACAACCGATATCGCGATCAACACGATTGCCAAATAGAAGAATATCACAACTGGATCAGGTAATTTATTTCCCGTTCGTTCTACCCAGCCGAGGATTCCTCCTACTTTTCCGTCTTCTTTAGCTTCTCCCACGCATGCCTCCATCAGAACCTAACATTTATTTTCTGCAAGGTTAGACGTGGATTTCCCAAAGAGGCAACAGAAAGATTTTCGCTAAGCATAAAAAAAAACGCCGCAACTTACATTGCGACGTCTTTTAAAACTCGATTTGGAAGAAATTCTTCCGAAAAGCTGAATTAAGCTTTCTTCTCGCGACGCTGAATACCGTGACCTGTAGTACGCTCAGCAATACGAGCAGCTTTACCTGTACGTCCACGTAGGTAGTACAGTTTCGCACGTCTTACTTTACCACGACGCTTAACTTCAATGCTTTCCAACATTGGAGAAACAACAGGGAATACACGTTCAACACCTTCACCAAATGAAAGCTTACGAACTGTGAAGTTCTCCTGAATGCCGCCGCCTGCGCGAGCAATACACACACCTTCGAACGCCTGAACACGTTCACGGTCACCTTCTTTAATCTTCACGCTAACACGTAGAGTGTCACCTGGAGAAAATTCAGGAATTGTTTTGTCGCCGAGAACGCGTTGCATCTCTTCAGCTTCGAGAGTTTGAATAATGTTGGCCATGATATTAGCTCTTATCTTTCAGTCGCGCGTTCGTCGCTAGATTTAACTTGAAGGAGGCGTATAAATCCGGTCTTCGAGCTTTTGTCAACGCTAAAGACTCCTCCAAACGCCATTTGTCTATCTTTTTATGGTCTCCAGACAATAAAACGTCCGGTGTTGGCCTATTTTTCCATGTTCTTGGCTTTGTATAATGCGGATGCTCAAGCAATCCTGTCTCGAAGCTTTCGTGTTCAAGACTTTCTTCATTTCCTGCTACATCTGGCAAAAGGCGGATACAGGCTTCAGCCATTGTTTGAGCTGCAACCTCGCCACCAGCGAGAATAAAGTCCCCAATGGAAATTTCTTCAATCTCATATTCATCGATGACGCGCTGATCCAAACCTTCAAAACGACCGCACAAAATGATCATTCCAGGCCCCGACACAAGTTCTCGTACTTTTTCCTGTTTCAAGGTCGGCCCACGCGGCGACATATAAATGAGCGGTCGCTTCTTTCGGTCCACTGAATCTATCGCTTTAGCCATAATGTCCGGCCGCAATACCATACCTGCACCACCTCCTGCCGGAGTGTCATCAACTTGGCGATGCTTACCTTCACCAAACTCGCGAATGTCTACAGTCTCGCATGACCAGATGCCCTGCTTTCTCGCACGCCCAATAATCGAGACGTCCAATATCCCAGGGAAAGCCTCTGGGAACAGGGTCAAAAATGTTACGTCAAAGCTCATATTAGTCTTTCAATTTCGATGATCGTAATCTTGTGAGGCACTAACACTTATTTCTCGATTGGGTGTCTGACATAAACCTGTCCTCAGCACAAATTCCTTGTTGCCTAAAACCAGTCTTTCGCGTTCGCGCAAAAAACGTTCGTTCACCAACATATTCTCGATCTAGTTGAAACCACTATGGCATTGCGCAATCTGCGATATATTCTCGCATGTTGTATTTGCGCAATGCTTACAAAAATTCGCTTAAAGTAACATTAACTTTCAAGCGTAACTCATTGTGTTTATTATATTCTGAGCGTATCATCGTTCAAATTTGAAGTTAGCAAAACTAGGTTTTAAGAGCCTATCTTGGGGGTCAAATGCCACACGATCCCAATAGCGCGTTACGCGTTTATATCTGTTGTACGCGAGCCGATACGGGTTTCGCGACCGAGTTGCTGACTTGCCTCAAAACATATGGTTTTGATCCTTTTTTCTCTCTAGAAGACCCAAATCTTCCACAACCGCCAAAAGAAATAGTGGACGATCAAATTTCCGATTCTGATACTGTTTTATTCATTCTTACACCTGATGCACTGAATGATGCGCGCGCCACGGGTGAATTGGAAACGGCCTATTTGCAAGGTAAAAGGATCTACCTTATACCCATAAAGCAGATATCCGCATCAGAAGCTCCAGATGCATTGCTTGAACTCCCGTTTATCAGTTTTCACAGCAATACAAGCTTTGCCTCCAACCTCGACACGCTAGTAAACAAACTCAACGCAAATAGAGAATGGATTCAAGAACATACTCGCTTGCATAGATTGGCAAGCAATTGGCAAAAGAACCGAAAATCGCGATCGCTATTGTTATTTGGTCGTGAACTGGACGCGGCGTCTCAGTGGCGCAAAAACAAACCAGAAAACGCACTTAGAATTACCAGCCTTCAGGATAGCTTTATTGCGGCAAGTCTAGAAACCTTTCACAATTCCGCCGCTAGAAGAAAATCCGGTGCCCCGTCTCTTTTAAAAACGTTTTTGACTGCCGCCTCTATCTGCGTGATGGCCTTTTTGGGCATTCAATGGCACTCAAGCGAAAAAGAAAACACTCGTTTGATTGGTGAATTAGAAAACACAAACAAAACAAAAACCCATCTAGAAGCAGTTCAAACTCGGCTTTATGCTGATGTCCGACTAGCTCCCACACCAGGCACAAGTGAATTGCTTACTCGCATTCCAGGTTGGTATCCCCGAACCACAAGCCATCTGGGTTCTATTGCGCGCATACAATTATTCAATTCCAACAACTTATCTGATGAATACACCGGCCTCATTCTCTCCGGAGAACTTTTAGGTGAAGCCTATAAAGATAAGGCTTACATTTTAACACCTACGTTCAACAGATCAGATGCTTCCCAATTAATCGCGAGTTCTGAGCCCGAAAATTCAAATATTCACAACGCAGTTGCAAATCAAGAATTTCAAATTATTGCAGCGGAAAATAGTGAGCAAATTTTGACTGCAGTCGTCGATTCATCTCCAGCTCGCGACTACCCGGTTAATCTTCCTGCACTATATGGCGACACGGAATTCCTAGCCCACGGTACGCTGTGGCAGTCTCAAATTAAAAACCATGATCAGGCGGCATTCAGCCTTCATGAAATAACTTCACCTTTACCACCAGGTGGACGCCCTCTTTCATTTAGCGACATTGATTGTCAGAAGTTCTCTCGCATTAAATCCTTGGGAAGACAGCAGAATATCAGCGCAAGCAAAATGCTTGATCCCATTGGCATAATCACTCTCGCCCCCAAATTAGAAAATGTGTCAAACGAAACACGTGCTTCTAAATTGGGGTATGCAACACTAGCGACGTCTCGTCTATCAAGTGAAGACCAGCTTAGTTACATCACTTATGAGAAAGATGTAATTTTGCCGGAGACAGGATCTGCAGTGTTCAATCTAGTTACTGGAAAAATCATGGCCTTGCATATTGGATCAACTGCTTCGACAGATGGACCCTTTGAAGGCGTTTCACTTGTCAGCCTTTTAAATGAAGTAAGAGCTGATTTGTCAGTCCCCACTTCAAATCTCAATTCCGTTTGTGAGAGTGAATAACCGCATTCAACTGTGAATTTTTATTCTCAAAGTTGTATTTCACATCAATTTTACAATTTTTCTTTCCAAACTCCACGATTTGAAGCTCAACTCACTTCCAGTCGTCTTCAAATATGTTAATGCTTTGCAATGAGGTGGAGTTTCCACAGTGAAATGAATGGACAATCGTGAACTCTACAGAGCAAAAACTGTCGGTACTTATTCCCTTTTTCAATGAAGAAGGAAATGTTCTTCCACTTTTGGACGAAATTCACGACACATTGAATGGCATTTCTTTTGAAGTTGTTTGCGTCAATGATGCCTCTGATGATGCTACAGCAAATGAACTAAGTGAAGCTCAAAAAAAATATGCAGATACAGTTATTGTTCTGTCCCACATTCAAAGAAGCGGAAAATCAGCTGCCCTATTTACGGGCCTGAAGTCTGTTACTGGAGATTGGGTTCAATTATTGGATGGTGATGGTCAAAATGACCCTGCCGATTCAAGACGTTTGTGGGATGAAATTATCGTCCCCGGCGCTCCCGCTCAATTGGGGATTATTGCAGGTCGTCGAACAAGCCGAAATGACAGTGGCTTCAAATGGCTTCAATCTCGTATTGCAAATGGCGTGAGACGCTTTTGTCTCAAAGACGATGCAAAAGATACAGGTTGCGGGTTCAAATTAATTCGCACTTCTGCTTTCAGAGATCTTCCTTTTTTTGCAAGCATGCACCGCTTTTTCCCAGCCCTCATTAAACGAGCTGGCTGGGAAGTACGAGAAGAATATGTAAATGACCGCGAACGCTGGCATGGATCCTCAAAGTATGGGTTTATTTCGCGCTTGGGCGCAGGCATTGTCGATCTGTTAGGAATGATCTGGTTGGTTAGGCGCGGTGGCCAAGGTATTGCCGCCGAATGGAATGACCCTCGAGTAAACAAGTAAGGCGGACAACCGGTGGAACAATATTCTTCGACTGATATGAGTTTTGATACTCAAAACAGCGAAAATGATCCGGTAAGATCAGCAAGCTATGGCCGTTTTCCCAAACAAAAACTTATTTACGCGTCAATATTAGGATATTGTGTTGTTCATTTCATCATCCGGATATTTACATCCCCTATCCTCACAATAGATGAAGCCAATTTCGCACTATTGGGACAGTCCTTTCAGCTTGGATATGGCAGTGATCATCCTCCACTTTTATCTTGGATTTTCATAACACTAAGCGCACCGTTAGGAATAAATATATATATTGTAGCCGGCCTGAAATACATCCTCATGGGTATAGGGCTATGTGCTTTTTATAAATCCACTCTCACCATTTATGAATGGATGGATGAAACAGGGATTTTGCACAAACGCCTGGATTTAGCTGCTGCTGCGACGGGTAGCTGGGCACTCATCTTTATGGTTGGTTGGTCTAGCCACGAAGATCAACTTCCTCAAATTCTAGATTTCACTCTGCTTTCGATAACCCTTCTCAGCTTAACGCTGGCTCTCACCAATAAAGGTTTTTTATGGTGGGCCGTTTTTGGAATCTCCATCGGATTGAGCCTTTTAAGCCATCTACATCTCGTTCTTTTCCCGTTTAGCCTCATCTGCGCGGCAATGGGAATGAAATCGCTCACACGTCCTCATTATGACGCCAATGGCGACACGCTGACACCTCCAGCAATCACATGGATCCACGTTGGTATCGCGATGGCTACAGCTATGCTGGTTGTAACGCCTCACGCAATGTGGTTACTCCAAAATGGCGGACCAGCTAGTCAGCTTACTCTCGCTGATTTTGGATTTTCTGCAGACATTGACCTCAAATCCCAACAAGGCCTCTCGGCTTTTGCCATGGATCGTGGCCTAGCACTCAGGTCTCAAGCTATTTCGGCGATCCAATACATTATGCCTCTTGGCGTCATCTTCATAATGCTTTTTTGGCCGATGTGGATTTCATATGTTTATCCATTTTTCCCAAAACGAGATGTAGATGAAGGCCCATTTGAACGCACTTGGCGCAGGCTTTTTTCAAATACAATTCGATTGTCGATCCTCTTTGTTGCTCTTTCCGCACTTGTGACAGGAAGTCTATTAGGCACACGTTGGATGCTCCCCGTCTTTTTTGCGCTACCTATTTGGTTGTTCTTTCAAGTGCAGCGTTCTGGCCCCTATTTCATTTCAATGCGCGGGCTAGCAACCATCATAGTTTGCACACTCATCATAGTTCCAATCGCGCGTGTAGTTGTTTGGAGTGAAGACATAATGAGCTGCAAAGAAACACGTTGCCGTGCATATCTACCAGTTCAAGATTTCTCCGACAGCCTCACCCTAGAAGGCTTTGCGAATGGAACAATTGTTGGAGAAGAGCCTCATTTAACGGGTAATTTCAGAACACATTATCCAGATGCTCGCATTCTTGATGCTAACTATCCCGCTGCAGCCTTCCCTCAATCATCATCAGGTCGCGGCACCTGCATTGCTATATGGCGCGATAATGCTGAAATGCCAGACAAACTCGCGTTGTACTTGAGAGACCAGATTGGAATTCGGGACATCAATCGTAGCCCTGGCGGTGCGATACGGAAAAACCTAATCAACAGCTTAGATAAGCACTCGGTTCTCTACTATCGCTTTCTAAAACCCAACAAGAATTGCCGCTAAAGCTAATCTTCTTGATCTTGTTCTTCAGGGTCATCAATCCGCAATGCATCTGGCAAATATTGCTCTTCCGGTTTAGCGGTAAGAATACGTGCTTTTACATCGACCTGAGGAACAACCTCCATCGTAAATGGCAACATATAGTCTGTTCCTAGCGGACTTTTTAATTCGATAAGATCATCTGCACCAAAGTTGTGAACATGGGTCACTTCTCCAAGCTCACGCCCATCTTCATGTTTTACGTTACATCCAATAAGGTCCGCAAAGTAGAACTCATCTTCCTCAGGCTCTGGCAATTCTTCACGTGGCACATATAGAAGCTGCCCCTTCATCGCCATCCACTCTTCTCGCTGGCGTGGCTCATGCGGCCAAACCACAAAACCATCTTTATTCACTTGCACACTTTTAGGCGTAAAAACTAACTCGCCATGCTCGTCTAATAATGGTCCATAAGCAAAGCAGTCTTCCTCATATTCAGTGAAAGAACGCACTCGCACATGTCCCCGAACACCGTGGGCTCCGCCCAGCTGAGCGACTACGACAAGATCAGAATTCGCACTTGAAGGACGCTTACTCATCAAGTTTGTTTTTCTGGATTTAGAGTGGAGCGAACTAACATAGAAACTGTTTTACCTTGGTCTTCATGTGTTAGTTGCGCGACTTCTTCAAAGCCCAATCTTTTGTGGAAATTCATTGAAACCTCATTCATCGGTTTCACATTCACTTCTGCGACTAGCTTCTCTGCACCTTGTGCCTCGGCCATGTCCAGTGCCTCTGAATAGAGCGCTAGGCCTACGCCCTTGCCACGCCCTGCCTCTGACACGGCTATGCGGTCTACATAAAGAAAGCTATCAAAATTCTCTTCAAACCAGCGGTAATTAGGACTTGAATAATCTCGTCCTTTCGCAATGAGCATAATAAACCCACAACGTTCACCAGTTTCATCTTCTACCACGAGAACACCATGGCACTGTTTTTCCAGCGCCTCATACTCATCACGAGTGAGACTTCCAACTGCGGGAATATTTGCCTGGTTTAGGTCGACAATCCAATCAATGTCTTCCAATTGCGCTTCGCGGATATTCAGATCCATTTAAGGACTCCAATGAACTGAATACTCCTCTCCCTCATGAAAGAGGAAGAGGAGTACAGTGCCAAATAGATATTTCAAAAATAAGCCAACTCACTAAATATCGCGAATGGCTTATCTAATTTGGTTTTACTCAGAAGCTTCTTCTGTTGCTTCAGCAGCTGCAGCTTTTGCTGCTTTAGCAGCTTCTTTAGCTTCTTCTTCAGCAGCTTTACGAGCTTCTTCTTTTTCTTTCTTCTCTTCGATGCGCTCTAGAGCTTTTTCACCCGGCTTAGCTTTGTTCGGGTTGTTTCCGTGTTTCCACTCAACAAGACCAGCTTCAGAGATAAAACGAGCGACACGATCAGTTGGCTTAGCGCCTTTACCCATCCACTCTTTGATTTTGTCAGCATCAAAGCCAACACGGTTTTCATCATCTTTAGCCAATAGAGGGTTGTAGTGGCCTACTTTTTCAATGAAACGACCATCACGTGGCATGCGGGAGTCAGCAACAACGATGCGGTAATAAGGACGTTTTTTAGAACCACCACGGGCTAGACGAATTTTAAGAGCCATGAATTATCTCCTGATTTGGCAATTTTATGTGGTCAACAACTGACCGATTTTTGTTCGCTATTTGCGAAACTGTTCGTGGTGACGGATCACTTCCGTCACGATGAAATTTAGAAACTTTTCAGCAAATTCCGGATCAAGGTCCGCATCTTTTGCCATTTGACGAAGACGCTCAATTTGCGCTGCTTCGCGAGTTTTATCTGCTGGTGGAAGATCGTGCTCGGCCTTCAAACGACCAACAGCTTGTGTACATTTAAAACGTTCGGCCAACATGTGGATAATCGCATTATCTATGTTGTCGATCGAAGCGCGCATTTTCAATAATTCTTGAAGACCGTCTGTAACTTGTTTTTCCTCAGACATTTCCGCCCTCCCAATCATGCTTAAGTGCACGAAGCGATAAAGAACCCAATACAAGCACTGCCGAAATCGATGCCATTATGCCAATCGCCATGCCCGCGAACGATTGCGGGTCAATTCCATTGCGCATGGCCAAAGGTGTGATCACCAATGGACCAAACATAAATCCGAAAAAGATCGCCCCAAATATAAATAGCTTAGACGTCAAAGTCGCTTTAAAGCTCGCACCGCAATTGGGGCATTTCCCTTTTAGCGCTGCACCGCCTAAATCATGATTACATTTCTGGCAGAGGAATTGGGTCATAATTTAGGCTCCTGCCACTTGAACGAACAGTTATTCCAATGGCGTCTAATCAATTTAGGCATGCCGACCAACAGCCAAAACCACCCCAAAGCGACGAATAAAATTACCGGAATTTGACTGTAGCTTGATGTAAAAAAAGCTTCACTCTCAACAAGTTTTGCTTTTGCTATCAAGACCCCTACAGGACACGCAACGACGAAAAATGGCAAATAAAAATACCTCGTCACTACAGCTAAACGAGCATCTAATGTAGGTGAAAAAACGGCTTTACAATTTTGACACTCCGCTTTCGAGGTCCAATTAGAAAAAAACATGAACGGCTTTTTCTCAAGTTCTGAATTACAAAACTTGCAGTAAAAAGGAGCTGAATTGTCGACGAACAATTGAGCGATCACTTCTTCTTGCCTCCGCGAGGACCGCCGAGGCCTGGAAGGCCGCCCATTCCGCCAGGCATACCAGGGCCACCAAGACCGGGTAAGCCGCCGCCCATTTTGCCTGCCATGTCTTGCAATGCTGCTGGGTCCATCGATTGCCCACCGGGCAAACCACCTTGGCCCATAGCGCCCATGGCTTTAGCCATTTGCTTCATGCCGCCCTTGCCCATTTTCTTCATCATGCCAGCCATTTGCTTGTGCATTTTGAGAACTTTGTTCACTTCAGACACTTCAACGCCAGCACCAGCGGCGATACGCTTTTTACGAGACGCATTTAACAAAGCAGGCTTGGCACGCTCTTTTGGTGTCATGGACATAATAACTGCATGCTGACGCTTGAGCACTCTATCATCGAGACCTTGAGCATCCATTGCTTGCTTTGCTTTTTTTGCCCCTGGCAACATACCCATGAGGCCACCAAGACCTCCCATACGCTCCATCTGCTTAAATTGCTCGGCCAAATCTTCCAGATCGAAAATACCTTTGGCCATTTTCTTGGCCATCTTTTCGGCTTTTTCCTGATCGATCTCAGCGGCTGCTTTTTCAACAAGGGAAACAACATCACCCTGCCCAAGAATACGGCCAGCAATACGCGTCGCATCAAAGACCTCTAGGCCGTCAGATTTTTCACCAGTACCTAGGAATTTAATTGGAAGGCCAGTTACAGCTCGCATGGAAAGCGCCGCACCGCCACGTCCATCACCGTCCATGCGTGTGAGGATAAGACCTGTCAGTTTGAGACGTTCATCAAAACGACGAGCTGTTTCAACAGCGTCCTGCCCCGTTAGCGCATCAGCAACAAGAATTGTTTCAGATGGGTTTGATACATCAGCCACTGAAGCTGCTTCACCCATCATTTGTTCATCCAGCGTCGTACGACCCGCTGTATCGAGGATTACCACATCATAGCCGCCGAGCTTTGCTGCATTAACTGCGCGCTTAGCAATGTCGACAGGCATTTGCCCATCCATGATGGGTAGAGAATCTACGCCGACTTGTCCGGCAAGGATTTCAAGCTGCTTCATCGCGGCTGGACGATACACATCCAGAGACGCAATTAGCACTTTCTTGCGTTCGTGCTCTTTTAAACGTTTAGCCAGCTTACCTGTTGTGGTGGTTTTACCGGAACCTTGAAGACCAGCCATCATGATAACAGCTGGAACGTTATCAATACGCAGCCCTTGAGCTTCTTCGCCACCGCCCAGCATTTCCACCAGACCATCGTGAACGATCTTGATAACTTGCTGGCCCGGCTTCACCGAACGGATAACGCTTTCACCAACAGCTTTTGGCTTAATGTCAGCTATAAACTGCTTGACGACATCCAAAGCCACATCGGCTTCAAGCAAAGCAACACGAATTTCGCGCAATGCAGACGACACGTCTTTCTCAGAAAGGGAACCCTTTCCGGTCAGGCCATCAAATACGCCCGAAAGTCTGTCTGTCAGCGCGTCAAACATGCGCAATCTCCTTATAATTCCGTGTTGAGTGGTGCATTTTACCTATAAGGCCAAAATGGCGTCACTCGCCTCTCCTTGCAAGCTATTCCGCCTTAATCGCGTTTAGAAAAACGCGCACAAAGCAATTCTACCCCGCTGGGCGCTATGCGCTGAGCGAGGGTGCTTCTGCTGGGCTCATCCGCTTCTACGGGATCGTCCCAGATCAAGGCGCAGTTTTAGCTACGCGGAAAGATGGGGGTGTATATGCTTGGAATAGAGACGGAGTCAAGGAAAGCAACCAACTACAGTGGACTTAATGTAGTTTATCAAGGAAAATTTCATTGATAGTTTTTGCTAGATTCAATGGATCCGTCGTTGCATGATAAATCAAATTGGTATGTTCTTTAAGTTCATCTATCAAAGCAGTGTGAACTTGCTGGTCCTCTAAGTGATCAACAAATACAATAGGTTTCTTCAGAAAAAACGCAGCAACTTCCAACTCTGTTCTTACCCATTCACTTGGTTTCATTGTGCGCTTACTGGGAGCCACAACAAGATCGCACTGTTCCATATTCTGAATAATCTTATTCAATATAGTTGAACGCGACACATCTCCACCACGCGGGCCTTCAATGGGATCATCTTCGGTAAACGAAAAATTTTCTACAATTTTAATACCAGCTTCGCGAGACTCAAATTCAGTAATCTGAGCGAGCACTTTTGTGTCATAGTCCCAACGATGACTGATAAAAACTTTTAGTGTCGCCAGCATCTCTGCCCGTTCTCTAAACCGAGCTTCAGAACCCTCAAAAGTTAGCCCACCGGCCTGCACTCTCTGCTTCTTCGTTTTAAATAGCCCGAACATTTCAGCACCCCATTTTGCGCATTAACCTTTTATTAACCAACAAAAACAGAAACGCAAGCCAAACTGGAATGAGAGTTGCTTTAACGGCCTTAGGTTGTAGGGGAATAAAACATCATGGCGCTCAATCGCTTATTCGCAATTTTCATTATTATCGGTACTTTTTTGATATTTCATCCGGCTCGAATGCAATACACTTTACCGTATGCAGTTCAGTCACTTTTCAAAAACTCAACATACACTCGTTCATTCAATGCCAATCATTTAAAGCACGTCACGACCAGCCCATTTTTTGCGAAAGGGTCTGTCATCGCTACGGAAGTCCGCGAAACAAATGGCGGACGACTTAAAGTGATAAACCATTTTGCAGACAAAAGCGTCATGAACAATTATATTTGCCACAAAAATGTGTGCTCAAATGCTCATAGTAGTGAGATAATGGGCTCAATACTATTTGTGCTGCTTCTGATATACGGATTTAGCACATTAATTAGAGGTCGGTCGGTATTACTCGAATAGTCAAATTTCCTAGTTTTGAAATTTCTTCGATTTTTTTCAGACTCTTTTTCCATCGATTAAGCGTGCATTAAATACTCTGGTGCAAATTGACCCTATTGGAACACACACCATTGAGGGTCCATTAGATGCTACCATCTAAATTTCGTATGTCTGCCGCAACCCTTCTCATGGGGTTGATCAAAGCTGATCAACAAATCAATGATGAAGAAGTGAATGCAGCATATGACTATCTAAATAACTTGGGTTCTGACGAACCTGAGCGCCCTTGGGCTCCCGGCGACAATGCCGCTATGGGACGCACATCGGGCAATCGCCTTAACGAAGCCTTGGGTGCTTTGCGCTTTTCTCCAGAAGAAGACCGCATGGACCTAATGGAAGCGCTTTGGCACGTAGCAGCAGCTGACGGAGATATCCACGACGCTGAAGAGGAATTTGTCGCTAGTGCTGCAGAGGCACTCGACCTTCCAAGATCTGTGGTTCAAATTATTCGTCCATCCATGGGTGATGCTAACTTTGAAATCGCACCTCGTCTTAGCGCATAAATTTCTAGCGCAAATTCGAACACAAAAACGCCGCTCTGATAAATATCAAGAGCGGCGTTTTTTTCATTTGAGTTTGATTAATTCCAAACTATTCCAAGCTGGGCGTTTTCAAAGCTGTAGGCGCGCCCCATTGCAATGCAGCTTCTTTTGCAACTGCATTTTTGGGACGTGGCACCAATCCAGACTGTGTCGCCACAACTTCAAAAACAGCACCATCTACCATAGGTGCGTATGCGCCATTTCCATAAATAGCATCAACGGCCCTTAGGTTTTTAAACAACTCATTTTTCCGAGACAACTGATAGATATCCAAAGCAGCAGATGTACCTTTTGGAGCTAAATCAAAAGCTTGTGGAGGCGTTGCATTTTCTTGTTCCACCTCATCAAAACGCCCTTGAAGGCGATCTAATCGATAGATTGCGTCATAACCTGTGACATTTGCCCATGGTTGCCATTTTAGGAAACGGGCATCGACACGAAAGGCATCGCCTGTAAGATCATAAACCACAGGCTCGCCAAAATCCTCATCCGGACCGGTTGGGATACGCATAGTCGCCGTATATGCTTGTGGTCCGGTTTGCGCAAATGTCACTTCCGCAGCGGGACGCTCATAAGTTAGACGCGCATATGTTTGCAAATTCAATCCTGCCAGTGCTGCAACTGCTGCACCAGATAAGAACACACCACCAAACAGAAAACGGCTTAATCCTGAGAACATTCTAAAGCGAAATAGCCGCCCTATTCCACCACCAACCATCAGCACGCCTACTAGTGCGGTGATTGCTGGAATTGCCCACCAAATCGAAAAATTCATATCAGTCTCACCCCTTCACTTCGCCTAACGCCACCCCCAGCGAACAATAACACATACAGGAAAGCTGCATTTACTTTCCATTAACCTGCTAGATATGCTCTTAACACGCGATGAATGGTTTAGAATAGTCAGATTCATCGAATGAGCGAATTTCAGGGCATAAAAAGAAAAGGTGCGTGTCTCGTTATAAAGAAACACGCACCTAATTTTTCAGTATTTCTCCACACAATATTGGAGCCACAAAATATTGGAGATTGTGTCGTCTTGAAATCAGAAAGCGCGACGACGTCCACCACCTTTTTCAATGTGAAGACCACATTCAGTCTTATTCATTCCAGCCCAGCGCCCTGAACGAAGATCGTTGGGATCTTCGGCGGGCTGAGTACATGGCCAACACCCGATGGATGGGTAACCTTGCTCAAGCAATGGGTGACGCGGCAAATTACGCGCTTTGAAGAATAACTTCACATCTTCTGGTGTCCAAGATGCCAACGGATTCACTTTGTAGCGCCCTGCAGCGAATTCAAATACAGGCAATTGCATACGCTCTCCGCCATGGAAACGCTTACGCCCCGTAATCCATGCATCAAAACCATGCAAAGCTGGCTCCAAAGGACGTACTTTTCGAATTTCACAACAAACATCTGGATCTGTTTTGTATAGATCATTTTTAGGATCTTCGATCATGCGCTCTTCTTCGTCCGGGTGAATGGTTTTCACGCCGGTCAGTCCGAGAAACTCGATCAAATCATCACGATATTGCAATGTTTGATGGAAGTGCATGCCTGTATCGATGAACAGCACGGGAAATGAAGGATCAACATCAGCGATCAGCGCCAACATAACGGCACTTTCAGCTCCGAATGAAGAAACGTAACAAATACGATCACCAAATTCACGCTTGCGTGCAGCTCGAATAATCGTTTGTGCAGATGCATCGCGCAATTCTTTATTCAAACGAAATAAACGCTCTTCACGTGTTTCATTTGAAGGTTGGGTTTCAGTGTCAGCCATCTAAAACCTCCCTATATATTTTTCGATGCTACATGACGGCGTGCAAAAATCGGTGTTTGAGCACCAGACGTGCGTTGATAGGCGTATGCAAAATCAGCTATCGCGTTTTCGACAACATCCGGCGCTTCACCTGAAGTTGGCTCAAAAACAAAACCATCAATTCCACAACGTGCCATCTGATCCATCTGATCACGTAAAACCTGACCGATAGCGCGCACTTCACCTTTAAACTGAAGACGACGACGCAATAATTGAGCTTGCGAAAAAGCACGACCATCTGTGTATTTGGGAAATGTCACCTCAACGAGAGACAAACGATCAATCACATCAGTAAGCTCAAGTGCGTCGTCATCGGGAACTAAACGTACTCCGATATCACCGTTACGTGCCAAAATGGCTTCTTTATCCGTTTTGAAGCGCTCCAGAGAAACGCACACCGCACCCTCTGTTGGAATTGGTTGATCATCTTCAACACACGCAAATGCATCTTCAATAATAGCTGCCTTGCCGTTCTCAAATTTAACTGTCGGCATAAAGAGCCTCCTTGAATGGCTCAGCGCCAAGGCGCTCTAGTGTAGAAATGAACTTCTCATCGGAGTTCTGACGAATTTCGAGATATTTCTGAGCAACGCGCTCAAGAGCAGGTGTAACTTCTTCCTGACGCAAACCAGGACCTTGGATATCACCAATGCGTGCTTTCTCATCAGCACGACCACCAAATGTAATTTGGTAGAATTCTTCACCCTTCTTATCGACACCCAAAATTCCAATGTTTCCAACATGGTGGTGTCCACACGCGTTGATACAACCAGAAATATTGATGTGGAGCTTGCCCAGATCACGGTCATACTTGGAAAACATGTTCTGAATTTCCATAGCAACTGGAATTGAACGCGCGTTAGCGAGATTACAATAATCCAGACCAGGACAACAAATTAGATCTGAAGCTAGATCTACATTATCGGCCCCCAGCCCTGCATCATCCAAGGCTAGATATACATTATACAATTCATCCAGTTTAATGTGAGGCAACACAATGTTCTGAATGTGAGTAACGCGAAGATCATCAAAGGAATAAGCTTTTGCAATATCGGCCAAAACACGCATTTGAGCAGACGTTGCATCACCAGGAGCCACATTTAACGGCTTCAAAGAGACTGTCACAGAGGTATATCCATCGACTTTGTGAGCAGATAGATTTGTCTCAGTCCATTTTGCAAAGCCTTCATCATTTGCTTTGGCTTCTTCATAAGCAGCGGAAGTCGCTGGTAATGTTTCAAAAGCTGGTGCTTTAAAGTAGTCGGAAATACGGTCTACTTCTTCTTGCGGCAGGCGCACTTTTTCTTCATCGCGCTGCGCTTCAAACTCTGCATCAACTTGTTTTGTAAACACCTCAGGCGTCAGCTCAGTTACCAAGATTTTGATACGTGCTTTGTATTTATTGTCGCGGCGACCATGCAAATTGTAGACACGCATGATAGCTTCAAGCCAATCAAGGATGTCGTCTTTGGCAACCCAATCTTTGACAGTCGTACCAACGATTGGCGTACGACCTAGACCACCGCCAACGATAATTTCAAATCCAACTTCACCAGCCGCATTATGTTTCATGTGCAATCCAATGTCATGCACGCGAATAGCTGCTCGGTCGGTTTCTGCTGCTGTCACAGCAATTTTAAACTTACGTGGAAGGTGCGCGAATTCTGGGTGGAAAGTAGACCACTGACGAATAATCTCACACCAAGGACGAGGATCTTCAATCTCCTCAGCTGTCGCACCAGCAAACTGATCAGTCGTCACGTTGCGAATACAGTTTCCTGATGTCTGGATAGCATGCATTTCAACGTTTGCGAGCTCTTCAAGAACTGTTGGAATGTCCTTCAAGGCTATCCAGTTAAACTGAATATTCTGGCGCGTTGTGAAGTGGCCATAACCTTTGTCATATTTCTCACCAACATCGGCTAGTGTACGCATTTGCTTTGAAGACAATTGCCCATATGGAATAGCAATACGAAGCATATACGCGTGCATTTGCAGATACACACCATTTTGCAAACGCAACGGCTTGAAGTGATCTTCGTCTAATTCACCAGATAAACGACGCTCAACCTGCCCTCGAAATTGGGCCACGCGGTCACGCACCATTTGTTCGTCAAATTCATCATAACGGTACATATTTAGTCGTCTCCGTGGGATAGTTCAGGATGGGCATGTTCTAGCCCTAAGTCTGTTTCGATACGTGCTACCCATCGGCGCACAGCAGGAAATTCATTGATGTCAAAACCGCCTTCATGCGCCCAACGCGTGTAAGCGACACAAGCGATATCAGCGAGAGAAAGTTTATCTCCAACGAGATAATCAGAATAATTCAGCAGCATTTCCATTGTGCCCAGAGCACGGCGGCCCTTTGCCATCAATTCTGGATCAATATCTTCATCGGCAAGCTTCAAATAATGCTTCTTAAAACGGCGCACAGCGATTGCTGGCTCATGGGTATACTGTTCCCAGAACAACCATGACTGCATTTGTGCACGCTGGAATGCATCATCAGGGATTAGATCAGCGCCTGTTTGCTCCGCGAGATACAACATAATTGCATTCGACTGAGGCAAAACGCGCCCATCGGGCCATCGCGCTAAAGGAACCTGTCCGACAGGATTTATCGCAAGGAACTCTTCAGTTTGCGTGTCACCTTTGAGCAGGTCCATCTCAACCCAGTCATAGGATGTGTTAGTGTACTTAGCGACCCATAGTGCTTTCAGACAGTTTCCACTGATACTATCCCCATAAAGCGTGAGCTGTGAAATTTCTCTTTTAGGCATTAATTCACCTCCGCCTGACGCCCGTAATTCGGGTGACATGTCGGGCCTTCTGCGCGGATGCTTTCACGCAAAGTCTCACGCCCTGTCACTTTCCCATCTTCTGTGACTTCCATCAAATATGGGTCCGTTGCACGTGTTTGGTCTTTTTTTGCTGCTTCAAGAGCTTCATCTGCAGCTTCATGTGTTAGCACCTCAGCCTCAGCAACATTTTGTGTCCAGTCGCCCGATGGAGTGCGATAGGTAGTAAACCCATTTGATGCATCCCAAGCTGTAACAACTTTAGGCGTGGCAGGTTTTAGTTTTGGACGTACAGAACTCATTGAGCTGCCTCCCCAGCAAGAATTTCAGATTGAGTTTTAGCGATTTCTTTTAAACCAAGCGCAGAAACTTCACCGATAATAAGAAGCGCTGGCCCAGCAATGTTGTGAATTTCGAGAAGATCCGGCAGAGATTGCAGATCTCCATATACGACTTTCTCATTGTCTCGTGTGCCGTTTTCTATGATGGCGACAGGTGTATCCCCAAGACGTCCTGCATCAATTAACCGGTCCGTGATGGCTGGCGCAGTTCCAACTCCCATATAAACTACAACAGTTTGGTTTGTTCGGGCCAATGCGCTCCAATCAAGATCTGGTATTTCACCCAATTTCGCATGACCAGTCACAAAAGTAACAGACTGAGCATGATCTCGATGCGTCAATGGGATTTGGTGAGAGGCAGCACATCCAAGAGCTGACGAAATGCCCGGAACCACTTCAGAACATATTCCTGCGGTGCGTAGAGCTTCCACTTCTTCTCCACCTCGGCCAAAAATAAAGGGATCGCCTCCCTTTAGACGCACAACACGAAGATTTCTTTGAGCGGCTTCGATTAGTTTTTCATGTATCTGTTTTTGCGGGACAGAATGATCGCCTTTAGATTTTCCAACAGGTATCAATTCAACGCCAGCCGGAATTAAGTCCATAATATCTGAACTCACGAGACGGTCATAAAAAACAATCTGAGCCTGCTGCAATCGCTTCAAGGCTTTAATCGTAAGTAATTCAACATCGCCCGGACCAGCACCGATAAGGCACACCGATCCAGCAGGAAAGCTATTTTCAGCATTTGTCTTTTGCGTTAGCTCAACTAAATGAGACTTGCTCGACTTTGCAGAATGCGCCATAGATAAACCCTTTAGTTTTACTCAAGATAACAAAGTCAGTCTTTTGTAAAACTCTCAACTAATTTGATAGACGGATTTATGCCGTTCTATCGCTACCGAACATAAGTGGCGCCTCAAGCGCTGAGTTACAATGTAATTGAGCTAAGCTGAAACTTTAGAGCAACTTCACAATGAATGATTCTGGCAACCCAATCGACCGTCTCCCTCCCTTAAATGCGCTTCGAGCATTTGAAGCAGCAGCAAGACGATTATCATTCACAAAAGCTGCAGAAGAGCTCAATGTAACACCGGGTGCGATCTCACAACAGATCCGTCATTTGGAGGAGTTTGCTGGTGCTCCTCTTTTTCGCCGCACGGGCCGCCAAGTCCTTTTAACCGATGTGGGAGAAGCTACTCTACCTCTTCTTACCAATGCATTTGAACAATTGGCAGAGGCTGCTCATGTGCTTCGCACACCCAAACGTCGCAACAGATTAATGATATCATGTGCCCCGTCTTTTGCTGCAAAATGGTTAGCTCACCGACTGGACAAATTTCAAGCGTTACATCCAGAAGCAGAGGTATGGGTTTCTTCAGACATTGCCATCGTCGATTTTGCAGGACCTGAAATTGATTTAGCGATAAGGTATGGCGGCGGTAATTACGATGGTCTACGTGTTGAAAAACTAATGTCAGAGACGGTTTTGCCAGTTTGCTCCCCTTCTCTTCTTGAAGGCCCGACACCTCTTCGCTCCCCGAGTGACTTAAGACACCACACCCTACTTCACGATGAAAGTCCTGAAAACGATCCCTCTTGTCCTGATTGGTCTAGTTGGCTGGCCGCCAGAGATATTTCAGATGTAGAAGCTTCAAGAGGGCCGCGTTTTAATCAATCCTCTATTGTCGTCGAAGCCGCCGCGTCCGGTCGCGGCATTGCATTGGCCAAAAAAGCCATCGCAGCGAATGATCTTGAAAGCGGGCGTCTGGTTGCCCCATTCGCTGATGGAACTAATGAGATTGATTTTGCGTATTGGACTGTTTGGCCTAGAGGCCGCACACAATCGCCTATTGCACGTGAATTTATCAAGTGGATAAAAGAAGAAGCCCAAGCAGAACAAGTCGTTGGGGTATAGCTGAAATTAAGTCGCTAGGTAATTGAATCTCATAGACTCTCGACATTTTACGTGAAATCCGCTTGAATGGCTTAACTATTTATTAGGATTAACGTTAAGCGCACTTCATGCTAGTCATTGAGAGTGTTTAGATTCTGTTGGGCGAGTAATCATGACCTTTTGGCGTCAAGGAAGCAATGATTCATTGAGTGACAAGCTAGTGCGGCCACGCAGTAGCGGGTCTTATTGGGACCGTAAACCCACTCCAAAGAATACTGAAACCGCTGAGACTCCTCTGCGGGATGCAGCGGATGTTTTTTCAGATGTTACCGATGATATTGGTGACAAAACTGAAGCGGCATTGGAAAGCTCCAAAGACGAAATCACAAAAGCTGTCGAGACAATTTTCCCTGAAGAATCAGAGGCATTAGATGAGGCATCGCTAGATGCAGCCGATGATCTGCCCGAACTTCCAGATGCTCCATCTTTAGATGAGACTCTAGATAATGTTGATTTGGATGATGTACTCGCTACTCCGCCGTCCTTAGATGAGTTGGATGACAATATTGATTTACCCGATGCGCCAAGTGAATCTTCACTCCAGTCTCTTTCTCTAGATCAGGAAAACGAATCCGACTTAGACGATGATAGCGGTTTGGGAATCCCTCCAACTCATTTTGAGAGTGAAACAGAGACTCTCGAAGTTAACGAGGATTTAGAAATCCCTGACATCGACGTTAAGGAATTAGAAACCCAGAGTTTGGAAGATCAAGACTTAGATATTCCAGAACTGGAAGAAATTGACCTTAACTCAACTTCTTCTGATGAAGGCAAAATGCCGCCGGTTCTTCCGGTTAGCGGACACGCATCTGGAAACGCAGCTCACAAGTTTGATGAGGAAGAGTTTCAGAATGATGATGACAATAAAGATCCAGAAAGTGAATCTGTAGCCGTGGCTGATGCGGTCAAAGATAATCAAGACAACGACATTGAAGAAAATGTCGACACTGGAAATGAGTCTGGCCAAATCATTGAATTCCGCCCTAATGGAGGTCGCGGAGATATAGCTGCATCTGCTGACAATAGCGACGACTTAACCGAAGAAGAACGCTTAGCAGTATCTCTTTCAGAAGGCGAAAGTGATGTTAATGCTTCGGATTCAAAATTCAGCACGCGTATAACTAAGCCCAAAAGCGATGGGCCCATTGTAACACCTCGCCAAACAGCTGCTTCTTATTACGACACTGATGAGCAAGTGTATGAAGCGGGCTTCGACCATGATGATGGATACTACGTTCCAGCTCACGAGTCTGACGGTAGCGGCAAAAAAGTAGCGCTTTACCTCGCCGGGGCCGCATCCATTTCAGCTATTTGTGCTGCAGTATACTTTATGCTTCCCAAAGGAAGCGATGAAACTATACAAACTGCTGATGCGGGTAGCGATGCAACACCATCTCTGCCTCAAATCACCACAAGAGATGCTTCAACCACATCCGCAGCCACTACGAACGCAGCGACTGCGACTGATGCTGCTCTTGATGATTCTCGCGTATTTTCAGACCTAGAAGCTACGGGTACTGAAGAAGCAACCACAGCCATCAGTGAGCCGGTTGGTGAATTGTTTGCTTCGACTACCGAAGCTGCAGATGATATCGCCAAAGCTCCTTCGACAGAAAGAAACCTTTCTTCAAACACAACGACTTTATCTACTCCTGAGCTAAAAACACCAGAAGTATCAACTCCTAAAGTCACCGAAAAAGCGCCTGAGCTCACTCTATCTGCTCCAAAGGTAAGTGAACCAACTACACCCACGATAGCCGCTCCGGTTGTTGAAACTAAAACTGTAGAACCTCCACCTGTTGCGAAAATAGAGACGCCAAAACCCAGCTATTCCGGCCCAAGCTTTGGTTCCACAACAGATAACGCTACACCTAAAACAGCTCCCAAAATTGCTAAACGTAAGTTGTTTGGCAGCAACCGTAGCGAAAATAGGCCAGCTAAAATCCTTCGCACCAATACTACGAGATCGGTTGCTCCGATCGCGGTATCTGTCGGTGAACGCGTTTATGATGGTGTGCTGAGAGCCGGAAGCATGCCGCAGACAATCATTGATGCATTGTTTGCAAACGGCACTTACCTCGCTGGCAATGAACAAAAGCAATTTGCCTACAATGTACGACACGCAGCTAAAACAACAGCAGATGGTGAGATAAACACCGTTGTTACACAAAATGGTACACGAGTTGATCTTCACTTCTTATCGACCCAGAACGAAGTACGTCCTACATTTATAACTCGCTCTGATAAGGTTGAGCCACTTCCGCGTTATATGCTGTTGCAGGATGATTGGGTTCGCGTAGCAAACCCTACTAAGCTATATGCAGCGCCAACTCAGTTTGACCAGACTGTACTGAGAAGCCTGTCTCTTAGCACTTCAATGGAACGCATGGGTGTTGTTACTGACTCTTCTGGTGAACAATGGTCTCTAATTGGTCAAAATGGCGTTGCAATCGGATATGTTCCAAGTGCAGACCTCACCAGCCTTTCAGGAACCGGTACAACTTCAGTCAACGCATTCAAGACGAACATTTCTAGCAGCGTAATTGAACGCATAGATGTGAGCGTACCGTGTCGTGACTATGCGATGACCGTGAATGGCACGGGCTCAATGCATTCAGCATGCATGACTCCCGATGGCGACTGGATGTCTAAAGAAGGTGCAGCAAGCGGGCTATCATACACAACCGCGCCACCAACAACATCTTTCACATCTTCAACGCCTACGATTGTAAGTGATCTCGCATATAGGCCTCCAGCTCCAGAGCGCACTGAATTGTCTGAAGATGCTGAGGCTATCTTGTTCAAACAGGAGACATTGCGCCGTGATGCTCGTCATGGACAAGGTTCAGCCAGTCAACGTATTGGATCATTGTTTGGTCAAGTTGATGCAAAATCAGCCGTCAGCATTTCTTCACCAGATGGGCGTATTGGCGAATTAGAGTTTGAAGCAAATCCTGAACTTCAGAAAATTAGCAGCTCAACTTCGCAAGTGACTCTGAAAACCGGTCTTGTGCAGCTTGATAAACAAGTCCGCCTTATGAATGCTCCAGCAGGAACAATTGTTCCTGAAGCTGAAACTGTCATGCGCGGCGATGTGCTTGAAGCAATATCCGTTTCAACCACGCCAACTGGTGAAAGCTGGACTCTTGTGGGCGAAAATGGTGTTGGATATGGATATGTGCGCACCGATTATACGTCATCGATGTCGACACAAAATGTAGAATCAACAAGGCTCTATGACGGTTTCAACGCCGCTCAGGCATTGGGTGGTGCACCAGCTGTTAGCGATGCTGTTGAAGTTAACTTTCAGCCTGCTGCGCCAGAATGTCAGACTGCTGTTTACGATGCAGGTGGAGAATCTGGAACTTTGAAGGCTTGTTTGCAGCCAAACGGTACTTGGACAGCTGAAATTATCCCAAACTCAGGTTATGAAATCAGATCAGCTGCAACAGACAATTCTCTGCTGGGTGGACCATCATTCTAATATAAAGTCTCTAATTCCTTGAGAGATATCTATTTTATAAAAACAGGCTGCGTAAAAACGTCGCCTGTTTTTCTTTGCCTTCTTGTCAGACAGTTCAACTCATCCTAACTCTGTCGAATAGATTTATCAGCATCTGAACAGAACGAGAATTAAATATGCCGGCCTCCCCGAACTCGAAAGAACAATCAAGCGGTGTTGCCAGCGAAACATACACTTCCGATGCACGCAAAAATACTGGCCCAGAATGCCAGGATATGACGGATGTACGCTATGAAATCGATCGGATCGATCGTCTTCTCGTGGAAATTATCGCTGAACGAACAACATATATAAAAGCTGCTTCTCGCATTAAGCCGGATCGTGACATGGTACGTGATGTACCTCGCATAGAAGATGTTGTGTCCAAAGTACTCAAACAAGCAGAATTACATAATCTTCCCAAAGAGGTTGCAGAACCAGTTTGGCGTCTTCTGATTGAACGCTCTATTGCTTATGAATTTGAAGCCTATGATTCCTTGAACGCTTCAGACATCGATAATTGATGCTCTACTTGCGCAAGCGCTTCTGAAACTTCAATCATTCGGTCTTTGATCTGGCTAATTAATACTCCGGCTTCAGCTTTTGGCACATCGCCCTCTCGGCCTCGCGTTTCAGCCTGACCACAAGCTTCTCCCAAATCCATAGCACCAATGCTTTTTGCTGCACCTTTAATTGAGTGTGCAGCATCAGCCCACTGCTCACACGGCGCATCTGCATCCAACATTCGTCCCCAAATCTCACACTGGTGTTTGAATATTTCCAATACTTCCCGAGCTAGTTCGATGTCACCACCCGTCATACTACTCAAATGATCTAGATCAATTACATTCTGGGTCATGCTGTTTTCATCTTTCAGATTGAATTTGGAACCGCACCATACAGACAAGCATAATTATAAATTTCTGGTAAAATCATGCACCGGACAATCATTCATTTTAGTTTCAGAAATCGATTGTTAGACTCTGTTTCCATTGAACACTTGATTTGTTTCAAAATGAAACATCAACGCCTTTTTGCTTCATACAGAAACACTTAGATGAGCAATTTTACTTCAATCCCAGACTACTTTCTACATGGTCATTCTTTTTTATTCTGATTTCACCAAAATTAATTCTGTATCGTTTTTCGATATTTTTAATAAGTTTAACTTGATTTTTAGTGTTTTTCGATTAATGCTTCTGCTAAGCTTTGGAGGCAATCATGCTGGGTCTATTAATTCTAATACGCGATTCTTTGCTAGTAATACTAATGTCTTGGGCAGGTATAGACGCTGCGCCAGAGAAACAAGACGACAAAAGTTCTGCGCCAGCTTCATCAAGCTTTTCGCGCTTATTCTAGCGAATAAAAACGATCTATATAAAAATATAAGTATTATGCTAGTGGCGCTTTTCAGCGCCATTATTCACTTAAAACGTGAGCAGACACTCCAAAAATTCACTTGGTTGGCTATTTTGACATGTAATGGCCCAGATCTTGACTGTATAATGTCAGAGTCATCTGTATAGTTGTATGCCATGAACCAAGTAACAAGACCAATTAAGAGTAAAAAAGACCTAGAGCTACGCCTTGCCCATGCGCGCAAAGCTGGAAGCTGGATGCCATGGGCCACAACAGCCCTCGCCTTCACATGGTGGGGTGGCGCAGCTGCTTATTCTCTTGGGAAGTATGGAATTGAAGCATTACAAATAATGCCTCCGGCTGAATTGGGCGGAGCAATTGCTATGGCCGCAGGACCTGGCCTAGCATTGATTATGTCTGGCTTTATGGCCCGAGAGTCTACACGCTCAGCTCGCGCAAATGAACTTGTGCTAGCAGCATCTCAAGAATTATTATCTCCGGCATCTGCTCTGTCAGAAGAGGTCCAAACACTTGGAGCAGTCATCGCAAAACGTTCTGACGAAATTCAGGACACATTAAACGAAACCGAAGCGCGCGTTCAAGTCATTCGAGATGACATGAAAGAAAGCTCTGATTCAGCTATGAAAGCTGCAGAGGTTGTTCGAGCGGATTCAGAAGCGTTGAAGTTCAAACTTGCTGCTGAACGCGATGAATTGCTAAGCCTTTCAAATTCCATTCGCTCTCAGGCCGCATCATTGGCAGAAGCCATTCCTATGCACGCCGAAAAAATGGTTCGCGCAGCCTCAATGGCCCAATCCGAAGTCCAGAAAGCCGGAAAGCAGTTGGACGACCGCCTAAACACTATTGAAGTAACAGGCAAAAATTTATCAGCATCCGCAGCGAACTTAGATCACATGACAGCAGAGAGCCGCAAACGTGCTCAACAGCTTGTTCAATCTCTCATGTCGATCAATGAGAACCTACTTGGATCCTCAAGAACAGTCGACAATGCTCTTAAAGCAGGTGACATGGCCGTTGAAGCTTCAAAAGCGACAGCTCACGCAATACGAGATGCCATGGACACCGCATTGGATGGTGCTCGCCTGACTTCTGAAAAAGTTGCGCAACAAGCTTCGAAAACAAATACTGAAGCTGAAGATGCAATGAAACGCCTCATTGAAACAGCTGCTCGTGCCGAAGGCCTTGTTAAACAGGCTATGGAAACCACGAACGCACATGTTGAAGAAACAGAAAAACGCATGGATCGCATGGGTGATCACATGTACCAAGCAGCATCAAAGGCAACTCATGCAGCTGAAGCTGGTCTTGATCGCGCACGAATGCGTATTGAACGTGCGTCACAGCTCCTCAATGATGGCTTAGATGAAACTGTAAGCAATGCTCAGGTTGAAGACAGACCGATCGAAGTGCAAAAACCTCGTGTCGCTGCGCCTTCACCTCGACCATCTTATAGGGATCAATCTTCTGCAAAGCCAGCTCCAGATTTGTCTCCCTTTGACCCGCTGGAAATAGAAGAAATAGATAACGCCTCTCAAACACCAGAGTATTCTCGCAATTTATCGAAACCGACTGCATCAGCTGAGCCTTCGAGCCCTACTGCGGCAGCAGCTCATGAAGTGCAACAGCTTTCAAAAGAGAGACAACGCGAAGCTCAAGCAAAGAGAGACGCTCAATCTGGCATGTCATGGAAGGATCTTCTCTCCAATATTGGAACAGAAGGCAATTCAGATGTTCACAACGAAACAGCTTTGGCCTTTGTGGAACAATTAGATCGATCAGGCATTCGATTAAAGCGCGCCATCCGGTCTTCAGACTTGCGCCGGATTGCAGCTGCTACCGCTCGCGGTGAACGCCAACGTCGCCGTGCTACAAAACAAGCTGCACCCGGTGAATTGACTCAAATCCAACGCCTTCTAACTCAAGATGAAGATTTACGGATTGCAGCGGAAAGCTATCTTGCACTTGAAGAAGAAGAAGCAATCAAATTCCTTAACAACGCTGAGCGTTCCCGCGAAGATGCTGGCCCTCGTCTAGCTGCATATCTATTGCTCGATGCAGCGCTGACTAAATAGTTTTTTTCAAGAAAAACAAAGCCCGCTAAAGACGAAGTCAGCGGGCTTTTTTATTGCTCTTATTTTTTCATGATACAAAAAGCATTCAACTTATTTCCATCAAGATCACGGAAATATCCAACATAGAAAGTGTCACCGCGCGGCCCAGGCTCTCCCTCGCAAGTTCCACCGAGTTCGATAGCTTTGTTGTAAAATGCTTTCACTGCGTCTTCATTTTCCATTTCCAACGCAATCATAACGCCATTTCCAACTGTCGCCTCTTTACCATCATGAGGACGAACTAGAGAAAAGGCTGTAGTCTCCATGCTTTCTGCCCAAACCAAATAGTTTTCAGCTTCCATGGTTCTTTTTATGCCGCGAGACTCAAAAAGAGCATCATAAAATGCTGCAGCCTTGTCAAAATCGTTTGTGCCAACCGTTGTGTAACCAATCATAAGATCGTCCCTCTAAATCAAACTGGAAGATGGACAATTCATACACACGCTACTGACACAATACTGACAGTAGTCACGAAAAAGCGCCTCGAAATATCTTTCAAGACGCTCTACAAAATCTCTGAAAAGGAGATCAAATTTCCGGTGTAAGTTCTTCTACCAATTCATCAGTAGATGATTCAGGAGCTTCTTGCTCTCTTTCAGCTTGGCTTTCTTCACGTTGTTTAAGAAGTTTTGCCCTCTTCGCAGCCCGCTTTGCATCACGTTCAGCCACGAGATCATACGGGATGGAGTGTTTTGCAACCAAATCAGCAGCATTTTCAGCCGCGCCTTTTATTGCACGCGCTAACGCTTCGGCGCGAACAACAGAATTTCTACCATCAACGGCTTCAATAGCTTGAACGACTTCCGACGCGATAATTTTTTTATCGCCTGTGCGAGTTATAACCATGCGAAATTTACACACAGCCTGCTCTGATGAATTATCTACAGTGAGATCCAACAAGCTAAGTTTTAAATCATAGTCACCGCGGGCACCCACTTGCACAGGCACTGCCAATCCATCACCATCGGATACTGTCAAAGATTCAACAATAGCGGCTTGCAATAAGCGAGCAGGAGAATCTGCCCATTTGACATCTTTTATATAGCGAATTCGTTGGTTTTCTGATGCTGCAATTTCAGCTCCAGCAAATGCGCCCATCGCATCTGGGATGTGAACCACGACATTCGTTTTCAACGGCAAGCTAGCGCCTTGAAATCCACTCGTCGGCAACCGCACTAACGCTTCAGGTGTTTGAGGCTCAGGTAAAACTGAAACACATCCAGACAAAGCCATTCCACTCACGATTAGCGGCAAGAAAAGACGTTTTCTTAATTCACGTTTCAACATGATTTCTACCACTCTCTATTCATATGGTTTCACATCACCCAACACAAACTCGCGTGGGTCACGTTCTAATTCAGCGACGACGCCATCCAAACGCTGCATCAACAATTGAACATCTTGCAATGTCGTAGATAACTCATTCATAACTTCTTGGGCATCAGGTGCCAATTCATCCGTGATGACACCTTCTACTGAAACAATGGTTTTATCAGCAGTTTTAACAACACCCTGCATATCTTCCAGCAAGAGCATGGTGTCTTTCGTCATCATTGCAACATTGGCATCAAACTGCACACTAGCCGCATCTACAGCTACTGCAGCTTCATTCATTGCCGCACCAGCCCCTTCCATTGCACGGATGGCACGACGCGCATCAGCCGCAAGGCCTTTCTCACCGCTAGTCATAGCCGTCAATTCTTCAATATTTGCCAAAATATTGGAAATGCGGTCGACATTTTCCGGACGAAACAGTGTGTTCACGCGATTAAGCGTGTCTGTTCCTGTAGTGATTAAGCCTTCTCCTTCCGAGAAGATTTGTTCCAACTGCGTCTTATCTGTCTTAATCCTTGGAGGATATGGCCGCACACCTTTGCTCAACAATGGTTCATCGGGACTTCCAGCTTTAATCTGAATAAATGTCATTCCAGTGATACCCAGCAAACCTAGCTCAGCTCGGGAATCTGATTTTACAGGCGTATTTGAGTCGACACGGATGCGGGCTATCACATTGTTAGGGTCTGTGGAATCAAGACCAAGGTTTGTGACTTCACCAACCTTAATCCCGTTGAAACGTACTTCTCCACCTTCGGACAACCCATTTACAGCTCCCTCAAAGACCACATCAAAAATTGCATATTCTTTGGAGAATTGAACCTTGGATATCCAAACCGCAAACAATACGAAAGCGACCATCGCCATCATAACGAATGCACCGATCAACCCATAATTTGCGCGCGTTTCCATTCGAACCGCCCTTTCTAACTAATACCCAAGGCAGCGCGTCCACGCGGCCCGGAAAAGTATTCTTGTATCCAAGGGTGAGGATTTGCCCGTACCTCATCCATTGTACCCACGGCTAGCACTTGGCCAGCATTTAAAACTGCAATCCGGTCACAAACCGCATGCAGAGAATCCAAATCATGCGTCACCAAAAACACAGTTAGCCCCAAGGCATCACAAAGCGACCGCAGTAATATATCAAAATTGCCAGCCCCAATCGGGTCCAGCCCCGCTGTTGGTTCATCTAAGAAAAGCAATTTTGGGTCCAATGCCATAGCACGCGCCAGTGCTGCTCTTTTACGCATGCCCCCCGACAGATCAGATGGACGTTTGGGCGCAGCATCAGCCTCCAACCCCACCATTCGAACTTTCATACACGCTAATTCCTGCATGAGAGAAATCGGCATATCCAAGTGCTCGCGCATGGGTGCCATAATGTTTTCTTGAACGCTCAACGTTGAAAACAACGCCCCATCCTGAAACATCACTCCCCATTTTTGTTCAATCTGACGACGCTCTTCGCGCCCAAGTGAAGTAAGGTCCTCACCAAAGACTTCTATATCGGCATGTTTTGGTTGGATTAGCCCAACGATAGATCGCAGAAGAACGGACTTACCTGTTCCTGATGGACCAATAACGCCCATAATCTCGCCTGCGCGGACATCAAGATCGAGATCTTTGTGGACAACCTTAGACCCAAATTGATTGGTGAGATTGCGTACTTTAATTGCAAGCTTGTTTTCGGGTTCTTGCATCATAATCCCATCTCCATATAGAGCATGGCAAAAATCGCATCGATTACGATAACCAAGAAAATAGCTTGAACCACGGATGAAGTTGTGCGCTGCCCAAGTGATTGGACATCACCCGACACAAGCATTCCCTGTCGGCATCCAACTAGCGCGATTACTGTAGCAAATACGGGAGCCTTGACCATCCCAACCCAAAAATTCTGACCAGGTACCGTGTCCTGAATGCGTTGAATAAACATGGCCGGCGAAATATCCATCACGCCCCACATCACCAATAATCCACCAACTAAGCCAGACATCATTGCAAAGAAAGACAAAAACGGCGTCATTACCCAAAGTGCTATAAGGCGAGGCGCGACGAGCACTTCCATGGGGTTTAATCCCATAACGCGCATTGCATCGACTTCTTCACGCATGCGCATAGCTCCAATTTCGGCAGTGAAAGAACTATCAGTTCGTCCAGCTAACAAAATAGCGGTAAGCACGAGACCAAACTCTCGGAGCATCAGGAAGCCAACCATCTCAACGGTGAAAACTTGGGCGCCAAAGGACTGAAGTAAATTTACCCCCAAGAATGCGATCACCAATCCAATAAAGAATGAAAGCATGGACACAATCGGAAGCGCGTTTAGTCCAGCCTCTTCCATCACCGAAACCACGGATGTCCAACGAATTCTTTTAGGATTGAGCATCAATGAAAACACTGTTGAAAAAGCTTCACCGATAAACTCAAGAATACCCCAGCCTTCTTTCAATGCATCGACAAGGCCATGTCCAAGGTTCTCAGCTAACTCATGCAAACCATGTTTCTTTTTAGGTGGCATGGTATGCTCAGGCTTGGCGTCGTTCACTGTTTTCAGCAATGATCTTACACTTAAGGTGTCGCCAACTATTTTGGCCCGCTCTCCAGAAACTGCTCCAATTTTGCGTAGAGTGCGATCAACAACATATGCACCCGCAGTATCAAAATCTTCTAGCTGGGAAACATCCAATGATAATTCTGAGCTAACCTCTTTCGCGCTTAGACTTCGAAGCGCTTGATCAATTGCACCAACTGTAAACGCAGTCCACACGCCCTCGAGCACCATTACGGGATTCCCCGAAAGGTCTGTGGTAATATCAAAACGGGCTTGGGCCTGAGCCAAGAAACGCTCCTTCTGCGCTTTTTCTCTTGTCTCTAAAGTCGCCTAAATAGCTTTAAAAATCACCTACATTATCATTCAAGGCGAGTTGATATCCTTAACATCATCAGGCAGGCGAATATTGCACCGATTAAGGATAACCCAGCCATGTACCAGTACCCTTGAGCACCAATCTGCTCGTATAGAAAGCCAGATGAAATGCCTGCTACCCCAGTAATTGCGCCGGTAACGGCAGCTAAAAGTGTAAAAGCCAAAGTTTGATCTTCTTTCGCTATATCACGATGAATGACTCTTACGCCTCCAAGATAAGTCGCAGCAAAAGTTAATGCATGCAAATTTTGAAGAATAAAAGTGCTAACAAGGTCAGGTACAAAACCATAAATAGACCAGCGTATTATGGAACCTAAAGCTCCAACCAACACTAACCTTTGCGGTGTTACCCAATTTGGTAATTTGACAGCCAACGCCAAAAAGGCGATTTCCAACACAACACCTGTAACCCACAGATAGCTAATAACACTGCCTGAAAATCCTTGTTTTTCCCAGATGACAGATGAAAAACCATAGTAGAATCCGTGAGCAGCTTGCACACATGCAGTACTTATCATCAAAAGGTACAGTGTTGGTCGCTTGTAAAGTCTGAACCCACGCACAATTCTCTGATAAAAACCCATTGGAGCGTTGTCTTTTCCCAATGGGATGGCTGGCATCAAATATCCCGTCACGATTAAACCAAGCAATAAGGCTGTGATAATGGGGACAAGACTCTCAATTCCAATAGTATCAATCAGCGCACCACCGAGAAAAACACCAATTACAAACAACCCAGAAGCAATGGCTCGCCCTTGCCCAAAACTGGGCTTCCTATCGTCAACCACCAATAGCAGGCTTGCTTCGCCTAAGGGAATAATTGCGTGAATTACCGACATGAGAAAAAAACCGACGATTGCGAGCAATATCGGCTGGTGCGTAAAATTAAGTGCTAAATACCCAGCCCATGCCAAGAGGGCCAAAATCAATGAAGCTATTTTGGCAGTGCGCGCATCTGCCCAAGCGGAAATTAGAGGGCCAACAAAGATTCTAGCTAGCAGCGCCCCAAACAGCACAAAGCTAATTTGTGGACCATTTAACTGCCTTGCCTCTTCCAACCAAACAGGAAGATATGGCAATTGAAATCCAAAGATAAAATAGAAAAGACTAAGGTGTAGAGTTGCTCGCCATGAATTATTCATGACGAGCTGTATCCTCTAAATTGAGAAGAAAGTCCAAACTTAATTAAGACGTAGGTTCTTCCAACAACGCCAAGACTTCAGACATACGCGCAGCTGCCAAACCATCTGCAATCAAACGCGCCAATTCGAGGCTCTCATCCAGCGGTTTTAAAACTTCTACCGGATTAATGTCTTCCAATGCCGCCCTGTCAGTTTGCTTCAACTTCAAGAATGAAGCAGCAAATGTTTCTCTAGCTTGCCCCGCATGAATGAGAACACGCTCAAATTCTCGTACATCCGCATTGCGAGGTTTTCTGTCAGCTCCGTGAGAAGGCAATAACGCTTGAGCAAGGGCGTTGACATCATTCAAGTGCCCCGCTGCACGTGTCACATCGAAACTGACTTGTTCGACAATTTCACTGGAAGTTGGCTCGAAAGCTGTGAGATGAGTCCAGTATTCTTCACCGATCTCATTCGTACCGCCCCAGATTTTCATGAGAGTAGAAAAATTGCTTTCTCCGCTCGCCCATCTGGAATCGCGACTGGTTTCACAAAAAGCTGCAGTCGCTTTGTGAAGCTCTGATTGAGGTTTTGATAGTTGAATTTCTGTTTCAGCAACAGTTTCCAGAACGGCCACAGTAGCACAACCAGAAGACAAAAATGCCGACCCAACAGCTAATCCAACGAAAAATCTACGCAACAACACCTATTCCCCGCTTTACATCGTTCCACCTACCCGTATTGCATATAACAACAAAAAACGAGAAACGTGAACATCTTTTAACGAGTGTTTTTCGATTCTTTATAAAACAACAATAGTGAAGCAGTCATGAACAACACGAGAAATCGAAAATTTCTTTTCCCACGGATCGATTCAAACAAAGCCGGCCGGCTTCAAGTCTCAGATTTGCATGAAATTTATTGGGAAGAATCTGGCAATCCAGACGGTGTACCAATTGTTGCCCTTCATGGTGGTCCAGGCGGTGGGTCAAACCCTGATATGCGCCGTTTCTTTAACCCAGAAAAGTACAGGATTATAATATTCGACCAGCGTGGATGTGGTCGGTCCTCTCCATTCTCTGAACTTAAAGAAAACACCACATGGGACTTAGTTTCCGACATGGAAAAACTAAGAGAACATTTGGATATTGAGAAATGGATCGTGTTCGGTGGCTCGTGGGGTTCGACACTTTCACTATCCTACGCCGCCAAACATCGCTCGAAAACACTTGCCCTCATTTTGAGAGGAATTTTTTTGATCACTCACGCTGAAATTCAGTGGTTTTATCAAAAAGGTGCCAGTAATCTCTTCCCCGATGCTTACGATCGATACATTTCTCCGATCCCGAAAAGCGAAAGAGATGACCTCGTTTCAGCATTTTACAAACGTTTGACCGGTGACAATGCCGAAGAACGCGCCAACGCAGCTAAAGCATGGTCTCAATGGGAAGGTGAAACACTCTCTATTCGTGGCCCCTCCATGTTGCCAAGTAAATTTCAAGAGCAAGACTTTCTGGATGCATTTGCGCGAATCGAGTGTCACTACTTCATCAATAAAGGCTTTTTTGAAACGGACGGCTGGCTTCTAGAGCAAGCTCAAAAGTTTGGTGACTTACCCGGTGTCATCGTTCATGGACGATATGATGTGGTGACACCACTTTCCTCAGCTTGGGCATTGAAAAAAGCTTGGCCTAAAGCGGACCTCAGAATAGTTGGCGATGCAGGTCACTCTAGTATGGAACCCGGCATTATCGATGAATTGATCTCCGCCACAGAGATGATGGCTGACAAATTCAGCTAAAATGTAGACTTCACCCCAAAACAAAAAAGCCGCCTTCAATTGAAAGGCGGCTTTTTCATTTAGCAAATACTGGTTCTAACTATTGGGCCCAATCAAAGCCTCAATGAAGACAGGCATTTGCACGCCAAAGGTCGTCTGCAAACCAGTGATAAATCCAAACACCAAAATAATACCGATGAAAATTGGTGCGAAATATCTAAGAAGACCATACCAGATTTTGTGAAGTGAATTGTTATCAATCTCGTCAATCATAGCGGTCTTAGGTAAAACCCAACCAATGAAAATAGCGACCAGTAGCGCCCCAAGAGGCAACAACAGGTTACCTGTCACGAAATCGATAAAATCCAGATAGTTTGTGGAGTAGATGTATGAAACACCCACAAGAAATAGAATGAACCCCATCCCTAAGGCTGCGCCCATTCTATTTATTCCGCGTCTTTCCTCAAACCAGGACACAGACACTTCAAACAGAGAGATAGAAGATGTGAAAGCTGCAAACAGCGCCAGTGCGAAAAATATCATCGCGATGATGTTTCCGCCCGGAATTGAACCAAAAGCTACCGGCAAAGAAACGAAAAACAACCCTGGCCCACCAGCAGGATCTAGGCCTGCTTGGAATACGATTGGAAAAATCGCCAATCCAGCAATAATCGCAACAAATGTATCTGCACCTGCAATCACGAAGGAAGAACGAGGAATGTTTGTATCGCTAGATAGGTATGAACCATACGTCATCATCAATACCGAACCAATTCCAAGTGAGAAACAAGCTTGTCCTAGCGCAGCCAAGAACGTGCTGAAATTCACTTTGGAAAAGTCTGGTGAAAACAAGAACGACAAAGACTTGCTCAAATCACCTGTCATCATAGAAAACGCGACAACACCCATAAGCATAATGAAGAATGCAGGCATCAAAATGCTTGCAACTTTTTCAATTCCGCCTTTTACGCCGCGGCCAACAACAATGGCATTGGCAAGTACAAAAAGGAACAATAGCCCAATCATTGTACCTTCATTCGAGATTGTATTATTGAAATTTTCACCCGACTTTTCTGGTGTAATTCCTTCAAACTGTCCGCCAAATGCTTGAAGGACAAAGTCCAAAATCCAGACAGATATCACCATATAGAATGATACAATAAAGGTAGATGCAAATAGACCTAACCAGCCCATTACTCCCCATTTATTCGATTTGCCTGCATCTTGAGCTAACGTTTGTAGGCCTTCCACAGATGACATACCCGCTTTGCGTCCAAGGGATAATTCTCCCATTAGCACGGGCAAACCAATACACAGCACACAAACCAAATAGATTAGAATAAAGGCACCGCCCCCATTCTCACCTGCCGTATAAGGAAAACGCCAAAAATTACCTAAACCGACGGAAGAACCTACCGCCGCCATTATGAAACCGAAACGTGATCCCCATGTATCACTTTTCCGATTAAAATCCCCCGCAGGACTTCACGCCATCGATTATTGCTCCATTATTATATTATTGCGCACTCTTTTACCCCGTATTTCACAGAAATGCGCATAAACGTCAACAATTTTAATGATAATCGGGTTAAATAATCCCCTTAAGTACCATGCTTTGATCACGATGAATGTGCACCATTAAGAGGATAGAAAAACCTAACATAACGGTCATCATGGCGGTTCCGCCGTGAGAAATCAATGGCAAAGGTACACCTACGACAGGCATAAGCCCCATTACCATGCCAATATTTACAACAACATAGAATGCAAGCGTAGCTACAACCCCCGCAGCCGCCAGCCCTCCAAACACAGTGGTGGACCTATTTGCAATCAACAACCCAAAGATCAAAGCAATAGCCCATGCAGTTAACAAAGCCATAGAGCCCATAAATCCAAACTCTTCAGCTATGATGGTGAAAATGAAATCAGTATGCTGCTCAGGAATATAATTATTCTGTGACTGGGTTCCCTGCATGAACCCCTTACCTTCAACTCCACCTGAACCAATTGCGATCTTTGCCTGCTGCAGTTGATAGCCTGCTCCGAGAGGGTCACGAGAAGGATCCAAAAAAGTATAGACGCGCTCTTTTTGGTAATCTTTTAATCCAAATTGATAGATTGGCCATATGGAGATAACAACGGCCAACGTACCTGCAAAAATCACTCGCCATGGCAAACCGGCAAAGAAAATAACAACTCCGCCTGTGGCAGCAAGCATGAGTGACGTTCCAAGATCAGGTTGGCGCAAAACCAGCATTGTGGGCACACCGATAATCAATGCAGCGATAATGTGATTACCCAAATTTGGCGTTCTATTGTTTTCACTTGCCTGATGATAGTATCTCGCTAGTGCTAGCAATATAGCGATCTTCATAAATTCTGACGGTTGAATAAGCGTAGGACCAATATCCAGCCAACGCTGAGCGCCTCCCCCCATTGTTCCCATAAACTCTACAAGAACCAATAGAAACAACGCACCAAGATAAGCGGGATAAGCAATCATCGCCCATATACGTATCGGTGCAACTGCAAGCCCTATGGTGGCTATCAATACGAAGATAAAGCGCGACATATGTTGCCACGGAATACCTGCCATTTGAGGGTCTTTCAGCGTCACGGAAACGAGAACCACAGTTCCAAAGCTAGCTATTGCAATAAACGTAAGCAGCAATGACCAATGAAGGTTTCGGATTTTATCAACTAAGGTCAATCTTTCAGCGATCATTCGCATGACTAAATCGCCTCACTATCAACACGAGTGGTTTCGTCTTGCGCCATTGGGCTGGCAACCTTGTGTGTCGTTTTAGAAGCCGGATCTCGATTGAGAGTAAATTCCATTATATCGCGTGCAATAGGATATGCTGCACTCGACCCCCCACCATGATCCACCACCACAACACATACATATTTAGGATTGTCTGCCGGCGCATAACTTACGAAAAGACCGTGATCCCTCAATCTCCATGGGAGATCTTTATTGTCGATTACGCCGGTCGCTCTCTCAGCAGTTGTAATTCGGCGCACTTGCGCTGTTCCAGTTTTACCCGCTAGACGTCGCCCATTACCCACGTCACCTGCTCGCATGGCGGTTCCACCAGCTTCCGAAGTTACAGCATACATGCCTGCACGAAGTTGTTTTGCGATTTCTGGATCCAAAGGTTCGTACTCTGGGGCTCCAGTGTCTGGCGATGGTGCTCCGCCAATGAACAATTTAGGAGATGGGGCAACTTTTTCAGCTGCAATTCGTGCAGTCATAACAGCAAGTTGAAGAGGAGATGTTGTTAGATATCCCTGTCCAATACCATAATTCAGCGTTTCACCCTCAAACCAAGGTTCCTGCTTCACCGCTTGCTTCCACGCTGGATCAGGGACAACCCCTTTATTTCCACCAGTCATGCCAAGCTCATAGACATGCCCCAATCCCATTTTCCGGGCCATGTCTGCAATTTTTTGTACGCCTACTCTTCGCGCAATATCATAAAAATAAACATCGCAGGATTTCTGAATAGCGGACTTCATATTGACGACGCCATGACCACCATGCTTCCAACAGTGGAAATCTCGGCCACCAAAACGCGTTTTCCCGCGACACATAACTCGATCTTGTGGTCCAGCGACGCCAGCCTCTAAAGCAGCAGCAGCAACCAACATTTTAAACGTTGACCCTGGCGGATAAACACCGTCATACGCCTTGTGATAAAGAGGTTTCTTCTCGTTATTGAGAAGATCGTTGTATTTAGTATGCGATATGCCCGACACAAAGTCATTGGGGTTGAAAGCGGGTGTCGATGCCATGGTCAAAAGTTCACCACTTTCGATATCCATCACAACAGCGCTGCCGCTCTCTTCTCCCAAACGAGCAATTGCAAATTTCTGAATTTCTGCATCAAAACTCAAAACAACATCGCCACCGTCTTTAGGTGCCACGTCGTCACTAGGCAAGCGATCCACTATTCTCCCAGATGCATTCACCGCAATACGTTCAAATCCCGGTTGCCCGCGAAGATATGGCTCTGCAAACTGCTCAATTCCCTGACGCCCCAAACGCATATCGGGATGACGGTAGATACGCTGCATGCGGCTCTGCACTTGTCTACGAGCGACAATATTGTCGGGTCCAATTTGCAATCGCGCGATTTCTTGAGCAATCAGATTATCTAGTTCTTCACGGTTTGGACGCGCAACATAGCCAATTGTGTGTGCAAATGCTGCTCCCATTGGGTAGGAACGCAATTCACCAACTTCGGCGTAAACACCACGAAACTCAGGTGCATGGACATTGATTCTTGAGAAATCCTGCCAGCTCAAGTCATCTGCCACGGGAATAGGTACAAACTTCGCTTGTTGGCGAGCTTGCATTAAAATTCGACGATGTTTTGTTCTCGATATCGGAATATAGCGCGCTAAATTCTTTAGCGTACCTTCCAGATTATCCGTTTCTTCTGGCACGACGAGAACATAGAAATTTCGTTTATTTGACGCCAGTCTCTGACCAAATCGATCGTAAATTACGCCACGCCTTGCCGGTGCAGGGTCAAGACGAATGCGGTTTTCAGTGGCCAGCTCAGCGTATTCTTCACCTTCAAAGAGCTGCAATTGCACCAATCGCCCCGCCAGCCCCGTCCACAGGACAGCTCCAGCGCCTGCCATGACAATTGACCGTCTGGTAAACTCGCCATCTCTATTTCGCTGCGAATTGCTCATACAATCACCTTGTCATCATAAGGTGCAAACAATGGACTAACGAAATAATAAAGGCCCAATGTCCAGACCAAGTTCGCAAATAACGAAGTATCAATCACGTTAGCACCACCAGCAATATCGCCAGCTATGGAAAGCCCAAGCACACCAACAACACATCCGATCAGAAGCGAAACAAATTCTACTGGAATTGATGATGCCATCGCTTGGAAACCATTACGAGCCATCAACCCCGCCCCATAAACACAAAGCCCAGAGAAAGCCCAAGCACCTATCGGTGCTTCACCTACAAAATCTTGAACAAATCCAACAAAAACAATTAGAACCGCCGCCCAGATAGACAAGCCCAAACGGATGGAAGATAAAGCAAGCAAGAATACTGCAATGGGCCAAACCCCCGTTAAAGGAAACGGCAAAAGCTGCAGCGCAGGCGTTGCCCCCAACGAGCAGATTATTACTGCCAATACAGCCCCGAAAAATAATCTGACTCTTACAGTTGGGGTCAAGGAGTTCCCCCTGCTCCGCTAGATTGCAATGCAATGTCTTCAGAATTTTGAGAAACCAGATTGTCAACAGAATTGGGAGTCAGAGCTTTTCCATCGCTCGCCATCAATTCTTCTGGTGTCACAAAATTTGGAGGAGGCAATAAACGGACAAAGTCTAAACCTTCAGTTTGCATCGCGAGATCTAATCGCCAACCATCTTTATCTCGATGTGCGAACCCTACTCGCAGCCCACGTTCGAACAAACCATCATCCCCAGATGTGACCCACTCTTCACCTTCCACAATGAGATCGGGAGTTTCAGCGTGCAGAATACGCGCACCCACTTTTTTATCCCCAACCAAAAGAGCGCGATCCAACGATGTACGCCCCATGACGGGTATACGACTGTTATAATCAGTCAAAAGAAGAATACGCGATGTGCGATGTCCGGTGCGAACAACACGTCCCACTAAACCATGCTCATTCACAACAGCGAAACCATCAAACACACCATGTACTGCACCAGCATTAGCGATGCGCGCATGTGTAAACGGTCCATTTGTCTCTGCAATAATTCGAGCAGTTACACCACCGATCTGAGGTTCGCCCATCAAATCCAGCATGTCTTCATACTCAATCATGCGCTGAGACATTGTACGTGAGGCTTCGCGCCAACGTTCTAACACTTGAACTTGATTTTCGAGTTCGCGAATTCGTTCTTTGGACGCCTTATTGGCAAACAGCCATGTATACCCAGCAAAGTGCTTATTCGCGGAAGCTGACAGCTTAGATGTAATCCCATCCATACGTGCTCTTGCGGGTTCCAACCCGCGCCGAACATCAGATGATGACTGGATCATCAACAATCCAAGAAGTGCGATCCCAATTCCTACGAGACCAGCGCGCGCTGCAAAGCGTGGTGCACCGACTTGATGTCGCGCATGCCTAGCCATGACACTGCCTCCATTCTGGGTTTGAGATATTCCCAAACTGAGAATAAACTCTTGCTACTTCACTTATACCCCGATTTGCGCCTTTCGTTTAGACGTCAGGTGCAAGAATATCTTTCATGTTCTCAAAGTCCTCAAGTACGATACCTGATCCCTTAACAACACATTTTAGTGGATCATCAGCCACCGTTACAGGCAATTGTGTACGTTCTTTCAACACAACATCAAGATTACGAAGCAGCGCTCCACCACCAGTAAGAACAATACCTTTGTCCACGATATCCGCAGCAAGCTCCGGTGGCATAGCTTCTAACGCCTGTTTCACAGCATCAACGATCTCGCTCACAGGGTCTTGAAGCGCTTTTGCAACCATGGCTTCAGAAACAGATGCTTCTTTTGGAACACCATTCATCAAGTCACGACCACGCACATCAATAGACATGCCGGTACCATTGTCTGGAATTTTAGCGGTTCCGATTTCTTTTTTAATCCGCTCGGCCGAAGCTTCACCAATCAAAAGGTTTTCTTCGCGACGCAAGAAGTTCACGATCGCTTCGTCCATTTTGTCACCCCCCATACGGACAGAGCGAGAATACACAATCCCGCGCAGTGACATAACGGCAACCTCAGTTGTTCCACCACCGATATCAACAACCATCGATCCAGATGGCTCATCAATCGGCAAACTTGCACCTATCGCGGCTGCCATTGGCTCATCAATAAGATGCACTTGGCGCGCACCAGCCATTAGTGCAGATTGATGAATTGCGCGACGTTCAACAGGTGTTGCACCAGTCGGCACACAAATAACGATTAGCGGAGAAATCAGAGACCGCTTCTTCATCACTTTTTGGATGAAGCTTTTGATCATCTCCTCAGCAACTTCAAAATCTGCAATCACACCATCACGCATTGGACGGATTGCTTCCATCCCAAATGGTGTTTTACCAAGCATCTGTTTCGCTTCGGATCCGACAGCGTGCACAATTTTACGTCCATTCTGCGTGACATAAGCCACAACAGATGGTTCATCGAGCTGAACGCCTTGTCCTTTAACATAGACCAAGGTGTTCGCTGTTCCCAAATCAATGGCCATGTCAGTCGACATCATGCCAAGAAGCTTACCAAACATATATCTGCCACTTTCGATACAAACAGAACTAATCGTTCCGTCACTACAGTTAATTTAGCCCCTTATACCTGTTTGCCGTTTCAGAACAATTAAAGCAAGTGATTGAATCATCCTTATCTCAATTATATAGGTACAGATAGTTCCACCATTGTTAGCGCTTTGTTTTATATAGACATTCTACAAATAGCGGTATTTTACTGCTTCCCACAAGCAGAACAAGCAAACAAAGAAATATCTTACCTTGAAAAATAATTGGCCTGATTCTTAAGGCATTTCCTGTGAACCGCATCCCAATTTGATCGAAAATAAAGCTTATAAGTCCACAGGAGATGGACCCATTACCATTAGACCGATATGGCTAAACCAACAAAGGTGATATCCATGTCCAATCGTTTTGCAGCATTCCAACACAGCTCTTATGTTCGATACTTCTCCGCTCGCTTTCTGGCTGTTCTCGCCGCACAAATTGTATCAGTCGCCGTGGGTTGGCAAATATATGACATCACCAAAGAACCGATCTGGTTGGGTTGGATTGGCTTAGTCCAATTTCTACCTGCATTGGTGTTAGTTTTTGTCACAGGATTGGCTTCCGATAAATTCGGGCGCAGACTTCTAATGGGATTGTCTTATCTACTGGAAGCTCTTTGCGCCGCTGCAATTCTTGTGATGGCAGTCACCAACACAATATCCCCCATACCGGTACTCATCGTACTAACAATTTTTGGTGTCGGACGCGCATTTGCTTCACCTGCAGTATCCGCTCTTGCTGTGAATGTTGTTCCTAAAGTTGACTTTCCCAATGCAGTTGCATGGAATTCCGCCTCTTGGCAGTCGGCGACCATTGTAGGCCCTGTTTTGGGAGGATTGTTATATGGTGTCTCTGCCATAACAGCATATTCAGTTGCCGCCTTAAGTCTTGCTGCAGCGACACTACTTGTTTGCTCAATACCGAAACCAAATCAACGCAAAATGACAGAACCGACCACAATAGGTGTTGTACTGGGTGGTTTCAAATTCATCTGGAAAGAGAAAGTCATCCTCGGCGCAATCTCGTTGGATTTATTTGCTGTCTTACTGGGCGGGGCTGTCGCCCTTCTACCAGTTTACGCATCTGATATTCTGCACCTTGGACCACTCGGATTGGGCTTTCTTCGTGCAGCTCCTGGGATTGGAGCGATTTTGATGGTAGCAATAATCACTTCTTTCCACATCAAAAACCACGTGGGGTTGATCCTGTTTGCATGTGTTGCATTATTTGGGGCGTCGACTGTCGTGTTTGGCTTTTCCACAAGCGCTTGGGTAGCCATCCCTGCCCTCATCTTTGTCGGCGCGTTTGATATGGTGTCCGTTTATATTCGAGAAACACTCCTGCAACTTTGGACACCTGATCACATGCGGAGCCGTGTAAACGCTGTGAACTCCATCTTCCTTGGTGCCTCCAACGAATTGGGAGAATTTCGCGCAGGCACCATGGCTCACGCTTATGGTGCTGTTTCCGCTGTTGTCATTGGGGGCTTTGCTACAATTGGTGTGGCAGCGTCTTGGGCGGTGCTATTCCCAGGGATCCGCAAAACACAATCTTTGGAAGTTGAAGAAAAAACGACATAAAAAAAGAGCACCAACTCGGCGCTCTTTTCTCTAATGTTTCACATTTTCCAAACTAGGTCTCTTTCACCTTTTTCCGGCGAATCTCTAGTTTATTAAACGCGTGCATATATGCCTTAGCAGCAGCTACCAGTGTATCAGGATCAGAAGACTTTCCAGTTGCAACCAAGCCATCTTCGCTCAATCTCACCGAAACAGTCGCTTGAGCATCAGTCCCTTCGGTAACGGCATGAATTTGGAAAAGCTCCAAAACTGCATCATGCGGCACAATTGCGCGAATAGCGTTGAACACAGCATCAAAAGGACCATTCCCTTCGGCGCTGGCTGACTTCATCTCACCTTCATTAGAAAGCTCAATCTCAGCAATTTGCGGTCCGTTTGTACCTGCAACTACTTTTAGCGCATTTAAAGAAACAGCTTCATCGGCTCCAGACAACTGATCATCAACCAGAGCAATGATGTCTTCATCGAAAACATCTTTTTTCTTATCGGCAAGGTCTTTGAAACGAGCAAAAGCATCATTCAACGCTTCTTGGTCTAAATCATACCCAAGACTTTCAAGCTTGTCGCGAAATGCATTGCGGCCAGACAATTTACCCAAAACCAATGATGTTGCGGATACGCCAACATCTTCTGGATTCATAATCTCATATGTCTGGTTGTTCTTCAGCATGCCATCTTGGTGAATACCGCTCTCATGCGCAAATGCATTCTTACCAACAATTGCTTTGTTATACTGAACTGGAAAACCAGTAATTTGAGACACGCGTTTGGATGCACGCGATAATTTAGTCGAATCAATTTCAGTTTGATATTGAAACGCATCTTTACGCACACGCATCGCCATAACGATCTCTTCTAACGCTGCATTACCTGCACGCTCTCCAAGGCCGTTAATTGTACACTCCACCTGACGCGCACCACCAGCGACACCCGCCAAAGAGTTAGCAACCGCCAAACCTAAATCATTGTGACAATGAGTAGACCAAATTGCTTTATCGGAATTGCTGACATTATTGATCAGACGTTCGAACAAATCTCGGTATTCTTCTGGGTGAGAATACCCAACTGTATCTGGTATGTTGATTGTTGTGGCACCTGAAGCAATTGCAAGGTCGCAACACCGGCAAAGGAAATCAAATTCAGTCCGTGTCGCGTCCTCTGCAGACCATTCTACATCATCAACGAGGCCTCGAGCTTGCGTAACTGAACGGCCTACCGCCTCCAACACAGCATTCTCTCCCATCTTAAGTTTGTGCTTCATATGCACTGGACTTGTGGAGATAAAAGTGTGGATACGTGGACGTTCTGCTTTGTTAACGGCTTCTCCAGCACGTTCAATATCGCGAGAGACAGCACGAGATAGCCCAGCAACTATTATAGAAGACGATCTTCGTGCAACCTCGCTCACGCACTCAAAGTCGCCGGGAGATGCAGCTGGAAATCCAGCTTCAATCACATCAACTCCCATGCTTTCCAGCAATTCGGCTAATTCAAGCTTCTCATTCAAAGTCATAGACGCACCCGGAGACTGCTCCCCGTCGCGTAAAGTTGTATCAAAAATTCGAACTTGATTATTGTTCTCTGTCATATCATTCATCGCTCAGATTATGTATTGGCGCGGATTAACGTAATTTCTATCTGCACCCCTGAACGCGCGCCGGCTATTACCGACTAAAGGTCAAACGCGCCCAGGGGCTTGTCAGTGACAGCCCTTCGAGACGCAGTATGGATAGAAGAGAATAATTCATGAGCGTGATATATCTTTGTGCACAATGTGAAGTCAATAAATTCTAAGCTATTTGACGCAATAAATTTTACACTTTGAATTATACCGCGCTCATACAATGACACAATTCGTGCAACAAAACGACACCATCAAAGAAAACCATCCTTTAATTAGCTTCCTCGGAGATATCATCTTGCTCGGTCACTCGTTTGCGCGCAAAAAGCATCAAAGGGGCCCAAATAAGCAAAGACGCCAGGACAGCTCCAACTGCCATCCATGGATTACCTTTAAGAGTTGCCATAACAGCACCTCCACCAAACGCAACAAGTGCTGTTTTGGGAATAACACCAATTCCGGCTCCCGCGAGAAAACGCCAGAAGACGGCATGACTAACCCCAAATGCCATGTTCACGATAATGAATGGAGCGGTCGGCACATTGCGAACAATCATAGATGCAAGAAAATCATTCTTGCCCACAAATCGAGACAATCGATTGACTGTTTCACCACCATATTTTCGAACGGTTTCTACACCCATAAATCTTCCAACCCAGAAAGTTAGAGACATTGAGAACATGGCTGCGATCCAAGCGTAAATGAAACCACGCACCGGTCCAAAAGCCACAACGGCAATAGCAATCAACCCAAATTGCGGCGCACCGATAAACGCCATAGAGCAAAATAATAAAATGAGAGCTGGTAAACCAAGCGGATGATCTCTCAGAGATACAAGAAGCACCTCAACCTTCGATAAGATACCCTCTCCGCTTTCACCATTCATCAACACCATTTTACCAAAAACGAGTATTGCAGCCACACAAACAAATAGTGCAGCCGACACACAAACAGCGCGCCAAGCAGATTTATCCATACGGTTCAGAAAAGATAATATGGGTCCCATTCGCGCCCTTTGCCGCTAGCACGCGTTCACGTCAAGCCTGTTTCTATACCATTAAGCCGTATTGTCGGCAGAATAGTAATTTAGATACAATTTTATTGAGGTTTCAGCCTTTAAACAAGCTCTAAAGTGTTCAGTTAAGACTTACACTCACCTATGTGCTTTGCTTCTGCACTAATGGCAAATGGGGCTGTCATCCCAAACATTGAAGCAGCTCCGTTTGCCGACAATGAAATAGTTTTTTCACTCGCTTTTATCTTACCGTTGGCAATACCTTTGATATCTCCAGCGCAATTCAATTTGAATGAATAACCTTGATCAATTTTTGCAATCTCAGCCATTGAACACTGAGCAGACAGGTCTTCTGCAATATCGCTCAATGAAAGTGTCGCCTCGTCAGGGGCCACACATTGTACCTCAGTGCTTTTAACGGGAGCAGGACCAATCATAGTCTCGTGAGTCCACTCCCAAGCTCCTGGCTCAATGGACAAAGAATGCTCTTCTTCTTTATTGGGAGTTGCCAATGCAGCAGACATAGCAAGTGTAAGAAATCCTGCAATAATCCCAAATATTGTGATTGATTTTACCATTTTCCTACAACTCCTTTGACTCAGCATCCCTTATCGTCAGAGAATGAGGCAAGATAGCGGCTGATTTAGAGCGTTTGTGCTGTATTTGTATTACGTTTCAGCAATGGTTTTCAGCATGATTGAAGCCAGAATACATCCAACAACATACCCACCAATATGCGCTTCCCAAGCTATTAAACTTCCAAACAAAGCGGGACCAACAATTGCCAGCACAATATTTCCGAAAACGAAAACACTACTAAGAAGAGCAAATTGTTTGGTCGCGATTGTTCCGCCGGCCATCAATAGAAACACCACGCCAGTCAATCCCGAAACAGCTCCGGATGCTCCAATTGCAAATCCTGCTTCAGAGGAAAGAATTTGTGTCATAGCAAGAAATAATACCGCCCCTCCAAATTGCGATAAAACATAAATTGTTAATGTCCGCCACACCCCAAACACCTTCAAAACACCTGTTCCAAAAGCCAAGGCAAAAACAGCGTTCAGTCCAACGTGCGCCCAATCAGCGTGCATCAATCCGTGCGTAATGAAAGGTATTCCAGCATCAACCACTGATGCATATCCTAATTCCGAACCAATTTCAGAGAAAAACCTTTTAGGAAACAAAGCATAATCGATTATAGTTTCTATTTTTTCTTCGTCACTTTGTAACGTGAATAGAAAATGCAGCCCTAATAGCAACAGACTCAACATCACCATGCTAAGTGGAGCATTGAAGATCGGTTCCCTCTCTGAAGGTTCAGGAGTTTCTTCATTGCCATCAATTGGAGCATTTGAATTAACCATGTTTTCAACTCGATCCTGCAAAATAATTCTCAATTAAATATGTAGCGATTATTGAACGCAGGCACACCCAAATAATTTTATTTGTGCCTTTAAAACAAATAATTTTGTTCAAAATCCGAAGTGGTGATGGTTAGTTATTATGAAAAATGTCTTCTTTATTGCAGGCGCAATATCTTTATCTTTATTTGGAAATTCTGCTTCTGCCGCTCCTAAATTTGTCGATACTATCGGCAAAGAATTGGAAGAAGGATTGGAAAAGCTAGCAGTTGTTAAAAAAGAAAAATTGCTAAGCCATGTCCTGAATAGCGATACAGTTTTCCACATAAAACGTACAGTCAACACAAAGCATCGCTCCCCCCAAAACACAAACTCCAGTTTCTCTGAAAAAATCCAACCGTTTGACAATGGCATAGTTATCTCAACATCAATTTACATGGGAGATAATGCAATTGGTGGCGCGAGAAACATTACCGCACCAGTCAGCATAAACGGATCACCGGTTCACCAATCGCAATTTGATACGCAAGATCTTCAGGGAAAATTAGGAGATTCAGCGATGTACACTGGGTTTGGTCTAGATACCTCAAACAACACGCGTCACACATGGGGCTTCAAGTTGATGGCAGGAGCCATGATCTCACAAAACCCCAACCTGACTCTAGTCACTAGTGATGAGCTACATTCAGATTCACTTGTCCATTTGGAGCACTTCAGCAACCAATCCAAAGGGTTAGATGAAGAATTAGCAGAATTTAGAATTACCCCTGTTGTTAATGCAGGACTATCTTTCAAGTTCTAAAATTAATTACATCCATAACTTGCCCAAATATTACAAAAATGTAAGCCTACTGATGAAGACTATCGATTGGGGCCCGCGTTCATTCGCAAATCGATAGTTGTTTTAAAGGGGTATAGTATGGGCAAATTGAACACCAAAGCTGCATGTATTGTGGCTATCGCATCTGTTTCTAGTCTCACCGCGTGCACAACAACCACACCCAGTTTCATTCCGCACTCAGTACCTTCATTGTACGGACCAACAGCATCTGACATGCCAACTCATGCCGGTGCCAATGAAGAACGATGTGCAGCAATTCAAAATGAAATCACTCATCTAAATGAAAAACTGCAACTCCCAAACATCGATGAAGACAAAGGCATTTTAAAGCCAGCAAAGTTTAATCGAGGTGAAATAAGACGAGCCTACCTCATGGGGTTAGCACGAGGCATCCCTTGCCCACGCTCCTCGCTTGAAGCAACCATGTCTATTGATGGCGACAATCAACCAAACGGCTAATCAGACTTTTATTATCTGGTTCATTTCCCATTGAAGCCATGAGCGATGCGCCTCCAAACGCTCTACAAACCGCACATCGGCTTCTGGCTGATTTAATACTTCGTCGCGCCAACGTTGAAGTATTAAATCTTGCGTTTGCATCCAATTTATCAAGTTTTCCTGCGTTTCAAACGGAAGACATTTAATTGAATTGTTCTGCGCAGCTCTCATTTTTCTATCTCCACATTATTGATAATGACTTTCAATATCAACTTCAATCAAACATCAGCATTCGTCAAGGCTATTTGCGATTCATTCTCAAATATATTTTCGGCCAAAAGAAAGCCCCCACTCTGTACGAATGAGGGCTTTGTCCAATTCAATCTAGCAGAAAACTAGTTTTTAGACTTATCAACCAATTGGTTAGACTTGTTCCACTGCATCATGCCGCGAAGTTTCTCACCAACTTCTTCGATCAAGTGATCATTTGAACGTGCACGCATTGATTTAAAGCTTGGTGCACCTGCTTGGTTTTCAAGAACCCAATCACGAGCAAATTTACCGTTTTGAATGTCTTCAAGAACAGCTTTCATTGCTTTCTTAGATTCAGAATCAACAACACGTGGACCAGATACATACTCACCATACTCAGCCGTGTTTGAGATTGAGTAATTCATGTTGGCAATACCGCCTTCATAGATTAGGTCAACGATAAGCTTTGTTTCGTGCAAACACTCAAAGTAAGCCATCTCAGGTGCGTAACCAGCTTCAACAAGTGTTTCAAAACCTGCACGGATAAGCTCAACGATACCGCCACACAGAACTGCCTGTTCACCGAATAGATCTGTTTCTGTTTCTTCTTTAAATGTTGTCTCAATCACACCCGCACGTGTGTTACCAATAGCTTTAGAGTAAGACAGCGCCACTTCTTGAGCTGTTCCAGTTGCATCTTGGTGGATAGCAATAAGACCTGGAAGACCAAAACCTTGTGAGTATTGACCACGCAATGTGTGACCAGGACCTTTTGGCGCTGACAAAGAAACATCAACATCTTTTGGTGGAACGATCAAGTTGTAGTGAATGTTGAAACCGTGGCCAAACATGATGTGCTGGCCTTTACGAACGTGCGGCTCGATTTCATTTGCCCAAAGAACAGCTTGCTTCTCATCCGGAACAAGGATCATAACAACATCAGCCCATTGAGTGGCTTCTGATGGTGTCATCACTTTCAAACCTTCAGCTTCTGCTTTCGGCTTTGATTGAGAGTTTTCCTGAAGACCAACAACGAGGTCTTTTACACCGCTTTCACGCATGTTCAAAACGTGTGCGTGTCCTTGTGAACCATAACCGATTACAGCCACTTTCTTGGACTGGATCAATGCTAGGTCAGCGTCATTTTCATAATATACTTTCATCGGAAAGGCTCCTTAGGGGTCAAATTTGAATTCAGTTTGTTTTGTTTGTATTTGCCATGCGCAAGACAAGGCCACGAGTTAGAAAAACGACATTTCCAATCACATAGCGATTGAACAGTCGTTTGGGTTCTTGAATCAGTCGGTACAACCATTCCATCCCTAATTTTCGCCACACTAATGGCGCGCGATTAACGCGTTCAGCTAGGAAATCAATGATGGCTCCACCATTCACGATTGTGCAGGAATGCTCAGCTCCGTCACGCAGTGCCATTGAAACTAATTCTTGTTTGGGCATGCCCATAGCCAAAATAATCAGATCAGGTTGAACGGCGCTTATGTCATCCGCATAGGCTTTGGTTTCCTGAAAGCCATCAAGCTTTGAAACAATATCGCCACCTCGCGCGACAATCTCATCGCACCCTTTAGACAACCATGGTTCTTGCGTTCCATACACAGAAATTTTCTTGCCTTTAAAGCGCTCAATTATGCGAGGAATTAAATCCGTTCCGTTGAGATTGGCACCCGGCTCTCGTCCAAGCCAATTCATTAGAATTTTCATTCCCGATCCATCACGCAACAAGGTATTGGAATTGGTAAGCGCCCTAAAGAGCCCCTCATCCTTCACCATCAAATTAACTGCATGCGCATTCACAAAAGAAACGATTTGAGCACTCTTCGCGTTCGGCAACTCATTCAACCATGCTTCCACATCCGCTTCCGTTTCCGGAACCGTTAAGTGGTCAAGCATGGCAGGTATCTGAATTGCCGATGACATTCTTAATTACGCTCCAGCTTGCGGACCGCGCTGCAATGACAGCACACCAGTACGAGACACTTCAACGAGACCAAGGGGTTCCATCAAATCAACGAACTGGTCAATCTTGCTAGATGTTCCTGTGACTTCAAACACGAAGCTTTCATTTGTTGTATCGATAACATTGCAACGGAAGATCTCACTTATGCGCAATGCTTCAACGCGTTTTTCACCTGTGCCTGCAACTTTTACCAAAGCAAGCTCACGCTCAATACCTGATTTTGAATTTGTAATATCGATCACACGCGCAACCGGAACAAGACGCAATAATTGCGCTTCAATCTGCTCCAATGTGTGATTTGTTCCCCGGCTTACGATCGTAATACGAGAAGTGTGTGATCCGCGGTCCACCTCCGCTACAGTGAGACTTTCGATGTTATAACCACGCGCCGAAAACAGGCCAACAACACGCCCGAGTACACCCGGCTCGTTATCTACCATTACCGCAAGCGTGCGCTTTTCAATTACATCTTCATCATGGTGCAAATCATAAGCAGACGCGGGCTCCATAGCATCTTGCATAGCTTCAATTTCTGCATCAGTCATTTTTATATTCCCTTCAGCCATAAGCTACACCAACTGCTTACCGTCTTCGTCGATTTCATCACCGGTAATCTCTGACAATATCATCTCATTGTGCGCAGCACCCGATGGAATCATCGGAAGACAATTTTCAGCCTTCTCAACCAAACAATCAAAAATAACCGGCCCATCATGGTTGATCATCTCCAACAGGGCGTCGTCAAGTTTTGCTGGGTCACTACATTGAATTCCATGCCCGCCCATTGCTTCAGCGAGTTTCACAAAATCAGGAAGTGTATCTGAATATGAACTTGAATAACGCTCACCGTGTAGCAATTGCTGCCATTGGCGAACCATACCCATCCATTCATTGTTCAAAATGAATATTTTCACAGGCAAATTATGCTGAAGTGCAGTTGAAAATTCCTGCATACACATCTGGATCGATGCCTCACCTGCTATATCAACTACAAGTGCGCCGGGATGAGCTTTTTGAACACCAACCGCCGCCGGCAATCCATATCCCATTGTTCCCAATCCACCTGAAGTCATCCAGTGATTAGGTTCTGCAAATTTAAAGTGCTGAGCCGCCCACATCTGATGTTGACCAACTTCCGTGGTCACATACACATCGTCACGATCTTTCGTTAGCTCATACAAACGCTCAATCGCATATTGAGGTTTAACCACTTTATCTGACTTCGGATAGGCAAAAGACTTACGCGCACGCCATTCTTCGATCTGCGCCCACCACTCAGTAAGTGAAGGTGTTTTCTTCTTGTTGGCCTTCCACCCTTTCAAAAGAGCTTTCAATGCTTTTTCACAATCTCCAACAACAGGCACATCAACGCGCACAACTTTATTGATAGAGGATGGATCGATATCAATGTGAATCTTCTTGGAATTTGGTGCAAAAGCGTCCAATCGCCCTGTGACGCGGTCATCAAAACGCGCGCCCACACAGATCATCACATCACAATCATGCATCGCATTATTTGCTTCATATGAACCGTGCATTCCAAGCATGCCTAGGAATTTTTCATCTTCCCCGGGATAAGCACCTAGTCCCATCAAAGTTGATGTAACCGGAAAGCCAGTTGCCGCAACTAATTCACGCAAAACCTTTGAAGCTTCTGGACCAGAATTGATCACACCGCCACCAGTATAGAAAATCGGTTTGGAGGCAGATTTCATCAATTCAAGAGCTTGTTCAATGCGTCTTTCTTTTGGTTCCGTGCGCGGCTGGTATGTACGGTGCTCAACAGATTCCGGCCCACAATAATCACCAGAGGCAAATTGAACATCTTTTGGAATATCAATAACAACCGGACCAGGTCGTCCACTTGTTGCAACATAAAATGCTTCATGCATAACGCGCGCTAAATCGTTCACATCTTTCACAAGGTAATTGTGCTTAGCACACGCACGCGTCACACCAACTGTGTCACACTCTTGAAATGCATCCGTTCCGATTAGGTGCGTGGGAACTTGTCCCGTCAAAACCACCATCGGGATTGAGTCAAGCATCGCATCTGCAATGGGCGTCACCATGTTTGTTGCACCTGGACCAGAAGTCACCAAAGCAACACCACACTTACCAGTGGAGCGAGCATACCCTTCAGCAGCATGCCCTGCGCCTTGTTCGTGCCGCACCAAAACGTGCTCTACCGAATTTTGGTTATAAATAGCGTCGTAAATAGGAAGTACGGCACCACCGGGATATCCAAATACCGTATCAACACCTTGATCGGTTAAAGCGCGCAATACGATTTCAGCACCCGTCAAAGTTTGCTGTTCGTCTTGCTTTTGTTTTTTATTCTTTGGAGCCATGGGGTCTTCTCCGGGAATGATGATTTGTAGTAAATATTTTGATCAGTTAGGGCAACGCGAAACCACGAAAAAGGGCTCCGTGTTGGAGCCCTGTTTTCATAAACCCGACATCCCCTTTCGCGCTATGCGAGGGATGCCGGGCTGATAACCAGAATTACGATTGATGCGTTGCGCATGATCTTTCCCAAAAAACTGTTGGAAAGGCTTTAACCGTTGAAATCTCTTTCGTCAATCTCATGATGAATAGAACATATCACCTTTTTTCGAACATCCAGACATTTTGATGGAATTCTTGCCCATAATGGAAACTGATGCGCAATCCACGTAAATTGGCGTTTAGCATAGCGCCGCGTATCCCTTTTGCCTCGCTCGATGGACTCCTCGAGTGAAACTTTTCCGTTAAAGTATTCACAAAAGCCCGGCATGCCGTGCGCGCGCATAATAGGCAGATCACTGGGTAAGCCACGTTCATACAATACGCGCGCTTCATCTGGCGCACCTGTTTCAAGCATTTTATCGTATCTGGAATTGATACGCGCATAAAGCTCAGCGCGGTCCGGCGTCAACGCAAACCCAACCCATTCTCCTTTTTTGAAATAAGGCGGCTCCGGTGTTTGAAACGAGGTGATCGGCTTACCCGTGTGATAAAACACCTCCAGAGCACGCGTCAGTCTTTGAATGTCTAAAGGCTTAATTCTCGCTGCCGCTTCTGGATCGACCAAAGATAGAGTTTCATGAGCTGCCTCTCGATCCGCTTCAATTTGAGCCAATGTATCACGTTTAATGTCTTCAGGAACATCTGGCACTTTTGAAAGACCATGCACTAAAGCAGAGAGATATAGGCCCGTCCCTCCAGCCAATATTGGAACTTTCCCTCTAGATTGAATTTCTTCAATCCTCTCGATCGCATCTTTAAGCCATAATCCAGTTGAATACCGCTCTGCTCCATCTACATGTCCAAACATGTGATGCGGTGCCTGTGCGACTTCAGCCTCAGATGGTCGAGCAGATAAAATTGATAGATCAGTATACACCTGCATTGCATCTGAATTGATGATCTCACCACCCAATTCTTTGGCCAATGCTATAGATAAATCTGTTTTTCCGCTTGCAGTTGGCCCGTGGATCAGTATTGCTGGCGGCATTCGCACGATGAGCTACCCCTCTTTAAAAGCTTGTCGCACCAAATCCAGTCTGAAGGGTACGGGTTCAATGAAACTTGTTATCGCCGCAAAAAAAACTGACAGCCAGTCTTCTCTAATCGATCAAATTCTTATCGAAGCCAATAGCAATTCGAATGATATTGCCGATCTTGGTGGTGAAACATGGGATTGTAAAGAAACCAGCGTATCAGCAGACGCAGCAACAGTCCTACAAGAAAAGCTCGCAAACCAAATCGGTGATCACCCTGTCGAATTCGCATTTGTTCCAGATGCGAACCGCAAAAAGAAGCTGTTAATCTCAGATATGGATTCAACAATCATTGGTCAGGAATGTATCGATGAATTAGCCGACTTTGCAGGCAAAAAGGACGAAGTTTCTGAAATCACTGAACGCGCGATGCGCGGCGAACTTGATTTTGACGGTGCATTAAAGACACGTGTCGAAATGCTCAAAGGCCTCTCAACATCCGTGCTGGAAGACTGCTTTAACGCCCGTATCACATTGAATGAAGGTGCACGCACAGTTGTTAAAACAATGGAAGCAAATGGTGCACGCTGTGTACTTGTATCTGGTGGCTTCACATTCTTTACATCCCGCGTACAAGAATTAGCGGGCTTCCATCACAACCGCGCCAACACACTAATCATTGAAAATGAAGAGATGACTGGTGAAGTTGGACTACCGATTCTCGGAAGAGAAGCAAAACTTGTAGCTTTGAATGAAGAAGCCGAGATCGCAGGAGCAACAGCGGCTGATGCTCTCGCCATGGGCGATGGAGCTAATGACCTAGCAATGATCGAAGCTGCGGGCATGGGCCTAGCATATTGTGCGAAGCCAGTTGTGTCAGCGCAAGCGGATGTCTCCATCAAAGGTCCAAGCCTAATCCCTGCGCTATTCTTTCAAGGCTATTCTGAAGCTGAATTTGTTACTGATTAGCTTTTATCTCGCTGTCATCAGTATTTGATTCTTCCAAATATTTCTTGCGGTTTGGCCAATACTCCTTGAGGTCTTTTTTGACCTCACCCGCAAGGAAATAAAGACCGATGAGATTTGGAATCGCCAACACAAAATTCAAACTGTCTGCCAATTCTATCATCTTATCCAGAGGAATAACGGCAGCAGCGGCAAGCTGGATACAATAGAAAACCTTGTATCCCATGATTATTTTTTTGCGTTCCCCCACCAGATAGGTGAAGCCTTTCAAACCATAATAAAACCAACTAATTATCGATGTGTAGGCGAACAGGATCACCGACACTGTTAGAATAATTGGAAACCATGGCAGTACTGTCGAAAATGCGTTTGAGGTAATGACCACCCCTTCACCATCCCCCAGATATGCACCTGTTACGACAACAATAATTGCCGTCATAAAACACACGATACAACTATCTATCAGTGGCTCTAAAAGGGAGACAAAGCCTTCTGTTAGCGGTTGATCTGTCTTCACAGCAGAGTGCGCAATCGCTGACGTACCAAGCCCTGCCTCATTGGAATAAACAGCGCGCTTCACACCCGCAACCAACGCACCGATAATGCCACCACCAACACTTGTTGGGTTGAAAGCTTCACTGAAAATCAACCCAATTGCACGAGGAACCTCTGCTGCATTCACGCCTAAAACAATAAGACCACCAATCAGATACAAACCACACATGGTCGGTACGATTTTTTCCGCAACAGCCCCAATTGACTTAATGCCTCCAATGATCGCTGCACCAACCAATGCAGACAGCACAATCCCATACAAAAGAGGCTGATCTAATCCAGTCGCATGCGCGAATTGGGCATGGCTTTGGTTGACCTGATACATGTTGAGTGATGCAAAAGGAAATGCCACGGCCACCATCACGGCCAATACACGCCCTGTACGCGGCATGCCTTTATTCTTCAAACCTTTAGACAGGTAATACATGGGACCACCTGATACAGTCCCATCTTCGTGCACATCACGATATTTAACCGCCAAAGTACATTCAACAAACTTTGTCGACATCCCAAAAAAGCCAGCTAACACCATCCAAAGCGCTGCCCCCGGACCACCAATTGAAATGGCGATCGCAGCACCAGCAATATTTCCAAGTCCTACTGTACCCGACAATGCCGTTGTTAGAGCTTGAACAGCAGAAATTTCGCCGCCAACCCCTGCTTTAGGTTTTCGCTTGAGCAGCTCAATCGCGTGCTTAACACCGCGAAAGTTGATACTGCCTAGATACAGCGTGAAAAACAAAGCCGCACAAATGAGCCAGACCACAATCAAGGGCAGCTTGGTTCCATTGACCATAATTGAATAAAAAATAATGGAATCGAGAAAGCCCGACACAGGGGCAACCACAGCATTAACGCCGTTTCCAATAGCTTCTGAAATAGACATCATGCCCCCTCGGCCTAGCAAGAGCGCATTTTTACGCTATCACTTCTATATTCTGAGGCGACATATTGCGTACAATGTTGAAGATTCACAAGAGGCGAATACGCTAATAATATTTAGCCATTCTGACGTGCATTGATAGATCTAAACGACATATCTCCATCGCGATAGAATTGCACCAATACTGGCTCTCCTCGTGTCGCAACTATCTCTGCTTCGGCAAGTGCTTCATCAGGTGTTTTTACCGTCAGGAAATTCACTTCCACTATAACATCACCCTTTTGAAGCTTGCCTATAGCATCAGAACCAGGTTCAACACGCTCAACCATCACACCTTCCACAGATGCTGGTATTCGAAAACGACGACGATGTTCATCGGTGATCATTGAAAATTCAACACCTAGAAGATTTGAAAACTCAGGCCCGCCGGAGAAGTCTAATTCTTCTTCCTCTCCAACATCCGCTTCCATTAGATCAAGCGACACCATGATCTCTGTATCTTTCTTCTTTCGAAGAACATTCATAGCAACATCTTCGCCAATTGGTGCACTTGCAACGACACTAGAAAGGTCACGTGTTTCTTTGATATCTTGGCCGTTGAAAGAATAAATCAGGTCACCAATTTTCAAGCCAGATCGAGAAGCAGGACTATCATCTGTCACGTGTGTAACTATCGCACCTTCAGCTTTATTCCGGCCATAACTCTTGGCTATTTCCTGCGTTACACCCTGCACCCGCACACCCAGCCATCCACGCTCAACAAGGCCTTTGTCTTTTAGTTGTTGAATGATTTGTTTTGTAAGGTTTGAAGGTACTGAAAAGCCGACCCCGACAGAACCGCCGCCGCTTGGTGAATAAATGGCCGTATTCACGCCTATCACCTCGCCTTTTAGGTTGAATAGCGGTCCACCTGAATTTCCTTTATTGATTGCTGCATCTGTTTGGATGAAGTCATCATATTGACCAGCATTAATGTTGCGATCTCGAGCCGAAACGATACCCGCTGTTACTGTTCCGCCAAGGCCAAACGGGTTACCAATCGCAACGACCCAATCACCTACCAACGCGGTATCAGAATTTCCCAAATCAACAGATGTAAGCTCAACCTCCGGCTTCACCTTAAGCAAGGCCAAATCAGTAGCTGCATCACGGCCCACAAGTTCAGCTTCTAAAATTGTGCCATCTGATAGCACAACATCAATTTCATCTGCAGCTTCAATCACGTGATTATTAGTGACTACGAAACCTTCAACGTCGATTATAAATCCGGACCCCAATGAAGAAACGCGCTTTAGGCCATCATCATCTCGATTGAAGAACTCATTAAACTCTTCAAGCGGTGATCCTTCACCAAACCCTCCAACGCCTCCACCAGTGCTCATAGTCTGGCGCGTTGAAATGTTTACTACGGATGGCATCAATCTCGCTGCCAGTTTGGAAAAACTATCCGGCGCGTTATTGGGAGCTTCAGAAGCAGTTTCAGAGGCGGTTTGAGCCAATGCTACATTCATGTTTCCAAGACAAAATCCTGCACTAGAAATCAGTGCCACACCCAAATTCTTCAGCGTGTGTTTTTGTCTCATATCTTCATATCCTCAAAACAAACTTGAATCGGCTTACGACCAAGCGTCGATAAACTCAATTGTTTTAGGGCAATTTAATCTTGATAAGTGAACGAATACACTACACTCAACAATAAAAAGCCGCCCCAATCATCAAAAATTGGGACGGCAAAATAAAGGCAAAGCTGTATTTAAGTGCTAGTTTGCACCTTCTTTGTTTCCAAAGTAGCCAAAGAAGTCGCTATCTGGAGAAAGCACCATCGGTGTTCCGGCTTTTACACCCACTTTATATGCGTCCATTGAACGATAGAATGAGAAGAATTCAGGATCTAGATTGTACGCACCCGCATAAATCGCGTTACGCTGTGCATCTCCATCACCTTTAATTTTCTCTGCTTCCTGTTGAGCTTCAGCTTCAATAACCGTCACATCGCGGTCAGCTTCCGCACGAATGCGAAGACCTTGCTCTTCACCTTCAGCGCGGATCTCTGCAGCCTCTTGCTGACGCTCTGTTTGCATACGCGCAAAAACACGCTCAGAGTTGGCGCGAGGCAGGTCAGCACGTGTAATACGCACATCCACAATCTCGATACCATACTGCTCAGCACCTCGGTTTAGAATGTCACGAATTGACGTCATCAACTCAGCACGCTGCCCAGAAATAATGTCTGGCGTTTCCACTTCACCGAGAACCTCACGCAACGCAGCGGTCATGATACCGCGCAATTGAGTTTCAGCACCTCGTTCATTGTTGGCTGAACGAAAGAACTGTAGTGGATCAACAATTTTCCAGCGCGCAAAAGCGTCAACAATCAAACGCTCTTGGTCAGCTGCAAGAATTTCCTGAGAAGGAAGATCAAAGCCTAAGTTCTTCTTGTCAAACAAAGCGACATTTTGAATGAACGGCAATTTAAAATGCAAACCAGCATCTGAATTTTCAGCGTTTAGATTGTCATATTGAATCACTTCACCTTCAACGACTTCGCTAGCGCGAGTAGGTGCGTTGATCACATTCTGATATTGGCCAAGTTGCAATAGAATTGCCTGTTGATCTACGCGCACAATATAAAAAGAATTGAAACCAATAATTGCGGCAAGACCGACAAGAATTAGTGCAAATGGTCCTAATGTTTTAGCCATTTTTATTTCTCCCCACGACGAAGTTGATCAAGTGGCAAATAAGGCAAGGCCCCAGCGTCATTGTCCAAAATAATTGTTTCTGAACGGCCTAAAACTTCTTCCATAGTTTCAAGATACATACGTTCGCGCGTTACACGAGGAGCCTTACGGTACTCTTCGTACACAAGACGGAAACGCTCCGCCTCACCCGTCGCGACTGCAATAACTTGTGAGCGATACGCCTCTGCTTCTTGCAAGATACGTTGCGCTTGACCACGTGCACGTGGAACAACATCATTTGCGTATGCAATTGCGCGGTTAATTGTTGTTTCTTTATCTTGCGCTGCGTTCACAACATCACGGAAAGCGTCGATCACTTCAGCTGGTGGATCAGACTTAGCAAGCTGAACTTCGGTAACCTGAATCCCAGCACCATAACTATCCAACGTATCTTGGATTAATTGACGGGCTGTCGCCTGCACATCGTCACGGCCTGTTGTAATAATCGGTTGCAATTCACGCTTACCAACAACCTCACGCATTGAACTTTCAGATACACGCTCAAGCATAAGCGCAGGCGCTTTTACGTTGAACAAATAATCTTGCGGGTTCGATACTTTCCAGAAAACAACAAAGTCGATGTCCACGATGTTTTCATCACCAGTCAACATTTGCCCTTTAGCACCTTGACCAATCTCAGTGCTCTGGATCTTGTTTACTGGAACAATTTCATGTGTTTCGATTGGATCAGGGAAACGGATTTGGAAACCCGGTCCACGAGTTGAGTGATACTCACCAAAACGAAGCACAACAGCTTGTTCTTGTTCGTTGACCTGAAACACACCAGTTGCCAACCAGCCAATAAGACCAATAACAGCAAATAGCGCTAATCCGATACCACTAAAGGCACCGCCGCCATTTTTTCCACCTCGACCATTACGGCCTCCGCCGCCCTTGCGACGATTTGCAAATTTCTCTTGCATTTTTTTCAAGCTATCTTCCAGATCTGGTCCTTGTTGGCCATTATCACCCGGACGCCCCCAAGGGCTCTTATCGTCACCGCCAGATCCTTTAGGTGCATCACCCCATGGACCTTTGCCGCCCTTATTATCGTTCCAAGGCATTTACGCCGCTCCTTTCGGAATTATAAGTCTTCACTATATCATCTATCTCATATCGTTTAACTTTGGAAAGCTTCAACCGTGACTAACACGAATTCTGACCTCAAACAGGCAGTTCTTGACGTTCTAGACGAAATTATTCACCCAAATACGTCAAAAGGGCTGATAAAGTCCCAAAGAATTCAAGGTCTTTCTATTCAAGAAGGGGGCCAAGTGGGCTTTATTCTTGAAGTAGACAATGGTCCTTCACCCGAAGCTGATTCTCTCCAAAAGCATGTTGAGGAAGCATTATCGAAAATAGATGGCGTTTCTAAAGTCACTATCGTTTTGACTTCTCACTCCGAAACACCACAACCTCCAAAAGCCTCAGGTGCAACTCATCGCATGCACAAGGGCGACAACACTGCCTCTAAAGATGCGCGTGGCCCAAGCAAGCCCTCTTCGTCAACTGCGCAGCGCACCGCCATACCAGGTGTAAACGCCATGATCGCTGTTGCGAGCGCCAAAGGTGGTGTTGGAAAATCTTCAGTAACCGTCAATTTAGCCATCGCCTGCGCTCAACTGGGACTCAAAGTTGGAATTCTCGATACCGATGTCTATGGGCCTTCTATCCCTACAATGCTGGGAACTTCAGAAGTCCAACCCGAACAAAACAAAGAAGGCAAACTCTTCCCTATTGAAGCGCACGGCCTGAAAACAATGTCTATTGGATATCTCGTCGATTCTGATGCACCAATGATATGGCGAGGCCCTGTAGTTGTTTCAGCAATCAACCAAATGATGAGCGATGTAGAATGGGGACATATAGACGTTCTATTTGTGGACACACCTCCAGGCACCGGCGACATTCAGCTTTCGCTCACCCAACGCGCCCCACTATCTGGTGCAGTTATAGTGTCTACGCCTCAAGAAATTGCGCTTGCCGATGTACGCAGAGGCGTGGCTATGTTCAAGAAAACGCACACACCGGTCTTTGGCATAATTGAAAACATGGCTTGGTTTGAAGATCCAGTCAGCAAAAACCGGACACACATTTTTGGTGAAGGTGGAGCTCGAAAAACAGCTGAGGCACTAGAAATTCCTTTCTTAGGAGAACTGCCTATCGTACCTCAAATTAGAGAAGACGCCGACTCAGGCACACCTGCAGCAATTACTGCTGGACCAGTTCAAGACAGTTTTCGCGCCATTGCAGAAAAGATAATCGCCTCGTTAGAGGCACCTCAAGGCAAGGCTCCACCCAAGATTGTTTTCGAATAAAGCGAGAAATCTGTTAAAATATGGGAATACTTCGCTGAAACCTCAGGTTTCTAACAGTTTCTTCTCGGCCACCTATTTATTTTAACCTTTTTTTAGGGTTTGGTTTAGGTTCGGCCCCACAATTGCAGCGGGCTTTGACTAGCAGAAAGCTAATATCACGTTTTCTTTTCGTCTGGACGGAGCCCAGCCCATGTCTTTTACATTTCCAATACGCGGCGTGTTTTGGCCGCAGGATGAGTTTGGGCGAATTCTAAACATTGCAGTGAAGCGCGAACACCTTTCACCTCTTTGGTCAAACCTGAGTGAAAGCGCTGTCGACTATGCATTGGAACGTTTTGAAAATGATCTGCACAGCGTCTACTTAACTGGGCCGGCCGCAAGAAACCGTCCAGGTGGTGGTTCTATCATCATAGTGCTCCAAAAAAATGCAAGTGCATCAAAATACTCAAGCTGGTGCGTTTCAGCCGCCGAGGCATTGCGTCGTGATCACAAATGCAAATTCGGTATGAATGTACACGTGCTGAAATGGGATGAAATCTTCTGCCCGCTTGGTAGATATTCTCCCGCTAAATTCCGCCTTAGCGTGAACTCTATCTGCGTAGGCGGCCGCGCTGTCACACGCCTGATAACGCAGCAGCGCATTGATGAGGCCGTTGCTAATCCCATGCTGGTGAATTTCGAAAAACAATTGCGTTCGGCAAAGCAAAAAACACTAGCATCTGATAGCCGCAGAGCTATTCGAACAATTTCTGCCAATGTTGGACATGCAGTCGTCTCCGCAGGCTATGCAACTGTTATGGCAGCAGAACAAACTTATACTGAAGACTTGGATATTCGCAGAGATATTTTCGCACTATATCATCCTGAACGTGCGGAAGATATTCAACGCGCCTACGACATGTCCGCTCTACCTTCTTATGATCCAGTGCAGGTGAGAAGTTTTATCAATGACACTTGCGAATGGGTCCTACCTTTGGTCGATAACTGGCTAAATGCCCATAATCCTGAACGGTTGGAATTACTATCAGTCTAATCTGATATTACTCATCAAATGCACAAAATTGCGTATGGACACGGCAAACATTTGTTTGTCCGCGTTTTTCATTACATTCCGCTACTGCATTCACACGAGCCGCAACCGGATCTTGAGAAGACGCCATCCCCCAATATCTGCGATCAAACCCAGAATTGGCATTTCGAACATCTTCTTTTGCCATTGCATATGCAAAACAGCCATTAAAAGGCTTATACAATTGGCATGATATAGAAGTTGCCTCACAATCACTCATCGCAATCGAAACCGCATCTCTTGCGGTATCGGCACCTCTTGAAATCCCAATGCTTCCGTCATCGCTGCGTGCAAAACTCCCCCACAATTGCTCAAATCTTGGCAATGGTGTGATATCACAATGAGGATATAACGCATCCCTACCAGCGACATCATCATGAGATAGGCCTCGCTTCCACAGGCCCGGCGAATGCACATTTCGGCGCACCATCACAGCGCTACCTGCTACATTGCGTGATACCTTCAGGCTATCTACAGCCGCCAGACAATTCACATTAACGGCGTTGTAAGGGACATCATCATTATCGATATTTTTAGAAGGATATTCTTCTGGATGCCCCAACCCTAAAGCATGACCGATCTCGTGAAAAATCAAGGTTGGAAAATGTACACATCCGGGTTTTGTTTTCGCAAAGTTTTCATCCACATAAAAACAACGCTCTCTATTTACCCGAATATCCGCGCTTTCTATCCGATCTTTTGCCCAATCCGACCGCATACCATTGGACAGCGTCACATACCCCACTGGGCGGTCATAAAATATTGTATAGCCATTCATTTGAGCATTGCGGAAGTTGGGAAACTGCAATGCCGTCGCAGCGTAAAAATCTATTTCAGCACCTTGGTCTGTTTCTCCAATCACAGCCAAAGGAAAGCTGGGTGTAATTTGGTCAGATACGTCAGTAAATTTTAGAATGGGATGACCAGACGACCATCTTTCTAACGCTGCCGCAATAACTGATCTTGCATCAGCACATGTCGCACCATCAACAAAATGAATCTCGCAAATGCTTTTGTCTACTGAATATTCTAGTCCGCCCCCAAGCCCTCTTTGACCTGTCGCCAATAGAGACCCATCTGTCATAGACCAACGGGAAGCACGCTTTAAATCTTCAATAGCATTCCCTGTCGATGTTCGCGGCCCCTCAACAACGAAAGCTGATGCCGCAGATACAATGCTGCAAACAAAGACCAAGAACACTATAAAGATACGGATCATTTTTATCCTGCAAAACACCAATTGACCACTACGCTAATGCAGCCACAATGAAAGACAGGTGAACGCCTTTTTGTTAGCTGCGTTTCCTTACCAGCTTCTTCATCACAAATGCATGGTCATTATCACTATCAGCAGAATGAGGTGTTTCTTCGACACACTCCCATTCTTCATCGGAAACTACGGGAAAGAAAGTGTCTCCTTCCGGTGCGGCGTCGACGTCTGTAACGTACAATACATCTACCTGCTCAAAGGCCGCCTGATAGATTGCACCGCCACCAATAATCATGACTTCATCCACATTGGTTTGTTCAGCGACAACAAGCCCCGCTGAAATAGCGACACCTAGGCTAGGATATACACGCGCTTTAGGCGCATCAAATTCATGTTGGCGCGTTACCACTAAATTGGCCCGCCCTTTCAGGGGCTTAAACGGCAAACTTTCCCAAGTCTTCCGCCCCATAATAACAGGTTTGCCATAAGTGACAGACTTGAAGAATTGTAAATCCCCCTTCAATCGCCACGGCAAATCACCATCTACGCCAATGACGCCATTGCTTGCCCTTGCAACTATCATTGCTAGTTTTGGACGTGATGCTGCTTCGCTATTATGTGTAGATGACAAAATAATCTCTTTCTTCAATTGTCAGAATTTCCCGACTTAACAGCATTCTAAAAATGCTCGATAAGGGAGATGTAGCTATATTTGAGAATGAGTGCAAAGGGCAAAAAAATGAAATCAACAGCAACTGAAGATTTCAGCTTTCTCCAAGCCCTGATGGAAGCAATAGCGTACCGGTCGATAGATCATTTACCCATGATTTTAGCAGGATATTTGGTGACGGGATCTCTGTTATGGTTTTTAGGCGGAAGATTTTGGGCAATGATCTATGTTGCTCTTATTCCTTTTGTAAACTGGAGCTTTGGCTGGGCCCCTAATATTACACTCCCCTTTGCACCGGAATTTGGATTCAATCCGGTTACCATCGTCACCGGATTGGTGCTAGTTGTAAGAGACTTCACACAACAAGAAATGAAGCACAGAGTCCTCATAGCTATGTTGATCGGTGTTGGCTGGTCTTTTTATTATGCTAGTCCAGAAATCGCGCTGGCATCTGCAGCAGCCTTTGCTATCGCCGAGCTAGTAGACTGGGCGCTATTTACCTTCACCAAATACCGACTTTCGACACGTATCATGCTTTCAAGTGCGATCGCTGCACCGATAGATACAACAGTATTTCTGATTGGAGCCAAATTCCTGACATTCCCCAACTGGCTAATGTCTATCGTAGGAAAACTGTTCGGTGCCGCTGTTGTTTCGGCCATTGTCAGATCAAGAGAGCCAACTCAAAATCCAACGCAATAAAAAAAGGCGGTTCTTTTGCAAGAACCGCCTTTCATTTTAAGGATCAACCTCAGATGGAGTTATTCTCCGTCTGTAGCTTCTTCAACTTTTTCTTTAGCAGCGTCTACAAGGTCGCCAGCTTTGTCAGCTGCAGCGTCTTTAACATCGCCTGCCATTTCAGCGGCTTTATCAGCAGCTTCACCTGTTGCCGCAGCAACATCACCAGCTACATCTTTAGCACCGTCAACTACGTTACCAGCAGCTTCTTTAGTCGCTTCTACAGCGTCACCAGTTGCAGCAGCGGCTTTATCAGCCATGTCGCCAGCAGCTTCAGTAGCACCTTCAACAGCATCACCAGCAGCAGCAGCTACATCGCCAGCAACTTCTTTAGTTGCGTCTACAGCGTCACCAGCTACGTCTGCAGCAGCAGATGCTGCCTCACCAGCTTTATCAGCTGCAGCAGAAGCAGCTTCTTCAGCTTTTTGACATGCTGACAATCCAAGCACAGAAGCCGCAGCAACAAGTAATAGTTTTGATTTCATGTTCATTGGTATAGACCCCCTTCGGTCAAACAAACGTTCTAGGACCCCCCAATACTCATTGAGTCCTTCGCACGAAAAATACTTTCCGCCCTGTTTTTGCAAAAAAATCAACCCTTAAACACATATTAACTTTTCTAGTTAAGGGGCATTTTTTCTAATCTATATGGTTTCTAATTTATAGAAACCGCATACAAAACCATCGCCATAAGTTCAGCAACCTACTGTTTTCAAAGAAATATTACAAAAAACTAGTGGTGATTGCGATCTCAACAAATCCAACACTTTTCACACAAACTACCGCAAAGTAAGGCTAACTGACATTTAGAGTGAAATCTTCGTAATCTCAATTTTCAAAACCTGTTTCTCAAAAAGTTACGCTGAAAAAGGAAAAGAAATAGAGGGATGATGCTCATACCCAACAACCTCGAAATCATTTGGAGTTACCCATGTTTCTATGTCTTCGAGAGATTTTATATCTGGGTTGATTTTTAATGTCGGCATAGGAAATGGATCACGCTCTAACTGCGTTTTTATGCCTTCGATTTGATCTTCATAAATATGGATATTCACCATTTTATGAAATGCCTTTGCAGGCTGCTTCCCTGAAATTATAGCCCCCAAATAAGCAAGCACAGCCACTTGAGGCATGTTAAAAACAAGCCCCAAAGGCAAATCAACTGATCGCTGATAACTCGTCAGATAGATTTTATCTCCCAACAAAGAAAAGTTGTGCGTGTGCATACAGGGCCGCAAACAACCTAAGTGAAATTCTCCCGGATTATAAAAAGTGACTATTTCGCCGCGATCATCAATTCCATTAGACAGGTTTGTGAAAACCTTCTTAAGCTGATCTACATGCCCACCATCCGGCTTTGCCCAGGAGCGCCCCTGCACACCATATACACGCCCCATATCGTCTGTGCCTTTACGCACCGGGTTAGCAAGCCATGCCTGCGTTTCATTGGCATTGCTGTCCCATGTTTTGGTTCCAAGTTCTCGAAAGTCAGCCGCATTGTCATATCCACGCAAATAGCCGAGCAATTCTGCAATCGCGGATTTATAAAAAGCTTTTCGTGTTGTGACTAAAGGAAATTCACCTTTGGAAAGATCATATTCAAAATCTGCATTGATGAGCGTCAGGCATTTTTTTCCTGTACGTTTATTATAGACCCACTCGCCTTCGTTTAAGACTTTTCGACACAAATCTAGATATTGGTGCATGTCAGCTTCTTTCGGGTCCGGTCATCGCATGAACTATAATTAGAATCATTTTTGAGGATTTGCAGCTTATTCTTCGTCAAACAAACTACAACATTTCCTCTGAATTATTGTGCCTCAGTTTCCTTTTCAACACATTGTTCAAAATTGACTAAAACCACTATCAAACTTGACGCTGGGTTATTTTGATTACACTCGTGTAAGAAAACCAAATACGATATTGGATACAAATTGAATGGCACCACGTATTAATTCAGTCATGAGCCCGAACACGCCAAGCATGGGAAATGGTGCAACCCGTTGGCTTGGCAGTGTTGTCCTAAAATCACTAGGGTGGAAAATCACTGGGAAATTACCGGACAAAAAGAAAATTCTGGTGATCGGCGTTCCTCACACTTCCAATCTTGATTTCATTGTCGCAATGGCTGCAATGCAATCGGTTGGGTTACGCATGTCCTACATGATGAAAAAAGAAGCCTTTGTTTTTCCACTCGCCGGGTTCTTCAAATGGCTTGGGGGCGTCCCTATTGATCGCAGCAAATCACAAAACGTGACGGATCAAATGGTCGAATGGTACAATTCAAACGACAATGTTTGGCTTGGTATTGCCCCTGAAGGCACACGTTCTCAAGTTGATAGTTACAAACCTGGATACTTACGAATTGCCTATGCCGCCAAGGTTCCCGTTTTCATTGCCGGTATAAATGGTGGCACAAAAGAAATTCTTCTAACAAAATGCTGGGAACTCACAGGTGACCTAGAAAAGGACAATGAAGAAATCCGAGCATTCTGCCAGAAGACATTTACGGGTATTCGTCCCGAACGCCAATAAAACTTAGCCCAGCGCTTGTTCCAACAATTGAGTGGCTGAAATCCAAGCGCGTTTTTCAGTAACAGCATTATATTGGGTCCCCCCCTCCGGTGCATTCGCATCCGGATTCATGAATGAATGCATCGTTGAGCCATAAGCATATAGCTGCCAATCACATTCGGCGCGCGTCAACTCATCTCCAAGCTCAATAATCGTCTCAGGTTTCGCCATGGGGTCATCGTATCCGTGCAAAGCAAGCACTTTTGCTTCGATCTTATTGTCGGGAAGCCTATTTGGCATAAACAACCCATGGAAACTAATTGCCGCTTTTACATCTAGCCCCGTACGCGCTAGATCCAAGGCGCATAATCCACCAAAGCAAAATCCGATTATCGCTATCTTCGCTGCATCAACTTCATCAAAACTCTTTGCAGCTTCAACGGTCGCTATTAAACGCTGTTTGAGCTTAGCGCGGTCTTCAACAAATGGGTTCATCAATGCAGCATTTTCATCTGCATCTGCCCCCACTTTACCGTCGCCATACACATCAATAGCAAAGCCAACATAACCAAGCTTTGCCAGCTCAACAGCTTTGTCCTCACTAAATGAGGTACGCCCTCTCCAATCCGGAGCTACAAGAACACATGGCTTGGGACCAGCTGCATCATCCCAAGCGAGGAAACCAACACAAGTTTGATCCCCATCTGTATATTCGACTGTCTTAGTTTGAATGCTCATGTTCTGTCCCGTTCTTGATTAATTAATTCAGTCAGTTTGACCTTTTGACGACCATTCTTATCAAAATTTTCAGGATCAAACCAAGCTGCAAATGCTCTTTTAGTCGCCGGCCATTCTCTATCAATCAAAGAAAACCAAGCTGTATCGCGATTGGCACCATATCTCACCATATGATTACGAAACACACCTTCAAACTGCATCCCAAATCGCTCTGCAGCCCTACACGAAGGCAAATTCAGGGAATCACACTTCCACTCAAACCGACGATATCCCAATTGATCAAACACATAACTCGCCATAAGGAAAAATGCTTCTGTTGATTTGGGACTTCTCGCCATATGAGCTGACCAGTGAACCCAACCTATTTCGACACTGCCATTAGCTTCATCAATGCGAAGGAATGCTTGCATACCAACAGCTTTTTCAGTCGACTTATCAACAACAGCATAAAACTCATCTTGCTGATTGCTTTCACAGGTTTGTATCCAATTTGAAAACCCATCAAAGGTGTGCCCGTTTTCAACTCGTAAAAACTTAGCTCTTTCTATTTCTGAAGATGTTGCGCACGTTTCGAACAAATCACGTGCATGTTTTGTCAGACTAAGTCTCTCTAGTCTAACATATTGCCCATCCAATTCAGCGATTTCTGGTCGTTCTCGAGGAGACCAATCTACAAGCTGCATTTCTTGATTCTCGACTAATGAAGATAACTTCCATCAGGAATTCGCAGTTTGAACTTTTTTGCAATAAAAAAAGCGTGACAACGCCAAATATACTGGAAGGCAAGAAACCAGCATTTAGCGACTGTCACGCCGATGTTACGATACTTAACTCTACATCATGCGCTAATGCGCATGAGTTAAATCTACTTTCCCGCTGGAAGTCGTCAATTCAGCATCCGACAAACTTCCCCCTTCAGCGTGGAGATAATCGTCAACGGCTTGATTAGCTTCATTTTCATCCAGTCCAGAGCGCTCAACCAGTCGACGTGCTAAAGCATGTGTTTCTGTTTCTTCACATTGAACCTTGGAATATCTATTCATGCGTGATCCTCCATAAAGGCAATACGATTAACACTTGTTCCTTCCATACTTACGATCAATTAAGTGCCAAAGAATAACAGCAATACCTTCAACTATAATTGACCTAAAACAAGCTTGAAAACGCCTTACCGAAAGTGACCATACTATAGAATCACAAATTTTAAAAACCAACATGGTTAATAACGCATATCAAACTAGAAGTTTCTGATTCATTATTAAGAATACAATTTTATAATTCTCAATCGTATGCATTCTATTCTTTTAAATATCATGCGCTTCGTCTTTTTTGTAGAAAACAACTCGCATGACAAAAAATTCAGAAAATATTCTGCGATTATTCTCATCTTTCCCCATTTTTCTAAGACTTAGTGCTTTTCCTATTAATCATTCCCACCTATATTAGACATGTCCCTTGCGGACTATAACGATAAACCCTTGTGTAATAAGCGGCTCGGACCCGGGGGCGGTACCCGGCGGCTCCACCAGTAACTCCCGCATCGTTTGGCGGATGGATTTGGGGCCGAAATAGGATCGACGGACGTGTAAAGACTATGACTTCGTTCGACTGGGCACCGTTAGAAGCCCAACTAGCAAATAGTTGCAAACGACAATTTTGCTGAAGGTGAGCTACTCGCAGCGTAAGCTGTGCGGGCAAACCGCTTAAACTCCTTGGGACCTATAGCACCTAAGGCGGGGTTCGGAAGCACCTGGCAACAGAAGCTTCCACTACTCTATTTGCACTTCTCCTTCTTAAGTAAAACATCCTCACACTTTTTAGATTGCTGAGGGCAAATTTCCTTTGGAAGTTCTTAAATACGCAAGCAATAATTAATGTGACCACACGCCGCGCTAGCCTCAGCTCAAAAACCATATATTAATTATGGATAAATTGCGGAATTCACGCAAACCCTTTGTGAATAATCGGAGCTGAAAATGGGCAACCTTCATGTCGACCACTTGGCAATATATGCTTTAATTGGATTTGGAACATTACTACTGGTTTGTATTGGACTAACTGCTTGGGTTGTTTCCAAAGTCATGGGAGCTAAACCAGATCCAAATTCTTCAACTGAATAATTCTAACTCTGTCTCAGCTTTGTTCACAAGCAGGAACTGGTTTACATGTTGGTATGATAGAGCTCCACTATGTGGAGATGTAGGCGGCCACTGCTTGGATTCAGCGGCCCACCATCACTTCGTACAATATCGGCAGACTATATTTCTAAAAAGCACGATTTAGGAAGCAACTGATTTAGTCTTTCCATTAGCACGAAAGCCCTTTTTATACCGCAATGCAGTTTTCTCAATGAATGTCCACGACACCCACGCAGCAGGTAATGTCAAAATCGTCGAAAACAACAATAATCTTGGCCAAGATAGATCAGGAAAATTCGCAATCAAAATCTGCATAATGGGATAGTGATAAATATAAACCCCATAAGAAATATCCGATTTCAAAGGCAGCTTACTCAAGGTTGGCCATTTAGCGAGCCCAAGCCACATAACAAATGTGGCCATAAATACAGTATCCGCGACATCTTGGCCGACATCAAATACGCCAGCTATCATGAATACACCAAGACCTAATACTAGCCAGCCAAACTGACCTCGAACCAAATTTCGAATGTGCCAGAGCCCTATCCCAATTCCAAAAGCAAACCCCAACCGGACACAACTGGCTAAGACATGGCTCCCAAAAATGGATTTTTCATGGGCGTCAAATATGACAGATACCCCTCCCAGAAACACAAGACAGATCAAAAAGCGAAACCGATGAGAGATAATGCCGAGCCAGAATGCAAACGGTGCCAATACATAGCACAACATCTCGTATCTCAGCGTCCATAAAGGAGAATTGAATTCATTTGGAAAAGGGTTATCGGGATAGAAACCAATTGGCCCACCTGAGGTATCTCCAAATTTGATTATTTCGATCCCATAAGAAATCGTGGCCCAGCCTCTCCAATATGCTTCCTGCGCAACAATAGGTCCAATCAAGAATACAGCAATTACAGCCAAGAAAATAAGAGCAGGATAAACGCGCAATAATCGCGCCAAGAAGTACTGCGCTCCAACACCCTTGGTCGCTAGACTACGCGCAATCAAAAGTCCCGATAATATAAAAAAGCCATCAACAGCCATATATCCCAAGCTGACACCAAATGGACGAAATGGTTCTGAACTAGCCATACCTGAAACAACTAGACCAGCATGATCAATCATCACCATGGAAGCCAATAGCAATCGAACGAAATTGAAATGATTGTCTCGGTTAGCCAGCCTATCCGCTAGGCATTCTTGACCTGACCCCAAAAATAACTTTCCCAATGTCACTTGTTCACACCTCAGCCACTCTACTTGAGGGTTGAACGTGCGAATTGAGTCAAATCCGTCGGAAAAATTAGATTTTATTTGAAGTTAGCGTCACGCCAGCATTTTCCATCGACTTATTGTTGATATCTAACTAAACATATGATGTATTAACGATAAGCAATAAAAACAGCCCTAGACGTGGCGAATGGGAGAAATGCAATGACACCTTTAGGAATGCCTGCTCAAATTAGCGGTGTGCTATTAGCAATCTTAGTTGCGTCCTGTCAGACATCGACAGAGCCACCCAAGCCTGAAGAAAAATTGGCCTCCCCTTCAATTAGCAACTCTCAAACACAATCAATTCCACCTCACTTCCCACTATCCGACCCTCAAAATAGTGGTGATTGGTCATACAACACTGAGGTGAGTGATGAATTTAACGCTGCCGAAATAGATGAAGACAGATGGTTCATAGTCGGGAAATTCAAAAATGGTGAACCTCAATACGTTCACCCGGATAATCCCGATGCATGGGTATGGAAAGGCCGAGCACCTTCACAATTCTCTGGACGCAATTATCGCCTTGAAGATGGGAAACTGAAGTTGGAAACACGCTGGGAACCTAATTTTCCATTTAGCAAAGAAATTAGAAAACCTCATTTTGGACCAGCAATTCCGTACGAAAATATCACGACTGCCTGCTTCCGTTCACGCAAATCATTCCAGTATGGCTATATCGAAGTGCGCAGCAAAGCCGCTGATGCGCAAGTAACGAGTGCAGCATGGTCTATGGGACCAAAGTTCGAGTTTGATTTCTTTGAAATGTATGGCGATGGCCGCGGTGAAGGCAAAGAACATCTTGATAGTGAGCTTTGGTGGTCTATTCGGGATTGGGACAAGCTAGGTGGAAAACCAGCTTATACTGAGCGTAAACAAATGGGATTTCGCGGTGCCGATGACTTCCATGTTTATGGCGTGGAATGGGATGAAACAGGTATAAAATACTATATCGATGGCAAGCTATTTTCATCGGTAACTGCTGAAGATGCAACCAAATGGGCCAGAGAAAACAGAGATGTAGCGGAAGATTACGACGGGTATGTCGCAACTGTTCCAATCAATATTTGGCTAGATAATGAAATTTTCCCTTGGCATGGCATCCCACAAAGCAAAGAGGACTTGGAATTGAATAGTCCCGAGAGTGAGAAGGATGACGGAGTCGTCGATTTTGAAATCGACTATGTCCGTGTTTGGCAGAAAACACCGTAACTCATTGCATCAAAAACAATTTTTTACTCTCACAACCAACAAAGGTATCAAAATGACAGATACAACTCGCCGCAATTTGATGCTCGCCGGGGCAGCAACCACAATCGCTCTATCTCTCAGTGGACAAGCATCCGCACTTCCCAAAGCTAAAAATTTAGAAAACCAATCCATCCTTATTACTGGGGCATCAAGTGGTTTTGGATATTTAGGCACGCTGCACTATGCGCGCCTTGGTGCCAAAGTAATTGCTTCTATGAGAAATCTTCCGCGCGCAGAAGCCGATGATTTGCTGCAAATAGCAAATTCAGAAAACTTAGACATTCATGTTGTCGAAATCGACGTCACGAAAGACGAAAGTGCAGCAAAAGGTTTTCAAGAAGCCGTGCAACTCTGTGGTGGTGTGCCGGATGTTTTGATTAACAATGCCGGTATCGCAATCGTCGGCCCACTTGAAGCACAAGACATGGATGCCACAAAACTGGCCTATGATACCAATGTTTTTGGATATCAGCGTCTGCTTCGCCAAGCTTTACCAGAAATGCGTAAAAGGAAATCTGGACACATTATCAATGTATCATCGCAATCTGGTCGCGTGATTTGGCCAGGAATCGGACATTACTGCCCTACCAAATTTGCTATCGAGGCTATGTCAGAGACTTTGGCATATGAAGTGGCTCAGTTTAATGTTGATGTGACTGTTATCCAACCCGGAGGATATCCCACAAAGTTCTGGCCTACTCGGGAAATACTTACAGCTGCTCTTAAAAACAGATCTGATGAAGCCCATCTTGATGGCTATGGTAACATGTCCGCCGACATGGGAAGTGGTAAAATTCCCAATCTGAATGGTGATCCAATGGATGTACCAAACGCGATAGCAAACGCCATTGCCATGCCTGCTAAAAGCCGCCCATTTCGAGTTATGGTAAGCAGTTCAGGACATCCTCAAGCTTCAATAAATGAAGCGAATAGGAATCAGCATCTCAAATTTTTAGGACGCGGTCCTTTTAAAGATGCGGTTCAGTATGTTTATCGTTCAAATGTTTAGAACGCTTATATATTAGGCTTACAACTCTATCATCAATTTCCTGATTCCTTCCTCAAATCGGAAGGGGTCAGGCATAAAACTTACATTTGACCAACTTTTTTATATTCCTATACTATTTACAGCTATCATTTAGGTTGCCTTAAAGCGCTTCGACTATTCATCCCAATATGCTTCTTTCAATTCATCATGCAGCCATCATCTGTTCAGACTATGAAAAATCTAAGCATTTCTATGTGGATCTGCTTGGCCTGAAAGTCATAGATGAAAACTATCGAGAAGCGCGCAATAGCTGGAAGCTGGATTTAGCACTTCCAAATGGTGGACAGATAGAATTATTCTCCTTTCCTGATGCCCCAAAACGTCCAAGCTATCCGGAAGCACAAGGCTTGCGTCATTTAGCATTCAGTGTTGATAAAATTGAACCAATCGTGGAACACCTAAAATCAAATAATATTGAGGTAGAGGATGTTCGCGTTGATGAGTACACAGAAAACAGATTTACATTCTTCGCTGACCCAGACGGCTTGCCATTAGAACTATATGAGAAATAGCTGACCATCTATTTATCGGTTTAGAAAACCTCACTCATTGCCCACAAAATCTCGTTGGACATATCAATTCACCCAGAATAACGTCTGCCTAAAATTTAAGTTTCAATAGGCATTTTGATATGACAGATACATCAAAACGAGGTTTTACAACCAATCAATTACACGCTGGCGCTAATCCCGATCCCGCGACAGGCGCACGTAATACACCAATTTATCAATCCACAGCCTTCGTATTTGATAGCCCAGAGCACGCGGCAAAGCTCTTCTCACTTCAAGAAGTTGGTTACATTTATTCTCGTCTGACAAACCCAACAGTTGGCGCACTTCAAGAACGCATTGCAGCCCTTGAAGGAGGTGCGGGCGCAGTATGTTGCTCATCAGGTCATGCTGCTCAAATCATGGCCCTATTTCCGCTGATGGGGCCTGGCAAAAATGTTGTTGCATCCACACGTCTCTACGGAGGAACGCTGACACAATTCTCCCAAACGATTAAGCGTTTTGGTTGGTCTGCCAAATTTGTGGATTTTGATGATACGCAAGCCATTGCAGATGCCATTGACGACGACACACGTGCAATATTTTGTGAGAGCATTGCCAATCCGGGTGGATACATCACAGATTTAGACGCTGTTGCAAACGTGGCTGACAAAGCAGGCATTCCCCTGATTGTCGATAATACAACGGCTACACCTTATCTGTGTAACCCGATAGAACATGGTGCGACATTGGTTGTACACTCAACAACCAAATACCTAACAGGCAATGGCTCTGTTACCGGTGGTGTCGTTGTCGATTCTGGAAAATTTGACTGGATGGCAACAGACAAATTTCCATCCCTCTCGAAACCAGAACCAGCCTACCATGGTCTTGTGTTCGCTGAGGCGCTCGGTCCTATGGCATTCACATTCCACGGTATAGCAATCGGACTTCGCGATCTTGGCATGACCATGAACCCACAAGGGGCTCACTACACGCTCATGGGTATTGAAACTCTCTCACTGCGCATGCGAGAGCACGTTAAGAATGCTAAGATCGTCGCGAGTTGGTTGGAAAGTAATGAGCATGTAGAAGCAGTCACATATGCTGGCCTTCCATCATCCCCCTATCACAGCCGCGTGGAGAAAATCTGTCCTAAAGGTGCTGGTGGTCTATTTACTGTTCAGCTGAAAGGCGGACACGAAGCATGTGTGAAGCTGATTGAAAATCTGGAACTATTCAGTCACGTCGCCAATCTGGGTGATGCAAAATCACTGATCATCCACCCGGCCTCCACAACACACAGCCAATTGACAGATGAAGAAAAAATAGCGGCTGGCGCAGCACCAAACCTTGTCCGCGTATCTATCGGCATTGAAGATTCAGATGATCTAATCGCCGATCTTGAGCAAGCTTTGAATAGCTAGTTTCTGCTATCAATTGATGGGATGGTAGCAATGCTGTCCCACCATTTTGTAGAAAACGCCACTGGCAAGACACCTTGAATAAGGATTTGTTCTCGACAAATCAAAATACTTGGCATTTGGATTTACGATATTCAAATACCGCTCATTAACGTGCAGGTGATAGGAACAATTTTGATATCGACATTTGGGTTTTGTGTGCGCCGGAAAAATACTTTTTTCAGCCAATGCATAAAATTCTGCCCACAAGAAAACGGCATTGGGAAATTCTTCAAAAAATTCCTCTTGAATGCGTTTTTGATGATATTTTCCTTCAATGCACTCGTCTAATTCATATTGAATTTTGTCTCCGAACTTTATCATCCAATGTTCGCATAAATTTCTAAATTCAGTTGAACTCATTTCCGGCAATATCGGCCAATGAAGTCCATAAATATTAGTGTTTTTTTCTAAAAACAGCGTTGAAGCGGCAGGCAATATATAATTTACACAACTAGAGCTGCACGATCCATGTATTATCGTCAGGACGTCATTCCGACTAAGGTGGCGCGCTATTTTCATGGCCGCTTCTACTTCTCCTCCTGGAGAATTGATAACGATAATTTTAGACGAAAGTAGATCCGGCCATTGATTGAAAGAGGCTTTTAATGGAATCGATCCGGTAAAACAGAAAACGTCACCGATTCTTTGAATCCCTCTCCCTTCACATATCTCAATTTTTTCTCGAAAAGTACTCTCCGAAAATTGATCTTGAGCACTTGCGCTGCCTATCCATACAAAGACTACGGACAGTAATTGTAAAACTGATTTCAGCATAATATTTGGTCCCCAACCCAGCATCATATCAGAACAAAATCTGCAATTCATTCAAAACCATTGAAGCCTGATCGCTGATCTAGAACAAGCTTTGAATAGCTAGCTCCAATAAATGGCGGCGATAAACGTTATAATATCGTCGCCTTTAAACTTACACGCTAAGCTCGCAACTCAAATTCTACATGCACTTCAAATTGGGGATTTATTGCTATGCATCTTGCTGAATTAAATATTGCGCGGGCTTTATATGAAATGGATGATCCACGAATGGCGGGTTTCACAGACAACGTTGACTTAATTAACGGTGTCGCTGAACGTAGCAAAGGTTTTGTGTGGCGACTTAAAGATAAATCTGGATCAGCCACAAATATCCCGTGGAGTGATGACCCGCAAATGTTGGTCAACATGTCAGTGTGGGAATCACCCGAAGACCTAGAACACTATGTCTGGAATACTGTTCACAAAAAAATCTACGATAAAAAAGAGGATTGGTTCCCACAAATGGAAATGGCGCATTTCGTCATGTGGTGGGTTCCCAAAGGCCATCAACCAACTTTAGAAGAAGCACGACAAAAGCTAGAACACCTTAATGAATTTGGTTCCACTGAAGAAGCATTTGGATGGGATAAGCTAACAAATTTAAAGACTTGGATGAAAAAAGTTTGTTAGTTGACGCCTGTCTTCTTTGATCTAGCACTGTCCCTAGAAGCTCCCCTCTGCTCGTGTTACTATACGCGCAGAGGGTGAATTTATTTCACCAGATATAAGAGCGAACTCATAAAAGACAGTTCGCCCGCAAAAAGAACGGGATTGACGTAGCCGTAATCCTGCTTATTTCCTGCTATCTGGTCCTGCTGGAGAATGTTAATGTCAAAAAATGGAATGGGGTCTGGAACCTCAGAAGACCTGATCGGCTATAAAGCTCTTTCCGAAGCCGCATTAAAAGGTGTGATGCGCGAAGCTTTGAAGTTTGCTGCAAAGAGCGAAGCTCTACCCGGCGGTCATCATTTCTATGTTACATTCCGTACAGCAGCTCCTGGCATCAGTATGGCAGATGCTATTAAAGACCGTTTCCCAGAAGAAATGACAATTGTGATTCAACACCAATATTGGGATTTGGAAGTTCACAATGATTCATTTGAAATCGTATTAAAGTTCGGCGGCGTTCCACAACACCTTGTTATTCCCTATTCTGCGATCACTCGTTTCTTCGATCCTTCCGTGAATTACGGTCTTGTCTTTGAAATGGGTACAACAGCCCTCATTGAAGGTGGCGACCAAATTGAATTTGGAGATGACACTCCTGCCATTGCTGAAGCGGCCGCTGAAGAAGATACAAGCAAAAGCAAAGAGGAAGCAGAAAGCACAGTGGTGTCACTTGACGCATTCCGCCGCAAATAGGCGAATGCTATAATTAAAAACAATGACGGCTTGATACTCCAGATCAGGCCGTTTTTTTGTTTCAGCTATCGAAGATCCATCATGTCTATTCAATCTCTATTTATTACACAATTATTGCGCGACAGTTTCACTCAAGAAAGTGGCTGGGCTGAACTAAATACAGATCTTGAACAAGCCTGCCTACAAGTTGCCGAAGATGATGAAGCTGGCCAAAAGTGGTGCGACGAGAATGGCTATGATGGATACACATCTTACGCTTCACTCAATGATTTAGCGGATCGCGCGAATGCATTTTCAGATTTAAAAGAAATGCTGGATGCCAAAGCCAATGACTTTTCAACTGCATCCTACATGGATATTGGCTGCGCAAAATGGGAAATGGATAGTTATTGGATCAACATCCTAAACCCTCTAGCGGCCCATTCTGGGCACATCCACCCTCATTCAGTCATTTCTGGTACATATTATGTCAAAACTCCTGAGGGAGCTGGCGCGCTTAAACTGGAGGACCCGCGCCTAGCTATGATGATGAATGCTCCCGGCCCGAACAAGGACGCCCCGCGCTCAGCACAACGATTTGTATACGAAAAACCAGAACCCGGCACTGTCATGATGTGGGAAAGCTGGCTACGCCATGAGGTTACCGCCAATATGGGTGAAGATTTACGCATCTCCATTTCATTCAATTATTCGTTGATCTGAATTGTTACGATTGTATTTAGAATTCCACACTATCATTATTCTAGCTTGGCAATTCAGGAAACGCTCCTATATTTAATTTATGGTCGATGCAAAACACCCAATCGAGCCCTTGAATGCGGCACAATCTGAAAAAGATAATACAGCCAAAAATATACGATGGTTGGCTGGTAAAGCTTTATCAGGATTCTTGTTCAGCATATTCTTTGTGAGCGCTCTTTTAATTTTCAATATCGCAAATTTACGCGACTTAATCTTTGCATCAGACGACAAATGGATTGCCCTTTTTATTCTAACTTTCTTTCTAGGACTAACGTTCGCGTCTATTCAAATGGGTATCGCGATATGGTCACGCTTTAGCAAAGATGACGATGACAATGACAAACCCGGTCGCGGCCCGAAAATGCCTGACATCGAAGCGCTAATCACACGCCTTTTTGCGCCTGCGCCACAGCCGCAGCCCATTAAAGTCAAAGCACGTCGTTTCTATTAATCTCCTGTTCAGCCGGTTTAACTATCTCTGATTGACATTGAGACTGAGGTAGAGAGTTGCCAATTTACGCAAATTCATCGAAAGTCTTGGTTAATCACAAACCGATTCCACTCTAAAGGGGTATAAAATGAGCAAACGTGATGAGCTAATCCAAAAGTACGCAGCTGACCTAAAAGACAAGTGTGGCGTAACTCCGGATATGGATTTCCTAACTAAAGTGACAATCGGTTGTGGACCATCAATCTACAACAAGGACTCTTCAACGGTTTCTGCGACAGACCCTAATGAAATCGCTACTGTGAAAAACAACTTCCTTATCAAGAAGCTTGGCCTAAAAGACGGCCCAGAATTAGACACAGCAATTGATGCAGTAATCGAGCAATACGGTAAATCTGAGCGCAACAAATTCCGCGCAGTCGTTTATTATCTTCTTGCTAAGCACTTCAAAAAAGAAGGCATCTACAACAAATAGTAGGTCCGAAATTCGCGAGAATTTTCAAGCGGGTGCTGATATTTCGTCAGCACCCGTTTTTTATGGATAGGGATACATGGCTCAACATTCTGCAATTATTCGCTGGTCACGGAACAATGATGACTTCAAAGCCAACAAACACTCTCGAGGTCACGAATGGGAGTTTGACGGTGGCTTGAAAGTGCCCGCATCCTCTTCTCCTCATATTGTACCTATTCCCTATTCTGTCGAAGAAAATGTAGATCCGGAAGAAGCATTCATCGCCTCTTTATCGAGTTGCCACATGTTGTTCTATTTACACATGGCACGCGATGCAGGCTTTGTCGTCAATAGCTATGAAGATGAAGCGACGGGCGAATTGACGAAAAATGCCGAAAACAAAATGGCTGTTACTAAAGTGACGTTGAACCCTGTCGTTTCCTACGAAGGACCGACACCGACAAAAGATCAAATAGAACACATGCATCATCAAGCACATGATCATTGCTTTATTGCGAACTCAGTTACAACTGAAATTATCACGAACACGGACCGATCTTAATTGAGATCACATCCGATCACAAAAAGCGTGAATTAACCACGCGCATCTGTGATCGTACTTGATTTGAAAAATTGATCTTCTAACCGCATATTCAATTCATCCCCACGGACCTTCAAGGTCGAAACGAATTGAGATTTAAAAATGCGTTCATTACTTCTTTCTACAGCACTGGTTTTCTCTTCAGTCGCCATTATCAACACAGTCGCCCCTGCAGCTGCTTATGCTGAACCTGCTGCCGCAGAGCACACTTTCATCAAGAAAAAGAAATCGATTAAAGGTAGCTACACAATCGTGGAACGCGATGGCGCGACTTACATCAAATTCAGCGAAGACTTTAAAGCTAAAAAAGGTCCGGACCTAAAAGTCTTCCTTTCACCAAAAACAATAGCTGATGTGAATGGAAAAACAGCCGTAAACGGTTCGATCAATATTGGTGAACTAACTAGCTTTAAAGGCGGTCAAGAATACATGGTACCAGCAGACATCAATCTAGCTGATTACAAAAGCGTGCTGGTGCATTGTGAAGAATATGCCGTTCTTTGGGGCGGTGCGGATCTCTAATTTCTAATCTCCTCCCAGAGTTAGTAGAGTGGCTTATCCTGAAGCGGTGCATATCCCCCAGACCCCACTGCTTCGGGAAAGGTCAACCATAGGTCTGCGATGTCTGGCCAATTTTCAAAAGCATGTCTTCACGAAACTGCCTTTTCTCTTCCTTTTCCAAATCCCCGACACTGTCATAGCTGTATAATCTAACCTTCTCACTCCAAGAATAAGACGAGATAGATGAGAGCGCCTGAGAGACTGTTTCTTCATGCGCAATAAAGATCGCACGCTCCCACATATTAGTGTGATCTAACCTCTCCAATTCCCATTCAGTACCTGCAGTGACATTAGATAAATCGACCACGATAACATCAGATGAGTTCATGATCATTTTGATGACTTCCTGCCACCAATCATCATGCGTGCGCACCATAAAAGCTTCTTTACTGGAAGAACAAGACACGATGAAATTGAGGGGTATACGATCTCTCATTCGTTTAGCTAAATGTCTAAAATTACGTGCTGAACCAACCCAAACCGGCCCCCATTTTGCACGATTAAATTGGCGCATGACTATACGCACAAGCATCCAAACAGGCACAACAGGAATAAGAGCCCAATGCTTTGGAACAAGATCCCAAAACCAAGACCAAGCTGATTTTTTGAAAAACTTGTCAGACAAAGTTGTAGTATGACCAAAAGGTGCAATGTGGCTTGTAATCACATGACGCAGGGACTTTGAAACTTTCTTATCATTGAATTTTCTCAACAGCAGTATTCTCGCGGGCTGCCCACGAAACACAGCAAACAAAAACCACAATAAAACCGACACCATCAAAAGCGCGATAAATACATATCCCACTTCTTCATACAATTTCATTTTCTTTCCGGTTGGCGTCACCTCTGCTTTAACCAGCAGCCAGTCTCTCAATGCGTTCTGACTTTGGAAGGCATCTATCCGCATTGAGCCTGTAGCGTATGCTTTTTCAAATTCTTCATCAGTCAATTCACGATCTGAATTTAGAAAGTCTTCTGATGAAATAATGCCTGCATCTTTTGCTTCGATCAAAGCATTGGTCTCGAGTTCAGAAGAATACCCTATCGCCGCAAATGCACAGGCAAACCACAAAAAGGATAGCCAACCGGCCCATACGCGAATTGTTCTGGAGGCACCAAAAAACTTCTTTCTGAGTTTTTCTAGATTTTTAAATCTAACAAAGCCAGGAACGACAATATCCGCATCCGATAGTTTCCCGCCCATCAGTTGCAAACGGTCGGCCGCAGCCTTACGGCCTTCTTCTGAGTGATCACTATTTCTTGTGGCTGCAGCTAACTCAACAATTGAAAAGCTCTGAAGCTTCTCACGTTCTTTATTCGAAAACGGTGTTTCAGCCTTCAAGAACCCATGCGTTTTCCATGCTTTCAGACGCTGTTTATAAACTGGCTTTGGCATAGCCCATCTCTATGTAGAACATGAATATTTCACCATCACTTTACACAACAATGAAAAAATGAAACTCTACCTAGGGATGAAAGTGGGCTGAAAGAAGTTTCATATGTCAAAGTTTATTTCGATCATTATTGCTAGTGTTGTAGTGTTAGCTGGAAATGCGAGTGCTCAAGAAGAAGAGCCCTCCTTCCTAAAATGACCATTGTAGGAGTGTACCCTCCACCTAAAGAGAAAACATCTGACACCACCCCAGTTCCTCCACATTCAGGCAAAATAATTGTTAGGAAAAAAGACGGAACCCAAGTACACTTAATATCCGATCCCGATGCGCAACCAATGTCTCCCCCAGATACATCGTCTTTAATAAAAATTATGCAGAAAGTGGGAAAACCTTCTAATTGCATGACTTTTCTTTTTGTCAATGAAGGAGGAGAACCATTCAATATTCGTGCAAAATGTGATGTTCCAAAATATGAAACTGCAGCAATTCAAGCCATGTCGACCGTAAAATACATCCCGATCACTTACAATGGAAAACCTGCGATGCGAAAAGACGTTTCGTACCCATTCGAACTTTTATTCGAATAATTCTCTGATAAGTCATTTTTTTCTGATTTGTATCTCAAGTTAGGGCTACCAAAAAGCGCGCGCTAGTTGATCCTTAACTCTCATTGCCTTAATCCATATCGCAAATAACAGCCCCGCACTCCCCGTGCGCAAATAAGAAATTATGAGGACACATCAATGAGCGAGATCAAAACACGTACCGAAACTGACACTATGGGCCCGGTTGAGGTTCCAGCAGATGGCTATTGGGGTGCTCAAGCTCAACGTTCATTGGGCAACTTTAAAATTGGTTGGGAAAAACAACCTCTTCCTATCGTGCGTGCACTTGGTGTTGTGAAACGCGGATGTTGTGAAGCCAATATGGCGCTTGGCAAAATGGATCCAGAGCTTGGCAAGGTGATTGTGCAAGCTGCAACTGAAGTGATTGAAGGCAAACTAGACGACCACTTCCCACTTGTTGTGTGGCAAACAGGGTCTGGTACGCAATCCAACATGAACTCGAACGAGGTTATAGCAAACCGCGCGATCGAAATTCTGGGCGGTGAGATAGGTTCAAAATCACCGGTCCACCCAAACGACCACTGTAACATGTCGCAAAGCTCAAACGATGTGTTCCCTACAGCCATGCACATTGCATGTGCCGTTGAAGTATCCGAAACACTTCTGCCAGCCCTTCGCAAACTACACGAAGCACTCGATAAAAAAGCAAAAGCTTGGACTGATATTATCAAAATCGGGCGTACGCACACACAAGATGCAACACCGGTGACACTTGGTCAGGAATTTTCTGGCTACGCTAAAATGATCGAGCTAGGCATTGCCCGCATTGAGCAATCTCTACCCGGCCTTCTAGAGCTAGCCCAAGGTGGTACTGCAGTTGGAACAGGTTTGGCTTCTCCAGAAGGGTTTGCTGAATTAGTGGCAGAGAAAATCGCCGCGATCACAAGCCTTCCATTCGTGACTGCGCCAAACAAATTTGAAGCATTGTCCGCACACGACGCGATGGTGTTTGCTCATGGCGCAATCACAACAGCGGCCATGTCTTGCTTTAAGATCGCAAACGACATTCGTTTCCTAGGGTCTGGACCACGCTCAGGTCTTGGTGAATTGGCTCTACCTGAAAACGAACCAGGCTCATCCATTATGCCGGGTAAAGTTAACCCAACGCAGTGTGAAGCGATGACACAGGTTTGCGCACACATTCACGGTAACAACGCCGCACTTTCATTCGCTGGTTCACAAGGCCATTTCGAGTTGAACGTGTTCAACCCGATGATGAGCTACAACTTCCTTCAATCTGTGAAATTGCTGGCGGACGCCTCTGTTTCCTTCACTGATAATTGTGTGGTCGGCATTGAGCCACGTCTGGACAACATCCAGCGCGGTCTTGAAAACTCATTGATGCTTGTGACACCTCTAAAAGAGAAATACGGCTACGATCTAGCAGCTAAAGTTGCGAAAAACGCTCACAAGAACAACACAACATTGAAAGTTGAAGCTCTTGCGCTTGGTATTTCTGAAGAAGACTTCGATGCCATCGTTGTTCCAGCGAAAATGATTGGCCCGACGCCTAAGGGGTAAGATCAATTCCGATTGAAAAAGCTAAAGCCGCTCGAGCGATCGAGCGGCTTTTCTATTCTCAAACGGCCAAAGGATGACTGTTCAGAAACTAAAGACGTGCATCCATTATGGCTACGTGTGCTATTGTCCAATTATCGCAGTTCTTTTCAAGGACGAAATGGAAATGTGTACGACGTAAAACTTGGCCTTCATTTATAGATTTTCCGCGCGAGCCATCTGTGTAGAGATGAAGAATTACAGCATCTTCTCCCAAATAGCGTCTAGAGATAGACTTCATATTGCGCGATTCACTTTCCGAAGCAGAAGCTCGAAACGCGGGGAACAAACGCTTTTCCAGAAATTGCTCTAGAGCATCTGATGACTGAAACATCCGAGCATACGCATTAATCCACTCTACATTATCAGAATGTAGTCCTGCCACGGTTGCTGCATCCTCAGCTTCCCATGCCTTTCTAAACGTCTCCAACAAAGTATCAATCGCTATGGCGTCAGCTTCCTTGGAAGGCGCACCATAAATTTTATATTCGGGAATTTCCCATCTTTCTTGCGCCAAAGCGCTGGAAGCAAAACCTGAAATAGCGACAAACATAATAATCGCACTAATCTTGAACATGATAATTTCCTCATTTAGGTTTCGAGGTGCTAACACCATCGGTTATTGATGAAATTACCTATATTCGAGACATTCTCGGAAAGAAGCCGGAGTATCGCAGAGTGTCGGAAAAAGTCGCGAACAGTCCAGAAGATGACAGCTCAGAACGAATGGTCTCAACTCTCCAAGGCCTCAGTCTAAAAACCTGCTATATAGGAGGAGTGTTGATCTTTGCTTTGCTATTCTCTGCGGCCGGCGCATATGACACGGATAAAGTTGAATTTCTTCATCGCTTTGCAATTTGGACAACTCTAGGTGCACTTCTCATCTTGCAAACTGTCGTATCATTCCGCGTTCTTAAGGCTATTCCCAGACCCCTAAGAATGGCGATAATTTCCGTTATGATGACCGTAGTTGTGGCATTGGAAGTGGAATTTCTGAAATATGTCGGCTTTATCCCACATGAGCCTGACCCTATCGTTTCATTGATATTCTTTCTGTTGCCAATTATCTTGCCGCTAACCTTTGTCATCTTATTGATAGAGTTGTTCCACTCTACAAAACCTAAAGCTGCGGACCGACAAATTTTGGACGAGGCTTCATTTAACTGGTCGAGCAACAATGTTGCTTGGGTACATGCCAGTGATCACTATTTAGAAATTGGGTTGAGTTCTGGCGAAACACGCTTCGTGCGGGGACGCATTATGGATGCGGCCAAACATTTGTCTTCTATAGGTCTCCAAGTCCATCGCTCATGGTGGGTAGCTCGTTCCGAAGTAGAGAAAATTGAAACGCAAGGCCGCGATCGAGTGATATGGACAAAACAAGACAAAAAAATCCCGATTGGACGATCGAGAATAAAGTTATTGAAGTCAGAAAAATGGTTATAGTCTCTGGATAAAACGCTCAGCTTTACTTGGATTTTGCACACTCATTTTCATAAATTTTGAATATCTATTTATAACGATTTTAAGGCCGTCACGTCACCATAAAATCTACAAAAGCTCTTGTTCTGCTGGGAACAAATTGCGCCGAGGGATAAACAATCCAAATCGCTGTTTCGAAGTCTTCTCCAGCAACTTCCCAATCGGGCAAAACTTCAACAAGGTTTCCTTTTTCCAACTCCGTCTCGAGAGTCCAATCAGCAAGTAGTGCAATCCCCATTGCATTCAATGCGCATTGCTTCAGCATCATTGCATTGCTGGTCAGGAACTTCGGCATGATGGACATTTCCTGCATCTCATTTCCCTGCCGAAAACGCCATTTTCTGGCAAAACTTGAATATGAAAAACTCATCAAATCCATGGCCTTCAAATCTGATATCGATTTCGGAATTCCTGCTCTTTCGAGGTACTCAGGCGCAGCTACAAGGTGATAACGCACATTTCTTAACTTCCGCGCTATCAGTGAGCTATCCTCAAGCTTTCCATGTCGGATAGCGACATCAATCCCCTCTTCAATCAAATCAACACGCCGATCAGACAATTGAAGATCGATAACAAGATCCGAGTGAACTGCCGTGAATGCGCTTACAATTTTTGGTAAAACTGCTTGTCCAAAGGATACGGACGCAGCGATACGTAGCGTACCTGTAATTAGGTTTGCATCTTCAACAAGCTCCGCAATTGTAAGGTCCATCGCTTCTTGAACCGGTAGTATATTTTTATGAAATTTGTCTCCCGCCTGCGTCAGCGCGATTTTACGAGTCGTACGATGAAACAGTTGTACACCGATTTCATGCTCTAAGGCATTGATTGCTCTCGAAACCGAAGAAGTAGCAATATTGAATTGCTTGGCGGCATTAGCAAAACTTCCCAGTTCCACTACAGACAAGAATAGTTTGATATTTTCTGTATTCATAATTGCATATTATGCAATAGTAAGTTTCAAAAATCTATGTTTATTGCGTAAATCGCATTTATTATATTTGACTCCATAAGGAGTTTTCAAATGCACTATTTAACTGGAAAAACCGCAATCATCACAGGCGCGAGCAAAGGCATCGGCTTAGCAACAGCAAGAGAACTCGCCAAAAATGGGGTGAGAGTTGTTCTCTCAGCGCGCTCTACCGAAAAATTGGAAGAAGAAACAGATCGATTAAAGAATGAAGGCCTCATCGCAGCATCAATTACGGCTGATGTTTCGAACTATTCAGAAGTAGAACACCTTGTCAGATCCACCTTGGAAATCCATGGCCAGATAGACATTCTCGTCAACAATGCCGGCACAATTGACCCAATTTCAAGGCTGGAAAGCTCTAATCCTGATGATTGGGCAAAGGCGATGGATATCAATGTGAACGGTGTTTACTTCGGCATGAGAGCAGTCATACCCATCATGCTAAAACAGGGTCATGGCACAATTATCAATATGAGTTCAGGGGCCGCCAATTCTGCATTGGAAGGCTGGAGCCATTATTGTTCGTCCAAGGCAGCAGTAAAAAAACTTACCGAATGCGCAAATGTTGAACTTGGCCCTAAAGGCATAAATGTCATTGGGCTCAGCCCAGGAACAGTTGCCACCGATATGATGGCGAAGATTAAGCAGTCTGGCATCAATCCGGTTAGCAAACTTGACTGGGACGGACACATATCTCCTGAATGGCCAGCAAAGGCAGTTTCATATCTAAGCGGAATAGAAGGTAAAAAACACGCGGGAACTGATTTTTCGATCAAAACCGAAGAAGGTCGTCAAGCTGTCGGCCTGACAAATTAAAACACTGCTTGAGGATTGCGGAAACTTCTTGTTTTTGATTGAAGAATACATCAACCCAAACACAAGAATTTTCCATGCACTCAATTCCAGAACTCAAAGCTGATTGTTCCAAATGTGCGGCGCTATGCTGTGTGGCGTTTTCATTTGATAAGTCGGATGAATTTGCAATCGACAAAGAAACTGGAAAAGCTTGTCCTAACTTGGAAACGGAAGGCAAGAATTGCGGGAAATGTAAAATCCACGACACGCTACGCGCAGATGGTTTTGGCGGCTGCGCGAGCTATGACTGCAATGGTGCTGGCCAGCGCCTAATACACGAAGTCTTTGATGGAAAATCATGGATAGATGACCCCACTCTTTTGCCGGAAATGATGGATGCTTTTCGCGGTATGCTGATCGTGCATGAGCTTCTCCTTCTCCTTAAAACAGCCAACCGCTTGCCGCTTACAGCTTTGGAAACTGAAAAATACAATAAATACATAGCCAAGCTATGCCCAGAAAACGGGTGGACACAGCGCAGCCTACTAAAACTGGAAACGTCAGATTTTAGAGTTGAGGTCGGTGAATTCCTCGTCAGTCTACGCCATCACGCCGTCGCGCTTCAGGAATTGATGAAAAAGAGCACGTCCTGACAGTATTCACCCTTGTCATGACACGAATTTTCTTGTGTCCCGTCACGAAACTGCCAATGTCATGGCATGAAATGAGTTGCGAGAAGAATTCTGGTCGGCTGTGATTTTAAGGCCAGAATAATCCAATCAATGCACGAGCTTTGTGATGTCGAACAAAAAAACTGAGAAAGTTGAAATCAGAGTTTCACCAGACTTAAAACTACGTCTGTCCAAACACTGTGAAGACAAACAGCAATCGGTTAGTGACGTCTTACGCAACTCGATAGAAAAGGAATTGTCTCTGGCACCCGCAAAACAAAAAGGTGTTCAAATGAAATTCTCATCAAAAACAGTATCTCGCACAGCAATTGCCTGCATCCTATCTGTTGCAGCAATTGGCTCAATTCCGCTTATGGCGTCACAAACGGCTATAGCATCACCAGATTTTAAACGCTTCTTCGAAGATTTAGACAAGAATAAAGATGGCGTCCTCACCAAAGAAGAATTCCAAGGCGACAATGTCGTTTTTGTTTCTGAAGTCAAAGTAGATGTAGAGCACAAATCAGACGAAAACGCTGAACCAGATTGCCACAACGTAGTCGTCAAAAAAAGCAAGCAAGAACTACCTGCATTTCAAATGCATGACAAAAACAAAGACGGAAAAGTTACTTTCGAAGAGTTCGAAAAAAGCTTTGATCTCGAAATCGAAACAGCCTTAGACCAAGTGGGCTTAGAACTTGATCAAAAGGATATCAAGGTCCAGAAGTTTATTGCCAAGGAAAACAAAGCCACTGTCCTGCCTGAGCTTGCGGAATTGGGAGATTGTCACGCCGAGATTGAAGCTATTCTCGCCACAACATTGAACGAAGAACACTTTGACGATGACGCAATTGTTCGAAAAAAAATAATCAAACGAGAGAAGCTTACGAAAGAAGATTTTCATAAACTTGATAAAAACAATGACGGCTCTTTATCGCAAGACGAATACCTCGACAGGTAATCTCAGCTTAAACTATGGGTCAGCCAAGCTGGCCCATAGATAAAAGGTCGCGTAGGCTCGCCACGGTCTCCAGCGTTCCGCAACTTTCTCTAATTCTTTCGGTTTCAACCGTGTACCCGAAAGCTTTTCATACGCATTGAGAAGCGCCGCATCAGCGGCTGGAAAAGCGTCTGACTCCTGCATCACACGAATAGCGATATATTGCGCAGTCCAATCACCAATCCCCTTAAGCGCAGTGAGTGCCTTGATTGTTTCTTGCAGACTAGATCGAATAGAAAACAGGTTTGGATCATCCACCACGGCTTGCGCCATGGAAACCAGCGAACTTGACCGTGCTCTTGGCATTTTCAGATGAGATAGATCTGCTTTGCTTAAAACGCTGGCCGAAGGAAAAACATGCGTTAATTCTGGATAGGCTGGGTTGGAAGGAAGCTTTTTACCAAATTCTTGCACCAACCCCGAACCAAGTTTACGTGCTGCCTCAATGGTTATTTGTTGGCCGAGAATCGCGCGTATAGCCAGTTCAAAACCATCCAGCGAACCGGGAGCTCTTAAACCCGGTTTCTTTTCAAATAGGGGCGATAACAATGGGTCTTCGGACAGATGCGCTTTGACTCTTTCTGGATCAATGGACAAATCCAATAAGCGCCTAAGTTTCGCAATTATCAAAGGAAGGTCTGACAAAACAGGATAATTTATTCGCGCCTCAATTATACCACCCTTCTTGCCCTTGAAATGAGAAATTACGACAAACCCGACATTATCCCCGATTGAAATCGTTCGAGCATATTTGCCATCTTTGACAATCTCCATCCCGTCAATCGCTCGCGCTTGAAAGTAGTCAAGCAATGTCTGCCAATCCAAGGGCGGCTTATAGTTAAGTTGAACAACAACCTCTCCAGCAGCTGCATCTTGTTTTGCATCCGCCTTTTCGTTTCTCCGCATTTCGCTAGGCGAACGTTGGTAAAGTGCAGAGAAAGTTTCATTAAACCTTCTTATACTGCCAAACCCCGCAGCCATAGCAACTTGCGCTAAAGATAAATGTGTATCTCTGATGAGCTTCTTAGCGAGCAAAACTCGCCGTGTTTGGGCAACAGAGATAGGAGAAGCTCCCAAATGTTGTTTAAACAATCGACGTAAATGTCGGTCACCCACACCCAATCTCTCCGCAAGACCTTCAACGCTACCTTCATCCAGCGCCCCGAGCTCAATCATGCTCAACGCTCTGGAAACAGTATTAGAGGTACCATTCCATGCGCCTAGATCTGGAGCTGTTTCAGGTCGACACCTCAAGCATGGGCGATATCCTGCGTCTTGAGCCGCCGCCGCACTCGGAAAAAATTCCATATTTTTAGGCATGGGCATTCGTGCGGGGCAAATCGGACGACAGTATATACCTGTCGTTTTGACGCCCGTGAAAATTCGGCCATCAAATCGAGAATCGCGTGTAGAAACGGCGCGGCAACATGCTTCGTGATCTAGTTCCATTTCTTCAAATTGCATGATTTCATCAAACTAAGCTAGCGGTTTTCGGCTGTTTATGAACTTCAACAAAGTCCGAAAACCGCGAGTGTCATTTTCAAGATTCAAGATAGAGTGGCGAGAACATGCAAGGAATTCAAAAATGCTAATGCTCTATAAAGAAATCATAGATGGTCCGTTTGGAGACCTTATCATCATCACTGATGACAATGAAAAACTGAGGGCTGTGGAATGGCAAGACTTTGAAGAGCGACGTTCAAAGTTATTTGTACATCATTATGGATCAAACGGATTTGAACTCTGCCAAAGAGAAGCAAAACTTTCTTCCCGCCCCGCTCAGGCTCTAAAAGCCTATTTTGCTGGAGATATTCAAGCAATCGATACAATCGAAACTGAAACAGGTGGCACTGCTTTTCAAAAAGAAGTCTGGGCAGCATTACGTACGATTCCACACGGAAAAACCCTTACCTATGGTGATCTTGCCAAACAGATTGGAAACCCTAAAGCTGTGCGTGCTGTTGGCTTAGCTAATGGTGCCAATCCCATCGGTATAGTCGTTCCGTGTCACCGCGTTATCGGTTCAAACGGGAAGTTAACCGGATATGCAGGTGGGGTAGATAAAAAACGCTGGCTTCTTGAACACGAGGGTGCAATTGCTCCATCACTCATACCCGAACATTAAAAGATATATCTTTTGATTGATGGATGCATGTTTTTTGAGTTAGAATGTCGGCAACAGAGATATTTTTATTGAGCAAGCTAGCCCAATCTACTTGTTCAACATGGAGAATTAAATGCCGTATTCTGCGCCATTAGCAGCAATTGAAAACGCCCTGAAATATATTGCAGATATTGATGCTGCTGGAGAAACTGGTGCTTTTGAAAACTATGACAGTGAGCTCATTGCACCCGTTTTAGAAGAAGCAAATAAAATCGCATCTGGCGTTCTTTCTCCGCTAAATCCCATTGGACACCAAAAAGGTTCAACACTGAAAGACGGTGAAGTTACGTCCGCACCCGGATTTGCAGACGCATACAAGACTTTCTCAGAAGGCGGCTGGATCGGGCTGCCTTTCCCTGAAGAATTTGGCGGGCAAGCTCTTCCTAAATCACTCGCAATCGCCGTTATGGAAATGATGCAAAGTGCAAATCCATCATTCAGCCTAAACCCGATGCTGACATTTGGTGCGATTGAGGCACTTCTCATCAAAGGGACAGACGAACAAAAATCTACTTATCTTGAAAAACTTATTTCAGGTGAATGGACAGGTGCGATGAACTTGACTGAACCAAGTGCTGGTTCAGATGTCGGTGCGCTGAAATCTAAAGCTATCCCGAACGGCGACGGATCTTTTGCTATCACTGGGCAAAAAATCTTTATCACTTGGGGTGAGCATGATGTCGCCGATAACATTATTCAGCTTGTGCTCGCACGTACACCAGATGCCCCCGCTGGCTCTCGGGGTGTTTCACTGTTTCTTGTGCCCAAGTTCTTCGTCAATGAAGACGGCTCCTTAGGCGATCGAAATTCATATCAGTGTATAGGCCTAGAAGAGAAAATCGGTATCCACGCTTCACCCACCTGTGTCATGGAATATGATGGCGCAAAAGGTTGGCTGATTGGTGATGAAAACAAAGGCCTTGCGGCAATGTTCATCATGATGAATGCAGCTCGCCTTCAAGTTGGCCTGCAAGGTGTCGCGGCTTGTGAAGCAGCTATGCAATCAGCCGATGCGTATGCACGTGATCGTAAACAAGGAAAAGCGCAGGGTGTAAACGGAGATGCAGCAATCATCCACCACCCTGACATCCAGCGCACACTCGTGACCATGGCGGCAAACGCTCAAGCTGCACGCGCCCTTGTATATGCTTGCGCAGGAGCATCTGACCTTGCCGAACATTCTCAGGATGACGTTGCAAAAGCAAAATTCAAGCAACGCGAAGATTTGCTAGTACCGCTAGCCAAGGCTTGGTCAACCGATCGTGGATGTGAAATGGCACATCAATCTGTGCAGGTCTTTGGTGGAATGGGTTTTATGAATGAAGCTGAATCTGCCCAAATCATGTTGGATGCCCGCATTTACCCGATTTATGAAGGAACTAATGGAATTCAGGCACTAGACCTCGTTGGACGTAAACTGTCTGCCGATAAAGGTGAAGGTATGATAGCCATGATAGCGGAAATCCGGGAAACAGTTTCCAATGCTTCATCAACAGGGAATGGTCATCTCGCCATTATTGCAAACCGTTTATACACCGCCGTTGGCGCACTGGAGGAAGCGACAGATTGGATGCTTACAAACATGGCCGCCAACGATAAATCAACAGCTTTGGCTGGTGCAACAGCATATCTGCGTTTAGCAGGCGATGTTATAGGCGGAAGCTTGTTGACTAAAGCTGCTATATCATCGCTTGAAGCAGATGATAGCTTCAAAGATAATGCGGTCACTTTAGCACGTGTGTTTGCAGAAGACACGCTCACACAAGCTGAAGGTCGTATGGAAGCAGTCTCTGCTCCAGCAAATCTTGTGGAAGACGCCATGTCGACACTGTTTGAAGCTGTGGAAGCTTAATTTTTTCACTGAACAATTAGCGGGTTTCATTCTAGAGTATGCTCAAACCGATTCCTTTTGGAAAGAGAGACTAAAATGAGTGAAGCCCCTATTGGTTCTAAAGCAAATCCTTCCCAATTTGATTGTTATGAAGACCTTGCTAAAGACGAACCATATTTTGTAATCCGTGCACACGATTCCTTATCTGACGCATTGGTTGAACTGCATGCTTATATTGGCGCTGGCCAGTCTGGTGCAGCTCACAACAAACTAGCCGACATCATGGAGATGACTGCGCAAACAGCACCTCGTCCGTCAGGCAGCCCGAAATATCGCGAAACCTTCGCTATTTCAGCAGCAATGGAACGCTGGCGTTTAAAGAACGCTTAGTATCTTCAATGAGCAATGAACCCGCTAAAAAGAAATTCCCTGCCGGACAGATATTGTTTCGTGCCGGAGATGACTGTAGCGGGTTCGTCACTGTCCATTCCGGCACAATCAGAGTCACACTAACAACAGCTAGCGGCAAAGAGATCGTGCTTTACCGCGTACATGCTGGTGAAATTTGCTTGCAAACATTTAATTGCATCACACAAGACGCCCCCTATGCTGCAGAAGGTATCGCAGAAACAGATATTGAAATATCAATTCTGCCCGCTGCCCATTTTGACAATCTTATTCAAACAAATAGTGATTTTAGAAACCAGATCTACGCCTCTATTGCAGGTCGCTTTTCGGACTTTGAACATATCGTTCAAGCACTAGCCTTTTCTGGCCTGGACATCCGAGTTGCAGATGGAATTCTTCGATTGGCAAATTCAGAAGATGAATTGCGCATCACGCAAGAACAATTGGCTCATGAAGTTGGATCTGCACGTGAAGCTATCTCCAGACAATTAGGACAGTTTTCTAAGGATAATCTGATCAAAGTCTCTAGAGGTAAAATCCAAATTTTGAATAGAACAATGCTTCAAAAAATTGCTTCCTTTGAGAGCTAAGTGTGACTTGGTCACAGAACAAATCAAAACAAAGTGTTTGAATAAACGTATCCCAAAATTCAATAAGGATATGAAAATGTTCAAACTAAATGAAAGCCTAATTGATCGCGCACTGAGAGTCATTCTTGGTGCTGCTGTTCTTTCGTTCGCCTTTGTCGGACCTCAAACGCCATTGGGTTACTTAGGATTGATCCTAATCGTAACGGGTATCATAGGCTGGTGCCCAATATACATGGCGCTGGGATTGAGCACGTCTCACAAGAAGAATAACGAATAAAAACGGATTTAACTTTGAAAACACAGCGCGCAATTCAATTCTGATTTGCGCGCTTTTTATAAGACCTTATCCAGAGATTTTGGATCAAAAGACTAAAAAGCAAAGCAATACCAATAGTCCACCACAGGACCACTTCCCAGTCACTCCAAGCATACCCAAAGAATAAGGCATTCTCATTTTCTGAAAGAAAATAATGTCCAACCAAATATGTCGCCCAACTACAGAAAGAAACTGCCAATATTGCTCGTCCAGTCAATGGCCATATTTCATGTGAATTAAAATAGGCCTGATAGTTGGGATCTTTTGCAACACTGTAATTTATCGGCTTCTGAAGTTGTTCCCGCACTTCATCCGTGACATGCGGCGCATTCAAGACTGCGCCATTCCAGCCAAACTCAGGGACAAATTCTTTATCTTCTTTATCGCTTGGCAAATCGTATTCCCCCATTCACTATGTCGATAGTCCAACACAAAACACTTTAGGTTGCAAATGGTAGAACCAATCAATCTCAATAAATTCCGAAAAGCAAAGGCAAAGGCTGAGAAGAAACAGCAGGCTACGGAAAATCGAGTTCTTTTCGGCGCTACCAAAGCGGAAAAGAATTTGCGGAAAGCTGAAGAAGACAAATCCAGAAAAGATATTGATGGGAAAAAGTTAGAAGACTAACTTTCTTCAAACTGTGCAATCAACCGCTTCGCAAAAGCTATTCGATCTAAACGAATTTCAGCAATAAATTCAGACGGGACACCAGTATTTTCATCCCACTTTTCTGACCATTCAATAATCTCTAGCATAGCTGGAATAAGCTCCAGACACTTCTTGGTCGGACGATATATATATCGCGCGCCATGTTCAGGGTCCGCCAATTTACGCAGCATTCCTTCACTCTCGAGGCTATGTAGTCTAGCTGCTAGAATATTGGTGGATATCCCCTCTTCGGCGTTCAAGAAATCTGCGTAATGCTTGCAATACTTGAACAATATGTCTCTCAGAATGAGCATACTCCATTCATCGCCAAATATCGCAGCAGCATATCGTATGGGGCATCCATGCCAATCTGAGGTCGTTTTCTTAGCCATAGACCATACATAATCGCGTTCGCTTTCACTTGCAAATAACAAGTACTAATGCTAGCGATATGCTCCACTTGCTTTTTGCAAGTAATATATGGGGAGAGATTAAATGCTTAAACATGTTGTATCAGTGTTGTGTTTTTTCGTGGTTACAATGGCTGTTCAGGCCGGATCACACTTTGCCATTAATATTGATCACTATTCCAAAATAGAATTCATGCGCACAGAACCAATTATGCCCATGGGGATGGCCGCCATTATCATTCAAGCTTTGCTTATGACATTCTGTTTGGACAAATGGTTATCAAACCAGACCACAATTTCACAATCAAATTCATTGAAATCTGGCCTCGTCGTTTCTCTTGCGTTTGGCTCGTTCCTTGCCTCCTACATCACACTCGCCAGCCCCGCAAAATACAATGTACTCAACATCCCAGCATGGATGATAATTGAAGGCAGTGCCAGCTTCATCCAATTTACCGTGTTTGGTCTGTTGCTGGGATACATTCATTGGGTTTTGAGATCGAAAATTCAAATCGAGACTAAATAAAATGGCTATTGATGAAGAGCTAAATCGGCATTTTCGGGATGCGATTGAGGGGCTGGTAGGCATCAGCGAAAAAAACATGATGGGCGGAACTTGTTTCTTGCTAAACGGCAATATGCTCGGCGGTGCTGACATCACTAAAACTGGCGAACGCCGCTATATGTTTAGGGTTGGAAAAGACAACGAATCAGAAGCACTGAAACGTCCCGGAGCCGAAGTGATGGAAATGAGTAATGGCCGCCGTATGAGTGGGATCATATTTGTTGGCGCAGAATGTGTTGATAAAAATGAATTGGACGACTGGATCAAACTCGCGATCAGCTTCGTGGGTAATCTACCTCCCAAATAGACCGCTTTTAACCAGCTGGTCCTCCTGCCAATTCTTCCTCTTTAGATTGGATATCCGCATCTTCTGTAGGCGTTTCATATTCTTCAACAATCTCGCCTGCTTCTTTTAGCTGCTGCGTTAGGTAAACTTGGCTATTTTGAAGATCATTTAATCTACGAAACGCAGATTGAGATACCTTCAAAAAGTCTTCACTTGCCGCTGGCCCGGCCAGCTCTTCGGCCCGCTGATAGAGCTCGCTCGCTTCTGCAATTTCACCAAACATTTCAGCACACGCACCCAAATTGTAATTTAATGCAGGCTCATCAGGAAAATTCGACACCATCGCCTCAAATTGGCGACACGACGCCATATTGTTTCCATTGCGGGCCGCTTTGATGGCGCTTTCAAATCCTGTCACTAGCTCATTGTATGGCAAAGTAGGTGTATCCATCAGGCGAGCTTTCGCTGTACGTTCAAATGGAGCAATTACGCGGCGCAATTTTGATGCCTGCCGTGCCACAAGGCGTCGCTCCATACGGTGAGCCCGATCCTGAAATTCCCAATGACTGTATCCCCATCCAAAACCTGAATGTGATGCATGACGGGAGTAATGACGTTTCTTACCTTTTTTGTGTTTAGTGTCGTAATAATATGTTTCACGGCACACGCGGTCACTATCGGAATCGCTGAGTCTTTCGTCCGCAACAACATATCCGTCAACAACATTAGCTAATAGTGCATGGACCTGCACTTCTGCGCGGATATCAAAACATTCAACCTCATAGGTGACACGCCTCTCACAATCGAATGGGCCATCCCATTCCACACACTTAGTTCTTGTTTCATAATATGGAGGCGAAGCAGAACTATATGAATCTACATCACCAAACCAAACGCCAGTGACGTTTAGGCTTTCGCCGACTCGAACAGCATGACCAACCGACCCAGCGTGGTTATTCCGTCCAGAACTATAGGCTGAAGCAACTGTAAACCATGGATAGCCCTCAAATACCGCATGCCTCAGCATACCATCCAAGCTTGCTGTAAAAGCATGGCCATGAAAGCCATCAAATTCCATAACGGCAACTTCGCGCAGTTTCGCAGCTTCTGTATTAAAAGCTGGCTCAGAAACTGTGTATTCCAAACCAGGGGACGCGCAATTACTCAAGACACAAAACCCGAGAAAAATTCCGGCTATTTTAGTCAAAAGTTTCTGCATTACCAACACCTTACAAATTAGTTCATATGCGCATATTGCACATTCCCCGAGGGAACAGCCTAAGCATGGAATCAAATTGGGTCGAGATTATGCCGACAAATAAACGCGGTAAATAATACTTATAACTCACCCCTCTATTGAAAGAGATGCTGGTGCTTACGAGCTACTGGAGAGATACGCAAAGGAACTTTTAATATGACAGATACTTCTTCCTTATTTCGACCAATAAAAATCAAGAATTTAGAACTTCCAAACCGGGTAGTAATGGCACCTATGACACGTGCATTCAGCCCAAAGGGAGTGCCAGGCAAAAATGTTGCAGACTATTATGCCAGACGCGCTGCTGCAGATGTCGGGTTGATCGTTACTGAAGGGACTTTGATCCGCCGAAAATCAGCTGGGGAAAATGAAAACTATCCACTTTTCTGGGGCGAGGAACCACTGGCCGGTTGGAAAACTGTTGTTGAAGATGTTCATGCTGCAGGTGGTAAAATAGCCCCGCAAATTTGGCACCAAGGTGCTGCGCGCGCCGAAGGAAGTGGCCACTTCCCCGACGAAAACACAGACAGTCCATCTGGCATCACGTTCGATGGCAAACAATTAAATTATACTCCCACCGAGGAAGACATTGCCGACATGGTGTCTGCTTATGCAGATGCCGCAGCTGATGCCAAGAAACTGGGTTTTGACAGTGTCGAAATTCATGGTGCTCATGGTTATCTGATCGATGATTTCTTCTGGGACAAAACAAATAAACGTACAGACAAATACGGCGGAGACCTTGTTGGCCGCACACGCTTTGCTCAAGAAGTCATCCAACAAGTTCGCAAAGCTGTAGGCGATGACACAGCGATTATTTTCCGCTGGTCGCAATTCAAGCCATATGCCTACAAAGATAAACTTGCTCACAATCCCACTGAGTTAGAACCATTCCTAGGTGCATTGGTGGATGCAGGTGTTGATATCCTTCATGCAAGTCAGCGTCGTTTCTGGGAACCTGAGTTTGCCGACATAGATGGAGAAAAAGGATTAAACCTAGCCGGTTGGTGTAAAAAATTGACAGGTAAACCAGTTATTACTGTTGGTTCTGTGTGTTTAGATAATGATTTCTTATCCACATTCGGTGGTCAGGAGGCTACTGGTGAAAGCAATATTGAAAACCTTATAGAACGTCTGGAACGTGACGAATTTGATCTCGTTGCTGTTGGTCGTGCACTTCTAACAGACCCTGACTGGGCGACAAAGGTGAAAGAAGGACGCTTAGAAGAGTTCAAACCTTTCGACAAAGACTCTCTGAAAACACTATTCTAAACTGCCTGTGCACCACGCGTTTGAACTCATCCCAATTGTGTGGTGCACAAATTCTGGCCAATCATAGGTTTTCCATCATCACCTACCCTTGACGTAACGCAATTAGAATGCCTCAAAGTCTAGGTATGAAACGCGCTGGCTCCACACCCAAAAAATCAACGTCCAAACAAACACCTTCTTCCAAGAAGTTGTGGCCCATTGCATTGGAAATGTGGGTAGTGGCAGCAGTCATCGGACTTGTGGTAGGCGGAGCCGTCATAGCACTAAGAAATGTTATCATGGGCGCGGAATGGCTATTCTATCGCGCTGAACATGAAAACTTGTCCACTGCCGCCTCTAGCCTCTCCCATTATCACCTCATAATGGCCCCAGTCGTTGGTGGCTGCATAGTTGGTCTCCTACTGTGGGTTGGAAGCAATATAGGCATGGGTAAAAATCCGCGCGCTTTTGGTGTTGCAGATGTCATTAAAGCCAGACGCTTTCCTCGACGTATTGAGAAAACAGGTCTCAACTTCAAAGAAGGCCTTTTATCCGTCGCCATATCGGCCATTTCTTTAGGTTCTGGTGCATCCACAGGACGTGAAGGGCCTGCTGTGCATTTGGGCGCAATGCTAGCGCGCGCTGGAACAATGTGGCTCAATCTGGATATGCGTAATGTACGCACATTGATTGGGTGTGGAGCTGCGGCCGCCGTATCTGCATCATTTCATGCACCTTTGGCAGGAGTTTTGTTTGCACGTGAAATCATTTTGCAACGGTATCGTCTTGTAGACATTGGGCCCGTTTCCGTTGCTTCTGTTGTTGCTGCTCTCCTCGCACGAGACCACTTCGGAAATGATCCGATTTTCGTAGCAACAATTATTGAAAATCCAGACACGGTTTTGTTTTTGGGAACACCAGTCATGGGATTGCTTGCCGCTGGGCTGGCAATGATCATGATTTGGCTATGGTCAAAAGCGCCTGACACAGGCGAACAATTTGCTCAAATCGTAAAGCTCCCTATTTGGGCTCTACCTCCACTGGGCGGATTGGCAATGGGTTTTCTGGCGCTCGCTTTTCCACAAGTTCTCGGTGTTGGATATGAAAGCACTGCTGCAGCATTAGCCGGAAGCTATGGCGCAGCTTTCATGCTTGTCCTTGTTTTTGCTAAACTGGCCGCCACCGCTATCTGTCTTGGTGCCCGCTTTGGAAGCGGAGTGTTCTCCCCTTCCATATACATGGGGGCAATGTTAGGCGGAGCCTTTGGAGCGCTGTACGGATGGATCACAGGCGACACCGAAACAGGTATGGCATTTTACACCATTGTTGGCATGGGGGCGGTTTCGGGCGCAGTACTGGGAGCACCTGTTTCAACGACACTAATCGTGTTTGAGCTAACATCATCTTACGAAACAGCAGCGGCATGCTTAATATCTGTTTCGCTTGCAACTGTTCTTATCCAATCCCGCGGCGGTGGTATATTCGAACGCCAAGTCAAACTTCGTATGCGCCAGAGTTATTAGAAACGATCGTTTCTCACTTCTCCCCTTCCCTCATTCTTGTCACTTGTTTACTATAGAACAAAATGCGAATCGTCTGACCCTTTGTGATGCGAACCCGACGATTGATTGCACCAGAAATTTCCCAGCCTTGAAGAGCTAAAGATGAGCCATTCAGACGATTTTGATAATTTGCCGATTTCCCAGCGTGCTATGGCGCGTCCGCCGAGCGCGCCGATGCTGGATGCAAACTATCTTGAAGGCTTAAATACGGAACAACGTGATGCTGTGGAAACAACCGATGGCGCGCTTTTGGTGCTCGCCGGTGCAGGTACGGGTAAAACGCGCGTACTGACCACGCGACTTGCGCACATACTAAACCAACGCAAAGCATGGGCGAGCCAGACGCTCACCGTAACCTTCACCAACAAGGCCGCACGCGAGATGCGTGAACGTGCCGAAAAACTAATCGGTGATGAAGCACAATCGCTGAGTTGGCTTGGTACATTCCACTCTGTCTCGTCTAAAATCCTGCGCCGCCACGCTGAACTGGTTGGCCTCGAAAGCAATTTCACAGTCATAGACACGGATGATCAACTGCGCCTTCTAAAGCAAATCATCGAAGCAGAAAATATCGATACAAAACGCTGGACGCCGCGGTTTATGGCGGGGCTGATCGATAGCTGGAAAAACCGCGCCGTGACGCCAGATCGCGTGCCGGCAGGCGAAGCGCATGAATTTGCCAATGGACGCGGAATTGAAATCTATAAGACTTATCAAAATCGTCTTAAAGTATTAAATGCATGTGATTTTGGTGACCTCCTCATGCATTGCATCGCCATTTTTCAAAATAATCCTAGCGTACTCGCGGACTATCACAGCCGCTTTAAGTATATTCTGGTTGATGAGTATCAGGATACAAACGTTGCACAGTATTTATGGCTCAGATTACTTGCCCAAGGTACGGGCAATATCTGTTGTGTAGGAGATGACGACCAATCCATTTACGGCTGGCGCGGTGCGGAAGTCGACAACATATTGCGCTTTGAAAAAGACTTTCCGGGCGCAAAAGTTATCCGCTTGGAGCGCAATTACCGCTCAACTGCAAAAATCCTCGCCTGTGCATCCCATCTCATCACTTCAAACCAAGACCGTCTTGGCAAGACACTACACACTGAAGATGAAGACGGCGAACCCGTTAAAGTGCGCGGCATATGGGATGGTGAAGCCGAAGCCCGCTTAATTGGGGAAGACATTGAAAGCTGGCGATCATCAGGCCGCACTTATTCTGAATGTGCCGTGATGGTGCGTGCCTCATGGCAGATGCGTTTGTTTGAAGAGCGCTTCATTATGCTTGGTATTCCCTACAAAGTGATTGGCGGACCGCGCTTTTTCGAACGTGCAGAAATTCGCGATGCGATGGCCTATCTGCGTCTGATCCGGTCTGAAAATGATGATCTGGCATTTGAACGTGTCGTGAACCAGCCAAAGCGCGGCGTGGGAGCTGCATCAATTCAGAAGGTGCAAATTGTTGCCCGTGAAATGGAACGTCCCCTCACCGTAACCGCCGAAATTATGATGCGTGGCAATGAGATACGCGGCAAAGCGCAAAGTGGAATTCGCACTTTCTTGAATGATTTAGAACGCTGGCGCGCCCAAGCCCGTGACATTGAGCACCCGCGCCTGATGGAAATTATCCTTGATGAATGTGGCTATACCGACATGCTCAAGGCCGATAAAACACCGCAAGCGCAAACCCGCCTTGAAAACTTAAAAGAACTTGTCCGCGCCATGGGCGAGTTTGACAGTTTGAATGCATTTCTAGAACACGTTGAATTGGTGATGGATGCAAGCCAAGGCAATGAATCAGATGATCAGGTGCAAATCCTGACGCTACACGGTGCGAAAGGTTTGGAATGGCCGCTAGTCTTCTTGCCGGGTTGGGAAGAAGAAGTGTTTCCGTCCAAGCGCGCGCTTGAAGAAGGCGGCTTAAAATCACTAGAGGAAGAGCGCCGCCTTGCCTATGTGGGCATTACGCGCGCAAGGGAGCGTTGCTACATCTCCTTTGTTGCCAACCGTCAGATCTTTGGACGCTGGCAGTCTGTTATGCCTTCGCGTTTTATCGACGAGCTGCCACCGCAACATGTCGATGCTGTCTCTGAAACAGGCTATTCCACTGCTCCTGATGGTATGAGCAATTCTGGCTTTAACAATGTTAGTCGATTTGATGAAGAGGCCAGCTTTGGCGGGTCCACCTATGACAGCCCCGGCTGGAAACGCGCCCAAGCCCGCCGCACATCAGACGGCTGGCCACAGAAAAAACGTCCACCCGACATTGAGGGCACGCCGCGTAAAGAGAAGATGTCAGACAAGGAATCCGGTGCTGGTCTGGAACTAGGCCAACGCGTCTTCCACATCAAATTCGGCTATGGAAAAATTACCCAAATCGACGGCACCAAACTCACAGTCGACTTCGAAAAAGCCGGTGTGAAGAAAGTGGTCGAAAAGTTTGTTGAAGCTGCTTAGGGATTATTAGTTGCAGAATGTCCAAAACTGGCTACACGCCCTTCCTCAGCGTAGGCAACATACATATCATCGTTAACTCCAAAAACATCCACGGGCTCAAAATTTAGATATTTTCCACCAAACCCGATATCAATGTACTGCGCCTCTTTGAATGATGTGGCTTCCTCAAATTCAAAAGGCGATATCCTTTCTACATTGTTTTCAAAGTATACAACATAAGGACTATCTGGACTTACAACGAAAATATCGGAAGATTTCTCATTTGAAGGTACTAAACTATCTTGGTGCTTAAATGCGTATATATCGGAAGGTACACCATTCGGCAGCCTCATAGATTTAAAAGCATCAAAATCAGGATTTATTAATAGAACAAAATGGTCGCCAGAATGAATGCCATTTGTAAGCCCCACAGCTACAAATTCACGAGCATTGTTTTTAGCATCATATATACTTCCCTGCACCAAAGGAATTGCGTAAAGTTTCTCGTCAGATAATTCACTCAAATCAATTTGTTGGTATGGCTCAGCGCTCTCCACTATAGATGTATTAGATGCGGTGATAAGCTCCAAAGATTGGTTATCTTCATTGAATAATACAAATTGCTTGTCTATCTGATGCGGTATCGATGTATCGTCCACAATTACCCAATTGGATAAATTACCAGAGCAATACGTTCCATCATTCTTAAATACCGTTGCAGTCTCAGAATAAACTCCCCAATTTTCAAAATGATCTACATCGGGAATGCCAGCAGCAGTTAAATTACGGTTCCCAAGGTTTTCGAATTCCAAGATTCCACCATCTTCGAGTGCAACAAGAATATTCGGTAAAACTCTTGCCGAATGTGTATTCCTAACTGGATCAAATCCCCCCGCATAATCAGTATGAAAAAGTGCACAGGCTTTAGAAGGCAATGACAAAACCTGCGGTACATCCAAATTGGGATATACGCGAACTTCAATTGTATTGCTACTCTCAATATATTGGTAAAAATCCCTCCATATTGTGGAATTTGCACGAAAATTCACTGGTGGTTGAAATGGCTGTTCTAAATTTGCGTCATGATCATACGATAAAGAGTAATCATAATTCCCGGTACCATTATGTTCAAAATAAAACTCTGTATATTTTGCAGGCTTCATCTCTGAAGCTTCGCTATAAACACTGGTTAGAAAATAACGATTTTCATATGACCAAAAAGGAGGAACAATTTTACCCTGCGTCTGATATCCTCCAGTTTGACTGGACCATTCACTGGCTAACGGACCCAACACAATGTTCCGGCCAATGACATCAATGGTTTGCTTCGCGCTGGCTTCACCATCGGAAACAGTCAACTCAAACGTATAGTTCTCATCAGCTGCTAATTCAGGGACTTGAACGTTAAACTGCACCCCAGTCTGGGCGCCAATAGCTAAATCCGGTCCAGAAGATTGTACCCAGGAATATGAAAGTGTATCTCTATCCGCGTCAGAGGAACCTTCCGCTGACAGTGAAATCATCTGAAGTTCATCAACGGTGGTCAGAGGTGCTGAAATTACAGCTACAGGTGCCCTGTTCGCAACCGAAGTAGGAGTTGCAGATGTGGTTGGACCACTGCCGCCGCCGCCGCTACATGCTGATAAAATGAGTACTATTGAACAAGTACCCACCAAAATTCCAAGCTTCATTTTCAGAAATCCCCAACCGCATCACTACTATTCAACTTTATCTAGCAAAATTTATTCCATGCACCAAATCAAGGACACACATTACACGCGCAAATTCTACAGCAATAACGACGTTAATAAATTCACCTAGTTCACACGGTAGACTCATGGATAAGTGTGGGCCCCGACTTTCGCCGAGATGCTTCACGCAACACCTGTAGGTGAATATCTAAAGTTATGCTATCTTATAGAGATAAACATATAACCTCCCCGAAGCATCTTTCTTGTGCGCAGATATACTGCCCGCAAAGACATGATGCACGCGCTCTATCTGACAGCTAGACACGGGAAACCATTCATATGTCCATACCAACCCACATCGAGATCGATGGCCACATTTATAAAGGTTGTTTTGAGGTTCAAGGTCCCAATATCACCGTACGCTATCTTTCAAGAACACTCACCGACACTTATGGCAGAACACCACCCGGCCTCGCTGCAAAAGGTTTACTAAAGCAACTCGTCAAAATGGTCCGAGACCTTGATCACGCGGCCTAAGTCCCCCCTGACACCGCGCCCCAGACTAAATTGAGAATATCCAAGCTTTGCATAAAGCCCGTTCTACATTCCAGGTTTGTGGTCTTTGGGTGGTTTGTAGGATAAGGCATAATATTTTTGCATACTCCACCACAAAACCGTTTGGAGTGCCCACACAACTAAAACGAATGCGACAGCATCTATATATTCATATTCTGCAAAAATAGCCTTCGGTAAAAAGCCGATAAACAGAGATACAGAGGCTCCGCACAAAAAGACAAGCTCTTGAAGCATATGAAATGACTTCAGATTAGCATCTCGCCAGCACAAGAAAAAACCAGCAACTGTCTTCAATCCCAGAAACACACCAAAAAATATAAAGAAATTCTGGGATATATCGGAGAAGGCAATAATCGCGAACAACCATGCAGCCAGAATGGCGATCTCAGCAACGCCCAATGGCAGGTCAATAAATTTGCGCCACGACGCTTTGGCATCGGGATGCAATCCACCATCAACATTTGCATCGTTATAATAGAGGTACAGGTCTTCGAAAATTGTCGCCGCTAGCAAAAGATAAACAAAGAAATGTGCGTCCAGCAAAGCAGCATTGACCTTGGAAAGACCAATACCGATCACACTGGCATACATTAAATCCATCATACGTTTCCGAGAATTCAACGTAAGTTTCCTTTTACAGCGGCACTATAAGAATACCCAAACAGGCTAAACACTAGAACGCAATGATGAAAAATATATTCTACTTATTTGCTTTAGTCGCTTTCATTTTTACTTCAGCAACTTCTAGCAATTCCACGGCTCGCTTTTGGTTTTCATTCAACGATCCAAAATACAGAGGAACAGCTTTCTCTATCTTTTCAAATATGTCTTTGTTTTCTTTTATGTAAGCCAGATACGCTCCCACTTTCGATACCCTCACCCTGTCAAAATTGTCTTTGCTAACATCTGTGTCGATATCAATGCCGAGTACAACTTTCACCATCGGAATTTGTACTTCAGCCCATTCCAGAAAATGTCCGCGCGGCGCTCGAATAACATGAATATGATCCTCTTCTTTCAGGGCTATTCCATATCCAAAATCACCTGTCTCTCCCGCTTCGAAGCACCCTTCAATTGAAAGAGAAGCTAGATAAAACCCATTTTCCACATGCTGAAAGATCGCATACATCGCTTCTCGGCCAGACGTAAGCAAGTAGCAGTGATCTACCTTTTTAGCGTCGATCCTGCCTGTTTTCATGGAACCAGCAATCCACTGTTGAGAAAGCACAAAATCACGTTCTTCAGCTGTCATGTATTTAAAAACTGACATCTTATCAGCAGCTTCAGTCTTTCTCATGAATTCAGAAGAAAGAACCGCCAGAACCTCACCTTCCGGGTAATCTGTATAAGCATCTTCGCTTGAAATTAGCTGCACATTGTTTTCATGAAATCCGGTGTCACATGCTGTTAGACCAACCAGCATGAAAGCCAGAAACAATGATTTCAAAACACCAAAATTTTTGTGCATGGAGAGCCCCACCCAGATCTAAAATTTGAAGTTATGAGCTAATTTTTGTTCTGCCAACAGTAAATAAAGCTAGGCCAAAATATCCAGAAGGCGTTTCTCCATATCGTCGGCCACGCGCACTACAGCGGTGTTAGCTTTTACCGCTATTTCAGCTTGTTTTTGCTCCACAACAGCACCAACTAAATCTCCGCCTGAATTGGCAGATTTGATCGTCTGCTGCGCGGCGCGATCAAACATTATTGTGGCATGATGAATGCCGCTAACTGCTGAAGATATTATAGACATGGTTAGAGCCTAACGCATGCTGATTAACGCCGCGTTTAACGTATTGTTTACTTTTACGGTAAACGCAAATTAAGCAAGCTCATGTAACCACATTCACAAATTGCCCAACCTTATCAGGAATGGGACCGCGCGCTTGCAAATTCGCTTTAAAAACCTGCTTAGCATTTATTTGCTCTGGTGATGGACCGGACTTTCCTGCTTCTTCCGGCATTTGTGTTTTAGCTATATGGCTCGCACGGTCAGGCATGCCCCTCGCCTGCACAACCGCGTTTAATGACAATGTTACCCCACTCATATGCCACCAATAGCAAACACCAATTAAGACGCATTCTAAATAAAGCTAAACTTTTATGGTAAATGCCCATTAAGCATATCTACTGGGCCTGCATCCCTTACAAAGCAAACTTTGACTCATCGCCAATTTTGCTTATCAAGGCAGCACAAAAGAATTTCTCTAAAAGGCACCCCAAAGAATGTATAAAGTGAGCGCTATTTGCGACCGCGCGACGGCCGAAAGATTGTCTGACATTTTAGCAGACATGGACCCATCCCCAGCTGGCGCAGTTTCAACTGAAGAAGCGACGCGCGTATCATGGCGTCTGGATGCGTTTTGCCATGATGAGGAAAGTGCTCAACAATGCATTTCAATCATTGAAACTGAAGCTGAAGGAATTTCAGCCTCTCATGAAAAATTAGCGGACAAAGATTGGGTAGCTGAAAGCTTAAAAGGTCTTCCTGCCGTAGAAGCCGGTCCATATTATGTGGCTGGCGCACATGAACTCACCAACCTTGAAGGTGGCCGTATTCCAATCTGGATTGAAGCTGGACCTGCCTTTGGAACAGGACATCATGGCACCACGAAGGGATGTCTTGAGGCACTGGCCAAAGTTGCAAGCAAACGCAAGCTAGGTAAAGTGCTAGACATCGGAACAGGTTCCGCCGTGTTGGCAATCGCTGCAGTAAAATCAGGAGCCAACATGTGTGTGGCATCTGATATTGACCCAGAATCTATTCGCATTGCAAAAATCAATGCCGAAAACAACAAAATGGGACGCAATCTGCATCTGTTAGTCGCAACTGGTGCCAACAATACTTTCATCCGCAATCAGGGTAAGTATGACACAGTAATGGCCAATATTCTGGCTCGACCTCTAGTGTCTTTATCTTCTGATATAAACAAGCTTACCAAAGATGGTGGATACATCATTTTATCAGGCTTGCTCAATCACCAAGAACCACAAGTTAAAGCCGCCTTCGCAGGACGAAATCTCTCATTGGTTGAACGTCGTCGATTGGGCGCTTGGACAACGCTGGTTTTCAGAAAACCATCCAAGAATGTTGATATCCAACGCCAAGGACGGGATCCTTGGATGGAAGACAACTTATTTGATCCAGCATTATTTTTCGGTATAGCCTAGAAAAACTGCAATTATAATCTAGATTACTATAATAATCTGCAACAATAAGTTTTGCATCATCAAATAACTGGGAACAAAGTAATGCGTCAAACTTTTGAAGTGACAGGCGGTCCATCATTGGGTCAACAGAATCTTCCCCTTTTGCGGGCTCAAATGAAAGCGCAAAATCTGGATGCATATTACATTCCTCACGAAGATGCCTATCAAAACGAATACCTGCCCGCTGCGTTCGATCGCCTAACATGGGCAACCGGTTTCACCGGGTCTGCTGGTGCTGCAATAGTATTGGAAAATACTGCCGTGGTATTCGTGGATGGCCGCTACACTCTGCAAGCTGCGCAACAGCTAGACGCTGACCTGTTTCAACAGGAAAGTCTGGATAAACTTGGCCCGTTCAAGTGGCTCTCGCAGCAAGAATTGAATGGCAAGCGGATAGGTGTTGATTTACATCTTGTAGGTCAGAACGCTTTTGAAGAGTTAGCTGATTGTGCAAAACTAGCTGGTGCTGAAATCGTACCCGTTACAAAAAACCCTATCGATGAGGCGTGGACCAACCAACCGCCAGAGCCCAAACAACCCGTTGTCCCCCACGATATCAGATATGCCGGTGAGGCCTTTAAAGACAAACTTAAAAGAGTTGGCGCATCTATCGCCAGTGCAGGTGCTGATGCCGCGATCATCACTTCTCCGGCTTCAATTGCTTGGGTTTTCAATATTCGTGGAGGCGATGTGCAATGCTCGCCCTTACCGCTTGGCCGCGCCATTTTACACGCAGACGGCTCCGCAGATTTGTTTCTTCATCAAGAAAAAGTTAGTGAAGAACTGAAACCACATCTAGATGGTATCAATATTCTACCTATGGACCAACTGGCTGAAAATATTGCCAAATTGCAAAATAAATCTGTTTCGCTCGACCCAAACCTTGCTTCCGCTTGGTTTTTTAAAACGGTTACCGAAGCTGGTGCCAAAATTGTAATCCAAGCTGATCCTTGCGCGCTGCCTCGCGCCTGCAAAAACGAAGTTGAAATCGCAGGATCTCAACAAGCTCACCTGCGTGATGGAGCTGCCATGACGCGTTTCCTTCGTTGGCTAGACTCAGAAGAAGTTCAGTCCGGTACTGTCAACGAAATTCAAGCGGCCCAAAAATTGGAATTTTATCGCGAAGAGCTTCAGGGCCTAAAAGATTTATCATTTGAAACGATCTCAGGGGCAGGATCAAACGGCGCGCACTGTCACTATCGTGTAAATGAAGCTACCGTAAAGGTTCTTGAAAAGAACTCACTGTATTTGGTTGATTCCGGCGGACAATATCTTGATGGGACTACCGATATTACGCGCACAGTTGCAATCGGTGAACCAACACAAGAAATGAAAGAACGCTACACCATCGTTCTAAAAGGCCACATTGCTCTAGCTCGACTGAGATTTCCCAAAGGAACAACTGGATCAGCAATTGATGCAATAGCGCGCCAACCAATGTGGGCATTAGGTCTGGATTATGAGCACGGCACAGGCCATGGTGTTGGAAGCTATTTAGGTGTTCATGAAGGTCCTCAACGGATTTCCAAACTGCCCAATTTTGTGGGCTTGGAACCAGGAATGATTGTTTCCAATGAACCTGGTTATTATAAAGAAGGTGGCTATGGTATTCGGATTGAAAACCTTCAATTTGTAACTCAACCACGTGATATTACGGGGGGTGATATTCCTATGATGGAATTTGAAGCACTCACTCTCGCTCCACTATGTACGCGCTTGATAGAGAGTGGAATGCTTACCCCAGATGAATGGATTTGGGTCGACCGCTACCACCAAAGGGTTCTCAAAGAATTGTCCCCTCTTCTGGCAGGTGACGACCTTGAATGGCTCAAGGATGCCTGTAAAGAACTATAGAATAAAGGGAGCCTGCTGGCTCCCTTTTTTACTATTTAATCATATCCAACCAAGCTTGCTCTGTAAGCACCGATACTCCTAGGTCCTGCGCTTTCTTTAGCTTACTTCCCGCGCCGGGACCTGCCACCACATAATCCGTTTTTTTAGAAACAGAGCTTGCCACTTTAGCTCCCATAGATTGCGCTTTAGACTTTGCTTCATCCCGAGTCATCAATTCCAAACTGCCCGTAAACACAACAATCTTTCCTGCTACGACTGATTCAGTTTGAATTTCTTCTGCTGGTTCAATCTCAATTTCATTCAATAGCTCCGCCAACATATCTGTATTGTGTGGCTCCATGAAGAAATCGATCAATGCTTCTGCGGAAACATCTCCCATTCCATCGATATTGGACACCGCTTTAAAAGCAGACTTTGGCCGTGTCTCAGCTGCCTTTATGACTTGGGAGCGGAAGCTTTCCCAATCGCCATACCTACGCGCCAAAGCCTTGCACGCAGCCGAATTTACACCCTTCATTTGTAATGCAGGTATCTGACCAGATAAGGTCGGTTCCAAACTTTCCGGCGGCTTCTCGGGCAACCCATTCACCTCAATATGAGATAAGATGTTCTCCAACGTTGTTTCACCCACACGATCTATTCCTGCGAGCTTGAGGTAGGCTGCTCCCGGTCTTGCATCAATCGCATTATTCATTGCGGTTTGAAAATTTTCAAAAGATCCAAAATTTTGCGCCAACAGCCCAGAATTTGTCTGCCCTACATGCCTAATTCCCAGACCAATAAGCATCCGTTCGAATGGGATCTTACGTTTTTGATCTATTGCAGAGAGTAAATTTTCAGAACTGAGTTTTCCAAACCCTTCCCACTCTGACAAAGGTGGCAATTCAGCATCAGCAATTCGTTTTTCAAGTTGATAAATATGCTGAGGCGCACTTATGACACCTTTTTCGAAGAACAATTCAATCTGTTTGGCTCCTAACCCATCAATATCGAGGGCTTTACGCGATACGAAATGCTTTAAGCGCTCAATCGCTTGAGCAGGACAAATCAATCCACCTGTACATCTTCGGCGCGCATCTTCTTCTCCCTTATCATCAACTTCTCGAACAGCTTTGGACCCGCAAACGGGACACTGAGTAGGAAATTCATACGGACTAGAATCGCTCGGTCGATCCTCCAATAACACGCGAACAACCTGCGGGATGACATCTCCTGCGCGCTGGATAACAACTTTATCACCTAAGCGAATGTCTTTGCGCTCAATCTCATCTTCATTGTGCAGTGTCGCGTTTGAAACAACCACACCACCAACAGTTATAGGCTCTAGTTTAGCAACTGGCGTCAATGATCCAGTACGTCCTACCTGAATTTCAATTTCTTTCAGCCGGGTCGTTGCTTGTTCAGCTGGAAACTTGTGCGCAATTGCCCACCGAGGGAAACGCGAAACAAAACCGAGGCGTGATTGCCAATCCAATCGATCAACCTTGTAGACTACTCCATCTATATCATAGCCAAGATCAGCGCGATCATTTGAAATCTGATTATAGGTTTTGATTAATCCATCAACGTTTTGAGCTTTCGTCATCAAAGGGTTGATTGAAAAACCCCATTTTTCGAATGCTTGAACGGCTTCTAATTGCCCCGTTGCAAATGGTGAAGACGCCTCTCCCCATGCATATGCAAAAAAACGAAGAGGGCGAGATTTTGTGACTTCAACATCCAATTGCCGCAATGATCCCGCCGCTGCATTTCGAGGATTAGCAAATGTCTTTCGTCCCGCCTCTTCTTCACGCAGATTCAAGGTGGCAAAGTCAGCATGCGACATGTAGACTTCGCCACGAATTTCAATGCGCTCGGGCCAACCACTTCCCTTTAACTCTAGAGGAACATCTTCCAGCGTTTTTAAATTGGCAGTGACGTCCTCACCTATTTTCCCGTCACCACGTGTAGCTCCGCTTATCAATTTTCCATTTTCATACAACAAACTAGCTGACAAACCATCGATCTTGGGTTCGGCTGTTAAAGCTACCGTTTCATCCTCTTTCAATCCCAGATATCTTTGTATCCGTCCTATAAACTCAGAGACATCTTCTTCCGAAAATGCATTGTCCAGCGACAACATAGGTTGAAGGTGAGTAACTTTATCAAAACGGCCCGAAGGTTTAGCGCCTACCTTCTGACTAGGGCTTTCCTCCGTCCGTAATTCCGGAAATTTCGCTTCGAGTGCCAATAATTCCTGACGCAAACTATCATAATCTGCATCGGTTAGTTTGGGCGCATCATGCTCATAATATTCAGCATCAGCCTCCCGAATAAGAAGAACTAATTCCTCCCAACGCTGCTGTGCTTGTTCAGGAGAAAATTGGGATAACGAAGAATCAGAAGAAGAATTGCTCATGGCAAAACTATACTCTTCTCATCAAGCACGCGCTAGCAATCTTGTGGCCGCCGCGCGAGCTTCTTGTGTAATTTGAGCACCTGCTAGCATACGAGCAATCTCTTCCTGACGTTGTCCTATTTCCAATACATCAATTGCAGTTTCGATTGCTCCCTTTTTCGCTTCCCCTTTTGATATTCGCCATTGCTCATCAGCCATTGCTGCAACTTGAGGACTATGCGTAATGGCTAATACTTGTCGTCCATCAGATAATTGATGCAAACGTTCTCCAATCGCCGCCGCAACGGCACCCCCTACCCCAACATCAGCTTCATCAAAAATAAGCGTACCAGCCTGACCATCAGTTGCGAGGCAAACTTTAAGAGCCAACGCAAAACGAGCGACCTCACCGCCTGATGCTATCTTATGTAAAGGACCAAATTCTGCTCCTGGATTTGTACGCACTTCAAAAGAAATGCGATCGCATCCATTTGGCCCCGCGTCTTTAGGATCAAGAGCTTCTTGAACGACCCTAAAATCAGCCTTCTCAAGCTTTAATGGCTTCAGCTCTTTTCGTAATGCCTTAGCCAACTTCACACCAGCTTTTGTACGTTTTTCTCGTAGCTTATCGCTTGCATGAACAAAGGCTTTTTCAGAATCAATTTCGGCAGTTTTCGCCTTTAAAAGCGCTTGATCTGAATGCGTGATCTCATCCAATTGCATACGCATACGGTCCCGAACTGCCGCTAATTGATCCACATCTACATCATATTTTCGCGCTGCTGCTCGCAATGCAAACAACCTCGCCTCAGAGTTTTCTAAATCACTTGCTGAAAATTCAGATGCTGACCTTAATCGCGAAACACTTTCATAAGCCTCGCTTGCTTCAATAAGTGCCCTTTCCAGAGCATCAGCAGCCTCTGATAATTGCAATTTTAATGGAGCATCATCAGCACTTTCCATAATAACTGGCATGGAAGACGCACGCCCAAGAGCGCGTGATGCAGAAGATAGAGCTTGCTCGGGACCAGACTTATCCAATTGCTTCAGAGCATCTTCAACGGCTTGTGCAACTTTTTCAGCCGACTGCAATTCCTGTCGTTCCTGAGCAAGAGATTCAGCCTCCCCGTCTTGCGGGTCAAGCTTATCAAGTTCCTCAACAGCAAATTCCAAATATTCACGATCAGCTTGCGCACGAAGCAAACGCGCCTCAACAGCTTTTCTCGCTTCAATTGCAGCTCGCCAATTTTCCCACGTCTCTGCGCAAGCCAAAAGCTCATTTTCAGTTTCAGCATATGCGTCGAGAAGTCGCCTATGTTGAGAAACGGCCAATAAACTATGTCCAGCATGTTGCCCATGCACCTCAACTAACATGTCTGAAATAGATTGAAGCAATCTTGCGCTCACTGGAGCATCATTAAGATAACCTTTTGCTGCACCGGAGCTACGTAAAATACGACGAATAACAATGGATTCATCGCTATCCAATTCAATATCATTTTCTTGAAGAACTTGCCGAACAGGATGATCAGCAGGAGGATCAAAGGTTGCTGTGACCGTCGCAGATGCACAGCCTGAGCGAATTGCCCCCTTTGCTGTTTTCGCTCCCAAAGCGAAACCCAAAGCCGCAAGTAAAATGGACTTACCTGCACCGGTTTCACCAGTTAAAGCGGTGAAGCCCGTATCCAAATCAAGATCAAGGGCACGGACTAAAACGAAATCGCGTATGGAAAGTGCTATCAACATAAAAGCAGATTAGCACAACAAGAACAAAAAGAGAACAGAAATGTTCTGCTTTTGTGTTAATTTAGCAGAACCGCAAGAACGCTCTACTTAGGCCCATGTTTTTGCATGAGTTTATAGCTATCTTCATACCATTCGCTCGCTGGATAATTATGTCCGAGGACCGCAGCTGCAGCTTGTGCCTGCCCCTTAAGTCCGATGGATAAGTATGATTCAACAAGTCTGTGCAGTGCTTCTGGCGTGTGTGTTGTCGTCTCATATTCATCGATAACACGCTTGAATCGATTGATGGCAGCAAGAAATTCAGACGACTTTTGATAATAGCGCCCAATCTCCATCTCTTTACCTGCGAGTTGGTCGCGTACCATGTCAATTTTCAGTTCCGCATCACGTGCATATTCAGAAGTTGGATATCTCCGAACAACATCCTGCAATGCTGCCAACGCCAATTCTGTACGCCCCTGATCACGTCCAACATCTGTGATTTGATCAAAATGCGTCAAACCGATCAGGTAATATGCATATGCTGCACTATCAGAACTTGGATACAACGCTGTGTATTGTTGAGCGCTTGAAACGACTTCATTGTACTGCTTGGAGCGATACTGAACATATGCAGTCATCAACATAGCGCGCTCAGCCCATTCAGAATATGGGTGTTGGCGTTGAACCTCCTGAAATTCCAATGTGGCACGGGCCCATTGTTTTCGGTCCAAGCTTTTTGCAGCATCATTATACAACTGCTCAACTGGCTTTTCGATATACGCAAGATCTTGTTTGCGGTTGGATGAAGAACATCCAGCCATAATCAATGCAGCTGTCATTGATACAAGCAAGCTAGTGTTGCGTAATTTCGCCATTGGTAAACTCCATACAATCTAACACTCTGTCTACCCTAGCCATGCGCGCACGCCAAGCTCTAGACAGAAGAGAGTCTGCAAGTTTTTCACATGCCAGCTATTTATGGCAAAATTATTGAGGAAAACAATAGAGTGCTCAACCAGATAAACAATTAAGCCGCTTAGCTTAAAGCGCGGGTGCAATAGCCTCTGAATCGACCTTTTGAAGCCCAGCAACAAATGCTGGCGTAGGTTCTTCATTCAAAATAGGCAATTCATCATCTACCCATTCCCAAGCAGATGTATCTTCAAGCAAAGCTCTCACAAGCTTATTATTTATGCCATGCCCAGGACGATCACCTTCAAAAACACCAGCAATCGCACCACCAGCAAGGAACACATCGCCAATTGCATCGAGGATTTTGTGACGAACAAATTCATCGGCCACATGCAGACCTTCAGGGTTTAAAACTTCATCCCCTTCTAGTGCGACGGTATTTTCCATGCTGGCACCACGCGCCAAACCCATTGATTTCAGTTTCTCAAAGTCACTTGTAAAACCAAATGTACGCGCAAAGGCTAGATCACGCACAAATGCGCCAGGAGTAAGTTTAAATGTATAGCTTTGCTCACCAATTGCCGCGCTATCAAACTCGATACGAACACGCAATTCAAACGGTGCATTTGATGTCTCTGAAGGAATTAGGCGCGCAAATTTATCGCCCTCAACTACTTCAACCGGTTTTAAAATACGAATGCGGCGACGCGGCTCAGCCAACTCTTTGACACCAACATGTTTCATCAACTCACAATAAAGACTTGAAGACCCATCCATAATAGGCATTTCAGGGCCATCAATCTCAACGATCAGATTATCTATGCAAAGGCCAGCGCAAGCCGCTAGAAGGTGTTCGACAGTGGACACTGACACACCAGCTTTATTTGCCAAAGTCGTTCCAAGCTGAACAGTTGTCACATTCGTGCCAACAGCTTTAATTGCATTATCTTTATCGGTGATATCGGAGCGTACAAACACAATCCCAGTATTTGCAGGGGCTGGCTTTAAAACCAAACGTGCCCGCTCTCCAGTATGAACCCCAACTCCTGCACAAACGGCCGGTCCTGCAAGAGTCTTTTGATACGCCATACTATAATCCTCTGGAATGTACTCTACAAACATAGATCTCTCTACGCTTTTCCGAGGCCCTCAATATTGTACTTGAACCTCAGAAACTCAATTAAAGGATTGTTTCGGGATGTTGCAAATGAAATAAAATCAATAAAAAACGTCCTTGAATCAATGCTCAAGAACGTTAATTATTGTTTCAATTTTAAGAAATTAACTATAATTTAATATTTCTAGTTGTTGGCCGAACGTCTCAAAAACGCTGGAATCTCCAACTCATCTTCTTCATATTCATCGGCATCCATATTTTCCGATGAACCAGATTCTTCTTTATCATCTGAGCTTGACGACTTACCCCATCCAAATAGAGACGTGCGCCCACTTTTCTGAGCAGTGTCAGAATTTTCTTCAGATTTATCATCAACATCAGAAGAACTAACTTCTTCAGAAGAGCCCTCTTCGGCTTCATTATAACTTGGACGACGGTTAATAATTGGAGGTGCCACCTGAGGCTCTTCAGCAACTTCTGGAGCTATTTCTTCAGAAGCCGATACTTGCTCAGCATTCTCCTCGACTGTAATTGGTTCTTCAACGTCTAAAGCAGCTGATATCGCGTCTGCAGCTGTTGGCTCAGATTCAACCTGTACCGGTTGAGCAAATGGTCTTTGCGGTTCAGCAGCTTTGGCATTCTCGTCATATGATATACCGGTCGCCACAACTGACACTCGGATCTTACCTTCAAGAGAGTGATCGAACGTCGAACCAAGAATAATTTGAGCGTCTGGATCAACTTCCTTACGAATTTCATTGGCCGCTTCATCTACTTCATAAAGCGTCATATCGTAGCCACCAGTGATGTTGATCAACACCCCTTTGGCGCCCTTCATAGACACGTCATCTAACAATGGATTTGCAATAGCAGCTTGAGCAGCTTTCAGAGCACGTTGCTCTCCTTCAGCTTCACCTGTTCCCATCATGGCAGCTTCCATGCCTGACATAACAGTACGAACATCAGCAAAATCGAGATTGATCAGACCAGGCATCACCATAAGGTCTGTGACACCGCGCACACCTTCATACAGCACTTCATCCGCCATAGTAAAAGCGTCTGCAAAAGTCGTGTTTGCATTCGCAATGCGGAAAAGGTTCTGATTTGGAATAATGATCAACGTGTCCACGTAATTGCGGAGCTCTTGAACACCTTCCTCAGCAATTGTCATGCGGCGCTTGCCTTCAAAGTCAAATGGCTTTGTCACGACACCAACTGTCAAAACACCCATCTCTTTAGCAACGCGCGCAATGACTGGAGCAGCACCAGTTCCAGTACCGCCTCCCATTCCGGCAGCAATAAACGCCATGTGAGCGCCTTCCAATTGCTGCTTAATATCTTCAATAGATTCTTCTGCAGACTCAGCTCCAACTGATGGCTGCGCACCTGCGCCTAACCCTTCAGTTGTTTTCATACCCAGCTGAACTTTATGATCTGCCTGTGACTGGATTAACGCCTGACTATCTGTATTGGCCACAATAAATTCCACGCCCTGAAGCTTGGATTCTATCATGTTGTTTACAGCGTTGCCTCCGGCACCGCCAACTCCAAAAACAAGTATACGTGGTTTCAACTCTACCGGCATGGTGCCGCACCTCGTGAAGAAAAAGCCAGAACGGGGCGTACTATATACGCACTCACCCGCACATAGGGATCTTAACAAACAAACTAGGCAAATAAGCCTAAGTGCAAGTTAACCGTATATGGTAAATCTGCAATATTTTTTGCTTATAACTAGTGAGACAATTCGTATTATCTATGAAAATACGGATTTACTATGACGATTTCTATTTAAATTCGTTATTTTAGAAGTTTTCACGCAACCAATTCGTCGCGCGTTCAATAATGGATGAACCATTTGAAATACCGCGCGATTTGCTGAGCATAGGCGCGACTGCTCCAGCACCACCTGTCATTTCCCACTTAAGCAAGCCTGAAACTGCAGAAAACGTCGGCACTTGGTATGTCTCTCCCAAACCAGTCACGCGTGCTGGGCGCGCCAACCGAACAGGAGCACGAAACACTTCTTCAGCAACATCGCGAATACCTGGCATTTGACTCGCACCACCAGTTAGAACGATCCGTCTCGGCAAAGGCCTATATTGTGCAGATGCTTTAGAAAGACGCTTTTCTAATAACTCCAACACTTCCTCAAATCGAGGACGCAACATATTTGTCAATTCAGCTTTTGACGTGGTTCCTGCTTCCAAACGACCATCTTCACCCAGACGCGGAGCATCCACGACATCAAAAGCCTGAACCTGAGTAAGCGCTACTGCGCCATGTAGCGTCTTCAGCCTTTCAGCAGCAGCAAACGTTGTTCCCAAGCCTTGCGCTAAATCAGAAGACGCCCGCGAACCACCAACTGGGATACTATCCAGATAAATCAAATTACCTTCATAAAAACATGCTGCACTTGTGACACCGCCGCCCATATCGATAACGGTAGCCCCCTGCTCAATCTCATCTTCAACCAAAACCGACAAACCGGCTGCATAGGGAGATGCAACAATTGAAACAGGATTCAAGTGCGCACGTGATACACATTGAGCAATGTTTTTAAGCGGTGCCGCGGGCCCAGATACCACCAACATTGTTACTGTCAGACGCGTGGCAATCATACCGCGCGGGTCTTTCACGCCCCCAGCACCATCCAACGCAAACCCTAAAGGTGTTGCATGAAGTATTTGCCTGTCAGGTGCATCAAATGTTGCAAGTGCAGAATTTATCGCATCGCGCACATGCATTTGAGTAATTTCTCGATTCCCGACATTCACGCCGCCATCAAGATAATTACTTTTAAGGTTTGGGCCAGAAATTCCCAGAACAACATCAGAGATACGAGCATCTGCTGCACGTTCGGCCTGCTCTACTGCAACACGAATTGCGCGCTCCAGAGAATCCATATCCGAAATTGCACCATTCTTCACACCACGTGATAGCTGGTGCCCCGCCCCAACAACATGAACACTTTTAGAGCCTTCAGACGTTTTTGAAATCAAACACGCAACTTTGGATGAGCCGATATCCAACGCCGCCAAAAATGGCGGTTTGCCAGCGAGCTTTTCTCGCATCTTCATACGGCTTGCCAAAGATGACATTGTTATTAAGCCCCCCCGGACTGTGTTTCTAATTCAGTACTTTGATCATACTCAGCACGTGCTTCACCAAGCCCAACCGCAAAACGCTCGGGATCTCTTGCATCTATGCGCTTAACTTCTGAATTTTCAGCTAACACACCCGTTGCTTCATCCAGATCATACACAGCCAATAGTGCAGCATCGACTTGCGCATCTTCAGGAAGTGCAATTTCAAGCCCGGTATCAAGACGCAAATCCCAGCGGCGACCACCCACTCTCATCGCGACTTCTAATTGGTCAGCAATTTGAGGATGAAGTTTCAATTGCTCTAATAGTTCAGGAGCAGCATATCCACCAGCAGGGCCAACAACACGTGGCAATTCAACATATTCGGCCGGATCTTCACCATCCATAGGTTTCCCAACCTGATCGACAACTTTCCAAACGCCCTCTGACTGCCATAGCGCTAATGGTCGACGGTTTTCTGCAAGTATCCAAATATCACTTGGCCATTGACGCAGAACGCGAACTTCAGAAACGTTTTCGACATTCGCTTCAATCCGTTCTTTAATTTCAAACGGATCAGCACGGAACATGTTCGAGTGCTCATCAATTCCAACAACATTCAACACGTCAGCTTTGGTTCGAGGGTCTAGTCCTTCGATTGAAATTTTTGAAACAGTAAAGCCTGCAGATTTTGCTGTCGCATCAAGTCCATTTTGAATACGCTCGTCTATGGATGCAAGTGAGCCCCCCATCCAAGCAGCCACAGCAACCATAACAGCACCAGCTGTAACTGTTCCAAAAGCATAAGTAGATAGCTGTTCCGTCAGTATAGTTGCCGGCACAACTTCTTGAGGCTTTGTTTGCCTCTTCCCCTTTTGTGACTTGCTTCTCACCTGTGACATGAAGCGTCCTCTATCATCCAACGAACCAGCTTTTCATAACTAATTCCCTTGTACGCTGCCTGTTCAGGAACAAGTGAAGTTGGGGTCATGCCCGGCTGGGTATTTGTTTCCAGTATTACCAAATTGTTTTTGTCTTCATCATAACGAAAATCAGAACGCGAAACTCCACGACAACCTAATGCGTTGTGAGCCACAAGCGCTGCATCCAATGCTGCTTGAGTCACCCCCTCAGATAGTTGTGCAGGAACAACATGTTTTGAACCTCCAGCTTCATATTTGGCTGAGTAATCGTAATAATCTCTTAAAGTCGTAATTTCTGTTACTGCTAATGCTTCATCGCCCATGACAGATACTGTTAATTCGCAGCCAGGAATGAATTGTTCAACAAGAACCGAATCTCCAAACCCCCATTTTGGATCAAGCAATTCAGCAGGTGGCCTGTTCGCCCCTTCCGGAACGATCAACACTCCAAATGAGGACCCTTCAGCAATAGGCTTCACCACATAAGGCGGATCCATAACATGCTCTGCAGCGACATCTTCTTTGGCGTACACCCCGCCCTGTGCAACAGTTAGCCCGACACGTTCATATACACCACGCGATTTTGCTTTATCCATTGCTAGCGCAGATGCCAAAACTCCTGAATGTGAATATGGAATCTCTAAAATTTCCAATAATCCTTGCACGCATCCATCTTCACCAAATGGACCATGCAGAGCATTCAACACGGCGTCGGGCTTTGCATCGATTAATTGTTGAGACACATTGCGGGTGACATCGATCTCGACAACGTCAAACCCCTCTTCACGTGCAGCTTGAGCCATACCTCGCCCTGAAGAAAGAGAAACTTCTCTTTCAGACGACCATCCACCCATGATAACTGCTACGCGGTTCATTATTGTCTCCTAAGAAAGCCAATTTTGGGCCTTTAAGGTTAAACAAACCTACGCGGAAATACATAAAATTTGATGTAATTTTCAAATACGTCGCCAACAATACAAATAAATGTTTTATTTCAACAACTTATTAAAGCTATAATCAGTCAATTATTTGACTTATTTTCCAGCTAGGCTCCCAATTCACGATGCAATCCCGAGGCGAATGGAAGGATTTGTTAAACAAACAATCAAATTGGACTTATTAGTTTCAGTAATATTTTTGTTCGCGTTTTATATTTAATGCACATCAAAATGCTGATGTATTATGTGTTTTGAGCAAAATCATCTGGTTGACACAGTTCGCTACACATGTAACACAGTCATCACCACAATAATACAGCACGTAATCGTGTAACCAAGTAGAGGGTCCACTACTGATGTCAAAACTTCTATGTTCTGCGAGTTTAGCAGCATTATGCTTTGTCAGTTCACCAGCATTTGCAGATGATTCAGCTACAACGCCAACATCAGCCTCGATTTATAAACTGGAAGATTTTTCTCAGTTTTCTCCTCGAACAGCAATGGATCTTGTTCGAAATATTCCGGGGTTTTCAATCGTTGAACCAGATGAAAAACGCGGCCTTGGACAAGGCGGTGGGAATGTTCTGATAAACGGGAAACGTCCCTCGACTAAGTCACAAAATTTACGCCAAATCCTAGGTCAAATTTCTTCAAGCAATGTAACTCAAATCACAGTTCAAGATGCTTCAAAATTCGACATCCCTGGATTATCCGGCGAAGTTGCAAATATAGAAACAGATGTAAAAGGGTTCTCTGGAAACTGGCGTTGGAACCCCGTCGTGCGAGAGCATCGCTCGGCGTGGTTGGCAAACGGTGACATTTCTTTTTCAGGTCAAAAAGGGCTTTTCGATTATGCCGTCACACTTAAAAACCGAGTAAGAAGAAACCAAGCGCGCGGACCAGAAATAGTATGGGACGGAAATGGTGTCCAAACGCAATTGCGCAATGAATACATCCATTTTACACGAGACAATCCATCTATTTCAACTCGCATTGGATATGAAGGCCCATCTGGAGATATCGCAAATCTCAACTTCAATTTCGATGACATTGAATGGAGTTTCACGGAATGGTCAGACCGCGAAATCTTCACAGGACCAGATGAATTTCGTCACTTTGAAGAAGGTTCCGATATCTGGGAGACTGAAATTAATGGGGATTATGAATTCAACCTTGGTCCCGGCAGATTAAAATTTATCGGTTTATACAGTAAGGATTTCAGAGCTTATTTCAACGAGGTGGATTTTCTACTAAATGATGTTGAATTTGAACGCGGTTTTAGATTCCAACAAGACGCATATTCTAGTGAAGCCATTCTTCGTGGTGAATATTCTTGGAAAACCGACGGAGACAAAGACTGGCAAATTGCTGCTGAAGCGGCATTCAATTCTTTAGAAGAAGAAGGAATTTTATTCCAACAAGCGGCGGGCACACTTCGCTATGATCGCCTACCCAGCACAGCTTCTCTTGGAATCGTAGAAGAAGACAGAGCCGAAATTACGCTAACGCATGGTCGCCCGCTGTCTTCAAAATTATCAATTCAAGCTTCCTTAGGTGCGGAGTTTTCCAAAATTCAGTCTAAAGAGTTTGAAGTTGATGTTCTGGATGCCTCAAAACAAGATGAATTCTTTCGTCCCAAAGGGTTTGTAAATTTAAGCTATGCCCATTCAAACGATTTAACATTCTCGACAAAGATCGAACGAGAAGTCGGACAACTTGATTTTGGAGATTTCTTAGGACAACCCGATCTTGCAGATGGGTTGCATTCAGATTCCAATTTAAGCCTTGTTCCGGAACAAACTTGGTTACTCGAATTTGATCTAACAAAGCAACATGGCGCATGGGGGTCTTCTTCTCTAAAATTAGCAGCAAAACAAATCGAAGACTTACAGGACAGAACTATAACAATTACTGGCGGAGAAGCTCCAGGCAATCTCGAAGAAACTGCAACCGCTTTTGAAGCAATCTGGTCAGGCACTTTCAATTTTGACCCCATCGGAGTTAAAGGTCTAAAGTTGGATTACACACTGGAAGCCTTCGATTCCAACTTAACCGACCCACTAACAGGCGAAGAGCGCCGTTTTAGTGACGAAACAATGACTTATATCGAACTCAATATGAGATATGATATTCCTGAAACAAATTGGGCATTGTCGGCTTACATGGAAACCGAACGAGTAAGCTTGAATCCAAGTTCTAGGCAGGTCATCCGCGTCTATCGCGACGATCCTTTCTTTGGTTTCACAATTGAACATAAAGATATTTTTGGAATGAAAGCACGATTGGGTGCTCGAAATATCGGAAACCAGGACGAAAGCATCTACAAACAAATATTTGTCGACCGTCGTGATGGCCCCGTAGATTTTACAGAATTCAGGCGTCGCAAGTATGACCCATTCTTTGTATTCAGCTTAAGCGGCACCTTCTAAAGCCAAATTGACAGGTCCCAAATAAAGACTTAGAAGAGCGACAGGTTGAGGCAGCCTGCCGCTCGTATGGGATATCCCGCTGGTGAAATGCCCGATCTTAATTGAGATCCAATCTTCAGAACCAATCCTTTATTCAAGGCGGTCTGTTGGCAATACGAGCACCAACTAGAATTTGACCGCGTTTTTAAAGGAACTATCTGATGAAGATACCTTCTAAGCGGCTACCCACAACCATAAACGGTGCCAAAGAGTATGCGAAAAAACTTCGCATTTCTTTCATGGAATCTGACACTCCCCTCTCTCATGCTCAAGCATTAGAACGAACAGCAAATGAACTTGGCTATAGGGATTGGAATACAGCAAGAACCCGGCTCAGTAATCGTCCTAAATTCGAACCTCAAATTGGCGATCTAATTGAAGGTGTTTATTTGAAACAAAAATTCAAAGGTCTCATAAAATCAGTACGAATGCTCGCAGATGGACAATATTTCGATGTTAGCATTCAATTCGAAAAGGCCGTCGATGTAGTGAGCTTTGAATCGTTTTCCGCATATAGACAACGCGTCAGTGCTAAACTCGATAATGAAGGCACCAGCCTAAGTGCGACAAGCGATGGAGAACCTCACATGATTATCCATCACACACACTCAAAAGTGATCTAGTGAAATCGGCCGTCCACCTATTAAACTGGGCGGCCTATCCGCTTGATTTCCCACCGTAATTCAACACCTGATTTTTCTTTTACTTTCGAACGGACTTGCTCACCTAGATTTTCGATATCAGAGGCAGTAGCTTCACCAGTATTTATCATAAAATTACAGTGTTTTTCAGAGACCTGCGCGCCACCTAACTTAGCCCCCCGCATGCCTGCTTCATCAATTAACTTCCATGATTTTCGTTGGTCCGGCGTACCAGGTGGGTCTGGGTTAGCAAAAGTTGATCCGCCTGTTTTCTCACGAATTGGCTGAGCCTCTTCACGGCGTTTTTTCAATGCTTCAATTCGTTCCTTTACAAGTGCAGGTTCAATAATTTCTCCGCGAAATAAAGCCTCAACAAAAATCAAATCATCTGGCACTTCTGAATGACGGTAGGAATATCCAAAATCTCTATTTTTGAGGGTTACCCATTGCCCTTTGCGAGTAAGTGCTACGGCTTCAACCAAGACATCAGCCGTTTCTTGCTCATAACACCCAGCATTCATTCGCAACGCCCCGCCGATTGTACCGGGAACGCCAGAGAAAAACTCAAGCCCGCTCAGTCCAAACATCGCAGCTTTTTGCGAGACTTTACTATCCAAAGCAGCAGCCCCCGCGACAAGCTCATTTCCTTGAACACGGATTTTCCCAAATGCAGGCGTCAATCTGACAACAACACCCTCCACACCGCCATCGCGCACAATCACATTGGATGCCGCACCAAGAACAGTTACAGGTATTTCAGAGGGTAATTTTTTCAGAAAATCTGCCAAATCTTCTGGGTCAGCAGGCAAATAAAGCACGTCTGCTTTACCACCTACACGAAACCATGTGAAAGGCTTTAAATCTGCATCGGCAATCAATTTACCGCGCACTTCCGGCATTTTAGAAATTAATTCAGTCATGATTGAGCATTAACTTGCTTTGTTTTTATTGGCTAGGTGTCTTCAATAATCTTCACACAATCCTCTCAAACACCTTGAAATCATTCAAAGCATGTGCGAATTTCAAGGCATAAGTTTGGAGTTTTTATGTCCCGTTGAGAAAGGGAAGTCTGTATGCTTCCCATCGTAGATTTAAACCTTAAGATCTTAGCCGATACCGGCTCAAGACGGTTTAGTTTGCATTCATTTCTATTCAACAAACAATCGATCATCTGGAATTTCCAGATGCGAATGCATGGAAGCTCACGCGCATGACTCGCGACTATTCAAACTTTTTACCAAATTCGAATAAGAAAATCTCTTCTCAACGCCCCCTCACAATTCTTGAAAAACTCGGCTGGCAACCCTTCTTCGCTCAACAAGTCGATATTGAAGAAATCGAAAAAACACCGCCTGTACGCATCACTGAAATCCACCGAAATAGTCTACATGTATTAGGTGAAAGTATAGATACACTTATCCCTGTTGGACCGGATGCAACTGTAGGAGATTGGCTGCTCTACAATTCAGATGCACCAAATACCAGCCGCGTTTTGGAACGTAAGAGTATCTTCAAACGCCGTGCGGCAGGGACTGCTTGGGATGAGCAACTTATAGCCGCTAACATTGATACGGCCTTCATTGTCACTTCTTGCAATCAAGACTTCAATATAGCGCGGCTTGAACGTTACATCGCACTCGCTTTGGAAGCCGATGTTACACCAGTTGTGATCCTTACAAAGTCTGATCTCTCAGATGAAGTAGACACCTATATAGAACAGGCGCAATCCATTTCACGTAATGTAAGTGTTATTGCCTTAGATGCACGACGAGAAGAACCTCAAGAAAAGCTCGCTCAATGGTGCACACCTAAACAAACAGTCGTATTTCTGGGATCCTCAGGTGTTGGTAAGTCTACCCTCACAAAAGCTTTGACCCGCAATTCTGACATCGCGACACAAAGCATTCGTGAAGAAGATGCAAAAGGAAGACACACAACAACATCGCGTCAGCTCCACATTGCTCCTGATGGTTTTACGATCATGGACACGCCTGGTATGCGAGAAATCCAGCTTACAGATGTTGCTTCAGGGGTGAATGACCTTTTCTCAGATCTGTTAGAGCTGTCATTCCAATGCAAATTCAGAGATTGCAAGCATGAAACGGAGCCCGGCTGCGCAATTAATGCTGCATTAGAGAACAAGACGATTGACGCTGACCGTGTCGCGCGTTGGAAGAAACTGATTGCAGAAGAAGAATTCAATTCTTCCACTTTGGCTCAAAGAAAATCCAAAGACAAAGCACTCGGTAAATTGATCAAACAAGTCAAAAAAAGTGGACGCAAGTAAATCAGTTCTCTCATTTTTGTGAAGAAGCGTGCCAAAAGCGTTTAGTGACAAAGACTTAGCTATTTGGCACGTTTATTATCACAAAATTATTAAAGGAAATGGGCGATGAACTTGGCAATTAAAACAGCTGGATACGTACTTGCGGCTTTTATGGCATTTATGGGCATCCAAAAATTTATCGGTGATGTTCCGATCTTTCAAATCATAGAAGCTAATCTTCAGACTGATTTTGGCCTTGCTCTCCCCTTTGTGGACCCCGTTGTAAAATATGCAACCGGCGTAGCTGAACTTGTAGCTGCTCTCTTGATCGTGGTTGGTTTTCGTTTTTTAGGAAGCGCATTGTCTGTGGGAGTCATCGGAGGCGCAATTTTAGCGCACCTCACTGTTTTAGGTGTTCACACACCTATGACATCTGCACCAGACGCTGAAACCAGCCCAATGCTCTTTATTATGGCGGTTGTGTTCTTTCTCCTATCTGCAGCAGTGACATATGCAAACCTGCCTAATGGTTTCTTATCCAAGAAGACAACACCATTGGCTGAATAAGATACAAACCCCAGAATACTTTTCATATTCCAAGACTTATCAAAAAAGCCGCAACAGAACTTAATCTGTTGCGGCTTTTTTTCATTGAACAAAATCTCTTTTATAGTTCGCTCACCTGCTTATCGTTCACTAGGGTGCGTCCATGCAAAACCAGAAAAGGCCGCGTCCACAGGTGTATGAGCAACATGGTTCGTGTAGTTGGACAACGTCTTGTGAGCTAAACCTAATATCACATCAAGAATTGTCGTATTGTCATACCCATGCGCAAATAATGCTTGTGTTTGCTCTTCACTTACAACACCGCGCTGATCAAGCATTTGGCGAACAAACACACTTAAAGCTTCCAATTTGGCATCCGGAATTGGTTGTCCGTCGCGTATTGCATTGATTGTTTCATCTGCGACACCTTGAGATTTCGCGATACCTGTGTGAGCCGGAACACAGTAATGACAGTTGTTTTCAACATTGATCGTTTGCCAAACTACGTTGCGTTCATCAGCATTCAAAGAATTTGAACTAAAGGCCTCAGCCAAAAATTTATAAGACTTCAACAACTCAGGACTTTGCGCCATTGTTGCGTATAAGTTGGGAACAAAACCAACTGTTTTTGTTGCATCTTCCAATATCTCTTTTGAAGCTGCCGGTGCCGATTCAGTCGTATGTAATGTAAATTCAGTCATGGTAAAAATCTCTCTATGAAAAAGCATCACTGCTTATGGAGAGAAGATAGGTATCGTCACCACATTATTTAACTTGCACAGGTTTCACAAACGCGTGAGTTAACAATAAGCTTGTGCTAACATTATGCATCATACCCGCTAAGTTGATCTGAAAGATTTCTTATGAGACTAATTTCAATCAGTCTAATTGTTCCAGCTTTCTTTCTTGTCGCCTGCGTAAGTTCAAAAACAAGCAATTCCGTGCCCAAATCGCCTGCTCTACCTCCCCCGCCATTTAACGGGCCAAATTCTCCAGAAGCGCCAAAGCCTGATGACTTCACGCAAAATGATATTTTAGTCGGAGGGTATGCGCCAGCTGATATTGAAGATGAAGCTTCTATAAAAGCAAAAGAAATGGTGATTGACGCGATCTATAAACGTTTCCCAACCCGTGCGCTCGTAGACAAAGTGGATATGGAAATTCAGGTTGTAGCGGGATTGAACTATAGGTTTCAAATTGAAATGACTGGAAATCAAGCAAACAGAGATGTTTTCACAGGTGTCGTGTATCGCGATCTTGATGACAATTACAAACTTACGAGTCTGGACAGATTAAAGCGCTAAGCAGCGACAGATACCAATGTCCCAGGAATTGGCATGGCAGCTTTGACCTCTTTTTCAAAATCGATCAAATCTTCATCCAATTCTTCAAATTCCTTTTTGGCTTCTTTGAATTCTTCAGTTTTTTCAGGAGGTTCAGGAAGTGTGAACACACCTTTTTTACCAGCATGTTCAAATTCAAGTTTCAACTGTTTAGCAAACTCTCTGGCTTTATTGATAAAATCCATATTGCCGATATAGGCCATGTATTGCGGAGAATCTTTCGCCTTGACCCATTTCACATCGCTATTTTCTGACTGGCTCCCATAGGCATTTTGAGCGGCATTACGCCTAGATGCAGAATCGTCTTTTCCATAAACATCATTTACAGATTTACCGCCCTGTAAGTCCTTCAGACGATCTGCCCGTTTTTCTGTTTGCGTTTCATGCTTTGTCAGAAAATGAGATTTTGGTTCAACTGCTTCTGTGTCTTGCTCAGCGTTTTCTGCATACGCGCTGGCACTTTCGGCCGCCTCTACGTCTTCAACTTGCTTTTCTGCATCGCCAGCGGTGCTGCCAGCATCATCACTTGTTTTATCAGATGTGGGTGGCGTTCCTGCAGCCAATGCAGAAATGTTAGGCCCTTTTTTGCCAATCTCTCCCAATGCTTTTGCAGCGTCGGAGAATAGCTTCACAGCTTCCTTTAGTTGCTTTGCAATCCGCCCAAGCTGGCGCGCCATTTCTTTAGGATCGTTCGCCCAAACTTCTTTGATCATCTTAAATTCTTTAATGAGGCGCTCAATCTTTTCATGCGCTTCATTCTTCTTACGATAATGCTGGGCTTTTTCCGGATCTACCCCATGAAAGGGATCTGTTTCTTCAGTTTTATTAGAGTGAATCTGCTCTCTTATGATCGCATTAAATTCTTCTGGCGTCTTTTTAGGAAGCTCGGTTCGTTGTGCTTGTAGTGACTGTTCGCCAACAGATGCGCGCTTTTGAGCCTGCCCAATTTGGGGCGGCTGAAACAAAGCAACGCTCGACTGACCAATCAACAAACTCATAACAAACACTCTTTTTCGAGCATTCATTAAAGCACATTAGACTTAAAACCAGATGGATTTAGAAGCCAAAACTCATCAGCGCTGTAAGGACTTGATTAAGTTTTCTCTATTGCTTTTCCAACGTTCAGCGCTCTGCCCCCACACATCAACAAGATTTTCATCAAATGGCTTGGGTAAAAATACATCCTCTTCCAGCAGAGCAGAACCGAGGCGTTTTGCAAGTTTAAATGATGGCGTGTTTTCTTTATCAATAGTGTGAACAATTTTGGTCCACCCCAAAGCATCAACGGCATAATCCATACTCGCTATGGCAGCTTCAATCGCATAGCCCTTACCTTGAGCGGAACTCTTCAATCCCCAACCAACTTCAGTACCCAACCATGCTTCAGGATACCAAGGACCAATGCGCCCGAGCCATTCATTGCTCGATTTTTCAATAACCGAAAACATACCTACACCATGAGCTGTCCAGCTGCCAATCATGGTCATCAAAGCACGCCACGACATAGCGCGGTCCATCACGCCGCCAATGAAACGGGCATCTTCTTCATTGGACATAAAGTCAGCCCAAGCATCTAAATCATCCGCAATCGGAGGCCGGAGAATAAGCCTGTCTGTTTCAATAATGTTGGACATATCCCCTCCGCTAATAAACTATTTCGTCAAATCTTCTGCCAATGAATTTGCATATGACGTGATGTCACCAGCTCCCAAACACACAACCATATCACCCGGTTTTGCAAACGCTTTTATTGCCTCTGGAAGCGCAGTCAAACTTTCCAATACTCCTACATCCTTGTGGCCATGTTGACGAATGGATTTTACTAAAGTCTCGTGATTGATACCTTCAATGGGCTCCTCACCAGCTTCAAACACTGGCGCAATCAACACAGTATCGGCCATGTCAAAACATGTAGAAAATTCAGTGAAGAGATCGCTCAAACGAGAGTATCTATGCGGCTGCGCGACAGCAATAACATTGTTCTGGCCCTGCATAGAACGAGCAGCTTTTAGCACAGCTTCTATTTCAACTGGGTGGTGCCCATAATCATCGATAATTCGAACAGGTTCTTCACCCTCGACAGGAGCCCACTCGCCTGCCGGTGTAAAACGGCGTTTCACGCCACCAAATCCAGATAGACCAGCCAAAATTTGCTCGTCACTTGCACCAAGCTCAAGCGCAACAGTTACAGCCGCCAAAGCGTTCTGTACATTATGGTCTCCGGCCATTGGCAATGTTGCGCCCTTAATCATCCGCGGTGTGGCAGAACCGGGGCGACGCAATGCAATGTCAAAATGCGCCCCATTAAGATCAGTTGTTAAGTTCACAGCCCGCACATCTGCCTGACGATTAAACCCATATGTAATACGGCGACGGTCGATAATACGAGACGCCAAAGCCTGCACTTCTGGGTGATCCGTACAAAGAACCGCAAATCCGTAAAACGGGATATTTTCAACAAAAGTATCAAACGCGGCACGCAAATTTTCCATCGTGCCATAGTGTTCCATGTGCTCGGGATCGATATTTGTGACGATCGCAGCTGTCGGCGAAAGCTTGGTAAAAGTTCCATCACTTTCATCTGCTTCCAATACCATCCAATCACCGGCACCTGCTTTAGCGTTGGAGCCATAAGCATTGACTATACCGCCATTGATGACGGTTGGATCGATATCAGCTGCATCAAGGAGAGACGAGACCATTGTGGTTGTTGTAGTCTTCCCATGCGTACCAGCCACACACACAGTCCATTTCATACGCACAAGTTCAGCCAGCATATTGGCGCGGCGCACCACAGGAATACCAGCTGCACGGGCAGCATCCACCTCTGGGTTACCAGATTTGATCGCTGACGAAATTATGACAGCACCAGCATTCGCAACGTTATCTGCTTCATGCCCGATAAAGACCTTTGCGCCCTTCTTTCGAAGGCGTTCAATATTAGGTCCTTCCTTCATATCAGAACCTTGGACTTCATATCCCATCGTCAGCATAATTTCAGCAATACCGGACATCCCAATTCCACCAATACCAACAAGGTGTGCGGGGCCAAGGTCAAATGGTGATGGGTTCTTCTTCATAAGGATTGCTCTAGTCTAAGGTCTACTTTTGTACCGAATTCAAGATTCGTTTTTAACTTAAAACCACTAAAGGTTTGCGGCTTTTATGGCAATGTCGGCAAGTTCTTTCGTTGCCGTCAATGGGCCGAGTGCCTTCGCGGCAGCAGCTCTCAACTGCAACTCTTCTTCAGCCCTCAACGCTTCTTCTAGAACGCGTGCTAAAGTGTCTGCTGTAAAGTCTTTCTCTAATATCACATCCGCACCACCGCCAGCTTCCAAGCTTTCAGCATTCGCGCGCTGATGATCATCCATAGCGATTCCCAGCGGAACCAAGATAGCTGGACGCCCAGCTACGCTTAGTTCTGTCACTGTTCCGGCCCCGGAACGCGCAATAACTAAATGGGTCGCTGCTAACCGTTGATCCATATCAGAAAAGAAAGGTTTTAATTCGCACGTGACGCCAGCTTGATCGTATATGGCTTGTACATCTTCTATCTGATCCTCACGCACTTGCTGCACCATATGAAGCTTAAAACGCAGCTCTTCCGGTAGTAACCCAATAGCAGCCGGAACAATCTCACCAAACATTTTGGCCCCTTGGCTACCACCTGTCACAAGCAAATTTATTTTAGTATCTTGCCCTACTTCTGGATATGGAACATCTCGTACCGTCAATATAGGTGCACGCACTGGATTGCCCACTTCAATACGATGCCCCTCGGCATTAGCAGGAATTTTGTCCAATCTTCCAAACCCTGACGCGACTGTCACAGCAGTATTAGCGAACACACGATTCACACGCCCTAAAACCGCATTCTGCTCGTGAATTATAATCGGCACTCTAAGCGCCTTGGCAGCCGATAGAGACGGGAAACTTGGATATCCGCCAAACCCTGCAACCAAAGCCGGCTTTACCTTTTTCATATGTTTCTTGGCTGCACTAATCCCTGCCCGAATTTTAAAGGCTGCAGCCAATAATTTGTCAGGTCGCTTTGAACCGATGGTTGCCGCCTTAACTTGCTCGATCCACTCGGCAGGAAAATTCTCAACGTAGCGCATGCCCCGATCATCAGTCACCAAACCAACTCGCCACCCTCGCTTCACCATTTCCTCGGCGAAAGCCTGCGCAGGGAACATGTGGCCGCCGGTTCCACCAGCCGCGACTATCACCAATGGAGCAGAATCATTTGAAGATATTTTGGTCATTATGGAATAAACCGTCTCATTGAAATTTCGGGCCGTCGGCGGGTTAAAGCCAAAGCAAAGCCAAGAGTTAACGCTGATCCCATCAAAGAGCTACCTCCCGAGGAAATAAACGGAAGTGTCATCCCCTTATTCGGAATCAGAGCGATATTCACGCTGATATTAATGGCAGCTTGAAGGCCAAATAATGTAAATAGACCAACAGCTGCTGCACGGGGGTATGGATCTGGATGCCGTGACGCTGTGAAAATGCCTCTCACAGTAATTACGGCAAATAATATAATAAGCGCCAGACACACCAAAAGACCAAACTCTTCCCCTATGACGGAATAGATAAAATCTGTATGCGCATCCGGCAGATTATGCTTTATCTGCCCCTCTCCCATACCGGCCCCAAGCAGGCCACCACGCTCCAATGCCTCACGTGCTGTATCAACTTGATATGTGTCGTAATCAGATGGGTTGAGGAATGAATTCACACGATATCTTACGTGAGGAAACAGAGCAAAAAGTCCACCTCCCAGAGCTACAAATCCTGCTCCTAAACCCAGTACCCACCAAATTGAAATACCTGACACAAAGAAGGCTGCTAAGAACCCAGCAGTTAGCAATGCAGATTGTCCGACATCTGGTTGCAACAGCAAAAGCCCCATCGTCGCAACGTACAATGCAAAGGCAACTATAGTCCAAGGAGCATTGGGGAAATTTTCTCTTTGAGCTAATATCCAGCCGATCAACAAAACCAGCGCGGGCTTGACCACCTCGGAGGGCTGAAATGTGGACCCCGCAATCCTGATCCAGCGTTGGGCCCCTTTTGCTTCGTGTCCGAACATCAAAATATAGGCCATCAGCAAGAAACCACCAATAAATATGACGCCCGCCACACGCCTCGCCCAAGAAGGTGTCAGTATCGACGCTCCCACCAGTAATACAGCTGATACTGTCATGAAAAAGGCTTGACGATAAACGAAATGATAAGGATCTGAAAAACCAATTCTCTCAGCTGCCGCAGGCCCAGCAGCTAGAGACACAAGAAGGCCTACTCCCATCAAAAGGAAGAGGCTCGTCAACATCATCTTATCAACAGTTCGCCACCATTCAGCGATGAGAGATCTATCGGAACGTGCAAAGCTGGTCATTAATTGCCATCTCCCCGTTCTTCCTCATATCAAGCGATTTTAGTCTTTTTTTTGGCGTCCATTTGAATTGCATGCACTTCATTTTTAAAAGCATGCCCACGTGCTTCAAAGTCTTTAAATTGATCAAAACTCGCACAAGCAGGCGAGAATAGAATAACTGGATTTTTAATACCCGATTCAAGTGCATCACGATAAGCGGCAGTCACTGCCACATCCAATGTCTGACAATTTTGCGTCTTTGCTTTGCCCTTCATCACTTCGCTGAATTCCTTCATGGAATCCCCGATTAGATAGGCTTTTGATATGTTCTCAAAATGCGGCTCCAGCGCATCAATGCCATCATCCTTTGCACGCCCACCTGCTATCCAAAAAGCGTTTGGATATGCTCTCAATGCTTGCTCTGCAGCTTGTGCATTTGTGGCTTTGGAGTCGTTTACGAAAGCAACCTCACCAACCATTCCAACACTTTCAAGGCGATGCTCGAGTCCAGGGAAAGTGTTTAGGCCGTCCACAATTTCTGAGGCATCCAATCCTAGCGCCTGACATGCAGCATATGCCGCTGCGGCGTTCTGGTGATTGTGCTGTCCAGGTAAAGCTCTCGCTGATGATAAATCAACTGAAGCCTCTGCATGGCCAGACAAACTGTCAGTCAACACACCATCAAGAACAGAAACCCCACGCCCCAAAGCCATATCAGCAGATACCGGGCAAACACGGCGTGTATTTTCGGCGGCCAGACGCGTACATAAAATTTGTGTACGCATATCATCCACCCCAATGACGGCGGTGTCAGCTTGCGTCTGATTGCGGAAAATGCGGCTCTTTGCGGCTACATATCCCTGCATGCCACCATGACGATCCAAATGATCTGGTGAAACATTCAAGAACACAGCAACATCACAGCGCAAGCTATCAATAAGATCCAACTGATAAGATGAAAGCTCCAGCACATATATGGAGTTTGCATTCATCGCTTTAAGGTCAAGAACGCCCACACCAATATTACCGCCCACACGCACATCGCGGCCTGCTTTATTCAAGATATGGCCGATGAGTGAAGTCGTTGTTGATTTTCCGTTTGTGCCGGTAATTCCAATTATTTTGGGACGAGCGTGCGTTGGTAGTTCCGCAACAGCACGTGCGAACAATTCCATGTCTCCCACCACAGGCACACCCACCATTTGAGCCATTTTCACAACACGGTGTGGCTCAGGATATTTAAAAGGAACACCTGGTGATAAAACCAAAGCAGAGAACTTCTGCCAGTCCATCTTATTAATATCTGATACAGTCAGGCCTTCAGCTTCAGCTTTCTCACGCGTAACTTCGTTATCATCCCAAGCATGAACACGGGCACCACCCGCAGTCAGTGCTTTGGCTGCTGAGATTCCAGTCCGGCCTAAGCCGAATAGAGCTACATCTTTGCCTTTGTATACGGAAACAGGGATCATGCTTGCATTACCTCAGTTTCAACGTGGCCAGACCAATCAGCGCAAATACCGCTGATAGGATCCAGAAACGCACCACAACACGGGTTTCTGGCCAGCCATCTTTTTGGAAATGGTGGTGCAAAGGAGCCATTTTAAAAATGCGCTTGCCTTCACCTGTTAATTTGCGAGTTAACTTGAAATACCCGACCTGCATCATCACTGACATCACTTCCAAGACAAACAGGAAGCCGATGATTACCAAAGCAAATTCATGTTTCACCGCAACGGCTACAACACCAAGCAATCCACCAAGACCCAATGATCCTGTGTCCCCCATAAATACTTTTGCAGGGAATGTGTTGTACCATAAAAAGCCCATACCCGCGCCGATCAACGCAGAGAGCAATACTGCCAATTCACCTGTTCCTGGTGTGAACTGAATACCCAAATATTCGGCAAACACGAAGTTACCTGTTAGATAGGCAATTAAAGCATAAGCCATGGCAGAAAAGATCGTTGGAACAATCGCAAGACCATCCAAACCATCTGTGAAATTCACCGCATTGGCAAAACCTACGATAACAATCATTCCAAACGCTATGAACAATCCACCCAATGGGAAGAAATAATCATTTACAAAGGGAATAGCGACTCCACCTGCCGCGCTTTGCGGATTTGGATCTGCCGTTGTAGTTGGTGCTAGTGACGCAATCGCTTGTGAAATTTCATTTAAACTTCCCCACTCAGCATAGCCAAGTGGTGTGTGCGCTCCGTGCAATCCCATAATGAAGGCACATGCTATAGCAGCAACTGAGAATTCAATCCCCAAGCGAAGCATACTTGAAACACCATCTGTCGATTGTTTGGCTACTTTTGCATAATCATCAAGGAAACCGATAAAGGCGAATGTCAGTGTCACAAACAGAACAACCCAAACATACGGGTTTGTGAGATCACACCACAGCAGCGTTCCAACCAACATGGATAACCAGATTATAAATCCGCCCATAGTTGGAGTGCCCTGTTTGGACATTTGCGCTTCTAATGAAAGATCACGGATAGGTTGGCCTTTTCCCTGCCGAGAGCGCAACCAGTTGATCATCACGTCACCAAACAGAATGCCGACGAGTAATGCTGTTAGCAACGCTCCACCAGATCTGAATGACAGATATGTGAAAAGGTTGAGAAAACCATAGTCTTCGGCAAGTGGTGCTAAGAATAGATAAAGCATTATGCACCTCTCCCTTCAGAATTAGACATTTGATTAACTCTTCCTTCTTCGCTCAGAGAAACTTCTCTCAAAGCATTTGCAATAGTTGCTATTCCGGACGCATTCGAGCCTTTAATCAAGACGACATCACCACTTATTAACGATTTATTAACCAATAAAAGTAGTTCTTTTGAGGTTGACGTCCAACAAACCCCCGGTTCGTTTTGACTTTCGTGAAAATTATTACGGAGCGGTAACAATCCATCGCCAGCTAAGAATAGCTCAGACACACCAGCGTCCAAAATTGGCTGCTTCAACTCAGCGTGTAATTTATCCGCATCCGGACCTAATTCTTTCATCTCTCCAAGGATCGCAATCTTACGACCATCGCGTTGCCCGAGTGCCGCTAATCCAGCACGCATACTTTCGGGATTTGCATTATAAGCATCATCAAGAAGTGTGATTTCGCCAAAAGGCATTTTGAGAGTTTCGGCCGCACCGCGCCCCGCTGGAGGACGATATCCTTTGAGGCCATCAGCTGCCTCTTGAGCAGTCATGCCTGACAGGCGGCCCACCAGAATTGCAAGAACAGCATTTAATCCCCAATGCTCTCCTATAGCATCAAGTTCAAAACTGACTTCTTCACCTAAAATATCCGCCGTCCCGCGAGATTTATTTCCATCAGCTTCAAAAGATAACAGGCGAGCATCAGCTTCACTTCCCGCACTTCCAAATGATAAAAGAGAAGCTGTGGGCTGAGCATCAAAAGCTCGCGCTTTCATATAATCAAAAAAAGCATCTTCACGCGGCAAAATCGCTACACCATTTGGCTCCAAGCCGCAGAAAATATCTGATTTTTCATCTGCAACCGCCTCGATAGTGCCCATGCCTTCAAGGTGAGCACCAGCAATCTTTGTTACCAAGGCTATTTGGGGTCGAACCATACGTGATCGAGGTGCAATTTCACCCGGAGTGTTCATACCAATTTCGAAGATAGCACGCTTAGTATCACGCGGCATGCGAGCCAAAGTTAAAGGTACACCAAAGTGATTATTGAAAGATTTCACATTCCAATGCGCTTTTCCTTTGGAACGGAAAATCTGTGCAATCATTTCTTTAACGCTGGTCTTCCCAACTGATCCAGTGATCGCAGCATGGATAGCATTAGAGCGCTCTCTGGCGGCTAATCCCAAATTTACAAGAGCTTCAAGCGTATCATCAGTCTTTACACACGGCACACCCATATCATCTTTAGAAACAAGCGCACCAGCCGCTCCCTTCTCCAGAGACATGCCAACATACTCATGTCCGTCGCGCTGATCTTTTAGAGCAACAAATAAATCGCCTTTAGCCACTTCCCGGCTATCGATGGAAATGCCGCTGACCGCCCAATCGCCGGATAAGACACCACCTGCAGCGTCTGCTATTTCTTGTGCTGTCCAGAGAGTATCAACCATTATTGACCACCCTCCAATTCAGCAAGTGCAGAAAGCGCGGCTTCATGATCGGAGAATGGGAAAACTTCACCCTTGATGATCTGCCCAGTTTCATGCCCTTTACCAGCGATCATCAGTACATCGCCTTTTTGCAGGCGAGAAATACCCTCTTTAATTGCTTCGGCTCGACCTTCAATTTCAGTGGCGTTTGGCGCACCCTTCATGATAGCCGCGCGAATTGAAGCGGGATCTTCCGAGCGCGGGTTATCATCTGTAACAATCACTTCATCAGCAAACTTTGAGGCGATTTCACCCATAATTGGACGTTTGCCTGCATCACGGTCACCACCACAGCCAAACACACAGATCACACGGCCAGCAGCATGTGGGCGTGCCGCACGCAGCAATACATCCAGACCGTCAGGCGTGTGTGCAAAGTCAACAAATACACCAGCGCCATTTTGTGTTTCCGCAACAAGCTCAAGACGCCCTTTAACACCCTTCAGTTTTTCCATAGCGCTAAAAACAGATGTAGGTTCAGCGCCCAATGACATAGCCAATCCAGCAGCTGTTAACGCATTCAATGCCTGAAACTCACCTATGAGAGGCAGGTTGACGATAGTTTCCTTATCACCGTCATCAGTTTCCCACTGCAATTGTAGCTTTTGCCCTGTATTACGCGGTGTGATCTCATCAATCCAAAGATGATCGCCACGCCACCCAACAGTGAATGGCTTTAAATTAGCAGCTTCTGCCACTGCCAAAGCCTTATCTTTCATATCACTATCTGCATTGATAACTGCCGGTGCGCCTTCCGGCACAAGCTCTGTAAACAGCTTCATCTTGGCAGTAAAATAATCATCTAAATCTTTGTGATAATCCAAATGATCCTGAGACAGGTTGAGGAAAGCACCTGCCGCAAGCTTAACACCGTGCATACGATATTGCGCAAGGCCGTGTGAAGAAGCCTCCATAGCGCAATGCGTTACCCCTTCTTTTGCCAAAATAGCCAAGGTCGATTGCACGGCGACAGGATCAGGCGTTGTATGCCCTAGCTCAACTGCACCGGATGGACCAACTGCGCCTAAAGTCCCAACAGACGCTGATACAAGCCCGATATCTTCCCAAATCTGACGTAGAAAATCGACAGTTGAAGATTTTCCGTTTGTACCTGTCACAGCAACCATAGTTTCTGGCTGGACGCCATAAAAAGCGGCTGCAGCATTTGCCAACACAAGACGTGGTTCTGCAACCTTAACAGCGGGAATGTCCCACTCACCTTCACGTTCATCAGTAAGGATAGCCACTGCACCTTTATCAATAGCTGATTGAATAAAGTCGCGGCCATCCGAAACTGTGCCTTTTATAGCGGCAAACACAAACCCTGGGGCTACTTTTCGGCTATCACTGGTTAGACCTGTAAATTCCCAATCAGGTGCATTTTCAAAGACTTGGCTTAATTTCATAGCGCCCTCTCATCTGATACGGTGCGTACACCTGATGCTTTTTGTGATGTTGAACGACGTTTTTCTAAAACAGGATCGACACCCAGCATTGGCGCAATACGCGCAATTAAACGCCCCGTAAGAGGTGCAGCATTCATCGCAGCTGTTTTACCTTCACCTTCTCTCGCCTCGGGTTCATCCAAAACAATCAAAACGACATATTCAGGGCGAGATGCAGGAAAGAAGGACACAAAAGAACAGATATTGCGATCATAATCATAACCATCAGGTCCCGGCTTCTCTGCGGTTCCAGTTTTGCCCGCTATTTCATACCCATAGACATCCGCTCTGGTTCCCGTGCCTTCTACGACTGTTGTGCGCATCATTTCCGCGATAACACGAGCGGTAGGTGCGGAAATCACTCGGGTTAGATCAATTTCATCTTCTGGCTCTGGCTCGATGAAACGTGGACGTACCATTTCACCGTCATTTGCAATTGCCGTGAATGCAGCTGCTAGCGCCAATGGCGAAACAGCTAAACCATGCCCATATGAAATTGTGGCACCAGACAATTCATTCCACTCTGGTGGTAAAATTGGTGCGGCAGCGCCAGGAAATACGATTTGCGGACGAGACAACAATCCAAGACTGTCCAAAAACTCTTTTTGTTGACGCAAATCCAATAATTGAGAGATTTTCACCGTTCCAACATTTGAAGAATGCGCCAAAATATCAGTGACAGTTGCAACAGAACTAATTGGATGACGATCCTTAATCGTGATCGAACCAAATTGAAGATTTCTAGCCACATTAAACTTTTCAGTGGGACGCAATACACCCGCATCCAAAGCCGCAGCAACTGTCAAAGGTTTGAACACTGAACCAAGCTCAAACACACCATTAATCGCACGGTTCAATCTCTGATCATCAACAGCATCACCCGCACGATTAGGGTCAAAAGTCGGCCAAGAAGCAACAGCACGGACAGCTCCGGTTTTTACATCCAGCACAATCCCCGAACCACCTTTAATATTAAAGGCTTCAGCGGCAAAGTTTAGCTCATCCTCCAGCGCAAATTGAACGCCTGTATCAATTGTCAGTTTTAGTGGCGCAGCACCCGCAGCCAAGCGTTCTTGATGGGCCAACTCCAATCCAGAAATGCCTTTTGAATCGACATTTGTGTATCCAATTAAGTGCCCCGCAAGAGAACCGCCAGTATAAATGCGTTGAACTTCTTTTTCAAAACGCAAACCCTCAAGCCCTAAATCGTATACAGCTTGGCGCTGACGAGGTGACACTTTACGGCGGATCCATACAAACTTTCGATCCGGATCCTGAAGGCGTGCCACTAATCGCTCGACATTTAGATCAGGAAAAACTGTAGCGAGCCCATCAGCAACTTCACGCGCATCCCAAATTTCCTGAGGCGCAGCTGCCAAACTATCAATGGTCAGTGAAGTCGCTAGCAATTCATCATTGCGGTCCACAATATCCGCACGTTTGGCGGCAATTTGAACCGTTTTAGAAGCGACACTCGTCTCATGTGTACCGCCCAAAGCAATTGTTGTGGCTCTCCATGTCACAACCGCAAACATAAGCGCAACCACACCAGCAACACTTACCGCCCGGATGCTCGCCCATCGGTCACCAGCACCATCAAAATGCAAGGAATGGATCAGAGAATTACTCAACTTCATTGAGCAGCCTCCTTGGCAACTTCATCCACCGGCTTAGTATCAAACGCAACTTCGCCAGACATTTGTTCTGGACGCACGGGCCCCATACCTAATTTTTCACTTGCCAATTGTCCGATACGCTCAGGACGCGAAAGATGCGCTTCCTCAGCCTTTAAAACGCGCAAATCCTCTTTTTCAGCAGCTATCTCTTTTTCAAGCTGAGCAATCTTCGCCTCAGATTCCTGCGCACCTTCTTTTGCGCGGTACACAGATACCGACAACAAAGCGATCACAAAAAGGGATATGACGATCAGGCGTTTCATTTCGCGAGTAACGCCTCCAAAACATCCAATGTTGGAATGCGGGAGTTCAATCCAGAGTGCTCACCCCATGCAGGAGCATCTGTGCGGATAGCCCAACGTAATTTTGAAGAACGAGACCTTGGATTAGCAGACACTTCATCGTCGGTTGGATCAATTGCTTTTCGAGCAACCAATTCAAAAGTAGGAGCATTTTTCGCTTTAACTTCAGGTGCATGTCGTGATCCACCACCCATAGCACCACCGCGCTCACGTAGAAAAGTTTTCACGATGCGATCTTCCAGTGAGTGAAAAGTCACAACAACTAGACGACCACCAGATTTGATGACCTCTTCGCTCGCCACCAGTGCACGTACCAACTCGCCCAATTCGTCATTTACATAAAGACGCAGCGCCTGAAAGACACGCGTAGCCGGATGAGTTTTCTTCCCTCGACGCCCACCAACACTGGCTTCAATCAAATTTGCCAAATCTAGTGTTTGCGTAAATTTTTCTTCGTCGCGACGCTTTACGATCTGCTTCGCAATTCGACGAGAGGCTGGCTCTTCGCCATAAAAATGAAAGATGGCCGCCAAATCTTTTTCAGACATCAAGTTCACAGCATCCGCAGCAGACGGCCCTCGCTGTTCCATCCGCATATCCAATGGACCGTCACGCATGAAAGAGAAACCACGTTCCGCCTGATCAATCTGATATGAAGACACGCCAAGATCGAGCATCACGCCGTCTACATATTCATATCCGGCAGCGCGCGCAGCTAAATCCAACTCTCCAAAACGCCCTGGAGCCGGCTTTAAACGCGGATCCTTTCCGGCGTGATCCCAAGCACGTTGCATGGCATCTGGATCACGGTCCACACCCAATACAACACAATCAGCCACAGCAAGCACAGCGCGTGAATATCCGCCGCCACCATAAGTGCCATCTATATAAACGCTTCCATCAGTTGGAGCCAAAGCTTCAACAACAGGTTCTAGCAAGACGGGGATATGAGTTCCTTCTTGGGTCACGCCACATCCTCATCATCAAAATCAAAGTCGAGATCTAAAGACTCGATCATCTCGCCACTATCAGCAGCCAATTCAATAAATTCAGCCCGTTTTGCTTCTAGTGCTTCTTTGGACCAAATCTCAAAACGCTCACCTAGACCAACAAAGGCGACTTCGCCCGTAATGCCAGCTGAATCCAAAAATTTTTGTGGCAAAACAATTCGACCGCCAGCGCCATCAAACTGCAATTCCTTACATTCACCCAAAATACCATATTCCAGCGCTTGGCGACGCGGATCCATCGGCTTCATTTTCCGGATAGATTTGTAAAGATTGTTCACCAGCTTTTTACTCCCGCCTTCTAGACAATTCTTGTTCTTACCAAAAGAAGGCCAAACACAGATGACATCATCACCACCTAGAGCTTTGCGAAAAGAAGCAGGTACAGAAACCCTGTTCTTCGCATCGATCTTGCTTTCATAGGTGGATAAAAACATGCCCCGTGGTCAGCCCTAATTAATTGATAGATTGCTCAAGAACGCGAGCGATACACATCACCTTGAGAGCAACAGCCCAGCCTCAAAAGCGATAATTAGGGATACCATGGGAATTGATGGGACGTCGACCCTTTAAACTCTTTATTAACTATTGTTAGTGGTGAACATTTAGAGAATATAGTGTGAACTTAACATTTTCCCTGTGAATAGCTCGAAAACACAGCCCCTTTTTGTAGAGCTTTTACCAATTCATCTAAGAACTATTTTTTCAGGTGATTAACACGACCTTTAAGCTAAAAAATCGTCAGTTTTTCATAATAATTAGAACATATAGACTATTTACTAAATCAAACCACAATATATTGAACTCCTAAAACAGCTGATGCTAGCTGTCCCCACAACAAAACCCACCTTCGAAACCCAGCGTCCCATAAATTCCCAACCCAGAAACAATGTTCTTCCCTCAAATTCCCAAAAATTTTTATGAAATTGCAGCTTGACTAGGAAATATACTCCTCCGCCAACATGACCTCTCAAATTTTGAGGTAGTTTTCGACTAGATGACCTATAAGCCGGGTTCTGTCCCCCGATCCAAATTGCTCCGGATACGGATCAGCGATCATTCATCTTGGATTGCCTTTGCAGACAACCTCACGCGACCAACCCGAGCAGCGTGCAGAAACACACGTGGAGTAAAACTCCATCTGCTCCTATTCGGTCTTGCTCCAAGCGGGGTTTACCTTGCCAGCTTTGTCGCCAAAGCCGCGGTGCGCTCTTACCGCACCCTTTCACCCTTACCCTTGGCGTAAGCTTTGGGCGGTTTGCTTTCTGTGGCACTTTCCCTCAGACTATATAATCTGGGCGGACGTTATCCGCCGCTTTGCTTCTGTGGAGCCCGGACTTTCCTCTAGTGTAAACACCAGCGACCGCTCAGCCACCTAGCCGAAGCACAGCTATATCAAACAAGTTGAAGCTAAGCGAGTGCTTTTCCATTTTCTTTGTAAGCAGCTGCCACTTGCGCTATTCGGCAAAGCGTTTCCAAACACGCATCGCCCGTCACATTGTCCTGCATCCATCTTTGCTGAAAAGCCTTCACAACTGCATACACTTCGCTCCGACTAGGCTCTGCGGTTATCTCATATCCAATTTCAGCCAATTGCTGAACAGATCCAACCGCGAGTGCATTTTCCCTCAACGGCCAAAGGCCTACTCCCTCCTCACAAAGTCGACTCCACGGAAATTTCTCTCCTGGGTCATCTTTGCGGCCTGGAGCAATATCGGAATGCCCAACAATACTTGATTGAAATATATCATGACGAGACAGAACATCCTTGCAGAGCGTTATCACTGCATCGATCTGGACCTCTGGAAAATCTGGCATCCCATAATCATGACCACCATTAACAATCTCAATACCTATCGAACGAGAATTGATATCTTCAAGCCCCTGCCAGCTTGCTACACCCGCATGCCAAGCGCGCTTGTTTTCATCAACTAGTTGATAGATCTGCCCATCTTCTTCGACCATATAATGCGCAGCTACTTTTGCGTCTGGATCACACATGCGCTCTAAAGCAGCACGTCCTGTTTCCATGCCCGTATAATGCAAAACAAGCATCGACAATTCCTGCCGACGCTCATCAAAATTTACACTTGGTGTCTGTAAAATATCCAAACTCACGGTCGAGCTCTGCATAGATTATTTAGGAATCTGGCTCAATCACCCAGCCATCAGCAGTTTTGTGAGCTTCAAGTGTTTCACCTGACTTAGCCGATTTAGTCTCACGTTTAGGTTTCGCGCCAAACACGGATTCAGCACCGGTTTTGAAACCTGAATTTTGGCTCTGATATTGAGACCCACGCATCACACGCGCACCAACATTTAAAAACAAAGCGGCCAAAGCAATCAGCAGTCCTATAAAAGTAGTCGCCAAAAGTGCAGCACCAGCGGCTATCACAACAAAGAAGCCAAATCCGGCACGGGCGATCCATGCACTAAAACGGCGCATGTAAAACGCTATTTTGGAAAAGAAGTCATTGTTTGAGGCTGATAGGGTCATTTAATATATCTCTGGGGTTGGGATGCAATAAAGATGTGTGTTCAAATGCGTTTCGTCAATCGGGACTAATAAGAATTCCTCTTTCTGCACGTATTCTGGCGAACGCTGAAGTAATAGCTGCCGCTTTTTCATGCGCAACCGCCACATAATCATCAGACGCTTTCTTTGTGGCAACAATACGATCAGGATGATGATCCATCATCAATTGTCTATAAGTCTTACGCACTTCATCATAATCTGCATCATGCGCTATACCCAAAACTCTATAGGGATCATCTTTTTCAGTCCCCATATGCGTTGCTTGAATGCGCCTAAAATCATCATCCGAAAAACCGAATGCATCAGATACTGATTTTAAGTATTCCAATTCATCCAAAGTCATAATTTTGTCGGCTAGCGCAATCTGGAACAACCCGTCCAATATGCCTTCTAACAAACATGGGCGATCTCCATAGCGTCGCGCTATCTGACGCGCATAAGCTTCATAACCTCTTACCGTCTGACGGGCGAGATTAAACACGCGGCGAACTGAATCTTGATCCTCAGGTGCTGCACGGAAGACTCGTGAAAACATTTCCACTTCATCTTCGGTAACTTGGCCATCAGCTTTAGCTAGTTTGGCTCCCAATCCCACAATAGCAGCTGTAAAACTTACATCTCCCGGGTCAGGTCCGCATGCTGCATCAGCCCGCATGATCGCACGCCCTGTTCCACCCTGTGCAACAGACTGTCCACTTCCACATCGCGCCAAAGCAACAGCGCCTGAACCGACACTATCAGAATTCGGCGCAAATAGAGTGTGTGCTATGCTCGCTAAACGCTTCCAAATGCTCATAAAAACAGTATGCCTGATATTTTCAGACTATTGAAGGGGTGCTCGCGATTTATTGATAAACAATATTGCCGCACCACCTCTAGTGTTCGGTTTATCTTTTCTTTTTAGAGCTGACTTCTTTTAACAATTCTGCATTTTCAGCTACCACATCTTTAAGGTCAGCCATTTCTTCACGCATGGATTTAATCAAACCTATCAGCTCATCTCTTTCTAATTGAGCTTCGTGCTGACCTTCTTTTAACTCGTCCGCCACTTCCTCAATCTCGTGCACTTCCTCGCGTACATTTTCATTCAGCGATTCAACGATCAGCGCCATGAAGAGATTTAACACCGCAAAACTGGCAAGAATAATGTAGGTCAAAAAGAATATCCAAGCGTAAGGATTTCCTGCATCCATCACTGGCTGAACAACTTCCATTCGCCACCCATCCATCGTCATGACTTGGAATAATGAAAGTGCACTTTTAGGAAGCGATCCAAATAGATTTGGGTTTGTCTGCGCGAAAAGCGTGGTCGCCATTACAGCGGCAACATAGACCATCAATGCCAAAACAGCGAGAATAGCTCCCATGCCCGGAATGGCTTTTAGCAAAGCCTCAACAATCCGGCGCAGCATCGGCAGGACTGAAATCAAGCGCAGCACACGCAATACACGCATTGCCCGCAACACAGACATAGCGCCCGCACCCGGCCACAAGGCTACTGACACAATGGCTAAATCAAATACATTCCAGCCACTTGTAAAGAATCGCCAACGATAGGCGATCAATTTCAATCCGATTTCAATAACAAACACACTGGTGACAAATGCATCAAACACAATCATCACCTGCACCATCGCAGGCGGCCAGACATCATAAGTGCCCATGCCCAACGTGATCGCATTCAAGACGATAAGTGTTGTGATGAAAGGCGCAAACCATTTGTGCTCAACGACTTCAGCGGCCCATTTACGGGCACCCGTCAAATTTGTTTCTGCAACCAGATCTTCGCCATTCATTCTTATTCACTCACTCTACTGGAGTCGTTGTGGCAACACACTCCATACCCGCAACCAAAGGACGCCCTTTTGCAATTGCTTCTTGTACGGAAGGTAGTTGCAATGAGGCTTGGTGACTTTCTTTATCGGTCCAAACTTCTGTGATCCACAGTAAATTTTCATCACTTGCACATTTTGCGATCACATAACTTTTGCAATTGGGCATATTCTGAGTGCCAGCTGACATTATATCCGCTAGCTCGTCACGACTGCCAACTTGGGCTGTTAGCTTATTTATCAGGCCATACATAATTTTCACTACTCACATTTATCTCAAACAAAATTAGGAAGAATGGTCCGATACGATCAACCATTGTCCATCCTGTTTTTCTAATACGATAGTGAAAAGCCCATTTGCGTCACCAGTCGCTGGTCGGGATAGAAACCAACGCCCAAACACGAGCGCATCGGTCTCAGTAAACAGCTTCAACTCTTGAACTTCTAAAGACAATTGCCCCATTTTTTCAGCGCTATCATATTTAGATTTATAACGCTCCAATGTCTCCGCATATCCCCATGTAATGTTGTCACCACCGCCAAATCTCAACTCTTCAGTTGGAAGGTATCCTTCCATGAAACCATCTAAATCAGCGCGGTTCCAAGCCGCTTCCTGAGCAGATAGAAGTTTCCTGATATCAAATTCAGCTTGCTTCTTGAATTGCGTAAATGCTGCCAATCGTTCTTGCTCAACGACAGCCGGATCTGGCGCTGTCGTGCATGCACCCAACATCGCAAACCCCAGCAGACACACACTCAAAATCGACGAAATCCGCGCCATGACATAACCCCTCTTCATTGCTCAAGAGAGGATAAACGGAATTTGCAGAAAATTGCTAGAGCGAAAAAGTTCAATCGATTTGTACTTTAAAATTAAACTTTTCTTGTCTGACCGGTTCACCATTTTTGATTTTAGGAGCAAAAAGTATTTTGGGAACGTGTTTTTCTAAGGATAGTTCAACCTCATCAATATCACATTCGACCTGAACATCTTCTACCCTACCAAATTTAGTAACACTCAGAACAACGTCACAGTTTGAGGTAGGAATCCAATTTGCAAATTTTCTTTTCTTTCGAAAATCAGAAAGCAAATATTGTAGGGTAAGGTCCCGCACTGCATAAGCATTTCTATCATCCACAGACGCACTAGAGTCACGTGCTATCCTGTTAGCCTCTACCCAACTAACCAATTGGTCAAAGAACTGAACGTCCCCTCCTTTTGATGCAATTTGTTTTCGCATAACCGGCATGAATCGGATTGCCTGAGAAAAGTCTGACAAAGCTATAGATGCACGATAACCTCTGTCTGCTAATTCATAGCGCTGCTTACAACCCAACTTCAAGCTCATCAATTCTTCTATTGATTGCAGAACCTTGTCATACTTTTTTTCAACAAAATCTCGCTCAATATCAGCTTCAGCAGCTGCGATTTCCTTATTGGATCGAAAATTCATACATTTAGTTTTAGTCCAGTCTTTAACCACACCATCGTTATTATTTTCGGCCAAAGCACTAGATATTGACGCACCTACAATAATGAACACAGTCGCCAGTCCATAGAGTATTTTCATAGTTTCCCCCAACTCGGTCAAATTCTACAGTTTCTTTTCAATTCAAATGAACAATGAATTTCATGTTTTACAATAGCAACAATAGCGTGACGCAAAGTACAACCCGTTTTAAACTAAGGGTGATCCACCCCAATGAGAAATGTTAAAACTTCATTTTTTGCTTCAACTATAACGCCATCTTGAATTTTAGGCTTAAAACGGGCTACTGCAGCGACTTTATTCGATGTCCATTCATACTTACTATTGCTGCAAGTCGAACGTAGATTATGCGGCTTCCCTTTTACATCTATATCAAAAATTGAATAGCAATATGACCCCGAACCTATGGCTCTAACTGCCTTATCAAATTTGTATATCGCCGGCTTTCTAACAACTTCTAACTTTGATAGATGACCTATTGTTTGGAAACCTTTGGGGTCACCCTGAACTATTTTTTTACGCAAATTTTCAAGGCTTTCACGCTGCTCAGACGATAAATAATCTATTTCTGACCATTTTTTCCAAATGCGTGAAGCCACATCCACATGTCCAGCAGCACCATTCAATTTGGCCAAGTTAACATCGAAGTTAAAGCTTTCCCAACAGGATGCATTTGGCCCCGAAGCGGACGGATAGGCCCTAATGGCCTCATTATAATCTCCCATTGCCGCAATACGTTGCGCTTTCGACGTGGCATAAAAATACTGCCATCGAGTATATTCTCGTCCACATGTTTCTTCTACTGGAAGCTCCGCCAAATTCTCTTTTTTAGGTATAGCCAAAGCTGTGGTCGAAACAGTCAAACCCCAAATAATTAGCAAACTCAATAATGCGCGCATGTGTCCCTCCCATTTTGCAGAAACACAAAATCACAATCATAAGCTGCAATCAAGATAGAATTTCACTCAATTATCACAAAGCATTCGGGTCGTAATTCAGGATTGGACCGAGCCAACGTTCAGCTTTGCGAAGATCCCAGCCTTTACGTTCAGCGTAGCTTCCAACCTGATCTTTCTCGATGCGGCCAACAGCAAAATAAGCGCTATCCGGATGAGAGAAATATAGCCCAGAAACAGAGGCTGGCGGTGTCATCGCGCATGATGTCGTTAGATCAACACCTGTTCGTTCACGCGCCTCAAGAAGGTCAAAGAGAGTTTCTTTTTCAGTGTGATCTGGCTGAGATGGATACCCCGGCGCAGGGCGAATGCCGTCAAACTCCTCTTTGATGAGGGCTTCATTGTCGAATGCCTCGTCAGGCACATACCCCCAAATAGATTTACGCACGCGTTCATGCAGCATTTCAGCAAACGCTTCAGCGAAGCGGTCTGCCAACGCTTTCACCATAATGGAAGAATAGTCATCGCCCGCATCAGCAAACTCTTTGGCTTTTTCCAGCTCGCCATGCCCAGCCGTTACAACGAAACCACCGACCCAATCTTTGCCTTCATCTGTAGGTGCTATGAAATCTGATAATGCTGTCTGTCCGCGATCATTATCTTTAATCATTTGCTGTCGGATTGAGAAGAAACGCGCGGCCTCTTCATCGCGCTCTTCAGAATTCCACACAATGATATCATCACCATCCGCATTGGCAGGCCACAAACCAACCACACCTTTACAAGTAAGCCATTGCTCACCGATCAGCTGCTGCAACATAGCCTGCGCATCAGCCCACAATGTGCGCGCTGCTTCTCCACGTTTTTCATCTTCAAGAATTGCCGGATAAGTGCCTTTCAAATCCCAACTCATGAAGAATGGCGTCCAATCGATATAACGCGCCAATTCTGCCAAATCGACATCATCGATTGTTGTCAGCCCCGGCTGCAGAGGCTTAGGCGGTGTGTAATCAGACCAATCAATCTGCGTGCGCTTTTCGCGCGCTTCTTCTATTGGGTAACGCGGTTTGGCCACACCACCTGAACGACGTTCACGAATGCGTTCAAAATTCGCTTTTGTGTTTTCCCAAAAGGCTGGACGTTCTTCATCAGACAATAATTGTCCAACTACGGGCACAGCACGACTGGCATCCAAAACATGGATAATCGGAGCTAAATTAAACACAGGCTCAATCTTTACAGCTGTGTGCGCAGGGCTGGTCGTTGCGCCACCAATCATCAATGGCAAATCAATCTCGCGGCGCTGCATTTCAGCTGCCACAAACACCATCTCATCCAGCGAAGGCGTGATAAGACCAGAAAGACCAATCACATCAACTTTTTGCTTGATCGCTTCTTCCAAAATGGTTTCGGCAGGCACCATCACACCCAGATCAATGATCTCATAACCGTTACATGCCAACACCACACCCACAATGTTCTTACCGATATCATGAACATCGCCCTTCACAGTCGCCATGAGTACCTTACCGTTGGACTCATCGACCGTGCCAAGCTCTTCTTTTTCTTTTTCCATGAATGGCAAAAGATGAGCGACTGCAGCTTTCATGACGCGGGCAGATTTCACCACTTGCGGCAGGAACATTTTCCCAGCTCCAAACAGGTCACCAACCACATTCATACCGTCCATCAACGGACCTTCGATAACGTGTAACGGGCGTTCGAACCCCTGACGCGCCTCTTCTGTATCTTCTACGATGAACTCAGTGATTCCCTGCACAAGAGCATGCTCGATACGCTTGTTCACTGGTTGCTCACGCCATGACATATCCTTAACTTGGACCTGCCCTTTTTGACCGCGGAATTTTTCTGCTAGTTCCAACAAACGTTCAGTCGCGTCATCACGTCGATTGAGAATTACATCCTCAACAGCCTCACGTAATTCAGCATCAATCTGATCATAAATATCGAGCTGACCCGCATTCACAATTCCCATATCCATCCCTGCTGGAATCGCGTGATAAAGGAATACCGAGTGCATAGCGCGGCGCACAGGCTCATTCCCACGAAAGGAGAATGACACGTTAGACAAACCACCTGACACATGACATCCGGGGCATTGCTCGCGGATACGTTTCGTCGCTTCAATGAAATCTACTGCGTAATTATTGTGTTCTTCAATCCCGGTCGCGACAGCAAAAATGTTTGGGTCGAAAATAATGTCATTGGGATCAAATCCAACTTTTTCTGTCAGCACTTTATAAGCGCGCGTACAGATTTCGACTTTACGGTCTGCTGTGTCAGCTTGCCCGACTTCATCAAAAGCCATAACGACCGCTGCAGCCCCATAAGACATGACTTTGCGTGCTTGTTCGATGAATTGCTCTTCGCCTTCTTTCAAAGAAATCGAGTTTACAATCGCTTTCCCCTGAACACATTGAAGGCCAGCCTCAATCACGTGCCATTTGGATGAGTCAATCATAATCGGCACACGCGCAATATCAGGCTCCGCCGCAATCAAATTAAGGAATGTGACCATGGCCTTTTCGCCATCAAGCATTCCTTCATCCATATTAATGTCGATGATTTGGGCACCGTTTTCGACCTGCTGACGCGCCACTTCAACAGCAGCAGCATAATCATCATTCAGGATTAATTTCTTAAAACGTGCAGACCCAGTGACGTTGGTTCGTTCTCCAACGTTGACGAAAGTTGCTGTTGTTTCAGTCATATTTATTTCTTTTCAGTTTCGTCGTCTTGGTCTTCATAACGCAGGACAGCTGGCAACCCATCAATGCTCTGCGCATTCGTTTTTAGACGTTTTTCTTTCCAGTCTTCAAACGGCATAACACCAACATGCCTACGCAATTGGTCACGTTCGGACTGAAATTCATAAAATGGTACAGACCATCCACAACTGTCTGCGATGCGAGTAACTTCTATTTTGATAACACTTCTTGCGCGTTCAATATCAGGGAATGATTTCATTGCTTCCGCAAATCCAGGCTCGTTAAACTGCGTCACTGTCGCCTTTCCATAAAGACGAAGGATCAAAGCAGCACCTTCAAATGCACAGAACATTATCGTAATGCGTCCATTATCTCGAATGTGGGCAATCGTTTCCGCACCAGAACCACCCAAATCGCAAAACGCAACTTCATTCGGCCCAAGTATAGCGAAACTATCATACCCCTTGGGCGACACATTTACATGCCCCTCATGAGTCAGAGGCGCAGTCGCAACGAAAAACATCTTTTGACGCTCAATAAATGAAATCAGCTTATCATTAAGCGCATCATATTCCTTACCCATCAGAATCATCCTTTTTAGACGTATTCTCAGTGGAAGCTTGGTTTTCTGGGCCGTAATTTCCAAGAGCTTGGATGAATGAAATAACTGCCATCACCGAAGCAAAACCTGCCAACAAAATGCGCATTGTGTTTGAAATTTCAAATTGCTCAGAGTTGAAATAAACAATCCAAGCAGCAAAACCCCACGCAACGACAAGCGCCATGCGGAGAATAAACCTCCCCATTTTCGCTTCGCCGGATTGAAGGTTTGATTTATCTTCTGACATTACTAAGCTCCTTAGCCTAGAACAAACGGTTCCAAACCTGATAAACGCATCGCTTCATTCACTTCAGGCACTATTCGTGGCTTGCTCGATTTCACGGATTTGGCAATAGCATCAATATGAGAAGGTGTCGTTCCGCAACACCCACCTAAGACATTTACGATACCATCTTCAGCCCAACCTTTAAGATGCTTTGCCTGCTCTTCAGGGGTGACATCATATTCTCCAAATTCATTGGGAAGTCCGGCATTTGGATAGGCCAACACGCGGGTATCAGCGACCCGTGACAATGCAACCACATACTGCCTCATCAGATCAGCACCAAGAGCACAGTTTAGGCCTACCGCCCATGGCTTAGCATGCCGCACTGAATACCAAAACGCCTCTGTTGTTTGCCCTGATAATGTGCGACCAGATTGATCTGTAATCGTACCTGAAAGCACAATGGGACGGCTCTCCCCACTTTCGAACTCCCAATCTTTTACCGCCTTAATAGCCGCCTTAGCATTGAGCGTATCAAAAATAGTCTCGATCAGAAAAACATCCGAAAACTCAGCCATTGCAGCTATCTGCTCTTTATAAGCTTCAGCGACATGCTCAAATGTAACTTCACGATAACCAGGATCATTTACATTTGGAGATAAAGACAAAGTTTTGTTTGTTGGCCCTATTGCCGCCCACACTGCTTTAGGTGAGTCTTCTGTCTCGAATTCATCAGCAACTTCGCGCGCGAGCTTTGCACCTTCCCGCGCAATCTCGGCCGCTAAAGACTCTAACGCATAATCTGCCTGCGCAATTGTTGTTGCAGAAAAAGTATTCGTTTCTGCGATATCTGCACCTGCTTTAAAATACCGACGATGAACCTCTTTTACCACATCAGGCTTTGTCAGATTTAAAAGATCATTATTGCCTTTCAAAAAAGAATTCACATCCTTGAACTGCTCACCTCGAAAGTCTTCTTCAGTCAGCTTAAAGGTCTGCAATTCCGTTCCCATTGCACCATCTAGAATAATTACTCGTTCATCGGCAGCTTGGGTTAGTTTTTCAAGTCTCTGTTCGCGGTTCATGCTTGCGGTCCTTTAACAGGCTTTACTCCAAGAAGACGACATGTCGCCAACGACAATCCGGCACGGTTCATTGTGTAGAAGTGGAAGTCCTTCACCCCCTCTTGTACCAGTGAATTACAAATCTCGGCAGTTAAGTGTGCTGTTACTAAATCTCTTGTTTCCCAATCATCATCGAGGCCTTCATAGAGTTCGGCATACTTCGGCGGTAAATAGGCTCCGCACATCTCAGCCATTCTCGATAGTCCTTTGAAATTCGATTGAAGCATAATACCTGGCACGATTGGCTTATCCATTCCAGCTGCCTGCGCCTTATCACGAAAACGAAGATATGTTTCCGGTTCAAAAAAGAACTGGGTTATCGCACGGTCAGCACCAGCATCAAACTTTCGTTTCAGATTTGACAATTCGTCGGACATACTTCGAGCTTCGGGGTGGCCTTCAGGGTAACACCCAACCGATATATCAAAGTCGGCAATTTCCTTTGCCCCTTCAATCAAATCTGACGCATAAGAATACCCATCAGGGTGCGGAATATATTTAGCACCAATACCTTCAGCAGGATCGCCCCGCAAAGCCACAATGCTCGTCACGCCGCGGTCCCAATATCCCTGAAGAACGCTGTTAATTTCGGATTTGCTAGAACCTACACAAGTAATATGCCCTGCCGCCTTGATTGAATTGGACGTGTCAGAAGCAATACGACCCACAACATCAAGTGTGCGTTCACGAGTCGATCCTCCCGCACCATAAGTGACAGATACAAATTTGGGCTGGAGAGGAGACAGTCTTTCAACTGAATCCCAAAGGCGTTTCTCTACCGCATCTGATTTTGGCGGAAAGAACTCGAAAGAGATATTTAAATTGCTCACACGTTTAATTCCTTAGAGTCCGGTTTATTAGGGGTCAAACTCGGATTGTTAAGTCAGTTAGTTTTCTGTGCAGTCCAGATATTTACTGCTATTCCAGCCTGCTCAGTTTCTATAGTTTTGGCCGGCGCATCAAATTTTTCATGTGGACCGACTAATAGTCCCGCACTGTCGCACCATTCCTCGAAGTGTTGATCAGCAAACCCGAGGTGACGGTGCGCTTGGTCTGTTCTGAGATACTCTAGATTATGAGGAGCAAAATCTACGACCAGCAGTCTTCCACCCGCTTTTAACAATCGATTTGCTTCTAAAATCGCTCGCTCAGGTTCATCTAGAAAATGCAAGACTTGATGAATGATGACAACATCCGCACTCTCATCTTCAAATGGGGTATTGATCGCATCACCATGACGCACATCCACATGCGCATATTGCTCTGCAGATAAATTCGATCGAGCGATGGTCAGCATTTGATGCGAGAGATCAATTCCATCTGCTGACTTGGCGAAGGGCGCAATAAGAGACAGCATCCTGCCGGTTCCTGTCCCCATATCGATGACACGCTCAAAAGGGCCTTTGCCTAGTATTTTAAGAACAGCCGTTTCAATATCCGCCTCTGGATAATGCAACGCACGTATAGCATCCCATTCTTTGGCAGAACGTTCAAAAAATGCTCCGGCTTCCTTCTGACGAAGCTGTCGAATTTCATCCAATCGCTGGAAATCTCTCTTCAACGCATTATCGTTCAAATCAACTAAGGATAAAACTGTATCCACGAGTTCACGCCCAACTCCTTTGCGAGGAAGCTTGTAAAATACCCAAGCTCCTTCAGGCATGCGTTCTACCAAACCAGCTGATGTAAGATATTTCATATGACGAGAAAGTCTTGGCTGGCTCTGCCCCAACACTTGAGCAAGCTCACCAACGGACAGCTCACCGCGGCTCAACAACGCCAGCACGCGCGCACGTGTTGCTTCACCAGCAGCACGCAAACTATCAATCATCTCATCTATGTTAATTTTTGTCATATCACCATATAAACATATCTTTATATGATTTTTCAAGGTGAAATTATTGAATTTATTTCCCTAAGGCCCTCATTAACTATAATTATGGTAAGAGACTGCTGACAAAAATGAACATTTTCAGCATTTATAGTGACCTTTTTGAAACAACACAAAAAGACTTAATCAAACGTCTATTGTAAATCGATAAAGTCAGACTCATATGCATGGCTAATGTGAGGGAAAAATCAGGTTATGAAAAAAATCGCAAGTATTTCTGCCCTGGCAATTGTTGGGCTCACCGGCTGTGCATCCACTAGTGCAACTTCCGAAAATGCAAATGATCCTTTCGAAGGCTTCAACAGACGCATGTTCGCAGTTAACAACGCATTGGATAAAGCAGTTCTAGAACCCGTCGCCAAGGGATACAGAACAGTTACAACGGACGATATGCGTGAAGGCGTTTCAAATGCTCTTGCAAATTTGAAAGAGCCAGTCACATTCGTCAATGAAGTCTTACAAGGTGAACTCGTTTCTGCTGGTCACACTGTGGGACGTTTTGCTATGAACTCGACACTTGGTGTTGCAGGATTGGTAGACGTTGCTGGACACCTAGGCGTCGAACGCACCAAAGAAGATTTCGGACAAACCCTCGGAAAATGGGGTGTCGGCGATGGCCCCTATTTAGTTCTACCTGTTATCGGGTCTACAAATCCTCGCGATTTGCTCGGGTCCGGTGTAGATAGCGCTTTCCAACCTTTAAATTATGCTCAATTTGAAGGAGACACAGAATTTAGAATCGGCCGTTCGGTACTGGGAGTTGTCTCAGGGCGCGAAAAGCTGATCGAAACTGTGGAAGAATTACGCGAGCAACAAGCCGACCCGTATACAGCTGTAAGGCGGATTTATGGCCAAACTCGGGACGCAGCAATCAGAAATGGGCAAGAAGACCCCAATGCCTACGAAGATTTGCCTAGTTATGATGAATACTAACAATACACACTGTTGAAAAAGGGGCCTCTAGGAGGGCTACCATGAATATTTTAAAGAAGATTGCCACATTTACATTGGCTGGCGCATTGATCACCAGCACAGCTTGGGCGGATGAAAAATCTGAGGCTTATGTCGAAGAAAACGCCAACACCGTACTTAATACATTAAACCAGCCCGACCTTACTGAAGCCGATCGCACTGCTCAATTCAACGAGTACATGAACACTTTCGCCAATATGGATAAAGTGGCGCGCTTTGCTGTTGGCCGTTATGGACGTCAATTCACTAAAGATGAGTTTGAAGCCTACTCCGACGCCTTTATTACATATGCACTTGCTGTTTATGAAGTTCAGCTTGACCGCTTCCGTGGTGAAAAAATCGAAGTTGTTGGATCCGTAGACCTCGGACCTGGCGATTCAGTGGTGAAGACCAAAATCTTAGCCCCTAATGCCGGCAAAAAATTCAATGTTGAATGGCGCGTACGCTTGGACAAAAACTCAAATGAGTACAAAGTTTTAGATGTCGCTTTAAACATTGACGGCAGCCAAATCTGGCTAGCTCAAGAGCAACAAGCCCAATTTGTATCGCTTTTGGATCGCTCCAATGGCAGCGCTAAAGTTCTAATAGAACGCATAAACGCAATGACAGCAAAACTGCAAAGAGAGAAAGAATTGGCGCAGAACAGTTTAAACCTCTTTGAAGAAGGCTAATATTTGCCGCCATAAACAAACTAGAAAAAGCCTGCTTTATATTCGAGCAGGCTTTTTTATTGGCTAAACATCTAAATAGACATTGTCTCCGCCATTAGACTTCTTTTTTGCGGCGGACGGGAGCTGAATAAATTTCTCGCCATATTTTTCTTTTTGCTCTTCGAGTGCGTGACGACAAGCGGCCAGCATTTCATCTGCCCCATATGGCTTAAAGAGCAGTGCATTAGCACCATGATTTTTGGCAGATTTCAGCTCACGGCCAGCAATATCAGAACCTTCCGTACCACCCGTCATAGCGACTATCGCCACGTGCGGCCAAACATCACGAACAAGTTTGATAACTTCGTGCCCATCAGTATCAGGCATAAACAGGTCTGTAATGACTACATCGACATGATCATAACTCAAACGCGCAATTGCATCTTGAGCATTGTCAAATACTGTCACGCGGTAGTTATTGGGTCTTAATACTCCTGCCGCGACTTTCCCGCATGTCCGGCTATCGTCTATTACAACAGCATGCAGAAGCGTTGCGCCTCCCGCCTTCAATGACGCAACATCTTTGACCGCAGCTTGCGCTTCTTCGACACCAAATGGTTTGCGAAGTACAAGTTTAATTCCACGCTCTCTAGCCTTTACAAGGCCACTATAGTTATCCGTGGAATCTGCTGTCATCACGCCAACCACAGCATTTGGCCATCGTTTTTGAACATCATCAATGAGTTCTAATCCTGAAACGCCACCGTAATTGATATCAATCAAAACAAGATCAAATTCAGCGTCAAACAGTTCTGGCTTGCCCTTATATTCCCTTACGGACAACGCAATCATACACTCACAGCCAACTTGCTTCATGATCGAAGACATGATCTTGGCTTGTGTAGCACTATCTTCCAATAATAAGCACTTCAGCACTGGCATCGTTTTGCCCCCAAAACTCACACAAAATAGCTTGTTGGCGCTGGATACTAATCAAATAGCCCTAATATACCCCTAACAACATCTAGAAAATGATACTCCATCAGTTGAAACATCTTTCTTCTAATAAATGTCAGAGTAATCAGACAACGTTAACATTAAATACTCAAGTAATCATACTGACCTTTACTCAACTGGCCGCGTTTGAATAAAGCTTGCACGTTTCTTTATGCGACTAAACCAATTTGAAAGCTCGTTGCGCCCTGCCATCCAATTTAAATCAGGCATCCTAAGTTCAATAAAACCAATAGCTGCAGCGAATGCCAATTGCCCCAGATCGATGACCTCACCCGCATCTGTGATCCTGCTTTCCATAGCATCCAATGAACGAAAAATGCTCTTGGTGTGTTTTTCCACCAATGTTCGAGGAAGCTCTTCACCAGAGTGTTTTTTGAACGCGACAATAGCAATCACCGCGTCCAGAAGACCGTCTGCGAGCGCCTGGTTTGTAAGAACTTCAAATCGACTTTGTTTTTCGGCAGGGATTAAAAGTGTGGAATGATCGAGCAAATCAATAAACTCACAAATGACCGGGCTATCATATAAGACCTCTCCATCCGACAAAACCAGCGCTGGAATTTTTCCCAACGGATTTACCCCTCGAATAAACTCCGCATCTTGCAGAGTATTCACCTGATAAAACTCAAAATGATCAACGAGCCCTTTTTCAATGATCAACATGCGTGCTTTCCGCGCATATGGAGAAGTCGTGGAATAAATCAATTGCATAGAAGCCACCAAAAATGAGAAATTGCGTGAATTTCCTACACATTAAAAAAAATCAAAAGTCGAGTAAGAGTCTTTCTTTTTATATCTGTTATTCCGCTGAATGATTAACCAAAAACTTCTATTTATTAACCCTCTGTAGACAAAAACAGGAATAACACTGAATGCACCTAGACAGGCACGAAATGCGTAGTCCATAAAAGACAAAACGTTCAGGAGACGCCCCATATGCAACACGCAGGTCAGGAAGTCCTGATAAAAGATACAATCGTATTTCTATTTGCTGCAGGCTTAGTTATCCCAGCACTACGATATCTGCGTGTTCCACCTGTTCTCGGATTTATTTTAGCTGGAATTGCTCTCGGCCCCATCGGGCTTGGGGCTCTTGTTCATGATTTCCCGCTTTTAAGCCTATTTACAATGAGCGACGCTAAAGCCGCAGCTCCCTTTGCAGAACTTGGAGTGTTGTTCTTATTGTTTCTATTGGGATTAGAACTATCATTTAAGAAACTGTGGCAAATGAGACGTCTGGTCTTTGGCGCCGGAGCAATGCAAGCCAGTGTCAGCGCCCTGCTTATAGGAATTGGAGCCTACTTCATAGGCTTAACAGCCCCTGCTGCTACTCTTGTTGGATTAGCCCTAGCCCTATCTTCTACAGCTATCGTCATGCAATTGCTGATAGATGATCACAGAGCAGCGACCCCGGCAGGCAGAACCGGACTTAGTGTTCTTCTATTTCAAGACATTCTTGTCGCGCCGATCCTAATCCTTGCAGGCTTTCTATCAAGAGACGCGACGCCAGCACTTTCAGGCGCTATTTTTCAAGCCGCCTTTAATGGGTTTGCCGCCCTAGTCGTGATCTTGTTCATTGGCCACTTTTTACTACGCCCTCTTTTTAGATTAGCAGCAACAACTGGCGGCCGAGACTTTCTTATAGCCACGACTTTTCTAACCGTCGTCGGCGCAGCAGTCATAACAGCTAGTGCAGGTTTATCACTTGCCCTAGGTGCATTCCTCGCCGGCCTGATGTTGGGTGAAACAGAATTCAAGCACCAAACAGAAGTTGATATTGAACCATTTAAAAGCCTCTTACTCGGTCTGTTCTTCATGACCGTAGGAATGGGATTGGACATCCCGACAATGTTTGCACATTGGAGCACCGTTCTGCTTGGATTGATCGGCCTGCTCAGCATAAAACTAATTGTAGCCATTATCGCATGCCGAATATTCTCCGGAAAACTCTCGACAGCACTGGAGGCTGCGTTCCTTCTTGCACCCGCGGGTGAATTTGCTTTTGTCGTTCTAGCAGCAGGCGCGGATGGAAATGTTTTATCCGAAAAGGACATCGCCCTCATTACTGCGATCGCAGGGCTTTCCATGATGATCACGCCCCTCATGTCAAAGATCGGGCAAGTTCTGGCAGCAAAAGTTGAAGCTGGAGAAGACGAGGAAGAGCAAGCTCAAGGCATTAATAATTATTCCGACCTTGAGGGCCACGTCATCATAGCTGGGTTTGGCCGCGTCGGCCGCACAGTTGCAAGAATTCTTGAATCAGAATCAACAGAATTCGTCGCGCTTGAAAGTAGACCTAAACGCGTGAACCTCTCTCGAGAAGAAGGTTGGCGTGTCTATCTCGGGGATGCCGCTCGCAAAGAAATTCTAGAAAAAGCCGGCATCGAAGGAGCCGCTATGGCAGTTCTCACTCTAGACGATGCTGGTTCTGTAGAATCTATTGTGCGCACTATGAGAAACCTTCGACCACAAATGCCGATCATTGTACGCGCCAATGACGCCATTCATGCAAGAGATCTGTATGAAGCCGGAGCGGATTTTGTTGTTCCTGAGACCATTGAGGCTGGATTACAGATGGCCTCTCGAACGCTTCAAGAATTTGGTTATGACGGTGAAACAAGTCGAGGCATCATCGCGCACGAGAGAGATAGAGAATACAAGCTGGCAACACAAAAAAAAGAATAGGTCTGTAACATGCAGGATGTTCCAAATGATATCGTAGAGTACTTTAGAAGCTACGCAGAAGCTTTTGGTAAATTCGATGCCAAAGCAGTTATGGACCATTGGAATCTTCCCGTTCTTGTTTCAACGAAAGAAAACTCCGCGTCATTTCATGAAGATCGAGATTTTGAGACCAACATACAGAAGCTGTTTAAATTCTATCAGTCTTTAGGTACGGATTCACTGATTGAAAACATCGTTTCCTACAATGCAATTTCCGAAATATCGTGTTGTGTCACTATCAATTTCAAAGCCTTAGATGAAGAGAGAGCACCAATCCTTGAGTGGCAGCAATCATACATTCTCAAAAATATAAATGGAGAATGGAAGACGAAAATGACAATTGCCGATACTGAAGTCACTAAATGGGCAGTCAAAGATACTTCACTCCACGTATCTCCAGCCAGCAAAGACAACATTTATCTCGACTAATGATTCATCCAATAACTATTCCGCAAGATAATTGCGGGTATGCTATTGTAAACAACGGCACCCATAGAAACATCAGGTGTCACAGCCAATGAGAACTAGTTTTATAGATGATGAAAGCATAAGACATGACAGAGGCCAAAATTCCTAATGGCTCTTTGATTACGCCAGAAGCTAAAACTGAGATTCACAGCTTTTTCGACAAATATGCTCTAGCATTTTCAAACTATGATCTTGAGACGATTTCAAACCTTTGGTCTTTTCCTTGTTTGATAAGTTCAAATGAACAAAGCCTCCCTTTTTTTGATAAAGTTGAATTCACAGCGAACCTCAAAAAGCTCTGTGATTTTTACAAATCAGTCGGCATGGAAAAAGCTCAAAAAGTTGTTCTCGACATTCAACCAATGACATCAAATTCTGTGAGTGCAAAAACACGCGACACAGCTTTCAACAAAGATGGAGATGCAATTGTCAGCTGGGAGCAAGCTTACGTTCTCCATTTTGAAGGCGGAGAATGGAAAGCTCTCACAACTCTCGCAGATGGTGAAGTTACCACTTGGGCAGCAAAAGGGACTCCACTGGCTGCACGGCCTGCCTCATCTGATAACTTATATCTGGACTAAGACGTCCAAATCATGCAGCTGGAAACTCAACACTATACGAAAACCGCTGGGTTTCTTTTGCCTGAAGAGTGAAAGTCGACGGACGAGCCATTATATCTGTGCCCTTGCCATCAACTCCCGCCATTCCGTGCCAAGGCTCGATGCAAATGTAAGGCGCTCTGGGTTTTTGCCAGAAGGCTAGATTTGGCAGGTTCTCAAATTCAAAATGAAGTTTGGGGCCCACATCGGTGCCGTAACTCAATTTTGTGCCTGCACCTTCTGGAAACACCATTGCGTCATCAAAGTATTGAGAATGATCTAGCTGAAGCTTTCCGTCTTTAAACGGAGATGGCAGAAGTTCTTCTGAAAACAAAGCTGTCTCATTCAACCGCATCATTGCTGGTTCTGCGCCATTTGCAAGATCTATGAAGTGTGGCTCATCGGCTTCTGCGCCCGGTAATGGCCAATTGAACGCGGGATGGAAGCCAAAACCAAACGGCATCTCCTGATCGTCCTGATTCACAATCTCAACGCTGTTTGTTAGTTTTATCCCATCCAAAACATAGGTGACACGCATAGAGAATTTAAATGGGTAAACTGCCAAAGTAGCATCAGACCATTCAAGCTCAAATGTACAGCTTAATTCTGTCTTCTCAACTAAATTGAACTCGCTCTTTCGCGCAAATCCATGACGCTGAAGTGTATAATCTTGCCCTTTTACAGAGACGGTATCATTTAAAGACCCACCGACAATCGGAAACAAAAGTGGCGCGCGGCCGCTCCACCATTCCTCGTCGCCATTCCAGAGCCATTCCCGTCCATCTTTAGACGAGATAGACTGAAGCTCAGCCCCGAATGTCGAGACCTCAACAACAAGCGCTTCGTTTTCGATTTTTATGAGATCAGAGACCACGCAATTTCACCCTGTTGCATCTTCAGTTTTATTGTTTTTGTTGCATTTTCGCTTTGAACTTCCAAACTTCCGCCTCGCATACCCACAAATCATTAGTCATAGCTACTTGATTAGATTGCAACGAGTGAACAATCGCAAAAAAACTCTGAATTTGGGTTTGGTTTTTAGGGTCAATCAAGAATAAAAACTCACTATCAAGGACATACAAAAAAAGTCCCTCAAGATCGGGAGTGCAAGCTCCTTCCATCAATGGCCACGCCAGCGTAATTCCATTTACAGAGGAAATAGCCGTTAAATTCTCGTAAGTCTCAATTCTTACTTTACCAAACAAATCAGGAATATTCTTAACAGCAATTTTATAGGCTTCTTCTGTGGTTAAACCTAAGTCGCTTAGCATTGTTGTAGAAACAGTTCGTACTGCTGTATCTGTGTCTAGAAACAAAACAATATCCAGATCGCCTTCTGTTGCATAAAACACATGTGAACCGTCAGCCCCTGCATATCTTTCAATTTTGTTTGCAACTTGACCGACGTAGTCATCTGGACGCAACATCACAACCAATCGACTTAAAAAATCTTCCTTATCTGCATATACTTCAGCGTCAACTTGAAGAAAAACCGACAAAAACTTATCCAGAATATGTTCTAAATTAGAAGGTTCCGCGAGATATTCATTGTAGGCATTTACGACATCAACAACATAGCCGCAGTCATTCTCAGCACCGTATTCAAAACTCTCATCATCAGCGACCTTAAGACAATTTGGTTCCAACTCTTTGTCGACCAGTTGCATATAAGCGTCTCTAAACTCTACCAAGCTCATTAGAGTTTGCTCCGCAGATGCATTGAATGCAAAACAGATGACAGCCAAAATCGGAATCAAATTCATAGTATTCATTTCACTTCCCCCAAAGTAAAAAAGCCTCCAGTGGAGGCTCTGAAACTTAGTCTCTTGAGAACTTCTGGAAAGTTGGTCGCTTCGGCGCAGCTCCGTCTTCACCCAGACGCTTCTTCTTGTCTTCAAGGTAAGAGGAGAAATCACCCTCAAACCACTCCACGTGTGAATTACCTTCAAATGCTAGAATGTGCGTACACATGCGGTCAAGGAACCAACGGTCGTGCGAAATAATAACGGCACAACCAGGGAAGTCATCCAAACCAGCTTCAAGCGCTTGAAGTGTTTCCACATCAAGGTCGTTTGTCGGTTCGTCGAGCAGGAGAAGGTTTCCACCCTCTTTAAGCATTTTTGCGAGGTGAACACGGTTACGCTCACCACCAGATAGCTTGCCGACAATTTTAGACTGATCAGTTTTGCGGAAATTAAACGCAGACACATAAGCACGCGAAGACATCTCCACACCGCCAATGTCGATATAGTCTAACCCGTCAGAAATTTCCTGCCAGACATTGTTTTCATCATTCAAGCTGTCACGGGATTGGTCGATATATCCCATCTGAACAGTCTCACCGACTTTGAAAGTCCCCTCATCTGGGCCCTCTTTACCAGTGATCATTTTAAACAGTGTTGTTTTACCCGCACCGTTTGGCCCAATCACACCGACGATCCCACCCGGTGGCAGACGGAAGCTTAGGTCTTTAATCAATAGACGGTCGCCAAAGCCTTTGTGTAGGCCTTCAGCTTCCACAACAACACTACCCAAACGCTCTCCCGGTGGGATGCGAATTTGCGCTGTTGTGATTTTTTCTTTTTCCGCTTTTGCCGCTTTTTCTTCATAAGCAGACATACGCGCCTTAGATTTTGCCTGACGCGCTTTGGGAGATGATTTTACCCACTCAAGTTCTTTAGAAAGAGAGCGCTTACGGCCAGCTTCTTCGCGAGCTTCCTGCTCTACACGTTTAGCTTTTTGTTCCAACCAGCGGGAATAATTACCTTCGTATGGAATACCTTGTCCGCGATCCAGCTCAAGCATCCATGTTGTGATCTGATCCAGGAAGTAACGGTCGTGCGTTACGAGGATCACACATCCCGGGAAATTCATCAGATAGTTTTGAAGCCAGTCAACTGTCGCTGCATCAAGGTGGTTGGTAGGTTCATCCATCAATAGCATGTCAGGCTTAGATAGTAGCAGCTGACAGATTGCGACACGGCGTTTCTCACCACCAGAAAGCGGCGCGACTTGCGCATCACGTGGCGGACAACAAAGTGCATTCATCGCCATTTCGATCTTGGAATCAATATCCCAAGCATCCATCTGATCGACCTGCTCTTGTAGAGCTGTCATCTCTTCCATCAATTCGTCTGAGTATTCCTCAGCCATTTTGTTGGAGATCTCGTTGAACTTATCGAAGGCTTCCTTTTCAGGACATCCAACAATCACATTTTCCCAAACAGTGTCACCTGCATCAAGTTGTGGTTCTTGCGGCAGATATCCAACCTTCACCCCATCAGCGGCACGCGCCTCACCACCAAATTCTTTATCAACGCCCGCCATGATGCGCATAAGCGTTGATTTACCGGCACCATTGGAACCAACAACACCGATTTTCGCATCCGGCAAAAACGACAAGTGAATGTTTTCAAATACTTTTTTGCCACCCGGATACGTCTTCGACAAACCTTGCAGCTGATAAATGTATTTAATGGACATGTGCGCTGATAACTCTTCTAAATGGGGGATAATTTCAGAACAGAGTTAATGCAGGAAATGAGCTGGGATTGCAAGAACGAATTCCGTTTACCTAACGCGCCAACACAGAATTGAATGCTTCCGACCACAACTCAAAACTGCAATTTTGGAACTTTATTAACATATTTTAGGTCAACATTAGCAAATTCATCCCAAAGGTTTGCACGAGCATCTACTATGGAAATTCAGAATTATTCCGAAAATGACCACCAAATCCTACAAGCGATAAGAGGTTCTCAAGCCCTTCTTGTTCTGGATTTGGAAGGGAATATCCACCAAGCTACAAGCAAGGCTGAACAGCTTTTTGAATGCAGTGAAAGTTATCTAATTAACAAATCCATCACAACAGAATTAGCTACTCGCTCTTGCGAAGAAAATACGCGTTTTCATAACGCTTGGCAGCAAATATCAAAGGGTGAATCTAATACTCATGAGATACTTTGCAATACTGCAAACAATAAGACGGTTTGGGTAAGTGCAAATTTTTCTGCAACCTTAAAGTCCGATGGCACCATTTCTCAAGTGACTGCGCTTTTATCTGACATATCTCAACAAAAGCACCTTGAGCTAGAAACTAAACAGCTCCGAAAAATTGCAAACGGAACCCAAAACTCCGTTGTAATGACAGATCCAGAGGGTAAAATTGTATACTGTAATCCGGGTTTCACCAAAATGACCGGCTACCTACCAGAAGAAGTTATGGGAAAGAAACCCGGGAGTTTTTTGCAAGGTGAGCATACATCCCAAGAGACAATTCAGAAAATTCGACAAAAGCTGGCAGCTCGTGAAGCGTTTTATGACGAAATTCTCAACTACCACAAGGATGGTGAACCTTATTGGATCTCATTGGCGATCAATCCTATTTATGACGAAAATAATGAGGTTTCTAATTTCATATCGGTCCAAGCCGATATCAATGCCACAAAAAAAGCTTCCCTTGAGCATGATGTAAAATTACAAGCAATTAGCCAATCAATGGCCATGGCAGAATGGGAACCGGACAGCACCCATGCAGTAATTAACGGTCTTTTGATTGATGCCAATGCTGAGAGCAATGTCAGCATGCAATCCTTATTGACAAATGCTGATTGGGACCAAGTTTATAACGGAGAGACCGTGTCTGGAAATGTTCAATGGCCAGTCAACGGCGAAGAGCCTATGGAACTAGATGCAACTTTTGCAGCCGTCCGCCAAATTGACGGTTCGATTACAAAAATTCTAATGGTCGGTATCGATGCTTCAGTACGTCGACGCGCGGTTGTTCAAACACAGCGAACAATGCAAGATGTTCTGGCCTCCTCTCAAAAAATCGCGGACAGCACCAGGATCATTAACGACATTGCAACCCAAACAAATCTTTTAGCTCTAAATGCTACTATTGAGGCTGCACGCGCAGGAGATGCAGGACGTGGTTTTTCTGTTGTCGCCTCTGAAGTTAAAGATCTCGCTGGACGATCAGAAAGCGCAGCGAAAAGTATCGTCGACATTGTTCAAAACAACGAAGAAACTATCAACAAACTAAATGAGCGCTTGCAAAAATTGGCTGGATAACACACCCACAATGTCATAAAAATCGCCATTAACCATAACTCTCACGCTTCTTTTTAACCTGATTTCAAACTCATTCTCACATAAGGACTTCAAACTCTAAGCGGGATTGAGTTTTAAGTGGGGAATTCAGTTTAATGTCGAAGACGCAACGTGGCTTTTTAATGGCCAGCATATTTATCGCGCTGGGCGTCGCTCTTGTAACTTGGGCGATGAGTGCACCAAAAAAATATGAAGAACCTGAATTTAGTAGCCAATACTTTTACAAGCCCCCAGAGGTACAGCCAAACTGTTACAGCGAAGAAGGCTGTGCTCGCGAAACGCGCCTTCCAGACTGGCTTCAAAAACACCTCGGCATCGAAGAAAGACAAGCTGCAACCCACCAAAACGAGTATAATCAACAACTCAGCCATGCTGCTGTGATCAGTGTGTTCTACGGCATTTTATTCGGGGGGATACTTTACGGGTTAATGGCGGGCTTGCATTATTTTTATCGCTCCTTCATCAAACAAGAAACTCCCCTGCAAAAACGCTCAATCGCCTAAACCAAATCACACCGTCTCCAACTTGGCGCATGAGTTGGAATTGGTTCAATAATTTCCAACGACACTTGTTTTATATCGAAAATCAATATATTTAGATTGCAATTCGATAAAAACAAGGACCAATCATGTCGTCTGGCACACCCGTTAAATCAACGAGAATGAAAACGCTCAACCTTGCGGCGAGCGCCTGGTATGCCCCGGTGTTCATCGGACAATGGATTTTCGGTGCCTATATAATATACACTTATGGGTTCGAGCTATTCGGAGGCGACATCAATGCTTGGAATAAGCATTTATCACAAGCCTATGTTCCCAATAGAGACATCGGAAATGCTGCTGTTTTCGCGCACCTAGCACTTGGAATTGTCATTCATATTGGTGGACCATTGCAGCTCGTCCCCTCATTCCGAAAACGCTACCCCGCTCTGCACCGTTGGATAGGACGCGCATTTGTAGCAGGCGTTATAATTGGTGTCGCTAGCGGTGCCTACATGCTTGTTGTGAGGGAAATTGGTGCTTGGACGCTAAGGGCCGGCTTCATCATTCAAGCAATATTGGTTCTTTGGTTTACATTTTATACAGTTCGCCACGCAATGCGCCGAGAGATCAGCACACACATGCGTTGGGCAACACGTCTGTTTCTCGCCGCAAGCGCAGTGTGGTTCTTCCGTGTTTTAATAATGGTTTGGTTTGTGATGACGGGAGGAATTGGCATTGATCAATCCAATGGCACCGGTCCATTTATTGATGCCATGTCTTTCCTTCAATTCTTGCCATTGGTGTTTTATGAAATCTATTTGAAAGTCAAAACAAAGGGCAGTCCGACTGCACGTTTGGGTTTCTCAGTGTTTCTGTGGTTCTCTGCAATCGCGATTGCAGTGGGTGTAACGCTTGCAACACTTGGAATGTGGTTCCCCGTTCTATAGGAACCACGCTCTGTCTATCTGCCTCCGCCTACGAAACCTGTTTGATGGCTTTCTTCAAAGCAGCTTTCATCTCGTTCGGTGAGAGCTTGACCGTCAATTGTCCTACTATATCTCCGGTATCTGCATCCAAGAGCAGTGTATGTCCTGTACTACCTTTATACTGCTCATATGCCGCTGCAAAGTTATGCTCTTCTGCAATCTTAGTAAGCCCGCTTCCCTGCCCCAGGCTGAAATCTAGCTTCACAAACTTCACAGGCCTATTTGCAAAGTCTGGTGCAACTTCAGCAAGCTTGGGTTCTAGTATTTTACAGGTTGAGCACCATGCAGACGAGAAAGTCGCTGCAATTATCTCTGGCTTACCTTCATGGATATATTCAGATTCCGAAGCTGTTTTTGAGAAAAAACCACTTCCGTTGAAGGCTACAAATCCACCAACGGCCAATACCAACACCATCGTGAACCAGTGTTTTTTGAGCAAATTCATATCCAGACCTCTATTTATGTTTCTTTCCCCATACACGAATAGCGAATACATTCCCACAAAACTGAATCTCACAAATCTGTGTTCTCGCGTTCTAAACCAAGTATAGAACCATTTCACTTATACCTTGCGAGATCATCTGGTTGGGATATGTTACTTCAAAATCTGGAAATCACAGTATAATTTGGGGTTCAACTATCATTATGATGAAACATCTTTCTCTTCTTGCTGTCAGTACTATTCTGGCAAGTGCGTGTGCCTCAATGCCATTGAACAGTTCTTCAAAAACCATTGTTGAAGAAGAAACAAAACAAGCTAACTTGGCAGCTCAATCAGCTGATGAAGTAAAGCAGAAAATGAACCTTCTTACACCTGAACGCCTTGGCGCTTCTCCCTCTTTGACTGGTCCTTCCCCTCGTTCGGTCAAATTTTCTCCAGACGGCAGCAAGCTGACTTTCCTGCAAGCGCGAGAAGAAGACCGTCAGCGCCTTGATCTCTGGGCATATGATGTCACTATAGGTGATGCGACATTATTGGTTGATTCCAAACTACTTGAGCCAGATGATTTTGAGCTTTCTGAAGAAGAAAAAGCGCTACGTGAACGTAAACGCATAGCAGGTACTAAAGGTATCGTCTCTTATGATTGGGATACAAAGGGTGAGCAAATCCTCATCCCTATCGGTGGAGACCTTTATGTCGTTAAATTAGGCGGTAGCGAGCCAGAAGTTAAACAGCTAACTGCTACAGACGCATTTGAATACAACGCAGAAATTTCACCAACGGGTTCAAACGTCTCATTCATCCGCGATGGTGAGCTTTTCTCCATTGACCTAGCGACCGGTGAAGAAACTCAACTTTCACCGAACGCCGATCCTGACAATGCTATCACCTATGGTGTCTCGGAATTTGTCGCTCAGGAAGAAATGAGCCGTTATGTTGGCGCATGGTGGTCACCAGATGACAAGCACATGGCATATACGCGCGTTGATGAAAGCACTGTCGACATCATCCCCCGCTTTGATATTGCTGCAAATGACGTCACGGTCATCAACCAACGCTATCCGCGCACCGGCCGTCCCAACGCAATTGTAGATGTGTTCGTAAAGAACATGGAAACAGGCGAGGAAGTTCAAGTCGAGCTAGATGCATCTCCAGATTCTTATCTTGCGCGCGTCAATTGGGCGGATGCCAATACACTCTTCATTCAACGCGTAAATCGCGATCAAACACGCATTGAACTTCTGAACGTAGACATTAGCAGCGGCGACGTTCGTGAAGCTTATGTTGAAAAGCAACCAAACTGGATCAACCTTTCCAAAGACTTCCGTCCACTATCAGATGGCGGATTTTTGTGGTCGACAGAAGAAAGTGGTTTCCGCCACATCACACACCACAATGCTGACGGATCTAAAAATTATCAGGTCACTTCTGGCGACTGGGTCGTTCAATCGATCAAAGCAGTGGATGAAAAGAATGGCTATGTCTATTTCTCAGCCAATAAAGACACGCCGCTAGAAACAGGCCTATATCGCGCCAATTACAAGCAAGAAGGTTCTGACATTGAGCGCATCACAGAGCTTGGCGGCATGTGGTCCATCAATATGGCAAGCGATGCACAAAGCTATGTAGGCACATTCCAAACACCCAACCAACCACCACAAACTGCGCTGTATAAAGCAGATGGTGAAAGGATTGCTTGGGTAGAAGAAAACCCACTTGATGAAGACCACCCATATGCTGAATTCCTAGATGCCCACGTCACACCAGAATTTGGAACGTTGACCGCTGAAGATGGACAAACACTGCACTATTCAATCACCAAACCGCATGATTTTGACGAAACAAAAAAATACCCAGTTATCGTCGAAGTGTATGGTGGCCCACACGTTCAACGGGTTTCAAAAAGATGGTTATTATCTGACGTCATGAGCGCGCAAAAAGGCTATGTCGTCTTCCGTCTGGATAATCGTGGAACATTTAACCGCGGTAAGAAGTTTGAAGATGTCATATACCGCCTAACAGGTGAAATCGAAGTTCGTGACCAATTGCAGGGCGTAGAATTTCTGAAATCACTCCCATATGTCGATGAGTCTCGCATTGGAATTAACGGTTGGTCTTATGGTGGTTACATGGCGCTTATGACCACACTGAAGGCTCCAGAAGGCACATTTGCGGCAGCTGTTTCTGGTGCGCCAGTCACAGCTTGGGAGCTATATGACACGTTCTACACTGAGCGTTATATGGACACGCCTCAGGATAACCCTGATGGATATCTTGCATCATCTGCTTTCCCTCACCTTGAGAAACTCAACTCTCCAATGCTGATGATCCACGGCATGGCAGATGACAATGTAACGTTTGATAACTCAACGCGTGTTTATGCAGAACTGCAAAAACTGAAAAAGCCATTTGAAATGATGACTTATCCGGGCGAACGCCACGGTATCCGCGAAAAAGATATGGCGATCCATTTAATGAACACACGCTATGCTTTCTTGGACCGTTACTTAAAGCCAGGTGAGTAAAAACAAATAGTGCTGCTGCGTTCTGAAAAATTCTAGGAACGTAGCAACTCTTTCACATTGGTTGTCCGTATTCCGCCAGCAACTAAACCCGCATGCTTCTAATCATCGTCCTGACATCAATGGACAGGAATTTGAAGTATGCAATTACAAGACAAAGTCGCGATCATTACCGGAGCCAGCTCTGGTATTGGCCGCACAGCAGCTAAACTGTTTTCTAAACAAGGCGCATCAGTCGTTTTAAACGCTCGCCGAGAAAAGGAACTCAGCCAATTAAAATCTGAAATAGAAGCACAAGGCGGAAAAGCTGAAATAGTCGTCGGTGATGTTCAGCTAGAAAGCACCCACCAACAATGCGTTGAGACTGCAATTGAGCATTTTGGAAAGCTAGATGTTTGCTTCAACAATGCTGGATGGCTTGGAGAAATGAACAGTGTTGAAGATGTTTCTGTAGAAGGCTTCAATGAAACAATCGCCGTCAACCTGACAAGTGCATTCTTGGCGATGAAACATCAAATACCCGCATTGAAAAATAATGGCGGCTCTATCATCTACACAACAAGCTTTGTTGGCCCAACAATGGGAATGCCTGGCATGGCGGCATATGCGGCGGCCAAAGCTGGATTAAACGGTCTTGTACATGTCGGCGCGATTGAAGGTGGAGAGTACAATATCAGAGTGAATGCAATTGCAAGCGGCGGTGTTGATACGCCAATGGGACGGACAGTTGCTGATACACCAGAAAACAAGGCCTTCGTAGAAGGACTTCACGCTCTAAAAAGAATAGCTCAGCCAGAGGAAATTGCAGAAACAGCTCTATTCCTAGCCTCGGGCCAGTCCAGCTTTATTACAGGTGCAATTTTACCAGTTGATGGTGGCTTAACCAAAACAAAAGTGTGATGACAAAATTGAATGGCCAGCAATTGAGCCAAATTTTCTATTGCGGGCCATTCATGAATCAACGTTTAATTTTTCTGTTCACTTCAGAATGAAAAAGTTTGCCATAGGGTGGCCGCAACATTTGCAGTACATCGATTTTCGTCTGATGAAAAACAGCCTTCTTGTGACTAAACTCCAAGAAACCATCGCGACCGTGATAGCAACCAATTCCTGATGCACCAGTTCCACCAAAAGGAAGGTCTTGCTGCCCATTATGGAAAATCACATCATTTACCGTCACCCCACCTGACACCGTATTTTCGAGGATCGATCTTTCTTCGCGCTGATCAGATCCAAAATAATATAGTGCGAGCGGACGGTCTCGCTCATTGATATACCCCACTACACTTTCAATATCAGAATAGGTTTTGATGGGCAGAATAGGACCGAATATTTCATCCTGCATCACTTGCATATCATCGCTGACATTTATCAATAGTGTTGGTGCAATTTTACGATGCGGTTGCTGAGAAAAATCTTCGTTCTCAGGTGCCAATGAAATAACTGTTGCGCCCTTCTTTTCGGCATCTTCAATATAGCCATTCAAACGCGAATAATGGCGCTCATTAATCACAGAAGTATAATCATCATTGTTCAGCAAGCCTGATGGATGCATTGCTGATACGGCCTTTTTAATTTCTTGAATTAATTCATCCTGCTTGCCTTCAGGAACAAATACATAATCAGGTGCAAGACAGATCTGCCCAGCATTAAGTACCTTCCCTGCCATCACTCTCTTCGCAACCAGATCCAAGGATGCAGACTTGCCAATGACAACTGGTGATTTTCCACCAAGCTCCAGTGTAACGGGTGTCAGGTTTTCAGCAGCCGCGCGCATGACATGCCGCCCTATCGACGTAGCACCTGTAAACATCAAATGATCAAAAGGTAATTTCGAAAAGGCTGCACCGACTTCCGGTCCACCTTGAAAAACCGCAACTTCATCAACTGAAAAAGCTTGAGACAGGAGTTTCGCAGTTAATTCAGACGTTTTGGGCGTGAACTCTGATGGTTTGATCATTACTCTATTACCCGCCCCCAAAATACCCGCGAGCGGCGTAAAAACCATGCCTATCGGAAAATTCCAAGGCGTCATCAATCCTACAACGCCCTTAGGCTGGAACTCCACTTTAGAATTAGCACCTAGCAAACCTAGGGGAAAAACAGATCGACGCTTTTCCGCCTTCATCCAATTTCTTACATTGTCCCTAGCAAATTTTAATGCTCCAACAGCGGGCATAATATCACTAAATGCAGTGGCTTCATCTGAACGGTGGCCAAAGTCCTCAGAGACAGCCTCTTCAAGTTCTTTTCTATTATCTACAAGCAATTCAATTGCTATGTTGAGCTTATCAATTCTTGATCTTGCATCAGGTATTACATTTTGAAGAAATGCTTGTTTCTGAGCCGATAACGTATTTTCCATATGCGAGTTTATTCGATCTTCCACTGATGACATCTTCAAACTCCAAGGCATTTAAGTGACAAAAACCACAACATCGCATCATTAGATTGGGTCCCCCAATGTAACCACGCATTATTCATGTAATTATACATCAATTCACTAAAAAGAAAACAGAATATGTTTCTGTTTTGAGGATGCCCTCACATTGCTTCTTTCACCCCAAAGAGCAGCCCCCCAAACATTTGCTCACAGTTTTATCAAGTCAAATATCTAGAAAGATAGCTTTCCAAAACAACTATCGCCTCATTATACAACTCATCTCGAATTTCGGGAGTTTCTTTGAGTCTCAATAGTTGAATTTGAATAGAGCAATTTATCTCCACTATTGTTCTAGCAACCGCGTCAGGATTTCCATCAGAAAACCCATCAAGACCATTCCGCCACCGCTCGGCCAAATGACATGCTAAACGATGATTCCACTCATCGCGCACGGCCGAAAATTCTGCACTGGAAAAAGTATATTGAAACACTATTGAATAGGCATCATTGCTTTCTAGAAGCGCCGACACTTTGCCAAATGTAGCCACTAAAGTCTGCTTCCATTCGCCATCTACGGTATTCGCTAAAGCAAGTTCAACAATTTCATCAGCTTCTTTTTTGAATTGCTCAAATATAGTTACATATATCGCATAAATATTTGGAAAATAACGATAAACCGAGCTGATCGGGATATCCGCCTCTTTCGCAATATCGCTGGTTGTGATGGATTGAGGTGCATGAAATGCAAACAATCTCTGCGTTGCGTCCAATATCTGTTGAATACGCTCCTGAGATCGCTTTTGCTGAGGTGCAGCTCTTCGTTCTAAATTGACCGTCTCATTAGGTATGCGTCGACTCATTTAAAACCTATACATCTTCTCAATTACGGCAATCACACCATAAAATGTCGGAACTGCCGCTAGACAACTAATAGCTTAGCACACAATCCCTCTAGCTTCTCTTTATCGATATCATCAAACGCTGCATGCTGCTCAGAATCAACATCAAGTACAGCAGCCAATTTTCCATCTTTATCAAATACAGGCACAACAATTTCAGAATTGGAGCGACTATCACAAGCGATGTGCCCCGGAAAAGCGTGCACATCCTCCACCAATTGCGTTTCACCATTCGCGGCGGCAGCCCCACACACGCCTCGGCCAAATGGAATACGCAAGCAGCCCAATGTTCCCTGATATGGCCCTACCACCAATTCATTTTCCTTGAGTGGATCAACCACATAAAAACCAGTCCAAAAGTAAACTGGCGCAAATGCTTGCGTCAGCAAACATGAAGCTGTCGCATATCTTGCAGTGATACTTGTCTCACCAGCCACAACAGACAGAATTTCCGCAATGACTTCATCATAACGCGTGGCTTTGTCATCGGAATATTGAATAGCGTCATGAGACATGAATTTACATCCTTAAGTTTGATAAGCGATGTACATAACAACTCTGCTGTAGAATCCAAGATCTGCGCACCATCTTGCCATCAACACGCCGCATTCTAAGCTAATGGTTAACCAATTCCTGCTTTTAGTAAAATTAGTTAGAGTTTTTGCAGTTAGGGCTTAATAGCATGTCGATCTTTAAGAATGCCGTTTTTGTATCTGCCGGATTGGCATCAATTATGGCTTGCGCATTGCCCGCAGCAACAGCTCAATCACTGCCCGTTCCAATGCCAATTGAAGAACAAAGAGAGCTGGAAGATGCTAGAATGCGCCAACAATTCAGAGAAGAATTTGCTGGCACATCCGCAACTTTCCAACAGGGCATTCCCTTGGGAAGATCATCCGTAGCGGCTCAACAGCAGCAACAAGCCTACCAACAAACATCCAATAAACTGCAAACACTCGCTCCAGATGCAAATGGATACACTATAAAAGCGGGTTCTTTTCGTTCTTTTGAAAATGCGCAACGTCTACACGCGAAACTATATTCTATAGGCTCGGCACGCATAATTCCTCGTCAAGCAGATGGCATGGACTTTTACGGTGTTTATCTCGGTCCATGGGCAACAGAAAAACAAGCCTTTCAAGCCTATACCCTCGCAATGGACGCTGGCATGCAAGACGGTCAGATAATCGATCCCAAATAATTCGGCTTATTCTGTCTCGAGCTTCTCACATATTGTTTGCAACGATGATTGAAGCGTATTCTGGTGCTCTTCAGGTAAAGCTTCTATAATCTTCTCCAATCGCAGCATCGGGTCATTTTCCAATATACTTTGTCCTTCAGGAGACAGAGTCATTTGCCGTTTCCGTCGATCGTCAGCACGTACTTCTCCGATAACCAATCCTTTCTCTTCCAAAGCCGCTAAGGCTCGTGAAGCAGGCGCAGGAGTTATACCCAAATGTGCCGCGACTCCATTGAGGTCTTTTTGATGATCCTTGGCGGATGCTAAAAACCGTAAAACAGCCCATTGCCCTGGATGAATAGAACGCGGCCCGCGTTCTTTATAAATTCGACGCGCAGAGTGTTCCAACAATTTGGCAATTTCCAAAGGAGCCAGTTTCTGACGCTGCGTAACCATGACAACTCTCACACTCTTCTAACACGATTGTGACTATGCATTTGAAATATCGTCACTTAAACACATTCTATGGATGAGATTCGCTATAGCCTCAAGAAATTCGATGACCCGCGCCTTACAGCCAAAGGTGAGCGACGTGCTGCCGTACCCTATTCTGGTACTAAAACGCTTTGGTTTAACACAGGCACATTATGCAATATCGAATGTACGAATTGCTACATTGAAAGCTCGCCAACCAATGACCGGTTGGTTTATCTAACACTCGCCGACATTTTACCCTATCTGGATGAACTAGAAGATGCAGGCGAAACTCAAATCGAAATTGGTTTCACCGGTGGAGAACCTTTTCTAGCACCACAAATGATTGAGATGTTGGAAGAAGCTCTTGTTCGTGGGCACAATGTTTTATTGCTTACCAACGCCATGCAACCAATGATGCGTCCCCGCGTAATGGATGGATTGATATCATTGCGAGAGCGTTTCAATGATAAGCTAACCATTCGAGTAAGTCTGGACCATTTTTCAGCGAAGGTGCACGATCAAGAACGCGGAAAACAAAGCTTTGAAATCGCGATGACCGGTCTTCGTTGGCTTGCACAAAACCAATTCCACATCACAATTGCTGGCCGAGCATTGTACAATGAATGCGAGGAAACAGCGCGATCAGGGTATAGCGCACTCTTTGTAAGTGAAAACTTCAGCATAGATGCAAATGACCCAGTTTCACTCGTTCTTTTTCCGGAAATGTTACCCAATTCAGATCCACCTGAAATCACAACAGAGTGTTGGGGAATACTGGATAAATCACCTTCCGAAATTATGTGTTCCAACCAACGTATGGTCGTTAAGCGCAAGGGGGAAAAACTACCCACCGTCATCCCGTGCACTCTTCTACCCTATGATCAACGCTTTAACATGGGCCAGACACTAAAAGAGGCACGTAAAGCTGTGCCTCTTAATCACTCATATTGCGCCACTTTTTGCGTATTGGGCGGTGGTTCCTGTTCGGCTTAGAAATTATTCAGCAGCTTCTGAAGCATTCTCTGTATCTTCGAAAATCTTTTCGATTGAAGTTTCAAAAACTCTCGCAATTTTAAAAGCCAGCGGTAAAGACGGATCATACTTCCCTGTCTCAATCGCAATAACTGACTGACGGGATACATCAAGCAATTCAGCCAGTTTCGCTTGGCTTAAGCCACGTTCGGCCCGCAAAAGCTTCATACAATTCTTCACGTTTCAATTTCTTTCTTTTCGACCAGACTTCTTCCCAGTTGCACCATCCCCATGAGAAAGAAGAATAATGGTCCCGCCCAGAACGATGTAATGTGCGGCACTATCTCTGCCATTTCCAGAAATCCCCAAGTCACGCACAACGACAGAGTAATTCCTCCCGCCAATAACAATACTTCAGTCTGCCTCAGCCGGGTGTATTCATCTGTTTCTCTTAATAATCTGCCCATAAGCACAAATACAAAGATGACTGGTATTGATGAAGCCAATGCAACCAGAGCCGAAACCCACACTGGCGGCGTGTCAAATGTTTTAAGAAAAAAGGCCCCACCTATCACAGCTACAACATAGACCACCATTGTAAGGGCAAAATCGCGACGATATCTTTTGTTTGCTAGTCTAACAGATTGACCTGCCATAACTCACCTCCATGTAAAGCTAACCTTACATGTAAAGCTTCATTTACACCAAGTCAAGCAAGCTTGACATTTATTTTCCTTCAAAGTGTTTGGACAGCTTCAATCCTTGTCCTTGATAGTTGGAAAATGATCCGGCTGCTCCATACGGTACTTTAGGTGCCATCGTCATAGGTTCAAACACGAGACGTCCCATAGGTTGGCCGTCTGTTAGGATAAATGGAACTTCTCTGGAACGCACTTCCAGCACAGCTTTTCCTTCTATTCCATCAACGCCAAATCCCGGATCAAAAAAACCAGCATAGTGCGCTCTAAATTCACCAAACTCTGGCGCAATTGGAGCCATTTCCGCTGCTTCATCGACAGGGATCACCACTTTTTCTTTGGACGCCAGAATATAAAATTCACCAGGGTCAAGAACCAAAGCGCCATTATAAGGCCGCACAGGCTCCCAAAAGTCATCGATCATATGCCCATTCACATTCTTCAAGTCGAGGACACGCGAGTGACGTTTCGCGCGATATCCTGCGATGTCATCATCACCCGGTTTCAAATCTATGGAAAAGATTTCATCGCGAACGGTGTTTTGCGGACCATTGCGCAGACGTAACTGCAGAAGCCTGTCGCCTTCTCTTGCTAGAATAGAAAATGTGCGCGGAGAGATTTCGACATAGAGAGGCCCCTCATATCCAGCACGCGCCGCATCAAATCTATCAGACCCATTCGCAATCATGCGTACAAAAACGTCAATTCGGCCTGTTGAACTTTTGGGGTTTGCAGCTCCTGAAAGACCTTCAGGTAAATTAAGTACTTCCTTCAGAGGCACCAGATATACACAGCCGGTCTCTAATACTGCACCTTGAGTGAGGTCTAGCTCATGCATCACCAGATCATCATTGAAAAAATCAGATACGTCTTTACCCAATCCCGGCAAAAAACTCGCTCGCATACGGTAAGCTTTGGTCCCTAGACGCAAATCTATTGATGCTGGTTGAATCTGATCCTTCTCTAATCCACCCGCAGAAGATATCACTCCAGCATCACAAAGAGCCCGAATTTCAGTGTCTGGTAGCACACCAATTGAATTTTTTTCGTTTTTGCGTCCGGTCATGACTTGACCCTTTTCAATTATCGCGATCCCTATGCAGACCAAGAAACTAGGAAAGACCCCTCCCTATGGCCGACAAGAACGAACAGTCAAAGCGTGACTCTACAAAACTTGCAACTAATTTAGTGCATGGTGGGCGTATTCGCTCAGAACATTGTGAGACATCTGAAGGCATGTATCTTACGTCTGGCTATTGCTATCCAGACGCCGAGACTGCTCAAGCACGCATGGCTGGCGACGAACCGGGATATGTATATTCGCGTTATGCCAATCCAACAATCAAGATGCTCGAAGATAAACTGGCAATTATTGAGGGAGCTGAAGCATGCCGCTGCACAGCCTCTGGCATGGCCGCAATCTCAGCAGCCTTAATTGCGCCATGTCAGCAAGGTGACAGGATTGTCGCCGCCAAAGCATTATTTGGATCATGCACATGGATTTTGAAAAACTTAATGCCCAAATTTGGCATTGAAGCTGAATTTGTCGATGCCAACGACATGGATGCCTGGAAAGAAGCTTTGTCAAAACCCACTCGGCTTGTGTTGATCGAAAGCCCATCCAACCCTCTGCTCGAAGGTGCGGACATTGCTGCTATTGCAGAACTAACACATGCTGCCGGTGCAGAGCTCGTCGTAGACAATGTCTTTGCAACGCCATTGGGTCAAAAACCCTTAGAACTTGGTGCTGACTGGGTCGTCTATTCTTGTACGAAACACATGGATGGTCAGGGACGCGTTCTTGCTGGCGCTATTCTTGGAAAAAAAGAAGCCATGGATGATATTTTCGATGGCTATCTAAAGCATACTGGCCCAGCAATCTCTCCATTCAATGCTTGGGTTGTCCTTAAAGGACTAGAGACATTGGAACTTCGTGTGGACCGTATGGCAAGTACTGCCGCTAAAGTCGCTGACTTCATCGCGGATCATCCCGCTATTGCTGAAGTGCGCTATCCTGGGCGCAAAGATCACCCTCAATATGAGATTTTCCAGAAGCAACAAGCAAATGGCGGAACGCTAATCGCGCTATCCTTTAAAGGCGGAAAAGAAGCCGCGTTTAAAGCGCTGAATGCACTTCAACTTGTGACTATCTCCAACAATCTGGGGGACGCAAAGTCTTTGATCTGCCATCCAACAACCACAACGCATCGTACCTTGTCCGACGAAGAAAAAGCAGAAGTTGGCCTCGATGATAGCTGGGTGAGATTGTCTATCGGGCTGGAGCATCCTGAAGATTTGATAGAAGACTTCAAACAAGCACTAGATAAAGCACTATAGAAACCAACTATTTTGTGCTCGTATAGAGAATTGCAAGCATTTGCATGGCATGACTAATGCAGTGCTATTTTAAGATATTTACTTGTCAGGAGCGGCAAAGGCATGAGCCAAGCCCACACATATGAGAGAGAAACAAATGGCGTCATCGTTCGGGTGACCCCAAGATTTCTTGATGCTGAATCTTCCCCTAGAGATCACAGATATGTCTGGGCCTATGCGATTGAAATTGAAAACCTTAATGATCATGCCGTGCAACTCATGACGCGACACTGGAAAATCTCAGATCGCAATGGCGGTATGCAGGAGGTTGAAGGTGATGGCGTTGTTGGTCAAACGCCCACAATTGAACCTGGCAAGACATTTCAATACTCTTCCGGTGCGCCACTGACTGCGCCATCTGGCATAATGCAAGGACAATTCACTTTTTCAAATGGGTGTGGAGAAGACATGTTTGTCGACATTCCAGCTTTCTCACTTGATAGTCCTTACGATTCCTCACGCCCTAACTAATCGGCAAACCTCCTCATGAAGCTTCGGCCTATATTATACGCCACGGGATTGATGACATTAGGGCTTGGCCTCTTCATGCTCCCCTGCGTCGTGGCGGATTTGGGGGCTGACCGCAGCGAATGGCGAATTTTCTTTTTGCTGTCGATTATGTCCATCACCATTGGCGGTGTGATGGCGCTTTCCTCTCGTCATGAAAATATGGAAATACGGACGCATGATGCGTTTGTATTGACCGTTCTATTGTGGGTATTCCTTGTCCTCGTTGCTTCCGCTCCATTCTTTATTGGTTTTGGAATGAGCTTCACCGATGCATTCTTTGAAAGCATGTCGGGCCTGACAACAACTGGCGCGACCATTATGACAGGAATTGAGGATTATCCGCCTAGCCTCCACTTGTGGCGCTCTCTCCTCCAATGGATTGGCGGCATCGGTATTATTGTTACGGCGATCGCAATTCTTCCATCGCTACGTATCGGTGGGATGCAGCTTTTCCAATTAGAAAGCTCTGATAACTCTGACAAATTTCTTCCACGTATCGGCGAGATTGCTATTCAGACGGCCTATGTCTATCTGGGACTTTCGGTAATTTGTGCAGTCCTTTATCGTACCACTGGAATGAGCGCCTTTGACTCCATCACAATGTCGATGACGACAGTGGCCACCGGTGGGTTTGCTGTATCAGACGCTAGCTTCGCACCTTATGTAGCAGGCGGAGCCGACATTATCGCCATAGTCTTTATGTGCATCTGCTCCCTGCCTTTTGGCATTATGGTGCTAACCCTTCATGGCCACTGGCGCGCCATATTCAGAGACCCTCAGCCAGCCGTTTGGCTGGTCATGGCGGCTACCGCTACAGCTCTCATTACTCTTTATGTCATGAACCAGCCCAATGCCGAGATAGGTGATGAAGGGGCTCTGCGAATGGTGGCATTTAATGTTGTCTCGATATTGTCGGGCACCGGATATGGAACAACAGATTTTGGTTTATGGGGACCATTCGCTTCTGCTATCTTCATATTACTAATGTTTTTAGGTGGAACGGCGGGTTCCGCATCATGTGGAATTAAAACATTCCGCGTGCACATCGCATTTAAAGCTATGATCACCTACACGAAACAAATGATCAGGCCCAATCAAGTGGCCCATGTGCGCTATGCTGGTAAACGCGTCACTCAGAACACACTTCAATCAATCATGATTTTCATGTTCCTGTTTCTGGCGTCTTTTGCTGTTCTAGCCTGCGGGCTAGCGATGACAGGTCTTGATCCAGTCACCGCGATTTCAGCAGCAGCCGCATCAATTTGTAATGTTGGCCCAGGGCTTGGAGAAATAGTCGGTCCGGCAGGAACTTTTCAATCCCTGCCAGATGCCGCAAAATGGATGTGTAGCTTCGCAATGTTATTGGGAAGACTAGAGCTCATCTCTGTCTTTGTGATCATGTCTCCAGCTTTTTGGAGAGACTAAGACTGGAGCTTCAACACGTCCTCAGTCGGAATGCGATATATGCGTCCACAGAACTGGCAATCGGCCACTAATTCTGCTTCTTCATTAGCAAGATCAACTATCTCAGCCTTAGGCATACCAGCCAAAGTCTTGATAAAACGATCTGCTGAACAAGGGCATTTGTCGATTAGCTCCAAGGGCATTTCTACACGAACGCCTTCTTCATGGAAAAGACGATACAGAAGATCCGAAGACGTGACATTTTCCGATGTCAGCTCATCATCTGAAACAGTATCAAACAATGCACGCGCTGTATTCCAATCCTCTTCCGTATCGGAACGCGCATCATCATTGGCCACTTTTTGAATGACCATACCACCGGCACGCCAACGCACTGTGCCGCCATCCTCGGGAATTTGTTCAACAGCCAAATGTACACATGTTGGGATCTGTTCTGACTGATTAAAATAATGCTGTGCACACTCAGCCAGAGTATCCCCCTCAATAGGAACGATACCTTGATAAGGCTGTGTGTTTTCCTGGTCTTGGATGATGATCAGCCCCATCACTCCTGCACCAATCAGTTCAGGGATTTTAGGCTTTTTATCCTGATGAGTCTCAACAAGCTTAGCCCATTTTTCATCGTTCAGGCGCACATAACCACGCATATGCCCATCGGTACGAGCTTCCGCCACAAGCAGTTTTATCGGCCCATCGCCCTCAGCTTGCACCATAATACGGCCCGCAACTTTTACAGTTGCAGCCGTCATAACAGCTAGAGCCAGTGCTTCACCTAGAACTTCAGCTGCCCATTTGGGATAGTCATGGCGTTTCAGAATACTGTCGATGGTCAAATCACCCAATTTGGTCACACGCCCACGCACTGTGGCATTTTCCAATTGGAAACTTGAGACGACATCCATGTCGCTAGATCTTGATGCGATATTTGTAGAAGAATTTTGTGTCATGCAGGGCAGATAACACTTCACCCGCCCCTTTTGCAGGGGCAGGACGATATTTTTTTACAATTATGGTTAAACGTCAGGTGTTTCAAACAACACTGTAGAGAGGTAACGCTCTGCAAATGAAGGAATAATCACAACAACAGTTTTCCCCTTCATGTCTTCACGCTTGGCTACTTCTAAGCCCGCTTTAACAGCTGCACCCGATGAAATCCCCACAGGAACCCCTTCAAGATGCGCTAAACGGCGCGCCATTCCAAGAGCATCTGCGTTGGCAACTTTTACAACACCATCCATGTGCTCGGTTTCCATATTACCTGGCACAAAACCAGCACCAATACCTTGCAATGGATGTGGCCCCGGATCGCCGCCTGATAAAACAGGACTGGCCTCTGGCTCAACAGCAAACATCTGCACGCTTGGCTTTTGCGATTTTAAAAAACGCGCACATCCGGTGAAAGTACCACCCGTTCCGACACCAGACACAACAGCATCAACAGCACCACCCGTATCACGCCAGATTTCCTGCGCAGTGGTTGCTTCATGAATAGCTGGGTTTGCTGCATTATCAAATTGGCTTGGCATGATTGCACCATCGATTGTTTCCACCAATTCCGTGGCCTTAGCGATAGCACCGCCCATCCCTTTTTCTTTTGGAGTCAAAACGATTTCAGCGCCAAGAATAGTGAGCATTTTACGGCGTTCAATCGACATGCTTTCAGGCATTGTCAGGATAAGGTGATAGCCTTTGGATGCAGCCACAAAAGCAAGACCAATCCCAGTATTCCCAGAAGTAGGCTCAACCAATGTCATTCCCGGCTTCAGTTTGCCTGTTGCTTCCATATCCGTGATCATGCCAAGGGCGATGCGGTCTTTCACGCTAGCCATCGGGTTGAAGAATTCAAGCTTTAAGAGAAAGTCACACTCCAAGCCCTCAGCTTTTGAAAGTGACGGCACCCGTACAAGCGGCGTGTTCCCAACAGTTTCAAGGATGGAGCCGTAAATACGGCCACGGCCTGCTTCATCCAAAGTAACGCCGTTATAATCGCGTGTGCCTGTCATGGAAATCTCCTCACTATCAAGAAATAGGTGATGTATATTTGATGCAATTTAACCTGAATACAACCACCTGAACAGGGCATTCTAGTAAAGTCAGCCATTAGGGAAAATGCCATAAAAAAAGCGCCGATCTCTCAGCGCTTCTTCTTACTTAATTGTGCAGTTCAACTAGCTGGTCAAACACCACTCCAGCACAGCTTTTTGAGCATGCAGACGATTTTCAGCTTCGTCAAAGACAAGAGATGCAGGACCATCAATCACATCCGCTGACACTTCCTCGCCGCGGTGTGCAGGAAGACAGTGAAGGAATTTAGCACCGCCATTTGCTTTATTCATCAAGTCTTGTGTCACTTGGAATGGCATCAAATCATTTAGACGCTTATCCGCGTCAGTGTCACCCATGGAAACAAATGTGTCTGCGACAACTACATCTGCCCCAGCTACAGCTTCAATCGGATCATTATAAAGATCTATGCGACCTTGCTCTTGGCGACCACGTTCTACATCAATCTCGGGCAGCTCATAACCTTTAGGTGTACCAACAGCGAGCGAAAAACCAAATTTAGGGGCAGCATGTGCAAAACTTGCCGCCACATTGTTTCCATCGCCTACCCAAGCAATACGCGCACCTTTAAGGTCCAGTCCATGCTCTTCCAATGTTTGAAGATCAGCCATGATCTGACAAGGATGCGATGTATTTGTGAGGCCATTTACAACGGGTACATCAGATACTTCTGCAAAAGCGAGCACATCATCATGATTATTCGCACGGATCATCACAGCATCCACCATACGAGAAAGAACACGTGATGTGTCTTCAATCGTCTCACCGCGCCCCAACTGCATGTCAGCAGCGTTTAGCACGATAGAAGTCCCGCCAAGCTGACGAATACCCATATCAAATGATAAACGTGTACGCGTTGAGCTTTTTTCAAAAATCATAGCCAAAGTGTGACCCACCAAAATGGCATCGCCATCTACCGCCCCTTTGGGCTTTCCCAAGCGAGCTTTCTTACGCGTTTTAGCGGTATCAAGAATGCCACGAAGCTCTGATGAAGGAAGAGGGAAAATATCTAGGAAATGACGGATACTCATTACGAACTCTCCTTTTGTGTTTCAGCCTGAACATCAGCCAAACACTCATCAATAAGGCTCACAGCCTTCAAAACATCTTCATCTGTTGCAATTAAAGGCGGTGCCATACGCAGCACATTCCCACCTGCAGTTCCTACCAATAAGCCTTTTTCCAAAGCCTTCTTGCGGATAATCATTGGATCAATTTTCAACGCAAGACCACGCAATAAGCCCTTACCACGAAGACCTTCAACAAGATCTGGATAACGATCAATCAAGCTGGATAATGATTGCGTCAAAACACCCGACACACGCTGTACGTTTTCTAAAAAACCGTCGCTAGTGAGTTCATCCCAAACAGCATTTCCAACAGCCATAGCCATTGGATTTCCGCCGTATGTAGACCCATGAGATCCCGGCTTCATACCTTTAGAGGCTTCTTCAGTTGCCAAACAAGCACCAAATGGAAAACCACCACCAACACCTTTAGCAACAGCAACAATATCTGGCTCTACATTTGTGAACCATTCATAGGCAAATATTTTACCTGTACGCCCCGCACCACATTGCACTTCGTCATAAATCAGCAAAGCACCCACTTCATCACACTTTTTGCGTAGAAGCTTTAGGAACGCCTCAGGCACTTCACGGCAGCCGCCCTCTCCTTGAACAGGCTCGATCAAAACAGCAGCCACATCATCGCCCATCGCATCATTAAATGCATCGACGTCATCAAATGGAAGGTGCGTAAAGCCTTCCATCGCTGGGCCAAACCCTTCGCGGTAATTTGGGTTAGCCCCCGCATTTACCGCACCGAGCGTACGCCCATGAAAGGAGCCTTCAAAGGAAATGATCCGATATTTGTCCTCTTTACCGGAAACATATTGATATTTGCGTGCAGTTTTTATTGCACATTCGATCGCTTCTGTTCCCGAATTGGTAAAAAATACGCGATCTGCAAACGTATCTGCTGTATATCTTTCAGCAAGACGCTCCCCCTCTGGCACACGAAACATGTTTGATACATGCCAAAGTTTTTCAGATTGTTCTTGTAGTGCTTTTACCAATTTTGGATGTGCGTGGCCCAAACAGTTCACTGAAATACCTGCAATAAAATCAAGGTATTCTCGGCCCTCTGATGAGTATAGTCGCAAGCCTTCGCCGCGTTCAAAAACGACTTCAGGAGGGGCGTATACAGGCATCATTGCTTCACGCATTGGAGGGTCCTCTTTGTGTTTGGAGGGATAAAACCTACGGAAGCTCATGGTCTATGAGGCTCCATAGGGGATCTGTCAATGTTTGATTTATGGAGTTAATTTAGGCTTTCATCTTGTAGCCAGATCGGAGCACAGCCCAACAAGCTCCACACAGTGCAGCAGCTATGATCAAAGATACACTCGCCCCTACCAAAAGAGAGCCTTCAGCTTGTCCAGTGAAGGCATATCGGAAGCCATCAATTAGATGAAAAAACGGGTTAAAATGCGATAGAGTTTCAAATGGTTCAGAAAACACAGTTATCGGATAAAATGTTCCAGATAACATAGTCATTGGCAGAATTATAAAGTTTGTCACCGCAGCCAAATGATCAAATTTCTCGGCCCAAATACCACCTATCAGCCCAATTGCTGCCATCATAAAGGATGCAATAATGGAATAAAACAAAAATGCCGGAATTGAGTGCACAGAAACATTAGCCACACCCAAAACGCCAATACATATCATGGTCACCAGACCAACCAATATGCCCCGCGTCGCACCGCCGGCCAAAAAGCCTAGTGCCAATTCCAATGAAGAAAGAGGAGCCATAAGGAAATCTGTCGTGTTGCCCTGCACTTTGGCGATTGTGATCGAAGAAGAAGTATTCTGGAATGCATTGTTCATTATAGCCATCATAATGATACCCGGAGCGATGAAGTCGCCAAATGCAATTCCTGCAATATCGCTGCGTTCTGGGAATGCCAGTTTAAATATAGCCATAAATAACAATGCAGACACGACGGGTGCCAACAAGGTCTGCATACCAACTTTTAAAAACCGGTTCACTTCTCTTTTATAAAGTGTTTTCAGCCCTAAAAAGTTTACGCTTCCAAATTCGCGAGGACGTACAACATTAAAATAAGCGGTGTTTTCAGACGAGGAATTCCCCTCATCCTTAGAATTTGCAACCTGATCTATCATAACACAACGCCTCCCAATTCTATCCATTTAGAAACAGTTTCAGCTTTTGGAAGCCCCAAATGTAAAAAAACATAGAACAAACAGTGAAAATATGATTTATCCCCATCTATATCTTGAATCAACTGTGAATAAACCCAACGAGATATTGTGTCTAAGGTTTTGTTAACTACAATATGTGGGAGACAAGGGTGCGGTATAGGCGAGTGAAAACAAGATCTTGATTCACTTTTACCGCTTGGGCTGATGGAGAATATAAATGGCGTGGACAGAAGAGCGTGTAGCTGAGCTTAAAAAGCTTTGGGCCGAAGGTCATAGCGCAAGCCAAATCGCAAAACAGCTTGGCGGGGTCACCCGTAACGCTGTGATTGGTAAAGTACACAGACTCGGCCTTTCTGGAAGAGCCACACCTTCGCGCCCAGTGAAACGTCCGCCGCGTTTGGCGAGACCAAAGCCACAAGTTACCCAACCAGCGGCAGCGAGCGCAAAGCCTGCAGCAGCTGCGGGCTCCAACAAAAGAAAACCCGCCAAAGAGGCTGCTTCTGGCAATCTTTCACCTAGCATGGCACCAGTTGCCAACGTTAAGCCTAAACGCCTAAACAATGGTGACATGGTTACAGTGATGACCGTATCTGACTCCATGTGCAAATGGCCTGTTGGAGACCCTACAGACCCAGACTTTGGTTTCTGCGGACACTCAACAGATGGCGACTCTCCATATTGCGCCGAGCACGCTAAATTGGCTTATCAGCCATCGCGCAAGAAACGCGAGCGTTCAGCGACATCCATGTACGACCAAGCAAGACGCATGGCTGGCTAGTCCAAATTTAAGAATCTTACCTAACTAAAAAAGCGGCACTCATTTAATTGATGTGCCGCTTATTTTTTATCCGATTTTGGAAGCTTGCGAACTCGCTCTAATTTTTGCCTTCAGCATTTAAAGCATACCCAGCTGAGCGAACGGTACGGATCGGGTCTGGCAATCCCTCGACCTTAAGAGCCTTACGTAAACGCCCTACATGCACATCCACAGTTCGCGCCTCAACATATATATCCGATCCCCAGACTGCATCAAGCAAACGCTCTCGCGAGAACACGCGCCCAGGGTGCTGAATAAGATAATCCAGCAATCGAAATTCAGTCGGTCCCAAGTGAATTTGCTTTCCAGCACGCGCAACCTTGTGGGCAGTGCGATCGACTTCCAAATCGCCAACAATAACCTTATCTTCCGTAAGCCCAGGACGGATGCGCCGCATGACCGCGCGAATGCGTGCCTTCAATTCCGTCATTGAAAACGGCTTAACTATGTAATCGTCTGCACCGGTATCAAGGCCGCGAATGCGATCCCCTTCCTCTGTGCGAGCGGTCAGCATAATAATTGGCAAGTTGCCGGTCGTGTCGCGACTACGCAAACGCCGACACACCTCTATACCTGACAGCTTTGGCAACATCCAATCAAGCAATACGATATCTGGTTGACGCTCCTCAACCATCAACAGAGCCAACTCACCATCCATCGCAACGCCAACCTCATAACCCTCGCTCTGAAGATTATATTTCAGCAATTGCACCAAAGCTTCTTCATCTTCCACAATTAACGCATAAGGCGTGGTTGAAGAGTTTTTGCTACCTGAAGATTTTGTGCTTTCGGAATAATTATACGTCATCGACTACCGGCCTTTCGGTTGCAGGATATTCTCCAGTTGCAGCATAATGAATTATTTCTGCTATCTGAGAACAATGATCACCTGCTCGCTCGAGTTTTTTGGCCATAAACATAAAGTGCGCACACGCACTTATTTTTCGACCATCTTCAATCATATAAGTTACCATGATGCGGAAGATTGAATTATAAAACTCATCAACTTCCTCATCTCGTTCACGCACATCAAGCGCCGTTTCGTAGTCCTGTTCACCATATGCATCAAGCACACGCTTCAACTGCGACGACACCAAGCGCCCCATACGATCAAGAGATTTTGCCTGATCCGAACGTTCGTAATCTTTTAAATGGGATGTGCGTTTAGCTATACTACGTGACAGATTTCCGATGCGGCGCAATTCCACTGCCACCTTCATTCCTGCAAGCGCCTGCCTTAGGTCTTGCCCCTTAAGTTCGCGACGCTCAATCAGATCAAAAATTGTATGTTCAATTTTACTTTTCAGCTCGTCGAGCTGACCATCACGATCCACAACCTCAAGCGCAAGCTCTGCATCATAAGTGACGACAGCGGCCAACGCGTCGCTGAGCATGTCTTCCACGAGACCGCCCATGCCAGCGATTTCACCTGTAAGCAATTCCAATTCGTTGGAAATATTCAAGACAGTCTGACTGTTCATATTACTCTTAGCACAAATTTATGACGTTCAAACAAAACACCAAACACATGCTTGGATCATTTTCACACTAATCACGACCATACACAAAAATCAGTATACTGAAAAATTGATATAGGTTTCTTTATCTCGCGTTACCATGATTTTACGACGGTTTTGTTGCACTTTTCACATTAAGTTCAAACTAAGCATTTCTTATCGTAAATTGGCATCCAAAATTAAGACTACCACCTCCACCAGCAAGCGCATCAAACGCTCTAAGCTTCTTTAACCTCATCAGAATCAATACTTTTTCTGAAAGCTCTTTCCTCAAGCAATTGATCAAGGTCTGATTGCTCTTTGTCTTCATAAGAAACTGGGAACAGAACACCAAACGCCGTTCCAACGCCCAACTCACTTTCAACAAGAAATGCACCGCGGTGACGATTTACAATGTGCTTTACAATAGCCAACCCCAAACCGGTTCCTTTTTTTAGACCCCGCCCGGGATCAATTCGATAAAAACGCTCAGACAGCCTTGGAAGGTATTTTCTATCCATGCCAGGTCCATTATCGCGAACACGCAAAACAGCGTATTTGGTTTCAGCAGCACCTAAACTATTGGCAATCGAAAATTGAGGAGCATTTTCCATACGTCGTCCTGCTTGCTCCAATGCCTCTTCCTGCCCCAGTCCCGTCAATACTTCCACTTCCACAACATCTTCAGGTTCGGAATATTTAATGGCGTTATCAATCAAATTTTGCGCAACTTGAGCTAGCTCATCCCTCACTCCCATTACCGCAACCCCTTTGGCAGGACCAGAAATTCGAATCTTTACTTCCTGACCATCCGCAACAGGCTCCAAAGCGGCTCCAACTTCACTCACTACAGCGGCCAGATCTGCATTCGTTGAAGGACGCCTATGTTCACTCAATTCAATTCGCGACAACGACAACAAATCATTGATCAGGCGACGCATTCTTTCGGCTTGCCCTTGCATTATTTCTAAAAAGTGATCCCAAGCCTCGTGATCATCTTTTGCGGGGCCTCGCATAGTTTCAATAAATCCCGCAAGCGAAGTGAGAGGTGTACGCAATTCGTGACTGGCATTGGCAAGGAAATCTGCACGCGCCAACTCAGCACGCTTAACAGCTGTAAGATCTTCCATAGTTATTAGAACACCCAACCCAGAATTCGTCTTCACAGGTGCCGCCACGCAAGCATACGTGCGGTCATATTCACCCCGCTCGACAAATGCAAAATCCTGCGGCTCTTTTTCATTCAAAGCATCTTCCACAGCAGCCAACATTTCAGGCCGCCTTACAACTGAAGATAAAACTGGAGCATCTCCGCGAAATCTGAAGTTTTGTTTTGCAGCTTCATTTGCAACTTCCACTCGCCCCTCAGGATTCACAAACAAGCAAGGCTCACTCATCGCATTCACAATAACGGACCGAAATTCCGCATTTGTAAGCTCGCCATTAATTTTCTGCTTAGTGGGTAAATTCTCGTCATTTTGAAGATGCGCAAACAGACCACGCCCCAAAACCACACCGCCAAATGAACACACGCCCACGATAGCGGTCATCACTCGCAGTTCTCCCAAAAGACACATAGCGCCGAGAATTACAATCGCGGCTCCACACACCCAAAAGAATGCAGGACGCTGCGCGCGCCAAACCTGAGCCAAAACTTCTATTTTATTCATTTTATGCTTCCCAACGCCTCAGGCATTCTAGCTTTTTCTTCAAATGCCCGAGCCTCAAAGCTTCCAACGCAATTTTGTATGCATGTATAAAGAGAATCCGAAAGTTATTTCCTCAAACCTTCACAATCTCAATACTTTCTCATGATATCTCCAACGTAATGTCACTTTAATGTCAGTCATCAAAAAAACCTAGCCAATCACTCAATTATTGTTTTTCGATAATTATTTGTTGACTTTCGTGACATAATGACAGATATATACTTCACGCTCAAACTCTCATTTTGAGCACATACCAAAAATTATGGAATCAGATCGCATGAAACATTATTCAGCTCCTGCAATTGCAGTTTTGGCCACAGGCTGCGCCAGTATTGGCGGCGGCGATATTGCGACTGATCTTCAATTGGCAACAACCAATATTCCCAATGAATGGGCAGTGACATTACCTGCACCAGCAGAAGAAACTGATTGGACCGCCCAATTCAATTCTGAACGCATGAACGCACTCATACAGGAAGCAATTTCAGCGAACCCAAGCCTTTTGGCCGCTCGTGCACGCGCCAGTGCTTCCTTCGCAACTTCTCGTGCAGCCCGCGGAGATAGAATTCCTTCTCTCAGCGCAGGTGTTCAAGGTGGACGAATAGATTCAGGATCATCAACTGACCCAAGTTACCAAGTTTCTCTTTCTTCAAGCTGGGAAGTAGACCTTTGGGGCCAAGTGTCAAAACGAATTTCCGCTTCTGATGAAGACTTTAAAGCGAGCGAAGCAGAATTAGACGATTTACGTTTATCTATTGCAGGACGCACTGCAAACGCTTGGATAAATCTATCGAATGCACGCGCTCAATTGTCTCTAGCTGAAGATGAACTACAAGCTCGCACACGCGCTAAAGAGCTAACAGAAAGACGCGTTGCTACCGGTCTTGCAACAACTTTGGATGTAAGATTATCCCGTTCAGCTGAGGCTAGCGCAAAATCCTCAATTTCTCGCGCTCAGCTCGATGTCGAAAATGCAGCACGCTCTCTTGAAGTTCTTCTAGGAAGATACCCAGCCGCTGAAGTCAATGCACCAGAAACCCCGCCTGTTCTTGGCCCAATGGCGGACACCAATATTTCTCCAACAGACATGCTAGCGCGCCGTCCTGATGTTGCAGCTTCTGAAGCTAGAATGGCGGCCGCAGGACTTCGCGCAGACTTAGCACGAATTGCAATGCGCCCATCGCTTAGCTTAAGCGCATCGGGTTCTATCAACAGCAATACAATTGAAGATGTACTAGATGTTGATCAGCTCGCAGGTCGCATCCTTGCAAATCTGACAGCACCCATATTTAATGGTGGAAGATTGGCTAATCAGGCAAAAGCAGCTCGGTTAAACGCTGAAGCAGCCGCTGCAAATTACGCCAGTACAGTATTGGCTGCCTGGGAAGAAGTCGAAGGTACTCGTGCCGCAGACCTTTCACTAGAGCAACAACAGTTCGCACTACAAATTGCCATGTCAGAAGCTGAAGCCGCAGAAACAATTGCGGAAAGACAATACCAAGAGGGCTTGATTACGATCTTTGACCTCATCAATGCGCAGACGCGTCGTATCAATGCAAATAGTCAATTGATAGCAACCCACGCCTCACGCGCAGTCAACAGAATTAATTATCATCTTGCGTTGGGCGGCGGAGACGCGCCTGCGATCAACGCCCCAACAGGAAACTAAGACCATGAAATTCAGTACGATATTAAAAGTTGCAGTGCCCCTCATCATTCTCGCCGGTGGTAGTCAAATTATCGGCGTACTTGGCGCAATGAAACCTCCACCGGAGGTCAAGAAAAGAGGCCCTGTTGGTCTTGCTGTTCTTTCAGAACCAGCCGTTCTGGCCAATGTATCCTTGTCAGTGGAAGCGCAAGGTGCTGTTAGGCCCAAAAGACAAGTACAATTATCCCCTCAAGTTTCAGGTCGTGTGAAATATGTTTCTCCAAACCTAGAAAACGGTGGATTTGTTAAAAAGGGTGAAGTTCTAATTCGCCTGGAAGATGCTGACTACAAATTATCTGCAGTTCGCGCAGAATCTACAGTCGCAAGCGCCCGCCAAACATTAGCAACAGTGATTGCACAGGCCGAAGTTGCTCGCACCGAACTAGAAGAATTAGGAATTGAAAACCCAAGCCCTCTAGCGCTTCGCGAACCACAACTAGCTGAAGCACGTGCAGCACTAGCTGCAGCCGAAGCTCAAGCGGAAGACGCAGCTCTACAATTGCAACGTACCGAAGTTCGCGCCCCATTTAATGGGCTGGTTGAACAAAAAAGCGTTGATCTTGGACAATTCGTTTCACCAGGCAGCCCAATCGGAGCTGTATTTGCGAAAGATGCCGTTGAAATAGAACTCGCTATTCCAAATGATGAGTTAGGTGACTTGGGACTACCAATTGCTTTTAACGCCACAAGAGCAAACCCAGGACCGAAAGTTGCTCTAACCGCTGATGTAGGTGGTCAGGAGCGTAATTGGGAAGGCTATATTACTAGAACAGGTGCATCGGTTGATACACGTACACGCCTTGTTTCAGTTTTTGCTCAAGTTGATGATCCATTTGGTAAAGGTGCTGATGGTGACACTCCACTAGCCCCTGGATTATTCGTGAATGCACTTATTGAAGGTCGGGTACTCAACAACATTGTAAGAGCCCCGCGTTCAGCACTTCGTGGACTTGATACTGTCTATGTCATCAACGAGACAGAAGAAGAAATCGAAGACCGTGACACACGTCTTGAAAATGAAAAGCAAGAAGAAATAGCTGAAGCTCGCCAAGCAGCGAAAAAGACTCAAGAAGAGCTTGGATACACTATTCCTGAAGAAGCTATGGAAGAGAAAATAGCCAAAATCGAAGCTAAATACGAAGAGATAGCTAAGAAAAATAAAGAAGCGGATGAAGCCAAAGCTAAAGATCCATTAGCGAAAAAAGAAACAGAAGAGACAACACGGATTGTGCAATCTCTAGAAATTAAAACCGTAGAAGTTCAAAGAACTACAAAAGAATATGTCTATATCGCTTCAGGCCTAAATGAAGGCGAATTGGTCATCACAACACCGGTTCAAGCAGCAATGACAGGCATGCGCGTGCGTACTTTTGAAACGGATCAGAACGAGCAAGACACATCGGACGGTGATGATGTCATCGCTCTTGCCTCAGACTCAGCGATCGGAGCAAACTAATGGGTGGTATTATCTCATTTTGGGCGCGCAACTCAGTTGCCGCCAACCTATTGATGATCTGCTGTGTTGCCGGAGGACTATTCGGCTTTAGCAGACTTGAACAAGAAGTTTTCCCTGGTGGTGAATTTGCTGGTGCCTCTGTCACTATCGCGTGGCCTGGTTCATCTCCTCAAGATGCAGAAGAACAAATCGTTGTTAGAATTGAAGAAGCTGTTGCCGATGTAGATGGCATCGAACGCATGACTTCCATCGCTTATGAAGGCGGCGGAACCGTAAACATTAAAGCACTAAACTCGGTCGACACTCAAAAATTCCTTGATGAAATCAAATTACGCGTTGATTCAATCAATAACCTCCCCCCCTCATCATTCCGCCCACAAGTTCAACAGTGGAAGAATAACAACGAATATTTCGGTTTAGTTGTTGCCGGTGACATAAGCTCGAGAGAACTTAAGCGCATTACTGACGAAATTCGTGACGAGATTGCCAGAATACCAGGCGGAGAGCTAGCGCGTGTTCAAGGAACATTATCCGAAGAAGTCACGATTGAAGTTTCTGAAAGTGCAATGCGCCAATATGGTTTGACATTTGATGATATTTCGACAGCCATTCGTAGCAGCTCATTGAACGGTAGCGGCGGACAGGTTCGCACTGAAACTGGTGATGTTTCTATTCAAACAAGAAATCTTGCTGACACAGCTGAACAGTTCAATGACGTAATCATTCAGCAAACTGAAAATGGTGGAATAATTCGCGTGGGTGATGTTGCTCGCGTTATCGATGGGTTTGTCGACGCTGACCTGAGCACTTCATTTGAAGGTCGGAAAGCTGCTTTCATTATGATGGCACAAACCGAAAAAATGAACTTGCCCAAATATTCCGAGGCCATCAAACAATATATGGAAGAGAAAAACGAAACTCTTCCCGAGTCTGTTACATTGAATTTGTTGTGGTCTGACCACGACTTTATGAGCAAACTTATCTCAATCATATCCAATTCTGCTGTCACAGGTACTCTGCTGGTTCTGATCGTCCTCTTGCTATTCCTTCGCCCAATTGTGGCTTTCTGGGTGGCTATTGGGATTATGACAGCATTTGCTGGTGGTTTCTTCCTCCTTCCAATCATGGGAGTATCACTCAACATCCTCTCATTGTTTGCCTGCCTACTGGTGATTGGAGTTGTCGTTGATGATGCTATCGTAATCGGTGAAAGTATTCACACCGAAGTTGAGAGCGGACGACGTGAAGGCGTTGAAGCAGCTATCCACGGTGCAAAAGCTGTTGCAAAACCAGTGATGTTTGGTGTGATCACCACAATGATCGCATTCGCACCCTGGGCCCTAATTTCAGGAGGTGCGCGTCAGTTCACGCAGAACTTTACACTCACCGTGATTGCTGCTCTGACCTTCTCTCTTGTAGAAGCATTCCTGATCCTTCCTGCTCACCTTGCTCATTTGAAAAAGCAAAAAACAGAAGGTGGCAAATCACTCAGCTCAAAAGTTGGTGCTGGATTTACAAGATTCCAACGTTCAATTGCCGACAGTCTTTTGTGGGTTGCCCGCACGGTCTATAAACCAATTTTGATCTTCGCGATCAAAATGCGTTACGCCACAGCTGCAGGATTTATCGCTCTATTTATGCTCGCGATAGGTCTAGTACAACACGGTTGGGTACCTTTCAAATTTGAACCTGAAACTGAAGGTGACTTCATCTTTGTTCAAATTGACATGCCGAATGGAACCCCCTTCTCACGCGTATCACAGGTACAAACTCAACTTAGCGCCGGTATTGATGCTCTAAAAGATTCACAAAATGAAAAATGGAGTGAACTAGATTTTGATATTGTCCGTGACGCATCAATGGTTGCTTCCGAAGGACAAGTTATGTCTTGGATTGCTCTTGCAGCTCCCGAGATACGCCCAAGAGAAGTATCAACCAAAGCGCTGGCAGAAGAGCTTCGTGAACTAACTGGTGAAATTCCTGATGCTGAAGATGCTCAATTTGCGTTCTCCTTCAACGACGGTGACCCACGCCTAAGATTTGCTCTAAATCACCCAGACCTAGAGGTCCTGCGTCAAGCAGCAGAAGAGCTTCGTATCCACCTTGGAACATATGCTCAAGCTCACAATGTAGGTGACAATTTCTCTGCTGCGGCACAAGAAATTCGTCTCACAATGAAACCTGGTGCTGAAAGCCTCGGCCTGACCTTGCGTGATGTATCTCGCCAAGTTCGCCAAGCATATTATGGTGAAGAAGTCCAACGCCTCCCACGCGAAGGAGATGATGTACGGGTCATGGTGAAGCTTCCACGCGAAGCTCGTCGTTCGCTGGACAGTTTGAACCAATTTCGTATTCGAACGGTTGATGGACGCGAAATTCCATTGATGGAAGTTGCCAACGTGGAATTTGCACCAGGCATCAACCGTATCCTACGTCGTGAACGTCAGCGTTCTGTCTCCGTCTTCGCAGATGTTGCAGGTGAAGCTCAACGCGACATCATCAGCACAATAAACCAAAACTTCATGCCAGGTCTAAAAGAAAAGTATCCAGGTCTGACTTCAGGAGCACTAGGTTCTGCTGAACAGGAAGCTGAATTCTTTGCAGAAATTACAGGGCTGCAATTGGGTGCTTTCTTTGTGATGTACTGTCTCTTGGCCATTGCATTTAAATCCTATGCACAACCCCTGCTTATCATGTCGGCCATTCCATTTGGTTTTGCGGGGGCCGTATTTGGACATGCATTACTTGGAGTTCCAATGGCCATGTTCTCAATATTTGGTATCGCTGCGGCGGCTGGTGTTGTGATCAATGATAACCTCGTGCTCATCGATTTTCTAAATAAACGTCGTGCACATGGTGTTGGAGCTTTCCAAGCTGTGGTAGAAGCTGGTGTATCTCGTTTCCGCCCAATATTGCTTACTTCGGTAACAACATTCATCGGTATTCTGCCAATGATTTTGGACCGCTCTATGCAGGCTCAATTCCTGAAGCCGATGGTTGTTTCTTTAGGTTGTGCGGTGATCTTCGCTCTTTTCCTAAGTCTACTTCTTGTGCCGTCTCTATACGCAATTGGAGTTGAAATTGGTCGCCGTATGTCATGGTTAAAGCAGGCAATGCGTTGGTATTTTGGAGGACTACGTCCAGACAAAATCCAACCACTTGGCCAAACATTTGACGATGACACTCTCGACACTTCAGGTGATGCAGATGCTGACAGATTACCTGCACCCGCAGAGTAGTTAGCTCATGAAATCAAACAAACGTACAAAATGATCTTGTGCGTTTGTTTACATTCTGTAGCGGAACCTATTAGCTATTCCTTATAAACGGGAGATTTTCATGCTTAACAAACTAAAATTCGCAACTTCAATTGTCGCTCTGTCCTTAGCAACAGGTTGCGCAACTGTGGACACCAAAACTGAAGATCAAAGCTCAGCAGAAGTTGTCACAGAAGCAGTAGCAGAAAAAGTTGTTGAGACCGCTACAAAAGTTGCTCCTAAAGAGGCAACTTTAGAAGAATTATACGGCCCCTACGGGCTAGACCTGTCCTCAATGGATAAAGATGTCGCTGCAGGAGACGATTTCTTTCGGTATGCGAATGGAAAATGGTACGATACATTTGAGATTCCAGCAGACAAGTCCCGTTACGGGTCCTTCACTTTGCTCAGAGAGAATTCTGAAAAGCGCGTGCGCAAGATAATCGAAGAGCTTGCCGAAGCCGATGCTGATCCTTCTACCTCGTCAGGAAAAATTGGTCTTTTCTACAAAACATTCTCTGATTTGGATGTCATAAACCAAGCTGGGCTTGCACCCGCACAACCATATCTTGATCGTATAAATGCAATTGAAAATATGGACGACCTAGCGAGCACATTCGCTGCAGCAGGATATGCCTCTCCTTTTAGCGGATATGTTTTTGCTGACCCAAAAGAAACGGACACATATATTTTCCAATCCAGCCTATCAGGCTTGGGGCTACCGGATCGTGATTACTACACTAAAGACGATGAAAAGTCTGTTGAACGCCGCGCCAAATATGTAGAGCTTTTAACTTTCTTACTAACAGAAGCAAAAGACCCCACTCCTGCTGACACAGCAGCCAAAATTATGGCGCTAGAAACCAAGATGGCAGCGACGCACTGGGATCGCGCAATGAGCCGTAATCCTGAAATCACCTACAACAAAATCTCGATGAATGATTTGGCCGGCATGGCAAACTCATTCCCAGTAAAAACCTTTATGACTGGATTGGGTTTAGGAGACGAAAAGCAGCTAATCGTAGGTGAAATCCCGCCGACATCGGAAGAGCTCGCTTCAGCTGGATTGACAGAAGAAGATGGACAAAAACTCGGTGGTGGTTTCCCAGCAATGTTCAAAATCATCGAGGAAACAGATCTTTCTGTCTGGAAGGCATATCTGACGGTACATTTCCTGTCTGACCATTCTTCCGTACTTCCCACAAAAATCGATAAAGCGAACTTTGATTTTTACGGCAACACGCTTCGTGGAACACCAGAACAACGCGTGCGCTGGAAACGCGCAGTTTCTGCTACAGAAAACATTCTTGGAGAAGCAATCGGAAAAGAATTCGTCGCGCGCCACTTCCCTGAAGAAAACAAAGCCGCAATGGATAAACTGGTTTCAAACCTCCGCTTGGCAATGGCTGACAACCTTAAAGAGCTAGAGTGGATGGGCGATGAAACGCGCGGCAAGGCTAAAGCTAAACTTGATACATTCAATCCAAAAATCGGTTACCCTGAAGAATTTGAAACTTATGACAGTCTTGAAGTTTCAAATAACGCATTAAGCAATAAGATTGCCGCATCTGATTGGCAGTGGAAAGATAACATTTCACAACTGGGTACAGAAATGGACCGCAATGAGTGGTTCATGACACCGCAAACAATCAACGCTTACTATAACCCGCTATTCAACGAGATCGTTTTCCCGGCAGCAATTCTGCAACCACCATTCTTCAATATCAGCGCAGACCCAGCTGTGAATTACGGTGCAATCGGCGGCGTGATTGGCCATGAAATCGGACACGGATTTGATGACCAAGGTTCAAAGTTCAACGCTGACGGTTCTTTATCTAACTGGTGGACTGAAGATGACCTAACAAGCTTTAGAGGTCTGACAAAAGAACTGGTTGGCCAATATAATGGTTTCTGCCCGCTAGATGACGGTGAAACCTGTGTAAATGGTCAACTCGCGTTAGGAGAAAACATTGGTGATCTTGGCGGATTGTCACTTGCATATAAATCTTACAAACTTTCATTAAACGGCGAAGAAGACAAAGTCATAGACGGCCTAACAGGAGATCAACGCTTCTTCATGTCTTGGGCGCAAGTCTGGCGCTCAAAAAGTCGAGATGAAGCTCTGAGATCCCATCTGATCACTGGCCCTCACTCACCACCTTATTTCCGCGTAAATGGTCCTGTTCGTAACATTGATGCTTGGTATGAAGCATTTGGTGTGACCGAGGACCATGCACTTTATCTACCGCCGGAGAAACGCATCAAAATCTGGTAACAGAAAGCACTCACCTTCTTCCAATAACAGCATCATTTGGAAGAAGGTGCTTAAATCAACAGGATAACAATATGTCATCTATAAACACCTTTCGGTCCTGCATGGCAGGAGCCGTCGCCGCTATCGCTTTGTCTGCTTGCAACCCTATAGAGCAGCAGGAAAGCATTTCCATGGACGTTGGCAAGCCGTCACAAATTTCCTTTGGCAGCACGGTCAGTGAAATTCAAACGGCCTTAAATGGGTATTGTTCTTCTGTAGATGTACGTCAGATCGATCCTCCTAGTATCCCAAATGTAGAAAGTCAGTGGCAGATTGATTGCCAAGGCTTTGGATATTTTGGAGATAAACGCCTGGCCGAATTTGTTTTTGTAAATGATGCTCTCATGCTGACATGGATACTCGTTGAAGCAGATGAAATTCCGGCACTTGAAAAAGCATTTACAGCTAAATTTGGTGCTCCCACGACCAGCAAAGACACAATCCTAGCTTACGCAAACAACTTCGCCGCTGTGCGCAACGACACCCCCGAAGCACTGTATTACAGCGAAACAGCTGCCCCCTTCGTTATGGACCGTATCAACAAACTGCCTGACCGCGATTAACGAAAAAGCTGCCATTGCCTGATATGATAGCTCACAAAGGCAATCGGCACTGGAGTCGCAAATGGCATCGGTTAAATCAATTCGCAAACTCTCAACTATAGCAAGTGCAATATTGTTCGTGTCCGCATGTGGCGGCCCATCTGATCCGATGTCAGTGGAAAAACCGTCCTATATTGAGTTTGCCGCACCTCTCAAAGCAGTTGAGCAAAAGCTTTCAAGTAAATGCGATACACTTGAAAGCTATATTATTGATCCACCGCAATTTGCCAGCATTGAAGAACAAGCCCAAATAGACTGCACTGGGTTAGAATTCTTTGGAGCAAAGCGGGAAGCTGAGTTTGTGTTCGTAGATGGCGCACTTGCTATAGCGCATATCAATATCTCGCCAGGCGAAGTTCCAGCCGTTGAAAATGCCTTCATCCAAACTTTCGGCACCCCAACCTATTCCAAAGACACAGTGTTGGCATTCAAGCTTCAAAACGCTGCTGTTCGCAATGATCCTGCGCAGGTAACCTACTTTGCGGCCTTTGCTGCGGGTTCGCTTATGGATAGCGTGAGTATACGTCCCGATAGATAAAGTAACTCTTTCAATCTAACCGAATTGACTTGCCACCCTGTGAGCGATATCGCCAGCTCATGACCCCTGAAATATTTTTCTATTTATGCGCCGCATTCGCCGTTATTGTCACTGGATTATCCAAAGGCGGATTTGCAGGTATAGGCGCGCTTGCCATGCCCATCATGGCACTTGGGGGAGATCCAGTCGCCGGGGCCGCAATCCTATTACCCATCCTCATCTGTCAGGACGCAGTGGGCATTTGGTCCTATCGCAAAACAATAGACAAGCGCGTTACGCTCATCATGCTCCCCAGCATGAGCCTAGGTGTATATCTTGGATACCTATATGCAGATATGTTGTCCAAAGATGCCATTATGGGGGCTGTTGGCGCGATCTCGCTAATTTTCGGTGCACGCAATCTTTGGCAAACATTCCACAAAAAAGAACATCCCCCTAAAAAATCCAATATCGGATCAGGGCTCTTTTTCGGCACGATTACTGGTTTCACAAGCCAAATAGCTCATGCCGGAGGTCCGCCCTTTTACATGTGGATACTTCCACAAAAACTACCCAGAGACCTGCTCATCGGCACAAAATCCATCGTGTTTGGCTTTGTAAACTGGATCAAAGTACCGGCATTTTTAGCTCTTGGACAAATGACCATTCCCAATCTAAAAACATCCGCCATACTATTGCCTCTGGCTATTCTAGCCACCTTGGCTGGCGTGATGATTGTAAGGCGCATTGAAACCGCCCGCTTTTATAAATTCATCTATGTCATGATGTGTGTATTGGGCGCAAAATTGATATTTGAAGCGTTTTACTAAAACACACTACTAGTTGCTAAATACAATTTAGCGCTTAAAGTCATGCAAATGAAAGCATCTCTTCCAATATTGTGTCTCGCACTGCTTCTCACAGCTTGTCCAGATGAGGAAACGCGTCAATCTGAACTGAAAAAATTTGAGTATTATAGCGGCGTTCAAAATGCCACTGCTATATGTATCGTTAAACTAAAGCACGAAGATGAATTTGAATCTTTTGCGGGATCCGCTGCTGACTTCAATCGTAGAAATTCAGACTTCATTACAAAGCTTGCGGCAGATATATTGGTTTCCCCACCATCACAAACAGAGAAAAATGCATTCAATGCAGCAGCTCTTCAATACGCATATGAACTTATTGGATCAAAACACCCCACTAAGCGTGAATGCATGGATTTTGCTAAACGTTTGGAAAAGAAAGAACTAGACCTATAAACACAGAAACACCCCGTCAGGTCCCGAGCCAATCATTCTGGCCAAACCCTCTGTCGGGGTGCATATTGGCTTTTTGTTTCCCATCGGATGTGACTTGTAAGCAAGCCCTACTTCTCACCTTAGTAGGTGGGCACTGGCGATAGCGCCTTCAGATATCCGACCAAGCCAATGAAGACTGTTGTCTGTATTTTAAAAGATTAACACACTTATCCACAGGCTGGAAGCGACTTAGAGGTGTGCGAATTTGAATGGTTGAGATAGCTGGGTGGTATATATTGGCCCTTTAACGGCCGGTTAGCTGTAGACATGCTAGCAGCTGGTATGCTGACAAATCGGACGTTACCACTAAACAACTCAATGGCTGTTTAGGGGTGCCAGCTCACTTCTCAGTTCCGCAAGTCTGTCGATGATAGCACTGCGCTTTTCGTCAAGTTCTGCTCTAAGCCGGTCGATATGTTCAAGCTTTTCGGTCAACCTTTCAATGCCGCCTTCGCAAGGGCCAGCTCCGTCATCCGAAAGACATGCGCTCATGGCGCGGATTTCACGGGTTGAGAATCCGGTTGCGATAAAGTCGCGGATACGGCCAGCTCTTCTCAGATCAGCGTCGCTATAGCTTCGATAGCCATTTAGCGTTCGGCTGACTTCCAAAAGGCCTTTTTTCTCATAGTGGCGCAACATACGCTGCGTTATCCCGAGCCGCTCCGCAGCTTCTTTTGCTTGCATACCAAATTCTCCAACAACCTTGATATATATGAAAGGGCTGTAAGTAGAAATCAAGTTTGGGCCGGGTGCAGTCGCCTGCAACCCGGCCTGTGAATCAAGATCGCAAGGACCAACCACCATCAACTGTCAGAACTTGGCCCGTGAGCCATTCGTTTTCGGTGCTTCCAAACCGTAAAATCCAAGGCACAATATCAGATGTCACGCCCCGGCGACCCAATGGCACTTGTGCCGCTTCCTGTGCTTCGACCTGTTGGGCCATTTCTTGCGGCAACCCCATGAATCCGGTTAAAGCACCGGTCTTTACTGGGCCGGGCGCAATAGCATTCACGCGAATACCATCCTTTGCCAATTCTACGGCCCAAGATTTGGTCAGATGCTCTAGGGCCGCTTTGGTCGCCCCATAGTGTGCCAACAACGGCGCGGCATTGCGGGATACCGCTGTGCCAATGTTTACGATTGCACCCTTGCTCTCCTTCAACGCGGAGTAAGCCGCCTTCACAAGTTGTGACGGAGCGACGATGTTGACCGCAGAGATTTTTGCAATGACTTCTGCATCGTATTCTCCCACAGGCAATAGCTGGCCTGCGCCTGAATTATTTACAATCAAATCAATATGCCCCCAACGCGACATCGCAGCTTCAACGATTTGCTGTCCGCTGGTTACATCGGCGCTGTCGATCTGTAGTGTTTTAATTTTGTCGTCGGATGCTGCGACTTGGGCCAGCTTGTCCGCTCTGCGCCCCGTAATAAGTACATTTGCACCACTCGCAACAAGTTCGCGTGTTGTCGCCAACCCGATTCCAGAGCTACCCCCGGTAACGATTGCAACCTTCCCTTGCCATGTATCGCAATAGGTCATGATGATGTGTCTCCAATCTTCCATCTTTGATTGGAGACTCTCTTAGAGCATTGACACTAACGTCAGGGTCAAGGACCTCTTTGTGCTGAATAGAAAATTTCTAGAATAACCAAGCATTCATAAGAAACGCAGCATTTGTTACTTTGGGCTCAAATCAGTTGTTCGCCGAAGAGACGAAGAATGACTGCTTCTGGCGAGAAATAGTCATTCAAGAAATATTTTCCGCGCAAGCTCCCTCATATTTCGGGATAAACCCTTTTTAATCCCCCTCCCTCACAATCCTCCCCATACTGATCCCATCTTCTCATCGCATTGTGTGGGCGGAAAATGCGCGACCGACTTGGCATTTCTGATGAGAGGACTGATATCCTGAAGGGACTCGCCGGTCTTTAGCTTTGGTAGACCGGAAAGAGCTTTTGGGCGCTGTACCAGAAAGGGAACCAGAGGAGGTTCGCCTCCCTGGCTGAGGTTCATGGAGCCTCTGTAAGACAGGTCTTCACTGCGGACAAAATATCAGGTGAGGCGTTGCCAGAGGCAGCTACTTATACTGCTGGAGCGATCCAGCTATCCTTATCGCTGTTAATGGCAACGCCTTGCAGCCCATTTATGCATACTCTCGCATCGACAATCGGTGGCGGAGGTTTTGGTGTTGGGTTAAAACACATGCACTTTTGTCATCCCCGACACGCCCGTGTCAGGGGATCCAACTCCCGAAATTGCACCGCTTGCTAGCATTGGAAAAATTCGAGATCGATGCCCTGACGCTTCGCGTCGGGCATGACAGGAAGAAAAAACAAACGGCCCTCAAATGATATAGGTTTATTTTCCTTTTCGTTTAGTATATAGTCCTCACATCTCGCGATTACAGGACATTTAACACATGAGACATAGCGATATCTGGAATGGTATTGATGCGCTGGCGGCGCGTCATGGATTGTCTGTATCGGCCTTGGCAAAGTCGGCTGGATTAGACCCCACCGCCTTTAACAAATCCAAACGCACGAGTGCTGATGGCAGCAAACCGCGCTGGCCCTCCACAGAAAGTCTCTCCAAAGCTTTGGCCGCCGTGGGCGCTGGTTGGGAAGAGTTTGCGGACCTCGCCCAAGGGCGTCAGGGGCGCACTATCCCCCTAATTGGCTTGGCGCAAGCGGGTGATGGCGGTTTTTTTGATGATGCTGGTTTTCCCGTCGGCGCAAGTTGGGATGATATCCACTTCCCCGATATGGGCGATGAAACTGTCTATGCGCTGGAAATTTCGGGCGATTCCATGTTGCCGGTGTTTCGTGAAGGTGACCGCATTATCGTTGCTCCCGGCATGGATGTACGCCGCGGCGACCGCGTGGTTGCTAAAACAAAGTCAGGTGAAATACTCGCCAAACTTCTGGGGCACATGTCTGCCAGCCGCGTAGAATTAATCTCCGCTAATCCAGACTACCCGCCCCGCGAATTTGCCGCCAACGACATTGAATGGATCGCCCGTATTTTGTGGGCTAGTCAGTAAAAAGCCCGCCAAATTTCTCTAGCGGGCTTCTCTAAATTAGATTTGAGATCAGCTCTTAGCCAAGTTCTCCAGCAAGACCTTTGCGAACGAGAATTGCTGTTTCTTTGACACCATAAAGCGCGGCAAATCCACCAAAGCGCGGGCCTTGAGATTGACCAAGCAGCACTTCATAAATGGCTTTGAACCAGTCGCGTAGATTTTCAAATTCATGCTCTTTACCGATGCTGAACACGAGAGATTGAAGTGCTTCACCCGTTTCTTCACCCTCATACCCTTCAAGCTTAGCGGCTAAATCTTCTAGTGCTGCGCGCTCTTGGTCAGTTGGTGCACGATATGTTTTTGTTGGCTTCACAAAGTCAGCAAAGTACTCCATCGCAAATCCCACAAGATGATCCAACAATGGAGCATTTTCAGGTGTCGCTTCAAGTGCATATTTTGAGATAAAGCCCCACAACACATCCTTTGTGTCTGCATTGGCCGCCGACACTAGATTTAGCAACAATGCAAACGAGATTGGTGATGTTTCCTTGGGCGGATTTCCTGAGTGAATGTGCCAAACAGGGTTTTCCACCTGACGTGCTGGCTCTTCTTCTGGGAATTTTGCCAAGAATGTCAGATACTCATCCACAGCTTTTGGGATGACATCAAAATAAAGCTTCTTGGCAGCGCGTGGCTTCTGGAATTGGAATAACGCCAAGCTTTCTTGCGGTGCATATTTCAGCCACTGCTCCACTGAGATTCCATTCCCTTTAGATTTGGAAATCTTCTCGCCTTTTTCATCGAGGAAAAGCTCGTAGACATATTGCGTCGGTGGCTCATTGCCCAAAATTTTACAAATACGCGAATAGATTGGCGCATTAGCTTGGTGGTCTTTTCCAAACATTTCAAAGTCCACACCAAGAGCCGCCCAGCGCATCCCAAAGTCAGGCTTCCACTGAAGCTTCACATTCCCGCCAGTCACGGGAATTGTCACATCAGTTCCGTCTTCATCCTCAAATGTGATTTCGCCTTTTTCAGCGTTCACATTCTTCATCGGTACATACAGCACGCGTCCTGTCTTTGGCGAAATTGGCAAGAATGGTGAATAAGTTGCCTGACGCTCTTCACCTAAAGTTGGCAACATCACTTTCATGATGTCATCAAATTTTTCTGCTGCTTTTAAAAGCGCAGCATCATAGTCACCACCTTTGTAAAACTTAGTGGCGGAATGAAATTCATATTCAAACCCAAAGCTATCCAAGAATGCACACAAACGAGCATTCATATGATCGCCATAGCTGTCATGCGTACCGAATGGATCAGGAATGGCTGTCAGAGGCTGCTGCATATGCTGCTCTAGCATTTCCTGCTGCGGCAAATGCGGAGGTACTTTGCGCATACCATCCATGTCATCTGACACACAAATTAGTTTGGTTTTGTATGCGCCAGCAGTCAGTTGCTCAAACGCAGACATGACCATTGTGGTACGAACAACTTCACCGAAAGTTCCGATGTGAGGTAGACCTGATGGACCATAACCAGTTTCAAATACAACTGGTTGGTCTTTAGAACGTCCCTGTTTGTCCTCTAGCTTCTGGATACGTTTAAGCAAAGCGCGCGCTTGCTCAAATGGCCAGGCTTTAGCCGACTCTGCGAGTGGCGTGAGGATATCTGCTGATAGAACAGGGTTTGTCATTTACATATTTTCTCCGGTTTAAGCAGGCCAGTTAGCCTTGCTATACGCGCGGGTCAATGTTGAGGCCCTATATTAAGCGCCTCACAATCCAGTGAGTGAATGATTGTGACTTTAGAGTGCCAGCTTATGCAAGCGAGTTGTCATATTGTGATAAATGGATTGAGCCACTTTATTGAAACCTAAACGCGCAGCGATCGCAGCAGGGAAAATTCCAAATCCCCAAGTACGTCGCCATATTTTCTCCGCATCCGGACGTGCATTGATGTTGTCCACAATCCTAGGCGCAATCTCATAATAGGTTTCAACCAGTTTGCGACCATCCTGAGTTGGTTTTAAAATCTTATCTCTAAAGCGCCGCAGGGTTTGCAATTCCCAACAATCGTCAGCAAGACCTATTGCTCCAACGGTAGCCGTTGTAAGGAAGCACCCTTCTTTTTCTGGTGGTAGAAAATCGGGCTCAGAAGGAATACGGCACTCCATACCATCTTCTGCCAATGCTTTCACGCGCTCTTCAGCAACTTTTACGGCAGCTTCCAATCCTGGTTGATCTACCATATTCCCTATCGCGATGGCATTTTGATCAGACCAGTTCGGAGCATATAGCTCCAACCTCAAAGGTGTGTGTTTATGTGCAAGCGAATAGGCAAATGCCTTTGCGATCTTAGGCTTTTTCAACGCCATTTTTGTGCTGAATTCACCATCGGAAGGATACCAGAATTCGTTTTTTTCAACCCAATAACGACGGGTCCCAAAGCCCACAGTGCGATGGTATGAATGCCCGAGCGTATCTCCAAAAACTGTATATTCCGTACCGTGGGATGTTGTCAGCGGCACCTCTGGAACATTGTACCAAACCTTTGTTTCATCCTGATATCGATAGCCACCTGCTGTGCGACGCTCCTTATTTACTTCAATAAAGAACCCAGTCGTCACCACTTTTTCCATCGTCGTGGCAATCATCCACTCAATCTCGGTTGAGTCACTCATAACACGCCATGTGGAAGCGTCATATTCAATCAACCAGGAACCTACCAATTCCTTTCCACACGTCAGCACATCACCTTCTGCTTCAGCCGCTTTGTCATCGCCCTTTTCCTCTTTCGAAGGACCCGCAAATGCTGCAGGGCTAACACCAGCCAATAAAAGTGCTGCAACAAGACGACGACGATTAGAAAATGTAGACACGTGAAGGTCCCTTTGTACTCAGAATGACTTGTTGAAATCATTTTCGGGGACAGATGTTAAAAAAGAACAACTTTGAAGCATTCTAAAATGCTTTTTAACCATAGTTTGCTGTTGACAATCATTCGCACTTGTGTGCAAATCATTCTCATGATCGTTTGTATTTGCCGCCGCCTTAACGAAAAGAAAATCACCGAAGCCATTGAGGCCGGTGCTGATTCTGCACCTGCAGTTATGAAACACCACAAAACACGCTTTAATTGTGGTCAATGTCGCCATGACATCGCAGATATGGTCGCTGAAAGCCAAACTTCTGAAAATACGAATAATATTGCTGCTGAATGATTTTCATTCGCATTTCGTACTAAGACACATTCTCAGAACTAATTGAAAAAATTAGCTTTTTTTAGCATTTTCGTTGAAAACAACATCAAACACGCTTAGAGTTTGTCCCGATCAGAAATACCTCTATCGAGGCGATAAATTATAAGGACAGGTTCATGAAGGGCGATACAAAAGTCATCGAATTCCTCAACAAAGCATTGAAGAATGAATTGACAGCAATCAACCAATACTTCCTTCACTCTCGTATGCTCAAAGATTGGGGCATCTCTGTATTGGCTGAGAAAGAGTACAAGGAATCCATTGAAGAAATGGAGCATGCTGATTGGTTGATCGATCGCATTCTGTTTCTTGAAGGCCTACCCAACCTGCAAGACCTTGGAAAACTTCGCATCGGAGAAAATGTTGAAGAAATTCTTGAGGCGGATTTAAAACTTGAAAATCAGGCCATCCCTCTTCTACGTGATGCAATCGAATACTCGGAAAGCATTCGTGATTATGTATCACGCGATCTATTCAACAAAATCCTAGATAATGAAGAAGAACACGTTGATTGGATTGAAACTCAGCAATCCATGATCGAAAAAATGGGTATCCAGAACTATATCCAGCTACAAAGCAAATCGGCTGCAGGCTGACCTTTGATAATATATTCTAGCTCTCTTCTTTCGAAAGAGAGCTAGACCAAGTTTGACGCAAATGAGACAATAATTCTCTGTCAAATTGTTCAGCAGGCAAAGCTGGATTATTCTTTTCCAAGTTCCGCAGATATTCAGTAATTGTCGCTGTTTGACGAACTTCAGAATATGCGCGCGTATCTTTTATCAAACCTTTGGAATGCAGATGCTCGGCAGCAAAGCCGATTGTTATGAATGAATAATGCCATCCAATACCTGCATTTTTCCCAAACTCATTCGTACAGTTTGAAAACAATGTATTGTAAAGCCTAGGTTTATTTTCAATACGAACTGTACCCCGTAGCATTCGTCTTAAAAACTCTACAGCATTTTCACGCTCTATTTCTATTGGATAAATCTCAACTTGCTTTTGTAAATGAATAGCCCGCCTTTGAACCAGATCGCGGGCATTCGCCCATACATAAAGCAATTCAAATTTGCCCCAATTCCCCCAAAATGCCGAATATCCTTCATCGATTTCTCGGCGCGCTTCAATCGTCAACCCTAACAGTTTATCGTCGCCGAACTCAAACAATAAAAGCGTGTGCGCCATCGCCTCCATTCCAGGATGAGGCTCAACCAAAAACCAAATTTTCTTTAAATCACCAAATTCATAAAGTGTCGGACTTTCGGTCCAAGATTTATTGAGAGGCCCTTCTACTTCATAACTCCAATTGCGCAAAGGAGAGACCTGAAATCCTTCTTCATTCACTTCTACATGCGGTAACCGAGATAGATGTTCAACAAAGTCACGGTCATGGCTCACAGGACGAGACACGCCATACAAGGTAAAGGAAAGCAGCAACAGAAATACAAGAACAACACCACTGGAGGCTGGAAAGCGCTTCACTTTATTAGCTAACCTATCAAGCATCCCAAGCAATTTATCCCGCATATTCTCCCCCCAATTATTCACCTAAAACTATTAGGATTAGCTCTTTCCCAATCGCGATCTAGATAAGTTCCAGCCGCGTCTTCGATCAATGCATTTGTTTCCAACAAATCATAATATTGCGTTGCGGGAATGGACTTCTTATTGGCCTGCTTGATCATTAGCCGTTCTGCTTCAAGCTCATAAGGATGGCTCACACCAGCAGATGCGATCACTTCGGCTAGAGCGTGCAATGTGTTGTGATGGAAATGATAAACGCGGTCTGCTTTTTCTGGTACAACCAATCCCCGTTCACGGCTTGGGTCTTGTGTCGCAATTCCGGTTGGACAGGTATTTTTATGACAATGCAAAGACTGCACACACCCTAGCGCAAACATGAATCCGCGCGCTGAATTAATCCAGTCTGCTCCCAGAGCCATTGCCGCAGCCATTCCATACCCAGATACAATTTTTCCCGATGCCGCGAGTTTTATCTCATCCTTTAAACCGGCACCAACAAGCGCATTGCGCGCGAGAATTAACCCATCTCTCAATGGTGCCCCAATATGATCTTGGAATTCCATTGGCGCAGCGCCTGTTCCACCTTCAGCACCATCCACGACGATGAAATCTGGTTTAATGCCAGTTTCAAGCATCGCTTTTACCATAGCTAGAAATTCATGAGCAGGCCCCATACATAGTTTGAACCCTACAGGCTTCCCGCCAGATAAATCCCTCAATTGCTTGATAAACTGCATCAATTCAACTGGGTTCGAAAACGCTTTGTGATATGGAGGAGACACGACTGTTTCACCAACAGGGACACCGCGTGCTTCAGCAATTGCCTCTGTAACCTTTGAACCTGGTAATAGTCCGCCATGGCCGGGTTTTGCCCCTTGAGACAATTTAATCTCAATCATTTTTACATTGTCGAGCTTGGCTGTTTCTTCAAATTGAACCGGATCAAAATTTCCATCAGGTGCGCGGCACCCAAAATAACCAGAGCCTAATTCCCAAACGAGGTCTCCATTGCCCGCTTTGTGAAATCGCGACACGCCGCCCTCGCCTGTGTCGTGATAGAAATTTCCTTTGGCTGCACCTTTATTAAGCGCCTCAATGGCGCGCCCACTTAGCGAACCATAACTCATAGCTGAAATGTTCAAGACACTTGCAGAATATGGCTGTTTACAATCAGATCCGCCAATATCGACACGCAAGCTTTCCAAAGGGGCCGGCTCCTTGGCACCTGCAGAATGCGCGATCCATTCAAATCCAGTCGTATTGTTATCTACATGAGATCCAAAAGGCTCAACACTGCTGACATTCTTTGCACGTTTATAAACGAGAGAACGTTGCTCATGATTGAAGGGACGCCCTTCTGTTTCGCTTTCAACTATATACTGGCGTAAAAACGGACGTAACCAATAAAAGAACCACCGAAACCTACCAGTGACTGGGTAATTGCGGCGCACAGCGTGTTCGGTTTGAAAGAAATCTAGAAACCCAAATCCAGTGAGTAATGCCATAGGCACAATCGCAATCCACGCCCATTCCGTGTAAAGGCTTGCGCCTACAGAAATGAGTAAAGCCAAACAACTCAATACAAACGGAAAAAATCTCATTTCAGGCCCTATGAAGTCAGCTTATCATCCCAAGAAGGCATACTGCATATCATAATAATTTCACCCTCTTCACATGCAATTTTATTTATTCTCATACCCTCAATTGAAATTTCTCAAGCTTTTGGAGCAAGATAGTCTCCTATTTGAAGAATAGGCTAGCCAGCATCCATAAACACGGATTATACCTAACCTAAATTTCATCTGGTTTAGCAGGACTACTCATGCTCGAGTTTATATTGTTTCGTCACGCCAAGACACATCCTGCTAAAGATGGCCAATTCGATCATGATAGACGTCTAACTGAACGCGGTCATGAAGATGCGAAACTCGTCGCTAAAAAACTTTACACGCTCGGTGCCCGACCAGATCTGCTCCTGCATTCCGATGCTCAACGTTGTTTTGAAACTGTGGAATGCGTCCAATCTATATTCAACAATCCACCTACCAGCGCCGCACCTGAACTGTATTTAGCAGAACCGCATGTCATCATGAATCAAGTGAAACTACACGCAACTGCATCTGATTGTCAGAGCGTTATATTGATCGGACATAATCCTGGGCTTCACTTACTCGCAATGGATTTGGCTTCAGGTGAAAGCGAAAATGAGGCACACGTTAGAATGGGCTTCCCAACCAGCGCAGCAGCTTTCTTTCGTAAGGAAACACCAGCAGCAGAATGGTCGCTGAATTCCTTCATCACCCCTAAAGAATTAAAATCTAAAGCAGAGTAAATCTAGTCTTTGCGTCGATACACAACGGCCCCTGCGCACTCAGCGCCTTCAATAGCTTCCGGCTTTTCTGCTGTGAATTCACCCGCAACAATTTGATCATCTTCCATAATACGATCCGCCATCGTATTCAAAAATGTTTCAACTAAATCAAAATGTTGGTTCTCAGCCAGGTCCCGTGCTGTGTCTGAAAAAAGATTATAATCCACCGTTTCCACAATATCATCTTTTACAGGCTTTACCTTCGCCCAAGCTCGCATTGTCAAAATGAGAGGTTGCGTCCGGCCTTTCTCGTGCGTGAACACGCCAAGCTGGGCACGAATTGTCAGGCGTTTAATGAAAATCTCTGTATACTCTGGATTACGCTCGTAAGAATTAATCATCTCTACTCCACAACGCCATCAACATCAGGTGTTTGCCATACGAGATGCTGTCCACCATCGACAGCCAACATCTGCCCTGTCACAGCTTCTGCATCCACAAAATACAACAAAGCCTTAGAAATCTCTTCGGGAGAAGATCCCTCGCCTGTGAGTGTGGCATCCACTTGTTTTTGAAAATCTTCAGCTGCTTGCCGTGCATTCTGCATAGTCGGTCCCGGACCAATCGCATTTACCCGAATATTAGGCGCCAAGGCTTGCGCCATCGTCTTGGTCGCCGACCATAAAGCTGATTTAGACAATGTATAACTGAAAAATGTTGGATTAAGCTTCCATACGCGCTGATCAATCAAATTGACAATCAAGCCTTTAGCATCTTCCGGAAGTGCTTTTGCGAACTCCTGAGACAATACAATAGGTGCGCGTAGATTAACGCCCATATGCATATTCCAACTATGTGACGAATGGGTCTGAAGGTCATCATCTTCAAATGAAGAAGCATTGTTCACAAGCAGGCCCAACGCCCCTCCAAGAGCTTGGGATGATTGCTCGACAAGCCGGGCCACATCAATTTCGTTTTGCAAATCCGCTTGGATAAGCGCGCCTTCTCCGCCAGCTTTACGGACAATTTCAAGCGTTTCTTCTGCGCCAGATTTTGAAGATCTGTAATGAACTGCAACCTTGAACCCACGCGCGCCAAGGCCGGCCGCCATGGCTTGTCCAAGCCTTCGCCCCGCTCCTGTTATCAGCGCACGTTTTTCAATCACTGTGTTATAATTTCACTTTGTTCTGGCTCAACAATAAGATTGGGCATTTCCATGAAAGAGAAATCATTCACTAGCCCAAAGATGTAGGCACCATAAATCAACAGTAAGACAAGTCCAACTAGACGCCCAATCTTCAGTTTGAAAGCAACAAAAATAGCAATTGCAATAGTGGCAGCAGCCATAACCCAATGGCTATAAACATGAAAGCTAGGGCCAAGCGTCTGAGTTTTTACTAATGAAATTGCACCACCAGCTGCAAACAAATTGAATAAGTTAGAACCGAGCACATTCCCAAAAACTACATCTGTATGCTTACGCATTGCCGCAGCAACACTTGCCCCAATTTCCGGTAAGGAGGTTCCAACAGCCAGAAGTGTAAGCCCGATTATGGCTTCAGATACGCCCAATTCCTTAGCAATAAACACACCTGCATTAATTGTTAAGCGAGCGCCGAGCGCCAGTCCCAACAATCCAATGAGAAGAAATACACAAACCTTCCAAATCGGCAGGTCTTTATCTTCTTCATCAACTTCCTCTGGAATTTCATCATGATGCACACCTGAAATGCCTACCTGCTTACGGCTGGAAATCACTAGATACGCAATATAAACGATCAACGCTGTCAGGAACGCGGCACCAATCATGGGATTTAAACCCATATAATAGGTGACACCAATCCAAATGAACGTCGCTGCGAAGGTTACGAACATGGATCGTCCCGTACCTACCGCATTCGTGGCCACCGGCGCAAATATCGCGGTAAATCCAAGCACCAGCATAATATTGGCAATGTTTGACCCGACAATATTTCCATGGGCGAGGTCTTCTGCATCACTAAATGCCGCATCAAGCGATACTAGCACTTCAGGAAGCGACGTTCCAAAGCCAATGACAACAATACCAGCAATTAACGGTGACAATCCCATCTTAAGGGCAGCAGCAACAGCGCCGCGCACAAGCGCATCACCGGCGTACAAAAGCAATCCTAGACCGCAAAGCAGCCAGACAATTTGCATAATCATATCAGTAGAGAATACCTAAGGTGTTAGACAGCAAGATTAGTCTAAACGCTTGTACTCAAGAAGGTTCAAGATTGCGAACACAACGAATGTACCTAAAAGTGCGTATACTGATGCCATAGTGATTTCTCCTACAAAATTATCTCACAAGCAATTTCACAAGATAATTAAAATATTTCCCAATGACATAATGTGTTCAACACAATAGAGCAATGAAATTTCACCGTTGTCGCTGAATTGTTTGTCTAGTCCTCGGAATTCTCATCCCAATTGGCCGTTATTCACACTGCCGAGCAATTACATTGCAATTGTCATCACGATAATAAGTGCAATTTCCCTTCGTCATGACAGCAGAGCAAGAACCACCGCTTGGATACCCACCTCCACTGCCCATGGCACCATTCACTACAGTTAGCAGCGCTAAAACGCCCCATCCAGCAGCAAAACGATAAAACACTTTTTTGGAAATTTCAGATGACTTCCAAAGCAAATACAATGCAATGGGATACAGCATAAAGACGTGGATGCCATTCACCATGCGCCCACCGACGATAATGAAAGCTATGATGATGGCTACTGTGATGCCAATCTTATAATTTTTAGGAAAAACATTGCCTTTCCAAAGACCATAAAGGCCTACAGGCACAAAAACCAGCAGCCAGCTGATAACTAGCGTTTTGTTGTCCACCCAACTCTTTGAATCGGATACATCACTCATGTCAGCTCCCATTTGCTTGAGTTTTTATATTTAAACCAAGCAAATGGAGATGACACAAGCGATCAAATTATAAAGTCAATTTACCGCGAACCAGCGCATCATAATCATTGACCAGCGCTTCAGTCATTTCACCCGGCTTATAAACATGTCCTGCCATCTCAGCCACGGGCGTAACTTCGGCTGCAGTCCCAGTGATGAAACATTCTGAAAATTCGCTTAATTCTTCAGGTAGAATGCGGCGCTCAACCACTTCAAAGCCACGCGCTTTAGCAAGGTCAATAACTGTGCGGCGCGTGATACCATCAAGGAAACAGTCAGCGATCGGCGTGTGGATCACACCATCCTTGATCAAAAATACATTCGCACCTGTTAGCTCAGACACATAACCGCGATAATCCAACATCAATGCATCTGCATAGCCTTCTTTTTCAGCTGCGTGCTTAGACATGGTACAAATCATGTAAAGACCAGCGGCCTTGGCGGCAGATGGAATAGTTTCAGGTGAAGGACGTTTCCATTTTGACATGGTCACGCGAATACCCTTCATTTTATCAGCAAAGTAATTACCCCATTCCCACATCGCTATCGCTAAGTGGATAGTGTTTTGCTGAGCAGAGACACCCATCATCTCAGAACCACGCCATGCAAATGCACGAATATAACAATCCTTGAAGCCCATTTTGGCCATCAAGTCTTCTTTGGCGGCATTGATTTCATCTTCCGAATAAGGGATTTTATAATCTAGCAATTCAGCAGATTTGTGGAGGCGTTTGGTGTGCTCTTCTGATTTAAAAATCTTACCTTCATATGCACGTTCTCCTTCAAACACTGCAGACCCATAATGCAGTGAGTGAGTTAGAATGTGGACCTTAGCCTCACGCCACGGCACATAGACACCGTCCTGCCAGATCCATCCATCACGATCATCATAGGGCAGTATAGACATGAGAAATTCCTCGATTTATTGCAAAAACTATCACTGACCGACTTGAGTTCCGGTCAATGTCAATCCATTCTCTTAGTGTGATTAGACCTGTCAATCAATCCATGAGTCGCCCAGTTTCTCGAGGCGTAGGCAATTCGGCTGAAGAGTCGCGTTTGTATTTGCGCGAGTCCGATCTGGATATGGGTGCTTCACTGATTCGACAATCTGCGCGAAAACTCAGACATCATCTGAATACAGTGGCTCAGGAAGCAAACCTTTTAGACGCCGAATTGGAAACCCTGATCGAACTTTCCACAATTGAGGGTTGCGACATATCGGAGCTAAGAAACCACCTAAATGCTCCCAAACAATCTTTGGCAAGAAATTTAAAAACCCTAGAAAAAACGGGCTATATCAAGCGTATCCCCTGCGTAAAGGATGGCAGGAGACGTTTGTTGCACCTCAGTGATTCGGGAAAAACTTTAGTCGCGCATGCTGCCAAAGGGTGGAGAAATGTGTTATTAAAGGCATATAGAGCATCTGGACCTGAAGTTGTTTCAAACGCCAAGAAACTACTTCAGCAAATAGCTGATTCCTCGCCAGAGAAAGATCAAGAAGAATGACAGAAACCGCTCATATTCTCGCCGTTGACGATGATGACCGCATACGCGATTTGCTAAAGCGCTTTCTTGTATCGGAAGGATATGGCGTTACCACGGCCTCAGATGCTGAAGGTGCACGCAAACTAATGAAGTCGATGGCTTTTGATCTCATCATTCTAGACGTGATGATGCCTGGAGAAGACGGTTTCAGCCTACTCAGCTCGATTAGGCAAAATGACGAAACACCAGTTATACTTCTCACCGCCAAAGATATTACAATTGACAGAATTGAAGGCTTAAAGCGTGGTGCGGACGATTATGTGACCAAGCCATTCGAACCGGAAGAACTTCTTCTACGTGTCGCCGCAATCCTTAGAAGGTCGGTTCCACCTGAACCAGTGGAAGAAATTAATCTCTCAGGTCAAATATTTCACGTTAAAAAAGGCGAACTCCGCAGAGATGGACGCATTATGCGTCTCACAGAAAATGAAGTTCAATTGTTGCGAATCCTCGCGCAACGTTACGGTGAACCAGTTTCTCGCCAAGAATTAGCTACCCTAACTTCTGCTGGTGTTGAAAGATCTGTGGATGTACAAGTCACCCGCTTGCGCAGAAAAATCGAGCAGGATCCACGTGAACCCATTCACTTACAAACAGTACGAGGTATTGGCTATCGCTTGATCGGCGATTAAGCACCAATTACTCTGCTAAGATGAAGTTGTCACGTTTCTTCCCCCGAGGATATCTCGTTCGATCATATCTGATCGTTATCTTGCCGATTGGTCTGCTTATCGCGGCCATGACTACAATGTTCTTCGGATCACACGTCAAAGAGGTCAACAGACGCCTTGCTCTGTCCGTTGGCTCGGAAATAGAAGTTCTCGTTTCAGCCGCCAATTCCGATAGAGCTCTATTTGAAAAAATCCGATCCAACTTCACTTCCGCGGAACTTATGAATGCTCGGATTAGCTCAATTCAAAATCCAGCGCTATTCGGCACGCCTTGTTGTGATGTTCTCCACGATATCCTCAAACGCACTCTTCCCAATCAGCTCAATATTGAACGGGTGAAGCAAGATGGTTTGATACGTATCCACTATCAATTAAATGCCACAAGCGACATCAACATAGATACGCTCGTTATAGAGTTTCCTCGAAAACGAGCTGTGATGATCACCGCGCATATTTTCATTTTCTGGTCCATTCTACTTAGCGCTCTTTTATTATTGATCGCCCACGGCTTTCTTCGCAATCATGTCCGCTCCATTCTCAACCTTGCCGACGCTGCCGATGCATTTGGACGAGGAGAAGAAGCTCCACATTTCAAACCATCAGGTGCACGAGAAGTGCGCCAAGCTGCTCGTTCGGTTATTCGAATGCGTAATCGCATTGGACGCTATGTGGATCAACGCACCCAAATGCTCGCAGGTGTTTCGCATGACCTACGCACACCGCTGACACGATTGAAATTAGAATTAGCTCTGATGAAGGGGCTAAAAAATGTCGACCTGACAGCAGCTAAAGCTGACATACAAGAAATGGAACAAATGCTGGATGGGTATTTAGCATTTGCTCGTGGCGAAAAAGATGAACCAACGCAAGAGTTTGATGCTGTAGAACTTATAAACCAAGCCAGTGCTGCTGCTGCAGGTCGAGTAAAACTTACGATCAATGCCCCTGAACACCTATTGATGCGCGGTCGTCCGCTCGCGATGAAAAGAGCAATTGCAAACCTAACCAACAACGCTGCCGATCATGCGGATATTGTCTACGTTCACCTCACTCAAGCTCCTGGATTGATCAGAATATGCGTCGAAGACAATGGGCCAGGCATAGCCGCAGACAAAATCACTGAAGCTTTAAAGCCATTTGGTCGCCTTGACGAATCTCGGAATCAAAACAAATCCGGCGTTGGCCTTGGTTTGAGTATCACTAAAGATATCGCTCAAGCGCATGGTGGCTTTTTAAAGTTGGAAAAATCTGAACTTGGCGGCCTTAGCGCAACTCTAAATATGCCAACATCAACACGCCGCGAAACTTAGCTTAGCTGCCTTTTGACAATTCAATGGATCGATCACGAGCTGTTTCCAAAGCCTTTTTGGTCACATCCGGGATACCGCCTTCAGCCATCATGACCTCAAGCGCTGCTAAAGTAACTCCATTTGGAGATGTTACAGCTTTTCGAAGGTCTTCAGCAGATGTTGGATCCTGATCCATCAACACACTCGATCCAATGACTGTTTGGCGAGCTAATCTCTGCGCCATGCCTTCTTCAAGCCCCAACGCAACACCGCCAGCTGCCATCGCTTCAACGAGCAAGAAAGTATAAGCAGGACCACACCCCGAAACGACAGTAACGGCATCCATCAAGCTTTCATCCAATGGCCCTTCAACAGTACCCAATGACGCCAACAAGGCATGTACCTTGGCATTGTCGGCCTCATCACAGTGTTCTGACACTGAATAAGCAGTAACACCTGCCCCCACTGCTCCAGGCGTATTGGGCATAGTACGAACAACTTTGCGCGCGCCTGTTTCATTGGCTAAACGCTCTAAAGTGATCCCAGCCATCACAGAAATAACCAAAGTTTCTGGACCAACCCATTTCACGACATCCGCCGCAACTTTAGAGAAAACTTGCGGTTTGATTGCCAATATCACAACATCAGCTGCTGACGAATTTTCCGGATTCAATTCCGCAGCTTCCGTTAAACATAGCTGAGATAAATCTTCGCTTGGCGTGGGGTCCACAATATTGACCCTGCTCAATCCCGCAGCTTCAAGGTTGGACAACCATCCCTTAGCCATGGCGATACCCATTCGCCCCCCTCCGATGAGTGTTGCAACGGATTTAGACTCGTTTGGATTTGCCATGATATCTAGCCAGTCAAATTGGTTTTAATTAGATCTACGCTTCACCTAGCGTATCAAACAAAGCCGCTTCAAGAGCTTGTTTAGGTGTCTTTCCTGCCCATACAACAAAGTTGAAGGCTGGAAGAAATTTCTCGATAGCTTCTGCTGCAGCTTGCATCACAGCTTCCACTTCACCTTTTTCAGGCGCTTCTCGATCTAGCAATGGCAATGTATGACGATACATTATCACACCGTCATCATTCCAATATTCAAAATGTCCCATCCAAAGGCGTTCATTCACCATGGAAAGCAATTCCAAAACTTGGACGCGACGCGTGTTGGATGCGCGCATATCTACAGACATAGAAAAATGCACAGCGCGCGGTTCATCGCGTAAAATGAAAATACCACCGCATTCACCCCAACGCGTGGGCGCGGCAAAATTCATGCTTCTTTCGTCAGAACGTTCAGCTCCCCATTCGGCAGACGCCAAGCATTGCTCGATGATATCCATTGTATCATCGTTTGCTTCGTATTGTTGGGACGGAAGAGCCGACATGAGAACACCCTTTGCCAAGTAAGCGAGCTAAAAGCAGCAAATCGCTTTAAACGGCGTTAGCCGCTATTACAAGCGGGGTAAAGTTAACCTGTGTTATTTTTTTAAGGAACCGACGTTTTTAGTCTTTATTCAAGTGCTTTGTAAGCAATTCGAGTTTTGTTTCCAATGCTTCAATACGGGCCTGTGAAGCCTGAAACATTTCTTTCAACACTTCATATTCTTCACGGCTTACTAAATCCATATCAGCAATGACACGATCCGTTTGCGATCTCAAAAGGCCCTTAGCTTCATCTCCAGCAGCTTGCGCAGCTCCCATAGCGCCAGTCACAAATTTGGCGGCTTCATCAAAAATTGGGTTCTTTGTTTGCATTTGTTAATGTCTCGCCTCTGGACCCGGCACTCTTACCGTGGCACTGCATAGTTAGAAACATAGTGGACTATGAGCCACCTTGCAAAGGGTGATTGTTCATAGATTTTGGTCAAAAGGACGCGGCAGCATGTTTGTGGCAATTCCATTCCCGGAAATTGATCCGGCAGTTTTCACCATTCCGGTATTATCTCTTGGTGATTTTTCCATAGGACCATTCCCGCTGCGTTGGTATGCTCTTTCCTATATTATTGGCCTCCTTTTAGCGTGGAAATATGCGGATCACCTGATCAAGAAGAACAATCTTTGGTCAGCTGATAATGTCAAAAGCCCAGTATCTAAAGATGATTTAGATGACTTCATTTTCTGGGCCATGATGGGTGTACTCATCGGGGGCCGGCTTGGTTACATTTTCTTTTACCAGCTTCCATTTGAACCTGAACGCCTACTCAATGATCCATTGATGATCTTCAAAATGTGGGAAGGCGGCATGTCTTTCCATGGGGGCTTGATTGGGGTCGCCTTCGCTATGGCTTATACCGCCCATCAACGAGGGCTTTCAATTCTAAGCCTATCCGACCTTGGAGCCGCAACAGCCCCTATTGCACTCTTCTTGGGACGCATCGCTAACTTCATCAATGGTGAGCTCTATGGCCGCAAAACAGATGTTTCATGGGGGATGAATTTTCCTGTCTTCGATGAAAGAAGTAGAACATGGATGTATGAAGACGCCCTAGGTCGCGAATTAGGATCACAGGGCAATGTTCACCCAAGCCAATTATATGAAGCAGCGTTAGAGGGCTTACTTCTTTTTTCCATTGTTTCTTTTGCCGTTTGGAAATTCAAAATCTATCGCAAACCAGGCATGGCAACGGGTATTTTCCTATTGGGGTATGCAGCTGCAAGAACGTTTGTTGAAAATTTCCGCGAACCAGATTCTCATATTGGTTTTTTACCGGGCAACCTCACAATGGGAATGCTCCTTTCAGTTCCAATGATTTTAGGAGGTATCTACCTCATAAATCGCGCGAACAAACCCAATAGTGGGAAACGTCTTCCTAACTCGGAAACCCCAAGTTAAACGTGACTGAATCAAGAGAACCAAGTTTAGAAACGCGTATCAAATCGCTTATCCAAACGAATGGGCCAATTTCGATTTCAGTATTTATGCAATTAGCTTTGTTTGACCGCAAACAAGGCTATTATGCCACTCGCCCCGGTATCGGAAGAGATTTCATTACGGCACCTGAGATTAGCCAAGTGTTTGGCGAATTGTTAGGTGTTTGGGCAGCCTATGAATGGCAACAACTAGGATGCCCTTCAACTTTCCATCTTATTGAATTGGGGCCCGGACGCGGCACAATGATACGAGACATCTGGCGCGCGACATCTAAAATTCAAGGCTTTAACGACGCCGCTCAAGTTCACCTCATAGAGCCCTCTTTAGCACTAAGAAAAAAGCAGGCTGACACACTTGGTCTTGAGTTAACCCCAGAATGGGTCGACGATCTAGCAGACATCCCCGATGGTCCAACTCTAATTATTGCCAATGAGGTATTGGACTGCTTGCCCATTCGGCAATTTGTTCAAAAACACGATAAATGGCATGAACGTCAAATAGGGCTGGACGATAAAAACTGTTTCACCTTTGGTTTATCTGGACCTATCAACTCTGCCAAAGATCAAGCTCTGCTAGAAGAGCTTCCCAGAAACCAATCCATCATCGAAATTTCAACAGCGTTGGATGCTTATATCCAGCAGATAAGCGAGCGCTTAGCGCAAGGAAATTCCCGCGTTTTATTTATTGATTATGGTCCAGCTAGCTCACGTCCGGCAGATACTTTCAGAGCCTATGCAAATGGCAAACAAATTGATCCACTCACCCAAGTCGGGAAAACAGATCTAACAGCTGATGTTGATTTCACAGAAGTTTCCAAATCTGCACAAAATCACAATTTGGATGTTTCTGGGCCTATTTCACAAGGATGGTTTTTGGGTTCTATGGGCGGTGTGGAACGTATCAACCAACTCATGGACCAAAACCCCAGCCTTGCTGATAATATTGCTGAGGGTGGCACAAAGCTTATGTCTCCTGAACATATGGGGGAACGTTTTCAAGCCATATGCTTGTCGTCAAATGACCTCCCCAAACCTGCTGGTTTTCAATAAAAAAGCCACCCATTTCGGAGTGGCTTTTAATATTTTCAATTTTGACCGCAACGTTTAACGGCGCTTCATCACCATTTCAAAGATGTCGTCAACCGCATTTCCATCGCCGTCAGCATCCAGCAGGTTCCCGATCATGCCCATTGCACCACCGCCGGATGAAGCTTGCTGCTTATTGCCGCCCATCAATCCACCAAGGAGACCGCCGAGCAGACCACCACCAGATTGCTTATTGCCTGATGATGCAGCACCTAGAGCCGCAGATGCAATGCTACCTAAATCGCCCATTAAATTTGCGGGAACGGCTGGATCTTTAGACTGTTTAGCCAATGAACCCATCGCCATGGAAGCAACCATTGGCAATAACTGTTTCATGAGATCAGAAGATACACCCGCGCGCTCACCTGCCTTTGTCGCAACTTCACGGCTAACCTCTTTAGAACCTAGAAGGTGTCCAAGAATTGCATTTCCATCATTCACTGTATCTTGTGATGCCAATGTTTCAGGTTGCTCAAGATATTTAGCGTGATCACCGTTTTGTAATGCGCCCATAAGCGCTTCAAGACCACCTTCTTGGCCGACATTGCGCTTCAATCCACCTGAAATAGCTGGTAGCAACGCTTTAACCGCAGATTGAGTTGTGTTGGCATCTAACCCAAACTGCTGACTTAGTTGTTGTAATGCCCCCTGACCCGCACCAGACGACAACATATCCATTAAATTCAATCCAGCCATAATAATCCTCACAGATAATTCTTACATTAACCAAGCGTTAACATACCTAACCTGAGTACACTATGAACAATCGCATACAAATTGAATCTCCATAAAAAAAAGGACCCGAATTCACTTCGGGCCCTCTTAAAATTATAAATAGTTGGTTCGCTGTCTTATACGCGACGCTCAACCATCATTGTTTTAATTGAAGCAATTGCTTCTGCAGGGTTTAGACCTTTTGGACAAACCTGCGCACAGTTCATGATTGTGTGACAGCGATACAATTTGAATGGGTCTTCCAAATCGTCCAAACGGTCACCTGTTGCTTCATCGCGGCTATCAATCAACCAACGATATGCTTGCAGCAAAGCTGCAGGACCAAGATATTTGTCACCATTCCACCAGTAAGACGGACAAGATGTTGAACAAGATGCGCACATGATACATTCATACAAACCATCTAGTTTTTCGCGATCTTGAGGTGTCTGCTTCCACTCTTTTTGCGGCTCTGGTGTCGTTGTCTGCAAGTAAGGCGCGACATAGGCATGTTGAGCGTAAAATTGTGAAAGATCAGGAACCAAATCTTTGATGACAGGCTGATGCGGCAAAGGCGAAATCGTAATCGCGCCTTTAAACTCATCTACACCCTTCGTACATGCAATTGTGTTGCGGCCACCAATATTCATGGCACAAGATCCACACACACCTTCACGACAGGAGCGACGGAAAGCCAAAGTCGGGTCAACTTCATTCTTGATGTAAATCAGAGCATCAAGGATCATTGGACCGAATTTTGAAGTATCGACGTTATATGTATCCCATCTCGGATTCTCACCATTGTCAGGATCAAAACGATAAACACGGAAAGTTCTTAATGGCCCTGATGAAGACCCTTCTGGGGCAGACCAGGTTTTACCCGTCTTAATCTTGGAATTCTTCGGTAGCGTTAGCTGAACCATGATGTCCACAACCTTTTTTTCTTTATTTGCCTGCAATCTAACGAGCAAATCGTAAATGCATAGTGTTATTGAACTTTGGTAGCGCTAAAAAAAGAAAAAATGTTCGCAACTAAAAATCATTCTCAACAATTTCTGCGATTTTGACATTAAATCAGCAGGATAAGCTTATTCTATCCCAATCCAAGACAACATTTTATCCCAAATTGTCTTGCTCTTAGGAGGTGTTTCAACTTCTTCTTTAAGAGGTTCACGCGGCACAATGCATTTGCGTTGCATGTCGATCATTTCGGAAACGCCAGCCTTTAACAGCCCCTGGCAAAGCACCTCTGGTCCTTGATTTGAAGATATTTCCATTTCTTCTTTGTACAATGGGACAGGTGAGATGAAATGCACAAAACTATTCTCATCCCCTTCTTCCACTTTCATACAATCAAACCCCACACCTGGAAGAAGCGGCTTAACAAAACCGAAGCCACAAAATTCGGCTCCCTCAAATACTGGACGGGGCTTTTCAGAGAACATTACTGTTTCGCCCTCTTCCACAGCAACGGCATTGATATGAACTAGTTTTGCGAACTGACGTACCGTGTTGGCGGCAAGGTTGAGCGCTTTTAAATCTTCCTCTTCATCACCTTTTTGTTGAGCTGCCAGAACAAACTCAACGCGGCGTACCTGATTGTTTTCACGGTATTGTGGTGATGGGAGCGGCGCGAATGAACAACCGAAACTACAAACATAAGCGAACTTACGTTCCCCTTCAGGTGGCACAACTAAAACATCAATTGGTGGTCCGTCTTCAGACGAGTTCCCAGCCCAACCATCATCATCTGTAAACACCGTTTGGAACTCACCGATATTGCGCGCAAGATGCAGATCAAGCGCGTCGCGCATGTCATCAGACGACATGCCAAAATCAGTTTCTGGTCCCCAGATATCCATGCTGAGATTTGTAACGTCCCTTATTCACCGGTCAATCAAATACTATTCAACCAGCTGTAGTTTTATTTTGATTAGTTCAGCAGTATTCAACCAATATTTGCATAGTAAAATAAAAAAGCCCACATCTAAATGATGTGGGCTTAAATCAAGATACTGATATTTCTTAGTATACTCGAGCCTTAGGCTTAATATATTCAATATCGTCTGACATGGTGTATTCATGGACAGGACGGTAATCAATTTTCACATTACCTTTGTCATCACACCATGCGAGTGTGTGCTTCATCCATTCCTTGTCATCACGCTCTGAGAAGTCTTCACGTGCATGCGCACCACGACTTTCTTTACGGTTGGCCGCGCCATTTACTGTCACTGCTGCCTGCCCGATGAGGTTATCCAGCTCTAATGTTTCCACAAGATCTGTGTTCCAGATGAGGCTTTGATCTTTAACATCCAAATCAGGCATACCTGTGTAACATTCAGTAATTTTCGCCACACCTTCTTCAAGAACTTCACCAGTTCTGAAAACTGCACAATTGGCTTGCATCGCTTTTTGCATTTGCAAACGAAGTTGCGAAGTTGGCGTACCACCTTTTTTGTTACGGTAGTGATCAAGACGATCAAGAGAATTTGTTCCAGCGTAAGCTGGCAACTCTGCCTGACGTGCGTTTGCTTCTAAGACATCACCACAACGAAGACCTGCAGCACGACCAAACACAACCAAGTCGATCAATGAGTTTGATCCAAGACGGTTAGCACCGTGCACTGACACACAAGCAGCTTCACCAACAGCCATAAGACCAGGTACAACTGCATCAGGGTCATCGCCCTTCTTAGTCAGCACTTCACCATGATAATTGGTCGGAATACCACCCATATTATAGTGAACTGTCGGAATGACCGGAATTGGCTCCTTAGTCACATCAACACCAGCGAAGACGCGCGCACTTTCAGAAATACCTGGCAAGCGAGCTTGTAAAACCTTAGGGTCAAGGTGATCTAGATGAAGGAAGATGTGGTCATTTTCATCACCGACACCACGACCTTCTCGAACTTCCATTGTCATACAACGAGAAACAACATCACGAGACGCTAGATCTTTGTAAGTTGGTGCATAACGCTCCATAAAGCGCTCACCTTGTGAGTTCGTCAGGTAACCACCTTCACCACGTGCACCTTCAGTGATCAAACAACCCGATCCATAGATACCTGTTGGGTGGAACTGAACAAACTCCATATCTTGTAATGGCAAACCGGCACGAAGCACCATGGCATTACCATCACCAGTACATGTGTGTGCAGATGTACAAGAGAAGTAAGCACGACCATACCCACCAGTTGCCAAGATAACACGCTGAGCCCGGAAACGGTGCATTTCACCATTATCTAGCTGCCATGTCGTAACACCACGACAAGAACCATCATCATCCATGATGAGATCCATTGCGAAATGCTCGATGAAAAACTCAACATCGTGACGCAATGACTGACCATAAAGAGTGTGAAGCATTGCGTGACCAGTCCGGTCAGCAGCTGCACATGTACGCTGAACTGGCGGACCTTCACCAAATTCAGTTGTGTGACCACCAAAAGGACGTTGGTAGATTTTACCTTCGTCGGTACGCGAGAAAGGCATACCCCAGTGCTCTAATTCATAAACAGCATCTGGCGCATGTCGCACAAGATATTCGATTGAATCTTGATCACCCAACCAGTCTGACCCTTTAACGGTATCAAACATGTGCCAGCGCCAGTCATCACCATTTTCCATATTTCCCAAAGATGCAGCAATACCACCCTGGGCTGCTACTGTGTGGGAACGCGTTGGGAAAACTTTTGATATACAAGCAGTTTTCAATCCAGCTTGAGCAGCACCAAGAGCCGCACGCAAACCAGAACCACCTGCACCAACAACGACGACATCAAACGTGTGATCAATCCACTTATAGTCGCTCATCTCAATTGCCTTTCTTATTCGCCCGCGCCATCACTGTGGGGGCGATCAAATTTTTTTATGCTACTGCAACTTTTAATACGGAGAACACGGCTGCTGCGATAAGGCCGTAGCTTGCGAAGGTGTTTAAGATCAACAATGCAATGCGCATTGTGTGACCAGTAATATAATCTTCAATCACAACCTGAAGCCCCAAACGCATGTGATAGATTGTGCCGCAAACAGCAAGCAATACTAAAATCGCGTTGAATGGGTGGCTCAACCAAGCTTCCGCATTTGCAAAACGAGCTGCAGTATCGTCACCGCGCGTCGCACATAGAAGAGACACTAGAAACCAAGGGACCAGAAAAACCAGCGCTACAGCAGAAACGCGCTGAGCTATAAAATGGCCCGCACCATCACGTGCAGATCCAAGACCACGAACTTTACCTAAAGGTGTACGCATTGAGTTTGACATTGATACTCTCCCTTACACCGCTACGCCCGGGATGAGACCCGCAAAGAACCAAACACCAACCGCACCGAGCACACCGAATGCAATCGTGAAATAAGACCAGAAATTTGCGACTGCTGGTGTAAATCCCTTTCCCATATCCCAGAAAAGAAAACGAACACCTTGCGCCAAGTGGTACATCACTGAAACTGTAAAGCCGAAAAGAATTATCTTTCCAAAAATTGATGTAAAGAACACATCATAACATCTGTAGATGTCACCGCCGGATGCGATAGCAAACAGCCAACCAACAACAATTGCGACACCCAACGCATTACCAACGCCTGTGATACGTTGCATAATCGACGTTAACATCGTTGGGTGGAATTTCCATACTTGTAGATGCGGCGACAATGGACGCTTGTCTGCCTCGACCTGATTGGCCATGAATGCCCCTTTTCCGCGCTAAAACTGCGAATGCTGTTTCATCATTTTTTGCATACTGTAATTAGCCGCTCTTAATGAGGTGTCAACGTATTGCAATCTCTTAGGGACCATATGTCTGCACTATATTTTATGTTATAGCGCTAACATTTTGCACTTGCATTTCATTCTTAAAAACTCAGGCTTTTCAAGAGGTAACTCCGCACCTACTTACTCATTATGATGTTAATGCCGCGGACTAAAGCAAAATGAAAATAGCAATAATCGAAACAGGCCTTCCACCTGAGACTATTCGTTCAGATTTCCCAACCTACCCAGTGATGTTTGAACAGCTCTTCAATTCCGTGACCGATCAATTTCAATTTGAAACTTTTCGTATTTGTGAACACCCTTTTTCAAAAGACCAACTTCCGTCCATAGATTTATTTGATGGTTTTCTCATCACTGGTTCAGCGGCGGGAGTTTACGAAGACCATGCATGGATATCTCCCCTGCTTCAATTCATTCGAGATATTGCCACCGCAAACAAACCTCAAATTGGCATATGCTTTGGGCATCAAGCGATTGCACAAGCTTTCAATGGAAATGTTGTCAAATCAGAAAAAGGTTGGGGAGCTGGCCGGCACACTTACAATGTCAATTCACGGCCCGATTGGTTTTCCCAAAATGTGGAAGAGTTCTACTTATCCGTAAGCCATCAAGATCAAGTTGAAATTCAACCGCCCAACAGTGAACTTCTTGCCTCTTCTGAATTTTGTGAATTTGCTGCGCTCTATTACCCGCAAGCACCAGCTTTATCTTTTCAAGGGCATCCAGAGTTCAGCATAGAATACTCAACGGCACTGTATAGTGTCCGAAGAGGTACAATTTTGGCACCCGAATTCGTCGACCAAGCCGTAGCGTCTTTGCACAATACCAAAGATGATAATCAACTCGTCGCCAAATGGATGTGCGATTTTATTACAGCTCACCAACCAAGCGATTTGTAACTTCAATCATTACATCAGGGTTCAAATAAACGAGCGTCCCAACAAAACAAACTGTTGAGATTGCAATAATTTTAGAGATAACACCGCCTCGTGATTTCTCAGGATACCTTGGCGACCTATCTTCACTAAAACGTAAGTTCAACATAGTGACCTCTAGATTCAGATATAAACAAGCTGAATCTAGCAAGAAACATTCCACACTATTTGGCATAGCCGCGTGGATTTATGTTCAGAAATGACATTACTCCAGTCGATGTCGCTTTGAAACGGGTTGATTTAGCTAAACCTGACCAGCAAACTTAATGATGATATCAGACAATTCATCGCTCACATCTTCCTGTAGGAAGTGCCCTCCACCGGTAAGAATTGTATGATCTTGCCCTTCACATCCGGGCACCAGCTTTTGAAAGATTTTTTCACCACCTGCCGTCACAGGGTCTTGGTCCGAAAAGCAAGTTAAAAATGGCTTGTTAAATTGGCTCAATACCTTCCAAGCTTCTTTGTTATCTTTTGCGCCATCAGCATCTGGTGATGTTGGAACCAATTTGGGGAAGATTCTAGCCCCAGCTTTATAGGTCTCATCTGGATATGGAGCATCATACGCTGCAATTTCAGTATCACTTAGCTTTCTAACCGTGCCTCGGCTAATGACACCTCCAGCTGGAAACACTGGCACTGATTGGGAATACTCTTGCCATTGCAAAAACGCTTCACTGGCAGAATGCTCTCCAGTAGGCAATCCAGTGTTGGCAGCTATAACGCCGCTAAACTGATCGGAGTATTTTGCAACCAGCCTCAATCCAATTAACCCACCCCAGTCCTGACAAAACAAAACTGCATTTTGAATTTTCAAGGCCTCAAACCAATCGCTCATCCAATCAACGTGTCGGCTATAGGTATAATCGGAAGTCTCACTGGGCTTATCTGATCTTCCAAATCCGATAAGATCTGGCGCGATCACCCTAAAACCCGCCTCCGACACTTTTTTGATCATAAATCGATACAAATAAGACCAACTAGGTTCACCATGCATCATTAAGATGACTCGCCCATCTTTAGGCCCCTCATCGATGTAATGCAGACGCAGAGTCCCGGTTTCATGCCCTACGACATCATAATAATGGGGTGCGAATTCATAGTCAGGCAAATTTTGGAATCTTGAATCTGGTGTTCTTAGAATATCCATGTCGTCACTCATTCCCAATTTTAGATCTCGAACAGTTCTAATTGAGAGTATGAGGGAGCCAAAACTTAATTCAACTCGTCACCTAACGTCATATTTTGGGAAAATATCGCTTGGTACCTCTGGTCCGACTCGAACGGACACTTCCGAAGAAATTGGATTTTGAATCCAACGCGTCTACCAATTCCGCCACAGAGGCAACCTAAGCGAGGCGGGAAAATGACAGAGACACAGCCAAAGGTCAAATGGTTTTAAACACTTTTTTGAAATAATCTTCATACCCAATTTTGTGCAGACAATATTGAGATTTATCTTTATCCGAACACATTCAGGTATTAATCCTGCATCACAGTTTTTCAGCGCACAAATTTAACGCGAATATGAGTACCGGGCTATGAATCAAATAGTTAGTGAATCACCTTCCAAACAGGCAGTCGACATGAAGCATTCAAAGCCCAGCCTAATTGAATCCATAGAGGACTTAGCTGAAAACGCTCCTGAGGAAGGTATCACTCTCAAAGAGCTTACACACGCACTGGAGGGACAAGCTTTTGGTGCCGCGCTCTTTATCCTAGCTCTGCCTTGCTGTGTCCCATTTTTATACCTCGTCCCACAGATTGTAGCTCTTCCAATGGCAGCTATTGCATTTCAAATGGTAATGGGCCGCAAAGAGCCATGGTTGCCAACGAAATTCGCAGAGCGCAAAATATCTAAAGAAGGCCTTCAAAACACTGCCAAAGGTGGCCGTAAGTATTTTGGTTGGGTCGAAAAAATATCTCGTCCACGTTTGACCTTTTTCGCAAGTTCCAAATTGGATCGTGTAATTGGTTTGATCCTTGTCATATTCTGTCTTTCCATCCTTACACCATTACCTGCAACCAATACCATTCCGGGGTTTGCAGTTGCGATGGTTTCTTTTGGTCGCATGGAACGCGACGGCATCCTAACCGTCGGAGGTTTATTGCTGGGAATAATATGGGTAAGTGCTTTGATTACGGTCGCGACTTTGATTGCCACAGGCCTTGTGACAGGTAATTTACTTGATCCTGGTGAAACATTAAAAGTTCTATTGGGACGTTAAGTCACAATCACATCATAACGCATTGCTTTCTTCCTCGATATGAAGAAAACATACGACATGATAGAAAAGCTATTCACGTCCCGCATATGGCCATACGCAGCCATACTTGTGAGCATATTTATGCTCGCAAGCGCCCACGCATTTGAGAATTTTGGCAAAATGTTTCCATGCGAACTTTGCCTAAAGCAAAGAGAACCCTATTGGGCAGCAATTTTCTTAGCGATATCGGGACTCGTACTTTTTCGTGCCAAATCAAACTGGCCAATTCTAAAAGTCACCAACCTACTACTGGGTTTGGTTTTTCTTTATGGAACTGGATACGCACTTTATCATTCAGGCGTGGAATGGGGGCTCTTCGAAGCTGGTTGTCAAAGCGTGGATTTAGATCCCACTCAAAGCTTATCACTAGATGCACCAATCGTTGTGGGAAAGTGCGACGAGCCGCCACTCGTGATTTTTGGCGTCACAATGGCCAATATGAATGCATTCGCTGCAATGCTTCTTGCAATGGCCTCCTTTATGAGCGCCTTTCGCAAAAATCAAAATTGAATTAGAGTCACCTCTAGTTTCTGAGCCTTTTAAAGGAGTCTCAAAATGCCACGTCCACGCCCCCTATCCCGCCGTGTTGAGGAAATGATCCGAGTAGATCATGCTGGTGAGTACGCAGCGGTTGGCATTTATAAAGGACAACGCGCAGTCTTCGAACGTCTTCAAGGTAAATCCAAAATCGTGGACGACCTCACTCATATGGAAGAAGAAGAGCAAGATCACCTCGATGCTTTTGATGAACTCATTCAAACAAAAGGAGTTCGTCCAACAGCAATGACGCCAATCTGGGGCGTCGCATCATATGGATTAGGCGTTGCAACAGCACTTCTTGGTGAAAAAGCGGCCCATGCCTGCACAGAAGCAGTAGAGACAGTGATCGAACAACACTATGATGATCAGGTAAAAGAATTAGAAAAACGCGGCGAGACGGAATATGCGCCAATGTTTGCCAAATTCCGAGATGATGAAGCAGCTCACAAACATTATGCAATTGAAGAAGGCGCACACGAGGCTCCTGCATATCCGCTTTTATCTGGTTTCATAAAAGCTGGCTGTCGCTTTGCCATTAAAGTTTCAGAAAAGATCTAAAATAGCTTTTGCGCACTCAGGATTTTCTCCCAAGTGCGCAAAGCTTTTCAAGACTGCATTAATCCAGAAGGTCGAAACGATCTGCATCCATTACTTTTGACCAAGCGCTTACAAAGTCTTTGATGAATTTGATCTTGTTATCATCCTGCGCATACACTTCTGCATAAGCACGTAGGATAGAGTTTGAACCAAATACCAAATCCGCGCTTGTTGCAGTGAATTTGATCTGACCTGTCGTGCGATCTCTAACTTCGTATGCGCCTGCACCATCTGGGTGCCAGCTATATGCCATGTCAGTTAGGTTGACGAAGAAGTCAGTCGTCAATGCACCAACATTGTCAGTGAAGACACCATGCTTGCTGCCGCCATAATTGGCACCAATGACACGCAATCCACCAAGAAGCACAGTCATGTCTTGAGCCGTTAAGCCCATCAATTGAGCGCGGTCTAAAAGCATTTCTTCTGGGCTAACAGCATAGTCTTTTTGCTGATAATTACGGAAGCCATCTGCAACAGGCTCAAGCGGCGCAAAGGATTCAGCATCTGTCATTTCTTCAGTTGCATCACCACGACCAGGGCTGAATGGAAGCTCTACTTTATAGCCAGCGGCAGCGATTGCTTTTTCAACACCAACATTACCAGCAAGCACAATCACATCAGCAATTGAAACACCTGTTTGATCTGCGATTGGCTCAAGTTCGGATAGCACTTTTACAAGGCGGGCAGGCTCATTACCTTCCCAATTTTTTTGCGGGGCCAAACGAATACGCGCACCATTAGCACCGCCTCGTTTATCAGATCCGCGATAAGTTCTTGCGCTATTCCAAGCTGTCGCAACCATGTCAGCAACGCTTAAGTCCGTGCTTCCAATTAGAGCTTTAACCGCGGCAACATCATAGTCAGATTTCCCAGCTTCAATTGGATCTTGCCAGATCAAGTTTTCTTCCGGCACTTCCGGCCCGATATAGCAAGCTTTTGGCCCCATATCGCGGTGAGTTAGTTTAAACCAAGCGCGGGCGAATGTGTCTCTGAAATACGCTTCATCTGCGATGAATTTCTCACTGATCGCCCGGTAAGCTGGATCAATTTTCAACGCCATGTCAGCATCAGTCATCACAGGCATGCGGCGCACAGAAGGGTCTGTTGCATCCACCGGCATGTCTTCTTCTTTGATGTCGATTGGCTTCCATTGTGTGGCACCAGCAGGAGATTTTGTTAGCTCCCACTCATATCCAAACAATAGCTTGAAAAAGCCCATGTCAAATTTCGTTGGCTCAGTTGTCCAAGCCCCTTCAATTCCTGATGATACAGTATCAGATGCACGCCCAGTTGCGTTTGGGTTATCCCAACCAAAACCTTGCGCTTCAACACCAGCAGCTTCTGGCTCAACGCCAAGTGCGCCAGCATCGCCATTCCCGTGCGCCTTACCAACAGAGTGACCACCAGCTGTAAGCGCTACAGTCTCTTCATCATTCATCGCCATACGCGCAAATGTTTCGCGCATGTGCAATGCAGTTGTGGCCGGGTCGGAGTTTCCGTTCACACCTTCCGGGTTCACATAGATAAGACCCATTTGAACAGCGGCGAGAGGATTTTCAATACTTTGGGCATCTTCCACACTCTCATAGCGCTCGTCGCTTGGGGCCAGCCATTCTTTTTCAGCTCCCCAATATGTGTCTGTTTCTGGTGCCCAAATGTCTTCGCGCCCATAGCCAAAACCAAATGTTTTAAGACCCATGGATTCATACGCAACATTACCAGCCAAGATCATCAAATCTGCCCAGCTTAATGCGTTCCCATATTTCTTTTTAATCGGCCATAAAAGGCGGCGAGCTTTATCAAGACTGACATTATCAGGCCAAGAATTTAAAGGCGCGAAGCGTTGATTACCTGTAGAGGCACCACCACGTCCATCGGCATTTCTATATGTCCCAGCTGAGTGCCAAGCCATGCGGATCATCAAGCCACCATAATGGCCCCAGTCAGCAGGCCACCATGGCTGGCTGTCTGTCATCAAAGCCGTTAGATCTTTTTTGACCGCGTCAAAATCCAACCCCTTTACCGCTTCACGGTAGTCAAAGTTCTGATCCATTGGGTTTGTACGCACACCATGTTGGTGAAGAATGTCGAGGTTTAGTGCATTGGGCCACCATTGGGTGACTGGTTTTTCCATTTTGGTGTTACCACCATGCATTACCGGACATTTTCCTACTGTAAATTTAGTCATGATTGCCTCGTTATTAATTGCAGTGTTTTTGCTGGAGCCTTGAGCAATTTCTAAACGCTATGCATCATATTGAACATAACCTGCTTTCGAACTTACTCTTCAGCCAGCGATGAGCTCAGTTTAGAATGATTCCAAAATAAATAATAGTGATATTTAAGCATATCAAACATCACAAATATTTATATTTACACGACTCGTAAATGTTGATGCTTTAATCTCTTAACAAGCAAAAATAGAATGGGAGGTTTTATTGATGAGCAAATACATCCTGACAAAATCTGAAATTGATGCATTCGAAGGTTCTGAAAAAACTCATTTTCTCAATGACAATGCGAAGCGATTAAATAAATCTCTTGGCGATCTTACTAGCCTTCAAGGGTTTGGATTTCATCTTATAGAAGTTGCTCCAGGGGACGAAACAACAGAACAACACATGCATCACCATGAAGATGAATGTGTTTATATATTGGAAGGAACAGCTACCGCTATCATCGACGATGAATCGCACACTGTTTCAGCTGGTGATTTTATCGGATATCGCGCCGGTGGTGCATCCCATACGATAATTAATACTGGGGAAACCATCCTCAAAGCAATAGTTGTCGGCCAACGCCTAGACCATGATGTTGTTGATTACCCCAAACAGAATAAACGATTATTCCGCCAAAAAGGACTGGAATGGGATCTGGTTGATGTCGACCATTTAGATCATCCAAACGCCGGCAAGAAATAACATTCAAGATTTTTATAAGGTCGATTTTCTAACCGCAACAGTGCGAACTGCGTACTTCGCCTCATACACCCGAACGTCCAAGATAAATATTTTACATAATAAAATCAATGCATTTTATCATATTGAAAATATTTTCTCCAAATATACTTTACCGCTTATGTATTTTTTGTTACCTCAACACATCGAAATACATAAGGGCTTATGCAATGAAATCCAAACTCGGTACTCAACTCCGGCATATCATAGAGCTGTTGGACGGAGCTGTAGCAGATTCATATGAAAAGAGCGGCCTAGACTACCGCCCCAGATATACGCCCGTCATGAAAGCTCTCATTCAATTGAAAACATGCACAATTAGCGAAATCGCTACCCATGCGAAAATAACGCAACCCGCAGCTACACAAACTGTCAAATTAATGGCTAAAGCAAATCTCATTTCGATCACAAAAAGCGAAAAAGACGGACGTGAGCGCCTGATCGGCATGACCGATTACGCCAAAAGCATCACCCCTCAACTTCAAAACCATTGGACCTTTACTCAGCAAGCGGCAGCAAGCTTGGACAATGACTTAGGGTATTCGTTTTCAGAAATTCTCAATCAGGTCACTCAAGCACTCGCTCAAAAGGATTTTGCTGCACGCATTCAAGAAGCCCAACAAAATTCAAAACTCGAAGATCAAACGGAGCAATAGCCCAATGCAGAAAACACCGACTTTATTTCTAAGCGCAATTTCAGCTTTTTATCTTTGCGGGTGTTCATTTTCCACCGCATCAGCCCAGCTTCCTCCAAAACAACTCCATGAACATATGCCGCTCACAGTAGTTGATGGCTTAAAAGAAGCTATTTCAACTTCATACGTAGATGTAGAAAAAGCGACAATGATGCTCGATCATCTGGATAAAATCGACAACAATCAACAGATTCAAATGAAAGAAGATCCAGAAACGTTTGCTGAATTTTTGACAAAAGAGCTCCAACAGGTATCCGGCGACCAACACATCAGAATTCAATACTCTCCTATCGCTTTAGATATTCCAGATAGTGAACAGGTCTCCAGAGATTTTGAAGACTCGATGGAAATGAAGTTTTGGAAATCGAGAAATCTAGGGTTTGAAAAAGTTGAACGGCTACCTTTCAATGTAGGCTATTTAAAGCTATCCGCGTTTGCGCCTGTCGAGCAGGCAAAAGCGAAACTCGCCGCTTCCTTTGAGTTCCTTAAAGATACAGACAGCTTTATTCTCGATCTTCGCGGCAATTTTGGTGGGTATGAATATACTGATCAACTAATCGCTAGCTATTTTCTGAAGGAAAAGACACATTTACTGGACATGCATTCCCGCAAAACTGGCGAAATAGAAGAGCGCTGGAGTGATAGCCAACTCAATGGCCCTAGATATGGTACTGACCGACCAGTCTATATTCTGATCGATGAGAACACATTCTCCGCAGGAGAATCTTTATCGTACATGATGAAACATATAGACCGTGCGACCATTGTTGGCACGAAAAGCATTGGAGCTGCCAATGCGGGCAGCGATATACAAATAACCCAACATTTTAGCGCCTTTATACCAACCCGACGCCCGGTCTATACCTCTACAAACAGCAATTTTGAAGGCAAAGGAGTGGTGCCCCACATAGAGGCACCATCATCTTCCGCTCTAAATATTGCTCAGACCCACTATTTAGACATCCTCAAGACAACAACTAATGATGCAAGGAAGCTAAAGAGAATTGAAGCACGTATATCCAAGTTGGTTGAAGATAATAAAATAGAATAAAAATCCATCCCCCCTACTCCAAGAGCTTCGTTTCGCGCTGGGATGAAGCTCTTCATGTAGCGTTCAAAACCTTATTCTATCGCAGCCTGCAACATGGATAAAACAGTAAACCTTCTATTTGGGACGGCTAATCATAACATCCAACAAACGCACAACTTCGATAGAAGCTTTCTCCATGTCTTCAACAGCATTAACCGCCCCATCGCGATCACCTCGCGCGAATAGTGAGGCAGCCTTTTTTCCATAATTATGAACATCGGAATGCGGCTTTTGAATTTCAATGAAGGATGGATGTTGAGAAATTGAAACATCAGAAACTTTATCATACCACTTCCCTAGTCGGCAGGAATGATGATCTGACAATTCAGCCGCAGTAAGATTGTTCAATCCAACCAACATTTCAGATAGGTTCTTTTTCCACAAGAAGTGGTCAGATTTTGCACGGTGCAGGACATAATTTGGTATTTCAAGTTTATCCAACTGAGCAAACTGCCTATTGATGTTTTTCTCAGATTTCACAACTGAATCAATGACATTATCTCCAAAGGAAGTTGCTTTTTCACAGACATGAGCAATATGTGATACGCCTTGGGATATTTCAGATGTTGCCTTGGATTGCTCTTTCAATACATGTTCAATTTCCGACATATTGTTAGACGTTCCGCTCGCCAATTCACTTGCCTGCGAAGAGAGTTCTTCTGTCGCAACAGTTAACTCTTTCGCTGCAGAGACAGAAGCCAATGCTTCTTCAACGCACTGAGTCAAATTTCCAGACACCGAGCGCAATTCATCAATTAACGCTCCTATTTGTTCAGTTGCCTTTTGAGTTTCACCAGATAGCGTCTTAACTTCCTCAGCCACAACTGCGAAGCCTTTACCAGCTTCACCAGCTCTTGCAGCTTCAATTGTGGCATTCAATGCTAGCAAGTTTGTTTGCTGAGCAATCCCGTCTATTGTGCCAATAAATGCAGTTATCTTTTCAACTGCGCTGGTCACTGATGATGTTTCGCTTTCCGTGCTCGTCATGGAATGACCAATACGTTCCATGGCATCTGACGTCATTTGAACTTTTTGACGGCACTCATTCATCAATTCTGAAGACGAATTTACATCATTTGCAGCTTTAGTAGCTGTTTCAGAAATCTGGCCCGTCGATACATCTAACTCCTCAACGGCAGCCGCGATAATTTGCGTTTGCTCTCTTGCAGCTCTCACCTCACCGATGCTTCGCGCAACGGCAGCCATGGATTCGCTCGCCTGAACCGAATAATCCACAGTACATTCTAGGTCTTCAACATTTCGTTGCTGAATAGAATCAAACAATTTCTGAAGAGGCTGGGAAATATTATGTGGAAGAATGGCAAAATCCGGCTGCTTGCCCAATTGGATCTCACGACACACCTTCTCTAAAATCGGCACCAAACTCTCAATTTCTCTGTCATTTGCGTGAGCTTCTCCTCGAAAAGCAGCAATGTTCTCAGCGTTGCGAGTTCTACGCAATTTTAACATTTGAATTCCCCTCAAAAAATGTAGGGGCATTCAAATGCCTTTTAGTTAAGAAAGAACTATTGAACTTTGGTTTCTTTCAGCTCTGCTGCAGGAAGCCAATCTGAATCAATGGACCTAGCTTAAATCTCTGGCTTTTCATTGGCCATATTGTTGGGATCTTTTTGCAATTCGATGTCCCAATATAGATAATCCAACCACGTTGAATGCAAGTGATTAGGGGGGAATTTGCGACCCATATTCTGTAAATGATATGTATCAGGACATGAAGGCGCTGGCTCTACAACCATTCCAGCATCCACTGGCATGCGCCCTCCCTTTTTCAAATTACAAGGGCTACAAGCCGTCACAATATTTTCCCAATTTGTTTTCCCTCCCCTGTGCCGCGGGATGACATGATCGAAAGTCAAATCATCAGGGGATCCACAATACACGCATTTAAACCCGTCTCGGAGGAATAAATTGAAACGCGTGAATGCGGGCGCACGATTCTGTTTAACGAATTCTCGTAACGCAATAACAGAAGGCAGACGCATTTCAAAAGATGGTGAATGCACTACAAAATCATATTCCGCGATCACATCAACTTTTCCGAGAAAGACGGATTTCACAGCTTCTTGCCAAGGCCATAGGGAAAGCGGAAAATAAGACAATGGCCTAAAATCCGCGTTCAAGACGAGCGCCGGCGAAGACGCAATCTGCTTGGATAACAATTCAGCCACGACGATCCTCCCTTCGCAGAGGCCGCTATGCCGCGTTTGCGGCTAGCAGCCGGAAACCTGTCACAGAATACCGATTGAATACTCTGTCATTTAAGTTGTAATCGATACTTCACGACACTCCAGTGACAATCAAGATAAAACATCAAAATAAACTGAAATAAAATTTGCACCTTACACAACAAAAAACGAAATAAATCACTGTTTAAAAACATATTACTCTGAAATTTACTTGCAGCCTTGAATACAAATATTGCCAGATGATGGAAAGTATGAATTAGACTTACAAGAAAGCATTTCTCTTCTGCATTCGTGAGTCTGCATTTCATGACCAATAACAATAATCAAATTGCCCCCCTCCAACTGGGAGCAATAGTTCCTGCAAATTTGAAAGGTCCGCTAATACTGGTTCTAGCAGCCGTATGTATTGGACTTGCTCCTATTGGTTTGCGTTTCTCAACAATGGAACCAACGATAACTGCTGTATGGAGATTTGTATTTGCAGTTCCTGTATTAGTGGTTGCTGCGTTCATCTTCAAACAACCCATTGGTCGCCCCAATAAAGCCCTCATCGCTGCTGGTGTGTTTTTCAGTCTGGACATGTGTTTTTGGCATTTAGCACTCGTTAGAACTTCAGTCGCCAATGCTACTTTTTTCGTTAACCTCGGGTCTGTCGCAGTAGGTTTAGCGGCGTGGCTAGTCCTAAAGCAGCGCCCTTCAATCAGCTGGCCAGTGGCCGCTTTATTAGCAACAGCTGGCGCTGCGGCCATGGCATTTGGCGCATCCGAAGACAGCGCATCCGATCTAACTGGCGATAGTTTAGCCTTGATCGCAGCGGCTTGCATCACTGGCTACTTGCTTTTTGCAACGATAGCTCGCTCAAGTGTTTCAGGATTCCAAGCGATATTTTGGATAACAATTTCAGCAATACCAGTGGGGCTTATATTTGCTTTGATATTAGGTGAAGAAATCTTTCCTCACCACTATTCAGACTTCGCTGCCCCTCTGTTTTTAGCATTTTTTGCACAAGCCCTGGGACAAGGTTTATTGGTTTATGGAGTGGGTTTAACAACACCGTCTATTGGAGGCGTGATATTACTCATTCAACCTGTCATAGCTGGATTGATTGCTTGGCCGTTATTTGGCGAAGAATTAGCGCTGATCCAAATGGCTGGAGCCGCACTAATTCTATTCGGCGTATGGTTAGCTGGGAAAGGAAAATAGCATTTCTATTTTTTCAAATGTGCATCTGAAACTAGTTCCACTATATCACCCATCAGATCGGTAATTTGAAAATCCTTAGGTGTATAGACACGTTTGATACCCATTTGCTTGAGCGCCATCGCATCTTCATTTGGAATAATACCGCCAACCACAAGAGGAATGTTATCCAATCCTTTTTCACGCATAACACGAGCTGTCTCACGCGCTAAATCCAAATGAGACCCAGACAATACTGACAAGCCAACGATGTGAGCGTCATTATCAATTGCCTGCTGGACTATTTCTTCCGGTGTGAAACGAATTCCTTCATAAATCACTTTCATTCCGCATGCGCGGCCACGCGTTGCAATTTGTTCGGCACCATTGGAGTGACCATCCAGTCCCGGCTTACCAAGTACATATGTTAAAGTTCGTCCAAGCAGTTCTGACACCTTCTCAACATCTGCTTTTACTTTTTCAATATCTTCATCACCATCGGTGGCTATCACAACCGAAACTCCAGTCGGTCCACGATATTCTCCAAACACCTCACGTAGCGTCTCACCCCATTCACCAATGGTGACGCCAGCTTTAACCGCCTCAATCGTTTTGGGCATAATGTTTTGCCCTTCGGAGGCTGCTTCTTTCAAAGCTGCAATCGCGCGACCACATGCAAGACTATCACGATCTTTTCGCCACTGCCTGAGACGCTCAATCTGGGCATACTCTTCTGCTGGGTCCACAGTCATAATGGCGTCATCGCCAGTCGCTAAAGGGCTTGGCTCTGTAGCAGTAAAAGCATTCACACCGATAACCTTTTGATCACCGCCTTCAATGCCCATAACACGCTCTTTTTGCGATGCAACAAGCTGCTCCTTCATGAATTCAACAGAATTTACAGCACCGCCCATTTCATCAATTTCGTCTAATTGAGCGCGCGCGCCCTCTTTGAGTTCATCTGTCTTGGCTTCAACCACATGTGAGCCATCAAACAGGTCTTCATATTCTAGAAGGTCTGTTTCAAACGCCATGATTTGTTGCATGCGCAATGACCATTGCTGATCCCAAGGGCGCGGTAGTCCCAACGCCTCATTCCATGCCGGTAATTGAAGAGCTCGACAACGTGCACGCTTGGAAAGCGTCACAGCCATTGCTTCCAACAAAATACGATACACATTATTCTCGGGTTGCTGTTCAGTTAATCCCAGGGAATTAACCTGCACCCCATACCTGAAGCGCAATGCCTTTTCAGATTTTACGCCGTAACGTTCGCGACCAATCTCTTCCCACAGATCAACGAATGCGCGCATTTTACATAGTTCCGTCACGAAACGAACGCCTGCATTTACGAAAAATGAAATACGTGCAAAGACAGTTTCAAAATCTTCCTCCGGAACCTGCCCTCCAGCCTTCACTGCATCCAGAACGGCACAAGCTGTTGCCAATGCATAAGCAAGCTCTTGCTCTGGTGTCGCACCGGCCTCTTGCAAATGATAGGAACATACATTCAACGGATTCCATTTGGGTGTTTCAGTATAACACCAAGACACCATATCAGAGATCAGACGCATTGAGGGCCCGGGCGGGAATACATATGTCCCACGCGATAAGTACTCTTTAATGATGTCGTTTTGGGTAGTACCCATCAACACATTACGATCTGCGCCCTGCTCATCTGCAAGTGCCACATATAGTGCCAACATATAGCTTGCCGGTGCATTTATCGTCATAGAAGTGTTCATTTGAGCAACTTCAATGCCGTCAAACAATGTCCGCATATCACCGAGGTGACCGACTGGAACTCCAACCTTCCCTACCTCACCTTTTGCGAGGATGTGGTCAGAATCATAAGCCGTCTGTGTTGGCAAATCAAAAGCAATAGAAAGCCCCGTTTGTCCCTTTGCCAGATTGCTCCGATACAGGGCATTAGATTTTTCTGCCGTTGAGTGTCCCGAATAAGTGCGGAAGATCCACGGTCTGTCTGCTGCGTGCTGATAGGCTTTGTTACCCATTCTAAATTTCTCCCATGTTGCGGCGCAGCATGCCAGAATTTAGCCATCGCAACAAGTCCCCAAAATCAATACTTTTGAAGAGCTATGCCATTGAAGAATTTTTCAATCATCTGAAATACAGAACTTTCAGCATGAAACTTCAATAGAAGGATTACACTCACAACAATTTATGATAACGGTATCATCGATCAATTCATACAAACATTTGGATTTCAGTTTATGCAAAGCATCGAATATCTGGGATTTTTAGCAGCGATACTGACAACAGGTTCTTTTTTGCCGCAAGCCCTCATGACGTTAAGAACAAAGAATACCGACGGTATTTCACTCACCATGTATTCGCTATTTACGATAGGCGTAGCATTCTGGTTTATCTATGGAATTCTTTTATCGAGCTGGTCACTAATAATCGCCAACTCGATCACTTTTTTACTCGCTGCCAGTATTTTGGCTGTAAAACTAACCAATTTGAAGAACGAACAACCTACAGATTAAGAAAACCAACCTAGGCTTCCTCTATTCCTTACTTCAATCGTTGTACTCTAAAAGCACGCTTATTTCCAATTCTTAAGGTATATCCACCCAACAATTTCTTCTTAATGACTGCTTCTTTTCCTAGAGAAGACTTAACCCTTACTATATAATCATCAGCTTCTAGCTGCTTCCACACTTGCCCATTTTCCAAATACACAATCGCCTTTTTGAGTGGTGTCAATTCGATTCTAACAATCTGCGAAGCAATTTGTTTCAGCTCTTTCTTTCTCTCAATGTTCGAAACTGCTTGCCCCTTTGAAGCACTTTTTGTTTGAACTCTAGCCTGTTGATCAATCGATTGCCCAAAAACCTTTTCCGCAGCTTTCTGCGTTTGCTCATTCTGACGAACAGTTATTTCCAATTGCTCTTGAGCACTAAGTTTCTCAACTGGGAACGCCGCTTCCAAAGCCGGCATGGCTTGGTCCAAACACGCTAACCGCTCTGAATTACTGGCCAGAGCCCTACAAGCCAAAACATCCTGAACACTCGCATCTTTTGCCGGATCAGACATTTCCTGAGCATCCGCCATTCCACTAATCCCCGCAGCACACAGAACCATAGCAGCAAGTTTATTGAAGCGTTTGAGCATGACCATGAAACATTCCTTCCAGTTACACTATTCTATATTGCCTACTTCCTCTCTGACTTCAAATAAAACCCGAATAATATTCGTAACAACAGACTACCTTATTGCGACGCACAAAAATCACTTGTCAAATTTGCTGCAATGCAGTATTTTGAGATCAGAACAGAAAACCAGATCAGTTGCTCCAATAAACTAACCAATAATTGCAGCTGAAGCCCGAGGACACAGCTCATGTTAGATACACCAAAGAAAGATCTTTATGATTTAGGTGAATTGCCGCAAAACTATCACGTGCCAAAGCAAATGCATGCTTGGGCCATTCGCCGGGAACGCCACGGTCGGCCAAATGAATCCATGCAGCTGGAAGTCGTTGACACGCCTGAATTAGGTGAAAACGATGTGCTTGTTTATGTAATGGCTGCCGGTGTGAACTATAATGGTGTTTGGGCAGGATTGGGTGAACCGATTTCACCGTTTGATGTACACAAAGAACCCTACCACATCGCCGGTTCCGATGCGTCTGGTATCGTTTGGGCTGTTGGTAAAAGCGTAAAACGCTGGAAACCAGGTGATGAAGTTGTAATCCACTGTAACCAAGACGACGGAGATGATGAAGAATGTAATGGTGGTGATCCTATGTATTCATCATCCCAGCGTATTTGGGGATATGAGACACCAGATGGGTCATTTGCTCAATTCTGCCGCGTACAAGATAGACAGCTTATGGTTCGCCCTAAACACCTTTCGTGGGAAGAGTCTGCTTGTTACACGCTGACATTGGCGACCGCCTACCGCATGTTATTTGGGCACGCACCACATGAAATAAAACCTGGTCAAAACATCCTAGTTTGGGGTGCATCTGGTGGTCTTGGATCATATGCCATCCAACTTGCTAAAATTGCAGGTGCGAACGCAATTGGGGTGGTGTCTTCAGAAGACAAAAAGCAATTTGTCCTTGATCAAGGCGCGATGGCAGTTTTGAACCGCAAAGACTTTAACTGTTGGGGACAATTGCCTACTGTTAATGGTCCTGAGTTTGATGCTTACATGAAGGAATGCCGCAAATTTGGTAAAGCCATTCGTGAAATCACCGGCGGAAAAGACCTTGATATGGTTTTTGAGCACCCTGGTGAAGCAACAATGCCCGTTTCCGTATTCCTAGTGAAGCGCGGTGGAATGGTCGTTATTTGTGCGGGTACTTCGGGCTTCAACCTGACAATGGATGCACGTTTCTTATGGATGCGCCAAAAGCGTGTTCAAGGTTCTCACTTTGCCAACCTAAAACAAGCAGCCGCCGCCAATGAGTTGGTGTGCCAGGAACGCATTGACCCCTGCATGTCTGAAGTCTTCCCTTGGGATGAAATTCCAGCAGCACACGAAAAAATGCTAGATAATCAACACTTACCCGGCAATATGGCTGTTCTGGTAAACGCCCCTAAAACAGGCATGAAAACACTAGACGGCCTGAAGTAAAGCCGAATGTAAATAGCCGATTATCGCCAGATCAAACGGCAATGAATTGCTATCCCCTCCCTGAGAAATTACGGAGGGGATTTATGATCTCACAACACGAAAAAGCAAAAAAATTTCAATCTCTTCACGAGAACGGAAATTTCTTTATATTACCAAATCCTTGGGATGTTGGTTCAGCTAAACTTATGTCGAGCAAGGGCTTCAATGCGCTAGCCACCACAAGTGCCGGCTTTGCTATGACGCTGGGTAAAAAAGACTATCAATTATCTCGCGACGAACTGCTTGTTCATATCCAATCGATTACTCAGAATTCTGACTTACCTCTTACGGCAGACCTTGAAAACGGTTTCGGAGACTCTCCTGAAGTTTGTGCTCAAACAATCAAGCTTGGCGCTCAGGCTGGCCTAGTTGGCGGCTCCATAGAAGACTTCACCCGCAATTCCGATGCTCCCCAATATGATATCACATTTGCAAAAGAGCGCGTTGCCGCCGCTGTTGAGGCTGCCAACTCTCTTGATTTTCCATTTATGCTTACAGCACGAGCAGAAAATTTCTTTACAGGGATTCCAGATCTGAAAGATACGATTTTAAGGCTACAAGCCTATCAAGAAGCTGGTGCACATGTACTCTACGCACCAGCTCTGAGAACTCTGGATGATATCAAAACAGTTTTGTCTGAAGTAGATAGGCCCCTCAATGTATTGCTCGGGCCGGTGACAGATTTCGTAAATATGCAAACTCTAAAAGACATCGGCGTCACCCGAGTAAGTATGGGACCAGTCTTAATGAATAACGCCTATAGCGGACTACTACATTCACTGGAGCAGTTATCCACTAAAGGTGAACTCACTCCTATTATGCAGGGCATAGAGAATGAAGGCCTAATAGCAGCGACGAATTAGCCTCTTTTGCAAGTGCATGCTTGCCTTGTACGCCACAAAAGCGCATTGATGGGCCACAATTTCATCTAGCGTATAAAGTATGAGCGCAAGCATGCCCGCAGACAGTTCCAACATCACCCAAACTCCACCTAAGAAAAAACTCGGTATTACCGAAGAGGGCTGGCTTACGGATTGTTGGTATTTTGCTGCAACCTCAAAAGAACTCGTCGCAGGAAAACATATCCACCGCGAGATATTGGGTCAGCCAATACTATTGGGTCGCTCAGGTGATGGGAAGCCATTCGCTCTTAGAGACATCTGTCCACATAGACTTGTACCTCTATCCTCCGGCCGGCAATTAGAAACAGATGGCTCGCCCACAATTGAATGCCCATATCATGGCTGGCGCTTTGGAACTGCTGATGGGGTGTGCAAACACATGCCCTCTCTCACCCCTGAGGATACAACTGATCCATCTCGGGTAAAAGTACGCAAATATCCACTGCATGAAGCCAATGGCGTCGTATATGTTTATGTTTCTCACAATCCGCGTTTTGACGGTGAGCCAGTTGTCGAGCCGCCAGATTTTGGCAAACTGCCAGCACAGCCAACATTCGTGATCTCAGAAGATTTTAATGCCCATATGGATGATGCCGTTGTGGGATTGATGGATCCTGCCCACGTGCCATTTGTACATAATCAATGGTGGTGGAGACCTCCATCTGCGGGTTTTAAAATCAAGAAAAAACCTTTTGAACCTCGTACACGCGGTTGGGCAATCGCACGCCACACACCATCGGGAAATTCTAAACTTTACAATATGGTCTTCGGTGATGCAGTTACCACCGAAATAGTGTTTCAATTACCGGGCATGCGTTGGGAAGTTGTTGAAAACGAAAAATCACGCTTTTTCACACTCACCTGCCTTTTGCCTCAACAAGAAAAGCTAACAAAAGTCGTTCAAATCACTTGGATCGAAAACGCACCACTCCTAAAGCTAGCAACACCTCTTTTAAAGCGCATGGGAACTACATTCCTGCTCCAAGACAAAGAAATGGTGGATCTACAAAATCGCGGCATGAAATATCAAAAGAACATGTTATGGATTGATGATATTGATGTGCAGGCCAAATGGTATCAGCAACTCAAACGTGAATGGGTTGCTACGCGCACAGAAAACCGCGAATTTGAAAACCCAATCCAACCGCGCACGCTAAGCTGGCGAAGTTAATCCGCCAGTTAGCAATGCTTCAACTCTATTGAAAATCAGACGTTTCTAAATAGGCTGTTTGTGCTTTTTCAACTGGGATCACAACATTCTCGGCTGAGATAAATTCTCCTGCCTCCTCGTTGAATTTAAATCGGGCACCGGCCTCGACATTGGCATCTTCCAAAATTTGAACAATGTAGTCTTTACCCGGACGAGGCCCAATATCACGAACCAAATAAGCATCGCTAAGATGCTTCACTAAAGTATAGCTGATTTCTGGTGACGCATTTTCCGAAACAGGAAGATGAAGGACAGGCGTAGACAATTTAAACTCAATATTCTCAAACACCCTTTCACCACCACGCTCAAAGTGCCCTTTATAGATATCAGCTTTAAACTCCGTAATGGGATTTTTAGCTGCAAGTTCGAGGCGATCTAAATCAAAATTTTCCGGCAAGATGGTTACCATGCCATCATAACTCTGACGCCATTCTTGAAATCGCGCTTTGTCATCGTGATTGGCAAATACTGCAGGTGTCAAAATCTGACGATCATGTGGCTGTCCATATAACGCCATATGATAGACCAACAAGTTTTCCAGACCAATCACAGCCATGCCATGGCTGCCCATGCGGCTATGCTGAGTGTGGTCTACATGTTGTTGAACCGCTGCAGTTTGAGATTGCGAAGACTCAACAGCGCTGACGGCCCCATCATTCTCGCCACAGGCACTAAGCAATACGCTCGTTGATAGCAGAACCGCTACAGAATAACTCGCTACCTTCATGATTTCATTTCCATTTTTAATGAATACAAATGATCCAATAAAGACCATAAAAAAGCGTCCGATTTTTCAAAATCACCACTCAGAATAAATTCGATCGATTGAATGGTTTCATCGCTCGCATCCAAACCTTCTTTTTTGTGGACCTGCTCCACAATTTCTCTTGTCCATTCGGGATGAAACTGAAGTCCCACAAATCGCTTTTCAGCTATGAATGCCTGATTCTGACACATCGTTGTGGAGGCCAATCTTAACGCTTCGCTCGGAATTTCGAAATTGTAGCTATGCCATTCCATAACCGTCTCAGGCAGTGGCATATTTTCAGGCAATTCAGCTTCAATCATTCTTTGAAGATCAAACTGAATACCGTGCCAACCAATTTCTTCTTTTGACAGCTTAAAAACTTTGGCACCAAGGGCATGGGCCAGCAATTGACTACCAAGGCAGATGCCAAGCACGGGTATCTGAGCTGCACAACATTTTTGGATGAAAGCTATTTCTCGCAAAAGCCAAGGATGAAGTTCTCGCTCGTGTACATTGACCGCCCCACCCAAAATAATAAGCAATTCAAATTCCGGAACATTATCTCCGTTTTTAAAAGTATCCGGCGTTATGACAACATGTGAAAGTTCTCGTTCTTCCAACCAAATGAGAATTTTGCCTGCGTTCTCATGTACTTCATTTTGAACAATACATATGTTGTACTTGGCATCAGTCACTGTCCGAATGCCTCTGCTGAATACCAGCCCGCAATAGCGCTAGCAAAGATACCAAGCACCAAGTCCCCTCAAGAACAACAAATGGAATGTAGTTGATCATCCATGATGCCAAGGCAGCTAACCCGGCACCAATAAAGTTCATTCCAGAATACACAATTCCTTTTTGATCCAGCTTTCCAGCCAGATTTAGCGCAAATGCCAGCAGCAGAAGTGCGACGCCTGTCGAACCAATTATGTCAGAAGGATTGAAATGCATTACCTACCCTTAAATCGCATCAATTGCAGCAAATACATATCACTACAAACTTACGAATAGTAGAAAATTGCATATATTTTAAAATGCGAGCAATCAACCAACAACAAAATCTGATTTTGCAGTTTACTCTACCGCTGGGGACTTCACTGAGTTTGAGGCCACGCCTGCCGCTTCCAATTGAGCCGGCAATTGCCCCGACAACCAGCTAAAGAACATTTTATAGTCTCCCATTAGAGACCACAATGGATATGTAAAAGTAGCAGGCTTATTCTTCTCAATAGTAAAATGAGAAAACCACGCAAAACTGTATCCAGCAAAAGGAGCTGCTATGATCCAAGCTGGGTGTACGGCAATCGCTAGGCCCAAAACAATGAGCGACAGCACAGTCCCAACATAGTGGAATGCTCTGCATTTAGGATCGGAATGTTCACCCAAATAAAATGGGTAGAATTCTTCAAATGACTTAAATTGTTTTTCTGTGCTCATTTTCCTGCCCTCTTATGTTTTGGGCAGTATACTGCAGGCCAAAAAGTAAAACCGTCAACTAGTTTACAATTCCGTCTGATCACCCGGCCTTCTACTGCAACACCATGTTTTGGCAGGTTAATAAAGTGTCAGGTGAATAATCATCACGTACATAGCAATCCAAACTAGAACGCATCCGTTCAACATGTGCATCTACGCGTTTGAGGATGGTCGGCCCTGTTTCACCCAACAACCACCCCAATGGCAAACGCACTCCAATGTCATCCACATCAGCAGCAAACTGCAAAGGAGAACGCAGCCAAATCAAACGAGGCGTGCCCGAATTTTGATCAATATCCACCCAGTTCTCAAGCGCAATTTTGGGATCATAGATCAGAGTTTTTTCATATTCTTCTTCACTGACATCCAGCTCAGCGTCAGCCAACCACCCATTGAGGTGACGACACCCCTCAGGTGCATTTACTCGTCCCGCACCACCTTCACACAACCGTTGAATAGGTACATCTCCGTGAACACCACGGGCAGCCATTACTGCTTCTGCAGGCGTCGCGAACTCATAAAACGGGCTTAGTCGTGTATCCCTAGCTTCTCCCGCATGCCCGCGATGCACAACATGAAGAATTATGACAGGGCGCATACAATTACGCACCTCCGATGTAAAACCGTCTCTCAATGCTTGAATATAAGCGCGGCATTCAATTTGATCTTGCTCTCTCAAAATCTTCAACGCCGCCAATGAAGATGCGGCACCAGAGTTATCAAAATAGCCACCGTCTACATAAAGCCCAATTCCCGCTTCCTCATTCGAGGTTTCTTCAAGTTTGCGAGCACGCTCTTCACATCCATCAAGTTCAATTCGCCCAGGGGGGCTTACAAGTGGAAACCTCGCAGATAAATGCGCTGCGCTCGCCAGCGAAATACTTTCTCCATCACACATTTTCTCTAGGAGGTTTGTCATTCCGTAGACACTGCCACTCGTGCCAGATTCTCCAGTCCTCGATGCCTGTTTTAAAGAAACATTGGAAACAACTGCTGGTCGCCCCGATTTAGCATCAAATGAATTGAGCAATACAATCGGACCACCATCATATACTTTTGCATTGAAATTAGCCGCTTCAACGACATTTAAAAACGGCGCTGCAAACCAATCCCCATCAAAGCCCGGGGCTAATGCTTTCTCTGTTTGCACACGGCCACGCCTATCCCCCATCATCCGATATGTGGAGACAAAAGCGTCCTCAAACAATTTTGCTCGGTCAGCAATTCCACAATCAAACATCACACAAAATATGGATATATCTTGCGGAAAGTCTCTAAACACTAATCCAGCCAATGCTGGTGAGAAAAAGTCCGCCTGCAAGAATTCAGACAAATTCCGCGCCGACATATGTTCGGTTGCTGCAAATTCCCCACGGCGTTTTTCTAGGTCAAAGTCACAGCGTTTTTCATACCATTCTTCTTGCGACACATATTGTGCCTCCTGTGCCATTCCATCTGCACGCGCTGCTAGATAGCTGCTCACACCAACTGCACCACCAGATACACCGGACATAGAGAATAGATTATCGTAAAGCTCTCCTCCCAATGTCTCGTCTAAACACGATAAAAGACTTGCAGTGTGCAATGCTGCACGAATACCGCCGCCTTCTGCAAGCACAACAACAGCAGGAGCATTGCTGGGACGGTTTTCACGCCAAAGCCTAACTGCGTTTTCCATGTTTGGTAGATCAGTATGGGTTGGCTTGGCCTCACCTGTTTGACTAACGAGTAACGCACTTGGCTCGGTTAAAGCGACATTGTGGAACTTCACTGGTCCCAGAATCGGACCAAGTCCCATTAAGAAAACCACTGCAACAATCGTTGGGAAACCGTGATAATGCGACGCTAAAACCGCCAAAAATGTGAATATACCTGCTAAAAGTCCAACACTCGCAAGCAATGTAAACACAGGCCCAAACATTGCGGCCATCGTGCCTGGCCAGACTAAGAACAATACTGCCATCAACACAGACGCTGACAACAAACCGAACATCAACCAATTATGCCATTGGCGAAACACAACAAATTGATGGAAATTCGTATAATACCTACGCACACTAACTTTGTGCACGCTCTTGATAACAATACCCGCAACGATCAAAGATAAGCCGGTTAGAATTGTGCCGGTTCGCGCGGCCTGACGCCCCGCTGCTTCTTCGATCATTCCTCCAGCTTGTACGATCGCTACTAGCAACCAAACGATTGGCGCAAGAACATAATTCCATAAAAGCATGCCCAAAAACACGCACAACAAGACAGGAAACAGGTTGAGTGCAAATCGTTCTATCGGTCTAGAAAAATGTATAATCTTGTGACGAAAAAAGTGCCCGAAACCGTCATAGGTCGCTGACACTGCAATAGCGATAACCAAAGTGATCAGCACAATATTGAGGTGTTTTCCTGCAAACAAAAAACCGTCAAATGGTATCCCCTGCATTATCAACGGGTCACGCCCTGCCACATCAACCAATGTGTTCACGTAAAATATGAAAAACACCAATGGTGTGATCAACGCGGCAATAGTGGAAATAGAAAACCGCAGCTTCAATAAAGGGTTCGCTCTGGAAGAAAAAGGGTAGTCCCTAGTAATTGCTCGCAAGCAAACTTCATGGATGGATATGGCAAACCAAGTCAGTGCGAGAGCCGTAGAAATTGGACGCAAAAACGCAAACTGCCCTGAATACGTCATAGCAAATTTCGCGGCTTCACGCCCCTGATCAGTTCCGAACGCCACTGCACAGACGAATAAATTTGCAACAAACAAAGGCCATATGGGCCTGATGACATTCCAGATTGTTAGCCAGCGGCTCCAATATGTCGAACGTTCTTGGTCAAACCCAAGATCCTTTTCAGCGATCGCTGCTGCTCGTCGTGCCCGCGCTACTTTCTTTCGCTGCTTTGGGCTGACGGAAGTAATCGCGTCTACTTTTGAAGTTTCCAATTTCTTTTCAAACTCTACACTCATCAGTTTTCTCCCGATGAATTTGTATCCGTTTGATTTGTCATATTGGGTACAGCATCTATTTTATTGCTGAGCTGCGGAATGCGTTTTAGCGCCTTGTTGATTAGGCGACGATCCTCCATCGAATACGCCAACACGACAAAGCGATCTATCATTGAGTCTGGGTTAGTATCAAAGAATTGCGCCGCATGCGTTAGCAAAGAGAATACATTCTCATAAGCTAGTTCTGGATTAGAACCCACACCTAATAAGGGAGTCACAACACTCGCTAACCTATTATGACCACTTCCCATCCAGCTGAGATTATAATCTTGAACCTTTTCCAAAGCATTTTTGATACAGATACCCACATCATTGACCGCCATATAACCGCAGCCAGGCTCATCACCATTTGCTGAAACAGCTGCGACATGAACGACTTTCTTCACAAAATGCTCGGCTTTTAATTGCCCTTTACAAGCCGTCATTAAAGCTCCACCTGGCGCTATTTCTTCTCCCTTTAGCGCCTCTGCGAGTTTACGGCGGATAAAATCGTCTGAACGTTTACCGCCATGCGACCAGCCCGAAGACATATGCCGGATAATGCCAGAAATGGATGTATCGAACACTCGCGCCATCTCCATGTGAGTGTTTTCTGGATTGATCCAGACATCCACATGTTTCACTTCGCGCATATCGCCAACAGCGACTTCAAAACGCGGCAACTGAATGTCTTTTCGGTTATGACGCGGTTGATAGTTAATCGCCTCGTAAACAGGCTTTCTACCTTTGCTATTAGGCGAACCTCGTAAATCCGTTCTGAGCGCAGTTAAACTGGAAAACACATGGCTGATATATTTGCGCGTTGGCTTACCCTCAAACGCTGCCAATATTTCTGAGTAAAATAATGCTTGCGCGCTATCTCTTCCATGCTCCGACGCAACATTGAGAACCATTCCTCCCACATTGAAAGGATAGTCGATAGGCGTTTCGTCGCGTGTGAATGGTAGAGCCGGTTTAGACGTTAAAGACTGACGGATGGAAAACGCTGAAAGTACTTGCGCGTCTAAAGCACCATTCACAGCACTCAAGTCAGCTAATACAATATCTGCCAAATGCAGTAGGCGATATATGTAATCGTGCTCAAAGACGCTGTCTTCTAATAAATCATTGAGAACAACAGCGTGCACCTGTCTTTTAGTACGCTCTTCCACTCTTATGACTGCGGGCCCAATCACTTCATCTAGGAATTTATCGAACTCTCGACGCCCTGCCTCTTCAAAGGGCGCAATCAGCACAACATCTACGTTTTCAGGATCAAGGCTTACTAAGCCAGCATGCGTCTGCTTGTCGTCAGTCATGGTCCCACCAACCTAACGGTTTCTACGATACTCAGACCATATTAACCATGATAGCAGGACAAACAAGAATATAAAATTATTACTGTTGTGTAGGAATAGCTATTCAGCAGCAGATGAAACTGTTTCTAATTGTCCATCTCGCCGCCTGCCATAAGCTCGACGCGCAAACAAAACGAACAAACATGCCATTGCTGCACCTGCTGCGCTTGCGATAAAGTCTTTTATCGAAGCCTCGCGGCCAGCTCCGCCAGCACCTTGAGCAAATTCCATCCCCGCCGCGAGCGCGACTAGGCTCATACATATGAAACCAAGGTATCGACGTGGCAACACAACGCCTGCAGGGATTGCCATCATACCAAACGCGACAAAGTGCAATATCTTGTCCTCATAGGGCAAATCAAACGGCAAGAATCGCGCAGACGGATCCCCCGGAGTTAGCATTCCCCAAGTGAAAAAAGCGACCAGGCCACCAAAAACTGTTCCAGCGGCAAATAGCAAAAACTGCGGTAATGTTTGTGTAGAAAAAGACATGCCGCCTTATGACATGTGAAATTTGATTTTTTTGTGAACGTCGCCAATAAAATTGTAAATGAATAGCAGCTATGAACACAATTTCGCCCGTTTGGATTATCATATGCTGACAATGCACCTGAAATCGTCGCATTTGATCGATATCATGGTAATCGAAATCGCTAAGAAGATTGGAGAGTTTGAATGGCTGCAATATTAAAACGCTGCTCGTTTGCGATAGCTTTTTTTGCAACCATAACAAGTGCAAGCCTTGCGCTGGCTCAATCAAAGTCAAATAAAACCGATATTGGCGTGCCACAATCTTGCTTAGAAGCTTTCGAGAATTCCATGAAATGGATAGCCTGCGCTTCAGAAGCTGATCCAGGAAGCGAAGCATCAATGCTTGCATACTCAAATCTGGGAAGCCAAGCCTACTATAATGGTGATTTTCAATCAGCTGCACGTTTTTTTGATCTCAGTACACCTGCAGATGGGGGAGCCAAACAGCTAGATGCGTTCGCCCATGCCCTACGCGCCAGCACATATTGGCGCATCGGCGCTGATACCAAAGCGAAAAACCATGCCAAATTTTCATATGATTGGGTGAAGTCGGGTAAGCTAGGTGGCGTCACTCAAATCGAATTAGATAATGAATTGCTTGAACCTCTTTTAGAGGTGTTAGTTCCAGTAACGGCTTATTTAAACACACCAGAAGCAAATGATGTTTTAAAACGCTATCAATCAATTCCTCTAAGTTCTCTAATGGATGCCGCGAGACGAGCAGGCGTTTTGGCTAACATAGAAGAATTTGATGCTGCATTGATTTATTCAGCCAAAGTCGTCGCTGCCCAACCCGATAACCCCCTATTCTTGAGCAGTCATTGTTTGCTTCTCTCTCGAATGGGACGCGCTGAAAAAGGTCTCCCTTTTTGCAAATCAGCTCTTGAGAAAGACGCCAACAACCCGAATTTCCAATTCAACACCGCTTTGGTCTCCGCCACATTGGGAAAATGTGAGGACTCTCTAAAGTCCCAAACGAAAGCGCAACAATTGGCACCTCGAAACCCTTTGTATAATGAAGTTATCGAGTGTAATGCTGACGCAAAAACTAAGAAATAAAACACAGGCCTGAATGTCGATCTTTCGTGTCATTGGAATAGCTGCTGCAGCTTTATCGGGTGGAGCTGCCCTTGCCCGTAATCAATTGGACAAAACAATTGAAAAGAAGATCGATGCTAAAATTATCGAAGCGCAAGATATAGCGATCCGCGATCTGGATCATCAGGTCAAAACTATTGTCAGTGAACAATTGATCGCGTTCACACGCAATCTCGTGTTTAAAGCCACCTTCATTGCTATTTTAGTTGTTCTATATTTTTTAGGCATATTCGAACGCGACGCACTCAGATACATCATTTCATTTGCATTAATTCTATTCCTCATCAGAGATGCTTGGGCGATTTATCCAACTGCCAAGCAATTGTGGATGCTAAGCCGTCAACATGAATGGAATTTGTTTCAAGCCCTCCGCGAAATGGTGGCTGCAAATGTATTTGATCAAGCTTATGAACAGGTGATGGATGAAACTAAAGATCCAAAAGTGAAATACTGGATCGCCCTTTCACGTTATTCTCAAGAAGATATTTCTGAGCAAATTGCTGACGCGATTTCGAAAGTTGCCGCCACCGCCAGTGTACCGATCGTTCGCACTCATGCCGGATTGGCCATTGGTCGCGCTATTTTTCTGCTGGTTGCATATTCCGCTACTCTGACTTGGGCGGTCTGGTTTCTATAGCACGCGGCTCATCTCTTCATCCCAGTGCTTTCGGCAAAGAGATACGTAAACAGATTTTTCGATATCCACCTGCTCACCTTCAGCCAAAGTGCTACCTTCTGCACTTTTACGAACAACCATTGTTGCCTTGGCTCCACACCAACAGATTGTACGGATTTCTCTTAAATGATCTGCGATGGCCAACAGTTGAGCTGAACCTTCAAAAAGTTCACCCTTAAAGTCAGTACGTAGGCCATAACACATAACCGGTATGCCGAGATGGTCCGCAATCCTTGCACATTGCCAAACCTGATCTTTGGTTAGGAATTGCGCCTCATCAATAAAGATACAATCTAATTTAGCCTCTAATAGTTCATTTTTCACAATGTTCATTACATCGCTATTGCGATCTAAAAGAGTTGCATCAGCCCCTACACCTAAGCGAGAGGATATCGCGCCGTTTTCATCATCAGCATACAATGATGATGTCATCAACAAAGTGCGCATTCCCTGCTCTTCATAGTTGTGAGCAGCTTGCAATAAAAGCGTGGATTTACCTGCATTCATCGCAGCATAATGAAAATAAAGCTTGGCCATAACTCATCGTTTCAAATTGAAGAATCAGGCGAGTGTAACGACGCTCTGCATACAATGCCAATGGAAACAAAGTTGTCGACAGTCAAATCCCCACATAAGCTTGCACAATGTTAGATCAGCTGGCTAAATTATGAGAGATTGAGGAGAAGTGTCATGACAAAAATAACGCTGGATCTTGAACAACTCCTCAGTGATGGAAAAATCACACAAGAAGAGGCAGATCACTTTTTAAGTTTAAGTGACTCAAAAAAACGCGCTGGATTATTTGCCAACCTCTTTATGATTTTGGGCGCTATTGCAGTTTCCACTGGCGTCATTAGTCTTCAACCCTCCCCAGCTGTAGGGCTGATACTTGCTGCAACTGCTCTTGGGGCGGGTTTTTATCTCTTTCAAATAAAAACAGAAGAGTGGCGCATACTTTCTCATGGCCTCATTGTGATGGGCTGTTTGGGACTTGCAGGATGGACCGCTTGGCAGGTTCAGGAAACATGGCCAAATACAATGAATTGGCTGCCACAAATCGTAGCACTCATTCTATTTTCGTGGGGTGCCGCCTATTTCAAGCAATCATTTCTGGCAGCTTTGGTTCCTCTTTCAATAGGGTCTCTCATTGGCTCAGGAACCGCATATTGGCACGCGAGCTATGGAATATTTGTTCGCGAAACAACGGTCACTGTTCTTCTATTCTCAGCCATTGCTGCAGGACTTTATTTCTATCGAGAAAAACTAACCGCCGCATGGCATGGCGTTGTTACAATCGCTGCGCGGGTATCCTTTTTCATGGTCAATTTTGGATTTTGGGTTGGATCACTCTGGGGAGATTATGTTGGCGAATTATGGGTTTCAGAAGATGGCTGGGAAGCAACCAGAGCTTGGCGAGATCAAGCTATTTTCATTCATGAAGCGATATTTTCAATTGGCTGGGCGATCTTCCTGGGTGTTTGTATTTGGCTAGGCACGAAAGATCATAGACGTTTTCTTGCGAACACCGCTGTCACTTTCCTCGCAATCCATTTCTACACTCAATTATTTGAAACATTGGGTGCAGAACCTTTGGTCTTGGTTGTTGCGGGCGCAACCATGCTGGGAGCAGCATTTGGAATTACGCGATTTGATCGCTGGCAAAAAGAGCACGCCCAGAAAGCGGACTAACCCTTTTCTTTCATTAAAAGTGAGGTAGCGCCCCAACCTGCCAATTGATAAATCAACGCAAAGAACACAAACATGTTCAATAGATCACCAATACTACCATAGGGTCGCCAGACCAACGCCACCAGCCCAACGGCAATGGAGATGCCATCGAGCTGCAGGTTACCCATAAGGTGACCGGTCAAGCGTCGTTCCTGTTCCACCAGGCTACGTGGAACATGGAATATGCCCTCCACCGTCGGCGGCCCAAATACATCTTGAAGCGCTGAACGCTGCACAATGCCCGTTAGATCGCGCAAATGATCTGCCCCTGCATAGTTTTCATCTACAGCTTTCCAAGCTGCATCAGTGCGGATTATCCGAACAATTGCAGATAATATAATCGCAATGGCGATAGCAGCGATCGTAAATGAATCCATGTAGACCTCGGGCTTAAAAAGCAAAAAGCGATTGACCACACTAACCTTGGGATCAATCGCTTAGCAATCAAGAGAATAGAGAATTTATCTAAGATTAGCCTCGTTTTGGAATGGCCGCCCAATAGTCAAAATCAAGAATGACATTTTCCAGATATTTGCCATCTTCCCCTTTATACGGGAAGTCTGCACAAGGTAGGTCTTTGGTCGCGACTAGACGTAAACGCAGCGCACCAAAACCTTGAGAAATATCTGCCTTCTCAATGACCTCAGACCAAGCATAAACCGTGTCACCTGCAAAAAGAGGATTCACGTGCGCACCAGAATTAATACCCAAAATCTGAGCCGCATTGGCGAGACCGTTAAACGCAATTGAACGCGCCATTGATATGGCTACACCACCATAAATCAAACGCTTGCCAAAGCGCCCTTGAGCTTGCTCATGCTGATTGAAATGAACTTTAGCTGTGTTCTGATAAAGACGTGTTGCAATCTGATGTTCGGCTTCTTCCACAGTGAATGCATCACAGTGGTCTATCTTTTCACCAACCTCATAATCTTCATAAGAATGCGGGCTACCTGCTAGATCATATTGCCAATCTTCTGCATCCATCATTGGCGCGTATAAATCTTCCCCTTTTACAGCTTCGGGGAGGTCGGGAATCACTGTGTCTGGTGCCGGTGAATTCACGTCACGTTTCTTGACCATCACCCATCTTACATAAGATAATACAACTTCATCATTTTGATTGAATCCAGTTGTACGCACGTAGACAACGCCCGTTTTTCCATTGGAATTTTCTTTAATACCAATGACTTCGGAGAGAGAACAAAGTGTATCACCTGGAAATACCGGAACGCCAAATCGACCATCCGCATAGCCAAGATTGGCCACTGCATTCAATGAAATATCTGGAACTGTCTTCCCGAAAACAACGTGAAAAGCCAAAAGTGGGTCAACCGGAGCAGCTTCCAACCCGATATCCTGTGCAAAACGATCAGAAGAGAAAAGCGCATAACGGCTACCTGTAAGCCCTGTATAAAGAGCAACATCACCTTCAGTCACTGTCTTGGGCGTGGCATGAACAATATTCATACCCACATAAAAATCTTCAAAGAAGTTTCCAGCATTTGCCTTCACTTTGGACTTTGCATCTGCCTTATCGACAAGCTCCTGCCCGAATGCTCCAGCCATTGCATCTTTGAGAGATTGGTTCATGTGTTTTCTCCTAACGTCAGATAAATCACTGACGATGTTGAATTAAAGTAGTTCCAGCATTTTCTCGATTGGACGACCTAGGCGAGCTTCATCACCTTTGATCAAAATCGGACGCTGAATAAATTTCGGATTGTTTGCCATTGCTGCAAAAAGCTCATCATCGCTCATCTCTGGATCGAGGCCTTCAGCAGAAATGTTTTTGGGACGTGAGAAATCATGCGGACGCACATTGCCAAGCTTTTTAGCAATGTCGCGCAGCTCTTCTTCAGACAATTGTTCAGTTGCATTCATATATTTGCGTAATGTTGGCTCTATGCCCTTCTCTTGAAGAAGCGCTAGGCCATTGCGGCAAGTGGAGCATGCTGGGTTTGTCAAAAGAATATAGGTCATAAGCAATCTCATACAGTTAAGCGGCATTGTGCCGGCAAATCAGACCGGCAAATTAACGCAGCTTTTATAACATGCTAGCCCTCGATTAGCGATTGAATGGCTTTTTCCATCTCAATAAGTCTTTTTGCTTCTTCAAGGTGTAAGATTTCAGTCATTTTCCCGTTGACTTTAAGCACACCTTTACCAGCATTTTCAGGGTCAGCGAATGCTGCGATGACGTCCTGCGCTTGAGCAACATCTGCTTCAGAGGGCGAGAAGACAGTATTACATGTCTCTACTTGCGCTGGGTGGATCAGTGTTTTTCCATCAAACCCCATGACGCGGCCCTGCTGACATTCAGCTTCAAAGCCCTCACTATTCTTAATGTCGTTAAAGACCCCATCAATCGCTGTTATGCCATATGCACGTGCTGCTGTTACTGCCATTGTAAGCTGCGTCTGAAACGCTATGCGATCAGGTGTCATCATAGCCCGCATATCTTTAGCCAAATCATTTGTCCCCATAACAAATGTCGTCAAACGAGTTGTAGATGCACACGCAGAAATCTCGTGAAGGTTAAGAATAGAAAGCGGAGTCTCAATCATTATCCAAAGCGAAAAGTCTGCACTTGCTCCAGCTTTTGTGAGAGCTTCATCAAGGGCGTGTACTTCGGCAGCTGAAGAGACTTTGGGTGCCAATATCCCATTTGGTCCCGCTGCTACCGCCGCTTCTAAGTCTTCCGCACCCCATTGTGTATCCAAACCATTCATGCGGATGATGATTTCACGCTTACCATATCCACCTGCTTTAACCGCTTCACACACACGGTCGCGCGCTTCAACTTTTGCATCAGGTGCGACCGCATCTTCCAGATCTAGAAGAAGAGTATCAGCAGCAATCGATTTTGCTTTCTCAAGAGCGCGCTCATTGGCACCCGGCATATAAAGACAGGAACGACGTGGGCGTGATTTCATCGATTGTGCTGACATTTTTGTATCCCGTAACTTGGCATATTATTATTTTTACAGGCTAACAGAAAATTGTGCAGTGCAGCAAGTGATATTTTTTACGTTAACCATGCACCCCTATTCCTCTAGGTAATTTTACATTAGTATCGCCCGATAAAAATAATAAAATACGGGGCAAATAATGACATTCGACATCAGTATCATGCCGGCCGAAGAAGTAGACTTGGACGCCGCTGGACAGCTAATCTATGACAGCATTCACGGCCTGGCTCATACGCACTATTCAGACGAACAAATAAAAGCATGGGCACCAGAACCCTATGCTGGTGATCGCGCAAAACAACGCTTTGCAGACCAACTCTTTTTCATTGCATCTGATCCTGAGGGCATGGCGGCTCTCATGACGCTGACACAAGAACACTATCTTGATTTTGCCTATGCTCACCCTCGCACAAAAGGTAGAGGTGCGGCCTCGCAGACTTACGCAACGCTAGAGACATTTGCTGAAGCTCAGGGTGTAAAATCGATAACTTCAGATGTGAGTTTTGTCGCACGCCCCTTTTTCGAAAAAAGAGGGTATAAAGTATTGAAAAGACAATTCCCCATCGCGAATGGTGTGGAACTGACAAACTTCAATGTGCGCAAGGATCTTATATGACGCAAATTCTGGTTATCTCGTCATTCGTGGCGACATCAAGTGTAGGCGGATCAATCGCGCCCGCTACACTGGCCCACCTAGGAATTGATTGCGCATTGGCACCCACAACACTACTTGGCAGACATCCGGGACTAGGTTCACCCGGAGGAAGCGCCGTGCCCGCTGACAGGCTTGCTTCGATGCTGGAAGGCATTGAAGCGCACGGCGATTATGATAAGTGCAATGGTTTGATAACAGGTTATTTTGCTTCACCCGAACAAGTTCATGTTGCAGCAGAAACAATAGACAAAGTCCGCGCATCCAAGCGCCCAGAAACCAAGCCTTGGCTACCGCCGACAAAAGCTAAAATTATTGTCGACCCAATTATGGGAGATAGAGATACAGGGTTGTATATTCGAGAAGACACAGCCAATGCTATCCGTCAGGATTTGATAAAACGAGCAGATGTCATCACGCCCAATCTATGGGAATTTGCCTACCTCACGCGTACAGATATTCACTCATTGCAAACTGCCGAACATGTCTGGAAGGCAGCTCAATCTCTGCCATGTGACGCTATGATAACATCCGTACCATCCGAAATTGGCTTGGGCTCACTCTACATCGAAAAAGAACATAACTCAGCGTGGTTTTGCGAAACACCAAGACTAAATGGCTACATCCCGCATGGAACTGGCGATTTGGCGACCTTATTGCTCTCTGCCTACCTTAGTGAAAATTATGAATGCAAAGAAGCAATGATGAAGGCCGTCGGTGGTACATCGGCCATAATTGAAGCAGCAGTGACGCAAAACCTAAAAGACTTACCTATAGCTTCTAGTGCTCAATTAATTCGTACGCCGCCGCGCATTCAAACAACACATCTGCACTAATTTTCATTGAAATACGTCTTCAATTTGAAAAACACTTGACGCAGGCGCATTTGAGATTACCGAAGCTTTATGACTGACAATATTTCTGGATATGTTGCGCCAGGCTTTGAAGCCGTTCAGGACGCATTCGAACAAAATTTTGCCGAAAAATTGGGTGAAGCTTCCCCTTCCGATCTTCAAGAACTGGGAGCTGGGTTTGCCGCCTATATTGATGATGAACTGGTCGTTAATCTGACCGGTGGTTGGAAAGATCGGCGTAAAACAGATCCTTGGACAGAGGACACACTCGTTCCAGTCTATTCTACGACTAAGCCAATCGCTGCCATGACCGTCTGCATGGAAATCTTCAATCATTTGGAAAATCCATATGATGTGCCTGTAGCTCAAGTTTGGCCAGAATTTGCAGCTCACGGAAAAGAAGCAGTCACAATTGGTGAAATGCTATCTCACCAAGCTGGCCTTCCCGGTTTCGTCGAACCAATCGAACCTGAATTGTGGTTTGATAGTCATGGGCTTGCTGATAAACTTGCTAACACCGCGCCAATGTGGCCCGCAGGTGAAGGCTCAGGCTATCACCCACTCACTTGGGGTTACTTAGTTGCAGAACTTATCTGGCGCGTCTCAGGGGCCTCGCTTGGCACACAGCTCAAAAACAAAATCACCAATGCAGATGGCGCTGATCCCGAACGCGAAATCATAGATTTCTGGATTGGAACACCTGTAGGTGAACATGATCGTATTGCTGATATCGTGCGCCCGACCAAACCGCCAGAACTTGGCGATATGAATGAATTTCGTAAAACGGCATTCCTAACTAAATGGGCAGCGCCTAATCGCGGTGGACCAGAATGGCGCACAATGGAAATTCCTTCCGCCAATGGTCATGGAACAGCCAAAGCTGTTGCACGCCTCTATTCTGCTTTTGCTAATGGCGGCAAAATTGGCGAGAACAACATCATCAGTGCAGATGGGCAGTTCTCTGAGTTTTCAAAGCGCCGCTGCAAAGGCCAAGACCGCGTTTTGCCGTATGAAATTGAATTTGCAGCAGGTGTCATGCGCAACAATAATCGCATCTACGGGCCAAACACCAATACGCTAGGCCATGCTGGCTGGGGCGGTTCAATGGGCTTTGGTGATCCAGACCGCAATCTATCTGCTGCTTATGTGATGAACCGTCAGTCCAACCAATTGCAAACCGACGAACGCGCCCAACGCCTCATCGCCGCACTGTATGGGTGTTTGTAGGGGCTAGTTAATGTGCCCACAGTTAATTTCATTTAAACCCTCCTCATGGAACCAGTGAAATGATTTGATAGCACAATGCCAAAAACTATTGTGGGTTTAAGATAATCATCTGTTGTCAATTAAGAAAACAGTATACTAAGATAATACCTGCCCGGGGGGGGTAGTAACTTTTCAAAGATTGATCATTCCTCCCATTACAGCAAGAGGACAACATGAAAAATCTTTTAAATTCAATATCCAAGATACCTGTAATAGCGTTAAGTGCGATCACTCTAAGCACCGGAGCATTCGCTGATCCAATAAAAGTAATTTTTGAGACCGACATGGAAGGGGACTGTGATGACGCTGGTGCGCTAGCAATGCTCCACTATTACGCTGATCAGGGCGATATTGAGTTGTTGGCTGTGATCACTAATAGTAGTGCAGACGCATCTGTAGGGGTTGTTGATGCAATAAATACGTATTTTGATAGACCTGATACATCTGATGTCAAGTTAGGAGCATACAAAGGATCTTCCGTAGGGCGCACAGATGCCATGATGTATGAGGCACTTGATGATAATACATCGACATACCCGCACAATGTTAGATCTAGAAACCACGCTGATGTGCAGGATCCAGTCTCTTTATATAAAGAACTTTTGACAGCTCACGACGATGTGGTGATTATTTCGGTTGGGCATCTTCAAAATGTATCAGCGTTAATTGATGACCCTGAGGGATATCAGCTTGTTGAAGATAAGGTTAAACGATTGGTTGTAGGTGGAGGAAGTATTAACTACTTGCAAAGACCATATAACCTTACCAGATGGGGGAGTTCTGAAACTTCTTTAAATGTTTTAAATGATTTTCCTGCTCCGATGCTTTTTTCAACGTTCTATGTCGGGGGCCCGATTAATACAGGACAAGTTTTAGCAAACAATACGTCTCTAAATCCGGTTAGAGAAGCATATCGAACCTTTCCTACTTCAGCAAACCGCCAATATTTCCCCAATGGTAGTAGCACCAACGGAAGTGCAGGACCAGTGTTAGAGGTGGGGCGGCCTAGTTGGGATTTACTTTGTGTGATGATTGGAACAGAAAAATATCCTGAATATTTTAACGTTAATTCATATGGGTATATGAGTTTGGATAACTCTAGTACTGATGAAAATCAGCATTCCACACAATGGCTGTCTAACACCCTTAATTCGAACCATGAAAATCACTCTTATGTGACTTTGACGCGTCCTCTGGAAGAGTATGAGGCTATTATTTCTCAAGCAATGGATTATGAGTTAATTGTAGGTGAGAACTTATTGCAGAATGGTTCTTTTGAAGCTGATGATATTGGGTATGGAGAATGGGACCCAGTAACTTCATTGACTGGGTGGGCAGCAAT
>NZ_KB899546.1:189522-594522 GCF_000378345.1 Hirschia maritima DSM 19733 | reverse complement strand
GAACTGTTTGTTCTCAGCGGAGAGAGGCGGTGTATAACCATCCACCTCATCCTCGTCAACCACTATTTTCAACTAATTTTTAGCGGGTTTGAAACCCTATAAAAACCAACCAAAAACAGAACCAACAAACCGCTCAAACAAGCAATCCGTTAACCCTCAATCAGCGAAGAGACGCGGCTTATATGCACCTATCTCTTAACCGTCAATCGGAAAGTTCAGAAAAAACGTTTTTTATTTCTCAGCATCATTTTTAATGGAGAGAAAATGGTCCTCCAAGGTTCTTATACCATATTCAGGAGCAGCCATCGAATGATCGGATACAGTCATATACATTTCGATTGGACCATAATCCGTTTGCTTCACAAACAATTTTGAAAAACCAAGAAGGAACTTTGCCACTCTCATAGGAATATGAGTGATAACAGGACGAGTACCCAGAACCTTGAATGCAAGCCTTGCTATATCATTCTGAGTATATGTTTGGGGTCCTCCAACATTCACTTCTAAGGAATTGTCAAAAAGACTATCCACACAAACTTTCGCCAAATCTTCACCAGCGATGGGATTTAGCTTAGCCTCCCCATTACCAAAGAGGAAAACCCTCCCCTGCTTGGCCATAGAAAAGAAATCCGCCATATCGGAGAAAAAACCTGTTGGACGCACAACACAGCTCTCAATTGCCTCAGCTCGTAATGCATCTACAAATCGCTCTTTAGCATCGATGATTTTCACATGCCTAAATCCATCCCCTCTATACACAGAGGTGTAACCGAATTTTCGAACACCCACCGCCTTTGCGGCACGCAACAAATTTAAATTCCCCTGATAATCGACGTCATCGTAAGTCAGACCATCCTTTTGGCGCGTTATGCCTATAGAAGAGAACACAACCTCTACGCCCTCAAAAACATCACGGAGAGTGTCAGGAGAGGTCACCTGCCCAATCCGGGCCTCAAATCCTTCATCTTCCAAAGACTTTGCTTGAGAAGCAGTTCTCACCAGCGCAACAGCTGAAAGATTCCGAGATTTTAATTCTGCCAAAACATGACGCCCCAAATAACCCGTTGCGCCTGCGATAAGAATTTTTCCCTGAATAGAATTCACAATAATAGACCAAACATGTTTGTAGAATTGGTGAGCACATCAAGTCGCAGTCATCTTTTACAACTCATTAAAAAAAAGAGGTGACTGAAATTTCCCTCAATCACCTCTTCAATACGATAATAAATATAGCGTTAGCCGACAATCATCTGCTTAAGTTGCAAAGCTTCATGCTCAAGCTCATTCAATCTATAGTGAACGACGTCACCGATAGTCACAATCCCGCAAAGTTTATCATCACACTTGACAGGCATGTGTCTGAAACGACCATTTGTCATACGTGCAAGCACAGATATAAGAGTCTCATCCGGTGCGCACACCTCAACCTTCTTGGTCATGAGGTCTTCAACTTTTTGAGGCAATGTCTGCCCAGGTGTTTCAGCCAATTTACGCACGATATCGCGCTCTGATAAAATCCCAATAAGCTCACCGGCTTCATCAGTCACGATCAGAGCACCAACGCGTTTTTCTTTTAATATAATAACGGCTTCATGCAGTGTTTGATCTGGACGAATTGAAAATATAACATCGCCCTTGTTTTCAAGTAATTTGCTAACATTCCCTGGTTCGGTCGCCATATTCGTTTGTTTTGACTGGCTTACCCAGGATTTTTTATCATCATCCCCTTTCATAGGGGCCTGATAAGATGTCGGCATGCGTTCCTCCTGTATATTTTTAATTGTTATGATACTAGAAGAACACAAAGTGTCCAAAAGTCAAAATGGAAGATAGATTTGCCCGCAATTAATTTTCAACTGCCACCTTTATTGGCAACTGCTCTGTTTATTCTCGCTGTCATTGCTGGACATCGCTTTAGAAAAGAGTGGAAAAAAGAAAAAGTAAGCTGGGCACGCTGGCTATATGGATGCACGGCTGCCATTTGCTTATTGGTTGTTGCCTTTATTCCATTGGATCTGAGCTAATAATCGGCTCAGTTATTCCATATCGGCTACCATTTTCTTTGCACGGGGACATAGCAACCGCTCACGCAAAGGACTGTCTGGATCAATATCCTTTTTACAGACTAAACACTTGTCTGCATCGACAATGGCATTCAACCCGCCACAGCTTCCTTTAATTGTCTTGCCGCTAAACAAAACCCCTAAGGCCATCCCTCCCATAAGAATGATCATCAATAGGAATGCTAAAAGGAAGGTCATCATTTCGTCTTCTCCATCTCCATTGGTTGCATTTTTTCGAACTTCGAGCTCGCAACCAATGAGAACCCAGAATTATCTTGCTCGTCACGCACAATAAAAAGAACTGCCAGCTCTTCTTTTTCTGCAATCGACATCCCTGCTTCAGATCCTAACACGAGCAGAGCAGTTGCCCATGCATCTGCCATCATCGCATTTTCAGCCAAAACAGTCACAGAAGCCGTTTTGTGCGTCACTGGAGCCCCGGTTTGAGCGTCTATAATATGACTATACCGCACACCATCTTTCTCGAAATAGATGCGATAATCTCCAGATGTCGCCATCCCTAAATTGGATGTGCTGATGATTTTTTCAATAGCCATTTCTGTCGCAGATGGGCGCTCAACCCCGATCCGCCATGGTTTTGACTTCACATTTTCGCCAGAAACATAAATATCACCGCCAATTTCAACCATAAAATCACTAAAACCTAAATCTTCAATGGCCAAGGCAACTCGATCAATTCCATACCCCTTGGCTAAAGAAGCCAGATAAACAGATGTATCAGGGTATTTCTTTTTCATCGAAAGCTCAGGTTGATCCCGCAATTCAATCACCTCAGACAGCCCTACTCGATCGAGAGCTGCCGCAATCGCTTCCGCGGAAGGTGTTTCACTTTCTCTTTCTTTAGATCCAAAGCCCCACAACTCAATTAGCGGCCCCAGCGTTACATCTAATTGACCTAAAGATGCTTTGTGAACTCGCTCTGCAGAGTGCATAACTTCGTACAAATGCTCTGAAATCGGAAGAAAATCCGTACTTTCACTGCGATTAAATTTAGAAATTTCTGAATTAGGGTCCCAATTCGACATTTTGGCATTCACATCAACTAACGTTGCGTCGATGGCACCCTGAATTTGATCCACTTTTCCTTGGTCATTGGTGACTACAACTGTGACATTGTAGCTCGTTCCCATTGTTTTTCCAGAAAAATTAACGCTTTTACGAGACGAATCACATCCACTAAGAATTAAGATTAATATAGGGAGAAATAAGCGTAACATCTTGTACCATAGCCTTTGATTTTGGCGCGTTCTTTTCGTTAAGGCAGCAAAAACCCATAAGTAATTGCATTCGTGCATACGAGAATTGCAACAAAATCAGCAAAAGAGGCTAGCGGTTACGTGCATTTCGCATTACGAACACCTCACTAGAGCAAAAGTATCCAAATGCAATACCAAAACAACAGAGTAGTAATCCTTTGTCGAACTACCATCTAAAAAGGGGTTTGGACCTGCCAGTTGCAGGCTCTCCACTCCAAGAAATCTCTCCTAGCCCGGACCTAGGACACGTTGGCCTCGTTGGGGCTGATTACATCGGCCTAAAGCCTCGTATGCTCGTCGAAGAGGGCGAGGCTGTAGGCGCTGGAACACCAGTCCTCATGCACAAAGACATGCCTGATGTTCTATTAACCTCACCCATTTCTGGACGCATTAAAGCAATCAATCGCGGTGCTAGACGTGTTTTAGTCAGTGTTGAAATTGAAGCAAGCAATGACGGTTTAGAACCAGTTGACTTCTCTAGTGTTGGAAACATCGACACAAAAGAAGGTATCACTGAGAAGCTATGCAAGTCGGGGCTTTGGACTTCGTTTAGAACGCGTCCCTATTCAAAAGTGCCTGATCCAGCGACTACACCAACTGCAATTTTCATTACTGCAATGGATTCAGAGCCACACGCTCCCAAAGCAGACCTGATTATTTCACAAGCTGCTGATGCTTTTGAAAAAGGTGTAGATGTAATCTCCAAACTTTCTGGCAGTAAAACATATGTTTGCCACGAAAACGGAGCTGACATTCCAGCTGGTACATCTGAAAATGTTGAGAAAGCTAGTTTTTCTGGCCCTCACCCGTCAGGGCTGCCTGGTACACACATAAATATTCTAAACCCGCCAACAACTGAAAAGTTCGTTTGGACTATCTGGTATCAAGACGTTATCGCAATCGGGCGATTGGCGCTTACAGGCAAGTTGGATAGCGAACGCGTTATTTCATTGGCCGGGCCACAAGTTAAGAACCCTCGCCTGATTAAAACAGTATTGGGTGGATCAATAAATGATCTGACGACAAATGAAGTAGATGATTCAGTTCCTCTTCGGACCATCTCCGGTTCAATTCTGAGTGGACGCAGCACAGAAGGCCCAGATGCATATCTTGGCCGCTACGATCGTCAAATCACTGTAATTGAAGAAGACCGCAAGCAAATTCCAGGTGGCTGGATAAGACCTATGGCAAGTAAGTTCTCTTACCAGCCGGTCCTCCTTCCACAACTTGGAAAAAAAGTCTTCAATTTTACTTCCAACTTAAATGGTGGACGTCGTGCAATGGTTCCGACAGGAACATTTGAAGAATTGATGCCGCAGGATTATCTGCCAACACAACTTCTTCGTTCTTTGTTGGTGATGGACACAGATTCAGCTCAAGCACTTGGTGCACTTGATCTTGATGAAGAAGACCTCGCTCTCGTCGGCTTCGCTTGCCCGGCTAAATATGAATATGGTTTAGCGCTGCGAGATTGCCTGACCAAAATTGAAAAGGAAGGGTAAAGCTATGGGGCTGCGCAGTTTCTTTGATAAAATCGAACCGCAATTTCTAAAAGGCGGTAAATACGAAACCCTTTTCCCCATCTATGAGATGGTGGAAAGTCTTATGTTCACACCTAAGACTGTGACTACCGTTGCACCGCACGCTCGTTCTTATGTCGATATGAAACGCATAATGACATATGTCGTACTCGCAACAATTCCATGTATTTTGATGGCCTTCTGGAATACAGGTTTTCAAGTGAACTCTGCTTATGGGACATTTGAACCTTCAGGCTGGCGTGTTTGGATACTTCAAACATTGGGAATAGGTTTGGATGCCAATAATTGGTTCGCCAATATGGCCCATGGAGCCCTTTATTTCTTCCCGATCTATATCACGACACTTGTTGTTGGTGGTATTTTTGAAGTGTTGTTTGCAACAGTTCGCAAGCACGAAGTGAATGAGGGTTTCCTTGTAACTTCAATGCTTTATGCACTGATTTGTCCACCTGATGTTCCTCTTTGGCAAGCTGCACTGGGTATCGTATTTGGTGTTGTTATCGGTAAAGAAGTGTTTGGTGGTACAGGGAAAAACTTCCTAAACCCAGCGCTAACTGGCCGTGCATTCCTTTACTTTGCCTACCCTGCTCAGATGTCTGGTGACACAATCTGGACACCTGTTGACGGTTTCTCCGGCGCAACAAACCTAGGTATTGCCGCACGCGATGGTTATGAAGCTATCATCACTCAAGGCACAACTTGGATGGATGCATTTATCGGTATCGAACAAGGTTCTCTTGGTGAAACATCAGCCCTTGCTTGTTTAATTGGTCTGGCTTTCCTTCTATTCACTAAGATCGCTAACTGGCGTCTTGTTCTTGGTTGTCTTGGTGGAATGATCGCTTTCAGTTACCTATTGAACTTTATCGGCTCTGATACAAACCCAATGTTTGGTATGCCTTGGTATTGGCACCTTGTGACTGGTGGTTTTGCCTTTGGTCTTGCCTTTATGGTGACTGAACCGGTATCCGCCTCCCACACGAATATGGGACGCTATATATATGGTGCACTCATTGGTTTCATGGTGGTTATGATCCGCGTGATCAACCCAGCCTTCCCAGAAGGCATGATGCTAGCCATTCTATTTGGTAACGTGTTCGCACCTCTCATTGACTACTTTGTCGTTCAAGCAAACATTAAGCGCAGGGCGAAACGAAATGTCTGATTCAAACACAAACAACACTAAGAGCAAAAATCCGATCGCTCGCTTTTTTGCGCAACCAGCTGACGCACCAAGCAAGACAATTTTTGTAGCGGTGACGCTATGTCTAGTTGCTTCAATGATTGTGTCTGCTGCAGCTGTAGCATTGCGCCCAACACAAGAAGCCAACCGCCTGAAAGATAAACAGGTAAACGTGCTTCAGGTTGCTGGTGTATATGAAGAAGGCATCAACGTAACTGAAGCTTTCGCAGCATTTGAACCTCACCTTCTTGATATCAAGACAGGCGAATTCACAGACAAGTTCGACATAGCGACATTTGAAGAACTGGCCGCTAAAGATGATCCATCTGTTGTAAAAGACATTTCGGATGATCCAGCTGGCCTTGGAGGCAAACAACAAATGTATCGCGTTGTTTATCTACTTCGTGATGCTGATGGTGGCTTAGATAAGGTAATTCTACCGGTTGAGGGCTATGGTCTTTGGTCAACACTTTATGGCTTCATTGCCGTAGAAGAAAACGCCAACGACATTTTCGGCCTACAATTCTATCAACATGGAGAAACTCCTGGCCTTGGTGCTGAAGTTGATAATCCGCGCTGGAAAGATTTGTGGAAGGGTAAAAAACTTTTCACTGACAAAGGCGAACTTGCAATTACGGTAGCAAAAACAGCTCCTCCTGCAGGTAAAGATTACCACATAGATGGACTGGCAGGCGCAACACTAACATCTGTTGGTGTCGACAATCTGATAAAGTTCTGGATGGGCGAGCAAGGCTATGGCCCCTTCCTTGAGCGCGTGAAATCAGGAGAAATCTGATGGCTCAGACATATAGAAAACAACTCATAGACCCATTGGTCGATAACAACCCGATCACATTGCAGGTTCTAGGTATCTGTTCAGCGCTTGCTGTAACATCTTCCCTAAAAGTTGCCTTTGTGATGACAATCGCTGTGACTTTGGTGACGGCATTCGCATCCATGTTCATCTCAATGCTGCGTAATCACATTCCTAGTTCGATCCGTATTATCGTGCAGATGGTGATTATTGCGTCTTTGGTTATCCTCGTTGATCAGGTTCTTAAAGCTTATGCGTTTGAGATATCCAAAACACTTGCTGTGTTCGTAGGATTGATCATCACAAACTGTATCGTGATGGGCCGCGCTGAGGCATTCGCAATGAAGAACCCTCCCTTTGCCAGCTTTGTTGATGGTGTAGGTAACGGGCTAGGTTATGGTCTAATTCTAATGCTTGTTGGTTTCATCCGCGAGCTATTTGGATCAGGCACATTGTTTGGAATTACAGTACTTCCAACAGTAAACAATGGTGGCTGGTACCTTCCTAACGGACTGCTTCTTTTGCCTCCATCAGCCTTCTTCATTATCGGGCTACTCATTTGGGCGTTCCGCACATGGAAACCTGCTCAAGTTGAAGAGCGTGAACACAAGATCCAAACAATCGAGGCGCACTAATGCAAGACCTCATTTCACTTGCCGTAAAGGCGATATTCGTAGAGAATCTCGCACTTTCATTCTTCCTCGGTATGTGTACTTTCTTGGCTGTTTCCAAGAAAGTATCCACAGCGATTGGTCTAGGTATCTCTGTGATGATTGTACAATCCATCACAGTACCAGCAAACAATCTAATCCTCACCTACTTACTCGCGCCTGGTGCTCTATCTTGGGCAGGTTTCACTGAAGTTGATCTGACTTTCCTTGGATTGATTTCATACATTGGTGTGATCGCTGCGCTTGTCCAAATTCTTGAGATGATTTTGGATAAGTACTTCCCACCACTCTACAATGCGCTTGGGGTATTCCTTCCATTGATCACAGTGAACTGTGCGATCCTTGGTGGATCTCTGTTCATGGTGGAGAGAAGCTATGATCTGACAGAATCAGTCGTATACGGAGCTTCATCTGGATTTGGTTGGGCTCTCGCAATTACTGCAATGGCTGGGATTCGCGAAAAACTGAAATACTCAGACATCCCAGACGGTCTTCAAGGCCTTGGTATCACATTCATCTCTGCAGGTTTGATGGCTCTTGCCTTCATGTCCTTCAGCGGCGTTAAACTATAAGGGAGGCTTGGATATGGAAACTTTTAGTCTCGGAATTATCCTTTTCACGCTTATCGTTTTAGCGTTGGTTACATTAATCCTGACGGCACGTTCAAAACTCGTGTCTACAGGGAATGTAAACATCACGATCAATGGTGAGAAAACAGTTTCAGTTCCCGCTGGTGGTAAGCTTTTGCAAACACTTGCAGCTGAAAAACTATTTGTACCATCTGCCTGTGGTGGTGGTGGTACATGTGCTCAATGTCGCGTCAAAGTGCACGCAGGTGGTGGATCTATCCTCCCTACTGAGCAAAGCCATATCACAAAGCGTGAAGCCGCTTGTGGTGACCGCTTATCGTGTCAGGTTGCAGTAAAGCAAGACATGCAGGTTGAAGTCCCTGAAGAAGTCTTCGGTGTGAAGAAATGGCGCTGTAAAGTGCGCTCAAATGACAATGTGGCGACATTTATTAAAGCACTTGTCCTTGAGCTTCCTGAAGGTGAAGACGTGAACTTCCGTGCTGGTGGTTATATCCAGATTGAAGCACCTCCTCACGCGCTGAACTATACTGATTTTGATATCCAAGATGAGTATAAAGAAGATTGGGATCGCTTTAATCTATGGCAATACAAATCCACTGTTGATGTGCCGGTTGAACGCGCCTATTCAATGGCCAACTATCCAGACGAAAAAGGGATCATCATGCTGAATGTGCGTGTTGCTTCCCCTCCTCCTGGAGCAGAAGGTATTCCTCCTGGTCAAATGTCTTCTTTCATCTTTAACCTGAAGCCTGGTGATGAAGTGACTATCTCTGGTCCATTTGGTGAATTCTTCGCACGTGAAACCGAAAAAGAAATGGTCTTTGTCGGTGGTGGTGCAGGTATGGCTCCAATGCGATCACACATTTTCGACCAATTGAAACGCCTTGAAAACCGCGACCGTAAAATTAGTTTCTGGTATGGAGCGCGCTCCAAGAAAGAAATGTTCTTTGTTGAAGACTTCGACACTCTTGCCGAAGAATTTGACAATTTTGAATGGCACGTGGCGTTATCAGATGCGCTTCCTGAAGATGATTGGGATGGATATAAAGGCTTTATCCACAATGTCTTGTTTGAAGAATACCTGAAAAACCACCCTGCTCCAGAAGACTGTGAGTATTACATGTGTGGACCGCCAATCATGAACCAATCGGTCATCAACATGCTCCTTGAGCTTGGTGTAGACCGTGAAGACATCATGCTCGATGACTTTGGTGGATAGATAAACCAAATAAAAAAAGGCCGAACTCTCATCAAGGAGTTCGGCCTTTTTCTATATGCTTACAAAATTTGGGTAAAATTACTCAGGAAGAGTTTGATAACACACGACCAAATGCCCATCAAAATCGACAAAAGCCTGCTCAACAAATTTGAAGTCTTGTCCTTGTGATATTCTGGGTTCTATGATTTTCAGCCCAAGCGCTTCTAATTGAACAAATTTCTCTTCTAGATCTTCAATACCAATGACAAGCGCTGTCATATGCGGAGCTGATTGAGGCTTCGGCAATTGAATTCCTGTTGCTTCAGTTAAATTCAAAATTCTCTGTTCTGCCGCCTCATGCAAAGAGACAAATCGCAATGATGCATTCTCAGGAAAGTTGAATACCGGATAGCTGTATGAATCCTTGGGGCCTTCACGTACCTCACTCGCCCCTAATCCCAGTATATCGCGGTAAATCGTCAACGACCGCTCAATATCGCTCACAACCAGATTAGGTCGCTTCATGTGGGGCATTTTATGGACAGGTACCGCGCTAACAGTTGATTGCCCGGTATTCGTCGTCGTACAAGCCGCCGCTCCTGTCAGGGCAATCCCCGCCACGGTCACTATTTTAATAAAACTCGAAATCTGATTTTTCATCTCAACACCACCAAATGATATACCATTTACACGGTATATGTTTCATTCAATAGGTCAACTGTCTTGAGGATCAGAAATATCTTTGGCTTGAGTGAAAGCACGAAAAGCCACGATCGAATAATATTTTGGGAAGATTTCGCTATGTTAGAATTTTTCTGCCGAGTGTAATTGAATATTTTTAAATACTATATCGAACACAATACCAACATGTGATGCACAAGTTAGCCACATATACTTTTCTGTAACCCATTTTTCTTTTATGGAGTTAACGTTTAAAATCAAAGGGCTTCCTTCAGTCTCTTCAAATGAACTTACCATGCTTTCAAAATTTTCTGGCTTCACCTGAGACAAAACAAGTTGATCTACAACTGAGTATATTGCATCGCCACGAAAAGATGCTCTAACGACACCACTCAATTTAATCATCAATTCTCCGTCTTTTTCATGAACAATGCCAATTTCGACAAGCTCTTTTTTTATAGACAGGCTAGTAATTTCACAATCGTGAAGATTGTTTGAGAACCCCAAGATCCCATTTTCATCAAACGTTGTCATTTTATTTTCAGTCTTGAATATGAGACCGCCCCGGCGTCTCCATGATTTCTTCAATGTTCAGGCTCTATAGTAAACGAGACGTTATCCGGACTTTCAGCAATTCCAATTTTTGCTGAATTGATAAACAAACACCACCCAACTAAATCACCCGTAAATGTATTCTACATTCGTTTAGCTTGCTAATGCTGCTTCATCAAACCAGCCAGCGCGTCAACATCCACCCTACTCAATTCGGCACTTAAGTCGTTTTCTACATCCACTTGATTGACTCGTTCTATATACAATAGCTCTCCAAGTTCGGCCTCTACAACAAAATGCGCGACTAGTGAATTAGTCTTGATATGACCTGTTGAATTTCCATCCAAGACAATATCGACTTTACCGTCCTCATATTCAAAAACACAAAACTTCCAACTTGATGCATCAATTGGAATGCGTGCTTTTCCCCATGTAAACCGTCGTTCCCACTTTTTAGGAGGTTTAGCGGGCAAAAAAGCCCATCCAGATATATCAGGTGCCTGTCGTACAATTTTTTTGGTCAATTGAAGCGCAGCAGGATCTCCGGCTGGGGAGAATATGAAAGTGTTTGTTTCCCCGACAATATTGAGGCCGATCAATTCCCAACAGGAAATACCCAACTCATTGAGTTGTTTTTCGAAAACAACGAAGTCTTTTTCACTTGAACATTTGGTTCCCACTCGAAACACTAATTCCAAATGATTTGAAAACCAGCTCCAAAAATGTTGTATTTTTGCATCCGTACTCATGTACTAATTGTCTATCTTGCTTGCACAAAAAAATTCCTAATCATTTGAATGCATTATATAAAAAAATTATGCATAATCCAACGAAAATCAGAATGTATGCATAAAAATGAATTGTAGAAGTACGGTATACAACAAATAAGGTAACTCCCCCCAAAATGAGCCCGATTACACTGTAAGGGAATTCCATGGAAGTAAGTACCATTAAACCAATGGTCACAATTAAAAGTACTACTTCCAACCCAATCTTAAACAATCCGCTTTCCTTTTTTTCTCTAAGCAAATCAAATTGAAATCCATTCAAATCTCTTCGATAGCATGGCGCAAACTGCCACTAACAAAAACACAAATATAACTATTTGCGTTGACCTATCTTGTTTCGCCAGCTTCCGCCTTTCGAGCCTCACTACCGATTGGAAGTAAACACTTGATATTACAAGAAAAGGAGCCCACAAAACAGCAAAATCTATTACCTCCTGAGATTGGGCCATCAGAAGTACAAGAAGAATAAATAGAATGGGGTTCACGCCATGAAAGTAATGCCTCATTGGCTTGGGCATGCTGCAGTATAATATATCGATACAGCTGAAGTTGCGCCCATCCCAACCAAATCAATATCAGCGGCAGTTGCTATTTTAACAAAACACGAAATCTGATTTTTTATTTGAATATTCACCTCCCCCAACTCAACTTATGATTTGCCACACTTGGTACATCGTCTAGCGCATTCAACAAAACCAAATATTAAATAAGGCACAAATATACGTCGTCAAATATAGTTTGAAAGAAAAATGGTGCGCGGTACAAGGTTCGAACTTGTGACCCCTACGATGTCAACGAGGTGGTTAAATATTTCTATGTATTTCTTACCTTTTATAAAAGCATATATATCAACAACATAAAAAAATTTTCATTTCTCGGCATATCAAAATATATCTTGAAATTCACCATAAATGAGGGGATATTGAGGGGATGAAACATCTGCCCCCCTCTATATGAAAACGAAATTATCTCTTTCCAACCTCAAAGCGCTAAAGCCAAGTGAGAAGAAATACGTATGCTGGGATAGTGAACTCGCTGGCTTTGGTGCGCGTGTACAACCAACCGGCAAAGTTGTATTTTTCGTACGCCAGTCAAAATTCGCTTTAACTGGCACAACACTAGATATCACTATTGGAGCACTAGGCCAGCCTTGGACACCTGCTAACGCACGTAGCGAAGCAACCCGCCTACTTTTATTACTAAAACAGGGCGTAGACCCCAGAAAACAAATTGAAGATGTAAGCTATACCATCAATAGTTATTTTCAGGTTTTTAGTGACCAAACCAATAGTCGCAAAAAACAAAGCTCCATCGAATTAGAAACTTCATTATTTAAACGACACATCTCACCCTACCTGGGCAAAACAAAACTCAAAGAGCTAAACGCCACACACATTAGTCGCTTCATGAAAAGTGTAGCAAAGCCACGTACAGTGATTGTTGAAAAAACCAAGGCACGCGGCAAGGCAATTATTAAAGGCGGACGACCAACTGCAAATCGCGCATATGATTTGTTATCTGCCATGTTGAACTATGCGGTTTCTAACGACATCATCGATAAGAACCCAGCTAAACATATCTCGAAATATCCCACTCAAAAAAAGGAGCGCTTTCTCTCAGATGAAGAATTGAAGAGACTTGGTGTAGCCATAAGAGTGGAAGAGGCTAACGGAGCAAACGAATACCCGCTCATGGCGATTAAACTACTGCTTTTCACTGGAGCTAGAAAGAATGAAATTCTAAGCCTGAAGTGGACATACATTGACTGGGAAAGAGGAGTCGCCAACCTACCAGACTCGAAAACTGGCGCAAAAACAATTTTACTTTCACCGACCGCAATTGAACTAATGAAAGCAATTCCCAGACTTGAAGGTTCAGAGTGGGTTTTTCCCGCTTCACGAGGAAGTGGTCATTATACCGGCTTACAAAAAGTATGGAAAAAAGTCAGAGAATTTGCACAGCTGGACGATGTAAGACTGCATGACTTGAGACATACCTTTGCGAGTCTCGGAGCCAGCCGAGGTCACAGCCTTTATATAGTGGGAAAAGCATTGGGGCACACAAAACCAACAACTACACAACGCTACGCTCACTTGGCTGACGATCCTGTTGCGAGCGCTGTGATGGACATCAGCGCACACTTCGACAAGAATTTAAATTTCCATTAGCCATGGTGCCTAATGTGTTTTCTAAAACGCGACTAAATTCTAATTTTTTCGGATTCGACAAAATGAACGACCCTTCTTCATATGACGGCAATAGTCACAACGAACACAAATATATTTTAGAAAATGGAGACTCACTCAAATTAGCAGATCGCGTTTGCGAATATGCACAACAGATCAACTACTTGCACACGCTTCTCCGAAAATCAGAGAATATGAGTGATGAAGCTGAAATTCTGAAACAAAAATTGGCGATATCAATGGACGCTGTCACTTATTCTGCCAGGTTAATGAAGGATATCGGCGAAGAACTAAGAGCTCCAGATTTATTCCGCGTATTTTTACCGTTGATGGACAGCCTAAAGACTTTGCACGAAACGGGTTCAGCGCCAAAGCTGATTGCAAGCCGCAAGGGGTATGGGAACCGTCCAGCGGATTCTTTGCAAAAAATAATGTTGAAAGTTTACACCGTTCTGATTTTTAAACTTTACATAAAAGCTGGTTTACAATCTGGCATCGCACAGGAGCGGATTGTAAACATATACAAAAACAATCTCAATTCTCCAGAGCTGAATTCCCAGAGCACCCTCAAAGATTGGGTAAAATACTGCAAGCCCGACAAAAAATGGCATGAAGATTATAAGGCCATTAAAAAACATTTTTTGTTGCAGCAGCAGAAATCTAACAGCAAAGCAGTTCTCAATTTTGGCTTCGCTACTGAGATCTGCACCGACAACAGTGAAGAACTACCAATTTTACCAAAAAATAGAATAGACCAAATGCTAAAAACCGCCATAACAACCAAAAGATCTATTATTTCAAAAGACTAATTAGCCCCACTGTTTTCCGTCCACTGCTTCTGGAAATTTCCTAACATCCATCGGAATTAGCCGCTGGTGAAACAATTAGGAAATTACATGATTTCAGAACTGCTCAATACAAAACAACTCGCCGATAGAACAGGAATAGCCGAAATCACTTGGGCAAAGCGCCGTATGCGCGGCGAACCCCACACACCACCCTACCTTAAAATTGGTCGAAGCGTAAAATATCGCTGGGACGATGTAGAAAAATGGTTAGCAAGTAAATCGTGCTCTAGCACTTCGCAGGAGGTGTAGATGAAATACTTTTCTCCGCCCTCCGACGCTCCAATAATTGAATTTGAAGAATACAGCGTACTACCGAACTTAGATAACGACGACTGGACTAATGAATCATGCTGCCAAGACCTTATCAGCTACCTCGGAGGGTCTTTAGCAGAAGTGCATCAGACACTTCTGAGATCGGGTAATAGGGGGTACTTCCCGCAAAATTCTGAGGTCGTTAAATGGCGTTCAAAGGTGCCCACTCTCATTGCAATAGGGTTAAACATTGAAGAACAGCTCGTTTATTCCTCACACCCACCATATCAAACTGGCATCTTGTATACATTGCATTTCTCTTCAATCGAAGAGGAGAACATCAATGGCTAAGCGCAAACGTAGGATAAACGCAAAAGGTAGAAACGATACTGAGCAGTATCTCCCGATACCCTATTCAATGGCAAACCACCCTACCTTTCGCTCTCTCTCAGGTCCAGCTGTGAAGGTTTGGATCGAATTGAGAAGTAAATTCAACGGTTCAAACAATGGCAAACTATCGCTTAGCTTTCAGGACGCAGCGACCAAACTGGGACTAAGCAAAACGACGGTTGGAAGAGCCTTTAACGAACTGCAGGAAAAAGGGTTCATTGTTAAACAAAAAGCCGGGCATTGGTACGGACGAAAGGCAGCGGAATATCAAATAACCGATAAGCCATACAATGGATCAACAGCAACGCGCTCTTGGCAACAATGGAGGGCACCTAAAGAACGGTAAAATTAGAAATCGGTACTCTTGCGGCTCACTATCTTCGAATATGACCCAGATGAATACCGAGGATTAAATTTGCGAACCAACATGGTACCCGTCGGTCTATTCTAGACATGCTCGACGGAGCCATGTGAGTACTGCCTATATACTCCATACTAGGCTCCTTTAAGAGCCTTGAATGGGTCTGAGAAATACCAAGGGAATTATTCCAAGCAATTATAAAGTAGGCGAAGCATCCCCGAAGGGGATTACCTCACAACAATAGGGTCAAACTTGTAGGGTTCTATTAAAACCATCTACGGAAATCTTTATGATCAGATATACTTTGGACCACTAATTTCCTCAATAGTCCTGAAGTTATCTTCATGCGACATGAAATGGCCCTAAGTCGCCTGATTAACAGTGTTCAATCTTTGCAAATCTCATTTATTGAATTTAGTATTGTGGGGTCAATTAATTCAACTAGCGTTGCGGTGGCTTTTACGAAGACTATCGCAGAACATTTAGTTGTTTGCGTACCTTGAATTATTGCGGCTTTGACTTTTCCAACTCGATGACCAGTTGGTATGTCGCGTGTAAAACAGTGTGTGGCGTCGTTGTAGCTTTTTACGGAGCCATTTTCACAAAGAATGCTCCATTTTATATCCAATTGTACATTTTTATGAGCCGGACTAACCTTAATTCCATCAAAGTCGTGTTCAAATAATTCATCTTGCTCATGTTTAAAAATAGCTTCTCTATCTACAGGATGAAAACCTTGTGCGCTATACATTAGCCAATGCCTAAAAGCAGTAAATTCCTGCAAATACAATAGCTTTGGTGCTAAAACAGTTCCAACGGGGCTACATCGAATGAAACGATTGTAAGTAGCACATAATTCGTGATTTTCACGCGTGATATTATATTCAATCACATATGCATCAAAAGCGTTTGTTTTCCGCACTTGTTTGGAATTTTTGCTTAATTGTTCAAAGAAAACTTTTTGTTTTGTTTCTGCGCTCCACAAGGAGACGGAAGCAATCTTCTGGTCTAATGATAATTCGGAATTGCTTGGAACGTTCAATGGCACCTTACAGTCAGTGCATCCAATCAAACCCAAACCCAAAACACAGGATAAAACTAGCTTTTCTATCATATCTGCTTCCCCCACTATTTTAAACTAGAATAGGCAAATATATAGAAAAACAGCAAGATCAGTAGATTAAGTGATCTGTCCGCTTTTGGCGAAAAATCGCCCTTTGCCAAACTTCAGAGTATCCTCAAGCAACCTTCAAAAACCTATACAACGTCGCTACCCCTACCCCAGCTGCTTTGGCAGCTTTTTTCTTAGAAAGCCCTGCTTCCAAATACTGGACAGCTTCTTTGCATTTCCTCTCAGTTTCCGGTGATGCTTGCTTTCCTTTGTATTTGCCTTCTGCCTTAGCTCTTTCAATGCCAATGCGTTGCTTATCTAAGATTTCTTCACGCTGCATTTCTGCAACCGCCGCCAGAGTTGTCAGCACAAGTTTTCCGGTAGAACTGGTGACATCCAAGCTCCCCAGATCATCAACAAGCAACCTCACCCCTTTTGATTGCATCTCACGAATGAATGACAGAACTTCTTCTGTGTTGCGTCCCAACCGACTTACAGAGAGGACAACAACCACATCACCTTTGACCAGCATGCTTTTCAACTCATTGAAGACGGGTCTGTCCAATGAACGACCACTTTCCTGCTCTTTCAGCACCTTTGCATCTGAATGACTTCTCAATAGATGGTCCGCTTGCTGATCCACATTTTGATGTTGAGTTGAGGTACGGGCATAGATGTATTTCAAGGGGTAATCCTATCACAAAACTAGTCTTACGATAAATCTATCACATAGATGGTTTAATATCTATATGATAGATTATTACAAGTGAGCCATAGAACTATAGTCTTGTGATAGGAGTTGAGCAGAAAAACCACTCCACGAGCACTTGCTACTTATCGAGGCTCTCCGACTAGGAAGCTTTGGATACGCTCAAAATTCATATGGGTTGCCTTCAAGGCGAGTTCAGCAGTTTCTCTCTCAGGTCCCGGTTGAGCACTTTGATAGCGTTTCACGGCAATATCGTGAGCAGCATGATAGATGTGTATCGCTTCCTCCAATGGTCTCCCCTCTCGAACGGATAGCATTCCTACCAATACAACCATATAATTCTCAAGAGCGGCGGTACGTGCCGCTAATGCGTCCCTGCTATTCATTGAATAACTCCCAGCGTTAGTGTGAAGCGCCAGGCAAGATCATTTTGAGCATTCTTACATGCTAATTCTCCTTTTTCGAGAACTGCAATTATAAGTACAATGAAAGCGAGAGGTATCGTCCCCCAGCCCTGATGCCTCTTATTGGGTTGCGTTTAAAAGCGCAGCCCTTTCTGTTTGGGGACCGGATAAGTCTGGAATTCGCCAAAAGCGGACTGGTGAATAAATCGAGTTTGAAAGAGCTTTGTTGATGCCATAACTCTCTTCGCTACACATTCCATCTTGTAGTTTAAAGACTACAGGGCCTCAAAGTCTATCGCCGCAATTTTCATCAATTCACCGAGTGATATTTTGGGAACAGGTCGAGGTCGACGGTATGTTATTTTAATTGGTTTTAGTCTTAGGGGAGGTTCATACCCTATTGGTCTGTCAATAAAAGTTCGTTTTAGTGCAGAAGCTAAATCAGGTTGCTGTATATCAGTGGACAGATCAATGAGCCGAGAGGCCATATGATTGATCGATCCAAGTCCTTTCTTCACAAAATACCCGAGTTCTATATATTTTTCACAATAAACGTTTTGATGTTGCCAATCGCCACGCAAATATGGTGTTGGATTTGTGTGTGGTGCTCCTTTCATCAACAATTCAACTGCATGAAGTATATGTAGTTTTGCGATAGAATTTTGTTCCAACGTTACGGCTATATCAGCCATAAAAATGTGATACCAAAAGAAACGATATTCATAACCAGTATCACGCCATTTGCTGTTTTGGGTCCCCCAGCTTTTCCAGAGACGTCCTTTATTGTCGTACAAAGCGTTAGATTGGATAGCTGCAAAATAATCTTGTTCAAGTTGAGCTAACTGTTGAACCATTTGCTTCTCAGGAAGCCCAGCAGCATATGCATTTTTCAATGTTTTGGGTTTAACAACGCTTGCTTTATTTAAAGAAAGTTGGACTACATTGCAGGGAGGCGGGCCGCCCAGTCTCGCTTCAGCTTGGGGCGAATAGAATATCAGAATACAGAACAATATTATAGTTATGAACTTCAATGGTCTGCCCCCTAAAAAGGAGCGTAGGCCTGATATGACTTAAGATCAACTTTGAAGTATGTCTTACTGAATTGTTCATCAGGCAGTTTTGGGCCAATTACCGACTCTTCACTATTTTATTTTCTGCATTTCACCGACGCCTATTGCTCCAAGAGGAAGTGACATCTCCTTCATGCCATCTGGAGTTTGCAAGCGTTTATAAACACCTTGTGTGGGAGCCAGCCAGACTGTTCCAGTTCCCTCAAATGTTTGACACCCGAGACACTTGTTGCAACCCAACTTTTACTGCTCTTCTTGACCGAGAATTTGATCCCATCACTTCTTACAATCGCAAAGTTACCATCAACGGACAATCGACTATATATTAGATCAACTTTTTCTAGTTCATTGAATGGTACTGGAGAAAACAATATGGCTATTCCATTGCCTTGAATGGATGTTTGAATAAGCCCCTCACCGCCATAGAGAGCTGCAGAAATATGCTTTTGTACCACAGCAGAGATATCCAACTCTTTAGTGCTACCAAAGAAGGTTCCTTTATCCACGATAATGCCCTGCTCTTCAGCGTGGATATCATGAAGAAGAAAATGTCCAAACGTCGGTTCAAGAAGGATGACACCGCTTCCCTGTATCTCATTCACAAGGAAAGTTTCTCCAGACAGCATTTTTCTGGACAGCCCTTTAAGAATACCACCTCCACTGGAAGCTACGATTTCGAGATCTCCATGCATGTAGTACAAAGCCCCCCGACTCCAACCTTATTGACGAGTTATTGAGAGTGATCCTGATCATTTTGAGGGTCAGATCGACTTCCTTAGCGAAGAGCAAATCCCTTGGGAGGCTGATATGTGAAGACCCAGACAATGATTTGATCGATAAGACTTCTATCTTGGTACGATCTGAAACAACTTTGGTTTCAAGAACATCTGCAGTCTCAAACAACATATCGCCCTCTAATCCCAGTCTGAATCTAGATCATAACTAGAGCTATCAAGCTGACCAGAAATGTTGTTGACAAAATTTTCGATTGGAGCTGGGAAGGTCCCTTCTGGAGACATGACAACAGCCACATAGAGAATTCCTGCTAGAACCGTTGCAGCAATGGCAAACCAGATCAGGTCAAACAAAGGCTTGAATATGAAAGGCCCGACAATGGGTGCATTTCTCAAAAACGAAATTGCCAATACGACAACTACAAAGACAATAATCCAAGTCAATTTCTTACCTCTACATCCAAGAAGGTGGGAAGCAGCGGCATCACATGGCAAGCATGTATTGAACTCACGATTTCAAGCACAACTACCCCGACCCTGACTTCTAGTTTACAACAAATATAGATGTTAACTTTAAGTTCAGATCGGGTTTATGTCAAAACTTAATTTAGACTTCGTGGATCACCTTAAAATTAAGGTCGACCATAGGGTATGGAAACAGAGCTCAAAAATCATATCGCGGCGATTGTGCGGGCAGCACGTAAAGCTAAGGGTATTACTCAAGAAGAACTTGCAGGGCGCATAAAACGTACTCCTGAAAGCTTGAGTAATGTGGAACGGGGCAATACCCTACCATCCATAGAAACGTTGGTCTGTTTGTGTCAGGAGTTAGAAATTAATCCGAACTCAATCTTTCAGAGTAGATCGACATCAAAAACTCGTACCGCTAACGAACAACGGTTAGCTCAAGAGATACAGCAAATGATTGAAAGATTGGATGAAGATGCTCTTATTCTAGCAAAGGCACAAATAGCGGCACTTTTGGAATTTACTCAGAAGAGCAAATGAAGTTTCCATCTAAGATTTATTTCTGTTATGCGTTTGTCCATTTAGTCCGATGAACAAGCGATTTCGCGCCAAAATCGGACGCGGGGCTGCAACATGATGAATAATTTTTGCAGGAAACCCCAGTGTACTAGATTGATTATTGACAGGCTGATTAGAATTTTCTTCGTTATGTTTTACAACTGAACACCAACTTAGAAAATTATACTTTTTCGACTCTAGTTATTAGCACAAAAGGTCAGTAGTCTAGAATGTCTAGCTATACACCTATAGTTGCAAACTTATGTAGACGAACCGCATTATCCAGGTTAAAAAAATGGGTTTAGACCAATGGTGTTGGGAGCGGGCGTTTGTCAGTAACTACAGATCTAAGAGATATACTAGAAGCACATTTTGAATCCAGAGAACTTAGAGATTTCGATGAGATAAAAAAGGAATGCTGCCGTATACTTAGTAAATATTGCGATTTTCTATTTGTGTTTCGAGAGCAAAGATATTTTGAAACCGAACATAGTAGAGACGATCTTTATTTTCAGTATTTTTCTTTTGGAATAGAACTCCCAGGTAACATAAAGACTTATAAAAATCGAAACTCTTTAATCGAAAGTGTTTCTGAGTGGGACAAAACTGCCGAAAAAAAATATTCTTCAAAACACTGCCAGTTCTATATCAAAAATTCGAGCCTTTCTGACCATGAACAAGACAAGGTATTCAACCTCATAAAACGAATAGTTGTATTCCATTACCTCAACTCAGGCGCGAAAGCACATTTCCTAACAAGTGTGTCCCAAAGAATGATAAAATCATTTTGGAGAACCGATGTTGGAGATAGAGTGTACACAAAAGAAGCGGCCGTCGATTTTGTATGTGACGGTTTAGAGATTGATGCTGCGCTTTACGCTGTATATGATGAATTGCCCGATAAAGATGAACCAGTTATAGATTGTTTGCATTTAGTACGGGGCTCAAATTCAATTAGCCAGAACGTGATGCAGACTGCGTTGTCTGAATCTTCTATCCTTAGTGAAGACGCCAAAAAGTCAATCGAACGAAGGAATAAAACAACAGGTATATTTAAGAACGTTACTTATGGAATGTCAGTTATATCAGGAAACCATGTATATGTTGACGATAATGAAGAAGTTAAAAATCATTCATTGAGACCAGAGTACTTGATTGTTTTTTCCGGAAACAAAGAAATTTTATCCGTTGATAAAATTGAAATTGCCACGAGCTTTCTCGATTCTGTTATAAAGACTCTCGTAGAAATTGAAGAAGTTAATTCTCATAGAGAACTCGAATTCATATGCCAAGACTTGGAGCGGGAACTTGGTGAAAATCCAGTTCGAACAAGAGATGAATTTGAGAGGAAGTACATTTCACTGTTAGCAGAACACTTCTATATCGGCCTCTCAGCAATGGGAACAACCCCGTCATGTTTGCGCCTTTTCCGACCTTCTTCAAATTCACTACAAAAAATTTTCAGCACAGTTGATACAGACGAACAAGGTTCTGTACCAAATCATATAAATATTTGCGATAAAAATTCTGCAGCGGCAATTGCATTTCGAACAGACGAGACAATTTCTCTTTGGAGTCTGTCAAAGCTGACTCGACGAGAGTCTCTGATCGAAGCTGGCTACATTAAGTCAACACAGGAGTTTCGATATCAGCAGACTGTTGTTGGTAAAATTAAGAACCTTGTCTCTATGGTCGGGTGCTCTACAATTGCCATGCCCATTCGTATAAACGACATAATTGTGGGCACATTGGAAATTTCTTCACCCTCGCGCTCAGATCTTATGTCATATATCGAATCGTGTGAACAATTTGCAATGCAGTGTGGCGAATTTTACAGACGATTGGAACTTGCGAATGACCGTGGTTGGTTGGTTCGTATGCACTTTTTACATGCAGCACGTCACCGTTTGCAGCATATCGTAAGTCGCATATCAGAGAAATCTGAAGAACTTGGTGGAGAGCTTGGTGACTTAATCGCGGATTCAGTCGTTAATGAGCCCGGAGCGAGCAGTCAGAGCGACATTCTTAATTCAACCGAATGTAAAAATTTGTTGGACCAAAAAACAAACGAAGCATTCGTTAAACATCACGGATCTCACGCATCTGCACTCAAAGAGCTTTTTGTAGAACTTCAAGAAGTACAAAAAGTATCAAGACGAAACTTTATATTATTGACGGAAATCGTCGAAGCTTTGGCCGCAAACGTCAGAAAACACGGTTTTCAACCAGCTGGGCTAAAGGTTTTTGCTGGTGCGAGATGTGGCAACGTAAAGACGATTGTACTAACGTATCGTCCTAAAGATACTTATGAACAGAGCGAAAGAGCGAATCAGGTAGGGGTCTCCCCAATGCCAAGCTCGGCTGGTACCGAAAATGGTTATAGTTATGGACTCTTTCTTTTAGCCACACAGATCAGAATGTCAGGAGGTTGGATGATGTCCCACGCTGATGAGCCAGACGCATTTGGGCAAACCGAATTCGGCTTCACGATCATACTAAATGCTTCGATTCGAGAAGATGGGCACTTTGTGACGGAGGCTACCAATGAATAATAAGCTCAGAGTACTGTATGTTGATGATAGTAACAGTGATCTAGAAAGTTACGGTAAAATTTGGAAACAACTCCTGGCTGATCAAGGTTTTGAAGACATTGACCTCAGGACATCTTTGAAATTCGACCTAACGGAAGTCGACGACCAATTGCCACATTTGGTCATTGCAGACAATGTGTTGCTTGATTCTGAAAGCAACGTTGAACTGGATAATGAGGGTGCTCATTTTATTGCTGACTTAAAGAAAAAGTATGATCACATCGTCGCAGTGTTGTTTACTCATGCGACTTTTTCAATAAAGACATTGGGGCAGCTTACTCCAAACCCAGACTTACTCATTCCAAAAAATCACTTTAGATCAATTAACTATCGAAATGAATGGATTGGCCCCAAACTAAAGAATTTGCTTTCAAGACGCCCAATTGGCAACCTAAATTTTGTCACCCCTAAACTGATGACTGAGTATAAGGATATGGCGGATGGGATTTCCTGCATTTTAGAACAGTGTTTGAATGACGTAACGTATTACGAATCAAACGCTGCAGCTCAAATAAAACTATCAAAATTGACTGGTGGAGTATCAGGTGCATCAGTGTTTCTAATGCAAATCGCCGGTATCGAAAGGTTTCAAAACGTTCCGTTAGTCTTTCGCATATCTCAAAACAGGTTCATACGCGAAGAAGTACAGAATTATAAAAGGTTTGTTTCATTACAGGTACCCCATGACCTTCGTGTAGAGCTAGTTGGCTTCGGTGAACACCTCGATTCTGCTGGAGCCCTGTATGCCTTCGCTTTGGCAGATGTTGAACATACAACGACAGCACTAGCCTTGCTAAAAGAAAGCTCAAAAGATAGGCAAGAAAAGCTGGAGGAAATCCTCAAAAAGATATTTGATCGGGCTAACTTGGGTTGGTATAATAACGACTCTAACGGCAGCATGAAACTTGTTGAGTATTTTTCTCAAAAGGAAGAATACGATCAAAAGAAGGATCATCGGAGAATTAGAGGTATCTCAAAAAATCTGATCAAATTTAAGATAGAAGGTTTTGAAATTAACGGTGACTATATATCTAACCAAGATTTTCGATTGCAATTGCCAAGAAATATAATGGACAAGCTAGGTGATTTGGAGATTCCATTGGCGGTCGTGCACGGTGACCTTAACTTAAATAACATTATTGTTTCCAAGGCGGATTTGAGAATTGCTCTTATCGATTTCGAATATTGTGGAGTCGATCACCTATTTAAAGACTCGGTGAGCTTAGAGGTCTCGTCACTTGCTCTTTTGCAGAAATTTAACAATTTTGACGTTGCCTTTGATTTTTTCCGAAAGAAACATTCGGTGTCAAATGTTTGGGAAAAAAATCCAGATCTAATTCAAACTATCAGATACTTAGCTATCTCACAAGAAGACAAGAAACTTGACTGTTCGGAACTCGTCTATTTGCTCTGTCTTTCCTTTCACCTATTTAAAGTCGCTGCACTAGAAAATTTGGAACGAGATCACTTTGTTTCAATGCTTGGTTCGTTATGTGCTGCTCTTGAAACGCTGAATAATTCATTAGAGGCATAGATTTTGTTAACTAAAATCTCGGCAATAGGTCAAGATTCTTAATCCTTTTTGGGACAATAATATTGCTTTGTAGGTGTCCGTTATGTGGACCTGTTTTTTCCATTATTCGTTTAATGATTCACGGCTAGAACCCGCCGCATCACGATGTATTTCAAGCACTCATTCATATCGTTGTTTCAACAAAAACAGGTTGTCATTCGGCAAGTTCATTTTCACATGATGATACTGCCAATATTCCGTTTCCCGCAAAGACGCATCTACAGTCAATCTAGAAGTTTCCGGACATATCTGGATAAGATCTAAATCGAACAATGTGTGCAGCTTCCAAGACTTGGGAGATCTCGCACCCCGTTATCAAGCACCGAGTATTATACAATTTCAATAACGCTGACCGGAATGCTGGCTGCCCTTGTCGCTGGCGTACCAATGAATATCTTAGTGAAATTGAAGTACTCTTGTCTGATAGGGATTCTTGCTCAACCGTTGCAATGTCTCTTTGAGCTTCCTCAGGTCCCTCTAGCACAAAGTAAGGATTTGATAGTCAAATTACCCTTGCAAGCCCCACAACTTCATACAGCACCTTCTCAGGCTTCTTTTGACGCCTTATCAAAACTGCAACAGGTACATTATCTTCCATACATTTCAAAAGAGCCTTGTGAGATGGCAAATGCGTAGGTTCTCGTCCCTGTTGTTCTTCCTGACGATATCTAAGGGACCAATTCCCATTTCCATTCGTAACAAGTTCACCATCGTCATAGGGCCAATCTGGAAGACTCTTTACAGAACGTGCGTACTCCCAAGCTTTGGGAACATGAATAGCTTTTGCAGTTTGCGCTAGAAAGACATCAGTCCCTTCCAATTGCCGAGGAGGCGGAACTAAAGCCCCTTGTCTTCTTGCAAACCATTCATGTGCTCTTCTATGTAAGTCTTCCAAAATAGTCCCCTAACCTTCTTCAGATGCGTTCTACGGGATATTCAGATTTCAAGAAGACACCCAAATGTAATCCATATCCTTGTCTTCAGGATTGTAGAGAGAACGTGTTTCAACAAAACTCAATCCAGTCTCTGTCACATTTTCTGCACGCTCTATGTAGAACAATTTCCACTCAGGTTTGTCACCGGAGACTTGCCATACCCTTAACTCAAGTTGTTGATGCTTATTGATACCTAATAGATAAGGTGTCCAACGTCATCGCCAATGGCGAAAATTTAGATATAGGCGACGAGAAACTTTTCGCTAGTCTTTATTCTCACGAAGAAAAAGAAGAAAAAGAAGAAACAGAGTAAAACAACCAATAGCAACAGTTCCAAGACTTTTCTGCATTTGAAACTGAAGAAATGAAGTCTTTCAATTTGTATATCTAAATTTACTGAAATTTACTGTCACAGAGGGGATATAGAGGGGATTAAAGCATTTTCCGAAAACATTATATCCGCCTAAGTCATTGAAAATAATGGTGCGCGGTACAAGGTTCGAACTTGTGACCCCTACGATGTCAACGTAGTGCTCTACCACTGAGCTAACCGCGCTTCGTCAAATCTATTAGATTTGGAAGAGCGGTTTCTAGGGGTTTTAGGCATTGTTTGTCAATTGCCTCAATCCATATTTCAACGATTCTCTTCTGACAAATGAGATTAATGACTGGACGCAGCAATTAGGTTTGCGCATAACACTCGAGTTTATTGTTGAGTGAGACCGCCAAAGCTATGTCCAGCCAGACCTCTTATGTTGTGGTAGAAGATCTAAGCCACGCTTATTCCGGCTCAAACTCTCCCGCCCTTTCAGGTATCAACATCGCCATCCCTAAAGGCGCTTGCTATGGCTTATTGGGCCCCAATGGAGCGGGAAAGAGCACACTCATCTCACTTTTGACCGGTATGATTAAAATCCAGTCTGGTTCGATTTCAATAGATGCCCAGAATGTCGATATAAATGGCCATACGCTAAAATCTATTTCAGCAATTGCGCCTCAAGACCTTGCTTTTTACCCGCGTTTGACAGTGAAAGAAAATCTAAATTTCTTCGCAGGCAGCTATAATCTAACTAAGCAAACAACCACCGAAAACAAAGATTTTGCGGTTCAAGTTTGCGACTTAGATGCCTTTATGTCCAAGAAAGCCGAAACACTATCCGGTGGCTTAAAACGACGGCTTAACCTCGCAATTGCATTATTGAATAAACCCGAAATTCTTTATCTAGATGAACCAACAGTTGGTATTGATGCACGGTCTCGCCAAACCATCCTGGATGCCATCGCCAAAATGCACTCACTTGGAACAACAATTGTCTACACCTCCCATTATATGGAAGAAGTGGAGACCATTTGTGATCACATAGGCATAATTGATCATGGTCGATTAATTGCGCAAGATTCAAAAGAGAGCTTTCTCCAAAAAGCTAACAAGCAAACACTTCACATTACAATGGCGGAACCTTTACCCAGCTATGCCACTGATGAATTGACAAGTCGGCGTGCCAAGCTTCTCTCTCCTCGAGAGTTCGTGATTGAAGGCTTGAGCCCAAATTTAATGACTGATGTGGTCAAACTGGTTGCAGAACTTGGTGGAGAGATTGAACAATCTCAATATGGAAAGACACGTTTGGAAGACGTTTATCTGGACCTTCTTAAGTTGAATGAGGGAAAGTAATCACATGACACCCCTGTTCGCTGCCATAAACAAAGAACTCATATTGTTAAGCCGAGACAAACACGGACTGGCACTGCTGTTTATTCTGCCTATCGTGTTTATTTTGATCATGTCTCTTGCTCTTCAAGGAAGCTTTGAAAGTCATGGCGGAAAAAACATCCAAGTGACGGTTATTGATGCGGATCAAACTTCTACCTCGACATCTTTGGCCGACCGCCTGAATGCCAATGCAGCATTTAACGTGCAGCATCAAACAACAGCTTCACTGCCTGAAACACCGACCCTACTCCTGAAAAATTCTCAACTCGGTTTCGTCGTAACTATTCCAACCGGTTTTGAAGAAAATCTACTGGAAACCAAAGATGATCAAACTCCCATCGGAATAGCGGTTTCTTCAAAATCGGACCGCCGCACATCCATTATCTTCACCGCATCGGTGAAAGAAGCAATTGGCAGGCTCAAAACTGAAACCATGATTGATAGCATGATGGATGAAGCAGAAGATTTTGGGGTTGAAGAAGTAGACGCCAGCGAATTGGAAGCTCCGGTCACCGTAAGCTATGCTCACTCAGGTGTAGAAGATACTCCCCCCACTTCCGTTCAACAAAATGTACCTGCTTGGTTGGTCTTTTCTATATTTTTTGTGGCCATTCCTTTTTCAAACACGTTCATCAAAGAACGCGATTTGGGAATGCAAAGAAGATTGAGAACAACTCATTTGGGGGCGTTCTCACAATTTGCTAGCAAGCTTATACCCTATTTTATCGTCAATCAGATCCAAGTTGTTTTAATGCTCGCAGTGGGCGTCTTTGTCGTCCCTCTCTTCGGTGGCGAAGCTTTATCACTTCAAGGACACCCTCTCGCTTTAATTTCTTTATCCGCAAGCATTAGTTATGCCGCTTTGGGAATGGCATTGTTGATTGCGGTCGTTTCCAGAACAACTGAACAAGCAACAATGCTGAGTGGATTGGGAAACATCCTACTGGCTGCGATTGGCGGTGTCATGATACCAAAATTTGTCATGCCGGAAACAATGCAAATGTTCGCTGGCCTCTCCCCCATGTCATGGGGATTAGATGGTTTCCTTGAATTGTTTCTCCATGATGGAAATGTTTCAGATATTTCAACCTTCCTCCTAAAATTAGTAGGATTTGGAAGCGCAATGCTGTTATTGTCATTGCTGGTGCAATCGCGCCAACGCACATAATCATGTGTATGACTATGAATGGGGTAGATCATGGCCGAGCTGGATAAAGACACTTTAATGGCTGAACTCAAAGAAATGATTGTTGAGGAATGCGATACTGAAGTGGAAGCTGATGAAATAGCCAACGACATCCGCTTGGTTGGTGAAGGGCTGGAACTAGATTCCCTAGATGCTTTGCAAATTTCTCTTGCGATCAAAGATAAATACGGCGTTCGTATCGAAGGTGGCCCAGACTCGCGTGAAGCTATGGCAAATGTTTCCTCACTCGCTGATTTTATCATTAAGGCAAAACAGGCTAGCTAGTCCGTCATGTCTTTTAATGTATTCCTTTCTGGTGCAAGCCTACATACAAGCTTAGGTTTTGGCTTAGAAGAACACGCCAATGAGTTGCGTTCACCCTCTGCAGATCTTTTGGCTTTGCCAAACAAGATTAAACTTCCAATTCAGCTTGCAGATGAAGATGCCCCGGAAGAAATCCCCTATCATCTGGTTGCTAGAAAACCTCTAAAAGATACAGAAACACGCTATTTTGAAATATTGGAAAAAGTAGTCGAAAACTGCCTTTCTACATCAGGACTATCTGAAGAAGAGCTTTCACATACCGGCCTTTATCTAGGAACATCATCATCAGACGTGTGCTTAATCGAACAGAACTATCTTGATGAACTCAAGAATGATGAAAATGCGCAACCGCTGAACCTTTATTGTAGCATGGATAATCTTGGTGCCCATTTAAGAAAAAAGTTCAATTTGTCTCCTCTGGGTATGTCAGCGAATACAGCTTGTACCGCCAGCGCAAATGCATTGCTTTATGCTGCCGCCGCAATCAAGTCAGGCCGTCTAAAACACGCCATCATTGTTGGTGCTGAAATTCTCAACATAACGACTGCCTATGGTTTTCAAGGCTTGGAATTACTGACCCAAACAAGAATGCGCCCTTTTGATGCGCGACGTGATGGCCTCGTTTTAGGTGAAGCCGCCAGCGCAGTCATTTTAAGCGCACAAAAGCCCTCTTTTGCTTCTATTGAGCTGCTTGGCGGTGCCACTTTGAGTGATGGCTACGGCATGTCTGCCGCCAATCCTGACGGTAGCTCCATTGCTCGCGTCATAAGACAGGCTCTTAAACAGTCCAATGTTAGTGCGGAAGATATCAACGCGATCAAAGCACATGGCACAGCCAGTCTTCTTAATGATGAGGGAGAAAGCGAAGGCTTAAAACAAGTTTTTCAAACCCTCCCCACCATCACAGCATTAAAGCCATATATAGGCCATACTTTCGGCGCGAGCGGACTTACCGAACTTCTTATATTGAATGCTTGCCTAGATGCTGGCTTCATACCCGGAACACCTGGCATTTCCGAGCAAGCATGTAGCAAACTTGGCATCACGTTAAACCAAACAAGCCAAAATATGGAAAACCCAGTTATTCTCTGTAACCAATTTGGCTTTGGTGGCAACAACACATCCTTGGTGGTGCGCTATGGATAGGAAAGCAATCCCAATTATTGCGGCAAGCGGTATTGAATACCCAGCAAATGAAGAACCGGATTTCAAAGCTCAAATCAAACAAGTTTTTGGCAAACAAATTCGACGAATTGGGCCATTTATCCAGATGGCATTAATTGGTGCCGCTGATAGCGTGCGCGCTGCCCCCCTTCCTGAAGCGACTAATGTGTACTTCACATCAGGTTCAGGCGATATGGATGTAACCATCGATGTGCTTCACAGAACAGTGCGGGACAGACAAATCCCAAAACCACTTTCTTTTGTGAATACAGTATCAAATGCAGCATGTTTTTATCTGACAAAGTACTTTTCCATTGGAGGCTCAACTAGTTTTGTTTCAACCCGTGAATTCGCACTCGAGTCTGCCTTTTTCCAGGCCATGACTGATATGTCGGTGCTAGATGTTGAAACCGCCTTGGTTGGAAGTGTCGACATTCTCACCACACCAGATACCACGCACAGAACGCGCGTTGGTTCTGCACCAGCTGAAGAATTAGCCCAAGGCTCACATTGGTTCCGATTAGCTCGAAGTGATACTTCGGCTACTCCAATAGGCTATTTAGTTGATACTTCAATTTTTAAAGATGCGGGTTCACTCATCGATCACTTGAAACCGCTGCTAAGTGCAAACTGCTTTATCACATTCGGTAACCGCGCAGACAGTTCTAATTCCCAAAAAATGATCAATGAATTAGGGGCGCAAGAGTACCAAGCCCAAAAACAACCTGCCGGCCATTACGGCACCAACTGTGGACAAATATTTCGAGATTATCTCCATCGTGAAGATACATCCGCCTCGCAGCTTTTATATGTCCAGCAAAATGAGCAAGGCCACTTGAGCGCAGTTCTTTTAGCTAAAGACTAAACTGCGCTCTTCACACCTTTAAGCATATCCCAGACCTCTTGCTCTTTTGATGCACACACATCAAGCAATCCATAAAGAGCATCTGCATTCATTTCTTTGCGGCCGCGGCACATCTTGGTGGCATTCAATGCAAAACGGCGCCATTCATCACCCGCATCTGTCATGGCATCACCCGCTTCAGCTAATTGATTTGAACCGAGCATCTCTGCGCTTTCTTTTAGAAATGCTGCATAGATAAATCGAAAGCCAGCCCCTCCAGTTCCAATCTCTTCCTGCATCCGCACAATGTGGCCAAGGTATTGTTTGAGATAATCAGACTTGGAAGGATTCTTCGCCAATTTCTGAATCTGACGCCCCATATAACGAATGCCTTTAGTCCCTACCATTGGCACAAATGGCGCTTTCATCAGCTTACGATTACGTTCAATCGCTGCAGGAATAGCTGTTTTATAATCAATATTGTTTGGAGCCTCTAAGAGCTGATACATACGCCCTTTAGGAGCCATTACTCCTTTTACAAAGCGTGCTTTTTTCAAAGAAGCAGCATCTGTTCGCTTCAACTCCGGAAAGACTGGATCTGAAACCACATATTCATCGCCCTCTTTATGAGAGACGACCAAATTATGCGCATTGAAGTGAAATCGCATGTCTTCCGGGACATAAGGAAGCCAATAAATGCTTGTCTGAAGACCAACAGGCTTTCCCTCATCCAATGCTCGGTCAAGTGCCGCCATCCCTTCATCGGGATTGGAGAAAGTTTGTGACTCCCATTTGGCATTCATAGCCTTGGCAGAACCTTTCATAATGCTTCCCGGCAACATGCGATAAGCAATCAAAGGCATCCCAGCCATTTTCACCATTGGTAGATAGGCAAATATCAAACTTGAGGATAATCCAAAAGCCATCGGCTCACTCATCTGGACACCAGAAGCCGTTACCAGATTGGACACCACACCGCTTTCACAGTGCGCCGATTGACGGTGCTCAAATTGTGTCATGAATTTAGCTTTCTGAACTTTCAGATGATTGTTCGGGCAAACTTTTCAGCGTTTGCAGATCAATTCCCATAGCCTCGCAATAAGGCTCTAATTTTTTGTCTGGCAAAGCATTGAATATATTTGGTTTCAAATGACGTTTCACCCGCCACGCACCATAACCTGTAGAAGATGTCAAAGTTGCCATATCCATGCGCTTATCAAACATATGAAACTCTAGAGGAGATGTTTCACCTGCAATGCCGCGCTTTAGTGCAGCATCACGTTGAGCCTCCAACGCCTCAACCGCCGCCACCGTTGCATAGGTCTCAACTTCCCATCCTGACGATGAAACTCCCGTATATTTACCGTCATCATCAACGGCGTACATGAGCTTGCTTTCGCCACCATAAGTGCGGGACTTATCCTGAGGGACATCATCCTTCTTCATAATGGCTCCTTTTCAATGCAAATTATACGACAGTGAACAACATAAATGCGGTGCTGAAACGTCCACTTTCTGGAACCCAGCACAATATTTTTTCACCAGATTTCAGTTTGCCTGATTTCAGCAATTCATCAAGCATGATGTAAATCGATGCTGACCCTGTATTTCCCTTTGTGGATAGGTTTGTGAACCATTTTTCCATAGGAATTTCAAAGCCACCTGCTTTAAGTGCATTAAACAAACGCTCACGGAAATAACCCGAAGAATAATGCGGGACAAACCAATCGACATCATCAGGCACAATGCCATGTTTTTCTGCGACTACAGGAGCAGGCTTTTGGGCGGCATACATCATGATGTTGTCATTAAGCAGCTTCACATCCTGCTTCACTGACATAACAGAATCCGCGTCACGTTCCTTTGATGTCATGCTAGTCCAACCACGAGTGGAACCGTCTTCATTCTTTACAGCACCCGCATACATGCAGGTTTCCATCTCGCCAGCATATGAATAGATATCGATCCATTCCACTTTCAGGTTCGTTGCACCATCACGTGGTTCACTTTCCAGCATCAATGCGCCAGCACCATCTGATAGCATCCAACGAATGAAATCTTTTTCAAACGCGATCTCTGGATTTTCTTCTAACGCATCAACTTTGGCATCTAGCTCGGCTTCAAAATTATGAGCAGCAAGAATAGCAGATGCATTTTCAGAACCGGTTGCAACAGATGCTTCTGCTTCCCCAGACGCCACAGCCATATAGGCATATTTCATTGACGTTACACCCGCCAAACACACACCTGATGTTGCAGAAACCTCAATAGGTGGGAGCCCCAACTCCCCCTGCACCATAACGCCATGGTTTGGAAACACTTGATCAGGCATTGATGTTCCACAGGCGAGTACATCAACCTGATCTAATTTCGTACCTTCATCCAGACCACGAACAGCCTCAGCCGCCAGCTGCGCATTCGAATGCGTTGGCTTACCTGTTTCACGATCAATCGCGTAGTGACGTGACACAATCTTGTTTGATCTTAGGATCATGCGGCGCGCCCGCGAAGGACGTCCACCAGCTTGGCCTAGAACAGATTCCATCTCATCATTGGAGATTGCATCACCCGGCAAATAAGCTGAGCTGCGAGTCACATATACTGGTCTCGTCACTTTACTCTGTCCCTTTTTCGAGCTGATCATCTAGCTCGGTATTCAATAATTCTCGTCCTTCACCCGACGGACGGGCGAAATAAGCAATCTGATTTGCCACCTTTTTCTTAGTGAAAGGTGTGAGCAATTTTTTAATAACCGCCAATATCGGCATAACTGTCAAAACTATAATCGCAAGGAAAGTGAAATAGACAATAAGGATACCTTTGCGGGCAAGTGCATCAGGATTACCAAATTTTCGCATCAATCCCCCCCAAAGGCGGAAATTTCGTTTAGCAACTTTCTCAGAAGCAATAAGTCCAGGCGAAATTTTAACGGCTCCAAGCCCTGCCATCATAGGCGAATTGTCCTCTGGGGCACGATCGGGCAATTGCTTGACAATCGCTTCTCCAAACCTTGAAGCGTCAGAGATTTGCTCTTCCGTCAAACCAGCCTTGGGAACGCGTCCATTGAAGTATGGTCCCTTATTTCCAGTCAACATCCAAATCGGGGTTGAATAAAACGTATAGGCCGCATGTGCTTCATCCACGAGCGCGACATTATCAATCAGACGCCCACCTAAATCATCTAGGCGTTCTTTGATCGCTTCTTGCCCCATCAGCCACATATTGCGACACCCGATCAACGTTATAACGGGCTTATCTTTAATAATACGAGCTGCCATTTTTGACTTTAAAAATGATACGATTGGCGGACAAGGAGACAAAAACCAAGTCTGGTATGACAAAATTACAAGATCAAACTCTGCATCATCCGCAATACCATCGGGTTCTATTGCAGGAGCATCTTCATATACGCACTCCGGCATCGTATCGAAGAATTTGAAAAACGACCAAGGAAATGGGAATTCTCTGTGCGTTTCCAAATCAATGCGCGTGAGTTCGATGTTATCAGCTTCAACTAATGGAGCCAAAGTGGAATCCATCAACCGGCTCAACTGGCCAGTTTGGGAAAACCCAACTGCTAATACTCTAAGCATCCCCTTTAGTCCCTCAATCTTCAATATCGCTTGCGTCGCGATATCTCACTCAATCTATCAACACTAAGGCTGGTACAAGTCAGTTCTACTCGTACAAATAGCCATTCGCTAACAATCTGTCAGATTAAATCCTGCTAATAGGTGTCATGTAGCAGTTTAAATTGAATTCCCAACCCCTACGTCCAAGAATTTCAATAGATTGCCACAAAAACAACTTCCACAATCACAAACTCAATTGGCAGATTGCTTTACCACCACATCCAAACGGCCTTTAAGATAGATCTCTTCCTGCCTATACACACTCACATTCCAACAATCAGCGGAAACGTCTTCAACCTCTATCGTAAATTCAGTCTCGATAGGAACAGGAGCGATGAATTTCACCTTCGATAAACCAACACAAACATACTCAACTTGATCTCGATTAATGTTCGACACTATTTCATCCAACAATAATGCCCCTGGTACCATTGGGTTTTCGGGGAAGTGCCCCTCTAAACATGGATGACTTGATGAAATAGTGTGATATCTACGCATTGATTTTCTCAACTCAGACATTTTGACCATGACAGCTATATCAGAATTACTTCCCCACCAAGGTAAAATGGTCTTAATCGATACAATCGTTTCTTGTGATGAGAATTTCATAGTTTGCAAAACACGCTCTCATCAATCACAGAGCAATCCATTACGCAATAAAACTGGCCTACCCATATCGGCGTGCTTAGAATACGGCGCACAGGCCTTAGCTTTACACGGTATTATGAATCGAAGCGGAGATACACGCCCAAAACAGGCAAGCATCATCGCTATCAAAAAAGCAAATTGGTCCCGCCAATGGCTACACAATATCGATCGCGAATTGATCATCAGTGCCAAATTGGAAACGAAGCTCGATACAGTCGCGAAATACTCATTCAGCATTAAGACTGAAAACTCAGAAAGCCCAATCTATCAAGCCGAAGTATCTGTTTCACTTAGCTAGCTTCAATTGCTTCCAAAAGCTTCTTCAGATCATTTGCATCTTCGAGAAATAACGTATCTCTCGCATCATAATTACGTTGACGCGCTTTAAGATATTCATCCCAATTTGCTGTCTCAAGAAACTCGACCAACGCATCTGCACTTGCTTCTGGCAACACATGTCCAAGTTTATGTTCACCAACATAATTTGCGCTCTCCTGCCCTTCAATCGTCAACGGAACAACGCCAAGTGCTCCCCCTTGATACACACGATTTGGAAGTAATAATGGAGAGTTACCTTCTGGATCAAAATAGTCTGGGCACCAATTGAAATGAGCAGGACCATAAATCTCTTCAAGATCATCGGGGGTGCGATATTCACCGCCAAAATCTACATTCTCGATTCCAGCAAAAGTCTTTTCAAACAATTCAGGATATATCGTCTGCTTACCGCGCAAATAGAATCTAACTTTCGATCCCATACGTTTTGCAGTTTCCGCTAAAATACCCATCGACTTTGGGCACCGCAAAGTGCCATGCCAACACACCACCCAAGGGCTTTGGGTGGTAAATGTATTTGCACGGTGACGGTCCATTTTGTCGCTTGTCGGCATTTCCCCCATTTGCTCAGAAAGGAGTTTATTTTCCCAAACAAAATGCTTGCCTTTGAAATTTTGAAATTTCTCAAAGTATCCCCGCACAAAGCCCGGCGATGTCACAACCAACAAAGAGATCTGACTTAAAATGATTTTCTCTAGAAAGCGAAAAACTTTCCCTTTTGCCCCGGAGCCAAAGAAAAATTCCTGAACATCCGGCACATCATAAACCAGTTTTGCTTTACTTCCTGTCAAAACCTTCGCAAGCATTCCAATGAACATCATGTCGAAATTACGTGCCATAATGAATTTTGCGGCGCGTAAATCCTTTTTATGATCAACAAGAATTTTGAGACCTTTAAGCAATGCTGGGACACGCTTTAAGTAGTTATTGTCCGCTGTAACTCCGAGCTCAACATTCTCCCACTCGGGTTGATAATCGGCATTGTTTTTTTCGCGACGAAAAAAGAACCCCTTCAATTGTACACCAGCACTTTCGAGCGCCATAGTCCGCTTTCGAGCATCCACATGCGTACAATCATGACCAAGAAAGACACCTTTTCCAAATGGATATTCAGTCATGCTTTGGCTTTCATTGCGTGAAGCTTCGTTTTGCTTGATGGTTTCTTTGGTCATCTAGATCTCTGAATGCGAAGAAAAGAGGAATTTATTATCCCGCCAAATGCAATCGGTACGCCATTCAGCTGAATAAACTTCAAAAAAGCGTAGTCAATTTGAGTGTATTTCTTCTTCAACTGGCAAAATATCACCAAAAAAGCCAATCATCTGCTCAATTCATAAGTTTTACACTATGAAATCATCGACATATCAGTATCGCCCGTTAAATTGTGTTCAAACTATTAGGTTTTAGAACAAATAACGTTCACGCGGGGAGCATTTCGTGGAAAAAATTGTTGAAATTATTGAGCTTGTGAGAGGGCTCATTTGGGGACAAGTTGGGTTAACGCCTTTTGGTATAGGTTTTCTAGCTGTATTCTTACTAGGAACAGGTATCTACATGATGATCCGCTTAGGTGGACGTCCTTTGAAACGCTTTGTGCCAGCCTTGAAAGAAGTATGGGATGGACGCAAAGGTGAAGACGGAACCGACGGTGCGATCACTCCTTGGCAAGCTCTTTCAACTGCTCTTTCAGGGCAAGTTGGAACAGGAAATCTCGCCGGTGTTGCTACTGCCCTATCCATAGGAGGACCGGGTGCAATTTTTTGGATGTGGATTACTGCCATCTTGGGCATGGCTCTGGCATTCTCAGAATCCAGTCTAGCGATCAAATACAGAGAAACAGATGAATATGACCGCATAAATGGTGGTCCAATGTACTACATTAAGAATGGTTTGAGCAAAAATTGGGGTTGGCTCGCTGTACTGTTTTGTCTTGGTACATTGGCATCTGCTCTAGCAACCGGCTCAATGATCCAAGCAAATTCTATTACTGAAGCTGCTCAGGAAGTCGCAGCGTCTAGCTTTGGGTTCCAACTTGAAGGATGGATTGTTGGAATAATCCTTGGTGCGTTGGTATTCGCTGTAATCATCGGCGGTATTAAATCCATCGGTTCCGTTGCAGGTAAAGTTGTTCCAGTTATGGCTGGGCTTTACGTCCTTATCGCCTTCATCGTTTTGATGATGAATATCACCAAAGTGCCTGGAGCTTTTGCCGAAATATTCGCCTACGCATTCGGTCTACAGCAAGCTGTTGGTGGGGCTGCAGGATATGGTGTAATGCGCGCAATTAGTTATGGTATATCCAGAGGGCTATTTTCAAACGAAGCTGGACAAGGTTCAGCACCAATAGCTCACGCTGCGGCTCAAACCAAAAACCCAGTACAGCAAGGTGAGATTGCCATGATCGGTGTATTCATCGATACGATGGTGATCTGTACTATGACGGCACTGGTTATCCTCACGGTACAAGGTGATTTCCGTAAAAACTCAGCTACCGTTGCTGCAGATGCTTGTTTAACTCAAGGACATATTTCCCTGCCAACTCACTCAAACCCTGATCTTGCTTATTCAAGAGACAACCTCTTCCCTAAAGCTAATCAGGTTGGCCGTAATTCAATGCTTGCACACAATGGTGCCAAAGCGAGAGAGTTACTCTTAGAATGTCAGGCAAAAGCACCTGAGCTCGTTTCAAACGAAGCCTTGATTGCTTCTTACCCTGCAGTCTTCTCCACAATTTCAGGTGAAGATTACGACATTCTAGTTGCTGCGAAAGCTGATGATGCCACTGACCCAACACTACTGAAGGCGACAATTGACCGTCTGGCAGACATAGACGCACAGGTAGATGAAACATTGACCGCAGTATCTCATGCTTGGAAATCAGATGCTTCATCGTCAGCGATTACAACGCGTGTGTATGGCGAAGCATTACCGGTCATAGGTGTGTGGATTGTTCCGGTCGCACTTTTCTTCTTTGCGTTCACTACAATTATCGGTTGGTCCTACTATGGCGAGCAAGCGATCACATACCTGATTGGTGAGTGGGCTACACACCCATTCCGGTTTGCTTGGGTGGGTGTTGTATTTGCTGGTTGTTTGGTCACTAACACTGACGCTTTGTGGCGTCTGGGTGATATCGCGAACGCATCGATGGCTTTCCCAAACCTAATTGCAATTCTTGCTCTTTCAGGTGTGGTGATCGCCATGCACAAAAAGAATGGTGATGTTGATACTGATGAGATCAACAAAGACTAATCGGTTTTAAAACTGATTTAGATCAAAAAAAGCCGTGCTGGTTATAATCAGCACGGCTTTTCTTTTATTCTCAGTTTGAAGAATTTGGATTACTTCTTAGCATCCCAATCCAAACGGTTGCGCACAGAATACTGTTGAGGGCGCTCAAAAGTTGTCTGCGTCGTTAATGGAGCTACCTCTTGCGGGGCTACCTCCTGCTGATGAGCAACTCCATTTCCTGCAATTTCAGATGCATAAGCTTCAAAATCATTCGCCATGCTTGCTGCACGATCTACTGTCTCAGTCTCATGCAACACTTCTCGTACTGGAGATTGATAAGCATTGTGGCGAACCGCGACACCCTCTTCCATCATCACTTCATTGCTTGAGTAAGCTGATGACGTGGAGTGCGTGGAAACTTCTGAACGGTATGAATGACCTTCAGCATAATTCGACGTGGACGTGTGCGAACTGTAACGATCAACTGATGGAGAAGAAGCCAATCCCAACATGCGCAATGTTTCCATTGTCACAAAACCTTGGTGAGGCAATCCATTTGATTCTTGGAATTTACGAACAGCCAATTCGGTTTGTGGACCAATAATGCCATCGATCGGACCATTATAATATCCTCGGTCTCTCAGAGCTGATTGCAAATCAGTGATAGAAGATGTTTGTGCATTCGTGTCACACAATACTTCCACCCATTCAAAACGCTCAGGTGTACGCAGAACAGTACGTTCCACCACTTTTGTTTGTGCTGGTGTGACAGAAGATGTTGTGTGCGCAGAATTCAAAATTTCCTGCGTGGCAACTGTTTTATATTCGGCCTCTGTCGGTGTTTCAGTGACACCACCCCGATCAACCAACACTTGCTTTTGAACTGTCACATATTGAGCTTCAACTGGCACACGTTCAATGCGTTCTGGCTCGACCAACACGCGGCGAGAAACTGTTTTCGTTTTTGCTGGAACGTCAACAAGACAATAGACCTGTCCTGTTTGTTCATCCACGCGGCGGTGAGAAGAATGCGTGGCCCCTGCTTTCCAAACCTTGCGCGCTTCTTCAATAATGATTGTTTCAGTGACAGTTTCAAATCGAGCTGGAATAACTTCCAAGCGTTCATGAGCAGGCTTTACCAATACTTGCTCTGTAACTGTTTCATAAACAGGCTGGCGCACTTGATAGCGCACCCCTTCATCCTTCACCTGAACATCTCTAGAGGATGGACCAAATTGCGTTTCATTGATCGCCAAGCGTTCAAATGCCTCTTTAACGACAACCGTCTCTGGCACAGTGTCGTAGACCGCCGGTAGTGTTATGCGTGCAAAACATTGCCCTGCCTGTGCATCCGGCAAAGCACCCGCTGGGTTAAAAGCATTTGGACCACCAGCGTGCGCTGTGCCTGCAAAACCAACAACAATCGCTGCTGCTGCTAATAAATTCTTCTTCATTCTAAACCCCAATCAAGTTACCGAATAAGCCACCATTTTCGCCCAAATCGCGAATTTCTCCTAATTGCAGCAAATTCGATGCCACCAGAATATTTGTATCCTAGTCGCTAATTCTCTAATTTTGGTGAATTAAACACTTATCTTATTGGGATATGGATAACGCATTAGGAATAAGTTTTTTCGTAAAATTAGTATCTCAACAATAGTTTAGTCGATTACACTAATAAGATATTTGCAGTCTGACCTTTGTCAGGTTATGTCCTAACAACAGAAAAGATAAACGGGATATCGGGAGTATTATATGAGCACGCCAAACCTAGAGCCACGCCAGGATTGGACAAAGGAAGAGATTGCAGCAATCTATGAATTGCCGCTGCCTGACCTTTTCTTACAAGCTCAACAGGTTCGCAAAGCAAATTGGCCGAAGGGCCGCATGCAGAAATCTCAACTCCTATCAATTAAAACAGGTGGATGTGCAGAAAACTGCGGTTACTGTTCTCAATCATCACACTTTGATACAGGCATTCCTGCATCTAAGCTTATGGATGTAGATGCAGTTGTTGCCGAAGCCCGCAAAGCGAAAGAAAATGGTGCAGACCGTTTCTGTATGGGAGCAGCTTGGCGTTCTCTTAAAGATCGCGACCTTCCAAAAGTTTGCTCTATGATTGAGGCGGTAAAAGACGAAGGCATGGAAACATGTGTGACTCTTGGTATGCTTAAAGAAGGTCAAGCAGAAGCATTGGCTGATGCAGGGTTAGATTATTACAACCACAACCTTGATACATCTCGCGAATATTACGAAAGTGTCGTCACAACACGTACATATGAAGATCGTATCGAAACACTAGGCAAAGCGCGCAATGCTGGTCTAAACCTTTGTGTCGGTGGTATTCTTGGCATGGGTGAAGGACGTGAAGACCGTGTCGGCCTTCTGCATGAGTTAGCTCAACTGACACCCCACCCAGAAAGTGTTCCAATCAACATGCTTGTACCCGTTGAGGGAACTCCACTTGGCGAAGCTACAAAATCAAAACCGCTTGAAATTGTTGAACTCGTTAGAGCAATTGCCACAGCGCGTATCATATTCCCTCGCAGTTGGGTTCGCCTATCAGCGGGACGTGAAGCTATGACTTCTGAAGGGCAAATGCTCTGTATACTTGCGGGTGCAAACTCTATCTTCGTGGGCAACAAGCTTCTGACAGCAGACAACCCAGAAATGAGTGAAGATGATATGCTCCTCGCTGCCATGGGTGTGGAGCAAGGCACTATTGCTGATAAACCGCCTTCTGCGTGTTCAGTTCAACCGCCTGTTACTGCTCCGGCTGCTGAATAAGAATTTGAGAACATCAAAATAGAAAAAGCCCTGCCAGAAACGGTAGGGCTTTTTTATATTCTAAAAAATCAATTGAAGATCAGTCTTTGTTAAATACAATCACAGAGGCCAGCACGACTTTTGATGCCCCCTTCCCTAATTGTTTATCGACAGACCTTTGCATTCTAGCACGCAAAATATCGAGATCCGGCACTGCGCCTTCCCGATAAGGGCCATTCGCATATCCTGTTACTGCCATTCGCAAATTATCCATTATACGTGGACGAATTACTTCCACATGCTTTCGGATTTTAGATTTTTCGATATGCAAGCCCGCATCTACCGCCATAAAGCCGGCGACCGAAAAACCAGAAGTGACTGATGCTCTGATACCAAAAAATGGCACATAATCTTGAGAACCAGATATCTTTTTGGCAGATGAGTCAATCTGTCCAGCTGATGGCTTTTTCGCCGGAGGCGCAGCGTGTGCCATTGAGCCAGCCAACGCCAGCACAATCAAAGCAGCAAATGAAGCAAGTCGTGTAGATAAATGTCTCATGCATCACAAACTACCCCAACAGACTTAAGCACTCCTTACTTAACCGAGACTAAAATATGACAATGTTAGATCAAAACAGGTCATCTTCTCTTGTAATCGTCCCCAATAGGCCTTTAGTGAAGTATTAAATGAATTTGGAATGATTTGTGCTTTACTCGTTGCAAATCATTTTCCCGAGGAGAAGCAAAACATGCAAGCAGTGCTCAATGTCGTTCTAATGGCACTACAACTATTGGTCTGGGTATTAATTGCTCAAGCTATTCTTTCATGGCTCATCGCATTTGGGGTAGTGAACACAAACAATCAGTTCGTTGCTACAGTTTACCGTATTACGCACAGCATCTCTGATCCACTTACGAAACCCATACGTCGTTTCGTGCCCCCTCTAGGTGGTCTTGATCTATCTTTTATTGTGCTAATTTTCGGAATCTATTTCGTTCAACAAATCATCATTATCTACTTATACCCAATGGTCATTAGAATGGGTATATAGCCTCTTCGTGACCATGTTTTGGAAAACGCACGATGATGATCTGTATCTCGTCGTGCGTGTTACTCCGAAAGCTTCCAAAGATGCGGTCGAGAAACCTGAACAGGATTCCACTGGCCGATTTCATTTAAAAGTCAGGGTGCGAGCTATTCCGGACAAAGGAAAAGCCAATAAAGCTGTAGAAACCCTACTCTCGCGACACTTTGACATTCCTAAATCCAAACTAGCTGTGGTCAAAGGCGCTACAGATCGGTTAAAGACCATACGTATTAGCGATGGTGCAAGTTTTACCAATCGACTTCAAGACATTTATGGAGGCTCAAATGGCAACTAGAATTGATGGAAAAGCTATTGCGGCTGATGTACGAGCAAACGTAGCCAAAGCAGTTGCAGAGCTACCCTCCCAACCAACTTTAGCGGTTATTCTAGTTGGTGAAGATCCTGCTAGTCAGGTCTATGTAAACTCGAAAGTTAAACAAACCGAAGAAGCTGGCATGCGGTCCCTACACCGCCTACTTCCAGCTGATGCCACGCAAGAGCAAGTTGAAAACGAGATAGCAGCACTGAACAATGATCCAGAAGTTGATGGTATCTTGCTACAGCTACCACTTCCTAAAGGTTTGGATTCTGATGCTGCAATTGAAAAAATCAGTCCTGACAAAGATGTTGATGGCCTGACAGAAGCATCTGCAGGTCGCCTTGTTCTAGGTAAGCCTGGTCTGCGTCCATGCACGCCAAGTGGATGTGTAATTCTCGCTAAGCGAGCTCTTGGAAATGACCTCTCAGGCAAAAATGTAGTTATCATTGGCCGCTCAATTCTAGTTGGTAAACCAGCCGCCCTGCTCTTCCTTGCCGAAAACTGCACAGTTACAATCGCTCACTCTCGCACAAAAGACCTAGCAGCGGTTTGTCGCGAGGCAGACATTCTGGTTCCTGCTGTTGGTCGTCCACAAATGATTACAGGCGATTTTGTCCGCCCCGGCGCGACTGTCATTGATGTTGGTATCAACCGCATTGATGCGCCAGAACGTGGTGAAGGAAAAACCCGCCTCGTAGGTGATGCTGAATTTGAAAGTTGTGAAGCAAAAGCCGAACACATCACACCAGTGCCCGGTGGTGTCGGCCCAATGACAATTGCATGCCTGCTACAAAACACAGTATTAGCTGCCTGTGCGCGTCGTGGGTGGAACACACCTGCCGTGCTAACAGCATAGCATTGGCAAACACCACACATAGGCACCCCTTACCTTCTGCATGGTTCCAAGAATTATGGGCGTCTCAGAGCGGCAAATGTGCATTGTGTGGTGAAGCAATGCCTAGAACGAGGTTTAAGACGCCTCATAGTAATGTATGGAAAAAGTTACGGCCAACGTTTGACCATATCTGGCCGATATCAAAGAATGGAAAAGACGAGCTAAGCAATCTTCAGCTTGTCCATGCAGATTGCAATAAGCGCAAAGGCAACTCGACCTGACCGCTCTACGAGACCGAACAACCAGTTTCCAATCAAAATTCGGTTGCTCACCTCATAAGACACTGCCATAATTTCTCTAGCCTAGTCTTGCGAGGGAAACGCCATGACACGTGCCTTACAACCCAAAAGCCTGGATGAACACCTATTTGGCGAAGGCCCCAAACGCATTCTTGCGCTTGATGGCGGCGGTGTCAGAGGTATCCTTACCTGCGGAATACTTGAACAAATAGAAGCTAAACTTGCTTCTCGTTTACCGGCTTCAGACCAAGCTAATTTCAGGCTTTGCCACTATTTTGATCTCATCGCCGGAACATCCACTGGCGGTATTATGGCCACATTATTAGCGCTCGGTTACAAAGTCAGCGAGATCAAAGCCCTCTATCGCACACTGGCCAGTGATGTATTTGGAGAAAAACGACACGGCATCATTGGTATGGTGCCCAAATTTGATTCTAAAAACCTCACGAAAGTCATCAATAAATGCTTTGCAGATTTCCTGATCAGCAAAGGGGAAGATCCACGCCAACCATTATTGTTGGGTTCCCCTCATCTGCAAACCGGCCTGATGATTTGCTCTAAACGAATTGATAAAGGTAGCCCGTGGATTTTAACAAACAACCCGAAATCCAAATACTGGCAATGGAATTCGCCGCACTGGCATGGATATTACAACGCAAATGGTGGTCCTGGGCCAGAGTACAAAGCCAATAGAGATTACATACTTCAAGAAGTGGTGCAGGCATCTGCATCTGCCCCGTTTTTCTTAAGTCCGGTTGAAAAACAAATTTCGTCAGAAGAAAAAGGATTGTTCTTTGATGGCGGCGTTAGCCCTCATAACAATCCAGCCATGCAGGCATTTTTAGTCGCGACATCCAAATGGCGAGACAATGCCAAACCTTGGCCAACATGGGATGGCGAACCCAAGTCTCCTTTCGGATTTGGATGGAAAACGGGCCCTGAAAACATTTCAGTCCTATCATTGGGAACAGGTGCCTTCCGTCCCACTTTCAGCGTAAAAGATTTCAAAGGAAAAATGGCAGGTTTAAAAGCTATTGACGCTTTACGCGGAATGATCCCGGACACATCCACAAACGGCCTCACTTGGCTGCAAGCCATGTCAGATCCAGCTTTTCCGATAAAGATCAATTCTGAACTCGGAGACATGGATGATCTTGGGATTATGAATGATGCCCTTCTCCACTTTCAACGGATCGACGTTGATTTGGATGAAGCTGCGCTAAAAGAACTTCTAGGAAGCGACTTATTCAATAGCGAAGATTTTTTAGGAAGCTTTGAGCGCAAAGGAGCTGACGGGCTTCTGTCTTCGTTACGAGCCCTTGAAAACTCAGCCACTACGAACATGAACCGTCTTCAAACTATTGGCGAACATGTCGGACAATATTGGTTTGGATTGGACCGATACGGCCGCAAACCTACACCGTCACGTGGTGATCCCAATGCTGATCCAGCTGCCTTGATTTTACCAGAACCCTTCAATCATTAAAAACATACTTTCCTATTTCGTGTATTTATGAAATAAGGCGCAGAAATCCAGAACTGGATAAACGGAGTCTGCGTATGAGTGTTCAAAAATGGGCAAAAGCCAGCCTTGGCTGTTTCTTGCTTTCCTGCAGTTTTACTTCTCATGCTCAAGCAGAAGCCCCTTTCCGGTTTAACAATTATCTACCTGATAATTTCAGCATTAGCGGCGAAACTCGTGCGCGCTATGAAACACTGGATGGACAGTTCAGGGCCGGAGGTTCTGGTAGCGATCAGATGCTACTCTTTCGAACGCTAGTACATGCAAAACTGGACACAGGCCCCATTATATTCGGCTTAGAACTGCAAGATAGCCGTACATATTTGGATGACAAAGATTCCCCGAACTCAAACTCCATCACTAACCCACTCGACATTCTGCAGCTCTACGCCCAATTCCAGACACCCGGATTGCTGGGCGCTGGCTCGGAAATGGATATCAAGCTTGGGCGTCAAACTGTTAGCATTGGTTCCAAGCGCCAGATTGAACGCGTCTCTTTTGCAAATGTGATCAAAGCCTATACCGGTGTTCACGCTATCTCTAAAAATGAACGCGGTGATGAACTGCACTTAGCCTATGTCGTCCCTATTGATCGCAACCCCGCCGACAAAGCCAACGACCTAAATGACAATGCTTTATCTGGTGACAGTGAAGAATGGGATCGTAGGATTTGGGGTGTTCATTATAGGCGTGCAGATTTCATCCCTTCAATCGCCAGCGATGTGTGGGGAGAAATCTTTGTTTACGGTCTCAATGAAGAAGACAATGAAATAACAGCCACACCAAATCGAGATTATGTAGGCCCTGGGTTTAGATTGTATCGTAAACCTAAAGCAAACCAATGGGATATGGATATAGAAGGCGTTTGGCGTACCGGATCACGTCGAGCCACCTCATTGTCCTCAGACACAACAGACCTTGATGTAGATGCCCAAATGTTATTCTCAGCTGTCGGATATACATTCGATGCGCCTTGGAAGCCGCGCCTAGCATTAGAGTATTACTATGCTTCAGGTGATGATGACCCAAATGATAATAAGTTTGACCAATATGAGCGTCTCTTTGGATCACGCCGGACTGATTTAAACAACACTTCCATTCATGGCCCCCTCACCCCGGCAAACCTATCCGCACCCGGTGCGCGCATTCAGGTAAAACCCAATGATCGGTGGGATGCACGCCTTGCCTATTCAGCAGCTTTCCTTGCTTCAGACACAGACAGTTGGGTGATCGCCAAGCAAAGAGATGTAACAGGTCAATCAGGCAACTTCATTGGCCACACACTTGACGGTCGCGCGCGGTATTGGGTTGTTCCTGAAAGTTTGCGTCTGGATTTGGGTGCCTCTCTCTTCCTGAAGGGCAACTTTGCAAAAAATGCTCCCAATGCATCTGATGAAGATCAAACCCTCTTTGGGTATTCAGCCCTGATATTTCATTTTTAAAACCATCAGGAAAAATTGCCTAAATCGACCATTTATATCCCACTTTTTCTTCGGAAAGAGCCCACAATTCTTTAGCTGCTTCTTCATCAAGCGCACATGGGTCCAAAGAACACTCTCCAACAGGCCCAACTGTTTCTGCTCTTTTTGTTGGACCATAAAACTTTTGAGATTCCAGCTCTTCTTCCGTCGCGCACATCACTTCTGGCCACGCCCCTCTTTCAGCGGACTGAGCAATAAGCGGTAATATGGTCCGGCTAAGTATTCGATCTCGTAAGCTAGCTGTTTCATTAATGAGATTAGTCCGCGACGCCCCGGGATGACAAACTTGAACTACCACTTCTTTTCTTGCGGCAGCCACTCGGCGCTGCAACTCATAACCAAATATCATTTGAGCTAGCTTGCTCTGTGCGTAAGAATTCCAGGCCGTATAATCTTGTTCATAGTTTATATCTTCAAATCGAATTCTTTTCTCACCCATTTTGTATCCTTGGCTACCAACCATAACGATACGACCAGATGATTTTTCGATGCATTCAAACAACAGGCTACATAGTAAAAAATGTCCCAAATGGTTCACGCCTAGCTGGCTTTCAAATCCATCGATGGTCAATGCCTTCTTAGCAATCTGAGCGATCGCTGCATTGCAGATGAGAGCATCAATTTGAGATGTTTTTCCAAGAAGATTAACCGCCGCTTCCCTTACCGATTGCAGTGAAGCCAAATCCAAAACGACCAGACTAACTTTTGCGTCTCTTCCAAATTCCCTGTGAAGCTCCGAAATTGCTACGTTTGATTTATCAATACTTCGATTCATCATAATAACGCTGGCACCTTTTTTCAAAAGTATTCGCGTCGCTTCAAAGCCGGCTCCTGAATTCGCCCCTGTAATTACATAAGTTTTGCCTTCGAGTGAACTTATACGATCTGGCGTCCAACCTCTGCGACCAAATTTGTTTGTCTTTTTCATTTTGCAACTCCAGCCAACCAAAGGGGGCTTCAATATAAGTTATTTAGTAATCTCAAAAGCAATTATGATCTCACAACCAGATTAAAACAGCCAAATTTGTCTTTAATACTTGCCTATTTGTATCGGTTTAATTGATTTTTGTATTATTCGGGTGCTAATATTTGATACATGAACAAACCATCGGTAAAGCAACTCATTGAACGTTTAATACCAAATCCCGGAATGTTTGGGATCGGTGTAAAAGGTGTTCAACTTTTTCACGTCATTGATTCCATCAGATGCGCTCCAGCGATTTATGAGCCTACAGTGATCGTAATTGTAAACGGTGAAAAAGAAGCGATTTTAGATGGTGAACATTATGTATATGACCACAGTAAATACATGTGTTGCCCCATTACGATGCCGGTCGAAGCAGGCACACCTAAAGCGTCAAAAAACAACCCACTTTTGGGCATTTCCATTTCATTAGATACAAAAATGCTCACTGAGCTTTCAATCGAAATGGAGACAACACCCAATAGCGTGCGTAAACAAATCAACACTTCAGTTGCTCCCAATCTCACTCTTGCAAATTGGGATAAACCATTCACCGAAGCTTTATATCGACTATTACAATTAACGGACAATACATCAGACATGGCGGTATTGGGACATGGACGATTGAGAGAGCTTTACTATGCCATTCTAAAAGGCCAAGCAGGTCATGCTATTAGGAGCGCCTATGGAGTGGGCAACCAAATTGCGCGTACAATTGAATTTCTTTCCACACGTTTAGACGAACAAATCACCATTGATGATATGGCAGAAAAAGCAGGGATGAGCCGCGCCGTATTTCATCGAAAATTTAAACATGCGACTAGAATGTCTCCCATTCAATTTATAAAATGTATGCGGTTAAATACAGCGGCTATGAATATCGCTAATGGCATGAATGTGAGTGAAGCTGCGATAGAGGTTGGATATGTCAGCTCTTCTCAGTTTAGCCGCGAGTTTAAAAGATTATATGGGCAATCGCCTAAGAATTGGCGAGAAACTCCTATATCTGATGCAATACGAATTTGAAACTTTACATGTAAAATCCCGTTCGGGATTTGCTTTATTCTCAAAGTATTCACTTGTTGTGAACCCATATCGCGCTTACATGGGTGTCTGGTGGTTTGCTGCGGCGTTTGTGTAGGGAAGTTATATTCCAGCGACCTTACATTTTCATTAGGGAGCTGGCTCTGGTCTGGATCGTGGTCCTAGCTATCTGGCGCCCACCTAGCTTGCTGGGTCGATGGGAATACACATGCCCCACGGCGACTGTGGCGCCACCTCAATAATTGCTGAATGGGAATTGATTTTGGCCTCTCCAACTGCTCAACAAAAAGATCTCCTCCGCGCCCACATGAAAGAAATTCGGGCTGAATCTGCCGCGCGAGATCCAGATGCAGCGGATAAATTAGCCAAACGTTTCCCGCTAAAACTGCTTGATCGTTTTGGCCCAGTGGTTGCTGGTTACCGCGCGATAAATGATGAGCTGGACCCCCTTCCTTTGTTAAACTGGCTCCGCCGTAAAGGTGCCAAAATCGTTCTACCCCGTGTGGAATCATCTGGGGAAATGACATTCCGCTTGCATGAAAAGCCCGAGGATCTCGTCAAAGGGCCGTTTGGACTATTACAACCAGCTTCTGATGCGATCGAAATTCGTCCAAAACTCGTGCTTGCTCCGCTGTTAGCATTCGATGCGCGAGGAACTCGCCTTGGATATGGAAAAGGGCATTATGATCGCGCCATTAAAGGATTGCGTGAAGAAGGCCCGTGCTTCTTTGTTGGGCTTGGATATGCACAACAACAAGTAGATGCTGTTCCTTCAGAGCCTCATGACATTGCTCTGGACTGGGCAGAAACACCCCATAATTCAGTGCCTTTGTTTTTAGCAAAAGCTGCTCCACAAAATCCAGAAAACTAGCGTTATACAGTCTTTCTACGGCCAAGCTATTCACTTTCACGGCACAAAAGCGTAACACCCACCGGTTCAAGCTTAGGGATACAAAATGCGTTTAGCTTTTTTCGGCGATATAATGGGTAAATCTGGCCGCGCAGTGGTCATGGATAATCTACCTGATGTCAAATTTGATCTTGGCCTCGATTTCGTTGTTGTAAACGGTGAAAACGCAGCCGGTGGTTTTGGCATGACCGAAAAAATCGCCAATGATATCTTCGATGCAGGTGCAGATTGTATAACTCTTGGCAATCATTCATGGGATCAGCGCGAAATGCTGACCTATATCGAACGCGAGCCCCGCATTATCCGCCCCTATAACTACCCGCAAGGATTAGATATTCCAGGCCGTGGTGCGCAACTCTACACACTTCCTGATGGACGCCGCGTATATGTGATCCAGATCCATGGCCGCGTATTTATGGATAGTTTAGACGACCCTTTCCAAGGCGCATTGCGCGCGCTTCAAGAAGCTCCGCTAGGCGTTGTCGCCGATGCAGTCATCATTGAAATGCATGCTGAAGCCACTTCTGAAAAAGCTTGCCTTGCACATTTTGTTGATGGGCAAGCTTCGCTTGTCGTGGGTGCACACACCCACATACCATCAGCTGATGCTCAAATTTATCCGGGTGGAACGGCATATCAAACCGATGCTGGCATGTGTGGTGATTACGACAGTGTGATCGGCATGAAAAAAGAAATCATCATCCAACGCCAAACTTCCCGCCTACCCAGCCCACGCATGGAACCAGCAGAAGGTCCGGGTACTATGTGTGGTGTTTTTGTAGAAACAGATGATGCAACAGGTCTTGCCACTCGCATCGAACCAATCCGCATTGGCGGTCGCCTTAAGGAAACCTTCCCTAAGGTCTGATGCAATTCAGATAAAAAAGTGCTTTCCTACTCGAAACATTATGAATTTCTCACTTGCGGCGATTCAGGCTCTGCGCTTTCATAGTTAATGTAGAGTTTTGCCAAATATGGCGCGGAGGGTCAGTGTGGCTAGCAATACCACAAATAGATTTGGTCGATTTTGGTCTTATCTCATGGGACAAGGTGCCAGCCTTGTCGCTCTGGCTGGTTTTATTGTCGTCTCTGTTATTGCGACTGCGATGGGTTTTTCAGACCTACGGATGGCTAACGCCGGCAAAACCTCCCTCTCTCTGACGGAAGCAGCTCCCATTTGGGGCATTACAGTATTTGTGGTTCTCACAATGGTTGCCGGCCTAAACGCTGCGCTCGGCGTTGGTATGAAACCCATCAAAGAGAAAGCTCATACTGGAGATCGAGAAACCGATGATAATGCTCCCATAAAAACATATTGGGGTCGCCTGTCTATTCGAGTTCTGGCATGCCTTTTCTATCTCTTCTTTGCATTTTGGTCTGTTGGTTTCGGATACGGTTTCTTTTGGAAAGAACTGGCCGGTGAAGAATTTACGCGTAACCAGTTCTCAGACGCCATCGAGCGTGTCTCGCAATCTGTTGATACGGCCAATGAGGCTTTAGCCACAGTGGAAACGTCCGTGATAAGTGCATCTTCTACCGCACGAGAACGTGCAGACGAGGAAGCTGCGCAAGGTGGCACATGCTCTAATCGTCCCGGCTCCATTCCCGGAGATGGCCCCCTCACCCGTGCACGATTTGCATTCGCCGATCGCGCGCAAGCACTAAGTGATGATGTCTCCGATCGATGGATTGGACGCCTCACCACAGACCGGACAATTCTTCAAAGACGTATCATCGCGCTTTCAAGCAACATCACACCCACAGGTGTATCTGACGAGAATGAAGCAGAATTACTTGCAAAACTCGCAAGGGCGTCTCGTTTATCCTCCGAAGAAAGAGAACGCGTCTTTACTCAAGTGTTTGATGACGCCCGTTCTTTCACCGCAAAAGCTAACGGGCTCAAAGCGTCCAATGCCGAATTGTTTGCAGGCCGTTTAGAGTCACTGGCTACGAATGTTGGCCCGTCTCCAAGCAATCCAAACCAACCAGATCCACAGCGTGTTGATGATGTATCGTACTGTTGGGACACAGTTCTTAATGAGAAACTCTTGGCATCAGCTCAATCACTGCGAACTATCAAGGATATGCCCGCACCGGAATTTGAATTCACAGAAGGCCCCAAGGCCACACGTGCGGCCTTTTTCAGCCTCGCCAAAGCAGCGACCCCTCCGTGGGGTAATAATGAAGCCAAAGGCATTCAGTTTGGCGAGAAAGAATTCATAGCTCTTTTTGCCAGTATAGCAGTGGACTTAGGAATCTTATTCCTAACCATTATTCGTGCAATGATGGAAAAGCGAACAAAAAAACGGGTTGCCAGACGCCCGCAGGTGTTGCGATTGGCTGATATTCAGCAGGCAAAAACGCGCGCATTAGATAGTGAAAGAAAGAAGTCTATTTAAGCGGTTTGGCTATAGGTTGTCCGCGCGAATAACCTCGAAATCCATCAAGCTTTTTATTATGCTCCTTCTTGAAAACGTAGTTTTCGCTCTCGGTAGAAACAAATACTTCGCCTTGATCTTGGTTTTGCGACGCGAGATTTTTTCCCGATAACAAAACCCCATGCCCGCGTGGCTGATCAGCAAACCAAGCTCCAACCCAAGTCAATACTTGGTCGCGTCCAACTCCAAAGCCGGCACGCTCCCCACTTATAAATTGCCCAGCATATTCTTGCTCTACACCTTTAAAAGTTTGAGTAAGCACACCAAACCCATGAGCGTCCACGCCGTCCGTTTCACCTTCATAGCAAATTTTGGTAACAAAATCATCGTCATCCCAAACTATCCGGCCCAGATACACCCCCCGATCATCTGGCTTAGTATGAGAGAAAAAACGCCCCATCTCTGTGCGTGCGCGCTCGGCAGCTAAATTTGCGCGACGTTGAGAATAACGCGCCGAAATAAAAGCTTGGCCCGCTTCATCCGTATAGTCTTGAGCCTCAACCAATCTTTTATATTCAATACCTGCATTATTTGCGAAATTTTGGACAAAGCGGCTATTGCGATCATATTCTTCTTGACGAACCCCTTCTTCGATTTGATCGAAGTCTAGGTCCATATCCAGCACATCATCGCCTTCTTCAAAGATTTGCTGCGCTCGGAAGGTAAGGCTCATCATCCCTATTTGACGGCCAATCACATGCAATAATGAGCTCCATTCTTTGGTGACGCCCGACATATCAGCTGTTGTGATCCTAAAAACACCCGTTGCAACATGCTTGGGAGGATCATTGTCCAAAACAACATACGAAGCTCCTTCAGCAGTTGAAGGGTCCATAATTGCAAAGGTTTCAGACTTTTTCCCTAGTAAAATCAAATCCGGTGGAAAATGTAACGAACTTTCGTCAATCTCTTCAGTTCTTACCTCCAGTCTACGCATCCAGGTCAGAAACTCATTTGTAAGCTCAAGGTCAGTTTCATCGCACATATATGTCAAAGGACGCGCAGTAGACATGATTTCACCTTTACAAAGAAAACTAAACGGGAGGATTAACCATCAGAAGAATCTAGGCTGAAACCACCTAATATGGCCAGCCCCGAATTCATGACAGGATTAAAAAACTCAGCTTTACATGCCTTGTCTTGGATTATTTGGTTCCAACGGCACACCTTCTGATGGGAGTTCAGCATTGTCAGCCTTGCGTACTGAATTTTTCTGATATCCATACTTTCTCAGCAACCCACGAAACTGGTTATAGCTTAGCCCCAAATGCTGCGCGGTGTTCTTTTGGTGTCCGCCACATGCTGCAAATGCATCATCTATAAGCCGCTGCTCAAAAGCTGCCGTTTGTTTTTCAAAATCAATTGGCGCGTGGGCAAGATGATGCTCAAGTGCCTCGCGGAGATAGTCAGTTTCCGCCAAATCTTGTGTTTTTTCATGAAGCTCGCCACCCAGCTCCATCGCTGGCCTAAACCCAGAAGCAAACGGATCAAGCGCGTCCATATTCAAATTTATAGGCAAATCAATTTCGTGAAGCGCTCTCATTGAAAGGTCGCGATAGACTGCACGTTCTGCCGTATTCTTCAGTTCGCGGACATTACCCGGCCAATCATGAGCCTTCAAAGCTGCAATCGCGCTGCGCGAAAACCCCGGAAAGACAAAATCTATTTCCCTCGCCATCCGAGAACCAAAAAATTCTGCTAGCTCAGCGATATCCTCACCACGCGCGCGCAATGGCGCAAGCGTTATCACATCAAAGGCCAATCGATCGAGCAAGTCAGCTCGAAACCGACCATCCCTTGCACGAGATGGCAAATCTACATTTGTCGCTCCTACGACGCGAACATCACACGTCAAGACATCCTCACCGCCGAGACGTTGAAACTCCCCATATTCAATGACGCGCAGTAATTTCTCCTGAACCTCCATGCTGGCAGTCGCAATCTCATCAAGGAAAAGCGTTCCTTTATCCGCCAACTCGAACCGACCCGCCCTACGTTTGGTCGCCCCAGTAAAAGCGCCCTGCTCATGACCAAACAGCTCAGAGTCCAGCAGGTCTTCAGAAAGCGCCGCGCAATTGACCTTCACAAATGGTCCATCCCATCGCTTAGACAGAAAGTGGATACGTTCTGCTATCAATTCTTTACCTGTCCCCCGCTCTCCAACGACAAGCAAGGGGCGATCAATCGGTGCCGCCAAGGACACGTGCTCTAAACTCTCCAACCATGCCGGAGATTGGCCAATTAATTCTGGTGCAGGTCTACTCATAATATGTATCTTATACACAATATGTATAAATTGTACATTTATATTTTGCACTATTTATACATACATATTAACCCACAGATCCATATTAAAATTATAAATTTAATAAAAACAACAATTTATAAAATTAACAAAAAACTGGCACAGCAGTTGCAAAGTACTTGGCATACACGGCGACACTAGGGGCCGCTAACAAATGGAGAATAAGCGCATGTACACTGAAAAGGATCACACAAATTCACCGACCGAGGACACACTTAAGCGAGTGGGCAACTGGCTTAAATCACGCCCAATTGAAAACTGGGGTTTCTTCGCTGCTGGTGTGATCTTAGCGCGTATCCTCTTTTAATTTTATCCCCGAAAAGGACACCGAAAATGGGAATTTTTTCTCGCTTTAGCGACATCATCAACTCAAACCTAAACGCCATGCTCGACAAGGCGGAAGACCCTGAAAAAATCGCGCGTCTTATCATTCAAGAAATGGAAGACACTCTAATTGAAGTTCGCACGGCTGCAGCCCGCACTATGGCCGACAAAAAAGAACTCAAGCGCGAAATTCGTGAATTCGAAACAGCCCGTGACGATTGGGCAAGCAAAGCAGAACTAGCGATTGAAAAAGATCGTGAAGACCTTGCTCGTGGCGCTCTTTCCGCAAAACAACGCGCTGAACGTGAAATCGAAGGCCGCAAATCAGCCCTTGCAGCCGTAGACGATGCAGCGGCCAAACGTCAGGACGATCTAGGTAAGCTTCAAGCTAAACTTGAAGAAGCCAAAACAAAACATCGCGCCCTTATGGTTCGCCGTGAAGCTGCTGAAGAACGCATCAAAGTTCGTTCACGCATCGACGATTCAAAAGTTGAAGATGCTCTACACCGCTATGCCGCTGTTGAACGTAAAGTGGATGAATTAGAAGCATATGCAGACACTTACGACATGAAAAGCAAAACTCTTGAAGACGAGTTTGCAGACCTTGAAGCAGAAGAAAGTGTCGAAAAAGAATTGAAAGCTTTGAAAGCACGCAAGAAGTCAGGGTCTGAAGAATAATGGATCAAGAATTCCTCATACCGATTGTCGCAATTCTATCAATTTTTGTGATCTTCCCCTGGATGTGCATGCACTACTTCACCATGTGGCGCAGCAATAAAGGCCTCTCCGCAGACGATGAGCGCATGCTCGAAGACCTTTGGCGGTCAGCCCGCAAAATGGAAAGACGCATAGAAACTATTGAAAGATTGGTTGAACCAGAGGGGCGCGACACAGACGCCCCACCACGCCGCAGACGAGACGATCTGCGCGATCTAGATGGCTAATCAATCTTCAACAGAAAGGAACAGTATTAAAATGGACGAGTATTCAAAATATAGAAACCCCAAGAGATTTTTCCGCCCAAAGAATGAACGTATTCTAGGAGGTGTTTGCTCAGGAATTGCTGAGCGCATGGGGTGGGATCCAACTTTGGTTCGTATCGCAGCGGTTGTCTCAATGGTCACAGGTGTATTTTCAGGAGTAGTCTTTATTGGATACCTCATCACCTGGGCAGTTACACCTAGTCGCCGCATACGCCGCGACCTTTCAGAAGAAGAAGCCAGCTTTTGGATGGGTGTTTCGGATAGACCAAAGGTAACACTATCCAATATTCGCTACAAATTCATGGACTTAGAAGACCGCATGCAAGGCATTGAAAAAGCCGTCACATCAGACGAATGGCGTCTTCGCAAACAATTTCGTGACCTAGAAAAAGGTTAGCAGACAAATTGAGGCCAGCCCGCCGGATCAATAAAACAAAATAAAGATCCGGTCGCGCTAAGGCCTTTTAGAGAGGGATTAGAATAATGTCACTTCAGTTTTCAACACGCATAATTGCCGCCGCTGGCTTGCTTGCAGCAGGATTTATTGGATTAGCTGCCGCAGCTCAAACCGGCGAAGTCAGCCTAAAAACTGCTGGTCTAGAATTGAAAATCTCTCACTCGAACACGAGTGAAGGTCAGGAAGTAGAAATCAATCAAGAGCAATGCCCACCTAATTGCCCTCTCTTCGATATCAATTGGAAAAAATACGCAGATACAACAAGCTTGAAATTTCTGCGTTAATCCTGAAGTATACTATAACTAACTTGCTGAAACCCATAGGAGAGACACACAATGGAAGATGGACAAATAATGGTTGTCCTTATCGTCGCAATCGTAATGATTGCCAGCATTATAAAAGCGAAAATCAGGGCTGAAGGCGGCGAAAATCTAAAGCACAGCAAGAAACACAGACGCGCCCAACAAAACGAACGCCTCGAACGAGATGAAGTTCTTTTCAAAATGAACGAACAATTGGACCGCATAACACAGCGTTTAGCCGCACTCGAAACAATTGTCACAGACGAAGATCGCGAACTTAAAAGAGAATTTCAGTCATTGAAATCAGATGTTTCACAATCTCGCCAGTCACTGAACTCTGAACGCTATTAGGAACTAAAATTATGGATGTATTTGTTTTTGTTGTTATTATTGTCGCGATTGGGTGCGGTACAGGTATTGTAACTTCCTATTTTGAAAGCAAAGCAAAATCAGGAAATGGCGCATCTGAAGCTCAATTAGCTGACATTGCTGCAAAGCTGGATAAAACAATCTCCCGCGTAGAAACGCTTGAAAAACTAGCTTTAGATAGCGACCAGCACCTGAAACGAGAATTCAGCAAATTGTAAGGACTACACTTATGGACGTATTCACCTTTATTCTGCTGGCCGTGACAATCGTTTTCACAATTATTGGGATCACTTCATATTTTGAAACCAAAGTGAAGGCAGGCAGCCAAGTCACTGAAAAGCAGTTTCAAGAAATCTCAGATAAACTAGATATCGCTCTATCTCGTATCGAAACTTTAGAACGCCTTGCTACTGATGAAAATGAAGCGCTAAAGCGTAGATTCAAAGATATAAAGAAGAGCGCTTAAATTTCCAACTTACTCTTTCTTAGCTCGTTTAAGTGTTCGCATGTAAAAACGAGCTGGTGACAATAACTCCCGCCCCCCACGCCCTGTCGGTAATGGCTCATCAAAAATTTCAGCCGCAATGTATTGAGCCAAAAACGGTGCCCAGGTCAGCCCCCGCGATCCCAATCCACCAGCTACATATACGCCCTTCTGATAAGGTGCTCTCCCAGTATTTAGTCGTCGCCCGGTTCGCAAATCCTCGCCATACATCTTTTTGTATTTCTCGAAATCGGGCACCCGCCCGACAATAGGCAATTGATCGTTTGTGACTGCCCTTACTGCCGTGCGTGATTGCAATTCCAAATCTGAAACGTTTATCTCAGGCGCAATCTCCGCAACAGCTTTTATGTTTTTCTCTCTAGCTGATTGGGATAGTTCGGGGACATCATTCTCGCAATCCTCATACGTTGCTCCGAACACAAGCGTCTCATCTGCCCCAACTATGTAATGCCCCTTTGAACGCGCGAGCGCAGATACTGATGTATTTGCATACTCCAGCTGACCACCTCGCCCACGCAATGGCACTCCCTCCGGAGACGTGAGATGCTTGATGCCCAACCCTGACGCTAGAATAACCAAATCCGCATCAATATCGTTTAGATCTGAAACCGACACACCCCACTCAACCTCAATATTTGAGAGCAATTGCTTCCTTAGATCTGCAGGCTTTACTGCCACGCCGCCCTTATACTTTAAGCCTTCACCATTCAGCAAAACACCCAACAACCCATCATCAAATGGAGGATCTTCAATCACACGTCTCTGACGTTGTTCTTCTGTCTCCGAATTGGCAAAATGCTCAACATCTACAAACCATGCGTGATCCGGGAATTGCCTGTAAAAACGACGAGCAGCCAAATAGGCATCAATTAATAATCTTGCTTGCGGTGTATCGGCCCCATCCAATCGAGGAGCCACCAACCCCAGCGGATTAGCTGAAGCGCCTTCCTCAACAGAATTGGCTTGATCTAATACTCTGACATCACAGCCACGCTGTTTGAACGCATGCGCTAGACATGCCCCCATGATGCCAGCCCCGACAATTGCAACGCTTTGAGGAGCAGCTTCTTGGCAATCTAAAAGTAAGGGGTCAGCCTCCTTTTCTAAATTCGCAGGCTTACCCTTAAAAATAGCCTCTAAACGTTCGCGTTTTTTGCCAAACCCCGGTTGTTTAGAAACCTCAAAGCCAGCTTCACTGAGAGAGCGACGCACATGACCAGCCACCGTATAAGTGCCTATCAGCGCCCCTTCAGAAGAGTGACGCCCTACCTGCATCATGACATCACTCGACCACATGGCGGGGTTCTTAGCGGGTGAGAACCCATCAAGGAACCAAGCATCCGCTTCAAATTTCGCATTTTGCAAGGCTGGCAGAATTTCATCTTGATGTAGGATCAAGGACATCCCATTCCCCAAATCCAACCTTTGCACACCTCGGGCACGCTCAGGCCAATTCGATAGAAGAATCTCTGCTTCTTCAGCCAATTCAGACCAAGCTTTTAGAGCTGATCTCGCACTATCCACATGCATCAACCGCCCTTCAAAACTGACAACATGAAGCTTGGCCTTTTGAGACGGTCTATATTCCCTCCACAGCTTAATAAGCGCGACAATATTCAGCCCTGTTCCAAAACCGAGCTCAGCAATGGTAAAGTCACCCTGCCCTTGCCATCGTTCAGGCAATCCACATCCGCGAAAAAACACTTCCCGTGTTTCCTCTAACCCATTGGAAACACTAAAATACACATCATCATTGATTTGGTCGCGCGGCACACCGTCTTCACCCCATTCCAGATCGGGACGCGGAGGCAATCGGCTGATTTTTTGCTTGGGTTTATCATTCATGCAGATACAAATACGCCGCCCCAACCAAACTGGCGAGACGGCGCGCTGAATTTATTTTAGTTTTGTTTAAACCTCAGGAGCTGCACTCAATGCTTCTTCCATCTGTGTAAACGTTGGCTGCAGAGCTGTTGGAATAGAACCACGCCCTAGCTCAACTGAAATTTGAGCCGCATTTCCGTGAAGATGAGATACAAGCACATCTTTAATAATCTTGTAGAACTGACCTTCTTCTTCCAGCACTTCACCCATACGAGCAGCAAATGGACCAACAATACCGTACGCGATAAAAATCCCTAGAAATGTACCCACAAGCGCCGAACCAATCAATTTACCAAGATATTCTGGCGGCTGAGAGATCGCACCCATTGTTTTAATAATACCAAGCACCGCCGCAACAATTCCTAGCGCCGGAAACGCATCCGCAAGGTTCTGAACCGCATGCGCTGCACCATGTGCCTCATGGTGGTGCTTTTCAATTTGTTTTTCTATGGCGTCTTCCACCTGATGCGGATCTTCCATATTCATCGTCATCATTCGAAGCGTGTCACATATCAGATCACACGCGAAATGATCCTTCAGAATTTTCGGATAATTCTGGAAAATATTGGAATCCTTGGGGTTTTCAATGTGCGGCTCAATGGCCACCACCCCCTTGGTTTTCATTGTTTTGGTTAAGACAAACAATAAAGCGAGAAGATCTGAATAATCTTGCGCCTTCCATTTAGGGCCAGAACAAGCTTTACCAAAACCACCCAACGCCCCTTTAATTGTACCCATAGAGTTAGAAATTAGAAAAGAACCAACACCAGCCCCACCAATCATCATCATCTCGAATGGTGCAGCCTTAATAATAACGTCGAATGTACCCCCGGCGAGCGCAAAGCCACCAAAAACCATCCCAAACACGACCAACAGGCCTACGATCTGAAACATAAGAGATATCCACCAATAGGTTTAACTTCATTTGATACCTTTATGCCCTGTTATCCTTAATGTTACGTGTGACCATTCAAAAAAACAGACGCATTAAATTAGGATTTGCTTCACAACATTTCCTCATTTCGTTCATCTGCGGTTGTGTTGTGTACCCGTATTTTTGGTTAATTCGAGTTAAAAAAGCGCCGCAAACTGCGGAATGACCTAGAAAATGACACAAGCATACTCTATCAACGTCCATTAGATGTAATCGCCTGACAGAGTATACGATGAATGGGGAGCCCCCGATGAGAAAACTGATTATTGCTACAAGCTTGACCTGCCTTCTATCAGCACCAGCTTTTGCAAATGTTGGTAGTTGTGAAAAACCAACCGAACTCTCAGTACCCGCAAATGTTGATCAGCTTTCATTTGAAGAATTTCAATCACTACACGCTCAAGGCCAAAGCTATATGAGCAATGCTCGTGACTATTTGAAATGTCTAGATGGCATCATCTACTCTACTGTACCCGAAGACCCAATCGTGTCGAAAGCCGGTAAGGCGCACAGCACATATGGCGAAGAATGGGGAATTGTTTGGGGCCAATTAAACTTGGCATGCGTAAACTGGGAAGTAGCGCACGGCACACAATTCCCAGGCGGGTGCCAACCTCAAAACCCGACTGCCGGCTAATTCCCCCTTAGCCACCACGCGAACTTGACCTCCATGAGGCCATCACCTAAACACACGGTGTTCATACGGAGATTTTATGTCCTAGGTCTGCTGGCAGGAATAGTCCTGCCCACACAAGCTTCACACCTAATTGCTGCATCACTGGTGCAGTGGTGTTTGTCTTGTTTCGAAATCAAAAGCAAAACCTCCACCCGTTAAGTCGGTGTGGAACATTAGGACATTCCGAAATTGATTAGAGAGTTTAAAGCTTCTGACACAGAAGCCCTCATTAACGTTTGGCGTCGCGCAAGCGACATTGCGCACCCTTTTCTAAGTAGCGCTTTTTTAGATAGCCAAGTACCAGCTTTACGCGACATATATTTTCCAAACGCGGAAACATGGACTGTAGAAGTAAATGCCCGCCCTGTTGGTTTCGTAGCTCTCATCGGCTCTGAAATCGGTGGTCTTTTCTTAGATCCTGACATCCAAAGGTCAGGCTGGGGCCACAAAATGGTCAATCACGCTTCAGCACTTAAGGGTGATCTACAGGTGGAAGTATTTGAAAAAAACAACATTGGTCGAAGTTTTTACAACCAATATGGCTTTGTCGAAACGCATCGCTTCATACACGAGCTAACTGGAGAAACGACAATTAAAATGCACTTTAAAACAAACTAAAAATGCAAAAGAAAAGGCGCGCCCAGTCGTGCGCCTTTTCACTTTATATTCTAGTCCTAACCACGTGCAGCAGATTTTACAGCTGAAAGCATCTGTGTTGTAGGGAAACCATCCGCCATTAAATTGCGGTCTTTCTGAAAACTCTGAAGTGCTCCGCGAGTTCCTCGCCCCGCTATCCCATCAACTGGACCTGCTTTATACCCCATACTATTGAGAGCGGCCTGCATCTCCTTAATCTGAGATTTTGAAAGCATTTTGATATGTGTCGGCCAAGCTTTTGTCAGCTCAGGACGCCCAGCAAGTTTATCAGCCAACAACCCAACCGAAAGCGCATAGCTATCTGCGTTGTTATAGGCTTTGATGACATAAAAATTGTCAAACAACAGGAAAGCAGGACCGTAAGAACCCGCTGGTAAAAAAAGTTCCGCTTTCAAGTTTGGGTTTGCAGCTCTTCCGCCTTCAATCTTGAGACCCAAGGCTTGCCAAATTTCAACTTTTCTCTTTGTTCCATCTGCTAAGCCATAATTTACATTTGGCGGCAGAGAAACTTCCAGTGCCCAAGGCTGCCCACGTTTCCACCCAGAAGCCTCGAGATAATTTCCAGCAGACGCCAATGCATCCGCTTGCGAATTCCACACATCTTTACGACCATCACCATCTCCATCTCGCCCATGAGCAAGGAAAGTTGACGGCATAAATTGAGTTTGACCAAAAGCACCAGCCCAACTGGACTTTTTCAATTGATCGCGAGTTACAATGCCCTGCTCGATCAATTTAAAAGTCGATAATAATTGGTTTTCACCAAATTTCGTTCTGCGGCCTGTATATGCAAGAGTCGCCAACTGGCGCACAGCATCGCTACTCCCCAGAATCCGGCCATAACTAGTTTCCATGCCCCAGATCGACGTGAGTATTTCACGAGGCGGCGCATAACGAGCTTCAATTGTGTTAAAAAGACCTGACGTCTCTGTGAGTTTCTTTTTTCCAAAAGACACACGGTTTGGATGCGTGGCCGAAGCGACATAATCCCAAATCGGCTTCACAAATTCCGCCTGATCCTCACCAATTGCCTGCGCCTTTATGACTTCAATCGGTACAACGCTTTGCAGAACGCTATGAACAATCCCCACATTATGCCCAGCATTTGCAGCTCTCTGAGCGAACTTAGTTCGCCAGCTATCAAACTTAGCATTTCCAGAAGAAATGAAAACTGGGACCTTCACATCAGCATTTGGAGAGGGATCTGGTGCCGGAGAAGTTGGCGGCACTGGTGAAGGAACCTCAGGAACTGGCAGATTTGGAAAGTCTGCCGGCAAAGGAAGCTCATCAGCTGCACACGCAGTAAGAGCAACCAACATAATACTCGTCGTACTGAGCCAATTAAACGAACGCGCCACACAATTCTCCAATCCGTTTTGAAGTGATCAAATCAGTCTTAACCATGATTACATCAACTCGCCATCAATTCTTGCATGACGAATGTGTTATTTTCCAAGCAAATTACGCGACATAGCACAGAATTTTCACATGGAAGCTGAATCATCGTTGACATAATATGGATATAGCGAGTATGTACCGCGCTCGAATTTTATATACCAACGCTCACGGCGCTCTTTTATGGGGCCGCAGAAAGCTAGAAGAACGATGAAAGTTAGAAGCTCTCTTAAGTCTCTTAAGAACCGCCACAAAGACTGTAAAGTTGTGCGCCGTAAAGGTCGCGTATACGTGATCAACAAAACAGACCCACGTTTCAAAGCGAAACAAGGCTAGTTTTACAAGGACACAAGCGAAATGGCAGACCAGATTGTTCTTTTTGATCTGGGCAATGTCGTTGTCGATTGGGACCCTACCCGCCTTTACAAGGATTTGCTTGCCTCGCAGGAAGAAGCTGAACGCTTCTACCGCGAGGTTTGTACGCTTGAATGGCACACACACCATGATCGCGGCATGGACATGCGCGAGAATGCAGAACGCCTCATAAAACAACATCCTGATAAAATAGACCTGATACACGCTTGGCGAACAGGTTGGTTGGATATGTTTCACGGCTATGTAGATGGTGTACCCGAAATCATCCAAATACTACAAAACCAATCAACACCCATTTATGCGTTGACCAATTTTCCCGCCGAGAAATGGGAAGAAACTGCAAATGCTTTTCCGGTACTCAACGAATTTCAGGATGTCATTATTTCTGGCGTTGAAAAAGTAGTAAAACCTGACCCAGTCATTTATCAAATCGCACTTGAGCGCATAAATACGAGCTCCCCTTCTGATATCGTCTTTTTTGATGATCGACAGGATAATGTTGATGCCGCGATAAATGCCGGCATGCGCGCATTCATATTCAAAAACGCTGAACAGATGAATTTAGATTTGATTTCAGCAGGCATTATAAAAAACAAATAAAATTCAGCTGGATGAAACTATGCCTTGCTTATGCCTACAAGCTTTGTCCATATTAATCCCATGAAGTTGCTAAAAGTCATAAGTGCGTGTGTTTTGATGATGCTATCCATAGCAAACTATGGAATGGCTGAATCCCCTATTGGCCCCGCTCAGAGACTTCTTGATAAACTAGCCGTAGCCAAAACCGAGCAAGAAGCAAACTTCCTCTACGAAGACATTATCGCAGCTTGGCTCGCATCCGGAGGCCCGACGGTCGACATACTGCTTGAACGGGGTGTAGACGCTCAAGAAAGCAGCAATCATTCACTCGCTCGCGATATGTATGATCGTGTAATTCTGATCGAACCAGAAATCGCAGAAACCTGGTATCGTCGCGGCGTTCTTTTTTTTGAACAAGGAAAATATGATGAAGCCATTTTGGACTTCGAAGAAGCCTTGAATTTAGAGCCTCGTCATTTTGAAGCCTGGCTAGGATTAGGGGCCATTTTCGAAGCTATTGAAGAACGAGAAGCAGCACTCAACGCGTATCGCCAAGTATTGAAACTATATCCTTATTCCAGATATGCAAAACAAGCAGTTTCGCGCCTAGAACCCCTGATCGAAGGCCGCGCACTTTAACGCACCTCTCCCCTTTTTTCGCACATTCAACATTTCGCCTAAGCCGCGAATGTAAAAGATTCACATCCACTCAAAAGAGTACTGGACCTATACGATATAAACGCTAGTGTCCCGCTTCTTTCTAGAAACTTGTCTTGAGGAATTGGAATGGAAGAAGAAGACAACGTCATTGGTGCTATGGGCTCTATGGACCCAACAACACGTGATAAATTACGTCAGACTATCGAAAAAGTAGAGCGTCTCGAGATTGAAAAAAAAGAAGTCGCCGAGCAAATAAAAGAAGTCTTTGCTGAAGCCAAAGCCTTCGGTTTCGATCCTAAAGCGATGAAAGAAGTCATCAAACATCGCAAACAAGACCCGGATAAACGAGAAGAAGAAGAACTTGTTCTTGGAACTTATCTAGCAGCCCTTGGTGAAATCTAGAGATTCCGCTATTCTGCCAACTATTATGGCACGCGATATTGAAGATAAGAAAACGAAAAAGGCTTTACGCAAATTACGTAAAGCCAAATCGCGTGCTGAAGCCGAAAATGGCCCAGGTTTGACAGACTGGGAAAAAGATTTCTTTGAAGGTGTAGAAGAGCGCCTGGAAACATATGGAAGCGCTTTTAGCGATCCTGAAAAAGGCAATCTCGATGAAGCCTTATCAGCGCGTCAAACACACATAGTACGAGAAATAGACAAAAAATCTCGTAAAAACAAAAACGGTATGAAACGCTCAAGCTTCAAAGCCAAAAAAACAAAGACGCCTAAATTTACGCCTCGTGGGCGCGATATTCACGAAGATATTCTTGAAGATATCGACACCAATTCGCCACCAGAGAAAACATCTGCGCCTAAATTAGAAATAGCGAGCGAACAAAGCACCTTGAGCAGCTCACCCACTCAGCCTCCAAACACTCCAAGGCCAACATCTGGCTTTAAGCCTCGTGTTATTCTAGGCGGAAAATCTGACGATTAGGCTGCGCTACAATCAATCATCCGATGATAGGGTAAACTTAAAACAAGCTCCATTTTCATACGATTCATCGAGCCAAATTTTACCACCATGACGTTCAATAATTTTTCTGCAAATTGAGAGTCCTACGCCCTGCCCCGGTGGAGTTTCTTCATCGCCACCCGATAAGCGCGTAAAGATCTGAAAAATTTCCTGACTGTATTTTCCATTTATCCCCCGACCATTATCGGCAACAGAGAACACATCTTCTCCATCAATGTGTTGAGCGCTCACAACAATCTCAAGTGGTCGGTTAGCTCTATATTTTATGGCGTTTTCAATGAGGTTTTGGAAAATACTTTTAGTTAGCTCCGCATCAGCTTTGACAAAAGGGAGGTCTCCACAAATTATTCTGCCTCCGATTAAATCCAATTCATTTTTCAAAAGCGTTTCAATTTGCAATACGATTCTTGATAAATCCAACTCAGTTCTATTCAATTCAGATCTAGATATCTGCGAAAGAGCATTAAGCGCCCCTATCATAGCCTGACCTTGAGCAGCATTTTGATGAATATCAGTTGCATATGAATGCGCTTCAGACCCCTCTTCCACATTTAAGAGAAGTAGCTCGGATAGCATTCGCATATGCCTGAGAGGAGCCCTCAAATCATGAGACACGAGCGCATTAAATTGCTCTAGCCGTTCGTTGGCAGCTTCCAATTCCTCAATAGCAGCTTCCAACTGAGATTCAGCTTCTTTTTGTTTTGTGATATCCGAACTTATTACAAGCAAACCATCGGTTTCTCGACCACCACTTTGAACAGGAACAATATCAATCCGTTCCCAAGATTCTGGATCGTAAGGCGCACGGACCTCCAATCCCAACTTTGGCTCTCCTGAGTTTAAAACTTCAGTATCTAAATGCAGGATACTTTCTTCATATCCCTCCCAAACCTCACTAGGATATAGCCCTTCCAACTCTTTAGGTTCTAAACCAAACTGGCCCGCAGCTGCCTTATTCACTTTTAAATATCGATTGTTTTTGTCTTTTCGCCATATTCGCGCTGGAACATTATCAAATATAAGCCTCAACTCATCTCGGCTTTTTTCCAACAAATATTGCTGCTTTACACGCCGCGTTATATCTCGGCCCAAAATGATAAACCCCTGTTTTTCACCTTGGGAATCTTTCAATACCTCAAGCTTTACAGGATAGGTGCTTCCATCTTTTCTTATGAACTCAGCATAAAAAAAGCACTTTTCGACATTGCCTAACCGCAAATCTTCCAAGCTATTTTGGAAGTTTACATCATCAACAGAACAGATGTCATCGAAAGGCACCCCTTTAATATCTTCATCAGAGTAGCCCAATTGAACTCGCGCATGTTTATTATAAGCAGTTAAGCTCAATGTACTTGAATTAAGAAACAAAATCTCGGTGGAAGCGTGATCAAATATAGTATTGAATCGACTTGCATCACGAATAGTGTGATTACTTTCACCAGTCATAGATGAACTGTCTATATTTGCCTCTTGCTGCATTGAAGACTTGCAATCTGAAGAAGAACTCGTCATTGGTTGAGACCTAGCTCAAATTGCATTTATAGCTTGATAGCAAATGGTACTCACACACAACATGACAGGATCTCCCCCACGAACAAATGCGATTCTGCTGATTGATGATCACGCTATTTTCGCAAAGATCTTTTCAGCCTATTTGCTACGCACTCAATTCCACAATTTTTTTATTGATAATGCAACCTCGCTGGATACTGCTACCCAAAAACTAAAAAATCAAGCTTTTGACTTGATTGTTCTCGATAATCGCATCCCCCCGCACTATAATTACACGCACTCGGTCAATTTGCTGAAAAATCAAGGCTGGTTCGGCCCGATACTTCTTATCAGTGGTGATGAAATCAAGTTGTCGGAGAATAACTCAAACGATCAGCTGATATCTTTTTTTCTACAAAAAGATAACCTGAACGAGAGAACTCTCGATCAGGCTATAGAGAAGTGTCTGTCAAAAACGTGAGACAGTTTCTTTCAGTGCTTTGCGGTCATAAAAACTACAAAGCCTTTACAATGTTTTCGACCATTTTCTTCGCATCGTCGAGCAACATCATCGTGTTTTCACGATAGAACAAATCATTCTGCACACCTGCATACCCGGACGCTAAGGACCGCTTAATGAACATTGTGGTTCCTGCGTTCCAAACTTCCAATACAGGCATTCCATAAATTGGTGACGAAGGATCATCCTTAGCACCAGGGTTTGTCACGTCATTTGCACCAATCACAAAAGCAACATCAGCTTGTTTGAAAGACGAATTAATATCGTCCATCTCATAGATTTCATCATATGGGACTTGAGCTTCAGCCAACAACACATTCATATGGCCAGGCATACGCCCCGCAACTGGATGGATGGCATAAGAAACATCCACACCGGCCTCTTTCAAACTGTCAGCCATTTCCTTCAAAGCGTGCTGAGCTTGCGCAACTGCCATACCATAGCCAGGCACGATTATGACTTTGGATGCATTCTTAAGAATGAAGGCAGCATCATCCGCTGATCCAATTTTCACTGGCTTGTCTGAATTATCGGCACGGACTGCAGTATCCGCATCATCACCACCAAAACCACCAGCTATAACAGATATAAAGGAACGGTTCATCGCCTTACACATAATGTATGACAGAATAGCACCTGACGCCCCCACGATTGCACCAACAACGATCAAAGCAAAGTTGGACAATGTGAAACCAAGCGCTGCAGCCGCCCAACCAGAATAAGAATTCAGCATTGAAACAACAACCGGCATATCAGCCCCACCGATCGGGATCACCAACGTCACCCCAAAGATAAGCGCCAAAATTGCGATCCAGATCAACAACATTCCGCCACCGGATTGCGCGCCATTTGAGTTAGCTGTAACCACTATCAAAGCGACGATTCCCAGCGCAATTAATAAGTTAAGCACGTGCCGCAATGGCAGTATAATCGGGCCGCCCGGTATGGAGCCGTTCAATTTCAACGCAGCGATCAAAGAACCTGAAAACGTAATCGCTCCGATAAGCACTGAGAGCGACATTTCCACCAATGAACGCGGGGCAATCGTTCCTTCAGCTCCCAATAAGCCAAATGAAGCCGGCGCATAAAAGGCAGCGAGTGCAACCAACAAAGAAGCCATACCGCCAAGCGCATTAAACATACCAACCATTTGAGGCATGGAAGTCATGGGCGCACGTGTCGCGAGAACAGCTCCAATACCTCCCCCAATAACGACACCACCTGTTATCAAACCGAAGGTTACACCGTCCAAATTGTCTTTAACCAAAAACAATGTAGTTCCAGCCGCCAACACCATTCCAAGAATACCAATCTTGTTTCCTTGGCGTGCAGTCTCAGGACTGGCTAATCCGCGAATAGCAAAGATGAACAATACTGCGCAGACCAAATAAAGAAGGGCCGAGATATCAACCGTAGACATTTTTATATTCCTTATTATCTGCGAAACTACACCGCTTGCGAGTCTGAAGACTTAGCTTCAGCTGCAGGACGTTCTTTTTTCTTGTACATTGCGAGCATTCTATTGGTGACCATAAATCCACCGAAAATATTGATACAAGCAAGAGCCACGGCCCCTACTCCCAACCATTTAGCTGCCCACACTTTTTGAACTATTTCCGAATTGGTTGATCCCAGCGAAGAAGCTGCGGCCGCAACGATCGCACCCACCACAACAACTGCTGAAATCGCGTTGGTGACAGACATAAGTGGTGTGTGAAGAGCTGGCGTCACCGCCCAAACCACATAATACCCCACAAAAGCTGCGAGTACGAAAACCGCTAATCGAAAAATAAGAGGGTTGATTGCTTCATTTCCCGACTGCGCAAATGCAGTGGGAGACAGGATGAGGGCCGCAAACACGAAACCACTCACAAGGGAAGCAGGCTTTAATTTAGACATAACTATCCTTTCTTCTCGCGCTATATTGTAAAAACAATATATTTGCTGCAATGCAGCAATTGGAGAAATAAACTTGTTTTAGGCCGGTTCCGGCACGAGTGTTGGATGTACTATTTTTTCTTCTTTTGTAAGCGCACTTGACGCAACGACCTCGTCGTCCCAATCAGGTTTTAAAGAACCATCTGGTGCAGAAATTAGCGCAATAAAGTTCAATAAATTCTTTGCATACAAGGATGAGGCGTCTGCAGCGATGGCTGCGGGCAGGTTTGTTGGGCCATATATCTTTACGTCATGAGCCTCAACAATTTCATCCGGTTTAGACAATTTGCAATTCCCACCTTGCGCCGCAGCAAGATCAATAATCACGGATCCCGGTCGCATGGATTTCACCATCTCCTCAGTCACCAATTCAGGCGCTTCACGACCCGGGATAAGTGCAGTAGTGATAACAATATCTTGTTTGGAGATATGAGAAGCTATCAGCTCTCTTTGCTTGGCCTGATATTCAGGAGACATTTGCTTGGCATAACCACCAGCTGTTTCTGCCGCTTTAAATTCATCATCTTCTACAGCGATGAACTTGGCCCCAAGCGATGCGACCTGTTCCTTAGTCGCGGGGCGAACATCGGTTGCAGACACCACAGCACCCAATCGTCTGGCCGTTGCAATCGCCTGCAAACCAGCAACCCCAACGCCCATCACAAACGTTTTGGCAGGTGCAACTGTACCCGCGGCCGTCATCATCATCGGCATTGCACGCCCATATAAATGAGACGCCTCAAGCACGGAACGATAGCCAGCTAAGTTTGCTTGGGAAGAGAGCGCATCCATAGATTGCGCACGAGAAATTCGCGGTACGAATTCCATTGCAAAGGCAGTGACTCCCGCCTTCGCATAGGCATTTGCCTCTTCTATGGCCCCATGAGGCTCTAAGAGGCCAATTAAAGCCTGCCCTTTTGATAAAAGAGATCTTTCATCAGCGGATGGTGCTCTAACTTTCAAAACAAGGTCAGCACCCATAAGTGTAGACTTTGCATCGTCAGCGATTTGCGCACCAGCGCTTTTGAATTCTTCGTCCAGAATACCGGAATTGACCCCGGCATTCTTTTCAATTTTTACTTCATGTCCGGCTGCAATCAGTTTTTTGACTGTTTCCGGAGTAGCGGCAACGCGAAGTTCCCTTTCGCGCCGCTCCAGAGGAACGGCTATTTTCATGGCAGGCTCTTGTGTCTTACATTAAGGCACCGCCGAGAGAGATCATGATTTGAACAAACACGCCCAAAACAATCAGACCAAACACCGCTAGAAGGAAACCTCCTCCTAATCCCAACATTGAACCACCGATCGCACCGATGATTGCAAAGAGAGCCATGGCCACCATCCAATTCATGCCCATAGTCAGTGTGAAAGTCGCATAGCCGAGCATCAGGATCAAAATCAAAGATGTCCACGCTGTCACTTTCAAAAATGCTGAATACATTTTCGATTGTGAATCGATTTCCATCTCACCTTTTACGTACTCGCTAGTCTCGCTCATTAGTTTCACCTTTTTCGTTCAACAATTAGATAGCCCTCGTGATATCTCAGACAAGACGAGTTTCATGCTAAAATCTACGGTATAATCCGTAGTGATAGCGCAAGATTTTTTCGCCAACACTGCAATATTCACAATATTATTTTTTTGAACTCTACATCACAATTCATGGAACATAGAGCTTGAAACCTTGAGATATCCTCAACAGACACAAAGGTCCAGCTCGGTTCATTATAGAAATTATTAGAAAGCAACAATGCGACCGACTCGCACCCCATGATTCAGCAATTGCTGACATCAGCAACGACCATTGGTGCATCTAGACATGATGAACATTTACACCTAGCCGCGCCTCTGCACGATCATACGCTCTGTGGAATAACTCTTCGACATTTCTGGCTCCAAACATAGAAGCAGCTTCATCAAAACCAATACTCCCACCAGCCTTTAGCAGATCCAGCAATGGTTGTTCCAATTTTTTGAATGCCTCTCCTGAACGCCCTGAAATATATTCAGCTAAGACCCACCCTAATAAATATGACATTGGGTAACCCGGAGCGGAAATCGTAGAAGAATGTCGCCTCCAAAACGGCCCATACCCTTTCAAAGATATCTCTTTTCCATAATGGGCACGCAAAGCATTCAGCCAAATTGCATCCGCTGGTATTTCAGCCTCCGAGACGCCTAGTTCCCGTTCAAACATACCGATAGCAGGCTGGTGCACGAGCATAGCAAAATCTTGATCCGCTAGAGCAGCATTGTCATCTTTCATATTTAATCGCTCAAAAACCAAAGCAATTGTTTCTGCAACTGCCCATCCTGAATCGCTTTGCATAGGCCCAAGATAAGAAGATAAATACGCATGAACTCCATGGCCTAGCTCATGCGCCAATGTGCGCGCACTGTCTCGCCCACCATCGAAGGGCGCATATATATAAGGACCTGCCTCTATTTTTCCTTTTCGGTTATAAAACACAGGTGTAGTAAACCCACCCCCACGTCCCTTGGGTTGGATCAAATGCTCTGATACCAACATTGCTCGTATAGCTTTACTGATCTCAGCCGGAAGTATGCTGAGATTTTGTAACAAAGACGATTTGATACTTTTCCAAGACTTCTTGTCTTCATTCTCTTGAGGCACTGCATATCTATCATGCCAACACATCTGCTCGGGATTCTCTACAGTATTGCCCTGCTTTGATTTAAAGAATGCTCTCGCTAAATCCGGAGCGCGCTTCAACGCCACCCGCCTGGCAATTTCCAAAGTCCGGTCAGAGGCATCAATTGCAGCAACGTTAAAACGTTTTTTACAAGCCAATTTTGCTTGAATTCTGAAAAGAGCCTCTCCTTCTGCTCCCGCCTCCTGAAGCCATGCTCCCATTGCCTCAACAGATTTCACTCGAATAGCAGAATCGGAATCTCTAAGCCCCGCCCCCATATCAGCTAACCCACCAAAGTTTTGAGCCATCAGATGCAATGCCTTGTCATATCTATATTGAGACACCCAATGCTGATCAGAAGCAAACTGAGATTGTTCCGCATAGCTGACAGCCGCTCGCCACGGCATTGCTGAAACACCTTTTCGGCGTTGTGCACTTTTCCACTTCGCTGGTGCATCTGTAGAATTAGACACCGACCATATGGACAAAGCCTGCAATTGAACACGTTCTGTATTTAATTCGTTAAGTATAGATAGAGCTTCTGCTTCCATTTCTTGCGTTATGCTTGTGGATAACGATAGATATAAATGAAGAAACAAACGAAGCTTGTTTAACAGGGAGTTTGCTATTTCTAAATCTTCAAACAAATGAGATCTACCGGATAAGTGATCTCCCACCATATCCTTAACCATTGCTTTCAAAAGTTTTTTATCTTTTAGCAATTTTTTATCGATAGGGTTTTGGTAAAGGCTGGAACGCCATCCCCCAATGCGATTTCGGTTCATTTTGAGCCAATTTGGCGCCATTTTAGTGCAGTCCTTACAAATTACACCATAGTATTTAAACTCAATTTCATAAGTTCGTGCCAAGTTGAACCATGAAAACGAGGTCGCGTTGTTTCGGCCGTTTAAATGATGGTTAAGATAATGGCGAAAACTGTTCTTATTGTTGATGATGATCCTACTCAACGCCGATTAATGCAAGCGGCTGTTGAACGCCAGGGATTTCGTGCGCGTTTAGTAGAAAATGGCGATCAAGCTCTTGAAGAAGCTTCAGATGCAAAAAACGGCATCTCAGTTGTTCTTCTAGATTTGATCATGCCAGGCCTTTCCGGAATGGAAACGCTCGAACGTCTTTTAGAACGTCGCCCTGATCTTCCTGTTATCGTACTTACCGCATCTGGTGGTATCGATACAGTTGTTCAGGCGATGCGTGCAGGTGCAGTAGATTTCTTTGTTAAGCCAGCCTCCCCTGAGCGTATTGTGGTTTCTTTGAGAAACGCACTTAAAGTATCAGATCTTCGAGGTGAAGTGAAACGTCTCTCCAAAAAATCTGAAGGGACACTTGGTTTTGACGACATGATCGCTGGCGCACCACTTATGCGCCAGGTTGTTCGCCTTGGACAACGCGCAGCCACATCAAACATCCCTATCCTCATCACAGGGGAAAGCGGTGTTGGTAAAGAGGTTGTTTCACAATGTATTCAGAGCGCATCAGATCGCGCCGGCAAGCCTTTTGTGACAGTCAATTGTGGTGCCATTCCAGAAAACCTCGTTGAATCAATCCTTTTCGGTCATGAAAAAGGTGCATTCACGGGCGCACATGAGAAAAAACTCGGTAAATTTGCTGAAGCCGACCAAGGTACACTCTTCTTGGATGAAGTTGGTGAACTACCGCTAGATATGCAGGTAAAACTTCTTCGTGTATTGCAAGAAGGTGAAGTTGATGCCGTGGGCTCTCGCAAACCAACTAAAGTAGATGTGCGCATCATATCCGCAACTAACCGCGATCTTGCACAAGCTGTCGCTGAAGGCCGGTTCCGTGAAGACCTTTACTACCGCTTAAACGTCTTCCCTATTGAAATGCCATCCCTGCGTGAACGTAAAGAAGATTTGCCGCCTTTAGTGGACCACTTCATTCGCCGCTTCAACGCCCAAGAAGGTAAAACAATTACAGGTGTCTCCAAAGAAACTTTGGGCATTATCATGGCGCATGAATGGCCGGGTAATGTGAGACAATTGGAGAATTCGATCTTCCGCGCAATGATTTTGTGTGAAGGCGATGAATTGCAACCAATCGACTTCCCACAAATTTCAGGCTTAACACCTAATTACGACATCCTTGATTCAACCACCGCAGAAATCGCGCCGATGAATGCTGCGGAAACAGCAGCACAACTGAACTCACCGATTGGAGGGCCTGTCTCCATTACGGACGACAGCGGAGAATTACGCCCACTGGAAGAAGTTGAACGTGACCTTATTCAGTATGCGATCGACCTATATTCCGGCCACATGTCACAAGTTGCGCGTCGTTTAGGCATTGGACGCTCAACCCTCTACCGTAAGGTCCGCGAATACGACTTACGTGTCCGCGAAGAGGATGATGACCTAAACGTTGGATAATAATATAATTAATAGAGATTTCATTCTTGAATGATTTTCTTTGTTGAGCAATCTTGGCGCGTGTGAACCTCCATCACACGCGCCATTTTATTCTGGATTTTTCATGAATTCTCCACTGCCTGATACACAAACTCCTTTGGAATTGCGCTGCGCATCTAAATTCTTCAAAGGGAAAGCTGCAGTCAATCAAGTGTCATTCAGCGCCCCAAAGGGTGAAATTCTCGGATTTCTAGGCCCTAATGGCGCAGGGAAATCCACAAGTTTACGCATGGCGTTGGGTGTTTTAGCCCCCGATGATGGAGAAGCCTATTTGTTTGGCGAAAAACCAAACCTCAAAAATCTCCATCGCGTCGGCTTCCTGCCTGAGGAACGCGGACTTTATCGCAAAATGACAACACGCGGCATCATTTCTTATTATGGCCGACTAAAAGGAATGGATCGCAAGACATCCCTCCTGCGCGCGGACGAAATGCTTGAGCGATATGGTCTTGGCAAGCAAATAAAGTCTAAAATTTCAGACCTTTCCAAGGGAATGGCTCAGAAAGTTCAAATCCTTGCTACGTTAGTTCACAAACCCGACCTCATTATTTTGGATGAACCATTCTCCGGTCTAGACCCAGTCAATCAGCACGATCTCGAGATGCTAATCCGAGAAGAGCACGAACGCGGTGCTACGATTATCTTCTCCACTCATGTGATGGAACACGCCGAGCGCCTATGTGACCGTCTTGTTATCATTGGTAAAGGTGAGAAACGTTTCGATGGTACAATCGATGAAGCGATGAGCCTCATCCCTGAAACTGCAGATATCAGCACCGAGGGTGATTTTGACCTTCACGCCGCATTAGAAAAATCAGGCTTCACTTCTGAATACGACAAGACCGATGAAAACGGCAAACACTGGCGTATAGACCTCTCTCATGGCGAACGTGCACAGGACGTCCTACGCGCTGCGATCAATGCAGGCGCACCAATCACGTCTTTTACTCCTCACCGCGCCAAGCTGAGAGATGTTTTTGTATCTTTAGTTGGTGAAGATTTAAATGATGAGGAGACCGCATAATGCTCCGCTCTATTTGGCTTGTCGCCCGCCGCGAATACCTTGGCTATGTATCTGCCATCGGATTTTGGTTAGGCTTGATCCTCACACCTCTAGGTTTGGCTGTAGGGTTGCTTGTTCCTTCTCTCATTATGCAAGCCCAACCTGCCCGCTATTATACAGTCATTGATAGCCGTGATGATGTATACGAAGCTTTGAATTGGCAGTTTGAGAGCTGGCAAAATTTCGATACGAAAATAGCTTTAAGACAAGCTCTTAGCACTGTGACGCCTGCGAAAAAGCGACGCGCAATAAGCGTATATGAAAAAGCATTCGCTGATGGAGCTTCTCCTCAAGAGGCATTAGATCAGGCTGATCTCCCCTTCCCGATGGAAGCAGCGCCAGTCACATTTCACCCAATCAGGATAAAGAACGAATCTGTTGATGAAATTGAACAGATTTTATCTTCAGGCCAGACCTTTGATGGCCCGTCTGGGAAACAAACTCTATTTGCCGCTATTGTCGTCAAACGCGATCAGGTTGGCGATATATCCAGCGTTGATTATATCTCGCCAGACATCGTCAATGGAGAGTTGAGACAGGCCACGACAGGCGCACTTAAATACTTATCTCGCATACAATTGCTAGAAAGCGCGGGCGTTACAACAGATGAGGTGCGTAATGCAGACGCCGATATCCCTTCATTATTCGTCCGCAAGCCCGGAACAAACACGCCAAATGATAATCAGAGCAATGAGGTCACCCTAACTGACCGTGCGCCTTTTGTAGCGGCTACAAGCATTGCGATAGCATTATGGCTTCTGATCTTTTCTGTTGTGAATTTCTTGCTCACAGGAACAATAGAAGAGCGCTCTAACAAGATATTTGATAGCCTACTCACCAGCGTCAGCGTAACAAACCTACTCGCAGGAAAATTGCTTGGCGTACTCATGTTATCAGCGACCCTTTTGGGCGCATGGCTATTGATGGCCATATGGGCAGGCCTGAACATTGATTCAGCGATTAGTCCAGCAGCCTGGGAATTTGCACGTGCAGCCCTCGATCCGGCACTAATCGTGCCTGCTCTAGCAGGCTTTTTAGCTGGCTATTTGATGTATGGTGCCATCTTCCTCGCCCTAGGCGCACTTTGCGATACGATTCAGGAAGCACAAGCTCTCGCGACACCGCTTATCCTACTGCTCACCACTCCATTATTTATCGTTATTATGGCGCTACAGAACCCCGCATCGGGTTTTGTGTTCACGATGAGTTGGGTGCCCCTGCTCACACCATTCTTAATGATCCTACGCGCACCGCTAGAGCCACCCCTTATTGAGATTATTGGCCATTTATTAGTGATGATCGTATCTACGTCATTTGCCGTCTGGTGCTCTATTCGTGTTTACCGAGCAGGAGCCGTCAACGGGTTTGGAATGAAAGAGATCACAGCTTTTTTCAAAACGAAGTTTTTAAAGAAAGCAAAGGACTAAAATCATAGTCTTTTAAATCGCGATAGGAGACACGCATGCCGCCTCCAACTCCCCTCATCATTTTAGATGTACAGGATGCTATCAATCAGCCTGTCTGGAACCATAAAAACAATCCAGACTATCTATCTGTTATTGAAAAGCTTTTGAAAGTTTGGCGAGAAAATAAATGGCCCGTCATTCATGTTAAGCACGATGAAGCAACACCTTCATCCACTTACCATACTCATGGCCCATGGAATGCAATACAAAAACCTGTCGCACCGAAACCTAATGAACCAGTTGTTATAAAACATCAAAACTGCGCCTTTATAAATACAAGTCTAGACGCAGAGCTTTCGAAATTAAAGGCAAAGAGTTTTGTTTTAGTTGGAGTAGTCATTCACAACAGCATGGACGCAACAATTAGAGCAGGCAAAGCACTAGGATATCACATCACCCTTCCTAAAGATGGAACAACCGCTGTCCCAGTCACCGGGCAAGATGGCAAAATATGGAATGCTGAAGAAGTATTTGAGATGTCCTTGGCCATTCTGGGCAGTGAGTATGCAGAAATAACAACTTCGAGTGAAATATTACAACGTTTTCTTTGATTTTATCGCCCAAACAGCAAAAGCCGCTAGGCGTAAACCGAGCGGCTGTATGCAGTCCTTGGTCATTCGGGTATGACCAAATGCAAAGTCAGGATTGTTTGCTAGCGCCGCTATAGGACGCCTACAAACTTATCTTGCTTTAAGAAGACCTTCGCGCTGTGCGCGCTTACGTGCAAGCTTACGAGCGCGACGTACGGCTTCAGCTTTTTCACGTGCTTTCTTCTCAGAAGGCTTTTCAAAGTGGTTGCGACGCTTCATCTCACGAAAAAGGCCTTCGCGTTGCATTTTCTTTTTTAGCGCTTTCAATGCCTGATCGACATTGTTGTCGCGGACTACGATCTGAACGATTGTTCAATCTCCCGATTTTAAATTCAATAAAACACAAATGTCGCGCCTTTTAAGGGGCGTCAAATGCGTCAAACTTTGCTAAACTGTGTGGACTATTACAGTCCGAAGGGGCGCATTTAGCACAAAGTTTCGTGCCTGCCTACCTCTAGATGAACCGAGTTTACACTATGAACGCCGAAAAATCTAATGAATCTACTCAAATTCCGCCCTCAAAACGGAATCTCAAAAAATTATTGGATACCGTCATTGAAGATGGTGCCTTTGATGGCTGGAATGACGAAACGCTAAAAACGGCAGCCAAAAATCTAAATTTGAGTGAAGGTGACCTCATTTTAGCTGCACCTGATGGCATCTCAACCTTATTAGAAGAATGGGCAAATCTAGCGGACGAACACGTCGCGAAAACTCTTCAAAATACAGATCTCAGCAATCTAAAAATTAGGGAGCGCATCACTTTAGGCGTGAGGGCGCGAATAGAATTTCTTTCCAAGCAAAAAGAATCTGCAAGGCGGGCTTCACACGCAATAGCTGCCCCTTGGCGCGTGACGCTCGGCCCCAAACTCATTTGGAACGCTGCCGACACCATTTGGACCGCACTAGGAGACAAATCTACAGATGCAAATTGGTATTCGAAACGCACTGTTCTTTCAGGGGTGATCGGAACCACGTTATCACACTGGCTAGCATCCGACGAAGATATTGAAAGTACTTGGGATTTTTTAGATAAACGTATTGAAAATGTGATGCAGTTTGAAAAGACAAAAGCTCAAGTCAAGCAAATAACTGACAAACTGCCTGATCCACTGGATATTCTCAATTACATTCCCAAAGCCGGCCCTTTCAAGAACTGATTAAATCGGTCGGCTCTAATTTTACCTTGACCCAGATCATATTTGAGATATTTTCCCAAATATGGGAAATACGATATCACATACTCAAACTACTGCCGGCTTTTCAGACACTGACTTAGCTCAGCGCCTAAAAGAACTGAGAGCTGAACAGAAATGGTCACTCGATCAACTTGCAGAGAAGTCCGGTGTTAGCCGAGGAACGCTCTCACGCTTGGAAAAGGGAGAAGTCAGCCCCACCGCAAATGTCTTGGGTAAGTTATGCGCAGCATATGGTCTCACCATGTCACGTCTCATCGCCATGGTTGAAACCCAGTTCAAAGCCCATATTCCAGTTCTGGATCAAAAAGTTTGGTATGATTCAGATTACAGCTTCAAAAGAAAACTAGTTTCGCCTCCTTCTGCTCAGTTATCTGCAGAAGTAATCGAATGCGAACTCATATCTGGAGCGGAGATTTCTTACGACAAATCTCCGAAACTGGGATTGGAACACCACCTTATAATGCGCGCTGGTGAATTACAGGTCACCATTGAAGGCAAAGAGTATCATCTTCTAGAAGGTGACTGCCTCAGATACCGCTTATCTGGCTCTTCAATATTTAGAGCTCGCGGCGATACAAATTCCAACTACACACTCGTGATCATTTAGAGAAATCAGTATGAGTAAAATCACTATACAAAAACTCTCAGCACATGAATTAGAAAAGCATATCGATGACTTTGCTTTAGTTCTTCAAGAAGTTGTGCTTGATGGCGGCAGCGTCAATTTCATTGCACCATTTAGCTTCACTGAAGCTACAAATTTCTGGATGCAGAAAATTCATCCTGCCCTACTCAAAAATGAAAAAACACTTTGGGCCGCTTTCATCGAAGGAAAACTTGCAGGAACAGTACAACTTGACCATTCAATGCCACCTAATCAGCAGCATCGATGTGAGGTTTCGAAGCTTTTAGTTAGTCCGCGTTTCAGGCGTCGGGGGATCGCAAGAAAGCTGATGCATGAACTAGAAAAAGAAGCTGCAAAAATCAACCGCCCCCTAATAACTTTGGACACCGTTAAAGGGAGCAATGCAGAACCTCTATATTTATCATTGGGGTTTGAAATTGCTGGAATTATACCACGGTTTTCACGTCATCCTGTTGAAGACCACTTTGATGCGACGACCTATATGTTTAAGCAACTTTAGCTCAGAATAGTATTGCTGTGACCTAGCTTGCGTCCCTCGCCACCACCGCGCTTAGCGTACACACGTGGCGCAGCGCCATCAGAAGACAATCCTTCCCATGTTGATATATCAGAATCTCCCAAAAGATTATCCATCCTGATATCTACAAAACGTTCAGCAGGTGCCAGTGGCCATCCGCATACAGCCCGCATGTGCTGCTCGAATTGACCGATCAAACATGCCTCTTCCGTCCAGTGCCCAGTATTGTGCACTCGGGGAGCAAATTCATTTGCCAACAAAGAACCATCCGGCATTACAAACAATTCAAGCGCGACAACTCCAACATAATCAAGAGAATCCGCTAGTTTATGACCCAATTTTTTTGCCGCAGCGCGTGCCTGTTCAGAGATGTTTGCTGGCAAGGTTGAGGACTTTAATATACCGCCAGAATGATCATTTTCGGGTGTGTCATAAATCTGGACTTTTCCATCCTGACCACGCGCCACCAATACCGAAATCTCACGCTCAAAAGAAATGAAAGCTTCCAACACCGCAGGCACTTGCCCAATAGTTTTCCAAGCTTCAACAGGATCTGATGCACCATCTAGACGCGCTTGACCTTTGCCATCATATCCATCTGTTCGGCTTTTCAAAACACCTTTCCCGCCAAGCTTTTGTAGAGCAGGCATGATATCCTCAGCCCCATCAATTCTAGCAAAAGGTGCCGGAGCAATACCAATTGAATTTAGAAACTCTTTCTCTTTCAAGCGGTCTTGAGAGCAACCAAGCGCATTTGATTTTGGAAACACCGAGGTTCCAATATTCTCGATGAAATCCAACGTTGAGGCGGGAATGTTCTCAAACTCAAAAGTAATCACATCACAACGGCTGGCAAATTCAGTAAGTTTGGTTTCATCATCATACGCCCCCACTATGGTATCTGCACTAACCCGCGATGCACAGCTATCAGCTTCTGGTGCATAGATAACCACGTCCATCCCCATGCGTGCAGCCGCCATAGACATCATGCGGCCAAGCTGACCACCACCAAGAATTCCAACAATGCCGCCAGGTGCAATTTTTTTCACGAGTTGCGATCCACTTTAAGTATTTAAATTAGTCTTCAACTGTCTCTGCAACAGCTTCAGTCTGCGCATCTCTAAATGCTGATAGCTTAGTTGCCACATTTGCATCATGCCCAGCAACAATGCCTGCAGCCAACAGCCCAGCATTTGCCGCCCCAGCTTCGCCAATAGCGAGTGTTCCTACTGGAATGCCTTTGGGCATTTGAACTATAGAATAAAGGCTATCAACACCTGATAGTGCACGCGACTGAACCGGAACACCGAGCACTGGCACAATAGTCATAGACGCTAGCATTCCCGGCAAATGAGCGGCCCCGCCTGCTCCTGCGATGATCACTTTCAAACCACGCTCTTCCGCAGTTTTTGCGTACTCGACTAACCGATCAGGCGTTCTATGAGCAGAAACAACTTTGGTTTCGTGCGGCACACCTAGCTGGGTAAGATAATCAGATGCGAGTTTCATGGTTGGCCAATCTGAACGACTTCCCATTACCACGCCGACCAATGGTTGATCAGAATTTGATAAAGTGTTTTCAGCGCTCATGACATGCCTCCCAAAGGACTTATTGTACGATTGATTGTGCCTAACCATGCAAACACAATGAATCCAGAAAGCGCGGGAGTATAGGCATTCGTTCTTCCACGACAAGAGCTACTAACCGCCTAATATCTGGTTTATTCACATGTCGTTCAAAATCAACAGTTAGCATTTCGTAAATATTTAAGTTAAGCTGTTAACCGCATGCTAACCGTGAACAAGTATTCATTAACCATAGCAAGAGTTGTGGACGAGTAATGAAATTTCTCTCAATCTTTTCAGCCAAGCGCGATGCTGACGGTGAAACACGCTATGTCGTAGAGAATGGCGATATAGGTGTCGAAAAGGCTTCAGAGCTTTTTGGCATATCCGAATCCGAGCTAACCCCAGCCGTACGAGCAGCCATTGCTGCTATGACTGGTGAGATATCCGAACTTCGAAATAAAAATGCGACAATCCTAAAATCGTTGGAAACTGCCGAGAGTATGGCCGATCACGATGCTTTGGTGCCGCTATTTAATCGACGCGCGTTTGTTCGCGAACTTTCGCGGTTAATTGCTTTTTCAAGGCGCTATGGATTGGACGCGAGCATCATTTATTTCGATCTTGATGGCTTTAAAAATATAAATGACACTCATGGACATGCAGCTGGTGATAAAGTGTTGAACGCTGTGGCTGATGTGCTTATTCAGCAAACACGCGAATCTGACCTTTTAGGCCGTCTAGGTGGCGATGAATTCATCGCAGTTCTGACAAGCGTCAAATCTTCGACAGCTCAAGAAAAAGCCACTCAACTTGCCGAGGCAATCAAAAGTATTTCTATTGAACATGAAGGCACTAGCCTTACAATTGATGCGTCTGTTGGCGTCACTACATTGGAGCATGATGAAACAGCCGAGCTTCAAATAGCACGTGCAGATGAGGCCATGTACGCAGCAAAACTACGCCGCAGAGCAATGCAGAAGCCTGAAGCAAGCTGAATCAAAACGCTTCCCTCAAAATTAATTCCCCAATTAGGCGATAATATCGGGCAAAGACGAATCGATCAATTTCGTCATTTCATCTTTCAATTTGAGCTTAATACGTTTTAAAGAGGCGACTTCCAAATCTGCACCGCCCTGTAACGTCAGAGCTTCAATCCGCATATCCAATTCTTTACGTTCAGACTTAATTTCATCAAGACGTTCAGCGATAGAAATCGCGGGATCTGCATCTGAGCCAATATCAGAATTATCCATAAAAATATGCCCCTATTGATGGATTTAGTTTATTATTTTCACACACCAAATCGTTTGAACATTTCAATCATTATGCCTTCAAATGCGTATAAATCAAAGCATTTATTCTATTTGAGAATGCAATGTGTAATGTTTATTGATCCAAGTAGTGATGACTCTTTGTAAACTCTGTGATTTAATTTTAACCCTAATCAGAAGGAGGTTGGAATGAGCACAGACGCACGTATCCGTGAACTGAGTGAACGTCACAAACGTCTTGAGACAAAAATCGAAGACAAAAGAAAATACCCTTCAACAACTGATCAGGAATTGCTTGACCTGAAGCGACAGAAACTTCGAATTAAAGACGAGATTTCAACGCTAAAATCAGCGTAAATTCTCGTCATCTCCCACTCCCCTAGTAAGGACAGCATTCGCCCATTTGGAGAAACTAGTTTTTCTTGTAAGATTCTTGGCTTCGTATTTGCTCTCTCTTCATCTTAATCCACTATACCATTCGGCATAGATGACATGAAAGGCTGTAAAAATGCGTGGACCTATAGACCCTGAGCAATTGCTGTCCCCGGGGATGCTGAAATCAGCAAACACACTCCTGACGGTATGTCTTGCCGCACTTGCCGGCATGGGAATTATCCATGCAATCGGTCATCTTTTTGTTGGCCGCCCTTTCACAGCGCTCTTATGGGCCGCAGGCGCTACTGCAATTCCACTCACGTTTTGGATGATTGTAAGACTCTTAAGCGAAAGCTTAGCCGCGCAACACGCTTTAAATGAGCGTATCACTCTTCTGAACGAGTCTCTCTGGGGACCGGATGATGAAGACTGGGAAGAAGTAGACCCCACAGAAGTCGTCGAAACAGAAGAAGAAAAAGAAGAGCCATCTGTAAAGACTGACATCGAAGTTGAGGTTGAGGCTGAAACAGAACCTGAGACTGAAGCCGAAGCCGAAGCCGAAGCCGAAGCCGAAGCCGAAGCCGAAGCCGAAGCCGAAGCCGATAAAAAGCCAGAAACAAAAAAGAAAAAAGACAAAAGCTAAGTTTTTTCTTCTATCAGCCGTTTATGAAAGTCGCTTTATTTTCGATAGAGCGGCTTTTATCATTTTATCTTAACGTAAAGTCTTTTAAGTTAAATAAACTCAGAATGTTACGGAGTTTTTCAATATGGTTGCCTCACCAAAAACAATCGTCATAATTGGCGGAGCCAAACGTATTGGTGAGCAATGCGCAAACCTATTTGTAGACAATGGCTGGCACGTATTTCTTGCTGACACAGATCATAAAGCTCTCGATGCAATCAAAGAAGAATTGAAAGACAAAGTCGACACGATTGCCCCGCCCAATATTTCAACCAATATGGCTTTGAACAACATATTATCCGGCGCATTGAGTGCATTTGGACATATCGATTCCGTTTGTCATATTCCTGATATTCCAAAAGCAAAAAAATTCTCCGACACTAAGTTGGATGAATTTGATGAAAAACTATTAGCCCCTGCCCGCGCTATCACAGCGGCAACTCGTTTGTTCAGCGATCAAATGATACGGCAAATGAACGAATTAGATCCAACAGAAGCCAAAGCCTGTAATCATAGTTTTATCCAAGTATTCGCACTCAGCGCTATTTATGGGGACCCAGAAGCTTACACCCAACACGCATCTCAATCCCTTGCCTTGGCTGCTGCTAAAGCTCCTACAATAGACCTTGCTGCTAATCGTATCCGAACAAATGCTGTAGTGGCTGTTCGCCCTCGCGCGGAAAATGAGGAACCTTGGCTCAAACAACGTACGCCGCTTGGGCGTCACTCCTTTGCAGAGGAAATTTCAGAAACAGTCCTCTTTCTTGCAAAGGAAGGCAGCGCCAACATTACTGGCCAATCAATCGTTCTCGACGGTGGTCGCTCCAACTTAAATGGTATCTATGAGAAGAACGGTTTCAGTGAGTAATTGTTGACATAACAACCCACACCCAAACGCCGACTATCTGGATAATGGCTTAAATTATCCCACATCATCTACCTCTCTTATATGTCACCTGATGATTAAAAAGTATTTTCTCGCTTGCAAATTAGACCGTACGGTCTAATTTGCAAGCGACTACATGAAAACAAAGGGATAAAACTATGGAAAATACTAGATTTTCGACACAAGAGGAGTTCATGAACCTCTTAAAACAGTCAGTTACTCAGTCTGGGTTTTCAAGCTTTCTAGGCGCCGAACCCGTTAAAAGTTCTCCCGGTGAAATTGAACTAATTATCCCACTGAAGGAAGAACTTACTCAGCATCACGGATTTGCTCATGGCGCTGTTGTTGGAGCAGCCGCAGATAATGCTTGTGCTTGGGCGGCAGCCAGCGTTGCTGGTGATGTTGTCACCTCAAGTTACACACTGCAACTTTTAGCTCCTGCAATAGGAAATAGATTGAGAGCTCATGGAAAGGTCATCAAGAAAAGCAAACGTCAAGTGAGTGTACACGCAAACGTTTTTGCTGAAGATGAAACGAATTCTAAACTCGTCGCCACAGCACTCGCCTCCATTGCCATCGTTGAAAAAGACTCATGATTTAAATGCAAAAATAATAGATCGATGCCGATGCGGCGGTTTTAAAAAACCGTGTCGGCAATAAAGTCTTGATGCCCTTTTATTTCGGCAATAGCTTCAATTCATGCCAACCACGCGACAAATAATTATACGGGAAAGCATTAAGCTTTTTCAGAGAGATGGATATCACGGGACGCCAGTGTCCGTGATATTGAAGGCTGCAAAGATTCCAAAAGGCAGCTTGTATCATCACTTTCCTGGCGGAAAAGAAGAAGTCGCCTCTGCTACTCTCAAATGGCTTACAGATGAAATTACTAACCATTTGGATTCTCTTGATCAATCAAACGCCAGTGGCGACGAAATGCTTAGTTCTTTGGCCACATTTCAAGAAAACCTTTTGAAAGACAATAAAGAAATACGTGGCTCCCTTATCGCAGTTCTAGCGTCAGAATGTATTCCATCTTCTGCTCGAATTTCGCAGGAATTAGCTTCTACAATTTCGCAAATAGAAACGAGGCTTGAAAACGGCTTTAAAAGGCAAAACGTGGCCACTCCGGAAAACTCCGCAATTCGTTCTATTGCACTTTTGGAGGGTTCATTTTTGATGAGCCGAATTAAGGGCGTAAGCATCGACCCTTCTAAGCTTTAATTACGACTGGATCACTCAGTTCCAGTTACAAAAAAGGCGACAAACACTTTAGTTCGCCGCCTTCAATAATTGAACATCTAAGAATTTTAGTCGTCGCTGGATGATTTTCCAAAGTTGGCGAAAACATCATCAACATTTGGCTCATCCGCTGCTGGTTTAGACTCGGATGGTCTAGACCCAAAGTTTGCAAATGGATCTGATGGCGAGATTCCACCATCTTCATTTGTCTTCAGCATATCGATACCTGCCTCCACAGAACCGATCTCGCTGTTTTCTTCCATTTTCTGACGCTTGGCAGATGTTTTGGCTACCAGTGCATCCAATTCAAGTTGAGTACACAGGCCGAGCGTCACAGGGTCCACTGGTTTTAGGTTTTCAGTGTTCCAGTGTGAACGCGTACGAATAGCTTCGATAGTGTTTTTCGTTGTACCGATAATCTTGGAAATTTGAGCATCGGAAATCTCTGGGTGGTGACGCAAGAACCAGCTAATCGCATCAGGACGATCACTACGACGCGACACAGGTGTATAACGAGCACCCTTACGTTTAGGCGGAGCAACAACCTTGTCGAACTTTGGTGAGGCCGGCTTCAGCATGTGTTTAGGGTCTGCTTCACCACGAGAAATTTCATCGCGCGTCAGCTCACCACGTGACACAGGATCCACGCCTCGCATGTGTTCAGCAACTTCACCGTCTGCGATACCTTTAACTTCAAGGCGGTGTAGTTCACAGAAATCTGCAATCTGATCAAACGTCAGTGCAGTATTGTCGACAAGCCAAACCGCTGTCGCTTTAGGCATTAGAATATTGGCCATTCATTGTCTCCAAAACAATTTCGCCCGGCACTTGGGCCGGGCGATTTGCGCTCACACAGGGTGAGACAAAACGTTAGTTAGGTTTAGTATAGGCTTATTTGTGCGATTTGTGAATTCCCTAGACGGAACAATTTCACGAATAGAATTTATAGGGTCAATACTATTTTTCCAACATGCAGCCCACTCGTTAAACGTTCATGGGCTTTTTCAGCATCTTTCATAGCAAAACTCGAATCCACAACCGGTCTCAATTGCCCGCTAGCCACCCATGGCCACACCTCTTTAACAGCCATATCCGCAAGATGCATCTTATCAAGATCGTTGCGCCCTCTTAGGGTTGAACCTGTAATTGTCAGCCGCTTCATCATCACTTTGAGGAGATTAACTTCAGCCTTTAACCCACCCTGCACAGCAATATGCAAAATTCTTGCTCCAAACTTCGATGCATTTATATGCTTGGGCAAATAGTCCCCGCCCACCATGTCCAAAACCACATCTGCACCGCCGACAGCTTTCAATTCTTCTTCAAAATCAGTTGTCTTGTAGTTAAATGCCCCTTCTGCTCCTAATTCGATACAGGCCTTGCATTTCTCATCACTACCAGCTGTCACGTAGACCTTCGCTCCCAAAGCCGTAGCCATCTGAATGGCAGTCGTCCCAATTCCTGATGCTCCGCCTTGCACAAATAAGGTTTCACCCGGATGAAGAACTGCCATATCAAACACATTTGCCCAGACAGTCATTACTGCCTCAGGAAGCAAGGCTGCTTCGTGAAGAGAAACACCATCAGGAATCGGCATTACACTTCCTTGGTGAGCGATTGCATATTCAGCATATCCACCCGCAGGTAAAAGTGCGCATACTTGTTGCCCTACTCGCCAGTTTTCAACATCGGAGCCTACGGCTTCAACGTAGCCTGACACTTCAAGTCCCATAATATCAGATGCACCTTCAGGCGGTGGATACATACCTTTACGCTGGAGAATATCGGCCCGGTTCAATCCTGCCGCAGCAACTTTTATGAGCACTTCTTTAGCTTTTGGAACTGGCTTTGGAACATCACACCATTCCAGAGGCGCATCGCCCTTTGCCAAAATTGCTTTCATCATGCCTGTTTCATCTGCTTTTTGGCTCATATTCTCGTCCCTGTATTCTTGTTTCTTCTTGAGTGTAAACCAGATTAACCACCCGCAGAGCTTCACGATAGACCTGAAAACCGATATTCTGCCCGGCGAAATCGTTTTGGACTAAAGGAAGACACCATGTTTGAAGAAGAGCCACGCATTAAACCGCAACGGGCACTGGAGGACATGTCCCTAGAAGAGCTGGCTTCCCAAATTGAAACGCTCAGAGAAGAAATAAAGCGATGCGAAGCCGAAATTGAGAAGAAAAAATCAGCAAAAAACGCCGCTGACAACATTTTTGGCCAATAAAACCGTCATAAAACACAGATATTGGCCCATCTTCTGCATATTCCTCTATCATGTAGAGACTTAGATAAGACTCTCTATGTTATGGTAATTTGAGGTCCTATCCATTTGCAGTGTACAGCTAACAAGTATACGTAAATAGGTATCCGAGGTCCAAACAAGTATTGGGTGTCTGAATGAAATCTGTTTCCTTGGTCGGTGACGACTGGAAAAATCGCGTATCTGAATTTGCTTCTTCTGAAGTCTTCGACCGTCTTTTCAAAGATGGTATGGCTCTAGTAGAAGAAGCTGCTGCTTATCTTGATGGCCCTGGCCGTCAACAAAGCCGTCAGCTAGATCGTGAAGAAGCATTAGTTTACGCAGCTGAGAGCATGGAAGTTACAACACGCCTCATGCAATCTGCTAGTTGGCTAGTTGTGCAACGCGCTGTACGTGAAGGCGACATGACTGCCAATGAAGCGGGTGAAGATAAGTTTCGTTTATCTCCTCCTGGCGAGTTACGCGAGCTTTCGGCTGTTCAACACTTACCAGAGACATTGCTTGACCTAGTGGTTCGCTCACGCGCCTTGTATGAACGCGTCTGGCGCCTGGACGACACTCTCTTTGCTGATGAAGAAACACCAACAGACAACCCTGTTATGAGTCAACTTGAACGTCTTCAAGATGTTGCCGAAAGCGGTGCTTTTGATCCACTTTCAATATGGCGTGACAACAAATAAAACCATAAAGAATTCAGACACAAAAAAAACCGCTTCGATAAACGAAGCGGTTTTTTTTATGAATATTTTTCTCAAACAAAATTCAGTCTGGAAAATAAAGCACTTAAGCCCTATTTCTTCTTCATGAAACCAGAGAATTTGTCGTTGAAACGAGATACACGACCTGCACGGTCCATCATGTGTTGGTTTCCACCAGTCCATGCTGGGTGTGTCTTAGGGTCAATATCCAATTGCAGAGTATCGCCTTCTTTACCCATTGTTGAACGAGTTTTGTAAGAAGTTCCATCAGTCATCTTGACAGTGATGAAGTGATAGTCTGGATGTACGTCTTGTTTCATCAGTACGTGGCCCTTAAACGCCTTGGTCATAAGTTTTTAAATCGAAGCAGCGCGCTTACCGGATATAACAGATTTTAGCAACCCCAAACTGGGATTTAAGCAGAATAAATTATGGCAGAACAACAATCTCAAGCCGATTTAGATCGTAAAGCAGGAACCCAAAAGCGCGGTAGCGCTGCACTTCCCGATCGCCCAACCAGCCGTAAAATGCGTCCGCTTTTGGACTTATGGCCTTATGTGGCACGTCGTGGATTAATATTTTGGCCAGCCATTATCCTGTTGCTCGCCGGTGTCGCGATAACCTTATATCTGCCCGTTGTTCTGCGCGATATCGTGGACAACGGTTTAGCCAATAACGACATTCCTGCAATTAATCAGGGATTTATAACATTTGTACTCGTTGTTGTACTGATGACCGTTATTACGTCAGCGCGCTTTTATTTTATGTCACTTCTGGGAGAACGGGCTGCTGCCGATCTGAGATCCGACGTATACAAAAAACTCATCAACCTATCATTAGGCTATTATTCCAGCCTCAGATCAGGTGAAGCAGTCTCTCGTCTGACGGCTGACGTCACGTTGATAGAAAGCTTCCTTGGCTCATCAGCATCAATATTCCTACGCAACACCCTCTCGCTTATCGGTGCGTTGATCATGATGTTCTTCCTTAACTGGCGACTAACCGGCGTTATGTTTATTGCCGTGCCTCTTGTCATGATCCCCATGTTTGTCATTGGTACTCGCGTCAGAAAACTTTCTACGGCAGTACAAGACCGCATAGCGGATGCCGCCGGAGAGGCTTCTGAGAGCCTTGAGGCCATTGAACTTGTACAAGCCTATGGACAAGAAGCCACGCGCGCGGATCGCTTCCGTCAGGCCTGTGAAACCGCCTTTCAAGCAGCTCGCCGCCGCATAGGTGCCCAGACACTCATGTCGGCTTCAATAATATTTGCATTATTTGTCGGTATAGCCTTCATGGCTTGGCTCGCCATTCAAGAAGTTCTCGCTGGCCGCATGACATCTGGTGAGCTTGCACAGTTCGCCATGTATGCACTCTCTGGCGTGTCTGGCTTCGGTATGATCGCCGACGTATTTAACGCTGCTATGCGAACATCTGGTGCAATCCAACGCTGCTCTGAAATCCTCAATGAAGAACCCGATATTCGCGCACCTTTAAAACCTAAACAAATGCCTTCACCTACAACTGGAGCTGTACGGTTTGACAATGTATCTTTCTCTTATCCTACAGAGACTGAGGCAGCTGCACTCGACAAATTTGATCTCAATATCAAAGCTGGAGAAACAGTCGCTCTTGTTGGGCCATCAGGTGCAGGTAAATCCACTGTCTTTCGCATGTTATTACGTTTTTACGATCCAACAGCCGGCGCAATCCTGCTCGACGGGATGGATGCACGTGCTGTTAAGCCACAAGACTGGCGTGCGCAATTTGGCTATGTCCCACAAGAGGCAGCCCTATTCTCTGGGTCAGCCGCAGACAATATTAGGTTTGCTGCTCCCGATGCCACGAATGAAGAGGCAATTGCAGCTTTAGAAGCTGCTGAGGCATGGCGCTTTCTCCAAAAGAAACAAGGATTGGATGCAGAACTTGGTGGACGCGGGAAAAACCTCTCAGGAGGTGAACGCCAACGTGTCGCCATTGCTCGCGCTTTGGTACGCAATGCACCCGTCATGTTGCTGGATGAAGCAACAAGTGCATTGGACGCTGAAAACGAGCGCCTAGTTCAATCTGCACTTGATAAAGCTTCAGATGACCGAACTACCATAGTAATCGCCCACCGCCTCGCAACGGTGCGCCGCGCAGACAGGATTGTCGTAATGGATAAAGGCAGCGTCGCCGAAGAAGGCGACCATGAAAGCCTTATCAAACAAGGTGGCATCTATGCACACCTTGCAGAACTTCAGTTTAACGGCAACTAGTTCGGCAATTTAAAAGATTGAAACAATGACAAACATTCAATTTCACAATCCTGAATCTGTTGTAAGTCCACTTGGATTGTACAGTCACACAGCGAAGGTAGCTGAAGGCTCTGAATTATTCTATTTTTCTGGACAATTAGGTGTCGCCAGAGATGGATATTGCCCTTCAACTATTGGAGAGCGGGCAGAAATAGTGTTTGCAAACATTGTTTCACTTTTAGAAGCACACAACATGACAGCCTCCAATATCGTAAAACTTACAACCTTTATGGTCGATGGTTATAGCGGAGCTGACGTCCGCAAAGCCCGTTTAAAATACCTTGGAGACCACCGCCCCGCTTCAACCGCCGTCTATGTAAGTCGACTGGTGGACGAAAACTGGTTTGTAGAAATTGACGTTGTTGCTGCTAGGGCAAAGTAGTTTTTAGACCACTTATTCTGAAGTGTAAGAAAGGACCCATTCGAGCGCTGCATCTTTAGATTTCAAATAATCGTCAATACTAACTTCGATTGGAAAGTCTGGCTCTATTGCATCCGTTTTAGATTGCTCGAAACAGAATTTTCGTTTGGAATAAGTTACTTCTAGCTTCGAATGAGGCAACACGAAACTACCCATGTCTTGGTAACCGCAGGGTGCTGCACCTGTAGCTCCACCAACGACGCGCGCATTCAAAATCTCTTTGAATTGAGAGGTGTTAGACATTGCAGCGGAAAAAGTTTTTCCATTTGTTAAAACGAAAACACCATTTCTCCAATCTACACTATCAGCAAGGTTTAGATAGGAAGCCAAAAGAAGCCCTAGAAAAAAATCGCCCCCATAATTATCGCGCAAGTCAATAATGATAGTTTGTGTGCCCTGCTCTCGAATATGCTCTATAAGTGCATTTCCCAGTAAATGAGCTTCATCATAATTAGGATAACGTCCAAAATTGATCAAAATTGTCGGGTCAGTTTTATGTTGACCAAACCATAACCGTTCATTTGTCTTGAAAACTGTCTCAAAGTCATTTGTGTTTCGATTGGCAATTGATTTTTTCTCTGAACTTTCAAAAGCTTTTCTGCTCATCAATTCAAGAGTTTGGGATAATATCGCTCCACTCTTTTTCAATTCAATTGAGACTTCACTTGAATGCCTGCCTACAATACCAAGCCCTTGTAAAAGCACTTCATCTGAAAGACCCCTCGCAGTTCTCACACGCCTGGAATGTTCATTTTCAACAAACGGCACAATTTGACCGATTTGGTTTTCAAGATCTAAAACAGGTATTGAATTTAAAGCGACTAACTTACTTCCCAAAAGCTTTTCATAACGACCTGTTGCGCTGGTCACATAATATTCGCCGTCTATAAAAGAGAACGTAATCGGTAATTGCTGTTGAGTTAAACCCCAGAGCGGAAAAGTAGTATGACCATCTCCGATTTGGCGAGTCAGCCTCATCATATCAATGAGTGATTTTTGAAATTGATCCTCAACAAAATCATCAGCAATCTCATTTAATTTTGATACAAAGTGTTCTTCTGAGATCGAGTGGAATAAGTCTATGTGGTTTTCTCGCAATTTCTGCTCAAAGACCAAAAGATCTTCTTTCCATTCCTCTTTTGATACTAACGTTTCAGGCGATTTAGCGCATGCCGGGAAACACAGCGACACAAACAAAGCGATAAGCGCAATTACTTTTACAATTTGCAAATTCATAAATTGCGCCTTTTACTGTTGCTAAGCATTATTCTAATTCCCACCAGCGCGAATGGTATCGCTTTCATCTGATGTAAGTTTCATCCAATTGTTACGTTCTAAGCCATAGGCCATATCCATAGCTTCAAATTGAAGCCCGACAGGCTTACCTGAAGACGAGTTCCAAAGCGCAGCAATACCAGTATCTAACTCAGGATCGAACAATATCATTGCGCGATACCCCTTAACCGCACCTCGGTGGCCAACAAGCTTGCGGCCCGCATAATCATACACCCGCCAACCCAGCGCATAGTCCGCATGCGTAACATGGCTTGACCGACGCTTCATTCTATTGCGCTCTTTCCAAGTCGCTGTACGCGGCGCATGGATGTCTTCGAGAACAGTTTCTGAGATGACGTCAGGTTTTACCCCCATCTGAGCCTGCATGTATTTAGCAAGATCCTCGATCGAAGAATTCATACCGCCCGCTGCCGGTACTTTGTAATAATTATCATTCAATTCTACTGGGCGCAGCATTGATAATCCGCGTGAATACCCAAATGGACGTGCCCAATTTCCAGTGCGTTTCAAGTCCTGTCTAGTTAGACTAGCTGACTTCATGCCTAGTGGTGAAAATATGTGCTCAGTAACCAAATCCCGATATTTCTTACCAGTTACCTCAGTCACAATTTCACTGATCGTGTCAAATGCTACATTCTGATAAGAATGGCAGTCACCTGGCGTGCAAATGTAATTTAGCTTCCCTAGGTCTTTTCGTATTTTCTTAGGGTCAACACCATCTTCAAGACGTGTATCATAAGCATTAGGAACTATACCTAATTGGTGAGACAACAAATCTTCTACATCTAGCTTGGATAAGCCTGCCTTTGGCAAGCGTAGTGTTGTTTCAAAATCGGAGAGTGGCTTGCTGAGATCAAGCTCACCTTTATCTTCCAAAATGCCTGCTAGAGTTCCCGCGACACCTTTTGATAGAGAAGCCCAACGAAACACTGTGTCTTTATCTACAGCGGGACCACCCGGATAGGTTTTCCCATATCCTTTAAGAAAAGAAATTTCACCGCGATCGACAATTGCTAACGCAAACCCGACCATATGGGCTTCTTTCATCATCTTCTCAGCGCGTTGATCGATATAGGAAGTGTCGATCAGATTTGCAGGTTCTGGTGCCAGCGAAGGGGCAGATATTTCCACCTCTTCTATTTCAGTTTGAGCGAGCACAGCCCCCTGCCCCAATAAACCTAAAAGCGTAATTCCACTAACCAAGAGAGATTGAAATTTCATGCGCACAATCGACTTCCCAAGCTTTTGACATATCTAGTGTTACATTTGTAACCACATACACTGCAACCAATCGAGTCATAATTATGGTGAATGCGTCATATTACGTGGTTTTCATCAAATTCTTGATATCCTGAACTCACATTCTGAATGCGAGATTAACTTCATGTGCTTCTAATGAAGTACAAAACCAAATAGTTATGGGGATAGAGATGAGTTTGTCGAAAAATTACCAACAGATGGCGCAATACAATCTTTGGATGACACAGAAAATCTATGATGCATTAGACAAAATGGGTGATGAAGAACGCAAAGCTGACCGTAAAGCTTTTTGGAAATCCATTCATTCCACAATGAACCATATTTTATGGGCCGACATTCGCTGGACAAACAGGCTCTCACAATCTGTGTACCCAATTGAAGTGGGACAAATGGGCGTGGATTTATTCGAAAATTTTGAAGAATTAAAAGCCGAGCATTTCAAAATGGCCGAATACATTGAAAATTGGGTCGGGACGTTGAACGATGAGTTCTTCAATCAAGAAATTAGTTGGGTGCCTATTTGGGGCGGTGACCCTATCGCCACCCCATATTATGTGGGTATGAGTCACATGTTCAATCACCAAACACACCACCGCGGTCAGGTTACACAAATGTTGCACCCTATGGGAATTAACATAGGCGACACCGATTTGCCGCTAATGCCATAACTTTGGATATCAAAAAGGCCAGAAAACACTGGCCTTTTTATAATCTATTAGAATGTATCAGAAGATTTTGGTTTTACGCGCCCTTCAATGCGGTCAATCATTTTGGCCGCTATTGTGGAGTTTGCACAAACAAGATCACCATCATTGAATGGATCGTTTCCACTTAGTCCATGAACTTCGCCATGGGCTTCTTTTACAAGAACAATACCCGCAGCAACATCCCATGGAGCTAATCCGCGCTCCCAGAAGCCGTCATAGCGACCGGCTGCTACATACGCCAAATCAAGCGCAGCAGATCCAAAACGACGGATCCCAGCCACTTCGCCCATCAGTATGTTTAGCTCTTTCAGAAATTCCGGATGATCTCCACGTCCCATAAACGGAATACCCGTTGCGAGGACTGATTCACCTAATTTGCGTCGATTGGAGACTCGCAAACGACGGTTTTCCAACCAAGCACCTTCTCCCGTCTCAGCCCAAAAAATCTCGTTGCGAACCACATCATGAATGACACCCGCGCGAAGTTCTCCATCACGTTCAAGGCCAATTGATACAGCAAAGTGGGGAATGCCATGTAAGAAGTTTGTCGTTCCATCCAATGGATCTACAATAAACCTGTGCGACTTATCTGATCCTTCAACAACTCCACCTTCTTCCATCAAGAAACCATAACCCGGTCTCTTCTTTGAAAGACGATCAAAACAAATCTCTTCTGCTTTTTTATCTGCCATAGTAACAAAATCAGCAGGTCCTTTTTTAGACACCTGCAATTGTTCAACCTCACCAAAGTCACGCAATAATTTGCGGCCAGCCACCTGAGCAGCTTCAATCATAATGGTAACGGTCGGTGATGGGCGAGACATTGTTTTGATTTCCTAAGAGCAGTCTTTGCATTTGTGTGGATGGACGCAAAGTAAAATACCAGACGGCGCGTCTATCCTAGTCAGAGCAATTTATCAAGCTTGTCTACAAATCTGGCTTTTCTACCAAACTTCAAATGAACTTGCTAAATCTCATAATTTCTATCGGTAATAGCTCGAAACATAGGTTTCGCTTCATAATTACGATCAAACAACAATGGATAATTTGAACGCGTAGTTGGCGAAGTGTTCAGCCAAGAATACTTATCTGTAATTCCCCAAAAAGATACGTTTTCAACACTTGGCCTTAGAATAAGTCCATCGAAAATATCTCTCAATAATTGAGCTTGAGTGGCTTGCATACTATCAGGCAAATTTGCCCCGAAATCCGGATCACAACCAGTTTGGTTTTCCCAACATGAACCTGGATCACCATATACAGAAACATCCAGTTCAGTGATATGATTTACCAGCCCGGCGAATAGATCATCAACTGCATCAATTGCATCAAGAACGGATTGAGCAGTATCCCTGTAATCAAGATGACATTGATGCCCAACACCATCAATTGGAATGTTTCGGTCGAGCAAATCTTGAACAACTTGCAATAATCTCGCGCGCTTGTCTGGGAATTCAGTTGTATATTCATTGATCAGCAATAGTGCATCCGGATCGGCTGCACGTGCAGCCACAAACGCCCAATCAATAAAGTCAGCATTGCCCACTACTCGATACCATGTGGTGTCAGAATAGGGCGCATTCGGCTCAGAATCGCTATTGGCTATTACTTCATTGACAACATGCCATGACTTAATCCGACCACGATAACGCGACACGACTTGGGTAATGTAGTTTTCAAGTCTGGCCTTAATTTCAGCGCGTGTTCCTTCAAAGAAATAGTCAGGAGTTGAATCATTCCACAAAAGCGTGTGCCCATGCATTTCCAGGCCATTCTCTTCAGCAAAATCGACGAGCCGATCTGCAGCTGAAAAATCAAACTCCCCCTCTCGAGGAGCCAGTGCATTTGGCTTCATTTCGTATTCGGCCATCATGGAATTGAATTGCGATTTCAACAGATCGATACTCGTGTCAGCTGCGTCTATGCGCGGCGTCTGAACAGAGGAGCCAACTTTAAAATTGTTTCTGTAAGTGTTTCTCAGCAATCCAGAACTAGGCTGATATCCAGTAGGTGTGGGTGTTGGCGTCGGTGTAGGAGTTGGAGTAGGCGTACTATTAGAGCCCCCTCCACCACCACTGCAATTACCCAATGCAAGCAAACTCACACCGCCAAGCATGAGCTTCAGTCGTTCACGAGCATTTATATCAACCACGACGCTTACCCCTCACGCAATTTTCATTTCTCAATATCAATCTATGATGGAGACAAATGAAGCAAAAAGTGGTTTTCTTCAACCCCTTGAATGCATTAACTTATTTAATTCACTCACTGCCTTCTTTGGCCCACCCTCATAATTCCATACACCAGATGATACCGCAATAAAGTCGGCACCAGCCTCTATTATGGGATTTGCATTTTCCACGGTGATACCACCAATAGCCACACAAGGTAATTCGATGAACTGTTGCCACCAAGTGAGAGTGTCTATCTCAGCTTTTGATTTAGGATCTTTAGTCTGCGTTGGATAAAAAGCACCGAAAGCGACATAATCTGCACCACCTTCCCCCGCCTCTAAAGCAAGATGACGGCTATCATGACATGTCACGCCAACGATAGCATCTTCACCAAGAATTTGACGTGCTTCCTGTATGCTAGCGTCTTCTTGACCTATATGCACACCGTCTGCTTTTAGCTTCTTTGCAAGATCTGGGCGGTCATTGATTAGAACTGCAACACCTTTTTCCTGCGCTATCGGAATTATCCGGCGACCAATTTCCACAATGTGATCATCCGGCGCGGATACACCTTCTCTAGATTTCAAACGTATCTGCAGACAAGCCACGTCTCCACCATCAAGCGCCTCTTTGAGTGCATGTGTGAAAGCTTCAATGTCATCAATAATGGGCGGTGTGATGAGATATAATCGACATTCTTGATTCATAATAAGTTCTGATGCGTTTGCTGGCAGGAATTGTACATCAGACCTATATGTCAGCGTTTTAGATCTTTTTCATCAGAAAATTTGTTATTTTCTCTGCAAATGGAGCTAAACTAAATGCAACAAACCATGCAATTGGCGCAGCCAATCCCCATGCTTTTAACCATCGCATCGCAAGGTCTTCGTCAATTCCGGTATTCACAATCGTTATGAACAACCCAACTAAACCGCTCATCCCCAAAGACATAAGCCCAGTAAAAATCAGTCTACGCTTAAACACACTAAATCTCCCGCTATCAAAGCGATATGGTAATTATCTGTGCTGGCGGCAAATCAGTTAGAGCTCACATTTTTGTGTAAAGCAAATAAAAACCCGCTCCCGTTTAAGAGCGGGCTTCATTTTCAATTCAATTGAAAGCTATCTTAACCAGCTTTAGAAGCGGTATAAATTTCATCAATTGTTGATGACAAAGTACCATCAAAGTCTGCGTCAGATTGTTGAGCTGACAAGCCTTCCAAAGTCGCACGGGAGAAACTGGCGATCATGCCAGTGTTGGAAGCAAGTTTTGCATTTGCTTCTTCACGAGCGTAACCACCAGACAGAGCCACAACACGCTGCACACGTGGGTGATCAATCAAAGACTGATAGAAGTTCGCTTCAGTTGGAAGTGAAAGCTTCAACATCACTTGTTTGTCTTCTGGAAGCGCATCAAGTTGCTTTGTGATTTCAGAACGAAGAATTTCTTCAGCTTCAGCCTTGTCAGAAATTGTGATTGTCACTTCTGGTTCAATAATAGGCATAAGACCGTGTGAGATAATCTGCATGCCAACTTCAAATTGTTGAGCAACAACAGCAGCAATACCTTCTTGGTTTGCAGCATTCACAACTGAACGCATTTTTGTTCCATACACACCGTTTTCAACAGCACGCTCAAGCAAACAATCAAGTCCAGGCATCGGCTTCATCACCTGAACGCCGTTTTCTTCGTCTGCCAAACCTTTATCAACTTTCAAGAAAGGCACGACACCGCGCTTTTCCCAAAGGTATTTGGCCGTTGGCATTCCGTCAATTTCGCCATCCATTGTACGTTCAAACAAGATTGCACCGATAACTTTGTCGCCGTTAAAAGCTGGTGATTTAATGATACGTGTACGCATTTCGTGTACCAACGCAAACATTTCATCATCGTTTGAATACGCGCTTTCTTCTACGCCGTAAGCTTTAAGAGCTTTTGGAGTTGAACCACCTGATTGGTCCAGAGCAGCTACGAATCCGTCTTTAGTTGCCGCTTGTTGCGCCATTTCCGTGTTAGTCATGTTTTTGTCCCATATGCATTCGCGTTTTCGCGATTATTGCTTTTACAGTAGCACGGAACCCCTAGCAGATTCCGTGCCGCCATCTTCAAATTTAGTTTTAAACTAACAAAACGTCAGTTTTATTACTCTGGTTTAAGCGCGCAACGCCTCTACACCTGGAAGCACTTTTCCTTCCATCCACTCGAGGAATGCCCCTCCAGCAGTCGAGATAAAGGTGAAATCGTCTGCAGCTTTCGCGTGGTTTAACGCAGCAACGGTGTCTCCGCCACCAGCAACTGCAGTGATCTTACCTGATTTAGCTAGATCACCCGCACCTTTGGCAGCAGCTACCGTCGCCTCATCAAATGGCTCAAGTTCAAACGCCCCTAGCGGTCCGTTCCATACAACTGTCTTAGATTTGGACATTTCATCAACCAATGTCGCAGCCGAAATTGGACCTGCATCCAAAATCATTTCTTCTTCAGCAACATCATTTGCATTACAAATACGAGATGGCGCACGTGCTTTAAACTCTTTTGCACATACGACGTCTGTTGGTAGCAAGATCTTACAACCAGACTTTTCAGCTGCGTCCTGAATTTCTTTCACTGTGCCTGTCAATTCTGACTCACAAAGTGACTTTCCAACACTAACACCATCTGCAAACAGGAATGTGTTTGCCATTCCACCACCGATCGCCAACGTATCGACTTTGGAAACAAGGTTTTTCAATAGATCGATTTTGGAAGAAACTTTTGCCCCACCGACAACAGCCACAACAGGACGAACAGGTGTGCCAAGTGCTGCATCTAATGATTTCAATTCGGCTTCCATTGAACGTCCCGCGTAAGCAGGAAGAAATTTAGCCAAACCTTCTGTAGACACGTGCGCACGGTGAGCAGCGGAGAAAGCATCATTCACATAGACATCACCTAGCTTGGACATTTCTTCAGCAAGCTCAGTGTCGTTTTTCTCTTCACCGGCTTCAAAACGTGTGTTTTCCAAAAGGATCACATCGCCCTTACCAGCCAAATCAATCGCTTGTTGAGCAACCGGCCCTACACATGCAGTTGCAAATGTAACAGGCTTGCCCAAAACAGCTTCGATTGCAGGTACTACCGGACCAAGGCTCATCTCTGGAACCACTTTACCTTTTGGACGACCAAAGTGAGCAAGCAACGCTACTTTTGCGCCATTGTCAGTAAGGTATTTGATCGTTGGAAGTGCCGCACGTAAACGCGTGTCATCCGTCACTTCACCTGCTTCATTCATAGGAACGTTAAAATCAACGCGGACAAGAGCAGTCTTACCGTCGAGCTCAGCGTCATTCAGGGTTTTAAAACCAGTACTCATCTCAATCCTCTTTGTGGAATGGCTCCGAACCATCATATTCTTGTTCAAACCAAGTCGCACCACTATTCGGCCCAACCTTTACAACAGCTCGCACTTCATCAATTTTCTCTACTACAAGCCTTGGAGTTGGTTTAAATTTTTTTTCCCATAGACAGTCGAGGATATTTTGATCCCAAATCATGTCTACAGCTAAAAGTTCGGCTTCCTCATATGAGGAAGCCGTAACCAATCTTGTAGTATAGAATCCGTACAGAACGCTCTCATTTTTTCCAATAACTGATCCTGGGAAATCAATTCCTTTGATAAAGCAACGGAAAACAGCCAAGAGAGCGAACTTTCATTCTTAGATAAATTTCGCCAGAGCGACCGCTGTGTCAGACATGCGAGTTGAGAAACCCCACTCGTTATCATACCAAGCCAACACAGATACAAAGTTTCCATCCATAACCTTTGTTTGGTCAGCGTGAAAAATTGATGAGTGTGGGTCGTGGTTGAAGTCTGAAGACACGTGCTTCACTTCAGTGTAACCAAGAACGCCTTTCAAAGAACCTTCAGATGCTTCTTTAACTGCTGCGTTGATTTCTTCGATTGATGTGTCGCGCTTTGCAACAAACTTCAAATCAACAACAGATACGTTTGGTGTTGGCACACGAAGAGAGAAACCGTCCAATTTTCCGTTTAGCTCTGGAAGAACCAAACCAACAGCTTTAGCAGCACCAGTTGATGTTGGGATCATAGACAATGCTGCACCACGTGCACGGTAAAGGTCGTTGTGCATACGGTCTAGAGTCGGCTGGTCACCAGTGTATGAGTGCACAGTTGTCATGATACCTTTTTCGATACCAATTGTGTCGTTCAATACTTTAGCAACAGGTGACAAACAGTTTGTTGTACATGATGCGTTTGAGATAACAGTGTCATCAGCAGTCAATGTGTCGTGGTTCACACCATAAACGATAGTTTTGTCAGCACCGCCTGCAGGAGCAGAAACGATCACACGCTTTGCACCAGCGTCAAGGTGAGCAGATGCTTTTTCTTTTGATGCGAAGAAACCTGTACATTCCATCGCAATGTCAACATTGTTTTCAGCGTGTGGAAGTTCTTTAGGATCACGGATAGCTGTAACTTTGATAGCTTTACCGTTGACTACGATGCTATCACCTTCAACAGAAACATCTGCCTGAAGTGTACCATGTACAGAGTCATACTTTAGCAAGTGAGCGTTTGTTTCCACTGGTCCAAGGTCGTTGATTGACACAACCTCAACATCAGTACGGTTGTTTTCAATAATTGAACGCAATACCAAACGTCCGATGCGGCCAAAGCCATTGATTGCTATACGTACAGCCATCTTTAAATTCCTTATATAGTCCCTGTGAGTTACGCTACGTGATACATGGCCCCGTAGCACACTTTTATCAATATTTACGACCCAATTAGATTTGCTTTAATGCAGCATCTACTACAGCGTCAGACGTAATATTGAAGTGGTTAAACAAATCCTTAGCTGGCGCAGAAGCACCAAAACCTGTCATACCAACAAATTCACCGTCTGACCCAATAATTGAATCCCACCCAAATCTAACACCGGCTTCTACACCAACTTTTGGAACATTACCGCCCAATACCTCAGCTTGATATGCGTCAGATTGTTCAAAGAACAATTCCATGCATGGCATTGATACAACGCGTGCGCTAATGTCTTGCTCAGCAAGCTTGGCCTGTGCATCCAAAGCGAGTCCCACTTCAGACCCTGAAGCGATTAGCACAATTTGTGCCATGCCATCTTCTGCGTCCTTCAGAATATACCCACCTTTTGAGACTAGGTTTTCTTCTGTGTGCACTGTTCTAGCGGCAGGAACTCCTTGACGTGTCAAAGCCAGCACTGACGGGCTTTCTTCCTTGCTCAGTGCAACTTGCCAAGCTTCCATTGTTTCCACACCATCGCATGGACGGAAAACATAAATGTTTGGCATGGCGCGCAATGAAGCCACATGCTCTACAGGTTGGTGCGTTGGACCATCTTCACCCAGTCCGATTGAGTCGTGAGTCATCACGTGAATGACACGTTCCCCCATCAGAGCTCCCAAACGGATTGCACCACGAGAATAATCAGCAAATGCTAGGAAGGTTCCAGAATAAGGAATAACGCCCCCGTGCTGCGCCATTCCATTCATAGCAGCAGCCATTGCATGCTCACGCACACCATAGTGCATATAGCGCCCTGCCCAATCATCATTGTTTAGAGCAGTTGTGTGTGATGTTTTTGTGTTGTTGGAACCAGTCAAATCGGCTGATCCACCAACCATTTCTGGAACAGCTCCCGTCAACACTTCAAGCGCTGCACCGGACCATTGACGAGTTGCTTTAGTTGATTGTCCTTCAACAACTTCTTTTTTGTGCGCGTTAATCGCATCTTCTACGCCAGCAGGCAGTTTACCTTCCATAGCGCGAGTGAATTCAGCGCCGTTTGCTGAAGTTTCCAAACGAGCTTCCCAAGCTTTTCTGGTGTCAACCGAACGGATACCAGCTTCACGCCAAGCAGAAAGCACATCGGATTCAACAAAGAAACGCTCAGTTGGTAAACCAAGATTCTCGCGCAAAGCCGCTGTTTCATCCGCTGGGTATGGACCACCATGCGCCTTACCCTGACCAGCAAAAGTAGGTGCACCAAAACCAATCGTAGTTTTACAAGCAATCATACTCGGTTGATCTGTTTTGGATTGTGCCTTTTTGATCGCCGCTGCTACTGCTTCAGGATCGTGACCATCAATCGCCTCAACATCCCAGCCGGATGCTGCAAATCGTGCAGTTTGTTTTGTGGAATCTGCAACGTCAGTTCCACCATCAATCGTCACGGCATTATCATCAAAAAGAACAATCAACTTACCAAGCTTTAAGTGCCCAGCTAGGGTAATAGCTTCTTGCGAGATACCTTCCATAAGGCACCCATCACCAGCGATTACATATGTATAGTGATCTACCAGTTCATCGCCATAACGCGCATTCATGCTGCGTTCTGCGATTGCCATTCCAACCGCCGTTGCAATACCTTGTCCCAGTGGACCTGTTGTTGTCTCCACACCTTCGGTGACAAAATTCTCAGGGTGACCCGGTGTTTTTGATCCCAATTGACGAAATTGTTTAATGTCTTCCATCGATACAGATGGATAACCTGTCAGGTGAAGCAATGAATAGATCAACATCGACCCATGACCAGCCGATAGAACAAAACGGTCTCGGTCATGCCATTTTGGTGAAGTGGGATCGTATTTCAAAAACTGAGTAAACAGCACTGTCGCCGCATCCGCCATCCCCAAAGGCAAACCTAAATGCCCGATTCCAGCCTTTTCAATGGCATCTGTAGAAAGTGCACGAATGGCATTTGCCATATCGCGATTAGCGACCGCTGATGAACTCATAATGGCTTCCCTGTGATGTTTTTTTAGGTGAGTTAAACGCATTACAAATTACGTCAAGACCCAAGTCGTAAAGCTTTCATCGTCTGCTATTGCAAAAATTGATTGCATCCAACAGCTTAGTGAAGCAAAATAGTTAACATGGATGAGTATTATCAGAATAAAAAAGGCGCAAAAGTGCAAGAACACGATATTCTGGCTCAAGCTGAACGTCGATTAAACAATGCAATTACCAATCTTACAGGTGGCATTGATCGCGTAATGGAAAGGCTAGATGCTTCTCGTCCTGCAGAAAGAGAAGCCGAAGCACTGAGACGAGATCGCGCAAAACTGGCGATGGATCTAGACAGTGCTAAAGCTAGAGAAAAAGAATTACAACAGCTGGCCGATGAAGCTTCAACAGCTTTAGGCGCAGCGATTAAGGAAGTTAGGGAGGCCTTGGGTAAAGTCTGATTTGTGGGAATTCAGATTTGATAAATATCCAAGCTTCAGGGGTGATAGCATGAGCAAAGCCGAACTAAACATAAATAAGAAACGTTACATAATATCGTGCGAACAAGGCCAAGAAAAACGTCTTCAAGAATTGGGCGCGCGTTTAAATGAGCGTGTTGTTGAACTCGCACAAGTTATGGGTGATATCGGTGTTGAGCAGCTTTTCCTCGCGGCATCTTTGTCGTTGCTGGACGAATTGGAAGAAGCAGAACAAAGTGCCGGTGTAAATTCTCTTGATGAGCGCATTGAAGCCATAGAACAACGCGCTGCTAAAGCATTATCTGATGCTGCAGGACGCATTGAATCGCTGTCAGCTCATCTCGACAGAGCGCATTAAATCTCAAGTTTAGGCGTTCAATCCAGCAACATAACCCGAAGACCAAGCCCACTGAAAATTATACCCCCCTAACCAACCGGTCACATCCACCGCCTCTCCTATGAAGAAAAGACCCGGGACTTCTTTGGCTTCCATGGTTTTTGAGGATAAATCATTTGTATCGATACCACCGATAGTTACCTCAGCAGTTCGATACCCTTCTGTCCCGACAGGCTTTAATCTCCAATTGGACACACGCTTGGCAATATCTTCCAATTTTGCATTTGAAAGATCGGCCATCCGGACTTCACCAAAAGTTTGATCAGCTATCATTTGTGCAAGTCTTGAAGGAAGAAAGCCTTCTAAAATGCTCGATAGCTGTCTTTTGGGAGCAGATTTTCGACCTTCTTTCAACAGCTCAAGAACATCTACACCTAGTGCAAGATCAACTTCGATTTCATTGCCGAGTTGCCAATAAGATGAAGCCTGCAAAGACACAGGCCCTGACAAACCTCTATGTGTGAACAAAAGAGCTTCTTCAAACGCAACCTGCCCAGTATCCATACGAGAGTTTACAGATACACCTGATAATTCAGACATTTGCTCAAGTAACTCACCACCGAATGTGAAGGGCACTAATCCGGGACGCGGATCGATAATTTTCAATCCAAATTGCTTTGCAAGTTCATATGCAAATGGTGTGGCTCCCATTTTAGGGATCGACAATCCACCTGTTGCAACAATCAGCGATTCACAGTGCATTCCGCCGGAATTGGTTTTGATATAAAATTCCGTATCACGTTTGGACACGTCCAACACTTGAGTGTTCAACTTGATATCAACTTTATTCGTCTCACAATCATCTAGCAACATATCGATAATCTCTTTCGCAGATTTATCGCAGAATAGCTGCCCTAATGTTTTTTCGTGATATTCAATTCCTCGCTCTTCCACACGAGCAATGAAGTCATGCTGCGTATACTGTTTGAGAGCAGATTTACAAAAATGCGGGTTTTGAGAAATAAATCGAGAAGGATGCACATTTACATTGGTGAAGTTACAGCGCCCTCCACCCGAAATACGAATTTTCTCTGCAGGTTTTTTCGAGTGATCGATCACGCACACGGATCGCCCACGCTTTCCAGCCTCAATCGCACTAAATAATCCCGCTGCCCCAGCACCAAGAACAATAACATCATAATTTTCAGAAGACATAACTACCTTGGAACACAATTCAGAAACACCGCTAAGCCAAATAAAAAAAGCCGCCAAGCAGAACTTAGCGGCCTTTGGTAAGATTATAAGATACCCTTAAGCAGCCATTACGCGCTCTACTTCATCCACAAGCTCGCGCAAGTGGAAAGGCTTTGACAACACTTTTGCACCGGCTGGTGTGGGGCTACCGTTAGACAATGCAACAGCTGCAAAGCCTGTGATAAATACAATCTTCATTGCAGGATCTAGTTCTGCACCCTTACGCGCCAACTCAATACCGTCTAACCCTGGCATCACAATATCAGTCAGAAGCAAATCAAACACTTCTTCTTGAAGCGCTCCCAGCGCAGTTTCACCATCATCATAGTCACGAACTGTGTGTCCGGCTTTTTTCAGCGCATTCACAAGAAAACCGCGCAAGCTATTATCGTCTTCTGCAAGAATAATTTTGGCCATAATGTCCTATCTCACCACACCGTTTGACTCTTAGTGTAACAAACTTCTCATAATTGAGTAAAGTTCCTATGAAGATTCTAATACAACTTCCTTAACATCACCGATTGCAATGTCGCTACGTCACGGATTATATGGGAAGAATGCATAGTAATCTCACTTCATCCAAACATCTATCAAAACAAATGACCGACCTAAACTGTCGGCAGATACTCGATGATTCAGAAGATAGTTATGTTGTTTCTCGTCCCGACCATCAAACGAGTCCCGTGGTATTTGCCTCTCCTCACTCTGGAAGATGCTACCCACGATCCTTTTTCAGTGCCTGCATTGCTGACCACATGGATTTGCGCCGAGTCGAAGATGCATATGTCGACTTCTTATTTGACCAGACACCAAAACTTGGCTCAATCTTCATTCGCGCCTTAGTGGGACGAGCTTGTTTAGACCTAAATCGGGCTTCAAACGAATTAGACGCCCATATTATTGATCCGCCAATCAAAACCCCGCGCCCCAATCGCACACCTCGTGTTCAGGCAGGGTTGGGTTGTATTCCTCGTATCGCATATTCAGGCAAACAGATTTATGGACGCAAACTCACACCTGAAGAAATCAATAAGCGTCTGCAAACGATTTATTTGCCCTACCACACAACGATGAACGAGCTGATCGATGAGACGAGAGTGCGTTTTGGTGTTTCATTTCTGATCGATTGTCATTCCATGCCGTCTCAAAGTGAGCTCGGCTCTGAATATCCAGACATCATATTGGGCGATAGGTTTGGGGGATCTTGTTCTGCTGAATTAACCCAAAAAATTGAAGACGCCTTCTCAGCACATGGGTATTCTGTTGCTAGAAACCGCCCTTATGCAGGTGGTTACGTTACCCAGTCTCAAGGGAAGCCAGAAAAACAGCGCCACGCTCTGCAAATCGAAATAAATCGGAAGCTTTATCTAGATGAAGACAAAGTGCTTCTCACTGAAAATGCAGACAAGTTGAAGTCTGACATCAATTCAATTTTTGCAAAACTTAACACTTGGGCAACCATGATAGCTCCCAAAACCCCTGCAAACATGTAACGCTCCTCCAAAAAAAACGGCCACGCAAAAGCGTGGCCTTAAAGTTTCAATAGGGAGGAAACGTTCTAGCAAATCAGAACGTCTGCGGCGCGAACGCCAGCCCAATCCTTATGCCTTCTATCCCTAGGTAATCTCAATAAGATTCACATCTGAAATTAGATTTTCTGATTAAGCGCTCAAATTTTTTGCAGTTCCGACAACCCTGCCTTTCCATTGACCAGTTATTTCGTACAAGCCCTGTCTCCATGGTTAAATTTACCATGATATCAAATATTTTTGAGCTTTTCCTGCACTTGGCCCGTAGATTGCTCAGTCAACTCCGACAGGTTTTAAATGATACGTTATCCAGCGTATCCGCATGGTCGGAGTGTTAAAAATGGCAACAGATGTAGATATTTATGTAGGAAAACGCCTTCGTCGTAGACGTCGTCTTCTTGGAATGACCCAACAAGATCTCGCTTCAGAAATTGGTGTGCGTTTCCAACAGATACAAAAGTATGAATGTGGTGCCAACCGCATTACTGCTAGCCGCCTATTTGATTTGGCAAATGCTTTGACAGTGAATGTCAGCTATTTCTTCGACGGTCTAGCTCCAGATGGTCAGCAAGCTCCTGCAAATGATGGCAATGACACACTTTCAGGTGACATTCTTTCCCAGAAAGAAACACTAGAACTTGTGCGTGCTTACTACCGTTTGAGTGAACGTCCACGTCGTCGTCTATTGGATCTTGCAAAAGCACTTGAAGAAGACAACAAAGGCCAAGGCGTTGCCTAAAGGCTTTGACTAAATTTAGCACTCATCACTATGGGCAGCTTCTTTGCGCTGCCTATAGTTGTGCGAATAAATGATTACCTACAGTGTGGGCATTATATTTCTTCAAATGCATGAAATTCAACTTGCAAACTTAGGCAGGTATCGGCATTTTCAATTGCATGACTGATGCAAGCACACTTCTTGAACTCACCACTTTCGCTGAAAAACTAGCCGATGAAGCTGGAAAAGCTATCTTACCTTATTTTAGAGGTGAAGGATCAATAGCTGACAACAAGGCTAGCTCTGGCTTTGACCCGGTTACAGAAGCAGATAAAGCTGCAGAACGTGCAATTCGTGCGGTAATCGATGAAGAGCGCCCAGATGATGCCATTATGGGTGAAGAATACGGCTATAAAGACGGCACTAGCGGATGGACTTGGTATCTAGACCCAATTGATGGCACTCGCGCCTTCATGTCTGGTCTCCCAGTCTGGACCACACTGATCGGTCTTGTTAAAGATAATAAGTCGATCATTGGTGTGATAGATCAAGCCTATCTTGAAGAGCGGTATGTCGGCACACCTTCTGGGTCATACATGATCAAAAAAGGTGGAGAAAAGACTCTTCTAAAAACGCGTGATTGCTCGAAACTTACTGATGCAATTCTTGCGACGACCGACTACTTTATCTTTACGCCACCAGAACGCGGTGCATTTGAACATTTGCGCGCAACGGCCAAACTTACTCGATATGGATTAGACGCATACGCATATGCCCGCGTAGCTGCCGGAACGATGGACATGGTCGCAGAGGCGGGCTTACAATCTTATGATGTTGCGGCGCTTATACCAGTTATTGAAAATGCCGGAGGTGTTGTGACCGACTGGGCAGGTAACCCAGCCACATTAGGCGGACAAATAGTGGCCGCTGCAAACCAAGAAATATTAGACGAAGCATTGATTTCCCTTCGCCGTTCTGCGCGGGCCTTCAATACATAAAGACCCTCTATTTCGTTAAACGCCCGCCCTATCTAGCATTTTATCAAATGCTACAAAAAACCGCTCTCGTCTTGCATCAGTTTCCATCAAAATTTCATGTTTGGCCCCCGCCACATTGATGTGTTCCATTGATTTAATGCGTTTTGAAATGGAATTATGAGTATTATTGTCTACCAGTGCTTCTTCTTGCGCTGACGCAACCATCATTGGAATGTGTAGATGTTCCAGAGATTTAGCTTTCGCAAATCCTTTTGAAACACTGAGTGCTTCTCTGACCCACCCCCAAGTCACTTCTCCCAATGCAATTTCGGGATTCTTTGCATTCAAGTCCTGCTGAATGCGCCACCTTGGTTCATAATTTGAAATTATGTTGTTTTTAAAAGTCTCGTTATGAGTGTGCCCGCGCACGATTTTTTGAGAGAAACCAAGTTTACACATAATCGGAACCAATGGGTGTAGAACTTTGGCAATTTTCAAACCCCACATTGGCGCGCAAAATGCGGCTGCATCCACATCTAATACTTGCCGACGTATTGCCTCTAGCGCAATTGCGCCTCCCATAGAATGAGCCAGAACAACTCTGGGCCCCTCCTCTAGTTTTTCTTCGATCACATTTAAACCTCTTTGCAAGGCCTCTATGTATCGATCAAAACTATCAACATACCCCGCCAGAGGGTCATCCAGTAAGCGAAAAGACAAACCCTGCCCCGGCCAATCAAAGGCCACAACACAAAAACCGCGATCTTGCAGATCACGTATCACCTCAAAATGTTTTTCAATAGGTTCTGTTCTACCAGGACAAACGATAGCTGTGCCGCGTGGAGAGGAAAATTTCGAACTTGCTCGCGCAAACAAACCTCGCATTTTGTTATTTTCATCATCGTGAAAATAGAAAGTCTCAGCAAACTCAGGAACTGGGTTATTCGGTATCAATACAAATTCATTCATAAGTAACCGCTCGCCTCCAGTTCAATATCTTCGAGATATAACTCAAAGAAATTAAATTTCTACACAATCATGCCCGTAGAAATAATATCCCGGGCATGAATGCTGCTGGATTAGTTAAGCTGACTAGCTCATGCTTGAGAATAATCCTTGAAGCTTCATTGCGACACTCATGTCACCTGAAACTTTTAGCTTGCCTTGCATGAATGCCATCATTGGGTCCATTTGCCCCTGAGCAAGCTTTTTGAAATCGTCAAAATCAACAGAAATAGTTGCGTCAGCGTCGCCATCGTCATTGGAAACAGCACTATTCGCACCATCAATGAACAATTTTCCGATATCACCAAAGTCAAATTTTACTGTGTTATCAAAATCAGCACCTGAAGATATAACATCAGAAATCTTTGCAGTAATTTCGTTCAAATCCATATCGTAAATTCCTTCCACAGGCCAAATAAGGGTTGTGTTTTATATACAATCTCTACTTAAAGATAGAAATTGCAACTCTATAATTTGTTGTTACTTTATTTCCTTGGGTAAAGGGAAACCCCAAACCGCAAAGAAATTTTACAATTTGATTAAATATATACCTGCTCGCCTCCCAAAGAAGCAAGCAGGTTTTAAATTTTACTCGGAAGCAGGTTTTACAAATTTCAGGGTCATCCGATCTGATTCACCAATCGCAACATATTTGGCTGCATCAAAATCAGCTGCACCATCTTCTCCTTCTTTAGGAGAACGGCTAACTGGCGGAAGCGTCCAAACACCATATGGGTGATCTGCAGTATCTGCAGAGTTGGCGTTTATTTCTGAACTGCCGTCAAAAACAAATCCTGCTTCTTGAGCCATTTGAATAACAAGTGACTCATGTACGTATCCGCTCTTACCTTCGGGATCTTGCTCTGCCCCGGATGGCAGGCGATGTTCAACTACACCCAAAACTCCACCCGGTTTTAGAGCGCGGAATGAGTCAGATAGCATTTTTTCAACATACTGCCCCTTCATCCAGTTATGAACATTGCGGAATGTCAAAACAACATCAGCAGTTCCCTCAACACCCAATCCGTCAGAGTCTTTTGATGCAACAGTCAGCTCAATGTCACCATAAATTTCAGGCTTTTCTAAAAATGCAGATGTGTATTTTTCAACTCCGCGCTTAGCGTAGTCAGAACCTGCAGGGTCAAAAGAAGCTGCAATCAACTTACCATTTCCTGATTTCAGATATGGCCCCAAAACTGACGTATACCAACCACCACCTGGCCAAATCTCTACAACTGTATCGGAGCTCTTAACACCAAAGAACTCAAGCGTTTCTTTTGGGTTACGCCAAGCGTCACGTTCTTTGGCTACTCTCCAGTCTCCTGCTAGAGCAGCGTCCAGCGGGCTAACTTCCGCAACAGGAGCCGCTTCAACCGATGTAGCAGCCTCTTCAGTTTTCACAGTACTCTCTTCAGCCGGCTCACACGCCATTACTGCAAGACCTGCTACGCTAGCCAACATAATTTTACTAAGTTTCATGGGTGTTTCCCTCCACCAAAATGCAATAATTCGGACATTAACCATTTTATACCTCTTGAACACCCTAAAATCACTCCTACATGTTATCCAGAGACGCCGATTACGGGTCTCTCGAGCGAAGTGATGAACAAATGTTGCACAACGCTTGATGTTTTAAATTCGCGACGCCGGATACAATCGACACCCGGATCGCACCTGTTGCTTAGAGAAGGACAGATTATGAGCACGATTGATTTAACGCCACTATACCGCACGATGGTAGGTTTTGACCGGATGGCGAACCTTATAAACACTGCGCAAAGACTAGATGGTGCACAGGGCTATCCCCCTTATAACATTGAACAATTAGACGAAAATGCATTTGCTATAGAGATAGCAGTTGCGGGTTTCTCTGAGGATGATCTGGAGATCGAAATCAAAGAAGGCCAATTGACCGTAGTTGGAAAAAAAGCAGGTCCAGATACCTCTTCAGATTCGAGTGAACGAAACTTCCTTCATCGTGGTATTGCTGAGCGCGGTTTTGTCCGCCGTTTCCAAGTCGCTGATCACGTTATCGTTACTCAGGCCAATTTGAAAAATGGTTTGCTCCGGATTGACCTTGTTAGAGAACTTCCAGAAGCAATGAAACCTCGCAAGATCGCAATTGGAAACAGCAACGCTGCTGCAAATTCACCAAAGACCATTGAAGGTGAAGCGACGTCTGAAACTACAGAGATTGATGTAGCCTAAAGAAGGCTCTCAATAGAACAAGGCGTTAGATGAATTTGATATTTCGTTCATTCTAAACTGCCCCTGAATTTCCCCCGCTTCAGGTAAGCGATATCGACTGCTCTGCCCCTCCCTAGAGTAAGCTCGGTATCGCTTTTTGTTGTTTAACCAAGACCGGCGAAAATTCCGGTAATTTGGGACACCAATTTTGTCATTATCCCTGGATAGAGAAGCATTGTCACTAAAAGACCTGCTACAGCGCCTCCTAAATGCGCCTCATGTCCAATTCTAGATTCTTCATTTCCAGATGCAAACGCTGAATAAGAGATAAACGCTATCCCAAATACGATTGCAGGCATCGGCAAAATCATAAACAAATAAATCATCGAGAATGGTTCAAACAGGCAAAACGAAATCAAAATGCCTGAAACCGCCCCCGACGCACCCACGGCCGAATAGTCTAAGCGCTTGTAATTCTCCAACACCGCCCATGCTCCCCCAGCAATGAGAGCCGCAAAATAGACAAGCAAATAATTTGTGGGCCCCAACAACCTCAACTCAAGGTAGGGGCCGAAAAAGAACAATGTAAGCATGTTGAGGAGCAGATGCCCCGGGCCGACATGCAAAAAACCTGACGTCAAAAGCCTATACCATTGATTCTTATTTACAATTTCATCCACACGCAAATAATTGGCTTCAAAAAAATTACTGTTTGAAAAACCGATCATTGAATACGCAACATTTGCAATAATGATTGCAAATGTAATGGGTGCGGCCATCAAAATTTCGAACATGACATCCCCCTAGCTAAGCTACTTTCTAATTTTCTTTAGATTCGCTAGCTGGTGTCGCTTCAACAACTTCAGAAGAAGGTTCAGCCTTAGGCTCTTCACTTTTAGATGAAGAAACTTCAACTTTAACCTCTGCAACATCCGTCGCTGAAGTTTCAGCAGATGTAGTGTTTTCACTAGTCTCAGTAGCTTCTGCCACCATTTCACCACCCACTGCCGCAACAGCAACTTCATCACCATCACGGTTTTTCTTGTGTCGATTATGTCTGCGGCGACCACGCCGACGACCACGACCACCTTCATCGCCATCCCTTTTGGGTCGTTCAGGGCGACGCAAGAATTCACCAATGCCAACTTCCTCAACGAATGCCAACAAAGCTTCTTCTTCGGACTGGTTTGAAAATTTACGACGAACATCTTTGAAAGACCTGGCTGCAGAACGCAGTGGCGTATGAGACAATTCATCCTTGCCGAGTGTTACGGTGACTTCGTCTTGACGCGCCAAAGAAGCTTCTAAGTTTGCAGCAGCCCATGGCAAGAACGTGACACCCAATTCTTTTTTGAAAATCGGAGTCAAAGTATCTTTTAAGTCTCCGAAAGACTCAAACGGCCCGTTAGCTTTGGGGTCATCCATGAATTCACACCAAGCTTTTACAAAAGGGCCCTCTTTTTCGATGATCTTTGCCGGTGTTGGATCTTTCATCAACTGGCTTAATTGAGCAGCCAGTCCAAAATCAGCAACGGAAGGTCGACCACCGAAAATACATAAGTGCTTTTCAAGGTGTGCATTCAAAAGTTTCACAAACCGTTTGAAGCTTTTTTCAACGATACTACCGACCTCTTTATTCAAACCCATGCTGGGGAATAAATCAGTCATTCTAGCAATTGAATCTTGGATCAATTCTTTACGATTGTCTGGCTTTTCTTCGACGAAATACTCATCAATTGCGCGTGCAGCTGCTTCTTTTTGGTCCTTTTTACGGCCCCAACGATAGTGCATCACGGATTTTGACAGCCATAAATCAGCATAATCTTCCAACACCACTGCTAGAAATGCACAAGCCGCATCATCTGGCGTTGCTTCAGGCGAAGGTGTGTCAGCTTCCAATGCATCAATGGTGGGTGTTGTATCATGCACCGCAAAACCATTTGATGTCACCAAAACAGGTAAAGTCGAAAACCGAGCCACTTCCTGAAGTGTCTCTTCATTCTCCGCCGTGCGCACAAGCCATTCATGTTCCAGGCCTTTATAACGCATGTAACTTCTAAGCTTGATTGAGAAAGCGGATGTTTCCGCACCAAAGAGACGATAGGACGCGCTCATATTGTATGTATCTCCTAAAAATCGAGCCGGAAGCTACGCTTTCAAGGACATCAAAGCAACCCGCTATACTCGTCTCGGCTTCGGTTTTAGCTTTAAAACGACAGTTTCTACCTTAGAATATTGAAAACAGTGTGCTGGACAGCCTTGTTCAAATTGCGCTTTATCTACAGAACACACTATCCAAGCCATTTCGATCTGCAGGAATATGAAAACGTGAATTCAGAATCGCCTACCAATATTCTTGTCTACGCAGATAAACTGTTTTCACCATCTGAAAGCTTTATCCAAAGAAGCTACAGTCATTTTACTAGGCTCAAACCGATATATATTGGCCATGACATTCGAGGGCCTGCTCCTGAAGGAAGTGAATTTATTAAACTGGGAGAATCTCACGGACTTCTCGGAGAAATGGGCTTTAAACAATTTGGCAGAGTGTCCAGAAGACTTCTCACCAGATTAGAACAAAAAAAACCTGCTCTAATTCATGCTCATTTTGGAAAATCGGGTGCATATGCCCTGCCCTTGGCAAAAGCCCTCAACATTCCTTTGGTCGTCACATATCATGGTGGTGACGCAACCAAGCATTCAAATACTAAGGACAGCTTTTTCAGAGTTTATAATCGTCGCCGACAATCACTATGGAATGAAGCATCTCTAATCCTGCCTGTATCAAAGTTCATAGAGAATGAATTACGCATACATGGTTGCCCGCAACCCAAAATGCGTGTGCACTATAATGGCGTGGATCCCACAAAATTTTCTCAGTCTGAGAAAAAGAAAATCATTTTGTTTGCTGGCCGATGGGTGGAAAAAAAGGGAATTGATACACTTATATCCGCTCTGACTTTACTCAAAGATGATTTGGAAGGATGGGAAGTCCGCCTCCTTGGGGAAGGCCCTCTCAAACCTGAGCTGTCGCAGCATCTCGTCAAAGCAGGCATTGAAGCCAACCTCCCCGGCTGGGTAGACTCTGAAGACATGCCGGAGCATTTTGCAAAAAGTTCAATTGTCTGTGTCCCTTCAAAACGAGCAGTGTCAGGTGATGCAGAGGGATTGCCAATGGTGTGTATAGAAGCTCAACTTTCTGCATGTGCAGTTGTCGCGACGCGTCATGCTGGCATCCCTGAATGTATCCTAGACAAAAACACCGGCTACCTAGTCGAAGAAAACGACCATATCGCTTTCGCTAGGCGCTTAAAAGATCTTTTGTGTTCGCCAGAAACAATCACCAAGTTTGGACAAAACGGAGAAACAAACTCCAAGAAAATGTTCAATCTTCAAAATCAATCAAAATCTCTTGAAACAATTCTAAGCAATATGATCTCTTCACAAAATTGAATTAGATTAATGGAATTGTTAACGAAGCTGGCTTATTTTTTTACACATTAAATAGCTTAACGCATGTTTATTTAGAAATAGACCAAATAATTTTTACGAGTCCTTCATCACATTGGATCACTATTTAAGAAATTTTATTCAACTTTTGTTGGAATTGAACAATCTTTAGAGGGCTTGAAGGGTAACGTATAATGCTAGGCGCATCTAAATCTGGAAACAAAGACAATCAAGCAAAAGTGGATGCGTTAAATCGCTCACAAGCAGTCATTGAGTTTGAACCAAATGGAAAAATCATCACTGCGAACGAAAATTTCCTTCAGACTGTCGGTTATAGATTGGGCGACATAAAAGGAAAGCATCACTCACTATTTGTCTATCCCGAAGATCAACAATCTGCTGAATACAAATCTTTCTGGAATGAGCTTGCTAGAGGCGAATTCAAATCCGCCGAATTTAGACGCATAGGCGCAAGCGGCAAAGATATTTGGATTCAAGCTACATATAATCCACTCTTAAACGGCAGTGGTGAAGTTTATAAAGTCATCAAATTTGCAACAGACATTACTGAACGCAAAATGAGTGAAGCGAAAGCCAAAGCGCAAATTGACGCTATTAATCGCGTGCAAGCCGTTATTGAATTCAAACCAGATGGCACAATCGTAACCGCCAACGAAAACTTTACCGGCGCAGTCGGCTATCAACTTGGTGAAATTGTTGGCCAACACCACTCAATGTTCGTGGCACCAGAGGAAAAGAACAGTGCGGAATATGCACGTTTCTGGGAAACGCTTCGCCAAGGTCAATTCCAAACAGCCGAGTATCGCCGCATTGCCAAAGGTGGTCGCGAAATATGGATACAAGCAAGCTATAATCCAATATTCGATCAAAATGGAAACGTTACTGGCGTTGTGAAATTTGCATCTGATATTACAGCAGAATACGCTGCACGCTTAGAGCGCAGAGCAACTTCTCAACAAATCGATACAGACTTGAACACCATTGCACAAAATGTTGCAGAATCTGCCGCCAAATCAACTAGCGTTGCAGCTGCTTCTGAAGAAGCAACTGCTTCTGTTCAAGCTATGGCTGCCGGAGCTGAAGAATTGTCAGCATCAGCTGGTGAAATCGCTTCTCAACTTTCCAAAGCAACTGACGCTACTCAAGAAGCCGTGGCAACAGCTGAGGCGACAAACAGTGTTGTTGGCGGCCTAACAGAATCTGCTCGTAAGATTTCGGAAGTTATCCGTTTAATCAACGATATTGCCGAACAAACAAATCTTCTAGCATTGAACGCAACGATCGAAGCAGCACGCGCCGGTGACGCTGGTAAAGGGTTTGCTGTTGTGGCATCTGAAGTTAAAGGGCTAGCAGATCAATCAGCAAAAGCGACTGAAGAGATTTCTGCACAAATCTCTCATGTTCAGCTGGTATCTGGACAAGCAGCAGATGCAATTTCTAACATTGGTAGCCTGATTGCAGAAATCAACGATGTGGCTTCTGCCGTATCAACTGCAGTTGAAGAGCAATCCAGTGTGACATCAGAAATCACGCATTCAATGCACGGCGTTGCAACTAGTATTGAATCAATCAACGGTTCAATCAAAGATATCGCAGCAACAAGCCGTGAAATCGAAGATGCAACCAATACCGTAAGAGCAACGTCTTCAAGAATTGCATCTTAATTTAGATAAGAATCAGACAGAAGTTTCAAATTAAATAGAAGGGGCCCGGTATTCGAATAGAATGCCGGGCACTTTTTTTGGAGTACATAATTCCATTCATATTTTATGTGTGAAAGACAGTCTTTCACTCTGATGTATTTGAAAAGCTAAACCTTCAAATTTAGGCATTCGCGACTTCTTTCAAGAACCCGTCAATACGAACCTGCATCTGTTCTGTTTTACGAGATAGTTCATCTGACACACTCTCAACTGATATAGCAGATGAGTTCGTAGTTTGAGCCACTTTGGTTACGGATCGAGAGTTATCAACGACTTCCTGAGTTCCTTTTGCAGCGTAGGAAGCATTGCGGCTGATTTCATTTGTTGCAGCCCCCTGCTCTTCTACCGCACTTGATATTGCATGCATTGCATTGAGCACGCTGTCCATCGAACTTGTTACGCTCTCGATTGATGTCACAGTTTGCTCGGTCGAACCTTGAACCAAGTTAATCTGTCCACCAATCTCATTGGTCGCGCGAGCTGTTTGATCGGCCAATTGTTTAACTTCAGTTGCAACTACAGCAAACCCTTTACCCGCATCACCAGCACGGGCCGCTTCGATCGTGGCATTTAACGCCAATAAATTCGTCTGCTCGGCGATATCAGCAATTAGATCGACAACATCACTAATCTGCGCAACAGCTTCCGCAAGTTCACGAACCTGTACATTTGCGGTTTTAGATTTTTCTGAAGTCTGCACAATTGTATCATAGTTCGTTTGTACATTGCCGTGTATCTCAGAAACGGACGCAGACAATTCTTCAGCTGCCGCCGCTACTGTCTGAACATTTGTTGATGTATCATTGGAAACTTCAGATGCACGTGTAGATCTATCATCCGTTTCAGCGGCAGATTTGCGAAGCTCTTGAGATGAAGTTTTAAGCTCGTTTGCATGTGTCGCAATATCCAGAAAATCTTTGTGCGTTTCTTCCTGAAATTTATCTATCAAGCGATCAACTTCGTGTTGCCGGTTTGTAAGAAACTGCTCAGTCTCTTTGTTTTTGTTCTCTAATTTTTCTCTTTCAATCATACTATCTTGAAATGCCAACACTGCATTGGCCATGGGCCCTATCTCATCTTTGCGATCCATCCCTTTGATACTTGTGGAAGTATTTCCTGATGCCAATTTTGTCATTTCTCCAGCCAAATTATTCAGAGGTTCAATCACTGAACGAGCTACTTTCAATGATACAAATCCAACTACTCCTCCCGCGATAATTAAAAAAACGCCACCTCTGACGAAAGAAGAAATCAACTCCTTGTTCAAATGCTCAGCATGCATGGAAGAAAGAACAACTAAGTCCCAATTCGAATATAATTTTGAATACGCCACTTTCGGTACATAAGGAGTATCTACTGCAGTCTTGGAGATATACCGCAGGATACCACCGCCCTCTTTGGCTATCCGAACCCACTCTCTTGCAGTGTACAAACCATTCTTATCTTTAAAGTCAGTAAGATCTTGCCCGACGTAATCAGGTCTTATGGGAAGCATGACTATGTGATGGCTGGTATCCAAAACAAAAATATAATTGTCATTCTCATATTTCATGTTGGATAAAACTTCCAACGCCGCCGAACGAGCAGCGTTCTCAGTCATTTCACCTGCCAAGTATTTTTGGTGATATCCATCGATAATCGTCACGGATGCTTCAACAACATTCCTCACACGATCAAAAGTCTGCTTTTCAACATTCTTGTAATTCAGCCAGGATAACAGCCCGATAATCACAGCAATAGTCGTAAGTGATAATAACACGATAGACAAAATTCTAGATTTTATTGAAAGCATCGCACTAACCTCAAAACATGACTTTTCTTGAGGATATTCAAAAATAAATAAATAAGCCTTTAAGGTTAACTAAATTTCTTATTTAGGTTGCATTTTCAACTAATTTTGATTGTTTGATTTTGAACAAATTTCTTATTTGCGCTTATCTTGAACAGCTCTTTCCAAAGTTATTTCTATAACCTTTGTCAAACATGAGCCTTAATTTAAGCCTCAGCGACATCTTTTAAAAACGCATCGACTCGATTTTGCATTTGTTCTGTTTTTCTAGAAAGCTCATCCGAAACACTTTCTACTGAAATCGCGGAGGAATTTGTACTCTGCGCAACTTCAGTCACGGAACGCGAATTCTCAACGACTTCCTGGGTTCCTTGTGCAGCATAGGAAGCATTGCGGCTGATTTCATTTGTGGCAGCCCCCTGTTCTTCCACTGCGCTAGATATCTCCTGCATCGCACTAAGAACCCTCTCCATAGAATTCGTCACGTTCTCAATTGATGTCACAGTTTGCTCGGTCGACCCTTGAACCAAATTAATCTGACCGCCAATCTGATTGGTTGCACGAGCTGTTTGATCTGCCAATTGTTTAACTTCGGTCGCAACCACAGCAAACCCTTTACCAGCGTCACCAGCTCGGGCCGCTTCAATCGTGGCATTTAACGCCAATAAATTCGTCTGCTCGGCAATATCCGCAATTAGATCGACTACATCACTAATCTGAGCAACAGCTTCCGCTAGTTCGCGAACCTGTACATTTGCGGTTTTAGATTTTTCAGAAGTCTGCACAATTGTATCATAGTTAGTTTGAACATTGCCATGGATCTCTGCAACCGATGCAGACAATTCTTCAGCTGCAGCCGCTACTGTCTGAACATTAGTTGATGTATCATTGGAAACCTCAGACGCGCGCGTAGATTTATCGTCTGTTTCCGCTGCTGATTTAAGCAATTTCTCTGACGAATGCTTAAGTTCATTTGCATGTTTAGACATTTCCTGAAAATCATTATTCGCTTCATTTTGGAATGCGCTAATCAGCTGATCAACTCGACGTTGTCGCCGCGTCAAAATCTGCTCGGTTTCAGTGGTTTTGTTTTCTAAACGCTGTCTCTCTACCAAATTGTTTTGAAATGCCACAACAGCTTTTGCCATAGGCCCGATTTCATCTTTCCGATCGATACCAGTAACCTCAGCATTGACATCCCCATCAGACAATTTGTCCATTGAGCGAGCTAAGCTAGTCAGTGGCGAAACTATGGATGAGGCTATTTTTAGCCCTATTCCGCCTACAACCCCACCGATTACGATTAAAAAGATAACGGCTTCGAGGGCAAGTTTTCCCAATGCAACATTTAACTCTTTCTCGAGTGCGCTCGTTACGACAACCATATCCCAAGGTTCAAAATAGGTTGCGTATCCTACCTTATTGTTTACTTCATTATTGATTGTATCTGTAGCCACATACTTAAATACATGTTCTCCTGATAGGGCAGCATCAACCCATTGGTGAGATACAAGATTTCCTTCTGGGTCCTGAAAATCACCAACAAAAGCACCATTCCATTGCACTTCAATCGGATGCATCAGCAAAATGTGTTCTGTATCCGACACAAACACATAATTTGAGTTTCGGTAACGCACTGCGGCTAGGACATCCAAAGACTCTTTCTTAGCCTGAACCTCCGAAATTTCTCCTGCAATTACCCTTCCGTATTGCATTTCTAAGATTTTAATTGAAGCTTCAACGATGTACTCGAGCTGAGCGTGCGTTTGCTTCTGTACATCCTTAAAAGATTGCCAGGAAAAAGTTACAACCACTGACAACAGTCCAAAGACTGATAACAGAACTAAACTATTAATGCGGGACTTAATCGACGACATGGAAGAAGCTGCCTCTTTTCAACACACTTCGTCCAAACTAAATTTTACTAATAAATAAGGCCTTAACATTAACCAAATTTCTTCCTTGAGTTGATAACCTCACCTCAATTTCTCACTCACTACTTAGACGAGTGTTTTTAAGCATCAAAAATATTCCAAATTACATCAGGGGTCGCCAAAAGTGATTCTTTGCTGTATGTCGCGCGCAAACGATGTGCGAAATGTTTCGTCACATCCAAGTATTTTATTCTCCCCGGAAGACGTTACATGACCGCCGACCAAACTACTTCGATGCGCAACATCGCTATTATCGCTCACGTTGACCACGGTAAGACAACACTCGTTGACTGCCTTCTTAAGCAGTCTGGTGTTTTCCGTGAGAACCAAGCCACTTCTGAACGAATGATGGACTCGAACGACCTCGAGCGCGAACGCGGTATTACCATCCTTGCTAAAAACACATCCGTTGTTTGGAAAAACACACGCATCAATATCGTTGACACACCCGGACACGCAGATTTTGGTGGTGAGGTTGAGCGTATCCTTCACATGGTGGATGGTTGTATCGTTCTTGTGGATGCCGCCGAAGGCCCAATGCCACAAACTAAATTTGTGGTTTCCAAAGCACTTAAAGTTGGTTTGAAACCAATCGTTGCCATCAACAAAATCGACAAGCCAGAACGTCGTCCTGATGGCGTGATTGATGAAGTATTCGACCTTTTCGCCAGCCTTGATGCGACTGACGAACAGCTCGACTTCAAAATCCTCTATGGATCAGCCAAAAATGGTTGGATGAGCACGGACTATAACGAACCGACAGAGGACATGGGTGCCCTCTTCGACATGGTTATCGACCACGTGCCAGAGCCAAAAACAGAAGAAGGTGACTTCCGTCTTCTTGCGACGACAATTTCAGCTGACAACTTCCTTGGACGCGTCCTAACCGGACGTATCGCTTCTGGAACTGTGAAACCAAACCAAACGGTTAAAGCTCTATCACGAGACGGCTCTCTTATTGAGCAATTCCGTGTATCTAAAGTACTAGCTTTCCGTGGTCTTGAACAATCACCAATTGACGAAGGTGTGGCTGGAGATATCGTATCTTTGACGGGTATGGCCAAAGCTACAGTGGCTGACACACTATGTGCGCCGTCAGTTGAAGAACCTATCCAAGCCCAACCAATCGACCCGCCAACCATTACAATGACATTCCGCGTGAATGACTCACCTTTGGCCGGAACTGAAGGTTCTAAAGTGACCTCCCGCATGATCTGGGATCGCCTAGAAAAAGAAGCAGAAGGTAATGTTGCCCTAAAAGTGGAGCGCGCAACTGATGCAGAAGCATTCGAAGTGTCTGGTCGCGGTGAACTTTTGCTTTCAGTTCTTATTGAAACAATGCGCCGTGAAGGCTTCGAGCTGGGTGTGTCTCGTCCGAAGGTGGTTTACAAAGAAGACGAAGCAGGAAACCGCCAAGAGCCTATCGAAGAAGTTGTTATCGATGTGGATGATGAGCACTCGGGTATCGTTGTTCAGAAGATGCAAGAGCGTAAAGCTGACATGATCGAAATGCGCCCATCTGGTGGTGGCCGCACACGTCTTGTTTTCCACGCCCCTTCTCGAGGTCTAATTGGTTATCAGGGTGAATTGCTGTCTGATACACGTGGTACAGCCACAATGAACCGGATCTTCCACGAATACGCACCTCACAAAGGCCCTATCAAAGGCCGCCACACTGGGGTTCTTATTTCAAACGGAACAGGTGAATCTGTTGGGTTTGCCCTCTTTAACCTTGAGGACCGTGGCCCAATGATGATTGGTGCTGGTGTGAAAGTGTATGAAGGCATGATCATTGGTGAGCACACACGTGACAACGACCTTGAAGTGAACGTCCTGAAAGGAAAGAAACTCTCTAACGTGCGTGCATCAGGTACAGATGAAGCTATCCGCCTAACGACACCTATGCAAATGACTCTAGAACGCTCTCTTGCATACATTGCAGATGACGAACTAGTGGAAGTAACTCCAGAAAACATCCGTTTGCGTAAGGTTCACCTTGATCCAAACGACAGAAAACGTGCAGCCAAGGCAAATGCTAACGGCTAATCGCCAACGCAAACTATCATTACCATTAAGCCCTGCTAGAATTCTGGCGGGGCTTTTTGTTGGAATGGATCCGATTTATAAGCAACTGCGAGGACTAGCTCACAACACACTCGTCACCAAGGGTGCACCAGATAAGAAATTTTGGATGTTTTGTTGCGCTAAGCCAGCAGATGCAAATAGACTCTGATAAGTTGCGCCGCCTTGATGAGGTGTGAGAATGACGTTTGGAACTCCTTCCCACCGATTACTATTGGTTGGTTCTGGGTCAAAAACATCCAACCCTGCCCCACCAAGCTTACCAGTTTTCAACGCCTCTATTAGAGCGTTTTCATCCACTACATTGCCACGTGAGACATTTACGATGACGCCGTCTTGGCCAAGTAGTTTGATGATCTCATCATCAATCAAATGAAAAGTTGAATCATCTGGTCGACAACACACTATCAAACCACGGCATTTTTTTGCCAATTCTTTAATGGAGGCAATGAAAGGGATGTCCACGTCCTGCTTATCGCGAGGCCCCCACCAACATAATTCAACACCAAAAGGCTTAAGCCGTGTGACCGCCTCTTTACCAATAGCCCCCAGCCCTACAATTCCAACAGTTGATGTTTTCAGCGAATGACGAATAGGTCCATCTTTCGTAACCCATTGATCTGTCATGATGTAATTTTGGCTTTGTGGAAAATTGAGAAGCAATGACGTCATCATACTGACAGCCACATCAGCGACATCACCTGAATTCAACCCGGGTGCATTCGTAACGGCAATACCGCGCTGTCTGCACTCTTCTAAGTCTACATTGCTAAAGCCCGCAGACACAGAAGCAATCATTTTGAGATTGGGAAATTTATCAAGCATCGCTTTATCAAGCTTTTCTATACTTGCAGACAAGAGAATTTCTACTTCTCCACCTCGATCAGCAATAACCGTCTCTACGCCGCTGGAAACATCCATAAATTCCCAACTATCTGGCTTACTTGGAAACAAGGTTGGCATGCCTTCATGCATTGCAAGTATTTTCACAGTATCGGTCATGTTTCTTTTCCTAAAAAACAGCGTGGCAAAACCTATCACCACGCTCTAAGTTCATTTGGGTTCTTAGTTACCCTTTAATCGATAATTCAAGACCCACGGTGCGCCCCTTGATCAAAGGCGAAAACGTTCCTGACTGACCGGTAACTCCAGCGTTAAATGGCAAAGGAGCATCATTTCCAGAGGTCGCTTCATCAAGCAAATTTCTGCCGAACAACGAAACCGAAATCCCATCTTTCGGGGTATTCCAAGTCAGATTTGCAGTAACCATATCTACTGCGTCTAATATGCCGATGTTATTATCCGTGTGGGCGGCCTCATCACGATGTTGAAAATTACCTGCCAGAAGCAAGGATCCAGCATTGTTTAAATCTTGCTCCCAAACAAAGCCGATTCCATATGTCATTTCCGGAGTTCTAGGCAATTTTAAATCATAGTCAGAATCGGAAACCTGCCCAGCTTCAAACGCAGCGATAGTTCCGGCAGAAATTGGAAACCGAATATCTGTATATTTGGCATCTATGTATCCCAGATTTCCTGTAATTATCAGATTGTCTGTAACTGAAAAACGCCCTTCCAACTCAACACCTTTGATGTCTGCATCCGCAGTGTTGTATATCAATTGCGAAGTACCGGCATTGCTTGCCACGATTAGTTCACGTTGCAGATCTTTGGCTTTGTTGAAGAACAAAGCCGAGTTCAACACCACTCGACCATTTTCAGACTGATATTTATACCCCACTTCAAAAGCATCTATGGTTTCTTCATCGAAGAATCGATTGTTGTTATTGATACTATTATTCAGAATGGCAAAGGTTGTCGGATCAGTGATACGGAAATTGTATCCACCAGACCGGAACCCACGATTATAGGACGCATAGAGAAGTGCAGCATCTGACACTTCATATTCAACTGCTATTTTCGGCGTAAAGCCACTCCAATCATTCTTGTCAGTGAAGTCTACTGGACAAGTTCCCTCAACGACTGAGCAATCCGATATCCCCCTCAGAAGAGCAGGAATAACATATGTTAAACCAGCCTCTTTTTCTTCATACGAATACCGCAAGCCCACCTGCCCAGAAAAACGTTCTGTAAATTGATACTCCAACTGTGTGAAGGCTCCCAGAGAGCTATGATCCATCACACCACCACCTGGGAATTTCAATAAACCAGCAGGCAATGCAGGATTCACTAGAAAGGATGCCAGCTCTCTAGACTCATGAGATTTAATGGTTTGATCAAAATAGAAGAAACCACTTGTGAGAGTTAGGTCTCCGAATGAACCATTGTACCTTAATTCATTTGAAAACTGATTTGTGTATGAATGACCTGGGCCATTAAACAAAGCAGAGGGCAATCCATCTATATCGCCATTAGATGCGGCTTTGTATTTGCGATAGCCTGAGATATTGGTAATTGTTCCATCACCAAATCCGACATCCCAATCCATGCGAAGCATTCCGAATGCAACAGAGTTATCGTAAAAACCTGTTTCGTCGATTGAGATATCAAAACTACCTCGGTGATGTAGAGAACGGTTTTGCGTGGCAGGCCCATCTCCTGTAAATTCTGCATACTCAGCTTTAGCTAATATTGTGAAGTTTTCAGTTGGAAAATATTCCAGAGCACCACGAATGATTTTTACATCACCTTCACCATGATTATCATTGTTAAATTGGTTTTTAAAATAGCCTTCATCATAATTGTAATAGGCAGCTATTTTTCCATTTAGTTTTCCGTCAATAAGCGGGCCCGACACGACACCCTGAGCGAAAGAATTTAATCCCCCTCGCCCATCATCGACTGGTGTTTCAGAAGAAATTTTGAAATCATAAGCCAATTCTGATGTTGGATTTCCCGTATTCAGCGCAACTACACCTCCTACTGTATTTCTTCCTTGAAGGATCCCCTGCGGCCCGCGCAAAATTTCTACACTACCAATATCAAAGGTATCAAATACAAGCCCACCATTTATTCCAAGCGGAACTCCATCAATAATTGTCCCGACAGACGGATCAATTGAACCAATAGAAGAATTTAAGCCCAGCCCCCGCATGGCAAAATTAGCATAACCTTTGGATGTTCCGTTATCCGTGAGCGAAACATTTGGAACACTGTATGAAAGATCCTGCAGATCTTTCACATTAAGAACATCAAGCGTGTCCTCGTTAAATGCTGTCACCGCAATTGCTACATCTTGGACATCTTCAGGATCCTTTTGCTTCGTAGCGGTGACAGTTATCGTGTTCATCAAGCGTTGGACGGCTGTTTCTTCTTGGGCATTGCCAACTATATCGATTTCTTGAGCCCGAGCAGTCATAGGCGTTATCGCAAACGCAGCTGCTAAACTGGTTGCTCCCAAAATTGTTTGCTTAAATGTCATAATTTTTTTTCCGAAAAGTAGACTTTGACCGTTTGTTTTATGTGTTTCTGCGCAAAGTCTTAAAAGCGATTGAACGTATCCGAAATCTAAATACTTAGATCTTTCAAATTGTAATTTTTCAACAGCTCATGGCTTCCTTTACATCCTGAGAAAGAATCCAACTCATCCAATAATGGCTTGTAATTATATGACTCTTCTTCGGGAAAACGTTTTTTCCTCGACGCTAAAGCCAAGCCCATCGCTTTAGATCGTTATTTAATGAAATCATCATCATAAACTGCTGCTTCACTATGAATTCCTGCCCCCTTTACATTCAACACTGAAGAACGTTTATGAAATCCAAAATTGGCAGTAATTCTCGGCTCAAATCCTGTATTGGCAAAAGAACCATGTACGATCTGACGATTTGAAATAATAACATCACCAGTATCACAAACCATTGGAATGGCATCAAACACGACACGTCGTGACGCAACTAGAAAAATCAGTAAAAATACACAGCATGAACACATTCTCGAATGCCATGGAAAGAGAGTTTCCAATCCCGTACAGCTTAGCTCAACATCTTTTCCATCACCACTTCGCAACCATCTTCACCATACCATAATTGCATCTGCTTTTTGCTGACCAGCGCAAAGCCACTCGTTTCATACAACGTCATTGAAGGGGTAAGATCATCTATCGTTTCGAGATAGATACTTTTGAAGTTATGTTGAGACGCAAAATTCAGAACCTGATTAAGCAATTTGCGACCGGCACCCAATCCTCTGGCCTCATCGAGCACAACGACCCACCGCAATTGCGCTCGCTCTCCCCGATCGACAAGCGCTGCACAACCAATTGGTTTTCCATTCAGCTCCGCAAACCAAACGCGTGATCTATCATCAGCATCCAACCATCGTTGAGCCAAATTAGCTTCTTCAAGTGTTTGAACAACATAAGCATCAAAGGGCGCACCAAATCTCGGCCCAAGCTTTTTGTATCCATCATGATGCAATTGCGCGATAAGTTCATCATCACTCTCGCGTCTATCAGATCTAATACATAACGTGTTATCTAATTTCATAAACTTTGCGTATCAAATCTTTTTTACAAATTCAAGTGGCAATAAACCATCACAGTCCGGCCAAATACTTGCCCATATTGGAAGTTATTTCGGAGAAATGAGCATTTATCGAAACACCCTACTTTCAGTGATTGCGAGTTGCGTGTCTGTTCAAGTCCACGCAGAGCCCTTTCACCAAAGGCTTTCACAGGCAGCAATTGAACGCACCCAACACGCAATCAATTATGACCCAGCCTATGTTTCCATTCCATATCCAAATGGCGATGTACCATCTGATACCGGAGTGTGTTCAGACGTTGTTGTAAGATCGTTGCGGACATTGGAAATTGACCTTCAGCAACTCATTCACGAAGACATGAAAGCTAATTTTAGTGCTTACCCCAATCATTGGGGATTAAAGCGCACAGATCGCAATATAGATCATCGCCGCGTTCCAAATATCGAAACCTATTTAACTCGCCACAATATGCGCTTGCCACCCTCAAATAGAGCGAATGACTATCTTGCGGGCGACATAGTTGCTTGGAACTTAAAAGGCGAAGATGGTGGATGGCTTCCCCACATTGGTATTGTCACCAATGAAAAATCTAGCAATGGGCTCCCCTTAATCGTGCACAATATCGGCGCGGGGCCACAGATTGAAAACGTATTATTTGCCTGGCCGATTTCTGGTCGATACCGTCCTGATGACGCTTCTTTTCAATAGCGTGCGAATACACCAGTTCACGCAAAAGAGAGTTGTGGTCTCATCCCAATCATGAGACATGAAGGATAACTTTTAGAGTTTCTAAATTAGAGGCCCAGCATGAATACGATTAGTCGTTCCATTTTTTTATCTATTGCGCTTTTTACTGCCAGTATCGGGTTTACAGCGCCCGCATTTGCACACTGTGAAATTCCATGTGGAATTTATGATGATGAAGCAAAGTTTGATGAGTTAGATCTGCATGTCAAAACGATCAAACGCTCAATCGAAGGGATTCAAGCTGCTGAAAATACACATGATGCAACGCGCTGGGTTATCAATAAAGAAAACCACGCTCAAAAAATACAAGACGAAATTGCTGTGTATTTCCTGACGCAACGCGTAAAAGCCCCTGTAAAATCAAAAGAAAAAAAATCTTACGCAAAATCACTCAAATTGGCGCATCAAATCTTGGTTGCTGCAATGAAAGCAAAGCAATCAGCTGACATGGAAAAAGCTGAGGAATTGCAAAAAGCAATCAATGCTTATCGCGATCACTATTTTGAGCTGCACGGTCACAAACACTAATATTTAACGCCGCATTGTCTCCTTAATAGAAGATGGTATCATTCCACTTCAAAATTAAGGGGACGTTCATGCGTGTATTAACATCAACTGCATTGGTTTTGTCATTTGCGATAGCAGGTTGCTCGACAACATCCAAAATTCCATCTTTAGACACCGCCGTTCAAACGGATGCGGGTGCCCTCACCTATTTAACGACGATGAATGAGTGGTCCCCTAAATCATCAATGACTGATGAAGCTACGTGGAATGCGATTTCATCTGCAGAAAACTCCATTTTCAAGATTTCTTTCGACAACATCGAAACTTCTGAAAATGATGTCACGGCACACAATTTAAAAATTGCTTTATCAAGCTTTCCCGATGTTGGGCTACAAGTTGAACACGCTAAGATGTGGGGATTTGATGCCTCTACACTTGAAGCACTGTCGGAGAATAACCCGACGAAAATTGCTGATAGAATAGACCTCTCCAACATCACATATTTTGGCCTCACAGAAATTTTTGAAGATCTCACCAATGCGTCTAACGAAGCGACGGTCAGTATTCTTGAAGACGTTCTTGAAGATGAAGCAGGCGAAGCTGTGCAAGTAATAAAAGAACAGCAAAATGTGAATGTCAGCAAATATGATCTAGGATATGGGCGCATCACTCTTGATGGCCTTTATTGGAATGGTTTGGCTGTTCCCACTCTGCCAAAAGAAGATGAAAAAGCTTCGTCTCAAGAGGTGTGGGACTTCATTTCCAGCTATGCACGTTGGTCTAATGCTTTCAAAGTGGATGCTATGAGCATGCTAGACAGCTATGGTGAATTCGCTATGGAGCAAACGATCGACAGCGAATCCTCACAAAGCCTCAAAGTTGACTATAAAGTACCTGTCAGTGGTGTCATCGGCTATGACAAAGGAAACACACGCCTGATTGTCTATAAAGGCATGGATATGTTTTTAGACCAAAACATCCTAGTTGAAGACGACGACTTCCCATTCAATATAGGACAAGGTGGAACAACCGGCCTACTAAGCGTCAGAGATCTCAACCTATCTGGCCTGCTCTCGCTTCTTCAACAACGAAAAATCCCAACACTGAAGGATGAAAACCTCATCAGCCTCGGGAAATGGCATGCTGAGGAAATGACCAGCACCATCGGTGATTCTATAGTTAGTAAAACAGATACATTCGATATGGACATCTCTGAGTTCAGATCATTTATACCAACAAAAATTTCGATGTCAGTGCCGTCTAGCAATTACAATATGGTAGCCTTCTTTGATGCTTTTGAAGACATGTTCTCGACAGTTTTTGAAGCAGAAAGCGAAGATTTTGATAGAGAAACGTTTGACCAATATGCCGCTCAAGGAATGGAGATCATAAACAAATATGAACTTCAAAACCTCGATGTTGGTTCCAAGCTTAATTACGAATGGGATCCGGACAATGGTGATCTAAATTTTGAGTTGGATTACAAATTTAAAGACCTAATCGGATTGGAGTTAGAATTTGATGGGGCAGCAGGAGATTTTGTATCCTTTGCGGAAGCGTTTTCATCAGAAGATGATTCCACAAGAAAGGCGCTGCTCGAGGACATCCTTGAAAACCGAGGAGCTCTAAATAATTTCCGAGTTAAACTAACCGACGACAATATTGGTCTAGGCCGTATGTTTGGGATGGCAATTGATTTTGCCAAACTGATTCCAGAGGATGAAGCTGGTGAGCTAGCTATGCTTCAAAGTCAAACACCTGAAAATTTGAGGCTTATGGCATCAAGTATGATGCGCATGGGTGCCATGGCTGCAAAGGATGAAATTCCTCAAGCAATTGGGTTTGCAAACACATTCGCTGACTTCATCGAAAAAGGTGGCGACATCGAATTTATGATCAATCCCGAAAAACCATTGAGCAAAGCATCCATTGATGAAGCCAAAGAAAATGGCATTCAGGAACCAGAGCAAATAATAGAATTCATTGGGGTTGGTGTATCCCACACAGCACCACCCGAAGCAGAATAGCACTATCCGCGTTCATCCTTCGGAGTTCCCATAACAATGAAGGATGTAATGCTGGCTACCTGCTCTACAGTGCCAAGCACATCAGTATGGAAGACTTTGTAAGCTTCAAGGTCTTCCGTTTCCACCCGCAATAAATACTCAACAGTACCTGTTATATTGTGACACTCCACAACTTGGCGTGCACGGTTCATTGCATTTTCAAATGCTTGTTGATCTTTCTTCAGATGCCTAGCCAAACCAACGGTTACATAGACAACAAACCCTGCTCCCATGGCTTTGCGATCAAGCACAGCCCGATAGCCAGCAATGACGCCCGACCGCTCCAACTCTTGAACACGTCTCAGACATGCAGAAGGTGACAATCCGACTTTCTCGGCCAACTCTATATTTGTCAGCCGACCATCCTGACGAAGCTCACGCAATATACTTTGGTTTATTTGATCATTTTTCATCATTAATTGCAAAAATAGATCTAACACACACAATTATGCAAGCACATTGTGTAAGTTTGCAATTATCGTACACAGTATGATGACCAGCCAACTTCTCTTAGCTTTACTAGCCTTCGCCTTTGTATCTTCGATAACACCAGGCCCGAACAACCTGATGCTAATGGCTTCGGGTGCAAACTTTGGATTGAAACGAACTATTCCGCATATGCTTGGAATATCTCTGGGCTTTGTGTTTATGCTCGCATTGGTTGGTATTGGCCTGGCGCAAGTTTTTGAAAGAATTCCAGCAACGTTTCTCGCGCTAAAAATCCTCAGCTCAATATATCTGCTATATCTAGCTTGGAAAATTGCGAACGCAGCGCCACTTCAGGACAACTCAAATGCTGCTTCATCAAACTCAAAGCCGTTCACTTTCCTTCAGGCCGCCCTATTCCAATGGGTGAACCCTAAAGCTTGGTCGATGGGCACAACCGCTATCGCAACATATTCATTACAAGACAGCCCACTACTAAGTGTTTTTATTATATGTAGTGTGTTTCTAGTTGTGAATTTTCCAGCTGTTACAACATGGGCGGTTGCTGGCACAAGAATAAAACACTTCCTCAACACACCTGCAAAAACACGTATTTTCAACGTCACGGCCGCAATTTTATTGGCGATGACTTTATATCCAGCGTGGATTGGGCATTAGAGACTGATAGCCAAGCTAATCAAGAGTTATCTTTGTCTTCTTTTGAACGACGATGAACTACGATAACTCTCTTTCCAGCACGCGTTGCTCTTTCCAAACGCGTTTCAGGTCTCGTGCTCGTTCCCTCTGCACCTACCCAACCAGAATAAAGAGGTGAAGCGGCTTTGGAATTTGAGGACATTTGAGAGAGTTCGTCTTTCGGCACAATCACAAAGCCAAGATAGTGCAATAGCCCAAGAAAGCCTGCTCCCGTAAATGCAGCTGTCGTAATAACACGCACAACAAACTTCATAACCATGCCACGAAAGGCCACAACAGCAGCAGCACTTGTTACACCGCCTCCAAGACCAGCAGCCGAAGCTACACCAGCCAAGTCACCACCTTCACCAAATATACTATTTAGAAGCTCTAAAATCTGTTCCATAGCGCTTTTCTCCGCCCAATATTAAACACTAGCGCTACCGTCATACCCTGACTAATTCAATTCGTTAAGCGGTAGGACTGTAATGCACGCTGGATATGCACCAAATTAGTGTTTTCCAGGCGGCTTTCCATCACGATCAGGTTTGGAAGTATTGAAGGTTGGCGGCTTACTTTTGTCTTCCTGCAACGCCCAACCAGACAAATACGCGATCAACACTGTTCCCAAGATCAATCCAATAATCTTTAGCAGTTTCATACCCCTGCCTCTTTCCAAATCACTGGCAAATTGCCACTAATGCCCATTACTATAACAATAGTTGGAAACATTGAATGTCAGGCTCTGAAGAAACTCGTCCGCTCGTGCTTATAACAGGAGCATCTGCTGGCATTGGAGAGGCATTAGCACAGCTGTATGCCTCGAAAAAATATGATGTTTTTTTAGTTGCTAGACGAGAAGAAAAATTAGCATCTTTTTCAAAACAGCTCAGCAAAACGCATTCAATCAACGCTATGTATTTTGCATGTGATTTATCAAAACCAGAATCACCAAATCTGCTACTAAACCAACTAAGAGATAGAAAATTACACGTTGATGTTCTCATCAATAATGCGGGGTTTGGGCTTGCTCCTGAATTCACAAACACCAGTTGGGCTGAGCAAGCATCCTTCTTGCAATTAATGCTCAATACACCTTGCGAGTTATGCCACGCATTGCTTCCGGCAATGAGAAAACAAGGGCACGGTAGTATCATCAACATCGCTTCTTTGGCTGGGTATGCGCCCCCAGGTCCGGGTCATACTTTATACGCTGCCAGCAAAGCTGCTTTGATCAAATTCACGCAGTCACTGTATTTAGAAAACAAAAAGTATGGCCTTAATATTGTAGCGGTATGTCCAGGTCTCACCTATTCGGAATTTCATGATGTGAATGGACAGCGCGACAAACTTCAAAACTTACCAAAGTTTTTGTGGCAAACATCTGATCAAGTTGCGCAGGCTTGTTTTAAGGCGGGAAATTCAAAGCGCGCTGTGCACATTCCTGGCTTAGTGAACAAAGCACTCTACACGCTCAATAAGCTTCTGCCGCAACGTGTCTCTACGCAAATACTCAAAGCCAGACACCGTTGAGACGTTCTAGCGATAGATTTTGCGATGTACGTTTCTACGTTTGTGGTATGTTGAACGTGGGAAATACATGACTGATTGTCGTGAACGTATCATCGGGTTTTGTACGTGAAATACTCCACCATGTCCGCCGCTCCAATTGCTAGAAACGCCCGCACCAACACCGCCTGTGAAATTTCCATCCAGTTGTATTTGCTGCTTCCCATGATGCTTGTGATGTCCATCTGAGTGACAGTTACAATCGTGGGCTTTCTTCACAACATGCTTCTTGACGGGTGATGCATGTATAGCAGTCATAGAGTCACGTCTGATTATCGGCTTAACTGATTCTACATAAGCAGGTGCCTGACCTGCCAACACGACGCGTCCAGTAGACACAAATTGCCCAGAACAGATCTCAGTATCTGCGCTGCCGCAGGCAGTTGAGTAGATTTTCATACCTTTAGATCTGGGATTCACATAGTGCACTGTTGGTGCAGAATCATAATTACGTACATTCAAAGGAGCTGGTGCAGACGTATAAATATGTGGTTTGTTGATACCGTCAGCGTGCGCTTTATGAAACATTGTCATCGACATTGTTGAGACAACAATACCTACGCTCAAAAGAAATTTCTTCATATCTGCACTCGCTTCCTTAAACACTTAATGGAAGCTTAACCCAATCTTTACAATTGAAGCAATTGCTCGCGCCTTAGGCGGGAATATTAAGACATTAGTTCCCCAGCACAGTGGCTAGGTTTTAAAAATCATAAGTTATGCCTTTGCGTTCCCAGTCTCCGTAACGTGTGGGTTCTTCGCCGCGCGGGCCATTCCACTCTTCTGGCTTCTGTTCACTAGCATTTTTTGCATCACTCGCAACACGACGTTCAGCGGCTTCTTCGAGCGCACGCTGCGCAGCAGGAGACAATTCCTTTCCTGGAGCGGCACCAGAAATGAAACCATCAACAGCCTCATTTTGCAGAGCAGATGATGAATTTTCGGAGTTTTCGTTCTTTTGGGTCATTTTCTCTAGATAAATTCAAATTTTTTTTAGTCCAGACCTTTTTAAAGTTGGAATTCATTAACCTTCATGAGTGACAACTTAATAAGACCCATAAAATTAAACCCAAACGTGTTTTTAAACACCAAACCAATTGGGAGCCTCCACGTGAGCTATTTGCGCGCAACCCTCTTTATGTTCTTCATCCACGCAATCTTTGCGGGAATTGGTTGGGCTATCTACGGAAATCAAGGTGCAGTTGTTGCAACCGGAATTGCACTTGTTTTTCATATAGCAGTCTTCTGGAAAGCAGACACTCTTGTTCTACGCGCGAATAAAGCGCAGGAAGTGGATGAAAATCACCCATCACCAATGGTCCGAGCTTTCGTCAAAGAATGTCGTGACCTCTCAAGTAGCGCCGGCATGATATGCCCTCGTCTATTTATAATGGATGCCCATCAACCAAATGCCTTTGCAGTTGGTCGAGATGCTTTGCACGCTTCAATAGCCGTAACCAATGGACTATTGATGACACTCAATCGCGCAGAGACACGCGCAGTTATAGCGCATGAATTGGCTCATGTTAAACGCGGTGACAGTTTATCAATGGGAATTGCATCTGCAGTTTCAGGCTTATTGAACCGCCTCACTTGGATATTTTTTGCTCCTTTAGGACTTTCAGCAATCTCATCTAGATTCATTTCACGAACAGTTGCTCAAATCTTCGCTTCAAAGGCCCGCGAACACGCCGCAGACCGTGATGGTGCAAAAATATGTGGAAAACCACTTGATCTTGCGTCAGCTCTGGAAAAGATAGAGCGCAATACGGTATCTCTTCTCAACCCAGTTGCTGAGAAGAACCCGGCAACAGCTCATATCTACGTGGTTGACCCATTGCATGCATCAAAACGCACTCATCGCTCGTCTCACCCAGCGACTGAAAAACGCATTGCTCGTCTGCGCCGAATAGCTGAAGATCTGGATAACAAAGACAATGCTAAAACTGAATCGCGCTACTAAGTGAACAAAAATACAAACAATAATGGCTCGCGCTCATCACGCGGGCCTAATCGCCGTTCTGGACCAAATTCTCGCAAAAGCACTGACGACAATCGTTCACGGTCTCGTTCTGGTAAGAACCCGCGCTCCACGCCTCAGGACAACACGACGAAACGTCGTGGCGGTAAGCTCCCACAAAATGGTTGGCAAAGTCGGCGCGCAGCAGCTGATATTCTAATGCGCATCGTCCATGAAGGCATGGACATGGATGAAGCATTGAGTGCTTCCAAATTCTTTGATGACCTAGAAGGTTCTGATCGCGGCTTTGCACGTGCAATAGCGTCAGCAGCGCTTCGAGCATTCGGACGTATAGATGACGCTCTAGAAACATTCATAGACCGCCCACTTGAGAAGATAGATCCACCCGTTCTATCGCTCTTGCGTGTAGGATGCGCACAGCTTTGGGTACTCAAGGCCCCCTCTTATGCCGCGGTGGATGCAACTGTTGAGGCAGCGCGGCAATGGCGACCTGCAGCTCGCGGCGGCGGTATGGTCAATGCAATATTGCGCCGAGCAGTAAGAGAACCAACTGCTTATGATAATCTTCCCCAAAGTCACATCTGGCCAGATTGGCTTGCGACACGCTTTATCGACACACTTGGAGAAGAAACAGCACAAAACATCGCCAGTATTCAGTTACAAGAACCCCGTATCGACGTGACGGTTAAATCCGATCCAGAACAGTGGGCGACGAAATTTGAAGGCCAAGCACTACCTTCAGGCTCTGTTCGATTACCTACTGGTGCCAGTATAGTTGAACTGGAAGGATATGCGGACGGCGAATGGTGGATTCAGGATGTTGCTGCAACTTTACCAGCGAAATTGTTTGGTGATGTCAAAGGCCTAACAATTGGAGACCTGTGTGCTGCACCTGGCGGTAAAACGATGCAACTATCGAGTATGGGCGCCCAAGTTACAGCAGTAGATCTTTCCGAACAACGTATCGAAAAAGTTCGTGAAAATCTTGAACGAACAGGTTTAAAAGCCAAATCTCTTGTGGCAGATGCAAGAGAATGGCGGCCGGATGAATTGTTTGATGGTATTTTGCTCGATGCGCCTTGTTCAGCTCTTGGAACTTTGCGTCGCCACCCTGAGGGAGCTTGGAGACGGAACGACACTGGATTAGATCGCTACTCAAAACTTCAATTGAAACTAGTTGATGCGGCTTATGATATGCTCAAGTCAGGCGGTACGATGCTTTACTGTGTGTGTACTCCCATGCCGGCGGAAGGCATTGAGGTCGTAAAATCAGCAATCGAAAGTCAAAACTGGTCCATCGAACCTATAAAACCAGAAGAGGTTCCAGGGTATGAGCACGCAATTGACGATATTGGTGGGTTGCTCAGTTTACCGCAATTTGCTGTCGAAAATGCAGAAGACATAATAACCTCCGATATCTTCTACATGGCTCGCCTCAAAAAAGTGTGATTGTTTTCAAGGGGTTTTGTAAAGAATAAGGCAGTTTTCTGGATGATATTTAACCAAAATCGCCTCATATCCGCCTCAAACAAGACGGAAAATCAGGCAAATTAAATTTCTTCTGGAGCCACCCCATGTCTTCACTACCTAAAAGCAACAACACAAAAAACGTTGTTCGAAAGACAGCCTTTGCATTCGCCGCAGGTACGCTTCTTGCCGTAACTGGTTGTGCGTCTAGCCAAGGCGCAAACGACTATTCACACAATGAAGTTGGTCGTATTTCCCGCGTTGATGAAGGCGTCATAGTTGCCTCACGTGCCATTATGATTGACGGAAGCAATAATGGGCTTCTTGGTGCTGCAACCGGTGCTGTTATTGGCGGTATAGCCGGTAGCCAAGTTGGCGGCGGTGACGATGAAAAAGCAATCGCTGGTGTCATCGGTGCTGTTGGTGGAGCGATAGCGGGCCAGCAAGTCGGTAAAGCTGGCGGCAAACAGCGCGGCTATGAATATAAGATACGTCTCGACAAAAATGATGAAATTATTTCAATCGCTCAGGGCGGTGATGTCGCACTACCAAATGGGACGCCAATCTTTATAGAATATGGCAACCGCGCGCGCGTCGTTCCACAAAATATTGATATAGGTTACTGATTTACCATTAATCTCTAGACTTTTTCTCCAAGTATGGCGACATATAACCCAGCAAATTTGAGCAAGGTGGTTGCACACCTTGTTCCCTACTGGTAGGCGGAAATATGTCTAAAATTCTCATCTCTCCCTCGATTCTAGCTGCTGATTTTTCTAAACTCGGCGAAGAAGTTCGTGCCATAGATACTGCTGGTGCCGACATGATCCACATCGATGTGATGGACGGTCACTTTGTACCAAACATCACAATCGGACCTGATGTTGTAAAATCATTGCGCCCTCACTCTGACAAGCCATTCGATGTGCACCTGATGATATCTCCGGTAGATGCATATCTCGAAGCTTTCGCAAATGCCGGTGCCGACCTGATTACAGCACACCCAGAAGCTGGACCGCACTTTCACAGAACTATCCAGGCCATTAAAAAACTCGGTAAAAAAGCTGGAGCAGCACTTAATCCTTCAACATCAGCCGATGTACTCGATTATGTGCTAGAAGAATTAGACCTTGTCTTGATCATGAGTGTGAACCCTGGATTTGGCGGTCAATCATTCATCGACAATCAATTGAGAAAAATCGAAGACATCCGCAATCGCATTGAAAAACTGGGAACGAATACAATTCTAGAAGTCGATGGTGGCGTTACGCCGGACAATTGTGCTCGCGTTATTAATGCCGGAGCAAATGCATTGGTGGCAGGATCAGCGGTCTTCAAAAAAGGACCAGCAAACTACGCAAATGCAATTGCTGCTTTAAGAGGCTAACTTCCACTACGATTGGAGTATGGCAACTCATGTCATCTGAAAATGAAAACTCAGAAGAAGCGCCTCAATTAGAAGAAACAACTGCACCTCAACCGATACCGAGCCAGTATTCAAAAATGAGAGATGCAGAAGAGTGGACTGAATTCATGGGTCGTGATGGACTACCTTTGAAATCATCCACCATGTATAAAATGCGGCTGAATCCACCTTCAATTGACGCCCTTTTGGGAAGTCCGAAAAATGGACATCCAACACGCCCCAAACGCGGCGAGAACATTATCCGCGGTTTATGGAAATTTGGAACTGAAAAACTTGAAGTTCCTGAAGCTCGAGCTCCGTGGGGACCTCCTTTTCCGAGTGTGAATTTTGCAGATAGAATACATCGCTTTCATTGGCTTCGAGATTTACTCGCAAATGGCGAGCAAGGTGAAAAACTGGCGCGCAGCTTAACTGTGAGCTGGATGAGAGCATTCGGGAAATGGGATGACAATGCATGGCGTGTAAATGTCACTGCAGATAGAGTCATCAATTGGCTCTCCGCCGCCCCTGTAATCATAGAACCGGTTTCCAGCGAAACAAGAGCAAACCTCTTGGATTGCCTCGTTAAACAGGTGCATCATATTTCGTTGAGCTGTGAAAATGTTAAATCACTTCGTGGACGTTTCAGATGTGCATTGGCCTTGACACTGGCAGGAACAAGTTTGCCTGAAGGTGACGAGTATTTAAAAGTTGGATTAAAAGCTCTAGAACATGAGACACAAACGCAAATCTTGAAAGATGGCGGCCATGTTACACGCTCTCCTTCTCGCCTTGCCGAAACTTTAATTGACCTGAATATCGCAGAAGAATTTTTGCTGAGAATGGGACGCGAAGCTCCCCCATTTTTATCAAAAGCACAGATGCGCATGCAGAACATGTTGAAGTTTCTTCAACTGACCGATGGAGGATTGCTTGTCGCGAATAGCGGAACAGATAGTTGGGATGGTCTGGCAAAGACGGCGCTTTCCCCATTTGGTGAAGGTGGGGGTAAATTTTCTTTTGCTCAACAAACAGGATTTCAACGCATACAAGCCGGAAATCTGACCCTCTACATGGACACCGGCTCATCTGAGACAGGCGAAAACACCGAATTGGCAAGTGCATCCTGTCTTGCTATCCATGTTTGTGACGGCCCACATCGCTTGATCACTTCTATGGGAGCATATCCCGATCTTGATCCGGCCTGGGTATTTGCTGCACGACAGACTGCAGCATCTTCTACCCTTGTATTGGACGATCAAAACTCAGCAATTTTTAGACAAAACCCTGAATCTGGGCTCCATCAAATTATTGGACCACCCGGCGTTTCCGCCAGACGCTTAGAGGAAGGCGACCAATTTTTATTGGAAGGCCAACATTCGGGCTGGCGAGATAGCCATGGACTTGTCCACAGGCGGCGGCTTTATTTAGCCAAAAATGGTCAAAGGATCACTGGCGAGGATTCAATCTATCGACCGTTGGCAGAAACATCTCAAGCCCAGGAAGATGACATCCCATGTGCGCTACGATTCCAATTGCACCCGTACATTGGAGTGGAGCAAGGCGAAGACGAAAAAACAGTGTTCTTACTTGTTCGAAACACCGATATTTCTTGGAAATTCCGCACAGAACACCCCATAAATATTGAACAAACTGTATACACAGCTAGCGGCACACGCCTACCAGCCGCGCAAATTCTAATTAATTACGGTGTTAGTCCAATTGGAGATGGCACAACTTCCCCAAACAGGTTAAGGTGGGCGCTAAGTCGCGTATCAGGCGAGTAAACTGCACGTATTGTAGTTGGGAGTATAGTTTTTGACCCGCAAAGATCTAATTCGGGCCTTTAGTATCGGACAACGCCAAGCATGGCGTGCAATCACTGTCTGTATCGCATATGATGTGATCGCTGCAATGATCGCAATGACCACTGCGATATATATAAGAAACACACTTCAAGGTGCCGTTTCTCCTCCCATGATCACTGCGCTTTACGCGATAGAATTAGCCGTCGCCATGGCTGCGTCACTTGTCATTACAGGTGTATACCGACAAGTGTGGCGGCACACTAGCGCAGGTGATTTACGTCGCATCATTCAAGCTGCTCTATTAGCAAACCTCATTTTCTTACCAATCATGTTTTTAACAAATCGATTGGAAGGTTTTTTTAGATCTAGCATTTTCATCGAAGTTCCAATCCTCATCACTATTATGATTGCAGGTAGATTGGCATCTCGCGCTAGAGCCACAGGGCAATTGCTTGCAGCATTTAGGTCCCCCGACGAAGACAAACCTCCCGCGATTTTAGTAGGTTCAGCTTCAAAAATATCTTCTACCCTCAGAGAGTTAGAGAATTCTTCTGAAGGTGTTCCTGTAAGACCTTTAGCCATTATTGAGACGAGTGGTGATTACACAGGAAGGGCAATTAGTGGTATTCAGGTTTTGGGAGATCTCTCTAAACTTCAAGAGAGCATGTCCATTATGACTACTCGCTATAGCACTCCACCTTGGATTGCTATGGTAGGCTCGACACTAGATCGCGAGATCATGGATTCGGTGCTAGACATTGCTGCTAAATACAAAGCCACAGTTCAGCGAATACGTGCTGATGGAGAATTCAATCACGACGCTGTGGAACCAACCGACCTACTAACTAGGCCGGAGCGCAATCTTGACCGTGTAAATGTAAGCAAACTCATATCAGGAGCAAGAGTATTTGTAACTGGTGCGGGCGGCACAATTGGTTCTGAACTCGTTCGCCAATGCGCAAGTTATGGGCCCGCCGAAATCACTCTGTACGACAACTCGGAATACAATCTATATGAAATAGATATGTATATGGGTAGACATTTCCCCAATGTTCAAAGACGAGCACTGTTAGGTGATGTAAGAGAAGCCAACCGTTTAAAAACAGCTATTAGGCATGCGAAACCGGACATAATATTGCACGCCGCTGCTCTAAAACATGTCCCCCTCATGGAAACCAATCCCAATGAGGCTATTTTGACAAACGTCGAAGGCGCAAGACTGGCAGCTGGTTATGCCGCAGAATTCAATGTTAAGAATTTTGTTTTCATTTCAACAGATAAGGCTGTACAACCTTCAAATGTTATGGGGGCGTCCAAGCGCGCTGCCGAACTTTACATACAAGCCCTAGCTCCAACTAATCCGCAAACAAATTTTGCCATTGTCCGATTTGGAAATGTTCTTGGCTCGGCAGGTTCTGTCGCACCGCTTTTTGAACGTCAAATCAAAGAAGGCGGCCCAGTAACCGTCACCGATGAAGACATGACACGCTACTTTATGAGCGTTGAAGAAGCTTCTTCACTCGTGCTGCAAGCATCTGCATTGTCCAGTACATCGGAACACAGCGAAGCATTTCTATACGTTTTAGATATGGGTGACCCTGTTGCAATCGTTGAACTTGCCGAAAGAATGATACGGCTAAAAGGCTATCGCCCCGGCAAAGATATCGATATTGTCTTCACAGGTTTACGACCAGGCGAAAAGCTATCGGAAACAGTTTTCTACCCTAAAGAAGACGTCTCTAAAACGAGTGTTGATGGGGTTTTGGCAGCGAAATCCACTTACAAAGACCTCGACAAACTCATGCCCACTCTGGATGCTATGATTGAAGCTGCACGCAATAGAGAACGAACCCTTTCATTAGATCTTTTAGCCAATCTGGCTCCGGAACTTGCTATTTCCGACCCAACAGAAGTTTCCAACGAACCCCTGATCCAAACACAATCTAAATATCCATCAGGCAGCAATGTTTTAAAGATCCGTCCTCGGAATAAAACTGCAAATCGGTAAGGTCTACCCTACAGATTAAAATCCGATCCGGATTGAATAAATTTTCAATCCCAATTGAGGAGTTGGCTGTTTAGGCTCAACATGCTATCGCGCATGCCATTCAAGTTATAATTTCATCCACGTTCTGAAAAAGATACGAATACCAAAACAAATTGGTTCTCGATTTCAATCTATTTTCAATCAGACAGGATCTTGTTCTGGAGCCCTAAATGACTGCCAATCTTTCACCTGTACGCCGCGCGTTGATATCAGTATCTGATAAATCCGGCTTAATTGAACGCGCGACCAAGTTGGTCAATATGGGTGTGGAACTCGTATCAACGGGTGGAACTTCCAAAGCGATTGCAGACGCAGGTCTCCCTGTTAAAGATGTGTCCGACCTAACCGGCTTTCCAGAAATGATGGATGGACGCGTTAAAACTCTGCACCCTGTCGTGCATGGCGGGTTGCTCTACCGCCGTGATTTAGACACCCATGTTAAAGCTGCAGAAGAGCACAATATAGGCGCAATCGACCTTCTATATGTTAACCTCTATCCGTTTGAAGCCACAGTTGCTGCAGGCAAAGAATTCGAGGATTGCATTGAAAACATCGATATCGGTGGTCCTGCCATGCTTCGTGCAGCTGCCAAAAATGCTGATTTCGTCGCTGTGTGTACAGATGGTTCTGATGTAGACAAAGTTATTGCTGATATGGAAGCGAATGAAGGGAATTCTACGCTTTCAACACGCCGCAATTTGTCCGCTAAAACCTATGCTCGTACAGCAGCTTATGATGCAGCAATTTCAAATTGGTTTGCCGACCAGAACGAAAATAACGCTCCTGAAATACGTGCCTTTGGTGGCGCAATTAAACAAACATTGCGTTATGGTGAAAACCCCCACCAGAAAGCAGCTGTGTACGCAACACCTGAAAATCGCCCAGGCGTGTTGTCTGCTCAACAAATTCAAGGAAAAGAGCTCTCATTCAATAATTTGAATGACACCGATTCAGCCTATGAATTGGTTGCTGAATTTGATCCCGCAGACCGACCTGCTGTTGCCATCATCAAACATGCAAACCCTTGTGGAGTTGCAGTTGGTGAAACTGCATTAGAGGCCTACAAAGCTGCTTTGGCTTGTGACCCTGTCTCGGCGTTTGGCGGTATAGTCGCACTCAACACAGCATTAGACGCAGAAACCGCAGAAGCAATCACCCAAGTATTTACTGAGGTCGTGATAGCCCCTGGAGCAAGTGACGAAGCTAAAGAAGTTTTTGCCAAAAAGAAAAACCTTCGCCTGTTAATCACAGATGCACTGCCCGACCCTAAAGCACCATCACTTAACTATCGCAGCATAGCGGGTGGTATGTTGGTTCAAGAACGTGACACTGGTCGTATTGAAATGGGCGATTTAAAAGTCGTCACTAAGCGTGAACCAACTGAGCAAGAAATGAAAGACATGTTGTTTGCTTGGCGCGTGGCTAAACACGTCAAATCAAACTGTATTGTCTATGCCAAAGAAGATTCAACAGCTGGCCTAGGTATGGGGTTAGTTAGCCGTGTTGATTCTGCACGCCTTGCGTCGATTAAGGCCCAAGACGCTGCGGATGCGGCTGGTTGGGACGAACCGCGCACAAAAGGCTGTGCTGCAGCCTCAGAAGCATTCATTCCATTTGCAGATGGCCTCCTGCAAGCAATTGAAGCTGGTGCAACCGCCTTTATCCAACCGGGTGGTTCAGTCCGTGATGAAGAAGTAATTGCGGCAGCTGATGAAGCTGGTGTGGCAATGGTCTTCACAGGAATGCGCCACTTTAAACACTAAAACAAAAAGCGTTCTGGCAGATATCTGCCAGAACGCTTTTTCAAACAAGAAAACCGGCTTCATGGATTGAAGCCGGTTTTTTATTTAATTCTCCAAAGCCCAATCCGGAACACCGCTACCTGGCAGGTACCCAACGCCTAACTGTTCCAAATCGGCCTCAATATTATTGATACGCGTCTCAACATTTCTCAATTGCTTTAATACACCATCAAGCTCACTTTTCGCCGTTTCTAACGCAGCTTGGCTCGACCCTGTAGCAGGAGATTGAGATGCCCACCCCCAACTCCGGATTTGAGAAACACGCGCCCCTATAGACCAAGGGGCAGGTTCATTGCGACTACTAATCGTACGGTCACCTTTTAAAGACATATCCGCATTATCTAAAATAGTCTCGATCTGCTGAATGCGTGACAGAAGCTCATTATTCGACACTGTCACAGTTTCAACACCCAGTTTGATGTGATCCAAACGACCGCGCAATTCAGATGACGCCGCATTTGCGCCGGATACAGCGCGATAGATTTCCGCCGTTTCTTTCTGAAAAGCTAACAATGCTGGACGGTCTTTTGTGGCCTCAGGCGTGTCATGCAATGGTTTGACAGTGAATGTTTGAGGTCCAGATAATTGTGTCGCGACACCATTTATCCGTTTTGACATTGTTACTGTATAATCGCCTGGAAGAACCATAGGCCCAACAGGAGGAGATGAGAAAATAGATTCCGATTGTGTCTTTGTTATCGGATCTGGAGCAGCATAACGCATATCCCAAGCTACCCTGTGCATCCCTTTTCCGTGAGGCGCTGTCATTCGGCGTACAATCTTTCCATCCGAGTCCGTGATGGTGAAAACAATTGCTGGCTGATCTTCACGATCTTCAGCTCTCAATGCCTCCCAAGATGGATAAGGTGTATCTCCGCCTTCCTTTTCGATTTTCTTCTCTGCGTCGCGGCGAGTCTTGGACAAAGATTTTAGTCCATCGCGCAAGACATAAGTGAAAACTGCCCCGTAAGGTGGGTTATCAGCTAGCCAGAAATCATCTCCATTGAAAGCTTTCGCTCCGGAATAAGTTCCCCATAGATCTCCTTCAACATACATCCATGAATCACGTACAGGGAATAATGTCGCTTCTTGATCGGCTACTTGTTTCTGGTCGGCACGTAGTGAAGTATAATCGTCCAGCACATAAACTCCGCGTCCAAACGTACCTATAACAAGGTCATTTTCACGACGTTGGATTTCAATGTCTCTTACATCAATTGTCGGGAAGTTATTCTTCAACTGAACCCAGTTCTTGCCGCCATTCTGGCTAAAGAATAGTCCAAATTCTGTTCCCACAAAAAGTAGATCTGGATCTACATGGTCTTCCGCCACTGTGTGAACAGATCCCCATTCAGGCAGATCACCAGAAATGCTGCGCCATGTTTTTCCTTTATCGCTTGTACGATAGAGGTAGGGTTTGTGATCGTCGCGTTTGTGGTTGTCAAAGACAGCATAAGCAACATCCACACTGTGAACTGACGCAACAATATCCTCAACCAATGTCATTTCTGGAACACCGCGAATAGTATCCTTACGCGTCCAGTTGGCACCATTGTCTTGCGTTACCGAAATTACACCATCATCTGTTCCGACATAAATCAGACCTTCAGATACAGGGCTTTCACTAACTGAAATCGCAGCACCAAAAATGGATGTTGAATCATTCTTGGCGATCGCATCAACACTCCAAACGCGATCCATCACTTCTAGTTTATTTCGATCTATCTGACGTGTGAGATCAGGACTAATTATTTCCCAGTTATCGCCGCGATCATCCGAAGCAAATAGATATTCAGCTGCATAATAAATCCGATTTGGGTTATGCGGACTGATTAATAATGGAGTATTCCAGTTCCATTTATAAGCCGGCTGCCCACTTGGCGGTTGCGGTGTTAGGAAAACACGTTCCTGTGTACGTTTATCATACCGAACCAATCCGCCATATTGGTATTGTGCGTATATGGTATTTGGGTCAGTTGGATCGATTTGTGGTTTGTATCCATCCCCTCCTAACACAATATGCCAATCTGAATTTGCGATACCATGTCTTGTGCTTGTACGTGATGGACCACACAAAGAATTATTGTCCTGCGTTCCACCACAAACATTATAGAATGGCGATGCATTATCAGGTTGAACGCGATAAAATTGAACGATAGGCAAATTATCTATGTGACGCCATTTTTGACCGGCGTCCCAACTCTCATAAATTCCACCATCTCCACCCATCACAAGGTGGTTAGTGTTGTTCTCGTCGATCCAAAGTGCGTGATCATCAACATGGCGATGTGCTACGCCAAGGTCTTTGAATGTCTTACCGCCATCTGTTGAGCGTTTAGAAAACGTATCCAATGAATAAAGTACATTCTCATCTTTTGGGTCCACAACCAATTCATTGTAATATTGAGGGCTTGAGGTCATGTGACCTGAACGCTTTTCCCAGTTCTGCCCAAAATCAACAGAACGATAAACACCCTGCTCGTCTGGTTGTCCTTCAATGATCGCGTAGAGTGTTTTTGGATTGGATGGAGCCATGGTCAAACCAATGCGCCCCATATCATCACTTGGTAGGCCTGCAGTAGTTTCGGACCAAGTTTTACCTCCATCCGTAGTACGGTGAATACCTGAACCAGGACCACCATTAATTAATACCCATACGTGACGTCTGCGTTGATAACTTGAAGCGACGATATTGTCCGGATTGCTTGGATCAACAACAAACTCATTGATCCCAGTGTGTTCATCAATCTCGAGAATTAGATCCCAATTCTCTCCACCATCTGTTGTTTTGTATAATCCACGATCCCCCCCTTTGGACCATAGTGGGCCTTGCGAAGCGACGATAACAGTTTGGGGGTCTTCTGGATGAATCCAAATTTGACTAATGTGGCCTGATTTTTTTAAGCCTACATTTTTCCAGCTTTTGCCACCGTCTGTAGATTTGTAAACACCGTCCCCAAAAGCCACAGATCTCTGAGCGTTGTTTTCACCAGTACCAACCCAGATAGTATTTTTATCTGAAGGTGAGATCTCAACAACACCGATAGCGTATGTGCCTTCATTATCGAAAATCGGTGCCCATGTTGTGCCTGCATCTTTTGTGCGCCACAGCCCACCCGAAGATGTACCAACGATGTAATCGTGGTGGCCATCGGGAAAAAAAGCAAAATCTGAAATACGTCCAGATGGATATGCAGGTCCAATCGCGCGCAATGGCAAAGAGGCCAACGGATTTGCAGCTTTTTCTTGAGAAAACGCTGTGGTTTCTGATCCTGCAATTATCGCAAATGATAGAACTACAGTCTTCAAAAATGTCGATGATTGAAACTTTTTCACCCAAAACTCCCCGAGATGACAAATTTTAATTTAATTAAAAATTTATCCAAACCTAAACAAAATGCAATGGGGCGTTCGCCTAAATAATATGTGATCACTCTTAAGTGAATTTACTAAAAACAAAGATACCCCACCTCTTCGCACTAAGAGGTGGGGTCCCAACCCCGGCAATTTTGCCCATCCCATTGATCGCCTATCGGCCTACCACCCAGGACTCATGCGGGGATTGATCTCATAAAGGTTTTATTGGCCTTTGCGTTGCTTTACTTCTTCTTCATCAGCTATCGCGCGATCTTCTTCGTTGAATTCCACATTAGGCTCTTCGCCTTTTGCATAATTTCGGGATTTTTTCGCCAAACGATTCATAGTGATACCAAGTTTGTCTTTAGATACAGCCATGCTCTTGCTGTGGCTTTGACCAACAGCTTGGGCATCTCCAAAGTTGGCAAACTCTGCTCCTAAGAAAACAACTTCCCACCCTTTTTCACGCGCGCGATCTAGAGCGGCTTTTGCGCCTTCTTTCGTAATCTCTCGACTGGAGTTTTCTTGGCCGTCGGTCATGATCACCAATACAGCTTTTTCAGGTTTATCAACTTCTGCAATGCCAACCATTCTTCCAATTGCATCAAACAACGGTGTCATTCCACGTGGCGAAGCTTCATCATTTGTAACTTCATTCCATTCTTTGGCCGAAGCAGTTTTCCTCAAGACATCAAACTGAAGTCCATCCTGTGCATCAAATACAGCTAGTGTAACATCAGCATCGACATCGCCTTCTTCGCCCTCTTCTTTTGTGCCGAGAGACACAGCATAAGTATTTACTGAATTGAGGGCTTCATCCCAGATAGAAGACATAGACCCTGTGCGGTCAAGCAAAATGTAAGCGTGCATTCTTGAGTCCTCTTCTATGATTGGTTCAGTTGGCGATAATTTGGGAGCTGCTACGGCACATGCCGATAAAGCCATGACTGAAGCAGTTACAATTCCGGCGGTGAGTTTCTTAATCATAATCTAGTCTCCTCCTGTTCATGGGGTGAAGAACTCACCCAATCCGCGCCTAGCTCTTGCATGGAGACTAGATCGCTCAATTCGTAGATATTTTTGTAGCCATACCCATAGAGATTGATAAAAGTGGGGATATTGAGGGCCAATGGCATACGTTTGACAGGAACTGGCTCGATATTATCGCTGAAATTATTGTTGCAATAAATCAGTATAGGCGCGTCAACATCTTTGATAACTTTCGCCAATTTATCATCCGTGAAATCGGAAAAATTAAGGTGTATCGCACCTTTTATATGCCCAAGATCATATGCTGCTTTTGAACGTGTATCCAAGATAATGGCATCAGGCTGTTTGGAAATTTCCCAGAACTTGTCCAAATTCACCAAACGCGTCATCCGATGCTTAGCGGCTTCACTAGACAAGATTTCAAAAGATGGAAAATCAACTAAGGAATCTTGTTGCTCTGGTTCATTTGCCGAACTCGTCAATACTAATGCAGACGCCGCCAAACATGTTGCTGCAAGAATGGATACGCGTAATGCCGACACATATTGTAGCTTTATCATTGGTCCCTCCTCGTCCTATCGAGATCGTCTCGATGAACTTAGAGTGAATACTAAATAAGGCTCTGTTCAGGTTATGATTGTGTTTGTTTTGCCTTATATGAGACTAAACATCAGAATAAGTATGACCACTGCCATATAGGCAGCCGTCACAATAATAGCGGCTCTAGGTCCACCTTTTGCGAGTTCTGCTGTTGCACCTGCCACGCCTTGAATTGCTCCTTGTTCGTCAATACGTGTTCCTCTTACAACTAAGCTCACAACGACAAGAATATACATGTAGGATGCAATATAAATCTGATCCAACATCGTTAAATAAGCAACTTGAGGCAAGTCACTCGAAGCTGTGAATTGTGTTGCTACCAGTGTCAGAAGAGCTGTGATAGACAGCCCAACGCGTGCTTCCACATGCACCGGATCCAGCAACAATGACAATGCAGCACATAGAATAATCAAAAAGACAGGCAAGAAGGTTTTCACCCCTCCAGAAAACGCTGGCCGCACTATTGGCAACACCACTGTAAAACGAGAGTACGATGATGCCCCCGCATCATTCAGGTCTCCAAAATTGGTATTGTACAACTTCCCTTCAATCTTAAAGCTGGGATTGACGATATCGTAGCCAGGCAATTCGATATCCGGGTTCAGAGTAAGGGGCTTTTCATCTGCGCGATAAACAACTTCATCCACAGAATACTCAGCATCCTCAATGAACACTTTCAGTTCGTGAGAATCGAATGGGTATTTCTCTATATGAAACTTTGTCGAAAACGCGCCCTGGTGTCGAATATATCCATAGAGCGATCCATCAGGTTGAGGCTGAGGTTCATCATACCCTGCCTCCTCGACATGCGCTTCAGGATCAAAAGTGTTCATGAATTCGAAGGTTTCTAGCGGATTGATATCGGGATTATTCCACCTGAACCAAACATACATGTCGACCACATATGAATGGCTTGGCATGTCGATCATTTGAATATCATTGATGTAAGTACCAACAGTCACGACATCCACTTCAGCTTTTTCATCTGCATCCTGCGCATTTGCTGAAAAAGCGGTGCAGATTAGCAACAACATGCTAACACCAAGAATCTTAAACCAATTTATCATATTTCAGCAGCCCACCCCGCGATTTATAGTTCGCTTTCTATAGGCAATTGAGAAGAATTTCGCAATTAGGTCTTGCGCTGTACAAAACTCATTATAAGAGCGGTGTTGCAGAAGCTGAAAGCATCGCTATGTTGCAGCTCAATTAAGTTATCCACAAACATGTAGAAGGTTTGACGTTCATGTCCCTTGCAACCAACCCACCTAAAAAAGTCGTCCTTGCTTATTCAGGCGGTCTAGACACATCTATCATTCTGAAATGGCTTCAGACTGAATTTGGTTGTGAAGTTGTGACATTTACTGCCGACCTCGGACAAGGCGAAGAACTTGGTCCAGCTCGCGATAAAGCTCTTCAACTTGGTATTAAAGAAGAAAACATCTTCATCGATGATCTTCGCGAAGATTTCGTACGCGATTATGTCTTCCCAATGTTCCGTGCAAACACAGTCTATGAAGGTGTCTACCTTCTTGGAACTTCAATTGCCCGCCCACTAATTTCCAAGCGTCAAATCGAAATTGCTGAGCAAGTTGGTGCAGATGCTGTATGTCACGGCGCAACTGGTAAAGGTAATGACCAAGTTCGTTTTGAACTAGGTTATTATGCACTCAACCCTGACATCCGCGTGATTGCACCTTGGCGCGATTGGGATTTCAAATCTCGTACTCACCTTTTAGAATTTGCCGAAAAGCACGGAATTCCTGTTCCTATGGACAAACGCGGTGAGGCTCCATTCTCTGTTGACGCAAATCTGCTTCACACTTCTTCAGAAGGTAAAGCTTTGGAAGACCCAGGTGTCTCCGCGCCAGAGTTTGTTTTCCAACGTACAGTTTCTCCTGAAGAAGCACCTGACACACCGGAAGAAATCACAGTTGGCTTTGAACGTGGTGATGCTGTTTCAATCAATGGTGAAAAGCTCTCTCCTGCAGAACTACTTACAAAACTAAACGAGCTTGGTCGCAAGCACGGTATTGGTCGTCTGGATCTTCTGGAAAACCGCTTCGTAGGTATGAAATCTCGCGGTATTTACGAAACACCAGGTGGTACAATTCTTTTGGCTGCTCACCGCGGCATTGAACAAGTCACAATGGACCGCGGCGCTGCACACCTTAAAGACGAGCTAATGCCTCGTTATGCCGAGCTTATTTACAACGGTTTCTGGTGGTCTCCTGAACGTGAAATGCTTCAAGCTGCTATTGATGCTTCACAAACAATGGTAACCGGTGAAGTCACTTTGAAACTCTATAAAGGTGCAACACACCTAATGGCACGTACAAGCCCTTACTCTCTCTACTCTGAAGCACACGTAACATTTGAAGATGATGCAGGTGCATATGACCAGAAAGACGCTGAAGGCTTCATCAAACTAAATGCTCTGCGTTTGCGTTTGTTGGCTGCACGTGACAAAAAAGCAGGCAGAAACATCTAAGCCGATAAATTATCGCAATATCGAAGGGGAATCTTAGCACATTGCTTGCATTCCCCTACGACGATAGCCTTACTGGTACAAATGGTTGTGCTCGGCTAAGCTGAAAAAAACAATATTATATGGGATTAGGGACATGGACCTGAACAAAGTTAGCATTGGTAAAAACCCACCAAATGATTTGAACGTCGTGATCGAAGTTCCTCTTGGCGGTGAGCCGATCAAATACGAAATCGACAAAGACTCTGGCGCGATGTTCGTTGACCGCTATCTTTACACACCCATGCGCTACCCATGTAACTATGGATTCGTACCGCACACACTTTCATTGGATGGCGACCCAATCGATGTCATGTGTATTGGTCAGCGCGCTCTTGTGCCTGGTTGTGTACTACGTGTACGCCCTGTTGGCGTGTTGATGATGGAAGATGATGGCGGTGAGGATGAAAAAATTCTCGCTGTGCCTCACCAAAAAATGACAGCCTTCTACAATGATGTGCAGAACTACACTGATCTTCCAGAAATCACGCCACAACGCATTGAGCACTTTTTCACGCACTATAAAGACCTCGAACCAGGTAAATGGGTGAAGATTAAAGGCTGGGGCGATCGCGAAAAAGCAGAAGAACTTATCTCTGCTGCAGTAGAACGCGCAAAAAAATAGATACTATCAGCGAAAATAGCTGAAATTTTTCTATTAAAGGCATTGATCCTTTTTCAAATCCATGGCGGCTATGTCGCCATGGATTTTTCTATTTGGCTTGCATTAGTAGCTCTCTTTTTCTCAGGCGGATTAACCCCCGGCCCTGCTGTGATGTTAGTCACATCATCTTCCTTAAAATATGGGGTTGCGCCCGCCATGGTTGCTGGTATCGGCATATCTACAGCAAACCTTGTATGGATAGCTCTTGCCGTCTCGGGGGCAGCGGCTTTAGCTGCCGCCTTTCCAGATTTCTTTATGCTTTTAAAACTGGCGGGGGTGGCGTTCATCTTCTGGCTAGCTTGGTCAATGATAAAAAACAGCGATGCAATGACCCTCAATGCCAAAGTAATTCCCAGACGCCGCGTTCTTTTTGGAAAAGGCATTGGATTGCAACTGGCCAACCCCAATGCGCTGGTATTTTTTGGTGGATTGCTCCCAGCTTATATCAGCACTGAAAAAGAACTAATTCCTCAAATCATGATCATCATTGCCACTGTTACCGTCACCGAATTAGTGGGTCTTGCTGTATATGCTGTCGCTGCAGAAAAATTGTCTCGTAATTTCCAAAGCCCGAAGTTTGCTAAATGGTTTGCCCGTTCCGCAGCAATTCTAATGGCTGGGTCCGCGATGTTCGCACTTTACGTCACTTTATTTCCGCCAGCCAATGGTTCTGGGCACTAATCACCCAACAGTTTGGGGTTAACCTTGTAAATAACGACGACCAAACCTTCCCTTTATAGTTAAAATCCTAGAATATGGCCGAACCAAGCGAATCAAAACCTTAAGGTTGGCAAAGCATGGCCGAAACTACAGAGAAGACAAAGACAAAAGCATCAACGCGTCGTGCAGGCCCTAAACGCAGCGAGGCATCTCGTCTTGCCGTGCAAAAAGCAGCGCTGGAAGAATTGACAAGCAATGGATGGCGCAATTTCAGCGTCGACCGTGTTGCCAAAAATGCAAAAGCTTCCAAACAGACTATTTATAGATGGTGGCCTACCCCTGCATGCCTCGTCGTTGAAGCAGCACTCGAAGATATTCCCAAGGGAACTGATCCCAACACTGGTCTAAAAGAACGTCTTCTCGCCATCGTCACTCCTCTTATACAGGACATAAGGTTGGGAGATGGCGCACACAAATGGCGCGGAGTTCTTCTAGCTGCCGCTGATACTGATGAAGCCAACGAAATCTTCCGAAAATGGATAACTGAAACTTATAAAAAGCCCATCCGTTTTGTTTTAGCTGAAAACACCAACAAAAACCTTATCCGCAGAGATTGGGATATCGATTTTATCGTAGAAAGTCTTCTTGGGCCTGTGTGGCACAGAATTGTAGCAATGCGCGCTCCAATTCCTGAGAGTTATTTAGCTGCTCTCGTGGATACAGTTGCCGATAGTCTAAGAAAAACTGACACCTAACCAAGCTGTTTGATATCATAACCTGCATTGAGCAGCGCCGTTTCACATTCATCTACGTCCAATCGATAATAGGATCTAATTTCCTGCAAAACTGCATTTGCTATCAGCGTTTCTAAAACAACATCTCCAGCTTCTATCCAACACTTCAGCAAGGGCAATCTATAAAGCCAGAACTTAGGTTTTACCCCCACCCGATGTAGTTCCAGCGAATCTAGCATACCGGAATTAACACCGAGAACCTCGTAAGGGTCCTCGATAAACAGTTTCTCCAGCGATTCCTCATCGACTAAATCTTCAACAACAATTTCTATGTCTTTAGATATACTCGAGATATGGGGGATCAATCGGTCCAATGCCCTATTTGCGAGCTCAATGATTGATCGATTATCGGGTGCACACCCCCACGCTTCATCGGATACCAACATAGTCATTCTGCCTCATTCTGATTTCGTTCAACCTATATATCAAAAGGCATTTCAAGAAGAATTTCTTTATATATTAAGCAATAAGTTTATGGAACGTTCTGGCAACTATTGCAAAAACTGTTATGGTTAATGTTCTATTAAATTCAGAACCAAAACTGAACGAATCAGAATCATCGATGCCCCAAGAAAACACCCCTATTGTCAAGCGAGATACATCACGCGCAGATGCAGTATTCGCTGGCGCTTCTCGCATGCTTCACAATCTAGGTTGGAACAGCTTGATGGAGGTGAGTTTAGCCAATAATCGGCGCGCTGATATATTGGCCATTAACCATAAAGGGGAAATTCTCATCATTGAGGTGAAGTCATGTCTGGCAGATTTCTCCTCAGACGAGAAATGGCCAGAATATAGAGACTTTTGCGACTATTTTATCTTCGCTGTTGATCAAGATTTTCCGATTGACCGCCTCCCGGCAGAAACTGGATACGCAATAGCAGATCAGTTTGGGGGCGCTATAATTCGAGAAGCAGCTCTTCATAAATTGTCTGGACCTCGCCGAAAAGCAATGACGCTGAAATTTGCAAGAATTGCGGCATCACGTCTTTACCAGAACTTGACCACTCCTATGGCATAAATCTCGCCTAACGCTTAGATATAACTAGACCAAAACGAAGATTTACAGGAGTTCCCTTTCAAAATGGGACTATCTTATCCACTTGCCAAAGATGCACATTCAGCACTTTTCTCAGATGAGAACACCTTGTGCGCGACTCAAGCTCAAGCATTTGCCGCAGCAGATGCCAGGGTAAGCCTTATCACGGAGTGGCTCAAACCACCGAAAGAAGACATCGAAGCCGCACTCGACAAAGCAGACAATGCCCGTGCGAACGGCTTTGTTCACGTATATGAAGACAAAGAAGGCGACACTGTTTTTGCAATCACATTCTGGAAAGCTATCTCAAATGAAGAAGCTAAGGCAGAAGATGCAAAAATAAATGAAGAAAAAGCAGCCCGCGCAGAAGAAAATACTGACGATATTTATTTTACTCGCCCAGATAAACGCCGTGAGCGTTTCGGCCTAAGTGTACGCAAACCTCGTGTGCGCAAAGCTGATCCCCGTCAGTTTGATTTATTCCCAAACCCAGGCATGCCAACGCCTGAAGATCCGCCCAAGCCACGTAAAAAGAAATAATTTCAAACACGAATGACTGCCCCAATTTCAAAAACCCGGGCAGTCAGTGAGATCAAAACCAATTAAGGTTGATAAGGCAAAGATGAATGGTGCAACACGATACGAAGTGTGCCCTCAGCATCTTTTTTGTAACCCCAGCTTTTATCTACTTTCGTTACATTTCCATCTTTGTCGGTCATAGTGACCCACCCCATCCACATGGCAACATCGCCTTCGATGAAGACAGCAGATGTTTCAGACTCACATTCACGCCAGCCTTTGATGCCAAATCCACCATCTAAAGGGTAATCATCATCATGTCCGACAAAATAGGAAAGCGCGCCCTTTTTGCTGGGGCGGAATGTTTTCTCACCGCTTGCTAGCGTTGGCTTGAACAACACATCTCCCATGTTGTAGCCATATGCAGCGTCCAAAACATCGCTCGCAACTGATCGCGCGCCATCAATTCCATCTGCTTCATAAGCTTTTGCGATGGCAATTAACGCTTCGCCCCACGCTTTACGTGCGCCAGCAATCTCTTTCTCAGTAATAGCCATGAATTTAACCTACCCTTATCCTTGGTTTTTCCTGTTTGATTTTGGCTTAAACACTATTTTTGAGAAATTGTCATTCACCCATGCTTCATAATAAACAAAACTCATCTCATGGTTAAACAAGAAAAGCGGTTGAATTATCTCCACGACTTGATGGTCGGGAAAATTCAGCAAAAGTTGCAATCAATGGGAACGCTGTAAACAACACCCATTGTGGTTGGGTAGAAAATTCGCCCAGAATAGTTACACCATAGAATATAAATAATGCGGCCCAAGCGAGTTGAAAACCTGTGGTAAACGCATAAAGGGCCCTACTCGGTCGATATGCCAACCACATGTAAGCAATTGAGACAGCAATTAAAACTACCGTTACGGCATGCCACAACACCAAACTCATTGCTTTTAGATCTGCATTGGGCATCACCTCTTTAAAAGGGTCTGCATACTCAGGTCCTCCACCAAAAACATGTAATCCAACAGTGGCTGCCATTAACAATGACAAAATAAAGTAAGTTTTAGACATTTTCATCTCTCCATACGCTTGCGTATGGTTTGCGCTTAGTCCTAACAAGAGTCAATACGCTACCGTATGGTGAAACGAAATGACGCAGAATAAACTCACCCCAGAAGATTGGATTGCAGCGGGTTTTCGTGCTTTGGCGCAAGGTGGGCGCGCGGCCATCAGGGTTGAAGCTATTGCTCGAGAGCTAAAAACAACAAAAGGGTCTTTTTACTGGCATTTCAAAAATTTGAAGACATTCGAAACCGCTATGGTCGAATTGTGGAGCACGCGCGCTACTGATGATATAATCGAGACGCTTGCTTCCTATAAGAAAGGCACAGATCGCTTAAAAGCACTTGCTTCAATTGCAAGCTCCCCTCCTCCCGAATTTGGAGGAAACGCCGTTGAACCTGCAATTCGCGATTGGGGACGCTCAAATGAGTTCGTCGCAACAACATTGGAAGATGTTGATGCACGTCGTATTCGATTTTTAGAAGAACAATTTGAAGCTATGGGTTTGTCGAACAAACAATATGCGAAGCTATTCTATGCAGCGCATTTAGGCTTGGAGCAATTGGGGCTCACAACAGAAAAAACTGATGAAACAGACCTTCAATTGCTCCTAAAATTACTTACTAAAAGCTAACTTATCTTGGCGCGCGTTTAGCGAGAATACGCTGCAGAGTCCGACGGTGCATATTCAACCGTCTAGCAGTTTCTGATACATTGTGGTCACACAACTCATATACGCGTTGAATGTGTTCCCAACGCACGCGATCCGCCGACATTGGATTCTCTGGCGGGTCTGGCTTGTCGCCTGGTTTTGTTAGAAGAGCTTTTACAACATCATCAATATCAACAGGCTTGGATAGATAATCTACCGCCCCTGCTTTAACCGCAGCCACAGCCGTCGCAATTGCTCCGTAACCAGTTAGAATTACTGCCTGAGCATCTTCTCTGTTTTCATGCAGAGTTTGCACAACATCCAAACCTGACCCATCTTCAAGACGTAAATCCAAAACCGCATACGCTGGTGGATTTAAGCGGGCCACATCTTTTGCTTCTGCTACGGTTGCACATGCAGAAACAGTAAATCCTCGCTGAGTTAAAGCGCGTGCCAAACGTCCACGGAATGGCGCATCGTCATCTAGCACCATTAAAGACTTATCTTCTAAACCAGCAATCACTTCATCCGGCTTGAATTCAGCGTCCATTTTTTTCTTCCCTATTCCCTACTCAGAGCATTTAGCATCTGAATTCTTTGGGCAAATCACGTCGCGCTTAGGTTAGACTTTTGCCAAAGCTTTGCAAGCCCTGCGAAAAGTCGCATTCAATCTCGCTATTCCTCACTCCACCCCGGAGCAGCGCGAATTGTATTCAACATCCATGAAATTCTAACAACGGCACCCCGGGCCGGAGCACGGCGATTATAGGGTTTCATTCTAGCCCCTGTTCTTTCAAGCAGAGTTCGCGCAATGAAGAAACCTAATCCCATGCCGCCTCCAATTTGATCTTCACCGCGTTGAGAAAGGTATGGCTCCCCCAGCTTTGGTAACACAGTCGCTGAAAACCCGGGGCCGTCATCAATTATGTAGATGCGCAACTCTTCCTCTGACCAACGCGCGGCAACATGAACTTCTTTATCAGCAAAGCTTACTGCGTTCTCAACAAACGCACCTAAAGCATGAATGATCTCTGGGCGGCGTCGAACTTCAGGTTCAGCCCCAAGCTCACTTCCCTCACCCAATGGCTCACTAGAAAGATGGATATCAATTCCTAGCCCTGCATGTGGTTCAGAAATCTCTTTAATCAGAGCCGCCACAGGCAATTTGGAATGCGCGGCGTCGCTTGCTTCTCCTCTACGCGAGATTTGACCTAAAATATTTCTGCATCGCTCAGCTTGCTCCGCAATGAGAGACACGTCTTCATACTCGTCACTATCTTTGTCAGTCGCCCGCTGAAGTTCTTTTGCCACCAAATGAATAGTCGCCAATGGTGTTCCGAGTTCATGAGCCGTCGCAGCAGACAATGCACCTAGAGCAGAAAGTCTTTGCTCTTTTGCAAGCACTTCTTCTGCTGCTTCCAACGCCCGAGCCAATCGAGCTTCATCACGTCCTGTTCGCCACGCTGATACCGCAAAAAACACAAGGCCAATCGCTACACTCGCAAACAACCCCCAACGATAGGTAGATGGCAGAGAAAAAGTCTCCCCATTTTCCCAAGGAAGCGGTGCAGATACTAGTGATAAAGCGCCAAGGCTGAGAAAGCCCAATAATAACAAGAGAAAAGCATAGCTAGGTCGAAGCCGCGAAGCAGCCACCGTCACAGGGGCTACAATCATAAATGAAAACGGATTATCCAGCCCTCCAGTTAATCCTATCAGTATACTCAGTTGTACAATATCAAAAGCTGATTGAAGCGCTGTCTCAGTCTGACTTGCTAGCCTTTGCGCAGGATGCAGCGCAGTCAGAATCACATTCACCCATGCAGACGCAGAAATCACAGCCAAACAGCCAGCTAATGGCAATTCATACTTCAGAATATAGTGAACAAAAAGAACGGCTAACACCTGACCTATCACTGCAATCCATCTCAAGCTCACCAGTGTTCGCACACGTGTTCGCCCAAAGACGGATCCCACTCCAGCCAACCCTTCGGGAGCCAAATCTATCAGAGGGGTTATATGATTGGGCTGCTCACCCGCAGCAAGATTTTCATGTTCAGTCATGGTCACGACAATAATTTCTGTTTGGTTTAGCTCAAGTGTGACTTAAACGCCTATTGCATCAATCTTCAATCAATACATATTGCTCACATGAAAAAACAACTTCTCACATCTGCCTTTGCAATCGCTTTACTTGTGAGTGCTTGCGGGCCACGTACAAACGAAACGCAAGCGACAGCAGGTTCCTCGGGTGGTAGCTCTTCATGCTCCTCACGCGCGTACGACAACATTGGTGGTCCTTTCACGCTGATTGACCACAATGGAATTGAAGTCACTCAAGATGACTATAAGGGGAAAGACTCTTTAGTCTATTTTGGTTTCACCAATTGCCCTGACGTATGCCCTTTTTCTCTTTCAGTAGCTGGCGCAGCAATGGACTTACTTCCTGAAGGTGTCGAGAAACCGAGAACATTGCTCATTTCTGTAGACCCCGAACAGGACACACCTGAAACGCTTGCTCTATATGTAGAAAGCAATGGGTTTCCAGAAGACATGATTGGTCTCACAGGAACCGAAGAGTCGATCAAATCGGTCGCAGACGGCTTTAAGACCAGCTATAAACGGATTGAAGATCCCGATAGCACTTTAGGCTATACGATGGATCATCTTTCTATTCTCTATCTCATGGATGAAGATTGGAAACTTAAGACGTTTTTCACATCTCAGGATACGCCTGCTGATGTCGCAAAATGTATTGCTGAGCTCAGCTAATATTCATTCCACATATATCAAATTAAAAAAGGCCGGCAATTTAACTTGCCGGCCTTTTCTTTATTTATTCAATTGGACTTATTTTGTTTCAGCCGAAAAACCTAGAGCCTCAACTGTCATGCTCTCTGGGTTTTCCAGATCAGCCATAGAGAGTGGAGCGTCAGGATCTAGTTTAATTGTCAATGTACCTGAATCTTCGATGAAAGAAGTCAGAGCGTTCACAGTCTGATTGACCAATTCCATATCAACGCCTGATTGGCTGGCTTGCATTGTTCCCATTGCAAGGATTCCGCTAGCCATACTCTTCAATTGACTGGCTTCCATTCCTTGCATCTGAGCTGCAACTTTGAAACCGCGGTCCAACAAAGACTTGTCTTCAAGAGAAATTTCCATGTCAGAAAGTTTCAAGTCACCAAATGCTGCCATGCTCGTTTCTGGATTATCAGAGGAAGACGCCTGCTTCATAACATCCAGAAGGTTTAGCATTCCACCATTGAACGACAATGAGAAACCATCTTTCATATCGATTACGTAGTCTGTGTATCGAGTTTCTTTGGTCTCTGGGTCGTATGATGCTTTTGCTTCAATACCAAACTCAAGGTCTGTGTAATCAAGCATTGCAAGTCCCTGAGCAAGCTGCGCACCTAACTCACCAGCTTCAGCATCTGCTGACAATTTAAACACTGTCTTTGGGCTCACAAGACCAGTGGCAATCCCGTCTTTATTGCGCACAACTTTTGTTGCAGCTTTAGGCATTGAGAAGCTTAGACCTGAAAGATCGAGCGAAAGCCCTTTCATGACACTTTGGTCAAACCCTTGATCGATTGGACTTGTATAGCTTCCCATCAGGGCAGAGTTCAATTGAGCCAATTTATCAGGATCAGAGCCAGCTTCAGCAAATGTTTCCAAGAATGCTGCTTGAAGGTTAGACATACTCAAACTGTCTAATTTCATGCTTCCTTTGATTGGGAAGTCACCACTATCGGGAATGTCAAAATCAATTTTCAAGTCAGAGAATAATGTTTGACCAGCAACAGAATCTACTAGTGAACCGATTGCCAATTCGCCGATAGACGCTGAAATTGCGCCTTCTTCATCCTTAGGTGCAGCCGCCAATGAAAGATTAGACAATGACAAACGGTCAAATGCCCATTCACTGAATGGTGCAACATCTTCTGGCTCTTCTCCGCGAATCAGAGAAGCAAAAAACGCTGAAGCAGCTTCATTCGGTTCTACAATTGAAACATCACCAATAGAAAGGTTCACACCCTCTTCTTCATCTACCATAGACAATTCTGAAAGCACCAAACGGTCGAAAGATGGTCCCGCATCTGTCATGTTTAGACCGTCAAATGTCATAGCTTTGGCAATAAGCGCTGGCCCATCTTCATTTTGAGGTTTGATCTCAACATTATTAAAGACCGCACCACCATCTGCGCTTGAAGTGTCAGCGAATGAAATCAATTCGTTTGCTTCACCGTCCAACTTTAATGCGGCAAGTACTTCAGCAGTTTGACCGTAATCTTTTGCTTTAAACTTTAGTTTCGGAAGCTCAATCTCTTCAAATTTTCCTGACTTCAGAGATTTTTCTACCGCGGCACCGGCTTTATCTTTTGGCTCGTCATCCGCACCACATGCTGCAAGAAGAGCAAGAGCGCTCGCTCCGATCATAAAGTGTTTCATATTCATTCCCTAAAACGTCTTGCGCCCACCCACGGACGACTGTTAATCCGATAACATGGATACTAAGCTTGCACACCATGTCAATCTTAAGGCAAAGAATGGTCAATCGGTCGAGATTTGCCTAAAAATCAACCCGCGTTCACGTCGTATTTCTTTAAAAATAGATTCAAAAAATCGACAGGCAATTGCCACTGCTCCCAATGCTCAATCAACTCAAGCTGCTTTAGATTTCGCGCAGAGCAAAATAGATTGGATCGTCGCCAAATTAGCGGAACTCCCATCCCAACAGGTTTTGGAGATTGGGTCATATGTTCCATTGCGAGGTGAGAAACATCTTATCCAAACAGCCTTAAAAGGCCGAACCGTCCACATTGATGACTCCTCCCAACCTCTCAAGCTCATGGTACCAGGCAGACAAGATCAAACAGCCGCAAAGGTGACTGGCTTTCTTCGGGCTGCAGCCCGCGCAGACTTGTCTAGACGCGTAAAAGCTCATGCTGAAACTCTCAATGTGCAACCAGCAAGTATCTCTATAAAGGATACGCGCACACGCTGGGGATCTTGTTCAACTAAGAGAAATTTGAACTTTTCCTGGAGGCTCGTTTGTGCCCCTCCATTTGTATTAGACTATGTTGCCGCCCATGAATGTGCGCACCTTCTGGAAATGAACCATTCCAAGCGATTTTGGGCGCATGTCGCCAGATGCATTCCAAATGCCGAGCCTGCAAAACAATGGCTCAACACAAATGGCCGCGCACTTCATGCTATCGGTTAGGCAGACGAGCCTTCACGAGGTACAATCTGTTCTTTGACTTTTCCCAAAAATCCTAATTTCTTGGATTTGGAAGGTATGTCAGCCACGGTTTCTATAGTTTCGGTTTGCTCATCCGTTTCTGAAGTTTCTTCACTCTCTTCTACAGTCTCAGGCTTTACCGTTGGTAGATCAGGCCCAAAACTAATAACAGTCACGCCCGCTCCACCTTTGGCTGGGCGTTCAGGTCCAAGGAATGAAAGCGTATTATCAGGACGCAATTCCGCCAAGAAGTCCGCATCCGGGCGACGTTCTTTTAGATCATTTAGAGTAAAATCATCCGAAAGAGTCGTTTTAGTGAAAGTCCAACCACGATACTTATCACGTATCAAAGCATCATAAGTTCGATCTTTTCCACCTAATGTTAGACCGCGAACAGCTAGATTAATTGCGCGTGGATTATCTTCTTCAATCTCTGGCGTTGCCAATTGAAACGCATGTCTGCGCCCAAGCTCAGGGGCAAAATGGCTACAAACAAGTGAGTTGTAAGGGTCAATATTTGACACAGCAACTACACTATCAAACTTAGAGTGATCGAGTTGCAGTTCAGCTTCCTCAGAAATTACTTCACCGTAATAGCGGTCTAGATTTGCCTGCCGGGCGCCTCGCAACCTACCATAGCTTGAATCTGCTAGTATGACGTCCACACCAGCTTCGCTGAGACATTTTGCAAAACCTACGCTCCAAGGCGTAGACCCAACGATCAATGTTCCCGGACGATTTGTTCTTATGAGGCCCAACCAGCGCGCCATAGGCTTAATGGTAAATCCATGTAAAACCACTGTCGTTATCGCCATAGCAAAGGCCAACGTCGTCATTTGCGCCGCTTCAGGGTAACCAGCTGCCACAAGCCGTTCGGCAAAGAAGCCAGAAATCGCAACCGCCACAATACCCCTCGGAGCGATCCACCCCATTAGGGCAGCTTCCTTGGGCTCCAACGCACCCAATGTGGTAAGTCCAGCCGATATAGGACGCACGATAAACAACATACAGAATAGGAAAGCGAAGGTCGGCCAATTGAATGCAGAAGCAATATCTTCTGGTTTCAGATTTGCGGTCAAAATGATGAACACACCTGAAATTAGCAAGACTGCGATGTTTTCTTTAAATCTTCGAACTTCCTGAAGGCTTGCAAATTTGGCATTCGCCATCGCCATTCCAAATGCAGTGACGGCGACAAGACCCGTTTCGTGTTCGATCTGCTCTGCGATGGAATAACAAGCAATTACTGCAGACAAAAGAATGGGAGCTTTGAGATACTCGGGGGTCCATCCACGACGGAAGGCATTTACCAGACCAAACCCAAAAACTACACCTAAACAACCAGCAATAACGGCAGTTAGAAAAATCCAACCCGCTGCAAATAGAGGGTTTTCACCCGCGGTAATAACGCGCAGCGCTTCATACACGATCACAGCCAGCAGCGCACCCACAGGGTCGTTAACAATGCCTTCCCATTTAAGGGTTGAACCAACCTTTCCACCCAGCTTGGATTGCCTTAACAAAGGCATAATCACAGTTGGTCCGGTTACCACCAAAATACCAGCAAACAAGATCGCCACTGGCCAAGGTAATCCAGCAGCGTAGTGGGCCGCCAATGTTCCCAAACCCCAAGCGATCGGTGTACCTATAAATACCAATCTAGAAACTGCACGACCAGATTCTCTTAATTCATGAAAGCGAAGGTTCAACCCGCCTTCAAATAGAATAACCGCCACCGCAAGAGATACTATCGGACCTAATAATCCCCCCCCATGGCCGTCTCCGCCTGAACCAAACACCTCAGATGGGTCCAACAATGGTGCCCCAAAGACCCAGGCACAGAATGGCCCAACAAACAAACCAGCCGCACTCATGAGCACAATCGCTGGAGCCTGCAATCGCCAAGCAAGCCATTGCGCACCAATACCCAAAACACCAATAATGGCGGCAGCTAGAATAAGATTGTCGTGCATTATCTGCGCCCCTTAGGCGTTTTTATGAAATATTCTGGGTAATAGGCAATTCAGGTGCAAGACCATCCCCAGCCACATTTTCGTCTGAAAAATCAAACCCAATCGAGCGAGAACTATAATCACCATCTTTATACAGCTCGATTTTATCATCCAACCAGCCAACAATGTGATTGAATAATGCTTCGTAGAAATCTTGGTGATCATCATCTGTAAACGGCAAATCAAATCGGTGAGAATCTCCGTCCACGATTGATACCTCAAAAAAGTCACCTTTTTTTGAACAGATCAAAGTCATTCTCAACCAATCTGTACCCTTTGTAACGCGCACAGCTAATCCAAAAGCAATAGGTCCAATGTGGCGAAACCCTCGAGGCGGCATGGAAAACGCTTCATCGCCGTAATCTTTGGGTTGGAACGCCCCTTGCGCTGGAACGAGGTGAACACACTTTCCATCTTTCGAGGACAAATATTTACAAAAACCAGACCGAATGCCTTCAGCAATCCGACGTACGCGGTCATAGTTTTCCTTTGCTAACTCTTGATATTCACCAGCACGCTCGATCAACATGTCGAATTTTGAAGTGTCAGCAGTTTTTGTCATGTTTCTCTCATCTATTAAGAAGGCTTTTCCAAAGACCTACAATTATTAATTCAAAACAATCATTTATATTGAATTTACATCGAAGAAAACGCCTAGGGATCGTTTTTTAGACAGTTTATAAGTTAAGCGTTACAGACATAGGACAATGATCAGAGGCTTTAGGGCGCATCCAACCCACCCCCGCAAAGCGTCGTCCTTCATATCTTTGCGCTCTCATGGGTTGCCCTGCCCTCACTATTCTCAGTCTTGCCTGCTGATTACGCTTTGCAAGTGAAGGTGAAATGAACATGTGATCCAATGCGCCATATATTTCTTTTCGGCTATAGAAATGAGTCCAGCGTTTTAGTGGATCAGGTTCAAGCATTTCTCCAACATCTATTGCAAATCCATCATCAATGAATGGTCCCAATCCATGATCATTCAATTTATCACCGTCTAATTCAAAATAATCATTGAAATCGCCAACTGCCATCCAATTTTCTGCAGCTGGGTTTTCAAACCTCTGCTCTATTAATTTACGAACGGCCTTTGCTTCGGCTTCTCTAATGGAGCGCGTTTCCGAGCGTCCACCATTCATCGATTTAAAATGGCAGACAAAAAACGTGATGCGTTTGCCCTCTTTTTGTACATCAATTTCCAAACAATCCCGCCGAAACACGCGATCATTTTTGTGATATCCAGATGGTGGTTCAATTTTCAAATCTGCATAAGTTTTTTTTGCATGACTTTGTTTTTGTAATATTTTTGCTCGAGATAAGACCCCTACATCGATCCCTCTTTGATCATTTCCTTCGACAAGAGCACGATAAAAATAACCCTTACGCAACATATGACGTAAATAACGATTGTGAAAAGCAGTCAGTGTAACCAGGTTTTCTACTTCCTGCAAACAGCACACATCAGCTTGTGCCGCTGACAAAGCGAGCGCCGTCAAAGTTCGATCATCCTCAGACAAAACATTGAAAATGGCATCAATTTTATCTGCTTGATGAGCGTCATCTATGCTGTTGAGTTTCTTACTTAGGTTTTCAATTTTCTGAGATGACCAATCACACCGCATCATCAAATTTTCGCAATTAAACGTCGTTACGGATATCTGCGTCATCGTTCAATCACTCCTCAAAGAATATAAGGTGCCTAAATAAGCTATTCCTCCAAAAAGAAAAGGCCGGAACAATCGCTCCGGCCTCTCCAATAAGACTTACTTCTATGACTTAAAAGTCGATAGTAGCACCCATGAATACGTAGCGGCCAAGCGCATCGTAAACTTGTGGGAATGTGTTTCCGTTACCGAAACCAGCACCAACAGATGATGAGATTGGTGGCTCTTCATCAAGAACATTGTTTACACCGAAGCGTAAGCTTGTGTTCTCAAACACGTCATATCTACCGTTTAGATCAAGGTAGTTTTGAGCATCAAATGGCTGAGCTCCACCTTCAATCTCAACAGACGCGAAGTGACGCCATGTTAGGCCAGCAGTGATGTTCCAAGGAGTTTCCCAATCTACACCAGCAATGTGACGATACTCAGGGTTTGGTGTACCGTGACGTCCACTGTAGAAACCAACACTGTCATATGGATCAGATGTTGGAAGCTCTTGCGTAGTCAAGTCGTTTAGATATGTCGCTGTGTAATCCAGCTTCAATGATCCCATTTCACCAATGTCGAATGAATAAACTGCATTCACATCGAAACCAGATGTAGAGAGCTCACCTGTGTTCACATTCGTAGCTGTAATGAAGCCAGTTTGACCTGCCCATAGAGTTCCACCACTACCACGGTTGACCAAACTACAGAAGAAAGCATCCCCTGTGTCCAAACATTCGTTTAGAGCAGTTTCTGGGTTCACTGTAGAAATGTAATCTTCAACAGTGATGTCGAAGTAGTCCACAGTTACAGATAGTCCATCAACAAAAGAAGGCTCAAACACAAAACCAACTGTAAATGTTTCTGATTCTTCTGGATCAAGATCCAAGTTACCACCAGTCAACTGGTTAAACTGACCAGCTGGGTTATCAGCAACGTTACCGTATTGTGCAGCTGTTACACCTGTGTTGGCACAAGCTGCAGCTGAAGCAGCTGGGTTAGCACCAGAACATGGGTCGTAATATGCACCATCAACACCAGTTTGTTCTGTTAGATCAAACAAACCGATACTTTGAGAAGCGTAAAGTTCGAAAATATTCGCTGTACGCGCAGCTTTTTGGAAAGATGCACGGAAACGAATGTCTTCTACAGGAGCATAATCAAAACCAACTTTGTAAGTGTTAGTTTTCTTGTCTGGTGTAGTAAAGTTTGCGTGACGGTAAGCAAACTCAAGACCTAAATCGTAAATCCCTGGTTTGTCTTGTACTAAAGGTACAGCCAACTCACCAAAGAATTCATATGATTCTGTTGAACCAGAAATTGGGTTAGTTGGTCCACCTTGCCCGAATCCGTCACCAGATAGGAATGCCGCGTCTGGTTGGAATGCCAAAGAATTGCGGCGATATTCAGCACCGACAACAAATCCAACGCCTTCGCTCGCTGATGGAATTTTAATTCCGTGCTGACCTAAGTCACCAGCAATCGTACCAACGATGTTTTGTGCATCTGTGTTACCAACAGCAACTAGCGGGCTTACAACATAAGCAAGCGCAGCATCTGAAGGACCAGCATTTGAGAAAATGTCATAAGGTACACAAAGAGCGTCGTCGTTTGATGAAATATCATCCGCGTTAACCGCACAAACAATGTTACCATTTCCATCATCAACGGCGTTAAGTGCTTTCGCAACTTTTGCTTTTGACAGCTCATTCAAATACGAGTTTGAAAGATTCACACGAGAAAATGATGCAAAAACATCGTACTGAAGACCAGTATCTGCGATTTCACCTTTAACTCCACCCAACATACGGAATGTTTCGTGAGTTAGGTCATCCGTACGGTTACCACCTTCAACGTTACGACGAAGGATTAGAACATCTTCCGCAACATCATCTGGGCCTAAACCAACAGATGTACATAGATAGTCAACTTGTTGAGCTGACAAGAATGCGTTGTTACAGTTAATACCACCGGCATCACCAGCAATACCACCACCAAACACACCTGATGGCGCGATCTGAGCAAAGGTACGGTTATACATGAATGACATTTCAGTATAAACTTCAACATTCTTGTTGAATTCATAATGTCCGTTCACACCGAATGAGTAACGCTCATCTGGACGTTGGAAATAGTTGAATGGGTTGTAGTTAAAGAAACCAGAACGGTCGTCAGTAAATGTGTTGTTATCATCAACACTAAACCACAATGGAAGATCTAGAGAACCAAGATTCAACAAGTTTGCTGTTGAGTTTGTTGAAGAACCACCACAACCGTAAGGGCTTGCATCTGTACCAGCACCCGTTAATGCACAGTTGGCGTAGTCACGATCAGCTTGAAGAACAGGGTCAACCTTACGGTATGAACCATATGCTGTCAGGTTTCCGTTGCCATCATCTGAGTTAATACCCAAAATCGCTGTGATATCAAAAGCGTTTCCGTCAGTGACATTTCCTTTAGATGCAGGGAAGCCACGAGCTTCATTAATCTCGTGCATCAAAGTGTTGCCATTGTCGTGCTGATAGAAAGAATAATTTGTGTCTATGCGTAGACCTTCAAAATCATCTTTCATGATGAAGTTAACAACACCAGCGATAGCATCTGAACCATAAACAGCTGAAGCACCACCAGTAAGAACATCAACGCGCTCTACCAATGCAGCAGGAATTTGGTTCAAGTCAGCCGCCGCTCCACCTGTAGCAGGAGACCCGTATGGCATACGGCGACCGTTCATAAGCACCAAAGTACGGCTAGAACCCAAACCACGAAGGTTTACTGTTGCAGTACCAGTTGAACCGTTGGAAATGTTTGACCCTTGAGCAGCGAATGCTTGTGGCAATGTGTTAATCACGTCTTCAACGCGAACAACACCACGAGCAGTAATTTCACCAGCACCAATCGCTGTAACCGGGCTTTGACCAACTAGGTTTTGTTGCGGGATACGTGTACCTGTTACCACGATTGTCTGTTGAACAGATGTATCTTCAGCAGCTTCAGCAACTGTGTCTACGTCTTGTGCAAGAACTGCAGGTGCACTGACTGCCGCTAGTCCAGCAAGGATTGTTGAACGGACTAAACCGCTCTTCAAGTTTTTGATATTCATTCGGACCCCCGAATTAGAGAAATACAACAGTCCGAGATCCTTCCAATTTTGGTTTGCCCCACCAATATGGAAACTCTGATCTGCGAACTTGCATATCAAACAAGTCTACTGACACATAATCGTCAATCGATTTAAGTGAAACTAGACGCTAATAACGGGCTTTATCGCCGTATTGAGACAATTTTGCAACATTTAAGCACTGCAATTTAGCTTTTGAGACAGATTTTGCCAACGATATGCCCATTAATGCCGGTATTTTGTGCTTTTATGCCTTTAATGGGAATTTATAACTTATCAAAAAGTGGTAAATTTCTCTTGAATGTATGCCGAATTAACGCACAACGGGGCAAATACCCTCCAGATATCGCCCCGTTTTGTATATTAATATACATTATATTGAAAAACAAAACCAAGCTATTACGCGTCGACTTCCGCCTCCAGTGCGTTCTCTTGGATGAACTCTCTACGAGGTTCCACTACATCGCCCATCAGCTTGGTGAACATCTCATCAGCAGTGTCTGCGTGCTCAACGCGGACCTGCAATAAAGAACGTGCATTCTTATCTAATGTGGTTTCCCAGAGTTGATCAGGATTCATTTCACCCAATCCCTTATAACGCTGGATTTTGATACCTTTTGCACCAGATTTCAAAACTGCGTCTAAAAGCGATAATGGGCCAAATACTTCTACTTCACTTCCCTTTTCGTGGCGAAGCATTGCTGGGTCTTCATATATAGAAGACATTTCTGCCCCACGTTCAGCCAAGCGTTTTGCGTCTGGAAGCGCGAGCAAACTAGCATCCAACGCAGCCCGTTCCATAACATTTCGCACTTCTCTTTCGAGAACTAACCCGCCATTTTCAAACTTGGCTTCCCAAGTATTTTCACCTTCTTCAGCAAGCAGGTTCAAACGTTCTGCAGTCGCGTTAGCTTCTGCCTCTCCAGCGCCTTCTACCATCGCGCCCGCAATAGCAGCATGTTCTAAGATTGAAGCAGGTGCGCGCAATGCCAATCTAGAAAGTGTATGCTTGAACGCAGCGGCATCACGCACGCGCTCTCTTAAGTCTTCACCACCAATTTGTTCGCCCGAACGCAAAACAAGTGTCTCGCCAGATGTTCCTTCTTCGATGAGGAAAGCATCCATCTCGGCATCATCTTTTAGATAACGTGAAGAACGCCCCTTCTCCGCCTTATAAAGAGGTGGCTGAGCAATAAATAGGTGACCACGTTCGATCAATTCTGGCATTTGTCTATAAAAGAAAGTCAGAAGCAGAGTCCGGATATGCGCCCCATCGACATCAGCATCGGTCATAATGATGATTTTGTGGTAGCGCAGTTTATCCGGTTGAAAACCTTCATCAGGCTTTTCTTCAGAACGCCGTCCGATACTTGCACCCAAAGCTGTAATCAGGGTTCCCACTTGATCGGAGCTGAGCATGCGGTCAAAACGTGCGCGCTCGACATTCAAAATCTTACCACGCAATGGTAGTACGGCTTGGTTTTCGCGGTTACGGCCTTGCTTGGCAGAACCACCCGCTGAATCCCCCTCCACTATGAAGAGCTCAGACTTAGCTGGATCTTTTTCCTGACAGTCTGCCAACTTCCCAGGAAGCGAAGTGATATCCAAAGCAGTCTTTCGACGTGTAAGTTCACGCGCCTTACGCGCAGCCTCTCGCGCAGCAGCGGCCTCAACAATCTTCGACATGATCATCTTGGCTTCGTTCGGGTTTTCTTCAAACCATGTTGAAAGAGCATCCGTCATAAGATTGTCCACCACGGGACGCACTTCTGAAGACACAAGTTTATCTTTTGTCTGTGAAGAGAATTTTGGATCCGGCACTTTAACGGACAAAATACACGTTAAACCTTCACGCGCATCATCGCCTGAAATATCGACTTTCTCTTTCTTCGCAACACCAGTTGATTGCGCGTACTTATTGATCACCCGCGTAAGTGCCGCACGGAAACCGGCTAAGTGCGTTCCACCATCTCTTTGTGGAATATTGTTTGTGAAACACAAAACATTTTCGTGATAACTATCATTCCACTCAAGAGCTGCCTCGACAGTGATACCGTCTTTTTCAGCAGTCGCTTGAATTGGCTCAGGCAACAAAGCAGACTTCTTTGAATCAAGGTGTTGAACGAAGGCTACAACACCACCTTCATATTCAAGAATAACCTCAATAGGTTCCGCCGGACGTTCATCACGGAACACGATTTTGACACCTGAATTTAGAAACGCCAATTCACGCAAGCGATGCTCAAGCGTTTCGCGCTTAAACTCTACCATGGAGAACGTTTCAGTCGATGGCAAAAAGCGAACTTCAGTACCTGTTTCTGGACGCGTCCCATCTTCACGCATGGGCGCATCACCAACAATGTCTAACGGCGCATCAGATACACCATGCGTAAAGCGCATATAATGCGCTTTGCCATTTCTATTGATACGAAGCTCTAACCATTCAGAAAGCGCGTTCACAACGGAAACACCCACACCGTGAAGACCACCCGACACTTTGTAGGAATTATCGTCAAACTTACCACCTGCGTGTAGCTGGGTCATAATAACCTCAGCCGCAGAAATTCCTTCCGTCGGGTGCATATCAACCGGTACACCGCGCCCATTATCAGAAATGGAAGCCGAACCATCTGGGTGAAGGGTCACAGTCACATAATCAGCATGACCGGCTAACGCCTCATCAATCGCGTTATCCACAACCTCATAGATCATGTGATGAAGACCCGAGCCATCATCTGTATCCCCGATATACATTCCCGGACGCTTACGTACAGCTTCTAGTCCTTTTAGGACTTTAATCGAGCCAGCACCGTATTCAGCGTTCTCAGTTGGTTCAGTCATGTCGAGGACCTCCGTCCATATCAAAATCACACATCAGCTTGGCGTCTCTGTCAGCCGCTGTTTTCTACCTTGGTTACCAGACCATTTTCTACGCAAAACCTTTGCGCACGGTCACCAAATGCATCAAACAAAGCGGCGTCTGTTCCCGTCAGCCAAGCCTGACCGCCTAAGGCGGCCAATTCATCATACAACGCAGCGCGCCTTGCCGAATCAAGGTGAGCTGCAGCTTCATCTAACAATAGCAAAGGATTAGGGGCAAAGTCGCCCTCTAAAAGTGCTTTTGCATTTGCTAATATCATCCCCATAAGGAGGGCTTTCTGCTCTCCCGTCGAGCATTGAGCTGCCGGAAGCTGTTTAGGCCTATGAGATACCTGTAAATCACTACGATGAACACCGCTAAGCGTCCTTCCAGCTGCAGAATCTCGCCCTCTCCCGTCCTTAAGCGAATCACGTATTCTTAATTCAATACCCTCTTGTGAATCACCTTGCAAAGCCATTGCTTCAAACTCACCTGCAATTGACAGGTCAGCCTTAGGAAATTCACCCTCTGGACGCGCATCTATCGCATTTTGAATCCTCTGAAGCGCCTGCGCTCGATTGACCGCAATCGCTGCACCCGCTTCAGCCAATCGCGCCTCCAGCGCATCTAACCAAGACGGATCTGGTCGCCCTTGCTCAAACAAAGCGTTTCTTTCTCGCATCGCCTTTTCATAAGCCGCGGAAACACTGCCGTGTGAAGGAATGTGAGCTAACACCTGACGATCGTAAAACTTGCGTCTATCCCCCGCAGGCCCAGCAAACACACGATCCATTGCTGGTGTCAGCCACACAACACGTATGAGTTCCGCAAGATTGGTTTGACTAACAGGTGCGTCATCAAGTTTTGCAATTCGGCGCGTACGCCCCTCTGCCGAAACCTCCAGCCCTACAGATATCTGCCGATCCAACCCGTCATCATCCATGCGCGCTGAGATCGCCCAGCCACCTTGCACAGTCTCACCACCATCAACTCGCACAAGAGACGGCAAAGATGCAGCACGCAACCCTTTTCCAGGCCCAAGCATTGAGACAGCTTCAAGCAAATTGGTCTTGCCGGCCCCATTCGCACCAAACAAACACACAGGCCGACTATCCATTTCTAGAACAGTCGAGGCATGATTTCGAAAATTATGAAGTGCCAGACGCTGAATCGTCAGTCCTTGAGCAGGCATATCTGCCTTCTCTTTTTGAATTTCGGACATGTCTTCCACCATCTGGCGGTGCCGACTACACGCGGAGTGGCATCAACACATATTGTGCACCTTGATCAGCAAGATCAGTCACACGCGCCGACGATGCACCATCATTTAGCTCAAAGCGGATGTCATCACCTTCAATCTGCTGTGTCACATCAAGGAGATAACGTGCATTGAACCCAATCTCCAAAGGATCATCATTATATTGAGCTTCTAGCTCTTCAACACCCTGCCCTGTTTCAGCATTAGAAACCTGCAAAATCAGTTTTTCATTTTCCAAAGTCAATTTCACTGAACGTGAGCGTTCGGCTGATACTGTCGCCACACGATCCACAGCGCTTTTAAATTCGGAATTCTTGAGAACAAGAATTTTCGCATTCGATTGCGGGATAACACGCGTATAATCTGGGAATGATCCATCAATCAGTTTGGATGTAATAACAGCGTCACCCACTTTAACGACAATCTTTGATTCTGACGTTGCCACACTAACATCGCTATCTTGAGCCGCATCATCAAGAAGACGACGGATCTCAGCAACTGCTTTGCGCGGGATAATAATACCAGGAAGTGTTTCAGCTCCTTTTGGAGCATCAGCCTCAGCAAGAGCAAGGCGGTGACCATCAGTTGCAACAGCACGCAATTTTACGCTGCCTCCAACCTCAGTCCCATGCATGTATACACCATTAAGGTAATAGCGTGTTTCTTCCGTGGAAATCGCAAATTTTGTTTTATCGATTAAACGACGAAAATCAGCTGCCGGTATTTCAAAACTATTTGGCGCATCTTCTTTGGACATTGTCTGGAAATCATCGGCCGGCAATGTGGGCAATGCAAAACGAGAACGACCAGCAGTTATAGTCAAACGGCGCGTTTCTGTGTCTAGCAACAATCCAATATCAGAACCATCTGGCAATTTACGCACAACATCAAACAAAGTTTGCGCTGGCGCAGTTATAGAACCTGCTTTTTCGATATGAGCAATCGTCGTATCAGACGCCTCCATATCCAAATCAGTTGCTGTCAACCGCAAACTCGTGCCTTCAGCATCAATAAGCACGTTCGATAGAATTGGAATTGTGTTGCGGCGTTCCACAACATTTTGAACGTGAGATAGTGCTTTCATAAAAGCACCGCGGTCTATAGTCAGCTTCATATGCAGTAACCTGCTTTGGATACGGTCCTAATATAGCTGGCGAATTCCAGACTACACTCAAACCCATGTGGATGCGGCCCGACGTTGAAAGGTCGGGCCGAAACAATATCTAGTTTTTTGTGTGAGGGAAGCCTTTAGATACGTCAATATTGAAAAATCAGTATCTAATCTGCTTAACTCGCCTAAAAATTAGCTATTTAATTGTCGATTGCGAGGATCATCCAAAATCTGACGCTTCAATTTTGTCAATTCATCATGCAAATCTGGCTCAGCGTCCAAACGCTCCTGCACCTTGCGACAAGCATAGATAACAGTTGTATGATCACGCTTCCCAAAATTAAATCCTATTAAAGGATAAGAGCACGTTGTTAGCTCGCGACAGAAATACATAGCTATCTGACGAGGCTGAGCTAAATTTCGGCGACGAGACGCAGCATCAAGATCAGCTTTTGTCACACCGTAAAATTTGGCCACAAGATCTTTAACAGTATCAATCTTGGGTGCACGACGCTCTCCCACAATCAATCTGATCGCAGCTTCAACAGCTGCTTCAGTGACTGGTTTATTTGCCAATACTGTTCCAGCAAAAACATTGCGAACGGCACCATAAAGCGCACGACCAGATGCAGTCAGCCTTTCGGCCATCATATTGATCCAAGTTTCTTCCAATTTGAAGTCAGGGAAGTCTTCTTGAATAATCGCAATTTTGGAACGAATAATCTCGGCGCGCATTTCAATCTCAGGACGATGTACTTCTACAACAACCCCGCCCTGAATATCGTCACGCATACGATCATCCAAACACTCAAGACGTGTCGGAGCCGCATCGGCTGAAAGCACAACCTTTCCACCATTTGAAGTTACCGCACGCAAATGCTGGAAGAACTCTTTAAGAGTAGCCGCACGAGAAGTAATCAACTGCAAATCATCGAGTAAAACAATGTCGGCATTGCGGATACGATTGCGCTGAGCACTTGTATCTTTCTGACGAACACCTTCAACAAATGAGAGCATAAAGTCTTCAGCACTCATATATACTGCTGACTTACCACCAGAGTTAACCGCACAATCATGCTCAATTGCACGCAATAGGTGCGTTTTACCTACACCATGCGCACCATAGAATAGTACAACAGATACAGGACCTACTGTTCCTGAAGATACCTTACGCGCTATATTAGCTGCAAGTTGATTGCTTTCACCTTCAACCAATGTATCGAACGTTTGAGTCAGATCGACACCTTGGGTAAAATCAGTGCTTTCTTCTTTCTCTACTTTTTGACTTTTTGAGGAAACATTACTCACAACCTCAAGACTAATGGTCTGGCTTGCACGATTGCTTCGCGCCAAAGCTTTCAGATCATCACAAAGGTCTACGTCAGACATTAGACTGACGGGACGGGATTTAGGGTCTAAAGCAGCCCAAACCCCAACTATGTTTCTCATGTAATCGCGATTAATTCGCTCGCGATCTATTTTAGACTCTGTTGATAGAGTCACAGCGCCATCTACTTCGGCTACAAAGACCAAAGACGACATCCACTTATCAAATGTCTTAGCACCATAAAGGTCGCGTAGTTTTGCGCGAACCTCACCCCAAATGACAGGGCCACGCCCTCCTTCGGAAAGTTGTTCAGTTTGTATATCCAGATCACTTAACAGCGACATGGACTCTGTTTTCGTTTGGTTATCCATCTTACCCACAGCCCCAAATTCTTTTTATATTTGCTTCTTCCTACCCTCAGTTATTTTGGACAAACCACGCCTGTTCACACCCATGAACAAGTGGTGTGTGGTGTCCTTCTGCGGTGCAGGGAGAAACTTCTCTGAGGCGGCAATATTCACCAAAATTAACTATACTCGTCAATGTAGATTCACAGTTTTGGCACCACCCGCCAGAACATTTTTTTTGTCAAATCGAAGGAAAATTTAAAAACACAAACGATTCCAGAGAGGTAGAAAAATCTGCGAAAACGCAAGCAAAAAAAGACTCTTTTTTTCGAAAAAAAACACACAGCATACGGATGAGTTACCCACACGAATCGGCTGCGCGATTAACTAGATATTCACAATACCCAGACTGTGAATAATTTACCTCACACCCCTCAAATTCTCTGGATATTGCTACTAGCAATATCCAGAGATAAGAAAAGGCAGACTATTTCCTAGCCTGCCTCAAACTTTAATCAGCTATCGCTAATTTGTCTTACGCCATCGCCTTAACACGAGCAGAAAGACGAGAAACTTTGCGAGAACCAGTATTGCGGTGAAGAATACCACGGCTCACTGCACGCATAATTTCTGGCTCTGCAGCTTGAAGAGCTGCCTTAGCTGCAGCTTGGTCGCCACCTGAAATAGCTTCTTCAACACGACGAATAAATGTACGCATGCGCGAACGACGATTCTTATTAACAGCCGTCTTCCGCTCGATCTTACGTACCATCTTTTTGGCGGAACTAGTATTGGCCATATAGTGCAATCTCCGAACATAAAATTAGGTTTGAGTTGCTGATTTCAGTATTCTGACCAGAACTCGGAAGCGGGTAGATACCAACACCCCTCATTTTCGTCAACGATGAATCTTCAGAATCTCAAAATTCTTCAGTTACAACACGTTCATCAGCGTTATTTTTCTTACTTATTGTGCCATCGCGCAGGGCGATTTTCAATGAACGCCGCCATTCCTTCTTTCGCATCTTCCAATGAAAACGCGGCATGAAAGGCCTTGCGTTCAAACATTACACCTTGAGACAAAGTCGTTTCATAAGCAGTGTTCACGGCTTCTTTTACTGCCATACTCGCAAGCTTGGATTTACTAGCAATCGACTTACCCATTTCCAATGCGAGGTCCATCAACTCATCTGCTGGTGCTATTCGCGCAACCAAACCTGACGCCAACGCCTCTTCAGCATTCAACATCCGACCTGTTAGACACATATCCATCGCAGTCGATTTACCAACAAAGCGGGTCAAGCGTTGAGTGCCTCCCGCCCCAGGTAAAAGCGCCAAATTGATTTCCGGCTGCCCAAACTTAGCATTATCAGCCGCAACAATAATATCGCACATCATTGCCAGCTCACATCCACCACCCAATGCATATCCGACCACTGCAGCAATTGTCGGCTTGCGACATTCGGCAATTCGCTCCCAATTCGCAGTAACAAAATTCTCTTTGTGATTTTGGGCGTATGTTCTGTCGGCCATCTCTTTTATATCAGCGCCGCCAGCAAACGCTTTTCCGCCTTTACCTGTCAGCACAATACAACCGATATCTTCATCGTTCTCGAAAACATCAACCGCCGCACTCACCTCATTCATAAGGGCATTAGACAGCGCATTTCGCGCCTCGGGGCGATTCAATGTGATTGTCGCAACACCCGCTGCAGTATCAACATTTGTTTCGATCAATTCATAGCTCATCAAAGCTTCTCCATACAGCACGACTGTCCCGTCAGCATGCTGTCTATTCTTCCATAATCGACGATGCTGGACGCACAACAAGCTTAAAACCCACTCTCACACGTCCATCTTCGTCACCCAGATTGATGTGAAGTCGTTCTTCTCGACGCTCAAACACCAATGGTTCTTCTAAAAACACCCATCCGAAGGCAGGCAATGACTCTCTAAAAAAATATCCTGTTTCTTCTGCACTGCCCTGCCCCCAAGCTGAGGTCTCAACAATTCTTCCAAAGGGAGTATCAAACTCCACAGCTAGCTTTTGTTCAGCAAATCCTTCTGGCAGAGGTATATCTTGTATTGTTCTTAAAAAATCTACAGCGCTGGCTGGTACAACAAAACCGACTAAAAAAACAAGTAACACCAACGAAGACATAAAACTTCGGCGCAACAGGGATGTAAATTTCAACATCTGTAGCCCTTCCTGATATGCCCTTCATAAGCTTCGACAAATAACGGCTTAGTTAGCAAGTAACAAGTTCTTCTTGTCAAAAGTTTACTTTTGACAAGAAGAACAGAAGAAAGTTGAACGCCCAGATTGAGAAATACGCTCTATCGGTTTAGCGCAGGTTGTACACGGCTCATCTTCCTTACCATAAACGAAGAAACTATGCTGAAAATAGCCCAGCTTACCATCTGTCTGGGCAAAATCTGAGATGGAAGAACCACCAGCATCAATAGCTTCTCGAATGACATCTTTAATAACCGGCACTAAACGAGCGGCAAGCTTTCCTTTTATTGTTGAAGATTTACGTGTCGGAGAAATACCTGACCGAAACAACGCTTCGCACACATATATATTGCCAAGCCCTGCAACTATCCTCTGATCAAGCAAAGTGTTTTTAATTGGAGAGGACTTCCCACGCAAAACTTGCTCTAAATATTCTGGCGAAAAATGATTAGACAATGGCTCAGGCCCTAATTCAGAAAAACGTTTAGACGCCTCAGCCTCCCCTTCCTTATACAATTCCATAAACCCAAACCGTCTTGGGTCATTAAAAGTAATCGTCACCTCATCTTGCATATGAAAGACGACATGATCATGTTTAGGATTATCCCCAGCAGAATGTTCGAATATTTCAAACCCTTTTCCCTGGATTGAAAAACGGCCTGTCATTCCCAGATGCATTGTGAGCAATTCACCCGATGAAAGCTCCCCCATCAAAAATTTTGCGCGCCGTCCCAGCCTATTGATTTTGCTCCCCTCAAGTCGCTTGACGAAATCATCAGGAAACGGAAAACGCAAATCGGCACGACGCAATTCAACGCGTTCAATGACGCGCCCTTCCATTGCGGGGCTTAGACCGCGACGAACGGTCTCTACTTCAGGCAGTTCTGGCATTCAAATAGCTATAGCGTCCAAGGTCAGCTTCGCATATGGTGTAATCCAAAATTATTGGAATTAAGGTCCACAGGTATTCTATATGGCCGACGAAAAAGTATCATTCGGTTTTGAAGAAGTTTCTCAAGAAGAGAAAGTCTCACGGGTTAAAGGGGTATTCCGTTCGGTTGCCACAAAATATGACCTCATGAATGATTTAATGTCTGCTGGCATTCATCGCATCTGGAAATCCAATATGATTGCCCGCCTCAACCCTCAACCAGGAGAGCTTTTGCTAGACTGCGCTGGAGGAACAGGTGATATCGCCAGAGCCTTTGTTGCAAAAGCCGACGAAGTTCGCAAACGCCGCGGTGGCGAACCTGCGATGGCAATCGTTACCGACATTAATGACGACATGCTGCTGGCCGGACTGGACCAACGCGGTGATGATGGACTGATCTGGGCATGTGCAGACGCAACTAAACTCCCCTTCCCTGACAAAAGCGTCGATGTAGTTACCATCTCCTTTGGTATTCGAAATGTTGTCGATATTCCTGCGGCTTTGCGAGAATTCAAACGTGTTTTAAAACCGGGTGGCCGCTTTGCATGCTTAGAATTTTCACACATGGCCACAAAAGAGCTTCAAGCTGCTTATGATGCATACTCCTTCAACGTTATCCCTGTGATGGGCGGATTGGTAACTGGAGATAAAGAAAGCTACAAATATCTTGTTGAATCTATCCGCCGTTTCCCAAAACAGGAAAAGTTCGCAGAAATGATTGAAGAAGCTGGTTTCTCCAAAGTCTCCTTCACAAATTACACAGGCGGTGTCGCGACACTCCACACAGGCTGGGCAATCTAACACTCCATGTTCAAAGCTATAGCAGACTATTATCGCCTAGCGCGCGCATGTGCGACACTTGCCAAGCATGATGTGCTGATGCCCAAGGAATTGAAAGATCAACTTCCATGGCCCGGGAAAGTATTAGGTTCATTCCTTCGCATTTTCTCAATTAAAAACCGCAAAGGTCGCCCGGCTGAAAGACTTGCAAATGCGCTTGAAAACATGGGCCCCGCCTATATCAAGCTCGGACAATTTCTAGCCACGCGCCCTGACATCATTGGATTTGAAAGCGCGCAAGATTTATCACGGCTAAAGGATAAAGTTCCTCCCTTTCCGCTAAAAAAAGCAGAAGCGATTTTAAAGGAAGAATTTCCCAAAGACTGGAACACCCTTTTTCCAAAACTGGAAAAACCCGTAGCAGCGGCTTCTATTTCACAAGTCCATAAGATAAAAACTGACACCGGCTACAAGGCAGTCAAAATACTTCGCCCCGGTGTTGAAAAGCACATTGCTAAAGAATTGCGTGCCATGCATCGGGCCGCATCTCTTGTTGAGCGATTTTACCCAGATAGCCGCCGACTAAGACCTGTTGATGCAGTCGCCACACTAAAAACTGCACTGACAAATGAATTGGATTTCAGATTCGAGGCAGGTGCCGCTTCTGAATTTCATGAGATTGTCCATCTTGATGATTACGCGACTTCCCCACAAGTGGACTGGGAACGCACTGGCCGCCGTATTTTATGTACTGAATGGGTCGACGGAATACCTATGACTGCATCCAATGCATTTGATGGTGTTGATAAACCCGCTCTCGCCAATAAAATCATCCGAAGCTTTCTTGCCACCGCACTTGATCATGGCTTTTTCCATGCCGATCTCCACGAAGGCAACATGATCCTCCAACCACCAAAGAAAAAAGGTGACGAGCATCAGCTAGCATTGATCGACTTTGGTATTGTCGGCCGGATGGGTCCAAGAGAACGCCTCTTCTATGCTGAAGTCATAAATGGATTTTTAAAACGAGACTATAAACGCCTTGCAAAAGTTCATTTTGAGCATGGATATGTCCCCGCCGATAAGTCGATGGACGATTTTGCACAGGCTTTAAGGTCAGTTGGCGAACCAATTTTCGGTCAATCAGCAGACAATGTCGCAATGGATAAAGTCATTATCCAACTCTTTGATATCACAGAACAGTTTGGCATGCGTATGCGGCCCGAATTGGTGCTCATGCAAAAGACCATGGTTCAAGTGGAAGGCGTTGCGCGTTCTCTTGATCCACGCCACGATATCTGGGCTGCTTCAAAACCTGTGGTCGAGCGGTGGGTAAAACGTGAATTTGGGCCTGAAGGTGCCGCCAAAATCGCCAAAGAAGTTGCGATAGAAGCAACCGATCGCATCAAACGTCTGCCCGAAATCATGGACCGTTTTGAAGGTGCCCTCACTAAACTCGAGGAAACACCAGAACCACCCGTCACAAAATCAAATTGGGTACTTCCAATATTTACATTTATTATAGGTGCCCTCGCCGCAATAGCCGCGAACCAGGTCGATTGGGCACAACTGTTTCAGAGATAACAAACTACGGCTCAACACTTGAGGAGTAATTTAATGGTCGAGAAAACATGTAAATGCTTGTGTGGGGCCGTTTCGTTCGTTGCGGAAATTGAAACAACTGACTTTGGTGTTTGCCATTGCAAAATGTGCCAAAGATGGTCGTCCGGTCCCTCTCTCACGGCTGATGCAGAAATCAACAATTTGACGGGTGAAAATGACATCACTTTTTACCAATCGTCTGAATGGGCTCAACGTGCATTTTGCAGCAAGTGCGGCTCAAACCTCTGGTACGAAATTATCGCCGAAGGACCCAACTTTGGCGCTAAATACATGTCTGCTGGAGTAATCGACGATTTAGGCGGTATGAAATTGGCGACCGAAATCTTTATCGAAGAAAAGCCAGATGCATATTGTTTCTCCGGAGACCTTCTTCAAATGACGGGAGAAGAAGTCTTTGCCGCACATTCATCAACTGAAAACGGCAACTAAACCATATTAGCCATTCACGGAATTGTTTTGGTTCAATTCGTGCATTCTTCATTTAGATGCGCTAAATACAGGGTAATTCAACCCATTGGGAGACTCGCGAAGTGTCTGATAAATCTATTCTTCTTATCATTGGAGGCGGAATCGCTGCCTACAAAAGCCTTGAGCTAACTCGTGAGCTTGGACGTAGCGGTGTAAGAACGCGCTGTATCCTCACAAATGGCGGAAAAGAGTTTGTTACCCCCCTCACTGTGTCCGCTCTAACCGGAGAAAAAGTTTTTAGCGAACTTTTTGATCTCGATGATGAAGCAGACATGGGCCACATCCAATTGTCGCGCTCAACCGATCTGGTTGTTGTCTGTCCCGCAACTGCCGATCTAATGGCAAAAGCAACAGCCGGTCTTGCCAACGATCTAGCCAGTACAACCCTGTTGGCCACAGATAAACCTGTTCTTATGGTACCCGCAATGAATGTGCGCATGTGGGAGCATCCGGCAACCCAACGCAACATCCGCCAACTACGTCTCGATGGTGTTGAGGTCATGGAACCAGATGTTGGGGATATGGCGTGTGGGGAGTTTGGCCCAGGCCGCCTACCGGAAGTATCTCGCATTAAGGATGAAATCCTCGACCATTTGGCACGTCCGGAAGATGGTCCTTTGTCAGGGAAGACAGCAATCGTCACTGCCGGTCCCACACGTGAAGCTTTAGACCCCGTGCGATATATCTCCAACCATTCTTCCGGTAAGCAAGGCTATGCCATAGCCACAGCACTCGCCCGTCTTGGTGCAGACGTTACACTCGTATCAGGACCAACAGCAATTCCACAGCCCTCTGGAATGAATTTTGTTCAAATCGAAACAGCGGTTGAAATGCTGGATGCTGTCAAAAAAGGATTGCCATCAGATATATTCGTTTCAGTTGCAGCCGTCGCCGATTGGCGTCCTGCTGAACCGTCTGACATAAAGATCAAAGCGAAGACGACAAAAGATGGTCTTGGCGCGCTTTCCTTGGTGGAAAACCCAGATATTCTCAAAACCATCTCGCACCTAAAAGGCAAACGCCCAAAACTCGTCGTTGGCTTTGCCGCGGAAACCAATGATGTGGAAAACCACGCTCAAGGCAAGCTCGAGCGCAAAGGTTGTGATTGGATTGTCGCCAATGATGTTTCTGGCGATGTGATGGGTGGCTCAGAAAATGAAATTGCACTTGTTAAACGCGATGGCATTGAACGCCTGCCCCGTATGGATAAAGCCGCAGTTGCTCAAAATTTAGCAAAACGTATAGCTGAAAGTTTTGAGAGTTAAATCCCTCATCACAAATAGCGTTTCTATATTTAATGCTAGATATTACTCGGTAGCTACACTTGTAGGCCGCCTAACGCTATCTAGAAGTGAAACTATTTCTTCCAAAGTATATTTTGGCGCAACTTGACTAGCTCCAACCTCCGATTCAGAATTAGAAATTGATTTTTCAATTCCTCGCTTACCATGAGCAATTCCGCACAAAGCATGATACTTAGAAATTTTAACTTGTGCAGCAGTTAAGTTACTTTCTTGCAGATCTTGAACGATATCTGCGCGAAGCTTATCTCTCTGAACGTTAACAGAGCGATACAACAAACCAGCTTCTAATTCAGCCAAAACCACACTCGACAATTCACTCTCAGTACCTGTTGCAACAGCGGCTAAACTAGCGAGTATATTCGCACTACTCACAGGCTCCGCCAATCCAGCAGATGCCATAAGTCCAAGACTTGACAACCTCAAAGCCGAACGAGTTGTTTTAGTTTGATTGATCAACTCGGACATGTAGGCGTCACACAGCACATCAGATTTAGAAATCAATGCAATTATTGTCGCTTCCTTAAAGCTTTCATCTGAATCTATTTGTGCCATCTCCATAAATATTTGATCTAATTGAATCTCCTTACTTTCAGTACCAGAAAAATATTTTTTATCTAAAGTGAGTTTTGTAGAATAATCTTTTAAAGCTGGCGCATTCAAACATCCACCAACAAAAGAAAACGAAATTATTGCAGCAACGAATCTAAAAAGCACAACTGTTCCCCAACAACTGAAAATCCCGTTAAAATAAACTATAGATATCGAAAACAATCAATAGTTGCTCTTAATAGTTCTTTCCAACATAATGCAAACCAGTCTATGCATGTCTCCAAATTGAGGAGACATGCCGTATGACACAACCTGTAAATACCGCCACGATTGAGGTAAAGCCCCTTCCCCATTTTGAAGGATTGGCACTGCCCGCTTATGAAACAGCGAGTGCTGCGGGAATGGACTTACGTGCAGCCAATGCTGAAGGTGAAGATATTACATTAGAGCCAATGCAACGCGACATGGTGCCAACGGGTCTCAGCATGGCGATCCCGCATGGTTATGAAGTCCAAATCCGTCCACGTTCTGGCCTAGCCGCGAAACACGGCATCACCTGTCTAAATACACCAGGCACAATTGACGCTGATTATCGCGGCGAAGTGAAAGTGATCCTCATCAATCTGGGTTCTGAGCCATTTACGATAAAACGCGGCGAACGCATTGCCCAGATGGTGGTTGCCCCTGTCACTCAAGGTGTGTGGAAAGAAGTTAACGAGCTTTCCAGCACTGAACGCGGCGAAGGTGGTTTCGGGTCTACAGGGCGCTAGCCCCGCAATATGTTTGGCAACACAAAACGAAGAATATTATTCATAGCGATCGCGGGAGGTTTCTTTTTCGCGATCTCGCCTGACATACTGGTCGCTTTATTTTTCTGGTTTGTCTCGAGTGTTTTAATTATCGCGCTTACGATTCCCAAAGAACCAATCGAAGAATCTGATCCCTATGAACAAGATTATTGGGTAGAAACCACAAAAGACAAACCATCCGAGAATGATACTTAAGCAGCCCATCAACATAGACATTTGAATCTACTCAGCGTTACTTGTAGATTTCTACACTTCACCTACACTTTCACTACAGCAGCAGTCTTAGATGGAGGTGGATATGTCAAATACTACTCTTACTGGAACCATCGTCTCGGTTTTACTATTGGGCATGCCATCAGCGTTTGCTCAAGCGGCCCTCACCCTAGAAGACCCATCCGGCCCTCAGATAGAAGTGACCTGCGACAATGCTTCTCCAGATATTTACATCCATATGCTGGAAAGCACTTCAGATTTTGCAACACCTGTACGTCTATTGTTTCAAGGAACTAAAGTTGATGCAAACTATCGCGCCCGCCTTGAGGTAGATGCCGATGAATTGGAATACTGGCAATATGATGAAAACAAAGCAGTTTTCGAACCCAGTTTTCCAATCGCTTTTCTTGATGCACTGGCAGAAGCGGATCGCGTCATTCTGGATGTATTTGTAGCAGAAGACAGGCCAGTTCCTGGCATATTCAACATCACCGCCGAGGACAGAAACTTCTTTTCTTCATGTTCAGAAGCCAATTCAGAGCGCGTCCATACAGAATTAAAAGCTTTAGGCCTTGGTCCATATGCGCCTACTGAGGAATCCATAGCCACAGAAAAAGCAGAACGTGCTGCTGGCGGGCGAATTTACTATTACGCCAACTACATGGGGTTACTCCCAGAGCTACTAGAATCTGATTTATTGCCCTCCTATGAAGAAAGCAAATCCGCACCAGCAAATACAACTTCGGAAGCGCTAAAACCCGTCTCGGGGCAGATCACATATTTTAAATCCACTAAACCTGAGCAAATGGCCCGATTGGAAGAGAAAGTCATTTATTATGGATTTGAATCATTGGATCAATGGGCGCAGACTGGCGATGTCATTACCGTTGCCATGATCCATATGCAGTATGATCAACAAAAGCCCGGCTTTGTCCAAGAAATATTGGCGCACACCGAGGAAGAAAAAGCGCAAATGAGCCAAGGCAAGCTCGACTATGTACAATTCATGCAGGGTTTTCACCCCAGTGAACTGGACTGGTTCTATGAAAATGTGGATGAGTATTTCAGGCTGACGGAGTAGAAGAAAAAACTCACCTAAATTCATTACCTTCAAACCTTGTGGAACATCTGGCAACTTTTTGTGCTGGCGGAACACTATGGTTTGTACTTGGTCATGTGATTAGTGGCCAAGTCTCACGGTCATTCGAATTGTTATGAAATAATGAGAGCTTAATTGTATGAATGAAAACAAAGACAAAATGTATTTGATGATTCAGCAATTCCTCACAGGTACATTTTCATATGATGATCTTTTTGAAAAATATTCTGAATTTTACTTGGAAGTTGTCACCGATGAAGAATTGGATGAGATGCCGAAGATTGAATATATGTTCTTTTCCGAAGTACATGACAAATTATATTGGGTCGATGAAAAACCCGACGACGAAAGTCGGAGTTTTGGTTGGATTGACTACGACCAATATAAGACATGGATTGTTGAGAAAAGAGACATTTTGCGTTCCAAAATGAATAATCCAAACGATACGTGAGAGCACATCAAACTTTATCTGGTATTCTTCAACATCTTTGCCTCCCAAAAAATCACCCCTACTCCAACTTGAACTGCTCACCAGCCATGTTGGCAAATAGATAGTCATCAGTGTTCTTGACGATGTTAAGCTCGCCAAAGGCAAAGGCTGTGCGGTCTATGATTATATCCCGCGGGCGTAGTTCGCGGGACAATTCAAGCCCCTCCAATGTGCGACAGCGGGAAAACGCAACATAAGCCTGACCATGCGCAAACATACCATTATCAAAATCGATATAAACGTTATCCAGTGTCATGCCTTGGGATTTGTGAATGGTCACCGCATAGGCCAAGCGCAATGGAAGTTGTTTGAAAGATCCTACAACTGTACGGCTGACGGACTTTTTATCAGAGTCGAAATCATAGCGATACTTTTCCCAGGCCTGAGGCGCGATACGATAGGTCTCGCCATCTATTTTCACAAAAACAGAAGTTTCACCCAGCGCTTCAATTGTGCCGATTGATCCATTGACCCACCTGCCCTCTGGATCATTCTTGATGAGCATAACACGCGCACCAACTTTAAGATCAAGGAATGCATCAGTTGGGAAAGAGCGCTCATCAAACTGACCATCGCTCACACCTTCATAGCTTGTTGGTGTACCGGGAAGTTCATCCAGCCGCTGTTGGTTTATCCGCCATGCCGCAGCATTATTGGGTGTAAGCACAATATGTGTTTCTGACGCCTCAGCTGGCGAGCGCTTGGACACGCGTTCACCCAGTGATTTTTGCTCTTCAGGTCCTAAGCGGCCATTCCTTAGAGCGTTGAGGATGTTTAAAAACCGCTCATCCTCCTGACGAAACACGTGTTTTAAGGCCGCTAATTGAAACTGAGCATCCTTGAAAGCTTGAGATAAGAAAAACCAAGGCCCACCAAATCGATCATGCAGAATGGGTTCAACTTCATTTTCTACAACGGGTGGCAATTGGTGAAGATCACCCGACAGAATAACTCTCACTCCCCCAAATGGGCGTTTGTCATTTCGATTAAGGCGCAACATATCCGACATGGTTTGCAGCATATCTGAGCGCACCATGGAAATCTCATCAACAACGAGCGTTTCCATCGTTTTGACCAGACGCTGATTGCGCATTTTCTTTACATCCGCCGGATCAAGTAATCGCGGTGGAAACTTGAAAAATGAATGTATGGTCTGCCCACCCGCATTCACCGCCGCCAATCCTGTTGGCGCAAGCACAACTGATTTATTTCCAGTCGTTCGCAAAATACGTTTTAGCATGGTCGTTTTACCCGTACCCGCGCGCCCCGTCAGGAAGAGATTGCGATTGCCGAGCAATATCTCCTTGAGCAGTGGATCGTAAGTTGCGGACTCACTATCCTTGTCTGGGTTCACATAAATGACCAAATGAAGGCTTCCTTCAAACGCTTGAACTGGTAAAAGACAGCATGTTTGCGACACTTGCCAACTAAAAAGCAAGGTCGATTCGCATAAAATCAGCTAGGTACAAAGCATGAATCTCTCTCCAGAACAAATCCAGCGTTACGCACGCCACATCATGCTGAAAGAAATTGGCGGACCAGGACAGCAAAAACTACTTGGTGCGAAAGTCGCAATGATTGGTGCTGGTGGATTAGGCGGTCCCGCTGCGCTGTATCTGGCCGCCGCAGGTGTTGGTTCTATTCGATTGATAGATGATGATGATGTGTCACTTTCCAACCTTCAAAGACAGATATTGTTTTCTTCTGAAGAAGTGGGGTTATCCAAAGTGCAATGCGGAGAAAAACGGCTCACTTCTCTCAACCCAGATTGTAAAGTCAGTGCGGTCAATCACAGATTCGCTCCGGAAAATGCGGCAGAATGCATTGGCGATGCCGATTTTATACTCGACGGGTCTGACAGCTTTCAAACACGCTTTGACGTCAACCAGTTCTGCCACGAAAACAATCGCACTCTCATATCTGGCGCTGTGGGAAGATGGACCGGCCAAGTCTCAGTCTTTAAATCTGGTCGACCAAAAAACGAAGATGCACAAGATAAGCTGCCTTGCTATCGCTGCCTCACACCTCAATTACCCGAAACAGAGGTGAGCTGTGCAGAAATTGGCGTGATCGGGCCTCTCACAGGCATTATCGGCGCACGTATGGCCATGGAAACTGTCAAGGAAATCACCAATGCCGGTCAATCCATGGCCGGTCGCTTATGGATATATGATGCTCTTTCAGGTGATAGCAGAAACATCAAACTTCCTGTTGACCCAGCCTGCCCCTGCTGCAGTTCAAATTAAATTCAAATTCTCCTATTGAGCGAGTTTTGCTTGCTGCCCTCTCACATCTCGACTATTCTAGATAGAGAACTGCTTCGTCATCAGAAATTGAAACTGGTCGGAGAAAATCTATATGGGGCGAATTTTACTCAGCATATGTGGTTTCATATGCGTGATCATCATAGCCGCTGGGGCGACATTGCTACGTCCCAATATTCCCCATGAAAAATTAAAACAGAAATACGCCGTCTCAGCCTCAAAATTTATTGAATTTGAAGACGGTAGTACCGTTCATTATTTGGATTCAGGACCAATCGATGGAAGTGGCACTCTTCTTCTATTGCATGATTTTGCCAGTTCCGCATTTGAATGGCGGCCTTGGATAAATGAAATACGCGGCAGATATCGGATAATCGCAATTGATCTGCCGTCACATGGTCTCACAACAAATTCACTTTCCTATATTCACAAATCTCAGGGTCATTTGGAATTTTTGTCCAGCTTCGTCGAAAAATTTGAGCTGGAGCGCTTCGCAATTGGAGGATCAGGCCTAGGTGGGAAAATGAGCCTTGATTACACAGCTGCATATCCAGAAAAAATTGAAGCTGTTATTCTTATTGGGCCAAATGGTTGGTCTCAAAGTGTAGAAGAAGCATCCTTTGATCCACTTTTGCGGGAATTTCGTCGATATCCGCTTTTGTCCCCCCTCCTTAAATGGATTGATCTAAAACCATTTATCAACGTCAAAATTGATCGAGGCTTTGCAAATGATCATGCCGAGAGACAAAAGTTGATAGACAGTCTAAGTGAATTTGCCCGCATCAAAGGCCATCGACGCGGACTGGAGCTTCAATCGAGAACACTCGCAACTGATATGCAGCCGACATACAAATTAAATAAGCCAATTCTGATTTTACGCGGAGATAGAGACAATATATCACCTGCGCGTTTTTCAGTTCAACTCAACAAAAACACGCCGCAATCAACTATGATAACCTATGAAATGTTGGGACATTTCCTACACATAGAAAGCCCGAAACGTTCACTGAATGATGTGCTGTATTTTTTAACTGATACCAAGCTAGCTTTGTCTCAAAATACGGACAAAAGCTTAGAAACCAATCGAGCAATCAGCCAAGAAACTGAGGTTACGCAAACTCCAGTTGATTAAATGCCCCACTCACTAGCAAGGCAGCCGTTTCCACGAAAAGAAAACTCTTCAACAACGTTATCGTGGTGAACAATGAATTGTGTGTTGCAGACAGATTTCAATGTATAACGCGGAACCCAAACTTTGCGAGATTCAATGAAACGTCGTGTTTCGACCTTCCCGTCTTGGTTTTCAAACTTTGCTGATGTGCGATAATAGCGATGATCAAAATACCCGCCGCGCGGAAGATCTTTAGAGGCCTTATAAATCCAGATCTCTCTTCCATCTTCAAGGCGATTAACAGTATCTGGCTTTCCCCACTCCTGAATTAACTCCTGAGTAGTTTGTCCCTGATACTGAGTTAATTGTTTGCGATAGCCTTCAGTCGTTTCACAAGCACCAAGGCCGATGACCGCCAATAAGCTAAGAGATAATAATTTGATTTTCATCTCTGAAAATCCCCTGAACACGCAATACTAATCTGATTTGAGATCTCTCATTATAATCCTTAAATTTTGTTAATGCTACGGCAAATATTACAGAAAGTTTATAAATTTCTACATTTTCCGAACACAATTCTAGCGACAGGCAAAAAGAAAACCCCAAATACGCTTAATCGGGTATTTGGGGTTCAAATTGTTATATTTTTTAATCTTAAATAAGTTCTGGAATAACGCGATCAGGCACCATATGCCCATCCAGAAAATTCTTAATATTAATAATGACTTTTTCACCCATTTCAGTGCGCGCTTCCACAGTAGCTGATCCCATATGAGGAAGAAGAACAACGTTCTTTAAAGCAAGCAATCTTGGATTTATCTCCGGCTCATTCTCAAATACATCAAGACCAGCCCCAGCTATCTGCCCTGCCTCAAGAGCATTAATCAGCGCTTCTTCATCTATAACCTCACCGCGTGACGTATTGACGATATATGCATGAGGTTGAAGCAGCTTTAATCTACGCTCATGCAGGAGATGGTAGGTCGCAGGTGTCGCCGGACAATTTACCGAAATGATATCCATGCGGGAAATCATCTGATCAAGACTTTCCCAGTATGTTGTCGCAAACTGCGCTTCAATCGCTGGCGAAACTCGATTACGATTATGATAGTGTACTTCCAAACCAAACGCTCTCGCACGTCGCGCTACGGCCTGACCTATACGCCCCATTCCGATTATACCGATGCGTTTACCGAATATGCGGTGGCCAAGCATATAGGTTGGAGACCAGCCTTTAAACTCTCCCGCCCTTAAAGCATCCACACCTTGAACCATGCGACGTGGCAGAGCCAAAATCAACGCCATGGTCATATCGGCTGTGTCTTCCGTTAAAACACCCGGTGTGTTCGTGACGACAATACCTTTTTCAGCAGCTGCTTTCACATCGATATTATCCACGCCCGCCCCAAATTGAGCGATCATCTTCAATTGCTTGCCAGCTTTTGCGATCAATTCAGCGGATAAATTATCGGTCACCGTCGAAACCAAGACATCTGCGCGTCCCAACGCATCTGCGAGTCGATTTTCAGAAAATGGTTCGTCATTAGTGTTCAACTCAGCGTCAAACAACTCGCCCATTCTCTGCTCTATAGGCTTAGGCAGCTTGCGAGAAATGACAATTTTTACCTTGTCCCCTGACATCCCGTATCTCCGTTATTGTTATATTTTTATGTGAGCTGATAACAAATCTGCGTAAAAATACCAAATTTTGAATTAAATCCCATGGTAGAGAAAATTTGAAAAATTGAGTTAACAAGCCATTCATCATGCCACGACATTGTGACTTATCATTAAATGATGGTCATGTTTATGTATACGAGTCAAAATGCTCATTTTCGACGCTATGTCGTCTTTTTAACCCTTTCGCTGTGCGCATTGGGTTCCTCTCATTATGGAACGGCTTCTGCCCAAGAAAATTTCAGTGTTGAACCTGCAAGTTTAACACCATTTGTCCATCATGATCAGAACCGACGTATTTCCAAATTTTCAAGCATGCCCGTCCCTCGTTATGCCAGTTTGAAGTATAACGAAGTGAATGGTCGCGTGGGCCCAGGATTAGAATATCCTATTAAATGGGAATATCAGAGAAGTGGTCTGCCCGTTCTTGTGATCAAGGAATCTAAATACTGGCGAAAAATCCGCGATCCTCAGGGAGACGAAGTCTGGGTACACCAACGCATGCTTGGTGCTCGCCGCACGGGTATCACCTCAGATCAAATTACGATTTTCCAAAAGCCCGACACAAGCACTCGCGCAGTCGCGGAAGCAGAAATGGGTGTCGTTGCAGACATCGCGGAATGTGAAGGTGATTGGTGTCGTGTCGATATTGATGGAAAACGTGGTTGGACAAGCCGCAATTCTATCTGGGGCGTAGACGATTTAGGGTAAATCCTAATCACTTCATGCCCTATATCAGCGCACTGAGGGGTTTGCCCTTCTGATTCATCGTGCTAACTCATCTTCAAAATGTATCATCACAGCATGATAATTCTATTTTGGAGAAGGCCATATAATGTCCAGCCCAGCTGACTATCACCAATCACAAGCTTCATATTCTTATGAGGACCTCATAAAATCGAGTGAAGGCAATTTATTCGGACCAGGGAATGCTCAACTCCCCGCCCCACCAATGCTTATGCTCGACCGTATTGTTCAAATCGATCAAGAAAACGGTGAGTATGGAAAAGGTAAATTGGTTGCTGAACTAGATGTGAACCCTGACCTATGGTTCTTCCAATGTCACTTCCCAGGGGACCCGGTTATGCCTGGCTGTCTTGGCTTGGACGCAATGTGGCAACTTGTTGGTTTTTGGCTAGGGTGGTCTGGATCTCCCGGTAAAGGTCGCGCACTTGGAGTTGGTGATGTAAAATTCACGGGACAGGTGACAAACGATATCAAAAAAGTACGATACGAAATCAGCATTAAACGTGCGATTCGTGGACGCTTGGTTATGGGGATCGCTGATGGGCTTGTCTTTGCAGATGATGAAAAAATTTATCAAGCAAAAGACTTAAAGGTCGGGTTATTTAAACCTGAAGCCTAAGCTCTATATATAATAATTGAGGCAGCGCCCGTTAGGCGGCGCGCCCGAACAAAAAGGTAGGCACACATGAGTGCAACTGGTCTTCGTCGCGTCGTTGTCACAGGAATGGGCATCGTTTCTTCAATTGGTGATAACATCAAAGAAGTCACTGAAAGTCTGAAAAACGGTAAATCCGGTATTACTTTCAGCCAAGATTATGCCGATCGCGGGTTTCGCTGTCATCTTGTTGGAAAACCTAAAGCTGTTCCTAAAGACAATATTGAGAAACGCGCCATGCGCTTTATGGGCGATGGTTCAGGTTATTGTTACATGGCAATGGAACAAGCACTCGAAGATTGCGGCCTACCCGAAGAACTCGTATCAAACCCAAGAACAGGTTTGATCGTTGGTACAGGCGGCCCCTCAACGCGCGCCATCGTAGAAGCAGCCGATGTTGCGCGCGAAAAAGGCATCAAACGTATCGGGCCTTTTGCTGTACCTAAAGCTATGTGTTCTACAGCTTCAGCAGCACTATCCACAATGTTTAAAATATTGGGTGTGAACTACTCAATATCCTCAGCATGTACGACATCACTCCACTGCATCGGCGCAGCAGCCGAACAAATCCAATGGGGTAAACAAGACGTCATGTTTGCTGGTGGTGGAGATGAAGTTGAATGGAGCTTCTCTGCCCTCTTTGATGCAATGGGCGCAATGTCTTCTAAGTACAATGACACCCCTACCGAAGCATCCCGCGCATTTGATGAAAGCCGTGATGGGTTTGTGATTTCAGGTGGTGCTGGTATTCTTGTTTTGGAAGAATATGAACACGCCAAGGCCCGCGGCGCGACAATTTACGGCGAAGTCTCCGGTTATGGTGCAACATCCGATGGACACGACATGGTGGCCCCATCAGGTGAAGGCGGTTTACGCGCAATGCAACAAGCTCTTTCAACAGTTGATGCAAAACCAGATTACTTGAACCCACATGCAACAGCGACACCTGTGGGCGATATGATTGAACTTGATAGTGTACGCCAACTTTTCGGCAACAAAGCCGAAGACCAACCGATGATTTCAGGTACAAAATCTATGACTGGTCACGCTATGGGAGCAGCAGGTGTAAATGAAGCCATTTATTCTCTTATTATGATGAAAGAGAATTTTGTTGCACCATCAATCAATATCAAAAATCTAGACCCAGCCGCTGCCGGCATGAACATTGTTCGTGAAGCCCGCGAAGCTGCACTAAAAATGGTTATGTCTAATTCATTTGGATTTGGTGGAACAAACGGCTCTGTGATTTTTTCCAAGGTCTGATCTGAATTAAAATCTAATTGTTCTAAAAGCCTTCAATCAAATTCAGATTGAAGGCTTTTTTTATTTTTCGAAGATATCTTGAGTTCTGGCCTTTTAAATTCACACCCAATATCATATAAAGGTATCTTTATATGTTGAAGTCAGCAAAGGATGATCCAGTGAAATCGAATTACTTCTTCACAAGCGAGAGTGTATCTGAAGGACATCCGGATAAAGTTTCAGATCGCATCTCAGATTCTATTGTTGATTTATTTCTTAGCCGCGACCCTGAAGCGCGCGTTGCCTGTGAAACCCTCACAACGACAAACTTGATCGTTCTAGCTGGTGAAATGCGCATAGCTGATGATTTAATGCCGTCACTAGAGGAGATCGAAAAAGCTGCTCGCAATGCCGTTCGCGACATTGGATACCACCAAAAAGGTTTCCACTGGAAAACAGCAGAGCTGATCAATCGCCTTCATGGCCAATCCACTGACATCGCAATGGGCGTCGATGAAGGAACAGGTGATTTTAAAGAAGAAGGTGCTGGTGACCAAGGCATCATGTTTGGTTATGCCACAAACGAAACACCAGAACTAATGCCTGCACCGATCGTTTATTCTCACAAAATCCTCAAAAACATGGCTAATCTTCGCAAATCAGGTGCACAGCCAGAATTTGAACCAGATGCAAAATCACAGGTAAGCCTTCGCTATGAAAACGGTCGTCCTGTTGGTGTTTCTTCAGTCGTTGTTTCGACTCAACATAAATACGGTTTCACACCCGCAGATATCCGAGAAATGGTTCGTCCTGTTGTACAAGACGTTCTCCCAGATGGCTGGTTCCCACCGGAAGAAGAATTTTATGTGAACCCAACTGGTAACTTTGTTATTGGCGGGCCAGATGGCGATGCTGGTTTGACAGGTCGCAAAATCATCGTTGATACATATGGTGGTGCCGCCCCTCATGGTGGTGGAGCATTCTCCGGTAAGGACCCAACCAAGGTTGATCGTTCTGCTGCTTATGCAAGTCGCTACTTGGCTAAAAACATCGTAGCTGCAGGCTTGGCTGACCGTTGTACAATTCAACTTTCCTACGCCATTGGTGTCGCTAAACCGCTATCAATATTCATCAACACAGATGGAACAGCAAAAATCGACGAAACCAAAATCGAAACTGCTATTCCAGATTTGATGGATTTATCCCCGCGCGGCATCCGCACACACCTCGGTTTAAATAAGCCAATCTATGCCCGCACTGCTGCATACGGTCATTTTGGCCGCGAACCTGAAGCTGATGGCGGTTTTTCATGGGAAAAGACGGATTTGGTCGACTCTCTGAAAAGTCTAGCATAGAACCCTTCTTCTACATTCGAGAAGACAGGTATCACGCACAACAATGACTGGCGAAGACAAACACAAGAAAAGCAATGGATCTGAATTTGGTCCATTGCGTACTTTTGGTCGAACTGGAGGCCGCCCTCTTTCAGCACGTCAGCAAAAACTGATGGATGAAGAGCTTCCCAAATACGCCATTGATACCAAAGACCACAAAGCCAATCTTGCACCTGATACATTATTTACCCATTCACCGCGTGAAGTTTGGTTCGAAATTGGTTTTGGAGGCGCGGAGCATCTAATCGGTCAGGCACAAAAACACCCTGACTTTGGCATTATCGGCTGCGAACCATTCCTTGAAGGTGTCGCAAAAGCGGTAACGCAAATCTGGGAAAACAAAATCAAAAATATCCGCCTGCACGCAGATGACGCACGGGATATTCTAGACGCACTATCCGACAACAGCCTGGACCGCGTCTTCATTATGTTTCCCGATCCTTGGCACAAGGCAAAGCACCATAAGCGTCGTTTAATTCAGGTTGAGTTTTTGCAAACCCTCGCCCGTGTTCTAAAAAAGGGCGGGCAAGTTCGATTTGCAACCGATTGGGCAAACTACGCCGATTGGGCGTTAGAAAAGTTTGAAGCGTCTGATGATTTTGAATGGACCGCCAACCAAGCAGATGATTGGCGTATTCCACCTGAAGATCACATCACAACACGTTATCAAATGAAGGGATTAGGCGACTGTAAGCCTGTGTTTTTGGACTTTGTAAAAGTCTAACTCGCCTCTTTGCTAGCCAGCCCAGTTTTCTTCAAAAGCTCTTCCTTGCGACGCTCTTCCGTCACTGGGCGCTTTACCGATTGAGCGGCTCGACGATCGGGACCAAAATACTCCCCAACTCTGACAAATTTTCGTCGAGTCTGACTCATACGTTCTATCGTTTTCCATAAACGCGCGCGTGAGAAAGGAAGACACAATATCCCATCATATCCTGATCGGATAATCATGTTTATCAGTTGAGCTGAACTACTACCCGTCACAAAAAATATCTGCGCAAAAGGGTCTCTCACCTTTTCATGATTTCTTAGTGCTGCAATAATTTTTCTTGGATCGACCTGACTATTGGCATTCACCAATATTGTGCCCAATGCATGCGTTGAAGAAATATCCATCAATTCTTCAGGACTATTAGCCGCCAATATCTCTCTCACCCGATAGGATTTCAGCATATCACGCTGCATACGGACCAATTCTATATTCTCACTATAAATGAGAACTTGTTGGTCTTTCGGATCTCTCATAGGAGCATCAAATTTTTCTATCACTGGCCCCTCCCTCAATTCATCGGACGTTGAACAACGCTGCCCAGATAGTGTTAATATATCGTGTCGATTTGTTTACGTTATTTCGAAATCACCTGAAAATGTTGCATTTTTCGGCATTCCACTCACAACATTCAACCTGTTCGATTTAGTCGATTGCCATTTTGTAATTCGGTCCTGCGACGTTCTTCCGCCGCACCCACGCGTTGCGCCTTGTCTTTGCGACGATCAGGCCCAAAATATTGCCCAATCCGCACGAAATTGCGCTCCGTTTGGCAAATTTGTTCAATGGTTTTCCACAGACGCGCTTTTGATAATGGTAATCTTAAAATGGAATCATACCCTGTTCGTATAGTAAGCTTCACAAGCGCTTCTGTGCATGTAGATGTAATAAAAATAACTTGCGCAAAAGGATCAACTGACTGCTTGTAATCCCTGATCATCGCAATCATCTTCTCTGGATCAAGATTCACATCCTCATTGATCAATATTGTTCCAAAAGATCGAGTGTAAATAAGAACTTTAAAATCATCTAGATTGTGCGCATAGGATATCTTTCTAACGCCCGTTGAGCGCAACATATCCTTTTGCATTCGTACCATGTCTCTGTTCAAAGAAAAAATGAGTACTTCTTGATTTTTGGGGTCTCTTTTAGGAGCTACAAACTCCAAAACCTCCAAACCATTTATTGTTGAGCTTTTACCACTCATTGTCCCAGCCAACCTCTATATGTCTTTTTAGTTTTCTTCATTCATACAAGAACAAGGTTAACAAAAGGTGGCTATATATTTACCTTTACGAATTACGAGACTGTTTTAAGAAGTAAATCAAAGTAAATATCGAGTATTCCACTTAAATACTTCAACATCTGCAATCCAATTTAGATTTCTCTCCAGCCCTACTCGACAGTAAAGCAATTATGGAATATACAGGCTCTCAATTGCTGAAATTAAACAGCGGCGGCTCAGACTATCTGGGCCGCCGCTTTTCGTTCCAGTTACCAACTTGAACTACATTCATTGGATTTCCATTGCGCGCTATATCTGAAATAGAAAAACGTATTCTAGATATTATTCAGCCCGAAGCCGACAGCTTGGGACTGGACATTGTGCGTGTGCGCATGATGGGTGCCAACACGCCTATACTGCAAATAATGGCGGAAAAGCCTGATGGCACAATGGATGTTGAAGATTGCGCCAAACTTTCCCGCGCTATCGGTCCTGTTCTTGATGTTGAAGATCCAATCCCTTCAGAGTATAATCTGGAGGTATCTTCTCCTGGTATTGATCGCCCCCTTACGCGTGAAGGCGACTTTGCTAATTGGGTGTCCCACGAAGCCCGCGTCGAAATCGGTGTTCCAAAAGATGGCCGCAGACGTTTTCATGGTACAATCACAGAAGAAACAAATGGCGTTGTCTCTATGGATCTAAAAGATGGATCCCAAGCAGAAATCGCAGTAACAGAGATGGTCAAAGCTTCATTGGTTATGACTGACCGCCTCATTGAAGAAGCATTATCACGTGGACAAGCTCCTGAAGTTGATGATGATCAATTTGATGAGTTAGAAAACGAAGAAAACAACAACAAAGCGAACATCGACAATTCTGACGATGAAGCAGCACAAAGAGAGGATGACTGATGAGCACCATCGGCGTTTCAGCAAACAAGCTGGAAATCCTGGCAATTGCGAACACATTGGCAGCCGAAAAACAGATCGACAAACTGATCGTTTTGGATGCAATGGCGGAAGCTATTCAGAAAGCTGCCCGTTCTCGTTACGGACAAGAGCACGATATTCGCGTTACGATTGACCCCAAAACAGGTGAAACAACAATCGTACGTGTACAAACTGTTGTTGAAGAAGTTGAAGACCCTGCGCACCATTTGACACTTGATGAAGGTCGCGCAATGGACTCAGAAGCCGAAATCGGAACCGAATTTCGGGAAGTTCTTCCACCTTTCGAATTTGGCCGTGTCGCTGCCCAAACAGCTAAACAAGTTATCACTGGTAAGGTGAGAGATGCTGAGCGCGAACGTCAGTTTGAAGAATTTAAGGACAAAGAAGGCCAAATCATAAATGGTATTGTGAAGCGTGTTGAGCACGGCAATATCATTGTAGACCTTGGACGTGGTGAAGGTATTATTCGCCGTAATGACGGCCTACCTCGCGAAAACCTAAATGCTGGTGATCGTGTTCGTGCGATACTTTATAAAGTGTCACGTGAACAAAAAGGGCCTCAACTATTTCTATCTCGCGCGCACCCGTCATTCATGGTTGCACTATTTTCGCAAGAAGTGCCTGAAGTATATGAAGGCGTTATCGAAATCAAAGCCTGTTCTCGTGACCCAGGTTCACGCGCCAAAATCGGTGTTCTATCAAACGATGCCTCTGTTGATCCAGTTGGTGCATGTGTGGGTATGCGTGGTGCACGTGTGCAAGCAGTTGTATCCGAACTTCAAGGCGAAAAAATCGACATCATTCCTTGGTCTGAGGATGAAGCCACATTTATTGTGAACGCACTTCAACCTGCCGAAGTTTCTAAGGTTGTTGTGGATGAAGATGAAGAGCGCGTTGAAGTTGTTGTAGAGGAAAGCCAATTCCCACTAGCAATTGGTCGTCGTGGTCAAAATGTTCGTCTAGCTTCTCAATTAACGGGCTGGCAAATTGATCTAACAACAGAAGCACAAGACTCCGAGCGTCGTCAGAAAGAATTCCAAGAACGTACTGCATTGTTTATGCGCGCACTTGATGCTGATGAAATGCTGGCTCAGCTGCTTGCTTCTGAAGGTTTTGAGACTATTGAAGAAATCGCTTATGTCGACATTGAAGACTTTGCTTCTATCGATGGATTTGACGAAGCAGTCGCAACAGAGCTTCAAACACGTGCTCGTGAATATCTAGACCTATTGGCAGCCGCACTCGACAAGAAACGTAAAGATCTTGGCGTAACGGACGATGTCGCCTTTATGGATGGTGTGACACCTCAAATGTCTGTTCGTTTCGGGGATGAAGGCATCAAAACAATTGATGACTTAGCCGGATTGGTTCCAGACGATCTTGTAGGTTGGAAAGAACCAGACGCAAAAGGCAAGTCTCGTTGGCAGCCTGGGATTTTGCCAAAAGGTGAGATGACGCGTGATGGTGCCGAGCTATTCATCCTGCGCGCTCGTGTTCTTGCCGGTTGGGTCGAAGCAGAAGTACTTGAAGAAGAGCTCGCTAAACGCGCCGCTGAACTTGAAGCTGCAGAAGCCGAATTCGAGGGTGAACTCGATAACTTAGAAGCAGCTGAAGCTGCATTCGTTGACCTGGAGGGCACATCTGATGACTCAGAACCTGCCCCGGAAACAGACGAATGATGTCATTCCAGACGAGAAGTCTGGCGCAGACATTGTAGAGATTGATACTGGTCCGCCGAAGAAAAAAGGTCGCGGACCAAGCGATCCTGAACGACGTTGTATTGCCACTGGCAATAACATGCCGCAATCTGCTATGGTCAGATTTGCGATATCTCCTGATGGTCAGGTTACACCAGATGTCGCCTCCTCCCTTCCGGGGCGAGGCGCTTGGGTAGAAGCCACATCACAATCGATAGATTTGGCGATTTCAAAGAAAGCTTTTTCGAGAGCTTTCAAAAAGCAGGTCCAAGTCGATCAATCATTGACCGAACAGACACACAAATTGTTATTTCGTCGATGTCTTGATCTTTTGGGGTTCGCAAAACGCGCTGGAGACATTATCCTAGGCTTTGAACAAGTCAGAGAAGAAATTCGTTTAGATGAACCTTCATGCTTGATTGAAGCGCAAGATGGCGCTAGCGATGGCCGCAAGAAAATTTTGTCACTAGCCAAAGCAATATTCGGCGATGACGAGCCTTCAGAGCAACCGATTATCATCGGATGTTTCACTTCTGAAGAATTAGGCATGGCCTTAGGCCGTGAGCGTGTGATACACGCTATCGTAAAACGGGGGCGATCCTCCCATAATTGGATCACCGAGGTTAAGCGATTGGGCGGTTTTCGCCCATTGCGTCCGTCAGACTGGATGTCATTGGCGGGCTAATTTGAATTTTTAAGGCTGCATCGATTGTCGAACCGGCCACAACGTGAAGAACTTGCATGAGCGACACTAAAGACGCGCAGAACAATAATAACCCTAAAGCGAACGGAAAGCCTTCTGGTCGTAAACCCCTCTCTGTTGCCGGTGGTTCAGGTGGTGGTACCGTAAAACAAAGCTTTTCTCACGGACGCTCAAAACAAGTTGTTGTTGAGACGAAGAAGAAAAAAAGGGTTGTTGTCCCGAATAAGTCTAATCGTCCGGGAGGCGCACACAATTCCAAAGGTGGAAAACCCGTTTCCGCTGCTGCAGCTGCTGCCAAGAAATTAGGCCTTTCTGAAGAAGAGCTAAGAGCACGTCAAACTGCTTTGGCACAACGTAAAGCTGCTGAAGAAAAACGCAAAGCTGAACGCGACGCTTTGGAAACAGCGCAACGCCAACGTGCTGAAAAAGCAAAATCGTTGGAAGCTCAGGCAAAAGAACGCGTTGAAGCGGACGAACGCCGTAAAGCCGAAGAAGTCGCCAAGAAACAGGCTGACATCGAAGCTAAGCAAGCTGCTGCTGAAGCTGCAAAACAAGCTGCCGCTGATAAAAAGTCGGCTGCTAAAGATGCAGAAATGGCTAAACGTACGGCCGCGCCTAATCCAAAACGTGAGCGCCGCATTACTAAGCCGGATAAACCAAGCTCGAAACCTAAAGAGATCCAAGCTGAAGGCCCGCCTCCAGAGCCAGATTCTCTTTCAGAATTGGGTGGACGCATCAAAAAGGCACGCCCAGCTGCTGAAGAACAGCCAGATCGCAACAAGCAAGCGCCGTCATCTCGTCGTGGCCAACCTAAGCGCCGTCAAGGTAAGCTTACGATCACAGCTGCTCTTGGTGAGGATGAAGATCGTCAACGTTCATTGGCATCATACAACCGTGCCAAACAAAAAGAGCGTGAACGCCGTCAAGCAATGGGCAAGAAAGAGGTTGAAAAGCAATCTCGCGAGGTCGTTGTTCCAGAAACAATTACTGTCCAAGAACTTGCCAACCGGATGAAAGAGCGTGTTGCTGACGTTGTGAAGTTCATGATGCAGCAAGGTGAGATGATCCGCGGTATTGATACTTTGGATGTCGACACAGCTGAATTGATCGTTGAAGAATTTGGTCACACAATCAAACGTGTTTCTGAATCTGATGTTGAGATTGGTCTTGAAGGTGCTGAAGATGATGCAGCGGACCTAAAAGACCGTCCACCAGTCGTTACGATTATGGGTCACGTTGACCACGGTAAGACATCCCTGCTTGATGCACTACGTCAAACTGATGTTGTTGGCGGTGAAGCAGGCGGAATTACACAGCACATCGGTGCGTATCAGGTAAAACTGAAGTCTGGTCAAAAGATTGCGTTCCTTGATACTCCAGGTCACGCTGCATTCTCAGCAATGCGTGCGCGTGGTGCAAACGTAACTGACATTGTGGTTGTCGTTGTTGCTGCTGATGATGGTGTTATGCCTCAAACAATCGAAGCTATTAAGCACGCGAAAGCTGCTGAAGCGCCGATGATTATCGCAGTAAACAAATGTGATAAGCCTGATGTAGATCCAATGAAAGTCCTCACAGAATTGCTTCAGCACGATGTGCAAGTTGAAGCTATGGGTGGTGATGTACAGGCGATCAACGTATCTGCGCTCAAGAAAACAGGTCTAGATGAGCTTACTGAAGCTATCTCTATGCAGGCTGAAATTCTTGAACTTAAAGCCAACCCAGACCGTGAAGCAGACGGTATTGTGATCGAATCCAAATTGGATAAAGGTCGCGGTCCTGTCGCAACAGTTATTGTTCAACGTGGTACACTGAAACGCGGAGACATTGTTGTTGCAGGCGGTCAGTGGGGTAAAATCCGTGCTCTTGTAAATGAACGCGGACAACAAATGAAAGAAGCAGGCCCAACAGTTCCTGCTGAGGTTCTTGGTCTTGATGGCCCACCTTCACCGGGTGACCAATTCGTTGTTGTAGATAGTGAAGCTCGCGCACGTGAGATTACTGAATACCGTCAACGTCGCCAGAAAGACAAAGCTGCATCAGCTCCGGGTGCTCGTGCATCTCTGGAACACATGTTGGCTCGCTTGAAAGATGGAACTGTTACGGAACAAGCCAAAGAAGCACAGCTTGTAGTGAAAGCCGATGTACAAGGTACTATTGAGGCTATCACGCACTCGCTCGACACGCTTTCTACTGAAGAAGTGAAAGCCCGTGTTGTTTACGGTGCTGTGGGTGGTATTTCCGAAAGCGATATCCTTCTCGCAAAAGCTTCACAAGCTCCGATCATTGCCTTTAATGTTCGCGCAAACAAACAAGCGCTTGCACTTGCCGAAAAAGAAGGTGTTGAAATTCGTTATTACTCAATCATCTATCAATTGATCGATGATGTGAAAGCAACGCTCTCTGGTATGTTGGCTCCAGAACGCCGCGAAACATTCATTGGTTACGCAAAAGTTCTTCAAGTATTCAACATCTCGAAACTTGGTAAAGTTGCTGGGTGTCTTATTACTGAAGGTGTCGTGAAGCGTGGGTGTGGTGTACGCTTGCTACGTGAAGACATTGTTATTCACGATGGTGAACTTTCAACACTAAAACGCTTTAAAGACGAAGTATCCGAAGTACAATCCGGTATGGAATGTGGTATGGGCTTTGTTGGTTATCAGGACTTGAAACCAGACGATGTGATCGAATGTTTCGAAGTAGAGATGATCGAGCGTTCGCTAGATTAAACTCTTCTAGAAAGAACAAATTCAAAAGGTCGCTACAGTGTTTGTCAGCGGCCTTTTTTATTGATGTGAATATGAAAATGTAAACATTGGATCCAAACGAAATCTTTAGGCTCTTACCTTAGTATCCAGAACAACAAATGTTCAAATATGAGATCCTTGATGCCTGAGACAGAACTCCCCTATCGCCCCGAGCATGCAACAGGTGAAGATCTCGCCTACAAAGATAATCTTTCTGTTTCTGGATACTTATCAGCTAAACGCCTGAAAAAATTTATCAATTCTCGCCGACATGGCGGATTTGGACCAACGACTATCTATTATGCTGGATTGGTTGCACCCGTTATTTCTGCATCCGCAATGAACATGTTCGAAACATTTTTCAATCAGCAAAACTTACCACCGCAAACAGCTTATATCTTATCTTTAATTTGTGCTGCTATTGCTGGCTTATTCTGGTTTCTTACATTCAGCCGCCTCGCTCAAAGGGACAAGGCCGAACGAAAAAGTGAAACAACGGAACAGACCCATTATCGTATAGATAATTCAGGCATATTCGTTCAGCGTGCATCCGTTGAGACTAAAATAGGATGGCCATCAATAGTGGACATTCGAACAACAAAACACTACATCGCATTTATCGTAAAAGGGGCAAATGACTTTTTCATTCCTGTCGATTGGTTTGAAAGTCACCAAAACATGCTAGATGCCGCAAATAAAATATCTGCGTTGCGACCTCCCCCCTTTTCAACCGAAGCTTAGACTGCATTCGGATATTTAATGTTCGTGCTTATGTATCAAATCCCTTTTTGTGATATAGAGCTCGACCCGCTAACCACTGGAAAGGTCCTTTTATGCCTAAACGTAGATTTTCATCCGCTAAAGGACCTACACAACGTCAGCTCCGTGCAGGCGAACTTATTCGACATGCTTTAGTAGATATTTTAGTGCGCGAGCAGTTCAATGACCCCGCTCTATCAGACGTTTCGATCACTGTTTCAGAAGTAAGAATGTCACCTGACTTGCAACATGCGACCTGCTATGTTGCTCCATTGGGCGGTGACAAAAATGAACAAAAAAGTATCGTAGACGGATTAAATCGTGCTAAAGGGTTTCTCAGAGGTCGACTCGGCAGAGAGATCGACATGAGATATACACCGCAGCTACGGTTCTTGTCCGATGATTCCTACGCGGAAGCCGGCAAGATCGGAGACCTGCTAGCTTCACCAGAGGTCGCTCGCGATCTTGTAGATAAAGATAATGATGAGTCAGAAAACAATTTGTAGCGCTTTATTTGTAATTCTATTGGCCACACTAACGGCTTGTGCGACAGCACCCATAGATCAAAATATTCTAGCTTCGCTGCAATCAAACAAATAACTTCTGCATTTATTTATTGAAGCTGTTCGTCAGCGCTTTCAACCAAATCAATTCATCCCCCTTTCAAGACGTCCGATTCGTCTGAACGGCATTGGAGACCATTTTCATGGGACGCAAACGCAAAAAAGGTTTGCCAGTTCACGGCTGGCTTATTCTCGACAAACCTGAAGAACTGACATCTACGCAAGCGGTGGGAAAAACCCGCTGGTTGCTGAATGCTCAAAAAGCAGGCCATGGTGGCACCCTGGACCCTTTGGCAACAGGAATATTACCTATTGCTTTTGGTGAAGCCACCAAGACTGTTCCCTATGTGATGGAAGCCATAAAAAGCTATCGTTTTACCATACGTTTTGGGGAATCTACCACATCTCAAGACCGGGAGGGCGAAGTCTACGCGACTTCCGATGCTCGCCCTACCCCCGAACAAATTGAACAAGTATTAGAGAAATTCCATGGTGAGATAGATCAAGTTCCACCTAAGTTTTCAGCTATCAAAGTGAATGGTGAACGAGCTTATGATCTTGCTCGCGACGGGGAAGAAGTCGAATTGAAAGCTCGTAAAGTTCATCTGTATGAAGCTAAGTTTGAAAATTGTCCCTCACCGGATCTCGCTGTCTTCTCAGTGACAACGGGAAAAGGCTTTTATATACGCTCACTTGTACGCGATATTTGTGCCGAATTGGGGGTAGAAGGCCATTGTGCCGCCCTTCGACGCACAAGAGTCGGAAGTTTTTTCGAAGAATCAGCAATAACACTGGAAAAGTTTGAAGAAATCGGCGATAGAGACAAGCTTGAAGCTCAATTAGTCCCGGTTGAGACCGCGCTGGACGACATCCCGGCGCTGGCCATTAATCAGGACGAGGCTTCAAAACTGAGACAAGGTCGCGAAATTGTCCTTCTACCTCACTTGGTTGAAGCGTTCAAAGAAAAGCGTCGCCCCCGTATTGTAAATGGGGAAGATGCTTCTCGGATCGCTTTAGCAAAAGAAGATGGAAAGGCTGTGGCACTTGGCGAGGTTCGTGCGGGTCGGTTTGTACCGGTTCGTGTATTTAACTTTTAAATATGGAGTATCCGATGTCGATTACTGTTGAGCGTAAAGCTGAGCTAATCAAGAAATTCGCCACTAAAGAAGGCGACACAGGTTCACCAGAAGTACAGGTTGCGATCCTTACAGACCGCATCGTGACTTTGACTGAGCACTTCAAAACTCACAAAAAAGACAACCACTCACGTCGCGGTCTACTAAAAATGGTATCACAGCGTCGTAAGTTGCTAGACTATGTAAAGTCTAAAGACGTGAACCGTTACAAGGTTCTCATTGAAGAATTGGGTATTCGCCGCTAGGGCTTATCCGTTCATCCGCCGGTCCTCGGGACCGGCGGTTTTCGTATGTAGGAAAGAAAAAAATATATGTTCGACATTCAAAAAGTTACTATCGATTGGGCAGGTCGCCCGCTGACACTGGAAACAGGTCGTATTGCCCGCCAAGCCGATGGTGCTGTTCTTGCCACTTATGGTGAGACGTCAGTACTTGCAACAGTAGTTGCTGCCAAGAAAGCTAATCCTGATCTGGATTTCTTTCCACTGACTGTGAATTACCAAGAAAAATACTATGCCGCTGGACGTATTCCAGGTGGCTTTTTCAAACGTGAAGCTCGCCCAACTGAAAAAGAGACGCTGACATCACGTTTGATCGACCGTCCGATCCGTCCTCTTTTCGTACCTGGTTTCAAAAACGAAACTCAAGTTGTTCTGACTGTATTGTCATACGACATGGAAAACGATCCTGATGTTGTTGCAATGGTTGCTGCTTCTGCAGCGCTTACAATGTCTGGTGTTCCATTCATGGGCCCAATTGGTGCGGCACGCGTTGGCTATAAAGATGGTGAATACATCATCAACCCAACACTCGACCAAATGGCAGACACTGAACTAGACCTTGTTGTTGCTGGTACACAAGATGCCGTGATGATGGTTGAATCAGAAGCTAAAGAGCTTTCAGAAGAAGTTATGCTTGGCGCTGTTATGGCCGGTCACGAGAGCTTCCAAACTGTTATCGACGGCATTATAGATCTTGCTGAGCGCGCAGCTAAAGAGCCTTGGGACTTCCAACCTGAAGACAAATCAGCTGAACTTGCAAAAGTTGAAGCTCTTGTAGGTGCAGACATCGCTGCTGCATACAAGATCAAAGAAAAAGCTGAGCGTTATGATGCAATTGGCGCAGCACGCGACAAAGCAGCTGCTGAATTTGTTGAATCAGAAGAAAACCCAGAAGGCTGGAAAGAAGCATTCTTCAAGGGCATCTTCAAATCTCTTGAAGCTAAAGTTGTTCGTGGCGACATCATCAAAACGGGTGTTCGTATTGATGGGCGTGCTTTGGATCAGGTTCGCCCTATCCTTGGTGAAGTGTCTATCCTTCCACGTACACACGGTTCTGCCCTTTTCACACGTGGTGAAACACAAGCAATCTGTGTGGCAACACTTGGTACTGGTGAAGATGAGCAATTCATCGACGGGCTAGAAGGCACGCAAAAGCAAAACTTCATGCTTCACTACAACTTCCCTCCTTATTCTGTAGGTGAAGTAGGCCGTATGGGTGGTGCTGGTCGCCGTGAAATCGGTCACGGTAAACTTGCATGGCGTGCACTAAAGGCAGTTCTTCCAACAGCTGAAGACTTCCCTTACACGCTTCGTCTCGTATCTGAGATCACTGAATCAAACGGTTCATCTTCAATGGCGACTGTATGTGGTAGCTCATTGGCAATGATGGATGCTGGTGTGCCAATCACACGTCCAGTATCTGGTATCGCTATGGGTCTTATCAAGGATGAAGACGGCGTTGCTGTTCTCTCTGATATCCTTGGTGATGAAGACCACCTTGGTGACATGGACTTCAAAGTGGCTGGTACAACTGAAGGTCTTACATCTCTACAGATGGATATTAAGATCGCAGGTATCACAAAAGAGATCATGCAAACTGCTCTTGAGCAGGCTAAAGGCGGACGTTCACACATCCTAGATGAAATGAACAAAGCGCTTGATGGATCGCGTGATGATGTGTCTGGTAACGCACCACGCATCGTGACAATGCAAATCCCGACAGACAAGATCCGTGATGTTATCGGTACTGGTGGTAAGGTTATTCGTCAGATCGTTGAAGAAACAGGCGCGAAAGTGTCAGTTGAAGACGATGGTACTGTTAAGATTGCAGCTGTAGACAAAGAGTCTATCGATGCAGCTTACAAATGGATCCACGGCCTAACAGCTGAGCCTGAAGTTGGTGAAATCTACGAAGGTAAAGTTGTTAAAGTCATGGACTTTGGTGCTTTCGTAAACTTCTTCGGCGCAAAAGACGGTTTGGTTCACATCTCTCAGCTTGCTGAGGAGCGCGTGAAGCAAACTTCTGATGTTGTTAAAGAAGGTCAGACAGTTTGGGTTAAACTTCTTGGCTTTGACGACCGTGGTAAGGTTCGCTTATCCATGAAAGTGGTCGACCAAGAAACAGGAAAAGAAATTGTCAAAGAAGAAGACTAAACCCTTCTGACGATTTGAATTTTAGGAACGGCCGTGTCAGAAATGATGCGGCCGTTTTTTAACGCTTGTTTATACCCTTAAACCTGTGTTCGATTAAGTTATGAGAAACAATTCAGAATCACAGTTCAAAATTCTTGAAGACATACTTCTAGAAGTAATTTCTGAAGCAGAACTAGCTAATGAATTAAGCGCAGACACACACGAAGAACAAATATCAGATGCTACGAATGCTACCATAAACGAAGCACAAAGTATTTTAATTGAAGAACTACAAAGTAGAGCTTGTTATAAAATGCTCCGGCGGGAGCGAAAAATAATTGCTGGATTTGAAAAAAGAAATTTGAAACGATGGAAACCTGCGTTCGATCAAATTGAGATTCTCTTATATGCAACACGAGATATAGGTGGCAACTTTTCAACCGAATTCTCAGATTCTACAAATTCGAAAGATAACTATATATTTGATGCCCTCGTACAATTGCACGCCAGAGGAATCTTAGTAGCCGCCGAAGCTATCCATCTTCTTAAAGGCGGTTTTCCCGACGGTGCTATGACAAGATGGCGAACACTGCACGAGGTTTTAGTTGTATCAATACTTTTATCCCAAAGCAGCAATGAGATATCATACCGTTACCTTGTTCATCAGGATATTTCACTTTTCAAAGCAGCTTCACAAATAAACAAATATGCAGACGATGCCAATCTGCAATCATTTTCTGATTCAGAAATGCGAGACATTGAAGAAAGAAAAACGCAAGTAATATCTGAACTGGGTAGCAAGATGAAAGATCCTTTCGGTTGGGCAGCACCTATTTTCACGGAAAAACCGAATACATGGAAAGCTAACTTTCTTGATTTAGAAGAGCATGTAGGACTTGACCATTGGAGACCTCGCTATAAATGGGCATCTCAACACACTCATGCTGGTAGTCGTGACTTTCGTTCATTACTCGGGCTGGAGGAATCTGAAAAGCCATTACTATTAGTTGGTCCTAGTAATTCTGGATTTGTAAACCCTCTACAAATGATTGCTCTGCATTTAGCTAGTTTAACCTCAACGCTACTACTCATCCGTAAAAACCTAGATACAGTAGCACTCTCAAATGCTTTATTGGCAATGGCTAGAAAAGTTTCGTCGCTCGCAATCAAAGCAGAAGAAGAAACTGCAAAAAAATAATAAAATAAGTGGAGGTATATGCAAACTACTCCCCGCCGCTACAAAACCATTACCTCCACCTCTCCAGCCAAGACTGGGGTCCATTACACTGAAGCTTTGCGCTGGATCCCCGATCAAGTTGGGGAAAACGGTTCTCGGTATGGAAATCCCAATACTAATCCCCCTCCCTGACATCTCACCCCATACTGATCTCATCTTCTTATCGCATTGTGTGGGCGGAATTGCGCGACCGACTTGGCATTTCTGATGGGGAGACTGATATCCTGAGGGGACTCGCTGGTCTTTAGCTTCGGTAGACCGGAAAGAGCTTTTGGGCGCTGTACCAGAAAGGGAACCAGAGGAGGTACGCTTCCCTGGCTGAGGTTCATGGAGCCTCTGTAAGACAGGTCTTCACTGCGGACGAAATATCAGGTGAGGCGTTGCCAAAGGCAGCTACTTCTACTGCTGGAGCGATCCAGCTATCATTATCGCTGTTAATGGCAACGCCTTGCAGCCCATTTATGCATACTCTCGCATCGGCAATCGGTGGCGGAGGTTTTGGTGTTTGCAAAAGGTTAGCAGCAATTATTCTTGAAAGGCTCATCCAATCGGATAACAGGCTTTGGAATTGAATTCTGGCAGATCGCATCCTCAAGAGGGCGACACTTGGAACGCGTCGAGACAAGATGAATAAGGATTTGATCATTCTGCAATTCAGGTTCGGCTATATGATAAATACTGAGAATGCTATTTTTTGCTCCAAACTCAGCGAAAACAGGCGCATCGCCCAGCCGTTTAACGGAATTTATGCTCTGTTCTAAAATACCGGAAAACTTTGCGTTGGTCATGTAATCTCCCCCATGACCATCCAAAAGCTGAAGAAAAGCTTCTTCGCGATCAGATCGGCGTCCAACGCAATCTATGCTATCGATACGCGCCAATTTTAACTCAGTCACGTGATAGTTGCCGTCAATTTTATCGGTATCAGTGTAAAAGATAACAGGTGATTCAGGTGGTAAGCTGGACAATTCATCTTTTAGTTTCTTAAGTGTCATTTGATAATCCTCATTTCAATTTTACTTGAAATGATATAATTCACAAACACTCTCATTTCAAGTATTGTTGAAACATGAATGATGATCTTGCTCTAAACGCGCTATCTGCAATCGCAAATGAAACGCGCCTAAAAATACTAAAACGCTTGGTGAAAGCTGCACCCAATGCAATGTCAGCAGGTGAACTTGCAGAGCATGTGGAAGCGACCCCCTCGAAGGTCTCCTTTCATCTGTCTGCTCTGGAAGACGTGGGATTTATCTCATCCTCTCGTGAGCATCGTAAAATCAATTACACTGTGAATTTCCAATCTCTCGGCGCTCTCCTCAATTATCTATTGGTCGATTGTTGCGCAGATAATGAAGTTGTTAGAAACTGCTGTATCCAAAGCAAAAATTGTTGCTAGTTAGCTTTTCGATTGCGTAGCTTAATCTGTTTCTTGACAAAGCTCACTCAGCGTTATTGTTATAACATAACATTAATGCAGAGGGCGATATGATAAGAAAAAAAACTTTCACTGAATCACTCATGAATGATGCTTCTTTGCAGAAAGGACAACATATTCTCGATATTGGGTGTGCAATTGGCAATCTCACATTGGATATTGCCAAACTCATTGGACCCGATGGCCACGTTGTGGGAATTGATCGCAATGAAAAATTTCTGGAGATGGCACGCGAAAAAGCTGCGCAAGACGGATTGAAAAATGTAACCTTTCTACGCCAAGACATATATGACTTGGCCTATAAAGAAGAATTTGATGTAGTAACCTGTCGTCGTGTTTTGATGTATCTTCCAGATGCAGTGAGCGCGGTAGAAAAAATGCTGTCTGCCCTTCGTCCCAAAGGCCAACTGATTTTACAGGAACACAATCTTGGCCAAGTTCACAAATCTGGTTCAATACCCCTAAATGAAGAAGTTCTGCAAATCTTACGCAAGACTCTATTGTCGGAGAACGCTGATATAGAAATTGGATTAAAACTTGACTCCATTCTCACAAAAGCAGGTGCCGGCGAACGATTTATTCAAGCACAATCTTGTTTGCAGACGCCACATCAAATTGTACCACTTGGAATGATTTTAAAAGCTATTCAAGATCGCATCATCGCTTGTGGAGCTGCCTCCCAAGATAAATTAAATGCCTTAGACCTAGACACGCTTGATGATCGCATGATTCTGGAGCGCAGAAAGAATGAAATATCTTATGTTTGCGAAGTGATTTTTGGCGCAATCGCCGCTAAAGAATAAAACGAGTTTAAAGTTCTGCTGCGAAGGTTCATTCATGACAAAGCCATATATGATTGCGATTACAGGTGGTTCGGGCTCTGGTAAGTCCACGCTTGCTCAGGCTTTGCTTGATAAATTGGGTGGCGATAAAGTGCTCATCATGGGCGAGGATAATTACTACAAGCCGCGCGAACACCAACACCCTGATGCGCCTTTATGGTCTAATCAGGAAATGGAGGAACGCGTTGATTTTGATGATCCCGCTTCCAAAAATATGGATATGTTTGAAAGCCATATTGTCAGCCTGAAACAGGGTGAAACAATCGGGCAGCCTATTTATGATTTTTCCAAACATGACCGTGTGGATGGTGAAGAAAAAATTCTGTCCCCCCGCCCCTTTATTGTGTGTGAAGGTGTACACACACTCAGTCACCGAAAGTATTTCAATCTCTTTGATCTAACAATTTATGTCGATACGCCTGCTGACCTGCGCATGGCACGGCGCATCAAGCGAGATGTTTCCGAACGTGGCCGCGATCTGGATAGAGTGATCGCACAATATCTCAATTTTGTTCGCCCTGCTCACGCGCAGTTTACCGAGCCAGCCAAATATCTGTGTGACCTCATCATTGAAGATGAAGGCCCCACAGCAGCGAAGGTCGGTAAACCTGATGCGAAAGCACAAGCCCGCCTTTTAGCACCCGTGTGGAGCTTTCTAAAAGACGAGAACCTAATCTAAGTTTCTATATTTGGCTTCATAGACTTGAGCACCTCAATGTCGTTGCCACGAATGGCATTGAGCGCCTTCGTAAGGTGATCCACTGGCCAATCCCACCATGCGATATCCAACAACGCATCTATTGTGGTATCATCAAATCGTTTGCGGACGATTTTCCCTGGGTTGCCGACAACGATGCTATAAGGCGGAACATCTTTAGCAACGACTGCGCGCGTGCCAATAATTGAGCCATCCCCGATAGTTACACCAGGCATTATCAACGCTTCGCGGCCAATCCACACATCGTTTCCAACGACAGTATCACCGCGATACCCGGCTGTGATCGTTGAAGGGTCAAATCCGCCCTTCCACCCTTCAGCAAACACGTTGAATGGAAAAGTCGAAAACCCTGTCATCGCATGATTTGCACCATTCATGATAAATTGAATGTCAGTTGCAAATGCACAGAATTTTCCAATTTTGAGTTTATCTCCAATGAAATCAAAATGGTATTTCACACAATGATCTTGGAATTTCTCAGGCCCTTTGGGATCATTGTAATAGCTGAAATTACCCACTTCAATATTGGGTGATGTGACGACTGCTTTAAGGAACGCTGTGTCCAAAAGTGGGTTTGGGTTAAGCGGATCTGGACCAAATTTTTTCTTGGTAATATCAAGGTTATGCATAATCAGACTCTGAATTAGAATTGTGAACACACTTCGCCTGTTGCGAAGAAACAAAAAATGAAAAAGACAATTTGTCTTAGCTGTTCACTGTCAGAGCCCTCCTTGATCTGTAGCCTTAAAATAGGTCTTCGACTTCGTTGTGTCAAACTGATTTCAAGATTTCAAAACACAAAAAAGCTCTCACAGTTTCTTGCGAGAGCTTTTCTATTTCTAATTCAGCAGTCTAAATTTAGAAGCTCTTACGAACTGTTACACCAACTGTTCTTGGGTTGTTTGTACGGAACCCAAGACGAGCACGACCACCACGTTCTCTGTCGAATGATAGATCTGCGTCCTCATCAGTCGCATTGTTGACGTATAGAATTAGATCCCAAGTTTCAAATTCCAAACCTGTGCTCAGGTTCAATGTTTGGTAGGAATCCAAGTCTAGGTCGACCAAAGTGCTTGGGTTTTCAGTTCCATCAAAAGTACCATTTACAAGACCAGTTGCTGTTGGAAGTCCTTGTCCAGCAATCTGGTCACTTGGTTGAGTGAAACGGTCACCGATCAATTGCAATGAACCAGCTACAAAAGCTGACGCTCCTGCAATTCCGGCATCCCAATAATACGAACCAGACACAGATAGCTGATACTCAGGTACTGATGGCAAGCGGTTACCTTCTTCAATACCCGCAAGAATAGAACCAGTTCCGTCTACAACTGTGCTGTCAAATTCACTCTCAAGTAAGCTCAGCGCAATGTTCATGTCAAAGCCATCAAAAGGACTATATCCCATTTCAGCTTCGATACCTTGAGTGTGAGCCTCAGGGACGTTGAAAACAACACGTGATGAACATGAACCAGCATCCAGCGTTACTTGGAGGTCTTTAATTTCACTACGGAAAACCGCACCGCTAAATGTGAAGCTACCTTGTTTGGCTTTCAGACCAGCCTCATAGTTCCACATTGTTTCATCATCATATGCTTGGAAACCACCAAAAATAGCTTCATCAGCGGCGTTACACAAAGTTGCGTTGAGTGGATCGTTTACACCACCCAATCTGAAACCTTGAGCGGCTTGCGCGTTCAGCGTCACTACATCATTCAGCTCGTATGAAACCAAGAAGCGTGGCGTAAATCCACTTGATGATGTTGTATCTACAACGCCAGAATCACCATTCGCAAACAGGCCACCCGAAGAAATTGTACGGTCTTCTTCAAAGTCATAGTACCGCCCACCAACAGTCGCTGTTAGACGGTCTGTAATGTCCCAATTCACCTCTCCAAATACTGCCCATTGATCAAGCGTGTAATCAAGGTCCGAGTTAAATGGAGAATCTACACCAAATCCATTCGCTACAGCCGCAGATGTTCCTGCACCCAAAGCCGCATCAGTGGCTACATCATAGCCCGGCGTTGGTAGGCGCTGCTTATAAGAACGATCATTTGTAGAATAGAATAATCCACCTAACCAATGGAATGGCCCCTCGCTGTTTGATGACAAACGGAGTTCTTGCGTCCAAGATTCATAGGCTGTGGAATCTCGCAGGTTTGATGGCGTAGAATAAATTCCGGCGTCGTAGCCTAAGTCAGCAGACACACTGTGAGTTAAAGCGCTTGCATCACGACTCACCAAAATTGAACGATCTGCAAAACTCGTTACAGAAGTTAGCTCTACTGGACCAAAGTCAATTGTCGCAGTTAAGTCTGCCAACAAAGTTTCATCTTTAAATTCTTCATCGCCGAGCAAAAATTGCTCTCTCGGACCAAGTTGTGCTCCAGCTGTCAGCCAATTGAAAGCTTCTTCACGATTGAATCCGTCTGCTTGAATTTCCTGATAGATCACACGAGGAGTAATTGAGATATTTTCAGTGGGTTCGAACAACATTGCCAAACGTCCACCAGTACGAGTCCCAGTGTTTACATCTTCATCTCTGCTTCCATTTGGCCCCAATGCATCAATGTACCCAGCATATTGAGTTGTATAAGCCACAGCTCTAAGTGCAGCCGTATCTCCCATTGGGATATTAACAGCACCTTTAAGGTGACCACCTTGATTCCCATCTTTGACAGTGTGGGCATTGGCCTCAACTTTACCTTCAAACCCATCCAAAGATGGTTGTTCGGTAATGTAACGTATTGTACCTCCCATAGAACCAGATCCGAAGAGAGTTCCTTGAGGACCACGAAGAGTTTCAACACGATTAAGGTCAAACAGGTCCAAATCAGGTGTGAACAAAGAAAGTGAGATGACAGATTCATCTAGATACACACCAACTTGTTCTTTTACACCAGGTTGGTCACGTACGATCTGACCCGCTGAGACACCGCGAATTGCTACCTGGCTTTGACCCGGCCCCAAATTCTGAATGCTGAGACCTGCAACACTGCGCGCAACATCTTCCAGATTGTTCGCACCACTCTTTTCGATGTCATCTGCTGTTTGAGCATTGATCGAAAACGGAACTTCCTGAATAGTTGAAGCACGCTTAGTCGCAGTAACGATAATTGTGTCCTCAACTTTAGGGCTTTCCCCCTCCTCCTGCGCGGATGCTTGAGGTGTTAAAAGCCCCCCAAGAACCAGCGCTGAGCTCATAAGTTTAAGATTTCTAAGTTTCATGACGTTTCATTCCCCTAAAGCCGCATTTTTGCGTTATTATATTGCTTCATATCCGCCAGTTAAGAGCACAAAACACCCTCAAACAAGCGAATTAGAGTAATTATTATTCTTTCAAATTGGAAAAAGATCAAGCCAATTCGGCTTTAATACATGCGCCAAACAGGAAAATGTAATAAATTCACCGCAAATAAATTGAATTTTGGAAAATTATCCCGTTTTTTTGGTAAATCGCCATGCTTTTTGATAAATATCATTCAAAGCGATAACTTTACGTAGAGGCAGTTGGATCAATTTAATGCGATAAACACACTAAAATTGTTGTATTTAGGGAACAGTGGCTATCAAATAGTACAGCATATCCCTTCAAACAAAAATTCACACAGCTCAGCAATGCAACCAAAGCCGATACTATTCTGCTTTAAACTGCGGGCGCGCTATCGTCGCTGTGTTTTTGAGTATTTCTCTACCTGCCGGTTTTCCATGGCTTGGTACAACAATATTACTGTTGGGAAATGCATTTGCAGCGTTCTCTACTGCTTTGGACCAATACTTCAAATTGGCATCACCAGTATTTCCGAGCGACTTGGTCATGCCCGGTCGGATCATGCAACCACCAAATAGTATTCTGGTGGTAAAATCATTTACGACAATATTGTCCTCTGAATGACCTCCCCCCGGATACAATACACTGAGCCCATTCCATTCAATTTGATCACCAATTTCAGACAAGTCCAACTGGCTCTGAGCTTGATCCAAGCCGCGCTCTAACGCCAATTTATTCGTGAGCTTTGAGGCATAAGTTACAACGCCTCTAGAATGCAGTGCTTTCATTCCACCCATTTTATCACTGTGAGCATGAGTATGGATGGACGCTTGAACAGGTTTCTTAAGAGTAATTTCGGCCCAATCTAATATCTCGGCTGTTTGTTCATCATTCCACGCCGTATCAATCAATACAGTGTGGTTTCCTCGCTCAATGATAAGGCCATTTGTAAGAACATTTCCCCATGGCATCACAATCTTATAGGATGTGTGAATCCATACACCGTCTCCTAGCTCTTTGATTTCAACGGGTTTTAAATCTGGGGATGTTTTACGAGGTTCTTTTACTTCTGCATCACTTTTGTTCTGCGTTGTAGAGACTTTTTGATGCGCGCACCCCGAAAGGAACATCGATGTAAATATAATCAATATTCCGATCGAGGTAATTTGCATTGTTATTAACCTTCAGATGGCTCAGGAACACCTACAACATGGAAACCAGCATCAACGTGCAACACTTCTCCCGTAATAGACTGACCAATCGGAGAAAGAAGATAAAGCGCTGAACCTGCCACACCTTCCATTTTAGTGTCTTCACCAAGCAAAGACATTTCTTTACCAGCTGACATCAACCCTTTTGATCCTTTAATGCCCATCAACGCCAATGTGCGCATTGGGCCAGCTGAAATAGCATTCACACGCACACCCTGCTTACCCAAATCACGGGCTGCGTAACGTGTCGCTGCTTCAAGTCCAGCCTTAGCAACACCCATGACATTATAAGAAGGAATAACACGTTCAGAACCAAGATAAGTTAGGTTCACAATAGACCCACCCTCTTCCATCATGTCTGACGCACGGCGACATACATCAATGAATGAGAAGACAGAGATATCCATGGCACGCGCAAAACCCTCACGAGTCGTGTTGTGAACCATCGAACCTTTGAGTTCATCTTTTCCCGCAAAAGCAATGGCGTGAACAACGAAGTCCAGCTTACCATATTTATCTTTGAGGGTAGCAAAAGCTGCATCCATCTCATCATCATTCGTCACATCAGCGGATATCATTGTATCCATTCCGATAGACTCGATAAGCGGACGCACGCGGCGTTCAAGCGCTTCACCTTGATATGTGAAAGCCATTTCAGCGCCTTGAGCTGCCAATTGCTGGGCAATACCCCAAGCAATAGAGTTCTGGTTTGCAACACCCATGACTAGGCCTTTCTTGCCTGCCATTAGCTCGCCTTTGGGAAAGTTCCAGTCCGCCATATTGGGGATCTCCATACAAGAAAAATGTAAGTTGTTTACCTTAGTAATAATTCGTTACAATACGTCAACCATATCCTGCGGAATGTAGCATTCTATATCTCGTTTTCCATTTAGAGATAGAGCTCTATCTCAACAAGGAACATGCTAATATCGCAGCGGTTTTTGAGGTCATATTGTCTTTGTCATGTTTGGGAGACACTTCTACCAAATCTGCAAGCGGCATCACGCAATTGTATACTGCACATGATGTTTTGATTTTATCTATTATGTACTCAATCACCGAAAGACTGACACCTCGAGCAGCAGGCGCACTCACGCCGGGAGCCTGGTAGTGAGGCAATACATCAATATCAATCGTTAGATAAATAAGATCGCAGCGCTTTGTGATTTCTTCAATTTCTACGTCTGCGGATATCAGATCAGAAACCAATGCTTTATCTGACACGAGTTTTACACCCCATTTCCGAGCGCGCATAAATAGCGCTTCCGTATTGGCTTCCTGCGCAACACCGATGCAAAGATAATCAAACTGATCTTTTTCAAGCTGTTTAATCTGATTGAAAGGCGTGCCCGAAGAAGGTCCCGCCTCGCCAATATTACGTAAATCCAAGTGCGCATCCAAATTGATAATGCCGATGCGCTTATCTGGATAAGCCGATCTCAATCCCAAATAGCTGGCAAAAGCGGTTTCGTGACCTCCACCAAACACAATTAGTTTAGAGTGGATTGCCAAGGCCTCGCCAATTCGTTTCCCCAGCTCATCTTGCCCCTGCTCAAGATCATCACCATCCACAACTACATCGCCCAAATCTACAAAGGGTTTGAAGTCCGTTGGTGCAGCCAATCCAGCAAATGATTGACGAATTGTCGTCGGAGCTTCTTTTGCTCCACCTCGCCCTTTATTACGCAAGACCCCTGCTTCGCATGCAAATCCAATTATTGCATTTGGTCCCGATTCACTTTGAAAATGCGCGACCCGTTTTGCATTTTCTCCATCTTCAGGATCCGCACGACACATTAAACGCTGAGCAGACTTATGAAAAACAGGCATAAAAGCTCCTAACTAAAGCTTTGAATAAAACTTAAATCCTTGATTATAATAAAGTTTCAGAGTTGTTATAAATGATTGATCATACCAAGTTGTACGGTCAACCAGGAATAATGCACTGCCCTCAGTAACATCTAGGGCATCAGCAATATCGCAATCAGCATTCACAGCAGAAAACGAGACATCACCCGAAGAAAATGGAACAGATTTAATCAGCCACTCGTTCACGCTGATTGTATCAAATTTCTCTTCTTCAATATGAGGTACAGCTGCTGGATTTACCCAACGCATCTCAAATGCAAATGGTCGCTCATCTGCCAAATGAAGCGCTTCCAAATACAGCGCTTTCTCATCAGCGCCCAAATGAAGCCGTGTACTCACAGAAATTGGTGGCTTTTTAGATTCCCGACATACAATCTTATGCCGATAAACAGCACCTGTAGCTTCCACTTGTTGCCGGACGATAGGAATCTCGAATTTTGCTTCCCGTTTTGGTAACTCACAAACACGCGTTCCTCCCTTGCGTTTGCGAATAACAATGCCTTCTTCAGCCAGTGCCCTTAACGCCCGGTTTACAGTCGTTCGAGCACATCCAAATTCTTCAGCTAATTCTTCCTCATTCGGGATTAATTCCCCTAATTCCCATTCTCCCGATTGAATACGTTCAAGCAGTGTTTCTCGAATTATCTTATGAGAGATTGCGTTCATAGGACTTGCTCAACTTCATTATTATGTGCATACATAATAATATTATAACTGTTTTTGGCAAGCTTTTATCCATTGCATTTGTAGATTCAAAATGAACAAAATCACTGTTTTTGAAAATTGTAACGTCGCCACAATGGTGAAGGACACAACACCCTATGGCTTGATCGAAAATGCCAAACTTGTTGTTTCTAAAGGTATTATATTGTGGGTTGGTGCAGCATCTAAGTGCCCTGATGAATACAGGTCTATTGATTCAATTTCACTTGAAGACCGTCTCGTCACTCCATCTTTGATTGATTGCCACACACACATAATATTTGGAGGAAACCGCGCAAAAGAATTTGAATTGCGCCTTCAAGGTGCATGCTATGAGGAAATAGCGCGTCAAGGCGGAGGCATTCTTTCAACAGTTACCCAAACCCGCCAAGCCAGCTTTGAAACACTTCTTCAAAACGCTCTACTCCGCGTAGATGCGCTTATGGCTGAGGGAGTTAGGGCAATTGAAATCAAATCTGGATATGGCCTATCCATAGCAGATGAGATCCGCATGCTGGAAGTAGCCGCGGAGATAGAAAAACAGCGCGATATTTTGGTCAAGAAAACATGGCTAGCTGCTCATGCTGTTCCTCCAGAATATAAAAGAAAAACCGACGCCTATATAGACGAAGTTGTCATTGAGGGTCTTAAGCAAGCACACACCAAAGGCCTTATTGATGCGGTAGATGGGTTTTGCGAAACCATTGGTTTTACACCCGTTCAAATGAAACGAATATTTGATGAAGCAAAATCGCTTGGCCTACCCGTTAAGTTACATGCTGAACAATTATCCGATCTAAAAGGTGCTCTTCTTGTCGGAGAGTATAATGGACTTTCTGCCGATCACCTCGAATATCTGCAAGATGAAGACGTGCCCAACTTTGCAAAGAATGAGACGGTTGCTGTGCTGTTACCAGGTGCATTTTACACCCTGAAAGAAACAAAGCGTCCGCCAATTTCTGCTCTACGTAAACACAATGTGGATATGGCTGTGGCGACAGATTGCAACCCTGGCAGCTCCCCTCTTACATCCCTCCTAACTGCCATGAATATGGCGTGCACCTTTTTTGACCTTACGCCCGAAGAGGCCTTGGCAGGCACCACACGAAATGCAGCTAAGGCTCTAGGCATTCAGGGCGCATTTGGAAAGGTCGCAACAGATATGCCTACAAATCTGGCCGTATGGAATGTCTCACACCCTGCTGAGCTATCTTATTGGATCGGCAGCTCCCCTCTCTATAAAACAATTTCACCTTCGGATTTTTCATGACGACTATTCTAACGCCGGGAACAACATCTCTTAAGACGCTCGAGCAAATCTATCGAAGTGATGATGATTTCTCGTTGGATTCCAGTGCATATGAAGCTGTTCAAATTTCAGCTGATATTTTGACTCAGCAAATAGCGGGTGACCAAGCTATTTACGGCGTAAATACTGGGTTTGGTAAGCTAGCTTCAGTTCGTATTGATGACAGCGACTTAGCCACACTACAACGCAATCTCGTATTGTCTCACAGTGCTGGTTTTGGCCCTGCTTTGCAGAAAGAAATCGTGCGCCTTATTATCGCGCTTAAATGTCTCTCTCTTGGACGCGGCGCATCTGGTGTTCGACCGATTGTGATTGAAGGTCTTCAAAACCTGATAAAAGCAGATGTCATTCCTATTATTCCTGAAAAAGGATCAGTTGGAGCTTCTGGAGATTTAGCTCCACTTGCACATATGACTGCGACCCTGATCGGCGAAGGTGAAGCTTTTTATCAGGGTGAGAAAATGCCGGCGATAAGAGCGCTTAAATTGGCAGAATTAGAGCCAATTGAGTTGTCTGCAAAAGAAGGTTTGGCGCTACTCAATGGAACCCAAGCATCCACTGCTCTGGCACTCGCCGGATTATTTGATGCATGGCGACTGGCCACAACTTCTCTAACCACAACTGCATTGTCTATTGAAGCAGCAATGGGATCAAGCGCGCCATTCCGTGAAGAAATCCACACTCTACGAGGCCACCAAGGTCAAATTGAAAGTGCTGATAGACTTCGTTCTTTGCTGTCATCATCAGAGATTCGCGAAAGCCACCGCGATGAAGATGAGCGCGTACAAGACCCTTATTGTTTAAGGTGTGCACCTCAAGTCATTGGCGCTTGCATGGACCAATTGCGCCATGCAGGACGAACTCTTGAAATTGAAGCCAATGCTGCAACCGATAATCCACTTGTCTTATCCAATGGTGACATTGTCTCTGGCGGAAATTTTCACGCCGAACCCGTTGCCCTAGTTGCGGATTTAATCGCTATGGCAGTCTCCGAAATTGGTTGTATTGCCCAAAGACGTGTCGCACTGCTCGTGGACCCTGCCCTAAGTTTTGGTCTACCCGCATTTCTTGCACCTAATCCGGGCTTAAAATCCGGTCTGATGATTGCTGAAGTCACGTCAGCAGCATTGATGAGCGAGAATAAGTCTCTAGCTAATCCGCGCTCAATTGATTCAACGCCCACATCTGCCAATCAGGAAGACCATGTCTCCATGGGTTGCCATGCAGCGCGTCGATTATTGGAAATGAATACTAATCTAGCCGGTATTTTGGCTGTTGAAGCTATGGCAGGCGTGCAAGGCATTGAACTAAGAGCACCTTTAAAAACTAGCACATTGCTTCAAGGCATAATTTCTCAAGTTCGCAATGTTTGCCCGCCTTTTATTGAAGATCGCATTGTCAGCAATGATATCGAGACGCTCAGCGATCTAATCCACACTCAAAACCAACTCAATGAATTTGAAGCCGATGTCGCTTCGATCAAGCTATAAATACAAGTCCGTAGGGAAACGAAATGACCAACAAATTTGCCAATGCCCGAGACGTAAAAAGCCCGACAGGACCAGAGCTGAATTGTTTGAGTTGGACGACAGAAGCCCCCTTCCGCATGCTTCAAAACAATCTGGATAGAGAAGTTGCGGAAAATCCCGATGAACTTGTCGTTTATGGAGGGATTGGCAGAGCAGCTCGTACTTGGTCCGACTTTGATAAAATTATTTCCACGCTTAAAACTCTTACGGAAGATGAGACTCTACTTATTCAGTCTGGAAAGCCCGTCGGCGTGTTTCAAACTCATAAAGATGCGCCCCGTGTTTTAATTGCAAATTCCAATCTCGTCCCGCATTGGGCTAATTGGGATCATTTCAATGAACTCGATAAGCAAGGCTTGATGATGTATGGCCAAATGACAGCTGGCTCTTGGATTTACATCGGAACACAAGGCATTGTTCAAGGCACATATGAAACCTTCGCTGAAGCTGGCCGTAAACATTATAATGGCGATCTAACAGGCAAATGGATACTCACGGGCGGACTTGGCGGAATGGGTGGTGCCCAGCCTCTCGCCGCTGTCATGGCAGGCGCGTGTTGTTTAGCTGTTGAATGTAACCCGGACAGCATCGATTTTCGGTTACGGACGCGTTATCTCGATGAAAAGACAGATGATTTAGATACAGCTTTAGAAATGATAGACCGCTGGACAAAGGCTGGCGAAGCAAAATCTGTAGGTCTGCTAGGCAATGCAGCTGATATTTTTCCTGAGCTGGTGAAGCGCGGCATTCGCCCTGATTTGGTAACGGATCAAACCTCCGCCCACGATCCTGTGAATGGATATCTTCCCCAAGGCTGGACAATGGCGCAATGGAAAGAAAAGCGCGAGACAGACCCAAAATCAGTTGAGACGGCCGCCAGAGCTTCGATGAGAGTTCAAGTTCAAGCTATGTTGGATTTCTGGAATGCAGGCATACCAACAGTGGATTACGGCAATAATATCCGTCAGGTCGCAAAAGATGAAGGCCTAGAAAATGCGTTTGATTTTCCAGGCTTTGTCCCCGCTTATGTTCGCCCTCTTTTTTGTCAGGGTATAGGGCCGTTCCGTTGGGTAGCTCTCTCAGGTGATCCTGAAGATATCTACAAAACAGACGCAAAAGTGAAAGAACTTCTTCCGGACAACAAACACCTACACAACTGGTTGGACATGGCACGTGACCGTATTGCATTTCAAGGATTACCAGCACGCATATGTTGGGTCGGATTGGGAGATCGTCACCGCCTTGCGCTGGCTTTTAACGAAATGGTCGCCAAGGGTGAATTAAAGGCCCCAATCGTCATCGGACGTGACCACTTGGATAGTGGCTCTGTAGCTAGCCCAAACCGTGAAACTGAATCCATGCAAGATGGCTCTGACGCTGTATCAGACTGGCCTTTGCTCAATGCCCTGCTCAACACAGCATCAGGTGCGACATGGGTCAGCCTGCATCATGGTGGCGGTGTGGGAATGGGTTTCTCACAACATTCAGGCGTGGTGATCGTGGCTGATGGAAGTGAAGATGCAGCACGTCGTCTTAATCGCGTCTTGTGGAATGATCCTGCAACGGGTGTCATGAGACACGCAGATGCTGGCTATGACATCGCCAAAGATTGCGCTCAAAAGAACAGCCTAAACCTACCCGGAATTTTATAGCTAAATTAAACTGTAAAACTCTTTACATTCACACCTTTATTTTTCGTCTAAGGATTCCTTCAAAACATGCGTGGAGGAGTCCGATATGACAAATTTTAATGGCAAAACAGTATGGGTCACAGGTGCATCATCAGGCATTGGTAAAGCTTTAGCACAAAGCTGTGCAGCCGAAGGGTCAAACATCATCCTGTCGGGGCGACGTGTTAAAGAATTGGAAGCTCTTGCTCAAAGCCTGCCATCTCAATCTTTGGTTTTACCTTTCGATGTTACAAATTTTTCAGCCCTAGAAGGCCTAGTTGCACAAGCCTGGGACTGGAAAGGACAAGTTGATATTCTCATAAATAATGCTGGAATCAGTCAAAGAAGCCTTGCAATTGATACGGACCCGCAAGTTTACACTGATCTTATAGAAATCGATCTAACCGCCCCTATTTGGCTCACTCAATTACAATTACAGCGCATGTCAAAAATTGGCGGAGGGCACGTTGTAGCCATTAGCTCTGTCGCAGGGCGCATAGGTGCACCAATGCGTACAGCTTACAGCGCCGCCAAACACGGGCTAATTGGTTATATGGATGCTTTACGGGCGGAAGTCTCTCAAACCCATAACATTCAAGTCACCAATATCTTACCCGGTTCCGTTGCCACCGATGTGTCTCGAAATGCCTTAACGGCTGATGGTTCTAAACGTGGAGAGTCTGATGGATATATCGAGGCTGGTGATGACCCTAAAGATTGCGCCGAAGCTATCATTGACGCCGTAAAGAATAACACTCCTGAGCTTATTTTTGCGCAAGGCATGGAATTAGAAGCAGCAAAAATGCGCCATGCACAGCCGGAACAATTTTTCGGACTAATCGCCCAAATGGGAGCGCAAGTAGCGAAAGAAGGCTTGCCCAAATAGGCAAAACAGTTGAATTTTCCATGAAGCCAATGGCGCACCCAAGAGGATTCGAACCTCTGACCTCTGCCTTCGGAGGGCAGCGCTCTATCCAGCTGAGCTATGGGTGCATTCTGCTCGACTGTTTGGCATTATATGAAACAACAATCAATATGATCTTACAACCTATTGGACCCAAAAATGAAAATTCCAATAGGCTGTAAGTTCTTAGAATTAGATGTTGAACTTATTGCTCATCATCTGAAAAAGCTTCAGCCGAGTTCCTAACCATTGTTAGAATAGACTGGCGTAGCTTTGGATCAGGAATAGATTGGAACGCTACAACCAGATCTACTGCATCAGCATCAATCAGACCAGTAAGTGCTTGATCCTTATCACTTTCAGCAAAAGTCCGATTCATCGCTTCGTCCATTTCTTCAACCCCCATGAAGAAATAGCCAATTGTTGTTTCCAACACACGCGACATCTCGAACAAACGTCCGGCGGAAATTCTGTTCACACCTTTTTCGTATTTTTGGATTTGCTGGAAAGTTAGCCCAAGAAGTTCCCCCAACTTCTCCTGACTGTAATTTAACTCTCTACGACGCCATCTCACGCGTCGCCCAACATGTTTATCGATTGAATTAGGTAGCTTATTTTCTGACATTCATCACACTTTTGCAATTCTGCCGCTCCCCAAAACAGCAGGTGGGGGGATACATAGGGAATACCCTAGCTCATACCCCATTTTCCATAGTAAATCGAAGAAAATGTCAACCTAAAGCTTTAATGTTTAGGCAAAGTAACCCATCCAACAATCAATATAAATATCAAACCAAGGACAAGTACTTCTCTGTGTCTACTATAGATTGTTGGTAAAAGAGAATTGGGAATATTTGAATCCAAAATTCTAGACTTCCAACCCTTTGGGTCCTCAGGGTAGTGGTCAAAGTCTGGCGATTCCGCCAATGCTGTCACGCGTCCATAACCATCAACAATCCCAGATATTCCTCGAGATGCAACGCGGGCCATCGGCAATCCCTCTTCAATTGCCCGATATTTTGCGTGTTCAAAGTGTTGAGATGGGGCCCACAACGGCCCAAACCATGAATCAATGGATATGTTTATAATCCAATCAGCACGTTCATAGGCTACATCAGACTCAACTCCCATTACACCAAGCTCTTCAATACGCCTCGGGAGCAAACCGGGGAAGAGCGCTTCATAACAGATTAGCGGTTGAAAATCAGGGATACCTTCAACAGACACGGGTGCAGGCGGTGGGCCAGCGTAAAACCCAGCTTCAGCTATTTGTTGTAATGCATTTATTCCCAATCGAGACGCTAGAGACCGGAAAGGCACCATCTCACCAAAAGGTACCAGCCTGTGCTTATAATAGATGGCTTCTGCCACTGAACTTTCCTGAGAAAGAACGGCCAGCGAGTTAAACCAACGCTCAGGATGAAATTGTCGATTCACAAAACTCGTACCAACAATCAGTTTCCTGGCACCTAAATTAGCAGAAACCGGATCCAACGCATCAGGGTATTGCAATAGCGCATATGGCACTGCCCCTTCCGGCCAAATAACGATTCGAGGGTTGGTCCCAGTATCCGGTTCAGTCAGCTCAAGATACCTACGCAACACCATTTGACGTACTTCTGGCTTGAACTTCTCATCTTGCGGAACACCCACATCGACAAGGCGAACTTCTGGGCCTGAAATTTCATCAACCGCATCCGAGAGACGACTGGAGCCCCATCCCCAAGCACAGCCAAACACGACCGCAACCAGAATTATGGGTAGAGATCGACCTACCCCCCCCATTTTTGAGCCAACTTGCGTTCGACCATCACAGAGAGCTGCAGGCGCACTGAAAAACGCTAGTGTGAGTAAACTCAGTCCCCACACGCCAAACACAGACGCTGTTTGCGAGACAGCCTCTCCAGGCGTCCAGACCATGGCAGGAATATTCCATGGGAACCCGCCAAAAATATGCCCTCTCACCCATTCAGCAGCGAATATCGTAAGCGCAAAAATGGCAACTCTTGCTGGTCCAGAAACCCAAAAATTTATGGCAACGCGCATCAACACGGCCCAAATGACTGCAATGGTGAGCGGCAACAACATCGAAAGCCAAACAAATCCAGCGTGCGCTTTGGAATCCACCAGGAAAGCAAAAGCAACCCAGTGAAATCCAATTCCAAATTGTCCGAATGCAAAGCAGAGCGTTCGCCAAAACACCGCGGACCGCGGATTTTCTTGACGCGTAGCACCATCAATCAGCCAAATTAAGCTAACCAACGCTACCATCATCATTGGCCAAATATTTAACGGCGCAAAAGAAAGGTTTGACAACACACCCAGCGCAAAACAAACAACGAGTGCTGGTGTTCCGCTCAGAGAATTTAAAAAATTATATGGCGCTGCCAAAAAATTCCCGTTTGGCGCGAATTCTTCATTCGTCGACCTGAACTTCTCGAACATAGTGACCCCGCTTATACCCTAGCCAACAGCTTTGGTGTTTTCATTCATTTTCACTGTCGTAGCAGGAGAATGTCCATTTTCGCAACGTATTCTCAGTTTTTTGATGCGTCTTGGGTCAGCTTCCATCACTTCAAAAGCAACATCTGCTGGGTGTTGAACTATTTCACCTCTTTGGGGAACACGGCCAGCAAGTGCAAACACAAGCCCACCGAGTGTATCTATCTCGTCTTCATAATCAGCAAGGGCAAGAGAAAGCTTTGTTTCTTCCTCAAAATCTTCGATCTCCGCACGCGCATCTGCAACCCAAACGCCTTCAGCCTTTAACTCAAAATGAGCTTCTTCTTCATCATGCTCATCTTCGATGTCACCGACAATTTGCTCAACGAGGTCTTCGATGGACACTAGCCCGTCTGTTCCACCATACTCATCGACAACAAGCGCTAGATGAATACGGCTTGTTTGCATTTTCACAAGAAGGTCCGGCAAACGCATAGAGGCAGGCACAAATAGAATTTCGCGTTTAATCTTGCTAAGAATTTGCTCACCATACATTCCGTTTACATCGCCACCATTGGAAATTTCGGCAACGACGTCTTTAATGTGAACAAAACCTATCGGATCATCGAGCGCTTCTCGATAAACTGGCAATCGCGAATGTGGTTCTTCCGTAAAAATTTGCAGTAATTCTTCTACGGTAGTCTCTATTTCTACAGCTTTGATCTCCACTCGGGGAATCATCACATCAGAGACTGTGGATGTTTCGAACTCGCTTATCCGCAAGCGCATCTCACTTGCTGAAGGACCAGAAGAAACATTTTCTTCAATCTGTCCATTCTGAACAGCTTCGCCGTCAGAGCCAGCAAACAAACTACCTAATTTAGAGAAAAACCCGCGATTCTTACGGCTATTTTTCTCGATCCTCGATCCATCTTCGGGCATGTCTATGCCGCATCTCCATATGGGTCTGGTAATCCAAGTGGTGCAAGAATTTGCGCCTCCAACCCTTCCATGTGTTTCGCTTCTTCCTCAGACATGTGGTCATAACCTAAAAGATGCAAGAAGCCATGCACTAGAAGATGCATGACATGCAGTTCAAAGTCACGCCCCAATTTGTCTGCGTCAGTCTTTGCAACCTCTAGGCCAAGTGCCAAATCGCCCAGAAAGGTTTGCATGCCGGGCATATCAGCACCTTCAGATGGAAACGATAGAACATCTGTAGGTGTATCTTTACCACGCCATTTTGAGTTTAATTCTCGCATTTCAGCATCATTGGTCAACAGGACTTCAACCAACCCACTTTGGTTCATTTTCTGTGCTGCTGCTTCCAATGCGCTTTCGATGACCTTCTCACAATCAACTAAAGCACTTGTCCAATTTTCGTCTTCAATACGAAGATCAATGGTTAGCACTGTTGGCGTATCAATCATTGCGGCTATTCTCATCATCGTCATAAGCTGTCACTATTCGCGCGACGAGATCATGGCGCACAACATCGCTTGCAGTCAGCGCCGTTTGAGACACTCCCTCAACACCATTTAGTATTCGCATACCATGGGCCAACCCAGACGGAGAACGATCGGGTAAATCAGTTTGCGAGGGATCACCGGTCACAACCATGCGAGAACCACGCCCTAAACGCGTCAACACCATTTTCATTTGTGGAATTGTTGCATTTTGCGCTTCATCAATAATCACAAAAGCATTTTTCAAAGTTCGTCCACGCATGAAAGCAAGTGGTGCAACTTCAATCTCTTTGCGCTCCTTACGGCGTTCTACTTCTTTGGCACCTAGAAGTTCATTCAATGCATCCCAAATAGGGAGCATATATGGATCAACTTTTTCCTCTAATGCACCGGGAAGAAATCCGAGCTGTTCACCTGCCTCGACCGCAGGCCGCGCGACAATCAATCGTTCTCTCTTGCCAGATTTTAGTTCTGATGCACCCACAGCAACAGCCAGAAATGTTTTACCAGTTCCAGCTGGTCCAGTTCCAAATACCAAACCAGAGGCATCGTCTCGGAGTTTTTTTAGATAACTTCGTTGTCCGGGAGTTTGAGGTGTCACCGGTTTATTTAGACCAGCAATGATTTCACCGCCACCCGAAGTGCCCGGCAAGGCATCATCACGCACAAGACGAATAACGCCTTCCAGTTCAAATCCAGAAGGATCAGCACCAGCCTCTACTCTGTCGGCAAACGCAATCAATGCCTGCTCGGCTAGAGCGGGCCCTTGCCCTTCACCATCAATGCGTATTTCTCCGCCCTGACTTTCAACACTGATATCAAAATCAGCAAGTTGCAGCTCTAAAACTTGAAGGTTTCGGTGCGCCGGACCACATAAATCTCGTAAACGCTTACTATCTTCTAACTTGAATACCCGCGAAGTGCGGTTGGCTGTTTTAGAACGATTTTTCGAAGCTGTTTTTTTAGTGTTCAAGCGCTATTTCTCTTCTTACTTTTTTAAAATACCAGTTAGTGAACTAAGTGTAGCACCTACAATCTCAACATCCACTATCTCGCCAATTAAGTTCTGAGCATTTTCAACATGCACTGATTGCATATAAGGCGATTTTCCAAGCGCCTGCCCTTCCAACTTACCATTGTGGGTAAACAAAACTGGAATGGTGCGGCCTATTTGCTGTTCATTGAACTCTTTCGTTTGCTCGCGTATCAACGCTTGTAAACGTTGAAGACGTTCATCTTTAACTGCTTCATCAACTTGCCCAAACATCTCCGCACCTGGAGTTCCAGGACGTTTTGAATATTTAAATGAATAAGCAGATGCATATTTCACTTCACGTACAAGATCCATCGTAGCTTCAAAATCTTCATCGGTCTCACCCGGAAAGCCCACTATAAAGTCAGAAGCTAAAGCTATATCAGGACGCTGCTCACGCACCTTTTTCATCGTTTCGATGTAAGATTCAGCCGTATGACTACGGTTCATCGATTTCAATATCTTATTTGAACCCGCCTGCACTGGCAGATGGAAATAAGGCATCAAAACGTCCAACTCACCAAAGGCAGAAATTAGATCATCATCCATATCTTTAGGGTGCGAAGTCGTAAAACGAAGGCGTTCTAAACCACCGATTTTAGACATATGACGCAAAAGTTGGCCAAGGCCCCACTCACCCTCTTCACCAGATGGTGCAGCACCATGGAATGCGTTCACATTTTGCCCTAACAGGGTAATCTCTTTAACGCCTTGTGAGGCCAATCCACGAACTTCAGCGATAATTGAGTCGACATCACGCGAAAACTCTGCACCGCGTGTGTAAGGCACTACACAGAAAGTACAAAATTTATCGCACCCTTCCTGAATAGACACAAAAGCAGACTTACCTTCCACTTCGCGTTTAATCGGCAATGCGTCGAATTTTTCCTGAACATCAAATTCAGTCTCAAGCACATCACCTGTCTCGCGAGATACCTTTGCGATCATCTCAGGTAATTTGTGATAACTCTGAGGCCCTAGCACAAGATCCACAGCGGGTTGACGGCGCTTTATCTCCGCCCCTTCAGCCTGTGCAACACAACCAGCGACTGCGATAGTCATTTTACCGCCAGTATCAGCTTTCATACGCTTAAGCTGTCCCAGCTCAGAAAACACTTTCTCGGTTGCCTTTTCACGAATATGGCACGTGTTCAGCACAACAAGATCTGCACCTTCCGGCGTGTCTGTCGGGGCGTATCCAAGTGGCTTCAGAACATCTTTCATACGATCAGAGTCGTATACGTTCATTTGGCAGCCATAAGTTTTGATAAATAGCTTTTTAGGGCTTTGTGTTTGTGTGTGTTCAGTCATGGGGCCGTGTTATGCCTTAAAACCCAAAAAGACGCTAGGAGATTCCAAGCGCCTTGTGATTCAATTTTTAAATGTGTCTGCTTTACAGCACTTAACAGCTGCGCACACTGTTCCTAATCGTCTTTGCTGTCCAATGGAACAGCATATAATTCCAAACGGTGGTCAACCAGTTTGTAACCAAGCTTCTTGGCAATCTCCACTTGCAGGCGTTCAATTTCATCATCTACAAATTCAATGACTTCACCGCTTTTTACATCAATTAGATGATCGTGGTGACCTGCGCCAGCCTCTTCATAGCGCGCGCGCCCATCGCGGAAATCCAAACGTTCAATGATGTCATATTCTTCAAACAACCGCACAGTTCTATAAACAGTTGCCAGTGAAATATTATCATCAACGGATGCCGCACGGCGATGAAGTTCCTCAGCATCAGGGTGATCTTTTGCCTCAGATAGAACCCGCGCAATGACACGACGCTGCTCCGTCATACGAAGACCTTTTTCGATACAGCGTTTTTCAATCATGTCATAACCTCACTTTGTATTTTCCCAGATATGCTTGCATCCCCCTAAATTGTCCAGAGGAAGACCAAGCAATCTAGTCAGATAAATTTACCATAAATCAAACTAGCAGACCAAATGACCTAGTTTAATACCATAAACCAATGCATCTACACGCCTTCCATCATCCAATTTGTAGTAATTTTTGCGCACGCCACGTTTTAGAAAACCCAAGTTTTCATAAAATTGAACCGCTGAAAGGTTTTCTTCTGACACCTCTAAAAACCAATTCCCATCTAATCCGAGAGCTTGTTTTCCATCTACACCAAGCAATAATTGCTTGGCTAATCCCTTACGCCGATGATCAGGGTGAGTTGCAATTGTCAAAATTTCCAGATCATCGCCTGAGGACATAACAACGATAAAAGCTGCAATTTCATCGTCTTCTTCTATCAGCCAAGCTGCATTTGATGTTTGTTCGAGCAATTTAGCAAACGCATCCTGGCCCCAATTTTTTTTAAAAGATGCAGCGTGGATAGATGCTAATTTAGTCAAATCTTTGGAAACTACCGTCCGTAATTTACGCACCGCTAGTCACCGCTTTTCTTCATCGGTACAGCATCTGGCGCACGTACATATTGCGGATCGGCGCGATCCAACTCAACAGTGTTATAAGCGCGATTTGCAACGCGGCTGAGCAAAGGAGATGCCTCACCCCAGTTTAAATTTTCTATTGGAGACAATCCTTCACCAAAAACATGGTTTGCACCGGCGATCAAATCCTGCATTTGGGATCTGTCCGCTTCCAGAGCGTCACCAAATTTTTGTTCCCCATCAAAAAGTTGCGCCCACCAGCTTAAATCGGGTTCACGCCGGCGCGCCGGCAACGCAATTAAAACTTTTCCCGATACGCCCTTCGGTAAGGCAGCTTCTAAACTGTTAATGCCGACAACAGGAACATTCAAAGCAACGCCCAATCCTCGTGCGAATGCTACCCCAACACGAACTCCGGTGAATGATCCCGGTCCCGCTACAACGGCCACACGATCAATTGAAGAAAACTCGATGTTGGCCTCTTCAATAGCTTGTTTTGTTAGAAGAGGCAGCCGCTTGTCATGCCCATTTCGCATTTCTTCTTGCACGTGTGACAATTGGGAATCATCTTCCCAAACGCCCGCTTCGCACGTCGGACCAACAGTATTTAAAGCTAGGATTCTCATTCACTAAATCAGCGCTTACATCGCTGTCGCTTCAACTGCCGTGACTTCGGGTACGTAATGACGAAGCATATTCTCGATGCCACCTTTAAGTGTCATTGTAGATGAAGGACATCCCGCACACGCACCCCGCATTTGCAACGTGACAACACCCGTATCTACATCAAACTTTTCAAAGATGATGTCACCACCATCTTGGGCAACAGCTGGACGTACGCGCGTTTCAATCAATTCCTTGATTTCAGCTACGATCTCCCCTGTTTCGCCTTCATATACTATTTCTTCTGCTGGTTCAGGATCGCTCATATCGGCGATAACAGGCATGCCAGACACAAAGTGGTCCATAATCGCGGCTAACGCTTGCGGCTTAAGTATTGCCCAATCTGTATCTTCAGTTTTTGTTAGAGACACAAAGTCCACACCAAGAAAAACTGCCTTTACGCCTTTCAAGGTAAACAAAAATGCTGCCAAAGGAGACCCGGCTGCTTCTTTCTCATCCAAGAATTCATATGGGGTTTTGGGAGATACTTCACGACCGGGAAGAAACTTCAAAGTCTCGGGGTTTGGTGTAGCTTCGGTCTGAATAAACATAGGCAAATCTCCTTCTAGGAAATTCAAATGGCCCTTTTATCGCACAAAAACAAGTGAGGAATATACTTTTCCTACTGTGACAGTGGGATATTAGTGGTTAGCCCCACCCATTTCATCCAGTTGAGCATCAGTTAATCCACCAGGAATAATGGTGATGGCAACATGTCTGTCGGTGATGGACTTGCCTTTACCAATCCTTGAAACCAGCGGTCCCGGTCCAGCTCTCCCCTCTCCAGATCCCAACACAATGACTTTGATCGTACTATCTTGATTGGTAACTTTGGTAATGGCCTGTTCGGGTTTGCCTTCTTCGATGATAATTTCAGCATCTATATCGACGCGTTCTTTCACCATTCGCGCTGTAGATTTCACTTCGGCAAGTGCATTATCCATAGCTTCAGTGCGCATATCCTCATCGAGACCGCGCCAATGCCCCATGCCAGACACTTGGACGACCTTCAAAATAACAAGGCCAGCACCCACACGTTTTGCACGCATAGCAGCAAACAAAATCGCTGAATAACACTCTTGCGTATCATCAGCCAAAGTCAGGAATTTACGCGTTAGAGCAGTCGTCTTCTCACATTCCATCAATGCGCTATCCATCTGTCCGCTTTCAGTTGGCATTGTTCATCCCCGATTTTTATATTTTGGAGAATTTAACACGGTTTTGAAAAAAAGCGATCCCGCAGAAAAACAGTTAGTATTGCGCCTCTACTGTTTTAACTACTTTTTGAAGCTCTGCTTCTGCTCCATCTACAAAGTGATTCAGTGTTGCGGGATGAGAAGAAAACAACATTCCATCTGCATTTCCATTAACGACAAACAATGGACTAAAGCGCGCTACTTTTTCCAATTGAACAAGAGCATCAGAATGTTCATTTTTAATGGAAAGCCCTACGGGTGCCTGCATAAAGGACAAAAATCTGTGCGCCATATAAGCTCTTGCTTTTGCGCGATACACGGCTTCAGTTGCAGCGCGATCAAAGGTTTTACGATCTTCTGCATTTACAATAGATGACAATTCGCTGGATGACTGCCGCAACCAAGATGCCATTAAAGATACACGTTCAGCATATCTTTGTGCGGTCAGAGTGTCATTATAGCGGTGTAGTCTTACGCCGCCATCATAACTTGAGAGTCCCTCAATCGCAGCATAAATTTCATCTGTTGTGATATCCTGCGACAACAATAAAGCAATGGTGTTCAGATCGGAATCAGAGTCACCACCTATCTGATAATTGACTAATTCCGCAAAATCTCCAATCGCATAAGCAATTGAATTTTGATAAACAGGCATCGCTGTCAATCGGGATTGAGGCATCCAAGCATGGGCGCCTGGCACCCAGCCATTTTTGTCAACTTCTCGTTCAAGCAATTTGGTGCCTACACCTGCCCATGGAGAAGACCAGTTTTGATTGATAGATTCAGGGAAACTCAATTCATCACCAATCTTGTTTGATTGAAAAATCATGATTGGATAAGCAAGCACCGCAAGTACAACAAACGCAACTATAAGATAATTACGAATAATTTTGGGTAGTTTGGAAGGTTTTAAAGCTTCTACCGTCCGAGTTTTCAGTGGTATCGGCTTTTCTATTTCAACAACAGGAGGTTCTTCAGCAGTTACTTCACTCTTCCGACTGAATTGAAGAACACTCATAGAAAAATCTACCTAAATACTATCAATAAAGGTGCACTCATATGATTGAGGTGAGTGCACCAATTTTGCAACATTAAGAAAACTTACTTTTCATTAATGTTTATGTCCAGAGCCTTTTGAAACATCTGGAACAGCAATAGTGAACTGGGCAGTTGCTGTGCGACCCGACTCGAGACTGAGCACAACATCAGCAGTTTCACCTTCTTTAAGTTCACCCACACCAAATACCATTAAGTGAAGGCCTTTGGGCTTAAATTCTAGCGGCACACCGGCTTTTACTTCTACCGCTTCAACTTTGCGCATTTGCATCATGCCATCATTCATTTCATGCGTGTGCAATTCAATGTTTTCAGCAATGTCAGACGTTGCAGCGACAATCTTATCATCTTGCCCGAGTGTGATTGTGAAATAGCCAGCTGTCATAGTTTTGCCACCCAAAGGGGGACGGATTATGCCATTCTCAATTTGAATTACGGATGCATCAATACTCACATCTGGTTGGCTCACTGTTGGAGAATGAGACTTGTGCTCATCTTGACCGTGTCCGCTGTGGTCATCATGCGTTTCATGTGTGGCATGCTCAGTTGCTTTTTCAACGCCCAACGCATCTTCTTTCGGTGAACATGCCGCTGCCATAACTAAAATGGAGCAAGACAGCCCCAGAGTTTTTGTGAAACTATTCCAAGACATATTTTGCTCCATTCAAATTTTATTCTTCAATATTTAGACTGAACTCTAAGTATTCCAAAACCCGACAATTTCACGCACTTCTTTGATGATGGGCTCGGAAATAGCATTCGCTTTTTCAGCACCTTTTTTGAGTACTGCATCAATCTGCGCCGGATCGTCCATATAGGACCGCATTTTCTGTGTAATTGGAGAGAGTTTTTCTACGGCCAATTCCGCCAAGGCTGGCTTAAATTTACCAAACCCTTCACCACCGAATTCAGCTAGCACTTCAGCATTAGTTTTTTCTGCTAAAGCTCCATAAATACCTACGAGGTTGCGAGCTTCGGGCCGCCCCTCCAACCCCTCCACCTCTGACGGAAGTGCATCTGCATCTGATTTGGCTTTTTTGATCTTTTTAGCAATTACATCCGCATCATCGATAAAGTTGATTCGAGATAGTTCTGACGGATCAGACTTAGACATTTTCTTTGTCCCGTCTTTTAAAGACATCACACGCGCACCGGGGCCCTGAATCAAAGGCTCAGGCTGCGGGAAAAAATTCTCCGCGTCAAAGTCCCGGTTGAAACGATCTGCGATATCTCGCGACAATTCTAGGTGCTGTTTTTGGTCCTCTCCCACAGGCACGTGAGTCCCTTTAAAAGCCAGGATATCCGCAGCTTGGAGAACTGGATACGTAAACAAACCCACAGAAGCACGTTCAGAATCCTTACCTGCTTTGTCTTTAAACTGTGTCATGCGCTCGACCCACCCCATGCGAGCGGTACAGTTTAATATCCACGCTAATTCAGAATGCGCAGGCACGCTCGATTGTGCATATACAATTGATTTATCTGGGTCCACACCAGCTGCCAACCAAGCAGCCGTTATCTCACGTGTCTGGCTGGCAAGTTTTTTAGGGTCTTGAGGTACTGTGATGGCGTGTAAATCAACCGCACAGAATACGCATTCCCACTCTTCTTGTAATTTTACCCAATTGATAAGCGCACCAAGATAATTCCCGAGGTGTAGATCACCTGAAGGTTGCATACCGGAATATATACGTTGTGGCCCCTGATAGGCCGTTGCTGCATCGCTCATCTCATTGCGCCTTATACTTAATTGAGAGCATAGGCTGTAACGCACAAAGAGAGGCTGTTGCAAGGGGGGGCCGACGATGCTTCTATTAAGTCGCAGATCGACGCATGGAATTGCGAATTTCACGCAAAGAAACTGCGCCCGTCAACAAGGCCAGAATGCCGTAAAGAAGACCGCCCACTGCAACCGTAGCAAACAACGCTAAAATCTGAGAATCCCACAGATAGGATTGAGTTAATTCGCGGTGCAGATCAGCAAAATACAAAAACCCACCAAGCAATCCACATGCAATCAAAACGCGGAACATTCGGCTAATCAGTAACCCACTTGGTTTGTAATCTCCGCGACGTATAAGTGTAATGCCTAACATAAAAACATTGAGCCAAGCAGCAAAGCTGGTCGCAGCCGCAAGTGCTGGAAACCCGTATTGCCCCTGCTCTCTCAACCAATAGAAAGCCCCCGCGCCCAATATTGTATTCACAATCACCGACGTTACAGCAAACTGCATTGGTCGCTTCGTGTCTTGTCGCGCAAAGAAAGCCGGCGCTAACACTTTGACCAATACAAAGGCAGGTACGCCCCAAGCATAATGAATCAAAGCTTGTGCAGCTAGCGTGGAATCATTTGCATCAAACTGACCACGACCAAATAATGCATCGATGAGGAAAAACGGAATTAGGCCAAGCGCGACCGCAGCTGGCAGAGTGAGTGCCATTGCCAATGAGATGCCTTCATCTAAAGTTTTATGTGCATCGGCCTGCGAACCAGTTTTACTCATCGCGCGAGATAAACGTGGCAGAATAGCAACCCCCACTGCCACGCCAACAATTCCCAATGGTAATTGATAAAAGCGATCAGCAGAGGCTAACCACCCCTTGGCTCCAGCCTCGAATGAAGCAATCGAAGAAGACACAATGATATTGATCTGTGTTGCACTTGCAGCCAACGCACCGGGTATCGCTATTTTTGCAACTTGTTTAACCGAAGGAGTGATTCGGGGAAGGCGAAATTTAAGGTGCACTCCCTGCCGTTTTGCACCCCACCACAAAACAGCAGCCTGTAAAATTCCAGCAATCAACGTCGCAACTGAACAAGCAAGTGCAACGGTCCTAGGTTCATCAAAACTAAATGCGGCTATCAAAAGACAGATATTCATCAATGTTGGAGCGGCGGCGGACAACACAAATCGTCCCGCCGCATTGAGAACACCCGCAAATAATGCTGACAATGCCATCCCCGCCAAATACGGCATGGTAATTTGGGTCAATAAAATCGACAGGTTAAAAATATCAGGATCATTTCGATAACCAGCTTGCATCACCATCATGATCCACGGCATGCAGAATTGTGCGATCAAAGATAATAAGATCGTTACTGTGAACAGCATGGACAGCGTTTCAATCGCAAGTTTTGTACTTGCTTCGTCGCCATCTTCAGCTTGAGATTTTGTGTAAAGTGGCACAAATGCCTGCGCAAATGCCCCTTCTGCCAAAACCCTGCGGAATAGATTTGGAAATTGCTGCGCGGTTAAATATGCATCCGTAAGAGGCCCCGCGCCGAGCTTTGCAAAAATGACCGCTTCTCGGATAAACCCAAGTATTCGGCTTCCAAAGGTCAGCGCGGATTGAACAAATACATTACGGGCTAAGCTCATTGATGGGCCTATCTATTTTCCGACGTTTTTGCGCGTTTTAACTCTCGCGCTGGTGTCCTTGGAGCCTTTAATTCATCACGACGCAATACGCCCAGCAATTCTTTTGTCAGTTTTTCCTTATCCAGTTCTTTGTTTTCCTGAGTTTCAACATAGAAAACATCATGAATCATCATTCCATAACTTTCAGCATGCGCTGAAAGAATGGACAAACCTTCATTCACCAAAACATTGGCAATTTCTTGCATCAGTCCTTGTCTATTGCGACCAGAGAGTTCGACCAAAACTGCACTATCTGAATCCTTTGTATTGATAGAAACAACAGGCTCCACAATGAATGCAGCTTGCCGCCTAGATGCTTTGAACCCGCCCATTGCAATGCTGGTGTTGTGTTCTTCACCCAATGCCGTTGCAGTCAACGCATCTGCTAGCAATGTTAATCGGTTAGGATCATCAGCACAAAATGGCTCCCCAGAACTGGTTTGAATTTCAAATACATCCAATACCTGACCATTTCCGGTGGAAAACAGTCGAGCAGAAATTATGTCCGCTCCTGCATCCGTCAATTCCTGACACAAATCTGCAAACAAGCGCGGGCGATCTTCAGCAAAAACCAAGACCTGCGTAGCGCTTAGCTCTGCTTCAATGCGCGCAGCAGATATCGTTTTTTCTTTTGCGGCTATAATTGTTTCAGCATGCCATTGATGAATATCCGTATCGAAGGAAATCCAATAAGCATCCTCTAAGTTGGATAATGAAACAGGCAACGATGATATTTTGCCCATAACAGCATTTCGGCTTTCTTCAGCACGTTTGGAGATCTGCATTTGCACAGATGCTTCATCTGTTCGCCCTCCACGTAATGCCGCCTCTGTCGCGTAGTAAAGCTCGCGCAATAGCTGACCTTTCCAACTATTCCACACTCCAGGGCCCACCGCGCGAATATCACACACAGTAAGTACCAAAAGCAGACGCAATCTTTCAACTGTTCCTACTTTTTTAGCGAATGTCGCAATTGTACGAGGATCAGAAATATCGCGGCGTTGTGCTGTATCACTCATTTCCAAGTGGTTTCCTACCAACCACGCTACGAGTTCAGCCTCTTCTTTTCCTAACCCCAAGCGCAAACACGCACCACGAGCATTTTTAGCACCCTCAATTTGCTGGTCTCCCTGCCCTTTACCGGTGTCATGCAATAACATGGCTAAATAAAGTGCACGTCGGTGGACAATTTCCGCAAAAATGGAGGTTGATAATGGGTGATCTTCTGCCAACTCCCCTCGTTCAACATTATTCATCGCCTCTACACCACGAATAGTATGCTCATCCACGGTGTAATGGTGATACATATTGAACTGCGTTTGAGCGACAATACGCCCAAATTCGGGTAGAAACCGTCCAAGTAAGCCAGTCTCGTTCATTATTTTTAATGTTGTGCCGGGGTGATCTTTAGAGGTTACAACATCAATGAACAGTTTTTGCGCTTCAGGATCTTTGCGATATTCAATCTTGAAAGCTTTCAAATTTTCACGCGTTATCCCAATAGCATCGGGATGAATATCATAACCGCCCTCATCAGCGAATTTGAACAATCTCAGAAGGTTTAGCGGATCATTTTTAACAACATCAGCTTGTACATAAGATACACGCCCACCATCCAAAACGAAATTCTTATCGTCTAATGGTTTAGGTGCTGGTGCCGGCATAAAACGCAGCAAGCCAGACGGCTTCTTCTGCTCAATTGCCTCCAACTTTGCACACAAAATACGAGTTAAAGCGCCTACTTCTTTTGCAGCAAGGAAGTATCGTTTCATAAAGCGTTCAACACCGCTCATTCCGGCTTTATCAACAAAGCCCATACGAGAAGCAATCTCGGGCTGCAGGTCAAAACTAAGACGATCTTCACCACGCCCTGCCACGTAGTGCAGATGACACCTCACCGTCCACAAGAAGCGCGCTTCACGTCGAAAACTGGATGCATCAGATTTTGAAAAAACCTGATTGATCAGAACCTCATCAAAGTTGTCGCCACCGTGGATGTATTTTGCCAACCAAAACAGTGTCTGTAGATCTCGAAGCCCACCCTTGCCTTCTTTTACATTTGGTTCCACGCGAAAACGAGAATTACCTTCTTTCGAGACACGGTGATCGCGTTCTTCAAGCTTTGCCTGAATAAATTCTGCAGCCCGACCATCAATAACATCTTTGGCGAAACGCTGATTTAGCTCTTCGGCAATCTCCTCATCACCAAACAACAAGCGTTTATCCAAGATAGCAGTGCGGATAGTGTAATCTTCTTTGGACAGGCGGATACACTCATCAATCGTTCTGAATGCATGACCAACCTTCAATCCCAAATCCCACAAGGCATAGAGCATAAACTCTATCACACTCTCAGCCCATGCTGTCTGTTTATATGTGCGTACAAATAACAGATCCACATCAGAAGACGGCGCTAGAGCGCGTCGTCCATACCCGCCCACGGCCATAACAGCCATACGCTCGCCTTGCGTTGGATTTTTCGATCGGAATACGTGGGTCGTCGTATAATCGAAGAGCGCATGCAGAACTTCATCCATCACCGCAGCAAGCAGATTTGCTGTATCAAGGCCATCAGCACCTGATTCTAGTCTTTCTTGTGCAATCATTCGTCCCCTGAACAACGCACCATGCAAAAGGTCGAGCACACGTTTACGCGCTGCTTGTTGATTATGGACATTTTCCATGTGCGCAGCAGTTAACTGAACACGTAAACTTCTGGGGTCAATTATATCATGTATACGCCATGCAGTAGGTTTAACTCGGCGTGTCTTTTTTTTCGGGGTCGAATTTTGTTGTGTCATGCATTGCTTCTAGCTCCAATTCTTCAGCCAGAACAGAAACAAATTCACGGATTAAGACATTTTTTGTTTCAATGCATACAAAATATCCAACGCATCGCGTGGCGATGTCGCATCGACATCTATATCTAGTAGCATTTTTTCAACTTCAGACGGCTCAAAACTAGACGAAGGCTCTGCAACAGCGGCAAACAAAGGCAGATCGTCCAATTGTGGTCCACCTTTTTTTGCCTCACCTTCTAGACGAGACAACACATCTTCCGCCCGAGCAACCGCCGCTCTAGGCATTCCCGCCAATTTTGCAACCTGCACACCGTATGAGCGATCGGCAGCGCCTGGCTTTACATCGTGCAAAAACACAAGATCACCTTGCCAATCTTTAGCTCTGAGAGATGCATTCCCAGCATACTCCAACTTTTCAGCAAGATCAGTTAGTTCGTGATAATGTGTAGCGAAAATAGCTCGACACTTGTTCTTTTCATGCAAATGCTCGACCGCAGCCCAAGCAATGGCAAGCCCATCATAGGTAGCCGTGCCTCGCCCAACCTCATCAAGGATGACAAAAGCTCTCTCGCCCGCTTGGTTTAATATTGCAGCAGTTTCGATCATCTCAACCATGAAAGTTGATCGACCACGGGAAAGATCGTCAGAGGCGCCTACACGTGAGAAAACACGATCCACCAACCCAAGCTCAAATTTTTGAGCGGGCACAAAACAACCAGCTTGAGCCATAATTGTTAGCAGCGCATTTTGTCGAAGAAATGTTGACTTACCTGCCATGTTAGGACCTGTAATCATCATTAAACGAGAAGCGACATCTCCACTTGCATCTAACGAGCAATCATTAGCAGTAAAGCCATCCCCCTCTTTTCTTAGCGCAGCCTCAACCACGGGGTGACGAGCTCCAATCGCTTCAAAACGCGTTGTTTCATCAATTTCTGGACGCACAGCTTGAGCATCTTCTGCCCAATGCGCCAAACCGGCTGCCACATCTATGGAAGCCAGGGCATCTGCTACATCACGAAGTTCTTCTGAAAGAATTTCAGCCTGCTTCACCAAATCATCGAAAATCTCAAGTTCTCGAGCTTTGCTTTCTTCCTCAGCTCTCGCTATGCGGCCATCCAATTCACCAAGCTGCGTTGTTGTAAAGCGCATCGCCGAAGCCAAAGTTTGACGATGTATAAAATCGGATGCGTGGGGACCATTTTGCATGGCATCTGCATTACGAGACGTTACATCAATGAAATAACCAAGCACCTTATTATGCTTGATTTTTAAACTCGAAATACCTGTTTTCTCTGCATATTCAGCTTGTAGCGCTGCAATCACTTTACGGCTGCCATCGCGCAGAGACCTCACTTCATCTAAGGCCGCATCATAACCTTCACGTACGAACCCGCCTTCCCGCGCTAAAACTGGTATGTCTTCTTTTATCGCGCTCTCTAAAGTATCGGAAAATGCTCCCAAAGTTTTTTGTTCTTTTAGATCTAGAGCAGAGCAAGCATTATCAAGCAACACAGGAAGACCAGCCATCTCTGATCTTAAGCTAGCTGACGCTTTTGCTCCCGCGCTCAACCCTTGCGCTAACGCTTTCAAATCTTTTGGACCACCGCGCCCCAATTGAAGACGCATACGCGCGCGTTCCACATCGGCACTTTCTTTTAGTGCTTCTCGTACTTCTTCTCGTAAATCACGAGCAGATACAAATAATGAAACCGCATCCAATCTTGCGTTTATAGCGTTGATATCAATTAAGGGACGAGAAAGATTGTCCGCTAATTGACGCGCACCGGGAGCAGTGATGGTTCTATCTATTGTCGACAACAATGATCCAGCCCGCGTTCCTTGTGCTGAAACATCAATTTCAAGACTAGTACGCGTAGATGGGTCTATTGCCATAAAGCTTGACGTCATATGCCGTTTGGGAGGATCCAAACGTACTTCTTCTCCCGCTTGTGTCAGTTTAAGATAATCCAACAAAAGTGCGCAGGCCGATAATTCTGTGTTTGAAAATTTGCCAAAAGCATCGAGTGATTTAACACCCAATATGCTTTTTAAATGACGTTGTCCGACACTTTTATCTGCTTTGGCGCTTGGTCTGGGTGTTACAGATGTACGAAGCCCTTCCAGCATAGAATTTACCAATGGCCGCGCCATGACTGCTTCGCTCAATAGCAACTCTTTTGGCGCGATAGCTGAGAGCATCTCTCCTAAGCTCTCCGGAGCGACAGCAAAGACTTCAAATCGTCCGGTAGAAACGTCAGCAAGGGCAATTGCGCCCTCATCTCCCCCATTTGAAACACCGATTGCAGCAAGAATATTCGATGATCTTGCATCCAAGAGCGAGTCTTCTGTCAAAGTACCGGGTGTGACAATTCGTACCACATCACGCTTTACAACGGCTTTATATCCGCGTTTTTTCGCCTGTTCTGGAGTCTCTAATTGTTCACATACAGCCACACGATGTCCGGCTTTTATCAAACGCGCTAAATACCCTTCGGCGGCATGAAACGGAACACCTGCCATCGGTATTGGATCGCCGGAATCCTTGCCCCTAGCTGTCAAAGTAATATCCAGCACTTCCGCAGCAATCTGTGCGTCTTCAAAGAATAATTCATAGAAATCTCCCATACGGAAAAACAAAAGAGCATCTTGATGACGGTCTTTGATTTCCAAGTATTGGAGCAAAAATGGAGATGGGGCTTTAGACATAGCGGTGCACACTATCCAGACTATATTGCACTTCAAGGGTGACAAACGCTGGAAATTGCATTTTATCACTTTTACAGGATAGCAAACTGACTTTATTCACAACAGAATGCCTCCGAAAGAGAAGCATCTGAAGTGAACAGCCCGACGAACGAGAATAAAGAGACTTAGGTCACTACGAGGACAACGCACATATGAGCTCGAAACGCCCATCTTTCACAGATGAAGAAGCGCTAGCTTTTCACCAGGAACCGACACCCGGCAAAATCTCGATGTTGCCGACAAAACCGATGCAAACACAAAAAGATTTGTCATTGGCCTATTCTCCCGGTGTTGCTGTCCCTGTGGAAGCAATCGCGAAAGATGAAGATCTAGCATATGATTATACTTCCAAGGGAAACACTGTTGCCGTAATTTCTAACGGTACAGCAATTCTCGGACTCGGCGATCTTGGGGCATTGGCATCTAAACCGGTCATGGAAGGTAAATCCGTACTCTTCAAACGTTTTGCTGATGTCGACTCATTCGACATAGAAGTTGACACAAAAGATCCGGAAAAAATCATTGAATGCGTGCGTTTGATCGGCCCTACTTTTGGAGGCATTAATCTGGAGGACATCAAGTCTCCCGAATGTTTCCAAATTGAAGCTGAACTACGCGAAAAGCTAAACATTCCTGTCTTTCATGATGATCAACACGGAACCGCTATTATTGCTGCTGCCGGATTGATCAATGCTGCTGAAATCACAGGGCGTAATCTTAAAGACATCAAAGTTGCAGTTTCTGGCGCAGGTGCAGCTGGATTATCTGTAGCCGGCCTAATCCACCACCTTGGCGTGCCCAAGCAAAACATTCTTATGTGTGACAGAGATGGAGTGATCTATCAGGGCCGCAAAAAAGGAATGGATCAATACAAATCTGCATTCGCGGTCAAAACATCAAAACGTACATTGGCGGAAGCATGTGAAGGTGCAGATGTTTTGCTGGGATTGTCAGTTAAAGGTGCGGTCAGCAAAGACATGGTTAAATCCATGGCAAAGAACCCGATTATCTTTGTAATGGCAAACCCTGATCCTGAAATTAAACCAGAAGAAATCCGCGAAGTACGCAATGATGCGATTATCGCGACTGGTCGTTCAGATTATCCAAACCAAGTGAATAATGTGCTCGGTTTCCCATATATTTTCCGTGGCGCTTTGGATGTCCGCGCATCTGCTATCAATGAAGAAATGAAAGTGGCTTGTGCGCGCGCGTTGGCAATGCTTGCTCGTGAAGATGTTCCTGATGAAGTTGCCGCTGCCTATCATGGTGCGAGGCCCAAATTTGGGAAAGACTATATCATCCCTGTTCCTTTTGATCCGCGCTTAATTTCATACATCCCACCTTTCGTGGCGCAAGCTGCGATGGATACAGGTGTAGCGCGGAAGCCGATTGATGATATGGAAGCCTATACGGAAACACTGGCCCAACGTTTGGACCCATCGGCTGGTTTCCTACAAAAATTCCAGGGTGCGGTCCGCCGCGAGGAACCAAAACGCATTGTGTTTGCCGAGGGTGAAGAACCGGCAATCATCCGTGCTGCTTATGCCTTTAAAACACAAGAACTTGGCCACCCAATTCTTGTTGGGCGCGAAGATCAAGTAAAACGCAATATGCGCCTAGTTGGTGTGCCTGAAGACGAGCTTGAAATCATCAATGCGCGCCTGTCAGACAATAACCCAACTTATTTCGAGTATCTCTACAAAAGAACTCAACGAAAAGGCCTTTTGCAACGCGATGTCCAACGTATGGTCAATAATGACCGTAACATCTTCGGAGCGTGTATGGTTGCATGTGGTGATGCAGACGGCATGGTGACAGGCCTCACCCGTAACTATAACACCGCCTTGCGCGATATCCGTCTTGTATCTGACGAACGCAATGGTGAACATGCAATCGGGATGTCGATCATTATATCGAAAAGCGGTCCCCTATTTGTATCTGACACCGCTATTACGGAAATGCCGACTGCAGAAGAATTGGCAGACAATGCTATTTTGTCTGCAAAAGTTGTTCGCCACATGGGTTATGAACCCCGTGTAGCTTTCCTTTCCAATTCATCCTTTGGATACCCTAAAGGGGAACGTGCGGATGTTGTGCGAAAAGCCGCAGAACTTATGGCAGAACGTGATGAGGTTGATTTTGAATATGAAGGCGACATCGCTGTCGACGTTGCGTTAAACCCCAATGCGCGAGATACTTACCCATTCTCTCGTTTAAGTGAACCAGCAAACATTTTGATTATGCCGGCTATTCACTCTGCCTCGATCTCTACAAAGCTTGCTTCTTATCTTGGAAACACAACGGTTGTTGGGCCACTTCTATTGGGCCTAAACGCACCTATCCAAATTATGCAAATGGGGTCTTCAGTGTCTGACATAGTAAACATGGCGACTTTTGCCGCCTATGGTCCACATAGTGATGATAAAGATCACAAATGGAAAATGGTTTAAACTTTAACTCGACAACCTGACTCTTCAAAAGGCCACTGTTTCAACGCAGTGGCCTTTTTGTATTAGGCATTTTCGAGTGACGGTTCATCCGATTTGAAATATCGAACCAAGAACAGAATAATCATTGCGGGAATTCCAATCGCGGCTGTAATCAGAAAAAATGCCTCCCACCCGACTTCATCAGCTAGAACACCTGACATGCTGGCCAATAATTTTCCATACAACGCGAAGAATGATGTAAACAAAGCATATTGCGTTGCTGAAAACCCTTTGGATGTCAAAGACGACATGTAAGCAATAAACACTGTGCCGGCAAAACCTGCAGCTATATTGTCGGCTGTAATCGTGACGCACAAATGCCAGAAAATTGAATCAGATTGCATCGCCAACCAAGCAAAAGCAGCGTTAGTCGTGATCATCAGAAGTTCACCAATAACCAACGACTTAAATAAACCCAAATATCGAATTGAAATACCGGCAAAAATAGCCCCTACCAGCAATATCCAAGGGCCCAAAGATCCCGAGATCAATCCAACTTCTGTTTTGGTGAACCCCTGTTCAACATAAAACGGCTTGGCCATCACACCCATTGTTGTATCTGTCATACGGTAGGTTGCTATCATCAAAAGTAAAAGGCCAGCTCCCGGGCCGTACTTACGTGCGTAGTCAACAAATGCACCGAGAACAACACCTTTGGAGAGACTTTCTGACACTTTGTTTGTTCTGAAAAAAACACCCAATCCTGAGGCAAAACAAAATGGTAAAAGCGCTAAAATAACGAGTGCATACACGCCGCCATATTGTAAAATAAGAGAGAAAAAGGAAGATATTTTTCCAAGCACAAAGCCTAACGCGCTGACAACATAACTCAATAATTGTAGTGACCATCCATATAATACAGAGAGATCACCTCGTCCCGTGTAATCGGCGATCAATTGGTCCCATTGAAAGTATGTTCTTACACCTTGCACAATACTCAACAAAAACAAGCCGAGTACAAATATGAAGGCAACAGCTTTTAAAATTTCCTTCGATATCTCAATTGTTTCTTCAACCAAAAAATTCGATGCTTTGGGTATCAAAAAAACCAGGCATGAAATGAAGACCGGAACCCAAGCACCGGCGAGATAAAGTAGCGCAAAAATTCTATAACCATTAGATTCTTTTGTGATATTATTTCCATCATCCCCTAAAACAGGGTTGCCATTGGAATCGAGAACATTGACCAATTCGGGACTGACGAATTGCAAAATGGCAATTGAAAAAAACAAGCCCACAAAAGCAGCAACAATGCCTGTCATTATTGGTTTGAGAGAAAAATTTTCCGATATCCATTCAGATCTATCTGGTTCGCAAACCTTAAATAACCCAATTCCGGCAATAGCTATCATCAGCGCCATAAACCAATATGCCAATGTCCAGTCGATAGCATCAGCAAAAGCCAATGCCCCACCCCCGGCGACAATCAATCCAAACCTATAACCAATCTGTGTTGCAGCGGCCATGTCGCCTTGATCATCATCATTGGCCACATCGATACGCCAACCATCAATTACAATGTCCTGTGTGGCAGAAAAGAATGCAACGATCACCGCGCAAATGGATGTCCAGACAAGATTGCTGGCCGGATCGCTAATCCCAAGTGACACCAATCCAATTATCAGTCCGATTTGGCAGACAAGAATCCATGCTCGCCTTTGACCCAAAATTTTAGACAGACCTGGAACTTTCCAACGATCAATAAACGGAGCCCATAAAAATTTAAAAGCGTAGAACAATCCAATTAATGATAAAAAGCCAATTGTTGTCCGGCTAATTCCAGCTTCACGCAGGCGAGTTGAAAACGTACCATAAAGCAGGAGAATGGGTAATCCAGATGAAAACCCAAGAACCAACATACTCGCAATTTTTGGGCTGCTATAAGGACCTAAAGCGTTTTTGAAATAAGTGCCAAGAGTATCTAATTTCGAATTTATCCCAGCTATCATATTCCTAACTTCCTTCAGACATTGCCCAGCTCAAAGCTAGGTCACGTAAGCGTTGCGGATCAATCGGTTTGGCAGCGATCAGGCTAACCCCAACATTTTCAGCTTTAGCTTCAAGATCGGGATCGACGTCAGCCGTAACAGCAATGACTGGCACTTTGCCTTTTGATCCATCCATTTCACGAATGCGGCGTGTCGCTTCTAAACCATCCATAACTGGCATTCTTACATCCATAAAAATGATAGAATATGGTGTATTTTGGGCGGCCTCTAATGCCTCGGCACCTGTGCCGACAGTATCCACTGCAAACCCAGCAGTCGTCAGAGCACGCTTTGCAAGTAAAGAATTTACAGGATTATCATCAGCGATGAGCGCTCTAGCTCCTTTAGGAGCTTGAGTTTCATTTTCTTGAGCATCTTTAATTTCTTCGCCACGCGCTGCGATTTCGACACGCTTTGCGATGGAAGACGCCCGCAATGGTCGGATTAGATACCCTACACAACCCATCTCTCTAAATTTGGGAATTTGAGCGCGATCCTCTGGCCGTAAAATTACGAGTGTGGGTGAGTTTTTTACATATTTTTTGATTTTGGCTGGCGATAGTGACGCATCAATAACAGCCACATCAGCCTTCTCTTTTTCTTTTGGAAGGTTGCATTCTAGCTGCGAGCTGGCTAGCGAACTGATAACCGCAATTTGAGACGCACAACTCGCATTAAGATCAACACATAATTTAGTGCGTTTCTTATCAGCGGATGAATTTTCATTCGGCGCCGGCGAAACCTCCAACGGAATAGTCAGGAAAAAACCGGCCCCATGCCCCACTTCACTAGAAATGTGTAGTCGACCACCCATGGCGGTAGCCAAACGTTGAGCAATAGCCAACCCCAGTCCTACACCACTATCTTTTCCAGCATCTGATGCCGATACCTGACCATAAGCTGAAAAAATTTTCTCCTGATCATCTTTTGGAATTCCAGAGCCCGTGTCGCGAACAGCAAAAACCAATTCACCAGAAGCTAGGTATCGCGCTGTTACAAGGATGCCGCCAGATTGGGTAAACTTGATTGCATTACCAGCCAGATTAAACAAAATCTGACGAATACGCCCCGCATCTCCTAAAAATTTATAAGGCAGTTCGGGCATAGGAGCCGCTGCTATATCTAGATTGGCAGTATGAGCACGCGGAGCGAGAAGCTCGACAACATCTTGAATAAGTTCAGCGGGATCAAATGCTGCGACATCAAGTGGAATGTCGCCTGCTTCCAATCGAGAATAGTCTAAAACGTTATTTAGGAGATCCAGAAGCCGTGACCCACTTTTACCTATCGCTTCAACATACTCTTTCTGAACCAATGATAATTCGGTTTCCTTTAACAAGGACACCATTCCCAATATTCCATTCAAAGGGGTACGAATTTCATGAGACACAGAAGCAGTAAATCGTTGCGATGTATCAGGCTCCGTTTTGCCATTCTCACCACTATGATCAATGTCTGCAATACGAGATGTAGAAGCCATGATTCGTGCCTATTATCATTTTCCTACAATGACATAGCTATCGCCGTGGTTAACAAAAGCTTACCATCAACGCTTCTCCAAGCTAACTGACGCTATTTCAAGCCTTTAAGATATCATTTGAGACCTTTGAAGCAGTTATTGGTCTAAATCGATAGTTAAGCGCTTCTGCCACGTGAACACGTGCTATCTGTTCTGTACCATCAAGATCAGCAATGGTTCTGGATACCTTCAAGACACGATGATACCCCCTCGCCGACAAGCCAAGTTTCTCTGCAGCTTGCATTAGTAGGTCTACGCCGGATTGCTCCGGAGTGCAGAATTGATCAATTGCCGATGTATCCGCATCAACGTTCAGTTTTCGGGAATGACTGGAATTTTCATAACGCTTTTCTTGAAGCAATCTCGCCCGAAGCACACGTCCCGCTACTTCTTTGCTTCCCTCGGTTGGAGCCGGCAATGTCAAATCCATCGCGGTCACGGCAGGAACATCTATAAATATGTCCATGCGATCCAAAAACGGACCAGAAACTCGCCCTATATAATCCGCCTTACAAGCTGGTTTTCGGCGGCACATGCTTTCAGATGGCCCTCCCCCACATTTACAAGGGTTTGCCGCAGCTATTAACTGGAACCGACTGGGATATTTTACATGCCGATTGGCGCGGGAGATGACCGCTTCCCCACTCTCCAATGGTTGACGCAAACTATCTAATACCTGACTGGAAAATTCGGGTAACTCATCTAAAAACAATACACCATGATGAGCCAGCGAAACTTCACCTGGACGCGCCTTAATCCCTCCTCCAACTAATGCAGCCATACTCGCTGAGTGATGCGGAGATCTAAACGGGCGGATACGAGATAGCTGTCCTTTCTCCAAAGTCCCTGCAATTGATTGGATTTGACTAACTTCTAACAATTCATGAGCAGAAAGTGATGGTAAAATACCTGCAAGACGTTGAGCAAGCATTGATTTTCCAGAACCAGGCGGACCCATCATTATTAAATTATGGCCGCCCGCAGCGGCTATTTCCAATGCTCTTTTTGCGCCTTCTTGTCCCTTCACATCTTTTAGATCAGGCACATTTACATCCGCTTTTAACTCACCTGCTTTTGATGAAGGTATCTGTTGGTTGCCTTTAAAGTGGGAAATCAGCGCCATTAGACTTTTAGCACCTAAAACCTGCCCGCCTGACCAAGCCGCTTCAGGCCCACAACTTTCTGGGCAAATCAAAGTTTTACCCAACCCTACCGCTGCCATTGAAGCAGGTAGTGCTCCGGGGATGACCGCTATTTTGCCATCGAGTGATAATTCTCCAATGGCGGCCAAATCTTCCAGTGCACCATTTGGAATAACTTCGATTGCTTGCAAAAGGGCAAGAGCGATAGCCAAGTCATAATGGCTGCCCTCCTTTGGCAAATCCGCAGGCGCCAAATTCACAACTATTCTTTTGGGAGGAAGCGACAAACCTAGAGAAGAAAAAGCAGCACCGACGCGTTCTCGGCTTTCCGCGACTGCTTTATCGGCCAACCCAACGATCGCAAAATTCGATTGACCACTAGATAATTGCACCTGCACATCAACCGGATTAGCGGTTACACCTTCAAATGCAAAAGTCGTAATTCGACTGACCATGATATCCCCCCAAACAGTCTCGGTCACTACTGCTAATAGCGATAGAACATTTAGGGAACAAGGTCAAATTTGATTATTCTGTGGCTTCGTCTTCAGCCTTTGGAAGAGTGAGTTCGGTGTCAAAAGTTTCGATAGATGCACCATCATCTGTTGGCAGATCTATGTTGCCAAGAGCTGTTTGACCTTCAGAAGCATCATCGGCATTCTTGAAGTTAAACCCTGAAGAAGCCGGCGTTGTATCATCACCTGGAATCGCAAAATTAAAGCTCGATGTTTCTGAAGTAGCTTCCTGTGTCTCTTTAGGAGGCGTTACTTCTTCATCCGCAGCACATGCAGCCGGAACAAATGCAACTGCAGCACATGCTAAAATACTCAATGATAATTGTTTCATAACGAAGAATTCCTTCACATCTACTCTAGCTTGATGAGTGTTACATATCTTTATTCGACCCATAAGCCTATATTCTGTCAACTTTAAGGTTGAATTTTACGTACGATTTTTGAACTTAGCCTGAATAACATCCCACATCTTAGCCACAGGATCGATGCCAGTCATTTTTTTAATGGCCTGTGCACCCGTAGGAGATGTCACATTCACTTCAGTCATGTAATCGCCGATCACATCGATGCCGACAAATATCAAACCACGGCGTTTCAGCTCAGGGCCGATCGTTCGACAAATTTCTAACTCTCTCTCTGTCAATTCAGAGCCTTCTGCGGTTCCGCCGACGACAAGATTGGACCTAATCGCTCCTTCTGGAGGCATACGATTTATCGCCCCACAAGGTTCACCATCTACAAGAATAATACGCTTGTCTCCAGCCGTGACATCAGGGAGGAAAGCTTGAGCAATAAATGGTTCCGGCGCTTTTTCTTGGAACATTTCAACAAGGGCTTCAAAGTTTCCATCATCTGGTTTGATACGCACTACAGATGCACCGCCGTGACCATATAATGGCTTGAGCACTATGTCTTTATGCTTGTCTCGAAATGCCTGAACAGCCTCCAATGAACGACTGATCAATGTTGGAGGTTGCAGTTCTGGGTATTCCAATGGAAACACTTTTTCTGGGCTAGATCTCACCCATGCAGGATCATTCACTACCAAAGTGTCTTCGTGGATCAATTCCAACAAATGTGCCCCTGTTAGATACCCCATGTGGAAAGGTGGATCTTGTCGCATCAACACAACATCAACATCTGCACGTAGGTCCAATAATTCTCTATCACCTAGCTCACAGTGGCCATCATCACGTCGGAAAACTTTTGCAGATTTTGCCCAAGTTTTGACCTCACCGGCATCGTAGTAAAGGTCATCCACACTATAGACCCAAACCGAGAACCCTCGTGCTTGAGCTTCTTCGATCATCGCAAATGTCGTGTCCCCTTCTGGATTTACATTTTCCAGCGGGTCCATTTGAACAGCAATTCTCATTTTACGTATCAGCCTCCGACATGCGTACTCACTCTCTAATATAAAATCAGAGAATGCTCTTGGGCCCTATAGATAGTGTAATCAGCTCTTAATTATAAGAGCTATTATCTCCAAAAGGGTCAGAATACGGGTCAGAATACCCACCTGAAGCAGGTTGAGAGTTTTGTTGATCTGTTTCGATCAAATATCCCTCTGAATCGTACTGAACATTTGAATCCGCAGGATCCACGTATGGAGATTGAACTGGATCATTCACGCCGCCATAAAGTCCAGAATCATCATATTCCTGAGGCGGATTAGGATCTACATATCCCACTTGTCCATTATGAGGCTGAGAGTTTGGATATTGTGAAACTGACGGAGCAGTCTCAATCGGCGCTGGAGGTGCATTATATCCCGGAGGTGGCCCTGTTTCAGCAGTATACCCCGGTGGTAGTGAGCGATCTCTCATCTTCACATAAGACACAACACGCTTCACCCCTTTAATTAAGCTTGCATGCTCCGCTGTACGTTTCAATTCGGTTTGATTTCGCGCGTATCCGAGCAGGTAGACAACACCGTTAAAGGTCTCGATATTGTAGTTCACGCTTTTGATTTCTGCATCACCAACAAGGCGTGACCGCAATTTGGCAGTGATCCATTCATCATTAAGATTTTCAAGAATTTTGGTTTTAGGAATAACCTCAATCTCGTTGGCCACCTCATCAATGGTACGCACACTCCATGCTATTTGATCAGCGGCTACTTTGTCTTCTTCGCTATCCACGCGGCCTGTTAGCAACACAAGACGAGATGTGACTTCAACGTCTACCTGTTTAAAACGCCCTCCACCCTTACTAAGGAGTCTCGCTTTGATTTGACTTGAAGCTGATGCTTCATCGAGGCTTTCACCAAATGTCTTTTCTTGAACAACGGCACAACCACCCAAGCCTGTGGCAAGCAATGCAATTGCAGCTACACGATATTTCATCTTCAGGCTCCTGAATACCAAGTCTGTTAACCAATAAATTCTTTGACCACTAACAATATAGGGTAAGTATCAACAGACGCACATGTAAAATTCTTCACAATGATTTGACATATGACACCTGAAAAAAGCGTATATATTTTGAGAAACTGATCAAATTTATTTGGGTCGCCAATGATCACGGCGATGGATTGGTAATTTTCGCGGGCAAACAATAATCAAATCATACCTCCAGTCGTGATCTGAATATTGGTTTTTATGCGACATCCAAATCTGTGCACTGCGCGCGATACGGTTCCATGAACGGTCCGGAACTGACGACAAGCCTAATTCAACCGTTTGTCTTGCTTTGACTTCTACAAAGGCAATCATTTTTCCACGTTTTGCGATGAGGTCAATTTCTCCGGATTTAAGCCGAAGCCGTTTTTCAAGAATTTTATACCCTTTTAGCCTAAGCCAAATGGCTGCGAGTAATTCTGCATTTCGGCCCAGTTTTTCACGTATCTGCCGCGTTGATTTTCCCGATGAATTGGACCGCTCAAACATTTCACTTATCTTTTAATTCAAGTGCTCGCGCGTAAACATCTCTTTTTTTCAACCCATATCTTTCTGCAATTTGCGATGATGCTTGCTTCACAGACATATCGGTTAAGGCTTCAACTATTGCTGAATCCAGTTCAGCCTCATCGATAGTCTCATCCGCTTGAGGTGGACTAATTAACAGCACCAATTCACCCTTAGGTGGGCCCTCTTCTTCAATTTTTGCGGCCAATGCACTGAGCGGTAATCGAATAGCTTCTTCAAATCGCTTGGTTAATTCACGCGCTAAGACCGCCTCACGCTCTCCAAAAACGTCATGCATATCCCTTAGACTTTTTGCCAAGCGCGATGGACCTTCAAAATAGATCAATGTGGATTCCAAATTTTTGAATTTCTCATAAAATTTGATACGAGCACCCTGTTTCGGAGGTGGAAATCCGGCGAAAAGAAAATTGTTGGATGGCAAACCAGATATCGTGAGTGCAGCCAAAGGAGCTGATGCCCCTGGCAAGGTGGTTACAAAATGCCCTGCATCAATAACTTCCCTCGCCAATTTATAACCGGGGTCCGAAATCAACGGCGTTCCTGCATCAGAAATTAAAGCAATACGCTTGTTCTTATCCAAATCTCTTATAATTTTAGGCCGTGTAATTGCCCCATTATGGTCGTGATATGGTCGTAGCTCAGGTTTTAAACCATAGGCGGACATAAGTTTGCTGGCGACCCGTGTATCTTCTGCATAGACAACATCCACTGAAGCCAACACATCCAACGCCCTTAAAGTTATGTCTCGTAAATTACCAATCGGCGTTGCGACGATGTAAAGACCACCATTAAGGTCTGAATTTGGTCGAATCATAGAGTTAACAACCGCATCTGATGCTTGTGTTGTTTCAACCTCGACACTATTGTCCGGCTCAAGGTCCAAATCAGTTTCATCTGAATCGGACTTATCAGAATTAAGTTTTGCGCCTTGTTGGCCGCTGGAGAAATTTGAAGATGACATCACTGCCCAATGCTCGGGATAAAAAATACTCCTTCACCATTAGCGGTCGATCACTGGCAGCGCTAGGGCTAAGTTTGGCATTACTTGCTGGGTGCGCAACGACTGACACCAGCCCCACCACCCCAATTTACCGCGGTGAAGAGCGACCAGAATCAACAAGACCAGAGCGCCCTGAGCCACCTAAGCCTAAGGAAGAAGTAAAGGAAAATCAAATTCCCGAGCTTCAACAATCTGAAATAAACCCAGTTGGAAGCGTCATTCCACGTCACCTTCGAGGGTTGGATCCAGCAGCTTTTGAAGGAATGTCGGAAATTGCCGTCCTTCTGCCCCTAACCAGTTCAAATGCTGGTGTTAGGAAGCAAGCCGAAAGCATTCTAGCAGGTGCGGAAATGGCTCTTTTCCAAGCTGGGATAGAGAATGTCATTCTTATACCAAAAGATACTGGAGGCGTTCAGTCTAAAGCTCGCCAAGCAGCTATAGACGCCATCAATGAAGGAGCAGATGCCTTCATCGGGCCCGTATTCGCTCAAAACGTATCTGCAGTGAACGAAATCGCTTCAAGATATAGTATTCCAATTCTTGCATTTTCGACTAATGGTCAGGTTGCAGGTAATGGTGTCTATCTAGTTTCTCTTCCTCTTGAAGAAGAGGTTAAACGTATTGTTGATTGGGCGACCTTAAATGGCATCACTCAGTTTGCGATGTTTGGGCCGGCTAATAACTATGGATATAAAGTTGAAAGCGCCCTTCGTTTTGAAGCAAGCTTGCGCAACACGACTGTAATTAAAACAGAGTTGTATGACCCTAAAAATCCATCACCCACTGATGCAGCAAAACGTTTAGCCCAAACACTCATCGAAGCGGATGAATATACGCCAGGCGAAATTGCCGTCCTTATTCCAGAACAAGGAACACGCCTTCGCAGTGTAGCGCCATTGCTTCCATATTATGATGTGGATATCAAATCGGTTAAATTACTTGGGACTGGCCTTTGGAATTCGTCTCAAGTTTGGCGTGAACCAACGCTTGAAGGTGGTGTGTTCGCGGCTCCTGATCCATCCGCCCTTACGCAATACAAAGATATATATAAGCAAATCAATGGTGCAGATGCCAGCAGCATGTCCTCACTAGGCTATGACGCTACGCTCATGACTTTGATGATGCTGAGCGAAGGTTCATTGAACCGCCTTTCTCTCGAGCGCCGCGATGGTTTCATCGGCACTAACGGACTTTTCCGTTTTAAAACCAATGGCACAATTGAACGCGGACTATCAGTTGTGCAAGTTACAGGTCGCGGAGATGTTCGTGTTATCGATCCAGCTCAAACAACATTTGAACCAGATGTTTTCTAAAAATAGCTTACGATGAAAATATATAAAGCCAGTCCTCATTAGGCTGGCTTTTTTATTAAAGAACCAATCTTGAACTCACATAATCAGCCAGTAGCCGCCCTGCTGGTGTGAGCTGTAAGTTATTGTCTGTCTCTTCAAGCAATCCATCATCTATAAATTCTGATAGAGTTTCCTGATTGAATTTTCTTCCTACCAAAACTTCAAAGTCTGACTTTGATATGCCGGAAGTTTTGCGTAACCCCATCATGACACGCTCATTCGCGACATCTTCAATGGTTAATATATTTTGAGAAGCTAAACCCAAAGCAGTATCTTCCACTACAGAAATATATTTCTCGGGGCGTCTCTCAGCAACAGTTTCATAGCGATTACCATCAATAGTGACCCTTCCATGAGCACCCGGCCCAATACCAAGCCAATCTCCCGAATTCCAATACACAAGATTATGCTGTGCATGATGCTGCGAACTTATGGCATGATTTGAAATTTCATAAGCGGGATACCCCGCTTCGCACATCATCTCTTGAGTTATCTCATACAAATCAGCGGCTGTATCATCATCTGCTGGCTGCCACTCCCCACGCCCAACAGCTTTTCCAAATGCAGTACGTTGCTCAATGGTCAGTTCATATAGAGATAAATGATCTGCTTTTAGATCAATAATTCCTGAAAGCTCTTGTTTCCATTCTATCAAATTTTGCCTTGGAAGTGCATAAATGAAATCTAATGAAAGTGATGGAAAAGCACTTCTAGCTTCTTCAATAGCTCGTAGCGCTTCTTCTGCATTATGATTGCGCCCTAAAAATTTGAGAGCGTCATTGTTCAAGCTCTGTACGCCTAACGACAAGCGATTAATGCCTGCTTTTGCTAATCCGACGAAAGCACTTCTATCATCAGGATTAGCTTCCAAAGAAATCTCGACATCCGGCGCTAATCCCCACATGCTAGCTATGACATCAATCAAATACTTCACCTCTTTGGGAGGAATGAGCGAAGGTGTGCCTCCTCCAAGGAAAATCGTATCAACTTGCCGCGGCCCGGTCTTTTCCCTCCACGTTGTCAGATCCTTTTCGATAGCCGACAACAAGGGAGCAACATCTCGTTGTTTTGCCGCATAAACATTGAAGTCACAGTAAGGACAAATCTTGGCGCAGTAAGGCCAATGAATATAAACCCCAAATCCGCGATGAGGTTCAAATTCCAGCATTAAAGCAGTGCTTCCGTCAGTAATTTGAATGCGTTCGCACGATGGCTCATGGCATGTTTACGCTCTGGTTCCATTTCACCGAAAGTAATGCTCTCTCCTGTCGCTACAAATATAGGGTCATATCCAAATCCTTGATTCCCACGAGGTGGCCAGACTAATTCGCCTTCAACTTCTCCGCGGTAAGTCACTGTTTCACCATCCGGCCAAGCAACGCACAATGCACAAACAAAACGCGCGCTTCTATCAGCGGCCTTTTCATCCTCGAGCGCTTGGTTGACTTTTTCCATTGCCACAGTGAAATCCTTGCTCTCCCCTGCCCAGCGCGCTGAATAAATTCCAGGAGCACCATTTAAAGCATCCACAGCTAAACCTGAATCATCTGCTAACGCTGGAAATCCAGATGCCTTTGCCGCTGCCAGAGCTTTCAATTCTGCATTCGCCTCAAAAGTAGAACCAGTCTCTTCAGGCTCTGGTAAATCAAGATCACCCGCAGAGATCGGCTCAAATCCAAGCGGTACGAGGAGATCACGTAATTCACGCACTTTCCCCTGATTATGTGTCGCTGCAACTAGCTTACCGGGCTGAAGTTTCTTAGATTGTGGCGAATCAGTCATAATTGGCTCCAGACAAAATGCATGTGATATATTGTTTTTCGATAATAAATGTGTCACATCTAACTGTCTACAGTATTCGTTTGAAAAACGAAGAAAGAATTTGAATTATTGATCGGAAGGTTTTCTGACCTAATGAGCGGCATTGAAGACACATTAAAGCTACGCGCAATCGGTCGCGGGTCTTTATCTTCTGTCTTGAAGGTATTGGTAGATATATTCTGGATAACAGCGTGTGCTGCACTCGGGTTTATCTGGATCATCACCATTCTTTCAATCATCACCATGTTAAGTGGAGGAATGGTTGAAAATTCAATTCTCGGAAAAATTTCTCTACACGCTGATCCGTTTCGATTAACCAGCCTCGCATTGGTTGGTTCAATTTTATGTATAGGGGTGATGTCGATCGCTTCAAACCTCAGAGGAGTTTTCGAAACTCTTGTTGAAGGCGACCCATTTGTCCCAGAAAATGCAAAACGATTTAAAAAAATTGCGCTAATTCTTGCTTTTCTCGAACTCGCTCGAATTTTTGTAAATCCATTAATAGCTTTTATTATCAATATGTTAGGTGTTGAAACACAACTTGAAACAGTTGGAATAGCTCAACGCCTAATGATGACAGATTTTATCACTTGGGGGGCGGTACTCGTTCTGGTCGTTCTATCTCAAGTCTTTGATGAAGGTGCTCGCCTTCGTGAAGATCAAAAAATGACCATTTAGACAAAAGGCCCTACCCAAAACCCATGACAATTCGTGTAAAACTAGATCAGGTCCTTTTAGATCGCCGCATGTCTTTGACAGAGCTTGGTGATCGCGTTGGTATTACGCTGGCTAATCTATCCATTTTGAAAACTGGAAAAGCAAAGGCGATCCGTTTTTCAACGCTCGAAGCATTGTGCAAAGAGCTGGACTGTCAGCCTGGAGACATTCTCATCTGGGAAGATGAAGAGGATGAATTAAACGATTCTGATGAAGAAGGTCAGCGAACCGCCGCCGAATAAGTCGGCTTTCAAAATGAGGAGAAAATTAAATCTCCTCCTCACATTTCATATCGTCAAATCTTATTTGGATTGTTCAATAGCTTCCAATTGAAGCTTAAAGAGGTCCTTACAGCCTGCATCAGCCAAATCACTCATCGCCATGAATTCATCGCGTGAGAAAGGACGTTCTTCACCAGTCCCCTGAACTTCGATAATACGACCATCAGATGACATAATGAAATTCGCATCCACCATAGCATTTGAATCTTCTGCGTAGTCTAGATCAAGCACAGGCACATCTTTATACACACCACAAGAAATTGCTGCAGCTTGGGCAGTTAGCGGGTTTGTTTCGATTACACCCTCTTCTTTGAGGTAATTGATTGCAATTGCGAGGGCCACATACCCGCCTGTAATTGCAGCCGTACGCGTTCCACCGTCGGCCTGAATAACATCACAGTCTATTGTAATTTGGTTTTCACCAAGAGCTTCAAGATCTGTGACTGATCGAAGGGCGCGACCGATCAAACGTTGAATTTCCTGTGTACGGCCTGATTGTTTTCCAGCTGCAGCTTCTCTGCGTCCACGCGTGTGCGTCGCTCTTGGTAACATTCCATATTCTGCAGTCACCCACCCTTTTCCAGAGCCCTTCATCCAGCGCGGAACATCTGCTGTCCAAGACGCAGTACACAATACATGCGTATGCCCGAATTTGATCAAACATGACCCTTCTGCATATCTTGTTACCCCAACCTCCATGCTCACTTCACGAAGAGATTCTGGTGTACGACTGGAAGGACGTTCAAATTGATTCATGGCTCTTAATTCCTAAAAATACGGACAATAACGCCAGCTCTTTGAAGCTATACGACGAAATTGTATGAAACTTATTTGAAAAGGCGATACAGGAAGCAAGTATGGTTTGGCAATGCAAACAATTCGCATTGCATCCAAGAATAACTATCTCTATTCTATGAGAGATATGAATTCCAAACCTTCTTCTCCCCAATCCCAGCTTTCAGCAATGGATGAACGTTCACGAACTATATTTCGTGAAATAGTAGACGCATATCTGGAAACAGGTGAACCAGTGGGGTCACGTACTATTGCAAGAAGAGGTATCAGCCTGTCATCAGCCTCCATCCGTAATGTGATGGCCGACCTAGCAGAGCAAGGTCTACTGGATAGTCCTCACACGTCTGCTGGGAGGCTACCTACGCACCAAGGTCTAAGGCTTTTCGTTGATGGGCTTATGGAAGTTCAACAGATGAAACTAGGCGCTGTTGATAAACGTAAAATCCAACAACGCCTTTCAGCCGCACAAAACCGCCCTCCTGAGGATTTCCTTGGCGAAGCATCAGAACTACTCTCAGGGTTAGTGGGCGGTGCCGGTTTAGTTGCGAGCCCCAAAAGTGATGGCTCTGCAATCAAACATGTTGAATTTGTATCCGTCGGCCCTGGTCAAGCGCTAGCAGTTATTGTTTCTTCAGATGATGATGTAGAAAACCGACTTATCTCTCTTCCTGATGGAATGCCACTTTCAGCATTACAGGAAGCTAGCAATTACCTAAACGCTCGTTTGCGTGGGAAAACTCTTTCCGAAGTTAAATCAGATATTCTTACAGAAGTGCGTGAAAAACGCGCTCAACTCGATGAAAAAGCATCGACATTAGTTGAAGCTGGAATGGCCCACTGGACTGGTGAAGACCCTATCAGAGGGCGCTCACTCATCATACGCGGTCGAGCCAACCTGTTGGGTGACGAACAATTAGCTGAAGATGTCGATAAGGTAAGAGATTTATTTTCTTATCTGGACAAAACTGAAAGTTTGATACAAGTGCTTGACCGAGCACATGAAGCTGAAGGAGTTCGTCTGTTTATTGGTGCAGAAAACAAACTTTTTAGCCTCTCTGGTTCAAGTGTTATTGTTGCTCCCTATATGAATTCTGAGCGGAAAGTTGTAGGAGCACTGGGTGTTATTGGTCCAACGCGTTTGAATTATGCACGCGTCATTCCAATGGTTGATTATACAGCGCAAGTTGTTGGTCGATTATTGGATGGTGGTTCGACCGAAAAATTAGAGGATTAGCGATGAGCGAAGAAACGCAAACGCCAAAAGATGAAACTGCCAAAGAAGCAGAAGAAGTGACAAACACTGAAGAAGAAGTTCAAACAGAAGGTGCCGAAAAAGCAGAAGATACAGCACCTGTAGAAAATGAACCAGAAGCGCGTATTGCTGAATTGGAAGCTGAACGCAACGCAATCAAAGATCAGCTCGTCCGTACGATGGCTGATATGGAAAACCTGCGTAAACGCACAGAGAAACAAATTGCTGACTCACGTAGTTATGCGATTGAAAAGTTTGCAGGAGATCTATTGTCAGTATCTGATAATATGACACGTGCACTATCAGCTGTCAGCGACGAAGCTAAAGAGCAATTGTCTGAGCAAGGAAAAAGTTTACTTGCCGGAATTGAAATGACGCAAAAAGAGCTTCACGCTTCTTTTGCACGTAATGGTGTTATCGCAATTGATGCGGCTCCGGGTGCAAGCTTTGACCCAAACTTTCATCAAGCAATTTCACAAATTCCATCTGACCAACCTAATGGATCCGTAGCTGAAACATTTCAATCTGGTTGGAAAATTGGAGACAGAACACTTCGCGCGGCCATGGTTGCGGTCAGCGCTGGTGGAGGCGCTTCTACCAGCGAATAAATTATTTATAGGTTTAAAAGTTCAAAGGACGCTCATTTTACTGGGCGTCCTTTTTTATTTATTCATCGATTGTTTCACCAATACCGGCCTGCCGACGAATAGAAAGATACTCTCTTCCCCAATGTCTCAGTGTTTCAAGCACTGGACCAAGCTCTTTTCCTCGTTCTGTAAGGACATAATCATAACGCTCAGGACGTGTCTGATAGGGCTTTTTTTCAAGCACACCGACTGCAACTAATCTCTTCAATCTCTGGGCAAGCACATGACGTGTAATACCCAAATTTTTCTGAAATTGGTCAAAGCGGCTTACGCCTAGAAAGCAATCTCGTACGATAAGGAGAGTCCAACGATCTCCAACAATCGAACTTGCCCGTGCTATTGGGCACCAGTCATCTGATAATTCATCCCACTTCATATCAATTAACTATAAGACTGATTTGGTAGGAAAACAAAGACAAGTTTGTGAAATCAAGCTTTTCTTCATGCTTGAATCAACCCGGCTTTTATTGCCATGTCTTTGAGATCAGCTTCAGGACGCGGGCCATAATGAGAAATCACTTCACTCGCAGCCAAATGACCAAGTCGAGCACATGTATCCAAATTGAGTCCTTGGCTTAGTCCAAAAAAGAAACCGCCTGCATATGCATCCCCTGCTCCAGTAGCATCAACCACCTTTTCAATAGGTTTGGTAGGTATGTTCATACGAGTTTCATTCTCGATTATGACAGAACCTTTGGCTGATCTTGTAATGGCGGCAAATTCAGTTTCTTTTTTCAACAAATCAGCGGCCACATCGAACTGTTGCACTTCATAAAGAGCCAATAACTCTTCTTCATTTGCAAACACCAAGTCTACATAGTTTTTTACAAGGTCGCGAAAAGCTTCGCGGTGTCGCTCTACACAAAATACATCCGACAAGGTGACAGCGACTTTACGGCCAGATTTCTTCGCAATTTCCGATGCACGAATAAACGCTGATTTAGCAGCTGGTTTATCGAACAAATAGCCCTCTAAATAAAGCCATTCTGAGTTTGAAATGAGATCTGAATCTACATCTTCTGCAGTAAACTCAGTGGATGCTCCCAGAAACGTATTCATTGAACGTTCACCATCGGGTGTCACGGCAATCATGCTCCGTGCTGTGGCTACACCAGTTTTCAGTGGACTACCCGAGAATGTTGCTCCGATATTCTCCATGTCGTTTACATAGGCTTGTCCAATTTCATCATCTGCAACTTTACCCATAAACGCAGCTTTTGCACCAAAGCTTAAAAGACCGGCTATCGTGTTTCCTGCAGATCCACCAGATGTTTCAACTTTGTCCACTGGCAATACATTATAAAGAAAGTCACACCGCTCCTGATCAATGAGGTTCATGCGAGCTTTGGCAATGTCGTTTTCCGTCAAAAACTGATCATCCACACTCGCAATGACATCCATAATAGCGTTTCCTAAAGCGATGACATCAAAGCGCGTGTTCGACATAAATAACTCCAATTATTATCAGGCTTGCAAAGATTTTCGCTTGTTATATGCCAAGTAAAGCTGTCCACAAGGTGAAGTTTGGTTATTTGGGAGATTTGACATTGAATTTTATTTTTTTGGCATGTGAGATCACGCTCCCGAGTGCGAACAACCCATTATCCAGACAACTCAACTTTGAAAAAGAGTTTGAAGCTCAATTTGGTGGTTTGAAAGAAGCGTTAGAAGCACGCGGTCATTCATTGATAGCTTTGGATTGGAAAGCCCCCCTTTCCGATATGGCTCAGGCCGATGGAATAGTTTTGGGGACACCTTGGAATTACCAAAACTATCAGGATGAGTTCATCTCGAAACTGGAAGAAATCGAAAATGCTGGCTTAAAGCTGTTCAACTCATCTGACATTGTAAAGTGGAATGTAACAAAAACCTATCTTCGGGAATTGACTGAATTAGGAGCTGCTACAATTCCTACTTCTTGGATTGATAATCCAACCAAAAATGATGTCGAAGCTGTTTTCAAATCACACGACACGCAAGGAGTAGTGATTAAAAGGCAAGTTGGGGCCGGCGCTTTTGAGCAATCACTATACAAAAAGGGTGATGAAATTCCTGACGGAGTGTTGCTTGATAAACCTGCAATGTTGCAACCTTTTATGCCATCCATCCAAACGGAGGGTGAGTACTCTTTTATATTCATAGATGGTGAGTTTTCTCATGCATTGTTAAAACGCGCCAAAACGGGTGACTATCGTATTCAAGGCACTTATGGCGGTTATGAAGAAAAAATCTCCCCTTCCGATTCCGACATTCAAGCTGCCCAAAAAATATTGTCATTCCTTCCATTTGAAACACCGCTTTATGCACGTATAGATGTCATTCGTGGGCCGGAAGAAAGTCTATTGCTTATGGAAGTCGAACTCATTGAGCCCTACCTATATCCTGTAGAGGGACCCAATATGAGCATGCTGTATGCAGATGCTCTGATTAAAAGAGCATCAAGCTAGGCTGTTTTCTCTTTGAATTTACACAAGTCATAAATGACGCACTTTTCGCACTTTGGTTTGCGCGCCAAACATATGTAACGGCCATGTAAGATAAGCCAATGATGCGCCCCCTTTTTGAAGCTTTCTGGGACCACCCGTTCAAGTAAGTCTTCCACTTGGTCTGGGTTTTTACCGGGAGCCAAACCAGTGCGGTTGGACACTCGGAAAATATGCGTGTCGACAGCTATTGTGGGTTGACCAAAAACTTCATTGAGCACGACATTCGCAGTTTTGCGTCCCACACCTGGAAGTTTGACTAATTCTTCACGTGTCTGAGGTACTTCGCCGCCAAAATCATCGATAATCATTTTAGACAAAGCAATGACATTTTTAGCTTTGTTTCGCCAAAGACCAATCGTTTTTATGCGTTCAGCCACCCCTTCTTCACCAAGATCGAGCATAGCTTTTGGCGTATCTGCAATAGCGAACAAGACACGCGTTGCCTTGTTTACCCCAACATCCGTAGCTTGAGCTGATAAAGCAACGGCAACAACTAAAGTGAATGGTGAATTATACTCGAGTTCAGTTTCTGGATTTGGCCGATCATCAGCAAGTTTTACAAACATTTCCAATATATCATCGCTCTTCAATCGCGTCCGCGGCTTGGACACCCGTTTTTTCTTTGATGGTGCTGACTTGGAGTTGGAGGTCATCAAAAACTGGCCTAGATTGTTGAAACAGTCTGCAATATGATTTGCACCGGCCATCAAAGGCAAGCCATAACTATAGAAAATTCAAAGTTTGAACACTTAAAACGATATGAATGACTTAGACGAAAACCTCTACATGGATGCTGAACTAAGGCCTTCAAGATCCCTCTCTAATAAGGGTTTCACTCAATTGATAATTCTATTGACGGCGCTAGGCTTAATTCCAAGCTTTGCTTTCTTACCTCACGGCTTTTTTATTATCTTAGGGTTCCTGATGTTGGATCTATTGATTTTGTGGCTTGTGTTTCGCGCAAACAACAAATCCTTATCCCAAAAGACTTTTGTTCAAGTTACGTCCGACAAACTGAAAATTCGTCATATTGATCCCAACGGAAAAGAATCAAAAGTTTCATTGCCTACTGCATTTGCAAATGTAAGCCTCGACCAAGAAAACGATGACAATACTTACATTCATCTTTCAAGCTCAGGTAAAGCGTATGCTATAGGCAAGTTTCTCACACCAAACGAACGCACCGCATTTGTATCGTCATTGAACAAGGCCCTTCATTCTGCGCGTGCAGAGCGATACATCTAAAATTCATTCAAAACTACGGTAAGAATTGTGACACTGTTTATCTCCCTTGCTTTAATCTTCGCCTTTTGGGCCGCACTGATTTTCTATAAATACAAAACAATAGAAAAAGACGCAGTCGAGATTTTCAATGCTCGTAAACTCAATGAAGCTCCGATAGCAAAACTCGGAGAAACAGCATTTGTGGAAGCCTATAAACGCGCAAATAGTGTACGCGGACAGATACTCAATTTTGTAGGAGCATTGACGGCTGTAATTTGTCTTCCAACCTTTTTCTTCATCGCAACATGGCTTTGGAATAATGTCTGGAATATTTCCGGTAGAATGGAAGACCTCGATGAAGGTCATGCACCATGGTTGTTTGGTGTTTCGATTTTATGCGTAATAGGCATTGTGGGGATAGCCGCTATTACCGCACGTCTGCATCATCATAATCGCCCCAAGTCCCTAGATGAAGAAATTCAGATCCAAACACAAGGTCAGCAATAATTATGAGCATTCGATTTTTGCATACAATGGTTCGCGTTGAAGATATCGATGCGAGCCTAAATTTTTATTGTGATGGACTTGGTCTCATCCAAGTAGACAGACGTGACATTGAAGCGGGCCGTTTTACCTTAATATTCCTTGCTACGCCTCAAGATGTCGAGGCTGCAGGTGGTTTGCCAGAGAATGGTTTATTGCCCGGTCTTCCAGCATTGGAACTCACCTATAATTGGGACAAACAATCATATGATGGCGGAAGAAATTTCGGGCACCTCGCCTATGAAGTTGAAGACATTTATGCGGCTTGTCAGAAACTGTCTGATATGGGCGTAATAATTAACCGCCCTCCTCGCGATGGGCGAATGGCTTTTGTTAGATCACCCGATAACATCTCCATTGAATTACTTCAAAAAGGCGAAGCCCTTACGCCTATCGAACCTTGGGCATCTGCTGAAAATATCGGGGAATGGTAAACATGTTCAAGCACACACTTTTGGCTGCTTCTCTCGCATTTGGACTCACAGCATGCGCGGAGGAAAAAACAAAGATCGTCCCTAAGTTGGAAAGCCAACCCATAAGCATTGAAGCCGGCCTTAAAGGCGATGATTGGCGCAAAATCGAACCTGAAAACCTTGTGATACTCACCACAAAATACGGTGACGTTGTTATTGAGCTAAATCCTGAATTTGCGCCTGGTCACGTCAAAAGGTTTCAGGACATGGTGAAGGCCCGAGCTTATAATGGCAAAGAATTTTATCGTGTTATTGACGGCTTTGTTGCTCAGGGCGGCATTAACACAAAAGACGATAAATGGCCTCCTTTGGAAATTGAACAAGAACAGCCTCTTCTCGAAGAAGATGTCATTATGCCTTTAGGAAACAAAGATTTGTTCGCTGAAGAAGTCGGATTCCTTAATGGTTTCGCTATCGGAATGGACATTAAAAACGAGTCAAAATGGTTGCTACATTGCCCTGGGGCCTTAGCTATGGCCCGTGGCGAAGACAGAAACACTGGTGGAACCGATTTCTATATAGTTTTGGATGCGCAACGTTATTTAGATCGCAATATGACCACGTTCGGCCGAGTCATTTCGGGAATGCAATTTATACAAAAGCTTAAGCGCGGTGATAAAAATGTTGCTGGTGGAGTCATACAAGCGCCAGACAAAGGCGATCAAATTATATCTGTAAAACTTGCTTCTGAACTGCCTGAAAACGAACAACCAAAATACGAAGTCATGCGCACAGAAAAGCAAGCCTTCATGAATGTGATAAATTCGAGCCGTGTAAAGTCAGATCCATTCTTCTTTTTCACACCACCACAAATCGTAGATGTTTGTGATGTGGATGTGCCTACAGAAATCGCCGACTTTTAACTTGAGCTAAAGGTCCAGCACATCGCGTATGGAATAATATCCTGGTGATTGCTGGACAGCCCACTGCCCTGCCTTAATAGCACCTTTAGCAAAAACATTACGGTCTAGTGCGGTGTGACGAAGAGAAATTAATTCTTCATCAGAACCAAACAACACCTCATGGTCGCCTATTACACCACCTGCACGACGAACAGAAAAACCTATCTTTCCTGTTTCTCTTTCACCTGTAATCCCATCATATGGGGGTGTTTGTAGGTCTTTTAGAGGTGTTCCTCGGCCATCAGCAGCTGCTTCACCCAACATCAGAGCAGTACCTGATGGTGCATCTACTTTACGACGATGATGCGTTTCTAAAACTTCTATATCCCAATCATCACCAAGGCTTGCAGCGGCGCGTTCTACCAGTGCAGTCAACATGGTAACTCCTAATGAGAAATTGCCTGCTTTAACTATGGAAAAGCGCTTGGAAAATTCTTGAAGAGCTTTCTCTTCAGCCTCGTTGAATCCGGTAGTACCAATAATAACAGCTTTCACACCTGTCATGTCCAGCGCTGTCATTGCTGCAAGTGTTGGGATGGGTGCAGTAAAATCGATCCATATATCAGCATTCTTTGCTGCTTCGGCAGGAGATTGCACAATCTCAACCCCACTCGGCTGCAGCCCAGCAACATTTCCAATATCCTTGCCTAGTGCTTCTGAGCCAGGGCGCTCTGTACCACCGATAATTTCACAATTATCTACAGTTTCACAAGCTCGCACAAGAGACTGCCCCATACGGCCCGCAACACCGGCAATGGCAATTTTTAAAGTCATGAGACACTTCCTGCTTTGTATTTTTATTATTTATTCAGCTTCTGCAGAAGCATCAAAAAAGCTTTTTACGCGGCTAATAAAGCCTTGATGCTCAGGGTTTGTGTTTTCACCACAAGATTCAGAAAACTCGCGTAGCAGTTCTTTTTGTTTACTTGTGAGATTGCGCGGCGTTTCCACAAATAGCTCAACGTAAAGATCACCAGCTTGGCCAGAACGAAGAGAAGGCATCCCTTTGCCTTTTAACCGCATTCTTTTACCCGTTTGAGCGCCTTCTGGAATGGAAATACGCGCAAGGTTTCCACCAATAGTCGGCATTTCAATATCGCCGCCCAATGCAGCCTTACAGAATGGAACAGGTGCACGAGCATAAAGGTTTGGGCCATCGCGTTCAAACAATTCATGTTCTTCAATGCTGACGAAGATGTACAGATCACCTTTCGGGCCACCCATATCACCCGCTTCACCTTCACCCTGCAAGCGAATACGTTGACCATCTTCAATTCCGGCTGGAATATTGATGTTTAACTTACGCTGCGCATGGATGTGTCCGCGTCCACTACATTTTTTACACGGCTTTTTGATTATCGTTCCGCGGCCCTGACATGTTCCGCAGGTACGTTCCATAGTGAAAAAGCCTTGCTGGGCACGCACGCGCCCTGCTCCACCACATGTCGTACATGTCTCTGGGGAATATCCTTCAGCCGCACCAGACCCTTCACATGAATTACATTCTTCAGTCGTAGGGATTTCAATCTCAGCCTGTTTGCCTTCGAAAGCTTCTTCCAACGAAATCTCATAATCATAACGCAGGTCTGATCCTCGAGCAGGACCTCCTCTGCGTCCGCCTTGTCGACCACCAAAAAAGTCTGCAAAAATATCGCCGAACACATCTTCAGGTCGTTGACCACCAAAACCGCCACCGCCGCCGGCTGCGCCCATACCAGCTTGTTCATATCCAGCACGACCGTATTGGTTATAAGCAGCTCGCTTTTGAGGGTCGGAAAGACATTCGTACGCAGAAGAAACTTCTTTAAACTTTGCTTCCGCTGTCGCATCATCTGGATTGCGATCAGGGTGATACTTCATAGCCTTCTTACGGAAGGCAGATTTAAGTGCTTTCTCGTCAACGTCTCTGGAGACGCCTAGAAGTTCATAATAACAAGTATCGCTCATACGCAGTTCATTTCCTGTAAAGCAGTAAGGCGGGCTATTTACCGCTAGTCAAAGTCATATCTTATGTTGGGACGCTGATCACCTATGACAAGGTCTGCAAACTGCATTCCATTTTTCACGATAATCATTTAATGCCACAAAGGCTGCGAGCTATTAGCACCGCAGCCTTCATGAAACATTAGATCAGGTCTTAAACCTAGTCTTTCTTGTCGCCATCAACTTCTTCAAACTCAGCGTCGACAACATCATCGTCTGCCGCATCTGAATCAGCCGCAGCATCTTGAGCAGCGTCAGCGTGAGCCTGACCTTCTTGAGCAGCAGCATAAATGGCTTCACCCATTTTCATTGCAGCTTCAGTCAATGATTGTGTCTTAGCTTGAATTTCAGCTGTATCGTCTGTTTCCAGAGCAGCTTTCAATGCATCGCGAGCAGCTTCAATTTCAGCTTTGACTTCAGCTGGAATGCTTTCACCATGCTCTTCAAGCTGCTTGTTTGTGCCATCGATGAGAGACTCACCATTGTTTTTAGCTTCAACAGCTTCACGCGCAGCTTTATCTGCTTCAGCATTTGCTTCGGCATCTTTTACCATGTTTTGGATATCGTCGTCAGAAAGACCACCATCAGCCTGAATAGTAATTTGCTGCTCTTTGCCTGTTGCTTTATCTTTCGCAGACACAGACACAATACCGTTTGCATCAATATCGAAAGTCACTTCAATTTGTGGCATTCCGCGCGGTGCAGGTGGGATACCTTCAAGGTTGAAGTTACCCAATACTTTGTTGTCCGCAGCCATCTCACGCTCACCTTGAAGAACGCGAATAGTCACAGCAGCCTGATTGTCTTCAGCTGTAGAGAATGTCTGAGACTTCTTAGTTGGAATTGTTGTGTTACGGTCGATCAGACGCGTGAACACACCACCAAGAGTTTCAATACCTAGTGAAAGCGGTGTTACATCGAGAAGAACAACATCTTTAACGTCACCTTGAAGAACACCAGCCTGAATTGCCGCACCAATCGCAACAACTTCATCTGGGTTTACACCTTTGTGAGGCGCTTTACCGAAGAACTTCTCAACTTCTTCCTGCACTTTTGGCATACGTGTCATACCACCCACAAGCACAACATCATCGATGTCGGCTGCAGATTTTCCAGCGTCTGCCAGAGCTTTCTTACAAGGCTCGATTGTGCGCTTAACAAGGTCTGCCACAAGGCTTTCAAATTTTGCGCGAGTAAGTTTCAAGTTCAGGTGCTCAGGACCGGCGGCACTCATAGAAATAAACGGCAAGTTCACTTCGTAAGATGCAGATGTTGAAAGCTCTTTCTTGGCTTTTTCTGCTTCTTCTTTCAAACGCTGAAGCGCTTGCTTGTCAGCTTTAAGGTCGATGCCTTTGTCTTTTTGGAATTCTTCAGCAAGGTAATCTACGATGCGAAGGTCAAAGTCTTCACCACCTAGGAATGTGTCACCGTTTGTTGAAAGAACTTCAAATACACCATCGCCAATTTCAAGGATGGAAACATCGAAAGTACCACCACCAAGGTCGTACACAGCAATTGTCTTACCTTCAGACTTTTCAAGACCATATGCTAGCGCAGCAGCCGTTGGCTCGTTGATGATACGTTTAACATCTAGACCAGCAATTTTACCGGCATCTTTTGTTGCCTGACGCTGAGCATCGTTAAAGTAGGCTGGAACAGTAATAACAGCTTCAGTAACTTTCTCACCAAGGAAATCTTCTGCTGTTTCTTTCATCTTCTGAAGAATGAAAGCTGAAATCTCTTGAGGGGCGTAATCTTTATCGCGACCTTTAACCCAAGCATCTCCATTTGGACCTTTAACGATCTTAAATGGTGACATTTCTTGGTCTTTAGCCACTGTCGGGTCCGAGAACTGGCGACCGATCAAACGCTTAATTGCGTAGAAAGTCTGCTCTGAGTTCATCACAGCCTGACGTACAGCTGGCAAACCGATCATGCGCTCGCCGTCTTCGCGGAAAGCTACAACAGATGGTGTTGTGCGTGCACCTTCAGCGTTTTCGATTACTTTTGCACTTGTGCCATCCATTACAGCTACACAAGAGTTAGTTGTACCGAGGTCGATCCCGATAATTTTTCCCATATTTAGTCTCTCTCATTCCTTAGATATTGGCGGCCGCCCTTGCCCGATATAGGCCCTAACTTGCGGCGCCTGGTTCAGGCGGTCCCCTAAAAAATTGAACTCGGCTCCTTTATATTAAAAAAGCCAGGCTTGTAAGCCCATATGGGGTTCAAATCTTCAGGCTCAATAGGCAAACTCACATTTTCGTTATGAAGGTTATTAGCGCGGGTTATTAAACACATGTTGGACGGGTTTCAATACCTACCTGAATATCTAAACAGACAAGCTCAGGAAGAGCTGGTCGATGATATCCGTAACCATATGAAAAATAATCCCTTTTTTACTCCCAGAATGCCCAGAAGCAATAATCCTTTCAGTGTAAAAATGACGAATTTCGGAGAACTTGGCTGGGTCTCTGATGGTACTGGATATCGTTATGAAAAAACACATCCAACCACAAAAAAAACATGGCCAAGCATTCCGCGGCCCCTAATGAGCATATGGGAGGACATTTCGCAATATAAAAATCCTCCACATGCTTGTTTGGTAAATTATTATAACTCCGGAGCCAAAATGGGTCTGCATGTCGACAATGATGAGGAAGACCTAGCAGCGCCTGTTGTCTCTATATCATTGGGAGATACAGCTCGTTTTCGAATTGGTGGTCTCAATCGAAAAGATCCAACACAATCGTTCAAATTACATTCGGGAGATGTGGTTGTCTTAGGCGGCCAATCCCGTCTCGCCTATCACGGTATAGATCATATATATGGAGGCAGTTCTACCCTGCTAAAAAAGGGTGGAAGGCTGAATTTAACGCTTAGACGAGTTAACGTATAATTGAATAACTAATCTGGTACCCAAAAATTGTAAGCGTCTTGGGAAATTTCCTTAAGGCGCTTCTTAAACACGTCTTCATCGACGTGTCGTTTTAAAACGTCTGCTACAATTTCAATCGTGTTTTCTGGAGAAAAATTATGATGTTTTCTCAGGGACAAAGCCTCATTATTTAACGCTGTCATATTCGAAAACTTAAGTATCTCTTCGTTGGTATCCCAATCTTGAATATACAATGCTCTTAAAATTACTGGTAATGCCGAAGCGAACAAAATGGATTGCTTCAATGTAAGTCTTCTACGAAACACCATAAAAACAGACTGCACAGCTGTGTAAGTCACATTACTTGTTGGAGCATTTAGCGCTTTTTGAGCATCATTCATAAATTTTGAAAAATATGTTCCTGCATGTGTATATTCTAAAGGCTTTGGCACAACTTTATCCCCTACTCAATTCAAATATAAACAGAAATCGCCCGCATCAAATCTTGATTAGTGCCGCGAATGCCTGTCATCGAATAAGCATAATCTGGCAATCCAGCTAGGTTATTTACTTGTTTTCCAAGTGCAAATTTTCCAGTTGCTAAGGTTGAATGCAGCGGTGCTTTTGGAACTAACTCCAGCATCTCTCCGCGATTTTCAATCATCACTAACCGAACTGTTTCCAACGCCTCCCACGGAATGGTTGCATCATAATTTTTAATGAACAAACCTTCGGGCGACACTCTCACCATGACAGGACCAACAACCAGACGATACAGCACCACAAAGAACACACATGCCGCACCAATGCCGAATAATCCCATCCACAAACGTAAATCATATGGTGCGTCAGGTTGATACCATAAAATAAGGCCCGCTGCAGCAAACACAACGGACCCAATTAAAATTAGAAATGATCCCAACCGACTTGCTCTAAATTCAAACACTTCAGTTGGCATCATAATTCTCTACAATATGTACTTAGACAGATCAGCATCACCGGCATAACCGCCGACTTTTTCGCGAACATAGTCTGCGGTGACTGTAAAGCTTTCACCATTGCGATCAGGCGCTGTGAATGAAATCTCTTCTAGCAAACGTTCCAACACGGTGTGTAATCGACGTGCACCTATATTCTCAACAGTGTCATTCACCTGAACTGACAATTTGGCAATTTCATCTATTGCGCCATCTTCAAATTCGAGCGTCATGCCTTCTGCACCAATCAAAGCAACATATTGCTTGATCAAGCTTGCTTCTGGTTCTGTGAGAATGCGGCGGAAATCTTCTTCAGTCAGACCGCGCAATTCCACACGAATTGGCAAACGCCCTTGAAGCTCTGGCAATAGGTCAGATGGTTTAGAAACATGGAAAGCACCTGACGCAATGAACAGTATATAATCTGTTTTCACAGCACCATGCTTTGTGGACACTGTCGTACCTTCGATCAACGGAAGGAGATCACGCTGCACTCCTTCACGAGATACCCCTGCTCCACCTGATTCTTGGCGGGCTGCAACTTTATCAATCTCATCTAGGAAGACGATGCCCTCTTCTTCAACCAATTTGATAGCGTCACGCGTGATGGCTTCTTCATCAACTAGTTTATCAGACTCTTCATCAATCAATGGACGATAGGCATCTTTTACAGTCAATTTGACGGATTTTGTGCGACCACCAAATCCTTTGCCGAGCAGATCACCCAGATTTAACATGCCCATGCTTGCGCCAGGTTGGCCTGGTATTTCCATGGATTGCATCGGTGAAGCATTATCAGAGATATCAATCTCTATTTCTTTGTCATCAAGCTGGCCTGAACGTAGTTTTGTTTGGAAAGATTCACGTGTGCTCTCTTTTGCATCCGGTCCAACCAACGCATCAAGAACACGAGATTCAGCGGCCGCCTCAGCGCGTGCGCGAACTCCCTTACGTTTTTCTTCTTTCACCATTGTTATTGCAGCTTCAACAAGATCACGTACGATCTGTTCTACATCACGACCCACATATCCAACTTCGGTGAATTTCGTGGCCTCAACCTTGATGAAAGGCGCTTGAGCTAACTTGGCTAAACGACGCGATATCTCGGTCTTACCAACACCTGTCGGCCCAATCATAAGAATGTTTTTTGGTGTTACTTCTTCACGAAGGTCCGCATCCAACTGCTTGCGGCGCCAACGGTTTCGCAATGCCAAAGCAACCGCGCGTTTTGCATCTGCTTGTCCAACAATAAAACGATCCAGCTCGGAAACAATTTCACGAGGAGAAAATTCAGTCATCTTAGCCCTTATTATTTATTCTTGCCGCTAAGCACATGTTCTGGGGGAAATAGACGGCCCCATATCCCGTCTTCTGGAAAAAACTTTAAAACCATATTGCGAGCTGTTTTCCAACCTGCTCCCAATAAAACAACGCTTCCTCCTACAATTAGAAGAGGCAGCGCAACGACTTCCACGCCGGACAAACCAGAATTTCCAACTAGTGAGAATACGACCAATGTAAATGTGATCAGGCCCGAAAAGATCAAGGCTCGTCGATTGAGTGCAAGGGATAAGATCCCCACCCCCAAAAGAGCAATCAACATCATTACAGACGATCCGCTTTCAGATTCAACAGAATCTCCAATGATCATAAAGCGCATGCCCAACATGATTTGCGGCGCTGCTGCCAAATGCAGCCAAAAAGCGTTGTCAGATTGAATGGTGCGTCTAGCCGGATCTCTTGCATCAAAGAACATCGCAAAAGCAAGCGTTACAAGACCAACAAAAAACACTGCTCCTGCCCCAATGGCAGAAAGGTTAAATCCATTATTTTGGAAAGTGAAAGTGTAGAATAATAATGCACCGGATACTGCAATCAGAAACAATGCAAATGGCAAACGGAAACGAATGTAAAAGGCTAGAGCTGCCACAGAACCTGCTATAATTGAAAGATATCCGTTATCAAACATCTTCCCGAACATGATTTCAGGAATGTCTTCTTGTTGCTTTCCATTTTGAGCAGCCTGCAACATTACATCGCCAGCATTGTCTAAAAGCAGTTTCGTTAAAAGCGCGCCTACTCCACTTCCAACCATAAAGTAGAAAACCAATGCTAATCCCATAGAGGGAAGCAGCAATCGACGGCGTGTAGCAAAATACTCTGCCATCAACCACGCTAATGACGCCATCACCAATGCCAGTACAGGACCAAGCAATGTCCAAGGCATAATGCTTTTAAGGGTCCAACCCAAAAATAAAGTCGCACCCGACATTAAAATCATGATGCCGAATGTGAGAAAGATATCATTGAACGACGCTAAAAAACTCAAATTTTCAGCATCTTCGGGACCATATGGATCCCCGCCCTTGGCCAGATAACCTTGGAGTTTTTCACCTTGTTCGGCCGTTAAAACTCCATCTTTGATTGCCTGGTTAAGGGCATCACGTTCAGACATCTAAAGTCTCCACAACAAAGTTTTCATTGGTGAAGACACATACATCTGCCGCTACTTCCATAGCTTTTCGGCCGAGTACTTCAGCATCTTCTTCATATTCAAAAATTGCTCGAGCAGCTGACAAAGCGTAATTTCCACCTGAGCCAATTGCGACGACATCATGCTCAGGTTCGAGCACATCCCCCATACCAGTCAGGACAAGTGTCGTATGTTTATCAGCTACAATCAAAAGCGCTTCGAGTTTTTGGAGATATTTATCTGTTCGCCAGTCCTTTGCGAGTTCAACAGCTGCGCGTTGCAATTGACCTGGAAAACGCTCAAGTTTCTGTTCAAGCCTTTCAAACAAAGTAAAAGCATCAGCGGTTGCTCCGGCAAATCCAGCGATAATATTACCACCTTCACCAATACGGCGAACTTTGCGTGCATTACCCTTCATCACTGTATTGCCCATGGACACTTGTCCATCACCGATAATCACCACCTTGCCTGGCTTACGAACAGCTAAAATTGTTGTGCTGTGCCAGCTTTGTGGGGAAGTATCTTGCGTCATAAAGGTCTCCTGAATTCTATTCTCCCTTATAGGTGAACGTTGAATCAGGCAGGATCAAGGATTTTTATAAAAAAATCAGTTTTCAAGAAAAGTGGTAAGAAACCGCCTACGCTAGTTTCTTGGTGAGTTCAGGCGAACGCCAATGGTGCACAAAACTCTCAAATTCATGCGCGGGTAAAGGTGGAGAAAAGAAATACCCTTGCCCGATGGTGCAAGCACGACGTCGCAAAAACTCATAGTGTTCACGTGTTTCAACACCCTCTGCCACAGTCTCCTGCCCTAGCGCTTCTGCCATCGCTAAAATCATCTCAATGATAGCTGGAGCATGTGGGTCAGTGCCATGGGCGCGGACGAATTGTTGGTCGATCTTAAACACATCAAACGGCAATCGCGTCACGGTCGTGAAGTTAGAATGTCCTGTTCCAAAGTCATCAATTGCAAAACGAACTCCTTTGGCACGCAAAGGTCGCATAATTTTGGCAACACGCTCTGGATTATCAACCGCCGCGGTCTCGGTAAGTTCTAATTCCAATTGTTTTGCAGGCAATCTAGACTCGGTAAGAACATCATTGACCATGTCCACAAAATTTGGATCTTCAAACTGTAACGGAGACACATTCACCGCCAAACGTGGCTTGTGTCCATTGAAATCCCATTTTGCAGCTTCAATACATGCTTCACGAAGGATATTCTCACCCATTTTAGGAATTAGTCCCAATTCCTCTGCTTTTGGTACAAAGACGCCGGGAGAAACTACCGCACCATCTGGTCTACGCCAACGTGCCAAAGCTTCAGCCCCAATGACCACGCCCGTTTCCAACTCTATTTTGGGCTGAAAAACAGGAATAAATTCTTTGTTTTCAATTCCCCGTCGGATATCGTCCTCTAAGGTGAGATTTCTTTGTGCCGACTCTTGCATCGAAGAATCATAAAAGCGAAGCCCTTTGAATTTCGCATGTTTTGACGTTTTTAGTGAAAAATCTACTTGTTTCATTAGTTCGACAGCGTTGGGTGCATCTTGTGGTGCGGAAGCCGCCGCATAAGCTGCAGTTAACTCAACTAACCGTCCATCAAGAGTGAATGGTTTTTCCAATTGAAAACGTAGGAACTCAACAATCTTTTCAACGACTTTTTGAGAAGTATAAGGGATCACAATTGCATAGGTATCAGCGGCCAAACGGCTCAAAAGACTTGGCGCTTCTTCAATTTGCTCTAGAGGGCGCATAGCTGAGTCAGCTTCCAATAGATAAGCTTTTAACCGCGCACCTACCATTACCAACAACTCGTCGGCTAATTGGGGGCCAAATTTGTCATTAACCCGGCTAAATCTGTCCAAGTCCACAATAACGACACTTACGGTCCGCTCCCCTCCCGAAAGAATATATGCTTCTGTTTTCTTTAAAAAGTGAGCCCTATTTATCAAACCCGTCAGCGGATCTGAAATAGACATCTGATAAGTTTTACGAATAATTGCATCATATTTAGCTGTCATATCATGCACAGCATCCGCTAACTCATCAGATACTTTTCTGACCGAAGACGTTAGCCCATCTCCCTGTCCGGGACGCAGACGCCGTATTTCTTTTGCGAGAGTGTTTATAGGCCCTAATAATTTCTCAGTAATACGATAAGTGACATAACCAATCGCCGACGAAATCAGCATTGTCACTAAAATGCACACAACTATATTGAATACAGATGCAGGGAATCCAGCAACCACAATCTCAAAAACAAGAACACCCAAACCAGCAAGAAAAGACGCAATAACACTCACAAACGTTATGCGAAGCGGCAATTTAATACGCTTTGAGGAAATCTTTTGGTTTGATGTCATCACTTATTGCTTTATTTACTCCGTCAAAAGTGCTTTTTATCAACCAAAAACAAGGCAATTTGCACTACATATTAAGAGAATTACACTAATAAGCTACAAACTAATTATTAGTTGTAATCACTTTGTTAACGATAACCGGAGTTTTGAATGGCGGATAGTCCAAGAAGTGCGGAAAAATCTCGCGAAACGAAGGAAACCAAGATCACAGTAAAAGTGAATGTGGACGGCGTTGGTAAATCCAAAATCGACACAGGAATTGGTTTTTTTGACCACATGCTGGAAAGTTTTGCCAAGCACTCCGCCATCGATCTAGATGTTAAATGTAAGGGCGATCTACACATAGATATGCACCACACAATGGAGGATGTTGGTATTGTGCTCGGAGGTGCAATTAAAGATGCACTGACAAAAGAAACAGGCGGTTTCACGGGAATAACGCGCTTTGGTCACGCCTACATTCCGATGGATGAAACCCTAGCCCGAGCCAGTATCGATTTGTGCAACCGCCCCTACCTTGTCTGGAAAGTTGAGTTTACTCGCGACAAAGTCGGTGAAGTTGATACTGAATTGTTCAAAGAATTTTTCCATGCTTTTGCCATGAGCTCCGGCGCATGTCTTCACATCGAATGTCTTTATGGCGTCAACACACACCATATCGCAGAAGCTTGCTTTAAAGCACTCGCTCGTGCCGTTCGAATGGCTGGAGAAAATGATCCAAGACTCGCCGGACAAGCCGCATCCACTAAAGGAAGTCTGTAGGAAAAATCCTATACACAAAGCGTGACATCAGCATCTTTGTCACGCTAGAAGGCCCACATGAAAACACTTGCTCTCATAGATTATGGTTCAGGCAATATCCGCTCGGCATCACGTGCGCTGGCTGAAGCAGCAAAACTTGCTGAAATTGACCTACAAATTGATATAACATCTAATCCAGATGTCATTGAAAGAGCCGATTGTATTTTCCTTCCGGGTGTTGGTCATTATGCTGACTGTATGAACGGGCTGTTGAAACGTGAAGGTCTACACGACGCTTTAACGCAAGCCGTCATCGCAAAAGGCACCCCATTTATGGGTATCTGCGTAGGTATGCAACTTTTGGCGTCAATAGGTCTGGAAGACGGTGACACGCTAGGCCTCAATTGGATCCCCGGCACAGTGAAACGGATCACACCCGAACCAAGTTCACTTGCCATCCCGCACATGGGCTGGAATGAAATTCAAAATTTGAACCACCCCATTTTATCTGATCTGGGAGAAAATCCTCATCTCTATTTCACTCACTCATATGTGTTTGAAACAGATGACTCACAACAGTCTGTTGCCCATTTTAACTATGGCGGTGACTTCACCGCCGCTGTGGCACGCAACAATATATTTGGTACGCAGTTTCATCCGGAAAAAAGTCAAAAAATTGGTCAGAAATTGCTTGCCAACTTTCTAAAATGGAAGCCGTAAAATACATGCAACTATTCCCTGCAATAGATCTCAAAGATGGAGCCTGTGTTCGCCTCATTAAAGGTGATATGGATCAATCAACGAAGTTTAATGATGATCCAGGCGATCAAGCGGCCAAATTTGAAGCGATGGGATTTAAAAACCTTCACGTAGTAGATCTAAATGGTGCATTTGATGGTCGCTCTACAAATGAGGAAGCGGTGAAAGCTATTCTTTCAGCTACTCGATCACCTGTTCAGCTTGGTGGGGGTATTCGAGATTTGGTTGGCATAGAACGATGGATAAATGCCGGTATTTCAAGAGTAATCTTAGGAACCGCTGCAGTACGTGATCCCGAATTTGTGAAATCTGCTGCTAAAGAATTTCCAAATAAAATCGCTGTCGGCATAGATGCAATTAATGGCATGGTGGCTGTAGAAGGTTGGGCGGAAACAACTGATATGGCCGCTGCCGACCTTGCTAAGAAATTTGAGGATTCTGGTGTATGCGCAATCATTGCAACTGACATTGGTCGCGATGGTATGAAGACAGGTGTAAATGTGGAATTCACTGGTTCACTTGCTGATACAGTGAATATCCCTGTTATAGCATCTGGTGGTGTAAAAGGCGTTGAAGATATTAACGCATTGAAGGTCAGAACCGGGAAAAACGCCATCTTTGGTTCAATTCTTGGCCGCGCATTGTATGATGGTGATATTGACCCAGCTGAGGCGGTCCAAATCGCGGCGGAATAAACATGAATTACTGGCTCTTCAAATCTGAACCTGAAACTTGGTCTTGGGAAGACCAAGTGGCAAAAGGTGATGTAGGCGAAGAATGGGATGGAGTTCGTAATTATCAGGCCCGGAATTTCATGCGAGAAATGAAACTGGGAGACAAAGGCTTCTTCTATCATTCAGGTAAAGCCAAAGAAATTGTCGGTATTATTGAAATATGTGCTGAAGCGCACCAAGACAGTACTACTGACGATGAACGCTGGGACTGCGTTGATATTAAAGCACTCGATACACTCCCCTCACCCGTTACGTTGAGCACAATAAAAACTGACGAACGTCTGTCGAACATGGCCCTCGTAAAGAGCTCTCGCCTATCTGTTCAACCCGTAACTCACGCTGAATGGAAAATAGTTTTAGAATTATCCCAACGATGATTTTGTTATCATCTTAAAGTTGAATATTTTTTACAGCGTGTTTTTTTTCAATTGACTTTACTTAACCGAAATCTTTGTGCAAATCTGTTTTCGAAGCATTTTTTCGGGGGACAGTATGCGCTCATTACTTCTGTATTTTTTTTTAATATCTAGTTCTATCGCGTTGGCAGAAACGCCGATGCCACCAATTGAAGCTTATGGTGAACTGCCCAAGATAAGAGGATTGTCTATATCCCCCACTGGGAACAAAATTTCTTACATTATAAGCCAAGAAGAAAAAGAGTATTTTGTTGTAAAAGAGATAGATAGCGACGATATCAAGGCAGTTGACACAACCAACCTTAAAACTCGCAACACTTCTTTCATAAACGATCAATTTTCCGTTCTTTCCGCTTCTGAAACAACGAAGATTTTTGGTTATAGAGGAAAAATCGAATATACAGGTTCTTTTGCTTTCAACACTAAAGACAAAAAAATAAGACAGCTGTTGCGTAACGAAGAAAGCTTGTTCCCCGGACAATCTGGCATTGGTTACATTATTGGAAATCTTACAAAAAAAGGGCGAGTATTGATGCCTGCCTATGTTGGATCAAGATATGATGACTCACCCGATTACCATCTATTCTCAGTAGATCCTAAAAATGGACGCGGGAGGGTCTTTTCAAAAGGAAAACATGCCACCATTGATTGGTTTGTTGACCGAGACGGCACCATACTGGCACGAGAAGACCACCACCAAAAAGATGATCGCTACTCCATTTTTACAAAACGAACCGGCAAATGGGAAAAAATCTACACAAAATCTGATTCACCGTTAAGACCATTTAATCTTGTAGGCGTAAAAGCAGATAAATCAGCTCTCATCTTGATTGACGATCTCCCCGATGGCACTGGTGAAGGAATCTACGAATTAGATTGGAACGGTGAAATTTCTGGCCCGTTCCACGTCAAAGACAACGCTGAAATAGATTCAACCTTAAAGGATCAAAATCGATTTGTATTTGGCGTTCGTTATTCAGGGATGCGGCCGAGTTACAAGTTTTTTGATGAAGAACTCGATAAATCTATTCAGAAACTAATAGATTCCTACCCTACTCTGGCAATCAGTATTGTTGATTGGACTAATGATTGGTCAAAAATTGTCATCAAAGCGTCGGGTGGTAAAGAATCTGGGGGCTTCTACCTTTACGAACCAAGATCAGAACAATTGTCTAAGTTGGGACAACCGGTCGATATACCACGTGAATGGATAGGAAATACTCAAACCATTGAGTACAAAGCAAAAGACGGAACAAAAATTCCAGCTGTTCTTACAACGCCTGCAAATGTAGAAAATCAGAAAAATCTTCCAACAATCATTCTTCCTCATGGTGGCCCAGAAAGCTATGACCAACTGAGTTATGATTGGCTGGCCCAATACTTTTCCAGTCGCGGATATTTAGTTCTACAACCTAACTTTAGAGGATCTACTGGATTTGGCTGGAAATTTAAGAAACAAGGACGTGGGGAGTGGGCAGGCCTCATGCAAGATGATGTATCAGATGGCGTCAAAGCACTGATAGATGGCGGATTTTCTGACTCTGATAGAATATGCATAGTTGGCGCAAGCTATGGAGGCTATTCTGCACTTGCAGGAGGTGCATTCACACCAGATCTATACAAATGTGTTATTGCCGTCGCACCGGTTTCTGATCTCCCAAGACTGCTAACCACAGAAAAACGAGAAAACCAAAGAGGTAGCTGGGTAGTTGAATATTGGCACCGAGTGATTGGAGACCCAAAAAAGCATAAACAAAAATTGAAAGACATCTCTCCTGTTAATTTTGCTGACGCTTTTAAAGCCCCCGTTCTACTCGTTCACGGAAATGACGACACCGTAGTGAAAATTAGGCAAAGTTCTGTTATGAATAACGCCCTTAAAAAGGCTGGTAAAGAAGTCGAATTTGTGAAGGTTAAAGGTGGTGATCATTGGTTATCTACCAGTGAAACACGTCTTGAGACCTTACAGGCAATTGATAGCTTCATTGCAAAACACAATCCTGCAAACTAAAGCAGCAAAGATAGCTCATCGACAAAGCGCCCTTGTATATGAAGGGCGCTTTATTTTTATTCTAACTTGCTCCTTAAGCGCCACTAGCTTAAACGATTGAGCATGTTAAAAAATCGAATTATTCCATGTCTCGACGTCAAAAATGGCCGCACCGTAAAAGGTGTAAACTTCGTTGATCTACGTGATGCAGGAGATCCGGTCGCGCTCGCAAAAGCCTATGATGAACAAGGCGCAGACGAACTTTGTTTTCTCGATATAACAGCAACCAATGAAGGTCGAGGTTCTATGCTCGACGTGATAGAACGCACAGCAGATCAGTGTTTTATGCCTGTTACAGTTGGTGGTGGTGTTCGATCTCCTGATGATATGGTCACATTACTTTCAGCTGGCGCAGATAAATGTGGCGTAAATTCCGCTGCGGTCGCAGACCCTGACCTCGTTAAAGCTTGTTCATTAAAAGTGGGCGCGCAGGCTGTTGTTGTTGCCATAGATGCCCGCCGAGAAGGCGATAGTTGGGGTGTATTCACTCACGGTGGAAAAAAATCCTCCGGTCGTGATGCAATCGAATTTGCTAAACTCGTCGAAACTAAAGGTGCCGGAGAGATCTTACTAACTTCAATGGATCGCGATGGTACAAAATCCGGTTATGATATTGAACTATTAAAACGGATCACTGAAGCAGTTTCCATACCGGTTATCGCGTCCGGTGGTGCTGGACATGTTGATCATTTAGCGCCCGCTATTTTGGAAGGTGGAGCAAGCGCTGTTTTAGCTGCTTCAATTTTTCACTTTGGCGAAGCTAGTATCGCTGATGCAAGACACGCACTCAACGAAGCCGGCGCATTTGTGCGCCCATTGGCTGACTAAGCGAAGGATTACACCATGGCTAATCTCATGCCGACCAATTCACTTCTAAGTGCACTTACTCATCTTGCAGAAACTATTGATGACCGAGCGAATGGAAAATCTGGGAATGATCCATCATACACAGAGAAACTTTTATCTGCTGGTCCACATAAATGCGCAAAAAAACTAGGTGAGGAAGCTGTTGAAACCGTGTTGGCTATAGCTTCTGAGAGTGATGAGGAAGTAGCCGCAGAAACAGCTGACCTTCTCTATCACTTGTTCGTAGCATTACGTTCACGTGGCGTTGCATTGGATTTAGTCGGGGAAGCACTGGCAAAACGACAGGGTGTTTCCGGCATTGTTGAAAAAAACAGCCGAAAAAACAATTGAGCCAATATTATAAGCGTTCAAGTTTTCTAAGAAACACATAATAAGCCCCCTCTCCTCCATGTTTTTGGTGGGAGATTGAATAAGAACTAACATGTTTACGGATATCAGGCTGGGACAACCAATCGACTAAGCGACTTTTTATTACGCCGCCTCCAGCTTTACCTTTTCCAGTAATAACCAATACGCATTTTGAACCATCATATCTGTGATGCATTAAAAATGCAGACAATGCTGAACGCGCTGCTGACTGGGTAAAACCGTGTAAATCTATTGTTGCATCAACATAAGTTTGGCCACGTCTTACTTTGCGATCAGTCTCTTTATTTTCCAATGGTGTTTGCGGAATCTTTTCCGGAATACTGTCTAGCAGTTTGCGTTGAACGCCTGTCACAGTACCTTTTGTGGTTTTTAATTTTTCGATTGCTTTTGGCTGCACGTTCAAATGAGTGTGTGATGCCAATAGCTTTCCGAAGTCCTCATTATCAACCTTTGGTGCAGAAACCGGGCCTTTCAGAGGATTGACTGTTTTGGTTATTTTTTCCCACAAACGCTTTTCAGCATCCGTAATTGGCCGTTTAGCCATTTGACATCTCGGAGTTCTTACGAATTTGTGCGTTAGCCATCTTTTCTGCTAACCTTTTGGGCAATAACACCCACATATCAACATCATGATTCATACTTGCAGCGCGGCCACCTGCTTTATGTCCCCAGCCAAAAAACAAATCACCTCGCAAAATACCCTTAATCGCACCACCCGTGTCCTGTGCAATTACCAAACTGGAAAATTCAGTGCCTTTCCAGTCTCCTGGTTCGCTTGGGATGCGTGTATCAATAAAAATCGGGGCACCGTATGGATGATACCGAGGATCAACTGCCATCGAAGCCATTGGAGTTAACGCAACACCCTGCGCACCATTGGGCCCTTTGTTTGGATCTAACAATTCTTGTGGAGTAAACCAAACATAACGCGGATTTACATTCATAGCATCCTGCGCTTTTTTCGGTCCAACTTCATCCATCCATTTTAAAATTGATCCCATGCCTGCTTGATGAGGTTGAATTTGACCTGAATCAATTAAATGCCGAGCGATTGATACAAATGATTTGTGATTGTGAGCCGCAAACGCAGCTCGAATTACGCGACCATCTGGAAATTTTATTCTACCAGACCCCTGAATTTGTAAGTAAAAAAGTTCACCTGGTGTTACAAAGCCAAGCGCCTTCTTTGGATCATCAATAATATCTTTGCGGTCTGGATAAAGTTCCAATTCTCCATCTTTTACGCGGCCCCATACTTTTCCACTGGAAAACTTCTTCTCAAATTTAGAAGGATCAACTCTGACTAAATCTTCGGGAATACCAGGAACAGATTTAGTAAATTTACCTTGAGGTGAATATTTTGCTTCCAGCTCAGGTTCAAAATATCCGGTTAGTTTTGAAGAATCATTTTTTGGCTTAATAAGGTAAGGAGTGAATTCTGTTTGAAACACATCTGCAATGGCATCTGGTTCCACCACTGCTTTTAAACCCAAACAGGCACCCATCCAATCAGATATAATTCCGCCATAAGGTGCTGATTTCGATAATTGTTTTTCGGTGTTCTGTTTTGACCACTTTTTGCAACTAGCTAAAAATGACAAACGGGCAGAAGAAAAATTAGTTGATTGCCATGCAGGCAATTCAGAAAAGTTTTTGGGTATGAGAGAATACCCAGCACCTGTTACAATCTCTACCGGAGTATTAGGTCCGGTTATTGTAGTGACAATCTCTGGTTCAGCAGATGCTTCTTTTGGCGAAGAAACATCTGTTGTCGCACATCCATAAGCCGTGACTGCAAATACAGAAACAATACTGCCTAGGAAGCTTCGGAAACCCCTGCGAGAAGCCAAGCCGGATTTGACGATTTTAGACTGCGTTCGAAAGTCCATATCTCTTTTGCCGTTCTTAAATTCTCACCATCACTAAGCTGCGCTTCAAACGATACAGAAACTTGTCCCAAATCACCATCAAGAAGTTCAGCATCAGCAATTTCAGCTGATTTAAGTCTCATAAGACGGAGAGGATCAGCTCCACTTTGCTCTCTAGCATCTATCGCAGAAACATATGCTTCATAAACATCATCAGCTAGAAGATTTGATAATGTTGATTTATCGCCTTCCGCGAAAGCCTCGACGATCATTTCGTAAGCTTTCTTAGATTTTCGTGTAAAATCTGCTGATGAAAAGCTATTATCAATTTTTGATATTGCTTCCATTGCATCTGCGCCCGGACCGGTAAAAGTCGGTCTGAACGAAGTAACATTATCTTCTTCAGTCTCTTCTCGATCTTTACGATTTTGAGTCGCTTCTCGAACAACTGAAGGCGGAGGTTCAGCACCAGTTTTCGTGCCGAGAACATTATATAGCCTGTAGAGCACAAAAAATGCGACGGCTGCGAAAATTAAGAGTTCAATATCCATATCAGTTCTTATAAAGTATCATTTTATTTCTTGCCACATATATATGTTGACAAATCACTGTTTTAAACCACCTAACTTGTCTGCTTAACCAGCTCATGCTAGCTGGCAACCAGTTCCCCGTACCAAACGGATGTATAAGATATGAATGACACGCCCTCACCAGAAGGCCAACCAACAACAGATCCAGCGCAAGCAGCTGCTGAATCTGGTCCATCAATTCGCGTTCTTGCGCAATACATAAAAGACTTGTCTTTTGAAAACCCACACCCGCTTACAGCTGGTGCTGGCCAAAACGCACCTGCTATTGAATTGGGTATTGATGTTAAAGCCGACCCACAGCCAAACCAACAAGGTATTTTTGAAGTTAACCTGAGACTTTCTGCTCAAGCCAAACGTGAAGACAAAGTCGTCTTTATTGCTGAGCTCGTTTATTCAGGCCTTTTCGAATTGAAAAACGCTCAACAAAATGACGTTGAACCACTTCTATTGATCGAATGTCCTCGTCTACTTTTCCCATTCGCGCGTCGTGTAATGGCTGAAGTTACGCGTGAAGGTGGATATCCACCACTACTCATCGACCCAATTGATTTTATAGGGCTTTATAAAGCTCAAAAAGCACAACAGGTAGCAGGGCAACAAGATGCTGCACCGACTGAACAAGCTTAATTAGAAAACACATTCAATAAAAAGCGACGTTTATAAAACGTCGCTTTTTTTATTCTTCTAAAATACGTTGCCAAACAGGTTCATCTCCCAACGTTGCGACGAACTCTCTATGAGCTGTATTTTCCTCAACGGTTATCAACGGGGATAGTTTCTTTGAACGCTGTGCACGCGGTGTTCTTTTATAAGCAACTGCCTCTTTCTTCTGAACAGCATCTTCAAATTCAAAAGAGTGCGCGCGCCCTCCTCGCAATTCCAAATATACTGAAGCAAGCAGTTGGGAGTCCACTACAGCGGTGTGGACATCACGCTTGGCCAACGAAATATCAAAGCGTTTACACAACGCATCCAGAGTGGCAGAGGCACCAGGAAATTTTGCTTTTGCTATTGCTAGTGTGTCGACACAACGCTCCTTAGGAAATTCGGGCATTCCTATTCGACGCATTTCTTCATTCAAAAAGCCACGGTCAAATTCAGCATTGTGCGCAACTAGTGGAGAATCTTCAATAAAATCAATAAACTCCTGATACACGCTCGGATCACTAAAGAGAGGTTTACCCTTTAGCATCTCATCTGTAATCCCAGTAATGCGAACCGTATCATCACTAACCGCACGTTCTGGATAAATAAGACGATGAAATTCGCGGCCTGTCGGCAGCAAATTCACGATTTCAACCGCACCCAATTCAATTATGCGATCGCCGTCTTTTGCGTTTAGGCCTGTAGTCTCAGTATCAAAAACAATTTCACGCATCTAAGATTCCTTAGACTTCATCAATATGGATATTATTTGTTTTACAGATTCACGCGCTTTTTCTATTCCAAGGCTGGTATCAATTACAAAATCTGCACGCTTACGTTTTTCAGAGTCTGGCATTTGCTTTTGCAAAATAGTTTCAAACTTTTCTTCTGTCATACCTTCGCGGCCTAACACGCGTTCTTTTTGTACTTCAAAAGGTGCAGTTACAACTATGACTTTATCAACAGCAGCTTCAGAACCTGTTTCAAACAGCAATGGAATATCAAAAACGACAAGTGTTGATTCTTGTTCTCTTTGATAATCTAAAAAATCTAGACGTGTTTGAAAAACAAGAGGATGAACTATCTGCTCAAGCTTTTTTAAAGCTGCGTCATCCCCAATAACATAAGAACTAAGTTTTTGACGGTCTATTGCCCCGTTAGCATTTTTCACACCCGGAAATTCATCTTCTAAAAGATCAACAGCTTTACCGCCGACAGCATACAGTGCATGAACTGATGCATCAGAATCATAAACCGGTATGCCCTCCTCCTTAAACAAGTTAGCTGTGGTGGATTTTCCCATGCCTATTGAACCTGTCAGACCCAAAATTACCATTATCTGATTTTCTCCTGGCACATTTGGTAAGCTGCTTCGACATCGGGTGTTTCACCGTGCCAAAGTTCATGTGAAAGAGCAGCTTGTTCAACCAACATGCGTAAACCATCTTCAGTCTGCCAACCAGATTGAGATGCTTTCCGAAGTATTTCTTCTGGCGCTTTTCCATAGGATAAATCGAAAAACAACCGCCCATTTCCATCAGGAAATTCTATTGAATCGACAAGCCCTGCTTTCAAACTTGTGGCGTTCACCACAATGTCAGCTGCATCCATATCATTTGTTAAATCCGAAAGACTATTTGATTTAGCTGCCGGGGCTAATTCGGTTATGAGATCATCGACCTTTGAAACGGTACGGTTTACGATCGTTAGATCAACATTTTGTTTGCTTAAAATATACGCAACAGCCCGTGCGGCACCACCAGCACCAATTAAAAGAATTGCCTTCCCAGTCAGGTCTTTATTTTCGAGACAAGAGAGTAACGCATTTAAAAATCCGACTGCATCCGTGTTATCCGCATACCAACCTAACGGTGTTGATTTTAGAGTATTTGCAACACCAATTTTCTCAGCCGTTTCACTTACATTAACAGCAGCTCTAATTGCATATTCCTTATACGGCATGGTCACATTTAGCCCTTGCACATCAAAGCGCTGCAAAGCTTTTATATCTTCCGTCGCACATTTAGTCTGTAAATGGAATTTATTATAATATGCTGAAATATTTGATTTTTTGATCCAAAAATTATGAATATCTGGTGATAGAGATTGTGCGATTGGATCTCCAATAACTCCAAAAGCTTTGATATTGGAAATCTCTTTCATTTGATTATAACTCCCCTATCCTGCAACCAATTGAGAAGCTGGATAAGTGGCAAACCAAGTATAGAAAAGTAATCTCCCTCAATTTTTGAAAACAATTGAGCTCCCGGAGCTTCCAATCTATAAGCACCGACCGTTGTAAGCGCTAATTCATCCTCACCCTTCAGATAACTATCTAGAAACTCTTCAGAAAAATTTCGCATTGTTAAACGCGGTTTGGCTGTTGTTCGCCAAATTGGTTGTCCATTTTCACAAGCCACAAGCGCAGTTTCTAATGTATGAGTTTTACCTCTCATCTCCAATAGATTTTCTCGTGCTTCTTTCAACGACTTTGGTTTGTCAAATTGACGCCCTTCCAAATCTAACATCTGGTCGGCACCAAGCACTATACCGGTTTGATTCAATGAGATTTTAAGTGCTTTCATTTCAGCAAGCGTTTCAGCTTGTCTTTGTGTATTCTCCCCGTCAGCACGCATTGCGGCTTTAATTGCATCTTCATCGACATAAGAAGCCATTTGTTCAAATTGCAAACCAGCTCCACGCATTAAATCTCCACGAGATTTGCTCTGAGATGCAAGAATAATCCTAGTTTTTACCACTTGAGCACTTAGCCTCGTCCAGTTTCTGAAAGTGTATTTAAAATCGCAGCTGCAGTTTCTTCAACGGATCGACGTGATACATCAATGGTTTTCCACTTCATACGTGCGAATAATCTATTCGCCCATGTCAATTCTTCTCGAATAGATTCTTCAGAAGCATACGTTGTATTTGGATCTTCTTTGATAGAAATAAGGCGCTGTCTGCGGATATCGACCAATCGCTTTGGTGATATTTTCAATGCGATTACGAGTGGTGCATTGGGCCCTAACAAAATTTCTGGAGGATCTACACCAGGAACCAACGGTACATTAGCAGCTTTAATCCCTCTATTTCCAAGATAAACACAAGTTGGCGTTTTAGATGTTCTACTTACCCCTACGAGTGCTACATCTGCCTCGTGTAAATCCTCAACACCCTGTCCGTCATCATGTGCCAACGTATAATTTAAAGCTTCAATTCTGCTAAAATACGTTGAATCGACTTTATATTGGCCAGCAACTGAACGATTTGAACGCAAACCGAGATAGCGACTTAAGACATCCACAGCAGGATCAATCACTGGAAGAACTGGTGTATGCGTTTGAGAGCACCAATCCTCAAGTGTTTTTCTCAATCCTTCATCAGATATCGTGTAAAGTACGATACCCGGAGCACTTTCTATTTCTTGAAGCGCTCTGTCCAATTGCCTCTGAGAACGGACTAAATAATAATTGTGTTCTAAAGGCGATATTCCTTCAAATTGGGCACATGCAGCTCGCATCACAGCATTTAGTGTTTCACCAGTCGAATCTGATAGAAGGTGGACGTTAAAATAGATGTCCATATATTATCGGCGCCGCCGTCCTCTAAATAAGGTATTACCTGATTTTCTTTAAGTAATACTGGGTATTACCAAGTTTCCCCCAGCCAACTGTGGAAAACCTGTTAGGAGTGATTTTTGGTTAACTTTACTCACCTTTATTCACAATTCTATCTACAGGCTAGAAATTCGATGAAATTTTTTAGATTCTTTCCACTGGAATCCAGTTAATTTAGACTCGACTCAAAATTAACCCTTATTAACAAGAGCGTTAACCTTAATGAACCGTAATTAAGATTAATGAAGGCGATGTGAATTAATGCCACATTGGCTGTTGATAGTGTGTGGATAAAAGTTCAAACCTTAATTTGTCCCCGTTACCAACGGTCTTATAACAATAGAAGAATCTAAACTTAATAATAGAATTTAAAGGAATGAGAGTACGTGGCACAGCCTGAAAAAAAATTGCTTAATACACTAAATGGCAAAATCTATGAGGCGCCTCCTGTATGGATGATGCGTCAGGCTGGAAGACATTTGCCTGAGTATCTTGAATTACGTGCTCGTGCTAAAGATTTTCTGGATTTTTGTTACTCTCCTTCTTTAGCTACTGAAGCGACACTACAACCTATTAGAAGATACAATATGGATGGCGCCATATTGTTTGCAGATATTCTACTTATTTTAGATGCGATGGGCCGTAACGTTCGTTTTGTTAAAGGCGAAGGTCCTCAATTAGATCCGGCATCTAATGCAGCAGACCTAGATAAATTTCCTTTAGAAAAGTTGTTGGATCGAATGTCGCCTGTTTATGAAACAGTTTCTCGTGTGAAAACGCAGTTGCCACCGGAAACGACGTTAATAGGATTTGCTGGCGCACCCTGGACTGTCGCGGTATATGCTGTTGAAGGAAAAGGTGGCACTGATAAATCCGTTTCTCGTCTCAAAGCGTATCAAGAACCAGAAGATCTAGATGCAATGCTAGATATATTGGTAGAAACTACGGCGCATTATCTTAAAGCACAAGCAGATGCAGGCGCGGATGCATTAATGATCTTCGATAGTTGGGCTGAAGGATTGGCTGAGGATAGTATGTTAAGATTGGTTATTAAACCCACACAGAAGCTCATACAGCGCGTTCGGGAGTTAGGTGTAACCCAACCTATAATAGGTTTTCCACGTGGATCAGGCGCCATGCTAGCGCCTTACGCTAAAGAAACAGGTGTTACAGCGGTAGGACTTGATACCGCACTACCGGTAAAGTGGGTAAATGAAGCACTACCGACAGGTTTTCCAGTTCAAGGTAATTTAGATCCGTTGAGGCTTATTGCTGGCGGAGATGAAATGGATAATCGAATTCGCGAAATCAAATCAGCTTTGAAAGATCGACCACATATTTTCAATTTGGGTCATGGTGTAACACCACAAACTCCCATCAAAAACGTTGAACGCGCAGTGCGTGTAATTCGGGAAATTTAAGGTTTGAATCAATGCGTGTAGCTGTCGTTTTATTTAATCTGGGTGGTCCAGACAATTTGGATGCTGTGCAACCGTTTTTATTTAATTTGTTTAGCGATAAAGCTATCATTGGTGCGCCAAATCCCATTCGCTGGGCATTAGCTAAATTTATTTCTTCTACGCGCGCAAAAGAAGCCAAAAAAAACTACGCAAAAATGGGGGGAGCTTCCCCTCTTTTAAACGAAACGCAAAAACAAGCTGATGGGTTGGAAAAAGCTTTAAAGGAAACAGGAATTGATGCGCGTTGTTTTCTAGCAATGCGATATTGGAAACCGTTTACCAAAGACGCAGTAAACGCAGTAAAAGAATTTGCTCCAGATAAAATCGTTTTGCTGCCGCTCTATCCTCAGTTTTCAACTACAACTACCGCATCTTCTTTGTTGGAGTGGAAAAAATGCGGCGGCGGCGACGCTGCTAGTATTTGTTGTTATCCAACGGAAGAAGGTTTGATTAGCGCACATGTTGATAAATTGATTTCAACTTGGAAAGACAATGGCGCACCGGATAACTTACGCGTTTTATTGTCAGCACATGGTTTGCCTAAAAAGGTCGTTGATGCAGGCGACCCCTATCAATGGCAAGTGGAACAATCTTGTGCTGCGGTGAAAGCAAAACTGCCTAGCGATTGGGAGGTAGAGATTTGTTATCAATCCAAGGTAGGACCTCTTGAATGGATTGGACCGTCTACTGATGATAGCATCCAAAAGGCTGGTGCTGACGGTAAGAATGTTTTGGTCAGTCCGATAGCTTTTGTTTCCGAACATATCGAAACGCTCGTGGAATTAGATGATGAGTATGCTGAATTAGCCCATGAAAATGGGGTGACAACTTATCTAAGAGCTCCTGCGCTAGGAATTTCAGATGAGTTTATCTCTGGTCTTGCAGGACTTGTACGAAAAGCAGCACTTAATAAGGAAAGCATATTAAATTCTGGAGAGTATAGAATTTGTCCGAAATCTTGGTCTGCTTGTCCAAACACTAAATTTGAAAACATAGGATAATTGATGTCACATTATGAATGGTTTCGTGCCGGACACATCATTTGTGTGATCGCTTGGATGGCAGGATTACTTATGTTGCCACGTTTGTTGGTTTATCGAATTGAAGGCCGCGAAAACGAACAGCTGGTTCAAGCAATGGATTCCGCTATTGCACGTCTTCGTCGTATAATTTTAACACCCATGCTGGTTCTAACGTGGCTCTTTGGATTGGCATTAGCTCATTTCAATTGGGAAGCTTTCATAGGACAACCTTGGTTTTGGGTTAAAATATTGGCTGTTATATTAATTACCGGCACGCATGGCATGTTTGTAAGTCTTTTTAAGAAAGAATTGTCTGACAATCTAACCATGTCTTCCAAGAAACTTAGATTTCTAAACGAAGCACCATTTATGCTGGCGATTATAGCGATCATTATGGTTGTTGTGGAACCATTCGCTAGATAGGTAAATTTTATCTATTTGTTAAAGGTCTTGTTAACTAGTTTTACTTGACTTTTTTTGCTTTTCATGGTGGAGAAAGATTAGCGGGTGTTCTGTCCGTTGAGAATCTTGTCTGGGCTTTGCTCAACTATTCTACTAATTCCGTTATTAGATATTCATAGAAAAGAATTTGGTTCATGTCAGAGACTGAAACCCTTGAGCGTATAACGCTTGAAGAACTTAAGCAAAAATCACCCACTGATCTGCTCGCTTTCGCTGAACAGCTTGAAGTGGAAAATGCCTCTTCACTGCGTACGCAAGAATTACTCTTCGCTATTCTGAAAGAATTATCAGAAAAAGATATCGAGATTATCGGTGGCGGAGTTGTAGAAGTTCTCTCTGACGGATTTGGTTTTCTGAGATCTCCACAATCAAATTACCTTCCCGGACCAGATGATATTTATGTCAGCCCACAACAAATTCGCCGTATGGGTTTAAGAACTGGTGATACTGTTGAAGGTGAAATCAGAGGCCCCCGCAATGATGAGCGTTATTTTGCGCTTGTTAAAGTGGAATCAGTCAATTTTGAAGAACCAGAGAAAGTTAGACATAAGGTTCACTTCGATAACCTGACACCTCTTTACCCCGAAGAACGTTTCAATATTGAAATTGAAGACCCTACTCGCAAAGACCGTTCAGGTCGCGTAATCGATATTGTTGCACCTATTGGTAAAGGTCAGCGTTCTTTGATTGTTGCTCCGCCACGTACGGGTAAAACAGTTCTTCTTCAAAACATCGCTCAATCAATCGCTGAAAATCACCCAGAATGTTATCTGCTCGTTCTTCTAATTGATGAACGTCCTGAAGAGGTAACGGACATGCAACGTTCTGTACGCGGTGAGGTTATTTCATCGACGTTTGATGAACCGGCTACGCGTCACGTACAAGTTGCTGAGATGGTTATTGAAAAAGCAAAGCGTCTTTCTGAACATGGTCGTGATGTTGTAATTCTTCTCGATTCAATCACGCGTCTTGGTCGTGCTTACAACACAGTTGTTCCTTCTTCTGGTAAAGTTCTTACAGGTGGTGTCGATGCAAACGCATTGCAACGTCCTAAGCGTTTCTTCGGTGCTGCTAGAAACATTGAAGAAGGTGGTTCTCTAACAATCATTGCAACTGCTTTGATCGATACTGGATCACGCATGGACGAAGTGATCTTTGAAGAATTTAAAGGTACTGGTAACTCTGAGATCGTTCTTGAGCGTAAGATTGCTGATAAGCGTGTCTTCCCTGCAATCGACATTCTTAAGTCTGGTACTCGTAAAGAAGAACTACTTATGGATCAAAAAGATCTACAGAAAACTTATATTCTGCGTAAAATCCTCAACCCAATGGGTGCACAGGATGCTATCGAGTTTTTGCTGGATAAACTCAAACAGACCAAGAACAATTCAGAGTTCTTCGAATCTATGAAAAACTAGGTTTCAAAACCAAATCAATATTGGGGATGGCAACAAAGTGTGTCATCCCTTTTTTGTGTTCAATTGAATCTATTTGGGACTTCTTTCATGATCAAAATGACTGGACTTAAATCTTGCGATACATGCCGTAAGGCTCAAAAGTGGCTAAAGGAAAATGAATTGGAGTTTTCCTATAGAGACGTCAAAGCCGATGGTGTTCCTGTTCAAGATCTTGAGAAATATGTTGCTGAGCTTGGTTGGGAAAAAGTTATCAATAAGGCTAGCAAGACATGGCGTGAATTAAATGACGATCAGAAATCTGATATCGATGCAAGTAAAGCTGTGGCCTTGCTTCAAGATAATCCAAGCCTTATGAAACGCCCTCTTTTTGAAATTGGCGATAAACTAGTTCTTGGTTTTAGAGACGCCCAAAAAGAAGAAATTTTGTCTTTAAAATAGTTTGTTTCACGTGAAACAAGCGAGTTTGGTGATGAGTTTATGTTGAATGATACGATTTGCGCTCTAGCTAGCGCGTCAGGAAAAGCGGGTGTTTCGGTCATTCGATTGTCTGGTGAACAAGCAACCAACATTTTAAAACTCATCACATTCAAAGATCTTCCAGCAAATCGAATATTGGGTCTCAGATCTATTTATCGACCTGAAGATAAATCTAAGGACGATCCTTTAGATGAAGCTTTAGCCGTATGTATGCCTGGTCCAAATAGTTTCACAGGTGAAGACGTTGTCGAGCTTCATCTTCATGGTGGAACAGCTATTGTTTCAGCAGTGTTGGATGCTTGTCTTTCGACAAAAAAATGTCGTCTAGCTGAACCTGGTGAATATACGCGGCGTGCTTTTGAAAATGGTCGAATGGATCTCACCAAAGCTGAAGCTGTAGGAGATCTCATTGATGCTGAGACAGAGGCACAGCGCCAGCAAGCCATCAAACAATATGATGGTGCTTTCTATGAGCAATGTCAGAATTGGAAATCGACGCTTATAAACGCAATGGCTGCTTTAGATGCGTCCATTGATTTTCCAGATGAAGAAGATGTTCCTAGTGGAATTGACAGTCGGGCCTATCCGTTAGTCCAAGATTTGGTTGAATCTATCCAACAAGCTTTAGATAATTCTAACGCTGGTTTGGCTGTTCGAGATGGTTTCAAGGTTGCGATTATCGGTCCACCAAACGCTGGTAAGTCTACACTTATGAATGCGCTGGCTGGTAGAGATGCAGCAATTGTGTCTGATATTGCTGGCACGACTAGAGATATTGTCGAGGTCAGACTTGAGCTTGCTGGATATATAGTATGGCTTTCAGATACTGCAGGCCTTCGAGATACCGCTGATGCCATTGAGGCTGAAGGCGTCAAAAGAGCTTTAGCACGTGCTGAGGAAAGCGACTTCAGAATATTCCTTCATGCAAAGGATCAAACTCCGCCGGATGTGTCCACTGCGGTGAACGGTGATCTGCTACTTACCAATAAATCCGAATTGAATGTAGAATATCAAGCTTTACAATCAACAGCTACTGAGTTGGAGCATCGTCACATCAGTTTGAAAAATGACAATGATGTTTTGATGGTCAAAGAATTGCTAAGCGCGATAGTTGTTGATCGGATGTCAACCAGTGGTTCAGCGCCTTTGGTATCTCGTCAACGTCATAAGCATCTTTTGCTTTCTACTTTGGATAATCTCAATCACGCTGTTTTGGCAATGGAGAATGATTTCTCATCAGATCTCATCGCAGAAGACATTCGATTGGCAGCAAGAGATATTGGAAAGATCACAGGCGAGATTGATTCAGAAGATATCTTGGACCGCATTTTCGGTGAATTTTGCATCGGAAAATAGTGTTTCATGTGAAACACCTTATTCAAATCTCACTATGAACACTCGACGAATGCGCTTATTCTAATTACATGCATATCCTCTTGAACGGATGAAAAGCATGAATTTAGAGTTTGATGTCATAATTGTCGGTGGTGGCCATGCAGGTGTAGAAGCTGCTTCGGCATCAGCACGCGCAGGCGCGAGTACTGCCCTTATTACTCATAAAGCATCTACCATTGGCGAGATGTCATGTAATCCAGCTATCGGTGGATTAGGTAAAGGTCATCTTGTTCGAGAGATTGACGCACTGGGCGGAATAATGGGGCAAGCTGCTGATCAAGGTGGTATTCAATTTCGTTTGCTAAATCGCTCCAAAGGACCAGCCGTACAAGGGCCTCGTACGCAAGCAGATCGTAAGCTCTATCGCAATGCGGTTCAAAAAGCCGTAGCAGCCCAGGACAATCTAACAGTTATAGAAGATGGTATTGATGACCTGATGTTTGTGGATAACAAACTATCTGGTGTCATTGGAGAGACTGGTAAAGTCTATAGATCAGGTGCTGTTGTTTTAACGACAGGAACCTTCCTTGATGGCATCATCCATCGCGGTGATGAAAGAATTCCAGCTGGTCGCGTTGGAGATCAGCCGGCGAAGGAATTGTCCAAACGCCTTTATTCTCTTGATCTAGAGATGGGGCGTCTCAAGACCGGCACACCTGCGCGTTTGAAGAAGTCCAGTATAGACTGGTCAGTCTTAGAAATGCAGCCAGCTGATGTCGAACCCATTCCTTTCTCGTTTCTAACGGATAAGATTGAAGTTCCGCAAATTGAATGCGGGATGACTTATACCAATGTAGAGACACATAAAGTTATCAATGCGAATATAGAGCAGTCAGCCGTATACTCAGGAGCCATCTCTGGAAAAGGCCCCCGGTATTGTCCGTCTATTGAAGATAAAGTGACACGTTTTGCCGACAAAAATCAGCACCAAGTTTTCCTAGAACCTGAAGGGCTGGATGATGATTTAGTCTATCCAAATGGCATCTCGACGTCATTGCCTGCTGACGTGCAAGATAAGTTTCTACGGACTATGAAAGGTTTGGAGAATGTTGAAATAGCGCAATATGGATATGCTATCGAGTATGATTATGTAGATCCACGCGAGCTGACATCTGACCTTCAATTGAAAAAAGTTCCATCTCTGTATCTAGCTGGCCAGATTAATGGGACAACAGGTTATGAAGAAGCTGGAGCACAGGGATTGATTGCAGGGGTGAATGCAGCACGCAAGGTTCAAGGATTGGATGCTGTAACTCTAGACCGTTCGCAAGCTTACATCGGTGTGATGATAGATGATTTGGTAACGCGTGGTGTATCTGAACCCTATCGAATGTTTACTTCCCGTGCTGAATACCGCCTATCCCTGCGCTCCGATAATGCAGATCAACGACTGACACCACTCGGTGATGAATGGAATATCATCAGCGAAGAGAGACAGTTTGCATTTAGTGAAAAACTTAAGGACCTAAGCAAAGGCCGAGAACTTCTACAATCACTCTCTATGACCCCAAATGAAGCTGGGGCTGTCGGGATTAAGATTACACAAGATGGACGGCGTCGCACTGCTTATGAAATACTGGCATTTCCTCATGTTGATTATGAGTTGCTAACTAAGAAATGGCCTGAGTTAGAAACACTTGGTGTTGCTGTGAAAGAACAACTGGCTATTGAAGCAATTTATGCAGGCTATTTGGAACGACAGCAGGCCGACATTGAATCCTTCCGAAAAGATGAAAGACTGCGTCTGCCTTTGGATATCGATTATGCTAGTGTTGGAGGCCTATCAAATGAGGTCAGATCAAAGTTAGAGGATGTTCGTCCATCAACACTAGGTCAAGCAAGTCGAATTGAAGGTGTCACACCTGGCGCAATCACCGCGCTTCTTGCTTATGTAAAACGCTCACAGAAAGCAGCTGCTAGATAATGATTAGCCCTCTTATTGATGAAGATGGATTTCGTTCGTCTGACCTTTCAGATTACTTATCTGTTTCACGTGAAACATTACAAAAGATCGAAGTTGTTGTTCAGGTCTTGGATAAGTGGCGCAAGACCCATAATTTAATTGGCCCGTCTGAGCGTGACCGTTTGTGGCGTCGTCATATTTTAGATTCATTGCAGGTTTATCAGTATCGCTCGGAGCATGCATCTAGGTGGATAGATCTTGGATCGGGAGCAGGATTTCCTGCACTCATTATGGCATGTGCATCGGAAGAATCTAACGAGAAATTCACGCTCGTAGAAGCTGTTGGTAAGAAATGCGCGTTCTTGCGTGCCGCTGGACGAGAGGCGAAACTCAATTTAACTGTAGAAAACTGCAGAATTGAGAGTGTTTCACGTGAAACTTACGATCATGTCACGTCCAGAGCGCTTGCATCTTTGCCCCAACTCTACGAATATAGTGAGAAGTTTCTCGCCAAAACGGCGAGTTGTATATTCCTAAAAGGAAAAGAAGTGTTGCAAGAGATCGAATCAGCTCAGTCTGACTGGGAATTCGATTACGAACTACACGAGAGTTTCAGTCATACCGAAGGTCGTATTTTGGTTGTTAAAGGGCTTAACCGGCGAAACTAATGAACACACGGATAATCGCAGTCGCGAACCAAAAAGGAGGCGTTGGGAAAACCACGACCTCTATTAATTTAGGAACAGCTCTAGCAGCCGCTGGAAGATCAGTTCTTCTTATCGATTTTGACCCTCAAGGTAATGCCTCGACAGGATTGGGTATTCCTCCATCAGAGCGTGATCTTACAAGCTATGACGTGGTCATAGATGGAGCAGAGATACAGGCTGCGTGTAAGGAAACAGTTATTCCTCGTCTCCACATCATTCCTGGAGATGAAAACCTCTCAGGTGTGGAGACAAAGCTTTCTGATGATCCTAGACGTTCTTATCGATTTAAAGATGCAATGGAGACATATCGCGAGGCAGCAGAAAATGGTGAGTGCGTTAAGTATGATTTTGTTCTCATTGACTGTCCGCCTTCGCTAAGTTCCTTAACTATCAATGCAATGACGGGATGCGATGCGGTTCTAGTACCTCTGCAAACTGAGTTCTTTGCCATGGAAGGCCTTAGTCAGCTTTTGAGAACGATTGAAGTCGTGCGCGGTGCGTTGAATGCTGATTTGGAAATACAAGGCATCGTTCTAACTATGTACGATAAGCGACAAGCTCAGTCGTCTCAGGTTGAAGCTGATGTTCGGTCATTCTTTGGATCTAAAGTTTATGAGACGGTTATACCGCGCAATGTAAGGCTATCGGAAGCCCCAGGGTTTGGTAAGCCAGCACTACTGTATGACCATAAGTGTTCTGGTAGTGAAGCTTATATAAAGCTTGCGAGTGAAGTCATACAACGTGAGAAGGAGCGCGCATAAGCATGGCGAAAGAAGAAAAAAAAGAAGAAGCGCCATCTAAAGCCAAACCTTCGCGTTTAGGTCGTGGTCTTATGGACCTCATTGGTGAGCAAGCGCTTCAACCTGAGACCAGTGCATCCAAGAAAACAAGTGGATCAACTTCCAGCCATAAAAAATTGAATGCTTCTGAAATACCAATCAAATCTATTTCAGGAAACCCAAATCAACCTCGTCAAACTTTCAAAGAAGAAGACTTGGCTGAACTGGAAGCTTCCATCAGGACTAAGGGTGTTTTACAAGCAATCCTTGTTCGGCCTGATCCAAAGGTGGATGGTAAATATCAAATCGTTGCAGGTGAGCGCCGCTGGCGTGCAGCTACGCGTGCAGGTTTGAAGTCAGTTCCGGCAGTAATCAAAGAACTTGATGAATTGGAAGTTCTTGAAATCGGTGTGATCGAGAATGTTCAGCGTGCAGATTTAAACCCGCTCGAAGAAGCTGAAGCTTACCAATCTTTGATTAAACGTTTTGGCCGAACCCAAGATATGCTGGCTGAGCATGTTGGAAAAAGCCGTCCACATATTGCAAATACTCTTCGTCTGCTCAACTTGCCCGATGAAGCACGAGATTTGGTACGTGAAGGTCAATTAAGTGCCGGGCACGCACGCGCTGCATTGGGTGCGCCAGACCCTATGTTGGTCGTTGAGCGCGTTATGAAGAATGGACTTTCGGTTAGAGATGCTGAAAAACTGTCTCATAAATTCCGTATGCTGGAAGAAAACGGCACTAAAGAAAAATCCAAACCTAAAGCTTCAGGACACAAGGATGTAGATACTGAAGCTTTGGAATCTGATCTCGCTCATGCCTTGGGCTTGAATGTTGATATTAAGCATAAGGGCACCAAAGGTGGTGAGATCAGAATTCAGTACACGCAGCTAGAGCAATTGGATGATGTGTGTAGAAGACTGACCTCAGCGAGAACTACTCGGTAATGTTAAACTAAAATAGTCGTCGACTAATACGGTCGATGACTATTTTCAGTATCGCTTCTGTTGAGATTCCGGCTTGTTTACAGGATTTCTCAGCTGCGTAGAGCATAGATAGAGCACGATTGGATCGCGTGGAATTCCAATCTTTAAGCATTTTATTGAAGGCTGGTCTTTCTTTGTCGAACACAGGTGGCCGAAGAAAACGCGCTCCTGATTGAGCATCGATCACCCGCAAAAGCCTAAAATGCAATGTTCGAAGAGCTGAAATCGCAGAACCACCCGCATCAAGATATCTGTCTAATGCTTGATTTGCTGATCCCGCATTTCCAGCAAGAGCAGCATCAGCGGCGTCATCAGCTCCTCTTGGTTGTTCAGTTGCTGCAATTTGCTTGATATCTTCTTCGTTTATAGAACGATCCAATTCATGAGCATAAAGACTCAATTTTTCAATTTCAGAATTGGCAAGTCTCCTATCGCCTGGAAGATCTGATGCGAATAATTCCAAAGCTAAATCATCAATCAGAATATTATGATTGCTCAATTGGGTTTTAATGTAGTCTGCAATTTGGTCTTCGGTGTCAGCGAACAAATGCAAACATGCAGCATCTGGTGACGAAGAGAAACATTCCCTGAGTTTCGATTTCTTTTTTAGATCAGGAGCTTCAATTGCGAGATAGTTTTCTGGATAGATTATTCCCTTGCTAATATCTTCGATTAAATTGATGAATTGCTTAGATAGTGATTCATTGGACAATCTAACTCTGATACATTGTTTTGAGCCAAGTAGGGATACGGCTGTTAGTGTTTCCGCTAATAAGGTGGGATCTTTTTTAAGCTCTTCTTCCTGCAATCTAACAATTTCCAAATCGCCTTTTTCAAGTTTTTTCCATTTTGAAATGAGAGATTGAATAGTATCAGATACAACACCAGCATCTTGACCAAATGCGAGAACTGTATTTATGCCAGCTTTGGGCCTTTGTGTGAATGAGAGCGCTTTTTCACCAGATACGATCAACGAATTCTATCCAGCTCGTTTAATTCTTCCTCGATTGTTTTTTCTAGAGGAATATCCTGATTCAATTCTTCGGCTTTTTTCATTTGGGCAGTTTGGCGTGCAGAGGATGCGTCAAGTGTAAGTTGTTCCTGCAGTCGTCTTGCCAAAAGTAGTGCTACACGCTCTCTAGCGTCAGTTTGAAGAGCGATATCTCCATATTCGGAAACGGCTACATCATAATCAGTTTGGGTTTTTACTTTTCCAAACAATAGAGTTTGTCCGTCAGCATCACGCAGTGTGTAGTTTGCAGCGGCGACGATTGTGGTCCTTGAAACACTGGCATTGGCTTGCAGATTTAAGCGTTGAATTGATTCAGATGCCGTCACTGTAAGAAAAGCGCCTTCTGATACACCAGGGAGGCCCGAGCGGAGTGTTCTAGCCAATTCCTGACGCAATCTATGTCCTATACGGCCATCAATCTGGTTGATGGCGATAGGACCGCTCAATGCATCTGCATTTCCATACACTGGTTGAAATCCACATGAAGATAATGTGGCAGATGAAATTCCTAGTATTAGACAAGATGCAAAGAGATGTTTCATGGTCACTATATCACAATGTTCACAATTCTACCGGGCACAACAATTATCTTTTTAATTTGGGTGTCTGCCAAGAAGGAAGATACTTTTGGGTCTGCCAGAGCGATCTTCTCAACGTCTTCTTTCGAAGCAGATTTATCAACTTGGATTTCCCCGCGCTTTTTACCATTAACCTGAACGGGTAGGGTCAATGTATCCGATGACATGAGTTTTTCATCAGCAATTGGCCAAGGTGCCAAAGTGACTAAGCCTTCGCCACCTAGTGTCGCCCAGCTTTCTTCAGCGATGTGAGGTGCGAACGGTGAAATCAATTGAGCAAGTGTTTTTAAAGCAAAACGTCTTGCAGTCGCAATTCCAGGTCCTTTAGCGTTTTCTGCCTTTTTAAGAGCATTTGCAAATTCGTGGATTTGCGCCACTGAGGTGTTGAATCGAAATTCTGTGATACCGCGCGTCACACCATCAATTGTTTTGTGAGTTGTTCTTAATAAGTCCATCGCCGGACCGTCTTTGATCTCACCGTCATCATCCGAAGGTGCAGCCTCAGCTAAAGACCACAATTTTTGAATGAATTTCCATGATCCTTCTGCTCCAGATTGTGTCCATTCAACGTCACGCTCAGGTGGTGAATCTGATAGAACAAACCAACGCGCAACATCCGCACCATAATCTCCAATGATGACAGATGGATCCACAACATTCTTTTTGGACTTCGACATTTTTTCGATAGAACCAACAGAGACAGGCTCTCCAGTAGCTATTTCAAAATAAGAACCATCTTTCTCGTCGATGTCGTCTGGAGACAACCATTGTCCTTTTAATGATTTGTATGTCTCATGCGTAACCATGCCCTGCGTGAATAGACCAGCAAAAGGCTCTCCATTCGGCAAGTCAATTAAATCGCAGTCGTGCAAGGCGCGTGTGAAAAAGCGAGAATACAGCAAGTGTAAAATAGCATGTTCAACGCCGCCAATATATTGATCTACTGGCAACCAGTAGCCCACAGCCTCTTTATTTACTGGCTCACCAGTTTGAGTGTCGCAGAATCTTGCGAAATACCAAGATGAATCCATAAAGGTATCCATCGTATCGGTTTCACGAACTGCGTCTTTCCCACACTTAGGGCAAGAAGTGTGTTTCCACGTGGGGTGACGGTCCAACGGATTGCCTGGTTCTGAAAAGTCTGGATCTTCAGGAAGTTCGATCGGGAGTTGGTCTTCAGGAACAGGTACAACACCACAATTATCACATCGAATAGCTGGGATTGGGCAACCCCAATAGCGTTGGCGAGATATTCCCCAGTCTCTCAATCTGTAAGTGGTGGAGGATGTCCCAAGACCCAATTCTTCTAGTTTAGCTATGGCAGCTTTTATGGCACCATTGCTGTCCATTCCATTTAGGAACTCAGAATTAATCAACGTCCCATTACCGGTGTACGCTTCATTTTCAATCGAATAGCTAGCTTCATCAGTATTTGTTGGGAGCACAACAGGAATAACGGGAAGATCATATTTACGTGCGAAATCTAGATCTCGTTGATCACCTGCAGGAGAACCAAACACGGCACCTGAACCGTAGGTAGACAAGACAAAATTAGCTGACCAAACAGGAATTTTCCAATCTGGATTGAAAGGGTGCTTTACTTTGAAACCGAGATCTACTCCCAATTTGGGAGCTTTTTCGATGGCTTCTTCTGTTGTACCACCTTTGGCTGCTTCGACGATAAATTCAGCGATTTTCGTGTTCGTTTTTGCCAATTCTTTCGTAATTGGGTGATCAGGTGCAAGAGCTACGAAGCTCGCACCAAATAAAGTGTCTGGTCGGGTTGTGAAAACTTCAATTCCGTTTTCATCACCACCAGCGGGGACATCACCAGCGTACGGCCATTTAAAGGTAGCGCCGATGCTTTTGCCAATCCAATTGGCCTGCATAGTGCGTACTTTTTCTGGCCATTTATCCAAGTTTTGAAGGCCAGATAGAAGATCATCAGCATATTTGGTGATCTTCATTGTCCACTGTTCTAATTCTTTTTGTTCAACTTCCGCACCTGAGCGCCAACCTTTGCCATCAATGACTTGCTCATTAGCGAGCACGGTATTGTCGACCGGATCCCAATTGACTTTAGACTTTTTACGGAAAACGAGGTCGTTCTCCCAAAATTTCAAAAAGATTTTTTGTTGATGACCATAGTATTCGGCATCACAGGTAGCGAATTCACGGTTCCAATCAAACGAAAGCCCAAGTGGAGCAAATTGCTCTTTCATTGCGTCGATGTTCTCGTGCGTCCATATTCCTGGTTGCGCACCTTTCTCCATGGCTGCATTTTCTGCTGGCATGCCAAACGCATCCCAACCCATTGGATGAAGAACATTGTATCCTTTTGATTTATGGAAGCGGGCTACAACGTCCCCCATTGCGTAATTTCGTACGTGACCCATGTGGAGACGACCAGATGGATATGGAAACATCTCAAGCACGTATGCTTTGGGCATGTCTCCAGCTTCGGAAGGGGATTTCGCTTCAAATACTTTAGCGTCGTCCCAAGCTTTTTGCCATTTTGGTTCAACTTCACGTGCGTTATATCGCGTAGCCATTACAGTATTCCATGAACTGGGGGAAACCAGTCTCTTATATTATTTCACAATTTAACGCCGGAATCAGAGATTTCGGCGCTTTCTTGTTTTGATTGTTTTATAACAGTCGATAACTGTTTTGTTCTGTTTATTCGTCTATTGATGAGAGACGCAGTTCACGTGCACGGCTTAAGATAGCATTTTCCAGCGCTGCACCCGTGCCTTCATCCACACTTGCTGTCTGCCAGTTTCCGTTGACTAATACTTCTTTTTGAACAGCCACTTTAACACCGTCAGCGCGAAGACGTGTGTCCAGAATATAGACTGTTGTTTTAAAACGTTCGTCAGGAAGTTCAGGATTTGCATACCAGTCAGAATTGATAATTCCGCCATAAGGGTCTGCAGAGTTTAGTGGCATGAAGCTGATAGTGTCGAGCGATGCTCTCCAGAGATAAGCGTTCACGCCGATACCAGCTTGTTGTTTGCCACTTAGGCTTACTTTTCTAACTGAAGCTTGGTCAGAACCACCACTAGATGAACAGCCAGTTGCTGCTAGTGATGCTGCTAGAATTGCTAAGCCGGTGATCTTTACAGAGGCCATATGCCTTTACTCCATCTTAAAGGTGCGGTGCATTTCACCATTTCCTTTTACTTCATTAACTGCCAGAAGTGCTAGGGCGCAAGTGTTGAGATGTAAGCTCTTCAATATAAGTTTGACGGAAGTAAGCCTTCTTCAAACAAATTTAGTTTTGTTTCTACCCGAAATAGGGACTGTGAGAACATGAAATTTCATAATGTTATCACCAAATTATTAGGCAGCTTCATCGGAAGTGGTCTTACATGTTTACCTGCTTTCTCTGAAGAAAATTCCTTTATTATCAAAGCTGATGCAGTTTTTATCGCTAGCGCAATGGAAGTTGATGGAGCGTCTAAAAAAGCTCCCTTTACAACTGAATTAGGGATTGAAATTGAAAGAGAACATTATTTTGATAACGGGATGTCCTTAGGGTTTGTTGGGGAAATTCGTGGGCAATTGGATAATGAAGAAAAACAGGGATTTGCGGGAAGAATTTCTATTCCAGAATATCAAAATACTAGTTTTGCAGATTTACGTTCTCCGACTACGGGAATAGTTGTATCCGACCAGGACGTTAAATACGGACCCTATGCCAGTGTCGAGCAAGCTTTTGTATATTTAAAAACTGGATGGGGTGAGTTCAGTTTGGGGCGGGACATCGGCGTGGCGACACGTTTGGATGCTAGAGCGCCCAAAGTATTAGATTTTGGGAGTGTTAACAGCTCTCGATTGAACGTTTTGTCCTCATCAATTGTTAGATCGAAAAATGATGTTACGGGACCAAATTCAAAACTATCCTACACAACCCCCAGAATTTTAGGATTGAAAGCTGGTGTTTCATTCACGCCAAATACAAAATCAAGAGGGATAGATTTTAACTCTGGAACTGGAGTTTTAGGCGTTCAAAATGCAGATCTTGAAAACGTTATTGAATCAGGGGTTTCATTTTCGCATTTATTTCGACAACAAGATGTACGGGTTCGATTTGGTTTGACTGGTACGGCGGCTGAATCTTCGAACGAAAATGTAGGTTTCAGCGAATATAGAGCTGTCGGTATCGGTTCAGAGTTCGAAAAAGGTCCATGGAAATTTGGTAGCCGTTATCTTCATTCAAACAATGCAATAGACGGAAATGTAGGTAAATATACAGCACTGGAAATGGGACTGACCAGAGATCTCATGGATTGGACTGTTGGTCTTGAATACGGACATGCGATTGATAAAATTCTTAAACTAAGGGGCGAAAATATAGGTTTTGGGATCGCACGTGATGTCAATGAACATGCTAAAATCGGCGTTTCTTTAATTTCTACTGATACAAAACACTTTGATCATTCCGTCAGCGGAAAAGGCGTGATGTTTGAGTTGGTTGTGCGTTATAAGTAACACTTAATGAAAATTTAAGTTTATTTTCCTAGTTTTCAGCCAATTGCACTTTTCGAACCGTACTCGAGGTAGTACATAGAATTTTGATAAAGCGTTCTGTTTATGGGTTGAAATGAAAAAATTCGCCGGTCTTTTATTATCTGCTGCGTTATGTGCGGCACCTGCTTGGGCTGAAGAGCCTCAAGTTGATGGTGCAGTTGCAGCTGAAATAGAGACAAGCGTTGCTCCCATTAAATGGTATGAAAACTTTGTTCAGAAAATTGGTGAAGACAAAGACAAAGAGTCTTTTCTAGTTGCACCAACGACAGAGACAGATCAGTTTGCATTATCATGGAATAATAATGGGCGTTGGGGTCTTACATTGGATATGACCCGTCGTTCTGGTGACCATGTTAGCATTTTGCCCGAGGAAGAAATTTCCGCTGGTGCTTATTATCAATTCTCTCCACGATTTAGAATTGGTGGTGGAATTAGTATAGGTGGCGAAAAGTTGTCTCAAAATTCATCTCGTTGGGATGACCAAGAAAATGAAACTGGCGTCCGTATAGAATCCGCTTTCTCTTTTTAGTATCTTTTCCTTAAAATAGATTGCTGACTGCCGCTAGGCCCGTGTGTTTAGCGATACTTCCTGCATTGTGAACATTAACTCCGCCCAATCCATATAATTGGATTTTGGATTGGCTTGATAGTGTTCTTAACCTGATGTTTCCCATTGCAGATGGAGCAGAGGGACTGTTGCTCGGAAAAATGGCAGACAGGAAACAAGCGTCTAATCCAAGATTTTGAGCTTTAGATATATGAGAAAATGAATGTGCGGATGAAGTATTGAACGCTCTGCGTAGGCCGGATTTCCGAAAAACAGGTAGTTGAGATTTGGGCCAATGTACTCCGTCAGGTTCAAGAAACCGCTCCAACTGTTCATCCCTTGAAATAAAGAAAAGTAGGTTTTTATGTTTGCAGGCTTCTTTTATCTCTTTTCCGATCTTGAAACGATCTTCTAGCCCGAAATGTCTATAGATAACACCAGTGTGGGCGGGGAGGTTCTCAATGGTAGCAATCGGGTCCGGCGTTCTCTCAGGATCTGTTAAAAAGAATGCTGCTGGAAGGTTTGAAACTGTTTCTCTAAATGTTCTTGAAAGAAAATGAGCTCTGTACGCCATCAAAAGCTTGCGACGTGCGTTTGTTTGCGGTTCAACATTATGCATGATGCAAACACCTAATCTTTCTATTTCTGAACGCCGCGCTGATATTTTGAAGCGTATCGGTAAAGCTGCTCAAAAATCCGAGCGAGTTTTGGAAACTATCACTTTAACAGCAGTTTCCAAGGTGCAATCTGATGATCGCGTCGATGAGATGTTAAAAACAGGCCAAAAGATATTTGGTGAAAATCGTGTGCAAGAAGCACAAGAACGTTGGACTCAACGAAAAGAAATTCATTCAGATTTAGAGTTGCGTTTGATTGGCCCATTACAAACCAATAAAGTAGAAGCAGCTGTGCAACTATTTGATGTTATTGAAACGCTGGATAGGCCAAAACTTGCTGAACACCTTGCTAGAGCTATCAAAAAAAACGGAAAAACCCCTGAGATATTTGTGCAGGTGAATACGGGTGAAGAAGAACAAAAAGCGGGCGTTAAACCCTCTGAATTGGATACCTTCTTAAAATTGGCGACCGAGAATTTCGGGTTAAAAATATCTGGACTGATGTGTATTCCTCCAGCTGACGAGCCAGCGGGGCCTCATTTTGCACTATTGAGAAAGTTAGCTGCTAAAAATAGCATTGAGAAACTTTCTATGGGGATGAGCGAAGATTTCGAAACAGCAATTGCTTTTGGAGCGACCCATGTTCGAGTCGGATCTGCATTATTCGGTGATCGAGAAAATAAGTAGTTTTAGGATGATCCTATACTTACAACATCACCGGGTTTCGCGTCTTTGAGCAATTGCTTTAAGTGATTTATATCTAAAGCGACACACCCTTCGGTGCCTTCGTAATCATTGCGTTTTACGTGCATAAAGATGGCACTTCCTTTGCCGGCAATTGGAGGGTCATCATTGTAGCCCAGTTCGACAACAATATCGTAGACATGGTCGTCTCGCCATAGCTTTTCATGACTGAATGAATAGGGAAGTGCCACCAACTTATTGTAATTTTTGGTATCTTTGGCGTCATCACTCCATCCCATATCATTCTTTATGGCAACGGTTTCTAGTTCAGTTTCTGGACAGGAAACTCGGTCAGGACGGTAAAATACTCGTCGCATAGGCCAGTGACCAATCGGACTTTTGTTATCACCTTCTCGTTTTTTATCTGCCGAGATCACGCCCTGTTTTCCTAATGCGCACTGATATTTAAAACCTTTCCACGTGATCACGCAATTCTCATGGGCGTTAAAAATCATGTGATCTGGGGTCATCTTCTCTTCCACCTGAGGTCATCCGCGCTTACATTGTAATATAGTATACAGAATTTGGCCTTATATTTGTGACCAAACTCTTTAACGACCCCCAGTGCGAGGAGAAAAACGTGTCGCAGAACAAGACCATCCTTATCGTAGATGATGATAATGACCTTCGAGAAGCATTGGCTGAGCAGTTTGAGAGACACGAAGGTTTTTCAATTATTCAGGCACCAAATGCTATTGAAGGAATGAATAGAGCGGAAGCGGATAAACCTGATTTGGTTATCTTAGACGTAGATATGCCAGATATGGATGGTCGAGACGCCTGTAAGCTTATGCGTAAGCATGGTTTGCGCGTGCCCGTTATAATGCTGACAGGACAAGATTCTGATGCTGATATGGTTCTCGGGCTTGATTCAGGAGCGAATGATTACGTAGCCAAGCCCTTTAAATTTACAGTATTGCTCGCACGGGTGAGAGCGCATTTGCGCACTTTTGAGCAGAGCGAAGATGCGACTTTCAAAGTTGGGCCTTATGAATTCCGTCCGTCTATGAAGTCATTGACGGACGAAGCCGGCAAGAAGATTCGTCTTACTGAAAAAGAAACAAATATCCTGAAATATTTGTATCGTGCAGAAGGCAAGCCTGTTGCTCGTGATGAATTGCTGTCAGAAGTGTGGGGCTATAATGCCAATGTGACGACACACACATTGGAAACTCATATTTACCGCCTTCGTCAGAAGATCGAACCAGATCCTCAACATGCCTATTTGCTTATCACAGAGACAGGTGGATATCGTTTGCAGCTCTAGTTTAAAGAGCTGCCGCGGCTTTCAGGTTTATGGTTATGGGTGCGTGGTCAGAAGGTTTTTCACCACCACGATCTGATTTGTGAATAACATAACTCTCAGGATCAGTAAGGGGAGTGGCGGCCTTGTTTGCCCAAATGTGATCTAGACGGCGCCCGCGGTTTGATTTTTCCCAATCGCGTGCGCGATAGCTCCACCATGAATAGAGTTTTTCTTTTTCATCATGTTTCATGCGAGCGATGTCAGATAATTGTCCATCTTGCAGGATTCGTCCGAGCGCGTCAGTTTCAACTGGTGTGTGACTAACAACCTTAAGCAATTGCTTGTGGGACCAAACATCATGTTCACCGGGTGCGACATTGATGTCTCCAACGATGATGAGCGGTTGATTATCTTCAGCGCGTGCTTTGTAGCTTTTTTCCATGCGAGCAAGATATTCAAGTTTGTGCGCAAATTTATCATTTATTTTGGGGTCAGGTTCGTCGCCACCAGCAGGTACATATAAATTGTGGACGTCTATTCCGGCGACACGGACAGATATAACGCGCGCTTCTTCACGCATACAGAAATCTGGTGTTTCTAATCTTTCCAACGGATAACGAGACCCTATCGCCACGCCGTGCATGCCTTTTTGCCCAGCTATCTCCACATGTGGGAGGCCGGCTTCCTCAAATGCTTTTAGCGGAAATTCTGCTTCACGGCATTTAATTTCCTGAAGACACAGAATATCTGGTTTCTCACGAGCGATAAAATCAGCAACACGCGGCATACGCAAACGAACGGAATTGATATTCCAAGAAGTAAGGCGAAGATTTGTCATAAGTCTAGCTCTATGGAGCGTCGCCAAAATTGGCAAGTCGGATTGAAATGATTGCTGACAAATTTTGGATCACCCAAAAACAAATGCGCCCGACTGCGGGGAACAATCGAGCGCTTGAAGAGTTTGTGGTTGCTAGGAGGGGATAGCTCCTAATCCACCTTAGTCAGCCAGTGTTTGCTTGCGGGGGGAAATCAAGCGATCCAACTTTGGTTGACGTGATAAATTTGACACATAAAACTATAAAGTTCAATACACAAAATGTTTATTTATGGGTGTGTTATAAAAACAATATGTTACAGATCTAGTCCCACGCGTGAAGTGATCAAATTCTAACGGCGATCACGATCATCATCTTCTTCTAATACAAAAAGACGAGGACTAATTTTAACATTCATTTCCATATCGATGAGGTCAACGCGTGTTTCATTTCCAAGACCATCATAAGTAACCCAACCTATAAGGTCATAGGTATTCAAATCGAATTTCAAAAACATTACGCCATCTAAAGCATCTTCACCATTTTGGGGGTTGTCTTCAATCACTATCAAATGGAATTCAGGAAGAGTTTTTGCGTCCAAAATTTTTGTGTCGTTGGCAAGGTCGAGTTTCTTTTTTAGGAAATGTTTCAGAGGCGTAGCTGAAAGTGGAGCACGATCTATTGTTTCCAACTCTTTGTCTTCTATCGCAACTGTTGTTCCATCTGAAACGATTAAGTACGGGGCAGGGGCGTTGTACTCAAATCTAATGCGTCCTGGACGGCGAATAAAGAAGTCCCCTGTCGTAACTTCGCCCATCGCATCAATCTGTTTGAAACCACCGCGGGCAGTTTTTGCTTCTTCCATTCGGGAATTTATCTTTGAAAGAAGAGCCTCTCCATCAAACTCAGTTGGCAAGGTTGTTGAAGTATTTTCAGGGCTTTCAACAACCTGCTCTACAGGCAGTTCTTCAGGAAGCTGAGCAATGCCTTGGGCATCTAAAGCAACAAAAAGCGATAATATGGAGGATGCAATAATCATGATTTCAGACTTAAACTTCGGGTCGTCAAAAACAAGACAGTCATGGGGTTTTATTGCCTTATTTGCCAACTTTAAATGAATAAGGGTTCAGCTTAAGTAAAAAACCGAACCCTTAAAGGCGTTTAAAATATAGACGAGAGCTATGCCGCTGAATCTTCAGGCATGAGAATTTCACGTTTCCCAGCATGGTTGGCGGGGCTAACAAGGCCTTCGGCTTCCATGCGTTCAATGAGAGATGCTGCTCTGTTATATCCTATGCGTAGCTTACGTTGGATATATGAAGTTGAAGCGCGCTTATCACGGCGTACAACATTAATGGCTTCGCGATACAGGTCTTCCTCGACATCTCCAGACGATGTTCCCATGCTCGTATTGTCAGCAACTGGTGTATCTTCTTCTTGTTCGTCTGTTAGACCTTCAATGTAAGCTGGTTCACCGGTGTCTTTCAGGAAATTCACAACTGATTCAACTTCTTCATCCGAGACGAAAGGACCGTGAACACGGTTTAGTTTTCCACCTGATGCCTGGTATAAAAGGTCACCCATTCCAAGCAGTTGTTCAGCGCCTTGCTCTCCCAAAATTGTACGGGAGTCGATTTTTGTCGTTACCATATATGAAATACGAGTAGGGAAGTTGGCTTTAATTGTACCAGTAATAACATCAACAGATGGACGTTGTGTTGCTGTAATCAAGTGAATACCCGCAGCACGTGCCATTTGCGCAAGACGTTGGATGAGGGCTTCAATTTCTTTACCTGCCACAATCATCAAGTCGGCCATCTCATCGATCACCACAACAATGTGCGGCATTGGGCTCATGTCGATGACTTCGTTTTCCCAGATCGGTTCGCCGCTATCACTGTCATAACCAGTTTGTATAGGGCGCGTATAAACTTCACCGCTTTCTCGTGCTTCTTTAGCTTTCTTGTTGAAACCGGAAATGTTTCTCACACCCATCTTGGACATGACTTCATAGCGGCTTTCCATCTCACGTACGGTCCATTTTAAAGCTGCAACAGCTTTGTTTGGATCAATAACCACTGGAGACAAAAGGTGAGGGATGCCTTCATAGATCGACAATTCAAGCATTTTCGGGTCGATCATAATGAAGCGACATTCTTCAGGCGTCAGCTTGTAGAGCAATGAAAGGATCATCGCGTTGATACCAACAGATTTACCAGAACCTGTTGTACCAGCTATCAATAGGTGAGGCATTTTTGCGAGGTCTGCAATTGTGGATTCACCACCAATATCTTCACCAAGAGCAAGTGGAAGAGCTGCGCGAGACCTTGTGAATGCCTTGGACGATAGTAGATCACGGAAGTAAACTGTTTCACGATCATCATTTGGAAGCTCGATACCGATAGCATTACGGCCAGGTACAACAGCAACACGGGCAGCGGTCGCACTCATTGAACGGGCAATATCTTCAGCCAGAGAAATAACGCGTGATGATTTTGTTCCGGGTGCCGGCTCAAATTCAAAAAGTGTTACAACCGGACCAGGGCGAACTTCAGCAATTCGGCCTTTAACTCCAAAGTCGCCAAGAACGACTTGCAGAAGTTCTGCCATTTCTAGCAACTTCGCCTCATCATGATCTGAGCGACGCTCTGGAGGCAATTGCAAGAGGTCTATTGGAGGCAAACGACTTCCATCATTTGGAGCGTTTGTAGAAATTGCTGTTTGAGTAGTTGTCGCTGGCGCTGCTGGTGGAGCAGGTTGAACAGGTTTAACGGAAACTGGCGCTGGTGCAGGTACGGGAGCCTGAGGTGCTTGTGGTGCAGGCTGCGGTGATACTGCTGGGTTTCTGTTGCCAAATAACGAAGATTTATTAGTTGTAGCAGGTTGTTGAGCTGTAGGTTGTGGTGCTTCAACTACCTTTTCTGCTAGGCGCTGGCGAACTGGAATGACTGGGCGCTCTGAGTTCTCAATACCTTTGAGAAAGCTTTCCTCAGTTTCTTGAAGGTTTGCTTCTTCTTCTTCTGGGTGAGGAAGTGCTGCAGGTTGTTGGTTTTTGCTTCTCATGTTTTCGAAGAAAGAGTTGGCGCGATCACGTAACCCAGCAACATCTCGAACGTCTTCATGATGTTCTTCTTCAGCCACAACTTCCATTGGTGTTGCGCGGCCATGTCTAAAGGAATTCCAAAGTTGTCCAATTGTGCGGAAAACTGCGATGCCGTCATCTGCACCAAGCCCCATAGCTATGGCAGCAAATAAAACTCCTGCAATTCCAGTGGTGATAGATGCCAACAAAACCGGGTCAGGAGCACCAAATGCTGCAAAAGGAATAGATGCAATAGCGTTTAGTCTTTCACCAGCCATGCCACCAAGTCCTGTGGCCAAAGGCCAATTACTCGGAATAGGCCAGCCTGCCAAACAAATACACGTCATGCTAATTGCCATCATGCCCCAAAACCAGCGAGAGGGACGACGTGGACCAATGCCGAATGTGCGATAAACGCCGCCAATCATAAGACCAAAACCAGCTAGCCATGCTGTCCAACCAAAAGACTGCATCAATAGATCAGCTGCAACTGCACCTGTTGATCCAAAAAGGTTTGATGTCGTGGCATCAGATGCAACGTTCAAACTCGGGTCAGTGGGGGAGTGGGAACCATAGGCCCCACAAATGAATACACCTAAGGCAAAGGCCATCATTCCAGTCATCATTCGGTTGAAACCGCTGGGTCTGCGGCCTGGAACCTGATAATCGGCATCGATATGTTGTTGATGCTGTACGCGAGTTGAAATTTGCGTTGATGGCATTTTTCGGCGTCCTAATGGCAAAGTATTGTTACTGGTTTGCCACTACCTTGACGCCGGCCTCTTAACGAGGCGCAAACGGAATGTGATTTCTTCGTGTTTTTTCGGTTTTTTTTCAGTGTTTTTGTTTTGGTAAATGAAGAAAGAAAAATCCCTAACAATTTCTCGTTAGGGATTAATCATTTTACAAATTTTGCTTTAAAGTGAAATTAGTGCTGTTTGTTGAAGTCTGGGTATGCAGCCACACCTGTTTCGTTCAGGTCTAGACCTTCCATTTCTTCTTCTTCAGATACTCTTAAGCCCATTGTTACTTTCAGGATAATCCAAACAATAGCTGAGGCAGCTGATACAAAAGCACCTACAGATACAACACCAAGAGCTTGAACAGCGAAGCTTGTACCTTCAGTTGAAAGAGGAACAATCATTGTTCCCCAGATACCACAGACAAGGTGAACTGGGATCGCACCAACAACATCATCGATTTTGAATTTGTCGAGTAGTGGGATTGTTAGAACAACTAGAACACCACCGATTGCACCAATTAGTATTGCAACTGGGAAGCTTGGGTCTAGAGGACCAGCTGTGATTGATACTAGACCACCAAGAGCACCGTTGAATGCCATCGTCGCATCAGTTTTCTTGTACAAAATAGTTGTCAGGATCATTGCTGCAACAGTACCTGCAGCTGCGGCAAGGTTTGTGTTCAAGAAAATTGTTGAAACAGCGTTGATGTCGTCAAATGTTCCAGCAGCTAGCTGTGATCCACCGTTAAATCCGAACCAACCAAACCATAGGATGAACGTACCTAGTGCTGCCAATGGAATGTTTGAACCTGGCATTGGTACTACGCGGCCATCTACATACTTCCCTAGACGAGGTCCAAGAATGATAGCACCCACAAGAGCTGCCCAACCACCTGTTGAGTGTACTAGTGTAGAACCAGCAAAGTCAGAGAAACCAGCGGCTGAAAGGAAACCGCCACCCCACTGCCATGAACACTGGATCGGGTAGATGATACCAGTCAGTACAGCTGTGAAGATAAGGAAAGGCCATAGTTTGATACGTTCAGCAACTGTTCCAGATACGATAGACGCTGTTGCAGCCACAAACACCATTTGGAAGAAGTGGTCAGAACCAGAAGAGTAACCTGTTCCTAGATCGTCAGCTGTTTCCCATGGAGCAAATGCACCGATATAACCTTCAACTAACCAATTACCGTCCCCAGGGTATAGAAGGTTGTATCCAACAAGCCAGAACATCAAACCAGCAATTGAGTATAGAGCGATGTTTTTAGTAACCTGAGTCGCTGCGTTTTTAGAACGCACAAGTCCTGCTTCCAACATACAGAAACCAGCGGACATGAACATTACGATCAAACCACCCACTAGGAACAAGTATGTGTTGTCCACATAAGCTGAAACGTCAGAAGCCGATGGAATTTCAGCCTCCTGTGCTAAGGCTGCCATACCAGTTGATAAGGCAGCAAAGGTGGCGAGCCCCGCCAATTTGCCTGTAATTCCGGATCTCATCGATCTGAACCCCTCTCTATTAAGAACAAGTCAGCACCCCAAAAAAGTGCAATCGAGCCCTAGAAAATTGGTGAGGGGCTAATTCGACAAGTTTTCGGGGGGGTGGGAACAGAATCAGTGCAAAAGTGGGCAAGTGTCGAGCAGGGTTTTAGCAATTCGCACAATTCCTGTGCGAGTCTAGACGCATTTTAATGTGAAGCGTAGGATGAATTCATGACAAAACATCTTCCGATAAACGCTGATCATGAGATTATAATTTCTGGTGCCGGTCCTGTGGGACTGAGTCTGGCAATTGCACTGAGTGAACTTGATTTCAATTGCATGGTAATGTGCAAAGAGGGGGAATTTGAACCCCAAAAAGGTGATTTTGACGGGCGCGCTTATACAATTACGCCAACTTGTTGGCAAATGTGGCGTAGTTTTGGAATTACTGAACTGCTTGAGCCTTTTGTACAACCTGTCTCAAAAGTAGAGGCAGAAGCAGCAAGTTTTGCACCCCTAAGTTTTGATTTAGAAGATGCAGGTGAAGAGGGTGAGCCATTAGGGTATTTGGTCGAAGCGCATGCAATTTTGGCATCGCTTTGGAAAAAAGCAAAAGCTGCTCCAAATTTGACGATAAAAACACACCAAAATTTGCGCGGCATAGAGACGCATTCTGATCGTGCAATTCTCCATATCGAAGGAGAAAAAGAAGAATATGCCTGTAAGCTTCTTGTCGGGTGTGATGGTCGTGAAAGTTTCGTACGAAAATCCGTGGGTATAAAATATCCCGGCCATGATTATGGAGCCAAAGGAATAGTTGCGACCATAAAACTAGATCAGCCGCACAATGGTGTTGCACGCCAAATCTTTTTACAAGGCGGCCCGTTTGCGGTTCTCCCACTTAAAAACAATATGGCGAGTTTGGTTTGGACTGAACGTTCGGCGGTAGCAGACTCTCTAATGGCTCTCAATGATAGAGACTTTGGCCTTGAATTAAGAGAGAAAACCGGTGACTTTCTTGGAGAGTTCACCATGCATAGTGCACGCTTTGCTTACCCATTAAAAATGAGAGTGGCAGATAGCTTTGTCTCTGAGAGAGTGGCATTGGCTGGTGATGCAGCGCATGCGGTACATCCATTGGCGGGACAGGGGTTAAACCTTGGACTGAAAGATGTTGCCACGTTGGCAGAGGTGATTGCGAAAGCAGCGCATGTCGGATTAGACATCGGTTCTCCGCTCGCGTTAGAGCCGTATGAAGAATGGCGCCGCGCCGACACAGTTTCTATGGCAGCGGGTGTGGATATTTTGGATAAATTGTTCAAAGCACCTGCGCCTCTGCGCGGGTTGGCAGGCTTTGGCATGTCATCACTTGGCAAGAGTGATAAGGTTAGATCTATTCTAAGCAAAGAAATAAGCGGAGCTGAGGGTTCTCAAACACCTCAATTGCTAAAAGGCGAAGCTATACGGTTTTAATCTCTATTGAGACCGTGTTCCTTTAAACGTTTTTGATAAGCTTTCATGTGAGACTTTTGGTTTGCTGAGAGATCTTTGAGGAATGGCCAGCTATACAAACCTGAATCGTGGCCGTCTGAAAAACTTATTCGTAATGCGTAACGACCAACCGGGTCAGCACCGATAACAGACACATCCTTTTTTCCGGCAACGGGAACGGGTGTTTGTCCGCTATGGCCGCGTGTTTCAGCACTAGGGCTTTCCACTCGTAGCAGTTCATAAGGAATTTCGCCCTTAAACCCGTCATCATATTCGAGTGAGACTATTGCTTTGGCTTTGTTAAACCGGATCTCAACCGGCCAACTACCGTCATCAGATGGACGTTGTTTTTTAAACATCGTTAGTTTTCTTCAAGCTCACGAGCTTCATCAATCAACATAATTGGCACGCCGTCACGAATGGGATAGGCGAGCCCCGCTTTTTTAGAGACTAGCTCATTATTTTCTTTATCAAAGGACAGAGGACCGCGAGATGCGGGACAGATAAGCACTTCTAACAATCTTGGATCAATGCCTGATTTTGAGTCTTTAGAATTTGTCATTGTAATAACCCGCTATTTCCAGATGCGTCCATGAGAAGTAGAGAAACAAGAGCTTCGCCACGTTCCTGAAGAGAGTGCATTTCTAATAGCATTTGTTTTTCCATTGTGGAAAAGGGACATCCCGACGCAAGGGCATTGATCAATGTCTCCATTGGAGCATCCTTAACAGCATCCCAGTCTGTTTTTATAGCATTATTGGCGAGATATGTTTTTAGAGCATCAATCAAGCCATCTCTCGAAATATCGGGATCCGCAGGGCTGTTTGGCTTCATATCGGCAGCATAATTATCATATAGGACATTAGCGGTGCGATAAGGTTTTGACATTTCCTGTTCTTCAACAATATGGAAACGGCACATACCTCTGAGGTTGATCATATATCTTCCGTCGTCCGTTTCGGAATAGGAATTTATACGGCCTATGCAACCCACTTTCATTATGGGTGGATTTTCAATTATTTTCTGATCTTGATCGCTCTTAGGCATGTAAGGCTGGATCATTCCAATTACACGATCAGAATACATCGCATCATCTACCATATTCAAATAGCGCGGCTCGAATATGTTCAGTGGTAAATTTCCTCTTGGAAACACGATGGCGCTTTCCAAGGGGAATATAGGAACCACTGAAGGTAAGTCTTCGGCTATTCTGAATATGGGTGGTGACAAATGATTTTCCTTTAAGGTGAAAGATTACGAGAATAAAAGCGAGGAAAGGCGTCTGCGCCCTGTTTTTGATACTTCAGCGGTTGGGCCTGCTGCTTCAAAGATTTTGAGCAATTGCTCTTTCGCCGCACCTTCATTCCATTCTAGGTCTTTTTCTAATATTTCCAGCAATTGATCAGCCGCTTTCTGATGGTCGCCTTGTGCGGAAAGAGACTTTGCAAAATCGAACTTCGCTTCGAAATTATCTGGCTCTGCTGAAATTTTTGCTTCCAATTCGGATGATTGATCGTCCGATGATGAGCCATCGTCAGAAAGTTCTATAGCTGTAAGAATGGACTTAACCTGAGGAAGTTTTTGCATTTCAGGTGGCATGGCATTGATTGTGTCTTTTGCCTTATTGTACTCGCCTTTCGCCACAAAACATCGCGCAATACCAATCATTGCATCGGAATTGTCTGGCATGGCTTGAAGGATTTGAGCATAAATACTCGCGGATTGATCTAGTTCGCCATCCTGAAATGCTTGAGAGGCGGCTGCTAGCGCTTGCTCTATTTGTTCAAGAGCGCCGCCAGCGCCAGCTTTTTTGATAAACGCAACAATTTGAGTTTCAGGAATAGCGCCTTGGAAGCCATCAACAGGTTGTCCGTCTTTAAACGCAAACACAGTGGGAACCGAGCGCACACCCAACTGGCCAGCGACGCCTTGGTTTTCATCAATGTTAATTTTAACAAGCTTAACTTCACCTGCAGCTTGATTTACGACTTTCTCAAGGTTTGGAATGAGTGTTTTACATGGCCCACACCAAGGAGCCCAAAAGTCTACCAACACCAGTGAATGTTTAGATGCTTCGATTACATCTTGCATAAATGTTTGATCAGAACCTTCAACGATCCATTGTGAATCTTCGCCAGAAGGTGGAAAAGAGCCAGAAGAAATATCCATGAAAGTCGTCCTAATCTTTGTATCTTGTTGAGTGTCGCAGGTAATTCTTAGTCTATCATACTACATGGTTGCCAATTCGCCATGCTGCAACAGTTGAAACTAGAGAAAGCGCAGGATTTGCATCTAAATTTCAGTAAAATCAATCCATTCTAATGAATGATCCGTGGTTTCTACAAATTTAGCGAAGTCATTTTGAGAAATTGATGTCGTCATATCATTTCTAAGTGGGTGAAAGTTTAAAACTTCATATTGCTGCAATTTGTTATCTGCCAGAAATCTGACACGCTTTTCTGTGTCGTGTAATAAGCTGAACGCTGAGACTGAACCAGGTGTTACTTTTAGTGTTTCCCATAACAATTCAGGTTTAGCAAAAGACAATCGCTGTGTTTGTATGATTTTGTGTAATTGGTTTAGGCGCAATTCTGCATGAGCCCATGCGCTAACAAGAACGATCTGCCCCTTTTTGTCTTTCAGGAACAGGTTTTTCGTGTGTCCGCCTATAATATCTGACTTTAGTTCGCTGGATTCCTTAACAGAATGCGTTGGAGCATGTGTCACTGTATGGTGAGCTAATTCATGTTGGACTAGCCAATTGAAAACGTCTTTTTCAGGTAATCGGGAAAAATCGTTCGGATCGGGATAGTTTGGGCTCGTAGTGTCACTCATGTGTTAGGCTCTGTAAAACTGTCTTCTCTTAAGGCAAATGTCTTGCAAAGGAAGTGAAAGTGGTCCGTTGGCAGTTGTATTCGAATAAGCTAATCAATCAATAAAATGGATCGTGGACGTTGTGTTGTCCAATGGATCTGTTGCTCACTAAGCTTGTTTGTACGGAGGTATTCATGAAACTTGATTGCTACAAATTGCATGAATATGTGCCGGAGCTCATCTCCGCCAGACCGCGACGTGATTGGATGGATAAGTTTACAGATCGTCATCCTTATCGTTGCTTGCCTTTAACAATGGCCAACTCCACGGGCTGGGAGATTGTTAGTCAGGTGGGTCTCACTGTGGAATGGGATGGTGGGCTGGGTGCTGAAAGCATTAAAATTACTGCTGATGAAGAATGGCCACCTGTTGAAAATGTAGCAGACAGCCATTTTCGCGAAGGGGTTTTAACTTTTCACACAGGTTACTTGTTTCGAACCCCCCCGGGTTGGGGAGTGTGGGTGCAAGGCCCACCGAACGCACCTAAAGATGGGATTTATCCACTATCGGGTCTAGTTGAAACTGACTGGTTGCCATTTCCATTCACAATGAATTGGAAATTTACTCGACCATGCAAAGTGAGGTTTGAAAAGGGTGAGGCCTTCGCATTTATCAATCTGATTGAGCACAATAAAATGGCGGAAAATGTTCAGCCAGTGCTGCGTATGCTTGACGATAATGAAGTGCTTAAACAGGAATATGACGAGTGGGCAAAATCACGAGGCAATTTCATTGATAGACTGAGCTCCGGCGAAACAACTGCGCTTCGTCAAAAATGGCAGCGCCATTACATGCGTGGTGAGAATACTAGTGGTGAAGCGGCGGATGTGCACGTCACAAAAAGAAAAATGAAAGAACCCAAGCCTCCATTGCCAGGCTTGTAATGTGTGAAATTATGGAATGTGAAAAATTCTGAGATTCTTTGAATTTTTTACTTGCATAGAAACTTAGTTTGCTGTTTAACAGCGCCTCCAACGGACACAATGTGTTCGTTAGCACTATCGGATGCGGGTGTAGCTCAGGGGTAGAGCGTTACCTTGCCAAGGTAAATGTCGAGAGTTCGAATCTCTTCACCCGCTCCAGATATTCTCTTTAAAATTTTTTTAAACCAATAAATGACGCTTTTATTAGGCTGTACGTCGCATTTTTTGTACGTATTTCCAAACACTTGTACCAAGTTCAGCTCGGAACAGTCGATTTAAATGTGGTGGTGATGATGCGGCCGCATCTGCAATAGATTGAACTGAAATCTTGTTATCAAGATTGTCTGATATGTATTGAACGGCTCTAAGAACCTGCGAACTATGTATTCCAACTAGAGATGTGTCCCGTTTGGGTGAGGAGCTAAATCGTCTTACGAGCAAATTGAGAAGTGTTGTCATTTGTTGTTCAACGATTTCAACGCCAGCAGGGTATTTGTTGAGTGCCTGACTTCCAATATCAAGTGCTAGAAACGCAATAGACGGCGCGTAATCACCTAAGACCAATCTCCAACTTAATTCATCTGGTGTTTCACCAAACAAATCAAATGCTGCTTTTTCAAGTATTGGAGGTTGAATGTATAAACCAAACCCCTCTACTCGCGTATCCCATCTCGCCGTCCATGTGCTCATTGGTGGATTAAAAGATATAAATCCAGTTCGATAATCGAAATATTTTCGTTGAATCGTTCCACTTACTTCATAGATATTCGCGGGACGCGTGGGACAGTAGATATCAAAATATTCAACGGGTGAACGCTCCACACCTCCTGGGGGGAAGTTTGTGTGTGCAAATGTAACGGGATATTTTCCTTGTAGAACGCCGATAGACGAAGGACTTACGCCAGCATTTTTGAGGCGTTCTGATACAAAAGGTTTCATTCTTCCATCCTATTCGCCATCAGTTTCATAAATCCGATCGCAAATATGATCGGATTTTGCAGTTCAAAAGATATATCATTAAATTGTGAAGTCGTCCAAATATGTTCTGATGGTATGTTAGATTCTGATTAAATCCATTAGAATTCCACTTGAAGTGGCGATTTGGCAGAACGATCATGAATTTTGACGCTTAAAACTAACTATACCAAATAGCTGCGTCCTAAATTTAGTGATTTTGATTATATTTCGGGGAGAGGAATAAAATGAAAACCTTATTGAAATTTGCGCTTCTTGCCGGTGCAACGTCTTTTGCAAGTCCTATGGGCGTGGCACAGGATCAAGCTACCGATGAGCAGGAAGTCCAAAACAAGAAAACTCTTGGTGTTGTAACAGTGACAGCACAGCGTAGAGAGCAAAACCTGCAGGATGTTCCTGTAGCTGTAACCGCATTTTCTGCAGATCAATTAGCAGATCGCCAGATTGCTGATGTAAATGATATTGCGGCGCAAATTCCTAATGCAGTGATTGTAACGGGTGGTGGAACTTCAAGTTCGGCACGCGTGTATTTCCGCGGAATTGGTGAAGATGAATCTCGTGGCGCGGTAGACCCTGCGGTCGGAATTTATCTGGATGGCATTTATCTTGGTCGTACAGTTGGATCACTTGTTGACCTCGTTGATACCGAGCGTGTTGAGGTATTGCGTGGACCGCAAGGTACTCTGTATGGACGGAACACCAATGGTGGAGCCATTAAACTCGTAAGTGTGTCTCCTCAGGATGAGAATGCAGGTGATTTGTCTGCTGGTTTAGGCAATTTCGGTTCATTCAATATAAAAGGCATGGGAAACTTTGCTCTAGGTGATAACACAGCCATTCGTGTTTCGGGTCTTCACAAAAAGCGTGATGGATTGTTTGACCTAAATCCAAATGGTGCAGCAGCTGGATTAGCGCGCGATAATATTGGCAAGGAAGAAGTTTCAGCCGCACGCATCGCACTGAAGCATAATTTCAATGACAATTGGTCTATGTTGATTTCCGCTGATCATACAGTTGATAATTCCGACCCGCTTCCAAGCACAATTGTAGATTCTCATGGAGATCCATCGGTAGTAACTGACGTAGATAATGATCTATATACTATTGAGCCTGTGCCGGGGGCCACTTGTTCTGGTGCTCCACAAATATTCCAGCAAGTAGGATGTTTTGCTGGCTATCGCAGTGAAGTTAAGGTGTCAGGTGCATCTTTAAAAATTGATGGTGCTTTTGGGGACTATGATTTTAGTTCTTTAACAGGGTACAGAGCTATGAAAGACGATTTAGCGTCTCATATTTCTTTCCCATTCTCTCAAGAAACCGATCAAACGCAGTTAAGTCAGGAATTCACTATTTCTTCTGCATTTGAGGGGCCGTTTAACTACATGGCTGGTGTGTTCTTATATGATGAAGAAGTTACGCTCGATTCTGTGTTTTTCTTTCCTTTCAGCGTAAATGTCGACACTCAGTCAGCAGCAATATTCACTCAAGCCACTTTGGAAGCGACAGACGCGCTAACATTGACGGGTGGTCTTCGTTATACTCAGGAAAAGCGTGATGTAACTGGTACTTCTGGCGCTCCTGGAGCGGCATCTGTAAACTTTCCTGTTATTCTAGAAAGCGACGAGGGTAACCTTACTTACTCTGCAAAGGTAAGCTATCAGATCTCAGATGATGTGATGGTTTATGGTTCTGTTGCTAACGGCTTTAAGAGTGCAGGTGTATCACCAGACTGTTTTGCAGCAGCGGCGTGTTTTTTACCTGTAACTCAAGAAGACTTGCTTTCTTTTGAAACTGGCCTGCGCAGTGATTTGTTTAATGACACTCTTCGCTTCAATTTGACCTACTTCAACAATGATTATGAAGATCTTCAATTCTCAGCAACAGTGCCTGGCCGAGGTTTCACGCGTTCCAATATATCGGGTGCAGCGATTCAGGGACTTGAATTGGAAACAGTGCTGCATGCAACGGATGCTCTTCAATTCCACATGAACGCTAGTTGGCTCGACGCTGAATACAAAGATCTGACAGATGCCGATGCTGGAACAATAACAAATGGTGGAGCTTCTTGTCCGAATGGTGTTGCGACAATTGCATGTGCTGAAGGTCTAGAATTGAAAAATGCTCCTGAACGCAAAGTGACTGCTGGATTTGACTATTCTATTCCTGCTTGGGAAGGGGAAGTTACCTTTGGAGGTGATGTTGCGTATGAATCAGATTCATTTGCTCTAATTGCGAACAACCCTGGATCACTAATCGAACCAGGAACCCGAGTGAACGGCCGAATTGCTTATGCTCCACATGACAAGGGATGGCGTGTGTCTCTTTGGGGTAAAAACCTCACAGATAAAGAGTATTACCGATCAACTGCAAACGTAAATCACGTTTATCCCGAGTTGCCTTTAACTTGGGGCGTTGATTTCGGCGTAAGCTTCTAAACTTTTAATAATTCTTCCTCGTGCCGTCTGATGGGTGAGGCTCATCAGGCGGCTTTTTTTTAGGATAAGTAAAATGGCAAGACTTGATCCCTTGAAGGTTGATCAACTTTCTGATCAGGCCAAATCAGATTTAGCATATGCGGAACAATTGATGGGCTTTGTCCCGAATGATGTTTTGACAATGGCGAAGTGGCCCTCTTTTTTAGATGCAGTAAAAAATTTAGTTAGCGTTGTTTACGCACCTGGTGAACTTGATGCAGGTCTAAAACGAATGATTGCAACAGTGGTCAGTGGTGCGGCTGGATGTGTTTATTGTCAGGCTCATACCGCTCATGGAGCAGTTAAAATGGCTGGCGCAGATGCTGAAAAAGTCAATCGTGTTTGGGAGTATGAAACAAATTCATTATTTTCGGTTGCTGAAAAAGCAGCTTTGAGCCTCGCAATGGCGGCTGGAACACAACCAAACTCCGCTACAGATGAGCATTTTGATAATGTGAAAAAGTATTACTCAGAAACCCAGATCATGGAAATGATGGGGATGATTTCGCTATTCGGACTTCTAAATCGTTGGAATGACACAGTAAAAACAGATTTAGAGGCTGTTCCACTAAGTTTTGCTCAGGAAAATATAAACTCGAAGCACTGGAAGGATCCAAGCGTTGATTGAAAATACAAATCTTCGTGCCCAGCTTTCCGAAATTATGCCCACAATGCTTCAACATGAAGGGGTTTGGGAAGGGCTGTATACTCATCTAAACACCGAAGCCCAGATCATAGATCAACATAGAACACGGGTTGAATGCATTTTTCCGGATGAAGGTGAATATGCTTACATTCAGAAAAACCACTTTATCTGGACTGACGGGAAAGAGTATAAAGTGGAGTTATTGGGAACGCTAAAAGGTAACAAACTTTGGTGGGATAATGATAGCTTTAGCGGGTGTTCTTGGGAAAGCGAATACGGTCAAATCTTATTGAATTTAGATCGCAAAGATGAGCCGGGATCACGCTTTTACGAAATGATTTCGTTGGGAGATAGTAGCGAATATCGAGGCCGAGTATGGCAATGGTTTAATGCTGAGGGCAAATTATATAAACGTACATTGTGCGATGAAAAACGAGTGCAATAAATCATCACGAGTTGTACGAGTTCCTTGAGAAATAGATGGTTATTTCTATATAATTGAAAAAGTTGAATTATTGATGCATTTGTTTATATTAGCCTGAATAAAATATCTGACATTTCGATTTCGGGACTAATAATGATGCAAAAAAATCTCATTTCTAATCTGTCTCTTCTGCCTCCTGATGCTTTATTGGGGCTGATGGCGGCGTATAAAGAAGATACACGGGAAATCAAAGTTGATTTGGGCGTTGGTATTTATAAAGACGCAAGCGGTGCAACACCCGTTTTGCGTTCTGTAAAGTCTGCAGAAAAAGTGCTGCTCACTAGTGTAACGTCTAAGGCTTATGAAGGTCCACGCGGAAACCAAGTTTTCGATAATGCAGTTGAGAAGCAATTGTTTGGATCAAAATCTGATACAGTGTCTTCTGGTAGAATTACTTCTTTTGCATCTCCCGGTGGATGTGGGGCATTAAGCGTAGCTGTTGGCTTTGTTAAACGTTTGAAAGCTGATGGTGTTGTTTGGGTGAGTAATCCATCTTGGCCAAATCATGCACACGTTGTTCGCGCTATGGGCATGAAAACGGACAGTTATTCATATGACGAAATTCAAGATGGAGAGAATGCTGGGCAAATAGATTTTGAGGCCATCAAATGTTCTTTGGATAAAGCTGAACCAGGCGATGGAATAATTATTCAGGGGCCATGTCACAATCCGACAGGAATGGATCTAACAAATGAGCAATGGAAATTGTTCGCGCGTCTATGTACCGAAAAATCCATCTTTCCTATTGTAGATATCGCCTATCACGGGTTTGGTGCTTCATTAGATGAAGACTTGGTTGGTGTACGCGAATTCCTAGAGCTCGCTCCTGAAGCTTTGATCTCATATTCATGCTCTAAAAATTTCGGGCTTTATCGCGAAAGAACAGGTTGTTTGGTGGCGCAAAGTCAAAATGCGGAGCAAACTCCAATTGTTGCTTCTCATCTAGCTGATATTGCCCGTGCTAGCTATTCAATGCCACCAGCTCACGGCGCGGCGATTGTTGCAACGATATTGGAAAATGATGAATTAAAAACAGAGTGGATCAATGAATTAGATGAAATGCGAGATCGCATTAAATCATTGCGTTCTGAAATGGCTGAAGCACTTCGTTCTCATGGAAAAGATGAAGCTGCAAACCGTATTCTGCGTCAAAAAGGGATGTTCTCTCTCATGAAATTGAAAGATGGGGCTGCAGAAAAATTACGTGAAGACCATGCAATCTATTTGCCGGGTTCAGGGCGTATCAATGTGGCAGGTCTAAAGTCTGAAAACATAAAATATGTAGCCAAATGCATGGCCCCGTATTTGTTTTAAGAAATTGCGCCGGATGGAATAAATCCGGCGCTTTTTTTTACTTCGCTGGCACTGATTTTAGTCCTTTGTCCAACATGATTTGCCAAGCTTCTTCGGCAGTATTGGCGTAGCTGAATAGATTTACATCATCCGGATTGATTGTGCCGACATCGATTAAATGCTGGAAGTTAAAAGTTGTTTCCCAAAATTCTTTGTCAAACAGGATAATGGGTAAATCCGATGTGATTTTTAAAGTTTGTCTCAAACATAAAATTTCGAACAATTCGTCCATGGTTCCGAATCCGCCAGGAAATACGATGAGAGCATTTGCGCGCATGGCTAAATGCATCTTGCGCATAGCAAAATAGTGAAATTGAAATGTGAGTTCGGGCGTTGAGTAGGGGTTTGGTTCTTGCTCGTGTGGCAACGTAATGTTGAAGCCAATATTGGGTGCCCCAACATCATGCGCGCCGCGGTTGGCGGCCTCCATAATGCCTGGGCCTCCGCCAGTTGCAATGACGTTGTGGCGTGGGTCTTGTTTCTTTTTTAGAGCACCACCGCGTTGGGATACGATTTTACCTAATTCGCGCGCTGCATTGTACCAGCGTGCATGATTGTCTGGTCCATCGGGTTTGAACCGCGCAGAGCCAAAGACAACGACTGTGGAGGCAACCCCCCATTCCCGTAATAATTCCTCGGATTTTGCATATTCAAGCATGAAGCGCACACCGCGCATGCTATCTCCAAGTAAGAAATCATCATCTAACGCAGCCAAACGATAAGCGGTTGAATCCATATTGGCGGGTCTAGATTTATTGTCAGTCATTTTGAGTCCGGTTTAAATTGAATATTTGAAATGATCTAAATTCAGATGGATTGAGCAATGATTAAATATCAACTCATTGAATTTCTGATGTGTATATGACTACCCGAAGGAGATGGCACAATAGAGAAGCCATTTGGAATTGTGCGTTTGACTTCTTCTACGTGCGAAATAATTCCAACCATACGGTTATTGTCTGCCAACGATTGTAAAGTTTCTAAAGCCAAATCTAGCGAATCTGGGTCGAGACTTCCAAATCCTTCATCAATGAAAAGTGCATCTAATCTAACACCTCCAGATTGGGCTTGAACAACATCTGATAGACCTAGTGCAAGCGCAAGCGATGCAAGAAAGCCTTCTCCCCCAGACAAAGAGGAAGTTGGTCTAAGTGTTTCTGTGTGCGCGTCGAAAATTAGAGTATCCAGCCCGCGATAAGCGCGTCCACCTTGAACACCGGCCTCTCTTTGCAACTCAAAACGACCATCTGTCATGGGACCAAGACGACGGTTTGCAGCGGCTAAGACATCGTCATACATAGCAGCTATGGCGAAATCGACGAGTTTTAGTTTGAAAGGATTGGTTCCATTTGTCAGTTCAGCCATTTCACCGAGCGGTGCGTAAGCTTGATTGAGTTTTGTTATTTCCTCAGAAGCAGTCTCGACAGATTTTAGGGCAGTGTTCAATTCTCTGAGTTGGTGATTTGAATTGTTAAGTTCCCCAGTGCTGGCATCAAGTGACTCTTCTGCCATTGTCATTTCTTTGCTAAGGTCGGTGAGGTCTTGTTGTTCGGTGTTTGCCGTAGCTTTGATTGCTTGCTCAATCTGAGTTTTCACAATGAGGTGCGCTGATTTGTGAGCATCAATTTGTTCTTCAAGTTCATCTTTCTTACTCAGATAGGACTTAGCAGTGTTAAAGCTATCTGCATCAAACCCAGTTTTTTGAAGTGAAGCTTCAAATGTTGCTAATTCAGCTCTAAATCTTTTTTCCGCTTTTATGGACACATCATTGATTTCAATCTGAGACGTCTTGGCATTGGTTAATGAAGTTGAAGCTTCTCGTTCATTGTTGAGAGCATTTTCGTGAGAACGTTTGAGGTTTTCGATGTCTTGGGAAATTGCATCCAACTCAGTTTTTATTGCGCCGCTCTTTTGATATTGGGGAGGCAACTTGTTTATCGCGTCGTCATACAATGCTTTAGCCGAATCATATGCACTCTGATTTAACAAGAGATTTTGAGACAATTCCTCTAATTGAATGATGAGATTAGATTCTTCGACCTCAAGCTTTGTTTGCTGATCTTCAATTGATTCCAGTGTTGGCAGAGCTTTGAAATTTTTGATTTTATTTTCAATTGTTTCTTTGTGAGCATTAATTGCGCTGATGTTTTTGTCCGGCTTTTCAATCTGGTCTAGATTACTTTTGGCCAGCTTCAGTTGTTCTTTAAAACTGATTAGTGTGTTGCCTTGCTCTCGTTCAAGTTTTTGTGCCTGCAAGAAAGCTTCTCGGGAGGTTTCAAATACCTGATTTAAACCCTTTGAGCTCGCGTCTCCGGTAGCAGGATTGGGGTGTGCTTCACTTCCACAAACAGGGCATTCCTCTCCTGCTTTCAGATGATTTGCCAGATGTATCGCTTGCACATTGGAAAGAGCTTTTTCAGCTGCCTGTAATTTGTTTTCAGAGTCTCTAAGCTCCGACTTGGCTAAGCCATGCTTTTCTTCTGTAATTTTGGTTTTTTCTGCCAATGCAGACTGTTTTTCGACAGCTGAGGCATACTTAGTTAGGAGTTCCAAGTCCGTATCTATTTTGGCAAGTTCCTTTTCCAACTGCACAAACTCTTTTGAACTTTCAATGGCGGATTTGGCTTGAAGCTGACATGATTTTATTTTGTCTTTAACAGAGCTTATTTGAGCCTTGAGTGCTGTGGATTTGGTTTGCGAACTTTTTAATTTATCAGCTTTTAAACGAACTTCAGATTCGAGCGTTTTGGAATTGTTTAGTGTTTCTTGAAGGGATTCGAGTGTCGTTTTTTTTGTATTGAGACCATCTATTTTCTCGATATTTTTCTTTGCAGAATCTAAAGTCGACAGAGCTTTTTTGTGAGCAATTGTGGTTTCTTCTACGCGCTTGGCAGACTGTGCAACACGGGAATGTGTTTCTTTTAGGTCGCGCTTTGCTGCTGAAACATTGGTTTCTAAACCAATTAGCTTTTCCGCTAGTTTGGCGGCTTCCAATTGAACGATTAAATCATCTATCGATTTTTGATTTTTGTTGAGTTCATCCTGTTTTTGTCTTGCCTTCGCAAGTTCGATAAATTGGTCATTAATTGATTTTGCAATATCGAATTTTGTTCGTGCGATATTGTGCGCTTGCTTAAGTTTTTCAACTTCATCATTCTTTTTTGCAACAATATCTGAGACTTCTTTGATACCAGCCTCTAAAGCTTCAAAAGATTCAAAACCACTTTGTTCCAGACGGTCATCACGCTTTATACGCGCATCATTAATCTGTTCATATTCAATCGCTGCCTTGGTTTTGAGAGTATCTTGTAATCGTTCATAAAGCGAAACATCGAATAAGTTTTGTAAGATGGCAGAACGTTCTTTTGTGTTTGCATCCAAAACTTTACGAAATTGGCCTTGTGGCAAAAGAATTATCTGACGAAATTGGTCAGCGGAATATCCAAGGAGATCTTGTATGGCCTGTTCAACAAGTGAAGTTTTTTTCTCTGCAATAGGTTTGCCCGAGTTGTCGTCTGAAATGTCTTTTGCATTTATTCCTGTAGCATCAAATAGCCAAGCTTGGTGTAACTGTTGCGTTGGCTTTTTGCCTCTTTTTGCAATGCGTTCCTGCACAGGAATACGCCTCAAAACATAACGTTTCTCTCCTAGATCGAAGATAAGTTCGATTTGAGTTAGAAGGTCAGCGTGTGCATGATCGGAACGGAAGTCTTTTCCTTCACGTTGTGCGCCCGCAGACTGACCAAACAGGGCGAAACATAGTCCATCAAAAATGGAAGTCTTTCCAGCGCCTGTTGGGCCGTAAATACCGAACAATCCAGTCGAACTATTTTGTTCGAAGTCTATAACTTGTTTGGCGGCGAATGGGCCAAAGGCTTGCAAAGTCAAACGGATAGGGCGCATGGCTTAGTCCCTTTCCGAAGATATTGCTGAAAAAGCGGAATCAAGGATTTTTTGCTCGTTTGGTTCTAGCCCAGCCTCTCGTACATGAGTGATGAACTCTTCCACTACGTCTTGTGGGTTATCGAGTTTGGCTGTGGCTCGTCCTTTTGTATTTTTGCTGATGTCTGTTCGGTGTTCACGAGAAAGCGACATCACATTTGGATAGATTTTTCTCAGGCGTGCCATTGGTTCCACCAATCCGCCTTTATCCGTAAGAATGACATGAATGAAGTCTTGATTGGAAGTGGTGTCAGCTCGTTTTTCAATGTCAGCCAATTCGCCCTTTATCTCACGCACAGTTCGAAGTGGTAAAATGGGAATAAGGTCAATGTTGGTGACTTTGTCTTTTCCCAACTCAATAAGCGTAACCGACTTTTCGTTTCCAACCTCATCAAAAGCAAATGACAATGGAGAACCGCTATATCTGATATGGTTATGTTTGACTTTTTGACTACGGTGAAGGTGTCCTAGTGCAACGTAATGGGCTCCGTCAAAGATATCCGCAGGAACTGTTTCTATACCTCCCACACAAAGATTGCGTTCGGATTCTGTGGTCGATGCTCCACTCACAAACGCATGAGCCGAAATTACCCATCTTGCGCCTTTGGGGACATACTCCCTAGCAGCCTTGACTTGTTCAGCGATAACGTCTGCGGGACATGAGATTTCTTTATTATTGAAACATTCTCGAGCTGAATAATTCTCTCCATATGGCAAAGCGCTGAACGCAACTTCGCCAAATGTATCTTTCAGAATAAGCGGTTTTTCTACAGCTTGTAAGCGACCTCTAATCAGAACACGTTCTGGATCAGCAAAAGCTCCATTCATACCGATACGTTCACCAGAATCATGATTTCCAGCTAGAATAACGAGAGCTGTGTTTGTTTTGAAATATATGTGGCGCTGAAAATCTTCAAATTGACTTATGGCCGTGGCTGGAGGAGATGCACGATCAAAAATGTCGCCTGCAATAATTACCACATCCGGCTTTTGTGTTTCGATTATCTTGATGAGTTGATCGAGAAAATGCTGATGATCATCAATGAGGGATGCACCTTTGAAAGTGCGTCCTAAATGCCAATCAGATGTGTGAAGTATCTTCAAAATAAAAGCCAGTGCCCACAAACTATCGAGCTGATTCTCGATTACTAATAGTGTTAATTCAGCTTTGCGGCTTGGCCAAATAGTGTACCGCTATTTTTCGATCGGAGGGTATTTGTGAAGTGAGCCGTCCTGCCCGCGAAATGCGAGTTGGCCATCAATTTCAATCGCATCTGACGGTGTTGCAATTGCTTTAGAAACGCCGCCAGGAATGTCTACTACATAGGTTGGTGTGCAAAGGCCTGATAAATTGTTTCGCAAACTTTGCACGAGTTTTTGTCCTTCTTTCACACTCATCCTGAAATGTGATGTTCCCGGTGCTAAATCTGGATGGTGCAAATAATAGGGACGGATGCGGTTTTCTACAAAGGTTCGCATGAGATCCTGTAGGGCTTCAGGTGTATCATTGACCCCCTTTAAGAGGACTGTCTGAGACACCATTGCTATACCTGTATCGATCAGATTGGCGCAGGCCTGTTTGGCAGCTGATGAAAACTCGTTCGCATGATTGGCATGCAACGCTACAAAAACAGACTTAGTGTTGCTCTTGATTGCTCGCGCATACTCTTTTGTAACTAGGTTGGGTTTTGCAACTGGCATGCGAGTATGCCACCGAATAACTTTAACATGTGGAATAGCTTCAAGGCGTTTGGTGAGCTCTGCAGCGCGCTTGGCAGATAACATCATTGGGTCGCCACCCGTGAGGATAACTTCCCAAATTTCAGGATGATTTGAAATATACTCAATTGCAGCGTCTACTTGTTCTGGGCGCAGCATGTTGTCTTTGTCTGGACCGACCATTTCACGCCGAAAACAAAACCGACAATAGACTGGGCAGATTGAGACAATTTTTAATAACACCCGATCTTTATGACGATGCACAATTCCTTCAACAGGGGAGTGGGACCAATCACCAATTGGATCAAGGCGCTCATCTGGTGTGGAATTTAATTCTTCGGGCAAGGGAAGGAATTGGCGCAGCACCGGGTCATCTGCATCAGAAGATTGAACGCACTCAGCCAATTCTGAAGTCATTGCAATTGCATATTTTTCTGAAATTGCAGACCAGTCGGGTGAGGTAGTGTCTGTTAAACCGACATCAATAAAGTCTTGTCTTGATTTAAGTGTTTTTGTCATTGGTTTGGAAATGGTGTCCACAAGACATCCTCAATTTTGTGCGCACCCGAGCATAACATAACTAATCGATCAAATCCCAAAGCGACGCCTGATGCCTCAGGCATGTGGTGTAGTGCTGCCAAGAAATCCTCATCAATTGGATATTTTTCATTATAGATCTTTGCTTTCAATGCCATATCGTCATCAAAGCGTTTGCGTTGTTCTGCTGGATCGGTGAGTTCACCAAATCCATTGGCGAGTTCGACACCGCAACCATACATTTCAAAACGCTCTGCAAAACGTGGATCATCAGGATTTGGGCGAGCTAATGCAGCTTCACAGATTGGGTAATTGTAAAGGAATGTGAGACGACCTTCGCCCAGTTTATGCTCTATCTTAGACACTAAAACTGCTGAGAAAATATCAGTCCATTCTGAGTTCTCTGGCAAATTTACGCCGACTGAAGCAGCCGCCATATAGAAAGCATTTGTATCGTCCAATACGCTTTCTAGATCGATCTTTGCGTAGCGTTCAAAGGCCTCTGTTAGCGTCAGAAAGTCTGGTTCCATATGAGGATCGCAGATTTCATTTTTCCACATCATGTTGTTAGCATTTGTAGAGTTGAGTGCCGCTCTAGCAAGATTAGCGGTGTCATTCATAACATCTTTTAGACTGGCCTCCGCACGATACCATTCAAGCATTGTAAATTCAGGGGAGTGCAACGGGCTGTTTTCTCTATTGCGATAGACACGGGCAAAATCAAATATCTTGGTTTCACCAGCTGCCAACAGTTTTTTGCAGGCAAATTCAGGTGAAGTGTGTAAATAGAGTTTTTGATTTATACTACCGTCTTCATTGAGAAAATCAGATGAAAACGCATGAAGATGGGTTTCATTTCCGGGAGAAAATTGAAGAGTACCGCACTCAACTTCCAGAAATCCATTACTTTCAAACCACTGACGAAGTGAGGTCTTTATTTTATTACGCGCCAGCAAAAATGGCCGTTTATCCTGGTGTAGCTCTTTGTTCCACCAGTTCGTCTGGCTCATTTTCTGTGTCCTGATTGTTTGATAATCTTCATTGAGTGGCGGTTGGCACTTGGCGAAAGGCGTATAGACGGCTATGGGAAAGGTCAATCTTGCAATTTGCGCTTGACCGGAGAACTGCTTCGGACTGATTGGCGCGCCAAAGCTAAAAAGGTGATTATTGTGGCCGTAGAAACAGCAGCCAATATCCGTAAAGGTAACGTCATTGAGCACACTGACGGTCAATTATACGTTGTTCTTAAAGCAGAGTCTTTTCGTCCGGGTAAAGGAACTCCAACAACAACGATAGATATGCGTCGTATTTCTGACGGTATCAAAGTATCGATCACTCACAAAACACAAGAAAAGCTAGAAAAAGCTTTTGTGGAAGAGGTGGACTACACCTACCTTTATCAAGAAGGTGAAAACTTTGTCTTCATGCACCCTGAAAATTTTGAACAAATTATGGTGCCAGCGAGCTTGATTGGAGATTCAGCGCCGTTGCTTCAGGAAAACATGACTGTAATTCTACAGTTGTTTAATGAAACGCCAGTGCTAGTTAAATTCCCTGCGCGTATGACATTTGAAATTGCTGAAACTGAGCCGGTTGTAAAAGGTCAAACGGCTTCTTCTTCATACAAGCCGGCCGTTTTGGATAATGGTTTGCGTATTACCGTGCCGCCACACATTGGACCGGGTACACGTGTTGTAATCAATACAGAAGAAATGACCTACGAAACACGCGCGAAAGACTAAGTTAGTCAAAATTTGCCGAATTTGTTGAATGCCTTCACTTCATTGTGAGGGCATTTTTCTTTTTATGACCCTTAACGTTAAGATAGGTCCACTTGCGGATGTTGTTGCGACACTTACTCTAATTCAAAATTGGAGGATGCGTTTATGACAGCTCACTTTATTGACCCCACACCAGAACAACTCACTCAATTGATGGGATTGGGGAAAGATTATCCCGTTGAGATGATTAATTTGATCAAGTTCAACGACAAGGCTGCCTATGATGATGGGCGTGAGGCAACAGGTGCTGAAGCTTATCAGATTTATAGTCAAAATACGGCACCGTTTTTGGAGAAAGTTGGCGGAAAAGTTATTTGGTCAGGAGCGCCTGAATTTATGATGATTGGTCCTCAAGATGAAGCTTGGGATATTGCTTTCATTGTGCGCTATCCTTCTGGGCAGGCATTTCTGGATATGGTCACGAACCCTGAGTATCAGGCGATTACTTTTCACCGGAAAGCTGCAGTGGAAACATCGAGACTTATTCGAACACAACCAGTTGAACGATAATCCAGTAATCCTTTAGATTATCGTTGATCTAAACCGGATGTTTATCAAGCAATGTATAGTCTGCCTCTACTGAGTTGAAAAATAGGGGTGGAGATGCGAAATCTATATGATGCGCTGTATATTGTGCGGCAGGTTTCGGTAATTGTAGGGTTTGGAGCAATTATATTTGCTGCTTTTACAATGTATCAAAACCAATCTAAAGCCAGCAAATTGCTTGATACTCATCTACGGGACTCGAGTGTAACTCCCAACAACAATGTACCTTTGACTGAAAAACTTTCCTTGGAAAAACGTCTTATCGGAGCGTCAGATAAAACGAAAAGTAATGGAACAAAGGTGAATAGTCATGTGGTTGCCTTTGGAAACTGGATGTCTGATTGCTCATTTGCTCAAACGTCTTCTAATTCTTATGCAAGTTGCACCGTGCAACCATTCAACGGCAATGAAGAATACAAATCTCATCTTGATCTTACGTATTCAGCGCGGCCGCGCGTGCGTTATCAAGACAAGCGAGATGCAAGGATAGATCTTGTAACACCTTCGCGCTTAAGAGGCTCTGATATTGGAGTTAAATGCGCAGACTTCATTTCAAAGGGACCAGAAAACAAATCAAAAAATCAAACATTTGTTGGTGATGAAGCAGAGAGGCTTGTTAGTCGAATGAAGTTGAGTAAATGCACTTTATCTTATTTCGAACGCCGATCAGAGGATGTTGTGGAAAGTACATTCTTGTCGCACGGCTTTTCGAAAGCCAATAGTTACGCAAAGCAATATGCACGTTCGCCCAAACGGATCGGTTAGTTTTCTGAAAGTTGTTTGACCAGGTTTTCGGAAGCCAATTCAACAAGATCAATTGTTTGGTCAAAATCGCGCGTGTAATAGGGATCAGGTACGTCCGTAAGGTTTGTGCCTTCTGCATAGTCTAGGAATAACTTTACAGGTGTGTTTCTTCCTTCAGGCCGTAAATTTTCAACATCGTCGAAATTGGATTGATCCATAACCAGGATGAGATCAAAATTTTCATAATCTTGCGTAGTAAACTGTCTTGCACGTAGGTATGAGAGATCATACCCGCGAAGCTCGCAGGCAGCCTGCATGGGGCCGTATGGCGGTTTGCCAGCGTGCCAGCTGGCTGTGCCAGCACTATCGATAGTGAGGTGAGAAAGACCCGCACGCTTAGCCTTTTCAGTGAAAATACCTTCAGCTGTCGGAGAACGACAAATATTTCCAAGGCACACAAAAAGAATGCGGGTCATATCAAATTTAAGCTTCTGTTTTCTCAGGAACAACCATTAGTTCTTCTTCAAGGTGAAGAGGAGGACGTGTTGCCCAGTCAGCAATTGCGTTTAGGTCATAATCACGACATGCTTCCATAAGCATGCGTGTTTCAGTCCACATGTCTCCATCTACGATTGGCATGAAAAGGTCTGCGATGTTGTCGATACCAAGATAAACACGCACACCTGCATCCTTCATCTTCACATAGGGACCGATTGAGTTGTGAAGTGGTCCGGGCATTGGAAGTTGTTTCATGGAAAGCGCAGCAGAAGGACAAATCACGATTCCAACATCAGCTTCTTTTACAAGTTTAATGATGCGGTCCTGCTCGGAATTGTCCTTACAAGATACTGAGATGGAGTGGATGCCGTATACGCGACCTTGCATGCCGTGTTCGATTGTTTTGAGGGCAAGCAGTTCAGTTTCTGTCTGGTAAGGATTGTTTTCTTGGTCGACATGAACTTCAACATTTTTGCCAAGTTCTTTGGCCGTTTTCATGATGAAGTCTAAGTGTTCGCTTTCGCGCGGTCGGTCTCGTGATGGAAGTCCGCCACAGAAATCTGCCATTTTACAAGCTTCAACATATTGCGCTTGTGTCTTGTCATCCAATACACCTTCAAGTGGCTGAATTCCAATTTCAAATTTGATTTTATCTTTGTATTTCTCTTTAACCTCAACTGCTGCTTTGATACCTTTCAGGCCAATTATACTATCAGCATCAATCATTGTGCGGCAGTATTTTGCTCCTTGCTTCATCACTGCTTCAAGAGCACGAGATATACGTTCTACAAGGTCTTCGTGTGTGTAGTTTTCCTTAAGGTGGCGGTAAAGTTCCCACTTTTTCTCCATGTCTGCATAACCCAGAGCCAGGTTTTCTGGAGAAATGAGATAAGCCTTATCGAAATGACCATGGTGGTTGGCCCAGCCGCCACGCTCTTCAACTAATTCACGGAATTTTGCCTCTAAATCCCAAGGTCTTTCTTCAGAACGACGTTTCCAGTCATATGTGCCTTGTTCGATATCACTTATAACTGTTGCGATGGTTTCCGCAGCGACTTCGCGGTCTGTGATAAGAGGGATGCCGTGTTTAATTGCTAAGGAACGGATTTGTTTAGCATCTGAGCCTTCATCGTAATCCTGCTCACCCGTCAGGATATTGATGACGAAATCTATCTCTCCATTTTGGATCAGGTCTTTTATGTTTGGTTGCGTACCAGATGATATTTTGTGGGCTGCAGAGGATTGGATGTTTTGGGCTTCAAATAAACGTTGTGTGCCTGGTGTTGCGTATAAATTCACTCCGATGTTTGCCATATTGCGGCAGCTTTCGAGGAGGAATTGTTTATCGTCAGGACTACCTGCACTGATCAAAAGGGCTCGATCGCGGCCCTTAGATAGCATTTTTAGATTGAAGCCAATAAGGTCGATATTTGTATAGCGTTCGCTGGTGGCCATTCTTTTTTCTCCTTAGAGGCGATTCGTAAAGACAAATTGTCCGTCACTCACACTTTTCGTCATTTTATGTCAAGGCAAATGAGGTTTGATGATGAAATGATTTGTGATCTCACATGGTCCAGACAGAATGATGGAACGTAAGAATAACAGATTCTATACTTGAATTGCAGGAGGTTGGTGTGAATTTGTGTTGGTTCCGAAACGATTTGCGTCTTTCTGACAACCCAGCGCTTCATTCTGCCGTGAAAGGTGGAAAAACGACGGCGCTCTATATTTTTGAAGAAAAAAATGGGTCGAGGGCGTTAGGTTCAGCCTCTAAAGCATGGTTGCACTATTCATTGATCAGCTTGCAGGCGAGTTTGAGTAATATTGGGATAAAGCTAATTCTCGCGCGAGGCGACGCAGAGCTGATTGTTCCAGACTTGGTTGAAAAACTGGGTGTTGAGAATGTGTATTGGAATCGTCGATATCATCCCAAGGATGTCGAGACAGACAAACACATAAAGACAGCTCTACTGGAAAAACACATAAATGTTGAAAGTTTCAAAGCGAATTTGCTATTTGAACCGTGGGAAATTGTATCGTCTGGAAACGGTACACCGTACAAGGTTTTCTCACCCTTTTGGAAGGCTGCACTGAAAAAGGAGAATGTGACGCAGCCTTTGCGCAAACCTGAAACTGAGACTTCCACTCAGGTTGAAGATGAAGAGTTTCAAAAATCGTTATCATCATGGAAATTATTACCTAGGCGACCTGATTGGGCTTCTGGTTTTTGGAAACATTGGACGGTTGGAGAGGCGGCTGCGCAGACGAAGCTAGCCCGTTTTCTTGAAAATAATCTTGCACATTATTCGGAGGGCCGGGACTTTCCCGAAAAATCTTCCACGTCGGGTTTGTCGCCTTATTTGAGGTTTGGTGAGATTTCGCCACGTCAAATCTGGAATGCAGTATACATGCATGAGGCGGGGGAATTATCTCGCAATGGGATAAAGTTTCTTGCTGAAATTGGATGGAGAGAGTTTTCACATTCCATTTTGTTCTATGCAGATCAGTTGGAGGCAAAGAATTGGCGGCCTGAGTTTGATGCTTTCGCGTGGAAAGGTGAAGCATCAAAATTAGAGGCTTGGAAACGCGGCCAAACAGGCTATCCGCTGGTTGATGCAGGAATGCGTGAGCTTTGGCAGACAGGGTATATGCATAACCGCGTACGGATGGTTGTTGCATCCTTTTTGATTAAGCATTTGCAGATTGATTGGCGAGAAGGCGAAAAATGGTTTTGGGATACTTTGTTGGACGCATGCCCCGCCAATAACCCCGCCAGTTGGCAATGGGTGGCCGGCAGCGGGGCTGATGCAGCACCTTATTTCAGAATATTTAATCCGACAGCTCAATCTGAAAAATTTGACGGGGAAGGGGATTACATTCGCAAATGGATACCTGAATTGGCGCGGTTAGATGACCGATCAATTCACGATCCAAGTAAAGCACCTTCGCTGGTGTTAAAGGCAGCAGGTGTTGTTCTAGGCAAGACTTATCCTAATCCTATTGTAGATCACAAGGAAGCAAGGCTAGGAGCTTTGGCAGCATATAAAGAGATGAAGGCGTCAAACACCTAGCTCGGTCCAATCATCATTGCCTTGGCCTAAGCGACCTTTGGCAGTCCGCATTTTGCCTTCGGCGATCACTTTTTCACCAACATTTCCTAGACCATGATCTGGCATGTTGACATATAGGCATTCATAGCCAGATTTTTTTACCATATAGGTTTCGTGCCAAGTACCGACATCGCCATTTGTGCCGACGGCTTTGTTCATGGCACGCCAAGCTGGTACATGAGCGCATCCCTTATTTGAGGCGTATGCATGCAGATGTTCAAATGATTTCCAATATTGAACAACCATCATGCTGCCAAACCCTGGGTGATACCGGTAATGCATCATGCCAAGTTCAGGGCGACGCGCCAATTCGCGGCACATGCGCGGCATAGCGATGAAAACGGGAAGCCATTTCCATATTTTCCACCATTTATTGATACGCATACCTGTGAGGAAGACAACAAAGTCGTCTTCCATTTGCACAGTGACATAATCATTATTGGTTGCGACCATAATCCCCACTCACAGTCTGTTCTGGCGGATAGACTAGCTTAAGATTTTTTCCATTATGTCGTCAGAAATATCGTAATTACTGTAGACATTCTGCACGTCGTCCAAATCCTCGAGTAATTCGATTAGTTTTAGAATTTTTCCGGCGGTTTCTTCATCTTCCACAGGTATCAAGTTTTGTGGTTTCCAAACCAGCGCTGTGGAAGATGCTTCTACATCACCAAATTTTCCATCCAGTGCGGAAGCAACTTCCATTAAGTCTTCGCGCGCTGTATAGATTAAGTGGGCGTTTTCATCCGATTCAACATCTTCGGCACCAGCTTCTATAGCTGCTTCCATTACGCTATCTTCATCGCCCGCATCTGCCGGAAAGACAAGTTGGCCAACTTGATCATAACCAAAAGATACCGCGCCTGTTTCACCTAAATTTCCGCCATTTTTGGCGAAAGTGGCACGTATATCACCACCAGAACGGTTTTTGTTATCTGTAGATGCTTCGACAATCAAACCTACACCACCTGGCGCAAATCCTTCATAGCGAATATCTTCATAAGCTTCTCCACCACCACCGGCACCCTTATCGATGGCACGCGTGATGTTGTCTTTTGGCATGGATTGGCCGCGGGCATTTGCTATCGCAAGGCGAAGGCGCGGGTTCATATCAGGATCAGCATTACCGCCCATTTTCACGGCAATAGTGATTTCTTTAGATAGCTTAGCGAATATTTTCGCTTTCTTCTTGTCCTGAGCCCCTTTGCGGTGCTGGATATTTGCCCATTTGGAATGGCCGGCCATAATTGCCTCTTTCTAATAAATCCTAGATTGGGCGTGTTTAGCCCAATCATAAGCTTTCAAGCAAGAGATGCCAAAAGTGAAAATTGAATTTGCACAAGGTTTCTAAGGGCCATGAATGAACGTATCTATCCAATTAGGAACGATTTGAGACGCCAGACCATAATTTGTATGATCAAATACCTTAGCATTTTCTGAAGGGGTTAGGTTCAACTCCACAGTGAATGCGCCATTTTGTTTTGCGGTGTTCACGAAATCTGCTGCGGGAAAAACTGAACCGGAAGTCCCAATAGAAACAAACATATCACATTGAAGAAGTGCTTTTTGAACTTCATCTAAATGATAAGGGATTTCACCAAACCAAACGATATCCGGACGTAAAGCTCCCTGACTTTGACAGTTTTTGCAGACGGATTGATCAGTCAGATCATGATCGCAAATCATACGAGATTGGCATTTGATGCATAATGCGCTGTTGAGTTCTCCATGAAGATGGATGACATCTTTTGTACCGGCTTTTTCATGCAGATCGTCTACGTTTTGTGTAACAAGTGTCATTCTTGTGGGTGAACCAGCAAGTTCATCTTGCATATAAGCAATATGATTGTGAGCGCGATTTGGCTTTGACTGTTTAAGATCTAATCGTCTTTGGTTGTAAAATGCATGAACTTTTTCTGGGTCTTTCCGGAAGGTTTCTGGTCTCGCCAGATATTCCATTTCCTTTTGTGTCCAGAGACCGTCTTGTCCTCGAAAAGTAGGAATTCCTGACTCTGCAGATATACCTGCTCCCGTGAGGACTACAACGTGTTTGAATTGAGTATAATTCATTTTGAATCAGTATAGTATATAGTTATTGTCTGATGTTTTTTATGATTCTATGAGTATTTAAATTACTTGAAGTTTTAGAACAAGTATCTCTGAGTTGTGTAAAAACGGGAGTTTTGGGCAACCGATATTTTCAAATATTTCTCAATTGCGTTCTTGTTGACATTTTGTGGTCGCAAATTGAGAGCATTAAGGTAAATGGACTGAAATGCTCCGCTGGGATATCATGTTAATCAAATTCGATTGTTGAGACAGGCTGTGAAAATGAATGGATGTAATCGTTTGAAAACATTTTTGAGTGCTACGGTTTTGTTAGCAGCCGGTTCTTTGTCTGCTTGTGAACAAGCACAAGAAAAACAACAGAATTTTCAGAAATTGACTGAGAAAGTTCAGGATCAGTTGTCTCATGATGTATTGGGAGAGCCCAATCAGATAGATTATCTTGAGCAAGCCTCAATTCCCGACAGAGCAATGTTTGGTGTAATTCAGGGCGCTCAGGCCTTGCCGACGCAGACTTTAGAAGAAGCGTTAAAAACTGAAAGTTATTTTGTTATCGGTTCAGTGATTGCAAAACCTAAAATCGCAATGACATCAGTTGTTCAAGATGAGATGCCAATTTCTGAAAGCTTACCTGAAGCAAGTGCTTCTGAGCCTGTTGAAATTGAAGTCACAGCTACAGAATTTGAAGCAATCGAAATGGCTGTTCCAGATGTTGTCAAAGAACTGCAACCGAGCGAATTAAAACGTGTAGATGGCAAATTCAAATTGTCGGAAAATGCACGCAACAAAGTTAAACGCGCAATCGATGCAAATCGGAATATGGAGCGTATTGAACATTTCGAGACGCGGAAGTCGGTCTTAAAAAAACTTGAGCCACCCAAACCTGCGCGTCAAAAAATGGCGATGATTAAAAGGGACATGCGTGTTCGGAAAGAGTTGAACCAAGCAGCAGCGATGGATGCGCGTTCTAAGGCTCTTAAACGTCTGGAGAAAATGGGGCTATCAGGTGCTGCTTATGCACGTGATGGCGGTAATATGGTGATAAATATTGGCCTCGAGCCAACAGGTTTGGATACGCGTCTCAAAGCTAATCTGGATAAAAAATTCAAACGATTTGCACCTATGAAATTGCAAAAACCCGTGTCCAACAATGATTGTTCAAATGAATCGACACGCCAAGCTATGAAATCTGACGCCGAATTGGCGACGCGCTGTGTTGTAGAAGATCTACGTGCGTCGGGTGAGTATGAGTATGTTGAACCTGACTATATTTTCACCAACCAATTTGAAACGCGTCCCAAAAACTTACCAGTTGAACCTGCGACTTCAAAAGGTCTGAACCCTAATGATCCTCTGTGGACATTTCAGTGGCATTTTAAAAATTATGGACAGGGAGAAGATGAGTCTGAGGGCGGTGCAGGGTTTGTTGATTTCTGGAGCCGCGCCAATCAAACTGGATCCGCAGGCGTGACAGTTGCAGTCATCGATACTGGTCTTCAAATGGATCATCCTGATATTCAATCATCTCGTAATTTAGCACCTGGATTTGATATGGTGTCCGATCCATTCATGGGGAATGATGGTGATGGTCGTGACTCAAATCCGCATGATCCGGGTGATGCATGTGATCCCACTGATCCATTGGCGAGAGATAGTTTTCACGGAACCCATGTGGCAGGAACAGTGGGGGCTGCTTCTACAGATAATTCATCAGGTGTGGCAGGAGGTGCATGGAATGTGACAATTGTACCTGTACGTGCACTTGGACGTTGTGGCGGTCAACTATCTGATATCAATGATGCTATTCGATGGGCTGCCGGAGTTGTACCTGCCCGTGACGATCTTGGTGATGAAATTTGGAATGCAAATCCAGCAGATATAATCAATCTGTCCATAGGTCTTTTTGAGGCTTGTCCCGCTTCTATGCAAGAAGCAATCAATGATGCAACAGATGCTGGAGCTGTAGTTGTTGCTGCCGCAGGAAATGCGCGCATTGATACCAAATATTATGCCCCTGGAGGGTGTCAGAATGTTGTTTCAGTCGCAGCGTCTGATGCTAGAGGCCAGCTCACGCCATATTCAAATTATGGAGACGCAGTTGATATAATGGCTCCTGGCGGAGATTTAACGCGTGATGACAATGGTGATGGGCGTCCAGATGGAGTGCTTTCAACTAAATTTGCAAAAGACTGCTATGATCCAGTAACGAATGAACCTGTTGAGTCATGTTTTTATGCTTATGAAAGTGGTACATCTATGGCTGCCCCACATGTTTCAGCGGCATTGGCGTTGCTCAAGTCTCAATTTCCTCTAGCTACCAGCGATGAACTGACATCGAGATTAAAACAAGCGACAAATTCTCGGTCGCAATTGCAATGTTCGGGAAAATGTACGCATTATCCAGGGGCGGAGAAAATTCCGGGGCAAGACGGAATGTGTTATAGACCGTGTGGTGGTGCTGCACTTGATCTTGGAAATGCGCATTTGGATTAGGCATATTCATTGTTCGGTGTTGGTTCAGCCAGTCTGATATAGTCTGGCCGGGATGAAACTAAGCCAGAGCTAATTGAGGGGTATGATTTATGACAAAGGACAGTGACAGAAAGTCATCTTTGGGGGCTCCCATCGCAGCTTTGTGCGGTTTGTTCACCGCATTTGGGTGTGGATATTTGTTATCTGAACCGGAAACGGACTTTGTCGCTGAAATACCATCAGAACCTGAAGTGATTCCGACCGCATATCAAAGTGTACAAACGGGGCAGATTAGTCCGGCACAGAATTCAAAAAAACCTCCTCTTCCTGTCCGCCTAGGACCACCTCCTGAGATTGTTATAAAACTCAAGGATAAAGATGAAGCCGACAGAATTTGTGATATGTTTTGGAAGGATGAAGAGGCAGGACGAAAAGAGTTTGATAAGGCTTTTAAAAACAAGCCTGAGTTAGCAAATTTGCGCTTAAAGAGAGTAACTTATTCCAACGAATTTGTGGTTGATATTATACCAACTTTGGATAAACCACCTTCTGATATAAAACCTCTATATGCCAAAGCGGTGAAGCATTTGTCGAAATTGCCAAATGTTGCGTATGCCGAGCCAAATGCCACAGCCCAGCCGGGGAAAAGTAATGACTAAGAAAATTATTGGAATTGGAGCTTCGGCATTTTTGATTTTGGGGCTGAGCGGGTGTGAAGACGCTCCAAAAGCTGACCAAGAAATCGTTGTTGAAGAAGGTGACAACGCTCTAGATCTTTCTGGTGCAGAACGGCCTACAATAGGAAAACGGGACATAGATTGGACAGCGGCACGACAAGCGCGCATTCAGGCGATTGAGGCTGGAGAAAGTGCAGATGATGTGTTGGCTCAAGCGGCAGGCAATGCATCTCTAAGTCCTGTTCCAGTCATGTTGCCATCCGGTATTGTTATGCCTGCGAACGAAAAACAGACTGTTGCTTTTACACCTGATGGGTATTTCGCAAGTTATCCCGGTCATAAATACGATATCATTGTAAATGGTACCAAAGAGGTTTTCGACGTGTCGGCTGATAATGCCGGTAACGAGGAACTTGAAGCTATGGTTTTCAATGATATGGAAGCGGGAGCTCAGATAGCTTTTTCGCGATTTGGAGCAGATTATCTAGTCGAATTTGAATGTAATTTTCTCGATGCTTCAACAAGCTGTATAACTGAAGAAGAAGCCAAGGCTGTCGTAAATGGGCTATTTGTTGCAGTTGCGGAATAAATTGCTACATTGGATCAAGTAGATTGACGTTGTAGGAGTAGTAAATGGTAGCCTGGAAAGTAATACGTCCAATAAAGAAACTACCAAATCTGCAAATACATAGAAAGTTAACCATAATTCCGATTGTACTGTGCGTTGGGTTAAGTGGATGTGATTATTTACTTGAACCCATTGAAGAAGGCCCTCCAAGTCTGCCAACGCCAGTGGAGACTACAACTCCTGAGCCTGATGTGACTGAAACGCCTACGGTAACTGCATCGCCTGAACCTACCCCAGATGAAGTAAATCCAGAGATACCATCTGATGGAGACACTTCAAGTTCCGAAGAAATTGTTCCTGAACCTCTCCCTTCTTCAACTCCAATTCCGGAGCCAACTCCGGTTCCGCAAATTGAAGCGGTGTTTGAGTATTTTCCACCAGGAGATTTGGAACCCAATAGTGGATATGGTGCGGTGGACCCGACCATTTATGTCCCTGACATGGTTTTTCCAATTAAGTCAGCTCCAGCTTACCCTCAATCTCAAGTGTATAGATTTGGGGGAGGTATAGGAGGCGGTGATCAATGTGATGAACGCAATTTTGAAATCGCTTGGCGAGATAATTTTTGTGAGAATAGAACCCGTTCAACCACCTCACCTTATTGTCCATCGCAAGGTGTGCATGTTGGCCAAGATATTCGTGTTGGTACGCCTCAAGGATGTATGGCAGAACGGCGCTTGTTACCAGAAGAGCGATTACGTTATGAAGTCATCGCCGCTGAAGATGGATATATTTCAAACATCGGTAGATACACGGTAAATGTGCGCGCGGGAGGCCGTATCTATCGTTACATGCATATGAATATGGCTGCACTTCAGGTTACACTCGGACAGGAAGTCAAAGCAGGTGATGTTCTTGGGTATGTGTCCAATGATTTTGGTGGTACGCCCACGACATTGCACCTACATTTTGAGATCAAACACAATACTGCAGAGCATGGGTGGACTTGGGCACCACCTTATACGTCTCTTGTGAAAGCATATGAACGCCGCGAGCAAGCTCCAGGTGAGATGGTTGAGGCAAATTAAGCCTCAATTTCGGCTTATCCGAGTAAATAACAGAATGAAGCTTGCAGCCAGCCATATGGCTGATAAACCCTTTTCCAATAATTGAAGCATAAATGATATGTATGATTTGCTCACACTGTTGAGCACAAAGATGAGAAAAGGGTCGTAAAATGGCAAAATTGGTATTGATCCGTCACGGACAAAGTGAATGGAATTTGCAGAACCGTTTTACTGGATGGTGGGATGTAAACCTGACAGATAAAGGGATCGCAGAAGCTAAGAAGTCCGGTGAGATGTTGAAAGCTTCTGGTGTGGCATTTGATCAAGCTTTTGCATCCGTTCAAAAACGTGCAATTCGTACACTTTGGCTTGCACTTGAAGAAATGGAACGTACTTGGTTGCCTGTAACTAAAGATTGGCACCTGAATGAACGTCATTACGGTGGTTTGACTGGTTTGAACAAAGCTGAGACTGCTGAAAAACACGGTGACGACCAAGTGAAAATCTGGCGCCGTTCATACGATGTACCGCCTCCTGCTATGGAAAAGGGTGCTGAATTCGATCCAGCAAATGACATACGTTATGATGGTCTTGATGTACCTATGACTGAAAGTTTGAAGCTGACACTTGAGCGCGTAATGCCATATTTCAACTCAGAAATTGCACCGCTTTTGAAGGAAGACAAAAACATTCTTATAGCGGCTCACGGAAACTCATTACGAGCAATTGTTAAAGACCTTTTCGATGTTGCAGATGATGTCATTACAGGTGTTGAAATTCCAACGGGTAACCCACTTATGATTGATCTGGATGCTGATCTAAAAGTGAAATCTGCTTCTTATATGGATGCAGATCGCGCAACTGAGCTACCAGTCATATAGTAATTGCGACAAATTGAATAATTTTGAACGGGATGCTCTTGGCGTCCCGTTTTTTGTTTTTTAGGTTAGTCTATCTTTCCATAAGGTTGTCGGGGTGCGTTTTGTCAAATTTCTCATTAAAGCAGCTTGATGAGATGTATATGCAACGAGCGATAAATCTAGCTTCAGATCATTTGGGTAAAACTGCCCCTAACCCAACTGTGGGGTGTGTGATTGTAGAGAATGGCAGAGTTATCAGCGAGGCTGTGACAGGAATTGGTGGCAACCCTCATGCGGAACAAAAAGCTCTCGAACAAGTAGCCGGAAAAAACTTATCTCGCGCGGCAGTGTATGTGACTTTGGAGCCATGTTGCTCAAGAAGTAGTGGTGCGCCGGGTTGTTCTGATAGATTGATAAATTCAGGAGTCGAACGGGTCGTTATAGCGCAAGAAGACCCTCACCCCACAGCTAATGGTGGCATCGCAAAGTTAAACAAAGCGGGCATGATTGTGAGTGTGGGTATTTTGGAACAAGAAGCTGCATTCTTGACCGAAGGTTTTTTTAGGCTTCTGCGCACAGGAAAACCATTATTGAAAATTAGCAGAGACAATATTGGTTATGATGCCGAATTGCATTTGTTAGGTGGAGAGACGCCAGAGCAGGCTCTATTACGATGTGGAAAAGAAGGAAAAACACGATTATTTGTTAGGGCAGGCAGCAAATTAGCCAATGAATGTAAAATGGCAGGTTTGATAGGAGCCTAAGTCATCTTTATCCAGCCAGGAATTTTCCGGTACTTACTTTTTCCCAATCCAAGTCGGGTTGGTGTTGTTTGATAAAGTTGGTGAATTCTTCGGCGAGAGTGAGAACATCTCCCTTTAATTTTCCACGATATCGACTGCCAAATGAATGTAGACTGTTGATTGATTTACGCGGCAATTCTCTATTCATTGAAACACGTGCACCGATTGGCGAAGAGAAAGTTCTCTCAGGCCAATCTAGCTTTAAACCTTCAAGCGCTTTTTGGTGACTTTTCGAAGTTGGTATAAAGCGCGTACAAACGACAAATTGTCTTTCATCAAATGATGCACCACCTGATTTAGCTAACCAAGGCGTTTGATCAGTATGTGTCATCCAAGTGGAGAATTGGCGAAGCCCCCAAATTGATAGTGTTTCTGCTAGAGTTGGTGTGACGTAAAAATCTGCCATTTTGAGCGCGGCGCGGCAAAGTGTGGAAACGTGTGGGGGGCAGTCTATTATAATGATATCTGCTTGATTTCGTTCAAACTTTGTAGCCTGTTCAAGGCGCTCAATTAAAAGATCTCCAATATCGAACCAATCTTTTCCGGGACTTCTTTCCAAGTAAGGTTCGAGGAACCGCATTGATGGATCGGCTGCTAAAAGAGAGAGCCATCCTTGTTCTTTGTTTTTATTCTTTTTACGGACAAGTTCGTCTATGACTGTGGCGTTCCATTGTTCAACAACGATACGTAAATCTTCAATCTTTTTGTCAGTGTCAGGAACGAAAGTATCAAGGATAGCTGCTACACCGCGCTCTTGGTTTCTTTCGCGGGTAACGCCTTCGCTCGTAAGCAATAATTCAGTAAGATTGGCCTGAGCATCAAAATCGTAGACGAGAACATTCAAGCCATACTGGTAGGCAAGGCCTTCAGCTAGCATAAGCGTAGTTGTGGACTTACCAACTCCGCCTTTTAGATTGGCGACTGCTATCACAGGTGCTTTAGAAGCCATTCTTATCCTCAAAAGCCAAAATTGGCATTCTATAATCTACAAAATTCCCCAACACCAAAGACACGATAATCAGAGCTTTGTTAGTAATGCAAATTTTTGTCTGCACTATTTGTGTTTTTTCTAACAAAGCTACAAAAAATCGTGCGCTCAGTATGCGTTATTATAGTGAAAGATTTATGAGGAAGACCTGACTAATTAGCCACGAAGTTCAGCTTTTGTTGATTTTGCGACAGCGGCAACAATAGCTTTCGAAACCTTCTCAATGTCGGCATCTTTCAATTGTGTTTCACGTGGTTGAAGCGTCACTTCAATCGCAACAGACTTCTTCCCTTCAGGCATGCCTTCGCCTTCATAGACATCAAATACCCTGCTTGCAGTTATGAGTTTTTTATCTGCATTACCTGCTGCTTTTGCGATTTCTCCAGCTTGGACACTGCTGTCTGCCAGGAATGCAAAATCGCGACGAATAGGCGTTAGGTCAGCCTTTTCAAGACGTTGCTTTGTTTTGCCGCCCTTAGATTTAACCTGAGGCAAGGATTCAAGATAAATTTCAAATCCAACCATTGGGCCTTCGACGTCAAGTTTTTTCAGCACAGCTGGGTGAAGTTGACCAAAAGTTCCAACCACATTTTTAGGCCCAAGGCGCAAACTTGCTGCGCGGCCGGGGTGCCAATGATCACCTACTGGTTCGCCTATTTGGAATCGTTCTCCAGGTTGGTCTAATGCGGTTAATACAGCAAATAGATCGGCCTTTGCAGCAAATGCATCATATGCTTCGCTTGTTCCTGCCCAGTGACGTGATGGGCGCGGCTTCACCAGAGAAGTTACTGCTGTGCGTTGATCTTTTGGTCCATCGCCAAGATATATAGGTCCAACTTCAAACAATCTTACTTCTTCAGCGCCGTGATCTACATTGCGTTGCGCCGCTTGGGCTAGGTTTGCCAATGCAGTTGGACGCATGTAATTGAGATCGTTTGCAATAGGGTTGTCTACTACAAGCGCGTCATTGTCACCTCCACCAAAAGAGGTAGCAGTCGCGCGATCCATAAAGCTCCAGCTAACACCTTCTAGGAAACCACGTGCTGCTAAAACGCGGCGCGCTGTACGAACACGGTTTTGAAGTGGTGTTGTAACTTGTTTCGCAGCTCCTGCTTCGCGTGGAAGGCTGTCAGCTGGTAGCGCATCAAAGCCTTCAATCCGGATCAATTCTTCAACAATATCAGCTGATTGAAATACATCGCGGCGATAGCTTGGTACGTTGATTTTCCAGATCTCATCGTCAAGCTTTGCTTTGGCATCTACGCCAAATCCAAGCGTTTCGAGGATTTCTTTCATGCGTTTAGCCGTCATATCCACACCAGTTAAGCGTTTCATATCGACTGGTTTGAATTCAACCGCGTCTTGAGCAACTGGTTCAGAACCACCGACGACAATGTCTGATGCCTCGCCTCCGCATGTCTCAAGAATAAGCTGTGTAGCAAGGTCGAGACCTTCACGGCATGAGGCAGGGTCTATGCCGCGCTCATTACGGTAGCGCGCATCTGATACGATACCAGTTGCACGACCGGTGCGTGCTGTACGAAGGGTGTCGAAAATAGCTGCTTCGAGGAAGATGTTGACTGTCTCTTCAGAGGAAGCAGTTCCTGCGCCGCCCATGATACCACCAATACCAACTGGGCCGCTTTCATCGGCGATTACACACATGTCTTCATTCAGCTCATATGTGTTGTCATCAAGTGCATCGAGCTTTTCACCAGCTTTTGCTCGACGGGCTGTGACATTGCCTTGGATTTTGTCAGCATCATATGCGTGCAACGGACGGCAACGGTCGAAGGATACGTAATTGGTGACATCCACGAGCATGTTTTTCGGGTTGATACCGATAGCCTTTAGACGGGCTTGCATCCAATCTGGTGAAGGCCCGTTTTTTACGCCTTTGATCAGGCGGCCCATGAATACAGGGCATGCTTCAGTGTCGTCTGATGTGACTTCAATTGGGCAGGGGAATGTACCTTTAATCTCAGCGACGTCCGGAATATTCACTTCACCTAAACCAGCCGCAGCAAGATCGCGCGCGATACCAGTTACACCCAACCAATCAGGGCGGTTTGGTGTCACTTCAAAGTCGATCACAGCATCATTTAGACCGAGCACATCTGCGATTGGGTCGCCCACTTCTACATCATCTGAAAGTTCCATAATGCCATCGCTTTCAGAGCCTACCTCTAGCTCTGTTGCTGAACACATCATGCCTGAACTTTCCACGCCGCGTAGTTTGCGAGGTTTTTTATCCAAAGAGAAATCTAGACCTGGAATGTAAGTACCAAGAGGCGCATAAACGGCGGTCATACCCGTGCGAGCATTGGGCGCTCCACATACGATTTGTTTTGTGCCGTCTTTGGTTTCTACCGTACATACGCGCAATTTGTCTGCGTCAGGGTGTTGCTCTGCTTTAACAACTTTTGCTGCCGTAAATTCTTTGAGTTTCTCAGCAGGGTTTTCAACTTCTTCAACTTCAAGACCAGCGAGGATCATAGCATCGATGATGCCATTCAGATCTGCGTCTGTTTTAAGATAGTCTTTTAGCCAGGAGACTGAGAATTTCATCGGTTTCGTCTTTTCTAGGTAGAGGTATTTTCTGAGCGTTTAAATATCGGATTTAAAACAGCCCGTCATCATATGTTGTACAAGATTCAACGCGTTTTGCATGTGTGCGTTGATTGGAAGTTGAAGTCCAGCAATGGTCATAAGTGGAGCAATAACAAATTTCTAATGTCCAATCGGCGGTGCTGGAGTATGCGCGATCAACAGTTTCGCGTGGGATGACAAGTGATCGCCACGATAGAGTGAGTGCATCTTTCGATATTCCAGGAGCAATAACACGACCCGTCAATTGCTTAAATTGGATATCAGCACCAGTTGGCAAAATTGAGTTTAACTCTTCATATCCTGTGAGTGCTGTATCTGCGTCATAAAGGCGTGCGGAACGTATGAAGGCTGGGCCAACGCCAGCGTTTTCAACACTCCAGCCAAGTTGAAGGCCAGAGCCATTTTCATGAGTGTTATATGGATCAATTTGAATTGCTGGAAATACGGAAGCATGTTGTTCCACACGCATGGTTTCAGCTTGATCCCACGCAATATAAACCGCAGCCGCGGACGTAACTAACGCACCAGCCGCGATGATACCTTCTAACCAAGAAAATGTTTCTGTACTCATTTTTCCGGCTCGTTTTCCGCTTGCTTGCCTTGAGTTTTAAGAATGTATCCGATTGCAATTAGTGCAATGGCTAAACCAAAATCGTTCAACGTGAATACAATGAAATGGATATTTCCTGCTTCATCAATTTGGATAAAACTAAATGGAAGCAAGACAAAGCCAAGAGCAAAGAAAATGAAGCTGATTGTTTTAGCCATGCCAATTCTCCCTGCTTAGCTCAAACCACCCGTTAGTGTTGGCAACAACCAAGGTTTAAACCCATAATTTGAGATCCAGTCTGCATCTGCTTCAAAATATGGACGTAAGTCTGGCATGCCGTATTTAAGCATAGCCAAGCGGTCGACACCCATTCCGAAGGCAAAGCCTTGATATTCGTCAGGATCGAGGCCGCAATTTCGTAGCACATTTGGGTGCACCATGCCGGAGCCGAGAATTTCAAGCCAGCTTGTCCCTTGCCCAACTTTGATTGTGTCGCCTGAACGATCACAACGCACATCCATTTCTGCAGATGGCTCAGTGAATGGGAAGAAGTGCGGACGGAAACGCGTTTCAGCATTATCCACTTCAAAGAAAGCAGCCAAGAAATCAGTTAAACACTGCTTTAGATGACCCATATGTGTTGTCTTGTCGATTACAAGACCCTCCACTTGGTGGAACATGGGCGTGTGGGTTGCATCCCAGTCTTTTCTGTAAACGCGTCCAGGAATGATCACGCGGATAGGTGGTTTTTGGCTCATCATTGTGCGGATTTGCACAGGTGATGTGTGTGTACGTAATACTTTGCGGTTCCCATCTGCATCCGGTGCCATGAAGAATGTGTCGTGGTCTTCACGTGCAGGGTGACCTTCAGGGAAGTTCAGCGCTGTGAAATTATGAAAGTCGTCTTCAATGTCTGGACCTTCTGCGACAGCAAAACCCATATCTCCAAAGATGGATGCAACTTCTTCAAACACTTGCATGACAGGGTGAAGTGCACCTGTTGGCTCTGGACGAGGTGGCAGAGACAAGTCTTGTGTTTCATTGGCCAACTGTGCATTTAGCGCTTCTGTCTCAAGCACTTCTTTGCGAACAGCGATGGCATCATTTAAGCGGTTTTTCAGGCCGTTTAGCGCGGGACCAGCGACTTTTTTCTCCTCGGGAGACATCTTACCAAGTTCGCGCATCATCAAAGATACGCGGCCTTTTTTACCAAGCTCGGCAACGCGTAAATCCTCTAGCGCAGCTTCATTGGTAGTGGCGGTAATGGCTGTTGAAATTTCAGTTTCAATAGCGTCGAGATTGTCGAGCGTGGCCGTCATCGGCGAAGAACCTCATAGTCGGATTAGGTGCGCGAAAAATCGCACAAAAAGTGTTCCGAGTGGATTAGCGGATTGTTGAGGTAAAGTGAAGTGAGAGCGGTAATAAAGCTATGTTAAGTTAGTTTATAATCAAAAAGGATTTCTAAGAAAAAATCCATTTCTGTATAGATGGCCTCTGGTACTTCTAAAATGACGGAATATAGACAACACCCAAATTCTTCTCCGATGCGAGCTTTGATTGGAGTGTGACCCTCAAACGTGTGTTCAGCATATTGAGGTGGCGTCTGATCGGTGTTTGATTTTTTTATTTCGCTGATAAAATAAACACGTAAGCCTTCATCCAATTCCTCACCAGCATACAAGGCAAGTCTATCAAGTAGGATATTCAGATTTTCTTCTTTAATATACCCAGAAGTTTGTTTGAATTTAGTCATATTGTGCCTTTGAAATTTGTTCATAATGCATGGTAATTTGGTCAGTTCAAATGAGTTAAAAGATCATAAATTTACTCGGGTACTTTTTATGGGACAAAAAATAGCTAAAAAGCCAAAAGAGACTGACCTATATCAGCCCGTCAAATCCTTTCTTGAAGGGCAAGGGTATGAAGTGAAGGCTGAGATTGGAGCAGTGGATGCTGTGGCTGTGCGCGGAGATGAGCCGCCTGTCCTGATTGAATTGAAATTGAGTTTTACGCTCGCCTTATTGCACCAAGGGGTGGCCCGCCAAGCAATCAGTGATGATGTTTATCTTGTGATCCCCCGAGGTACTGGCAAGACGTTTCAAACGGCAATGAAAGGGCATTTGTCTTTATGTCGCCGGCTTGGGTTCGGTTTGATCACAGTGCGTCTAAAAGATGAACTCGTAGAAGTGCATTGCGATCCTGCGCCTTATAAACCTCGCAAATCTAAGGTGAGGCAGGGCAGATTGCTTAAAGAGTTTGCGCGCCGCGTGGGAGACCCCAATAAGGGCGGGCAGACGCGAGTGGGGCTTGTGACAGCTTATCGCCAAGATGCATTGTTGTGCGCAAACTATTTACACGCTGAAGGCCCAAGTAAAGGCGCAGTCGTTGCCAAAGCAACAGGCGTGGAAAAAGCCACCCGCTTAATGGCAGATGATCATTATGGGTGGTTTGAACGGGTCGAGAAGGGGATATATGCAATCACACCTAAGGGTGTTGAGGGGGTGAAGGAGTATGACTGTTAGTTTTCTAGAAAACAGAAAGGTTGGCAAGAATGAAGAGGAATGCCAAATAACCTAATATGATCGTGAAAACTGATAACACGATATTCCCGACAACAGCTCCTATTAGAAATTTGGAAAGATCGCCGGAGGGAGAGCGGGTGTGAATTTCGTGACGTTTCTTGAGTAGCTGTGTTGCTATAATTGGTAGGGCCAGCAAGACATGTAATAGTTTCCACATCGGAGATATCGATACATGTGAGGTTTCGAAACTTGTAAAAGAGAATACAATTAAAGTTGGTAATATTGTGTAGAGAGCAATTCTACTAACGAGATTCAATACTTTGTGGAGATATTGCAGTATTTTGGAAAATACTGATGACGCTGCTTTGCTGTACGAAAAGTGATCTGGTGAAGATACCGCTATACTCACAGTGCTCCAAACTACTGGTAGAGCTATGATTGGTAGCAGATAGAATAAAGTGCTTTGGTCGATTGGTGAAATAGGTGACTGGTTGTTAATGCTTGAATAGAGAAACTGCAGTGCCGCAAAAAATAGAATGGGGATAGATATGAACTTGCTGAGAAAAATCGCTTCTTCAGTGTTTTTTGAATGCGTTTTCATCTGCAACCCCTCAAAATATCAAAGTATTTACAGGTGCAACAAGCAAAAAACGCGCCAATCATAAGACTTAGCGCGTTCTTAGAATTCTTCAATGTGTCTTAGCTTACTAAGCTAGTGCAGCCATCGCTTTGTCGAACACAGCTTTGAATGCTGCTGGTTCTTTAATCGCAAGGTCTGAAAGAACTTTACGGTCAATTTCAATGCCGGCTTTAGTCGTGCCGTTGATAAAAGTTGAGTAGTTTGTGTTCGGGTCAATTGCGCGAACAGCAGCGTTAATACGCTGGATCCAAAGTGAGCGGTATGCGCGCTTCTTAACTTTACGACCTACATAAGCGTATTGACCTGCCTTCATTACGGCAGACTGAGCTGTACGGAAAGTGTTCTTACGGCGACCGTAATAACCTTTTGCAGCTTTGATTACTTTTTTGTGGCGAGCATGTGCTGGGACTTTACCGCGTGCGCGTGCCATGGGCTTCTCCTAAAAATTCGGTGTAATTATAATTGATGCAATAAGGCTTAGAGGCCGTATGGAAGGAATGCCTTCACTTTACGTGCTTCGTTATCAGCCATAACAGTTGTTCCGCGTTGTTGACGGATTTGCTTAGGTGTACGTTTGATCATGCCGTGGCGCTTGTTTGCCTGGCCTGATTTTACCTTACCTGTTGCAGTCAATTTAAAGCGCTTTTTTACACCGCTTTTAGTTTTCATTTTTGGCATTTTCATCTCCTAAATGTCGATGTTGATCCGAAGACCAACGGGACTTGATGTTCTGACTAACAAGGCATGCCTATTGGCCCAGCTAGTACACGAAAGGCGGACTTATACGCGGACTGCAAAAAGAATCAATAGAGATTCGAAAAGAGTCGTGCGCTTCATCCATAAAAAGGGGCGATCCCTAAAGAGAACCGCCCCTATATTCTGATATTGATGTCCGTTTAAATCGTTGGACAAGCAGAGTTGATTGCTGAACGAAGGAAGAAACCAAATTTCCATAGGTTTTCCATGTCTGAAATGCGCTGCCAATCTGCAGTTTCAGTTGGTTTGATCCATACATCTACAGGTGTTGGCACTTTTTGCTCTGCACAAACGTTTGCTTGTTTGTCGTCTGCAATCTTGAAGCTAGCTCCAAGCTGCATGTTGATGTTTAGTTTGTCTGCGCCATCCATTTTAGAAAGGCCTACAAAGTCAGTTCGTGTCTGATTAGCTTCAGATGTATCTGATTGCACAGTAAGCATATATGCATTTTCATTCGATACATTCGCTGGAAGGCTTTGAGATGATTGGTTTGCTTGCGAGTAATCGATCACGATCGGAGATGATTTAGCTTTACGAGATCCAAAATCAGCGCTGAAGCGAATTGACCAATCTGCAGAAGGGCGCACTCCCTCTGGAGCAATGATCAACACTCTGCCCGTTTCAAAATTGAACTCAGACAGAAAGTCCTGAACATCATTCGCCGTGGCTGTCTGTGTTGATAGGCTAAATGCTGCAATTCCTGAAGCGATAGCTGATACTGCAAGTGTTTTTATGTTTTTCAACATATTAAGCGTTCCCCGAGGTCTTCTTTTGTATTTTCGACAGTTGCAAAATGTGAGGGGCAGGTCTGCGAAAATGCGTTGTTACGTATTTGCATAGCAGTGTTGCAAGAAGCGATCCAGCAGAAAATTCCATTTGAACAAAAATATTTACAGTTCGTTAACCTTTTGTATCGGTTTGATACATAACGGCTATTTTTCTAGTTTTATGACAAGTTTTAATTATCAAAATGTAAAATATAGATGTTTTAAAATTTTGAAAATTGATCAATAAAATCTTTTTGTAGGCATGGCTTTGGGCTGATCTGGGGGAATTTTAGAAAAATCTGACACGAAGTTCAGTTAGAAAATGGAACAATGCTGATCAGTATTTTGATGAGTGTATCAAATCAATATTGCGCGACACATGAAAAAAGGCTTCTGAAAACTCAGAAGCCTTTAGAATTTAATTTATTGAAAAAGACCAATCTATCTTGGAGATAAAACCATAGTCATCTGACGGCCTTCAAGTTTAGGCTCAGCTTCAACTTTTGATGTTTCGGCGAAATCTTCTTTCACGCGTTGGAGAAGCTCCATACCAAGTTGTTGGTGCGCCATCTCACGACCACGAAACCGAAGTGTAACTTTCACCTTGTCACCAGCTTCAAAGAAGCGTGTCATGGCTTTTTTCTTCACTTCATAATCATGCGTATCGATGTTTGGACGCATTTTGATTTCTTTTAGGTCAGCAGCTTTTTGTTTCTTCTTGGCAGCAGCACGTTTCTTTTGCTCTTCAAAACGTAGCTTTCCATAATCAAGAATCTTAACAACGGTTGGCTGAGAACCGCCGGAGACTTCTACGAGGTCCAAGCCAGCTTCCCGTGCTGCATCTAAAGCAGAACCAATCGGCATTTCACCCTGCTTTTCTCCATTTTCATCAATGAGAAGAACTTTAGATGCTGTAATGTCTTGGTTGACGTTTGGGCCGGTTTTCTTTGCAGGCGCAGCTGCTTGTGGACGACGTGCTATGGCTAATCTCCTGTGGTTGCCAAAATAGAGAGATATCAATTGGCCTATTCTTGCATCAGATTCAAGATAGTAAATTGTAATATCTGCTCATTCTATAGCACATTTAAGGCTAAAATGGAGCGCCAGATATCATCGGGGGTCAGATTGTCGATATTTTCTGATGTGTTGGTGACGATATTACCACCTTTGGGGGCTAATTGCCCAAGTCGAGTATCTGGGTTCCAAATGCTGTGTGTGGCGTCAGCGTATTCTTCTGTCCACCCTTGTCTGAATATGGAAACGCCTGGCAGATTAGTAGATGCTGCAAGATATGTCGGGCCAGTTTCACCGCCAACAAAAAATGTCGCATTTTGAGCAAGTGCTATCATTTGAAAGAAATCTGCTCTGGAAATTAGATTGATAGCTTTTTCGCAAATAGCATTGATCTTTTGAGCAGTCGTGCCTTGTGTTGGATTTCCTATAATTGCGGGAATGATACCCGCTTCAGAAATTTTGCAAGCCAGTTCACCAAAGTGCTGAACATTCCAACCGATTTCAGATTCATCTAAAGGGCCGCCAGGAATAATTAGGGCATATCTGTCATGCAGGTTGAAAAATGCAGGTTTTAATCTTGGGGAGTCTCGAAATGCGGCGCGTATCCAGCTAAAATCGGGAGTAGGGCGCTGCGCATCTGCCCATCTTTCTAATGTTCCGCCATCAATTGCTGATATTCCAGCGCTAAAAAGCTGATCAGCCATGTGCCGGGTATAATGTTGGTTTGTTTCAAACGGTTGATACGGGTGCGATATACCAGTGGCAGAACTAGACTGGAATTTGATATTTAGTGTTTTTGCAAAAGCCTGACTTTCAGAGTCATTTTGAAAGTCATACACCATTTGGTATTTTGCAGATTTGAGTTTTTTTTGAACAAATGATTGGGTATGCGAATCCAAGGTCTCAATTTCATTGAAATAGGGGCACGCCTTCCCAAACTCGGAAAACCTTGGTTCTGTTAGAAGGGTGATATGCGCAGAGCGATGTGTGCGGCGAACAAAAGCACTCGCGGCAATTCCTTCCAGAAAAGTTCGCATAGGACCATATTGGATAACCAATACCTTGCGAAGTTTATCCCCTGGATTTTTGGGAGGTACGAATTCGAATGCTGTGTCCATCGTCTTTCGTGATCCTATACCTGTGCATCATCTAGTTGGGATTGAAAAACATTCGCGTAAACGCTCAATGTCGCTTGTTGTAAGTTCGCTTTCGAGAAATTTGAGCTTACATGTGATGCAGCCTTTTTTCCCATTTCTTGGCGTTCTTCAAGTGACATGTGCAGTAGCTGACGAATGGCTCGGCTAAGTGCAGCCACATCACCAACTTTGGTTCGTAAGCCAGTTTGTCCGTTAATAACAGTTTCTTTTTGTCCACCTAAGTCAGTAACTATGGTCGGAATTGATAATGCGCCTGCTTCAGCTGCAACTCTGCCAAAGGCTTCAGGTTCTTGAGAGGGGGCTAATACAAAATTGGATGTGATCATTGCTGCGGGAATATCGGAACAATGACCCACGAGTTTGATATTGTCTGTCAAATTGGCGTTGTTGATTAATGTTCTAAGCTCAGATGTATATTCGGCCCGTCCTTGATCATCTCCAGCTAGAATAAGTATCCAATCTTTTTCATTGTCATTAGCCAGTTGAATAAAGGCTTCAATGGCAATTTTTTGTCCTTTCCATCCCGTTAGGCGGCCGGGAAGGAGGAAAACAGGTTTGTCTGGCTTTATGCCTCCATACCACGACTCATAAATAGCTTCGCGACGTTCTTGAGAGATGGCATTTTCCTGGAATGCCTCAAGATCAACACCGCGTGGAATGGCGATGATTTTATTGGCAGCATCAGGGTAGGTTAGGGCGACGTGCTCAGCGATAAACGTGGAGTTAGCGATTACAATATCACCGCGCGCCATGACTGAGTTATACCACCGCTTTATAGCGGTATTTGCATTATAAGCACCATGATATGTTGTCACAAAAGGCTTTTGCGTTCCACGGCTTGCCCAATATGCGCTCCAAGCTGGCGCTCGAGACCTCGCATGGATGAGAGAAACATCCTGATGTTTTATGAGTTTTTGGAGCCACAGATTATTTCGAAAAATTCTGATCGGGTTTTTCGAGGGAAGTGTCTCATTGCGGAAAAGCTCGCCACCAACATCCCTTAGTTCAGATTCCAATCGTCCACCCGAACTAGCCACAAGTGCGCGTCCACCCGCCTGCACAATCGCTTCAGCAACTTCAACAGTTGTCCGTTCAGCACCACCTGCTGCAAGATCAGGTATGACTTGCAAAATGGCTTTGCCAGATAGATCTGGTAAAGCAAGCGCGTGTTTGGAATGACCACCTTCAATTTGCATTTGTGTACTCATCAAGTTTTGTCTCAACAAAGCTGGTGGTGGATTCGTCCGTGTATTGGATAAAAGCACGATTTGTCGTACTTCACTCGCTACCACCATATATGATTAATAGGCGGAGCGTCCAATGTCTTTTACGAAAACTGAATTTCATCAAACACCTGCGGGCAAGATAGCGTATCGAAAGACGGGTGGAAAATCAGGTAAGGTAGGCATTGTGTGGTGTGGTGGGCTTCGCTCAGACATGATGGGCGGTAAAGCCACTGAGTTACATCAGGCAGCCATGGGAGCTGATCGCTCATATTTGCGCTTTGACTATACTGGACATGGTGAGAGTGACGTTGCCTTCGAAGACACAACTATTGCCGACTGGAAACGAGATGCAATATTGGCCATTGATGAGTTGATCGATGGGCCCGTCATTTTGGTTGGGTCTTCAATGGGTGGATGGACATCTTTGCTGGCCACTATGGAGCGGCCCGAGCGAGTAAAAGGCTTGGTACTGATTGCACCGGCACCGGACTTTACTGAAAAGCTGATGTGGGTCGATTTTTCTGATGAAATTAAAAATCAGATTGAAACACAGGGTTTTTGGATGCGTCCTTCAGAATATGAAGATGATTATCCCATCACGAAGGCGCTGATAGATGCAGGACGTCGCCTGCAGATTACTGACAATCCGATTGATTTGAACAACATCCCAGTGCGGATTATTCAGGGTGTGCTGGATGACGCTGTACCGTGGACATATGCACAAAGATTAGTGGGCATTATTTCTTCGGAGGATGTGAGCTTCCATCTAGTAAAAGATGGTGATCATCGCATGTCCCGTCCACAAGATGTCGCTCATATCATTCATACCGTACTGACCTTAGCGGATCAGTTGGATGTTTCAGTTTCGGCTTGAAGTACAGCTTTTAAACCTATCTTGTAATTTGGATATCTTGGTATCCAACCAAGTTCTGATTTTGCGCGCGCATTAGATATACGCTTGCACTCGGAATAAAAACGTTGCGCCTTTATTGGTAAGTTTGCGTCCTCGAACGCGACTGATGGAGGAGGGGCGACTTTCAGTAATTTAGCGCCTTGTTCTATCAGTGTTTGTGGTGCGCAAGGTTGGTCGTCAGCAACATTGTAAATTCGACCCGGATTAGGTTTAGCAATTGAAAGAGCTAGAAGGTTTGCAATGTCTTCTACATGCGCGCGTGAAAAAATCTGACCTTCTTTGATGATGCGCCGAGATTTGCCTGATCTGATCCGGTCAAAGGTTGATCGACCTGGTCCATAAATACCGGGTAGTCTGAAGATGTGTGCGCCAACTTCTTTCCATTGCGTTTCCGCAATAGCTCGGTTTTTTGCTTCATCGCTTAACGGTTTAATTGGCGTCTCTTCAAAAGCCCATCCACCACCTAAATCGCCATAAACACCAGTAGAGGACAAAAATCCTATCCACGTTTTAGAGTCGAAATAGCCTTTGATCTTTGAAAATTCGGCAAAAACGGGGCATCCTTGTTCAGTTGGTGGAACCGAAACGAGTATCGCATCCGCCTGTGGCAATGGCGTTTCAGCGTCTGGCCATCTAAGGAGTTTGACATCTTTACCGAGTAACTTGTTTTCAGGGCAATAATTCGTTTCGGGTGTGCGTTTAGTTCCAAATATTTCACATTTCGAAAGCGAAACATGTTTCGCCAAGTATTTTGCGGTATAGCCATATCCAAAACACAATAGCGAATTAACACTCATGTCATTTGTACCTTCTTGAATACGTGTTTAAGGTCGACGTAGTAATCGCCTCAGGAGTAAGCCGTTATGGTCCCTATCGTCCAGTCAGTGCTGGTATCTATTTTTATGATGCTGGATTCCTCGAGTGAATTTGCGGCCCAAGAAATTGAAAAACTAGAAGCATGTATCGCTAAATTGGAGACTTCTCCGACTGAAGCATATGAAGATGGTCTGGCTTGGATGGCTGAAACCAATCGCGCGAAGGCACGTCATTGTGTGGCTTTGTCTTTGATTGAGTTAGGGCATTTTCAGGAGGGGGCTATTCGGCTTGAAGATCTAGCAAATGCAACAGATGGCGGAAGCATTGAAGAGCGTGCGGTTTATCTTGCTCAGGCTGGAAATGCATGGCTGGTGGCCCATCGCTATGAAGCGGCGGAATTGACATTGGGCAACGCTATTCGACTTTCAGCAGCAGACCCCGAATTGTACAAGGATCGGGCTCGCGCTCGTGTTCTGCAGAAAAAATGGTTAGGTGCGGACTCTGATGCGACCGAGGCCCTTGCGTTAAGCCCCAATGATGTGGACGCGTTGAAAATTAGGATCAAGTCACGGCTAAATCTGAAAGAACTGGACTTTGCTGAAAAAGATTTGAAAGTTGCTTTGCATTTAGCACCAAAAGATATTGATGTTCTTGTCCTGCGCGGCGAGGTGCGCGATGCCCTTCGTAAGGAAGGGCATCTGAATCGTTAGATGATAGTTTTGAGCCTAAGTGCTGAAATCTAACGCGGGTTATTTAGAAACTTTTGCTTCTTGATTTGCTTTTATTGTTGCGGCTTCTGTCTCTGCACGAGCACGATAAATATGCGCATTTGCTAGCTCTGGAGCAACACCTGTACGTATCATCACATCGTGCTCGATATTACCAATCCATCGATTATATCTAGGTCCGATCATGTTCGTTGCTTCATTGTAAGCAAATCCAGCGGTTTCAAGTCGCTCAATACTGAAACTTTCAGTATTATAATGGACTTTGATTTTCGCCATTTTTTCGCCTCTGGATACGATTGAAGCAGTTATACTGTCTTCAGTTTCAGACAGGATAGACCAATTTCTTGAAAGTAGAGATGTCTGAATTGCTCTTTTTACAATTTCCTTGGTGGAACCAACAGCAACAGGCGAATCAGAAATTGTACGGATTGAAACTAAATCTGGAGATGAAGAACAAGCCATAAGTGAGACTGACGTCAACGCAATAAACATGTGAGACAGTTTGATTTGCATAATATGATCCTAATTTGTTTTGGGTTCTTTAGTGCTTTAATCTGCAATCGGCGGGAGACCTATACCTATACGAATATCTCGGTCTAGGTTTCTAACCCAACGCTTCCAGATATGATTATCGCTGCCACCATCCATGCCTTTTGAGGATATGTAGTTAATACTATAACTGTTGTCATCGAATGTGATTTTGGCTGTTGCTGTTCGAATTTTATCTTGTGCGGCAGCTGTAATTGGGTCGCGTTTCTGTACTTTAGAAGAAGCGGTCCACTGCAGGTTTCCTACCTTGGCAATGACGTAGCCTTCGCCCTGCTCAATTGTTTTCCATTTTAGATAACGCAATGATGACTGTATCGCCGCTTCAATATCACCATTTTGTGCTTCTGGAGCGAATGTCATATGTGCTGGAGATTGGGAAGTGTTTGGTGTCCCGCAACTTGAAAGCACAATGGATGCTGATGCAATAAGGACTGCAAGTTTTAGCATTTTCTTCCCCCCTTCAATTTTTATATAATCTTATTAGTAGGTGGAAATAAAAATGGCAAGTTTTTCAGAAGTGTAGACAATAAAAAAAGCGGCTCTTTTGGGAGCCGCTTTTCGGGAGTTAAGCTAAAGAATATCAGCCCGTTTAGTTAACCTCGTTCAGCATGACCTCAAACATTAGGTCAGCTTTCTCAGGGATAACAGGAGGGCGTCCAGCTTCTCCATAAGCAAGGTCGTATGGGATATACATCAACCAACGGTCGCCAGGTTTCATTAGCTGCAAGCCTTCAACCCAACCTTTGATTAGACGTCCTGCTGGGAATTGAGCTGACTCACCGCGTTGGAATGATGAGTCGAACATCTTTCCATCAGCTGCAAGACGGCCTTCATAGTGCACGTCTACCATGTCTTCAGCTTTTGGGCTCGTTCCAGAAGGGTCACCAGATTCAAGGATGATATATTGAAGACCACTTTCGGTTTTGATGACTTCTTCAGAATCTGTTGGCCAGTTAGCGTATTTTGACCAAGCCGCTTCATCTGTTTTGGGAGAAACCAAAACATCGTTTAGGTGAAGCATGAACATAAGGTCTGCATTGGGAGGAATTGCACCACCTGCGCCTTGGTCGCCATATCCAAGTTCTGATGGCACGTAAAGCATCCACTCATCACCTGGTTTCATCAATTGCAGCGCTTCAACCCAACCCGGGATTAAACCACCCGCAGGGAAAGTTGCGGGTTCGCCGCGGTCAAATGAAGAGTCAAATTTTTCACCGTTTGAAGCCAAGCGACCATCATAATGGGCAACGACTTTATCGTTTGGAGTAGGGCTAATTCCATTTTCGTCACCTGATTTCAGGATGACATATTGAAGGCCGCTTTCAGTTTTTTGAACTTCACTGGAACCTTCCGGCCATTGTGCGTATTTTGCCCAGATTGTTTCATCCACAGCAATTGGTTTTGGTCCTTCAATCACATCTTCTAGAGATACGCGGAATACAAGGTCCGCATTTGGAGGAATGTCACCACCTGCGCCATGCTCACCATATCCTAAGTCAGACGGGATAAAAACCATCCACTCATCACCAGGTGTCATCAATTGTAGTGCCTCAACCCAACCAGGGATAAGACCACCTGCAGGGAATGTTGCCGGCGCGCCTCGGTCGTATGAAGAATCAAACTTGTTACCATTGGCAGCCAAACGCCCATCATAATGGACAACGACTTGGTCTGATGGAAGTGGTTTTACACCACCTTTATCACCAGATTTCAGAACGATGTATTGAAGGCCACTGTCTGTTTTGATGATGTCGGAATGACTTTCATCCCATGGAATGACTGTTTCGAATGGATCGGTCAAAGAAATCTCCGGTGATTTATTACCTGTACATGCCGCAACGAAAAATACGGTGATCAGGCTTAGTAAAACGCGTTTCAGCATGAAGTGCTCTTTTCCTGCTGGTTGAAATTAAATGCGTCCTAGCACTCAATCTCATTCGATAAAAGAGCGGTGTTCATTAAGCTTGTAATTGGCATGGCAATGAGTGCTTGTTACCCAAGAACCAATGCTAGTTTTGCGATCTCGGTGGGAAACCAGCTCTGGACAAAGCATCTACGATTTCCTGTGTGTGCTGTGCATCTCGAGTTTCAATTAAGATATCAAATTCGGCTCCTTTTGCAGGAACATCTAATGCTATCCGGTTATGAGAAACTTCTATTATATTGGCACCGCCTTCACCGATAATACGAGAGACGTCAGCAAGTAGACCAGGATTATCGCCGCCAACCATTCGAATTGAAGCCAGCCGTTTTTCTCTGACCAGTGAACGCGTCAGGACTGAGGCAAGGAGTCTTGTATCAATGTTTCCACCACACACGGTTATTCCCACGCGGCGACCAGTGAAACGTCCAGGGTAGGCAAGTAATGCTGCAAGTCCTGCCGCTCCAGCACCTTCAGCCACAGTTTTTTCCACAGTAGTGAGCAGAGTAATCGCGCGTTCAAGGTGTTCTTCCTCGACGGTTAGAACTTCTTCCATGAGTTCTTTACAGATCGCGGCTCCAATTGCCCCAACCTTCTTTACGGCAATCCCTTCGGCAATTGTTGCGCCTCCAACATGCGCTTCTTCATTCCGCATTTCAGCAGAAAGGGAAGGGTACATGCTTGGCTCAACACCAACTATGTTGATGTCCGGATTGATAGCTTTGGCCGCCACAGCCATTCCACCGATTAGACCAGCTCCTCCAACAGGCACGATGAGGTATTCAAGATCAGGTTGGTCTTCAAGCATTTCCAAAGCAACTGTACCTTGACCTGCAACAACTTTTTCATCGTCATAAGGGTGGATAAAAGTAAGGCCTTCTTTTTCTTCTAGTTCACGGGCATATGCATCGGATTCAGTTAGCATTTCACCGTGCAGTATCACACGAGCACCGTAATTTCGGGTATGTTCAACTTTCACAAATGGCGTGGATTTTGGCATGACAATCGTCGCGGGAATTCCCAGACGAGATGCATGATAAGCAACGCCCTGCGCGTGGTTGCCAGCAGACATTGCTATGACACCAGCTTTTTTTTCTGCTTCGGTAAGGCTTTTCAATTTATTAAGGGCACCACGTTCTTTAAATGCCGCGGTGAATTGTAGGTTCTCGAATTTAATCCAAATTTCTGCACCAGTAATCTCAGATAGAGTATGGGATTTACGCATAGGTGTGCGTTCAACTTCACCTTCAAGCTGCTTTGCAGCGGCGAGTATGTCTTCATACGAGATTGCTAATGAGTTTTTCACTGTATCCATTTCCTACAAAAAATTCTGCCGGACACTATGCGCCCTAGCGATAAGCATCAATACTCATTGGGAATGGATTTCGTAATTTTGAGAGACTTTACGCGCAATTTTACTAAAATTATTGGTATTTGACCTAAATCTAGATTTATTTTGCTTTACTGATTAGGCGTTTGTATTTTTCATACCTCGCCACACATCCATGCGGCGCATAGCTTTGGCGGGCCAATCACTTGCAGGACCCAAAGGCAAAGCTTCAATCGTTGAACGCATTTTGTATTGAAGGCTTCTTGAAAAGGTCGCTAGATTTGTAGAGCCTACAAATCCAGGGCCGGAAATTCTTGTTTGAGTCGCAAGACTGTTTTTAAACCGGTATTCTCCGCCACCCAAGTCGAGTAACTCATATCCAGCTTCTGCAATGGCTTGGAGTGTTTCTGTAAACAATATCAACCCTGGAGAGTAGGCCTCATAGTCCCTAGAATACCCCACGAACCAGGCGTGGAGAACTTTATCCAGCTTTAATGCATATAGAGCAGCAACAAGTTCACCATCTGCTTTAAGTGTAAACAACTCGCCGCCAAATCCACCATCTGATACATCAAAAGAGTCACTGATAACCTGACTGATCCATGGTTTCGTCATGACATCAATTGATTGTGTACGTTTCCATTGATCACGCTTCCACTGCATCAGAGTTTCGAAGTCCTCGCGGTTGTGGGTAAAGGCTTCAAATTTAACGTCTGGGCATTCCGCTTTCATTTTACGGAATTTTTTTCGCGTGCGTTTCAGCACGTTTGAACCGGCTTCGCGCCTGTTCTCGCGGTAAGCTTCCCAACCATTCGAAACATCAACGACCATGCCTTGATCATTTGATTTAATGTGGGGGACACAACAAGCATGACCGTCCGTTAGATTGGTGAAATCTATTCGTTTAACCCCCAAAACATCCAACGCCATTCTTGGATCAAATTGAGTATCGTTTTGAGCTATAAAACACTGGTAATCACAGATTGGACCGCCAAGTGGCATAGCGGCGATGTTATTGTTTTTTTGAACAGGTAAAAAGCCGACTGGTTGAGAATTTTTTTCGAGTATGACGACTTTGGCATTAGATTGAGATCGGCCAACGAGCTTAGCCCATCCTGGAGATAAATATGGGCTACGCAGTTTTGGTACTTCGGACAGGATGTTTTGCCATGCGTTGATGTCATCGCTGGTTAATTCATCTGGTGATACACATCGTGCTGTCACTGCTAATGGTCCTGTTTTATACCACTTCATTACACAAACTTGTCCCATACCTGTTTGGCCGGAACGGATGAGTATAGTTCAATAAAATGAGTATACTATTTACGGTAACTCAGTAAATTTAGGATACTATTAGCCCATCAGTAATGTTTTCTATAGAGTCGTGTTCTGCGACAAAGTGGTTTTTGTATATTTCTTTTAAGAGAGGGCGGTATTGGTCTTTGCTAGTTTCGCTCATTCTCGATTTTAAGAATTTCAGTTTGGATTTTTCATTTAATTGAGATGGCAAATCAAAACTGTTTAAAAGCTGTGATAGATTTTTGTTATAACTGGCGGAGTGCCTATTTTGAGTATTCAAAAAGGCCATTGAGTAGGGGTGTCGTGGACGCTGGAGTACACGATTTGTTGGACCATATTCGATTGTATGCCCAAGGTTCATGATGAGTAGGTCGTCAGTTGCTAATTCAATAGCTTTTATATCTTGGCTTATGAAAAGAATTGGAAGGTTTTTTTCAATTTGTATACGCTTTAAAATGTTGTAAAATCTTTTTAATTCAATTGACTGTAACCCATAAAATGCTTCATCGCATATTAAAATATGAGGTTCAGAAGCGATAGCTAAAGCTAAGTTGAGTTGATAAATCTCACTTGTGGATAAAGCGGTGATGGAAGATTCAGCTAGGCTTGGGTTTAGCTGCACACTTCGCAAAACAGATTCTATGTAGGGCCGATCATTTTTCCTATCAGATTGTTGTTCGATTAATTCATGTACCCTAGCGAATAAGGCTTCGTTCGAGTATTGCGGTTGAAACCAAATTTCTAATTGGGCAGGGGCTTCATTTCTAATAAGTTTACGCGTTAATTCAGAGGTGTTGCCCAACCAGCCAACTTTGTTTTGATCTAAGGGTAGTTTGTTTAAAACCGCGCGAGCAAGACTAGATTTACCGGCACCGTTTTCTCCCAGAATTCCTAAAGTTTTTCCTTTGTGCAATTTTATAGAAATATCGTTCACTGCGTGCCGTTGAACTGGTTTTCTGAATAATCCCCCGGACCCTGTAACAGGATAGGAAACATGAGTGTTTTTTGATTTCAGAAATATTTCGGGGTTGTCTAGGGAAACATTAGAAGGTGACGAACACAATTGAGATAGGTCTTTTGCTACTTCGTTGGGCCAAAGAATTGTTTCTTCGCACAATTGCTCCGCCACTTTGTTCTGGCGAGTCAGTACTAACAGGGCGGTGTTTGTTTCCCGTGTCAAAATTTTGATAGTTTCGAATAGGTGATCTTTAGAGGGAAGGTCTATAAAAGTATCGGGTTCTTCTAGGATGATGAGTTTGGGCTTAAACATGAGCGCTTTTGCAATTTTTAGACGCTGCAAAGCACCATCGGAAAGTTCGTGGGGGCGCTGTTTTAGAACCCAACTTGCATCAGATATTCTGAATTTCTCAAGCCATTCAACAGAATTTTCAGTACTGCGCTGTGCTTTAAAGTCAGAACGGCGTTTCAATATTGTACGAAGTTGGGCACCGATCGTTTGGTTTTCAACGAGGGGATATAGAGATGTAGGAGAGACGCCTATAATTTGTGGATCAGATGCTTGTTTAGAGGAGCCTTGGCCATTTGATCGAGGAGGGGTGCCAAATATTTCGATAGTGCCTTTGAATAGATTGGTCGAAGAATGGATATTCAAGCAAGCATTCAAAAACTGCTTCAGTAAATAAGGATAGTGACTTCTAATTGCGATGGATTGCCCAGGAAGAAGGTCCAGATTTAGCTTTGTATCAGAAGCTTCTTTTCCATTTCTGGTTAAGTTAGGAAAAGAGAAATCTTGAAATTTAAGTACTGGAATTAAAGACGCAGACACGAATGTTACTCAAAAAATAGCAATAAAAATTTTAACTAGTGTTCGATGCACTACATAGTGGTTGATTGGGAGTTCAATACTCTCAAATCGGGTAGTTTCGATCAATTAGACTAGAAAATGACAATATTGGACTGAACATGAATTTGAGATGAGCGATGCCGAGCAAAGCCCATTAAAATTCAATATATTACCTGAAAACATATGTGTTAAAAAAAAGAACACACAATTCAGAGACGCAGCTCGAGGTGAATTAGTTTGGCTTTGTAGTATCGATTTCTTCGTCACTGCCTAGTGTCGCTTCTCTGGCGCTTTCATCGATTTCTGTTTCTACAATTTGTTCTACTTCAGAAGAAAAGTTTTCCTTGGCCGGAGCAGGTAAAGCAATATGGGCGATTGTTTCGAGTTCTCCACCATAGGTTTCATAACGTGGGTGGATCAAATTACCTTCATCTCCAAATGTATACACAAGGCGCGTCCAGTCTTCGTTCGAGAATACAAAAGCTCGTCCATCTGGATCAATGTCTGACCAGTCGGCTTCGCGTGCCGCTGAAGAAGCTGTTCTAGACCATCTAGCTGCTTCTTCACTTTCACCGCGTCCGCCAGATATAGCTTCCATCAGTGTGCAAAGACGCGTTGTTTCACCCTCGCGTAAAATGTGACTTAAGGTTTCTATCGCATCGTCCCAATGCCCCTGAGTCATTGCCGCTTCTACCAATAGAATACGGCTTTCTCTGTGCGTCGGGTTAATGTTCGCGAGTGTTTTAAGTCGCTTAGCTCGTGCATTAGAAGCTTCATTTGGTTTAAGGTCCCGCCATAACAGGGCTAAAGCGGGGTGAGGGCGAATTCGCCACGCACCTTCTATTGTTGCTTGAGCTTTTGACGACTTTCCTGCAGCTAGCTGCAAGCGGCCTGCTATATAAGCAGCGGGTGGAAAGCTTGGTGCCATTCTAGCTGCATCTGCAGCCAGACGTTCAGCTTTTTCTGGTGCTTCTTGGCGAATACGGGAGGCTTGCGCTGTTAACAATACAGCGCGGCGGCGCCGAGCGACTTCAACATCAATTGATTTTCGTTTCTCACCAATCAATAGAGTTTCATTGGATGATTCCCAATCTGCTGCCTTGGTTTGAAGCTCAAATAAGGTGCTGAACGGCCAGCTAGCATTGGATTTGAGAGCTAATGCTTTGCGAGTGTGAGTTTCTGCGCCGCGTAAGTCACCACGTTGGATAGCTGCTGCGGTTAGGCCACGTAAACCGACAAGTTCAGCGCCTTTCTCACGGGAAAGATCACTGTATGCATGTTCAGCTTCGCTCCAATCACCATTTGCTTCTGCAGCACGCGCGGCCAGGAGAAAAGAAAGCTTTCTGTCGCTAGCATCAGATTTAGCGAGATTGGTTGATTTCTTGGCTTTCTTAAGGGCGTTGGTTGGATCTCCACCTTCTGCTGCGATTAGCCCATCTGCAAGTGCTGTGCGGGCCTTGCCAAAGCGGGCACGCTTTGCGGTGCGGTTAAGTGCAAAAGGGATACGCATGAAGATAGCGATTATGTACCATCCAACCGCTACAACTGCACTCAATACGAATAGCAATATGGCCGCTGTATATCGGGACATACCGTATTCTGCGCCATTGAATGCGATGGTCACATCATCTGGTGCGTTGAATGCAAATGCGACGGCTGCAATTGTAGCAACGACGACTGCCAGTAGTATGACTATACGCATGACTTTTATTGGCTTTCCTGCTGAGTATTCTCTTGATCGATCTCTGTGCTATCAATTTCCGCGCCAGTTTTTGTTGGCAATGGAATAACGGCACCAGATTTTTCCAAAATTTCGGATTTAAGTGCAGATAGACTTTGATCTAATGTCAATCTTCGCTTCGAATTTGTGGTCCATTCTTCCAATTCATTTGAAAGAGGTCCATCAATACCTTCAGCGTTCGCTACAACTACATCAAGTTTATTGGCATTTAGCGCGTCAGCAATGTTTTTTAACCTGCCCGCATTGTCGATGTTTTCGCCTTCTGTGCGCTTAACTGTGACGACGCCTCCAAGGGCATTTCTTGCCCAATCCCAGCCATCTTTTTTATTCGATGAGGTAGCTTTTTTTACGAGAGATTTTTCCATATCGAAAAATGCAGAAGACAGCTCTTCTGTTGAAGGCGCACCATATCGTGCGATTTCTTTTATGGCGTCTACATCTGTGTTGTTTGGGATTGCTAAAGATAGCTTATTCCATGACTGGAAAAATGGTTTGCCCCGAGATGATTTTGCTTCAACTTCAGCCAGTGCAATTGAGGCGATAGCTAAAACTTGTTCTGATTGATCAATTTCATCCAGATTTACTGGCTGTGTCGATTGGCGTGAACTTAGACTGCGCAATTCCTCAATATCTGTTTCCACGCCTTTTATTGTTTTTTGTGTTTGCGAAAGGCTAAGGGTTAGGGAACGAATTGCCTCTGAACGCGCCTGCATTGCCTGTCGCAAATTTGCTTCAGCAGCCTCTACTTTTTCCAATCGTTCCTTCAACCCAGAAACGTCACTGTCGGAAGTCAGATTAGAGGCTGGAGCTTGTTGTTCCAAAACTTCCATGCGAGCAACGAGGCTTTTAAGAGCCTCAACGCGGCTTGGAGTTTGAGATTGCGAAGGAGATGAGACAGGTTGCTCTGTATCTGGGCTATCTTCTTCCGAAATAGAAGCTTCAATAACCTCATTTGCTTCGGTTGAGGTGCCACTGTTCGCTTGGCCGTCATTGAGAATAATTTCGAGATGAGATGTCAAAAGTGTGATTTCATCTCTGATTGCCAATTCGCTCTGCAATCTCTCATCCAAAATGGCATTGAGGTCCGATATTTCAGAAGCGTGTTTAGCTTCCAATTCGGTTAGAAGTCCCCAAAATTTCTGAACCCGTTCATTCAACCCGTTTTGAAGAGTTTCAACTTTAACAATTTGGTTTTTTACTTCTGCAGGAGCAAATTTGGCTGTATCGACACCGCTTGATCCGGTCGCGACCATGGCGATTACCGCGCCGATGATTGAAGAAAATGCACCGGTGGTCATTAAGGCACCCCAACCAGGTCCTGATTTTTCAGGTGTTACGCGCGTCTCTAGCGGCGTGGTGTCTGGATCATTCAATTCATCAAAATCGACATCTATAGCTTCATCAGAAGATTGTTGTTGAGCTTCAGATGTAGAACTTTGTTCGGCTTGATCGACGGTCTCTGTCGGTTCTTTTTTATCTGAATCCGAAGTATCGCTCATTTTAACATTCTTCCTGCAATTGTCCCCAAAAAAACCCTGTCAATTAATGCGTTATTTCAACGAATTATTCAAGAGCCTTTAAGCTGTTCTAACAGACTAATTTCATTAGGTTTTGCAGCATAAAAAACCTTCTCATGAAAGAGGTTTTCTAGCGTTTTTCCCGCATCTGGGGAAATTGCAATGATTTGAGGCAGATTGACGTTAGAAAGGTCACGCCAATCATTCAAAACAAGATCTATGAAATCAGCCGCCATTGGAGAATGAACCAAAATAACGTCCAATTTAAGGTCCATCTTTAATCTGTTGCGTAGTTTGGTTTCAAACTCGGGATGCATACTTGATTTGTATACCGCCATGAACTCTGCGTCATATCCGCTGTCTTTAAGCGAGGGGACAATATCTCCACGTGGACTAGCATTAGCCATATGCAATAAAGGACCGTCACCTTTCGTCCAGTTGTCTTTGATATATTCGATGAGAGTCTGGGCATCGCCTCGCGCTGAGTGGATATTTTTAAATCCAGCCTGATGAGCGGATTGAGCGGTAGCATCCCCTACACAAAACACCTTTTTTGCATGCCTAAATGGTGCTCTAGGCGCAAATTGAATACCATTCTGACTGGTAAAGATCAGTGCACCTTCAAAGTTTTTTTGACTAAAAGTTATTGGTGCTTGAGCGAGATGAATTGCTGGGATCTTTTCAGCAAGAAAACCCATTTCCTTTAATTTACTAAATGTTTTTGAGGCACCCGGTTCAGCGCGAGTTACCAATATGGTGCGTAATGTTTCCATTAGCCCTGTGCCTCATCTGCTTTTCTTAGCAGCGCGACCTTTTCTCCCAATTGGTGGCCTAGTTTTTCGGCTTCGTCCTCGCTAGGCACAGTGTCTAAGTACATTTCACTATGCCATCTCGAACAACCATCATCCGTTAGGACTTCGCCAGAGAAGTACGTACCTTTTCCCTCAAAGCTCATATGGCCAGCAATGGGAGTTCTGCATGACCCATCAAGCCGTTTTAGAAAAGCACGTTCGGCAGTTGCAGCGATCCGAGATTTTTGAACATCAATCTTTTTGCAGACCTCTTCAAGCCAGTTGGGAGCATCCTCGCGCAGTGTTGCGCAGACAATTCCCTGTCCGCAGGCAGGTAGCATTGTGCTTTGGGGAATAATACCTGCTGCTTTGTCGATCATGCCCAAACGGTTTAAGCCTGCTGCTGCCAACAAGGTTGCGTCGGCTAGGCCTTCTTGCAGTTTTCTCAACCGAGTCTGCACATTGCCTCTAAACATGACGATTTCCAGATCGGGCCTCAATGCGAGGGCTTGTGCACCGCGCCGTAAACTTGCAGTTCCAAGCTTGGCTCCTTGGGGTAGGTCCTCAATTTTGCCAACTTCGCCGAACAGTGCATCTCTGGGGTCTTCTCTTGGCAGGTAGCAACCCATTTTTAGGCCTTCAGGCAAAACAGTTGGAACATCCTTTAGTGAATGCACAACAATATCAACGCGACCTGTCAGTTGAGCTATATCGAGTTCGCGTGTGAATAACCCTTTACCTCCTGCATCTTGTAATCGTTTGTCCAGCAATTGGTCCCCAGACGTGGTGAATGTCAGGATTTCTATCTTAACATTTTTTCCAGCAATTTCTTTAAAACGAGCTGCAAAATCTTCGGCTTGTTGCACCGCTAGGGGAGACCCACGTGCGCCTATCTTGACGATTTGAGCACCAGATAATGAATTCTCTGATGAAGAAGAAGTAGCAGACTGTGTGTTCACGGACGTGATATCTCCGGTTTTCTATGTTTTTCAACGACAATTGCCATGATTTGCTTGGTATTGTTCCTATTGAGGAGTACAAGCGCGACCAACATGACGCAAGATACACTAAAAATGCCTGAACCTTCTATAATACTTGGTCTTGAATCCAGCTGCGACGAAACAGCCGCTGCTTTAGTGCGCCGTTTGGATGATGGAAATGTTGAGGTGCTTTCTGAACGTATAGCGAGTCAAGATGACAAGCATGAGGCGTTCGGTGGGGTTGTTCCAGAAATTGCTGCGCGAGCCCATGTTGAACGCATGGACGGCCTAGTAAAAGAGGTGATGGACGAAGCAAAAGTCAGCTGGAATGAGATTGGCGGTGTCGCGGCGACTTCGGGACCAGGATTGATTGGCGGCGTTCTCGTGGGACTTATGACAGGTAAAGCAATCTCACTGGCACAAGATATTCCATTTATGGCGGTCAATCATTTAGAGGGCCACGCTTTATCTCCTCGACTTACAGGTAAGATTGAATTTCCCTATCTGCTTTTGCTTGTTTCTGGGGGGCATTGCCAATTTTTACTGGTTAAAAATCTTGGTGAGTATGAGCGCTTGGGTTCCACAATCGATGATGCTCCTGGTGAAGCTTTTGATAAGACCGCAAAGTTGATGGGATTAGGGTTTCCCGGCGGACCGGCAGTAGAACGATGGTCTGAAAAAGGTGATAAAAACGCTGTTGATCTACCGCGTCCATTGCTGAAGAAAAAAGACACATTGGATATGTCGTTTGCTGGTTTGAAAACGGCGGTCAGACGAGCTGTTGAACTTGAGCCAATAAACGATCAACGTAAAGCGGACATATGCGCAAGTTTTCAGCTGGCTGTTGCTGATATTTTAGCAAAACGATCAGAACAAGCCATGCGTTTGTATAAAGAACGCTTAGGTAGCGAAGTTTGTCAGTTTGTAGTCGCTGGGGGCGTTGCTGCAAACAAGTCTCTGCGCGCGCGATTGGAAATATCAGCAGCGCAAGAGGGCTTTACATTTGCTTCTCCTCCAATGAAATGGTGCACTGATAATGCGGCTATGATTGCGCTGGTTGGGCTAGAGAAATTTGAACGTCGTCAATTTGATGATTTGGATGTGAATGCCCGAGCCCGTTGGCCGCTAGACAGCGCCGCAGCAAGTGCTTCTCCCGCTTATGGCGGTGGGCGTCGCGGTGCAAAAGCTTAGCGTTGTGCTTTGATGCTTGCCTATGCGCCATTAAAAATCCATATGATTGAGTATGATGAATCGCACTTAATGCGCAGCGATATGAATTGGAGTGGTCGTGAGTTTTGAAACCATTGGTGTAATTGGAGTAGGTGCTTGGGGAACAGCGCTTGCAATTAATGCAAAACTGGCCGGTCGTAAGGTTGTTCTCTGGGGATTTGAGAGTGAAGTTGTGGATGCAATCAACAACACTCAAACAAACCCTAAATATCTTCCCGATGTTGATGTATCAGGTATTCGCGCGACAACTGATATGGCGGAAATTTCAAACTGTGATGCGATAATGGCGGTTACACCAGCCCAATTTATGCGTGGTAGCCTTGAAGAATTATCGAAGACTGCAAAAGACGGTGTATCCGTTATGCTTTGTTCTAAAGGGTTTGAAACGAAATCCTTGAAAATGATGACGGATGTATTGGAAGAGAGCATTCCGGGTTCAACCGCATCGGTATTGTCGGGCCCTTCATTTGCGAAAGATGTGGCACTTGGTTTACCCACCGCGGTGACTTTAGCTTCAGCAGAGCAAGAAGAAGGGGAGCGCTGGATGTCCGCAATTGGTCGTCCAGAGTTTCGTCCTTATTTATCGACTGACTTGATGGGAGCTGAAGCAGGGGGAGCCGTGAAGAATGTGCTCGCCATTGCATGTGGTATCGTAGAAGGTAAGGGTCTGGGAAAATCTGCACATGCTGCGCTTATTTCTCGTGGGTTTGCGGAGCTTACTCGTTTGGGCGTTGCTATGGGCGGGAATGCAGAGACGTTGAAAGGTCTGTGCGGCCTTGGTGATCTAGTGCTGACTTGCTCCTCCACCCAGTCTCGCAATATGAGTTTTGGTTATGCTTTAGGGCAGGGGCAGACAGTTGCAGAAGTACTTGGGTCTCGTACGGCGGTAACAGAAGGTGTGGCTACTGCGCCGGCAATCGCTCAGTTGGCAAAGAATTTAAATGTTGAAATGCCAATTTGTGAGACTGTGGCGGAGATTGTCGCTGAGCGAATAACACTTTCTCAAGGTATTGAGGCTCTTTTGAAGCGACCGTTTAAGGCCGAAGTTTAGGATTGGAGGAATTCAATGGCTTATTTTTCAATTTACGCGATGGATCGCCGTCCCGATGGCCCGACTATTCGAGCCGAAACACGTCCAGCACACTTAGAATACCTTCGTAGACTTGGCGATAAAGTGAAGATCGCTGGCCCAGTCATGGCGAATGATGGTGAAACTGTTGCGGGCACTTTGATGGTTATTGAAGTCGACAGCATAGACGATGCGCATGAAATAGTCGCAAATGATCCATATTCTAAGGCAGGATTGTTCTGTTCTTCTGATGTGCGGGCTTACAATTGGGTGTTTAACCCTCCTGCATAATCTAGTGCAATATCTATTGTTTTGAAGCAGCTGGTTCTTGTGATGGGGCGGCTGCTTTTTTATGTGTTGGCAATAATTCGGCGGCAATTGCGGTCAGAAGAATACTTGCTGTAAAACACCATGCCCCAACCTGGCTTGCTGCTGCGGCAAATCCTGATTGATGGGCGGCATAGACCCCTATGGCCAAAATCATGACATCAAGCATGGACCATTTGCCCAGTCGAGCGAGTAGCCTAGCGATGGGGGAATTGGCTTCGCTAGAAGATATGGCGATGCTCGAGAGCAAAGTTAATTTTGTAATTGGGAAAAACAAAGTAAAAACAACGAGTATTCCGGCAAGAAAATAGTCTTTTTCATTTGATAAGCCTGCTATCACAGATAACAGGGAAGGCGTTTCAGAGAAAAATTTGAGCTTGGTTAGCTTCACCAAAGGCAGAAGATATCCTGCCGCTAATAATGGCCATGCGACAAGAATGCATGTGAATGCGATGGATTTTCTAAGGGCCTTCAAAATGTTTCTGCCCTTTCAGTTAAACCTCTTTATGTACTGCGCTTAGTAAGTCAGTTTGGGCTGCTTTGATGGCTTCATCAACTGCTTGATCCCATTCTTTAGCAGTTGAGGCATTTTGCGTTGCTTCAGGAAAGGTGATGGAGCGAGACGCATTGACCAAGCCACCAACCAAGCCATTAGGACTGTTGACAAATCCTGCAACTGCCTCGCTGGCACCAGCCCCTTGTGCGCCATACCCTGGCACGAGGAAAGGACATATCGGAGCGGCTTTGCGGAGTTTTTTTGCTTCTTCAGGACCTGTGGCCCCAGCAACTAGCATAAGGCCGGACCATTGCGTGTTATTACCTTGGAGGCGTTCCGCCAGCGGGTTTAAGGATTCAGCTACTCTCATAAAGAGAGGGACACCTTCTAGATCCTTAGCTTGAAAATCTGACGAACCCGGATTTGAAGTGCGTGCAAGTACAGCAATTCCTTTGCCTTCGCGTTGAGCAACTTCTACAAATGGTTCCAGTGTATCTAAACCCATATACGGATTGACCGTGATAGCATCGGATGGAGCGTAAGCTTGGGCACCGAGATAAGCTTCCGCGTATCCGACAGCAGTGGAACCGATGTCACCGCGTTTGGCATCCATCATAACAAGAAGGTTTGCATCTTGTGCTGATTGGCAAACGCTCTCTAGCGCTGCGACGCCTTTTGATCCCCAGCGTTCAAACAACCCGGCTTGAGGCTTGACCATTGCCACCTTACCTTCACAGCGAGCGATGATCGCTTTCCCCCAATTTTTGACCGCTTCTGAGCTGTTATCGGGCCCAAACATAGAGGGAATACGTCCCCAATGAGGATCAACGCCAACACAAAGTGGGCCAAGCTGTAAGGTGGCCTTCATAAGGCGATCAGCGAAGGGGATGGGTGAATTCATTTTGGTCCTATGCGATTAGTTTGATTTTGCTTGGCAGATGACTTTTACTACAGACAGCTCTCTGCGCAGGCGATCTGCTTCTTTTCCATAAGAGCCGGTTCCTACATCAAACCCGTTTTCTGTTGAGGCCACGACCTGATTGTCATTTAGGGCACGCGCAAGGGATTCTGGTGCAGCGGTGTATATCCGGCCGCGACGCGGGCTTTCTGCAACTGTAACACCGATAATTCGGCCATTTACATCAAAAACTGGCCCGCCACTAATTCCAGCTAATGAGCCTTTTAAGCCCCTCGTGCGTCCCATTTCTGCCCATGTGAGGACGGGTTCTTCATTGCGATATCGACCACGTGTTATCAATCGCGAGCGGGATAGCAAACGTGAGGAAACCTCACCGGGAACACCTTGGGGATATCCAATATGAAAACCAGCTTGATTCAATTTTAATTTTTCAGAAGCGTTGATCGCTAGGCTTTTGGGGGCGTGTTTTGTATTGAGAATTGCAATATCTGATTCATCGGATTTGGTGACTTCTAAAACGGGCATTACCCGTCCGCCTCCATACATCAACCCAACGTTTTCACAACTATCGACGACGTGTCTCGCGGTCATCCACAGACCTTTTTGATCGATTGCGAAAGCTGTTCCAATGTTGTCAGCAGCTTCTCCTATTTGAACGAGTATTTCTTCGTCAAATGGGTGTGCTTGAGGCAATAGTGCGTCATTCGCTCCATACATTTCAGTTGGCGGCACTTCTGGCGCATCGGCTTTATCGCGTGCACCAGAAAAGAGTGCCCACAAAATGACACCCAATACTGCAAATAAAACAATCCAATCAGGAATTCGCATAATCAACTACTCTCGTGGTGCACTTTCCTTTTGAATTACAAACGAGCTACGTTTGGATCCCATAACGCTGAGGCGATAATCATTGCAGATGCGATCTTCACAGCGATTAGCAGAATTGCCGCTCCAGCTTCATCATTTTCAATTCGTTTTGGAAGATCTCTAAGGATAAGATCAACAAATCTGAATGCCAAAATCTGAATGAGTAGAGAAACTATTCCCCAGATAATCAAGTCAGCTAGAGAGACCGAAGAAGCTAGGCATGAGGCAATTGGAATTGCCAAACCAATGATTACCCCTGCCAAAGCTAGTCCTGCTGACGCATTTCCAGACTTTAGCAATGCCATTTCTTTTTGAGGGGTTAGAAGAATGTAGAATGTACAAGCAAATAGTAATAATGCGCCTGCTGTTCCAGCATAGATTAGAAAATCAGGAAAACCTGATACAAAGGATTCTATTGCAGCCTTCATGAAACCCTCTTGAATATTTTCGCTGATAGCGAAATTGAATTGAATTTTTTGTTGCGGCTAATGAAACGGTGGTACGGCCATTGGTCAAGGTTTTGTTAGCACTTGATGAGAGCTTTTTGTCTTAATTCTCAATTTAATTACAAGCTTGAAGGCTTAAATCCCCACCGCAGCGAGAAAAGCTCCTAATGTTGCAAATCCTGTTTGGATGAGAGTAAGGGCGACCGCAATTATGCGTTTGCCTTTTCGGTTTTCTCTCATGCCGGTGACGCGAGGACCTTTTCTTGGAGCCAATGTCCAGACATTTGACAGAAACCCAAGCGCTGTAATCAAACACGTCACAAAAGCAATCACTGATCCTGATAGCAATGCAAACACCGCAGCACACCCCAGAAGAATAGCTTGAAAGTTTGATGAAACGAGGAGGGACCGTCTTAACATTCTGTCGGCACGATTATAATCCAAGCCATCAAAAGCGATGTTGGAAACAATAACTGCGACTGTCCAACCCGATGCAGCTGCACCACCTGCACAAGCGGCAGCGGCTCCGCTAAATACTCCGACCAGATTCTCCATCGTGATATTTTCCTCATAAACGCGTCTGCCTACCGAGGTACACAAATCCGATTGACCCGTCACCTTTTGTCTTTTCATTGAACTGAAAATTTATGCTTAAAGCGAGTTAAGGAAAAAGAAAGGTTTCCAAAGAGCCGTGAAAATTTCCGTTCATTTAGAGTAATTATCAATTGAAAACGATTAGGCTTAAATCAAGCTAGAATATTTAAGGCAAAGAGATTTCGGGTCGCATGGCAGCTATAGAGGAGAGATTGAACATTCTAGAAAATGATTCGCGTGTGATGGATTTTTTCTAGATTTGGTTTGGTTTCTCCCCTTAGCGCTGCTTAAAAGCGTTTTTCAGGGTTAATTTTGGCCATTTCTCAACAAAAATTAATGCTTGTTAGTGATTTTTGGGTCACTGTTCATATTCTGTAAACACTTTTTAGTGTATATATATACTCAGTAGAGTATGAGTAGATTGTGATGACGGCGGGAGTTTTCTACATGAAAGCATCCGCCGTTTTTGCGTTTGGGCTACAGATTTCGATATTTGGGCGAGCGACTACGCTAACCCGCAGGGTCTTCTTTTTTCGCTAGTTTCTCTTTCAGCGCTTCACTTGCGCGCTTTTTAACACTTTCTGATTTCAACTGCCCACATGCAGCAAAAATATCCCTACCTCTTGGTGTGCGGATAGGGGCAGACAGCCCAGCTCTATTTAGGACTTCAGCAAATGCTTCAATTGTTTCCCAATCAGAGCACTTGTAGGGAGATCCAGGCCATTCATTGAATGGAATCAAATTGATTTTTGCTGGCATGCCTTTTAGCAGTTTTATCAAATCTACAGCTTCAGAAAGACTGTCATTTACACCCTTAAGCATAACGTACTCAAAGGTAACGCGTTTAGAATTACTAAGGTCAGGGTATGAACGTATCGCGTCAAATAGGCACTCAAGATTGTACTTTTTATTTATCGGTACAATTTCGTCTCGTAAGTCATCATTTGTGGCGTGTAGAGAGATTGCCAACATTGCGTTTGTGCGGGCACCAAGTTCCGGAATTTTCGGTGCAACGCCGGCTGTAGATACTGTTATGCGGCGGCGACCAATAGAGATTCCTTCACAGTCTGAAATCGTATCGATGGCTTCTACTACATTGTCGAGATTATAAAGGGGTTCACCCATTCCCATGAAGACAATGTTGGTCAGTTTTCTGTTTTCAGAAGGGGTGGGCCATTCCTGCAATGTGTCCCGAGCTACAAGAACTTGAGCTACAATTTCCTGTGCTGTCAGATTGCGCACCATTTTTTGGGTGCCGGTGTGGCAGAAAGTACAGCTGAGCGTACAACCCACTTGCGAAGACACACATAAAGCACCTGATCTTGCGACATCAGGAATAAAAACGCTTTCTGCTTCAATACCGGGTCCAAATTTGGAAAGCCATTTTTGAGTCCCATCGACAGATACTTTGTGTTCGGTGATTTCTGGTCGAGCAACTATATGATTTTGTTCGAGTTTGGCGCGCATGTCTTTGGCAATATTGGTCATGCCATCAAAATCTGTCACACCAAAATTGTGCATCCAGTGAGATATTTGTTTGGCCCGCATTTTGGCCTTCTTTTTATCAATACCAAGCTCTTCCATGCGTTCACGTAGCTTTACAAGCGACAAGCCGGAAAGGTTTACTGGGCCAGTCTCAGCAGTTTTTGCTGGACGGCGAGATAGATCAAGTTCTGTGGACATAGCGGCGCTTATAACGTGAAATTGGCCGGTCGTCACGTATTCTTAAGGTGAGGGACTGAAATGGACCTATGAAACGCCATCAAATACGCGGACGTTTTTCCAGTTATCTTTGTAAAGTTCAATGAACTTCAAGTGTTTCTCACTAGTTTGATATGCGTCGTGAGAGGCGACATCTTTGAATATTATAATGAGTGCGACATCAAAATTTTGATCATTTACGTCGCGTTTCTTATCAATGGCACGAGGTCCAACTGCAAAATATTCAATACCTTCATGTGGCTTGAGATATTTATTGCAAGCTTCTGTTAGCTCGAGAATTGAAGCTTCATCATTGTTTTCTAGCTTAAAAAATACGCTATGTGTTAGTAAAATTGAGGTGTCAGCACTGTTGATAGGCTGACTTTGACTTGTGTGAGCACATGCAGAAATTAATAAGGCAAAAGCGACTATAACAAACTTCATTTTGATTACTCACATTAGAATTATGACAACGTAATCAATATATCACTTGTCGTATGAAAAGCCAGATGGAACCCGAAAAGAATATAGCGATCATCAATGAGCTTTGAGCTGTGAAAAACCAATTTGATCTTGGAAGGTTTTCTGAGTCTGTTTCAATGCCTTCGGTTTTTACGCGATCAATTAATCTGTTTATCGCTTTTGTATCTGAAAGATTGAGTGGAATACCTAAAGATTCAATTGCTTGAGATTTTTGAGACAATGCTATCGCTAGGTCTTTGTGGGATCGGTTTAATCGAGATTTTTGTCGAATCAGAGAATGTAAAACGACTGCACTCGCTATTATAAAGTCGATTAGAAATTCGAATTTTACGGCAATTGCTTTGTAGATAGGCTCATGAATATAGCCCTGCCAATATTCCAAAGCCACGTTTAGGAATGATGGAAGCGATTGTAGTGAGCCTAGAGACGTTGCAAAGCTCGCGCTGGCCATTCCAAAAATGAGCCACGCAATGATGGTTATCAAATGTGAAATGATCATAAAATCCTCTGAATGTGGGCGTCAGCGCTTATCAGGATTGTTCAGCGAAGCTATTACACATGAGCATTTGCGCATTTTTGAGCGTAACAATCAAATTTTTTGATGTTGATACAATTTTAGCGGCAAGCTGCGGCTGCACGGTCAATCGCTGCAGATGAACCTTTAAGGGAGAAGTGGTAGGCAGTCCGCGTGTTGCGTGCCGAAACTGCTTCGACGCGTAAAGTGGATCCTCTTTTCAGCGCTCTAACGACACCATTCTCATCTTTGTCTTCTAAAAAACCTTCATTGCCGGCTGTATACATCCGCCATTTTTGACGTCCAATAATGACTTGAGGAGGCAGATCTCCACGCAATTCGTAACCAACTTTCAAGCTAGGTTGGCCTTTGCTAACGCCTGACTTCCAATTTGCTACAAAAAAATGAATGTCGCCATGCGTAACATCTTTAGGGGCTTTGTCATTTGCGGCCGTTGCTGCAAAACAAACAAGATCGCCTTCAATATTTTGGGTAAAGACTTGCCAATCCTTGAAGCTTCCAATGGCCTTTACTTGGGCTTGTGCATAATTAGGAACCATAGTTGCGGTAAGAAAAGCGAAGCTTAGTGTAAGTATTTGAAATACGGATAATTTCAATGATTGAATTACTTTATTTATAAATATCATGTCGCACTTACCCCTCAGTTGCAAATTGCCTTTTAGACTAATTTCTTTCCTTTAACCATGATAGAAATAAGGCAAGTATCTATAACAACTGTTATTTTCCAGCTGTTACCCCATAAGAGGATATGAAGCTTCTTCTTCATAGTGGCTTTGGTATTTGCCCGGGTGCGAAGAATACAGAGCGAAACGGTCGATGGTAAATTCGGGCGTTTCAAACATGGAATGGCGCTGAAGGTATTCGCTGACAGCTTCCGAAGATATGCCGTTTAGGTATGCAAGCGTCACATGAGGTGTGTAATTGTGTTTGTCATGATGCAAGTGAAGCTCACGGTTTGGGCGCTTGCATTTTTTAGCTAACCTTAAAATATTCTCATTTGGCGAAATGCCAGCCCAAAGTGTGTGAGGTTCGAAGCCGCCAAATTGGCCGACATCTTTAAGGCTCATTTTAATTGGGGCAATGTTTATATTTGCAAGGATTGCATCCAAATCATGAGCTGTATTTCCTGATACATCGCCATAATAGCTGAGTGTGAGATGAAAATTTTCTCTATTTCGCCAGTTTGCGCCACTCAATCCATTTTGCATGGATTTGAGCATATCGCATATATCTTCGGGAATCGGTAAGGCTGCAAATAATCGGTAAGACATATATGTTTCTGCACGAAAGGCAGGAGTTTAAATTTAATTCTTGGTAAATTCTATCAGGTCTAAAACCAATTTGAAATCGAATGTTGGGAAGACAAAGTAATTTTAGGTGAGAATCTCCGATTTTTCTGGAAAATTGCCTCAATCTTTCCTATATTCAGAACAATTATAAGTTTCTAACGTCTTCAACTTAGACAAAAGGTGTTCAATGTCGAACTATCAATATTCACAAAATGCAGGTGTCGGTTCTGCTGATATGTCCGTGGATGCGGGCCTGCGTAGCTTTATGCTCGGCATCTACAACAAGATGGCGCTTGGGTTGGTGCTGTCTGCAGTGATTGCATATGTTGTCGGTTCCGTAGCGCCCGTTACAGCGCTTGTGTTTGGTACACCGCTGAAATTCGTGGTTATGTTTGGCCCGATTGGAATTTTGCTTGTTTCATCATTTGTGATGCGCAATCCTTCGCCAATGGCCTCCGGGATCATCTACTGGTCCGTCGTATCACTTCTTGGTGCAAGTCTTGGTTATTGGGTTCTTGCGGCTCGCGTTGGTGCTGGCGTAGACTTCCTGACAATCGGTAAAGCATTTTTCGTAACAGCAGCAGCCTTTGGTGGGCTTAGCCTGTTTGGTTATACCACGAAAAAAGATCTCTCAGGGTTCGGAACATTTCTGATAATGGGGCTAATCGGTCTGATCATTGCGGGTGTTGTGAACATGTTTATGAAATCCAGTATGATGGAATTCATTATTTCTGTCGGTGGTGTTCTGATTTTCTCAGGCCTAACGGCGTATGACACTCAGCGTTTGAAGCACACATATTATGCCTTAGGTGGTGAATCTCGTTCGATGGCTGTTGCAACAAACTATGGTGCACTTAGCCTCTACCTAAATTTCATCAACCTGTTCCAGTTTATTCTGGCGCTTATGTCAGGTGGTGACGATTAAGTTTCCGGTTTAAACTTAATTTGAATTCGTCAAAGCCTCGGTCTTATGGATCGGGGCTTTTTCTTTTCGAAATGTAAGGTTTCAAGTTTTCGTAAAGTGAAATACTGTTGAATTAACGATCATGACATCGAATTAACCAGATAAATTCAGTTTTTACAGTTTTTTTGGCATCTCCCCCCTTTTCAAATCACATGATTCACCCCAAATTAACCATGTCGGACAGGCTGAGAAGTAAACGGTCTCGGACCCAACAGCCCCCCAGCCCCCCGTGGCCAATCGTTCCAAGTCTGCCCGACAACCTAAACCCCCCCCACAATTTGCTTTCTTTTTTAGCGCATTGAAATGATTTTTAATGTGATGTTGTGCAAGCAATTCTTTGCTTAATGCTCGACGCAATGTATCAATACATCTTCAGTGAATCGATTTGGGTTCAGCACAAAAGTCGGAGACTATCTTTGAGTTTGTTGAAGATTGATCGTCTAGCAAAAGCATATGGCGTAGGTGCGAGCAAAAAGCACGCTGTTAGAGGCATTTCGTTCACCGTTCAAAAAGGTGAGGTTGTTGCGTTTCTCGGACCAAACGGAGCTGGGAAATCTACAACAATGCGCATGGTGTCTGGATATCTTGAACCCGACAGTGGGGACGCGTTTATTGCAGGGGCATCTATTCGGCAAGAAAGAGAAAATGCGCAAATAGCGCTCGGCTATTTGGCTGAAGGAGCGCCGCTGTATGGAGATTTGACGGCGCGTGGTTTCTTGACATTTTTAGCCGGTACGCACGGACTTTCTGCTTCTCAAACCAGGTGGGCCTTAGATCGTGTCATCGCTGATGCGCGTATCGAAACAGTGATTGATCGGTCCATTGATACCTTGTCAAAAGGGTATAAGCGGCGTGTTGGGCTAGCCGGTGCAATAATTCACGATCCGCCTGTATTAGTATTGGATGAGCCAACTGATGGACTAGATCCCAATCAAAAACGAGCTGTGCGTAGCTTGATTGACCGTATGTCGAAGGAAAAGGCTATCTTGATTTCCACTCATCAATTGGATGAGGTTCAGGCGATGTGTTCACGGGCTGTCGTTATCGATGGAGGTAAGATCGTGGCTGATGATACTCCAGCGGGACTCGTGGATAATTCAGTTTCACACAATTTGGAGGATGCTTTTTCACTTTTAACGCATGAAGAAGGTGAGCAAGCATGAACATCGAAAACTCTTCCACCTCAGATACCGCAGAAGAAGTGCATGCACACATGAGCCGAAGTTCGCGGCGGCGGGCGGCAATTGCAGCTGTTTCTTCTGTTTTTGCACGCGAGTTAAGGGCTTATTTTTTTACGCCATTAGCTTACGTTTTCATTGCTGTTTTCTTATTGGCATTGGGTGCATTCACTTTTGAAATTGGCCGCTTTTTTGATACAAACCGTGCAGATTTAGCGCCGTTCTTTTTCTTTCACCCTTGGCTCTATCTTGTGTTCTTGCCAGCAGTAACAATGCGATTGTGGGCAGAGGAGATTCGGTCAGGCACTTTGGAACTATTGCTAACGCTGCCTGCGCCTATTTGGTCCCTTGCGATAGGTAAGTTTCTGGCGGCATGGAGTGTGGCTGGTATAGCGCTTTTATTGACCTTTCCGATGTGGGTAACAGTTAATTATCTCGGTTCACCGGACAATACCGCTATCATTCTGGCCTACCTTATGAGCTTTATGATGGCAGGAGGCTATATTGCGTTGAGTTCGGCAATGTCCGCTCTTGCTGGCAATCAAGTCGTCGCATTCGTGATGGCAGTGACAATCGGGTTTGTTTTTACGGCAATGGGCTTACCTTTGGTTGCGTCTGGATTGGCTGAATTATTTGGTGCTGGCGTAGCAGAAAACGCGAGGAGCTTTTCTTTCCTTACGCATTTTGAGGCAGCACAACGCGGTGTGTTAGAGCTGCGTGCGCTATTGTTCTATTCTGGGTTCATCATTTTGTGGCTGGTATTGAATACTCTCTGGATTGCTAGCCGGAGGGCCAGCTAGATGAGCACCAAAAAATTTACAATTATCATGACTGCACTGGCTGTCATCATATTTGGCGGCCTGAATATAACATCCCAAAATTGGCTATCTGGCGCGCGCCTAGATATGACCGAAAACCGTCTATTCACTCTGTCTGACGCCGCTGAGGAAGTTGCTTCTTCTCTTGCTGAGCCTGTTGAATTGCAATTCGTGTACTCACGCCGTCTAGCAGCTGATTATCCAGCCATTCGAGCTTATGGTGCCCGTGTAAGGGAATTGCTTGCGGAAATCTCTGCTCGATCAGATGGAGACGTGATTGTCAAAGAGATTGATCCTGAAGCTTTTTCTGATGAGGAAGAGCGTTTAATTGATGCGGGTGTACAATCGACACAGACGGATTCAGGTGACCCACTATACCTTGCCATTGTTGGCAGAAACTCTGTGGATGATCAGATAGTCATACCATATCTTGCGCCTGAAAGAGAGGCGCTACTTGAGTATGACTTGGTAAAACTTATCTCCCAATTGGACGATCCAACGCCTGCACGAATTGGGGTTTTAACAAGCTTAACAAGTCTAACGGGAACGGGGCAATCTCCGCGTGATTACTATGTTTTGCGTGAATTGGCCCGCAGCTTTGAAATCGTGCAAATTGAACCAGATTTTGTAGCACTACCCAAAAATTTGGATGCACTAATGATTGTGCACCCGCCCAAGCTTTCACCGCGTCAGCAATACCTTATCGAGCAAGGTTTACTTAGAATAGGGCGAGCTGTGATTGCTTTGGATCCAACTTCTAAAGCAGCTATTGCAGAGCGTGGTCGTCGCGCTCAATTGTCGTCATCATTGGGCCGAGTAGAAACTATGCTTGGGCTTTCCCCGGTCGATGAAGTTGTGATTGACCGTGAAATTGGTTTGCCAGTCGAACGTATAGAAGAGGGACGAAGGTTTGTGGAAGCACAGCCTTTGTTTATTGCACCGCCAAGATCAAACATGTCTGATGATGATCCTGTAACAGCGGATTTAACGCGTGCGATAAATTTCGGGGCAGTGGGATCTTTGGTTGTAACCCCTTCAACGGGAGTTGAGTTCACGCCTCTTATCTGGACTTCAAAAGAGTCCATGATGATCAACTCTCAATTAGCTGGTCGCGAAGTTACGCCTCGCGAGCTTCTCAATAATTACTCGGCATTGGGGACTTCTCAAATATTGGCAGGGCGATTGACAGGTGCGTTATCTTCACGTTTCACGGATCAAATTCCACCATTAGTAATTCCCAGAGATCCAGTGCTAGCTGCGCTAGCCAATGATCCAGAAACTCAATACCCCCATATTGAAAAATCGCCTCAGTCTGTTGATATCATTATGATATCTGATGCAGATATATTTGATGACTCTTTCTATGTTAGCCCAAATGGTGGAGCTCCAGTCGCTGACAATGCAGCGTTTATTCTAAATGCAATGGACAATCTTTCTGGCTCAGATGCGCTTGTAAATTTGCGTTCTCGTGCACCTTCAGCGCGGCCTATGACGCGCGTGGATGAAATGCGAGCTTCCGCTCGTGAACGCTTGTATGAAGAGCAAGAGATTTTGCAAATTCGTCTTCGTCAAACCGAATCTCGCTTAGATGAATTGCGTGCCGCTGGAGCAGGGGGAGGACTACTTTCCAACACGTCTAGTTTGGGTGATGTCGATCAGGCGGAAGCTGAGGAATTGGCACGATTCAGAGCAGAAGCTGTTGAGATACGCCGACGTTTACGAGAAATAGAACGAGAGTTCAGGATTGATATCGATCAATTAGCAGGGCGTTTGGCTTTGTTTAATGTTTGGCTTCCGCCGGTTCTAATTATGTTTATTGGATTTGGAGTTGTTGGCTGGAGAAACCGTAGCAAGGGGAGAAGTCGTTAATGTCTATCGCGAAGAAACGCTCTCGTATCTTGCTTGGTGCTAGTGCTTTAGCTGCGTTAGCAATTGGTATGTCATTTTTATCTGGAATGGATCTATCAAGAAACAAGCTCGAAGACCGAAAAGGCACCGTAGTTCTTCCTGCTTTTGAAGCTGATGTGACAGCAGCCGAAGAAATTAAAGTTACAACGCAAGAAGGTTCTTATCATTTAAGGCGTGATGGGCAGGAGTGGTTTTTAACTGAACGTGGGCGCTACCCCATACGTATCCAGGCGATAGCTAATCTTTCAGAAGCTTTGGCGTCGATGACGTTTGACCGCCAAATGACCTTAGATCCTAAAAAATTCGATAGTTTGGGATTAGGTGACCCTTATGCCGGTGGAACTGGCGCTTTGATGCAAGTTTCAAACTATGAAGACGATAAGCTAGTTGATTTGATTGTAGGGTTTAAAAATGGGTCTCCCTACATCCGAAAACCAGACGAAATGCAGACATGGGCTGTTAATGCTAGCGTGTTTCCACCTTTGCAAAACCTAACCCGTTGGCTAGACCTTGATGTCATCAATATAGGTGTCGGCGATATTGCGAAAGCCCAAGTCGAATTTGCTGACGGCACGTCTTATGCGCTTCGTGTAAAGTTAGATGCACCTGGACGATTTGAGTTAGATAAACCGTTCGAGGATGCACTTCTATTAGCAGATTACACACCTAATCCACCTGCTTTAGCTTTATCGCGTTTTGACCCGATTGATGTAGTGCCGAGAGACGAGATTGAAGGTGATCCGGTAGCGATTCACAGAACCATCACTCACCTTGGTCTTGTACTTGAGGCAGAATTGTTTCGAGATAAAGATAAATACTGGGCGGTTTTTTCAGGTGCAATTGAAGTAGAACGCGATGCAACTATAGCTCAGCTACAAGACATAGAAGATAAAGTAGCAGGGTGGGCATTTGAAATTTCTAGAATGGATTTCAATATTATGACAACCCCCATTGAAGACATTGCAATCGCTCCAAAAGACTAGCTTTCAACTATATTTATTCGCTTAAGAATTGGGGTATTTAATGGCCCCAATTACTTTTCCATGAGCAGGTTCTTGGAATACAATTGCACAATGATCTTGGCAATTTGCCTGTAAAATACCACCTGATTTCTCTACAGTCCCAGCCGATGCTAGGTCAATTGCGCGGTTGTGATATAGCATTGTTTTATTTGAATTGTTTCCACTTTTGGGTGTTTCAAATGTATCACCAGGTGTGTAGTCCACAATCCATACTTCGAGGGGTTTATCATTGCCTGCAATTGAAAGCTCTGCACCATCATATTGAACTTTGATTTCGTCGCGAGCATTGCGAGTGTCTTTTAAGCGGCGCTCCATCGGTTTCTTTTTCACCGCAGAGCAGTGTTTTTCACCATTGAATACTGCTTGAGGCGTATAAGGCCCTCGGCGGCCCATGTGTGTATTTATTGCTTTTTGGCGTGCCGTAAATTCTTCCTGAGCAAAAGTATCCTTCCAGCCCATATAATCCCAAATATCGACTGGGAAAGTTACGGCAATGATATCTTGTTCGAGAGCAAATTCTTTGAACCGTTCATTTGCTTTTGGACAACGAGGACAAGATTGACTTGTGTATAATTCTACAAACGGAGACAGAGTTTCTTCTTGAACAGAAACAGTATCTTGTTTCTCAACACTTTTATCTTCTGCAATGCTCTGTGATGCGCCAGCCAGCAAGCTGAATGACAAAGCGAGGGGGAGGAATTTTTTCATTATCATGGGCATTGTATACCGCATTGCACCAAAACTTGCCAATCAAGACAATGTGAGCACGGAGTGAGACGCAAAACGTATTACAAACTCCGTTCAGTTTAACGGAGTTTGTAATGTTGAACCAATTGTTATGCACTTGAATTATCTGATAAATTTCTCAATACATAGTGTAAAATACCACCGTGTTTGAAATATTCTAATTCATTTTCGGTATCAATGCGGACAAGGGCATCAATCGTTTTTTCAATTCCATCTGAAAATTTTATCCTTACGGGAACGGTTTCTCGTGGCTGGATTGCGGCAATGTTTTCAATGCTAACTTCTTCATCGCCTTTCATGCCCAATTCCTGCCAATTCTCACCGTCCTGGAATTGCAGTGGCAACACGCCCATTCCGATAAGGTTAGATCTGTGGATGCGTTCAAATGATTGCGTGATGACAGCTCGAACACCTAACAATGTCGTACCTTTTGCTGCCCAATCTCGTGATGATCCGTTTCCATAAAGTTCGCCAGCGAAGACCACCAATTCTCTGCCTTCTTCTTTATAACGCATGCACGCATCATAAATGTCCATTTCATCACCAGATGGGAAATGCTTGGTGACTCCACCTTCAGAGCCAGGGATCATTAGATTTTTTATACGAATGTTGGCAAATGTTCCGCGCATCATGACTTCATGGTTTCCACGACGTGAGCCATAAGAATTGAATTCTGTCACAGGAACATTCTTATCTTTAAGATAACGTCCTGCAGGACTATCGACTTTAATATTTCCTGCCGGTGAAATGTGGTCCGTTGTTATTGATCCGCCAAATAAGCCCATTACCCCTGCATTTTTAACATCTTTGGGAGCATCTGGTGTAAGTGTCATGCCGTTGAAATAGGGAGGATTTGCAACATAAGTGGATTCTGGCCAATCATATGTCTCACCACCAGAGACTTGTATTTTTTGCCATTCTTCATCGCCTTTGAAGACATTTCCATAGCGTTCATCAAACATGTCTGTAGTGACACATTCACGTACGATTTCAGCGATCTCTTTTGAGCTTGGCCAAATGTCTTTTAGGTAGACTGGTTCATTGTCATCGTCATAACCAATTGGATCCTTTGAAATATCTACATTCATCGATCCAGCTAATGCGTATGCAACGACTAATGGCGGGGAAGCTAGATAATTAGCGCGTACATCTGGGCTGATACGGCCTTCGAAATTGCGATTACCTGAGAGTACTGATGTTGCGACAAGGTTTTCAGCGTTGATCGCTTTAGAAATTTTATCAGGTAGTGGGCCTGAATTTCCGATACATGTGGTACATCCATAACCCACCAAATTGAATCCTAGTGCATCCAAATCATCCTGTAGACCAGCTTTCTCCAGATAGTCAGTCACGACCTGCGATCCGGGGGCCAGAGAAGTTTTAACCCAAGGCTGCACCTCTAGACCACGTTTAACAGCATTGCGCGCAACTAATCCGGCTGCGATAAGAACTGATGGATTTGATGTATTTGTACAAGACGTGATTGCTGCAATAACCACATCTCCGTGGCCAATGGAGTATTCTTCACCCTCTACTTTAGAACGGATGTGTGCTCGTTCCAATTCATCGAATTCTTGGTGCAGCGCAAAAGCAAAAGCATCTGAAGCTTCTTCTAGCAATATACGGTCCTGCGGGCGTTTAGGACCTGAAATAGAGGGTTGAACTGTAGAGATATCGAGCTCTAAAACATCAGTGAAATCAGGTTCAGCGCCATCTTCGCGGAACATGCCTTGAGCTTTAGTATAAGCTTCTACTAGGGCAATCTGGTCTGCATTCCGGTTGGTGGTTTTAAGATATTCTAGTGTTTCTTCGTCAACAGGGAAGAACCCGCAGGTGGCTCCATACTCCGGAGCCATGTTTGCGATAGTTGCTTCATCTTCGAGTGAGAGATTACCCAATCCTGGACCGAAGAACTCAACAAATTTTCCTACCACGCCTTTTTCGCGGAGCATCTGAACAACAGTTAGTACCAGATCAGTCGCAGTGCAGCCTTCCGGCAAAGCACCAGTTAGCCTGAAACCTATAACTTCTGGGATCAGCATGGATACAGGTTGGCCTAGCATAGCAGCTTCTGCTTCAATGCCGCCAACGCCCCAACCCAATACGGATAATCCATTTATCATTGTTGTGTGCGAGTCAGTTCCCACACACGTATCGGGGTAAGCGAGCGTTTCGCCATTCTCATCTTTGGTCCAAACAGTTTGAGCTAAATATTCCAAGTTCACCTGATGGCAAATACCTGTTCCGGGAGGAACTGCTCGGAAATTTTCAAACGCAGATTGCCCCCATTTGAGAAATTCATAACGCTCTTTATTGCGTTGGTATTCGCGTTTTACATTGTCCTCAAAAGCGTCAGATGTTCCAAAATGATCAACCATAACAGAGTGATCTATGACTAGATCTACAGGCACTTGTGGATTGATCGCTGATGGATCAGCACCAAGGTTTTTCGCAGCGTCACGCATGGCGGCTAGGTCAACGACGGCAGGAACACCAGTGAAGTCCTGCATTAAAACACGGGCAGGACGATAGGCGATTTCGTGCTTGGCTGTCCCTTTATCGGTTAACCAAGAAGCAAAGGCCTTGATGTCATCTGCTGTAACTGTTGTTCCATCTTCATTGCGAAGGAGATTTTCTAGTAAAACTTTGAGTGAGTTGGGTAGCTTGGAAACATCACCAAGACCGTTTTCCCCTGCATCAGGTAGGCTGTAGTAAGTGTATGTCTTTCCGTTTACATCAAGTTCGCGGCGTGCGTTGAAACTATTCAGAGAAACCATTTTTAAAGAGCCTTCCATTGGAGTGGAGAAAGGGTCGCGGGTGATTTTACTTTCCCGACGGTATAATGTGTATTTAAACTAACCCAGCATACAAGATATCGCAATTTGTCTGGGGCAGACATTATTGGAATGATTGGAAAAAAGTGGTTAACTTGCTAAACGTCAGCAAAATTAGCGCAAGCCGGGGCTATCGCACTCTTTTTCGGGACCTGTCTTTTTCAGCAAGCACTGGCGATATTTTGGAGCTACGCGGAGAAAATGGTTCTGGAAAGTCAACTCTCTTGCGTATTCTTGCAGGGCTGACACGCGCTGAAAGTGGTTCACTTAAGTATGAGATTGAAGGGGATGTTTCGTCATTGAAATTCCCTGTCCACTTCCTAGGCCATCAAGATGGTATCAAGGCGCAAGAAAGTGTCGAAGATCAAATGATATTTTGGGCAAGGTTTTTTCAAGCTGATAAAGCGGAAATCAGACCTGCACTGGAACGAGTTGGACTATGGAAACGACGTGATGTACCCGGGCGTGGCTTATCAGCGGGGCAGAGAAGACGACTTTCGCTCGCACGGCTTTTGATTACATATCGCCCTATATGGTTGTTGGACGAACCTTTAGCTGCGCTTGATGTCAAAGGTCAGGAAATTGTAAAAGAACTGATTGCAAAACATACCAGTGAAGGCGGAGTCGTGGTTGCAGCAATGCATGGTCATGGATTTGAGAACGCTAAAGTTATTGAAGTGAAACCATTTTCAAAAAAGATCAAAACTATTCCCACCAATTCTTTGGAAAACGCCTGATGCAGAAACAAAATATGGCTGAAGGCGTTTTACTACCTTTGTTTTTTCGCGAATTGAAGTTGGCTTGGTCTGGTGGAGGTGGAGCTGCGCTACCTGTAGGTTTTTATGCTGGTGCTGCAACATTGACTCCTCTAGCTTTGGGGCCAGCGACTGATTTGCTACAGGCAGCGGGTCCAGGTGTTCTGTTTATTTCTTTGGCTTTAGCAAGCCTTTTGCCCATGGAACGATTGTTTCAAGCCGATTTGGAGGATGGGACTCTGGATGTATTGGCGTCTTCAGGGGCAAGTATGACCGGTATTGCTTTGTCCAAAACATTGGCTCACTGGATGGCTTCAGGCTTGCCTTTGGCTTTGGTTGCACCGCTTCTATGGGTGATGCTCCAAGGGCCAGGCGAAGCAGTGTTGATCGTGCTGGGCATATCTCTGTTGGGCGGCCTTGCTTTCTTTTTTATCGGATCAATCGGAGCAGCATTGACTGCGGGGGTGAGGCGCGGTGGATTATTGATCGCACTTGTCGCATTGCCACTTTATGCTCCAGCGACAATATTCGGTGCTTCGGCTCTATATGCAGCAGCCGAAGGAAGAGATTGGACTGGATCAATGGCGCTATGTGGTGCATGTGCATTGGTGGCAATTGCATTAGGGCCTTTTGCTTCGGGTGCAGCATTGAAAACGGCATTAGATTAGGGATAACAGCAAATTATGATTTCTACATTTGCGAACCCACTTAAATTTATGAATGCGACACGGTGGGTAGGACCTGTGCTGTTGGGCTTGGCTGTTATAACCCTTGGAGTTGGCATTTATATCGGGCTCTTCATTGCGCCAGCTGATTACCGTCAAGGCGATGCAGCGCGGATCATGTTTATCCATGTGCCTGCAGCAATGATGTGTATGGGCGTTTATTCCTTTATGGTCAGCGCAAGCATCTCTTCTTTAATTTGGAAGCACGCTCTTGCAGATATTGCTGGAAAGTCCGCTGCTCCTATCGGAACTGTGTTTACGGCTATCTGTTTGATAACAGGAAGTTTATGGGGAAAGCCCATATGGGATACTTGGTGGGAATGGGATGCGCGTCTTACATCCGTGTTGATCCTGTTTTTCTTGTATCTGGGGTATATGGCTATTTGGTCTGCCTTTGAGACCCAACAGAAAGCAGCACGTGCAGCGGCAATTCTGTGCATGGTCGGGGCGGTTAATATTCCGATTATTAAATGGTCTGTCGAATGGTGGACCACATTGCATCAAAAAGCGTCGATACGATTGGCAGATGACTGGCGAGAAAAGCTCAGCAAGCCTTCGGAAATTATTCATTCGGAATTACCCGAGCCGTTCTTAAGTCCACTTCTTACGGTGTTGGTAGGATATGGACTTTTGTTTGGGGCATTGGTGATTATGAATATGCGCGCAGAAATTTATGCGCGCCGTGCTGAGGTTTTGATTCAAAGACGATATGCAGAAGAGGATGAAGACTGATGGACAAGTACGCGCCTTATGTCTGGTCAGCTTATGCGATAACTGTTTCGTTGATAGTTTTCTTAACTGCTTTCATTGCCATTCGCATGAAAAATTCAAAGAATAAACTTGAACGGCTTCAGGCTGAGGAGGACATATGAAACGGATTTTTTTCATCCTGCCCATTGTTTTGTTGGTTGGCCTAGCTGCGCTTTCTATTGTTAAACTTGGACAAGTGGGCGATGCCGACAAATCAGATCTTTTCGTTGGGAAAGTTAGGCCGGCCCCAGCAATAGAATTACCTACTCTTGAACATGCTGATTACAAATTATCGGATCATTTGGGCGAGCCGGTAATTGTCAATCTATGGGCGACGTGGTGTGCCCCATGTAAGTTGGAACACCCGCTATTGATGGAAATGTCTGAACAGGCCTCAATTGTCGGAATTGCTTATAAGGATAAGGAATCCACAATCAAATCTATGCTAGCTATAGATGGAAACCCGTTTACGACAGTCCCCTTGGATAAGGACGGAATGGTCGGTTTGGCGTTAGGAATAAATTCAGTGCCAGAGACATTTTTAATCGATGCTAAAGGGGTTATTGTGCGTCAACATCGAGGTCCCTTGTATGCCGAGGATGCCAAAGAATTTCTACAAGCATATAAGACTTTGAAGAACGAAATTGAATAGTTTGAGGTTCCTAAAATCAAATTAGGACAAAACTGCGGATGACTGTGCCATCAGTTTCGCTATTTCTTCTTCTTTACCTTGTTAGTCAGTTTTTTTTTAGACTTTTTCTTCCGGTCTTTTTTCTTGCTCTTTCCACTTTCCTTGAAAGGGTCGAAATCATCCTCATCAGCTGCTGCCGCAAGTAAGGTTAGGATTGTTAAAAATGCTTTTCGTTTATTTTTAGGGAGAGAATAGAGAAGCGCTTTGTCGACTCTCTGCATTGCTGGCATTGCGTCTTCTAGCGCGTCTTTGCCCAAAGTCGTAAGCGAAACAGATTTTGCTCTCGCATCGCCATCAGCGGCTTTTCGTTTAACTAGCCCGCGAGATTCCATGCGAGCTATCATGTCTGCAAGTGTGGATCGATCAATACCTGTAGCTATCACTAATTCTGATTGGCTAAGGCCTTCTTTTTCTGCAATAGCGGCTAACACAACAGATTGGCGAAGAGTGACGTTGTCCGCCATTCCAAGGTCAGTGAAAATTTCAGTCGCGTACTGTTGTGATCTGCGTAGCAAATGAGCGGGAGACTCACTAAGCTTAAATGCAAAGTCTTCTTCGGGTTTTACTTCTTTTTCAGACATCAGCCCCACCGTTCTGAAAGACAAGGTAAAATGAAAGTTCTTTCATCCGTTGTCTGACTACATAGTGAAAACCGAAATTGCAAATGAAGGTTTCGTGTCAGTTTTCAGAGACTTTAAATACCGCCAATACAACCAAGAACTGACTGTGGTTTTAATCTCAGTTCAACAATGACAGTGGCTTATTGTTGTGATTGATCACGCGTTCCAAGAATGTCATCGTGAGAATGTTTTACTAGATAAGGCATGTTTGCGATCATAAATAAAAATGTCGCAGGCATAACCAAAAACAATTTTGCGTTGGCCCAAAAATCTTCTGTTTGTGTGCGCCACAAAAATTCATTGAGGGCTGCAAGGAATATGTAGAATAGACCCCATCGAATAGCGAATGTTTTCCAAGCGTAATCTGGCAAATTAAACGCATGTTGGAACGCAATTTTCCAGACGTTTTTTCCTATAGCGAGACCACCAAATATCAGGCCAGCAAATAGCATATTGATGATGGTTGGTTTGTAGTAGGCAAATTCAGGGCTTTGTAAGAAGATCGTTAGCCCGCCAAAGACTGTGACTATAACACCGGATACAATCAGCATCGGTGAGAGTTTTTCTTTTTGAAAAAGAGCCCAACTTATCACACCGAGGATAGCGACCATAAACGATCCCGTACTCCAATAGATGGCTGTTTCTTTTGAAAACAAGCTGCCATCATCAGGAAAACGTCTTGAGACGTTGTAAACGACCACAAATAATAAAACAGGACCCAGTTCACGCCATATGGACGTTGGTTTTTTGGGTGTGTCTTCTGAAGGACCAGTATCGTTTTGATTTGTAATTTCAGTGTCAGTCATGTTTTGCTTTATGGCTAAAATTTACACTGATGTCATCAAATACTTTGTCTCGTCGCCAGTTAAAGGAAAGAAGGTCTATCCTTCACTTGCTGTTTCGGAGGAATATCTACCCGTAACTTGTTGAACTAAATCTCGTGCGCCACCTGCATTTAATGCAACAGCAGCGATAATATAGACGATTCCACCTACTAACGCTTTGAGAATAAGTTCTGGCAAACCACCCCATGATGGTAAAATGTGTACAACAGCCGCCATCAATAGGCACGCAAGGCTCGTTAAACCTATGGCTCTGTACGGGATTGGAAGCGGAACGAATTTCCGTCCAATTATTGCCATGATAATCACAGCAATAGCGTAAGCCGCAACAGTAGAATAAACGGCTCCCATTAGTCCAATTTTTGGCAGTAAAACTATATTCAAGATCACATTGAACACTGCGGGAATTAGCATAAGGACGGCTCTAAGTGCAGTCTTTTTTGCCAACTGAAATGATTCTGAGAAATAATAGATGATCAAACCATTGAGCAATCCTGCCACTGCAATCCATGGGATTGTGAGTTTTGCCTGATCTCTTAGTTCCTCACCAATCATGAAGTCAGCAAGTGGTTGTGCAACGAGAGCCAGTCCGGTTGCAGCTGGGAATGATATGAGTATCAACATACGAACAAGAGCGCGGCCGGGTTCCCTTACTCCTGCAATACCGTGTTTTTCAAAACCCTCCATGAGAAGAGGGGCACCAGCCATGGCTCCCCACATACACAGTAATCTTATGGACTGATCCGCAACACCATAACCGGCGGCGTAGGCACCCACAGCTGCATTGTCTAGGAAATATGCAATTAGGAATCTGTCGCCAGTACTTAGTGCAATATCAAGGAGAAGCGCCAATGCGAGCGGCATTCCATATTTGAAATAGTTCTCCGCTCTCGATTTGATAAACTTTCCACCTTTGGACAGGTTCAATAAATAAAGTCCCTGGATAATCGCAAAGATAATGCCTCCGATTGCAAACCCAATAAAAGGTCCGGAAGCTCCAGCATTTGTAAATGCAGCAAAAAAGAGACCCAGTGCAAAACTGACCAGAGTGTTTAGAATGCTAATAATTGCGTATCTAGAAACTTGTTGGCGCGCTCTGTGAATTTCCTGACTAAGTTTAACAATGGACATACATGGCAGTGACAAAGCTAGCCAAACTATCGCCATCTGCATTGTGGGATTGTTGCCTGTGAATAGCCATCCACATGCAACAATAAGCAAAGCTGGTATCAAGCTTAATCCAACTAACCCCAGAGAGGTTCTAATGTGATCATTCATTCCACCTTTTGCTTGGGCTTCTCCGGCAAACCGATAGGCAGAAGCTTCAGTCCACGTGAGGGTGAATGTGTGTGAAGCTGACATTAGCGTGAGTACGAGTGCATAGCTTCCATAACCTTCATCCCCAAGAAGGCGCGTGTAGGCAAACACTGTTCCAAAGGAGACTAATCCGTGGACAATGTTGACTGGTAGATAGCCGAAAAGGTGGCGCCAGATCATTAGATTATTACTTCGTCCTTATGGGAATTATGGGTAGCAATGGTGTTGTGCTATAGAATTTAGGAAACAAATACAATAGCTTTACCCAGCTACTTGAAATAGAATCAATCCAACGACGAGTGAAGTGGCTGCTAAAATTCTTCTAATTCCGGAGCCTTCTTTCAGCATTCGCCAGCCTATTATTGCGGCAAATACGACAGATGTTTCTCGCAGAGCTGAAACAAAAGTAACATCAGCAAAGCTAAAAGCATAAAGGGTCATTCCAAAAGAAATGACCGAGCATGCACCGGCGGTTAAGCCATATTTCCACTTTTGTTTGCAGGAATAGATGTATGACCCGCGGCGCACCCAAATTGCAGCAGCGTTTATGGGGAGTGCATCCAGTAAGAATAACCAAACAATGAAAGTGAAAGGAGAGGGTGCGGCACGTACTCCCTGAGCATCAATTATATTGTACATCGCTATACAAGCGCTGCACGCAATGGCCCATAGAAGAGCAGTTTTTCGTCTTTCTGGGTCTTGAGTAATTTTACCATCGGGAAGCGCAAAAATGATGGTTGAAATACTGGCGATAATTAGCCCTAGAATTGAGAGTGCTGTGTATTCATTTTGGAGAATAAAAAACGCAACCAAGGCAGTTATGAGAGGCGCTCCACCCCTCATTATTGGGAAAACTAACGATAAATCGCCGCGTGTTAAGGCGCGTACGAGTGTCGTTTGGTAGATCGCATGCGCAGGAATCGATAAAAGCAATATCAACCATGTCTCTTTATTGGGTAACGGCACAACAAATGCGGCAGGTAAAACGAGTAGCGCGGCTGAGGCTGACATAGTCGCACGAGACATCAGCACGTCACCAGATGCTTTTATTGATGCATTGGCTATTGCTAATGTAATCGCAGCGCCAATGCCAAGACAGACTGCTAGGAGTATCGGAGACACTATTCCCCCGTTACATCATCACTCAGACCTACCAGTGCATTGGCGAATGCATCAGCCGAGAAGGGGTGAAGGTCTTCTGCTTTTTCACCGATACCGACAAAGTGGATTGGAATTGCATGTTTATCAGCAATTGCAACGAGCACGCCCCCTTTTGCAGTCCCATCTAACTTGGTCATTACCAGACCTGTTACGCCTGCAGTGTGCTTAAAGGCTTCGACTTGCGACAGGGCATTTTGACCAACAGTTGCATCCAGAACTAAGATAACATCATGAGGAGCAGTTGGTTCAACTTTACGGATGGCGCGGACAACTTTCGCCAATTCATCCATGAGCTCTGTTCTATTTTGGAGCCTGCCTGCGGTATCGATTAAAACAAGATCTCGGTTTTCTTGTTTGGCTTGCTGAATTGCATCATAGGCGAGACCTGCTGAATCAGCTCCATCTGGGCGAGACAGGAAGCCAGAATTTGAGCGGTCAGCCCAGACCTTTAGTTGCTCAACTGCGGCAGCGCGGAATGTGTCACCGGCGGCAAGTAAAAGGTCAGCACCTTGCGCTGATAGTTTGCTGGCTATTTTACCAATCGTGGTGGTTTTGCCCGATCCATTTACACCCACAAACAAAACCACACGAGGAGAGGGACCTTCAGATAAATCCAACACTTCTTCTCGAGGCTGAAGTACTTGAGCAATTTCAGATGCTAGAGCTTGTTTGATCTCTTCACTGGATACTTCTTTATCAAAACGATCTTTGCGAATGTTGTCGCAAACCCGCATGGCAACATTTGTACCCAAGTCTGAAGAAATTAGAAGATCTTCTAGGTCTTCCAATGTATCGTCATCAAGCTTCTTCTTCGTAAAGACTGAAGTAATGCCATCAGCAAGCTTAGACGACGAGCGGCGGAGCCCTTGTGTCATCCGAGAGAAGAAACCAGTGGTTTTGGTTTCTGCTATTGGATCATCTATCTCGGTTTCCGCGATTAGTTCTTCTTCGATAGGTTCAGGAGAGGATGTTTCATCTTCCTTTGGTGCCGCCGTGTCAGCTTTTTCTTGAGCCACTTCTTCAAGTGTTTGAAATGGTAGACTTTCCACTGAGACGGCTTCATCCGATGATGATATATCTACATTTGTCGCAGAAACATCAAGGTTATCGCTGTTTTCTGTATTTTCCTGCTTGTTATTTTCACCTGAAACGATTTGCTCTTCAGGCTCAGGCTCAGGCTCAGGCTCAGGCTCAGGCTCAGGCTCAGGCTCAGGCTCAGGCTCAGGCTCA
>NZ_KB899546.1:0-189422 GCF_000378345.1 Hirschia maritima DSM 19733 | reverse complement strand
TCAGGCTCAGGCTCAGGCTCAGGCTCAGGCTCAGGCTCAGGCTCAGGCTCAGGCTCAGGCTCAGGCTCAACGATAGTTGTTTCTATTTCTTCAACTTGAGAAGGAGCAGATGTTTCTTCCAACACTTCGATTTCTGAAGTCTCGACAGAAGTTTCAGTCTCAACTGTTGAAGTTGTTGTGAGCTCAGTTTCCGGTTGAGCATCTTCAACTGGTTCAGAAGAATCTCCCTCTGTAACAGTTTCGACAGGTGTAGCTTCTATTACTGCATCAGTCTGTGGTTGGGTTTTTTCGTCTTGTTGAGGCTTGTCTTCAATATCATCGCGAAAAGGCTCATCCGAGACAATTACGTCTTCATCATACGGGTCTTTAAAATAGTTTTCGACATCTGCTTTGATTTCAGCGTCGAGTGCTTCTTCCTCAGCTTGTTTTTTCTTGGACCCAAACAAGCCACTAAATAGGCCTTTTTTCTCAGCAGCTTTTTCTTCTGCGAGAACGTTCAATACATCCTCTGCCGTTTCAACTTTTGGAAGTTCTGAAGCTTCAGGCGTGGCTGGTTCGATGCCCGCGTCTTGCGGAGGGTTAGGCTCGATAGGTGTTTCGCCAGATTTGTCTTTTTTCTTTTTCTTGCCGAACCAAAGGATCATAGCAAACGTCCAATCAAGTCTTTTCCATCATGGCTGTGTAATTCAATTCGAACGACAGAGCCGGGTTTTGGGGCTTCGCCCTCTATTCGTATAGGTGCAAAGTCAGGTAAGCGTGCGCGGCCACCCATTTCAACTAAAGCGTCTTGGGATGTTCCGACATGGTGGTCAAGACGTAGCTGTAAGCGTTCCTTACCTTTTTGGCGTAAACGAGCCGCACGATCTTTGATGATATCGCCATTTAGCTGAGGTATTTTAGCTGCAGGTGTTCCGGGGCGCGCTGAATACGGGAAAACGTGCAAATAATCTAAGCCGCATTCATCTACACAGGCCATTGTGTTGGCAAACATTTCTTCAGTTTCTGTTGGAAACCCAGCGATTAGATCAGCGCCAAAAGACATTTCAGGACGCGCTGCACGAAGGCGTTGGCAGAGATTGATTGCATCTTCGCGTGAATGGCGACGTTTCATCCGTTTTAAGATCATATTATCACCAGCCTGAAACGATAAATGCAGGTGCGGCGCTATACGTTTCTCAGTGACTATTAGATCAAAGAGTTGTTCATCAATTTCGATGGCGTCAATTGAAGATAATCTCAGCTGGTTTAAGTCTGGTGCCAACTTTAAAATGCGAGCAACTAAGTTTCCTAAATTGGGAGTATTGGGCAGATCTGCACCCCAAGACGTGAGGTCCACCCCAGTAATCACGACTTCATGATGTCCCTTAGCCACGAGTTGTTTGACTTGATCTACAACTTCGCCGGCAGGTACTGAGCGTGAATTGCCGCGTCCGTATGGAATAATGCAGAATGTACAACGGTGATCACACCCAGTTTGAACTTGCACAAATGCTCTGGCGCGGCCCTCTAGTCCATCAACCATATGCCCTGCAGTTTCGGTTACAGACATGATGTCATTCACTAGAGCTTTGGGGGCATCATCATCCAGAAGTGTGGTTGGTTTGAAGGTTTCTTCCTTCATTTTTTCTGCATTCCCGATGACACGGGTCACTTCTGGCATTTGTGCGAACATATCAGGATCGACTTGCGCTGCGCATCCGGTGACGATCACAGGAGTATCTGGACGATCTTTCTTTGCGCGGCGAATAGTTTGGCGTGCTTGCCTCACAGCCTCATTTGTCACTGCGCATGTGTTGACGATGATAGCTTCTTCAAGGCCTGCCTTTTGGGCATGACCGCGCATGACCTCACTCTCATACGAGTTGAGGCGGCAACCAAGGGTCAAAATATCCACGCCTGAAGTATCTGAAACCTCTGTTTCAGGTGCACCAACATTGATATTTGTGTCGGAAGAAGAGTTCGTCTCTGTCATTGCCCCTTAAATGCGCTTTGTCCATGCATTTGGCAAGGGGAGAAGCCCTGTCTTTAGAATTTGACAGGGCTTAGCTTTTAACTTGTGACTGTTCTTAGGCGTTGGAAGTGTTCATCCCAGCCTTTATCGTGCCCTTGGGCCATAGCGAATGTCGCATCTTCGACGAGTTCGAAACCAGTATGATGAAGGGTAAGGAGTGTGCCTCCCTCAATTTCCATCAAAGTCCATGTGCAGATAGTTTCTTTTTCTTCCAGCATTGGGTGCGTAAATGTGTGTACGAGTTTATTAGGTTCATCTGCTACGAGAACTTTTCCCCAGATCATTGTTTGACCTTCTTTACCAAGGGAATTTGTCTCTATTTTGTAATCGCCATCTTGGATGAGGTCACATCCGCCTTTGTGAAACCATGTCGCGAGCAAGTCTGCTTGTGTCAGAAATTTCCACACATGAGACGGTGGGGCTTTTAAGATAATCGTTTTTGTGAGTGCGAGTTCAGTCATTGGATTGTTCCACTTGAGTTTTCAGTTGGGTAAGTTTGTCGTCCCAGAATTGGTCAAAGAAGTTGAGCCAATCTGATGCAGATTTTAGGGGGGTAGGATTGAGGCTATGAATACGTTCGCGGCCTGCTTCGGTGATTGAAATTAGATCCCCTTCCTTTAAAATTTTAAGGTGTTTAGCGACTGCAGGGCGCGTCATTTCAAATTCAGAGGCAATCTCGCCAATAGGTCTTTCGCCTTGAGAAAGCATAGACAAAATGGCCCGACGCGTTGGGTCGGCAAGAGCGCGAAATATGTGTTGGTGTGGGTCGTGATAATTCATCATATAAAACCTTTCGGTTTCATATATATAAAACCAAATGGTTTCATGTCAAGTGAAATAAAAAAGCGGATGATATATACATCCGCTTTCTTTAACTTGTCATAGAGGGTTAACGTGGTTGGCGGCCACCTCCACCACCATTGCCCCCGCCAGAGCGGCCTTTGCGTTCTTGGCCACCGCGATCTCTCATACTCGGCATCTTAACAAGCAGTTCAGTTCGGCTGATCAAGCCGTTTTTATCTTTGTCCAAAAGATCAAAATTACGGCGCAGGCACGTTTCAAATTCTAGCTTGGTAATATATCCGCTGAGGTCAGTGTCAAAACCAATGAAACTAGGCATTGCATCACTATGACCCAGGTTTTCAGTTGCCCATTTCTGATAGGCGAAGCTTCTTAAGCCGCTGTCATTTTTAAGATTGAGAGTATTCCATTGGGCATCTGTATATGTATTCAATTCTGAGATCGAAGTTTGGTTGTCACCACTTTTATCCATGCTAGCAAATAGCAATGCTAATGGCTGGGCAACATAACCCATACTGGATAATTGTCCTTGCCTAGGAGAATCTCTCTTCGGACCACCTCGTCCACGTTCATGGGGTTTTTTGGAAGCACAGCTTGCTGTTAGCAATAGACAAGTGGCGAGTCCCAACTTGAAAACAATGTTGAAGTTATTTTTCATCGATGTGAAATCTCTCTCTCATAAGAATTGACCCCGAAATTATCCCAAAGAATAAAACGGGTTGAGATCGAAAATCCGTCGAAGAATTGTTATTTAAAAACGGGACCTTTGGCGGGTGCCTTAATTTCTGCTTGGCGTTCCAATTCGATAGGGCCAGTCATAATGACATGGTCATCAGATTCGCGCCAATCAATGTGCAAATCGCCACCATCAACAAAGACTGTGCAAGAGCGGTTGAGAAGACCTTTGCGCACACCAGCTACGACTGCAGCACAAGCTCCCGTTCCGCAAGCTTTCGTGAGGCCTGCGTCTCTTTCCCAAACACGCAAACGAATGCAGTCTTTGCCAAGAACCTGAGCAAAACCTACATTGGCTTTTTCAGGAAACAGCATGTGTCCTTCGATGAGGGGACCAACACCTTCCACATCTACAGCTTCAATATCTTCAACAAAGAATACACAGTGAGGATTACCCATATTCACTGCGCCTGGCATTTGAAGGTAAGGGGCATCAATTGGGCCGATTTTTACATCGATGCCGCGCGTGTCCATGCGTTCTGCCAGTGGTATTTCTTCCCACTTGAGCAGCGGAGAGCCCATATCCACCGAAATCATTGTATCGCCATTTCCATGACGTTTCGCCAAAAGCAAGCCTGCTTCGGTTTCGATTTTGATGGCATCTCGATTGCGCTCTCGCATCATTATCCAACCCACGCAGCGAGAAACATTACCACAAGCAGCTACTTCGCTTCCCGTGTTATTCCAAATGCGCATGAATATGTCACCGCGTAGGGAGTTTTCTAGCGAGACGACTTGATCAGCATTAGCGGATTTTGCGATACGGCGAACGGCGTCTTCTGACAATTTCAAACGTTCACCACGCCCATCAAGGATCGCAAATGCGTTACCACATCCATTCATTTGATAATATTTCATCAGCTAGACTTTCAAACTTAATGGAGGCGATGCCTTTTTGCCCAATGACGTGTTAAACGAGAAAATAGGAATTTTTTATAGAAGGTCAAACTCTAATAAGCAGTTGATAGGTGTATTTCAGATGAATACAGGTGGATTATCCGATCAATAATACAATCAGATCCTGTTTATAAATTGCTTGAATTTAGCAGTTTGTCATTTCTGATTTTTGAGAGGTTGTGTTGGCTGCTCCGCCACACAATTCCGGACGCCCACCGCAACAATCTGAGATCAAGTGATCAAGAAGTTCGCTGACATTGTCTGGATTAATAGCATAAACAATCCGCGTACCTTCTCGTATTTTAGTCAGCAGACCACAGCGTTCTAATTGAGCAAGGTGTGGAGATAGAGTGGATGGTGAGACATCAAGTTCTTTTGAAATATCTCCAGCACATACTCCATCTGTTCCTTCGCTTGCGAGAAGGCGGAAAGCTTTATAACGCACTTCGTGGGCAAGTGCAGCAAAACGGGAAATAGCAATATCAGACATAATACCTATATCGGTAGCGGTATTTTGAAATTTAACCAAGAAGTTTTGAAAATTAGTACCAGGGGCAAGTTGAAACACAAAACGAACTGGCTAAGGTCTTTTTAATCATGAAAGGGCAAGTCATGCATAAAATTCTACTGAGCACGGCCATATTATTGGCAGCAGCGTGCTCCGCACAGGACAAAACGACAGATATGAACGACAATAAGAGCGTTGAGAAAGCGGATTTAGCTTTTGATTCTTCAAAGCATGTTTTTTTGGAAGAAGTTGAAAGCGAAGAATCTCTAAATTGGGTGAAGGCGGAAAATGAGAGATCGTTGGATCGCCTTAAGTCTGATGCTCGGTTTACAAAACTGGAAAGTGACGCGCTTACAATAGTGAATGCCAAAGAACGTATTCCATATGGGAGTGTGCGCGATGGCTTCGTTTATAATTTCTGGCAAGACGAAGCGAATGTACGTGGTTTATGGCGCAGAGCCAGCTTGGAAAGCTATAGAACAGACGCTCCTAGCTGGGAAACTGTATTGGATTTTGATGCGTTAGCCAAAGACGAAGACAAAAATTGGGTTTTCAAAGGATCAAATTGTTTTCAGGCGTCGGAAGGCTCTAAATGGCGCTGTATGGTTTCTCTGTCTGACGGCGGAAAAGATGCTGTGATCCAAAGAGAGTTTGATTTAGAATCAAAATCTTTCGTTGATGGCGGGTTTGAAACTCCCGAAGCAAAGCAGGGTATTGCTTGGGCTGGAAATGATGCTCTATTGGTCGCTACCGATTGGGGTAAGATCGGCGGTAAAGAATCTACAGTAACTGAATCTGGTTATCCCTATATTCTGAAGCGTTGGAATAGAGATACACCGCTTGAGCAGGCTGAAGTCCTTTTTGAGAGTTCGCCAAAAGTTATGGGTGTCTGGCCGATGACCTTCGAGCTTGAAGATGGCACCGTTATTCAATCCGCTATGGAAGCTGAGACTTTCTTCACCTACAATTATTGGTATTTCCCAGCAGATGGCTCTGAAGCTGTTAAGTGGCCTATTCCTAAAAAATCTTCACCGCAGGGCGTATTTGAAGGTCAATTCTTGTTGACGCTTGAAGAAGATTGGAAGCCGTCAAAGGCGCAATCGTTTAAGCAAGGAGATCTAGTCGCGTTTGATGTTCAAGAATTTCTAGAAACTAAGAAAAGACCTGAAGTTTCACTTGTGTTCAGACCAACAGAAAAACAAGCTATCGAAGGCGTATCATTGTCGAAGAATGTCCTCCTTCTTTCATATAATGACAATGTGGCTCAGAAAGTGAGCATTGGACGATATGCTGAAGGCGAATGGTCTTTTGCGGATACTCAGCTACCAGAAAATGGAACTGCTGGAGTCGCTTTTGCGTCAAAGTCAGAAGAAACTGTATTCCTTAACTATGAGGGATTTTTGACACCAGATTCTATGTATGAGTTGAGTGTTGAAACGGGTGCAGTTGAAACTTTGAAAAGCTTACCTGCTGGCTTTGATGCAAGCCCATATGTTGTGGAACAGTTTGAATCAACGTCAAAAGACGGCACTAAAGTTCCATATTATGTTGTACGTGCCAAAGACACTGAAATGAATGGAAAAACACCAACATTGCTATATGCTTATGGTGGCTTTCAGATTTCATTAAACCCTAGTTACTCTGCATTTACAGGGAAGCTTTGGTTGGATAATGGCGGGGCTTATGTGCTCGCAAATATTCGCGGAGGCGGTGAATTTGGTCCTGCATGGCACCAAGCTGGATTGAAGACTAAGCGTCAGGTTATTTATGATGATTTTGTCTCAGTAGCAGAAGATATTATTGCAAAAGGCCTGACCTCATCTGATAAGCTTGGGATTATGGGCGGCTCAAACGGTGGTCTGCTAATGGGGGTCATGTATACGCAGAGGCCAGACTTATGGTCAGCTGTCGTATGTCAGGTGCCTCTATTGGATATGTTGAGATATCATACATTGCTAGCTGGAGCGTCTTGGATGGACGAGTATGGTGATCCAGATGTTGCTGAAGAGCGTGAATGGCTGGAAAAATTATCTCCATATCACAACGTAAATCCAGATGTTGAATATCCTGAAATCTTTTTTGTGACCTCAACAAAAGATGACCGAGTGCATCCTGCGCATGCGCGAAAAATGGCGCATCGATTAAAGGATTTGGATAAGCCGTTTTTGTATTATGAAAACATTGATGGTGGGCATTCTGCAGCAGCAAACCTGAAGGAAGCTGCTAATCGCAGGGCACTAGAAATGACATATCTGATGCAAAAATTGATGAATGACTAATGTAACATCCTTACTACACGAAAATGTGATTTGATCTATTGCAATTCACTCTCAAAGATAACCGGATGACCATTAGGTTTTCCGGTTATTTTTTTAGGGAAGAATATAATGCGTGCTTTTTTAACTGCTGCAGCTTCAGCGATTGTCTTGTCATTGCCAGCAATGGCTGCGCCAACCATAGGTCAGACTGCACCTGATTTTACGGCTAAAACAACGTCAGGTGAAAGTGTAACTTTATCTGAAATAGAAGGAACTGTTGTTCTTGAGTGGACCAATCATGGATGTCCATTCGTGAAAAAGCACTACAAATCGGGCAACATGCAAGATTTGCAAAAATCATCCGCTGAAAAAGGTGTGACCTGGGTGTCCATCATTTCTTCTGCTGATGGCAAACAAGGATATGTAGATGCAGAGAAGGCTGACGCTTTAACTGAATCTCGTGGCGCGCACCCTACACATGTTGTGCTAGACCCATCAGGAGAAATTGGGCGCTTGTACAAAGCTAAAACTACACCGCATATGTTTGTAATTGATAATAAAAATCTTGTTTATGCTGGTGCGATAGATTCTATCCCTTCGGGCAGCCAGTCTGATATTGAAAAGGCTGAAAACTATGTCCAATCTGCGCTTGCGGATATTGAGGCGGGCAATGAAGTGAGAACACCAGTGACCCAGCCATATGGGTGTGGTGTAAAATACGGTTCTTGATTTCTAAAGGAAAGTGATTTATTGTTTTTCGATAAATTACTTTCTGCTGAAGGAATATTATCGTGAAAGCCGAGCTGATCCGCGTTGCAAATGGCGCTATTGATATAAAAATCAATTCTGAAAACGTTATGCATGTGCTTCAATGGCGTCGCCGATTTTTATTTGATGAAGTTTTGTTGGACGGCAAACGTCAAACAATCTCATACGGTTTGGCATGGGGGCGCGAAACTATATTTGGTCTGGTTTTCGGCCGTGATGAAGAGGGTGAGAATGGCAGCAAGATTATCCTGACAATCGATCCTCGTCATGATTGGAATTCTTTGGATATTGATGAATATAATCGTCCGCGTGGAGTGCGGTTGGAAGATGCCGCCAATACTCTTCTTGTTTATGGCTCATTGGATCCCAAAGAGTTGGAAAAACCTACGACCTTCATGGAAGCCCTAAAAAAATCGATGGGCATGCAGTGGTAATAAAAAAAGGAAGCTCAATAGAGCTTCCTTGATTTTGTTCGCGAAATTTGGCTTGAAATCTATTTGTCGCTCTCAGCCTTGATGTAAGCAATCACGTCTGCTTGCTCTTTCTCTTTTCTTAAACCGACAAAAGACATTTTGTTGCCTTTCATGGCTTTTCTTGGATTTGCAAGATAGTTTGCAAGAGTTGCCTCGTCCCAAATCATCCCAGACTCACCAGCCGCTTTCATTACCTTAGAATACTTGAAGCCCTCTACAGAGCCTACCGGGCCTCCAACTACTCCGTTGAGAGCGGGGCCTACTTTGTTTTTACCGACAACTGCGTGGCAAGCCATGCATTTCTTGAAAACTTTAGCACCGGCTACTGGGTCACCTTCAGCCAGTGCGGGGCTGACAAAAAGACCTGTCGTCAAAAAGGCAACTACGGCTAATTTCTGAGTTTTCAAAAGCATCACAATTGTACTCCATATAAATACTGACGACATTAATAAAATAAATTTCCAAAAATTGAAATAGCAAAAGATATACCATTTACAGTTCTGGTCCATTAGTCGCACGTGTCGCATGGGTTAAGGGCTGAATTTTGACTTATCTGCGACTATTCTTTGTGCCGCGCTGCGGTTTTGCATTCGCCGGATCCTCTGGCCAATCATGTTTGGGATAACGTCCCCTCATGTCCTTTCGCATGTCTTGATATCCACCGGTCCAAAAAGACACAATATCTTTGGTCATGGCGATGGGGCGTTGCGCCGGAGAAAGTAACTCTAGTGTCAATGGGACTTTCCCATTGGCGATCGAAGGGTGTATCGAGAGGCCAAAAAACTCTTGAGCTTTTACGCTAACAATTGGCCCTTTTTCTTCGTCATAAATGATAGGAACTGGTCGTCCGGTTGGCGTAGTCCACTGTCTAGGAGCGTGCAGATCCAGATCTCTAATTTGTTGCCAATCTAACAGACTTTTTATAGCTTGTTCTAGATGTTGGGCGGACAAGTTTGAAAAATTCGTTTGGTTTTTCAAAAGTGGTTTCAGCCATTGATCCGTACACTGAATAATAATTTTATCAATATTTTCAAAAAGTTCTATTATATTGTTTTCGCATAGAAATTTTATCCGACTACTGATGTTCTGTATACTGATAAAATTATCCAAAAGTTCAAGCCCGTATTTTTCTACCGCATACAGTAACGCTTTTTCTGCAATTTTGCCTTTGGGTTTTTGCAATGGTTTATCATTCAACACAATCGCACCAAGGCGTGTAACTTCTCGGGCTGTTATGCGTTTTAGTTTATCGTCATAGTTGGCCGTTTCTATCGTTTCTAATTGTCCGATTTCTTTTGCCTCGATTTCGGATAGGGGGGCGGCAAGAGTGGCTCTAAGTATAGGTCCACCACCGGTAAGATCTGCAATTGCCAACCAAGGTTCCATAGCAAGAGGATCATGACTGTCGACGAGCACAGCGCGTCCATTGGACATCAGAAACTCGCCGGGTTTTCCCACACGTGCTTTGGCGATCCTATCAGGAAATCCTGTGGCGATGATCCTGCCAGCATCCTCTCGGTTATGTTGAAAAGATCCATTACCACCAGCTTTCGCCCATCGTTTTGACAAATCCATCATAGACTTCGAGCGTTTACTTTTGTCTGTTTGAAAACGAGCTAATCTCTCACGTGCGTCAATGCTTCTGCCGCCTAGGCCTCGTTCACTCATCAAGGCGGCAATTTGAGCAGCTAGAGGTGCAGCATCCGTTTCACCAGCTTTTAATACCATCGCCGCTAGGCGTGGAGGGAGGGGAAGCTTAGATAACTTGTGTCCAAACGCAGTCAATTTTCCATTGATGTCTAGCGCGTCAATTTCTTTCAGCTGATCAGTACTAGCAGTCCAAACACCTTTAGGTGGGATATCTAACCATCGCATCTGGTCGGGGTCTGTGGTGCCCCATATTGCTAAGTCAATAGCTAGACCAGTAAGGTCTGTGTTGGATATTTCTGGAGATGGAAATTTTGGTAGTCCGTTAGTTTCAGCTTCATTCCACAGGCGGTAACAGACTCCTGTTTCAGTTCTTCCAGCACGACCGCGCCTTTGATCCGCATTGGCCAATGACGCGCGAATTGTCTCCAACCTTGAAGCGCCCAATGCGGCATCATATTTGGGAGCGCGGGCTAATCCTGCGTCGACAACAATTCTTACACCATCAATGGTTAGAGAGCTTTCTGCGATATCTGTGGCCAATACGACCTTACGCTGTCCCTTGGTTGCAGGCCGTATGGCTGCGTCTTGTTCGCTGGATGATAACCCTCCGTAGAGGGGAGTGATGATGGTGTTCTCTGGTAGTGAGGTAAGCCTATCTGCGGTACGTTTAATCTCTGCTGCGCCAGGCAGGAAAGCGAGGATTGAGCCTGTTTCTTCCTTGAGTGCTTTTCGTATCGCGCGTGCAGTTTGATCTTCTATGCGATCAGAAGTGTTGCGATCTAAATAGATAGTTTCAACTGGGTGGGCGCGCCCATCAGATTGGACAACAGGCGCATTTAGGAAGGTTTGAAGCCCCTGTGTATCTAGCGTGGCCGACATTGGACATATTCTCAAATCTTCTCTCAAAGCTTCTTGAGCTTCAATTGCGAGAGTAAGCCCTAGGTCGGCATCTAGTGAACGTTCATGAAATTCATCAAACAAAATAGCGCTAATTCCAGAAAGTTCTGGGTCATCTAATATCATACGTGTGAACACGCCTTCAGTGATGACTTCTATTCGCGTTTTATCAGATGTACGTACATCGAGGCGTGCTCTCAACCCGACTGTTTCACCGACTTTTTCGCCTAGTGTTTGCGCCATGCGATTTGCGGCTGCGCGCGCTGCGATCCTTCGCGGCTCTAAAACGAGAATTTTTCCTGTCTTTGCCCATTCTTCGTTGAGCAATGTGAGTGGAACGCGCGTTGTTTTCCCTGCACCAGGAGGCGCAGCCAATATTAGACGATTATTCGAACGAAGTGCGGTGCAGATTTCGTCAAGAACATCGTCAATTGGAAGTGAAAGAGCGGAATTCATCATATCGAAGCGATAAAAAGAATATGTATCTTTCGCAAGCCTCGTATCAAAAGAGATTAGGCAGGTATTTGCCCAATTGTTTCACTCGGCAGGTCGATATAGCTGAGAGGCCCACCTTTTCCACAGCCAGTATCCAAGAATATTGCTCGTCTCCCGTTGTCGGTTTGGTGAATAAAGGGTTTCTCGGCTCGTATATCGTGACCCACAATCGCCGTGATGCCTTCAGGGAGTTTCTCAACCCAATCATAATGACGAACAGGCCGACCATCCTCATCTCGCTCATTTCGTACTTCGCCAAAAAGAGCCATGTTTTCAATACGCCGGCGTAATCTGCTTAAGCTGATAGGTTCTTCAGGTTGTTCAAAATGGTATGGACTGACTGCTCCATGTGCGAATACGAAATTTCCCATTCGCACTATGTGAGGCGTATCAGAATAGACTTTAATAAATCTTTCTTTGAGTTCTTCGCCATCAGGAGCGTTTGAAAGACTTTTAACTGTTTGGGACAAATCCTTGTTCATTCGGATGTTGTTCCCTTTTAACATCCGATAGAGTTTATCATCATGATTGGAACGCACGAGATACGCGCGGCCAGCCTCAATCCAGTCTAATGCTAGACGAAGTGCGCCAGCGCTGTCAGGTCCACGGTCGACGAGATCCCCCAAAAGCATGATGTGGTCTGCATTTCCTGCAGCGGCTTCCAGACTTTCTGGGTGGCCATGTACATCACCAATGGCCCGAATATTACTTAACTTAGAAATCATGCTGACATTTTGATGCTGTAACGGGAAATTTAGCAAGAGGCATAATCTACTCCTTGACCGCATTTGTTGTGCACATAGTGTCTAAAATAGATTTTTTTGAGGTGGAGAACCGTTAAAATGGGTGGCTGGTTTAAAATAACGCTTTGGAAGCGTGTTATGTTGGGGCTTACTTTAGGTATTATTGTAGGGCTTGGATTACATTATGGAATTGGTGAACAGGGAGCAAAATTAGCCACTGACTGGGTAAAGCCGTTTGGGACGGCATTTATCAATTTAATTAAGATGCTTGTAGTGCCTTTGATATTCACGACGTTGGTATCTGGGGTGACGGCGATGGGCGACCCTGCCAAGCTAGGTTCATTGGGTGGACGTGCGATAGGCTTATACATGGTCACTACGCTTTTTGCGGTGACTATTGGGCTAGGAATTGGAACAATTGTTCAGCCTGGAGCTGGATTTGATGTTTCCTCAGTTAGTGCTGAGGCAATTTCCGATCAACAAAACAAAATCGATGCCGCGGGAGAAGCCACAAAAGGGCTAGGCGAGCGCCTCATTGAAATAATTCCAACGAACCCAGTTGCTTCATTTGCAGAAGGTAATGTGCTTCAGATCATATTCTTTGCGATCATGTTTGGTGTTGGTTGTTTGATGGCAAAGGAAGCCGGACGCCCTGTGGCTCAAGCTGTTGAGAGTGCAGCTGAAGTGATGATGAAAATCACTCACATCGTTATGGAAACAGCTCCTTTTGGTGTATTTGCCCTGATGACATGGGTGATGGCGAGCCAAGGATTAGAAGTGCTTACGGTGCTGGGTAAAATGGTTTTTGCTCTATACCTTGCGTGTATTCTACATATGGCGATTACTCATGGAGGCATTATCAAAGGCGTATTGGGGCTTCCTCTAATTCGATTTTTCCGCGGTATTACAGATGCGCAGGCGGTGGCTTATTCAACATCATCATCTAGCGCGACTTTGCCTGTGACAATTACTTGCGCTGAAGACAATTTGGGAATTGGTAAGCCAGTTGCGTCATCCGTTTTGCCATTAGGCGCGACTATCAACATGGATGGAACAGCGCTTTATCAGGGATTGATAGCTTTGTTTGCGGCGCAAGCATTTGGGATTGAGTTGACGTTGGCCCATTATGGAATGGTGGCGCTGACGGCAACGTTGGTTTCAATTGGTACCGCAGGCATTCCATCTGTGAGCCTGTTTTTGGCGACGACAACACTTGCAGTGATTGGATGTAATGCAGAGCAGATTGTCATCATCCTGGCTGTTTTATTCCCATTTGACCGTTTGCTCGACATGATGCGGACGGTAACGAACATTACCGGCGACGCAGCAGTTTCTACTGCCGTAGCGAAATGGGAAGGTGAACTAGACGAAGAGACATTCAGAAAAGTTTCGACGGTCTAATTTTGTTTTTAAATGCCAAATTCAATCACGGCTCTATCAATATGGTAGAGCCGTTTTTGTATTGTGAAATTACAAAATTAGACGGGTGCTGTTAATGATACAAAATTATTAAATTCACAGTGTTGTGAAGTTGTGTGTTTCTCCACTATATATTGAGCACGAAATTTATCTGGGCTTAGGGTTGTATTTAGTTAGAATAATTCTAAATAAGCACAGGTACTGAATTTGCTCGCCTTCAATTTTGATGCGAGCTAGCAAAATGGAGATTTGCTCATGTTAGGACGTCAGGTTCCTGAAGTTACATTTCACACACGTGTTCGCGATGAAAGCATTGGTGGTGACAACCCATTCCGCTGGCAAGACGTAACAACTGACGACTATTTTAAAGGTAAGAAAGTTGTTCTGTTTTCACTTCCAGGTGCGTTCACACCAACATGTTCAACATACCAGCTTCCAGACTTTGAAAAGCTTTTCCCAGAATTCCAAGCAAAAGGCGTTGATGCGATTTACTGTATGTCAGTGAACGACACATTCGTGATGAACGCTTGGGCAAAAGGTCAAAACCTTGAAAACGTCGGTGTCATTCCAGATGGTGCTGGTGAGTTCACTCGCAAAATGGGTATGCTCGTTGACAAAAGTAACATTGGTTTTGGTTACCGTTCTTGGCGCTATGCTGCTCTTGTAGAAGACGGTAAAGTAACGAAATGGTTCGAAGAGCCAGGTTATGCTGACAATCACGGTGAAGACCCATATGGTGAGTCAAAGCCACAGAATGTTCTTGCAAACATTTAAGTTGAATTAGACTTTTTAGTTTCATTCACTAAAAAAGAAGGCGACCGAGCATTGCTCTGTCGCCTTTTTAGTATGGGTTCTGTGGGTGATGAAATTATCAGAACCCAGATGGATTTGATGTCTATTGAAGAAACTAAGCTGCTTTCTTGAATTCCGTTGATTGGGGTGTTGGAGTGCTGATTGGCTCAATAGATGACGAGGTTTGATTGTCTTGTTTCATATTCGCATTTTCAGCAGAAAATTGGCTCAACAGACTTTTTAAGCTTTTGAAGTTCTCTATGTAATGCAGTTGCATTGTGAAGCGAGTTTCTAAATCACGTAATGTGAAGCTCACAGTGTGTTTTGATCGCTTGAGCTGCATCGATTTGATCGAAGGGTTATACCAACTCGCCATTTCATCCGTAGACCCGTTGACGCTTATAAGTCTCTTGGTTGTCAGGGCATAGGCCATGTTGAACTTGTCTTTACGAGAATTCCACGCAAACACAGCCCCAATGAGGCGGACTATCGCGACGGCTCCCAGCAAAATGAAAACCGCTTTCATTTGGGGTGGTTTCATGAACGCATTTGTTAATGCGAGGGCTCCAGCGGTCAGAAAGAACGCGACGTTTTTCCAATAAAAAGTGTGAACTTTTTGGCTGACTATATTGCGGTCTGGAAAGCCGGTCCAAACAACAGTTTCATCATCATTCACTGATGATTCAATCTTTTCGATTGCGGCATACATTGCCTTCTTACACATTACTCTACTCACTCTACAAATTGGTCATACTGTTAACCAAGTATTAAAGTAGGAAACGCGCAAATTTGAATTTGGTCAAGCGTTGAAACAAGAATGAGTAGAATAGAGCTGACAAAAGTGAAGAGTGTTAACAGAAAAGACTAGTCTAGGTGACCCTATTTACTTTTTGTTAAGGGGTTTTGTTGGTTAAATTATTTGAAATTTATTCCAATATTCGATGTTTCACACTTAAAATTGCACGAGCATTTTGGATGGCCGTCTGGTTCCAAACCTAATTGTCCAATCGATTGGATCTTTCCCACTTGTGTTGTTCGCTAATTGAAGGTTTGGCCACGTGCTGAATAGTCTCTGAAGGGCGACTTCGGCAATAATGTGAGCCAATTGTGCGCCACTACAGAAGTGTGCGCCTGCTCCAAAGCTCATCTGCCTGATCGGTGTACGTGAAATATTGAAGTCCATAGGGGATTCGTTGGTATTTGGATCCATATTCGAGGCTGCAAGGAAACCGAACGCTAAATCACCTTTTTTGAAAGAATGGCCATGGAATTCAAAGTTGCTCAATGCGTATCTTGCACTCGTGGTTTGCGTTGGCGCAGCATATCTTAATACCTCTTCGACGGCGGAAGAGGCTTTTGTCCAGTCTTGCTGTAGTTGTTCAAGTTGTTGGGGGTGATCAATAAGGGTTAGGCAACCAAGGCTGATGAGATCTGATGTGGAAGCGAGGCTTGCCATGAGAGTAAAAAAAGCAAGATGAGCATTATCTATTGGGGAAGAGGCGTCTATTGCGATGAGTTTGGCGGCGAGAGATTCTGTCGGTGTCTCAACACTTCCACTCATGATTTGCGTCAAAAGCTCCAATAGATTTTTGTAAGCTGATCGTTGTTTATGAGCGCTCAATAAGCCTTGGGGGTAGGTTATTTGAAGCACCCATTTTAGGACTTCTTCAGCGTTTGTTTTTGGAAATCCAATCAGCTCTATCATAACCAAGATGGGGAGCAGTTGCGAAAATTGAGTGACTATATCGCGCGTATTTTTATTGCGCTTGTCTATCGCAACACTGTTTTCAAGCAATTGATCTGCAATTTTAGCGACGTTGGGCCTTATGGATTTAATGCCGCTCTGTTTGAGTGCCAAATCCAGCTTGTTTTTCAGCTCTCTATGATCTTTTCCGTTTTGAAACAGAACATTGCCAGACTGAGTGGGTAGGTTTGGCAGGTAACCCGCATTTGAAGAAATATTTGGTTTGCCAACCTCATCAGGATTAGTCGTGAAACGGTGTGGGCTTTTGAGAAAATCAATTAAAGCATCACTACCTGTAATGAGTGTTGCTCGTCCTATTTTGGGCAGTTTAACTTGCTGCAACGATCCAGCCGTTGCACTTTGGGCAAGTAGTGGATGAGGGTGACGCAAAAAGTCTTTATTGCTGTAGTCAATTTCAGACATTTATTGTCCCAATTGCAGGTTTATTCCTGATACTTCTATATTATTAAATGAGGCGGATAGGGAATAGAAAATTCCACTATGAAAATGATTTTGTAGAAAGTGTACGCTAAACAAGCAAAAACGCGCATTACGAATAACACGCGTTTCTTCTAAATCTCTTGAGAACAGTATTAGCTAGCCATCGCCGCGTCTATTTCGGCTTGATAATCCCCCATAAGGCGATTCAATAGAAATTTGTATGTGACCAGATTCTTGCGCATTTCCGTGCGTTCATCTTTGGTCATTTGAGTTGATGAGTCGTCTACGCTCAGATTTGACCAAATCTTGTCGGCTAGACCAGCTAAAGGTGCTAGATCTGTCCACGCTGCGTGAGCGTGAATGTTTGTGAAAAGTTCACTGGCTTCGGCATAATTTATACTGTCATTTCCGTGCAATCTTCTCATAAGTGATACGATTTCACCTTCTACTTCCAATAAAGAAGAAATCTCTTCATCACGATTTTCATTTTCTGTCGGCATAGGCTGTTCCGGTTTATTCATCCATTGAAATTCGTCTAATTGGGGAATATAGATCGAAAAGGTTAAAAAATAAGTTCTTCTTGTTATTAAACTCAATTTATCATTGAAAATAAGAGCTTAGAATGAATGCAGTAGACCGAAATTAGAGTAATTTCGCTTAGGTTAGTTTGGTAACCTTTTTGAAATTCCATTGCATTAAGCAGTTGTTACTAGGTTTTACGAATTTTAAGGTATCGATCATGGGTTTTGATGCGACAGGTGGAAAACCATATAAGGCTAATCAAGATGGACCATTATGGTATGGGATCATCGGTTTGATAGTTGTTTTTTGTTTTGTCGCCGTAATCTTTGGACCCAAATTATTTGGCAAAAAGACACCCTTGTCTGAGATGACGATAGAGGAACTCATTTCGGGTAAAGAAATACCCGAAGCAGCTGGCTTGCTGAATGTCTACGGTTTTCAGGATGATTTGACGAAATCAGTGCTCGTCAAGATGCAGTATGTGGATGCTGATGCGCACGCGGTTTTGCTCACTAACATGGCTAGCAATGCGCAATCAGGGATGTCCAAAAGTGACTTGTCCATGATGATTATAGAAGCAGCAAAGCCGCTTATTTTGAAACACAACAGCACTTTGTTTACGTCCGATGTACAATATTTTGATCAGATTATTAATCTGCTTTCGGAACTCTCGCTTGAACAGCAAGCTGTAGGAGAGAGCGCATGTGATCTAGCAAGCTTGTATCGGGTCTCTAAGAACGAAGATTTGGTCCCGAAATACATGCATTACAATAGTAAGCATTATCAATTCAGTATGCGGGCTATCCTTGTATTGCTTGGGGCAGTGGAAGGCGGAATGACAGCCCCCCAAAGCTATGGTGAATTGACCGCTGAAGACTCGCAAGCATTATCTCCTCTTATTGTACAAAAAGCAGCGACTCCTGAAGTATTGCAATTTTTGGAATATTTAACATCACCCAGAGATGAAATGCCGCTTTCTGAAGAAAATCCGACCGATACAGTTTATAGTGAAGCGCAATTTGATGGCATTGATGGTTGTGCGCAAATTGATATGTTGATTGCAAATCTGCAGGCGCTTCCCACAGACGTTCGTTCTCGTTTCTGGGCATCTGGATTGATAGATACAACACTGTAGCAAAACGCTTCCCCCACGATTGCGACTGGGCTTAATCCTGCCTTGTTTTTTGAATACTTAAAGTAAAATTTTTGAACGTTGGCGATGTTATAGATGGTTTCCAAGAACAATGACTTTGGCTTGAATTCATTTTTGTCTTCGTGGCAAAATATGGTTCAAAATCTTGGCGTGAAGCCGAATGTGCAATCCTTTGTGGGTAGCGATCAGTTTGCTAAAATTCGTTCTGGCTTTTTTGAAGCCATGCAAAAGATTGAACCCGATCTTCCCCAAATGCAGGAAGTTCGTGATTTTCAAATTGAAAACGATGGTATTGTAAATCTAGCCCGGGCCTACACGCCTCATAGTGCGCATCACCCTGTTGGGCCGGCAATAGTTTTTTATCATGGCGGTGGATTTGTAATGGGGGATTGCGATTCTTACGATTCAATTTGCCGCCGTTTGGCAGATGCGTCTGGGTGCCGTGTATTGTCCGTTGAATACAGACTAGCTCCAGAACATAAATTCCCCTCTCAAATTGATGATTCAATATTTGCATTCAATTGGGCGCATGAAAATGCCGAGAAATGGGGAGCGGATAAATCAAAAATAGCCGTTGGAGGGGATAGTGCTGGCGGCAATTTGGCAATCAATATTACGCGTGCAGCATTAGCTGGTGAATGTCCGGAACCAGTTTTTCAGCTCTTGATTTATCCACTGACTCAATTTGTAGATTTGAAAGAAAAAGGTGTTTCTTTTCAGGAAGGAAGTTTCTTCTCTCCAAGTATATTTGATTTTTGTCGGTCTGCATATTTAGAAGAGGGACAATCTTCTAGAGATTTACGAGTTTCACCCCTCTTCCATGATAAATTTCAAGGACTGCCTCCTGCACATGTGGTGACTGCGGGATGGGACCCACTGAGAGATGAAGGCAAAGCTTACTTTGATAAATTGTGTGCAGCAGGTGTAAGGGCGACCCATCAAGATTATCCGTCACACCCTCACGGCTTTTATAATAGTACAGGTGTTTCCAAGTCTGCACGCGAGGCAATTGCGGTGGCCGGGCAAATATTATCTCAGGCACTAGCGAGCAAATAAAAAAGGCAGTTCATTTCTGAACTGCCTTCTTCTTTTTTGGTTCTGAAGACCTAGCCTTTAAATGATAATTCAATACCAATCAAACGACCTTTGTTGAGCGGTGAGAATGTTGGAGGGCCTAAAGATTGTTGTCCTAATATTTCTGCAGCAAATGGTGTTTGAGTATCACCACCAGCTGTTACTTCATCGAACATGTTTTTACCGTACAATGAAACTGAAAGACCATCTTTTGGTGTATTCCAAGCAACGTTGAAGTTAAGAATGTCTGCTGCGTTGAAGAAACCAGCATTATTGTCTGTATACGGGTTCTTATCACGGTGTTGGAAGTTCACAGTTGATACAAGAGAACCTGCATTTCCTAGAGATTGATCCCAAACCGCTCCGATACCGTAAGTGTACTTAGCAGTACGCGGAAGTTCCAAATCATAATCGCTATCTTGAACGGTTGCAGTTGTTAATTCAGTAACCGACACTGCAGAGATCGGGAAACGGATGTCAGTGTATTCGGCATCTATATACCCCAGATTTGCAGTAATGAGGAAATTATCTGAAAGAACAAAACGGCCTTCCAACTCTAGTCCTTTCATCTCTGCATCAGCGGTGTTGTAAATAAACTGGGAGACACCTGTTGGGCTAGAAACGTTGATTTCTCTCTGCATGTCCTTTGCTTTGGTAAGGAATACAGCTGAGTTCAATAGAACTGAGCCACCATCAGATTCAAATTTGTATCCCACTTCGAAGGCGTCAATCGATTCTTTATCGAAGTATTTGTTTCCATTGTTAATTTGGGCATCCAAAGCAGCGCTGACTGTTGGGTTGGTTAAACGGAAGTTGTAACCACCTGAACGAAAGCCTTTGTTGTAGGAAGCATAAAGCAATCCGGAGTCATTAACTTCATATTCCATTGCAATTTTAGGCGTTAGAACATTCCATTCTTTTTTGTCACTGAAGTCAGTTGGACATGTGCCTTCGATAACAGAACAGTTTGGAATGCCACGTAAGAGAGCTGGTATGATGTATGTCACGTCAACATCTTTTTCTTCAATCGTGTAACGAAGACCACCCTGCATAGAAAATTTGTCTGTGAATTGATATTCTAGTTGAGTGAACAAACCAGTTGTTTGATGGTCTTGAATACCACCACCAGGGAATGGAGTTCTGCCGCCTAAAGCAGCAACGGGAATCCAACGTGTTTCAGCTAGCTCAATTGTTTGATCCATATAGAATAGACCAGATGTTACGGTCATGTCACCAAAGGAACCATTATAGCGAAGTTCATTTGTGAATTGTTTTTGATCCAGTACTGATGGACCATCAAAGATTGCAACAGGCAGAGAGTCGATGTCTGAGTCCGTATCTGCTTCATATTGTCTATAACCGGTGATGTTTGTGATAGTTCCATCACCAAAATCTACATCCCAGTCCATGCGAAGGGAACCAAATGTTGATTTCACATCATAAAAACCAGTGTTATCGATCGCAAAATCAAAGCTGTTACGGTCATACAAAGCGCGGTTTTGAGAGGCTGGGCCATCACCATCGAAATTTGAATGCTCAATCTTAGCTAACATAGTGAAATTGTCAGTTGGTAAGAATTCTAGAGCACCACGTATGATGGTTGCTTCTGCTTCACCATGATTTTGGTTGTTAGCTAGGTTTTTGAAATAACCTTCATCTTTATTGAAGTATGCAGCGAGTTTTCCGTTTAACTTGTCTGGAACAATCGGTCCTGACACAGTTCCTTGGACATAGGAGTTAAAACCGCCTCGTCCATCATCAATTGGTGATTCAGTTGATAGTTTAACACTATATTGAAAATCGCTAGTTGGGTTGCCTGTGTTTACAGCCACAACACCACCAACCGTGTTACGTCCCTGCAAAATCCCTTGTGGTCCACGTAGAATTTCGATGCTGTCGAGGTCAAACATATCCAAAACAACACCGGCTGCCACACCAAGAGGTATACCGTCCACAACAACACCAACTGTCGGGTCGATTGTTACGATAGAGGAGTTTGTACCAAACCCGCGCATAGCGAAGTTAGCAGCGCCTTTTACAGTACCGATGTCAGCAAGGACAACGTTTGGTGCATTATAGGATACATCTTCGAGATTTCTGACTTTTAGCGTATCTAGAGTCTCAGCATTGAAAGCTGTGACTGCCGTTGCGATATCTTGAACATTTTCAGGGTCTTTTTGCTTGGTGGCTGTGACGGTTACAGTATCAAGCATACGTTGAACGGCTGTTTTGCGTTCATTTTCTTCTGGAGCTGTTTCTTCTTGGGCTATCGCGATTTGCGAGCCCATTGTAAGAATTGTTGCAATGCATCCAGCTCCGCGAAGAGCGGCTTTAAACTTAGACATGAATTTCCTCCCAATAGGAACACGTACTTTTTTTATCGTGCTTTTTATTTTCCAAACCTTATGGTTCAGATTGGGAAATGCGCGTCAGCCAAAATTCAGGGCTAGAGTTGCAAATCAAGGATCCAATTCTTCGCCAAATGGTACGGATGTAAAAAAATGTCACACAACTTTTCAAAAGACACAAGCTACAAAGCTGTCGAAACCATAAATGAAGTCAAAGAATGGATCTCAACTACAACTACATGTGCTGAATTCAAGGGTGCGACGTTACGTCATTACAATGTGGAGTTGTTAAAAAAGATTGGATTTTCTGACTTTTCAGAGAAAGAGTTGCAAAAATACTTCGCTGAATTTGAACCTTTACCCGAAAATTTGTCTGAACCACTCGCTTTGGCTTACCATGGTCACCAGTTTGGTCACTACAATCCTGATATTGGTGACGGACGTGGATTTTTGTACGCACAATACCTTACAGACGACGGCAAATTGCTCGATTTGGGAACAAAAGGGTCAGGACAAACCGCCTATTCTCGAACTGGGGATGGTAGACTGACATTGAAAGGCGGCGTCCGAGAAGTGCTGGCGACAGAGATGTTGGAGGCGCATGGGGTAAACACTTCAAAAAGTCTGACTCTGTTTGAGACCCACGAACAATTGCATCGGGGTGATGAGCCAAGTCCTGCGCGATCTGCTGTATTGGTACGCATGTCTCACAGTCATATCCGATTTGGTACGTTTCAACGCCTAGCGTATCTTGAAGACAAAGTGGGATTGGAACAACTCATTGAATATTGCGTACGCCATTACCATCATGAAACGCAGAGAGAGTCGTTTGAAGAAACAGTATTAGCATTTTTTAGAAAGGTGATTTCTGTTACGGCAGACATGATTGCTTCTTGGATGGCGTGTGGGTTTGTGCACGGTGTTATGAATACAGATAATATGGTGATCACAGGCGAAAGTTTTGATTATGGTCCGTATCGTTTTTTACCAGAATCCGATCCAAACTTTGTAGCGGCCTATTTTGATGAGGGCGGGCGCTATCGATTTGGGCGCCAACCAGAGGCAGGTCTTTGGAACCTCACTCAATTTGCTGGCTGCTTGTTGCCTTTTACGGATGTTAGCTCTCTGGAAAGTGCGTTGGAAGAGTATGTCGATGTTTATCGTCAGGCTTTAGAACGTCATGCTTTCCGGCGTTTAGGAATTGCTCAGACGGAAACAGAAGCAGATGGTAAATTCATTCAAGATTTTTTGGGATGGATGACGCAAAGCAAAGCTGACTTTGAGCAAGTGTTTTTTGATTGGTATGGCGGAGCGGAAAGTCAAAACAGAGCAAAAAACAGCCCCCAAAGCGAATTATATGAAACATCCGATTTTGATCTGATTAGAACTCGTTTGTTTGGGTATGCATCTACAAATTCAGATGCGCTGAATACTGCCTATTTTCAAGCAAAATCTCCGATCACGCTTTTGATAGACGATGTTGAAAAGATTTGGAGCAGCATCGATAAAGATGATGATTGGTCAGTTTTTCAGCAACACATTGAATGGATAAGAGAATACTCAAGAGCAACCAATTGAAGAATATTCTAGTTTTATGAATACCTAAAGGAGTTTTGTTAACCGTTTTTTCGTTACCAAAAAGATATACATAAGATTGCTAGAGATTTCTGATTATTGGTGGCGTTAAAAATATGGTGGACGGGCCTTTAAAAAAGGTCGATTTAGAAGCGGAAGCTCTAGAGTTTTTCTTTAACTCTGTGGACGAGCATTTTGTTGTTCTAAACAAAGACGGATCTGTACGACGTGCAAATGGTGCATTTCGTAAATTCGTTGCACCTGCTGCTGGGGCCGACAATGTTATGTTGTCTACCTATTTGGTTGAAGACTGCCGCGCGCGGTTTTTAAGTACGTTGGAAAAGCTAAAACCTCGCGAAACTATCGAAAAACTTACGCTAACGATGCGAATTGGTTGGGACATTCGTATGGTGCAGGCTTCGGTTAGTCGGTCCTCTACTGATTGCTATTATTACAGTGCCGTTGATATTACGCATGAAGCAAGATTAGAGCAGAATAGAAAAGAAACCGAAGAAGCCTTAGCACAATTAGAGCTTCTTGTAGGTATCGGACGTTGGACGACATCAAAAAATAAGCCCTCATTCTGGTCACCCGGCATGTTTCGTATGTTGGGAATGGATGAAAATTCAAAGCCATTAACGCAGTCTGAGCTGGCGAAAATAATGTCTGCGGAAGACATGAAAAAAATGTCTAATGCGTTTGTCGAGGGTGAGATTGGAAGTTCAACACAGACAGTAACGTGTGCGGTCAATTGTCCTGATGGCCAAACAAGGTTGATAGAGTTTGCAGGGACGCCTTGTTTTAACGCTGATGGCAGCCTAGATGGCGTGAGCGGTGTCGCCCTAAATAAAACCAATAATGTGCAGGAACTTCGATCTTCTATTCAGACCACGACATCTGTGAATGCATTTTTGAAGCATGCACCAGTAGGCGTTGCTATTGTTGATCTGGATGGAAAAGTTTCACTCGTGAATGAGCGCTTGATAGATATGTTGGGCCGCACTGATGCGCACCTATTGGGCAGCACAGTTGAACAATTATGGACCAAAACGCCAGAACAAATTCGAAACAGTGTTTCTTTGGCGCTAAAGGGCAATACGACGGATTTAAAACATCAACACATTTCTCGTTCGAACTCAGATCAATGGATTGATTGGATGTGTGCTCCTTGGGAGGGTGAGGACGATAAGATTTGTGGTGCCATCTGTATTGTAAAAGACGTCACACAGATGGTCCAAGAGAAACAGCGTACTGAAGCTTCACTAGCTCGAATGGAGTATGGGCTTTCTTTATCTTCTATGATGGTGTGGGAAATAGATCTTTTGTCAAAGAAAGTAAAAATTGAGGGCGATTGGAAGCCATTCTTCAATCAAAAGCCAAGTTTGTCTGAATTATCCAATAATCTCTTCCAATTAATCCATCCAGAAGACAAACCACGTGTGTCAAAATCCTGGAAAAATCACATATGTGCAGGTGCCCCTGTTCATATGTCTTATAGAAAAAACAATGCTGCAGGACGCGAGATTTGGGTCTCTGTTGCCTCTCGTCAAGAGGCAGATGAAAATGGTAAACCAGTACGTATGATTGGTTCTATGAGAGACATCACTGTATCTCAAAAGACTGAATATCTCACTGAAGCACTAGAACAACGAGTCGAAACAAAATTCCAACGTAAATCTTCTCTTATCGGGGATGTAGGCAATTCGGTTTCTAATCAAATATCAAGCATGCTTGAATTGTCTCAAGCACTTCAAAAAACTGGTTTAGAACCCGAACAAAATAATATTTTGCGATTGATGGATACTTCTGCAGAAATCGCCCGCGGAGCACTGCAGGATGTCGACAAATATGTAGGCATTCATACTTCAGCTTTCACGAATAAAACGACTTCTTTTAACATTAAAGAGCTGGTTGAGCAGTGCATTGAAGAAGAATGTAGTTCGGCGATTCAATCACGGATCACCCCTATCTGGCGAGATGGTGCGGACGATATCTATCAGGGAAATAGAGAAAAGATATCTGAATCTCTCGCTTTGTTTGCTTCAGAGGTACAAAAAACTCTGAGTGAAGAAGATGAGATTATTATTGAGGTGGAAGTTGATAATTCTGGTGAAGGGTTATGTCTTCTGACATTTGACGTGAAATTTGCAAACCCTAAGCTTCCTTATTCAGATTCCATTTTGATTGAATTAGATAACGCTGAAGAAGAAGGATTGTCTTTAGCAATCATTCATGACTTCGCGAAAAAACTTAAAGGAACAGTATTCTACGAGAAAAGTGGGGAAGGTGTCTCTCGTATTTTGACTGAATTCCCAGTTATGCAAAAATTTGAAAGGGAAGCTTCCAAAGAAACCAAGGGAACGGTTTCTAGTCAAAATGGCTTATCTGTTTTGGTTGCTGAAGATAATCCACTAAATCGGCGAGTCTTGGAATTACTCGCGGAACAAATGCAATTGAATATGTCTTTCGTTGAAAATGGCGAGGAGGCGGTTGAGGCGGTCAAAACTCAAACTTTTGATGCCGTCATCATGGATACTCAAATGCCTATATTAAGTGGTATGGCTGCGATCCGTGCAATTCGGGGGTGGGAGAAAACTGAATCTGTTTCTCCTGTGCCAATTATTGCTGCTATTCCCCATATGAGTTTTGCTAAAGTCCGGGAGGCAATGGCGGTCGGGGCTAATGACTGCATTGCCAAACCAATCTCTCAAGAAGATCTCCAAACACATTTAAGCGATCTAACGATTGGCGGAGACTGGCAATTATCGGCTAAGCAACTCGCAGCAAATGAATAAGAGCATTCAATAGGGTAATTGAATGCTCTTTGTATTATCCAGCAAATGCTTTCTCGATAACAAAATGAGATGGCGTAGCATTAGAACCTTCTTCTAAACCAGCTTCTATACATAATTGTTTGGTATCATTGATCATTTCCATCGAACCACAAATCATGACGCGATCTGTTTCGGCGTTGAGCGGCGGAACATCCAGATCAGTGAACAATTTTCCAGAACTAATTAAATCAGTGATACGGCCTTTGGTTGGATATTCTTCTCTTGTGACTGAGGCGTAGTGCACCAATTTACCCTGAGCGACTTCGCCAAGGAATTCATGATTGAGAGTCTCGTCTACAATTTTTTTGCTGTACTCAAGTTCTGCTACATCGCGACATGTGTGCGTAACGATGACTTGGTCAAATTTCTCATAAGTTTCTGGATCGCGAACAACGCTTGCAAATGGAGCAAAGCCGGTTCCGGTCGAGAAACAATATAGACGCTTACCCGGTACGAGTGCATCATGAACGAGTGTGCCTGTGGGTTTGCGCCCAAGAAGAACCTTATCGCCGGGAACAATTTTTTGAAGGCGAGATGTCAGGGGGCCATCAGGAACTTTAATGGAATAAAATTCTAATTCCTCATCCCAGCTCGGTGATGCAATCGAATAGGCACGCAATAGCGGTTTACCATTGTCTTTGTATAAACCAATCATCACGAATTCACCGGAGCGGAAACGGAATGATGCCGGACGAGTTAGTTTAAAAGAAAACAAACGATCAGTGTAGTGCTTTACGTCCAATACAGTTTCTTCTGTTGGCCCAGTCGCTGATTTAGCTGGTTTGGTTGCAGGTGCATCCATGATCTTTTTCGTCCTTAAACCTGATTGCCTGTCGAGTTTTACAAAATTGAGTCCATTCGATTGAGCTTACGCAAAACCGGTCAGTGTGGAGCTAAGTGTTTTATGGCCAAGATTCAACTAAACAGTCTGTTTAGCGAATTGTAAACATCGTATTCTGGCCGTTTTGTCGCGCCTAAATGATAACAAAAACTTCTAATCATTGTGTAAAATTAATGTGGATCCGATGGTATTGATAAATATAAGTGAGGTATAGTTTGCGACAGATTGTCTGTTAACTATAGGAATTGCGTGTCAAGGACACTATTTGCAGGTAATAGGTAGAAAAAAGACCTGCAAAACGCTGGCTTATTATTTTGAAAGGAAACCGTGTATGTCGCGGTCAATGAAAATCGCCGCAGGAATTTTTGCGGTTTTTGTCCTTTATTTCGTGGGAAGTGCATTATTTCGTTCAGGAAATGATAATCAGACGAACATTCCAGAGGGCAGAGCAAATGCGGTCCCCACGTTGGAAAAGCCAGTTCCTGAGAGACGGAATAATAAAGAAGATGTCCGTGTATTGGTGCGCAGCTCTGCGGCTCGATTGCACCCAGTATATTTGAGCCTTAAAGGGCGGTCGGAGCCCGATAGAAGCGTTCTTGTGCGGTCTGAAACCACTGGTGTTGTGTCACGAGCAAACGCAGTCGAAGGTGGGTTAGTTAAGTTAAATGCCGTTCTATGTGGATTGGATGTAGATGCGAGGCAAGCAAACCTTGATGAAGTTAAAGCGCGTTTTGCTTCAGCAAAACTAGATTACAACGCGACCAAAGAATTAGTTGAGAAAGGGTGGAAGCCCGAAAACCAAGAAGCAGCAGCTAAAGCAGCGCTTGACGCAGCTGCAGCTGCCGTTGAAAGCGCCGAAGTCGAATTGTCTAAAACGAACATTCGCGCTCCTTTTGCTGGTGTATTTGAAAAACGTGAAGCCGAAGTTGGTGATTTTTTAGCGCCTGGCGGTGTCTGTGGTTTAATGCTTGATCTTGATCCATTGGTTGTCGCGGTGGATGTGTCCGAAAAATATGCGGGTATCTTACAGGCTGGCGCGTCAGCATCTGCTTTATTAGGACAGAGGGCTGGAGATAATGTTGAAGGCACTGTTAGCTATGTTGCGTCTTCTGCAGATGTTGCTACAGGCACCTATCGAGTCGAAATAGCGCTGGACAATCCCAATATGTCTTTACCAGCCGGGCAATCTGCTGATGTGCGAATTCAGATCGGTGAAGGGTTGGCACATCACATTTCACCTGCACTGATTGTCTATTCTGATGAAGGCAGACCAGGTGTCAGATATGTTGGTCCAAATTCATTTGTGCATTTAGCTATGGTTGAAATTGTGGATAGCGACCAAACGGGTGTGTGGGTCAGCGGTCTACCTCAAGAAGCCAATGTGATCGTTCAAGGACAGGATTATGTTCAGCAAGGCTTGAGAGTTGAAGCCTTCTTTGAAGGGGATAATTCATAATGCACGCATTAATCGACGGAGCTGTCTCTCGCGCACGAATGGTGCTGTCGATATTAGTGTGTGCGATTATTGCTGGAATAATTGTATATGATAATCTGCCCAAAGAGGCGGCCCCTGAAATTCAAGTACCATTTGTACTGGTTACAATTCCTCTTGAAGGTATTTCTCCTGAGGATTCTGAACGTTTGTTGATCCGCCCGACGGAAACAGAAGTTCGTTCTATCGAGGGAATTAAACAAATAGACTCTGTTGCTCAAGAAGGTGCAGGTCTAGTTATCATTGAATTTGAAATTGACGCTGATATTGATCAAGCACTTGTTGATGTTCGTGAGAAAGTTGATATGGCCAAGCGCGAATTTCCGCAGGAAACTCGCGAGCCAGTTATTACAGAGCTGAATACGGCGCTTTTCCCTGTTGTTGTGGTCAATTTGTACGGCGATGTTCCTGAGCGAGGTTTGTTTACCATTGCTCGGAATTTGCAAGATAATTTAGAAGCAATTCCTGGAGTGCTAGAGGCAAATATCGAAGGTGCTCGGGAAGAAGTTCTTGAGGTGCAAGTTGATCCAGTAAAGTTGGAAACTTACAATTTATCTGCTGCCGCGATTTTTGCGACCATTCAGGCGAACAACAATCTGATCCCAGCGGGCAGTATTGATATGGGCGAGGGACGCTTTTCAATTAAAGTGCCCGGACTGATAGAGACGCCGCAAGATGCTTTTGATATTGCTGTAAAACGTGTAGGCGATCGTGTTGTTACGATTAAAGACGTAGCTGAAGTTCGTCGTACATTTAAAGACCGCGATGAATTTGCTCGTTTTAATGGGCAGGCAGCGTTGTCGGTCCAAGTCGTAAAACGTTCTGGTGCTAATATTCTGGAAACGGTTGCAAGTGTTCGCGAAACAATAGCTGCATTAGAGCCCTCATGGCCTGATACACTGAATGTTGAATTGACTGCAGATGAGTCTGCGGAAATTGGTGACCAAATCTCGACGTTACAATCATCTATCATGACTGCCGTTATTTTGGTGATGATTATTGTTGTGGGGGCGTTGGGCTTAAGGCCAGCAATTTTGGTCGGAATATCGATTCCTGCCAGTTTCCTTATGGGTTTTCTGTTTTTGGGTTTTGCTGGGTACACCATCAATATGATGGTATTGTTCGCGCTTGTGATTGCAGTTGGTATTCTGGTCGATGGTGCAATTGTTGTTGTTGAATATGCTGACCGCAAAATGGCAGAGGGATTGGATAAAGTCGAAGCATTTGCAACAGCTGGAAAACGCATGTTCTGGCCGATCATCGCTTCCAATGCGACAACTTTGGCGGCATTTTTGCCATTCCTGTTTTGGAATTCTATGCCGGGTAAGTTTATGTCTTACCTGCCAATTACTTTGATCTTTGTTTTGACGTCATCCTTATTCATGGCGTTGATATTTTTGCCTGTATTAGGAGGGGTCGTTGGTGGACGCAGCAAGGATGCAGACTCTTCTTTAAAGGATGTTTCAGGTGAAGGCGGTAATCCTGAAAAAGCCAGTGGTTTTGTTGGCTTTTACGCGCGAATGATATCGAGGTTTTGTAATCAGCCTTTATTGGTAACGGGTGGTTTAGTAGTTACTTGTTTTGCCGTAATGTTTTGGTTTAGCTCCACGAAGCACAATGTGCACTTCTTTTTGGATGCGGAGCCAGAGAAATTATACATTTATGTAGGTGCTCAGGGTAATCTTTCTGGACAAGAAGAATTCGAAATCACAAAACGCGCTGAAGCTGTTGTGATGCCAATTGAAGGTATCTTGTCTGTCACAACAGTAACCGGACCAGCTGCATCCCAAGGAGGATTTGGAAGCGGAACCGGATCAATCCCTGTCGATACAGTCGGGCGAATGTTGGTTGATTTGGATTCGAACACTCCTGGTGTAGACGGACGGAAAGTAGAAGCTGAAATTCGGGAAGCTTTCCGAGGCTTTGTTGGTGCACACATCGAAATCGCTGCGTTTGAAGAAGGACCACCAGTCGGTAAAGATGTTCAGATATCAGTCCTGTCCTCTGATGGTGAAGCACTTTTAAAAACCGCAACAATAATTCGCGAGAAACTCGATTCAACTGAAGGTCTCGCTGATATTGAAGATACACGTCCATTGCCGGGAACTGAATGGCATTTGGATATTGATCGCGAACGTGCTGCGAAATTTGGTGTGGATATCAATCAAGTTGGTGGTGTTGTTCAGCTAGTGACTAATGGAGCGTTGGCTGGTCGCTTTAGACCGGATGATGCAATTGATGAAATTGATATTCGGGTTCGTTTTCCCGCTGAATATAGATCTGTTGAAGCGATAGATAACTTAACTGTTTCAACACCAGATGGGCCAACGCCTATATCGACATTTGTTGATCGTGTACCTGCACCTGAACGAACTCGTATCGATCGACGTGATGGGTTGAGAATTTTTACAATGCGCGCAAATGCAGTTGAAGCTGGGCAGGGTGCGCAAATGAACGCTGAACTTAAAGATTGGGTTGCGGAACAAAACTTTGATCCCAACGTTAAAATTCAATTTGAAGGTGCTGATGAGGAATCAGCTGATGCGGCCGCTTTCTTCCAGGCGGCTGCCATGGGTGCACTCTTTTTGATGGGTGTTATTCTATTGTGGGAATTCAATAACTTCTATCACGTGATGTTGACGCTCTCAGCAGTTATTTTGTCCACTATTGGAGTGCTGATCGGCCTTCAGTTGGCTTCCAGTTACATTTCAATGATTATGACTGGGACCGGAGTTGTCGCACTCGCTGGAATTGTTGTGAACAATAATATTGTTCTCATTGATACGTTTCAGCGTTTGATTAAGGATGGACGGACTGCACATGAAGCGGCGGTTATGACTGCTGCACAGAGAATGCGTCCGATTCTTCTAACGACTGGAACAACTATTTGTGGGTTATTGCCGATGGTTGTCCAGATGAACATCAATTTCGCGGATGGCTCCATCACTAAGGGAGGCGCTGCATCTGAGTGGTGGGTTCCATTGTCGACAGCTGTCGTATTTGGTCTTGGTTTCTCTACAATTGTAACTTTGATAGTTACACCTGTTTGGTTGGCTGCTCCAGAAAAAATGGGAAGATGGAGAGACCGTAATTGGTCGCGTTTGCGCACAAAATTAGGGGTGGTGGCCAGTGATAGCGGTTTGATCCAACGTGAAAATCGCGAAGTTCAGGATCAGATATTGGCGCGCCCTGAGGATGATGTGAGAGCAGCTGAGTAGAAACTCACTCAAAATCAAATACGCGTGAGTTCATTAGAAGATGATTGTGCTTTTTTATGAATGAGCCATATTGACCGTATGTCATATTTCAAATTTTCAACCGTTCTCGCTGCTTCTTTTTTTCTAGTCGCTTGCTCGCAATCTAATGCAGTTAAATCACCTATTCTTGAGGGTGATGTCTCTGAAACTGCGAAGAGTGTTGAGACGAAATCTGTCATTCTAGCAGGGGGATGTTTTTGGTGTGTTGAATCTGATTTCGATAAAGTTGAAGGCGTTGTTTCGACTACATCCGGTTATTCGGGCGGGCACCTAGACAACCCCACGTATAAACAGGTTTCAAAAGAGAATACGGGCCATTATGAAGTCGTACGTATTGAGTATGATCCTCTTCAAGTCAGCTTTGATGAACTGATTACTTATTATTGGCGGCATGTAGATCCAACGGATGGAGGTGGCCAATTTTGTGATAGGGGAGATAGTTATCGAACCGCAATTTTCGTGAACAATGAAGAAGAACGCGATATTGCGGAAACATCAAAAAAAGAAGTTACTAAGTCAGAAGTATTGGATGACCCAATTGTGACTCCTATTTTGAGTGCTTCAACATTTTGGCCGGCTGAAAACTATCATCAGGATTATTATCAGAAGAATCCTATCCGGTATAAATATTACCGCACTTCCTGTGGCCGCGATAAACGCGTGAAACAGGTTTGGAAGAAAGAACTATCAGCAAAGTAATTGATAGAGATCAGTGCGTTAGATCACTTGATTGAAATAGGGTTTTCTTCAAACGGGCATTGCTCGTTTAGATCCCTCATGCGAATTTCATAGTCTCTAGTGCGATCGACAGGTGAGTATTTTGTTGCTTTGTAGAGACAGAAGTGTCTCTTGTGCTTCCCGCCAATGGGAATGTCTATTCGCCCGACAGCTTCCAAGGTTTCAAAATCCTCTCGCATGCGCGCTATAAAGTTCGGACGCAAAGAAGCAATGAGGAAAATATCATCATTATTCTTTGGTATTGGTGCAAAAGACTCTGCGAAAGCATGAGGCGTATTGTGCCGTTGCCATAAATAATGGGGAGGAGGAGCATCTAATTCCTCCCCATAATAATCCATCCCATGCCAGAATTCACGTTCGTCAAATACGATACCTTGAGCTTCGATTGCGCTGGCAGCTTTTTGAATTTCTTCAACAGATGCTTCCCATCCGCGTGCGCGTTTGATGGAGTTTGATGTACCTATTTTATCGGCAAAACTTGGAGAAATAGCCATTGCTGTCATAAGCAGGCCAATCGAGGCATTAAATGCGAGACCCACTTTCATTAGTTTAGTCCAATTTGCTCTTAGCACCCACGCAGCGACTAATACGGAGGCTGCAGGGTAGGCACTTGCGGCCCAATTCGCGTGAGCTCGTGATACAAATGCTTGTCCTGCTATGATAATAAGGGCTGGCAATACAAAGCAAAGAAACCAGCGATCCTTTTTGACACTTTCATTATCGGTTTTGGGTAGAATGAATAATAGGCCAAGTAATAAAATCAGGAATGATATTGGTCCAAATACACCCATTTGATCTTGAAAAAACTTAATCAAATTACTGAGGTTAAATGATGAGTTTTCCCAATTTGCATTGTCCGCTGTGTGAGAAAGAGTAGCTAGGTCATTGTTGATATTCCAAAGAATATTTGGCGTCATCACAATCGCAGCCGCCAGGATTGTAGCAAGGCCTTTAAAAGACAGCATCGCCCGGCGTGTCGGCCAATCAATCAACATTGTCAGCATAATACCAACGAGAATGTATATGGCTGCGTATTTGGCCATAAAAGCAAAACCAATCGCTATTCCCATCAGTGCTGCTTTCAGCCAGGTGGCATTATCACGTTGATACCAGAGAAGCGTAATAGCGGCTGTCCAGCACGGAAGAAGTAGGCCGTCAGTAGAGATGATATTGGATGATAACCAAACGGCAGGCATCATCATGTAGATCAATGCAGCCCAGCTTCCAGTGCGAATATCAAAAGCTTTTTTACCCAGTAGGAATAGGAAAAACGCAACAAACCCATGTCCGATAGGGGCATAAAAACGAATTCCCCATTCAGAATGGCCAAAAATATTCGTGGTTAGCGAAATCATCCAGGCAATTAGAGGCGGTTTTGAGTAATACCCCCAATCTAATTCTCTAGACCAGCGCCAATATTGAGCCTCATCAGGTCCTATATTCAGAGGAGATGCAATAACCGCGATCAACCTGAATAACACGAGACTTCCAATAAGAAGTGCGGCGAAAGTTAGGGGATTTCGGCGGATTAAGTCAGGCATTTGAACCACAGGTGTTTTGTTTAGGTTTTGAAGCAAAAAGCGCTACAGACTGTTTAAAGCTGCTAAATGTCAAAATAGCAAATGCATATGAAACAAAGCGAAAATTGACGTAGGGGAAACATTTGTTTGTTTCGGGTTTTCACGAAATAAATTTCTCATTACACAGATGGTTAAGAGTGATAACTATTTATAATAAACACATATTTATCAATAAGTTGAGATGGTTCTGAGGCCGTTTTTTAAAACAAAAAAATCTTTTCTACTTTGAGGTGAATGTTGCAAAAATGTGCCATGTATTATTGAAATTTTTTGTGAATACCTCTTGTCACTTAACTGTCATGTACGGCGTGTAAGCGGACCATATTCACGGCGCGTGCACCTCCCACTCTGGCATGCGTCATCGTCTAGGTCTAAGGGGATATTTATCGATGACCAATTGGAAAAGCCTTGTAGGTGGTGTGGCAGTTGCTGCTATCTCTACAGCAATCGTGCAGCAAGCTGAAGCTCAGGTAACGACGTCTTCTGTTCGTGGTTCAGTCGTTGACGCAAATGGCGCTGCTGTTTCTGGTGCAGCCGTAACAGTGACGAACACTAGTACTGGTGTCGCACGTACAGCGTCAACAAATTCAAATGGTACTTTTAACGTTCGTGGTCTATCAATCAGTGGTCTTTACACTGTTGCTGTAGCCGCGGACGGATATCGTGCGTCTTCAGTGTCTGACCTCGCTCTTGGTTTGGGTAAAACTACAGATCTTCCATTTGTTTTGGAAACTGATGAAACTCGTACCTTGGAAACGGTAGTAATCACTGCTTCAGCTGCCCCACTTGCTCAAGTTGCAACAGGCCCAAGCACTGTATTTAACATTGATACGTTGGAATCTGCTCCAACAATCAACCGTAACATTGGTGACGTTCTTCGTATTGACCCTCGTGTGTATGTAAACGAAGGACGTTCTGGTATCGACCCAATCCAGTGTGGCGGTAAAAACCCACGCTTCAACTCGTTCACACTTGATGGTGTGCGCATGAATGATGGTTTTGGTTTGAACTCAAACGGTTACCCGACAGAGCGCCAACCATTCCCCTTCGACGCTATCGAGCAGGTGGCTGTTGAGCTTGCTCCATTTGACGTACAATATGGTGGTTTCACAGCTTGTAACATCAACGCTGTAACAAAATCAGGTGGTAACGAATTCCACGGTTCTGTTTTCTTTGACTACACAAATGAAGCTCTAAAAGGTGACTCACTTGAAGGCGACAACATCGAAGTTCCTGACTTTGATGAAAAGCGCTACGGTGTTCAAGTTAGCGGTCCTATTGTAAAAGACAAATTGTTCTTCTCTGTAGGCTATGAAAAACTAGAAGGCGTTGAAATCTTCGAACGTGGCGTAATTGGTTCAGGTGCAATCAATGAAGTTGACGTGACGCAAGCTGAGCTTGACGAAATTATCGACATCGCAAATACAGTATATCAGTATAATCCAGGCGTTATTCCATCAAGTATGGATGAAGAAGACGAAAAAATCTTCGCTAAATTGGACTGGAATATCTCCAATAACCACCGTGCAGCTCTGACATACATCTATAATGATGGGTTCAACATTGCTCAGTCAGATGGTGACAACAACGAATTGGAATTCTCAAATCACCTATACGAGCGTGGTGCAGAATTGAACCAATTAGTTGGTTTCTTGTATTCTGATTGGACAGACAGCTTCTCAACAGAAATTCGTTTGGGTAAAGTTGAGCTTGACAACAGACAAGTATCAATTGGTGGAACAGACTTTGGTGAGTTCCGTGTTCAACTAGAAGATCGCGATGGTCTAGGTGATGTAGATGTTTATTTGGGTGGAGACGACTCACGTCAATCAAACAAGTTAAACTACGACATTCTGAACCTGGCACTTAAAGGTTTCTATAATGTTGGTCGCCACAACATGACTTTTGGTTATGAGCGTGAACAGTACGACATTTTCAACCTTTTTGTTCAGCACACTGAAACAGAAATTCGTTTCGACAGCATCGATGCTTTCCGCAACCAAATTGGTCGCACATACTACAACAACGCACCATCTCAGAACCCGGTAGATGCGGCGGCTGATTGGGGATACGCTGTAAACACTCTTTATGTTCAGGATGAATTCCAAGCAACTCCAACATTGGCAGTAACTTACGGTCTGCGTTATGACTTCTGGCAAACAGATGATGCTGCGCCAACAAACCCAGATTTCCTTGACACTTATGGTTTCTCAAACGGTCAAAACCTTGATGGTGCTAGCCTAGTTCAACCGCGTGTTGCGATTACTTGGGAACCTAAAGATAACTTGACAGTACGTGCTGGTGTTGGTCGTTACTCCGGTGGTGACCCGAATGTATGGTTGTCAAACACATATTCAAACAACAATGTTGTTCAATTTGGTGACAACATTAGAGATTTGGATCTTGCAGCACAAACTTATGCATTGTGTGAAGAAGGTGTTCCTGAAGGGCCAGGTTGGTGTATTCCTCAGGTCCTCGTTGACTCAATTGCAACAGGTGAAGGTTCAAACTTCGAGATTAACTACCTAGACCCAGATTTTGAAATTCCTTCAGAATGGAAATTCAACATTGGTGCTCAATGGATGCCAGACCTATCAGTACCTGGCTTCATGAGCTTCCTTGGCGGTGAATACGCAATCGATGCAGACCTTATTTGGTCACAGGGTGAAAACTCTGCTATCTGGTTGCGCGGTGATCTAGAACAAACTGGTACAACAGAGGAAGGATATCCAGAATTCTCTTCAGTACGTGAGCCTTCTTTTGTTCTTACAAACACTAGCGATGTAGCAAATGAAGCACTGTCTATCTCTTTCAACGTTGCGAAAGATTACGACAATGGATTGAACTGGCAGATCGGATACGCGTTCAACGACGCTAAAGACGTATCTCCAATGAATAGCTCTGTTGGTTTCTCAAACTACGTATTCCGTGCGTTCTTTGACCCACAAGCTGAAGTTCTTTCTACTTCTGACTGGAACACAAGACACCGTTGGACTGGTTTGGTTAGCTATGAAAAAGAATTTATCGCTGACTATGCAACAACATTATCTGCTTTTGGTTTCATGAGATCTGGAACTCCTTACTCAGCGACATTCAACGGTACAATCAACCCATTCGGTTTCACACCTTACCTAGATTTCGTAGACAACACTCTACGTCCTGGTGCTGAACGTAACGAATTCGAAAGTGGTTGGTGGGGTAAAGTTGACTTGCGCATCGAGCAAGAGCTTCCTGGTATCATGTCTGCTCACCGCACTAAAGCGTTCGTAACAATCGACAACTTTACAAACTTGTTGAACGATGAATGGGGTGTTTTGTATGAACACTCTAATCTGGAGCCTGAAGATGACATCCGTCCTTCCAGAAACGGTAGTGCTTCTCAGTACGAAGTACGTGTAGGTCTTCGTTACGAATTCTAAGTCTAGCTTAGATATCTAAATTGAGAGAGGGCGGTGCATTGAAGTGCCGCCCTTTTTCTTTGTTGAGGATTTGCGTTGACGACGATTGGATTAAAGCAGATATAACCGCGCTGAATGTTTATTTAGTAGCTGGCAATATCAGGAATTTCTCACCATGGCGGTGATTGACAATAAGGCTTTAATTCCACCAGCGGAGTGGGAAGAGCACAAGGCCATCTGGACCGCCTGGCCAACAGGCATGGATCTTTGGGCACCAGACCCAAAATTTGCGCGTGAAGAAGTTGCCAATATGATTAGTGCATTATCCCAAAGTGTCGACGGACGGCAGGGCGATAAAGTTAAGCTACTGGTCAAGAATGATGAAGCGAAAACGAGTGCTCAAGACATAGTGGGAGATATAGCTGAAATTATCTCTCAACAATATGGAGATATTTGGCTGAGAGACACTGGGCCTATCTTCCAATCTGCTGAAGTTGCGGCTGTATTTCAAACCAATGGCTGGGGCGAGAAATACATATATGAACATGATGATAAAGTCGGCAAAGCTATAAGCTGGCACGCCGACGCAATTCACAAAGCACATGATTTTATTCTTGAAGGCGGCGCTATTGATGGAGATGGGCAGGGTACATTTTTGACCACTCGAGAATGCTTATTAAATCCTAACCGAAATATGCACTGGAAATCTGAAGCTGACGCAGAACAAGCATTGGCTAGTGCTTTGGGTGCTAAGAAAGTTATTTGGTTGGATGGTGGATTGCTCAATGACCATACAGATGGTCATGTTGACAATGTTGCTCGTTTTGTGGGGCCATCTCATGTCGTCTGCCAGTCGCCATATGGGGAAGATGACCCAAATGCAGATGTGCTTGACGAAATTTATTCTGTACTAGCATCTCAAATGGACGCTTGCGGAAAAAAATTGCGCGTTACGCGTATTCCATCACCGGGGGTGTATCGTGATTTGGCTGGGGATATAGCTCCAGCGAGCCACATGAATTTTATAATCGGAAATGGCAGTGTTGTAGTTCCAACATATGGAAACAATAGCGAAAAAGCAGCAAATGAAGCTATTGCCATATTGAAGGGCATATTTGTTGATAGACGTGTAATCGGCTTACCGTCGAATTATATTTTAACAGGCGGTGGTTCGTTTCACTGCATCACTCAACAGCAACCCGCATAGAGTGTTAGTGACTTTAAGGCTTGAGAATTTAGCATGACCCGTATTCTAACAGTTGGGATTATACAGAGCGCTTTTAGTAATGATATAAATGAAAATATCAACACAGTGATCAAGCATATTGAGCAGGCTGCAAAGCAAGGTGCTGAAGTGGTTCTTATCCCTGAGTTGTTTCAGGGCCACTATTTTTGCAAAACTCAAGAAGAAAAAGAGTTTTCAAGAGCTTATGTTTGGAATGAGCACCCGTGCGTTAGCGCTTTAGCGCCAATAGCTAAAGAATTGGAAATTGTCATTCCCGTTTCCATATATGAAAAATCTGGTCCGCATTATTTTAATTCTGTCGTGATGATTGATGCTGATGGTGAATTGTTGGGGGTATATCGTAAAACTCACATTCCTGATGGCCCTGGGTATCAGGAGAAATTCTACTTCAAACCGGGTGATACGGGCTTCAAGGTTTGGGACACTCAGAAAGGTAGAATAGGGGTTGGGATTTGCTGGGACCAATGGTTCCCTGAATGCGCTAGGGCAATGGCATTGGCGGGAGCTGATCTATTGCTTTATCCAACTGCAATTGGTTCAGAGCCTCAAGAGCCGGATATGGATACCGCTGCTCGGTGGCGACGCGTGATGCAGGGACATGCAGTGGCTAATGTTATTCCGATTGCGGCGGCCAACAGAGTTGGAAGTGAACAGGGGCAGTCATTTTATGGCACAAGCTTTATATGTGATGCAGTTGGTGAAGTCATCGAAGATATGGATCGAGAAGAAGAGGGAATTCGTGTAGCGCGGTTTGATCTTGATTATATTGATCAGATGCGTGCAGCATGGGGTTTCTTCAGGGATCGTCGAACAGACATGTATACTTCGCTAGTGTCAGCGATAGTTCCGAAAGAAGGAAATTAGAGCAAATGAGCCGAGTTCTGGTCTTTGATAGCGGTGTTGGTGGGCTTTCCATCGTTCAATCGATCCAAGAACAAGCTCCAAATGTAACTATTGATTATGCTGCAGATTCTGGTTTTTTTCCATATGGTTTGAAAACGGATCAAGAGCTAAAAGAACGCCTGCCGATGTTGTGTGCAGCGTTGGTGAAAGAAGCTCAACCGGATTTGCTTGTATTGGCATGCAATACTGCCAGTACCTTGGCTCTAGATGCTGTTCGTGAATGTGTGGATATTCCGGTTGTTGGAACAGTTCCGGCCATTAAACCGGCTGCCGAACATACCGAAACTGGCGTTGTAGGTGTGTTGGCAACACCAGGGACGGTGCGAAGACAATACCTGAATAATCTTGAAAAAGAATTTGCTTCTAAAGTTAAGGTGTTACGCTACGGAACAGCAGGCTTGGTGGAATTGGCTGAACGATATGTGAGAGATGAAGTTCTTTCGATTGATCAGTTTGAAACTGCTATTTCACCTTTATTCTCGAAAGAAAATGGTGAAGATATAGATACTATCGTATTGGCATGTACGCATTTTCCTTTGATTAAACATCAAATTCAAAATGCCTGTCCCAAACATGTAAAAAAGTTAATAGACTCAGGTGAAGCGATTGCCCGGCAGGTAATTAAACGCCTAAAAGAAGAAAAACCAAGCAACAGTTCTCGTAATGGGCGTGCTTTACTTACTGGCGGTAGAGCAAACAAGGTTGCTTACTCTACAGTACTAGAAAAATTCGGCTTTCTTAGAGTTGATATTATTGATCTGTAATAAACACAGCGAACTTCTTGATTTTATTTTATTTACGTTTAGTTAACGTTCATTAAGAGGTTGGTAGTCTGGCCTTGTGAATTTTTGTGACGTCTTGCCGAATTCTGGTTCAGTTACTGGGGGAAGTCAGAAGAAGTTACAGAATTAATCTGTCTGGCTCATCGAGAATAGGCATTTCGTTTTAAATCGTAGGGACCCTGTATTCATGAAAACAATTTCAAAAATGAAGACATTGAAGTCTGCTTTGTTTGCGTCAGTTGCTGGATTCGCTCTGACACTCACACCAGCATCAGCGCAGCAAGTTGAAGCAACTGAAGCCGCACAAGAAACCGTAAGCGTTTCAGTTGAGCGCTTTGCAATTACTCCAAAATTTATTCCAGTTTTTTCTCAGCCAGAAATGGCGTCCACTTTCGATGAAATGTTAGGTGTTGGCGCGGAGATTTCGGTTTTTGAAACTAAAGACGATTGGGCCAAGATTTCAGCAGATGGTGAAGCTGAGAAATGGATCTATCTTCCTTTCGTATCAAAAGAGCCACTGACTGAAGAAGTATCATTAGCTGATCAAGTAGCAGCAGCTATTGTACCAGAAGCAAGTGTAACTGAAGCTGTTGAAGAAGTCGTTCCAGCTGAAAAAGTTGAAGTCGAAGAAGTTGCAGAAGAAGTAACAACAGACGTTGCTCAGTTGGTCTCTGATGAAGAAGTTGAAGACGCTGTTGCTACAGTTGTTGAGACGCAAGCTGAGGAAAAAGCTTCTATCGTAGAAGAACTTGAAGCTGAGGTAACTGAAGTCGTTGAATCAACGGAAGCCGATACTTTGGTTGAAGTTGCTGATGTTGAACAAGTTGTTGAACTGCAAAAAACACCTGTTGAAGAAGCCTCTCAAACAATTGTTGAGACTGTAGAAGAGGTAGTTGAAACAGAAGCGATCGTCGCTGAGCCAGTTGATGAAAACTACGAAACAGACGATTTGAACGCAAGCATCCTAGAAAAGCTTGATGAAGCTGATGCTGTGCTAGCAGAAGAAGTAGACGTGGCGACAGACGAAGTTGTAGCGGATGCAGAAGCTGACGTAACTGAAGCCGTTGAAGCGGCGACAGACGAAGTTGTAGCTGATGTTGAAGCAGACGTCACAGAAGCCGTTGAAGTTGCGACAGAAGAAGTTATTGCAGACGCTGAAGCAGATGTCACAGAAGCTGTTGAAGCAGCGACAGAAGAAGTTGTAGCTGATGCAGAAGCAGACGTCACAGAAGCCGTTGAAGTAGCGACAGAAGAAGTTGTTGCAGATGCAGAAGCAGACGTGACTGAAGCTGTTGAAGTAGCGACAGAAGAAGTTGTAGCTGATGCAGAAGCAGACGTCACAGAAGCCGTTGAAGTAGCGACAGAAGAAGTTGTTGCAGATGCAGAAGCAGACGTGACTGAAGCTGTTGAAGCAGCGACAGACGAAGTTGTTGCAGACGCTGAAGCTGACGTAACAGAAGCAATTGAAGAAGCGACAGATGAAGTTGTTGCAGATGCAGAAACAGACGTGACTGAAGCCGTAGAAAAATCAACTGAAGAAGTTGTTGCAGACGCTGAAGCAGACGTAACAGAAGCAGTTGAAGCAGCGACAGATGAAGTTGTTGCAGACGCTGAAGCAGATGTCACAGAAGCCGTTGAAGCAGCGACAGATGAAGTTGTTGCAGACGCTGAAGCAGATGTCACAGAAGCCGTTGAAGCAGCGACAGACGAAGTTGTTGTTGATGCAAAAGCGGAAGTTACAGAAGCGGTTGAAGAAGCGACAGACGAAGTTGTAGCTGATGCAGAAGCGGAAGTTACAGAAGCGGTTGAAGAAGCGACAGACGAAGTTGTTGTTGATGCAGAAGCGGAAGTTACAGAAGCAGTTGAAGCAGCGACAGACGAAGTTGTAGCTGATGCAGAAGCAGACGTGACTGAAGCCGTAGAAAAATCAACTGAAGAAGTTGTTGCAGACGCTGAAGCAGATGTCACAGAAGCAGTTGAAGCAGCGACAGACGAAGTTGTAGCAGATGCAGAAGCAGACGTAACAGAAGCAGTTGAAGGTGCAGTGGAAGAAACTACTGCAGAAGCAGCATCTGAAGCTTCAGATTCAATCCTAGAAACGGTACAAGAAAAAGCTGAAGAAGCTGTCGATGGAGCCGTTGAAGAAGCTAAAACTGATGCAGAAAATGCAGTTGTGGATGCCGTGAAAGATGGCGTAACTGATTTGGTTGATGGTCAGTAATAATCCACTAAGCTAAATTAGGAAGCCCGCCTACTGTAAAAGTAGGCGGGCTTTTATTTGATCAATACGTATGGCAAGGGGAAGGGCGCTTAGTTGAATGCATCCGGCCGACCTATGAAGTTGGTTGGAACGCCATTTAGGGTTAAAGCGCCATCTTCCACTGAGATATCTACAGAATCTCCATCTTTAATGCGTCCTTCAAGGATCATTCGAGCGAGTGGATCCTGTACTTCTTTTTGAATAGCGCGTTTCAGAGGACGGGCTCCATAAACTGGATCATATCCTTTATCGGCCAACCATTTCATTGCGGCTTCATCTATTTTCATTGTGATCCGCCTGTCTTCCAAAAGCTTGTCGAGACGCTTGAGTTGAACACCAACAATTCTGTCAATCTCAGCGCGGCCCAGTCTTTTAAAGAAAACTGTTTCATCGATTCTATTGAGAAACTCAGGACGGAAGTGTCCTTGTATAGCGGTCATGACACTTGCGCGCGCTTCATCGGACACCTCTGTTTCAGAGGCGTCATTGGCCAGGGCTTGTGCGCCAAGGTTGGATGTCATTACGATCAAAGTGTTGTTGAAATTGACTGTTCGCCCTTGTCCGTCTGTAAGGCGGCCATCATCCAACACTTGAAGAAGTGTATTGAAGACGTCGGGGTGCGCTTTTTCAATTTCATCAAATAGAATGACCTGATATGGACGCCGGCGAACCGCTTCTGTTAGTGCGCCACCTTCTTCATAGCCAACATATCCGGGAGGAGCTCCAATCATACGAGAAACAGCATGTTTCTCCATGTATTCAGACATATCCAAGCGAAGTACTGCGCTTTCATCATCAAATAAAAATTCAGCGAGAGCTTTTGTAAGTTCCGTTTTACCTACCCCAGTTGGACCAACAAACAAGAATGATCCGATAGGGCGGTTGGGATCTTGCAATCCTGCACGAGCACGGCGTACCGCATTAGAAACAGAAGCTAACGCTTCGTCTTGCCCAACTACTCTTTCGGCAAGGTTTGTTTCCATGGTGAGCAGTTTTTCTCTTTCACCTTCCAGCATTTTGTCGACTGGGATTCCTGTCCATCGAGAAACAACAGATGCGATAGCCTCGGCATCCACCACCTCTTTGACAAGTGTATTTGTTGCGCTGTCTCCGGCGGTTTCTGCATCTAAAATTTGTTGTTCCAACGCGGGGATGGTTGAGTATTTAAGTTCCCCAGCCGTTTCCCAATCCGCACGTCTCTCAGCATCTGCTAATTCTGCGCGGACCTTGTCCAATTGTTCTTTGGCTTGAGTTGCTCCACCAATTCGGGATTTTTCAGCTTCCCATGCTGTTGTGATTTCACTTGATTGAGCTTCAAGAGTTTTTATTTCTGCATCAATGTGTGACAAACGATCTTTCGAGCCGTCATCATTTTCCTTTTTTAGAGCCTCTGCCTCGATACGAAGCTGCATGAGGCGGCGATCTATCTCGTCTAATTCTTCAGGTTTTGATTCAACAGCCATACGCAGTCGAGATGCAGCTTCATCCATCAAATCGATTGCTTTGTCCGGCATGAAGCGGTCAGTTATGTAGCGGTTGGAAAGTGTAGCAGCTGACACAATAGCACCGTCAGAGATCCGGATACCGTGGTGAACTTCATATTTCTCTTTTAGTCCACGCAAGATAGAAATTGTGTCTTCCAAGGAAGGCTCTTCAACAAAAACTGGCTGGAAACGACGCGCGAGGGCAGCATCTTTTTCAACATGTTTTTTGTATTCATCTAGTGTCGTTGCCCCAACGCAGTGCAATTCACCACGGGCGAGGGCAGGCTTTAGTAGATTTGATGCATCCATTGCACCATCAGATTTACCTGCACCAACGAGAGTATGCATTTCATCAATAAATAGAATGATTTGCCCTTCGGCAGCCGTGACTTCGGTCAGGACAGCTTTAAGGCGTTCTTCAAATTCACCCCGGTATTTTGCACCAGCGATCAATGCTCCCATATCCAGCGAGAGGAGACGTTTATTACGCAAGCTTTCGGGTACATCACCGTCTACAATACGATTTGCCAATCCCTCTGCGATGGCGGTTTTACCTACGCCCGGTTCACCGATTAGAACTGGATTGTTTTTTGTGCGACGAGACAATACCTGTATTGTGCGCCGTATTTCTTCATCGCGCCCTATAACTGGGTCGAGTTTTCCTGCGCGAGCCGCATCTGTCAGATCCAGTGCATACTTGGAAAGGGCTTCATAGCCTTCTTCAGCATTTGCGCTGTCAGCAGTCCGCCCTTGTCTCAAATTGTCCACGGCTTGTTCTAATGATTTTGGTGTAACGCCTGCTGCCTCGAGTGCAGATGCGGCCTTGTCCTTGCCTTTTGCTGTTGCGATGAGAAGGCGTTCAACAGTTACAAAGGAATCGCCAGCTTTCTGGGCATCTGCTTGCGATGTCGTGAGGAGGGCAGCTGTGCCCTGACTGAGCGATAGCTGGCCTGCACCTGAGCCAGTGACTTTGGGGATCGCATTTAGGGCTTGCTCATTGAGTTGTTGTGCCTGTTCAGGGCGACCGCCTGCAGCTCGAATGAGGTTAGCGCTGAGCTGATCATTTTCAGCAAATAGCGCTTGTAGAATGTGTTCAGAAGAGAGTTGTTGATGACCCGCAGCAACGGCAGCTGTTTGAGCTGTACCTATAAGTGTACGTGCGCGGTCGGTGAATTTTTCCATATCCATAGTTATCCCCTTTCTAGGCGGATGAGCTACACTTTACATCGCAGTTGCGCATGAGGTGTGTAGGTTGATGTGTCGTGAGCCCCGATGTCGGCGGCCCTCAAATTTGATATGGGTATAAATAAAAAATGCTCAAGAGATGATCTAACAATTCTTGAGCATTTTGCAGTGTTTAATTGAAATTAGGTGAGTTAGACGACCTTTTTGAGGAAATTATCAACGCTATTCCTCAAGCGATCACTTGCTATCGCCATATTGTCTGAAGCGGATACTATTTGCTTTGCAATTTCAGAAGTTTGGTTGGCGGAAGCTATTGTTGTTTTCACTTCTTTTCCAACTGTGCTGGTGCCTTCAGATGCTATTCGAGTGCTTTCCGCAATCTCATTCGTTGCACCATTTTGCTCATCTACGTCGTGAGAAATTGAAGTTGTTTGATCAGTTACCTCAGAGATGACATTCGATATCGTTTCAATAATACTCGATGTATCTTCTGATGCTCGCTGAATTGATTGGACTTGTTCAGAAATCTCCACTGTTGCTTTTGCGGTCTGGTCTGCAAGTTGTTTAACTTCCGTTGCAACAACAGCGAAACCTTTCCCTGCATCGCCAGCACGTGCAGCCTCAATCGTTGCATTAAGGGCAAGGAGATTGGTTTGTTCGGCAATGTCACTAATAATGCTGATAACATCACCAATTTTTCGTGCATCATCAGACAATTGAGACACTGTTTCAGATGATGATCGAATAGATTTATCGGCATCTGAAACGATAGAACTGGTTGTCGCGATTTTTTGTGCGATTGCTCCGATTGATGAAGACAATTGCTCGGTGGCGGCAGCAGCGCTTTCTACGTTGTTGGAAGCTTTTTCTGATGCTGTGTTCAAACTTGTGGAAGTCGTAATGGAAGATTGAGCTGATGTTTCTAGCTGTGTGGCAACTGCATCTAATTCTCCGGCCCGAGCCGTTAACCCAGTCATCAATTCACCAACTTCAGATCTAAACTGAGCAGCATAAGATTGAAGTTCTCTATAACGACGTTCGTTTTCTTTCGCTCCTTCTTCGACCGTTTCTTGCAGAGATAGGGCGTGATCTGTTGAAGCTTTTGACTGGGCCAATGAAGCGTCGTTCGCTGCAAAGAGTGCATGTACCTGCTGAACAAGCCATAACATCACTCCTGTTTGACCAATCAGAACCACAGCATGTAACGCCACACGCCCCAGAGGTGCTCCGTCAGGAAATACTGCAGCTGGAAAGGTGAAGGACAAGGTTAGGTGATGGAAGGCGACGACAGCTGCAAAAGCAACTATTGCTCGCCACTCCAGAAAACCTGCAACCATTGCTAATCCAGCAAAGAAAACCATATGCATATCAATTTGGTAGGCAACCCCTTCACCATTCCAAGCAAAATTATAGACGAGTATGGCGATCAAACCGGCAAAACCAATGGAAATTGAAATAGAAGCGGGTCTTCCTCCTGCTTCCTTTAAATTTGCAATTGTTCCTATTCCCGCCAAAAGGGCCGATAGACCTATTGCAGTTAGGCTTGACGCACCTTGTTGCATAAAGCCTGATAATGCGATCAGTCCAACAAAAGTCCATAACAATCCGACTGCGACTTTTGAGAAATTTCTTCTCATGTCCTGAATGCTAAATGTTTGGCTATTTTGAGATGTAGTCATTTTAGAATTATCTCTTTTGCGATGAGGAAGAAGGGGTTAAGTCAGAGCAAAACTGAGCAAATTTGGCTTTTAAAACGAAATGAGCGCCTGCTTTTTTTAGTCGACTAGATGCATCCCCTTTGGGATTCGCAACAACAACATGATTGAGGTTTTCATCCATTGAGACAATATATAAGTCTAAAGACTTCAGATTTGCCCTGATCTGGTGTGTTGAGTAGGTGGAGTCGAATGATCCAAATATATTGTCGTTGGGTACGGGCATCAAGCACAGAAAGGCTACTCCAATAGTAGCGATTAAACCTGTAGAAATAGAAAGAGCCGACATTTGCTTTTCCTAGCGAAAAGGTCTTGTTTCAACCAACATGACCTAAGACGAAATTACTCGACCAAATTCGGTCGTTCGATATCAATATTTAGTGATTTCGTGAAATCATGATTAATTTTATAGAAAATGAGAATAAATTGAGTATTTACCTAGAAAATTTGTCGCTAATTTCAATTTATAATAGCTAAATACTTGAAGATGACAGTGATGTGAAATCAAGTACGCTTTAAAATAACCCAAAACTGAAGCTGAATTTCAATATTGAGGATTACAATCCTGCGTTTGCAATTTGACGGCCGCGGCGTTTTTGCCATGAATTGCGTATAAATGATCGAGCTGGTTTTTCTACATAATGATAAATTGGACCTGCTACAGCAATTGCCATCAGCGTGAATGCGATAGACGATATCGGGCCGGCTGAAAATTCATAGCCAATTACGTCTAAGCCTTGGGCGAGAATTGTGTAGATGGGTGCGTGCAGAATAAATATGACATAGGACCAATTACCTAGTTCTTGCATTTTTTCTCCAGCCAATCCTGTAGATACATTCAGTTCATCTAAGCGGGCGAGGCCGATCATTAAGAATGCCGCCCCAAATGCAACGAATGGTACACTGGCCAAATCAAGTATTGCGGCGAAAGGAGAGACTAGAGGGGCAGGGAGAGGGTGGTTTACATTGACTCCAGATTGGTAAAGGGCAGCGGTGACAATGACGCATATACTGGCGATGATTGTTATGACTGACAATAATGCATTCGGTTTGAAAACATTTAGAACCGATCTGGCGGCAACACCGCAAAACATGACTGAAGCACCTCTTAAAACGGCCCAATCATTTGTCGTTCGATATAGATCTAGTTCGGCGTAATTTCTAAGAAATATTTCAACGCAGAATATTGTTCCCAAAGCAATAGCCAGCAGAACATAAGGTACATTGCGGGTTAATTTGGCAGCGATTATAAATAGAGGAAAAGCAAGGTATCCACCCATTTCAGCGGCCACTGCCCAAGCCGGAAAATTCCAAGAATTTGTTTCGGTCAAACCTATTGCTTGCAGAAAGAACAAGCATTTGAACAGGTCTGAAATCGGATAAACTGTGTCGCCTTGTTTCCCTAAAATGAAGCCAGCACTAAGATAGGCAATGATCAATCCTAGGGCGATCAGATACATGGGGTAAATTCGAGCTAACCTGGCAACCATGAAATCTAGGAAGTTAAAGGGCTTTGTTCGTTGTGCCCAATAGACATGGCTTAAGACAAACCCTGACAATACAAAGAACACGTCCACACGTGAAACGCCTAGTCTCAAGATGGGGGTCATGCCGAACCCATGTTCGTCGAACATGTGGCCCACATGAAAGTAAGCGATCCAAATGGCCAATATGAAACGCAAGCCGTTTAGAGACCGAAATACCTGCCTTGATGAATTTACGATATTTTCAGTCATCTTTTTCCCCAGCTTTAGCTATGGTATAAAGGCCAGAAATGCACAAAAAGATCAAGAAAAATAGAAGGTTAACAGCATATTTGCTAGATCACAAACGTGTGAACTTCTTTTTTAACCAAGAAATTTGAGTGTTGGTTGGGGCTTTTAAAATAAAGCCTGACTTTCTCACGTCTTAGGATGCATCAGCGTAGAGCGTGGGAACTGTGCTTTGATGCCTTATGGAATCAATTCTAGTCTTTTCATCAATAAATTGGTTCAACATCTCACCTGAAAGTGTTCTTCCTGTAGGTAATTTCAAACGCATAGCGTCTAAATGCATTCCATTTTTAATGACTTCATAATGCAGGTGAGGGCCAGTAGAGCGACCTGTTGTGCCAACATAACCAATAACTTGGCCTTGCTTTACGCGTTTTCCGGATTTGATACCTTTGGCATAACCATTGAGGTGTGCATAAGCAGTTTTGTATCCATCAGCATGTTTAATACGAATGTAGTGTCCAAAACTTCCATATCGTGAAGCACGTTCGATGACGCCATTCCCAGCAGCGTAAATTGGGGTTCCGCGGGGCGCAGCAAAGTCTGTGCCTTTGTGCATTTTCGTATAACCAAGAACAGGATGGCGACGTTTTCCAAAACGAGATGAGAGACGGGCACCGTTGATTGGTGTTTTCATCAAGAACTTACGCGCTGCTTTTCCGGTGTCGTCATAGTAATCTGTGATGCCGTCATCAGATGTTGTGAAACGATAGAAATTCCGACTTACTTTTTTGCCATTAAGTGAAGCATATAAAACGTCTCCGCCTTTAACGATGTTTCCGTTTTCGTCTTTTGAAACTTCATAGGTAATTTCAAAAGTGTCGCCTTGACGAATTTCTCGTTGGAAGTCGACATCATATGCAAAGATATCGGCAAAATCGACAACTTGCTGATCACCTGCACCTTGATTGAGCGCTAATTCATAGATGCTTGTTTCAATAATTCCGCCAACTTTGTTAAAACTTGGCGTTAATTTTACTTTGAGCTCTCGCGAGACCCAATCGCCATCAGTTTTCTTGGATACTAATACCTGACGCTCAGAGTCTGGTTTGAATGACAGAGCGGTCAGAGCATTTGAATCAAAATAGGCGGTCACTCCCTGTCCGGGGCGTAGTCTTCGCATATCTATGTGGTCTGCTGCAGCATAAACAGCTTTGTTGGATTCTTTACGATCTGCACCTAGACGATCTAAAACATCAATTAGCGTCTCGCGTCTTTTAAGTTTTCCGGGTTTCTTTTTAAATTGCGCATCAGGATGAATAAACTCAGCGCTCGTGAAATTTGCTAATTCAATTAGAGGGTTGGAAATTGGGGCGTTTGAGCTTTGATGCGTTTTTTGTTCTGTCGGTAAATTTGCTTGCTTTGGTTCGCACGCCGCAAGTGTGATGGCTCCAGCAATAAGAGCCGCAAATATCATTTTGGGTTTTTCAGGCAAAAGACTTTTCATGTCCTCAATGTCTCCAATACTCTACATTAATACAAAGCCAGCTTTTCCCCATGAATTTCTCGATCATGAAGCAATACTTATAAAAAAACCTCAACAACCAATTCGTTCTTTTATTAAAAACTGAGGTTTGAAATAGCGCAAGCAGGATTTGCGCCACTCTGAACAAAAACTATTCTTCAAATTTTGTGATGTAATTTTGGTGATCGAGTTTTGAACCAATATGTGAGCTCCAATATGAAGTAAATTGTATGTGGATTGATCATCTGCTGGCGGGACAGTTAAGCGAAAAAATGATGATTTTCGCTTGTTTGGAAAGTCAATGCTTGTGTTTGCGCCAATGAAGTGATTCCTATGGTATAAAATGGAAACTGATTCATAGGGCTGTTATATATTATGGAAGCATCGAAGTTAGCTGCGCTCTTAGCGTCTCACATTTGTCACGAGCTAGTCTCACCTGTCTCTTCCTTCAAGCTTGTTCAGGATTCTTTAAATGATCCAGATATGCGAGAGTATGTTGAGGACTTAATTCGTTCATCTTCGGAAACGCTTGAGTATAAACTGACTTTCCTGAGATATGCTCTGGGGTCGGTTGGTATGCAGGATGGATATGCGGATCTAAATGAAGCGCGTACTTTATGTCTGAACTATATGAAGGGATATCGTTCAGAACTACAGTGGGGCAATACGCCTGAGATCACCAGCTTTGCTCAAGTGCGTTTGGTGATGAACATGATGATGATTGTGTCAGCGGCAATGCCTCGCGGAGGGGATGTGGTGATTTCTTCGGAAAAAGTTGGCGATAAAGTTGTGTTAAAGGTTGAAGGGAAGGGGCCACGGGTTCTTCTTAACCAAGAACGAAGAGATGCACTGAATGGTGTGGAGCCAGAAGGTGGATGGATTGCTAAGGTAATTCAGCCATATTTCGCAAGAGAATGTGCTCGTGAACTGGCAACTAGTATAGAAATGACTGAGGCAGAGGGCGAAATTTCTTTAACTTGTGCAACGCCTGAATAATAATTTTACCTGAGAGTTTTCAAATTAAACATCATTTCTTAACTCTCAGGTCGTTTTCTATAGCCTAATCACCTGCCTCATATGAGAGGCGATTAGTGAAGTGGGCTTAGATTATGGACGATCTCCTCAGCGAATTCCTTACCGAAACCTCGGAAAGTCTCGATACAATCGACACCGAACTGGTGCGATTTGAATCGCAACCGAATGACAAGGACACGCTAAATAATATTTTCCGTCTCGTGCACACAATCAAAGGTACCTGTGGATTTCTGGGATTACCTCGACTTGAAGCTGTAGCGCACGCCGGAGAAACTTTACTTGGTAAGTTTAGGGACGGTGCGCTCCCGGTGACACCTAAAGCGGTGACACTGGTTCTAGAGTCAATTGACCAGATTAAGGCGTTGCTGACCCATCTTGAAGGTTATGCAGCCGAACCTGATGGGAATGACGAAGAACTGATTGCTCGATTGGTGGATGCAGCAAATGGTGGCCTTGCAGAAGGAGCAGATGCTCCGGCCAATGACGCAGAAGAAGTTGTTGCTGAAACAACAGATTCTGTTGAACATGACGATGATGATGATGAAGAAGACCCCAATGCTCCACCACCGGGTGTAGATCCAGATAAATGGGATGCGCAATTGGGCCGTGAATTGCGTCCAGGTGAAGTATCTCTTGCTGATCTAGAAGCAGCATTTAATGCGGTTGAACCTGAAGTAGACATGGGAGCTGCTCCAAAGGTTGAGGAAAAAGCGCCTGCTCCGGCAGCAGCTGCTGCTCCAGCCGTAGAGCGCGCTGCACCGATAAATCAGACCATCCGCGTTGGTGTAGATGTTCTTGAAGACTTGATGACGATGGTTTCAGAGCTTGTTTTGACACGTAACCAATTAATGCAAATGGTACGTGGATTGGATGATTCTGAATTTAAAGCTCCGCTTCAGCGTCTGTCTGCGATAACTGCTGAATTGCAAGAAGGTGTCATGAAGACACGTATGCAACCAATTGGAACAGCGTGGAAAAAGCTTCCGCGTATTGTTCGGGATGCGTGTCAGGACCTCAATAAGAAAATTGACCTTGTACTCGATGGTGAAAGCACTGAGCTTGACCGCCAGGTTCTTGAATTGATCAAAGATCCTTTGACGCACATGATTAGAAACTCGTGTGACCACGGTGTTGAAACACCTGAGGCACGTAAATCTAATGGTAAGCCTGAGACTGGAACAATTCATCTTCGCGCATACCATGAAGGTGGACATATCATCATCGAAGTGGCTGATGATGGTGCAGGCTTGAACACTGAGCGTATTCGTCAAAAAGCTATTGAAAAAGAAGTTGTAGATTCCATGGAAGCAGCTTCCATGACGGATTCTCAGGTTCACCGTTTGATTTTTGCGCCAGGTTTCTCAACGGCTGCTAAAGTTACCAACATTTCCGGACGTGGTGTTGGTATGGATGTTGTGAAAACAAACATCGAGCTAATCGGTGGTGCTATTGATCTGCGTGCGCAAGAAGGTGAAGGCACAACATTCCTAATTAAAATTCCGCTTACGTTGGCAATTATTTCTGCTCTAATTGTTGGAGTGGGTGAAGAGCGTTTTGCACTCCCACAATTGTCAGTCGTTGAACTTGTACGCACAGGAAATGAGCGTGACCAACGTGTAGAGCGTATTTCAAATACACAAGTTCTCAGATTGCGTGATCGTTTGTTGCCGCTTGTAACGCTGAACCAAATTTTGGGCGTCGACGGTAATCATGGCAATGACATTGTCGACGAAAGTGGAAATGCTTTTGTTGTCGTCATGCAGGTTGGCGATACACGCTTTGGATTGGTCGTTGATGAAGTCTTCGACACCGAAGAGATTGTTGTGAAACCTCTGACAAATATGTTGACGGGACTTCGCCAATACTCTGGTGCCACTATACTTGGAGATGGATCAGTTATCATGATCCTTGATCCAAACGGTGTTGCGAAAGAAGTATCAAGCATTGAAGGTGTTACGCAAGCAGCAGAGGCCGAAGAAGAAGCGGAGAACGTTCGCGATGACAAGATGTCTCTTCTTCTGTTCCGTGCTGGTGGTGATGAGCCTATGGCTTGTCCGCTTAGCTTGGTTACACGCCTTGAAGACTTGGATGCAGAGACATTTGAGCGCTCTCAAGGGCATCAAGTTGTTCAGTACCGTGGCAAGTTAATGCCGCTTGTGCATGCAGCTGGTTCTCACATGATTAAGACTGAAGGTAAGCAACCAATTCTTGTCTTCAACCAAGGTGAGACAGTCATTGGTGTGGCTGTTGATGAGATCTTGGACATCGTTCATGACTCTGTAAATTACGAAATGTCGGAACTAACACCAGGTGTACTTGGTGCAGCGGTCCTTAAAGGTAAGACAACTCAAATCATCGATGTTGCTCACTTCTTGAATGAGGGACAGAGAGATTGGGCGACAACCGCCACAACCAAACAGGATGAGCGTCGTATCTTGCTCGTAGAGACACACCCATTCTTCCAAAATATGCTGTCTCCGCTGCTGAAAGCAGCAGGTTATGATGTAACCTTGGCGCCAACTGAAGATAAAGCGATTGAGCTTCTCAAAGAAGATGAAGTGGCGTTTGATGCTGTGCTTGCCGACATTGATGCAGGTCAGGGCGTCAGTCGCCTTGCAGAGGCAATCGATGCAAACTCTCAACTAATGCAAGCACCGCGCTTTGGTCTATCCAATAGAGATGATGCACAGCCAACAGAGTTGGGAATGAGTATTCCAAAAGCAGACCGCCACGCATTGTTAATGGCACTGGATTCTGCCCTTAAAGCTAGAGGAGATGCCGCATGAGCTCGACTGAGTATGTGACTTTTCAAATCGGAACCCAGACTTTTGGAACGTCTGTTTTGGAAGTGCACGATGTATTTCGTCCAACGAAAGTTACAAAAGTACCGCTTTCTAAACCCGATATTGCCGGTGTTTTAAATCTTCGCGGGCGTATTGTGACGGCGATTGATGCAAGAGCACGTTTGGGATTACCACCAAGAGAAGGTGATCCAGATGACATTATGGCGATCGGTATCGAGCAGAATGGCGAAAGCTTTGGGCTTATCATTGATTCCGTAGGTGAAGTGGTTCGTTTGGAAGAAAACGACATGGAGCAAAACCCTGTTAACCTTGATCCGATATGGGCTTCTGTATCGAAGGGTGTGCACCGCATGGACGATAAGCTTTTAATTGTAATGGATATTGGTCGCATTTTGGCCGTCGGAGAGCCTGACGAAGGCTTGGCAGCATAAGGAACGACATTATGAAACGTTGTTTGATAGTTGATGATAGTCGTGTGGTCCGCAAGGTTGCACGCCGTATACTTGAAGATTTAAAATTTGACACAATGGAAGCAGCAGATGGTCAGCAAGCACTGGAGCAGTGCCGCGCTGACATGCCTGAAGCCATTCTACTTGATTGGAATATGCCAGTCATGAACGGAATTGACTTCCTACGTGCACTGCGTCGCGAGCCAGGTGGCGACCGTCCGACAGTTGTTTTCTGTACGACCGAGAATGATATGTCTCACATTGCTGAAGCAATTCGCTCGGGCGCAAACGAATATATTATGAAGCCTTTTGATAGTGAAATTATTGAATCAAAATTTGCAGAAGTTGGATTGGTGTAAACCAAAATTTCTTCGCTTGTTTGTAAGGCCCTAATTTCTTGAAGGGATTTTGATGGTGAGCGCTATTGCGACAAACCGGTCCTCGGGACAGTCTATACGAGTTATGATCGTTGATGATAGCGCAGTGGTGCGAGGTCTAACGAAACGCTGGCTCGAAGCTGAAAAAGACATAGAAATCGTTGCGGTAAGCACCGACGGGATGCGTGCTGTAACTGATGTTGTAGCGGCGAAACCGGATGTCATTATTCTTGATGTTGAAATGCCACGAATGGATGGCTTAACGGCATTACCCCAGCTCACAAAGTTGGCTCCTCACGCGCGCATTGTTATGGCGTCGACGTTGACTAGAGAGGGAGCGACAACAACGCTACGGGCAATGTCTCTAGGTGCAGCAGATTATATTGCTAAACCAGAAGCAACTGGCTTGGGCGGAGCAACTGCTTATCAACAAGATTTGATTGCAAAGATTCGGGCGCTAGGTGGTGCGGCTCAAGCTTCCGCAAATCCAGCGCGCAGGACACCGTTACCACCACCCAGACCTAGACCTGTTGCAAGGGCAAATAAGCCAGCGATTTTCCGTCCTAAAGCTCTGTTCTTAGGGTCATCGACTGGTGGACCTCAAGCATTGCAGAGTTTTCTGACGCCAATTGCCAAAGATATAAAGGCACCAATCTTTATTGTGCAGCATATGCCGGCGACTTTCACGACTATTTTAGCTGAGAAGTTAGCGCAGGTTACAGGGCGACCATGTGTCGAGCCTAAAGATGGCGAGGTTGTCAAATCTGATCACATTTATCTGGCTCCTGGTGATTGGCATATGAAAGTAGAAAAACAGGGGTTGGGTCAGGTTATTAGAATCGATCAATCGCCACAGGTGAATTTTTGTCGACCTGCGGTGGATCCGTTATTTGCTTCAGGGGTGAAGGTATTTGGTGGATCGATGTTAAGTGTTGTCTTGACTGGGATGGGGCATGATGGCCGAGACGGTGCGAAATTAGTTAGCGAAGCTGGAGGACGAGTGATCGTTCAAGATGAAGCTTCTAGTGTTGTGTGGGGAATGCCAGGCGCGATAGCTCAAGCAGGATTGGCTGATGAAATCAAACCAATTCCTGAATTATGCAGGCTGGCGAAAACATATATGAATAATGGAGTGGGTTAGGTGAATAGTTCGGATTTTGATTTTGTATCAGGGCTTTTAAAGCGAAGAGCTGGTATTCAGCTAACAACAGATAAAACGTATCTTTTGGAAAGCCGATTGGCACCGTTGGCACGCAAAGAAGGTTTGGCGTCTATTGAGGATCTATTGCAGGTAGTTCGTTCACGTCGTGACGAACGACTGATTTCTCAAATTGTAGATGTTATGACTACGAATGAGACATTCTTCTTTAGAGACAAAACGCCATTTGAACTCATGAAGGAAGTTGCACTTCCGGATCTAAGCTCTCAGCGCAAACCGCGTATTCGCATTTGGTGTGCGGCCTGTTCTACGGGGCAGGAGCCTTATTCATTGGCTATGATGTTGGAAGACAATCCTGTTCTTACAAAAGGTGCTGCTGTAGAAATTGTTGCTACAGATATTTCTCCGCGGGTTTTGGAGAAGGCTAAATCGGGTCTTTATTCCCAGTTTGAGGTGCAACGTGGTTTGCCGATTCAAATGATGATGAAGCATTTCAAACAAAAAGATGATCTTTGGCAGATATCTGACAAGATTCGTTCAATGGTGACTTTCCGTGAACATAACCTGATGGATCAACCGACAATGTTCGGTAAGTTTGATGTCGTGTTTATCCGTAATGTGTTGATCTATTTTGATCAGCCTACAAAATCGCAAGTGCTTGATCGTGTGTCATCAGTCATGAACCCTGGTGGTTATATGCTTCTGGGTGCAGCAGAAACTGTTATCGGTATTTCTAAGAAGTTTGAAGCTGTAAAAGAGCGCCGCGGTTTATATCAAGCTGTTGGTGGTGCAAACAAAAGCGGAATCCGCGCTGCATAGATAATTGACGGTTTCAAGTTGAATAATTCCAATTATGCCGCACACAGAATATAGGGTGCGGCATAATTGCAGCTAAAAACAGCTCTAATCATGGCTCTCTATAGTTGTCAGCTTCGAAACCCCATGCTAGGACCCGCGCGATTGAGGTTTCTTCTCCGCGAAAGATAGAAATATAACCTTAAAGAATTTGGGACACTAATCCTGTAGCATTGTCGCGGCGGTGCACAGATAAAGCGGGCAAGATTTTGGGCGCATCATCGAACTCCTCCTCTTCTGGAGCAGCACAACGCTACGCTACAGCGTTGTTCGACCTCGCATTGGAAGCTAAAGAGCTAGACAGCATTGAGGCTGGTCTGAACACTTTAGCTGATGCTATTGGCGAGAATGAATCTCTTTCTAAATCTTTGGCAGCACCACTTTTTTCAGTGGACGACAAGGCAGCCGTTTTAGACAAAATTGCTGAAAAAATAGAATTGCCCGAACTTGCTAAACGCTTTGTCGGCGTTGTTTCACAAAATGGCCGTGCAGGCGAACTTGTGGGAATAGCAAAAGCATTTTCCGAGCGTGCAGCTCAGCATCGCGGAACAATCCGTGTTGTTGCAGTGAGTGCTCAAAAATTAACGGCCGCTGAGGCCAATAAACTGACTTCTGCAGTATCTACAGCGCTTGGTCGCGATGTGGATGTTGAATTGGAAGTCGATCCCGCTCTCATTGGCGGGCTTCAACTTCGTGTGGGTTCACGTCTTATTGACGCGTCTCTCCGCACGAAACTCGATGGTTTGACGAACGCGATGAAAGGGGCCTAGCCCAATGGACATTCGTGCCGCTGAAATTTCAGAAATCCTGAAGGCGCAGATTACTAACTACGGTGCTGAAGCAACTGTATCCGACGTGGGTCAGGTGCTATCCGTTGGTGATGGTATTGCTCGTATCTATGGTTTGGACAACGTTCAAGCCGGTGAGATGGTGCAATTTGAAAGTGGTGTTAAGGGTATGGCCCTTAACCTGGAGAGCGACAATGTAGGTGTCGTTATCTTCGGTGATGACCGCGGAATTAAAGAAGGCGAAAACGTAAAACGCCTTGAAGAGATTGTGTCTGCACCTGTTGGTAAAGCACTTCTAGGTCGCGTTCTAAACGCACTTGGTGAGCCTATCGATGGTAAAGGTGACATTGAAGGCGCTGAAGAGCGTAGTCGTGTTGATGTTAAAGCGCCTGGTATTTTGCCTCGTAAATCTGTGCACGAGCCAATGGCGACAGGTATCAAAGCAATTGATACTCTTGTTCCAATCGGTCGTGGTCAACGTGAGCTTATCATTGGTGACCGTCAGACAGGTAAAACAGCGATCGCTGTAGATGCCATTCTAAACCAAAAAGCAATTAACGAGAGCGGTTCGGAAAGCGAAAAGCTTTACTGTATCTATGTTGCGATTGGTCAGAAGCGTTCAACAGTTGCTCAAGTTGTTAAAACTCTAGAGGAAAAGGGTGCGCTTGATTACACAATCATCGTATCTGCGACAGCTTCTGAGCCTGCGCCTCTACAATACATTGCGCCGTTTACAGCGACAGCAATGGGTGAGTATTTCCGTGACAATGGAATGCACGCTTTGATCATCTATGATGACCTTTCAAAGCAAGCTGTTGCTTACCGTCAAATGTCACTTCTTCTTCGTCGTCCTCCAGGTCGTGAAGCATACCCAGGTGATGTTTTCTATCTTCACAGTCGTCTACTTGAACGTTCAGCGAAATTGAACGAAGACAATGGTTCTGGTTCTCTTACAGCTCTGCCTGTTATTGAGACTCAAGGTAATGATGTGTCTGCGTTTATTCCAACAAACGTGATCTCGATTACAGACGGTCAGATCTTCCTTGAAACAGACTTGTTCTACCAAGGTATCCGTCCTGCTGTGAACGTTGGTCTGTCAGTATCTCGTGTGGGGTCATCAGCTCAGTTTAAAGCGACGAAGCAAGTTGCTGGTACAATGAAGTCTGACTTGGCACAGTTCCGTGAGATGGCTGCATTTGCTAAATTTGGTTCTGATCTAGATCCAGCTACACAACGCCAATTGGCACGTGGTGAGCGTCTAACAGCACTATTGAAACAGCCTCAATACTCTCCATTGTCATTGGAAGAGCAAGTTGTATCAATTTATGCTGGTACACGCGGTTACCTTGATGGCGTAGCTGTTGACGATGTTCAACGTTACGAAGCTGAGCTTCTAAGCTTTGCTCACGCAAACCACGCAGACTTGATGAAAACAATTCGCGACGAGAAGAAACTGTCAGGCGATACTGAAGATAAATTGAAAGAGTTGATCGAAACGTTCAACAAATCATTTAGCTAAGGTATTAGTCAGGCAATAGTTGAGAGGCTGATAAATGGCCAGCTTGAAAGATCTTCGTGCTCGTATTGCGAGTGTGAAGTCAACGCAGAAAATCACGAAGGCCATGCAAATGGTGGCCGCAGCTAAGCTGAAACGTGCGCAAGAAGCGGCAGAATCCGCTCGTCCGTACGCTCAGCGCATGGCTGCTGTCATCGGGAACTTGGCTGATTCCGTTGGTGTTGGTGAAGGCGGACCACGTCTTCTAGCCGGCACTGGAAATGACCAGACACACCTCGTTGTTGTTTTAACAGCAGAACGTGGTCTATGTGGTGGTTTCAACGGAAACGTAGCTAAATTGGCACGCACCAAAATCACAACACTTCAAGCTGAAGGTAAGGATGTCAAACTTCTTACTATCGGTAAGAAGGGGAATGATGCCCTTAAGCGTGAATTTGGGGCAATCATTGTTGATCACATTGATCTACGCGGCGAAAAAGAACTCAACGGAGACGTTGCTGGTCGTATTGGTCGTCAGATCACTGACATGTTCGATGATGGTGCTTTTGATATCTGCTCATTCATTTATGCAGAGTTCAAAAACGTATTGAGCCAAAAGCCTGTATCTCAACAGCTTATTCCGGCTGTTGCTCCAGAGGATGCCCCAAAGGTAGACCTTGCTGGTGCAACATACCTATATGAGCCAAGTGAGACAGACATTCTCGAAGCATTGTTGCCGCGTTATCTTAACACGCAGATCCTATCAGCTCTTCTCGAAAGTTCAGCTGGTGAGCAGGGCGCGCGTATGACAGCGATGGATAACGCCACACGAAATGCTGGTGAAATGATCGATAGCTTGAACTTGACGTATAACCGCGCCCGTCAGGCGCAGATTACAACTGAACTTACAGAAATTATCTCGGGTGCGGAAGCACTCTAGGACCGACCGGGAGCATACACATGGCGACGACAGCCAAAGGAAAGATTAGTCAGGTCATTGGGGCCGTTGTTGACGTTGAGTTTGACGGCACACTTCCAGACATCCTAAACGCGCTTACAACTGACAACAATGGGAACAAGCTTGTTCTTGAGGTTGCTCAACACCTAGGTGAAAACACTGTTCGTACTATCGCGATGGACGCGACTGAAGGACTTACACGTGGTCACCCAGTGGAAGACACTGGTGAGCCTATTAATGTTCCAGTTGGTCCGGCAACGCTTGGCCGTATCATGAACGTTGTTGGTGAGCCAATCGATGAAGCCGGTCCTGTTGAAACAGACCTTCGTCGTCCAATTCACGCATCAGCACCAGACTTCGTTGATCAAAACCCAGAGTCAGAAGTTCTTGCGACAGGTATCAAGGTTATCGACCTTCTATGTCCATACGCTAAGGGTGGTAAAATCGGTCTATTCGGTGGTGCCGGTGTGGGTAAAACAGTTTTGATCATGGAATTGATCAACAACATCGCTAAAGCATACGGTGGATACTCAGTATTCGCTGGTGTGGGTGAGCGTACGCGTGAAGGTAACGACCTTTACTGGGAGATGATCGAATCTAAAGTGAACGAAGAAGGCGGTGGCGGTGATTCACGTGCGACGCTTGTTTACGGTCAGATGAACGAACCTCCAGGTGCGCGTGCGCGTGTTGCTCTAACAGGTCTTGCTCAAGCGGAATACTTCCGTGATGAAGAAGGTAAAGACGTTCTGTTCTTCGTGGACAACATCTTCCGTTTCACACAGGCCGGTTCTGAGGTGTCAGCGCTTCTTGGTCGTATCCCATCTGCTGTGGGTTACCAACCAACGCTTGCAACTGACATGGGTGGTCTACAAGAGCGTATTACATCAACTAACAAAGGTTCGATTACCTCTGTTCAGGCGATTTACGTACCTGCGGATGACTTGACTGACCCTGCGCCAGCAACATCATTTGCTCACTTGGATGCAACAACAGTTCTTAACCGTGCGATTTCAGAGAAGGGTATTTACCCTGCTGTGGACCCGCTAGATTCTACATCTCGTATTCTTTCCGCTGATGTGGTTGGTGATGAGCACTATCAAGTGGCTCGTGACGTTCAGTCCATCCTACAGAAGTATAAAGAACTTCAGGATATCATCGCGATCCTTGGTATGGATGAGCTTTCAGAAGACGATAAATTGACTGTGGCACGTGCGCGTAAAGTTGAGCGTTTCCTTTCACAGCCTTTCCATGTTGCTGAGATCTTCACAAACACACCAGGTGTTCTAGTTGATCTAAAAGAAACAGTTGAAAGCTTCCGTGATATTATCGCTGGTAAATATGATGACTTGCCTGAGCAGGCATTCCTCATGTGTGGTGGTATTAAGGATGTTGTTGAAAAAGCTCAAAAAATGGCCGCTGAAGCTGCTTAAGAGCTAAACATGACAAACGGAACGCTCGACATCAAGGATTGCGTAAACAGCATATGTCCTTGGTCGGGCGATCCAGTCAGCGCAGATGCGTTGACATTATACAGAGGGAAAGTTGTCGGGTTTTGCAACACTGGTTGCCGTGACAAGTTTGAGAAAGCCACAAGTGCTTTTAATCCTCTGATTGATGGGATTTTGGACACCGGAGTTCAGGAATGAGCGACAAACTACATTTTTCTCTCGTATCGCCTGAGCGTGAATTATTCGCTGGCGAAGTCGATCAGGTTGATGCACCAGGTTCTGAAGGTCAGTTCGGTGTTTTGCCGGGCCACGCACCATTCATGGCAACTCTAAAGCCAGGTGTTGTTGAGGTGTTTGAAGGCGAAGACCGCAAACGTCTATTTGTACGTTCAGGTTTTGCTGATGTGACACCACAGGGTCTGACTATTCTTGCTGAAGAAGCTATCGACCTAGAAGGTTTTGATGCTTCATCATCTAAAGATGCTTTAGAAGAAGCAAAAGAAGAGCTGAGAGCAGCAAATGACGATCAAGCTAAGGCGCGTCTAACAGAGACAATTTCTTACCTTGAAGCTTTGGTAGCTGCTGCTGCGTAAACTAAACGTTACTTGATATCTAAATTTAAAGCTGTTCTCCTTTTGGGAGAGCAGCTTTTTATTTTTGGGGAAAGTGATGTCGGGTAATAAAGAACTTACTGAGAAGAATATTTTTATTACCGGTGCAACCGATGGAATCGGTAGAGCAACCGCTATTTCTTTAGCAGATCAGGGGGCGAATCTATACATTTTATGCCGCAATGAGAAAAAGGGTGATGCACTCATTAAGGTTCTGCGGCAAATTTCGACCAAAGCTGAGATCAGACTTTTTGTTGCTGACTTAGGTGATTCTAGACAAGTTGGTCGTGCAGTACATGAATTTGAGAACTTAGATATTCCGTTGCATGTCCTGATCAATAATGCAGGGATTCTAAATACCTCAAGAATATTATTACCGAATGGGGTCGAACAAATGTTTGGCGTTAATCATTTGGGGCATTTTTTATTGACGCAAGAGTTAATGCCTTCATTGAAAAGAGCCAACAAAGCAAGAATTGTTATAGTAGCATCTGGCGCATACTTGATGTGCAAAGAGATCAATTTTGATGATCTCGCTTGGGAAAAAAATTTTAAAACCTTCAAAACATATGCTCACTCTAAGCTAGCGAATATGTTATTCATGCACGAGCTAGCTAGAAGGACCGAAGACACAAATATCACTGTAAATGCGCTGCATCCAGGTGAGATAAGCAGTAATTTGGGAGCTCAAAATTCGGCTTTGACTCGGATGGCGATTAAGTTGTCATCACCTTTTTTTAAATCGCCGACCGACGGTGCAAAAACGAGCGTGTATTTAGCCAGTTCGGATGACGTTGAAGGCGTTACTGGAAAGTATTTTATGAATTCTAAAGTGAAGGAAGTAAAGCCATGGGCAAAAGATCCCTCAGCAGCAGAACGTTTGTGGGATGTCAGTAGTGAACTAGTTTCATGAAACTAATAGAAGCTTCGTAATTCAGCTTCAGGCGGCTTTGTTTGGTGCCTTGGCGGTGGCTGCATGAAGCCAGTTCTCGACATATGAAAACATGCGATCTGCGCCTTTTTCAGCAAATGGCCAATGTCCGATATCTTCATAATTTTTGAAGGTAGTGTCGGAGTTAATTAGTGCCCAATTTTCCGAAGTTTTGTATGTGGAAGAGGAAGATACAATCCTATCCTTGCCGCACCCGATGAAGAGGGATGGTGTATCCGTTGAAACGGCGTCCACCAAAGATGGATCAGGTTGTGAGATTTCTTCTAGCAGGCGAGAAGATTCATAGCGCATATTGGCCATGATTTCTTTTCGAACATGTTTCGGTGTGCGATTCAGCAAGCTCAAAGAAAGGCCTACATTGCAAAGTTTGCTCGCGTTGCGTGTTTTTTGTGAGCTTTGACGTAACAACAGGCTCGCCAAGGGAAGAGCAGAAGTCGCGTGTTTGTCTTCCCGCAGGCATAAGGGAGAAATAAAAGCAGCTGATTTAGCTTGACCAAACTCAACGAGTTTTTGCGCGACAAAGCCACCAAGACAATGCCCGATGATGACGGGTTTTTCGCCTTCTTCTTCAAGCAGTTGATCTGCATAATCTGATGCGGATTTAATCCAGTCCAGAATGCTCAATTCATTGAGAGATTCAGGTGGGTTTTGCTGTGTTCTTAGGTGTTGAAAAAGGGTTGGGGCCTCACAGCGCCAGCCGTGAGTTTCAAAGATTGGAATTATAGAATTCCAATCATCGCCACTGCCGCCCAGTCCATGTAAAAACAGAACTGTTTTACCCATAACTTACTCAACCCACACTCTTTTTTGTTGAAGGTTAATTTCGGCGATAATGGTTAATGAGTTTGTTCTTTAGTCTGTTAAATTCGTCCAATGACTGAATTTTTCTGAAATATGTGTGTAGATATCTCGCTTAAAAGGAATGATCAGCTCTGGAACCTCCGATAAAGGAACCCATTTCCACGCATCAAATTCAGGCTCGTGTAGATCTAATTTTATGTCGCTTTCCTTGCCAGTGAAACGGAAAGCAAACCATTTTTGTCTCTGACCCAAATATTTTCCTTTGAAGCGTTTTAATATGTCTTCCGGAAAGTCGTAATAGAGCCATGGTTCAATCTCTTCGAGAAGCTCAACCTTGTCACTGGAAATGCCCGTTTCTTCTTCCAACTCGCGGTAAGCACCTACAAGGCTATTTTCTCCAGCGTCAATGCCACCTTGAGGCAATTGCCATTGATAGGGGCCAGAAGCCCCAGCACGATGCCCCGCAAACACATATCCTTTGGGAGAGAAAACCGCTAATCCTGCATTGGGTCTGTAATTTTTGGGATCACGTGAACCTTGAAGCACTTTATCTGTATGCTGCTGCGTCACCACTTCCACTTTCCTCACTAGAGACATCAATACCGGCTAAGATTGAAGCTGGTACCAATTCATATCCCTTCATATCCAATGTATCAGACCATTGTTTAAACTGGTCTACCGTAACAGGAAAGGCAAATCCAACACCGAGAGCGGAGTTATTTTGAAGTGCAAGTGCTTCTATGTGAAGAAGATTTTTATCAATAGCGTCCGCAGACGGAACAGTGTCAACAATGCGGTCAGCTTCAACGAAGTTCATGTCGACGTCTTCGGCAACAGAGGGAAAGACAGATCGATTGGCGGCACCATCATAGATCATGGCAAGACCACGTTTATGTACTTCCTCCATGATTGGTTCCAGCGCTCTGGAATCTGTCGCCAATTTTGCTCCTTGGTAGTTGATCACACCAAAATAACCCGTTGTTTGGCCTAGGATTACTTTTAGGCGTCTTTCATTCTCTTCTGCTGAAAGCGTGGTTAGCAGAGTGTCAGGGCCAGTATCTACGTTAGGATAATCATATGGCTCCATTGGAACTTCCAAAAGAACTTCATGCCCAGCATCGCGCGCGCGGTTTACCCAAGTCTGCAGATCTGATGAGTAGGGCACAAAGGAAAGTGTCACTTCAGGCGGTAGGTCGTTGATAGCCTGCATAGTGAGGCTACGTTTGATCCCTAGCCCACCAACAATAAGAGCTACTTGCGGCTTGTCACCGACCGTGTGAGGCCGTGCATACACTTCAGCAGCGCGGCGCCCATCATCAGCAATTTTAGGAAGGCGTCCAACCGCGCCATTCTCATATAAACCTTTTACAGGTGCCCGTACCAATGCTTTGCGAGTTAAGTTCTCGCCTTTAGCTTCTTCCTGAGAAAGCCGGGTTATACGAACATCGCTTCCAGTGCTGGTTTCTGCATATTCAGTGTGAGCAGCCTGAGCATATTTGGGCTCTTCGACAGGAAGGCTTGGCTCAGCAGAGTCGTAAGCTGGTCCTTTGGCATATACTTGCTTTGGTGCCTCATGAATTGGTGGCGTATCTTCAATTCGTGCTTTTAGAACCGGAGGTGGGCCGTTTCTATCTGCGAATAACCCAACGCTTGTGTGCGGGCTGCTTGCATCTTCATCGCCTGTGAGATGAACAAATCCAGCACCAGTACCAACTATTACGCCTATAGCGCACAAGCCGATGGCCATATGTTTCAATCCAGTACTAACCGGAGATGCACCAAGATTTACATTAGAAGACATAATCGTGACTACCTGCAGTGTTTTCTAAGACGCATGAACATTCATCAAACGTTTTCAGAAAAGAAATTTCATATGCAGTATTGTGGGTATGCAGTTAACAAGTTGGAAACATAACGCCCAGACTGGGTAGATTTTACCCAGTCTGGTGCAGAAATAATAAGAAAAACCGATTTATCCCTTTTGGGATTGATCACTTGCAAAATCTGTCGAGCGAAGTTTTCCAAATGCGCGCTCTAATTGGTAATCTTCGCCTTCATAATCAACAGGCGGTTGATCAGCTGGAATGTGTGGGGCACGACGTTCACGGCCTTGATCGTTTTCTAGCGCATTTCTAAGGTTAGCCTCAGAATAACGTTTGCGGCGCTTTTCTATGTCGGCCATTTCTTCTTCGGAAAGTCGCGTTTGAGCTACTTCTACATCAGGCTCGATGCCAGCGCCTTGAATGGATGCATTTGAAGGTGTGTAATAGCGTGATGTAGTCAGACGAATGGCACCGCGCTGCGGTCCCAATGGAATAACAGATTGAACGGATCCCTTCCCGAAGGAAGTTTCGCCCATGATGATAGCTCTATTATGGTCTTGCAACGCTCCCGCCACAATTTCAGCAGCTGAAGCAGAACCACCATTGATCAGAACTATGATAGGAACATCAGCGATTTTTTCGCCCTGACGTGCATTGTAACGCTGCACATCGTTTGGGTGACGACCACGTGTTGATACCACTTCTCCGCCATCCAAAAAAGCAGACGACACGCCGACAGCTTGATTTAGGAGACCGCCAGGGTTGTTGCGCAAGTCAAGCACTAGTCCTGTCATTGTGGAGCCTGCTTCTTTTTTTAAAGAGGATAGGGCTTCGATCAAAGAGTCTGTTGTACGCTCATTAAACGTCGAGATCCGCACATATCCGATAGTATCTTCCAGACGGTAACTGACTGAGTTTTGCTTAATGATTTCACGTGTCAACGAGACATCAAATGGCTCTACATTTTCTCGCAAAATAGTCAGGTTGATATCAGTTCCCGGAGCGCCTCGCATCTGTTTCAAACTGTCATTCATCGGTTGCCCGACAATTGTTTCACCATTGATAGCGGAGATATAATCACCGGATTGAATGTCAGCTCTGCTTGCAGGTGTGTCATCCATTGGAGATACAACAAGAATGAAGCCATCCTGCTGTGTAATCTCAATGCCAAGACCGCCATATTCTCCGGAGGCCTGCACTTGCATTGAGCGGTATTCTTCAGGGTTTAGATAGCTTGAGTGTGGGTCTAGAGAAGTGAGCATGCCATCGATAGATGCTTCCATAACTTCTGTTTCGTCCACATCAGCGACATACTCTGTCTGAACACGTGCCAGAATTTCCGCAAATAAGTCCAATTGTTGATATGTGTCTGCGTGCCCGTTTTCAGGTGAACTGTCGGCGTTCCAGACAAATGCGCTCAAGCCTATAACACCTGCTAGTGCTGGTCCGATAAATCTCAATCGCATATAATCACGCTCCATTTTTCGCGCTCGTTTCTTATGAATTTCAATAGTCTAATCTAGGATCTCAAATTCAGATATTCTAGTGCACCATATTTTTTGCCAAACATCAAATTATCCTTTGAGGCCTGTCGTGCTTTTTGAAAGCAAAAGTTCGGGATCAACTATCGAGCCTTTATGTCTGAGTTCAATATATAATTCAGGCCTTTGTTTGGCAGAATCTTCCATTCTTCCCAACGGCTCACCGCCCAATACAGATTGCCCCGCTTCTGCGTATATAGAATCCAATCCCGCGAGAACCATTAAGTAATCTTCGCCTAAATCGAGAATCAAAATCTGTCCATAGGTACGAAAAACACCAGCATACTCTACGCGTCCATCTTTGGGAGCAACGACTTGGGCCCCCTTGCGGGTCGACCAGGTTTGACCTTTGGATTTTTGAGACGAGATTGAATCTATGCTGCCATAGCTATTTATCAGACGCCCAATAGCTGGGCGTTGAATTCCAGATAAGTTTCCAAAACTTGTGGGTGGAAGTTTTAATCGATTAGATTTCTTTAGAGCTGCATCATCAATTTTATTTTTCTTGTGTTTTGCAAACTTCCTGGGAGGAGGTGGCTTCATACTTGGTGCAGTTGGAGCCTTGGATATAATGGACGATAAAAGAGCTTGAAGCGTATCAGCTTCTTTTGCCAGAGCGTCATTTTGAGCATTTAAATCCATTGTGGCTTTTGCAAGTTCGATACGTTTGGCGCGTTTTTCTTTATGAAGTGCTTCAATTTCGTCTCGGCGCGCGAGAAGCGTTTGTTCAGCCCGAGCTAAACCTTCTTTTTCGTTGTGAATGTCAGCCTGCAACTTTGCAAGTTGCTCAAGTTCAATCGCTAGCGACTCTGCTTTTTCTGCAAGTTTGGGTGCAATATCACCCATAAGAATAGCCGCGCGGATTGCTGAACTGGTATCTTCCGGGCTTGTTGTCAGGGCAGGAGGCCGCTTAGACCCAAAGCTCATTAGAGTCGCCAGAATATCGGAAAGAGCTTCGCGATCAGAAAGTAATTCACCGCGTGCATTGATTTCGCGAATCTCTAATTCATTTAGAGTTTGTTGTGCGTCATTAGCAGCTTCTTCTCTTCGTCGGCTGTCAGCTGCAGCAATAACAAGATCATTGTCTATTTCCTGTAGCTCGCGATCAACTTTCTTCCCGCTTTTTTCGAGTTTTTTTAGTCGCTTTAAGACTTTGTCTCTTTCAGCTTCAACGCGTTCAAGATCGCTAACTGAAAAGTTGTCTTTTTCATCTGCCGAGACGGGCAGTGGCACGGTAATGCATGCGAGGATGAAAAGAAGAATAGAGGCGTAGCGATACAACATTGCCAATCTATAAGTCGAGCTTAACTAACCGAGGGTGAATAGGCGCGTCATTTATTCTCGATGATATGGTGATCCGGCTTCAATAGATAGTGCGCGATAGATTTGTTCTGCAATCATGACACGTACTAATTTGTGCGGCCAAGTTTGCACACCAAAAGAAATGGCTTCTCTGGCTTTGTCGGCCAATTCAGGTGCATGTCCGTCTGCCCCTCCAATAAGAAAAGCAATATCTTCTCCGCTGTCACGCCAATTTGCTATCTTTTTTGAAAATTCCAATGATTTGAGTGCCTTTCCGCGCTCGTCAAGACGGATGAGCCTTGCTTTCCCTGCTTTGGCTATTAAGCGCTCGGACTCTTTGGATTTGCCGCCACCTGCTTCAACTTCGATCTCTTCAACAGATCTGATACCCAATCCACGGCCAGTCTTTTGAGCACGCTTGATGTAATCATTCACCATCTCGCGTTCTGGACAATCCTTCATGCGCCCGATGCAGAGAATTCGTATGTGCATGGATTTATCCTCCAAATGAAAAGCCAGCTTGTTCAGATGAATAAGCTGGCATGTTCAGTGTTTAGATCTTCAAATGTTTTATGAAAGGTGATCTGAAGAAGGTGTTTCTGCACCCCAAATGCGTTCTAGATTGTAGAATTCTCTAACCTCTGGACGGAAGAGGTGGACAACTACATCACCGGCGTCAAGCAAAACCCAGTCACAGTTTTGCAGGCCTTCAACACGTACACCCATAACTCCCATCTCTTTAAAAGTACGGGATAAATGATCTGCTAATGCACCGACGTGTCGCGTAGAACGGCCAGAAGCGATAATCATAGAATCTGCTATGGAGGATTTGCCCATCAGGTCAATTTCCACGATGTCTTCAGCTTTGTCATCGTCTAAACGATCGAGAAGAGTACGTGTAATTTCGGCAATTCGGGCGATTGAGGCGGTATGCGAGGCCTCTTCTGAATCGCTGACTTTTTTGTCAGCGGCAGTACGCATATCTTGAGCGGACAGGGCTAGAACCTTTCTTAAATACTATCAGGTCAAACGCGACCTTAATTCTCTTTTAACACGTTGATCGAGTTTGGCCAAACATGAATTTTAAACTGTTGGTAGACGCTTCAATGCCCAACACTACTACCATTTATTGTTTTTGCCTCTCAAACGGGTTGAGCTTTCATTGTTGAGTGGTGCGCGCATATGAACCCAGCATGGTGGAGCAGTTATCGCAGCTGCAGCTGCATTTGCGTCGCGGATACGGTATTGGCTGTAACGGCGAGCAAATTTTGAAAATTTAGCACGTGCCCCAGAGCCCGGGCGAGCAACAACCGCGATAGGAACTGAATTTGCTATTTCAGTCCAACCTTTCCATCTGTGAAAAGTAGCAAGGTTGTCCCCGCCCATGATCCAAACAAATTGAGCTTTGGGAGCAGCGGTTTTGAGGCGTTGAATGAGCGTATTTGTGTAGCTTAAATCGAGCCGTTGTTCGATGTCAGTCACCCGCATTTTGGGCCCGGACGCCATCCTTTCAGCTGAAGCAAATCTTCTTTCAAAAACCGTTTGAGTGTCTTTTAGAGGATTTCCGCGTGCAGGAATCCACCAGACATAATCCAATTGTAATCGCCGTAATGCAGTTTCTGCAACATGGGCATGACCCTCATGGGCTGGATCAAATGAACCGCCAAATAGACCAATCTTCATGCCCTCAGTTGCAGATGGCAATCTTAACAATTGCCGGCTCATATGGCCTCACACAAATTGTTGTATTTTTGAAATGCATTGCTCATGTGTTTATCCGGTTAGGTAGGGCGGGTTTGGCCTGTGCCTCTTACTTGATACTTAAAGATGGTAAGTTGCTCCGCACCCACAGGTCCACGTGCATGCAATCGACCAGTTGCAATACCAATTTCTGCACCCATTCCAAATTCGCCTCCATCTGCAAATTGTGTGGAAGCATTATGCATGACGATGGAGGCATCCACATCATTTAGGAAGCGCTCAGCTGAAGCAGTATCTTCTGTGATAATCGCTTCTGTGTGACCTGATCCATAGGTCTCGATGTGGGCAATAGCCTCTTCAATGCTCTTCACGATTTTAATAGATAGGATCGGATTATGATATTCTGTGCGCCAATCGTCCTCGGTTGCTATTGTCATATCTGAAATAGCACGTGCTGCATCATCGCCGCGAAGTTCACATCCGGCTTCGGTCAATGAAGCGACGAGCTTTGGCAATAATTCGTTGGCAATCGATGCATCAATGAGAAGTGTTTCAGTTGCTCCGCAAATTCCTGTACGACGCATTTTTGCGTTCGTTGCTACAGAAACTGCTTTTTCTGGATCAGCTTTTTCATGGATATATGTGTGGTTTAAGCCTTCAAGATGGCTTAAAACAGGTACCCGGGCTTCTTGTTGAACGCGTGCGACGAGGCTTTTACCTCCGCGTGGCACAACGATATCAAGATTACCATCCAAACCTTTTAACATGTGACCAACAGCGGCGCGGTCAGTTGTTGGAACAATTTGAATGGCGTCTTCTGGCAGCCCAGCATCGTTAAGGCCTTGTTTCAATGCTTTCGCGATAGCTCTCGATGAATTTGCGCTTTCGGATCCACCTCTCAATATAGCAGCATTGGCTGCTCTGACACACAGAGCACCAGCATCAGCTGTCACATTTGGACGGCTTTCATAGATAATGCCAATAACACCAATCGGGCCACGCACTCGTGAGATCTGCAAGCCATTAGGGCGTTCCCAACTCGCCATAACATCACCTACAGGATCTTGAATATCAGCAACTGCTTCAAGGCCTTGAGCAATATTTTCAATGCGCGCAGGGGATAGTTCCAATCGATCCAATAGAGCGGGTGTCAGCTCTTTTGCGCGACCTGCTTCCATATCAAGCATATTGGCATTTTGAATTGCATCCGAGTTTTCACGAATACGCGCGGCCATTGCTTTTAGTGCTTTTGTGCGTGCTTCTGGCCCGGCTTTGGCGAGTAAGGCTGAGGCTTTACGGGAACGTTTGCCCATTTCAAGCATTTCTGTTTGGAGTTCGGCTTCTGTGAATGTTTGTGTCATTGGGATGATCCTTGGGGTCATAAGATCGGAACGTTTTACGGAGAGGCTTTGGTTAAATTGTCACCATATCATCGATATGTATCAAGGCTGGGCGACCTTTGAAGCCGACAATGCTTTCAATTTCTGAAGATTTGCATCCAATGAGTTTGAGTGCATCATCTGAAGAATAAGCGCAAATTCCACGTGCAATAGGCTTATTGTCTGGGCCAAGGATTTCTACGCCATCGCCTCGACTAAACTGTCCTGAAACCTTTGTTACGCCAGCATGCAATAAACTTTTGTGTTTACTCAGAGCTATGGCTGCACCTTCATCTACATAAATTTTACCCGATGGTTTTATCGCGCCAAGCAACCATTGTTTGCGTGCCGTTTCCGGAGTGACAGGTGGAATAAACCAAGTGGAGCGGCCGCCATTGAGTATGGCTTCAATAGGCTGATCTGTTGGATTATCTGTTGGGTCGCCTCGCGCGATCAGGGTGGCGCATCCTGCCGTCATAGCTATTCGCGCAGCTTCCAACTTGGTTGCCATTCCGCCCGATCCAACACCGGAGTCGGCATTAGCATCTCCACCCATTGCTAAAATATCTGCCGACAAACTGGTCACGACAGGTATGTGTTTGGCTTGATCATTGAAACGCGGATCGGCAGTATATAACCCATCAATATCCGATAGTAGAACAAGTACATCTGCACCGATCATTTGAGAAACACGGGCTGCGAGCCGGTCGTTATCGCCATAGCGTATTTCTTCAGTCGCAACAGTGTCGTTTTCATTGACGATGGGGACTGCACCCGCCTCAAGCAAAGTATTCAAAGTTGCGCGGGCGTTTAGCCATCTGCGGCGCGTTTCAGTATCATCAATGGTTAGAAGTGCTTGAGCAACGGGAATGTTGTGCTCCTGAAATGCATCTTGCCATGCCCGCATCAGGCGCAATTGTCCGGCAGCCGCAGCGGCTTGTTTTTCTTCAAGCTTTAGAGATTTAGAAGAAAGGCCGAGTGCATCACGGCCTAGTGCTACAGCGCCTGATGACACCAGCGCAACTTGCTTGCCTTCAGTAATTAGCTTCACAACGTCTCGTGATATTGCATGAATGCGCGTAGCATTAACTTTGCCATCCTCGTTGATGAGTAGAGCAGAACCAAGCTTAATTATTACACGTTTGGCTTTTGATAGAAGATCTAAGCCATTTGTGTTTTCTAAGGTGTCCATCCTTGTTGCTCTTCTCCAGCGTCGCGTGCTTGTTCGGCAGCAGCTTCTTCTGCTTCTGACTGTTTCTGCGTGTTTACTTCTTCAAATAGCTGACCAAGTACTTCTTTGACATTATCGCCTGTTGCACCTGAAATTATGTAGGGTTTTTTACCGCAGGCTTTCTCTAATTTGGCGGCTTGTTCTTCGATGATATCTTGATCAAGTGTATCTGATTTATTCAACGCAACAATTTCGACCTTATTTTCTAGATCCGCACCATATTCAACGAGTTCGTTGCGGACAGTCTCATAAGCTTGGTCTGGGTCGTCTTGTGATGCATCGATTAAATGAAGAAGCACGCTACAGCGCTCGACATGGCCAAGGAAACGTGTGCCAATTCCAGCACCTTCTGCTGCCCCTTCAATCAAGCCAGGAATATCAGCCAACACAAAGGAAGATCCTACTCCTAGACTTACCACTCCTAAATTCGGAACAAGTGTCGTGAACGGGTAGTCCGCAATTTTAGGCTTTGCCTGAGAGGAGGCGGCTAGGAAGGTTGATTTTCCAGCATTTGGAAGACCAACAAGCCCAGCATCAGCAATCAATTTCAAGCGCATCCATATCCAACGGTCGTCGCCAGGAAGGCCGGGGTTGAACCTACGCGGTGCCTGATTGGTTGCGGATTTGAAGCGAACATTACCCCATCCACCATTTCCGCCATCAGCAAGAAGCACTTTGTCGCCCACAGAAGATAGATCCGCGATCATTGTTTCTTGATCTTCTTCGAAAATTTGAGTCCCTACAGGTACTTTGATGATGATGTCTTCGGCATCTGCACCTGTTCTGTTGCGGCCCATGCCATGGCCACCACGTTCAGCTTTGAAGTGTTGTTGGTAACGATAATCGATTAGCGTGTTTAGGCCGTCGACAGCTTCAGCCCAAACGCTTCCACCCGCGCCTCCATCGCCTCCATCAGGACCACCATGAGAAATGTATTTCTCGCGGCGGAAAGACACACAACCATCACCACCGTGTCCGGCCGCGACGTATAATTTACATTGATCTAGAAATTTCATTGTGTGTGTCCAGTAAACCTTGTCGTTTAATGTAAGGCAGAAAGTGGTGTTGTAGCAGCTTTTTCGGCTGGCCAGATATAAACATATCCAGGAAAACGTCCGCCACGAGCGAGCGAATACATTGGGATGGTTTCTTTCGGTCCACCAACTTGCTCAAACCCTAATTTATACAAAATACGGCCAGAAGCGGGATTGTCTTCAAAATGTCCGGCGACAATCATATCAGTATTTAGCGTTTGTGTAGCCCATTCCATGAGTTTTTTTGCGGCTTCTGTAGCATAGCCTTTGCCCCAGTGGGGCTTTGCCAGCCAATATCCAAGTTCATATGGAGATTTGGACTGTCGTTTGAATACACCAACACCGCCCACTAATTCATTGGTGGTTTTGTCTGTGATGGCAAAATCAAACATCTCTCCACGCAGATATTTTCCAGTGCGGGCTGCAATAGAACCAAATGCTGTGTTTGGAAGGTATGGATAGGGTTTGGAGCCTGTCATTTTGACAACATCTTCATCCGCAAACGCTTTATCTACAGCAGGTGCATCCTCTAGAGTCCAAGCGCGCAAAAGTAGTCTTTCCGTATTCAAGATGGAAAGTTTGGGCACAGTTTGTAGCTGTTTTGGATTTTCGGCCATTGGCTTTCCTTTCTTGAGATTAAGATGTTTGCAAAATGAAAGCAAAAAAAAGGGGAGGCGGTCACCCGCTTCCCCTTTTTGGGTCTTATCGCGAGCACGTACTTCAAATCAGAAGCGGCTCGGTCTTGTTTCTCAGACGTCTACCGCTATTCAGCCGCTTTGGGAGCGTCAGCTGGAAGAACGTTGATGTATTGGCGGCCACCAGCACGTTTACGGAAGTTCACTTGACCTTCCACTTTAGCGAAGATTGTGTGGTCTTTACCCATACCAACGTTTTCACCTGGGTAGTATTGAGTACCACGTTGACGAACAATGATGTTACCAGGGATAACAACTTCACCACCGTACTTTTTTACGCCAAGACGTTTGGATTCTGAATCGCGGCCGTTGCGGGACGAACCACCTGATTTTTTGTGAGCCATACCGGCTTCTCCATGTTTAGGTGCGCTGTCAGCGCGACGTTACACTTAAGCTAGGTCTTTAGACTCAGCTACGATTTGATCAAAAGGTACACGACCTTTGAAAACATTTGTGTCTAACTCAGCAAATTGTGCGTCTGTCAGAGCAGCTAGTTGAGCAAAGCTTGTGAAGCCAGCATCTACCAACTTACCAGCTGCAACTTTACCAACACCTGTTAGTTTAGTTAGGTCATCAGCTTTTGCAGCGGCAGGAGCAGCTTTAGGCGCTGCAGCTTTAGGAGCGGCCTTTGGTGCTTCTTTTTTCGCTTCTGCTTTAGGTGCTTCAGCTTTCTTAGGAGCAGCCTTAGCAGCGGCAACTTTCTTACCACCTTTAGCAAGAATGTCTGTAATACGGACAACTGTCTGGTGCTGACGGTGGCCAAGCTTACGACGGTAAGTGTTACGTTGACGCTTTTTAACAGTGACGACTTTGTCGGCACGTGTTTGCTCTACAACTTCACCTACAACTTGAGCACCAGCCAATGAAGGCTCGCCCATGTCTACTTTTTCACCTTCGCCAATCATCAGTACGTTATCGAATACGAATTCTGAACCAGCTTTAGCAGCTAGTTTCTCTACTGTGATGACGTCGTCTTGGGCGACTTTATATTGTTTTCCGCCCGTTTTGATGACCGCGAACATATCTTAACGACCTTTTGCCTGTCGGTTGACGCGCTCGGGAGGCCTCTTGCCAGCCAGCGCGAATTTATCCAAAAACTTGAGACACTCTAATCCCCAAAATTAGGCATAACACCATCAGGTTAAAGAGCGCGAAGCGCGCATATAGACGACAAGATACAAGAAAGTCAAACGTTTCGTGACAATGAATCACGATTATCTGCTGTTTTTATGAAAACAAGCAAAAAAAACCTTAGAATCGCTTATATAGAGCCGTCCAAATGCGCAAGACCTCAAATGAGTTTACATCAGAAAATTCTGAGTAAATCGATATTAACTGGGGTTCACGCCCAATCTTTCCAATGTGCTTAATGTAAGCCCACCTGTTGCCAGTCCTTCACGGAGTTGGAAGTCACGAACAGCTGTAAGTGTTCTGCGACCAACGCGGCCATCAACACCGCCCACATCATAGCCTTGATTTTGAAGTGCTTGTTGCAGACGGCGAATAGTGTCTGGACGCGTGTTTGTTTCACACAAAATTTCACGCCATTCCATACGTTCGCTACCTGTTTGAACGCGTTGTTCAATTTCGTCATAAACTGGAGGAATATATTCCACCTCGGTTCTTTCAGGTTGAACTAAACGACGCGATTTGCGCGTGTCGTATTTAGCTGGAATTTCTTTGCGTTGAACTGTCGCTTGCTCAACGACGACACGACGGCGAACAGTGTCGTATTTTGCAGGAACCAGTTCTTCGACAACACGTTCAGGCTCTATCACAACGAGACGTTCAACTGTTTTGTATTCTGCTGGAATTTCAACACGACACATAATTTCGCCTGTTGCGTCATCTATGCGTTCTAGTGCGCCGCGACCTGGTTTCCATTCAACCCGAGCTGGGCGAACCATGACTTTTTCTTCCACGGTTTCAGTGCGGGCGGGAAGTACTTTCTTTTCTAACCGCTCAGGAGTCACAAGAACGCGCTCGTCGACATAATCGTAACGTGGAGGAACAGGTATATATTCAAAAGAGGCTTCTTCAACCAAGTATGTTTCTTCCACAGTTTCATATTGCGCTGGAATTTTTTTGATCTTCTGAGATTCTGGTTTCACCATGATCTGCTGTATTGAAACGCTATACGTAGCTGGAACCAGCACTTTGGCATAACATTCACCTGCACGTGCGTTAGGTGGCAGATCCACCTGAGCATAGGCTGGAGAAATAATAGCGCATAGGGACACAGCGGCGAGCGCTCTTGAAATGTGTTTCATCTTACCACCTACAGGTATTCTTAGAATTTTATATAATATATTAACTAGCTGTTAAGCACTACATCCGTCCAGCAAGTTCGTCAGATTGGTGTAATTGTGATCGAAATAGCTTCCCAAAAACAACAGATAGGGGATAATTATGCTTAACATTATGGCTGAGTAAGCTGATTGATAGCATTTTTCTTTTGTTTTAGAATTTCCACAGCCTCATCAGGCTTCGTTAGAATAAATGAAATTCCGTCATGAGGTCTTATCTGCCCAAGTCGGTGACGATCTGCTGAAATGACCTGAAGGATACGGGGATAACCTCCGGTGGTTTGAGCATCCGTGAGCAAGATAAAAGGGTTGCCATCTTCGGGACATTGAATTGTGCCGGGAAATACAGGTTCGCTTTTCATGCGTCCATCAGAGTTTATTTCAAGGCTGACATTATCCAGTTGAATACCCATTCGATTTAATCGGCTTCCAATTTTTAAATTTTCCCTAAAAATAGACTTTTGATTTTTGCTTGATAAAGCCGAAAACTCAGGACCTTTGCAAACACGCAATGGCCATAGATTGGAGAAAAATGGATGAAGCCGTGGAGGAATACAAATGGGGGGGGTAGTAGGCTTATTATTTAAGAATTCTATCGTGTCATTAGGCTTTAATTGCATGCCTTCATGGCCACCTAAATTTGCAGGTAGATAGGTGGAGGTACTGTCTAAGAATTTCTCTGCTTTAAATCCGCCGCTAATGGCAAGATAGGTACGCAACCCAAGTTTTGGGACGTCTAACTTTATGGCAGATCCTGCATCAGTATGATGTGATTTATAATAAGGAATTGTCGTTTCATCCAGCGATGTTGGGCAGGGTGCCCCTGTTAAAGCAAATTCAGTTGCCTTTTCAAATTTGGCTTCAAATCCACCTGCTGTTATTTCAATCACCGTTTCATCCAGTTTATTTCCGACCGCAATGTTTGCGAGCAAGGCAGAATGATCATCTGCCGGACCAGAAGCGGGCACGCCTTGGTGCCTGAAATTTTTTCTAGGTGCTCCTTGCAATGTGGATTGCATACCTGATTGAAGAATTTTGAGACTCATGACGCAACCGCCTCAAACTTCACTTGCATTTGCGGTGCTAAAATGAACGGATTTGTTCGGTCGGGATCAAAAAGCTTTTTTGAAGTTCGTCCGACAATTGGCCATCCTCCTGGGCCTTCTAGTGCATAAAGGCCAGTATATCCGCCGGCTAGACCGATGGAGCCCGCATTCACGCGGATTCTAGGTTGTTTGAGACGAGGTAAATTAAATGCCGCGCCGCCAACATATGCAAAACCGGGCGTAAAACCTATCATCTCAATTGTGTAGGTTTGTTGCGTATGGATATCAACAAACTCTGTCTGACTTACTCCCAGAGCCTCGCAGACTTGCTTCAGATCTGGTCCTGCTTCTTCATTATAGATAACCGGGATTATAAGCACTTTAGAAACGTGCGCATCAACCGCATGCTTTGCTTTGAGATTGGTTTCAAATGTAGAAATGATTTCTGTTGAAGATATAGCAAGGCAATCATATTGGATGACAAGCGTTTGAGTGCCTTCCACCACTTCTATTATGTGTGCCGTTTTGCGAAGTGCTTTAGCGAGGGCGCTACGGTTTGGGTTTGCAGATAGCGGGACGGAAATAATATCATCCGCAATCTGCGTGTATTCAAGTGTCATGGATATGTGCTTGAATTGTAAAGTGTGCAGATTTTAAAACGCGATTGATTGAAGTTGCGCTTTCAACGGCGGCTTCATCATCTCCATGAAGGCAGATGCTATCAACCCGCTTTGTTATGAAATTCCCGCTCGCAGTATGCAATGGAATACCCTGTGCGAGCGCTAATGCTTGAGCACAACGTTCTTCATTGTTTTCGATGACTGCATTGGGTTGTGCACGAGGCACAAGCTGTCCATCATCGTTATATCGTCGGTCCGCAAAACCTTCCGAAATGAATAATCGTTTTTGCTGTCTGCAGACTAATTCTAACTTACTATCTGGAAGGCCCATCAACGCTGCATGTGGTAATACTTCGCGGGCAATATTGACGATGTTCCAGCTGAGCTTTTCGCTGGTCGCTGCATCGTTATAAAGCGCTCCGTGTGGTTTGATGTGAACGATGGGCATGCCCATGTCCGCCGCAACACTTTTTATGAGATGCAATTGTTTGCGAAGGCTGGTCTCCAGATCATATTCAGTAATGTCTATGGATCTTCGTCCAAATCCCTCTTTGTCGGGGTAGGAAGGGTGTGCGCCGATACGTACATTGCTCAGCTTTGCAAGCGTGATTGTTTCTGCAATGCTTTCACGGTCTCCAGCATGACCGCCGCAGGCTATATTGCAGCTGGAAATATATGGCATGATCTCAGTGTCATTTCCGCAACCTTCGCCGAGGTCCGCGTTTAGATCGATCATTTGTGTCATGGCCATAAGGAAAATGCCTTTGCTATTCCACGTAATCCTAAGCCTAATGTAATAAGCAAAACTAAACTACCTGCTAAATTTGAAGCAATCGAATTGGCATATTGTCCCAGCAGCGCTTTCTTATTCATGATGTAGAGCAAGAATGCTGCAATTATGGGGAGTAGCAAACCGTTGGCTGTTTGAGCTATCAGAATAAGCGATATGGGTTTGATCCCAAGGACGTTAAAGATTGTTCCAATTGCTAGAATTGTCAGCGCGGTAACCTTGAAAATAAGCTGTTTCTTTTGCTCATCGGTTTGTGGCCACAGCTCGGTCACAACATAAGCTGTCGCCATTGGAGCTGTGATTGAGGATGTAAGCCCCGCCGCAAATAAACCAATCCCTATAAGGTATTTAGCTGCTTCCCCAAAACTGGGTTCTAAACTCATAGCTAAGTCTGCTGCATTGGAAATGGACGTTCCAGAGCCAAACATGGTTGCTGCTGCGGTGGTTAGGATAAGAATAGAAACCAAACCACCAAGACCAATAGAGATATAAGTGTCTGTTCGTGCGGCTTGAATATCTTCTGAAGATTGCCAGCGTTGACGCGCAGCCGCTGCATGCAGGAACAGATTATAAGGAACTATTGTTGTCCCTATCAAAGCGATTGTGGTGAGCAAACCATTATTCGGTATGCTTGGGATAAGGCCTTGAAGAATAGCCGTAAAATCCGGTCTGACCATTATAGCTGTAATCAGGAATGCTAAACTCATTAAAATCACTAGCCCAACTAGGATACGTTCTAGTGTTTTGTATTTTCCATAAAGCAATAGACAAGCTGAAAACACGGTCAAACTTAGTACCAAAATGCGTCGATCAGGTGGAGAACCATTGAAGAGAGCTTCCATGCCCAATGCGCCACCTGCCAGATTACCCGCTTCATAGGCGGCGTTTCCAATTGCCAAGGCTGCAAGGACCAATGTTGCAAGAACAATTTTCAAGGCAGGATTGGACGTGCTCTGCATAAGCGCTTCGCCTAAGCCAAGCCGCGCACCTGCGCCTAAGCGAGCAGACATATCTTGAAGGATAATAGTAGCGATAGTGGCAAAGACGAGTGCCCATATCAAAGCATAGCCAAAGTTAGCACCTGCCAGCGTACACGCAGTCACTGTACCTGGGCCAATAAAGGCCGCCGCCACTAAGGCACCCGGACCGATTTTAGGAAGTGAAAATTTCATTGTGAGAGCCTAGTCAGCAATACCGCGACGCGTTGTCAGATAGGTTGCAAAACTACCAAGCCAGTGGCTACCCGAATAATGCTCATCAGATACCGCTTTAATACCAACTTCCTTGTGAAGTTCAGCAGATCCAAGAAGACTTGCGCGTCTTGGATCATCTAAAGGAAGATCTGATGCAATGCCCTCCAAACTCCAAGCGCGAGAAAGGTTTACGCCATCCAAATGAACGAGTTTCCCATCAGTTGCATCCAATACAATACCCGGTTTCAACCAATCGGTATTTCCATCTTCTGGAATATTAGGCAGGAATGCACTCAGCCAGTTCGAAAAATCTTCTTGCGGCATAACACGGCGCATCAGGTCTGCTTCCATCAAACAAGGCGATAAAAAGTCTTCTCCTGATGGTTCATAGCTGATTGGGCAGTTTGTGTCCGATGAGTGGAATTCTAGTGTTTTCTGTACAAGTTGATTTTCAAACTCTGCATTTCCAACCGTACGTGCGTAATCAATCATCAAACCAAATGCGAATGCGCTCTGATTGTGTGTTCCCAAGTGAATAGGGTAAGCGAGCTTTTCCAGCCAATCTTGTGTTTGTGAAACAATCACATCTTCCAATGGACGCAGATTTTTACGCCATTCTGCGAAATTTTCTTCTTCGCTTTCTTCAAGTTCTGCGACTAATTGTAGTAACCATGCGCGGCCATACGGGCGTTCAAACGCGCCTTTGCCATTGGTTTTAAAATACTCCACTTCTCCTGCAATATTTTCAGCTGATAAGCTTTGTTCAAGTTTGGCTAGAATTGCTTCTCGCATTGGTGTGTCAGGATCAGTGTTCAAAATCCGCGTTAGCAACCAGTGACCATGCACGGAAGAGTGCCAGTCAAAACATCCATAAAAGCTTGGAAACATCTCTTTCGGAGAGCGGACATCTTGGTCTGCATTAAGGACGACAGAAATTTTGTTAGGATATTGTTGATGGACACAGGTAAGCGCAAGCAAAGCAAATCTGTCTTCAACAACATCTGCTCTAGCTGAGGGCAGCGCAATAGATTTTGCGGCAGTTTCTTTGGGTTTCGGTGGAGGGGTATCCGCAGAACAAGCGGTTATTCCAAAAGACAGAGCTAGCAGGCCCACAAGTGCTCGGTTGTATTTGAATGTCATTGATCCCTCCAATTTTGTCCAAGTCTGAACATGAAAGTGCTGACTTGCAAAGATAGAGGGAAGAAAATTCTAATTGCAATTATGGACGAGTATTCCACTCCACAATTGACGGGCCAGTTTTTGAAATTCTAACCACACCATATGCCCCTGTTTTCAGTTTAAGTGTGTGACCTTCAGACGCTTCAATTGCTTGTAAGGCAAAGCGGGCTACACCATTGGATGTGACGATTAGAATAGGATTTTTTGAAGCGGGCAGTTTTGAAATTCTATCAAACAAATCTTTCCAAGCTTGGATAAGTTCTGTCGGATCAACAATCCAACCCTTCGGCGGCACTGCTTTTTCTTCCCAAGCTCTCAGAGCATCTTCACCAATGCGGGCGACTACATCATCTTCGGGCTTGTTTTCATCCGGTCCATAATCAATTTCACGTAAGAACTCTAAAGCTTCAACTTCATAATCATCAAAGCTTTGAGAAGCCAGAATAGAGGCGGCGGTTTCCTGCGTACGTTTCAACGGGCTGCAATAGACTTTGTCAAAACCAGACACACGCTTGGCAAAATGGGCCGCTAAGGCAACTGCTTGTTCATTCCCTGATACGGATAAAGGTAGGTCGGTACGCGCGCCAACACGGGTGACTGTGTCACCTTTGTCAAAGGTATTGCCATGACGAACGATATAAATGTCTCGCATATCAGGCATTTCCTTCCATTGGGTCGCCATGTGTTGCAATCAGTTTTTCAGCATGTTTTGCATCGTCTTGTGTATCCACGCCCCACATTGCATTTGGGCCTGTTTCAACGGCAACCGTCATAATGCGCATACCGTTTTCAAGGAAGCGGAGCTGTTCTAGCCCCTCAAGCTTTTCATAATAACCCTCAGGCAAAGCTGTAAAGTGCTCTAAGGCATCGCGCTTATAGCCATATAAGCCGATATGACGCCAAACAGGGGAGAGAGCATCTGTGTCTCTCAATGCTTCTTCTTTGCGAATGGCAGGCAACACGTTTTTAGAAAACCACATAGCTTCACCATCTGTCCGGCGCACACAGCTTGTGCCTGAAAATGGCTGAACTTTCTTTTGCTCCCGCATTGTGTCCAGAGCATCCCAGGGCATTTGTAAAACAGGGGTCACCACATCTGCTGTGGATGTTTCTCCTGCTTTGATAATTGCGAGTACATGTTCGGCCGGCGTAAAGGGAGCATCGCCTTGAAGGTTCACGACAAACTCAGCATCTGGCACGAATAGGTTTGCAGCGGCCAAAGCACGGTCTGTACCCGATGGAAGTTCGGGATCGGTCATAACAACGGGTGCGCCAATCTCTTTTGCGTGGTCTTCAATGCGCGTATCATCGGTTGCTACAACGTAAGAGACATTTTCATCCATCGCGCAAACCTGCTTTGCAATATGAACCACGCGGGATAGCAATGTATGACCTGCTATCTTGTGCAGTGGCTTGGCAGGAAACCGCTTTGAGGCATAGCGCGAAGGAATGACGATAAGTGATTTCACGAGAGGCCTCATGGGTTTGCGGTCAAATACAAGTTGTTTGTGGAATGCCAAGTTAAAATAGGAAATGCAACATTATGTTGTTTTTTCTGGCATGGAATTAACCTTAACTCTTTTCCTGCTGGCAAACCCTGATACACCTTAGCGTCTGATAGGAGACGCTTTCATGCCAGTAACTCGCGAACTTAACGAAGACAGCCATTTGGTTTTGGTGGATGCATCTGGATATATATTCCGTGCCTTCCATGCATTGCCGCCGTTAACGCGTAAATCTGATGGTCTTCCCGTCGGCGCGGTGTCAGGTTTTTGTAACATGCTTTTCAAATTGTTAGAGGAAACCAAAGGCAAGGATGCAGCTACTCACTTTGCGTGTATTTTCGATGCGTCTAGCAAGACATTTCGAAATGACATTGACCCGAGGTATAAGGCGCAGCGTCCGCCAGCTCCTGAAGATTTAGTACCGCAATTTCCATTGGTCAGACGTGCGGCAATGGCGTTTGGTACACCTGCTATCGAACTAGAAAACTATGAAGCGGATGATTTGATCGCCGCATATGCGCGTATTGCTGAAGCTAAAGGTGCGCGTGTGTCTATTGTATCGTCTGATAAAGACCTCATGCAGCTGGTGACTGATAAAGTTTCCATGCTCGATACGATGAAAGATAAGCATTTATCCTATGATGAAGTGCAGGCTAAATTTGGTGTGATGCCAGACCGCGTAACCCATGTTCAAGCTTTGGCGGGTGATAGCGTGGATAATGTGCCGGGCGTGCCAGGTATCGGCTTGAAAACGGCAGCACAATTGATCAATGAATTTGGTGACCTTGAAAGCCTTCTTGCATTCTCAAATGAGCACACGCCTGACAAGAAAAACAAACCGCATGACTTGTTAACATTCAAACGCCACGAAAATCTGGTAGAGTTCACAGATGATGCGCGGATATCTTATAAATTAGTGACGTTGGATGTGGATACGCCTGTGCCCGTTGCAATTGAAGAATTTGGGACAAGTGACCCAGACTTGGAAGAGCTTGTACCTTTCTTAAATGAGATGGAATTTCGCACCATCACACGCCGCGTGACTGATAAGCTCGGCGGTGGAGCTGAGCTATCACAAGGGGGGAGCGAAGAGGGGGCAGCCACTATGCCAGTGGCTCAGCAGGCAGCTGCCATAGATGCTTCACTCTATACGACAGTGATCAAGCAAGATGACCTCATCGAATGGATGGAACGTGCAAAAGCGGTCGGTGTTATTGGTGTTGATACCGAAACAGATGGCCTTGATGCTATTGGCGCAAACTTGGTCGGTGTGTCTTTAGCGCTTGGGCCAAATGATGCTTGTTATATCCCGCTTGGCCACACTGGCGATGGCGATTTATTAGGTGATGGCGCGCCTGAACAGCTGGATATGAAGCTGGCCTTGTCCATATTGAAGGAAATGCTAGAAGATCCTAGTATTTTGAAAGTGGGTCAGAATTTCAAATATGATGTGAATGTTTTCCATAAAGCTGGCGAGCAATATCTGGATACGCCGATAAATCCATATCCTGTAGATGACACAATGCTGATCTCCGCCACATTGGAAGCAGGACAGCATAATCATGGTATGGATGTGCTTTCAGAACTGCACTTTGACCATAAACCTATTACTTTCAAAGATGTAGCTGGTACCGGCAAAAAGCAGATCACTTTTGATAAAGTGCCAGTTCCCGAAGCGACTAAATATGCCGCTGAAGATGCAGATGTTACCCTGCGTTTATGGCAGTTGCTAAAGCCACGCCTGTCTGCAGAAGGTATGATGACCTTGTATGAGACCATAGAGCGCCCCATGGTTGATGTCGTTGCGCAGATGGAACGCGAAGGTGTGTTCGTCGAGCGCGAAACCTTGTCACGTTTGTCGGGTGATTTTGCCCAGCGTATGGCGCAGTATGAGGATGAATCCTATAAACTCGCAGGAAGAGAATTTAATCTAGGTAGTCCCAAACAATTGGGTGAAATACTGTTTGGTGAAATGGAACTTCCCGGCGGTAAGAAAACCAAAACTGGCGCGTGGTCTACTGGTGCAGATACGCTTGAAGACCTTGCCGCAGAAGGTCATGAATTGCCCAAAGCGATTTTGGGTTGGAGATCTTTATCCAAGCTGAAATCGACATACACAGATGCATTGAACGAAAACATCGACAGCGTAACTGGCCGTGTGCACACAAGCTTTAATCTGGTGGGAGCACAGACAGGGCGTTTATCTTCATCTGATCCCAACCTTCAAAACATTCCAATTCGTACAGAAGAAGGCCGCAAAATTCGCGGTGCTTTTGTTGCCGAAGAGGGGAATGTCTTGATTGCGGCAGACTATTCTCAGATAGAACTACGTTTGCTAGCTCACATCGGAAATATTGATGCTCTGAAAGATGCTTTTATCAATGAAATAGATATTCACGCTATGACAGCATCGGAAATGTTTGGCGTGCCTGTGGACGGCATGGACCCGATGATACGCCGCAAAGCCAAAGCGATTAATTTTGGAATTATCTACGGAATTTCCGCTTTTGGTTTGGCTCGTCAATTGAGCATTCCGCGCGGTGAAGCCTCTGATTATATCAAAGCTTACAATGCTAAATTCCCTGGTATTTTGAAATATATGGATGAAGCCAAAGCCTTTGCCAAAGAGAAGGGCTATGTGGAAACCGCCTTTGGGCGCCGCATCTGGGTGAAGGGAATAAATGGCAAAGGGCCAGAGCGTAGTTTTGCCGAACGTCAGGCGATCAATGCGCCGCTTCAAGGCTCAGCCGCAGACATTATCAAGCGCGCCATGGTGAAAATGCCTAGTGCACTGGAGAAGTCCGGTTTGAAAGCTAAAATGCTGTTGCAAGTGCATGACGAATTGATCTTTGAAGCGCCAAAGTCAGAAGCGGAAAAGACAATCTCTGTCGTCAAAAAAGTGATGGAAACAGCCACTTTCCCCGTGATGGATTTATCGGTGCCACTCGTCGTTGAAGCAGAAGCGGCTTGTTCTTGGGCTGAAGCGCATTAAAGCCGCACTAAACATACCCGTATTCTCCGCCTACGTGGGGAATGCGGATAGGCAAATCACCTCCCAAACTAAACACCTCCGCCACGAAAATCCACGCGAGAGCTTAAAAATCCAAAGTCAAAGAGGGCGCAAGGCGCACATTCTGACAGCATGAGGTGCTGCCTCTAAAGTGAAGCAGCGAGAGTGCCGCCCGAAGGTGCGCCTTGCATGATGGTTTTAGCTTATTTCAAAGCTGCAAGAGGGGGGGCAATACCCCCAAAACATTGACACATGTGCTGTATCACTGCGCACGTGCTGGTTTCCCTCTCGCCGTGCCACCTAATTTACGTACCGGTCTCGTAAATTGGTTTGAACCAGCCCAACATTCCACTCCCCACTCGTCGGTCGCGCGCCGCCCATAGAGAATGGATGAGGTGGGAATTGGGAGAGGGGGATAAGAAAGTTTGTTTTGGTATTGAATTGTGATTTTTCCATCTTAAATATATGTTTCAATTTTACATTGATATTTTGTCAAAGCTGGAAACTTCGTGGATTTAATTTCTTTCTTTCAACACCCCTTTTTTAATATTGTAGGAGCCATTTCATCAATTGTGTTGCTTCTTGGTACATTGGTAAATGTGTTTCTTTGGTTCTCTGGTGTCTCGCCTGTTCTTTTGCGTTTGGGGCTAGGGCTTTCTAAGCGAAAGATTGCTGTGTTTTCGGCTGGTGACAGTCTGCACATGCTAAAAGACTGTATTGTGCGGACAGGACTCTTTAAGGAAAAAAATATTTCCGAAGTACGTCCTTTAGATTCGGATACTGCCAAAAAATGCAGTGTTTTTTTAGTTGATTATGCAGAATTCGGCCATTCAATTGATGAGATATTTAGCATGAGAAAAAATGATCAAACGCCTATATTAATTTATGCAGAGCCGGGTGCCATACCAAGAGAAGAAATGTCAAAAGTTGCAAATAAACCTTTGACAAATATTACGAATACGCGCGGACGGCTCGTGAATGATTTGATACTTGCTGTGATTGCAACTCGAAATGACTAGTGCGGCGGATCAATATTTAACATCGGTTTTACAAAATCATGAAGTTTTTGATTTGTCGGATTATAGAGAAGAGCTGGATTTTCTCTTCGATGTTCTCAAAGAATGGGCTCACGATTGTTATGACTGTATAATTATATCTGGTTCTAGAGCTAAGAACACTGCTGTCTTTCCTAGTTCTGATGTCGATATAGTAGTTTCACTTTCTAGCAAGTGCAATGACGGGAATGGAGGGTTAAGGGGTTTAAATTCAAGTTTTGTAGCGGAAATGAAGACCCATTATCCAAACTTGAGGGAACAAAATGTTTCAGTCGGCTTAAACTTATCTGGTTTAGCGGTAGATGTAACTCCAGCTCGAAAAGTGCCAAACTTTACACATAAGCATTGGATATATTCTACGAAAAAGCAATCTTACGTTCAGACCAATGTACGTAGGCATATAATTGACATAGCTAAATCAGGACGAACTAAAGAGATAAAATTACTGAAAATTTGGAGAGAGAAAAATAGCTTAGATTTTCCGTCTGTGTATATGGAATATTTGCTTACGTTTCAAATTCTATCGGGTAGATCATTGTCTAATTTGTCCGACAATCTGGGGCACGTGTTCAACGAATTAGCGCGGGACGTTTCTAATCCGCTTTTAAATTGTCGTATTGAAGATCCGTCAAACACCAATAATATTCTGTCAGATTTATTAACTACCGTAGAAAAAAGACGGATCATCAAATCAGCAAAGATCGCGCAAGCAGCTGATTACTGGGAAAGTGTCTTTGAATAAATTTACTTCCGTTTTCCCAGCCTTTGCTGGGGAGGCGTGTTTCGGTGGGGTTTGAACGCTCTCACGGGAATCTGCCGCACTCTCTTTCAAATCGCCTAAATTAAACCTTATATCAGTCAGCACTGGATGTTGATCCACTTGGAGATGGATACCCTGACGCTCTGCGTCGGGTATGACTTGAAGCATATCTAAAACTTATCCTCGCCTTCACAAAGCGAGCTAAATTCAATTCACCAGAGCGGGGAAGAGTAGGCTTTCAGTTCTGGTGATGTTTGACATTGTGAAAATTTGAGGTGCTAAGGAAAAAATCGTCCAGCATTTGCTTTTTGATAACCCTGGTTTGTTAGAATCTTTCTAAACTGTGAGGGCTTTCATGACAATTAGACTTAGACTGTTTATCGTTGCGTTCGTTTCACTAGCTGGGTTATTGGTGTTCGGATCTATCAATGCATTGAAAAGTTGGGGAACTTATTCAGGTGCACAACATGCTGTAGAGCGCATAGAAAATGCAGAGGTTTTGGCTCAGATTGCGCATGAGCTACAGAAAGAAAGAGGTCTGTCAGCCGGGTATATAGGCTCAAAAGGCGGGCGATTTGTTTCTGAGCTTGCATCTCAACGCAATCTCACAGATGAGACAGTGAGAAAAGCCCAGCCTGCGTTAAAATATCTAGCTGGCGAAGAAGATTTAGCTCAAGAAGAAAAGCTAATTGAAGAGCACCTTGAAGAATTAAAGACAGTCCGCAAACAGGTGGACAGCTTCAACTTCAATGTTGGTCAAATGGCTGCTTTTTATACCAAACTCATTCGAGAAAATTTATCCATTGCAGGTGGTGCTGCCTCAAAGATGGAAGATGGAAAGACTGTTTCCCAAAACATCGTATACTCTTCAGTGCTAATGGCGAAGGAAATGGCGGGTGTTGAGCGCGCAATGGGGGCGAATGGTTTTGGAGCAGGACAATTTAGTCAGCCAGTTTTCAAGAAGTTTGAATCTCTTCAGGGGCAACAAGTCGCTTATTTGCAAACAGCAATTGAAAACGCTTCGCCAGCGGAAGTTTCCAAAATAAACAAAGAATTATCTGGTCCTGAAATTGAGAATGTCGACAGAATGCGCAGCGTTGCACTGTCTGGTGTAATGAATGGAACCGGTTTTGAGGGTATTACAGGGCCAGCTTGGTTTGCTGCGTCGACAGCTCGAATAGAGAAAATGAAGAGCATTGAAGATTATGTAGGAAATGATCTGGTAAATGCTGCAACTCAGGCGGCGAACGATGCATTTAATCAATTTGTTTTTGCCGTTGTTTCCATTCTTGTTTTATTTTCTATTTGTATGATCACTGTATGGCGTCTCTCAAATGGATTGACGAAGCCTATGTCGGCCTTGGTGCATGAAATCAATAAACTAACAGAGGGCGAAACTTCGATTTCAATTACTGGAACGGACAGAAAAGATTCTCTTGGAAAAATTGCGAGAGCGATTGAGCATTTCCGTTTGCAAGCTATTGAGCGACGTGAATTGCGTGAAAAACAAAGCCTGCTCGATAAAAAAGAGCTTGAGCGCGCAACCATGATTGCAAAGGCAACTGAGAACTTTAAATTGAATGCAAGTCAAACTCTGAACAAGGTTCATGAAACATCTCAAAAACTGGGGCAAGTTTCAGGGTCGTTGATATCCGCGGCAGAAGAAGCTCGCACTAGCGCCAATGGTGCACAATCGGCGTCAAATCAAGCTACCTCTTCGGTGCAAAATGTGGCGGCTGCAGTAGAGGAGCTTTCCGCTTCAATTGGGGATATAAATCACCGTATGGCGGATGCTAAAAACGCCACTGATACGGCTTCTCAATCCGCTATAGACGCCACCTCTAAGGTGGATTCACTTACTGATGCTGCTGAGTCAATTAGTAGTGTTATTACCATGATTGATGAAATTGCGTCCCAGACAAATCTTCTTGCACTGAATGCCACAATAGAGGCGGAACGCGCAGGTGAATCTGGGAAAGGATTTGCTGTGGTTGCGCAAGAAGTGAAAACATTGGCGAGTCAAACTGCGCAAGCTACATCTCAAATTTCATCTCAAATTGCTTCAATTCAGACAGAGACCAAAGAAGCTTCATCAGGAATTGGTGCGATTGCCGAACAAGTTCAACACATATCGGAAGTTTCGCATGCTGTTGCTGATGTGATGAGCCAACAATCGGATGCTACGCTCTCCATAAGTGAGAGTGTGCAATATGCAGCGCAAGGATCGCATACGGCATTCGAAAGTGTTGAAGCTGTTTCTAAAACAACAGAATTGACCGAGAGTGACGCGGTGTTGGTGCGTGAAGCATCTGAGGAAATGGTTGAAACTTCTGAGCAAATCAAAGAAATAATCGATGATTTCCTTAAGCAGGTCAAAGCGGCCTAAGGCTTGTTGAGTGTTGTGCGCTTAAACGTTCAAAATGAGGCGTAGGTCCATCATTCCTAAAAAGGGAAGCTTTATTGTCTGATTCCCTAAGTGTTAGTCATTATGGAATGATTACGCTGCTCCATAGGTAATTCGACCTTTTTGCCTAAATTAAACCTTATAGCGGTCAGCACTTGGCCCGATTGGCGGTTGCGTTATAGTAGGCTAACTGATTTGCATTTTGATACGTGAAAAACGGTCAAAAATAAGGGGACACCCATATGACGACTATCGCTTTGGTAGATGATGACGAAAACATTGTTGAAAGTTTAAAACTGTTTTTTGAAGCTGAGGGCTATACTGTACGTGCTTACCATGACGGGGAGTCCGCACTGCAAGGTTTAGCTGAGCAGCCACCAGAGCTGGCTATTCTTGATGTTAAAATGCCGAAGATGGATGGAATGGAATTGCTGCGTCGTTTGCGTCAGACATCCAATTTACCAGCGATATTCCTTACTTCTAAAGATGACGAAATCGACGAAGTTGTTGGCTTCAACATCGGAGCAGATGATTTTATCCGTAAGCCTTGTTCTATGCGCTTATTATCTGAGCGTGTTAAAGCTGTATTGCGCCGTTCGCGCGGTGTGAATGTGTCTGAAGAGGGCGACAAGAAAACGATTGTTCGTGGTTCTTTGACGCTTGATCCAAATCGCCACGCTTGTACTTGGAAAGGCGAGGTTGTTCGCCTGACAGTGACAGAGTTTTTAATTCTGCAAGCACTGTCGACCCGTCCAGGTTATGTGAAAAGCCGTGATCAATTGATGGACGCTGCCTATGATGATCAGGTCTATGTGGATGATCGCACGATTGATAGTCACATCAAACGTTTGCGTAAAAAATTCCGCGACCAAGATAATGAGTTTGATTCAATAGAAACGCTCTATGGGGTTGGGTATCGCTACAAAGAAGCTTAAGGCTGGCTAGTGGTATCAATAGGTTTAACGAGGTTTAGCGCAAATGATGGATAGCAAACGGCTAGGCCTCTTTGAACCAATTTTAAAAAGTCTAAAATCACTTTTTACGTCTCGCATAGCACGATTGATTCTGGCATCTAATCTTGCAGGTTTGTTGGTGCTGATTGCGGGAGCTTTGTTTGTCAACGAAATCCGTGCTGGGCTCGTTCAAGCACGTACGGATTCGCTTGAGGCGCAGGCGCTCACATATGAGTCTGTGCTATCGTTGACTGCGACATCGGGCGTACCAAAACCAACACTAAATGAAAGCCTGTCGCGTTCTTCTTTGAAACGGCTTCAAGCGCCGGAAAAAACAAGAGTGCGATTGTATTCAGCTGATCTTGAATTGATCGCTGATAGTTTTCTGCTCGAAGAATTTATCAAAACGTCTGAATTGCCCCCGTTAAAAGAACCGGGAATGCTAGATAAGATGGCTGTTGGAATATCGCGCAATATTTCCAACATGATCAACAGGCGTAGTGAAAACTCAAGCGCCAATGCAGCGCAATCTTTAGAAGAAGAATTATCTATCGCTTTGTCTGGCAAAAACGCTGCTGCGCAACGTTTCACTGAACGAGGTGAGCGCGTGATCTCGGTGTCTGTGCCGGTCAAATATGTATCTGCCGTTGTAGGGGTACTGACCGTTGAGGCAAGTGATGTTGAGGATATCATCAGGGCAGAGCGTGCAGCTCTTGCTCCTATTATCTCTGTTGCCGTCTTGGTATCATTGGTCACTTCATTCTTGTTGACTGCTGGTATTGCGCGCCCTTTAAGGCGTCTTTCTATAGCCGCAGACCGGGTTCGGTCGGGAAAACTCAAACGTCTGGATATGCCGGTCATGTCCAAACGCAATGATGAAATTGGAGATCTCGCCAAAGCGCTTGAAGCGATGACGGGGGCTTTACATGACCGCATCGTTCTAAATGAACGCTTTGCAGCAGATGTTGCGCATGAGTTGAAAAACCCTCTGACGTCTATTCGTTCAGCCGTTGAAACCTCTGAAGTTGTTGATGATCCCGCGGTGAGAGATCGTATGCGAGCAGTGATTGCAAAGGATGTTGTCAGGCTTGATCGTTTGATCACAGATATTTCGAACGCATCACGATTGGAAGCTGAAATAGCGCGCGAAAAAGCGACCAATGTTGATCTTCAAAAATTGTTGGAAGACCTCGTGTCTATTTGGCAAGATACTCGAAAAGAGGGGCAGCCTAATGTTGTGTTGAATATCGACACGACTGAAGGCGCTTTGGCCTTGAAAGCGCGCGAAGGACCATTAGCACAGGTGATCCGAAACCTTGTGGAAAACGCCCGTTCTTTCTCTCCAGAAAACGGTACTGTAACCATTACGGCTGTGCGCGAATCTGAATTTATAACAATGACATTTGATGATGATGGGCCGGGTGTCCCTGAGGACAAATTAGAGAAAATATTTGAACGGTTTTATTCCGACCGTCCCAAAGGCGCTCAGTTCGGAAATAATTCAGGACTTGGCTTATCCATTGTGAAGCAAATTGTGGAAACGCATTATGGTCAGGTATTTGTGCGGAATCGTAAACAAAACAACGCCAACGGTTCATTAGGTGAGGTTTTAGGGGCACAGTTTGTCGTACGTTTACCTATTCGCTGATGAATCCTGACATTTTTGTCTTGACCCGAAGCTATTTCAGACGTCTGATTTTCTTCAAGAAGAAATTTGGAGAATAATTGATGATTGGCGTCGTCGTCGTAACTCATGGTGGTCTTGCCAGAGAGTTTGTAGCTGCAACTGAGCATGTATTTGGGCAGCAAGAAGCGTTTGAAGCTATTTGTATAGATGCCGATGATGACATGGAACAGCGTCGTCAAGAGATCATAGACATTGCTGCTAAGTGTGACTCCGGTGAAGGCGTAATTGTGTTTACTGACATGTTTGGTGGCACACCTTCCAATTTGGCCATTTCAGTAATGGGGCAGGCTAAGATTGAAGTGATTGCGGGGGTAAACTTACCCATGCTGATAAAAGTCGCGGAAGTGCGTAAAGACCGATCAATGGACGAGGTGGCACTGGCTGTACAAGAGGCTGGCCGCAAGTATATTTCCATAGCCTCGTTGGTTCTGCAGAAATCATAATAAGTTCAATGATCTCCCAAACGACAGAAATTTGTAACAAAAAAGGGCTGCACGCGAGAGCTTCGGCTGCTCTGGCAAGAGAAGCGCAAAAGCATGATGCACAAATAACCGTATCTCACGAAGGAGAAAATGCATCAGCCATTGCTGTAATGGATTTGCTGATGCTTGCAGCTTATAAAGGCTGTCAGGTTGAGGTCAGTGCTGAAGGTCCTGATGCAGAAGTCGCGTTGAACGCTATAGTTTCATTGATAGAGAACAAGTTTGGAGAATCTGAATAGTTTTCTATTAGAAACTTATTTAATTGAATTGTTCTGACGTTGCGGCCGATTGTCTTTGTTTTCTGTTCTACGTTTTTCGGACTTTTTCCCATTGGGTTTGATTAATAAGTCCGCAAACAGAATTTCTGTTTCACCTTCACTCATATATGAATTTCCTAAACGGATTAGCCCGGCTTTGAATTCGTCTGAAGTTATTTGACGGTCAATATTTGCATCGAAAGTGACTGTATTTGCGAGCGGTCCATCATCTGAGCCAACCGCGCGGGCCCAGTCTTGCTGTTCAAAAATAGAAAGAGTGCCGCTATTATTTGTATCAGCTCGCTGGAATGCGGATTCTGCGTTTTTTTCAATTTCTGCCAGAGAGACGCTGAGAGAGTGATCGTCATCGAAACTTGCAAGTAGCAATGCACCAGATCTGGCTACGCGAATACCTCTTAGATCACGACCTTTTCCAACGACCCTCTGAGGAATTAATTCAACGTTGCTTGTCGCTTCAATTTCTTGAGGAAGGGGCGTTGTTTCCACTGGTTCTACCTGTCCATAGGAAGGTGCTGCAATACATGCAGTTAGAGTTAAAACCATACCCAATCTTGAAGTGTTTTTCATAGCGCTTCCAGCGTGTTTTTCATTTGTAAATACAATCTTGGCATGGATTACGGCAAATGAAAGGCCTGAGCTGAAGTAATTTTCTATCGAACAATATATAAAGATATAAGGAAATCTTTATATCATTTGATATATGCTCTGAGCACTGCTATAGATGCACACAATTTCTCAATATGAATTCAGCGAAAAGCTGGATTTGGTTTTCGGATTTAGGAAAAATAAGTCATGGCATTTACTGATTACCTCGTAAAAGACATTGCTCTAGCTGATTTTGGACGTAAAGAATTAGACATCGCAGAAACGGAAATGCCGGGCCTGATGTCTATCCGGGAAGAGTATAAAGAAGAACAGCCTCTCAAAGGCGCACGTATCGCTGGCTCTCTTCACATGACCATTCAGACAGCAGTTTTGATGGAAACGCTGACGGCGCTTGGGGCAGAAATTCGCTGGGCTTCTTGTAACATTTTCTCAACACAAGATCACGCAGCTGCTGCAATGGCTGCAGCAGAAATTCCTGTTTTCGCTGTTAAAGGTCAAAACCTAGAAGAACACTGGGATTACCAAGACCGTATTTTCCAATTTGAAGAAGGTACAGCCAACTTGATCCTTGATGATGGTGGTGACGCTACATTGTATGTGCTTTTGGGAGCGCGCGCTGAAAATGGCGAGATGGAACTTCTTGAAAACCCAAAATCTGAAGAAGAAGAAGCAATCTTCGCTCAGATTAAAACTCGCTTAGAGGCATCTCCAGGTTGGTTTACTAAACAGCGTGATGCAATCCAAGGTGTTTCCGAAGAGACGACAACAGGTGTGCACCGTTTATATGAATTGGTTGAAAAAGGGCTGCTTCCTTTCCCGGCTATCAATGTAAACGACAGTGTGACGAAATCCAAGTTTGACAACAAATATGGATGTAAAGAGTCTCTTGTGGATGGTATCCGCCGCGCAACTGACACGATGATGGCAGGTAAAACAGCTGTTGTGTGTGGTTATGGAGATGTGGGTAAAGGCTCTGCTGCGTCTCTGCGCGGTGCTGGTGCACGTGTGAAGGTGACAGAGATCGACCCTATCTGTGCATTGCAAGCTGCTATGGACGGTTTTGAAGTTACGACATTGGAAAAAGCTGTTCCCGAAGCAGATATCTTTGTGACCACAACAGGTAACAAAGACATCATCCGTTTTGAGCACATGCGCGAAATGAAAGATATGGCCATTGTTGGTAACATTGGTCACTTCGACAATGAAATTCAGGTGTCGAGCCTACAAAATTTGAAGATGACAAACATCAAAGATCAGGTGGACATGTATGAAATGCCATCTGGTAATCGTATGATCCTGTTGTCTCAAGGTCGTTTGCTAAACCTTGGTAACGCGACAGGACACCCGTCATTCGTGATGTCAGCGTCTTTCACAAACCAAGTTCTGGCTCAGATCGAGCTTTGGACTAAAGGTGATGAATATAAAAACGAAGTTTATATTCTTCCAAAGCATTTGGATGAAAAAGTTGCGCGTCTTCACCTTGAGAAAATCGGCGTTGAGCTGACTGAATTATCGCAAGAACAAGCTGACTATATCGGTGTAAAAACTGAAGGCCCATTCAAGCCAGAGCATTATCGGTATTAGGTTTTTCTGAAACGGTAGATCACATTCGAAAAGGCAGCGCAGAAATGTGCTGCCTATTGGTACGAGTTTTGCTGTCTAAGTTTGTGGATTTCTAATTGATTGGGTTAAGGTGATGTTGGTTGGGCTTCAAAATTTAAGAGCAGTTGCTGCTTACTCTGTTGTAGTGTTTCACATACTAGCAGCTTTAAATACATCTGAACCCTGGTTGATAGGTAATATCTCGGTTGCTGCGGCAGGTGTGGATGTGTTTTTTGTACTAAGCGGCTTTGTGATGGTTTATGTTGCAAAGGATAATGAAAACCCTATTGCGTTTTTTGCAAAACGTATCGTTCGAATAGTGCCCATATACTGGTTGGCTACGTTGACTTTGGTTGCCGGAAGTTTATTGGCTCCAAGTTTCTTTGGAAGAGTTGAAAGTACTCCACTCAGTTTATTTAAGAGCCTTCTGTTTATTCCCTTTCAAGCCGAAAATGGTTCATGGGAACCAATACTGCTTGTCGGGTGGACTTTGAACATGGAAATGGTTTTTTATCTGATTTTTGCTGTCACTCTTATTTTGCCGCCACAAATTCGTTTAATAGGGCTGTCTGTATTAATTGTGGGAGGGTATAGCTTAGCAAGAGAATTTGGTGAGGGTACAATATTTCAGTTTTACGGGGCTTCAGTTGTGTTGGAGTTTTTAGCTGGAAGTTTGATTGCTTATGCCTTAAAGACACCGATGTTAAGTCAGGTGTGGAAAAACATTTCGCCTCTCTGCTTTGGGGTAATCGCTGTGTGTGGCTTTCTATATAGTGGCTTAAATCACAATGAGATGGATAGATTTGTAGCGTTTGGAGTCCCTTCAATATTTCTGGTGTTGGCGGTTGCTCAAAATGATTTGTTCTTTCGAGGATTTAAAAGAGGGGTTCTGACCCAATTGGGAGATAGCAGTTATTCAGCATACTTAATTCATGTTCCTTTGATTTCATTTGGTTTTTCTCTAGCATATATGATTTTTGGAAATAGTGAGATTACCAGTTTCATTGTTATTGGGTTTGTATTGATTGGTACTATAGTAGGTGCTCACTTTAGTTTTGAATTTTTTGAAAAACCAATGAATCGGTTATTGCGTAGTTTGTTGATTACTCAGAACAATCTTATTCTAAAATGGTTCTTTCAAAAGGCGTGAATCAAACGTGTCGAGATTTGAAGGACTTTGTTCACATCAATTAACGACGTGTTAACGGAAAATGCGCCATTCCGTTAATCTAGAAAATCCTCTATTAAGGATAGAGCCGATTTTATAGTTAACGGACAGAAAGCACGGTGTGACATGGAAGACGGCATGATCAAGGCTTTCACAATCCTCGTAGCGGGTGGGGCGGGTATCGCCATCGCTGCGTTGTTGTGGGCGCTACGTATTTCAGACGGAGCAAGAGGCGCTGCAAAGAAATACCGTGAACGTGCACGTGAGCTGGAAGAAAAACTTGCTCGTTCTGATAGTGTTTTTGGTGCCCACCCCGGTGTTGTACTGGTCTGGGAAGAAGATGAAATCCTAGAAGGCTCGTGGGGTAATCCAGGCGTTTATGGATCACACGTCGCGCTTGCTGCTGTATTGAATTTTACCGATGATTCCATGTCCAAAGACCCAGCCGTGCGTCTTTTGGAAGGATTAGGGGATCTTGAAGCGCGTGATGGTGCAGGCCGCGATGCGACTTTGCGCGAGCGCTTGATGCAGCTTCGTACTGAAGGTGCTCCTTTTTCACTGACAATTATCGGGCCGAATGGTCGTTTCCTTGAAGCCGATGGGCGAACAGCCGGTGGCCGCGCTGTGTTGTGGGTATCAGATTCAACAATTAAAGGTCTTGAAGAATCTGGTGCTCGTGGACGTTTGGAAGAAGCGCGTCAGATTATTGCACGTGATCCAACAGCATTCCTTGAAATGTTGGGTAAAGCGCCTTTCATTGCATGGCGTTTGTCAGGAGCAGGGCGTCTGCAATGGGTGAATGAGTCATATCTCAAAGCAGTTGAAGGCGTGAACCTTGATCATGTTCTTGATAAGCAGATCATGCTCGATCAAGACATTGCGAGTCAGGCACAGACAGTTCTGACTGAAAAAGAAGATTCTCGCGAAACACGCTATATTGTGATCGATGGTGAGCGCCGTGCAATGCGCGTTTTGATGTTCCCATTATCGGGCGGTGTTGCGGGTATGGCATTTGATGTTTCTGAAGAAGAAGCAGCTCGTGAAAAGCTGGAGCGCCACCAAAGAGCACACGATGACACGCTTAACCACGTATCAGACGCCGTGGCGATTTTCGGTGCTGACCGTAAGCTGAGTTTTCACAATAAGCACTTTGAAGAATTATGGGATTTAGATCCTCGCTTTTTGTTGGAAAAACCATCCCACGGTGAGTTTCTTGATCGTCTTCGCGAGAGTAAATTATTGCCTGCACAGCAGAAATATTCTGATTGGCGCACAAAAGAGCTAGATTACAATCAGGGTGGTTCTAAGCGTTCAATCGACGAAAATATGTGGATGTTGCCCGATGGCCGCACACTGCAGGTCACGCGCCAGAAGCACCCTCTGGGCGGTATTTTGCTTCTGTTTAAAGACATTACAGACGAGCTGAGCCTGAAAGCGAATTATAATGCGCTGATCAACCAACAAAAAGCGACATTGGACAAACTGAACGAAGCTGTTGTTGTTTATGGTGGTGATGGCGGATTGCGTCTGCATAACTCGTCATTTGAAAAACTATGGCAGATTGATCCTGAAAAACTGAAAAACTCGCCTGAGTTTGATGAAGTGGCTGAAATGAGTGCGCCACTATTCCATGATAAATCTGTATGGGCAGCGATAAAGGGGCGGGTGACAAACCCAACACCAGATGCACGTCAGGAATTTCGTGGTGAGATGAAGCGCGCGGATGGATCTATCGTGACCTTCCTGACGCAACCCTTACCAGATGGGGCAACGTTGATCGCGTTTGTAGATGCTACAGCCGCGCGCCGTGTTGAAAGTGCGCTTAGAGATCGAGCTGAAGCTTTCCAAGCAGCAGACCGTCTGAAAACAGAATTCGTTCAGAATGTATCATATCAATTGCGTTCTCCGCTGACGACAATTCTTGGCTATGCTGAGTTCCTTGAGTCCGGCAAACAGGGCAGCTTGAATGCGCAACAGATGGAGCATGTAACATCCATCCTATCTGCGTCTGACCACTTGTCTCGTTTGATTGAAAACATCCTAGACCTCGCCACTATTGAGGCTGGCCGGATGGATCTGGACTTAAAAGAACTAGATCTGAAAAACCTTATTCATGAAAGCGTGGATATGGTTGTGGTGAATGCAGCGGATACGAAAGTGTCCATCAAGGTAGATTGCCCAGATTCAATTGGAAATATCCATGCTGACGAGCGCCGAATTAAACAAGTATTGTTTAACCTGCTAACCAACGCAGTGCGCTTCACAGCGCCGGGTGACACGATCAAAGTGAAAGCTGAAAAAGCTGAAGGCGTTGTGCGCTTACAGGTAACTGACACAGGTAAAGGCGTGGCCTATGAACAGCAAACAGAAGCCTTTGATGCATTCACTAGCGGAGATAATCGCGGTGCTGGATTAGGCCTTGCGCTGGTGCGTTCATTTGTTGAGTTGCATGGCGGTTGGGTGGCTATGAAATCCAAGCCGAATAAAGGCGCCACAGTGATTTGTTGTCTGCCGGAAGTGGCATCACCAAAAGACATGCCTCCAACACTTGATCTGGCAAACCCAAGTGTAGCCGCGCAGTAAATAGCTCTGAAGAATTTGATGTCAGAAAGGCCGTCCTGAGAAGGGCGGCTTTTCGCCAATAACCGACACTTCACTCACCTACATGAATGGCTGTTATGCCGTTGCGTAAAGCCTCATGCAGAAAAGGTATTTTATTTCCCTTCGCAACCTGCCTTATTCAGCAGGCCTTGTACTTGTTCTAATTGCAAACGCGAGCATCGGAAACTAGCATGCCTTGGCTTATTAAGACACCCAATCAAGAGTTTAATAAGCCATTGCATATTTGGGTTTCCCGTTTTAGTTGATATGCTTGGTTAAGTTGTTTCACTAAATACCTCATTTGCGTGCTTAAAATAGGAAATCGGTCTGATGAAAAATGGATTGCGGTTGCTCGCTGCTTGTGCTGCTCAGGTTTTATTTGTCGGGTGCTCGGGAGGGGGAGATTCTACGTCCCCTGTTGCCTCAACTCCAATAGCAAGTCCCAGTCCCTCATCAACTCCCACGCCTACACCTACTCCAACAGAGGAAGTCGAGCTAAACATTATTGCTCCCGCCGAAGTGTGGGAAAACAGAAAATTCTGGATCGACCTTAGAGAATTAGCGGACAATGAAACCTATCGCGGTTTCGTCACACAAACTGAAGGGCCAGCAGCATATAACAAATTAGAAGTTCTGGTTGGACTATTTGAATTTGTTGCTCCAGACTTAATTGGTAATGAACCAGTTGAGTTGGTTTTTGAAGTCAGCGCTTCACGCCTGGGGAACGTTGAAAAAACTGAAACTTTTTCGGTTTTTGTGAAGCCCTCTCCTTCGGGTCCCGGTGAAATTCTAGACGTCGTCCAGCCCGCACTTGAGCTTAAAATAGGCGAACGAAAGTTTTTGTCTGAGGCCTCTAGCGGGATCGGAAGTGTTGGTGCGATTGTGGCAGTTCAACAGCCCAACCCTCTTACCAACGAAGATTATAGAGTCGTATTTTGGTCCGACTCTCTATTTGCTCAGAACCCGATCCATTATCCACTTGGGGATGTAGATCTAAAGGATATTTCTTTTATCGATGCTCCAAGCTTGAATTATCATGGATGTTGTTCAGAATTCGTTTCCTTGGGAGGGAATGAAATGACGATTCTTTCCCAAAATGAAGGTGCTTTAAAATGGTTTGGGGAGGATTATGAGAGATCATCTAATGGCGCGGAGTCTAGGCATTACGTCCAAAGGGAAGAAATACCATTTGAAGATGCATGTTTTGTGAAAGGTACGCCTGAGCAGGGAATTGATTTTGCATGGGTTGGGCATCGAGAAAGGGGCATATCCATCATGGGGATTCAGCCAAAAGAGCCAACTTACGGAGGCAACACGGCTTTGTCTTTTGAGTATGAAATCTATCAAACCCTGGGTGAAGGCAGGTCACTTTGTTACGTTTATCCAATTGATAACCAGTATTATCCGTTTGCTATGGAAACGCCTTTTTCTGCATGGAATTTTATAGCTGTCGATTATAAAAGCAAAGAGTTGGTTTTTTATGGCGGAGATGTCTCTGTATCCGAGAACGGATTGATTTACCCTTATCACCCCTATGAAGAATTGGGTTCTGTTCCGCTTCCAACTGGAGTTGAGGAAGATTTGGAAATCGTTCAAGTGGTTGGCGGAGGAGGCGCAAGTTCGACCCCTGATTATATGTTGATTCTGATGACTACAGGGGCAGACCCGGGGGAGCATTTGCTACTCTATTTAAAATTCCCGTCGGGCGAGAGTTTTAGAGCACAAAATCCGGCTGGATTTTCTTTTACAATAAATACTCTCGATATAGAGCACAAGCTATACCGTTGGACTGAAGGTGTACCGGTTCAAATAGTTGCTGGAGCTTTTGGCGGTATTCGGCCAGGTGACCAAACTCGTTTAGACCTAGCTATCATCACCAAGACAGGCGGTGAGGGGCTGTATTTTGAAAACATTTTGGACGACCACGCGGGGATTGCCGAGTTTCCAGTGTTTGAGGAACCCACACGTTTTGACAATGGTGTAGGGGCTGGGTCAGCGATTAGTGTAAGAGCTGAAGAAGTCGCGACAGAAACTGAAACAGATTTTACAAATTGGATTTTAGTCTCTTATCCAGAGACGGGCGAGATAAGGTATCTTCGAGCAGTTGATATTATTCCCTAAACATTAGATCCTTTCACGAGCAGGATATAGCCTTTTCAGAATTTAACGATCTCAGGTAATACTTTCACAGACATCAAAGAAGAAGTCGCTACTGTGTATTGTGGGGGGTAGAGATGAGAGTACTTTTGGATCTATGGTAACCGTTACTGACAACACGCTTACAAATGTTGGTAAACGGTCTACTCACAGATCTGGCGCATCAATGTACTTCCATGGTGTTCAGCGCTTGAATATCTCAGATACGACGTGGAATGATGGTGCGCCGCTAGAGCTATTTCTAACCAATGGTGGGCCAATTACGGTTATCGGAGATATCCAGCTTATCAACTCTGGAAAAATAGAAGCGAACAGCGAAGACTATTCCGTGACAAATATTAGCTACGAATAGAACCATTTGCATACCGAAAAGGGCGTGATGACCATCGCGCCCTTTTTTCAGCCAATAAACGTCCCAACGCTTTTTCGCTCCACTCTATGGATATTAGAAACCAGGCTACATATCGCCCAAAAGGGACCCATTGCCATTTTGGTAATGGGTCCCTTTTGGGCGATAAACGGCTCGATACCTACAAAACCTCCTTAGGCAAACAAACCTAATGTTCCACCCCCACCGCCGCCAGTTAGGCGATCTAGGCCGGCTTGGAGGTTGGCTTGTTGGGCCAATTGATAGGCTGATGCTTGCGTGCTGTTGGCATTTGTCGATGTATCAATTTTCAGTGTTGGATCATCAATTGCGTGGCGATAGGCTGTACGGATACTGGCCAAGGCGACATCAAACATTTTGAGCACATCTGTGACGGGTTTTTCTTTCTCGGTCAATTTACCATCTTCATCCACATCAAATTTGGCTGAGGCAGCGCTGGTTAGCGTAACTGCCGATTCTAAATCCAGCGAAATGAGGGGAGGTGCATCAGAGCTTTTGTCTTCATCTAGCAAAGACGGCTCATCATAGAGGAACCCTGCCGTTAATCCCAAGGCATTTAGAAGGTCGGAGCCCTTATCACCTGGGACAAGTTCAATAATGGTTTCTTCGGCGGGGCGAATGCTGAGTGCCTGAGCGCCGGTGCTGGAACGACGCGCGAGGGCTGTACCATCTTGTCCCAGTGCGGCGTTTAATTTGAAGGTAAGCGCGCGATACGTGTCTTCTCTTTCTAGCTCAATCTTGGTTTCTTTACCGTCGACAATGAGAGTGAAATGGTCGCCCACACGCGCTGCGGAATGATCGCTCACATAAGATGTGCCGCCCATTGTTAGCTTGCCATTGGGCAGACCAAATGCATCAAGGTCACTAGATCCAGTTGATGAAAGCGTCATGCCGGCACTGTTAGCTTGGCTACCACGCCCTGTTAGGCTGTTGACCCAGTTTTCGGCACCGGTTGATGCATCTAAAGACGCTATGATGGCGTGTTTTTCATCTGCATCAATGCTTTGGCTGCCAAAGGAATTCCCAGCTGTTCCTGATAGGTAAAGCGCGCCATCATGCGCGATAACTTCAGATATTCCCTGTTCGCCGCTGCCACCGAAGCCTTGATACCAATCTTCGGTCACAGTGGTGCTACCGCCGCCATCTGTGACATTCAGTTTGATCGCGAATGCGTCATAATCAGTGGAAGCTGTTCCACCAAATTCATTGGCTGTGCGAGTAGGGTATCGTGTTGAACCGCCTAGATAGAGGGCGTCACTATCGAAATCCATTGTCGTGACACTGGCTTTTCCAATATCATGCGACCAATCTGATGCACTAAAGCTCGCGCCTGTTACAGATTGAATAGTTGTTTCTTCGCCATTGCGTGTGGCGACGATTGGTGTGCCATCATCAGCAATTGTAATGGCAGTTACTGTATCATCTTCTGCGGACCCAAATTGATTAATCCACATTCTGTTGCCCAGCACATCCAGCTTTTCAACGTAAGCATCTACACCGCCAGCATTTCCATTGCCGTCAATGTTTCCTGTGGTGCTGCCACCTATGTAAAGTGCACCTGCGGAGTCAAAAGCGAGAGAGGTAATTTTGTCTTCAAAGCGGGTGGCTTCTTGATAAACAGATGTTTCAAGGCCATCTGCGTTATACATTATAACGAAGCCATCAGTGCCACCACCAAATGCAGTGGAATCAAATTCGTCGGTTGTAGATCCAGCTATCGCAACGCGGCCATCTGGTGCGACCGCTAAATCGGTTCCTGTGATTTCGGCCGAATTACCGACAATGCGTGTCCAGAGCTCTTTTCCTGTGCTGTCATATTTGACGAGTGCCAGATCATTATCGCTCAGAATTTTTTGGCCATTCACATCATTTTCAACATTCGCCAGCGCGTAAATAGATCCATCTGGTCCGGCTTTGGTTGCGATGAATTGAGAGTCATTGTGCTCTGTTAGGTCAATTTCGTCTTCGTCTTTTGCCTCTTGTGTGACCGTAGATTCAGCAAGGAAAAGATTTGTTTTAGTGCGGGTTGGTGAGGCCTCACTTAAACCAGTCCATTTAGATATTTGCGCAGATAATGTGTTGTCGTCTCCTGCTGCACCGCTACCTCCAACCATGAAGAGGGCAGGCGCAGAAGTATTGGCTGTGAAGGATAGGTGCTCTCCTTGTAAGCCTTTGATTTTCATTCCCCAATCATCACCCGCATATACGCCGTATTCGTTTTTCTCACCGATTTGTTGCGGATAAAATTTTGATGATGCCCCAACAGACTCTAGCTGTTGGTTGATTAGGTCGGTCACGTTTTCCAGCGTACGTTCATTATCCGCTAGAGAAGAAAGATCGATGTTGAGAGTGTCAGATTGATTGACACGATCAACCGTGATCGAAAAACCGGATATACCCGCCCATGCCGTGACTGGGTCATCTTTAGCGCCCGAGTGGGTTATATCTGTTGTGTATTCATATGAGGCGCGTGCAATGGTAACTTCAGACGTTGTTTTATCTAGTTTGGCACTGGCCAGCATAGTAACTGAGTCAAAATCCGAGCTTCCAATAAACTCAGAGATCTCTGCAATGCCTTCATTTAGCCGCTTTTCTGCCAACTCGTAGTAAGATTCTTTGAGTAGTCCTTTTTCCACCGCCGTTGCGATTGTTTGCAAGGATTCAAGTGCTTCATACGCAATGAACAGTTTGGTGGAATCGTCTTTGGCCTCGAGAGCTGTTCTTTTATCAGAGGCAGAAATGAAATTGCCTGATTTTAAAGAAGCAAATGCTGTGGAAAGGATATCGTCATCGGATTGAGTTTCTTCAGCTGCTTTCCAAGGTGGAGTACCCGCTGCAAGCTCATCAGTTGCTTGCGCAGAAGGAGCCTGCTGCGTAGAATTGGCTTGAAAGCTCGTGCCAACAAGACGCTCGTTCATACGAGCATTCATGTACGCACCTACAAGCGAAAAATCGACATTTACAACCATTGCGACACATCCATTGACGAAACCCACAGAAATTACCGTTTAGGCGGGAATTCACTCTTGAATATAATCGAATGTCGTGACGAAATAGCTAACAGGATTAAATTGATTTTGATTCCTGTGTTATCCTTGTCTGATCTGTGTCCAAGAGTTGAGTGTCAGGTTGCAAATGTATCATAAACGAAAGCGACCTGCTCCTTTTGCTTGGTTAAGTGCTGCGCTCTTTTTAGCGCTTTTGGCACTAATACCTCTTTTGGCAGCACGTATTGTTTCTGATACTTTTAGTCGTCACGGTATGGATTTTGACGTTACGCCTGGTTCTCTTGCTGAGACACGAGATGTGATCGATCAACGTTTCCAGTCTCTAATGTCTGGTCAGGGGTCTCGGCGTGAAACTTGGTCGCGATTGGTGAAAGAGCAAGTTGAACGTGGGAATTTGAGAACAGCACATGGCCTGTTGTTGGCAGCTCCGAACATGTTGGATGAGAAGAATTCAGCATCTTTGCTTGTATCGGCTAAAGTTCTCGAGGTTCAAGGTGATGCCGCGATTGAACAAGCCGCGTTAAAATACCTCGATGAAGATGTGCGATATTCATATGAGCAAGCCATTTCACCTTTGAGGGCGATTTGGCGTGCAGCTACGCAAACAGCCGACCCGCAATCAACATTGAGTGAGCAAAGTGACGAAATTATCGATAGAAATGCTTCGGCCAATGCAGGGCTAAACGTACTTGGTGATGAAAGAGATTTGGCGCTACAAGCTGCTCAATGGGTGAGAGGGCAGAAGATTGACAGTTTTGCTTTTACTCTGTCTGGAATCGGTCTTAGTGCCCTTGGAGATAAAGAGCGTGCTGGTGCTTCAATCGTTCGAGCAGCCGACCGTTCGGGCAATATGAATGAAGATTTTAGAAGGCATTTCCAACGTCGATTATTTAATGTTGCTCCGCCCGAACGTATAAAACGCGATCTAACAGTTCGTTTTTCGGGTGCATTGGGAATTGCAGCTAAAGGGGATGTCGTTCTTGATATCATCCGTGAAGGAATTGATGTGAGGGAATTGGAGGGGCTGGAAGAACAGCTGCGTTTAATTCACAGTGTTTCTGAGAAAATTTCTCCACATGCGACCATTCGTTTGCTTTCATATGTACGAAACGATTTGGATCTTCAGCGCGCAATTTTACTTACCGAAGCTGGTGGAGATAGAGCTTTAGCGTTGTTGTCTATGGAAGGTGGATCGGCACTTACGGCAGCACAAACACCAGTTAAATGGACTTCTAAACTTCGTGTGATGATGACGTTGTTAATTGGTATGGGATTAACTCTGGTGTGGTTAACCCTAGATACTTTTTTTCGGTCTATTCGCCGTGGACGCCAAGTTCGCCGAAGTGCGGTTTATGGATTGGATCAGCGCGCTTGGGAAGAAGAAAGCAATCCATAGAATAAACTATTTACCCATTTACCCTCAGTGAAATGTGTCTCGCGATGAGTGCCCTCCAGTTCAAATCCAAGGCTTGGCAAGAATGCTTGTTTGGGTTCATCGATGGAATAAATCTCAGCCCAAATACGATGTAGATTTAACTCTTCAAAGCCGTATTGGATCAGAACTTTACCAGCGTCAGAAGCGAATTTTTCGTCTATATAGAGATCGTCAATTCCCAAATAAATTGAAAAATCCGCATTTTGGTTGATCGCATCTATATAGCACAACCCGCAAGCACCCATGAGTGCGGAATCTGATTTGCGTTCAATCGCAAACATGCGTGTCCGAGGGTCGTTTAGAACATGGTTTTCAAACCATTTTTGTTGCATCTCTGGTGAGATCTCTCTGTACTCTCTGAAGAAGCGACGCATTTCGGGTTTGTTTCGCCATTGACGCAATGGTTCGAGGTCTGTTTGCTCGATGGCGCGTAAATTTACAAATTCACCTGACAGCATTAGCTTTTCGCCTTTGTGTTATCCGGTGTAAGTGCATCTCCAAAAACGAGATCGTCCAGTAATTCACGGCCAATTACAGTATCCAATGCATGAGGTTCATAAGCATTGCGGGGGGCTGGGCGTAGAGCTTCAATATCATCTTGCGATAGAACATGACCTTTAGGTAGAGCATGTTTTACGCGCAAACAGCGACGTTGAACCACGATGCTATCTCCCTCGTTGGGTTCCACGCGTTTCACACCATCCCCAAGAGCGGATTCTAGTTCTCGCGTACGATCCACCATGTCGCGCCATGTGGTAGGTGTCATGGAGAAACCATGATCGGGGCCTTCGCGATTATTGTCATCTGTAAAGTGTTTTTCAATCGCGCGGGCTCCCAATGCAACAGCCCCCAATACAGCAGAATGCCCGGGTGTGTGGTCAGATAGACCAAGCGGCAATCCGGGAAAGGCCATGGCGAATGCTTTGAGAACATTCAAATTCACATTAGCAAAATTATCGTCGCTGCCTGTATAGTTCGTATTACACTGCATTAAGCACAGCTCGCGATTATGCGCGAGAACAGCTTCGGCAGCGCGTATGGATTCTTCCATGTCAGATGCACCAGTGGCAACAAACATAGGTTTTCCGCGTTTGGATACTTCAGAAATGAATTGCGGCCAGCTAACATCGCCAGACCCAATTTTCCAAGCACCACAAAGGTCATCATTCATATCAATCGCAGGGATATCATAGGGAGTCGTCATATAATGAATGCCAGCTTTTTGGCATGTTTCTGCGAGGGTTGGTGTCCATTCACGGGGAAGGTGGAATTCGTCAAAAATATCATAGACTGACTTTTTCCATTTGGACTGGTGCGCCATCTGCCCGCCTAGTTGTTTAAACCCTCGGTCTGACACAATATCTTTGGCTAAGAAGTGTTGGAACTTAGCGCATTCAGCACCAGCTTCTTTTGCTTTCCAAATCAGGTCCTTAGCGCGTTCTAAATCGCCATCGTGAGAGGCAGCAATATCAGCGATGAAATAGGTGGGCTGGTCTAGGGCAATTTCGCGATCATAGACTTTGAAATGATTATTGTAGCGCATGTCTATAATGCCTCATTTGCTAGTTTTTTTGCTGTTTCTTCCAAAGTTGGCAATTGATAGCCGAGCGTGGATTCAGCTTTTGATACATCAAGCCCCAAGCACATCGCGCGTTTGGTAGCTAATTGATGTCCTGTTCCTTCTATCACCCAATCTGGATTGATATTCATGGCTTTTGCCACGGCGTATATAAACTCACCTTTGGATGATACATCTCGTGAGCTGACATTATATATTCCGTTTGCTTGCTTTTGGGCCAAATCCAAACTGATACGAGCCATATCTTGCACATGCAGAGGTGATGCAAAGAAATCCATAAACAGAGTCATCGGAGCTTTGTTCAAGAGGCTTTCTTTCACCCAGCGGCCGTGTCCCTTTTGTGCGCCAACGATATTCGTTCGCAATACTAAAGCTTTAGGCGCTGTCAGGGCCAAATGTTCAGCGAGGTATTTTGAACGTGCATATTCATTGACTAAATCAACTGGAGCATCTTCAGATTGAGGATTGTTGCCACCCTGAGTAAAGTAATGATCGGTTGAGACTTGCAACAGAGGCTTGTCATTTTCACGGCTCCAATCTGCTAGAGTCGATAATGGACGTGTGTTTAGTAAATATGAGCCAGCAGGATCATTTTCACATAAATCTACATAGATATTGGCCGCGCAATTTATGACGCTATCTGGTTTTGTATCTTCGAGAGTTTGATGAAGTTGACTTTGATCTGATAAATCAAAACAAACATCTGCATTTGAACGCGCCGCTGTAATAGCCTGATATCCACGGTCTTTGATTTCTTTGACGAAGCAGGGGCCCAATAGTCCCGTTGCACCAAGAATGAGCCAGCGTTGTGACATTAAGCAGCTATCTCTAATGAAACGGGTGATGTTTCAATGTGGGCATGTTCAGAGAGTGCTAATCTATTTCTATTGATATGTTTCTCGTTGATGGATTGAATATCAGGGCGCATCAAACACATGCGTGCGTATTCAGCTGCGCTAGCCGTTGCAGCTCTGTTTCCCATTGCTTCGTACAATGCCTGCATAAAGAGCAGATCTTCTTTGTAATCGAGCGTCCAGCGCAATGAAGCCAAAGGCTCGCCGGGCCCTTGAAGAGAGGCGCGTTTTATACCTTTTTTGGAGCGTATCCATGGTGTCACATGTTCTCTATCGTATTGCGTATTTGCTTGCTTGTCTGCTTCATACAAATGCTCGGCAGAGAATGCATCACAATCTAAACCATGCGGGAAACGCGCAGGCATATTATTGCAAGCGTAACCAACCCCCTGGCGTTTCAATAAGCTAAGCACACTGTCACATATTTTTGGGTCAATCATGGGGCAATCTGAAGTTACACGCATGACTGTAGTTGCATCAACTTCGCGAGCGGCTTTTGCATATCTAGAAAGAACATCATCTTCCGACCCTCGAGAAACAACATAACCCCAGCTTGCCGCAGCTTTTGCAATAGGATCATTTTCTGCGGTGTCTGGTACAGCACATACCACGACATCAGATTGCGGAATTTGATCGCATCTATCGAGACACCTTTTCAGAGCGGGAGCTCCTCCAAGATCTTCAAGAATTTTACCTGGTAATCTACTCGAATTCCAACGCGCTTGAACGATAATTGCGAGCGTCATGGATACCTCGGAAGCCTTATATGGGTTGTGATTGCTAAATCCAATATCTGCAATCTGAGTAAACCCGAAATTGAAGCTTAAAAATAACCTGCATCCCGTAAACCAATGCTTAAGCCCTTTAAGAGAGTTTGATTCTTAACAAGGCCTTTATCATTTATGTGAAATCTTACAGATTGAGTATTGATCATGACTAAATCTTTCTTCCGAGACTTTATGGATTCTTCTCCTGACCTGAATGGCAAGAATATTCTGGTGACGGGTGGAACGGGAAGTTTTGGAAAAGAATTTGTCAAAATCGTTTCCGAACGTTGGACGCCTAATAAGCTAATTGTGTTCTCTCGCGATGAGCTTAAGCAGTATGAAATGGCGCAGATGTTCCCTCCAGAAGATTATCCATTTATGCGGTACTTCATTGGAGATGTAAGAGATGAAGCGCGTCTGGAAATGGCAATGCGTGGTGTTGATTATGTCATTCACGCTGCCGCGCTAAAGCATGTGCCGATCGCAGAATATAACCCGATGGAATGTATTCGCACGAATGTGTTTGGGGCAGAAAATGTGGTGAATGCTTCCATCAAAGCTGGTGTTAAAACCGTCGTTGCACTCTCGACTGATAAAGCGGCAAACCCGATCAATCTCTATGGTGCTTCCAAGCTTGCAGCTGACAAGGTGTTTGTGGCAGCAAACAATCTATCTGGTGCGAATGGAACAAAATTTTCTGTCGTACGATATGGGAATGTGCTTGGTTCCCGTGGTTCAGTCGTGCCCTTTTTCCGTAAACTCATTTCTGAAGGAGCATATCACCTTCCAATTACAGATCAACGCATGACACGTTTCTGGATTACATTGGAGCAGGGTGTGAACTTTGTGTTGTCAGGCCTTGCGCAAACACGTGGAGGAGAGATTTTTGTACCTAAAATTCCATCATCCACAATCGGAACGCTTGCATCGGCGGTTGCGCCAGATCTGCCTCAAAAAGTTGTCGGCATTCGTCCCGGTGAAAAACTGCATGAGATTATGGTGCCGGAAGATGATGGTCGTTCAACGGTTGAAGTATCTGATCGATATGTAATTTTACCGGCTGGTCGTCAGCGATTAATGGATGATTGGATTGCCGCTGGTGCAAGTCCTGTTGCTGACGGTTTTGCTTATTCATCTGATCAAAATGATGAAGTGTTGGATGAAGTCTCAGTCCTAGAAATGCTCGCGCTGACTTTCCCAGGTGAAAGCCTAAAAACAATGGCTAACAAAATGAAACGCCGTGAGGGTGACACACCTGAATCTCTAGCAGATACAGATATTAGCGTGTCTGGTGCGCCGAAGAAGCGTAGACGGAAAAACGTTTAACTTCGGTCTCGTATTGTAGAGTAATTTCTATCGAGATTTTTTAATTTAACAAATTTAGTTTATTTGGCTAAGCCAACTATAGTAAGAAGCTTTTTCAGCATATTGTTGCTTCAAATGTTCTGAGTCTGATTTTTCTGAAATGACTTGGTAGAGTTCAGATTTCATTTTCATAAAAAGGGATTTCATGAATTTTCCATGTTCAATCCGATAGTGAAATGGTTCTCTAAATTGTAAGTTGTATGGAAGAATTGCTGGCTCTTTTCCATGAAGAGAAGCTATTCGAGTATCGTCAATTCTTTGAGCTAAGAGTTTCAAGAATACAATTGATCTCATCCTGTAACCATATGTAGTGCATATTGAAGACCAGTCGGGGTGATAAGTTGAAACCATCGGATGTTGGGCAGAGGTAAGCAATGATAATGCAGCTGAATGTAGTCTTTTTTTGCATTCAGCTATGAGAATTTCAGGAATAGAGATCTCATTAATTGTTCCGAGAATTGTGGCAGCAGTGCAGAAATTTAATCTATGTGTTTCGATGACCCAAGGAGGGTCACGCGTTGATAACTCATGGAAAAAGCCATATTTTAATTCCTGTAAAATTTGATTCAATGTGTCTACGGGGAGATAAAACTTTTTCTCATTTTCGTGATTTTTTGAACGCGAATTTAAAATGTCCATTTCATGGGCAATAGCAATGTTGGCGACCCAATTCATCATCGAAATTTGACTGAGAGTGTCCCTATTTGTTGGTTCCGTATTTAAATAAAATTCAGCAGCTTTCTGATTAAGTGATTTAGGTCCTAAATGAAGTATTTTGTGTAAATTTCCATCAACGGCAGTCCAGAGATATGAAACATTTTGTATTTCGATGTCGTTGGGAAATGGTCCAATTAGTTGTAGATGATCTAATTCACATGGATCAGGCGTTGGTGAAGCCTGAGCTTCAGATGTAGCCAACGCCAATGCTAGTAGCAACGGAAGACCTAAAAAGAATTTCATAATTGAGCCTTGTACAAAGTTTTGGTGTAAGAGGCCGATATTAACGTTCTTGAAATGGGTGATACTCAAGTTGAAATTCAATGCCCAACGCCAACTAGGCCGAACGCACCTTTGATACCGTCGATCAATAGCTGAACGGAGAGGGCGGCGAGGATAACACCAAAGATACGTGTGATCGCACCAGCAACGCTGTCTCCCATCATGCGGATAAGCGGGGCCGCACCGAGGAACACAAAATAACAGAGCAGTAGGTTGGCTAATATTGCGCCAATGACAATGCCTTGCTCAACGGCGTTGCCGCTGGAGTTTTGCATATAAAGCATAGCCGTTGCGATGGAACCGGGGCCCGCAAGCATAGGTATTCCCAGAGGGAAGACGGACACGTCATCTAGCTCTTTATGTTCTTCATCTTCCAATAGTGCTTCTGCACGGCTTTCGCGGCGTTCTTGGCGTTTTTCAAACACCATATCCAAAGCGATTAAGAATAGGAGAATACCACCGGCTGCTCTGAAAGCATCGATGGATATGTGCAAAGCCCCGAGTAGCCAAGCACCACCAAAAGCAAACCCCACAATAATTATTGCTGCAACTATGACAGATTTAAATGCCATTTTCCGAGCAAACTTGGGACCACCGGGTGCAGTCAAAGATGCGAAAACGGGCGCGACACCGGGAGGGTCGATCAACACAAAAAATGTGACAAATGTGGCGAGTGCGAGGTTCAATAATTCTTGGGTCATTATTCGCGCATATATGCCAAATTAAATAATGGCAACACTAAGCACGGATGAATGCGAGCAAAAAATTGTTTCAGATTGTGTCTAATATCTAAAATTTTTTATGGTTATTGCGCATTCGTAAGAGTTTTGTGCCGATTTGATCTATTTTCAGAATTGAAACAAAACAAAGCGCCGACAGATGTCGACGCTTTGTCTGGGGTCTATACCACAAGCTTATGGAGTTTATTCCGCGGCTGTTGCTGTGGCAGAGTCATCAAGAGGGTTTTCAAGACGGGAGAGCATTTCTTTTGGGCAAACCTGTTTGAAGTTGGAAAGTTCCAATTTCCAATTTGCCAAAATAGAATGGGCAAGCTCTGAACCTGTGCGAGATTGGTGCTCTTGAATGAGGCCTTTTAGTTCTTTTTCCCAATGCTTGGATTTGATTGTATCCCAAACAATTGCATCAGGGTTTGCTAATACGTCGAATTTATCTTCGGGGTCATATATGTAGGCCATTCCGCCTGTCATACCCGCACCGAAATTATCGCCGATTGCTCCAAGGATAACAGCTCTACCACCTGTCATGTATTCACAACCATTGGAACCACACCCTTCAATGACTGCAGTTGCACCAGAGTTACGAACAGCAAACCGTTCTGCAGCCTGGCCGGCGGCGAAAAGGTATCCTGATGTCGCTCCATAAAGACATGTGTTTCCGATGATGGTGTTTTCGTGTGCTAGGAAGCGCGCACCAGATGACGGACGCAGAATAATAGTCGCTCCTGACAACCCTTTTCCTACATAGTCATTGGCGTCCCCGATAACTTCAAGTGTGAGTCCTTTCACACAAAAGGCACCAAGAGACTGACCAGCGGAACCATCCAGAGTTACCCATAAACGGCCTTCCGGAAGTGGGTCATCTGCTCCAAATTTGCGAACAATCGCTGATGAAGCACGTGTACCAATCGCACGCTGAACATTGCGAACTTTATAGTCCACTTGCATTTTCTCGCCTTTTTCAAAGAATGCAGAAGCATCACGTAGGATTTCGGCATCCAATGAATCAGGTACATCATTGCGAAGTGTCGGCTTGTACTCGATTTGTTGATCTGCATCCGCGCGGATCAATAGCGGGTTTAGATCAAGGTCATCAAGGAATTCTGATCCTCGAGACACCTGTGAAAGAAGATCAGTGCGCCCAATAACTTCATCAAGTGTAGAAAAGCCAAGTTCCGCGAGGATATCACGAACTTCTTCAGCAATGTGAGTCATTAGGTTGACCACTTTATACGGCTGGCCAGTGAACTTCTCACGCAGATCATCACGTTGAGTACACACACCGACTGGGCAAGTGTTTGAGTGACACTGGCGCACCATAATACACCCCATGGCCACAAGAGAAGCTGTTCCGATACCGTATTCTTCAGCACCAAGCATCGCAGCCATTACGATGTCACGACCAGTGCGAAGGCCACCATCCGTACGCAATGTAACTTGGTCACGTAGGTTGTTGAGGGTTAGAACTTGATGTGCTTCAGCTAGACCGATTTCCCAAGGTAGACCAGCAAATTTCACTGATGTTTGTGGGCTGGCACCTGTACCTCCAACATTACCTGCTATGAGGATGATATCAGCTTTAGCTTTCGCCACACCAGCAGCAATTGTCCCCACACCTGAACGCGCAACCAATTTCACACATACGCGAATATCAGGGTTGATTTGTTTCAAGTCATAGATGAGTTGAGCCAAGTCCTCGATGGAATAGATATCGTGGTGTGGTGGCGGTGAGATCAAAGTCACGCCGGGTGTTGCATTCCGGTTTTTCGCAATAAATTCCGTTACTTTAAAACCCGGAAGTTGACCACCTTCACCTGGCTTAGCACCTTGAGCGACTTTAATTTCAACTTCTCTACATTGGTTGAGGTATTCGGCTGTTACACCGAAACGACCAGATGCAACCTGTTTGATGGCAGAGTTCATGTTGTCGCCATTCGCCATTGGCTTATAGCGTTCGCGAACTTCTCCACCTTCACCAGACACAGATTTTGCACCAATGCGGTTCATTGCAACGTTCAGCGTACCGTGTGCTTCAGGGCTAAGCGCACCTAGAGACATTCCTGGTGTTACAAAGCGTTTGCGGATTTCGTTGACGGATTGGATGTCTTCTTCTGGAAGTGATTTTCTGGGTGAGTCAAAATCAAGCAGATCACGCAATTGAATTGGGTGTTCTCGGGCTTCTGATTTGATCGCTTCAGAGTATTTTTTCCACTCCGAGTAGCTTCCTGTATCACATGCTTTTTGTAGCTGGTGGATAAGGTCGCCTGTCAAAGCGTGACGTTCACCTGAACGACGAATGCGGTAAAAACCACCAACTGGCAACGCAGTGACTTGTGAATCAAATGCTTTTTCGTGCAGTCCAAGGGCCTTCTTTGCCAAACCATTTAGACCAATACCAGATATCTTTGATGTAAGACCTGGGAAGTAGCTATCAACAAGTGCACGCGAGAGGCCCAACGCTTCAAAGTTATAACCACCACGATAGGACGAAATAACCGATATACCCATTTTAGACATGATCTTAAGAAGACCTGCATCAATGGCTTTTTTGAAGTTTTGAGACGCTTCTTCAAGTGAAATATCAGCGATCAAGCCACGTGCATGGCGGTCTGCAATTGTTTCCATTGCAAGATACGCATTCACACATGTTGCACCAACACCAATGAGTACTGCGTGATAGTGTGTATCCATACACTCTGCAGAGCGTGCTGTGATAGAACAGAAAGAGCGAAGTTCTTTATTGACCAAGTGAGAGTGCACAGCACCCACAGCCAAGATCATTGGAATACCAGCATTCTCAGCGTTTAGAGCTTCATCAGAAAGAACAATGTGTTCTTTACCTTGAGAAACTGCATCTTCAGCTTCAGTACAAATACGTTCCAATGCGGCATGCAAAGTTCCACCGGCCGCTGAGTTGGCTGCGTCTACATTGAATGTACAGTCGATGACAGCAACGCCTTCGCCAAGTGTTTCCACCAGTTTGTTGTACATACCCGTTGTCAAAACAGGGCTGTCTAGAATGAACACATTTGATTGTGCTTCATCATCAGCAAGGATGTTTCCGAGGTTTTTAAAACGTGTTTTCAAACTCATTACACGATCTTCGCGTAACGGGTCGATTGGTGGGTTAGTTACCTGCGAGAAGTTCTGACGGAAATAGTGAGAAAGAGGGCGGTAGCCTTCAGACAATACGGCAAGCGGGCTATCATCTCCCATAGATCCGATGGCTTCTTTTCCACCTTCAATCATTGGTGATAAAATAAGCTCTGTTTCTTCCATTGAGAAACCAGCTGCTGTCTGGCGACGAAGCAATTCATCTTTGTCAAATGTCTTTGGTTCTTTGCCTTCTGTAACACGCTCGTCCAGCTCGATCACATTTTCCAGCCACTCGTCATAAGGGTGTTGAGCAGCAAGCGCGTCGATCACTTCCTTGTGGGAGTAAAATTTGCCTTCATCAATGTTGACGGCAATCATTCCACCAGGAGCTACACGCCCACGGCTTTCAATGCTGTCAGAATCAAGCGGGCACATTCCTGTTTCTGATCCACATGCTAGAATACCATCTGTTGTCAGTGCGTATCGCATCGGACGTAGACCGGAACGGTCTAGACCAGCGACAGCCCACCGGCCATCAAACGCACATACTGCAGCTGGCCCATCCCATGGCTCCATCACAGCATTCGCATAAGCATAAAGCCCTTGGTGCGCTTGAGGCATGACGTCTTCACGCTTGGACCAAGCTTCAGGTATTAGAAGCGTTTTAGCCATTGTTGCTTTTCTGCCCGCACGTACGAGTAATTCAAACGCAGCATCAAGAGCAGCTGAGTCTGAAGAACCTTGCGTAATGACAGGACGGATATCGTCTTTGTGACCTTCAAAAGTGTCTGAAACCATACGGATTTCGTGAGACTTCATCCAGTTCATGTTGCCGTGAATTGTATTGATTTCACCATTGTGAGCCAACATACGGAAAGGTTGCGCCAACCACCATTGCGGGAAGGTGTTGGTCGAATAACGTTGGTGATAAATCGCGACAGAAGAGATGAATTTTTCATCTTGAAGGTCAGGGTAGAATTTGTCGATATCTTCGGCAAGGAACATCCCTTTATAGATGATCGCCTTTGCAGAAAATGAACAAATATAGAAGCTAGGAATGCCCGCTTCACGCACGCGCTTTTCAATGCGGCGGCGACATACATAAAGTATTTTTTCTAATTCAGCTTCGTCGCGTCCTGTGGGGTCACAGAACATAATTTGCTGAATTTCTGGACGAGTGGCATCAGCTTTTTCACCAATCACAGATGTGTCGATGGGAACTTGGCGCCAACCATATACCTGAAAACCAAAACCAACGACTTCAGTTTCAACAATTGTACGTGCGTGCTCTTGAGCGCTTAGATCTTCGCGCGGCAAGAAGATCTGACCAATACAGATAGGTTGGTCTTCGTTGGGCGCATGACCTGTCTTCTTAATCTGCGCTTGGAAGAATGCTTGCGGTACATCCAAACGTATACCTGCACCATCACCAGTCTTACCATCTGCATCTACAGCACCACGGTGCCACACATTTTTAAGAGCTTTAATACCAGCTTCAACAATTTTGCGGTTTGGTGATCCATCCATTTGGACAACTAGACCAACACCACATGCATCATGTTCATCTGCAGGATTGTATGCGTTTGCATCCATTAAACGCTGACGTTTAGCCAGATAGTCTGCTTTATAATTGTTGTTTTGTTCGGTCATCGGTTTTTACCTTATTAGGTAGGAGAAGAAAGATAATCTTCCCCAAAAAATCTTGTGCAATAGCGAGTTGTTTAAACTCGATTTTATTCGGCTGCGACTTTCTCTGACGCGGCATTACTCTTCATGTATTTGTGCATGTGTTCTGCTGCATCACGTCCGTCTTTTACGGCCCAAACAACCAGTGAAGCACCGCGCATGATGTCACCAGCTGCAAATACGCCGTCTAGAGAAGTCATTAGATTTGAGTGGCTCACTTTTAATGCGCCCCAACGGTTCACAGTTAGAGCATCTTCGTTGAAGAGTTTTGGCAAATCTTCAGGGCTGAAGCCAAGAGCTTTGATCACCATGTCGGCTTTAACTTCATATTCTGAATCTTCGATTGGCTCAGGTGAACGGCGGCCAGAAGCATCGGCAAGTCCAAGTTTCATGCGAAGAGCTTTTACAGCTTTTACGCCACCAGTTTTCTTTTCAACGACTTCTTTAGGTGCTGAAAGCCAGTCGAACTTAACACCTTCTTCTTCAGCATTTTGTACTTCTCTCTGAGAACCAGGCATGTTTTCGCGGTCGCGGCGATACATACAGGTCACGGCCTTAGCACCCTGACGGATTGCGGTACGAACACAGTCCATAGCTGTATCACCACCACCAATTACAACAACGCGTTTACCTTCGGCATTTAACTCGCCGCTTTCAAAACGTTCGACCTTATCACCGAGGTTTAATTTGTTGGACGTGATCAGAAAATCCAGAGCAGGGTAGACACCGTCTGCATCTTCACCGGGCATTCCAAGTTCACGTGCTTTATAAACACCCGTGGCGATTAGGATTGAATCATGCTTTTGGCGCAATTCCTGAATTGTGATGTCTTCACCAACATTCGTGTTGTAGACAAATTCGACACCTGAATCTTTTAAGTATTGTTCGCGGCGAAGAACGATTTCTTTTTCTAGCTTGAAGCCGGGAATTCCATAGATAAGTAGACCACCCGCACGATCATAGCGGTCATAAACTGTAACTTGATACCCATAGCGGCGTAACTGTTCTGCTGCTGCAAATCCAGCAGGGCCTGCACCAATAATTCCAACAGATTGTTCGCGCTCTTTTGGCGGCTTCACAGGTGAAACCCAACCATTTTCAAATGCTGTATCGGTGATATATTTTTCTACAGAACCGATAGTCACTGTACCATGACCGGATTGTTCAATTGTACAGCTACCTTCACACAGTCTGTCTTGTGGACAGATACGGCCACAGATTTCAGGCATGTTGTTTGTAGAAGAAGACAATTGATACGCTTCTTCCAAACGACCCTCAGCAGTTAGCTTGAGCCAATCTGGGATATTGTTGCCAAGCGGACAGTGTTGCTGACAAAAAGGAACACCACATTGTGAACAACGAGACGATTGCTCTTCTGCTTTCGCATCAATGTATTCAGAGTAAATCTCGTGGAAGTCTTTTTTGCGAGCTTTTGCGTCACGTTTTTTAGGCATCTCTTTATCGAGTGAGATGAATTTTAGCATTTTCTCAGACATGACGAGCTTCTTTTTATCGGTTTTATTGCGGGAGGAGTGTCATAATGCGAAGAAAACAGGGCTGCAAGTGGCAAATTGAATTAATTGGAACCATATGGATCATATAACTTGCCTTTTTGGAAGAATTTCGAGCTAGATGAAAATCGTTCTCAAAAATATATATCTCATATGGTGCATATCTGGGGTTTGGCTTACAAATTGCAGTTCATCAAGCTGTAATAATTGCAAACTATTAGACATGTTCTGTGTTACGAGTTTGCATATTCGTAGAGTTTAAAGGCTAAATAACAACATGTCCTATTTGCAATTGGCTTTGATCGCTTTGGTTCAAGGTATTACCGAGTGGTTGCCTATTTCTTCATCAGCTCATGTGCTGCTGGCAGCAGACTATTTCGGGCTTGAAGGTCCGGAAGAATTGTTGATCAATGCAATGGCGCATTTGGGGACATTGTTTGCGATCCTGATCTATTTTTGGCGTGATTTTGTAAAGGCTAGCATTGGAGGTGTGGAGCTTTTCGCTTCTCCTATGTCGAAAAAGCCGCTTTCCGATGGGGCGCATCTGGCTCTGATGATCATCGTGGCAACGCCACTCGCACTTGGAATTGCTGCTGGTTGGGAAATCTTAGCCAGCGATGCGATGAAGGACAGTATGCGCAATGCATATGTTGTAGCGGGATCAACAATTTTCTTTGGTGCACTTTTATGGTGGGCGGATGCCAAAGGTAAAACGCATCGCACAGAAAAAGATATGTCGATTAAGGATGCTTTCTTGATTGGTTTGACACAATGTGTTGCAGCGTTAATCCCGGGCACTAGCCGTTCTGGGATCACAATGACAGCTTCCCGGGCCCTTGGTTTTAGCCGCGAAGAAGCCGCGCGTTTTTCGATGCTGATCGGAGCACCTATGCTTGCGGCTGTGGGATTATATGCATTCCTTGAATTATCCCAAGCGGGCGGGAATACAGGCGATGCAACGTTGATGGACGGGCTTTATGTGGCTGCGCTGTCTTTTGTGTCGGGTATCGTATCTATTGCAGCATTGATGGCAATCTTGAAGCGTATGAGCTTCTTGCCATTCGTGATTTACCGCTTCGCACTCGGCGGCCTATTGTTGTTCATGGCACCACATATTGTGGGGTAGAGAGACTGTTAACGGCAACATCAGGTAAAGAAGTTTTATGACACCAGACGAATTTTACGCCAAGCAAAAGCAAGCCAAATTGGACCGAATTAGTCAATTGATTGGTAATCGAGCAAACTTAGATTTGAAAGATTCTACATTAAATGATTATCCAGTTTTTGTTGCTATAAAACTTGATTTAGTCGAGAGTTTGAAAGCACTAATTTTAGCTGGTGCAAATGTGAATTTGGTTGATGAAGAAAGAGGTGGATTTCCTCTATTTATTGCAACTGAAAATAGTCGAGTAGAGTGTATAGATTTACTGTTGTCAGCTGGTGCCGACATTAGAATGAAAAATTCTATGAATGGAAAATCTCCTTTGCAGTCGATCTCGGGTCCTCACTTATTTGAATGTATGCGTTCATTAATTAATGCGGGCGCTGAAGTAAATTTGACGAATCTAAACGGGCAACTTCCACCTTTATCGATAGCAGCGCATTCCGGAAATGTTGAAGCGGTGCATTTGCTTCTACGTGCAGGTGCGGACGTAAATTTCTATGATCCTGAAGATCAATTCTCGGCAGTTCATATTGCAGCTGAAGCTGGGTTTGTCGATTGTTTGCGCGCTTTAATAGAAGCAGGTGCAGATGTTAATTGTGGAGAGGAAAATAACGGCACTTATCCAATACAGTTAGCAATTGACTGGGGGCATTTGGAATGCGTGAAGATATTGATAGATGCTGGTGCTAAGTTGAATTTTGAATCAAATGCACAACCACCACCTATGATAGGTGCGGCAATGGCAGGCAATTATGAGTGTTTAAAGCTCCTTCTTGAAGCCGGAGCGCATGTAAATTTTGTCGATTCATTGTTTCGCTGGTATCCTCTTTTACAGGCGGCAGGCAATGGTCACTATGAGTGTGTTAGGTTGCTGATTTTATCAGGCGCGAACGTAAATATTCGCAATGCACCTAATTTATTGGAGCATTGTTTGAATGTTTTGCATGCTTCTCAATATGAAGAGATGTCAATCAGGATGAAGAATTGTATTAAAATCATTATGGAAGCTGGAGCGAAACTTCCTGATGGCACGATTCCAGACTTGAATAATGTTTAACTCAATATTGTAATACGTTGTTGTCTACATCAGGTTTGTATTGGTTGACGAAGCATCTTTTATAGGGGAGGCGTTAAACATCCACGCGCGAAACATCATCTTTCTCTTTGACGTGGAATTGGCCGTATTCTCTGTGTCGCCATAAATAGTTTGGAACGATGGCTTCAATTGTTTCTAGCTCGGTGATACCAAGTTCTGAGATCGTTCCAAAATTTTGATCTGTTTCCAGCCCAACTATATTGTCAGATTTAAGCAAGTAGACCTGATCGCGTGTCAGAGGTGGTGCGTGGAATGGCCATAGTTTGAACAGGCCAGCAAATAGCAACCCTTTGAATTCTGCTAAGAAGAACGGGATAGACATCAAGACGCGTTTGCGGTCAGTTTGTTCGCCGATGAATTCCAGCAATTCTTTGAATGTATATGTTTTGGGACCGCCAATTTCATATGTGCGGCCTTGTGCAGCTGGATTGTTCAAAGAAGCAACAACTGCATCCGCTAAATCACCAACAAATATCGGCTGAAACTGTGTTTTGCCTCCACCTATAAGTGGGAGGAATGGCAAGAATTTGGACAGGCTAGCAAATTTATTGAAGAACTCATCTTCTGGGCCGAATACAAGCGAAGGACGTAGTATTGTGGCCGAGGGAATTTGGTCTAAAACAGCTTTTTCAGCTTCAGCTTTTGTGCGGGCATAATTGGCTTGGCTGGTAATATTGGCACCAATCGCAGACATTTGAATGAATTGAGTGATACCAGCTTCAGCGGCGTATTTTGCAATATTTGCAGCACCTAAAGCTTGCGTGCCGTTAAATGTGTTTTTGCCGGATTGATACAAGAGACCAACAAGATTGAGGACAGCATCTGCACCTTCTAACGCGCGAACAATGGAAGGGCGATTTCTAACATTAGCTTGGATGATTTGTACTTGGCCGACTTCAGGGCCTACTCGCATGTCACCAGCATTCATTGGATTACGTACAGCTACGCGGACTCTCCAGCCGGCATTACAAAGCGCTCGAACAGCATAACGTCCAATAAAACCTGAACCGCCAAATACCGTGATAAGCTTGCCTGACATGCCATTTCCGCCTGTGTGAATCACTGTTTATACGAATATACACACAAAATGGATTAACAGAAGCCAATCGCTATCAGGGTTTAAGCTAGATAGTTTGCTGAGTTAGGCGATAAGTCCATTTGGGGATTTGGCAGTTGTCGGAGAGTTTCTTTTCTTATTCTTGCTGGCAAAAATAGCGACCTGATATTGTATCCAAATGCCAAGACTAAACAGGATGGCATCCATCCAGAATGTAGGCGGTACGATGGAACGGAAGCATTGTAGAAATATGGATAAAACTGTGCCGACGGCGAACACGGGTAGTCCATGCTTGCCCATCAGTTCCAAGCCATCCCAAAGACGTGTAGCTCCCAACCAACTGGGCCATTTGGTGAAGATGACTAGATAAGCCAACGACAAGACATGAAGCAGGCGAGGCAAGGAGAGGTAAGCTTTATTGAAGTCTTTCATAATGGTGGGCAGGTGGTCGTTAAACGGTAATGCACCCATGCGCTGATTGATCCAATAAAAAGCAAAAATTGCGTAGGCCAAAGCTAAGCCGTAGAGGATGGGGTTGAATGAAGTAAAGGCTTTGCCTGTACGTGCACCCATGCCGCCAAGTAGTCCGATAACGAATATGAATTGCCATGCAAACGGATTTAAAAACCATCGTCCATTATGCGGCCAGTTTGGCATATTGATATAAATGCGTTCGTAAAACAGGGCGTGCAACGCATACCAAACCAAGCCAGATATAAGCAAAAGAGCCCACTTATTTTTGGTGGCAATCCACATAAATCCAGGGGCCATCAATAGCAACATCATATACAGCGGCAATATGTTTACATAGCCGATCTGATAGGTGAGCAACGCGACACCGATAGAAGCACGCGCAGGATCCTCGATAAGTGGTTTTAACGAGACTGCACGTATCATGCGTTCAGCATCGAAAACACTTATGGACACAGCCAAAATAACAAAACATGCTGCGACCACGAGTAAGTGTGACCAATACAGCTTGAAGGCACGTTCCCACATTTTCTTTAAGCCGACAAAGTTTTCGCCGCGCAGAAATGTTCCTGTGTAAGCAAGGCCGACAGCAATGCCTGACATTAGCACAAAGGCCTCTGCAGCGTCTGAAAATCCCCAATTGCGAGACGTGTAGTGCTCAAAAGCATTTCCGGGGACGTGGTTGATAAAAATAGTGAGGACGGCAAATCCTCTAAAAATGTCTAGTCGCCTATCTCTCTTTGCAGGAGGTGGTTGTACCCTGTCATTTGTATCAGACTGGCTAGACATGAGTGGCTGAGCCTAAATCAGAGTTATCAATCGTGGTAGAGGTGTTTTCCGTTTCAGGAATGATTGGCGCATTCCGCCATTCATTCAAGATTTTCTTTTGCAATTGCAGTACATTGGAAGGAGCATACTCCATGGGAGTCCAAAATGCTCCGAAGAATGCTGCTAATGTACCGCTCGTGCGCGTTGAAGAGAGTGTGATCAAAACTGGTGCAAGGATTTGCGGTAAAGCAATAGGCATAAACCAGTAAATCAATTGGGGAGCGACATACCAAACGGCGCTCATAATTATGATGCCTGTGAGCGATATCCACCATGATGCCAAGAAGCTTTCCTTTAAGCCCACTGTATTTGCTTCGCGATTAGATGATGGCCAGCCACCATCACGGCCTGATACAATTTCAATGAAGGCACGCGTTTGAAACATGAGCATTATTGGGGCAAAGATAGATGACCATATAATCTCGATTAATGTGCTCCAGAGTGCTGTGAGAGTACCGCCAAAGCTTTTGTTTTCTCTTGTTAGAAGGCCGCGCAAGGTGATCAGGAATTTGGGGCCGATTAGCAATACGATCACCCCAATAATCAAAGCGAAAGCTTGTGTTTCAGCAGAAACGGGGAAGACCGGTCTTTGGCCAGGAACAGGGAAATAATTCGTCGTTGTTTCAACAAGTGTTGGTGCAATGATGGAAGCGATGATGAACAACGCCCATATTGGAGATGCAAGGTAAGACATGATCCCTTGAGCGAAGGTAAAACGACACCAAGTGGTGAGGCCAGGAGCGCTCACGAGCCTTACATGTTGCAAATTACCCTGACACCATCGACGGTCTCGTTTGGCAAAATCGATGATGTTTTCAGGACCTTCTTCATAAGATCCTTCAACTTCTGGATCGACTATGACTTTCCAGCCAGCGCGGGATAGAAGGGCCGCTTCGACATAATCATGGCTAAGGATGTGTCCGCCAAAAGGAGGCTTTCCTTTCAGGGCTGGAAGACCGCAACTTGTGGCGAAAGCATGTGTACGAACAATAGCATTGTGGCCCCAGAATGGACCTTCGGTTCCTTGTGTACTGGCAAGCCCGCGCGCAAATGAAGGGGAAAAATAATTGGCCGCAAATTGAATGGACCGTCCAAACCATGTGCGAGCACAGATGACTTTGGGAAGAGTTTGAAAGAGACCGATGTGCTTATCTTCTTCCATACGCTCAACCATTTGCAGGAGTGTGTCACCCTCCATTAGGCTGTCTGCATCTAGAATGATGAGATATTCATATGCGCCGCCCGAGGTGCGAATGAAGTCTTCAATGTTACCGGCTTTTTTGCCTTCATTGTTTTCGCGGCGACGGTAGAAAATATTGCATTTCTGGCCATATTCTTCGGAAAGTCGGTCAAACCATTCTTCCTCTGTTGAAATGGCATCCGGAGTGTTTGAGTCTGATAATACAGCAAAATCAAAGTGCTGTCCGGAATTGGTGGAAGCCAAAGATTCAACCATTGCGGCGATATGAGAAAAGGTTTTGGAGGGCTCTTCATTATACACCGGAACCAAAACCGCAGTTCGATGATTTGGATTTATAGGTTTGCCAGACGATTTAACTGGTGCTGCAGGTTTTGGGGCTAGCAAGCCGCCCAATGCCATTGAGCCACCCCAGGCAATCCATGCAGATGAAATGCCGAGTAAGGCAATCCTGACGTAATCAAGCCAATCCTTGCCATCTGCAAAGAACACTTCCGCTGACAAGCGCGTGGCCGTCAGCGCGATGACTAATGCATAAGCAATTGATATGAAACGACTGATGAATAGCATAAGGCAACCTGTGAACTTCTTGCCTTACGATTTGGCGTTAGACTTGTTGAGAAGTTAGACGTCTTTAACTCTCATATATTTACTTTGTCGCCAAACGTCCAGCGAAGGGCAATAATGTCGTTGTACGGCGTTCGCGACGGCGCTCAAGAGATTGAGCTGGCATAGCCATTGGCGCATTGGGGAGGCCGCGCATAGATGATTTTGAACCTGAAGAAAGTTTATTCGTGACGTTTTTCATCGCCTGATCTCCATTGATATAGCCAGACTTCTGAGAGCCTTTTTTCCCCATTTTTCAAATAAGCATTGAGTTCCATGGGAGCTTGAGAGTTTGGTTGTGCGTCAACGACTAAGCGCCAGACATTGCTATCGCCAATGCGAGACAATGAAGTGCTTACGAGGTCACCGCGACTAATATTGATGACTGATTTTACATCGCTGCCTTCTGGAAGGGCGCTCAGATAGCCACCTTCAAAGTCGACAACGAATTTACGAAGTTTAGTAATTCCAGCTGTTCCAGAGACACCGCCCATGCCACCACGAAGTCCGATGACTTGGGCATAGTTTTCTGTGTACTCTTCTATCTCTTGCTCGGGACGTTCAACGTCTCCCCAGCTAAGGCGATAGGCATATTCACGACTTTCACCAGCTTTGGGTGCTACAGCAGGTGTCCAGAAGGCAACAATATTGTCGTTAATTTCAAGGTCTGTCGGGATCTCAACCAGAGAAACATGCCCTTTACCCCAATCACCAATTGGTTCAACTAACAAAGATGGTCGACGTTCATAGTGGGCTTCTGCATCTTGATACATATCAAAATTGCGATTGCGCTGCATGAGACCAAAAGCTTTGGGGTTAGTTTCAGCAAAGTAAGAATTGGCGAGCTTTTGAGGATTGTTCAGATTGCGCCAAAGGACATCGCCATTTTCGCGGATAATTTTAAGGCCGTCGCTGTCGTGAACCCGGCCACGGTAATCATCAAAGCGGTGATTAGTGTCCGAATACAGATACATGCTTGTAAGAGGAGCAACCCCCAAGCGGGCCACATCGTTTCGAAAGTATAGACGGGCTGTGACATCCATTACGGTGTCTGGCCCGGGAGTGATAACAAATTTAAAGGCACCTGTTAGGGACTTGCTATCCATTGCCGCATAGACAGTGACATCTTGTGCATCAGGTTTTGGTGTTTCAATGTAAAAATCTGTAAAACGTGGAAACTCTTCACCAGATTTAGTTGCTGTGTTTACAGCAAGACCGCGCGCTGAGAGGCCGTAAAGGCTACCCTGACCAAGAGCGCGGAAATAGCTTGCACCAATAAAAGAAACGAGCTCGTCTTTGTATTCGTCTGTGTTTAGAGGGTAGGCTAGGCGGAAACCTGCAACACCCGGCATTGTGAAGTCTTCAAAATCCGTTGGGTTCAGAGGCGGACGGTAGATGAAGTCATCTGATGTAAAACCAACCGGCTTCACTTTTTTGTTTGAAATCTCGTAAAGACGTACCGTTTCCCAGAATATGCCACCCAAATGGAAAGCTTGCATTTCAAAAGGTGTTTGATCTTTCCAGTATGCACGCTCTGGATTGTGACGAATAGCGCGGTGTTCGTCATATGTCATGCTGCTGAGTTTTTCAGGCAGTTCATCGCGGGAAGGAGCTTGGTAAGGGGCCTGAGCGCGCGACTCCATGACTTGAGATAACAGATCAAAAGTAAAAGGAGCATCCGCAGGAGCAATGATTTTCTGCGCGCCAGCAGGAGCAGAACTTGCAGGCAAGCACGCTGAAAAAGAGATCAAAATCCAAGCTAGGATAATTTTGATAGTTGGGCGCGTCATTAAGATTCTGTTAACCTTCAGGATACTTTGGAGCTGTTTAATTGTTTGCGGCGAGAGCCAGTTTGAAAAAAAATTGCTGAGTTTTGGGGAACTATCCGAGGATATAATATCAAGTGACTTTTCGGGACGAAGTGGTGCACCAATCTGATGCTCTACTTTGAGTCCTGAGTTTAGCTATTGTCATCATGAAAATAGCGAAGAAACTCTGAAATATTATCTGCCTCCTATTAACGTTAATTGTCTAATGCAGGATTTTTGAAAAAATTTCATGTGAAAAATCAGTAAGCTGGCGATAGAACTTAATCTAAATTTGGTAACCTACGCTTATTATTGAAGATTCTTGTCATCATGAAAGTTTTGTTAGTATTGATATCAGGGTATTTATTGATAGAAATTGCTATGTCAGAGGCTTGATGAGCTGGGAATGAATGTAATTTCTGTAATGTATAGAGAGCGTTATTAGCCATTTATTCTTATTGTTGATGGAATGCATGGCATTTTGTGATTGAACAGAATCGTTTAGGTTGTGAATTGGGCGATTTCGTCGGTGAAATTGTCTGTAGACGACTGTGTTGTTTGGATTTGTGAGGGAAAATTTTTGGCATCTGATCGGTCACGTTCAAACTCTATAACGCTGTCTGATGTCGCGAAGGATGCTGGCGTTTCACCTATGACGGTTTCCCGCGTTATCAATGGTGAGACGAGTGTACGTGAATCAACCCGAAAATCTGTTCAGGAATCTATTCGTAAGCTGAATTATCGTCCTAATATTGGTGCAAGGCGTTTGGCTGGCGCTAAGGTTGCTCGTATTTGTCTTTTATATGGGAACCCTTCCAGTTCTTATCTTGGTGAATTGCTGGTGGGCGCGGTTGAGAAGGCTGGTCATTTGGGGCACCAGCTTGTTGTTATACGCGCAAGTGAAGATCTCTCTGCAGAAATGTTGGCGGAACAATATCGCACACAATGGGATGGAATTATATTGCCATCGCCAATGGGTGATGAAGCTGCAACGCGAGACGTAATAGCGAAAGAAAAAATACCTGCCGTATTTACAACAGGTAGCGTAGGCAAACGTAAAAAGAACAAAGCCAATATGTTTGAGCTTGGTATTGATAATCGCGCAGCGGCGAAGGCGATTACAGAAAAACTGATTGAATTGGGCCACTCGAGAATTGGTTTTATAAAAGGACGAAAAGATCAAGCGGGGACTTCTTTGCGTTACAAAGGGTTTTGTGACGCGATGGAGGCGGCCAATTTGGAAGTAAATCCATTGATGGTGGAGCAGGGTGATTTTACATATTTGTCTGGAATGCAAGCCGCCGAACGTATGCTAACATTTGATCCACGTCCAACCGCTATTTTTGCAGCTAATGATGACATGGCGGCGGGGGTTATCGGAGCAGGGTCTCGCCAGGGGCTAATTCTTCCGGGAGATCTTTCTGTTGCTGGATTTGATGATTCGCCAATAGCAACAAGTATTTGGCCTAATTTAACGACAATTCACCAACCGGTTTCTGAGATTGGTGCTTGCGCTGTTGAAATTTTGGATGAGATGATTTTTCCGAAGGAAGAGAAATCAAAACTGTCCCAAAAAGGTCATCAATGGTTGGAATACACATTGATCGAACGTGCATCTACCTCTTCACCAAACAGATTCAGCTAATCTGATATAGAAGTGTGTGATTTTTACAGTGTTTTTGCCTGATTGTGTGATCTCTAGGTTTATTGGGAACTAGACTATGGTCAAACAATGATTATCTAAGTTAGATGCGTGTTGTATAATGTAATATATGGTGAAGGACACAAGATGGCGATCAAATATCACGATGGTGATCTTCCAGACGGATTGAAATTGGGTAACATCATTGCGGTTGATACAGAAGCAATGGGGCTGGAGTTACACCGTGATCAATTGTGTGTTGTTCAATTATCTGATGGATCAGGCGATGAGCATGTCGTGAAATTGAACCGTCAGACATTTGATTGTCCAAATTTAAAAAAATTGATGTCTGCTCCTGACATTCTTAAGATTTTTCACTTTGCACGTTTTGATGTGGCCATGATGAAAAAGTGGCTGGGCATCGAGTGTGCTCCAATTTTCTGTACTAAGATCGCTTCCAAACTCGTTCGCACTTATACAGACCGTCATGGATTGAAAGATGTCACTAGAGAGTTGGTTGGGGCAGATATGTCCAAGGCTCAACAATCTTCTGATTGGGGCGCTGATGAACTAAGCGACGCGCAGCTAGCCTATGCTGCATCAGATGTTCTTTATCTTCATGAAATTCGTGAAAAGCTAATTGTTATGTTGGAGCGTGAGGGACGTATGGAATTGGCGCAGGCGTGTTTTGATTTCTTACCGAAACGAGCTGAGTTGGATCTCGCTGGATGGCCAGAAACAGATATTTTTGCACACAGTTAATTAAACTGTACTTTTAAACACAGTAGAGACATCGTTTTGTCTTTAAGTTGTGAAATGTTGAATTCTAACGATCTTTTTTGGGGCCTATATTGAGCACAATCGCACAAAATAAGATGGATTTATGGGAGCCGCGCCGCGTTACTACATTGGCGCAGGCGCGCTTTCGCTCCAGTCTTGTCGGGCTTTTACGTATGCTCTTTATGGCTGGCATTGCGATATCTGCGGGATGGTTGATTGGACCTGTCATTGTGCATGGCTTCACTTCAGGTAATGCGACTGCAACTAGTCCAGTGAGTGGAGTCACTATGCTGAACCCACGGTTCACTGGACGTGATTACAACGGAAACGCTTTTGTATTGATTGCAGGTACGGCGCAAAGACGCCTCGATGAGTTGGAGGTTGTGGACCTACAAGATCCCATTTTGGACGATGGATTGGGCGGACAGGTGCGTGCAAAAACAGGTGTGTATGACCGCGGAAAGCAAATGCTCACATTGACTGAAGAAGTTCACTTTGTTGATGCAGAAGATCACGAGATACGTACTCAAGAAGCAACTGTCTACATCACAGAGAACAGAGTGGTGGGGGATGTATCCTTGCGTGGGACAGGCCCGCTAGGTGAGTTTCGAGCCGACAAGTATGAAGTTCTTGATGGTGGAAAACGCACAGTGTTGACTGGAAATGTTTGGACATTGATTGAGAATGTCTCTTCCGAGGAGGAGAATAACTGATATGGTAGAGTTAAATGCTTTTGTTAGCAGTCAAAAGGAATTTCAGTATGTTTAAATTCAAAGATACGGCTCTTGCGTTGATTGCAACAATGGTATTGGCAAGTCCATCTGCTCACGCTCAATTGGGTAATGATCGCGGACCAATAGAAATTACAGCCGACCGTTTTGAATTGGATGATGTGAAACATGAAGCCATTTATTATGGAAATGTGGATGTGATTCAGGGGCAATCGCGCATTCGTGCAAATGAAGTCGTTGTGAGCTATTGGAGCAAGGAAAGTCAGCAACAATTGGGTGCTGCTGCGACAGGCTCAATCGGTGCGCTCAAAGAAATTCGTGCAAATGGCGAAGTTTATTACATTACACCAGCGGAAAAGGTTAAGGCTGATCGTGGTGTTTATGTCGCTGCAAAAGAGCGAATTACGCTTTCTGGCAATGTATTAGTGACAAATGCTGAAGGTGTAATTGCGGGGGCGCATCTAGTGATAGATATTCCAAAAGGGCGGTATAATATGGATGGCGGCGGTGTTGGTGGCCGCGTAACATCTGTATTTGAAACGGTAAGTGAGCCGCCTATCCAATAGATTAATGATGTCTACAAAGATTTGTAGGCAAGTTCTAACCTGATTTTAATGGTGTTGAGTTCTAATGACCGAACAGACGATTATTCAATCGAATACTGATGGGGAAGAAGGCGGGGGTGGCCTTCAGGCACTAAACATTGCGAAGTCCTTTAAAGGACGGAGTGTTGTTAAAGACGTTTCTCTTTCTCTTCAGCGCGGTGAAATAGTCGGACTGTTAGGGCCGAACGGGGCGGGTAAAACCACCTGTTTCTATATGATTATGGGACTCATTGCTGTGGACAACGGACGAGTGGAAATTGATGGAGAGGATGTGACTGCGTTGCCTATGTATCAACGTGCACGTCTTGGCGTCGGTTACCTGCCCCAGGAAAATTCTATTTTCCGAGGTATGACTGTTGAACAAAACATCATGAGTGTTGCTGAGTTGACTGAAAAATCCAAAGACAAACGCCAGGAATTGGTGGAATCGTTGATGGATGAATTGAATGTCTCTCATCTTAGAGATCAGAGTGCTAATTCTCTTTCCGGTGGTGAACGTCGCCGTGTTGAGATTGCAAGGGCGCTCGCTTCCCGGCCAAGTTTTATTTTGTTGGACGAACCCTTCGCTGGGATCGACCCGTTAGCGGTGTCTGATATTTCAGATTTGGTACGGTATTTAAAACAACGCGGTTTAGGCGTGTTGATTACTGATCACCAAGTACGCGAAATGCTTGATATTGTTGACCGCGCCTCCATTATTTATGAAGGTGAAGTACTCTTTGAAGGACAGCCAGAAGAAATTCTAGCCAACGAAGATGTGCGACGGGTCTATCTTGGGGATCGGTTCGCGGCCTAGGAGGCGCGTATGGCGATTTCACAACGTTTGCAAATGCGTCAGGGCCAATCATTGGTCATGACACCTCAATTGCAGCAAGCAATCAAATTGCTGCAATTATCAAATATCGAACTCGCCGAGTATGTCGAAGCAGAGATTGAAAAAAACCCGCTAATCACAAAGAGCGATGGTTCAGAAGATGCGATGCCAAAAACAGAAGCATCTGAATCAACATCAGCCAGTGAGTTGGATTTAGGTGCGGGTGAAGCTCAGAACAATTTAGACGCGCCCAAAGAAGATGCTTATGAAGCTGACAGTCCGTCAGAGCAAATTCGCAGTGAAGCTGGAAGTGCATCACTAAGCGGTCCATCATCTTCCATGGATTGGTCTGGAACGGGAAAAGGCGGCGGTAGTAGCTTTGGTGATGATTATGATTTTGAAAGCAATCTTTGCGAAGAAGTCACACTGCGCTCGCACCTAGAAGATCAGTTGAAAATGTCTGGTATATCCAGTGTTGATCAATTTGTTGCACAACGTTTGATCGATGAATTGGATGAAGTTGGATACATGCGGACTGATCCAACTGAAATTGCACAAGTATTAGGAACAGATGTTGAGCACATCGAACGTGTACTTGGTGTTTGTCAGGGTTTTGAGCCGACGGGTGTTTTTGCTCGAAGTTTAGAAGATTGTTTGATTCTGCAATTGAAGGAAAAAAATCGCTTTGACCCAGCTATGGGAGCGATGATTGAAAACCTACAATTGGTGGCAAAAGGAAATTTAAAAGCGCTAGCTGAAGTTTGCGGTGTTGATCGTGAAGATTTATCAGAAATGCTTTCCGAATTACGCGCTTTATCGCCGCGCCCCGCTGCGGGATATGCAGGTGATGCCGCCCCGACAGTTGTACCAGATGTTTTTGTACGTGAACTTGCAAATGGTATGTTTGCGGTTGAGTTAAATTCGGACACTTTACCGAAAGTCCTGCTTGATCGGTCCTATTATGCTGAAGTGTCTAATGTGACACGGACCGAAGACGAGAAAGAGTTTGTCTCAGAATGTCATGCGAGTGCGAACTGGTTGATCAAAAGTCTTGATCAACGTGCGCGTACCATATTGAAAGTGTCACAAGAGATTATTCGTCAACAAGATGGTTTCTTTGTACGTGGTGTTCAGGCGCTTAGACCATTGAATCTAAAAGCAGTTGCTGATGCTGTCGATATGCACGAGTCCACAATTTCTCGTGTTACATCAAATAAATTTATGTCTACACCGCGCGGTGTATTTGAGCTAAAATACTTCTTTTCAGCTTCAATTCCAGCCCTTCGTGGTGGCGAAGCACATTCGGCAGAAGCTGTTCGATATCGTATCAAATCCATGATCGATGACGAAGCACCGGATGCTGTTTTATCAGATGATCAGATAGTTGAACGTCTACGCGCGCATGGAATCGACATTGCAAGACGTACAGTTGCTAAATATCGGGAATCTTTGCGAATTCCCTCATCAGTTGAGCGTCGTAGGGCCTTGGCCCGCTCGGCATAATGTGCTTCACTGATTGAACTGAGACGGGTCTGGCCGTCTTCGCCGTAGATTTGTCGCGGCGCATGATGGCTTTCAGCCTCAGGGGTGTCTGACGGTTCTCGTCAGACTTGTTTTTCTCATAATTGGAGACCCTACATGCAAATTGAAATCGCTGGAAAACAAATCAACTTGGGTGATGCTCTGAAAGAGCATATTACATCTGGTATTGAAGGAAGCGTATCAAAATATTTCGACCGTGCTGGTGAAGCTGCTGTGTTTGTATCAAAGCCAAGCCGTGATTTTGAGGTCGATTGTTCTGTGCACTTACCCTCCGGTGTTACATTGCAGGCTCACGGTGAGGGTGCTGATGCGCACATCGCTTTTGAAGCCGCTCTAGAAAAAATTGAAAAACGCGTTCGTCGGTATCACAGGCGACTAAAAGATCATCACAGGAATAATAAGGATTCTTTGCCTGCTGAGGCTGTGATGGAGCGTGTTATTGCTTCTCAGGATGACGAAGTTGATGACACAGCTGAACTTGGAAATGCGCCTGCCATTATCGCAGAAACAGATACTAAACTTAAAACCATGACTGTTTCTATGGCAGTTATGCAACTGGAATTGACTGATTCCCCGGCAATAATGTTTAGAAATGCATCTCATGGATCTTTAAACATGGTATTTCGTCGTCCAGATGGAAATGTAGGGTGGGTTGATCCCGGAGACGCTTAGGGATATCTGGTAGCCAATCGGCTATGTATTTCGATAGTAATTGACGAGAATTATACTTTATGACTGACGTTCTGGACCTGCTTCGTCCCGAAACTATTGCGCCGCGCGCAAAATGGGGAAGCAGAAAGCTCGTTATTTCCGAGTTATCAGACATCGTGGCCAAACAAGTTGGTTTGGATGGAAACGATATTTTTAACGCGGTAATGGAAAGAGAACGTCTTGGTTCAACTGGTGTGGGCGAAGGGGTGGCAATCCCTCACGCCCGCATTGATGGATTGGAGAAGCCTATTGGGGCGTTTGCGCGCCTTGAAGAAGCTGTTGATTTCGAAGCGATTGATGAACGCGATTGCGATTTGATATTCTTGATTTTGGCACCAAAAGAATCTGGTGTTGATCATTTAAGAGCACTTGCAAAAGTGTCTCGTATTATGCGTCAGGAAAGATTGCGGGAGGATTTGCGTAAAGCTCATTCTGTTGACGCAGTTTTGGAAGTTTTCGCGCCAACTTCTCAATCAGAAGAAACCGTTGCATAGCTATTTCGAGCAATGATTATTCGTTAAAACTAACTTTGCAGCAGAGCTTATGAATTGCGTTGTTGGAAATTTGCTCAAGCGTGTTTAAGTTAGCGCCCAGTTTACCGCTAATTGAGGTTGGATCTGGGGAATGAACGAAGAATTTATTAGAGCTGAAATTGAATCTGCTGATAAAGCTCTCAATGAAGCGTTCATTCGACGTTTGCGGGCTATATCGGCCCTTAAAGAAGCCAAACAAGTCAATGATAATGAAATATCGGCTGATCTTGCTGCTGATGCTGCGTTGATAAGGCGGTTGATAGAGCAGGCACCTGAAGATGTTTCAATTGATTCAGTCGCTCGTTTCTGTCGTGCATTCATAGGTGAATGTGTCGTGTATCAAGGTGTAAAAGCAGTGCGTTATGCAGGTGGTGATCCTACGCGGCTTGTTGCAGCTGCCAGAGGTTTCTTTGGGTATGCCGCGAATCTAACGCAGGCCACGGACCCTAGAGAGGCGCTGGAAGGCGTTGCTGAGGAGGCTGGGGTTGTTGCTTGTTTGCCTTGGCCTGAGCTGGCTGGTGGAGGGCAATGGTGGCCCATGATGAATGAAAGTCGTTTTTCAGGGCTTAAAATTCTATCTGGTTGGCCAAACCTGCCGGGTGAAAATGCTCAGCCATTGGAAACTGCTATTGTAGCCCGAAAAGAGCTCTCTCCATCTGGTGCGGATGACATGTATGCTATTGCCCATGATGATATTCATGATGCAAACCGAATCTTGCGTATGGTGGAAATGCCGGGTGAGGTGGTCTCTAGAGTACGGTCATTGGCGCTCATAAAACTGGCCGGATATATCACAGAAGACGATTCTCGACTTGAAGAGGCACGTAAGGCTGGGTTAGACGGTTTACAGATTATTGGCGTATTGCCTCGCCCATAGGGTAGATGACCCCCATAGACCCGAAAATAGACAGGTATCATTTCATGCTAGGTGGGATGATACTCAAGTTGTGAAAGCCTATAGAATGACACAGAAATCGCGTCCTCAGCCCTTGCCGCAAGTTATGGAAATATCACCCTACGTTCCCGGGCATGCACCGACGGTTTCTGGACAAAAGGTTTTCAAGCTGTCGGCAAATGAAAATCCATTAGGTGCATCTCCTGCGGCACGTCAGGCAGTAGAAGATGTTTCTCACAATCTTGAAACTTACCCAGACGGAGATGCAGCAGCTTTAAGAGTTGCAATTGCTGAAAGATATGGATTGGATGCCAAACGCATCATCATTGGTGCTGGTTCGGATGAAATTTTTCAAATGCTGGGTCGCGCCTATTTGGAAAAGGGCGATGAGATCGTTCAATCTACGCATGGGTTTTTGGTTTATTCTTTGGTAGCGCAGCAGTCTGGGACCGTGACGATTAGTGCACCGGAAAAACAATTGCACACGGATGTAGATGCGATTTTGGACTGCGTCACCGATAAAACAAAGATTGTTTTCATTGCGAATCCAAACAATCCAACAGGTACATATATTTCATTCGATGAAGTGCGTCGTTTGCACGCTGGTTTGCCATCAAATGTATTACTTGTGCTGGATTGCGCGTATGCAGAGTATGTCAAATCAAATGACTACGCATCTGGTATCGAGCTAGTGTCTGAATTTGAAAACGTTATAATGACACGTACGTTCTCCAAGATATACGGGCTTGCAGCGTTGCGTCTCGGTTGGGCATATGCGCCTGCTCACGTCATTGATGCGCTACATCGTGTACGTGGTCCATTTAATGTGTCTGAAACGGCGCAGCGTGCTGGAATTGCGGCTATTCAAGACCAAGCTTTCATTGATAAATCTATTGAACACAATGATGTGCAAAGAGAACGTTTGACCTTAGGTCTAGAAAAATTGGGTTTAGATCCAGTTCCGAGCGTCGCAAATTTTGTGTTAGCGCGTTTTCCAAAAGAATTGGGTAAATCTGCGGCTGAAGCAGCTAAATATCTAGATGCAAATGGTGTATCTGTGCGGGGAATGACAGCGTATAAACTGCCGCATTGTCTGCGTATTTCGGTGGGTTCTGCAGAAGGTATTGATGCGGTGCTGTCCAACCTCGAAGCCTTTATGGGGCAGTCATGATTGAGCCAGTAGAAACACCAGTTTTTGATACTGTTACAATTCTAGGAGCTGGTCTTATCGGCTCTTCGATTGCTCGGGCATGTCAAGTGAGTGAAGCAGCTAAAACAGTACGTATATACGATGCTAACACTGATGTGAGAGCGCGCGCAGGCAAGATAAATCTTGGAGATGTGTGCGAGACTGTAGAGCAGGCCTGTGATGGTGCTGATCTGGTTATCTTGTGCACGCCAGTGGGAATGATTGAAACAGCGGCTAAAGCTGCGGCACCTTATTTGAAGCGCGGAGCGATTCTGTCGGACGTAGGATCGGTAAAAGCTAGTGCTCTAAAAGATATGCAAGATGCTGCGCCTGAGAATGTGCACGTTATCGCTGGGCACCCAATTGCGGGAACTGAACATTCAGGCCCTGATGCTGGATTTGCACAATTGTTTTCGGGCCGCTGGTGTATTCTTACGCCTCTTGAGGGGCAGAATGAAGCATACAATGAGAATGTGAGTAAGCTATCCAAATTTTGGGAAGCGTTTGGATCAACTGTCGAGTTGATGACAGCTAAACGTCATGATCTTGTTCTGGCTATCACAAGTCACTTACCTCACCTTATCGCTTATAATATTTGTGTGACAGCTGAAGATATGGAGCAGGTGACCGAAGGAGAGGTGGTAAAGTTTTCTGCTGGTGGTTTCAGGGACTTTACCCGTATTGCTGCATCAGATCCAACCATGTGGCGTGATGTGTTTTTGAACAACAAAGAAGCTGTTTTGGAGACGTTGGGTCGTTTTAGCGAAGACTTAGCAGCTCTTCAGCGCGCTATTCGGTGGTCTGATGGCGATCAGTTATTCGATCTGTTCACGCGTGCGCGGTCTATTCGCAAGTCTATTATTGAAGCTGGACAAGATACAGCTGCACCAAATTTTGGACGACGTAATTTGGAAGATGACAGTCCAGCTGAATAATTAGTAGATAGGTTCTAAGTCAGCAATCTTTTGATTTAAAAATTTAGCCTGTCCGTCTGAAAACTGAATGGGCATAAAAGTTTCTTCATTATTGAAGGTTGCCTTAGCTGCCATTAAAGCCATTTGCGATTGTTCATTAAACAATGGTGATCCGGACATTGCATTTTCCAGTGCTTGGACATCATCAAGACGCAGGCTTAGTTCACCCTTTAGCATGTTATTGTAATCGAGGCTCAACTTTTTTGTTTTCAGCTTAAGGTCCAGCGTGCCCCATTTTATCTGCGTGAGAGGGGAGATGATTTGAGGGTTTTCCATGGAAGCAAACGTAGGGAAGTCTTCATAATCTGGCAGCTTCATCCCTTTTTTAATAACAATTGGGGCGCTAACAGGCCCCACATCTGTTCCTAAAAACTCTACGTCTGGAAGAGGTGTTGGTAATTGCAGAAAATCAAAGCCAACTAAAATTCGCATGTCATTTTGATCTTCGGGCATTGGAGCTATATGCAAATTAGGCTTGTCCAATCTTGTAGTTTGATTGTTTTCATCTGTTGCAATCAGGGAATTGGCGACGATGGAAATTTGATTCACATCGCCTTTTTTTAGTTTTAGAGAAGCTTTGAGCCCATCTGTATCCGCTGTGATTGTGCCCAATTTTGATGTTGTCAGAGAATGGTTGCCAGGTGCGAACCCAATGTAATGGCTGAAATTATAGCTCTGCATAACCAGTTGTACTTTTTCAGCCTGCCAACTCCATTGATTTTCAGGCGCTATGACAGACGGTTTTTCAATGTCGACAATAAAACGGTAAGGATACCCCGAAATTTTTATGGGATAATGTTCGACCTGATATCCAACTTTTCTTTGATCCTCAATTGACTTTAGGACAACTTTTTTTACTTCTTTTGAAGCAATGAACCAATAAGCACTATAGGCTGTTACGGCTAAAATAATCACAATAAATAAAGTGATATAGGCTTTTTTCTTACCAGTTGTCTTCTGCATCCCATCGTTTGAAAACATAGTTTAACTCGCTTCTTTTTGGGGATCTATCAGCAATGCATTTGTGGCAGGTTCGATAGCATTTTCCAGTTGTTTCATGAATTCTTTTCTGGGAAGTCCTGCATCAATTGTCGGTAGGATATCGAAAACAATTTTTCCTGCAGGACGAAGAAAGCTACCTCTTGGCCATATGGTTCCGGTGTTTAAAGCCACCGGCACACACGCCTGTTCAAGTTCTTTGTACATGGCGTAGACGCCTGTTTTATAGTCAGGAGTAGCTCCGGGCTTTTGACGTGTACCTTCGGGGAAAATCAGAATTTGACGTCCACGTTGAGATTCTTGTTTGGCACGGGAGAGCATTTTTTTGAGTGTTTTAACATAGCCGCCGCGATCAATAGGGATCATGTCAGCGCGCCAACCATACCATCCCAGAATTGGGTAGAAAAATAGTTCACGTTTAAGAACAAAAGCAGGGTTCTTGGCATATACGAAAGGCATCAAAATATCATATGTACTCTGATGTTTAGATGCCACAAGGACAGCGCCCTCAGGCATGTTTTCCAAGCCTCGAATTTCAGTTTCAATATTGCAGAAAAACTTTAATCCAAAACGCGTTGCTTTTGCCCAAGACCGCGCGCCCGCAACGGATGCCCATTGCGGCATAAACAGAGCGGGGAGGAAAATGACACCCAATACTCCCATAGAAAGATAATGCCATAAGAAAAAAGCAAATGATCGTAACCAAAGTATCATAATGAAGGCACGTCTTTCTATTGAGAACAATCTGGTAAACCACTTATTCAGGCTTTGGAAAAATGGCAAGCACTAGAGGCTTTTGAAGAGGCTCTGTATTTTTTTTATGCGCCATTTAGACCATTCAACAAACATACGTTTTGCAGATTTAGAGTCATTCCACCAAGCTCCTGCATTGATAGCAGGGGATGAAACGGCAAAACCATGAATTTCAATGCTTGGCATAGCATATCGAAATTCTAATAGTGCTCGTTCCATGTGGTAGTTTGAAGTTACAATAATCATATTGGAGTAGTCTTGCTCTTTGGCCCATTGAGCAACTTCCAAAGCATTTTCATGTGTCGTTCGAGCTTGATAGCCGAGAGTTGCGCAGCATTTAAAAAAATCTGGATCTACACCTGCTGCGTTAGCGACATCATTTGAAGTTGCTTCTTGATACACACCAGAGATGAATAGCGGTAGACTGTGTGACTGGGCCAATTCAGTTGCGTTTGCGATCCGATTTTGTCCCCCAGTCAAGGCAACTATTGCGTCAACATTTTCTTGAGAGGGGGTCACGTTTGGGAATTTTGCGGCTCGCCCAGAAAAGCTGACAAAATCGGCGCATAGGAAAAATAGACAAAGAGCCCATATTGCTGTTCTGATTTTTCCAAACAAAAATTTCATACAAGTATAAATTTGGTCAGTTTAAACAAGTTCTGCGAGTGAGCGGATAACTGTGATGCGTGCAGCCAACATAGCAGACAGGCCTGCGATTATCGGCGTAAGTCCCAGAATCAACCCATCTACCATGGATAATGATAATTGCGGCAGAAGCCAGACCTGACCATCACTTTGTTTCGCCATGTAGAGAAGAAAAGCAGCTGCACATAAAGCTAGGACAGCACCCACTGTGCCTGCTTGGAGGCCTAATCCCAAGAAGCGTCGCTCGAATAATCCAGCAATGAAACTGTCTTTGGCACCACACAAATGAAGTACGTTGACGATTTCTTTGCGGGCTAGCAATGCGGCGTGGGTTGCAAAAGCGATCACTGCAATCGCTGTTGCTGCTAGTAGGGCGACTGCGACTAGGGCAACGAGACGTGCTGAATCCGTTGCTCTGCGAACATCTTCTGACCAAACAACATGATCATCGACAGTTGCGGTGATCCGGTTTTGTTGGAATGCTGACTGCAGTTTTTCACCCATATTCTTTGCATTGGGTTGAGCTTCTGCTGCGATGATCTTGGGTAGCGGTAAGCCTTCGGGTACACCATTTTTTCCAAGCCAAGGACTTAACAACTCTTCTGCATCCGATTTCTCCAATGCTCGAGCGGAAGCAATTTCTGGAAAGCCTCGTGTTAATTCTAGGGCTTTTTCCAAATGTTGGGGCGTGCCTTCAATTCGAATGGTAATCTGTCCAGTTACGTCATTCGTCCAATCATTGGCGGCAGAATAAGCTGCTCTAGCGGACAAAGCTGCCAGAGCACCAAGGAAACATAGAGCGCAGACCACAAAAAACAGCGCTGCATCGCGAGCATCTTCTTGGGGGAGGAGGGATGACGAACTCATGAAATTGTGAAACTCGGACTATTGCTAACTTGATGCATGACGTGGCCATCTGCGAGACGTAAAACTTCGGCACCTGCATTTTCAACCATATGTTGGTCATGCGTGGCAATGAGAACCGTCGTACCTAAGCGTTTGTTCAACTCTTGGAAAAGACGTAAAAGTCTATCACCCATTTCAGGGTCTACATTTCCAGTTGGCTCATCGGCAATGAGAAGGTCTGGTTTTCCGACAATGGCACGTGCAATTGCGACACGTTGTTTTTCTCCACCGGATAGGGTTTCTGGACGCGCATGAAGTCGATCTCCCAATCCTACCCAGCGCAGCAATTCAATGACATCGTCTTTGTATTGTCGCTCGGGTTCCCCCATCACACGTAAAGGCAAAGCTGCATTTTCGTATGCCGTGAGATGATCCAACAAACGAAACTCTTGAAAAACCACACCTACGCGGCGACGTAATTTTGCTAATCCGACACGATTGAGACGGTTTGTATTGATTCCGAAAAGCGAAATTTGTCCAGAAGAGGGAAGCAATGCGAGATACGCCAATTTCAATAAAGTTGTCTTTCCAGCACCGGAAGGGCCGGTGAGGAGAGTGAAAGAGCGGGCGTGTAATTCCAGCGAAACCTGAGTCAAAACGTCCTGATCCAACCCATATGATAGGCTAACTTGATCAAATTGCACTGCAGGCTCTTCTAAAGACATATTATTCATGGTTACTAAAAGTTTCCAATTTTATGTGACAATATCAGCAATTGGTTGGACATTGTTAACTGAAAGTGTGTTTTCGATAGCATTATGATTTTGATTTGTCCGTCTTGTCAGACACGATATTTTACCTCCGAGGCCGCATTGGGAGCCTCTGGACGCAATGTACGTTGTGCAGCTTGTGATCATTCATGGTATGCAAAACCTCCAGAAACTCTAGAAAAAAATGCGCAATCAGAAGAAGATTCTGGTTTAACGCGGGCGCAGGTCGAGAGGCTACGTCAAAAAGCAGTTCAAAATGCTTCGACAAGGTCTGGTCCTCACGCTGAACTTAGAGAAAAACAGGCTAAACGTCGTAGTCGCAATCGTGTATTGGCAGCGAGTGCAGCATGGGTGGTTTCAGGTTTGACCTTTGCTGGCATTGCAAATGGTGCAGTAAATTATCGGCAAGAAGTTGTTGAATTCTGGCCAAAAACTGCATCAGTGTATGCAATGATGGGAATGGAAGTAAATCGGTTTGGGCTTGAATTTGGTGAGCTAACAGCGCATCGCTCATTTGATGGAACAACTCCTGTTTTGACTATTTCAGGTTCGGCTATCAATGTTTCTGAAAAACACCGTCCGTCTCCAATAGTGCGAATAGGATTACGCAATGAGCACGGTGAGATTGTACACTTGGAGCGCGTAAATTTGCTCGATTCGGTCATTTCCCCAGGCGAGAGCAGTACGTTTACCGCACATGTAGTGTCCCCCCCAATGGATAGTTTTGACCTTCAAGCTAATTTTGAAAGCCCGAAAAAATCCAAAGAGGGATATACTGAGGGACAATCCACATCTCATGATGCCGGATATGACAAAAATTATGATGATCACGGTGATTCGGAATATAATTCTGATAGCCATGAATACGAAAAAGATGATACCCATGACAGCAAGGCTGCTGACTATGGGAATGATGATGAGCACCACTGACATACCCAAATTTGATGTCATTCTAACAAAAGAAGAAATTGATGAGCGTGTGGGCAAAGCTGCCGACGCTCTCGTGCCTATGTTGCAAGGGCAATCGTGGACGGCTATTGTTATTTTGTTAGGTGCAACGCCTTTTGCCTCTGATTTATTACGTGCTTTGGCCGATCGCGGCATTGACGTGGGGTTTGATGCGTTGTGGTTAGAAAGTTATCGTGACGCAAGAGAAAGTTCTGGTCGCGTTGTCGTTCGAGCGGATATCCAAAGGTCTATATCTGGCCGAGGTGCTCTTGTATTGGATGACGTTTTTGACTCTGGGCGCACATTGGAATTTGCACGGGCACATCTTATGGCAAAAGGGGCGAGAGAAGTGCGAACATGTGTCTTTGCACGTAAACCTGAAGCGGTACCAAACGGTTTGGATGCTTGGGCATTTGATGCACCGCCCAGGTATCTAGTCGGGTATGGAATGGACGATGCCGGTCACTGGAGAGGTTTGCCTTATTTGGGGGCTGTTCCAGAGCAATAGAATATTTTTCTATTTGTTTGAATGCATCACAACTCAATATATTTTTCTTTCAATAGATTAATGTTGACGCTACAGTTTAGACTAAGCACTAAACTGTGTGGGGGCAGTTTGCTATTATGGGTTTAGATGTATGGATGAAGTCGCCGACAGGACAAAATGGCGTTTTCTTATCGAGGGGCGTTTTATTGATTGGCCTGGGAAGCTTATTTCCTGTGCCACGCTTTTTGTATTTTTAGCCGTTTTTGCGACAGAATCGTTTGCTCAAGTATCAGAAAACTCTGAAACTGATTGGCGTGACCAAACCTTAGTCTTTATGCAGCAAGTTGTCGCTGATAATTCAGTACCATTCGATCAGCAGCGTTCCGAGTTTGAAAATAACTTGGAAAAATTAAACCACGGGACGCAATTGAGATATTGGAAATCCGTTCTTTTCAACTCTGCGGCCTATGCTCCAACTGATATCAAAGAGTATGAACGCGCAAGAACAGAAATACTACTTCTAGATCAAAAAGATACCCAATCTGATTACTCCGCTTTTCTTCAAGCAATGGAAATTGTTAAAGAAACTATAGGCAATAATCAGATGGATGAAGGTGTCGCTAAACTAGATGAATTAGCGTCTCATGAAGATATTGATCTTTCTGATAGAATTCGAATTGAGATCGCTAAATCGACGATCTTTGACTATAATTTAGCAGCCGATAGTTCTGCGGAAACGCTGACAAATGCTGCTGGTTTACGAGAAGGACAAAATGTAGATCCCGTCATTGATGTGGACCTTTTAAAAGCGAAATCTTTGGTTTTTCATTTTTCAGAAGAGCCGGAAACTATTCTTGGTTATATAATAGATCAGTATAATCTGGCTGGTGAACAGGATATCTTTATCGAACGAAATTCGGTTCTTAGCATGGTGTCGAGTTTGCTGTTGAGCCATGGAGCAAATGAATACGGTTTCAAAGCTGTTGACCTGATGCAACAAAATCTCGATGCACCAATTTATCCTTTGCAAGAGTTTTCTAGCTATCACTTGTGCTCGTACTTTTATCTTTTCTCTGGTCGGAAGCACAAGAACGAAGAAAATTTAGTCCTAGCGGAAAATCAACTTCAAAGGTCATTGGAGTGTTCGCTTCAAGCAGAGGAATACGTGCCGCTTCACAGCGAAGTTACGGTTTTTGGTTGGGCAAATATCCTGATTGCGACAGCGTTTGATCTGGAACGTATTGATGTGGTTCAAAAATACCTTCCTCAAATGAAGGCGTTATCGATCGCAAATGATAATTTCAACAATAAGACTGAAGTAATCACTATCGAGGCCAAATTATTCAGAGCAGAGGGTAATCACGATGCCGCTTTTGAGAAAATGCGAGAGGCTGTCCGCACCATGTATGCGGAAAAACAGGATCAAATTGCACGTGATGTCGATAGAGAAACACGTTTAATCGCAAAGCAAGTTGAACAGGCGAATTTGGAAGCAGATTTGCTAGAAAAAATCAATAAATCTCAAAAAGAATCTATCACACGCCTTTATGGGTTATTGGGTCTTGTTGGTTTGCTTTTAACTCTGACAGTCCTTTTTGGAATTGTATTATTCAATGCGCGACGGCAAGCAGTTGCGTCCCGCAATGAAGCTGAGAGACTGAGTGAAGTTAAATCTCGCTTTCTCGCCAATATGAGCCACGAGATTAGAACTCCGATGAGTGGTGTGTTGGGGCTTTCAGCAGCCCTTCAGCAAACATCTCTTTCTCAAAAACAACATGAACTCGTGACACTTATCCGCCAGTCTGGTGGCTATATGCTGAATATTCTTGACGATATTTTGGACTTCGCACGTATTGATAAAGAAGAAATCAATATTGAAGAAGGCCCTTTTTCACCCAGAGCTTTGTTAGAAAGTACACATTCTATATTCAAAGAGAATACCAACGATGCAGTTCTTGATGTCCATTTGGAGACTGATATTTCACCTGATCTAGTAGTGGTTGGAGATGAAAAACGGCTGCGTCAGGTTCTATTCAATTTGATGTCAAATGCGATGAAATTCACTTCCCGCGGGCAGGTGGCAATTCGAGGTGGTATATCAGCAATAAATGAAGAAGAGCACACTGCTAATTTCTGGGTTTCCGTGGAAGACACAGGAATTGGCATGGATGAGCAAGCGATGAAGAACGTCTTCGATCCATTTGCTCAAGCCGACACATCTAAAACGCGGAAATATGGCGGGGTGGGGCTTGGATTATCAATCTGTCGACAATTAATGGAGAGCATGGGCGGAAAAATTTCGGTGAAATCTACTCTAGACAAGGGAACAGTTTTTTCATTTGAATTGCCTGTAAGCACGAGCTCAGAAAAAGTATTCGAAGCCAATGCCGAACCTCTCCCGAAATTGGATCAGGATGTAACCTTGCCAAGAATGTTAATTGTGGAAGATCATCCCATGAACCGTCGAGTGATTGGTGTGCTTCTCAAAGCGTTGGGAATCGAACCCCGGATCGTTAAAGGCGGTCATGAAGCACTTTCAGTGTATGAAAAAACTTCTTTTGATGTGGTGATGTTAGATATCCAAATGCCGGAAATTGATGGAATTCAAACAATGAAGGCCATGCGGGAGATCGACAAAAATACGGGCCGGACAGGTGTTCGTTATATAGCTTTCACCGCGAATGCTCTTCCAGATCACATTGAAGAATATAATTCAGTAGGTTTTGATGGAATTCTCACGAAACCAGTGGACGCAAATGCGCTTGTCCAAATTCTTAAACTGGACAGTGACGCAGCCTAGGAAAACATAAAACAATCCGTATTCGGACGTTATTGTGCATTCTTCTTTTTCATATCATATTATTATTTAACTGTTTTATCTTGAGTCAGCACATTTGAGCCGAGTTTATTAAGTAGGGATTTTATGAAAAGAGAGTTTTTCTTTCCAGTCATTCTAACAGCGGCACCAATTTTTTTTCTGTCTGCAGTAATATTTCAGCCGTTTTTTGAGCCCAAATTGATGTTTATGGACACGATGACGGCGATCGAAGAAGTCGGATCATGTTGCAGTACATATTATGGGATGGTGTCTGACTTAGGAATAATGCTGTGGGCTGGGACAGCCGCAATCTTAATGTTTACAGCGTTTGTCTTGTTTCAAAAAAAAGAAAATCAAAACCTGGCAATTTATGCTTTGTTTGGTGGGCTTTTGACGGGGTGGCTGACACTTGATGATGCATTCCGTCTGCATGAAAATTTCTTTCCATCAATTGGAATTCCTCAAAACTTGATCCTTGGGTTGGATATGCTCGCTCTGGGAGTTTTTTTGTTGATATATTTCAAACAGATGAGAGAAAATTATTTCGGTTTATTGGCGATTTCTCTTGTCGGTTTTGGCATTTCGATGGGAACTGATGTTGTTTTGCATTCTATAGAAAATTACGTGATCTATATAGAAGATTCAGCCAAATTTATCGGGATTTATTGTTGGCTTTTATTCCATGCCTTCACCTCAAGAAAGCACATTGCGGAAAACATCTGATGGCGATCAATGAAAAAGCGAATGGTTCACCTAGAAGCGCTTAAGTAGCCTTAGGAGATATTCCATCTCTTCTTTGGTGAGCCCTGATTCTGCTGAACGTCTGCGCAACTCTTCCAATATTTCATGGGCTCGCTGACGATCTAATAGCTCAGGGACTTTCACTTCATTTCCATCTCCTACGACTCCAGAACCCGATGGGCGGCCTAAGGGGTCTGCGTTATCCGCCTGCTGCTGGCTTGCTTGATTTGTGCCTTCCGCTTCGCGCATTTTATCTGCTCTTGCAGCGAGTTCTGTCGCAGCGCGGGCAAGTGCCTGTTCAGCATCGCGCTGATGACGTGCAGCACCTTCCAAATCTCCTTTTGTGAGGGCTTCAGCGGCGCGTTCCTGTGCTCTCTTTGCCTCTTCAAGAGCGTCTCCTTGGGGTGTTTTCGCAAAACCTTCGGCATCCATCTCGTACTCGCCGTTTTGATCCATACTTCCGGCTCCGGGAGGCATGGATGGGGTTTCTTCGACACCGTTTTGAGATCCTCCGCCAGGACGTTTCAACTCGCGTTCGGCCAATTCTTGTTGGCGATCAGCAAGGTCTGAACTTTGGTTGCCTTGTTGTGATGATTGACTACCTTGAGGTTGTCCATTTTGACTATTTTGTTGATCCCGCATTTCTTGACGGGTATCATCAGTAAGGTCTCGTTGATCTCTTAACTCTTCTGCAAGTTCCTCAAGCGCTTTGGACATTGCATCGCTTTGAGGGTTGCCTAATGGGTCGCTTCCTTCACCACCTTGGCTGAGCTGAAGGTTTTTCATGCGATCTAGCAGGTCACTCATGTCTGACAATAACTGACGTGCCTGATCTCTTGCGCCAGTCTCGGCGAGGCTTGCCAACTTATCTAGCATTTTTTCGAGGTCTGAACCGCCTAATTGGGGTTCGCCGCCGCTTTCTCCATCAAGCGTTTCAGGAGATACACCGCGCCGTATCGCTTCGGCCATTCGCATATCTACATAATTCTGCACAGCTTGACGATAAGCATTCATTAAACGCCTTATTTCTTCCTCAGAAGCTCCATCACGCAGGGCGGCCTCTAAAGCTTTTTGGGCTGCTTCTAAGGCGCGAGCTGCATCAGCTAATGAGCCATATTCAGCCCGCATGGCAACAGACCATAAAATGCCTTCTGATTTATCTGCATTGGGCTTGGAATCAGCTGTTGAAAGAACATGTTTTGCTTGTCGAAGTCCGAGATAGATAATGGGGTCATTGAAATAACTATCAGGTTCGTGGGTGAGAGCTTCGAGCATTATTGCTGCACGTTTTATATCTGCAGGTGCTTGTTCGAGTCTTGATGGTGTTACATCAACAATGCCGCTTTCATCCATTATTTGGTCAAAGTTGTCCGGAAGAGGAGCGTATTCATTCCAATCGCGCAAAACAACATTTCTCACTTCCATGGCGGCCTTCGCCATAGGTTGAAGGAAGAGTTTTTCCGGTAGATTGAACACAGCTTCGCGGGACTGAGTAATCTGGCCGGCAGCATCAATTGCGCGTAGGTGTGCTATGACAGGAAGTCCAGCCCATTTGTGCCGTGTTAAATTGAGAGCAACTGAATTACTTGCTGTCAAAGGTTCAATACCAGACAGATCTAAAACAATCCTATCTGAGAGATTTTCTTCTCCGTTTTTGGGTTTGGATAAACGAAGGAAAAGCTCAACCTGAGTGATGCCATAATCATCTTCTGCTTCCCATTCAAATGCAGTTCGATCATTTTCATCAACGGTTGGGTATTTGGTGAATTTGATTGATGGAAACTGGTCTACACTTGATTTTATTTCATAGCTTGCACGCGTACCCCACCAATCTATTTCAGCCACAACTTCATCAAGATCCAAAATTAGTTTGGTTTCGTATGTGCCATCTTCTCCGCGTGTGAGAGGTAGCGTTTTGGTTTCGTCTGAATAATGCAATTTCAGTTTAGGTTTGCCGTGTGTGTCAACGCGAATAGTGAATTCTGATCCGGCGGGCGCACTGAAAGTTTCATTCGTAGGTACATCAAACGGTGCCTGACCAGTGTAAGCAGGAGGTGTCACCCAAGCTTGCGCAGTTAAGTCATCTGCGCCCACCAATGTTCCAAAATCAGCACGAAAAGATGACTGAATACGCGGAATGGCTGCATCATTTGCAAAAATAGCGGCGGCAATTAGTGCCAACGGAGTTAAAAACCGCAGGAATAGGGGATCTATTGAGCGCGCTTTTGAAAACAAAGACGGGGATTTTAGTGTACTGGCTTCTTCATCAATGCGTTGCTTGTGGGCCGCCCATAAAGAAGCAGCTTTTGAATGAGGCCGCACAGGAACGTCGACAAGCGATGATGCTGGGCGCATCTCTGATAGCGAGTCGACCTTGTTGATTGCTTCTTCTCTTTTGGGCTTTTTGTACTTCTTTAGCCCACGAACAAAAAGGAATGCAGATAATAGTAAAATTGAAAGCGTTGAGGCGGCACGAAGTTTGGGAGTGAGTAGATCTATCAAGCCTACGAGTGACAAGATAAACCAAACACTTAAAACAAGCGCAAAACCACCAAATGCAGACACATAAGCGAGCCATTTTAGCCGCCCATGCGTGGTTTCTATCATTCGACGAATACGTTCTGCGCCTGTCAAAGAACCTTTAAACCTCTATATATCTTTCATCTACTCTATCCAGCTCGGCTGGTTTTCTAAAGCGATAATATCCTCGTAAGATGGACGAGGACGGACAACGCTGTAGGAATCGCCATTCACAATCACTTCTGCTGCTAAAGGTCTGGCATTATATTGTGATGAAAGAACGGCACCATAGGCCCCAGCTGACATAAATGCGATTTTGTCATCTTGCTTAAGCGGCGGCATTGGACGCGCTTCTTCAAAACGATCAGTCGTTTCACACACTGGTCCAACAATATCTACTGGCTTTAGGCTCGCATCTGCTGCTGGTTCATTCAGCAGATTGATTTCATGAGTAGCGTCATACAAAGCAGGGCGGGCTAGATCGTTCATCCCTGAATCTAGAATAACAAATGTTCGGCCATCACGTTCTTTTACATACTCAACATTTGCCAGCATAACGCCGGCATTTCCTGCAATCATGCGACCAGGCTCTAGAATAAGTTGAACATCGATCCCTTGTTTAACTTCTCGGATCATTTGTGCGTATTTGGCAGGGGAGTCTGGGTTGTCTTTCGGAGAATACGGGATACCTAGTCCGCCGCCCAAATCCATGCGCTGAATATTTATGCCTTGCTCACGAAGCTCGCGCACGAGCGTCACTACCTTTTCAAAGGCAATCCGCATTGGTTCTACATCCATGATTTGGCTACCAATGTGAACATCAACACCAACAGGATTGATACCCTCCATGGCAGCAGCTTGGGCGTACATCTCACCCGCTTCATGCCATGCAATGCCAAATTTGTGCTCGGCTCCACCCGTTGAAATATTTGCGTGCCCTCCCGCATCAACGTGTGGATTTACGCGAAATGCAATAGGTGCCTTTTTGCCAAGACTCATGGCTATCTCGTTGAGGCGTTCCATTTCAGGGAAGCTTTCAACATTGAATTGGTGAATACCAGCTTCAAGAGCGGCAGTTAGTTCTGCACGTGTTTTACCAACCCCAGAGAATACGATTTTCTCCGCAGGAATTCCAGCATGAAGAGCTTTAGCCAGTTCTCCACCTGAAACCACGTCTGCCCCAGCGCCTAGTTTTGCCAAGGTAGATACCACGCCTATATTTCCGCAGGCTTTTACCGAATAGGCAATGAGGTATTTAGATCCATCAAAAGCTTCGGAAAGCACTTTATAGTGACGTTCTAATGTTGCGGTCGAATACACGTAAGTTGGGGTCCCGACTTCGCGCGCGATATCTTCCAATGGAACGCCTTCACAATGTAGGCGGCCATCTACGTAGTTAAAATGGTGCATTGTAGTCTTGGTATCTCATATCAAGGTGCATAATCAGGGCTGAAGATTATGCATCTAAAGTTTTAGTAGATTTAGTCGTCGTCCGGACCGCCGAGAAGCTCATCATCTGGAACTTCTTCTTCGATAGCTTGCGGTTCAACTGATTGTACTGGTTCTGGCACAGCAACTGGTTCAGGTTTTTCCTGAAATAGTGGTTCCGGGCGTTCCAGGTCTCCCTTTAGGCCACAAGCTGACACCAATGCGAGGGTCGTTAGCCCCAAAAGAATTTTTACAGGTTTCATGCTAAGCGCTCCTTCCACAGGGATATTTGCTCTCTTACTCTAACTGGTGCAGTTCCGCCATAACTTTGGCGGCTTGCAACAGATGCATCTACACTCAATACATCAAAAATGTCTTTGGTGATACGGGGTTCAATGCTCTGCAATTCTTCTAATGACAGATCCCAAAGTTGAACATTTTTGTCTTCCGCCGCTTTTACACTTGCGCCTGTGATGTGGTGTGCTTCGCGGAAAGGAATATTCAATTCTCTAACTAGCCAGTCAGCAAGATCAGTAGCTGTAGAGAAGCCACCTGATGCGGCTTCAGCTAAATTGTCTTTATTGAAGACCATCGTTTCAATCATGCCAGTCATAGCTTGCAATGAGAGGTCCAGACTATCAAAAGCTTCAAACACGATTTGTTTGTCGTCCTGCATATCTTTGGAATAGGCCAGAGGAAGGCCTTTCATGACGGTTAGCATGGCGATAAGCGATCCGTTTGCGCGACCTGTTTTGGCGCGTACAAGTTCGGCGGCATCAGGGTTGCGCTTTTGCGGCATTATGGATGAGCCAGTTGACCAAGCATCCGACATGCGCACGAAAGAGAAGGGTGCAGATGACCAGATGACCAGTTCTTCTGCTAGTCTTGAAAGGTGCTGCGCGCAGATAGCAATGGAAGATAGACTTTCAATCGTGAAATCACGTGCTGATACTGCGTCGAGTGAATTTGCCATAGGGCGATCAAAGCCTAGCTCGCTGGCTGTCATTTCTCTGTTTGTTGGAAAGCCCGTACCAGCCAAGGCAGCGGCACCAAGCGGGCTTTCATCCATGCGGTGGATTGCATCGGCAAAGCGCGAAAAGTCACGAGAAAACATTTCTACATATGCCATCAGGTGATGACCAACGGTGACGGGTTGTGCAGTTTGCAAATGTGTGAAACCGGGCATCACCCAATCAGCATGTTTCTCAGCTTGCCCCAACAGTGCCCGCATAAGGTTTTCAATCTGGTCGAGACGTGTTGAGCAAGATGTTTTGACCCATAGGCGGAAGTCTGTGGCAACTTGGTCATTCCGAGAACGGGCTGTGTGCAAACGGCCAGCTGGTTCCCCGATCAGTTCTTTCAGGCGCGCTTCAATATTCATGTGAATATCTTCAAGCGCTTTTGAGTAAGCAAATTTGCCTTCTCTGATTTCAGCGATCACAGTATCTAAACCACCAAGAATAGCTGTTAGATCATCTTCGGAAATTATGTCTTGAGCAGCCAGCATTTTCGCATGTGCTATTGAGCCAGCGACATCTTCTTCAGCCAAACGTTGGTCTACGTCAATGGATGCATTGATAGCTTCCATTACCGCATCCGGCTTTGCGCTGAATCGTCCACCCCACATCTCTTGTCCTTTAGTGTTGGAAGGCGTATCTGAGCTTTTATTGTCTGGCTTGCTGGTCATATTCAGTTGAAGTCTCGTTGTCTTATGTAGGAGTTTGCGATCATGCCTAAAGCCATTACTCGATTTGGCATACCCGCAATGTTGGTTGTTGGTGTAGTATTTGTTCTTATTGCACTCTTTTCTGCTGGTAGCCAACCAATGTTTGGTGGATCAAGTTTAAAGCGCTTTGCAAAAGGTGATTTAGCAAGTCTAGAGATTACATCTGGGCGCATGGCACCAGTAGGTGAATTTGATAACGCCGAAGGGGGGCGTGTAACCCTTCAAGATTTTAAAGGTGAAGTTGTTGTTCTCAATATTTGGTTTGAAGCATGTCCTCCATGTGAAGAAGAAATGCCATCATTGGGGCGATTGCAGCAAGCAGTTAAAGATGACGGAGTTCGCGTCGTCGCTGTGGCTGTGGATCGTGACCATAATAGAGAAAACTCTCGCAAAGCACTTAAAGACTGGACGAGTGGTGCGTTAGATTTCTATTTTGATAAATCTTACGGCATTGCTTACGACACGAGCGCCAAGGGCATGCCTACGACAATCATCTACAATCGCTCGGGTGAGGAGAAGGCGCGGTTTGCCGGTGGTGCAGATTGGTCTAGCGAAAATGCGATTGCCCTTGTTCGAGAAATCGCATCTCAATGAAATTTACTTGGTTAGACGAAGAACGCCGATTGCAAGCTGTTGGAAAGTATCATCAAGCTGACCGGATGTAATGTTGAATGCGCGGTCAGATTGTCCAGCACATTTTGACAGCAGATCAATCGCATCTTTTTCCGCGGGATCAACGAGATCGAGGTCCACAGCAATTGTGTATAATTCCACACCTGAGTCACGAATAGTTTTACAGGCATCTAGCATCAAATTATCGAGGCTTTTCTTGCTCAAGTTTTGAATACCGTCGGCGATTTCACAATCGCCAGCGAAGCCTCGACCCGAGCCTGGCCAATTTGGATCCCAAGCTTCATTACACCCATAATATCCTTCAAAATGGAATGGAGCATCGTTTTTTCCATCCGTTAGAAGGACCATCATTTTTTTCGTATTCGTATTGTTGAACTCTGTTGGGCTCTGTTTGTTTGGATACCCAAACATTTTGGTCCAACCTGCTTTTGGCGACATCATGCGGTAACTCCACATAAGACCAACATCGGCATGAGTTCCGCCAGGGGCGGGGTACATGTGGTTTAATTTGTCGATGATTTGAGGACGGTTGCCAGACATTCCTAGCATCGCTGTCGGGCAATTCATATTGGGTCCCGTAACAGGCTTGGGTGCATCCCAGGGAGTAAAATCTTCCTCTGGCAACCAATTGCATGCTTGACCACCATCTTTCCAATACTGGAACTCATTGGGGTCGGATACACATGCTAAAACATTGTCTGTTTGGATTTTTTGCCAGTTATCGCTACACGGAAGATCAAAAGGCACATAGGCATTTTTTAGCCCATCCATACCCCATTGAGAGTGCCATTGTTGACATCTCATGACGCGGCATGACGAACCTGGCCATGTGCAGTCTTGTTTTCTAGGTTGTTTATAATTGTCGTTGAGTTCGCACTCGGTTTTGTTTTTGACGGACCAGTCATTTAGATTGGTACATGCACCTGATTTTCCACCATCTGGTTTGATTGGGTCGACTTTGGCAGCATAATTCAAGAGTTGATCCAAAAGATCATCATTGGATTTTGGAAGTTGTTCCAATGGTCCAAAGTTAGTTTGATTTCCTACCGGTGGAGGTGAGGGGGATGGGGTTCCGCCACCGCCGCCACCGCCGCCAGAAGATACGTAATCATAGGCCACCCACTGGCCCCACATATCCGGTTCTATTTGAAGGGCTGGCCACTTTTGTCCGGACGGAATTGAATCGTCCAAAGGAGAAAGAACATTGCCTGCATTGTCTACGCGACGTTCATTTTTTGCGGCGCTAATGCAACCGCGCCATTCGACTGGAGCAAAATCGTTGTTGAGTTCCGCTTGAGAATAATTTCCGGAATACTCCCAAGGCTCGTTTAAGTATTTGCGTCTGTTTTGGAATGGCGCTTTGGGAATGGTTTGTGCGCCTGCATCACCAACAGCAGTGTTGGAGCCATTTGCCTTATTCCATTTTCCCGGTTTTTCAGAATTGATATTTACAGTCGCGGCCCATGGAACGACACCAATTTTGACTGAATTATTGGATGGTGCTTTATCAAACAAGATGTCCACAAAGTCTTTGGCTGCGCTCCGCATCATGGTCATGCGGCCAGATTCAAACATTGAGGTAGAGTTGTCTAAAGCAAGAACGATTTCTACCTTGCTACCAGCACCTGCTTGCGCGGCTGAGACAGAACTGATTTTTTGGGTGGGACGTCCGATCAAACCACCAAAATACATGTCTATATTCGTAGTTGTCGTTCCAACAATTTCGCCGTCTTTTTTAAATTCCAATTTGATATTGGCTTTATTAAATGTGCCTCCCGAAGCAACCAGATTTGCTTGAAGGTAGTCTTTTGCAACTTTTCTTGCGTTTTTCTTTCTTTCTTTTGCGTCGCTTTCACTATCGAGTATGTAATTTCTAGCGGCTGCCAAGACTGCGGCATCAGTTGCGTTTTGTGTATGTGTTTTGGCGCTTTGTGCCCGCTTGAAGTCGACGCCACCGCCGGCAATGATGATAATTCCAAGCAAAGACAACCCGACAATAGGGGCTACAGATCCAGATGTGGATTTTAAAAATGGACGAAATTTATCAAAAACTTGACCAAGCATGGGTCACCTCAACAGACACTAGTTCTATTGAGGCATACAGGAGAATGGTTTAAATATTGTAGCTTTATAGAGGCGAAGTTTGTTTAAACTCTACCGTGTAGGAACAGGATTTTCTCCACGATAGTCGTAGAAACCGCGATTGGTTTTACGTCCAAGCCATCCAGCTTCAACATATTTTACGAGCAATGGGCAGGGTCTATACTTAGTATCAGCAAGGCCATCATGAAGCACTTGCATGATGGATAGGCATGTATCTAAACCGATGAAATCAGCAAGCATTAGCGGGCCCATAGGGTGGTTTGCACCTAATTTCATGCTTGTATCGATGGATTCTACTGAACCTACGCCTTCATATAAGGTATAAACCGCTTCGTTGATCATCGGCATAAGGATGCGATTGACTATAAAGGCTGGAAAGTCTTCTGAGTTGGTAAGGGTTTTACCTAATTTATCGACAAATTGAGCAGAGGTGTCATAAGTCTCCTGGCTTGTTGCTAGCCCTCGAATAATTTCAACCAGTTTCATAACCGGAACTGGGTTCATAAAATGAACACCAACAAAGCGTTCTGGACGATCAGATGCGGACGCAAGACGGGTAATAGAGATTGAAGAAGTGTTTGTCGCTAAGATCGCACTATCTTTCAAATATGGTGTTACATCTCTGAAAATTTGAGCTTTGATATCTTCCTTTTCCGTCGCTGCTTCTATCACGATATCTGCTTCGGAAAGTCTATCAAGTGGAAGACCGGAACCAATGCGCTCTAATGCAAGGTCCATATCCTGTTGAGAGATGACCTCTTTGCTAACTTGGCGGGTCAAATTCTTGGAGATGACGTTGACGGCAGCATCGATACGATCTTGAGAAACATCGTTGAGCAGAACATTGTAACCTGCCAATGCGCACACGTGTGCGATCCCGTTACCCATTTGGCCAGCGCCGATTACGCCAACTGTTTCGATAGTACTCATGCCCAATGCCTTTTGGTTCACCAAATTGTTGATATAAATCAATGCAATATTTACGATACACATAAAAGATATATCATTTAATGCTGATTTGTAAATCAGAAGAAATATAATATTACGCTGAGTAATAAAAAACGCCACCCTAATAAAAGGGTGGCGTTTGAAAAACACATAGTTGAAGAGTGTTTATACAGCGTCTGTCAGTTCTGGAACTGCGCTGAAGAGATCGGCAACCAAGCCGTAATCAGCGATCTGGAAGATTGGAGCTTCCTCATCTTTGTTGATTGCAACAATGATTTTGGAGTCTTTCATACCTGCTAAGTGCTGGATTGCACCTGAGATACCAACAGCGATGTAAAGCTCTGGCGCTACAACTTTACCCGTTTGACCAACTTGGTAGTCGTTTGGAGCATAGCCAGCGTCAACAGCCGCACGAGAAGCACCCACAGCTGCGCCTAGTTTATCAGCAAGCGGGAACATGTATTTCTCGAAGTCTTCTTCTGATCCAAGAGCACGTCCACCAGACACAATACGTTTAGCTGATGTAAGTTCAGGACGATCAGAAACTGATAAGTCTTCTGATACGAAGCTCGATTTGAATGGTCCTGCAGCTGCATCGATTGTCTCAACAGAAGCTGAACCAGTGTCCGCAGCAGCTTCAAAAGCAGTTGAACGAACAGTTACGACTTTCTTTGCGTCAGACGATTTAACAGTCTGAATGGCGTTACCTGCATAAATTGGGCGCTCAAATGTGTCTGTATCAACAACTGCTGTGATGTCAGAAAGTTGCATAACATCAAGCTTAGCAGCAATACGGGGAGCGATGTTTTTACCTGTTGTTGTTGCAGGTGCGAACACAGCGTCGTAATTTGCCATAAGCGGAGTCACGAGAGCTTCCATTGCTTCGGCAAGCTGAGTTTTGTATGGCGCGCCATCAGCGTGAAGAACTTTACGGACACCATCGATTTTTGCTGCAGCTTCTGCAACAGCGCCAGCGCCTTCACCAGCAACTAGAACATCGATTTCACCGAATGTTTTTGCAGCAGTTACTGTTTTGTTTGTAGCATCGTTTAGAGACGCGTTATTGTGGTCTGCAATTACTAGAACAGCCATTATAGTGCTCCTGCAGCTTTAAGTTTTGATACAAGTGTTGCAACATCTTCGACCTTCTCACCAGCTTCACGCTCGGCAGGTTCAGTCACTTTCAACACTGTTAGGCGCGGAGAAATATCAACACCGAAAGAAGCTGCTTCTTTTGTGTCGATAGGTTTCTTCTTCGCTTTCATGATGTTCGGAAGAGACGCATAACGTGGCTCATTCAAACGAAGGTCAGTCGTTACAACAGCTGGGCCTTCAAGAGCCACTGTCTGTAAACCGCCGTCGATTTCACGTGTTACGTTGACTTTACCGTCTTCAACAACAACTTCTGAAGCAAAAGTACCTTGCGGCCAGTCAAGAAGAGCTGCCAGCATCTGTCCAGTTTGGTTGTTGTCGTTATCGATTGCTTGCTTACCAAGCAGGATCAGGCCTGGTTGTTCTTCGTCAGCAACTGCTTTCAAAATTTTAGCAACTGCTAGTGGCTCAACATCACCTTCAGCGGTGATGAGAATACCGCGGTCAGCACCCATAGCTAGAGCTGTACGAAGAGTTTCTTGTGCTTGTGCAACACCGATAGAAACGACAACGATTTCTGTCACAATGCCTTTTTCTTTAAGACGTACTGCTTCTTCAACAGCGATCTCACAGAATGGGTTCATGGACATTTTCACGTTCGCAAGGTCTACACCAGTTTGGTCAGGCTTTACGCGTGGCTTTACATTATAATCAATAACCCTTTTGACGGGTACGAGAACCTTCATCTAGGCGTCTCCGGTAATCTATTGGTTAGCGTGGATAAACCACATTTATTTAATTCTCGAGGCTGGTCCCGATACATGTTTCAACGATTAGGCGTAAGATTTATGCTGCTCTGCGTCAAGATCACTTAGGGGCAGTCTAACTGCTATCTATTTGCGCCCGGAACCCACTTAACATCCTGTTCGCCATTTCCGTTTGCACGACGGGCAGCGACAAAAAGAAAGTCTGACAAGCGATTTACATAAGAAAGTGCAGCGGGAGTTACAATTTCGCTGTCCTTGTCATTAAGTTCTGCGACCAATGTTTCAGCCCGTCGAGTAACAGTTCGCGCCATATGTAAATGTGCGGCCAAGGGCGTGCCGCCCGGCAACACGAAGCTATCGAGAGGGGGGATGTCTGCGTTCATGCGGTCAATTTCAGATTCGAGCCATTTGACTTGAGAATCCACGATACGTAGGGGTTCCCATTCAAGTTTTTCGCTATTTTCAGGTTCGGGCGTAGCGAGATCAGCACCCAAATCAAACATGTCATTTTGAATGCGCTCTAGTGATTTTGAAAGTTGAGCGTGCTGGCCGATGTGAAGGCGGGCAAGGCCAATCGTGCAATTTGCTTCATCGATTGCGCCATAGGCTCGAACGCGCAGATCATATTTTTTGACGCGATCTCTAGTCGCGAGGCCTGTAGTCCCCTTGTCACCAGTGCGCGTGTAAATTTTATTGAGTTTTACCATTCACTTCTACCTTGTGAATTATGATTTGTGCGACGATCTAACGCGGCTCATATAGCTAAAATACTTCGTGGAAAAACGAAGCCTATCCGATAACTCCATTTGCAAATCCAATAGCAACAAGGATTGCAACGGCAATTGCCTGAGCGATAACTCTAATTCTCATGAGTTTATTGGAGCGGGAGGCTGCTTTTCCTGACTTGGAATCTGTATTTAAGCTTATGAGTCCGGCTACGAGGATACCGAAAACTGCTGCTATAGCGATATATAATAGAATGCTGAGTGTCATAGTCATGGTTAGCAACCTAACTCATAATAGATTTGGTGGCGAGTATTAGATTTAATTTCAATCATTGTCCCATTGCCTCTAGTGGTTAAATTTTATGCAGACTGTCTAAAAATAGATCGTTTTGATAGGATTTGGTCCAAAAGTGCGTATAGGACTTGACGATTCCTCTCTTCTTCTCTGCCTGAGAGCAACCCTCGACGAGGAGGGAAAATAGGGAGGCTCAACGATGGGCAGAACGAATGGTATGCTGCGTACAGTTTCGCGGTTGGGCGTAATAGCGCCTGTTTTTCTTTTGGCTGGATTTCCGGCACACGCTGACACTGGTGATACAGCGTGGATTTTAACAGCAACAGCTTTAGTTTTATTTATGACTTTGCCTGGCTTAGCTCTCTTTTATGGTGGGTTGGTGCAGAGAATTAATGTCCTGTCGGTTTTGATGCAGTGCTTTGCTATTGCTTGCTTAATGTCAGTTTTATGGCTCGTAGCTGGATATTCAATCGCATTTGCCGATGGAAATGGAGCTGCCGAAGGAATGGGGCAAATCTGGGGTGGGTTGTCCAAAGCATTTTTGGGTGGCGTCGGTGCCGACACAATGTCTGGAACAATCCCTGAAGGTCTGTTCTTTATGTTCCAAATGACTTTTGCCATCATCACTCCAGCGCTTATCGTTGGTGCTTATGTGGAACGGGTGAACTTCCTAGCTGTCTTACTATTCAGTGCTGTGTGGCTGCTCATTGTTTATGCACCAGTTACCCACTGGGTATGGGGTGGTGGCTGGTTGGCCGACATGGGTGTTCGTGATTTTGCTGGTGGGCTTGTTGTTCACGCGACTGCCGGTATCTCGTCTCTCGTCTTTGTAATTATGATGGGCAAACGTCAGGGATTTGGAAAAGATATCCATCCTCCACACAATCCAGCCTTCGTAATGATCGGAGCTGCAATGCTTTGGGTTGGTTGGTTTGGCTTCAATGCAGGATCTGCGCTTGGTGCCAATGGTGACGCTGCGCGTGCAATGATTGTGACGCACACATCAGCTGCGACGGCGGCCTTTGTATGGATGTTGATAGAGTGGAAACAGTTTGGAAAACCAACATTGGTTGGTATTGCGACAGGTATGGTTGCGGGTCTAGCCACGATAACGCCAGCAGCGGGCTCAGTTGGACCTGCAGGTGCTCTGATTATAGGTGTTTTAGCTGCATTTGTTTGTTATGCCGCAATCAACTTGATCCGCGTAAAGCTTAAGATTGACGATAGTCTCGACGTGTTTGCCGTGCACGGTGTTGGCGGAATATTGGGAACATTGATTTTGCCGTTCTTGGCAACGTTGGGCCCAATGGCACCAGGGCTCAATGAAGGAGAAACAGCTCTTGATGCCTTCACTGTGCAGGCTATCGGAGTGTTGGCCGTGTGTGCTTGGTCACTAATTGCATCTATAGTTATTCTTTTTGGTGTAAAATTGATAACTCCGCTTAGAGTTGACGCGCAGGCTGAAGAGCAAGGGCTTGATGCGGCAACACATGGTGAAACTGCAGCTTAGCCATTTTGAAGTGACAATCTAAATACAAGCAAAAGCCTCAATTAAGTAATTGAGGCTTTTGTTTTGGGGGAACAAAGTTGGTTTTAGTTGTTCGCTTTTAGGTGTTCTTCGATTGAACGTCGAGCGATTACCATGGCTTGAACTTCGCCTGCGCCTTCAAAAATGTTGAGTATGCGAGCATCGCATAAAACGCGGCTGATAGGGTATTCAAGTGCGAAGCCGTTACCGCCATGAATTTGCAAAGCATTGTCTGCAGCGGCCCATGCGACGCGCGCACCTATAAGTTTCGCCATACCTGCTTCAAGGTCGCAGCGTTTGCCGCTATCTTTCTGATGAGCAGAAAAATAGGTAAGCTGGCGCACACCAACGAGTTCAGCGGCCATCATCACTAGTTTGTCTTGAACGCGTGGGAAATCGAATATAGGGCCACCAAATTGTTGACGATCAATAGCATATTGAAGACCTAACTCTAAAGCGGCTTGAGCTGTCCCTATAGCTCGCGCCGCGGTCTGGATACGAGCGCCTTCAAATGTGGCCATGAGGTACTTGAAGCCCATTCCGTCGCCATCTTCACCACCCAGTAGGTTTTCTTGAGGCACTTCAAAAGAGTCAAAGCCGAGCTCATATTCTTTCATGCCGCGATACCCAAGAACCTCAATCTCGCCGCCTGTCATTCCATTTGCAGGGAAGGGGTTTTCGTCTGATCCGCGTGGTTTTTCCGCTAGGAACATGGATAGGCCTCTAAAGTCGTCCGTATCCGGTTTTGTGCGGGCAAGCACAGTCATAAGATCTGATCTTGAAGCGTGTGTAATCCAAGTTTTATTACCTGTAATTTTCCAATGATCACCATCTAATTCAGCGCGAGTTCGCAATGCGCCTAAGTCAGATCCTGTATTGGGTTCAGTAAACACTGCGGTCGGTAGAATTTCACCAGACGCGATTTTAGGTAAGAAATTTTCTTTTTGAGCTTGAGTTCCGCCGTTCAATATTAGTTCCGCTGCGATTTCTGAGCGTGTCCCCAAAGAACCGACGCCAATGTATCCGCGCGAAAGCTCTTCCGATACAACACACATGGCTAGTTTACCCATGCCAAAGCCGCCAAATTCTTCTGGTATGGTCAGGCCGAACACCCCAAGTTCCGACATTTCATTGACGATTGAAATTGGAATGAGTTCGTCTTTTAGGTGCCATTCATGAGCGAAAGGAACGACTTTTTCATCAGCAAATTTTTTGAACTGATCTCGTACCATAGACATGGTTTCATCAAGCCCAGTATTTTCTACCGTTGCCTGTCCTTGAGCATTCTTAATTAGCTCAGCGGCCCGCGAGCGTACCATTGGCGTATCACCATTGGAAATAAGAACAGAGACGGCAGGGTCCGAAAGAAAAGTAGATACAGTTTCAAGTGAAATTCCTAGATCGGCCGAGCGCACCATTTCGCACTGCGTCATAGGGATTCCGCTTGATAATTGTTTTAGGTATTCAGAGAAAAGGATTTGACTCAATAGAGCATCTGCTTCGCCAAATGCGCCATCGTTAGAGAGGCGTTCAGCCCAATTTGCGGTTTGAGCAAGTGTTTCTGCGTACGCGCACATCCAACCAAGGCCATGCGACGCTCGCTGCTCTATACCCATGAGTTTGCGATCTATTTTTCCATTTGGAGCGATCCGCGGCGTAACAGACTTTAATGCGTGGTCATAGAATGCTTTGGCAGCTTTGGCAGCTTCGCTGTAAAGGCGAGGTAGTTCGCTGGAAGTGAGACCCTGAACAGCTTGTAATGGGGAGGTAAAATTCTCAGTCATCGCTATTTTTCCTGTTATGCTGCAGTGCAATATATCAGAAAAAATGAATTTGTCGCCCCCTTTGCATATTTATCTTTTGAGGGGCGTTGTTTGGCTGTGAAATCGATCGGGTTGTGAAAGGTTAGTAACAGCTAGAGCTATTACGAATTGTAAGTTCGGAAGCGCCAGAGAAGAAGCACTTTTCCATGTGTTCTGTTTGTGCGCCGATATATGAAATATCAAATGAGCAGTAGAATTTTCCTTTGCCGAGATTGTCACATGATAGATTGCGCAAGTCGTCAATAATAGCATCACGTGACCATTCAGCCATTGCAGCTTTAATTTTGGTTTTGTTTGGGGTTTCGTAGTCGTCACTACAACCAACAAGGCAAAGCGATGCTGCCACGCTCGTGGCGCATAGAAGATTCTTAATCATGATATTCCCTCAGTATTCAATGCAGGTTGATAGACCTGATTGACCTCCCATTTTGATTAGCCGCTTCTCACTTCGGCGATTGGGCAAGGGATATAACAATTCAAAGTTAAATTTGTGTTGCTTTTTGTTTATACTCTAGAGTGGTTGGTTCTATTTGAGTGATACTAGAAGAATAGAATTTTTTATATTCATAACAAACAGCCCAGTATTTGTTTGTTCTTTGGGCTGTTTGTTACGTTAGCTCAATTAAGCTTTATGTACGCTATCGACGACTTCGGCTGGGTTTTCACCCAAGAGTTCTTTCTCTCTCATTGCCCAAAGTCGTTTTTGGTATTTTGTCTGAATGACATCTGTGATGACCAGTACAACGATAACAAGATAGAATGTTGATTTGGACATTGCTTCTATTTCGTGGCCAAACAATTTCAAGTGAGCTAGGTGCCCGCCCTCGGAAACCAGCAAAACTCCCACAAGGAACAAAATAAATAGTCCCATGATTTCATACATGCGGTTCTTTTTAAGGAACTCTGCTACGTAATCTGCCATCAGTATCATCACAATACCAGATGCAATGATGGCAACAGCCATAATCCACACTTGATATTCTGTTTCACCTGTTGGTGTTTTTGTATTGGCGATAGCCATTGCAGATAAGATTGAGTCAAATGAAAACACCAAATTCATAGCAACAATCATTGAAATAGCTTGCGCCACTGATTTTTTGTTTTGCCCTTCTGTGTGTTCAATATGATCAACGATCATAAGGTGCGAAATCTCTTTGATTGCTGTGTAGATGATGAATGCTCCACCAGCGAGGGTCACTAGAGCCTGGAGATTAAATACACCTTCGATAAAACCCGTCATGGTTAAGTTGAAGAGGGGTTCTGCCAGCAAACCGAATAAGTTCACTATTATAATGAGCAATACAATTCGGAAGAGCATGGCAAGGCCAATACCCCAACGTCTAACCATTGAGGCTTTTTCTTCTCCAACGCGTTTAGATTCGATGGAAATGTATAGAAGATTATCAAAGCCCAATACTGCTTGCAGGGCCAGCAGCATGAGTAGAGTAAAAATTCCTGAGACGGTGAATATTTCGGCCATTAAAGCTCTCCACGTTCTAACCAAACGGATTGTTTAGCTAAATTTTCTTCTTGATTGTAATTACGCCGACAAGGGAAAGCCTTGTCGGCGTAATGGTTTTCAATTCTAACTTGTCTGATTCAGTCTTAATGATCAAATTGGCGAAGGCGTTCTGAAACTGCGCGGGCAGCGTTTGTTTCAATCGCGTCTGCTTCCCCAAACCTCTGAAGCGCTAAACGCCACAACCATTTGGCACCGCCCGGGCGACCTGATGCGGCTGCGTGATCTCCTGCTAAGGCTGTTAGCTCTGCTAATTCTGGCGTGTTTTCATCGCCTTCTTGAACAAGGTTACGACGGATATCAGCTAACAGATTGTCTGCATCTTCAAGCTTTCCTGCATCGATTGCTTCCTTAATCGGCAACAGACGAGGATGCGTGATGTTTGTGTCACTTGGTGTTTGTTCATTCGTAATAGGAGCAGGGGGCGCGAGTGTATCTACTTCGGTTCCTTCACCCGGCGCAGACATAGCTGAATCGGCTAAGGTTTGAATGTCCATCTGACTTGAAGAAGGATTGTGACTTGAAGCGGTGCTCGCAGCGAGCGCGGCCAGACCTGCCATTCCGCTCGCAACTTCAGGAATTGGAGTGGAGTTTTGTGGTGGTGAAGGAGTTTCGTCGACGGAAGGCAGGTCTTCTATAGGAGGAAGTGTTTGTTCTTCCAAACTGGCTTCTATGTTGAATTCTTCCGATGGAATAGTGACTTCAGGAAGAGGGGCAACAGGCTCTAGTTCAACTTCTTCAAGAATATTGAGGTCAGCTTCCTCATTTATTGAGGATGGCTCTAATGAAGGCAGTTCATCCAATTCTGGAATAACTTCTAATCCTTCAACCTCGAGAGCCGCTTCTGGCTCAGCTGTTTCAGTCGATAATTCCTTGGTAAATTCTTGAGGCTCAGATGTGTTTTCTTCAAGTGAAACTTCTTCATCCAAAGAAGCGCCTTCAAGTAGAGGTAACTCCTCTGGCAAGTCTTCTAGTTGAGTTTCGTCAATTGAAGCAAGTTCGTTTGAAAGGCTGACTTCGGAAAGGTCTTCAGACGTGATCTTGTCATCCAGCTCCATAGCATCTTCCTGCGATGGAGTATCTTCAGGTTTAAAATTAAGCGGTGCGTCAATTAATCTAGTTTCTGACGGAGTTGTTTCTAATTCGGGAAGGTCTTCAATTTTTTCTTGTTGAGGTGCTTCCTCGAGAGAGCTTGGTTCTAATGAGGCAATGCCCTCGATACTAGAAGCTTGCTCTGTCGTGACAACTGTTTCAGCAATTGCAGGAGAGTCTAATTCTGGCAACTCAAGATCAGAGAGTGATTCCACCTGATCGTCTTGCGAAAGGACATCATCAGATGAAGCGGAGGCCTCAAATTGATTTTCTTCAGCAGATTGCGTTTCTTCGACTGCTAAATTGAGCTCGTCCGTTGAGCCAAGGTCTTCTATTTCGGCATTGAATTCTTCAACTGTGGAAGTAACTTCTTCAGTTGGTAGCGCTTCTTCTAAAATCTCCAGTTTACTGACTTCCTCCACCTCAGGAATTTCAACTTCTAGATGGGATGGCTCGGCAGTAGGTGAGTGAGCAGTTTCGTCTGGAGTTACATTGAGTTCCTCAGTTGAGCCAAGGTTTTCTATTTCAGTGTTGAATTCTTCAACTGTCGAAGCAACTTCTTCAATGGGCAGCGTATCTTCTAGAGGTTCTAGTTCGCCGACTTCCTCCAATTCTGGAATTTCAATTTCCAGCGGGTTCGGTGCTATTTCATCTAATGAAAGATCGTCTTCTAAAGATAGCTCTACAGCTGGTTCAGGTTGCAAATCTTCAGCTTCAATAGGCGCAAGATCTGGTTCTGAAATATCGAATGATGGCAGTTCTTCTTCAATCAACTCACTTGATTCAATCGAGAGATCTTCGGTCGCGTTATCTGTCGAGGAGGGCTGTGTCTCCTCATCAACGAGATCGTCTTCATTATCATTAAGTGAAACGACTGCGGCTTTTGTGCTGGGATCAGAAAGTGCGTTCAGTTGAGCTTCAAAAGCATCATCATCTGAAGCGTCAATTTCAGTTTCTGGGAGGGAAGTCGGTAAATTATCTTCGAGAACTGGGGTATCTAATTCAGGTTCTGAAGATTCAAGAACAAACCCATCATCCATAGATGCACTGGCGGCTTCCATCGCCATGGCTTCTATGTCTTGTTCATTTAGTTGAGAATCCATGTCCGCCGAAAGTTCTTCGATGATTTGCTCTTCTTGAACAACATTGGTTGGCGTTTCTATCAGTGTTTCAGCAGGAATTTCTGTTTGGGGACTATTGGGTTCAGCAAATGATGTTGCGTGTTCGGTTGCTTCTACAACAGTTTCAGTGTCTTCGGCCTTTTGAAAACCATCAGCATTGAAGCGGGGTCTTTCAAAAGGAAGCTCTTCGCGAGGGTATTCCGGTTCGTCATTTTGAGTAGAACTATCTTGTGATGCCCCAAAGGCACTTGCGGCAGTTGCGCCGCCCACAAGTGCTACGCCAGCGGCTGCAATACTGGTGGTATTGTCTTGATCCTTTGATGGCTCATCTATGCTGCCGGGTGTTTCTTGCAACCAACTAGGGCGATCAGAATTTTGTAATTGAGGTTCGGTGTCTTCATCAGCAAATGCAGGACCTGATAAGTCAACATTGGGGCTTTTGTCTGGGTAGCGCCAATTAATTTGTTCTACTTTTGCCCGTGGAGACATTCCCATAAGAAACAAAACTAAGCCTAGAAGCGTAAGCACAAGGCCTAGCGCGACGAGCCACAGTGTTTCTGTGTCGGTAACATTAAACACGCCGCCGGGAGAGTCTTTTCGGAGCCAAATACACCAGCCTCCGCCTATCGCTAGAACTAGCCCGAAAAGTAATTGCAGCGCTCTAACCATATTGAATCTGCATCCTCGTACTAAAATACACTTTGACTCACTACTTGATCATCAAATCGGCGTTTTGAAAACACGCTTTAAAAATAGAAAAACGGGTCGATTAGATCAATAACGATATTCTTACCAGAGATCAAAGGGATAGGAAGATATTAACACAGTCACATACAAGAAAAATGCGGGATTAGCCCAAGAATTCGGCATAATCCCGTATGTCCATCAATTTGAATCCCTTAAAGCGTTAGCTTTTAAGGTCTGGATTTTTCGATCCAGTCATCGATTGCGTGCTCCAATTCACTTAAAGGAACAGGGCCACTTGCAAGCACAACATCGTGGAAATCAGGAAGACTGAAAGCATCTCCCATTTCTGTTTTGGCTTTTTCTCTGAGTTCAAGAATTTTAATCATTCCAATTTTATAGGCTGTGGCTTGCCCCGGCATGACGATGTAACGATCAATCGCTTTAATACAGTCGCCTTCTGGGTTTGGAGTGTTATCCATAAGGTATTGCGTCGCTTGTTCTCGTGTCCACTTTTTCTCGTGAATTCCAGTATCGACCACCAAACGCGCAGCTCGCCATAATTCCATGGCCAATCGACCAAAGTCAGAATATGGGTCCTGATAAAAACCCATTTCTTTTGGCAAATACTCTGAGTAAAGTCCCCAGCCTTCTGTGTATGCAGTAAAACCGCCGTATTTTCTAAATTTTGGAACGTTTTGAAGTTCTTGAGCTATTGCCAATTGCATGTGATGCCCTGGAATACCTTCGTGGTAAGCAAGAGCCTCCATTTGATATATGGGCATACTGCTCATTCTGAATAAGTTCGCATAATACACACCCGGACGGGACCCATCTTGTGCTGGGCGCTGATAGAAGGCTTTCCCCGCGCTTTTTTCTCGGAAAGATTCAACACGTCGCACAACCATTTCCGCTTCTGGGAAAGTGTTGAATGCTTTGGGTAACACTTCACGCATCGTATCGATTAAAGCGGTTGCCTCTTTGATGTATCGGCTCCGACCTTCATGATCATTTGAGTAGTAAAACTGTTCGTCTAAGCGCATGAATTCAAAGAATTCTGAAAGTGTGCCTTCATACTCAACCTTTTTCATGATGGTTTTCATTTCATCATGAATGCGCGCAACTTCAGACAAGCCTAGTTCATGTATCTGATCGGCTGTAAGGTCTGTAGTCGTCATGCGGGCTAAGCGTTTTTTGTAATAGTCGCCACCGTTAGGTAGCTTCCAAGCTCCGTCATCATTGCTTGCAAGCTCAATATCTTCCTTTATCCAAGCTTCTACCTCTTTGTATGCTGGCAATACACTTGTTAGGAGGGCTGCATTTGCATCCAATATAAGATTGATTTTTTCGTCATCCGAAATTTCAAGCTTATTAATTTTTGACTTTATATCTGCAAATAATGGGCTGTCTTCTCCCTCTGCGAAAGGGGCACCGCTAATCACGTTTTCAATATCCGAAAGGACATATTCATAAACGAATTTTGGTGGACGTATGCCTGACACCGCTGCGTTTTGAGCATTCTCAAGGTGCGTTCCGAGATAGTCTTTGACGCCGTTGAGACGAGCGATATAGCTAATCGCATCTTGTTTATCAGATACGCGGTGTTGAGCGATCAAAAAAGCAGGGATACGGCTTTGTTGTCCATACATCTGATCGAACACATAACCGTGATGCCGATAAGTGAACATATCTGCACTTTGTTTTCCGCGCAGCTTGAACAATCTATATGAGAGTTGGGTATCTGGCGAAAGCTTGTCGTAATCTACCAAAGATTTCATCTCTTCAATAGCAGCTTGTCCGAGTTCAAATTCTTCTAGTGCTGCGGCTTCACTAGGGTCATCCCATTTGTCTTTATTCGTCTTCAGGCCAAGACTTGTTTGAAACATGGGTGAACGCGCAACAGCTGCATCAAACTGTTCTTCAAAAAAGGTGTTTAGCTTTTCTGATTCAGTTTGAATGACTTCCTTCTGGAGATCTTTAACTGTTGAAGATTTAGCAATATTGTCTGCAGCTGTTGAAATAATCGAATCGTCTTCGATATCAGCATTTGTGGCACACGCTGTTGCGAGTAATAGTGCAAAAGCAGAAACAGTGTTGCGCATGGATTTAATTCCTCCCAAAATACTTCCAAACACACATTGCTTACTGTGTTCCATTCGTCAATTGCAGGACTTTATTAACCTTTTTGAACCAAGAGTTAATTTGAAGCATTAAATTAGATCTACGCCATTAGGTGCCATGAGTTTGGCTCGCCATGCATAGATTGATGTTTGGATTTTGAAATCAGAGGCTTACTTTCGATGACCGGCGCTGAAGTGCTTGATTTAGGGCGAGATGCATTGTGGGCGACAGTCGCAATGGCAACTCCAGTCATGGTGGTTGGCCTGGTTGTTGGGGTGTTAATTGCCCTGCTGCAAGCTCTCACTCAAGTTCAAGAAATGACTTTGGTGTTTGTACCTAAAATTATAGCTATCTTCCTGACATTGCTTTTGTTTTTGCCGCTAATGGGGGCGACCTTGTCAGGGTTTTCCGATGTCATTTTTGCTAAAATTGCGGGGTATTGAGCTAAATGGATGCGCTAATGCCATACACTTGGGCCGGGGCTCTTTTGTTTTGTCGCATCGGCGCTGTGCTCATGTTGGCCCCTGGTTGGGGTGAAAGTTCTGTTCCAGCTAGGTTTAGGTTGTCTGCTGCATTGTTAGCAACATTTGCGATAGCGCCAACATTAACCAACGAAATTCCGCCTATTCCTGAAAATGTCAGCCAGAGCGTAACGTTAATCATTAGCGAAATTTTGATCGGGATTATGATGGGGGCAGGCGCTCGGATTTTAATGAGTGCGCTTCAGGTTGGAGGGCAGGTGATAGGTATTTCTTCTGGTCTTGCTATGGCGAACCAGTTTGACCCTACTGTTGGTTCTTCCGGTGCTATATTGGGTGTGTTCATGTCTATGACCGCTATAGTGCTGATTTTTGCTGCTGGGATTCATAGAGATATGTTGCAGGCTGCAGTTGATAGTTATCAGCTCTTCAAGCCGGGTGAACCTCTTCCTATTGGAGACGCGGCTCAATGGGAATTGGGTGCTATGGCAACTGCATTCAAATTAGGCATACAAATCGCAGCGCCAGTATTAGTCGTGGCTTTAGTTTTCAACCTCTCCATAGGTTTGGTTGCACGCTTGATTCCTCAGGTGCAGATCTTCTTTATCGCCATGCCGATACAAGTCATGCTTGGGCTTAGTATCATGACATTCATCCTAGGGGGCGGGTTGCTGGTGTGGTTAGACACGCTTGGCCGATATGCACGCCTCGAAGGGCCGATATAGGGGAGGGATGAATGGCTGAAGACCAGGATGATTCGCAGAAGACCGAAGAACCAACCCAGAAACGCCTCGATGATGCGCGCAAAAAAGGTGATATTGCCAAAAGTCAGGATGTACCTGTTTGGTTTATATTGATGGCAGGTGCGGCGATTATTGCCGCAGCGCGTCCTTTGGCCAGCAGTATTGGCTCTCCACTCACCATGCTGCTTGATCATCCTCATGATTTTCAGTTGGCTGACGGCGGCGCACAGCGTTTGATGGCAGCCCTTTTAGGTGAGTTGTTTGCGCCAATGATGATCGTTTTTTCTATCATCATTGTGTTTGCACTTTTTGGCCATGTTATTCAGTCAATGCCTTTGTGGACTGCTGAAAAGATGAAGCCAAAACTGAGCAAAATTTCTCCTTTGGGCGGTGTGAAACGTATTTTTGGTCCGCAAGGCTGGATGAATCTGTTTAAGGCCATTTTGAAGCTTTTAGCTGCGACGATAGCGGTAGGGTTCGCAGTTTGGCCGAGCCGACATGAGCTGGTGAAAGTAGGCGAGATGGATATTACTGTCTTGCCTATGGTGTTGCAGGACAAAGCTAGTCGCTTGTTTATAGCTGCTCTTATTGTTGTTGGGTTTATCGCAGCAATTGACTACATGTTTCAAAAACACACCCATATGAAGAAAATGCGGATGTCGCGTGAGGACATCAAACAAGAAACAAAACAAAGTGATGGTGATCCGCAAGTTAAAGCAAAATTGGCTGCGATACGGCAACAACGTTCACAGCAACGAATGATGGCCGCAGTGCCTGAAGCTACAGTTGTTGTAACAAACCCCACGCATTATTCAGTTGCTTTGAAATTTGATCCTGAGGTTGATGCTGCTCCAATTGTGGTAGCCAAAGGGATCGATGAAGTTGCTTTAAGAATCCGCGAAGTCGCTAAAGAAAATGAAGTACCACTTGTTGAAAGTCCGCCCTTAGCGCGAGCTTTGTTTGCGAGTGCTGAATTAGAACAAATTGTCCCTAGAGATCATTTTGAAGCGGTGGCGAAAGTCATTAGCTTTGTGATGAGAACTGGTAAAAAATAATATTTATGGTTAACCGCAGAGATAAAATCCGTATACACTATTTATCAAAGCGCGAATTGCGTGGCTTTTCTGCTGCGTTGAATAATGGATCGAGCCGTCATGTCTGATTTGAACGATACAAAAACAGTGAACAAACCGCACTCGGAGAAAAAGAAAGTTGATATCCTTCAGACTTTCTTTTGGTTGAGCGTGGCGGTTGCTGGAGGAGCTGCAGGTGTAGCGCTGACATGGGGTGAGAAAATTGGGCTCGCGTCTGTCGTTCTCCTCATCGCACTTGGTAGTCTTGCTTTAGTGCTATTGTTGTGGGTTACGCGTGGAGCAGGTCGCCGCATTGGTGTCTTCCCTGAGAGAGGTGCTGCCGAGGAAGCTGCTCAAAAGGCTGTGAAGGGTTTTTCATGGCTTGAAAGCTTGTCGGAACCTGCACTGGTGACGGAACGCGGCGGGGCTGTTGTGACTGCAAACAGCGCTTACCGTAAATTGGCAGAGCAAGCTCATGAAATGGGCGAGAGCGGCCCAATCCCAACTGTGGATCGTCTTTTTGGAGCGAACCCAGGCATGGCAGCTCCTATTTTCAGATTGGCAAAAGCCGTAAAAACAGGTGGCGCAAAAGAAGAAGTTTTGCCTGCCTTAATGTTTGGTGGAAGCGATAAGCCTGTTCAGTTTGTGGCGAATGTATCTTCGGTTGGAACTGGCCGAGCTTTGTGGCGATTGCGCAAGACTGATGGCAGTGATGCGGATAGCTCTTCTGTAGATCCACGCGCACTGTATGTAGAAGACGCACCTGTTGGCTTCTTCTCTGCGCGCCGTGATGGAAGAGTGGTTTATGTAAATGCCAGCCTTCGCAAAATGTTGAGCCTACCTGATGAGCTGGGTGGTTTGCGTATGGATGATTTGATGCGTCCAGAAGGTTTGAAGCTATTGCGCAAAGAAACGCGCGGAGGTGCTAGCCAGCGGGCCGATGTTGTATTGCGTTCCAGAAATGGAGTTGAGTTGCCTGCGCTTCTGACAACCTCTTGGACTGGTAAGGGCCCAGATTCCTTGTCTCGTTCTGTTGTACACTTAGGATACAGTGCTGAAAATCCACCACAGCAGGAAAAAGAAGACAATGTATCGCAAGGGCTTGTTGCGCCTGGGCAGGTAAGTGACGACACTATGTTCACTGACGCACCATTTGGTGTTGTGCGTCTTGAGGGCGATGGCGTTGAAACGGCTGTCATGATGGATCTAAACCGCGCCCTTCGCGACATGACCGAAGCACGAGCGCAACCAGGGGCTCGTTTTGCGGATTTGTTTATCGCTGAAGAAGGTGAGGAGGGGCTTGCTTCGCAACTTGCAAAAGCACTTGATGGCGCAGTCGAGTTAAAGCTGGCTTCTGACACAATCAAAGACCCAAAAGATGCGAAAACTGTTGATGTCTTCATTGCTCTGGATCGTCGAGGACGCCCAGCAGCTGCTTATGTGATTGATACAACCGAGAAGAAAACGCTTGAGCTGCGACTTGCTCAGGGTGAGAAAATGCAGGCTATTGGTCAATTGGCTGGTGGTATTGCGCACGACTTTAATAACCTTCTTCAAGGTATCATGCTCAACACAGATAAGCTGCTTATTCGTCACCCGCCGGGTGACCCGTCATTCTTTGATCTGAAGCAGATGTATGAATTAGCGGCGCGTGGGGCTGAGATGATCTCAATGCTTCTCGCATGGTCTCGTAAGCAGACATTCCGTCAAGAAGTGCTAGATCCATCCGAGATGCTATCGTCTTATTATGTGTTGCTTCGCCAAATTATCGATGAGCGCATTAAGCTAGATATTGTCCATGGACGTGATTTACCGCAAATTCGTGCCGACCGTGGGCAGCTTGAAACAGCGCTGACAAATCTCTGTACGAATGCGCGTGACGCGATGTTAGAGAAAAATGGCAGCGGAGAATTGGTTGTTAAAACCTCTCGCGCTGACGCGGCTATGGCGCGAAAAGATGGGTTCAATCACGTTCAGGAAGGTGATTATCTGCTGATCGAGGTTATCGACAATGGGACAGGAATTCCGCCTGAGCTTGTTGAAGAAATCTTCCAGCCATTCTTCACGACAAAGAAACAAGGAGAGGGAACAGGCCTTGGTCTCGCATCTGTTTACGGGATTGTGAAACAGTCTGGCGGATATGTGTATCCGGTTTCTAAAGTTGGTCGTGGTACAACGTTTAAAATCTTTATGCCGGCTTATATTGCAAAACCGGAAGAAAAAGAAGCGGCAGATAAATCCGCTGAACGTGCTGCGAATGAGGCTGAAACAGCTGCGCAGGTGAATGAGATTGCTGAGAAGAACCGTCCTAAAGATCTTGCGGGTCGCGGTCGCATCATGTTGGTTGAAGATGAGGACTCTGTACGTGGATTGGCGTCCCATCTTCTCTCTACATTCGGTTATCAGGTCATTGAAGCTGCTGATGGAGAGGAAGCGCTTGAGCTTATTCAGGAAAATGCTGGTCAGATCGACCTTCTAATTTCTGACGTGGTTTTGCCAGGGATGGATGGCCCCGCTCTGCTTAAAGAAGCTAAGCCTTACCTTACGGGCGCTCGCGTGATGTTTATCTCAGGGTATGCAGAACGTGATCTTGCGAAGACTTTGGATGAAGAAAGAGAGATTTCTTTCTTGCCTAAACCATTTACTCTTCGCCAATTGGCCGAGCGTGTGAAAGATGAATTGAACATCGTTGAAGCTGCATAAAACCAGTTTTTTCAAATGAGAACATCCAAACCACCGTCTATATATAGGCGGTGGTTTTTGCTTTCTAAGCATATCTTGTGTGTGAGAATAAAAGTAGAACATTCCTCACATTCGCTATTTGTTCTTTTGGAACATTTGTGGTACAAATTAATCCAACAGGCGATGGAAACTGTTGCACACAGGCGTTGAATAGTCGGTGGCAGTGTGCGACATAATATGGAGAATCAAATATGGCGCGTGCGTCTTTGCAAGTTGTGGAAAATAGCGGAATGGATAAGCAAAAAGCCCTCGAAACGGCTCTCGGTCAGATCGAACGTAATTTCGGTAAGGGCTCTATCATGCGTTTAGGCGATAACGCAGCAATGGATGTTGAAGCAGTTTCTACTGGTTCTCTCGGTTTGGACATCGCGCTTGGAATAGGTGGTCTTCCTAAAGGGCGTATTATCGAGATTTATGGTCCTGAAAGTTCTGGTAAAACAACAATGTCGTTGCACTGTATTGCCGAAGCGCAAAAAAATGGTGGTGTAGCTGCATTTGTGGATGCTGAGCACGCACTAGATCCTGTGTATGCGGGTAAACTTGGTGTGGATCTAAATGATCTTTTGGTTTCCCAGCCAGATACAGGTGAACAATCTCTAGAAATCGCGGATACACTCGTGCGTTCAGGTGCGGTTGATCTATTGGTTGTTGACTCTGTGGCTGCTTTGACACCGCGCGCGGAGCTAGAAGGAGAGATGGGAGACAGTCTTCCTGGTCTTCAGGCACGTTTGATGAGCCAAGCGCTTCGTAAACTGACTGCATCAATTTCTAAATCAAACTGTATGGTGATTTTCATCAACCAAATCAGAATGAAAATTGGTGTGATGTTTGGATCGCCTGAAACGACAACAGGTGGTAATGCGCTAAAGTTTTATTCTTCTGTGCGTTTGGATATTCGTCGTATCGGTGCCTTGAAAGACCGCGATGAAGTGATTGGTAATCAGACGCGTGTGAAGGTTGTGAAGAACAAGGTCGCGCCACCATTCCGTCAGGTGGAGTTTGATATCATTTATGGTGAGGGAATTTCCAAAACGGGTGAGTTAATCGATCTTGGTGTTAAAGCTGGTGTCGTGGATAAAGCTGGTTCTTGGTATTCATATGGATCTGAGCGCATTGGTCAGGGACGAGAAAATGCGCGGAAGTTTTTGAAAGAAAATCCTGCTATTTCGGCAGAAATCGAAGAGAAAATTCGCGCGGACGCAGGATTGATCTCGGAGGAAATGTTAGCAGCAGGACAAGCTAATATAACCAATGAAGAAGACCCTGATGCTGCTGCAAACGGTTAAATATTGAGATGATTGAGGAGCCACGCATGAAAATGCGTGGTTTTTTTCTCTTATTGTCACTCAATGCTTGGCCAAAGCAGAAGTGCACTATATATCGCGGTATGGAATTGAATTGCTCCGCGACCTGATCTTTCTCTGTTGCTTATATCAAACAAGGAAAATCAGCAGATAAGGAGCTTATGCACGAATTAGGAGTGCCAAGCATGTCTGATGTAACCGCGAGCGTTAAAGCCAACCCGTCCAATAGTGTAAACGGTGTGCGGTCTCAGTTTCTTGAGTATTTTAATAAGAATAAGCATGAGGTTATTCAGTCAGCTCCACTCGTTCCTCAGGGCGACAACACACTTCTATTTGTAAATGCTGGTATGGTGCCGTTTAAAAACCTGTTTACAGGTGCTGAAACACCAAAACATTTGCGTGCAACGACGTCTCAAAAATGTGTCCGTGCCGGTGGTAAGCACAACGATCTTGATAATGTGGGATATACTGCGCGCCATCACACATTCTTTGAGATGTTGGGCAATTTTTCCTTTGGAGATTACTTCAAAGAACAGGCAATCGAGCATGCTTGGAACGTTGTAACTAAGGTTTTTGGCCTTCCCGCCGAAAAACTAGTCGTCACAGTTTATTCTGAAGATGAAGAAGCAGCGGCCCTTTGGCGGAAAATCGCAGGTTTGCCGGATGATAAGATTATCCGAATTTCTACATCAGACAATTTCTGGTCAATGGGTGACACGGGGCCATGTGGTCCGTGTTCCGAGATTTTTTATGATCATGGTCCAGATGTTTGGGGTGGTTTGCCGGGTACGCCGGAGGAAGATGGTGACAGGTTTATAGAAATCTGGAATCTGGTCTTTATGCAGTTTGACCAAGCCAAGGATGGGTCGCGTACACAATTGCCTAAGCCATCAATCGACACCGGCATGGGGCTGGAGCGGATGGCGGCAGTGCTTCAAGGCGTGCACAACAATTATGAAATTGATCTGTTCCAGAATTTGATCGCGGCCGAACAAGATGTGTATGGTCTAAAAACGAATGAAGAGAATATTGGATCTTTTCGTGTAATTTCTGATCATCTCCGTTCTTCAGCTTTCTTGATTGCAGATGGCGTAACACCATCCAATGAAGGGCGTGGTTATGTGCTTCGTCGTATCATGCGCCGTGCGATGCGGCATGGGCACATTCTTGGATCTAAACAGCCTCAGATGCACAAATTAGTGCCCGCCTTGGTTGGAGAAATGGGTGCTGCATATCCAGAGCTTGGTCGCGCTCAGGCAGCTATCATCAACACTCTTGAGCAGGAAGAAGGGCGTTTTCAGCGCACGCTTGGTCGCGGTTTAGCTCTGCTTGATGACGCGACTTCTTCCATGGGTAAAGGAGATACTTTACCTGGTGAAACGGCGTTCAAATTGTATGACACTTTTGGTTTCCCAGTTGATTTAACACAAGATGTGCTTCGCGCTAAAGGAATTGGCGTAGATGAAGCTGGTTTTGAGCAAGCTATGAAAGTGCAGCGTGAGAGCTCGCAAGCTAGCTGGCAGGGAGCCGCAGAAGGTGATGCCATTAAAGTCTGGTTCAAGTTACTGGATGAGTATGGTGCAACTGAATTTATAGGTTACGCAAAAGAAGCTTCTGAAGCTGACTTGAAAGCTATCGTCGTAGACGGCGAAGTGGTCAATCAAGTTGGTGAAGGTCAAAAAGCAGAGCTTGTTTTTGATAAAACGCCATTTTATGGCGAGTCTGGTGGGCAAGCAGGAGATCGCGGTGAAATTCGCTTCGCAGGCGGCGCTGTATTTCGCGTATTGGATACGCAGAAGCGTGCTGGGGATGTGTTTGCTCACATAGGTGAGATGGTTACAGGCGAGATCAAAGCGAGTGCAAAAGGTTTGATGGAGGTTGATAGTGTTCGTCGTTCAAACATCCGCTCAACCCACTCCGCGACACACATTTTACATGCGGCATTGCGTAATAATTTGGGAGACCATGTCACGCAAAAAGGCTCTTTGGTTGAAGAAGATAAATTGCGTTTTGATTTCTCTCATTCCGGTACTTTGTCTCAAGCAGAATTGGACGCAATCGAAGCTGAGGTGAACTCAGTCATTCGTCAAAACGCAGAAGTTTCAACACGTGAAATGGCACCTGAGGCTGCAATTGAAGCAGGTGCGATGGCCCTATTTGGAGAGAAATATGGTGATACAGTTCGCGTTCTCTCTATGGGAGAGGCTTTAGAAGGTGGCGAGAACTCATATTCTGTCGAGCTGTGTGGTGGTACACACGTGTCTCGTACAGGTGATATCGCTGTATTTGCGATTACAAGTGAATCGGGGGTTTCCGCTGGTGTACGTCGAATAGAGGCGGTTACTGGAGCAGCCGCCTTGAATTATCTGAAAGCGAAGGTCGCGATTGCGCAGTCTATTGCAGATAGTTTGAAATCTACGATCGAAAAGGCACCAGAGCGTGTTGTGGCTCTTCAAGAACAGAAGAAATCTCTAGAAAATGAGTTGTCTGATGTAAAGAAGAAGCTGGCAATGGGTGCAAGCGCTGGTGGAGCAGCTGAAGGGCCTGAAGAGATCAATGGTGTGAAATTGTTGGCACGTGTTGCAGAAGGTGTGCCGGCCAAAGATCTTCGCGGTTTGATTGATGATGCCAAAAAGCAACTAGGTTCCGGCGTAGCTGTTTTTGTTGCCGTGAATGACGGAAAGGCTGCTGTTGCCACTGGTGTTACAGATGATCTCAAAGATAAAATCAGTGCAGTAGACTTGGTGAAAGCTGCGGCTGCAGCCGTCGGTGGAAAGGGCGGTGGCGGTCGACCTGATATGGCTCAGGCTGGTGGTCCAGACGGATCAAAAGCAAATGATGCAGTTGATGCAGTTCGTGGTGTTCTTAAAGGCTAATCCGTATTATTGGAAAATGGTGTCGATATCTTCTTTTGATAAAATTCGCCATTTTCCTGTTTTCAATTCGTTGGGTAAATGTAAGCCACCTATGCTGATGCGGTGAAGTGCTGTAACGTGATTGCCTACAGCAGCAAACATTCGACGAACTTGATGATATCTACCCTCATGGATTGTCAGGATAGCTTCTTCATCACCCAAAACATTTAGCTCTGCAGGGAGAAGCGGTTTAGTCTCGTTTTCGAGCATCATTGTTCCTGAAGCAAATATGTCCGTCTCGTTTCCATTCAGCTTTCTGTCTAGATTGACGTGATAGCGTTTTGGAGTGTTCGTTTTTGGGCTGGACACGCGGTGATTGAGTTGGCCGTCATCCGTGAGCAAAATTAATCCTGAGGTGTCTTTGTCTAGGCGCCCTATGGGTGAAAATAGTGGGTCTCGTCGATTCCATCGATCCGGAAATAATTCCGATATTAGTGTTCCGCTATCTTTTCGGCTGCAAGTAACCCCAACAGGTTTGTGCAGTATCACTGCAAATCCTGGAAGTGGATCAAGTTGTTGCTCATCTATTGTAAGTTCTGTTTGTAGACCAAGGCTTGGTGTAACTTTCTCTTTCCCATTTTTGAGAGGGTGGCCATCAATCAGAATACGCTCTTGCTTTACGAGTGCATCAATTTCTTTGCGAGTCCCATAGCCCATATTGGAGAGCAATTTGTCTAACCGAACGGGCTTAGCGGATTGGCTCATTTTATAGCCTCAATTACCTTAAATCCGTGTGAGTCTGCTTTAGGAGTGAAAGAGCTAAATACTTCGTTGATTGTACGTTCATATGGTAGGTGACGATTGGCAACCATCCAGCAAACACCGCCCTTTTTAAGCATAGTGGCCGCGCGTTCCATAAAGGCTTTACCCAAGCCATGGTCTTCCTCGCCTGCATCATGGAAGGGTGGATTCATCACGATGAAATCAAGTTCAGAAATATCTTTGGGGCCATGGCGCGCATTTTCCCATAAAAAGGTTATGCGATCATCGGAAACATTTCGATGTGCCATTTCAATAGCGCGTCTATCAATGTCGATGAGCGTCATTTCAGTAACTGAGTCTGACTTTAGAACTTCATATGATAGAAGCCCGAGACCACACCCCAAATCAGCGCCTCGACCTGAAAATTCAGGCAAATGTTCCATTAATAATATGGAGCCTGGGTCCGGCCGATTCCATGAAAAAATGCCTGGCTGAGTCCAGAGATTCAGTTCTTCATTTAATTGGGGACCGTTTTCTTCAATTACCGCATGAATTTGAGATAAGTCGGAAGGCGGAGAACAACTGGCTATTTTTTGGTGCTTCTTTGAATCAACGCGAATGTTTGAACATCCAAGCAACTCAAGGTCTGCTTTGAGGCGTTGTCCGCCTTTTTTCTTACCGGCAACAGCAAATAATTGACCCTCAGGAGTTAAAGCTCGCAGCGCATGGGCCAACACGAAGCGGCGTTCTTGGGTGCCGGCTGGGGCTGCCACAGCGAAATGGTCCAGTGATGAATCGGGACATTCTGCAATATCTGCGCTTTGCGGAAACAGTGGTGAACATTGGCGTGCATCTTTTGGGATGGATACTAAGGTTCTGTCTGGCTTGCCATAAAGGCCGGATTTTAATGGTGTGTTGCTCATCGGGGAGCGGTACGAAAAATTGAGGCACCTTGCAAGAGTTTCAAGGTTTTCTGGTCGGTTTAAAGTGAAAGAATTGGTGTTTTATTCAGAGTGTTTGTTCTCGTTAGGGAACTTGACAGTACAGTTCGCTCCCGCCAGTTTTTGAACAATTGTGCCAGAAATATAAAACATGTCCATCAAACTGTAATAGAGTTTGACCCATTAAATAATTAGATCGGGAATATAGAATTGAGCTGGGAAAAAGAACTCGACGAACTCAACCGCCGTAGAAAACTTGCTGAGAAAATGGGTGGTGAAGACAAGGTTGCTCGTCAAAAACAACGTGGCAAACTTACCGCCAGAGAACGAATAGATGCTTTGTTGGATCCCGGTAGTTTTTATGAATTAGGGAAAACTGCAGGCGCGGGGCAATATGATGAAGATGGTAATCTAACTGATTTTACCCCAACAAACTTGGTTTCAGGGCGCGGGCGGATCAATGAAATGCCTGTTGTTGTAACGGCAGATGATTTTACTGTGCGCGGCGGATCTGCTGAAGCCTCCAATTTGCGCAAAATTGAAATGTCGGAGCGTATGGCGCACGAGCTAAAGCTTCCCCTTATTAGAATGATAGATGGAACAGGCGGCGGCGGGTCAGTTAAATCACTTGAAGATTTTGGATTCACTTATGTGCCTTTCCTTCCTGCATGGGAGGATGTCGTAAAGAACCAAAAAACAGTGCCTGTTGTGGCAATGGCTTTAGGGGCCACTGCAGGAATGGGAGCTGCCCGAACCGTTGCCAGTCATTATTCGTTGATGGTCAAAGGTATGTCTCAGGTTTTTGCTGCAGGACCAAAAGTCGTGGCTGCAATTGGAGAAGATGTTGACCGAGAAGAATTGGGAGGCGCTGCAATGCATACTTCCAACGGTGTGATCGATGACGAAGTTCCCAATGAATATGCTGCTTTTGAAAGAGCTCGCACATTTTTGTCTTACCTTCCTTCATTTGCGGGAGGTCCGCTAAAGCGGGAAAGTACAGAAGATAGTGTTGATCGTAAGGAAGAAGAGTTAATCTCCACCGTGCCCAAAGATAGTGGCAAGGTTTATAGCATGCGGCGCGTTATTGAAGCAGTAGCTGACCGCGGCACTGTATTCGAGATGGGAAAGAGATGGGGACGGGGCGTTATAACATCTTTTGTCCGAATGGATGGATGGCCTGTTGCGTTGCTGGCAAGTGATCCAACATTTTTGGGAGGCTCATGGACGGCTGACACAGCTGACAAAGCAAAAAGATTTGTTGAGTTGGCAGAGCAGTTTGGACTTCCAGTGATACATTTAGTCGATAATCCGGGATTTATGATTGGTTCGGATGCTGAACGTAGGGGGACTATTCGCAAGGGGGTAGAAGCTGCTGCTGCTGTCTATAGCACAACCATCCCCTGGGCCACGGTTATTGTTCGTAAGGCTTATGGAATTGCTGCTGCTACGATGTCCAATCACACGCGTTTTCAATACAGGTTTGCGTGGCCATCGGGAGATTGGGGATCTTTACCCATAGCAGGTGGATTGGAAGTAGCCTATCGAGCAGAACTTGAAAAAGCGGATAATCCAGAAGAAGAATTGCAGAAGATTAAAGCGAGATTGGAAAAGGTAACTTCACCTTTCCGGACTGCAGAAAAGTTCATGATTGAGGACATTATCGATCCACGCGAAACGCGTCCCTTGCTTTGCGAGTTTGTGAACTTAGCAATGGCTGCAAAGCAATAAGCCCAAGTGTTCAATAGGCCAGTCTGACTAAGAAATTAGGCTATGGTATGTATATTGCTTCTCTTTTCGGGAAGCGGAGGAAATTCATGCCCAAGTCTATTGATGTGGTGATATTATCCTGGGATCGACCGGAAGACACCATAGAAGCGATTGAAAGCGCAATCGCTCAGAAAGAAGTGGATGCAAACATAATCGTTTTCGATCAAGGCAGTCGGTGCGTGAATGTCAGAAAATTGCGTAACTTTTGTGAGCCTTTGGAGAATGTAAATTTCATTGAGAATTCGATGAATGTAGGGGTTCCTTCTGGTCGCAATCAAGGATGTATTAAAGGCACATCCAAATATATTGTATTGCTTGATAACGACGCGGTCTTTGCTGATCAAAACTGTTTAAACCGTGCGATCAAGGTTTTGGAAGGCAGTGATACACTGGGTGCGTTGAGTTTAGGTGTAGAAAATTTTTATTCAAATGCTGCATCTCCGCAACCGGACAAGACAAGCTGGACCTTTGGAAGAAGGCCTGTCGAACGTGATTGGAAAAAGGTGTTCAAAGCTAGAGCTTTTGTAGGTGCAGGAGCAGTTTTAAAGCGTTCAGTATTTGAGCAATCAGACGGCTTTGATGGTTTTCTCTTTTTTCTTCACGAAGAGGAAGACCTTTCCAAACGCATTATCAATCTTGGATATGAAATAGAATATCGGGGCGATATTAGAATTCGTCACAAGGTTTCGGGTGAACATCGCGTGTATTGGAAAGGCAAAAGAAGCTATTACAACGCTCGTAATCGGCTGTATCTTAACTTCAAATTTGGTGTTCCTATAAGCCAGATTTTGAGTGATTCAGTTCTTTTAATTGTTGCTGGAGCGCGCGGTGGTTGCCTATTTAGCACGCTTGAAGGAACAATTGCTGGAATTTCTTCTTTTTCAAAGGCGCGAGAATGTAGAGCAAACCAAAAAGGTTTGGCAACCACTTCGGAATCTATCGCTTATCACGATAAAATTAAAACTGACCTCATTAAAATTGGGACAAAATTCCCTCTCGATGAGCACAAGGGCATGGCCAAATTTTTGCGTCGATTAAAATGGGAAACTGGTTTTATGGTTCAAAAATCAAAACCCATTTTAGGGCCAAAACAAATCGAATTTTTTCGTGAGTTTTTCTCTTCCAAAAAAGAACAATAAAATCAGAGGCTCGGTGTGGCAGATAATAAACGTGAACGACTCCTAATCATTGGACTTGATGGCTACGAGACCCGTATTGCTGATGCTCTTATCGAGCAGGGGAAACTGCCAAACATAGAACGTCTCTTGAAATCCAGTGCGCACCTAGATGTCGATCATGGACGGAACAAGCTGACCGGATTATCGTGGCAGCACTTTGCGACGGGACAATCTCCTGAAGATTCCGGGCGATGGTCGGCTGTTGATTTTGACACAAAAAACTATGTCGCCTCTCAACCAATGAGTATCGAGCTGCCGTTTCTAAAGGCGGCGGGTGAGCGTGCAGTTATTCTGGATGCGCCGTATTTTGATTTATCATCATGCCCAAACATGAATGGGTTTGTGAATTGGGGCGCGCATGATCCCGGTGTTGCTCCATTTTGTAGACCAGATAATTTGTACAACGAAATCCTTGAAAAATTTGGTCCTTATCCTGCGCCCAATGATATCTATGCATTCGTATGGAATGATGCAGAAGCCACAAAGCAAACGGCTGAAAATTTACGAAAAGCAACTCAAGTCCGAAGCCAATTAACAAGTTGGTTATTGAAAGAACGTTTTCCGGATTGGGATCTTGCTCTAACGGTTGTGAGTGAACTTCATTCTGCCATCGAGCCTTTATGGCATGGGTTTGATAAAGCTCATCCACTGAATGCGCACCCAAGTGCTAAACCAGCATATGATGGCCTCGTGGCGATTTATGAAGAGTTGGATAAAATGATTGGCGACCTTCAGCAACAATTTCCTGATGCCGCATTATGTCTATTCTGGATGCATGGCATGGGGTCAAATGATGCTGATGTCGTATCAATGATTTTATTGCCTGAACTTCTCTATAGGCACACATACAACAAACCAAATTTTATTACTCCTGAACGCTGGAGCTCAAAAGCAAATTCGGTTCCTATGCTTGAGCCTGGAGAAAGTTGGAGTAGTGCCGTTTTTGATGAGATGCAGGTTTCTGAGTATACGCGCCCAGCGTCTTTAGAGCGTGCAACGAATAAAATCAAAACATTGGCTGCAGGTGCATTGGGACGTAAAAGAGATAAATCGGTTAGTTTGGATTGGATGCCCTCGTCAGGATTTAGCCATGCTTGGGAAGGCATGCCAGCGTTTGCACTGCCATCATTTTATGATGGACGTATCCGATTGAACGTAAAAGGGCGTGAAGCTAAAGGCATGATTGCGCCAGAGAATTATTCTCAAGCAATGGATGAAGTCGAGGCTTTGCTGCGTGAATGCAAGTGTTCACGGACAGGAGCATCTATCATTCGTGAAGTTCACCGCACTAGTCCGGAAGATCCATTTGCAGTGCCTAAGAGCAATGGAGACATGGAAATCATCTGGGATGGTGAACCTCTTGGCATATTTCACGAAAAATATGGTGAGATTGGCCCGTTGCCTTATCGAAGAACAGGAGGTCACACGGGCGGATTAGGAGAGTGTCTTTTATTGGCTGACTCACTTGAGGCGGGGCATTATGGTTGCGTCGATGCAATGGATATTTCACCAACGATTGCCGAATGGATAGGAATTGAACCTGAAAACAAAATTTCAGGTGAGAGCTTTCTGTCCAAGCTGGAAGGAAAATAAAAAAAATCCCCGTGCCTCGCTCATTTTCGGGAGGGACGGGGATCAAAGGTTGCCATGAAGTTCGCTGCGGAGCGAATTCCCTTATTACGTTTCAAGTCGCGTGCCAGTTTTCTCCTCTCAGGGGAGAAGAGTTTTGTGCATTTGTGAGTGGTTTACGGAAATTTGAGCGGGTCTGAACTAAGTAGGGCGCAAATTATGTTTCAAATTGGAACAAATCCACAAATTGACTTTTTTTGCAGCCTTAAGAATAATCCGTAATGCGCGCGATCAGCCCATTTTCAATTTCGAAGATTGTAGCGCCGCGAATAGCGACTTTATCGCCCGGGCGAACACCATCGCCAAGTTCGGCTAATGCTACGCCTGTAAAAACTGTTTCAGCAGCCACACGATTGCCCTGTGAGATGATTGATGCCAAGCGATGAGAGCGGTCTTTGAAGGCAGCCATTGTGCCGGCCAAAACTTCACGAACTTGCGCTTTGCCCTGTAAACGCATAGAGCCGCGTGGATTCATGACCGTTTCAAACATGATGTTGTCTGCGCAGCAGGCAAGAACGCCGTCAATATCGTCATGATTGCTAAGTGTAACATAACGTTCGACTAATTCTGCTGGGTTGGTCATTTTGTCTCCTGCCCGTGTTTGAGAGAAAAGAGCGCAGGGCGGCGCATAATTTTGTATTATATATTTTATATAATGCATCAACCTTTGCATATATGGCAAAAGTGCGCTAGGTGGCGTTCCTCAGTAAAAAATTTAAAGAAGTCTATTGGAGACCCCCCTATGGCTCTTCGTGTTGCCGTACTCGGCGCAACCGGCAATGTCGGTCGCGAAATGATGAACATCCTTGATGAACGCAAATTCCCTGCGGACAGCGTAGCTGCTATTGCATCTCGTCGTTCTAAGGGTGCAGAAGTGAGCTATGGCGATAAGATTCTAAAATGTGAAGATGTTGAACAGACAGACTGGTCTCAGTTTGATTTGTGTTTGATGTCCGCTGGCGGATCTGTTGCCAAAGAATGGGCTCCAAAGATTGCTAAAGCTGGTTGTCTTGTCATTGATAACTCATCACACTACCGCATGGATCCGGATGTGCCTTTGATTGTACCAGAGGTGAACCCTGATGCTGTTGATGGGTATGATAAGAAAAATATCATCGCGAACCCAAACTGTTCAACAGCTCAGCTTGTTGTTGCGCTTAAGCCATTGCACGATGCTGCTGGCATTGAGCGCGTTGTTGTTTCAACTTACCAATCCGTTTCTGGATCTGGTAAAGATGCAATGGATGAGCTTTGGAACCAGACTAAAGGTATTTTTGTAAACGATGCGCCTGAGCCGCAGGTTTACACAAAACAGATCGCATTCAACGTGATCCCGCACATTGATGTGTTTATGGATGATGGTTTCACAAAAGAAGAATGGAAAATGGCTTCTGAAACCAAGAAAATCTTGGACCCAGACATTCAGCTAACTGCAACGTGTGCCCGTGTTCCTACATTTGTGGGGCACGCTGAAGCGGTGAATATTGAAACAGCTGACCCGTTATCTGCAGACAAAGCGCGCGCGATTTTGAAAGAAGCTGACGGTATTGTTGTGGTGGATAACCGTGAAGATGGTGGTTACATCACGCCGATTGAATGTGTTGGTGAGTGGGCGACATTTATTTCTCGTATCCGCGAAGATGTGACTGTTGATAATGGTCTGGCGTTCTGGTGTGTATCTGACAACCTTCGCAAAGGTGCAGCGCTGAATGCAGTTCAGATTGCAGAGCTTTGTGTAGAGCGCGGTATTTTGAAACCGGACAGCCTTCTGAAATCGCCAACTTTTGATAAGGGTTCGCCCGCTTAATTAAAAACTTCCATCGTTGAAAGTTTTGAAAGGCCGGGCAGAAATGTCCGGCCTTTTGGCATTTGATCAACGCTATGAATAAACAACATCAGTTCCCAATGGATGTAAAACAAGACAAGAACATCATAACTGGAATTGAGGGTTTCATGCTGCTGGAGACTATGCATGACTGAGACAAAAAATTCACAATTTGGGCTATTCGCTGCTTTGGGCTGCTACAGTCTTTGGGGCTTTTTGCCAATTTATTTTAAGCTTGTGGGGAATGTTTCCCCAGACTTGGTGCTGGCTCACCGCATATTCTGGTCGGTACCCACGGGGATTGTTTTGATCGCACTGGCTAATCGCTGGCGTGATGTGTGGGAAGTTGTGAAGGATAAAAAACGCCTAGGTTGGTTGGCGTTGTCAGGTGCTCTAATGGGCCTGAATTGGCTGATATACATCTGGGCAGTTCAGCAAGAACGCGTGATGGAAGGAAGTCTTGGTTATTTCATCAATCCGCTATTCAGTTTTGTTTTAGCAGCTATTTTCTTTGGAGAGCGTTTTTCAAAAGTACAGCTCGCGGCCATTGTGTTGGCATCTCTTGGTGTCTTGAACCAGACAATTAATGTCGGACAATTTCCGTGGGTTGCCATTTCGCTGTGTATCACATTTGGCCTATACGGCGCGATCCGGAAGCAGGTGATCGTTGATAGTCGGACAGGCTTTCTGCTAGAGGTTTTGCTCTTATTGCCATTTGCTATGGTGTATCTGGGGTATGCTTGGGCGCAGGGGGCTCCGTTGATAGCTGAAACAACAAGTGACAGCATCTTGCTCAGCCTTGCAGGTATCGTTACAGCTGTGCCGCTTATCTTGTTTGCATTGGCCGCTAGAAGATTACGCCTCTCTACGATTGCGATCATGCAATACATAGGGCCAACCCTGCAGTTTTTCGTCGCGCTTTATTATGGTGAGGCATTTACAACAGGACATGCCATCACATTTGGTTTCATCTGGTTAGGCGTAATCGTCTTTACTTATGGTGCGTGGACACGAGATCGACGCGAAAAAATTGCAGCGGCTGTTGCGGCGGCGGAATAAGTCTCATAGTATCCAATTGTCGAAAAAGTCAGGCCAGTTTGGTTGAGCGGGCCCGTTGGTTTTGTTTGATAATGTTATCGAAGAAATACCAATGCACTGACGGGTGAATTTCACTCAGTCCCACGGCGCTGTCGTTTCTCATCATTGAGAGGCGTGGATGGCGTTTGTGATTTTTTCTGCCTCCTTGTCTTTCAATGATGAAACACTGGCGCTGTGCGACATGATGTTAAACATGACTTGGAGACTAGAATGAAACAATCACTCACAATTATTGGTCTAGCTGTAGAAGACCTTGGTCGCTCTTTAAACTTCTATAAAGACGGGCTTGGATGGGAAGCAGGATTTGAAACCGAAGGGATAGCGTTTTTCCAAATGAATGGATTGCTTTTTAGCGTTGTCCAAAAAAAGATATTGGAAGATGACTTTGAACGAGACATTCAGATGGGCGGGAAATCGGTTACTCTGGCTCACAATGTTTCGAGCAAAGAAGAAGTAGATGCAGTACTCGCGAAGGTAACGGCGCTGGAGGGAGCAACACATGTTCAAGGGCCAGTGGAGCGCACATGGGGAGGGTATTCTGGATATTTTGAAGATCCAGATGGTCACCTCTGGGAAATCGCATGGAATCCCTTCCTGAAAATAGATGCGGAAGGCTTCGTGACACTTTAGTCGTCGATCAAAAAAAATCCCCGTGCCTCGCTCATTTTCGGGAGGGACGGGGATCAAAGGTTGCCATGAAGTTCGCTGCGGAGCGAATTCCCTTTTCACGTTTCAAGCCGCGTGCCAGTTTTCGTGCGGTTGGGGAGCTGTAAGGAGGGTGTTTTGAATGAATTATAGGCCGCAATAGGAGGGGCATGCTAGAATATTTATACCCCATGAATAAATACATGGGGTATAAATATCAATGAGAGATAAAGATTAATTTTAGTCACCGAGGCCGATGTTATCAAAGTAATATGTGCTACTTTGACTTCCACTAGCGGAAATAGCATTAACACCTACCGTGTTTAAAGCCGAGACATTTAGCTGAGAAAGCTCCACTTCAATTGAATGCCATGTATTAGGAGTAAATGCCTCAAGTGAACCAGGTGCACCATTCAAACTCCACGCCGAGCTATTACTGTTGTCAAGATCTATCGGCCCAGCCCAGCCACTATGTCTAAATGAAATTTTGCCTTTATTACCATCTCGATAAACATTGAAACGCAATATTCCAGTAGTGCTATCAACAGTATGAGTTTTACTCAATCCTGCTTGTCCCCAGGCATTAGCAACTACTTTTAAAGAGAGGTTTCCTTCAAAGGATTGCTCTGGTGAAGCTGCAACCGTTCCGCTTCCCCATTCATTTGCCCCGTTTTCAAAGGCTTCGGAAAACAGCATCAAGGATATATCACCCGTCGGTGGAGGTGGAGGTGGAGTATCACTCTCGATCAATTGGATATTGTCAATAATGGCACCTTCACCATCTTGAGATTGTGAAGATAACTCTTGAACTGTTAACCTATCTTGAGCCCCAGTTCCTATTACAGAAAATGTATAGGTTGCCCAACTAGAAGTCGGTACGAACTCTCCAGTCTTAGTGTTGTTCCATAATATCTCAACACTTTGGGAGGACGAATCTGATCCAGGTCTCAAACGAGCATCTAAGCTAATAGTGTATGATGCATCACTGTTAGTTTGAACATTTTGGTACAGGCCATCCTTATTGCTCAAAACGTCTAATTCAATATTTTGACTACCATCTGTTGGCTCAATTCCGGGCATGGC
>NZ_KB899545.1 GCF_000378345.1 Hirschia maritima DSM 19733 | reverse complement strand
TGGCCATGGCTGTTGAGATGTGTAAAGAAGGCCTCATTACTGAAAATGAAGCTGTGCTGCGTTTAGCGCCAGCACAATTAGACCAGCTACTTCACCCAATGATTGACCAAGATGCAAAAGCTGAAGCTGTGGCTGCCGGTCAGGTGTTTGTAAAAGGTCTTCCTGCCTCACCAGGGGCTGCCATTGGTAAGATTGTGTTTGATTCTGATGAGGCTGCTGATGAAGCGGCTAAGGGTGAGAATGTTATTCTTGTTCGTATCGAAACAAGCCCAGAAGATATTCACGGTATGCATGCATCTAAAGCGATTGTGACTGCGCGCGGTGGGATGACATCTCACGCAGCTGTTGTTGCGCGTGGTATGGGACGTCCATGTGTATGTGGTGCTGGTTCTCTGCGTATCAATCAAGAGCTTGGTGAAGTCTCTGTTGCTGGCACGACGCTAAAGCGCGGTGACATTGTGACTGTTGATGGTGCTACAGGTGAAGTCTTTAAAGGCAAAGTTGCCATGATCGAGCCAGATCTTTCTGGTGATTTTGGTAGCATTATGGAATGGGCCGATAAGGCGCGTACATTGTCTATCCGCACAAATGCTGAAACACCTGCTGATGTTGAAGTTGCGAAAAACTTTGGTGCTGAGGGGATCGGTCTTTGTCGCACAGAGCACATGTTCTTTGATGCAGACCGTATTCCAGTTGTGCGGGCGATGATTTTGGCGAGTGATGAGAAGGGGCGTAAAGCGGCTCTTGAGAAATTGCTTCCAATGCAACGTTCAGACTTTGAAGATATCTTCCGCATTATGGGCGATAAGCCGTGCAATATCCGTTTGTTGGATCCACCATTACACGAATTTATGCCGCACTCTGATGAAGAAATGCAGGAAGTTGCAGATCAATCCGGTGTGTCATTGGATAATCTGAAACACCGTGCGTCCGAGTTACATGAAAGCAACCCAATGCTGGGCCATCGTGGATGTCGTTTGGGTGTCACTTACCCAGAGATCTATGAAATGCAGGCGCGCGCAATCTTTGAAGCCGCAGTGAACATTGCAAAAGAAACGGGTGTTGCGCCGGTTCCTGAAGTGATGATTCCACTTGTCGCTACCAAAGATGAAGTGGCATTGATGAGGGCTCGCATTGTCAAAATGGCAGATGCAGTGCTGGGAAGTAGCGATATCAAAATCGATTATCTTGTTGGAACTATGATTGAGCTGCCACGTGCTGCACTACGTGCGGATGATATTGCGCAGGAAGCTGAGTTCTTCTCCTTTGGAACGAATGATCTAACGCAAACAACTTTGGGTATCTCGCGTGATGATGCTGCGCGCTTCCTTGGTGATTATGAAAGCCAAGGCATTTATGAAAAAGACCCATTCGTCACACTTGATATTGAAGGTGTCGGTGAGCTTGTGAAAATTGGTGCTGAGCGTGGTCGTTCAGTTAAGCCTGATCTCAAGATCGGTATCTGTGGTGAGCATGGTGGTGACCCAGCATCGATTGCCTTCTGCCACGGTCTCGGCATGAGCTATGTCTCTTGTTCTCCATACCGTGTGCCTGTTGCAAGACTAGCAGCTGCCCATGCGGCGCTGACATGAGCATAAGTTTTTTGAGTGTTATTTAAACAAAAATATGCCTCCAATGCTGGGAGCAATGGAGGCAAGGAAACTAAGTCGTCATCATTGTTGGGACAGTTACAATGAATCTTATCGACTAAGTAGGAGGTCGGTTCTAGAAATCGTAACCGATGGATAATTTAACAGAAGATCCAAAGATCGGACGACCATTTGGTGCTGTTGGGTTACGAGGGTCTCCTTCAGTAATGCCATCTGAGTCATTCAGGTTATCACCGTGGATTTGGAAGAATACGCCATTGTTGAAGTGGGTTTGAATACCTAGATCGAACTTTTCATATTCAGGAAGTACAACTGTATTTCCGTTATTGCCAAAACGTTCGCCTACCAAAGAAAGTCCACCATAAATTGTCGTTTGGAAACCGCTTCCTTCGATTGTGTAGGAAGGTGAGAAACGTACTTGATAATCTGGTTGACGTAATACTTTGTTTCCAACCACAGCTGCGTTATTGGCAGCAACGATTTCTGTATCTTGGAAAGTGGCTGTAACTCTACCAACAAAGTTTCCAAGTTCAGCGATACCTTCAAGTTCGACACCAAGGGATTCAGTTTCGAAATTTTGGGCACCAGTGCCTCCAACAACATTAAGGAAGTTGGTTGTTTCTGTCATAAATGCAGTAGCATAAACTTGGAATGTACCGTTGTTGAACTTAAGACCAGCTTCAGTTTGATTGATGTCCAGTGTTTGTGGTGATCCACCACGAATGTCATCAAAATCAGGTAGAGTGTAACCGTCAGTGTATCTAACAAAGGTAGCTAAATCATCACTAAAGTCATAGTTCAGAGCAACAGTGTATGATGTTTCTTCTAGGTCTAAAGTAGAGTTTGTATCAATAGTGCCGTCTGCATACCCTGGACCAGTGTCAACAACTGTGTCGATTTCAGCATTCTCGTATCTTAACCCTACATCTAAGCGTAGTGGGTCTATGATTTGCCAACTATCGGCAAGGTAGAATGCTGTTGACGTTGCATCACCACTTTCCACTAGTCCAAAAGAAAAGCCTGCATTCCCCCCAGCATTTGCGATGTCTGTTGGAGTCACACCTGCAAGAGGGGACCCATTATGTGCGTTGTGTACAGCAATTGGATTTCCAAGGTGCCATCTGTCTTTTGTTGACCAAGTGGCTGAATACAATCCGGCTGTTAGATCGTGAGAACCAATGTTTTTACTGATGCTCAAGTCATTGATGAGTGCATCAATATCTTTGAAAACGACCCAGTGTCCGTATGTTTGAACGAAATCAGTGTCGGATAGCGTTTGACCTGCTGTCGTTTGGACTGGACCGGTAACGATTGGCGTGGCTCCGGATGTTAGGGCACCCGCTTGCACAGCTGTTCCGGCTGCAACAAATCCTAGAGTGTCTACACTGGCTTTAGTGTACGTAAATTTGTCTCTCAGTGTGAAGCCATTGCCAAGATCTATTTCTGCGCTTCCGCCTGCAACGGTGCCATCAAATCCACGACCATCAGCAAAATCGAAAGTTTCTGTATCACCCGCAGCATTTACAGTGATTTCTCTGAAACGAGTTTCGTTTCCAAGTTGTATGAATGTGCCTGGGTCAAATCCACCATTGAGGTTGAATGGAACGTGCCAAGGTGTGTGGTCATTGGTTGTGCGAACGAAGAAGTTGAGATCACCATTGGACAGTTCTTTGGTAAGGTTCAATGTGAACTGGTGGCCTTCTTCAGATTGGAATTGAGTGTCTCTAATGCCTTTGGATGAAGAAACATATCCACCTATCATATAGTATAGGTCATCTGAAATTTCGCCGCTTAAAACACCGTCTACTCTTTGAAGGCCGTAGTCGGACGTTGTGTATTTAAAGCGTCCTTCAGTTTCCGGTCCACCTTCTTTAAGGTTGAAGTTTACTGTTAGGCCGGGCTCACCCTTACCAAAAATAGCATTTGGTCCACCTCTTAGGCCTTCTACACCGGCAATCGTTTCATCAACGCGGAAGAGTACGGATTGGTCCATAAAGGACAGCATGTTTGTACCGTAGATGGGAGACCCGTTGATTGTGAATAACACAAATGGAGAGTCGCTTCCGCCCGGTAGTCCGCGCACGTCAATGTTTGCACCACCAGCACCACCATTGCTTTCTGACCAAACTCCCGGAATGATCTTCAATAGATCAGAAGCATTTTGTGGTGAGAGCCGTGCAATGTCATCTTCAGATACTGCAGTAACAGCAAAACTTGCATCCTGACGGGATGTGCCGGCGCCGCCAGGAGTGCCAATAACAATAATTGTTTCTTGAAAGCTTTGATCTTCAGTCGTGGCTTCTTGCTCTTGTGCTGTTGCGATTGAAGTAAAGCCGAATAGGGCAGTGGTTGCGATCAGTGATGCTGCAAACTTAGATTGGCTAGTTTTCACGTTATCCTCCCAGATAAATATCAGTATTTATGATCTGTGTTGAGGGGCGATTGGTTCTCGCCCTGACTGCTATTTAAGGTGCGCAAGTTCAAAAGTGCAATCGATTGCGCAACATAATTATGATTTAACCCTCGTATTTTCTAGATGAGCGCAATATTAGTAACTTTGTTGCAACAATAGGCGTTATTTTTGCGCAAACTTGCGCAGTTTTATTTTAGCGCTCCACACGACGACCGTATCATAAGCTCTGTGTTGAGCGTTTCAGATTCTACGGATTCTCCATTCATGACTTTGAAAAGTTTTGAAACGAGTGCGTCGGCAGCTAAGTCTATGTCTTGGTGGATTGTTGTAAGAGATGGAGAAGAGCTTGATGCCATCATGATGTTATCATATCCAACGATGGATATGTCGTCAGGAATACGGAAGCCTAATTCTTGAACCGCGCGCATCGCGGAAATAGCAATGACGTCTGTAGCGGCAAATATGGCATCATGCCAAAGTCCATTGCTGAGTAGGTCCTTTGTGGTCTCATAAGCTGATTGAGCGTCAAAGGATGTCGCAACTGTTAAAGTGTTTGCTCCGTGGTTCAATCGTTTAAAGGCATCCACACATCCTTCATGTCGCAATCCAATTTCAGTGTGTCTAACATCTCCTAGAAAAACAATTCGTTTTCGGCCTAATTTGAAAAGATGTTCTCCGACAATTTTTCCACCCTCTCTGTTGTCTGTTCCCACTGCTGCATAATTTTGGTTTTCCAAATGGGCACCCCAAACCACAAATTTTGCTCCTGTTTCAGCGTGATTATTGAAGAGTTCTGGTGTTCTACCTTGACCAATAAATATTGTGCCGTCGGGTTCAAATGCAGATGTTGCGGTTCTGGCATCGTCTGTCCACGGAAGGAAGCGAGACAATAGAAGATCATAACCGCGGCTAGAAAGATTGTCGGCAATGGAAGCTATAAGCTCACTGAAAAAAGGGTCTGAAAAGTGTTGTTTATTGTTATCAGAAATAGGGATAACAACTTTAATGGTGTTGCTCTTTTGGGTGCGTAATGCGCGAGCTCTAGTGTTTATCTTATAGCCTGTACTCTCAACGATCTCCTTAATCCGGTCCTTGGTTTCCTGGGAAACGCGATTGCTACCAGTGAGAGCTCTAGAAACGGTAGATTCTGCAACCCCAGCGATTCGAGCAATGTCAGACATGGTGATTGTTGATTTGTTGTTCATAAGCTTCTCTCTAGAGGTTAAAAGGGAGCAATCGAATAGAGAGCTCCCTTTAGCTTTAGGCTACACTCCCTTTAATAATATTGAACTAAATGGAGGTAAAACCAAACTGTTCAGTTCAATGTGTCCAGCATTGGGAGTGTTGATCTGGGTATATGTTCCAGATGGTAGGTCTGTTGATTGTTGTTCGTTAGAAAGGTTGAAGAAACACATTACTATGCTTTCATTCCATTCTCGTTTAAATGCAAGAATCGGATCAGGTGTGTTCAAGAATTCAATATCACCATGGATAAGTTCTGGGGTGTTTTTCCGTATATACGTCAATGCCTTGAATGCATTTAGAGTCGAATTCGGATCCTTGGATTGCTGGGATACGGCTAATTCTGCATGGGAATGAGGCACAGGTAACCAAGGTTCAATCTCGCTAAAACCCGCATTGGTTTGATCACTCTCCCATGGAATTGGGGTTCGGCATCCGTCGCGACCTAAGCTATCTGGCCAGAAACGAATACCTTCTGGGTCTTGTAATTTTTCAAAGGGAACTTCAGCTTGAGGAAGTCCTAATTCCTCACCTTGATACACAAAAATAGTGCCTTTCAGGCAGAGGAGCAGGTTAAGCAACATGCCCCCAAATTCTGGCGTTGCATTCTCTTCTCCCCATCTTGTTAAAGAGCGAACTACATCATGGTTTGAGAAAGACCAGCTTGGCCATGAAGTATCGCTTGTCCAACTTTCGAGTGCATCTCTAATTAGTTTAGGGGTGAGGGGGCCATTTTCTAAAAGCATGAAATTGTAAGCCGTGTGGAGACGACCAGTTTCACAATATTCGCTGCTTCTTTCAATATAGGAATCGCTTCCAATTTCTGCGACCGTCATTTTGTTAGGATAAGAGTCTGTCAGCGCTCTTATATCTTCCATAAACTTCAAGTTTTCTGGCTGACTGCGGTCATAAAGGTGTCGTTGATGCCAATATGGTCGCGCAAATCCACCCTGTTCAGACTTGGGAGGGTTATCGCGCAGTTTTTGGTTGTGAAAATAGAAATTAGCAACATCCAATCTGAACCCATCGACGCCTTTTTCAAGCCAAAATTTAGCAATATCCAATATTTCCTTTTGAACCTCAGGATTGTGAAAATTCAAATCCGGTTGTTCGGTTAGAAAATTGTGCATGTAGTATTGTTGGCGACGTGAATCCCACGACCATGCTTGGCCGCCAAATAAAGAGATCCAATTATTTGGAGGCCCGCCATCTGGTCTCGCATCAGCCCAAATGTACCAGTCAGACTTGTCATTGTCTTTTGATTTTCGGCTTTCTTTAAACCAAGGGTGTTGATCAGATGTGTGGGAGTAAACTTGGTCGACAATAACTTTTAGATCAAGAGAATGTGCCTCAGTGATAAGTTTGTCGAAATCTTCCATGTTTCCGAAAACTGGATCGATATCTCTATAATCCGAGACATCATATCCGAAATCTTTCATAGGAGACTTAAAGAATGGGGACACCCATACTCCATCAACTCCAAGTTCTTTCAGGTAGGAAAGCTTTTGACGAATACCTTCTAAGTCTCCAACACCATCATTATTTGAGTCATAAAAACTTCTAGGGTAAATTTGATAAATTACGCCGCCTCGCCACCAATCCATTTTGAAATTCCTGTGTCTAAAATTAGTTTCGAAGCTGAGTATGCAGCAAAAAAAAGGATTGCGCAATCGATTGCGCTATCGTATCGTACATAAAACGCAAAAGATGTTGCGATTAAATAAATTCAAGGGGAGTTGATACATTGCGCAAGTTTGCCATTCTGGGAATTATGTTTTCCGCCTATTTTCTGTTTGGGATTCTGCTAAACAGCGTCGGCACGGTAATTTTACAATCTGTAGCGTCTTTTGGCATTCAAAAGTCTGAAGCTAGTGTTTTGGAGGGTTTTAAAGACTTACCAATTGCTATTGTGTCTTTTTTTATTGCATCTCGAATTCCCGTATGGGGATTTAATCGATCTTTAGCATTGGCGTTTGCGCTCGTTTCTTTGGGGGCATTTGTTATATGGCTGTGGCCATCCTTCAGCACCACGAAAGTTATGTTTGCACTTACTGGTGTAAGTTTTGCCTTCATCAAAGTATCGGTTTACTCCCTAATCGGCCGACTCTCTCAAAATACTAGTGAACACGCAAGCCTTATGAATTTTACAGAAGGGGTGTTCATGCTCGGCGTTTTGAGCGGCTATTGGATGTTTAGCTTCTTTATAGATTCTGCAAATCCAGCATCATATAGTTGGCTCAATGTGTATCCAGTTCTAGGTGCCATTGGTTTGGCAATGGTTCTGTTTTCCTTGATTATAAAAATGCCAAAGGAAGAAGTAGAACCATCAACAGACAAAATTGCTAACGATTTCAAGAAAATGTTGGAATTGCTTTATTTGCCCCTCGTCTTGGTTTTCTTGATATCGGCATTTTTATACGTCTTAATAGAGCAGGGTATTGGGACGTGGCTTCCCACTTTCAACAATGAAGTTTTGCATTTGCCACATGCTATGAGCGTTCAAGCAACAAGCATTTTCGCTTTAGCGTTAGCAGCTGGAAGGTTTGGTGCAGGTGGATTATTAAAAATCATAAATTGGTATCCACTACTGAACTTTTGCATCCTTGCAATTGTAGCCCTAATTCTCATTACAATGCCTCTAGCGAAATCCACGCAGGCCAATGAAGCTATAAATTGGTTGAATGCTCCTTTGGCTGCATATCTTTTCCCTTTGATTGGTTTGTTTATGGCTCCAATATATCCAGCAATAAACTCTGTGGTGTTAAGTGCGCTGCCCGGAAAGTCTCAATCGACAATGTCTGGGCTTATTGTTGTGTTTTCTGCGTTGGGCGGAACATTTGGTTCTCTCATAATTGGTCAAATATTTGAAAAAATTGGGGGTATCAACGCATTCTACTGTGTTGTGATTCCAACTCTAGCACTGGTCTGTAGCGTCTTTTTCTTGAGACGGTTGAATAAAACACAGGTAGATCTTAAATCGATCTAGATTAGATCCAGCATACAGATTTGCAACGCCTACTCACGATTGTAACCAATGCCGCGTCGGTATTTTTGTTGTCCACTCACTTTCGTTTATGTAATGATTATTTTAGCACTGCTAGGGCAACTATTCGCCCAAAGTGGAAATTCAAAAATTGTCTTTATTGTATATCAAGTTGTATTTCTTTGCGTTGTGAACGTCTCGTCTGACAAAAAGGCCAATTATGATGCGCGCTGCCCACTATTTGATAGATTCTTCGACTGAACAACAAGTATCAGTTTTACCTATCACACAGGCAACGGCTGCTACGTTCAAAGACTTATATTTTCGTCAAACTTCATTATTCTTTATTCAACAGGGTGAAAAGCGAGTTGAGAACTCCCCCCTAGACAGTGTTGTATGCAAGGAAGGTGATCTGTTAATTTGTCCTTCTGGCGTAATGTTAACAATTGAGAACAAGCCCAAAGTAGACCAATCATATCGTGCAATAGGCATTTCATACTCACAGGATCTAATTGAAAGCGTTTTTACTGGTACGCAATATACAGCACCTTCTGATGAGCTCCAGCATGTGCCTTCTACACCTCATGCCCCCCAAAGAGTACTGGACGTGTTGATAACTACACTGAAGCAAGAAGACCTACCGCAAAGCATACTACACCATAGATTGATCGAGCCACTTATTTGGTTGAAGAGTATCGGTATTGTGCTGCCAACAAAATTTCAAAACCAGCCAAATAGCAAAGTTCGAAAACTAATCGAAACGGACTTAACCTTTGAATGGAGGGCCGCAGAAGTTGCTAAACATTTCTCTATGAGTGAAGCAACATTTAGAAGGTGGCTTGGGCCTTCCGGAAAAGGGTTTGCAAAAATTCTTCTTGATGCTCGTCTGGAATGCGGGCTGATTTTATTACAAACAACTTCAAAAAACATCTCCGAAATCGCATTAGAATCTGGCTTTAAAACTCCGTCTCACTTTTCAGATTCTTTTCGAAAAAGATTTAAAATCAGCCCAAAAGAGATAAGGATGTCATTATTTTGACCGAAATTCGATATTATTTGAATGAAATTCGGAAGACCTCAGATTAAAAAAACTAGTATTGAGAGAGTAGTCACTTAATCAATACAAGGAAAAATTTGATATGAAGTCTTTAGTAGCAAGTGCCTGTGTGTCCCTCATCGCTTTAACAAACTGTGCCGCGTCAGCTGAAGAATTAAAACTATTCAGCACAGACATAGAAGAAGGCAAGCAGCTGGCTTCCGAACAGGTCTTTGAAGGTTTTGGTTGTAGTGGAGGAAATTTAGCTCCGTCAATATCTTGGTCTGGTGTGCCAAAGAATACTAAGAGCTTCGCTATTACTGTGTATGACCCTGATGCGCCAACAGGTTCTGGTTGGTGGCATTGGTTTGCCTTCAATATCCCGGCTGATGTTTCATCCTTAAAAAGCGGTAATGAGCTCCCTAAGAATGTCATCGAGCTATCGAATGATTATGGCTCCAAGGGGTTTGGTGGTGCATGTCCCCCTGTAGGTGAGGTCCACCGTTACCAGTTTACTATTCATGCTTTAGATACGATGTTGGAGATGGACGGCACAGTCAGCAATGCCTTAGCAGGCTATATGGTGAATGCAAATAGCATAGCATCATCTACCATCACTGCAGTCTATACACGCTAATAACATGCATTAACGCCATACTAAAACGAATAAAGCGTTTGTTGGATTAATCCAACAATCGCTTTTATTTACATAAATGTTCATCAGACCGTTTGGGGCCGAGGCCGCAAAAAGACTTAGCGACAGTTTTCATAATGTCGTGATTTTAGTTCATGAGTTTCCTTAAATTAAGGTACTCACCTTCTCGATGAGGGGGAGCGGCACCGAAGATGGAGATCATTCTCTTCAGATTGTAAGCCAAAATTTGTAAACTCATCTTTGTTTTGATATTTTCAGTGTTTTGGTAGGAAAATGGTGCGTCCCCATCTGTGATTTGATCGTGCCAAATGGATGCTCGGCATCTTCAACACTCTGTACATTATAACCCATAACATTTGTCCCGTTCCCAGATGAAGCCATAGCGCGAGCATCTGGATCAATGGTTGGTATTGGAAGATCCGATGCTGCTTCAACTTGCTTTTTCTATTTCGCGCAACACGACTATTTTCTTGCGCAGTGTGTCTGAAAAATGGGTATAAACTCAGCGAATTAGGGCAGGGGACTTCGTTGGAATCTCGTTTTGGTGATCCGAACAGCTTGCTCCCAACTACAAAAATAGTCTAACTTGTGGAAACTATGATGCCAAGGATGCCTCGTGCCACTTCGCTTAGAACATCATGACTTTGCTTTTATTGAACCCTTGATTCTCGAGTGCGGTTTGAACAAATCTCGCTTGCTTGAAGAATTGCAACTACCGGCGTCCCTTTTCAATTCCGCGGAAAACAACACACTGGTTATTATGGAATATAATCGGCTTTTGCGTTGCCTGGTAGAAGCTTCAGACGATGAAACTTGTAAAGGGTCATCTAGGCAAATCATGGTTGGTACCACCCCGTTTCTTGTTGGCAGCGTTTCCGAAGGTACTGCCTTAAAGGACGTCTTTCATAGATTAGCGGAGGGGTACAATGTTGCGCATGGAGGCTCATACAATAGTATTAGCATGACTGCGAAGCGCCTTGTTTACAAGATTGACGACACGGATTTTCCTTACACAACTTCGAGATTTCAAGGCCTTAGTAATGCGTTCATTGAAAGCATATTGTTTTCACTTCACTGCTTGTTCGAAAAACTGACGGGTGCGTCGCTAGCTAACCGGATTATTAAAATTACAACCAAGAGAAGTCCAACCCAAGATCCAGGTGCTTTTCTAAACTATATGCGGGCTCGTATTGAATTTAACGCTGAAACGTACAGCATCGAGTATGATGGCCGAATTGCTGATCTCGAGGTCAAACAAATAGATGAGAACGCTTATCTCAGTATTTTTGACGCAGTCCAACATGGCGACGTGCATCATCAAGCGAGGTCCTGGTCTGAACTCGTTTTACAAGCGTTAGAGGCAGGTCCACAAGATCAACAAATTGTTGCGTCCAACCTTGGAGTCAGTTTGGCAACACTGCGCCGACGACTCGCAGATGAAAATGTCGGGTTTCGTGACTTACGATCTCGAATGCTGCAAACTCGAGCTCAGCGGTTCTTAAGAGCGGGGGAAACACCAACATCAGTTGCTATGTCCCTCGGTTATTCAGATGTACGCAGCTTTTCACGCGCCTTTAAAAACTGGGTAGGGATGACGCCTGCGGCGTATCAAAAGCAATTGCAAAGCACTTGATGAATGCCCCATGTAGAATGTTTGTTGCCTACATTTGAGCGATTTTGTTACCTATCGAAGATCGTTTTCGTCATGGCCAATATGGTTCAGTGATTGGTATCTAGAATGTAATTCCGACGTTAGCTCGGAGACATTCGGGAGAGAAAACAGATGAGCCGTAAGCCTTATGCCAGAGAGATCAAGGACAAATCAAGAGTTGTCAACTTTTGGATAGGAGCCTCAATTATAGCCCTTTCCAGCCTAGCACATCCAGCAATGGCTCAAGAAAAAACTTTAGTAGAAGAAAAAGCAGATGAAGGTCGTCTAGATACAGTCGTCGTAACCGCTCGTCGACGCGCTGAATCACTGCAAGAGGTCCCCATCGCGGTCTCCGCTTTCGGTGAAGGGCGAATCTCTGATTTGCAAGCGGATGACGTTTCGGGCCTGCAATACGTAACACCGAACTTCTATTTTGATGAGGGCGACGCGTCAAACGCGGTTGTTTATCTTCGCGGGGTTGGGCAGAATGACAGTCTCGCTTTCGCGGATGCAGGTGTTGGCGTCTACGTAGACGATGTATTCATTGCGCGCTCACAGGCTGCCTTTTTAGAGCTTTTCGACGTCGAACGGGTGGAAGTACTTCGAGGCCCTCAGGGAACACTATATGGCCGGAACACAATTGGGGGGGCCGTAAAGTTTGTCTCCAAGCGACCAACGGATACGCCGGAGGCATATGCCGAAATTGGATTTGGTAACTTTAACTCAGTTATTGCAAAAGGGCGACTTAGCGGTCCGCTTATAGCGGGGCGTGTTTATGCAAAAGGGGCGTTTGCATTTTCCGAGCGCGACGGATTCAATACCAATGTCTTTACAGAACGAGATGATGGTGACGTCAACAGTCTTTCCGGCCGTGCCGGCCTCTACTTCACTCCGAATGATAGTTTTGACTTTGATATTACGTTGGATGTTCGCCGGGACCGACCTGATACCTCACGTAATCCATCGCGTCGAACATCCGTAACGGGCATTCCTGACCCTAACGGTGCTCCGGCCACACTGCAAACATTTGCTGCTTCTCAAGATCCTTTTCAAGTCGGCGTAAATGCCGGGGGATTGTCCAACATCGATGCTTATGGCGTGACCGTGCGTGCGAGTTTAGACGCCACAGAGGCCTGGACCCTCGAGTCAATCACATCGTATCGTAGCTTCGATTTTGAATTGAACTTGGACACGGACGGATCTCCTCTGAAACTGCTAGATGTATATCTAAATCAAGAACAATCTCAGTTCAGCCAAGAACTAAGAGCTGCTTACGACAATCGGGGGAGGCTTACTTTTACGGGCGGGCTCTATTATTTCCATGATGATGATTTAACGCTCAGCGGTGTTGATAATTTGTCAGCAGCTTTATTCGGGTTCCCGGTCACAGTCTTTGGTTTGGCCACGTCATCACTTGCTGACACAAATCAGATCACCGATTCATACGCAGTGTTTGGAGATCTCTCTTATGATCTAAGCGATCGCCTAAGTCTTGGCTTGGGAGCACGTTATACGATTGAGAATAAAGAGTCCTCTCGCCGTTTTGAGAACTATTTCGATCCGGCCGTATCGGTTATTGAAGACACACCTTCTTTCTTGAGCGGTGTTGGGACGCCGGGTGTTGTTATTCAGGGCGAAGATGATTTTGAAGCCTTCACGCCGAGAGTGTCGCTTTCGTACAAAGCGACCGAAGATCTATTGATCTATGGGTCTGCATCACGCGGGTTTAAGAGCGGCGGGTTTTCAGGGCGCGCCAATAGCGACTTTGGGTTTCAGCCATTTGCACCCGAATTCGTATGGGCATATGAAGCGGGCGCAAAATCGAGCTGGTATGATGGTCATCTCGTTGCCAATGCTGCATACTTTTTCAACGACTATACCGATATCCAGGTAACTTCTTTCGGTGCAGACCCAGTATCTGGTGTCTTCGTAGACTTGTTTACAAATGCGGCTGCTGCAACAATTCAAGGGCTAGAGTTGGAGCTACTTGCGAAGCCTGCAGACGGCTTGACCTTGTCTATGTCTCTTGGCTTACTTGACGCCCAGTATGACGAGTTTGAAATTCTAGTCGGCGGGGTCAGAACAGACGTAAGTGATCGCGATCTTGTAAACACGCCTGAGGTCAGTGGAAGCTTTGCTGCAACCTATGAATTTGACCTTGGTCCCTCCTTGAAAGCTACATTGCATGGAGATTTAGCTTATCGCGACTCTTATGCGAACGAGGTCACAGACTCAACAAACCTTCGACAGGATGCGTATTGGCTGTCTAACGCATTTGCATCTGTCAAGACTCCTGACAATCGCTGGGAAGTAAGAGCAGGTATCCGCAATATTGGGGATGAGAGCATACTTGTTCAGGGGTTTAATTTGGCCGCTTTCCCAGGTGTCGAAACCGGTTTTTATGGCGCACCGCGAACATATGATCTGCGTTTGATCTATCGCTTTTAAGCCTGTCAATTAGGAATTAGCTATGAGTACGTGGAGTATCGTGTGGGAAGCAGAGCCAGTTCTGCGTTCTAGCACAGATGACTTGTTGACTGCGGGGTTAGGGTTTAGTGGATTAAGGTCTTCGGATTTGCCCGAGAACGCTACGCCCAGAATGGCGGCGATCCACAAAGACATCAGAGATCTTGTCAATGTTTCGAGCGACGATCATTTCCTCTCAAATGCATTCGAAAAAGTTGAAGGATGGGAGCATGTTTGCCTCCTTAAGCTTGAGGGATGGGCGCATGCTTTTACAGTCAAATTACTTATCCCGAAAGCATTTGACACCGACCGTCCTACGCTTATCGTTGCGCCGTCATCGGGATCGAGGGGTGTAACAGGTGCGATCGGAGATGTAGGGGCTTGGGCACTTTCGTCCGGGTGTGCAGTAGCGCTTTGCGATAAAGGAACAGGCGGCGTTCAAATACTAAACCCCGATACTTGCTTTGCTCCAAACTTTGAGCCGATCGCTGACCAAGACTCGCCAACAAACTTTCGGCTACCTAAATCCTCAGCACTCAAGCGATTCAGCAAGTCCAACTCTGACGTTATTGCCCTGAAGCATGCTCATAGCGAAGATAATATTGAAGCATCTTGGCCGGATTCGGTCATCGCGGCTGCTGAGTACTCTATTGCGCGAATAACTGGTCGCAATAATCGGTCAATAAGCATTCAAGGGTGCGATGAGTTAGCGGTGATCGCTGCAGGTGTTTCAAACGGTGGCGGAGCGGTTTTGAAGGCGATGGAAAAAGACGACCGCGGGTGTTTAGACGGTGTTGTTGCTCTTGAGCCCAACGTTACACCGTGCTCTCGAGATCCTTTCCAAGTCATTGTCGGCGATCGGCTGCTTCAGCAGCCTGGAAGGTCGCTCCTCGATTATTCCACGGCAATGAACTTACTTGTTCCTGCCGCTCTTTTGGCTCCAGACCTCCGCAATAGCCCCTTCGCAGCAGTCAACTTGTCCAATGAAACGCGGTTGGAGAATTGGTCTAGAGAACTTGGAAGACGTCATGTTTTATCCGGACGAACGTCTTGTGAGCGGGCTGAAGACGCCTTGTCAAAAATACATATGGTTGGGTTCTTATCCCAATCAGATCATCTCTTGCACGCTATGTCTTTCATGCAGGTTTGGCCGTCCGTCAGTCACACATTCGTTTGTGCCAACGGACGTTATCCCGTTCACTCAGATCCCATCGGTGCTTCCGTCCATCTCGCTAAAACCGATGAGTTGGGGCAACAACTAGACTGCCTTGGGCCAGAGACACCAGAGACGATCCGCTTCTATAGCGCACTTAGTGGGGGGCTTTCCCCCGGTGGCGGGGCCTTAACAATCTATAGAAATCGCGATATACATCCAAGTTTGGAAGATGCGATCGAGCTAAGAAGACTTGCAACAAAAGGAGGGTTTTCTGGTCGCCGCGTTCGCGCGGGTGCAAAAGAAACCTTCGCCAATGCTCACGGTAAAGAGAAGCCAACTATCATTATTCATGGGCGATGTGATTCATTGATATCCGTTGACCATTCGTCTCGCGCTTATGTAGCCTCCTTGTTCGCCTCAGGAACAAATACCAAGCATTTGAGATATTACGAACATGAATCGGGGCAACACTTCGATGCATTGTTGGTAATGCCGGAACTTTCATCTCGTTACACATCGCTTTTGCCAGCGTTTTTTGAAGCACTGACTGTAGCGCGACAACACTTGTTTTCAGGTTCTACGTTGCCACCAAGCCAGGTCCTAAGAACCTTACGGGCCGAGGCAACAAGTAGCAGTGATGTGCCAGTGCTCACTGATAATCCCGGCGAAAATGAAATTACCAATCGAGCTAATCAACTCAGGATTCCTGCGTAAACCGAGACTTTTGTAAAACTTTGTGACGCTTGTTTGGTGGCAGAATTTTTGTTCATTTTGAGCATAACGGCGAGGGCACCAGGTTCTATAAGTGTTGTAGAGCAAGATGATAAATCCCATCCCAACAAAGAAGATAAGATTTTGAAGGAAGTTGCTAGTGCTATGCGCTTTTTATCTACAAACGCTACAGCTGAATAATAGAGCTACATGATCGAGAGATGCACCATGACCATACCGTTCTCTGTTTAGAGTATGTCCAAAAATGTCTCTTCTAATTCTTTCGTCTATGCCCGCAGAAAGCATCCGATCTTCAAAAGAATGTCTTAACGAATACATAGAGTGTTGAGGAGATTCTAGGAGCCCGTTATCTTTAAGAAATTTATTGATTGTCGCACTCGGTGCAGACTGTTTTTTATATCTAGGGAACCCATCAGGAAATTCTCTAAAAACTTCAAGAGAAACGCCAGTTAAAGGGATTTTTCGACGAGAATGGGGCGTTTTGAGTTGTCGACCGTTAGGCTCAATAGATATATGGGGAATTGCTGTATCCAAAAATATAGTTTGTCGAGTCAGTGTCGCACCTTCTGAGGGACGATAACCTGTATTGATCATCCCAATTAGGAGACCTCTTGCTTCATCGTTGAGGTGCAAGAGGGCACCGTTTGCAAGAATGTTGTTCTTTATCCAGCTAACGCTGAAAGGAGGACGCGTGTTCTTTTCTCCCTGTTTAAAAGAAAGCTCTCCAAGAGGCAATTCAAGATTCAGGCGTTTCATGCTGTTGATGGTTTTTAAGACATCCCCAATATGTATTAGGTCCTTATTGGCACTGTTTGCGGTGACTTCCCCCGTTTGAATTCTTTCTAGCCAAAATTGCCGAAAATCGAGCATATCGTCTCGAGTGATCTCACTTAATTTTTTGTCTCCGATTTCATTAACTAGGTTTTTAATCGCTTTTATTCTTGGGTTTCTCCATCGTCTGCATTGATCTGCATTTTTACCGATGGTTTTTTCTTTCGAGAGTTCCCAATACAGCTCGAGCGCTTGTGTAATTGAAAAGCTGGGTTTTTCTACAGTACCTAAAAGGGCTTTTGCTTCAATTGCGTCGGGCTCACCTTGCTTTGGCTTGATTGAGCTATTCTATCTAACAAATTCTCTAGAGGCAGTTTTGAGACTGCACTGACATCCATATAGCTAAAGCCACGTATGTTAGCTAATTCCCGTGCTGCATCATATCTTTCTTGGGCATGATCAGAGGAACCTGCGAGCTTGGCTTCCCATGATTGAAGAAGCTCTTCCCAAGCATCTACCGCTTTTCTTTTTGCAATGCTCTGTGAATCTGTATGAAGGCTGATCCAAATAGTTTCTCGAGATTCAACTGCTTTATAACGTTTGGGGACTCTGCGCCTTAATTGATAGGTGTTTGTGCGTTTAACAATAGTCACAGTTCGAATCCCCCAATGTGCAGCAAAATGTGTAGCAAAATGTGCAGCAAATTTCGGAACTTTTGCATTCTGAAGTCTCTCAGATGCATTAGGAAGTTGAAATTAAAGGATATTATTTTCTTGAAGATTGTCCATATGGCGGAGAAGGAGGGATTCGAACCCCCGGAACCCGCAAAGGCTCAACGGTTTTCAAGACCGCCGCATTCGACCACTCTGCCACTTCTCCGAGGCGCTGTTCATACATAAACTAAATTTATTTGCAAAGGGAAATCTTACTTTTTTTTCGAAAAAAATTGAATGTTCCAGTTCTTGTTAATCATAAAAGCCTTCAAATCATGGGAATTCGCACATTTTGGCGGTTCTGCGCATTAACCTGAGTTCCTAAAATTTGATATTCTGTTGTTAAGGTAAACAGCTAAGTAACCATAATTGTTAGGAAATTTGGCGCTTTAGTTAACCAATAATCCAGTTTCATTTGATAGTTTGTTCTCATACCCGCCAAAAGAGCGGAGGGCTTGAGGAAAAAATTCCCGGGCTCACCTTTTAAAACAAAGGGAAGACCAGACCCATGGCAAAAGCCACTTTATCTCAAAACGCCCAGCGTTTTGTTAAAATGAAATATGTTGCGCTTAGCGCAGTAGGAATCGCTTCTTTAGCAGTTGCTCCGCAAGCAGCCGCTCAAAGTCAGGCAGGAGCACCAATAACTTTTGCAGGTGCTTCATCTCAATATACTCAATATGCTTCTGCACCTGTTCAGTCGACTCGCGTTCAGGGCGGTGGAAAGCGCGTTGAGTTCAGATATCCAGATCAACCTAACATGTCATACGGTGCCAATGGTGCAACAAGGCTTTCAGCCGGTGCCCAGCCGATGGCGTTTTCTTCTTCGAAAAGTGCTGTAACTCTTGAACAAGCACAGAAGATTTCTGGAGCGACCTATATACCGCCGCGCGACCCAGCGCTGACAGCAGGGGCCTTTGATGCCCGTGCCACAGCAGCTAGAGTGGCATCCAAAGTAGGGCGCTCAGCAAAACAAACAGCATCGAATATTTCACATAAAGTCGCCGCAAAAGTATCTCAGAAAATGAGAATGCCTACAAGTAAACAGGTGAGGGCACGTGGAGTTACTTTGGCTTCTGCGCCACCTAAAGGTTTTGCTGAACAAAAAATCGGCGCACCTTATGAAGTAGCGGGGCGCTGGTATGTTCCTTTTGCTGAACCAAATTATGATGAAGTGGGTGTGGGCTCATGGTATGGGCCGCAATTTCACGGAAAACTGTCCGCTGTAGGTGAAGTATTTGATCAAGACGCGCTGACTGCGGCGCACCCAACACTTCCAATTCCAAGCTTGGCTCGAGTCACAAACCTCGAAAACGGGCGTAGCATAGTCGTGCGTATCAATGATCGTGGTCCATTTGTAGATGATCGGATAATCGATCTTTCAAAACAATCAGCCACTGTGCTTGGTTATAAAGACAATGGAACGGCAAAAGTTCGAGTTCAGTATATGGGGTTTGCTCCAGAAGCTCACAACACTGTACCTGCCAAATATGTAGACGAAGCACGTCGCACTCTTGCTAAGGGGCGTTCATCACAGCGATCAGCACCTTTGATGAAAGCAAGTTATAAAACTGAGAACCCAGTCAAAAGAATGCTGGCTGCACTTCCTCAGTCCCCGCGTCGAGCTGTTTCTCAAAATGAATTTGTTCTTCAAGCTGGTGTATTTGGAGATCTAGGAAACGCCCATGCCCTTCGTGCTAAATTGCACGATTACGGCAGAGTGTCAGTCAAAGAAGTTCGAATCAACGGTCGTGACTTATTTAAGGTTTATGTTGGGAATTGGTCTTCCCGCCAACAGGCCTCTAAGGTGAAGTCGCAGCTCGCTGGTCGAGGTTTTGAAACGATGATTGTGTCTAACTAGGCAGATTTTCGACAAAACTTATACTTCTTTCAGCCGGAAACATTGACGTTTCCGGCTGAACTGATTTTGTGTGCCTAATTGCTGCTCAATTGGTCAGCTATCCTTCTGGAGATAATACCAGATGAGAACGAGGTAACACATGCGCTCTATTTCTTCCTTTTTAGCTGCTACGTCCCTTCTAGCCATGAGCTCACTTGCTGCTGATGCTGATGTTTTGAATACTAAAGCTGATTACGCATATATTATGGACGCGGATACAGGCTTGGGCCTCTATTCCAAGGATGGTGAAGTTCCGCTCATCCCTGCTTCAATGACGAAGATTATGACGGCATACATCGTGTTTGAACGTATACGGGATGGTCGTCTATCATTGGAAGATGAGTTTGTTGTTTCCGAGAGAGCTTGGCGCGAAGGTGGTGCTGCTTCGGGTGGTTCAACAATGTTTCTTGAGTTGGGATCTAAAGTAAGCGTTGCTGATCTTTTGCGAGGAATTATAATACAATCAGGAAATGATGCGTGTATTGTTGTTGCTGAAAACATAAGTGGTTCTCAAGAAGCCTTTGCGGAAGAAATGACGCGTCGCGCACATGAGCTGGGTCTTGATAGTGCAAGCTTTGAAAACGCAACCGGGCTCTATTCAGATAATCATCGAATTAGCGCCGCAGACTTAGCAAAACTGGCTTATCTAACAATCACGGATTTTCCTGAGTTTTATTCTATTTACAATGAGAAAGAATTTACTTGGAACGGAATACGCCAACCCAATAGAAACCCCCTTTTAGGAGAAGTAAAAGGTGCTGATGGACTAAAAACGGGCCATCTAGACATTTCCGGCTATGGGTTAGTTGGTTCAGCTGTTAGAGATGGAAAACGACGTATCATCGTCTTGAATGGTATGGAGAGTAAAGCTGATAGAGCGTCAGAAGCTAGACGTGTGATGAGAGCTGCCTTCGTAGATTTTAAGATTGTTGAAGTGGTGCAACATGACCAAATCGTTGGTGAAGTCGATGTTTTTCTAGGTTCTAAGAAAACGGCTAAACTAAAGGCTACAGAATTGATGAAGGCTGCACTGCACGCTGACAGCATTCGCGATATCAAAGTTGAAGTTGTTTATGATGGACCGTTAAAAGCGCCATTGATTGAAGGTGATGTTGTTGGGAAAATTATCGTGTCAGGTCCAGGTATGAAGGATGTGGTGTCTGACGCTGTCTTAGCGGAAACAGTCGACAAGATGGGGTTCTTTCAACGAGTGCTCGTGGGAATGGGGATTGGTGGATAATTCATGCAGAACGGTCGGTTTGTCACTCTTGAGGGCGGTGAAGGAGTAGGAAAATCTACTCTTGCTCAGCTTTTGAAAGTGCGGCTTTCAGAACATGGTATTAATGTCGTTTTAACCCGAGAACCCGGTGGCTCGATCGGTGGTGAAGAGATACGGTCTTTGGTATTAAATCCTAAGAGTGACGATGGTTGGAGTGCGCTCACGCAGACTTTACTTTTTTTTGCGGCCAGATCGGATCATCTGGACAAAATAATAGCGCCTGCATTGAAACGTGGTGATTGGGTGATTTGTGACCGCTTTACTGATTCAACACGCGCATATCAACAAGTAGCCGGCGGTGTGTCTTCTGAGATAATAGAGCAATTGGATCAGATAAGTGTTGGAGACGTTCAGCCTGATATGACATTGATCTTGGACATGCCCGTTGAAGATGCTGTTAAACGTAGAGAAGCTAGAAATGGCCCGATGGATGCTTTTGAAAGCAAACCCTTAAGCTTCCATAAAAGTGTCAGAGAAGCATTCAGAAACTTAGGTGAAACATATTCGACACGTTGTCATGTTTTGGATGCAGGACAATCACCTGATGAAGTTTTGAACCAAGCACTTAAAATTATAGATGAGCGGTTTGATTTACATTGAGTGAGGTACAAAAATATTCATTCGGTCCAGTCTATGGTCACGAAACAGCAAAAGCCGAGCTTGAGGATGCATTGTCTACTAACCGGATGCACCATGGTTGGATGTTTAAAGGTCCAAGGGGCATTGGGAAATTTAGACTAGCCATGCAATTTGCTGCGGCCATTCTGTCTGGAAAAAGCAATTCACTAAACGTAGATGATTCAGACCATATAGCGCATTTGATGCTGAATGATTCTCATCCGGATTTACGCATAATTCAACGTCCATTCGACGATAAAGGGAAACAAAAAGCAGAGATACCTGTTTCCTCGTTACGAGAATTGATCAAGTTTTTCTCACTCCGGCCAGCTATGGGTGGATGGCGTGTTGCTATTATTGATTCACTCGATGAACTCAACAGAAATGGTGAAAATGCTATTTTGAAGACTCTGGAAGAGCCTCCTCCCAAGTGTCTCATCATTCTCGTGGTACACGGTGAAGCACAAGTGTTACCAACGATCCGTAGTCGTTGTCGCGTATTGAGGATGGACCTGTTAGATCAATCCAATGGACAACATGCCTTGGAAAAGATTGGTTTATCTCCAGATGAGGCAAAAGATACTCTGAGTTATGCTCCAGGTCGACCGGGTATTGCCTTAAAATTGAAATCACCTGATGCAAGACAAGCAGCCCGAATTGCAAAATCGGCAGCTTCACGACCTTCAGGTATAGATTTTAAACAATTGTCTGAAGTCATCTCTAGTGCGTCGAAGTCGCCAGAGGCATTTGATGCAGCGTTTAGTTCTTTATGCAGTGTTGCCTATGCAGCAGCAAAAAAAACAGACAGTGCTATAGCAGCCGGTGCGTGGGCCCAAACTCATGAAAGTCTGATAGCTCTGGCGGCCGAAACAAAGGCACTGAACCAAGATAAATCTCAAGCGGTGGCAAATGCCATCATGCAAATTCAAAGAACAGGACGCCAAGTTAGTCGATGACCCTTAATTTGTTTGATAGCCACATCAATTTGCATGGTGAACAATATGATGATGACCGCGACGAAGTTTTGGTCCGTGCCCGAGAATTGGGAGTGAACCGATTTATATCTATATGCGATAAAATGGATAATTTTTCTAAGATCCGAGAGTTTACTGGTTGTCATGACGACATGTGGTGCTCAGTGGGAGTTCATCCGCATTATGCGAAAGATTATTTAGATCTGACGTCTGATGAACTCGTCGAGTTGGCTCAAGACCCCAAAGTCTGCGGTATCGGTGAAACTGGGCTCGATCTACACTATGGATATAGTGAAATTGAATTGCAGGAATCTAGCTTCAGAAAACACATTGCAGCAGCAAGAGAGACGAACTTACCCCTCATCGTTCATAGCCGTGAGGCTGACGAATTGATGGGGAATATTCTAGAAGAAGAAATGCACAAAGGTAGATTCCAACCTCTTATGCATTGCTACACTTCGGGAGTGGAGTTAGCTAAACGTGCAATTGACCTGGATGCTTATTTTTCAGTATCTGGAATTTTATCTTTCAAAAAAGCTAATGATGTTCGTGCGGTAGCGGAGATAATGCCGCTAGACAGAATTATCTTAGAAACAGATTGTCCTTACCTTGCGCCTACGCCTTATCGTGGACGACGCAATGAGCCTGGTTATCTTGTAGATGTGTGTAGAGCTTTTGCAGAGTTGCGAGGTCTTACTATGGAGGAGGCAGCGCAATTGACCACAGAGAATTGTATGCGGCTGTTTGGGCGGGTAACGTAAAATGGGGAATGATCGATTACAGCTCAGAATACTCGGATGTGGCTCATCCGGCGGTGTACCTCGCATAAATGGTGATTGGGGTGCCTGTGACCCCACTGAACCAAAAAATAGGCGTTTGCGTTGCTCTGTATTGGTTCGCAGGTGGCAAAGTGGTGGCATCGAGCCTACCCAAGTTTTAATTGATACCTCGCCAGATATGCGAGAACAATTGCTGGCAGCTGAAGTGAAAAAATTAGACGCAGTTGTCTATACTCATGATCATGCCGATCAATCTCACGGAATAGATGATTTAAGAGCCATCGCATATTCAAATAAAATGCGATTACCAGTGTTTATGGACAAACCGACCGCGGCGTCCTTGATGGACCGTTTTGCTTATTGTTTTCATGGGGCGGGAGGCTACCCATCAATTTTGGATGGCAGTAACTGTATCGAGATTGGAAAAATTCTGTCGATCGATGGTGATGGAGGTAAATTGGAACTGCTCCCTGTGTATCAGCAGCACGGACGAATCAGATCTTTAGGGTTTAGGATGGGACCAATCGCTTATTGCAATGATACTATGGATTTGCCTGAGGAAACATTGAACGCACTCAGCGGTGTAGATACTTTTATTGTTGATGCATTGAGATACAGTGAGCATCCGTCTCACGCGCATTTGGACATGGCTCTTGGGTGGATAGAGCGCATAAAACCTAAGCAGGCGATCCTTACAAATCTGCATATAGATATGGATTATCGGACTTTGTGTGCTGAACTTCCGCAGAATGTAGTTCCAGCATTTGATGGGATGGAAATAGACGCTGAGCTTTAGTAATAACTTATAAGGTTAGCATTTAGTCGTCTTTCTACAGTTTTACAAATTGGCTGTACTCTATTGTATTTACTGATGTTTAAAATGTTCAATTTCACATAATGTGGATTATGCGTTCTGGTGGGGGTTTCAAGCTAGTCGTAGACTAATTTTTCAAATACGGTGTCATTGGGTTTGAACGGTTCAAGATAATCTCTGCTAGTTTTAAAGGATGCCGATAATGCTACGTTTGATCGGAACTACTCTACTTAGTGTGATACTAATTGGGTGTGTGACTCATAACCCTCCCCCTGTAGAAGCCGATTACATTTTTGAAAACGTCAATATTATCCCGATGGATGTTGAAGTAGTTAATCCCAATCAAGCCGTTGCCGTAAGGAATGGTCAGATTGTTGCAATCGTAGATCAAGCTCAATCAAGTCATATACGTGCTTCCATACATGTAGATGGAAATGGTCGTTACTTGATGCCTGGCCTGGCTGATATGCATGTTCATATCCGATGGGACCCAGCAAAAATGTTCAAATTGTATTTGGCCAACGGTGTGACAACCGTATTTAACATGAGCCTTTCTGATGGAAGTGGGCAATATGACCACGTGGCTCTTCGTGAGAAAGTCCAAAATGGAGACATGCTAGGCCCAAGATACCTGATCAGTGGACCGCAATTACACAAAGAAGAAGTCCCTGACTTGGCAGCAGTCACATCGATACTGGAGCAGCATGAAGAGCACAAATATGACCTAATCAAAGTGCATGGTGATTTATCATCAGAAGTCTTTGATGCATTGGTCTCTGGCGCACGAAAACGAAATCTCCGAATTGGTGGTCACTCCCAACACAAACGGCCAATAAATGATTCTCTCCAGCTTGATATCTTGGAACATGTAGAAGAATTATTATATGTGGCTCCAGATGATACCTTTGTTGAAGCCAATGATTTGGAGAGCTTTCTCAAAGCTTACCGAGCAAATGTAGAGAAGCTAGCCAATTCTGAATATCGCACCTCAATCGCTAAAACTTTTGCTGAATCGGGCACTTTTATAGACCCAACTCTTATCGTTTACGCCACTCTTCCTATTTGGGCCGATGATGATCAGCTCCATCAACTTAGATTCAATGAAATGATGCGATTTCTACCAAAAGACGTAAAAGATTATTGGTTGAGTGAAGAGACCAACCCCTATCAAGAAGATGGGTTTCCATTGACGGTTCAGGAAATCAAACACAATTTCGAGATCATGCTCAAACTTACAAAAGATCTAAATGATGCTGGTGTTTCGTTGCTAACGGGCACAGATGGCTTTGGTACTCTTGTACCCGGGTTTTCGTTGCAACAAGAATTTGATTTAATGTTAGATGCTGGGCTTTCGCCATATGAAGTCCTACGAGCTTCAACAGTAAATGTTGCAGAATACCTTGGTGAACAAGAAATTTCCGGCATCATACGTCCAGAATATAGAGCGGATTTTATTCTACTGGATGAAAATCCTCTCACTAACATCAAAAACATATCGTCTGTTAGCGGGGTTTATTCATCTGGAACTTGGCTTTCCAGAAAAGATATAGAAAATATCTTTATGGAAACAGCGCACCGTTAAAAGTGTTTAGTTGTGGTGGTTCAACTTAATTAAGTCGGCAGCAATCTCCAAGTTTTTAAACATGGCGGCTTTGCGCTTTAATTTTTGTGGGAAGTAATTTTCAAACATTGTGATGGTGCCCGGAGGCGGAATCGAACCACCGACACGAGGATTTTCAATCCTCTGCTCTACCCCTGAGCTACCCGGGCACGAGCACCAACAACAATGTTGAGCCGCGATGTATAATCAAGTGAATTGAGTATGTCTACGGTTTATTTCAATTATATTTCATCATCCTGTGAAGAAGTTGAAATTGGTACATTTTCTGTCACTTCCAAACTGTTTCCAGGGATTACATAACTTCCTTTCATCCAACGATTCAGATCAACATCAGCGCAACGTTTTGAACAAAACGGTTTGTATTTGTTTTCTTCTGAAATTTTATCGCAATTTGCGCATTTTATACGTGACATTTATCTCATTCCAATTGTGTATTCTGTTTTACTCAAGTCATTGTCGATTTCAAATTCTACACGATTCCCAACTCGGTCAATGAGGCTGGTTTTCCAATCAAATGTTGGAGTCTCTAACCAGCTATGAATGTCTTGAGAGACCTGGCAAACAAAGAACCTTCCTGAATTCATCTTGGCTTCTGACTCAATGAGCTTGAACATGTTGATGACTGACCATTCGATCTCACCCAATGAATCGATGACAAATTCGATTGGTGAAAACTTGTGAGCGACACTTGCTTCCAACAAACCAAATTGAGAAATATTTCCCACTTGGCTTTTACGACCCAGAATGTGGTTGAGCTGGGTCTGAAATTTCTTCTGAACATCAATGTTGTGATTTTTGGCGGACATCTTCAAAAAATCAATGACGACTAATCCACCTAAGGATTTCAAGCTGATTGCTGAGCATATTAGCTCCAAAGCTTCAGTATTTGCAGAGAATGCAAAATTTGATCTGCTTCCCTTATTGATCCGGCTGCCAGCGTCGACATCGATCGCAATCAATGCCTTGGTTTTATCGATGTGAATATATCCTCCACCATTTAGTGCGAAGCTTGAAGAAAGAGCTTGATCAATAGCCTCAAACACAAAAGAAGGTGCTTCAGAACAATTTGATGATTTGATTACATTCACACCATGGTAGAATGGATCAGCATCAGAATTGGCCAGCAATCCGATTTTAGACTGTTCTCCAAGACTGGATCCAGCGGTCTCTAGAACAACTACGGCACTTTTATCCCATCTTTGTTCTGATTTTATTTTTATATCGACAAATGCCCCCTCAGGAGGACTATTTTTATTTGTTTGAAGGTATACCGGATGTTCTAGGCCAATGTTGACCAGACAGCCCTGTCCGCCTGGATCTTTCGATTTGATTTTACCTCGCCAAATTTGTCCCAGTTGAGGGACAATACCTTTTCGACTCCAAGGACAAAGATGCAATCTAACCGCTTGATCGTTTTTATTGTGTAGGACGCGCGCACGTAAACCTATTACGTCACAGACATATTCAGTTACATCTAATATCTCAACGGACGACATTGAGAGTCATCCTTTTAATCTGGGAACGTATCCCAATCCACGCAATGTTAAGTAGGTTTCGTAAAGTGGGAGTCCAACTATAGAAGTGTAGGATCCAGTTATATTGGATACAAATGTTGCAGCAAGCCCTTGTATAGCGTACCCGCCGGCTTTTCCGTTCCATTCTCCGCTTAATAAATAGTCGTTTTGTTCCTCTAACGAAATTCGTTTAAAGGTGACGCGCGTTTCAATAAGTTTGGTAACTTGTTTTCCAGATGGTGTTGCAATGCTCAGGCCTGTATATACTCGATGTGATCTACCTGACAATAATTCTAGGCATTGACGTGCCTCGGCTTCAGACTCTGCCTTTGGCAATGCTCTCCGGCCTACAGCGACCACTGTATCCGCTGCGATTATGTAAGAAGGTTCATTGGAAAGCTTTATAACTTCAGCACATTTTTCGTGAGCTAATCTCTTGGCTAACAAACGCGGCAATTCGCCCTTTAAAGGCGTTTCATCAATGTCCGCTGGTAGGATCGCATCAGGCGATATTCCAATTTGAGCTAGCAGATCACGCCGCCGCGGACTTGCACTAGCCAGTACAAGCCTTTGCGGCAGTGTAGACGTCTGATTATCAGGCGCTAATTCCGTCACAGAATGTATTATTTGAAACGGTAAGTAATACGACCTTTAGTCAGGTCATATGGTGTCATTTCAACTAGGACTTTGTCACCAGTCAGAACACGGATGCGGTTTTTACGCATTTTGCCCGCTGTATGGGCAATGATTTCGTGGTCGTTTTCGAGTTTTACGCGGAAAGTCGCGTTGGGAAGCAATTCAACAATTGTTCCTGAAAACTCTAATAATTCTTCTTTCGCCATATACTCCTCGATCGGCTACGCGTACCAGAATGCGGTTCGCAATAATATAATAAGGGCTTATAATCAGATTTTCATCTATTTTGCGAATCTATCTTTGATTTTCGCCAATAATTGATCTCTTACTTCGCTATACGCTGCAATTTTAGTGGCGCGAGCCCCTTTTGTCTGAGTAGCGTCGTATGTCGGCCAGAACTCTATGTCTACCGATTCGGTGCGAGTTTCTTGAATTGCGTAACTGTAGGCTTCCTCAGACAGGGTAATAATTAAATCGAAACTGCCTTCATCCAATTCTCGAAGAGCGCGAGGTTCATGAGTTGAAACATCAATGCCTACATCTTTTAATACAGCCGTAACGAAGATGTCTGCATCTTCTCCTGCATGAACCCCTGCTGATTGAGTGTAAATCTTTCCGTAAGTTGATTTAAGCAGCGCTTCCGCCATTACTGAGCGCACAGCATTAAATGTGCATAGGAATAGAACAGATTGAATGTCTGTTTGGTCGACCATTATACAGGGCCGCCTTTTTGGTGAAGTGCGCAGATCAACGTAAATAGGCGTCTTGATGTATCAAAGTCGAGTTGAACTTTGCCATCCAACCTTTGGGATAACAATTCAGACCCCTCATTGTGCAAACTGCGGCGCCCCATATCAATAGCTTCTATTCGTGTTGGAGACGAAGAACGAATTGCATCATGGTAACTTTGGCAAATTTGAAAATAGTCTTTGATTATCCGTTTAAACGGCATCAACGACATTATAAATTTCATTTCTTCAGCGCTTGGGTTTCTAATAGCGAAAACCAATTTTTGGTCCATCAACGACAGTGTGATGTCGTATGGCCCTGAAGGTTCAACCCCTTCCACTTTAAAGAAGTTATCTTCAATGAGGTCAAAAATAGCTACACGACGCTCGTGTTCTGCATCGGGACCTGCTGCTGATAAGGTTTCGTCATCCAGATGAATTGACGCTATTCTGTTTTTCTCATCCATTATTCCGCTCTGGGCTTGTTTGTGCGAATGGACACTGATCTCGCGTGTGCCGGTAATCCTTCGGCGAGCGCCAAAGTTTCGGCAGCTTCCGACAAAGCAGCGAAAGCATCAATCCCTATCCGTTGGATAGATGTTCTTTTCATGAAATCTAATGCAGAAAGCCCTGATGAAAAGCGGGCAGCACCTGATGTAGGCAGAACGTGATTAGAACCAGTCACATAGTCACCGAGTGCTTCTGAGGCATATCTGCCCACAAACATAGCACCCGCATGTTTGACTGATTCGACCAACTCTTCGGGATTTTCCACAGCAAACTCGACGTGTTCCGGTGCGATTACATCGACAAGTTTTGCACTTAAATCTGGGGGAGCAACAACGATTGCTCCATGATTATTCCAAGAAGTTGTTGCAGTTTCAGTCGTTTGAAGAGTTTTTAACTGCGAATCCACCGCTTTTGAAACCAAGTCAGCGTATTCTTTTTTATCAGTAATTAGGATGGATTGGGCTGCGGGGTCGTGTTCACATTGAGACAATAGATCCGCCGCGATCCAATCTGGATTGTTTTGATCGTCTGCAACGACAGTGATTTCCGACGGGCCGGCTATTGTATCTATGCCTACATCACCGAACACAATACGTTTTGCTGCCGCTACGAAGGCATTCCCTGGGCCCACGATCTTATCGACAGGTTTAATAGGCCCTGCGCCATAAGCAAGAGCAGCAACAGCTTGTGCCCCGCCTATGGGGTAATACTCAGTGATCCCTACTGTGATTGCTGCATAAGCGACAGCGGGGTTTAGAACGCCTTCTGGTGCCGGAGCGACCATAACCATTCGTTCGACGCCAGCTACTTTTGCTGGAATAGCATTCATGAGTACAGAACTAGGATAGCTTGCACGTCCGCCTGGGACGTATAATCCTACAGCTTCAATTGCGTTCCAACGCCAAGCCATATCTGCACCGATTTCATCGACATAACGGTGGGCTTTGGGGAGCTGCTCGGCGTGATAAGCTGTGATGCGTTTTGCGGCGAAATCAATTGCTTTTTTGACATCGTCAGGACATTTTTTAGCTAATTTTTCCAGCTCTACTTTGGAGCTGGAAAGTGTTTCATTATCGATATCAAGTTTGTCGAACCGAGTTGTGTACTCTACTACAGCGGCAGAGCCTCTCTTTTTTACGTCGTCAACTATGTTTTGTGCAACTGAGACGTCGGCGCTACCGCCGCCTCGTGGTTCTTTGATAAATTTACGGAATTCATCAAATTCTGATGGATTCTCGACGAGGTTAAATCGGCGTGCCATGATTAAGCTTTCTTGGGGTCTTTGTGCTTTGGCTTTTTTAAGGTTGGCCAGCTTGAATCGCTGTCTATTAGAGACACGTCCAAGCATTCAACTTCCAACTCCATTTCAATATTATTTGAAAAACTTAGATGAATTACACCATCCGGTTGTTCTTCATTGTTTTTTGTAAATGAAATGGCAAGAAGAGAAATGATTTCACTTGATGATTTAGAGGGAATGTTGCGACTTCGAACCTTAAGAACGCTATCTATTGCTAACATGGATAATGTACGAAAATAACGCTTTTTTGAAGACAGAATTTCCCAATTGAACCGGTTCATTTCTATTGCAAAACGACGGACCTTAGGCTGATAAGATAAACCAGTCATTTTCGCCAATCCATCCTGAGTCATGGATGAAATAACTTCTAGACCTTCATTGTCTTCGGCAAAGAGCCTAAGAGAAGATGGCTTTTTCATCTTACAGATCCGTTTCAAGTTTAGTCTTAGCGGTATGTTGCTAGACCATAATTACTTGATTTTTGCAATTCTCTATTCAGTTTCCCGAATAACTTTACCGCCGCACGCTTCAAGCTTTTCTTCCAGGCGTTCGAAACCGCGATCCAAATGATAGACTCTGCTAACTGTTGTGGTTCCTGTTGCAACTAGTCCTGCAATCACTAGTGAAACGGATGCACGTAGATCCGTCGCCATCACAGGGGCGGCTTTGAGTTCATCAACGCCGGTTACAATTGCCTCATTTCCTTTAACTTGAATTTTGGCTCCAAGACGAGATAATTCAGGCACATGCATAAAACGGTTTTCGAAGATATTTTCTCTAATAGTTGATTCGCCGTCTGCGGTAGTCATAAGGGCCATGAATTGGGCTTGTAAGTCCGTTGGAAAGCCTGGGTGTGGCGCAGTGTTGATGTCGACGGGCTTTAATCGGCCCTCAGCTCTCTGGATGCGCAGGCCACTTTCTTCTGGCATTGCTGATACACCGGCTTTTTCTAAACTCTCAATCATAGCGGAGAGCCCTTCGACGGGCGCATCTCGCAATAATACATCTCCGCCGGTAGCAGCCACTGCCATCGCGTATGTACCCGCTTCGATTCGATCAGCCATTACTAAATGTTTGTGACCGTTTAGCTTGCTAACACCTTCGATTTCTATTGTGCTTGTGCCTGCACCAGAAATCTTGGCTCCCATTGCGTTTAAGCAATCAGCTAGATCTTCTATTTCAGGCTCACAAGCTGCGTTTTTAATCGTTGTGACCCCTTTAGCGAGTGTCGCGGTTAGCATTGTGTGCTCAGTCGCGCCAACAGATGGAAAAGGAAATTCGATTTCTGCCCCTTTGAGACCACGAATTGCAGCGGCTTTTACATAGCCCTCTTCAATTACAATGTCTGCACCCATAGCTTCGAATGCTTGAAGGTGAAGGTCTACAGGTCTTGCGCCGATTGCACAGCCGCCTGGTAGCGACACAGTCGCGTGGCCTTCTCGCGCGAGTAAGGGGCCTAGTACATTAAAGCTAGCTCGCATTTTTCTAACTTGTTCATACGGGGCGATAGTTGTTTTGAGCGTCGCTGCATTCAAGTGACAAGTATTTTCACCACGAGGCCAATATACTTCAACACCTAACGAAGCCAAAAGTTCAGAAAGGAACCGAGTATCCGCCAGATTTGGCATGCGGGAAAGCACTAAGGGTTCATCCGTTAATAGGCATGCTACCATTAGCTTTAGTGCTGAATTCTTAGCCCCAGAGATGAGTATCTCACCTTTTAAAGGGCCGTTACCTGTAATTACGAGTTTGTCCATAAGGGGGACGTAAGCCTAAATTCAAGGCGCAAACAAGGCGCAGTTAAGGATATTCTATCCGGTTTATTCATCAGTTGTGCTCGAAGAATTTGGTCGATTAGTATTCTGCATTTTTTTCGTTGCAGCTTTCCTACGTCTCAAATTGGCGCGTAGTGCCTCCGACAACCTTGCTTCTTTGGTTGAAGGCGGAGACTTTTTCGCATTTTTTTTGTTTTTCTCACACATGATTTTACCCTCTTAACCATCTTAGCCCTTTTCTTCAATGATTAGATAAGCTATGCGATTGCCTCGCTGCAGAATATTTTGATCTTCAGCGTTTAAAAGTGCCGTCGTAGCTCAGTGGTAGAGCGCATCCTTGGTAAGGCTGAGGTCGGGAGTTCAATTCTCCCCGACGGCACCATTTACTTCAACTAAGCACGAAAAATCATCTAATATCCTGAAGGGTAATGTGGTTTGGGGAGTTCTAAATCCATTTTCTCGACAGTATTCTAAATGTCTCGGAACGGCTATTTTTAGCACCAATTTTTGAAGTTCAGTTTTTTCATTCCGATGTACGCTATTTCCATGAGCCGCATAAACTGCGTGTCTTAATTTAAATAAGTTTATTCCATTAATGAAAATCTCGGCTTGTTGGAATAGCTCGAACATTACGCGGATGTCGCGCAATCTCCGACTTTAATGCATAGACAGGCCAATTCTTCACTTCCCCATCTTTAACGCAAACATTTTGTGTATCTTCTGTCAGGAACTCCAGATCAAGTGTACGGTCTATAACTTCTTCCGCGAGAATATGCGTTACATTATCCGCTGTTTGCACACGCCCCTTCACAGCAATAAGATAAGCTCCCATCACGACAGGTCGAAAACGTTCCATCACTTTGGGCCACACAATCAAATTAGCTACGCCTGTTTCATCTTCAAGCGTTACAAAAACAATACCTGATGCCGTACCGGGCCGTTGACGCACAAGTACAATACCCGCCACCATCACGCGAGACCCGCTAGGTAAGTCATATATCTCTTCGGTCGTACGAATACCTAATTTCTGATATCTCTCCCTTAGAAACGAGACCGGATGAGCCTTCAAGGACAATCGCGTAGAATGATAATCTTGAATAACATGCTCAGACATTGGCATTTTCGGAAGTTTAACCTCCGTTTCGTTACCCTGTTCTTTTACGTTCGAACACGCAAATAATTGCGTTGGTACGTCCTGTGTTTGTCCACGTATCGCCCATAACGCTTCACGTCGAGCTAATGCCATTGACCGGAATGCATCAGCGGCTGCTAGTTTCTCTAATACATTTCGCGGCAAACCCGTACGCTGACGTAAATCTTCTGGTGTTTCATATCCTCCAGCCCGCAAATCTTCCAGAATTTCCACCTGCGCTTCGCTCATTCCATCTATTTGCCTCAGCCCCAAACGCACAGCAAAACGACCGTCTTCTTTAGGTTCTAAGATATTATCCCAATTGGAATAATTTATATCAGCTGCACGTACTTCCACATCATGCTCACGTGCATCGCGGACCAATTGAGCAGGTGCATAAAACCCCATAGGTTGAGAATTTAATATAGCTGCACAAAAAACTTCTGGATGATGACATTTCAGCCAAGAAGATATGTAAACCAGCAAAGCGAAACTGGCAGCATGGCTTTCTGGAAATCCGTAATCTCCAAAGCCTTTCACCTGATCAAAACACGCTTGCGCAAAATCTGGTTTATATCCACGCCCTACCAACCCATTGATAAATTTATCTTCGTATAATCCCATCGTTCCATTACGCCGGAACGTTGCCATAGCTTTGCGTAGCCCATTGGCTTCATCGGCTGTGAACTTGGCCGCATCAATTGCCACTTGCATGGCTTGCTCCTGAAACAACGGAACCCCCAATGTGCGTTTGAGGATGTTTTCAAGTTCATCAGCGGGGCCATGTTGAGGCGCGGGAGATGGATAGCTAACCTTCTCAATACCTTTTCTACGCCGTAAATAAGGGTGCACCATATCCCCTTGTATGGGGCCAGGACGCACAATCGCAACTTCAATCACCAAATCATAAAAGGTTCGTGGCCTTAAACGTGGCAACATGCTCATTTGAGCACGACTTTCCACCTGAAACACACCTATGCTATCGGCTTCGCATAGCATGTCATACACAGCTGAATCATCTTGTGGCACACTCGCCAAATTATAATCCAACCCTTTGTAAAGCCTGAGCATATCAAAGCATTTGCGAATACAGCTCAGCATGCCGAGCGCCAGCACATCCACCTTCATAATACCTAGTGCATCAATATCATCTTTATCCCATTCAATAAAAGTGCGATCATCCATCGCTGCATTACCTATAGGAACAGTCTCAATTAATGGTCCTTGCGTAAGAACAAAACCGCCTACATGTTGAGATAAATGGCGCGGAAATCCGATCAATTGCCGCGTGAAATACAGTACACGGCGAATAGTTTCATTGCGAGGATCTAGCCCGCTTTCACTTGCCTGTTTATCCGATATGGTTTTGCCATATGCACCCCAATTTGTTTTCGCCAATGCAGTCGCAACATCCTCACTCAGTCCAAAAGCTTTACACACCTCACGCACAGCCGAACGCGGGCGATAGCTAATCACAGTGGCAGTTAACGCTGCTCGATGACGTCCATAACGCTCATAAACATATTGAATCACTTCCTCGCGACGTTCATGCTCAAAATCCACATCAATATCAGGTGGCTCCTTACGCTCGCGGGACAAGAAACGATCAAAGAGAAGATTATGAACTGATGGATCAACGCTGGTCACACCCAGACAATAACACACGACTGAATTCGCCGCAGATCCGCGCCCCTGACATAAAATATCCTGCTGACGCGCCCATTTCACAATATCATGCACTGTTAAAAAGTATTGCGCGACATTCAGTTCACCAATGAGATCCAGCTCATAACTCAAAGACTTTTGGACTTTCTCCGGTACTCCTTGAGGGTAACGCCATCTCGCTCCTTGCCATGTAATATCAACCAAATGTTCCTGCGGGGTTTTACCTTTAGGTACCGGTTCATCAGGATATTCATAGCGCAATTCATCGAGAGAAAATTGACATGCATCTACAACTTTATGCGTATTTTTGATTGCCTCCTCAAAGCCTTTAAAGAGACGCATGATTTCTTCCGGTGGTTTAAGGTATCGCTCGGCATTAGCTTCAAGCAAATAACCTGCTTGATCTAGTGAAACATGCTCTCGAATACAGGTCAGAATGTCTTGTAACGGACGCCTATGGGGCGCGTGATAAAGTACATCATTTGTGGCGAGCAATGGCACATTATATTGACTTGCCAATGCATTTAACCGCGCAAGTCTTTCTCGGTTCTTACCACCATGAAGATAAGTTGCCGCGACATACAATTGCGTGGAAAAAACTTCTGTGCATGTCTTTAATTTCTGCTCAAAGTCTTCATCCCAATTTGCAGGTGGAATAATAATAAAAATCTGCCCTGCACGCTTTGCAACCACATCATCAAGTGAAATATGACATTCCCCTTTAGGGGCACGCATCTTACCTTCCGACAGTAAATGCGATAATCGCCCATAAGCGGCTCTATCTGTTGGATAGCATAACAGGCTGATACCATCGTTGAGTTCCAGACGCACACCTGAAAGCAATCGCATACCATGTTCTTTGGCTGCGACATGTGCCCGCACAACACCCGCTAATGTATTTCGATCAGCAATACCAATCGCACATAAGCCTAGCGCTTTAGCTTGTGTAACTAACTCCTCAGCATGGCTGGCACCGCGTAGGAAAGAGAAATTCGTTGTAACGGCAAGTTCAGCATAAGACATATTCACGTAAACATCCCATGCACATACCATTGAGGTGGTCCGCCGCGATTATCATCATAAAGTCCATTTCGATAAATCCAGTAACGATAGCCTTCTTCATCCTCTATGCGATAATAATCACGTGCACGCGCACCCTTCTCTGACAATTTCCACCATTCCGGCGCGATCCGTTCTGGGCCGTCTGCGCGTACTATTTTGCGCATGACACGTCGCCATATCAGACGCGCTGGTGGACCATCTGGTACCTCAGCCATCACCTCTACATGCTCTGGTGTTTCAAATAATCGTAAAGGCCGTGGTCCTGCGTTAGAAGAGACGCTCTCCTCCTTCATCAAGGATGTGTCAAATTTTGCAAAGCTTTCCGCTCGCTCTGGTACGTGGCTTTGATAGAAGGTTGGCATTTGCACCGCTTTTTCACCCAAGCGAACGGCCAGTCGATCAGCAAGGCGTATAAAAGCCTCCTCATCAAAATTTCCAACCATCTCAGCAGATAGAGGCCTCGCATCATGATCCAGACTTTCAGTCCGCGCGGCAGCAAGCATAAACATATCAATGCCAAAACCGGGATTGATTGTATCTATATGCTCTTTCAGTAGCCGCTTGATATGCTTTGTATCTCGCACAGCGTTGGCAGATGACACACGAATGTGAGAACTTTTTCCATCCGTACAAAACGCATAGAAGTAAAAATCACGTGCACCTACGCCATGATTATTTAGCTTGCGACAAAGTTGAGACAAAAGCTGATCTAGCGCATATTCAACACCTTCTTGTGCTGCTACAGGTTCGGGGCATGGCAAACGCATGACCCATTCAGGCTCTGCAATGGTAGGCTTTATAGGCTCATGGCGTATACCTAATGCCTGATCCAATCTCAGCACCACGGCATCCGCTGCTTCACGCGATGCAAACCTCCGCGCCAATGCTTTGCGATTCAATTCATAAAGCTGTCCAATACGCGTTAAACCAAATCGTCTCAATAATTGGGTAGTCGGTTCAGATAAACGTAAAGCTCTTGTCGGCAGGCCTGCCAAATCTTGTTTTTCATCTCCAGAACATGATATGAAGGCATGTTCCCGTTTTGTTGAAAATCGGGCTAACGCATGTGCAGCGCCTAACGTATCCGCAATAGCAATGTAAGATGCATACCCATTGTCACTCAAACGCGCCTGGACCAGCTTACCCAAAGAGGCTTCATCATCAAATAAGTGATTTATACCCGTAACATCCATCACAATGGCGTCGTCACTAATAACACTGACACGCGGCGAAAAGCGTACCATCCAATTTGCAAGCTTTTGTAAAGCTAGTCTATCTGCATCTCGGTCTATTTCTTCAAACACAAGGTTTGGTGCGCGTGCGCGGGCATCAGTGAAAGCTAATCCAGCGTGAATATTTAACGTTTGAGCTATGCGATTAGCTACTACCACACGCACACCATGTGTTCCTCTTTCAACTAGAACAAAAGGAAGGAGTTTAAGCGGTTTTTCTGAATGGGACGGCCTCTCTTGTAATTTTTGACATTTTTCCCTTCTCAAGCGATCCAATGCCCATGCGGGAAACCACACATAAAGATAGCGTTTCATCATCATACTCCAGATCGAACACCTCACCGACATGTTCTGGCGCAAGACGACATCGCTCTAATGTAGCTTGCCATCGAGATTTTCCCACCCCTTTGGTGTCATATGGATTTAAAGCTGAAGGCTGCGTACTGATCCGCCATTGGGTTTCGCATGCGCTAATGCCCTCACGAGTATGAGGCATAAGCAACACAACAGGCACACCATAGCGTTCACTTGCTAATTTTAGACGACGTGTTGCGGTGAAATCAGCTTCATCCACTTCACCGATCACCAAACTCACAGTGCCAGACTTTATTCCCTCTTCAATCGCCCAAAGTGCATCCATACGTTTGGAGGTTTTGACATGCAGACAGTGTGATTTTATGTGCTGAAATGCAGCGCTTCCACTCTTCAATATAGTCCCATGTTCTTGAGCAATCCGGTATTGTCTAACCCATAAAACCGCACCTTCGGATTTGACATTTGTCAATGCAAACCCCGTTATAGCTGTCATATCTCCAAACTCATGCGCTATACATTCATGGACACCAATTTGTCCAAATCCAAAGGGGAAATCAGTCGCCTTTTCTGTATTAGAAACTGATCTTGCTAAGGACACTAACTGGTCTGATATATGGGATGGGATGGCCATTTGTTCTATCTTTGTTCTTTTTTTGATAAGAGTCAAGTTAGAATAATCGGCACAAATCTCTACGACCTATTCGAGGCAAGGAGGCAGGCATCATGGCAATAAAAAAGCATTGCGTGTTTTCCATTGAATCCGTTGGCTCCCAACGCATTTAAGGGTGATTGGGTGCCTATCAAATTTTGCGGGATTATATTATGCACATAAAAAATTGAAATAATTAATATTAAACAGGTGCTTATTGTTTTACTAAACATTTAAGGTGCAAAGCTTCTCAATTTATGATCCGCAACATGTTTATCGTTATCTCTCATGAGGGTGGAACGTAAAATTTTTAGTTCCACCCTCATGCATCGCCTTCAGAGAGCATTGAGTTTAAATTTCAAGTATCTAAACTTTTGTTTTAATCTCCTCATCCCATTCTTCGAGCGTAAGCACTAGTTGCTCGCATTACTCAGGAGTTTCAACTTATAATTTATCAGGGCACTATTCTCAAAATGAAGTATCAATCTTGGGTAATGACTATGACTTTCTGACGAGAATCAGACCCGCACTATAACCAGCTCCAAATGAACAAATAAGCCCAATGTCTCCGGGCTTGAAATCGTCATTGTGCTTGTCAAAAGCAATGATGGAACCTGCCGATGATGTATTTGCATATTCATCTAACACAACCGGAGCCATGGTTGGATCGGCGTCTTTTCCGAGAACTTTTTGCGCGATGAAATTATTCATGTTGATGTTGGCTTGGTGAAGCCACATCCGTTTTAGGCTTTCTGGGGGGATATCGTTTGCCGCAAGTTCTTTGGTGATCATATCAGCTACCATAGGGACGACTTCTTTGAAGACCGATCTGCCATTTTGAACGAATAATTTGTCGGGTTTCCCAACTCCGTCGGGAGCAGTTCGATTTAAGAAACCAAAATTGTTTCTTATATTATTGGAAAATTCGGTGACCAGTTTAGCGCTGATGATTTCCCAGCTGTTAGGCGGTGCGATATCTTCAGATTCTAAAAGAACCGCCGTAGCAACATCACCAAATATGAAGTGACTGTCACGGTCTTGGAAGTTTAAGTGCCCAGAGCATATTTCTGGGCTACATACGAGAACAGATTTTGCCTGACCGCCGGCTATCAGGCCTCTTGCTGTTTCGATACCAAAAGTTGCGGAGGAACAAGCGACATTCATATCAAAAGCAAAACCGGATGTTCCTAGGTATTTCTGAACTTCAATAGCAATAGCTGGATATGCACGTTGGAGATTCGAGCATGCCACAATTACAGCATCTACCTCTTCTGGAGCGCGGCCAGCTTTTTCTAATGCGTCTCTTCCCGCCCAAACTGCCATCTCGGCCAAAACAGATATCTCTTCATTAGATCTTTCTTTGATTCTGGGTTCCATAATTTTAGGGTCCAGAATTGGGTCCTTTGAAAGAACGTATCGAGCTTTGATACCTGATGCTTTCTCGATAAATGCCGATGAAGATGGATTAAGTGGTTCTGTTTCACCATTTTCGATCGAGATTGCGTTTTCAGTATTAAACTGTTCAACATATGCGTTGTAACTTCCAACTAACTCGTCATTTGAAATACTGTTTGGTGGAGTCCAGAGCCCAGTAGAGCTGATACGTGCTGTCACAGAAATCCTCACTTATAAATCGTTTTGTTAATTACCTTATCGATTTTACAGACCATATCCAGTATTGATTGAGGTTATCTTTTGGAGGAAAGTCAGTAATTGTCTTAATTTTGATGAAATTCGCCCTAGAGTGGTTTGTTGGTGATTTCTGGGTTGATAAGTTGTAAGTTGAGATTTTATTATGATTAGCTGGATTTGAGTTGGGGATTGATTTTATGTTATTGAAACGAAGTTTACTAAATACATTTGCTTTAGCGTCGTGTTTTTCATTGTTTGCTTGCGGAGGTGGTGGGAGTTCCCCCGCCGCCCCTCCAGTATCAGTCGTACCCACGCCAACCCCCACCCCTACACCAACACCGACACCTGAGCCCGGATCAACATGGACAAGTGGTGTGTATGAAGCGGCGTCCTTGTTTAAAAGTAAATGTGAATCCCCGCGTTCTGGCTCAGATATTCAAGGGAATGTTTTTCCTGATACTCAGGGAGAGCGCTTTGATGAAAAAATGTATCTGCGTTCTTGGACGGATGAAACATATCTTTGGTTTGATGAAGTGGCGGATCGGGACCCTAATCAAACAGAGACAGCACAACAATATTTTAGTTTCTTAAAAACAAACGAAATATTGGCGTCAGGAAAACCAAAAGACGATTTTCATTTCGAGCTAGATACTGCCCGAGTGTTGGAGTTAAGAACTTCCGCCGCGACCGCAGGATATGGGGTTCAATATGGATCAACCGAAGTAGCGGGAATGATCACCCAGTATTTTGTCGTTTACAATGAACCTAATTCCCCAGCATCTGCAGAGTTAAATGGTCAAGTGCAGCTGCCAAGAGGAAGTTTTATAGTTGGCGCTGATGGCGTTCGCATTGACGGATCTTCAGCAAATCCACCTTCACAGGCAGAAATGAACACTTTTTTTGATGCACTGCAGCCTCGTACAGCTGGAGAGACTCACACACTAATTGTTAGAGACGCCGGAGCGACGGATACTCGTGAGGTGACGATAGTTTCTGAGGATGTCTCTGAAGCAGCAGTCAATAGATCTAGCGTGATTTCAACTCCCACTGGGAATGTCGGATACATCCTATTGAATACTTTCGGTACTTTCGAGGCTGAGGCCGAAATAGCTCAAGCATTTGAAGATTTAGCTAGCCAATCCGTAACGGATTTGATTGTTGATTTAAGATACAATGGCGGCGGTTTTATCGATATCGCGTCTCAGATGTCATACAGTATTGCGGGTGAAGCTAATACCGCGGGAAAAGATTTTACCAGAACTAATTTTAACTCAAAAGCTGGTAATTTGGATCCGGTTACGGGACGTGTGAATGTTCCAACTCCTTTTCATTCATCGACTCTGGGCTTCTCTAGTCTTCCAACAAATACACCGCTGAGCAGCCTAAATTTGTCGCGCGTGTATGTGTTGGGTACAGAACGGACATGTAGTGCAAGTGAGTTGTTGATCAATTCATTACGCGGAATTGATGTAGAAGTCTTTCTCTTTGGTCCAGAACCAACATGTGGAAAACCATTTGGATTTTATTCTCAAGATAATTGTGGAACAACTTATTTCTCGATTCAAATGCAATCTGTAAATGCCAAGGGCTTTGGTAGTTATGAGCACGGTTTCGTGGCTGACAATTACCAGTCACCTGACGTTTTCGGTGATTTTGCTGTAGAAGTACCTGGCTGTGAAATTGATGATGATTTTTCAAATGAGTTGGGAAATGATCAAGAAGCAATGCTTCAGACAGCTTTATACTATCGAGAAAACAATGCCTGCCCTGTCGCGTCTGTATCTTCTTCAGATAATAATGGCGATGGATTCCAAAAAACAAATTCATCAGAAACTCATTCTCAAATTGAATTATTAAAATCTGACGAAGAAGAGCTGATTGATAATGCAATGGTATTCAATAATGTTCGGTAGAATGTTGAAACCCGTTGTTGGGATAACAATTCTGACCTGCATTGTCGCTTGCGCAAGTGGTCAGGGAGATAGTCAAGTGGAAACTAAAGCAAGGATTTCCAATTGGAATTCGAGTGTCCAGCTAGAAGTAAAGCGTGCGATAGCTGAACATTTAAGTCGTACTAAAATAAAGCTCGGCGGTGTGGATGTGGACAACGCTCATATCATACCTGTTCTTCCAACTGGACTTTCAGAATACGATGGTATGAGTTTCTCAAAGCCAGAATTGTTCTATGTTTTTCTCGAGAATGACGCGTGCATTCTTCGAAACGAATTACAAGATATTCGCATTGCATTGCCAGGAATAAGGTGTCTGCCAGCCTAGCAAACTAGATTGCAAGCTCCGTTGTGTACTTTACGCAACGGAGTGCGATTTGGGAAGATGAACCAGAAACACTGGGGTGAGCGAGGATTTTATTCATGTGCAATGCCTCGAAACCCGCAACAGAATCTGTTTGAACAGTCAACGTATAATCATATGAACCTGTCATAGCATAACAGGTTGTGATCTCGGGGATGGTGGATACAAAATTCTCAAATTCTTTTCGCGCGGATGCTTCATAGCTTACCATGTTTACTTGTACTATCACGCAGACTGGAAGACCTACTACGTCCGCATCAAGCAAAGCTACACGCTTTTTGATAGCCCCTAGATTTTCAAGATCATTTATCCGCCGCCATAGTGATGACTGGGACATACCCAAACTTTCTGCAAGTGAACGACTGCTGGAAGCACTGTCATTCTGGATGGCTCGAAGTACGCTCTTGTCTGTTTCGTTGAGTTTTGATGACATGAATTGTTTTCCCATATAATCCTGTTAATTAGAATAAATGTTTTGCGATAACTTGCAATACCCTGAATTATTGGTCAGATTTTTCACAAGATTCTGGTACTCTCTTCAATAGATATGGGAGGAGAATTTCAGATGGAACAAACGATCGACATTAATGATAGTGTGACTTCTTCTGAGATGGAGAAAAACCGTTATTTCAACGCTCAGCGTGCACCAGATTATACCATTGACCAAGACTGGAAGAGTTATTCTCCAGAGGAGCACGACCGTTGGGATAGGTTGTTTTTACGGATGCAGGAAATACTTCCAGGACGCGCTTGCAGTGCATTTGTTAAGGCAATGAACGAATTGCAGCTCTCAGCTTCCGGTATCCCAGATATGGAAAAGTTGAGTGACCTACTTGAGCCAATCACTGGTTGGCGTGTCGTGCCTGTAGCGGGTTTAGTTCCAGATGACGTGTTCTTCGATCACCTTGCAAATCGACGTTTTCCAGCCGGTGCTTTTATTCGTCCCGAAAAAGAGTTTGATTATCTACAAGAGCCAGATATTTTTCACGATATATTTGGGCATGTACCTATGTTGGCAGATCCTACCTTTGCTGACTTTATTCAAGCATACGGAAAAGGTGGGCAAGCTGCACTAGAGCGTGGTCAACTTCACAATCTGGCGAGAATATATTGGTACACTGTCGAGTTTGGTCTGATTGAAGAAGATGGCGATTTGCGTATCTTCGGTGCGGGGATTTTGTCCTCTCCGCAGGAAAGTAAGTTCTGTCTGGAAGATCATTCTCCAAATCGAATTCGTTTTGACCGCGAGCGCGTTATGAGAACGAATTACATAATTGATGATTTTCAAAAAACTTACTTCGTCATTTCAGACTTCGAAACACTACTGAAAGATTGTTATGAGGACTTCACAGGGGTTTATGAAAAACTCGTGGGTTTGACCGATCTTTCGCCTTCAGACTTAATTCCAGAAGATCACTTAATCCATCGTGGAACACAAAAGTATTTTCTGGATAAGCAAGCTTAAATCAACACAAATAAAATACGGGAACTTCACCATGAGCGATTTGTTTGAAAATCCAGCCGGTCTAGACGGGTTTGAATTTATTGAGTTTAGCGCGCCTGAAAAAGGTGTTTTAGAAAAAGTGTTCACCGCAATGGGGTTTACTCATGTTGCGACACACCGAACCAAAGATGTTCACCTATGGAGACAGGGTGGAATTAACATGATTGCGAATTATGAACCAAAGTCCCCTGCTTCATACTTCGCTCGCGAACATGGGCCTTCTGCTTGCGGTATGGGGTTTCGAGTGAGAGATGCCCGTAAAGCTTACAATCATTTGTTGGAGCAAGGGGCTGAACCAGTTGAGTTGGAAACTGGCCCAATGGAATTGAGAATTCCTGCAATTCGAGGAATTGGCGGAGCAGTAGTGTATTTAATAGATCGTTATCAAGATGGTCTATCAATTTATGATATTGATTTTGAATATCTAGAAGGTGTTGATCGCAACCCTGTAGGCGCTGGGTTCAATGTCATCGATCACTTAACGCACAATGTTTACGGCGGCCGCATGGCGTATTGGGCTGACTATTATGAGCGCTTGTTCAACTTCAAAGAAATACGTTATTTCGACATTAAAGGCGAATATACCGGCCTAACATCTAAAGCTTTAACCGCACCTGATGGTAAGATCAGAATTCCGCTAAATGAAGAGGCTGAAGGCGGAAAAGGTCAAATTGAAGAATACCTCCGCGACTTCGGCGGTGAAGGCATTCAACACATAGCATTTAGCTGTGACGATCTGATCGGATGTTGGGATAAGCTAAAAGCTATGGGTATTCCATTCATGACAGCTCCCCCTTCTACATATTATGACATGATTGATGAGCGTCTTCCTGGGCATGGTGAACCTATAGATGAATTCCGTACTCGCGGTATCTTGCTTGATGGAACAACTGAAGGTGGATCTCCTCGATTGCTGCTTCAAATCTTTTCAGAAACTCAATTGGGACCTGTTTTCTTTGAATTTATTCAACGCAAAGGCGATGACGGATTTGGAGAAGGTAATTTTAAGGCTCTGTTTGAATCGATCGAGCGCGATCAGATTAATCGCGGAGTCTTGAAAGTTGACGAGGACGCGTAATGACCGTTGCACCAAATCTTCAGGGTTTTCATCATGTCGCATACCGCTGCAAGGACGCTAAAGAGACTGTAGAGTTCTATCAAAAGGCGCTTGGTATGACCTTTCAGTTGGCTATAGCAGAAGACCACGTCCCCTCTACGGGGGCGTATGACCCCTACATGCATATCTTTATGGAAGCTGGGAATGGAAATGTGCTTGCATTCTTTGAGTTGCCTGAACAACCCATAATGGGAAGAGACAAGAACACTCCTGAATGGGTTCAGCATATTGCAATGCGTGTTGAAAGCTTGGATGCGTTGTTAGCAGCTAAAGTACACTTGGAGAGTTTAGGTTTAGATGTATTGGGGCCTACGCATCACGGCATCTTTAAATCTATATATTTCTTTGACCCCAATGGGCATCGGTTAGAATTGGCGGCGGATATCGGGACAGAAGATCAAATGCGTCAATTGAAACAAGTTGCTCCTGAAATGCTTGACGAGTGGAGTAAGACCAAAAAAGCTCCTCGACATGCTGCTTGGCTTCACGAGAAAATTGAGAGAGAAACCTAGTGCGGTTATATACGTATTTTCGATCGTCGACATCCTATCGTGTGCGCATTGCTCTAAATTTAAAAGGTTTGAGCTACGAACCAATTTTTGTGAATCTCAAAGATGGTGAGCAAAAACAAGAAGGTTTTCTGAAAATCAACTCCGCAAGTGCGTTGCCGGTTTTGGAAACCTCTGATGGTCGGTTTACGCAATCACTAGCGATAATCGATTATCTGGAAAGTAAACATCCTGAACCATCATTCTTTCTTTTGGACGTCATAGAAAACACGAAGATGAAAGAATTGGCGTATGCAATATCTACCGATATTCATGCGATCAATAATTTGAGAGTATTAAATTATCTGAGTGATGAGCTGCAAGTTCAACCTGAAGAAAAAACTCTATGGTATTGTCACTGGATAGATGCTGCTTTCGAGCCGTTAGAACACAAACTGAGTGAATTAAAAGGTTTTAAGAAGCTTCCTTTCGGAAAACCCACCCTATTCGAAATTGTTTTGATTCCTCAGGTTTATAATGCTCTTCGTTACGATGTGGAGAAGTCCAAATATCCTAGAATAATGGATATCTATAATTGTTGTCTGGATATTGAAGCGTTTAAAAATGCATCGCCTGAAATCCAGCCCGACGCTTAATAACCTATGTTCCCTAAGAGAAATAAATGAAACTAGCTACATTAAAAAATAACACGCGTGATGGTAGACTTGTTGTCGTGAATAAAGCTCTGTCACATTATGCTGATGCGGGGCGGATAGCGCCTACTTTACAAGTGGCGCTAGACAATTGGTCTGATGTTGAAGAGACTTTGCAAAACCTTTCTGACAAGGTTGAAGAAAGTGAGGTTGAACTTCACGTATTTGATCAGAGTCAATGTGAGAGTCCTCTTCCTCGAGCTTACCAGTGGGCTGATGGTTCTGCATATATCAATCATGTTGAGCTTGTGCGAAGAGCCAGAAACTCAGAAGTTCCAAAAAGCTTTTATTCTGACCCTTTGATGTATCAAGGTGGATCTGATTCCTTCTTGTCACCCAAAGACGACATTCCATTGGGAGACGTCAAATGGGGGTGTGACATGGAGGGGGAAATAGCAGTTGTCACTGATGATGTTCCGATGGGAGTTACTGATAAAGAAGCAGCGAAACACATTAAATTAGTGATGCTGTGTAACGATGTATCTCTACGTGGATTGATCCCAGCGGAACTTGCAAAAGGGTTTGGTTTTTTTCAGTCAAAGCCGCCGAGCGCATTCTCCCCTATTGCGCTCACGCCTGAAGAGTTAGGTGATTTCTGGCAAAATTCTCTAGTCCACCGTCAGTTGGAAGTTGATTACAATGGAAAACCATTCGGACGTGCTTGGGCTCAAAAAGAAGCAACATTCAATCTCGCACAGCTTGTTGCACACGCTGCAAAAACACGTCCGTTGTGTGCTGGAACAGTAATTGGTTCAGGAACAGTATCTAACAAAGATGACAATGGAGGTCCGGGGCGCAAGATCGAAGAAGGTGGTCTTGGGTATTCCTGTATTGCCGAAATACGCATGATTGAAACGATTGCAGATGGAGCGGCTTCTACGAGCTTCATGAAGCCAGGTGATATCGTCAAAATTGATATGAAAGATGACGATGGTAATTCAATTTTTGGCTCGATTGAGCAAACAGTGAAGGCAGTGTGATCCAATGGCTGTTCAGAAACTAACTGAAGAAGAAACAAATAAACTTCTTCAAGATTTTCCGCGGTGGAAGCTGTCTGATGATAGAAGTGCAATTAATGCAAGCTTTGCATTAAGCAACTTTGTTGAAGCGTGGAGTTTTATGTCGGCAATTGCTATCGTTGCTGAAAAGCAAGATCATCACCCTGAATGGTTCAATGTATACAATAAAGTGAAAATAACGTTGACTACTCATGATGCATCTGGACTTAGCGAGCGGGATAGAAAACTCGCCAGTTTCATTGAGGAATTAGCAGAAACTTTTAAGGTTTAATCCTACATCTACTGACTTACAAAGGGGCGTGTTCGATTAGAATGCGCCCTTTTTTTACATAAGTGTAGAATTCTTGATCAAAATGTCTTTTTAATTTCATTATGGCTTTCGGCGTATGGTATTTTTTTGATTGGAAGTGCTTTTGAATCGTTGATTCAAGATTTAAGTTCCAAAATTGGCAGGACTGTACTTTTTATATTTTTGAATGTATACCATCAAAATGATAGCGCGATCATTTTTGGTCGAATTTGGCTGTTTAAGGGTTTCGTTCGTATAAAAAATGCGTATAAGACCACCAAAATACATCCGACTTACGGAATAAAGAGTGAGAAATTTGATGGCAGAGTTCATTCCAGTAGACCCGTTCGATATCGTTATTTTTGGCGGTACTGGCGACCTTTCGAAACGAAAGTTAATACCTGCCCTTTTTCACCGTTTTAAAGATAACCAAATACCTGAGACATCGAATATTGTTGGGACTGCTCGAAGTGAATGGACGCGCGACGAGTTTATCGCTTTTGCGAGACAAGCCTGCCTTGATGCTCAGCAAGGGAAACTTGACGATACCAAGTTCAACAATTTTGCTAAATTACTTCAGTACGTTCAGATAGATGCAACAGACTCAAAATCTAATTGGGCGGATTTGAAAAAAAGCGTAGCTAACGATGATCGTGCGCGAGTATTTTATTTAGCTATGGCCCCGCGCCTGTATACGCCTCTTTGTAAAAACTTAGGCGACAAAGGTTTAGTTACACCTTCTTCTAGAGTGGTTCTTGAAAAACCTATCGGTCGCAATCTCGAAACAGCAAAAGAAATAAATGAAGGTGTTGGGAAGGTCTTTGATGAAGAACAAATCTTCCGCATCGATCACTACCTTGGGAAAGAAACAGTTCAAAACCTGCTAGTTCTGCGGTTTGCCAACATGTTGTTTGAGCCTTTGTGGAACAGAAACACAGTAGATAATGTTCAAATCACGGTCGCTGAATCAGTTGGTTTAGAAAGTCGTGCTGATTATTATGACAATTCAGGTGCTTTGAGGGATATGGTACAAAACCATCTTCTACAATTGCTCTGTTTGACGGCTATGGAACCGCCGAATTCTTTAGATGCAGATGATGTGCGCACTGAAAAGATAAAAGTTCTAAGAGCTTTGAAGAAGTTTGATGTCGAGACTGCCAAGGAACACACTGTTCGTGCTCAATACCGCGCAGGTACAATTGATGGAGCAACGGTTAAAGGCTATAAGGAAGAACTTCCTGAAGAGAAAAAAGATAGCCGAACAGAGACTTATGTTGCCCTAAAAACGGAGATTCAAAATTGGCGCTGGCAAGGTGTACCTTTCTATTTGAGAACGGGAAAAAGATTGCAGTCGCGTCAATCTGAAATCGTTATTCGATTTAAACCTGCTCCACATTCCATCTTCGGTCCGCAGGCTGGTGGTTCACCGAATAAATTGATTATAAGATTGCAGCCAGATGAGGGTGTACATTTATTTTTGCAAATCAAAGAACCTGGTCCTGGTGGACTTAGATTGAAATCCTTACCACTCAACCTATCTTGGGCTGATAATTTTATGGTAAGATACCCTGATGCCTATGAGCGTCTTCTCATGGATGTAGTACGCGGAAACCTATCATTGTTTATGCGTCGCGATGAAGTTGAAACAGCATGGAAATGGGCGGATTCTCTTCTTGCAGCTTGGGCAAAAGACGAACGCCCCATAGAGAGTTACCCCGCCGGAAGCGACGGTCCCTCTTCCGCTGACGTGTTGTTGGCCAAAGATGACAGATATTGGAAGCGTCTCGATTCTGCCGAATAGTATTGACCCCGAAATTGGATAACCCCCATGACAATTGCCAGCCTGAATAAAACAATTGCAGAGGTCACAGAGCGAATAATCATGCGCTCTGAAAAATCGCGCTCTGCTTATCTAAAACTCATGCAAAGCCAGACACCCGACAAATCTGCGCGGTCTCGATTGACGGATGGAAATTTGGCTCACGCTGCAGCGGCATGCCCCATCCATGATAAAACTGCCATGTTGGGAGCTGATTGGCCCAACATTGGTATTGTGACGGCTTATAATGATATGCTGTCAGCGCACCAACCATATGAAAAATATCCTGACATTATTCGGTCTGCCGCTAGGCAAGTAGGTGCCACTGCTCAAGTAGCTGGTGGAGTTCCTGCTATGTGTGATGGTGTCACACAAGGACAGGATGGGATGGAGCTATCCCTATTTTCTCGTGATACAATTGCGATGAGTTCTGCAGTCGCGCTTAGCCACTCCACCTTCGATGCGGCTCTCTATCTTGGTATTTGTGATAAAATCGTACCGGGGCTAATGATTGCGGCAATTCGATTTGGTTGGTTACCTGGGATTTTTATTCCTGCTGGTCCAATGCCTTCGGGGCTGCCAAACCCAGAAAAACAGCGAATCCGACAACAATACGCAGCTGGTGAAGTCGGCCGTGATGCACTACTGAAAGCAGAAAGTGAAAGCTATCATTCTGCTGGTACATGCACGTTTTATGGAACCGCAAATTCGAATCAAATGATGATGGAAATGATGGGACTTCACCTTCCCGGTGCAGCTTTCATTCCACCAAATACGGATTTACGAACCTCTTTAACGCAAGCTGCCACTCAGCAAGTTGTATCACTCACGCACATGAAGGGTGAAGACGCCTATACACCAATTTATAAGGTTGTAGATGAGCGCTCCATCGTCAATTCAATCGTAGGACTGATGGCGACGGGTGGATCAACTAATAATGCGCTCCACATTCCGGCTATAGCTCGCGCGGCGGGTATACTAGTTGATTGGTCAGACTTCCAAGATATCGCTGACGTCACCCCTCTTCTATGTCGTATTTATCCTAATGGACCTTCCGATGTGAACCATTTTCATGCAGCTGGTGGAATGGGGTTTGTAATTCAAGAATTGCTGGCCGGTGGTTTGGTGCACAATGATGTGACTACAGTAGCAGGTGAAGGCGGCTTAGAAAGATACGCAGAAGAGCCCACAATGGAAGGTGAAACTCTCACTTGGAAACAAGCACCGGATGTAAGCCTTGAAGAAGATATTCTCCGTTCTGTAGACAATCCAATAGCCAAAGATGGTGGTTTAAAGCTGATTGATAGCCCAATTGGTCGCGGAATGATCAAAATTTCAGCGGTGAAAGACGAAAATCGTAAAGTTTCAGCGCCTGCAGCTGTGTTTTCATCGCAACAAGACGTAAAAACAGCTTTCAATAATGGTAAATTAGATCGCGATGTTGTGATAGTTGTGCGGTTTCAAGGACCACGTGCGAATGGGATGCCTGAGCTGCACGGCCTCTCACCTATTCTTGGTTTATTGCAAGACAAAGGATTTAAAGTCGCGCTTATCACGGACGGACGAATGTCAGGTGCATCAGGTAAGTTCCCCGCTGTGATTCACATGGGTCCCGAAGCACTCGCAGGTGGTCCCATAGCGAGTATTCAAGATGGGGATTTGATAACACTGGATGCGAATGCTGGTGAGCTAATTGTTGAACCAGAAGAATTTATCAATCGTCCGCGCGCAGCAAGAAATGATGATCCGGGGATTGGTCTAGGACGAGAAATGTTTTCTGTCTTCCGAAAATCTGCTGAAGAGGCAGAAAAAGGTGGTGGCATTTTCGGATTGATGGATATCTAGAGAATATGAGTAACAGTGTGACTGAATACGTTGTTGTGGGTGATGTTGGTGGGACCAATGTACGTTTTGCTATCGCCAAAGATCCCAAACGATATGGTGGTTCTGTAGAAATTGAAGAGTTTTGGAAATCTCCAAACGTCAATCATGAAACTTTTTCAGATGCATTAGCCGTCTTTTTAAAGACTATTGATGTAAAACCCCAACGAGGTGTTTTTGCTTTAGCGGGCCCTATGAAAGGAAACACAGTCACCCTGACAAATCACTCTTGTTGGAAGGTGGATGGCGATCAAATCGCTCAACAATTTGATATAGCTGAGGTGCTTCTTCTCAATGATTTTGCTGCAATGGCAAGGTCTGTGCCTGAGTTGAGTTTAGGAAGTGGTCTAACCAATTTGGCGGAAGGATCAGCATGTAAGGAGAGCCCTATTATTGTCGCTGGTCCCGGTACAGGATTCGGACAAGCAGCACTTCTTCCCGAAGCAGATAACAAATGGCGGGTCATTAGAGGCGAAGGTGGGCATCAAGCATTTGCCCCGACCACTGCTTTAGAAGCTGAAGTGTATAAAAACCTATTTAAAAGATTATCTTACGTTTCTGTAGAAATTGTGAGCGCAGGTGTCGGTTTTGAGACCTTACTTGAGGTAATGTTTGAGGTATTTGGGGTAAGTTCGCAAAAATTATCCCCTCAACAGGTTCATGATTTAGCGAAAACTGGTGATAAAGTTTGCGATGCAGTTTGCAGGATTCGTGCAAACGCCGTAATGACTGCCTATGGAGATGCTGTATTGGCATTTGGTGCAAAAGGTGGAGTCGTTGCTGCAGGTGGTGTGACCACTGCGTTGTCCGATTTTATCTCTTCGCCTGAAGCCTTATCCCGCTTCTACGATCGTGGGCCGATGTCATCATATATGGTGAACGTCCCAATACATTTAATTACAAGTGCTGAGGCCCCGCTCATAGGTGCCGCCGCATTTTAGAACGGACGTTTAAAGTTATGACATGTGATATGAAACCAACTCTGGAAGCACTAAACGCTGCGCCTGTGGTTCCAGTGTTGACGGTATCTAATGTTGAGCACGCTGCCCCTCTCGCTCAGGCCTTGTATAAGGGCGGGATCAAATTTGTTGAAGTCACACTTCGTACAGATTCAGCGTTGGAAGTAATCGGTGAAATGAAAGCTGCCCAGCCCGAACTTGTAGTTGGTGCTGGTACAATTCTTACGCCATCTGATCTTGAGGCGACTTTAAAAGCTGGCTCTGAGTTTTCTGTTTCTCCTGGTTGCACTCCAAACCTGGCAAAAGCTCTACTAGATTCGGGTGTGCCGTCTTTTCCGGGCATTGCAACAGCGAGTGAAGCGCTGCAACGTATGGAAGAAGGTTTTGAAGTAGTTAAGTTCTTTCCTGCTGAGAAAATCGGCGGTGCCAGTGCTTTAAAAGCGTTAGTTGCACCTCTTCAAAATCTGAGGGTTATGCCGACTGGTGGTGTAAGTCCAAGTAACATGATGACTTATCTGTCCATTCCTAATGTTGTTGCTGTCGGTGGTGGTTGGCTTGTGAATGATGCCGCTCTCAACGATGGTGATTGGGCTGGAATAGAGGCCACTGCCAAAGAAGCGCTGAATATAGCAAAAAACAATTAGTTCAGGACATCCCCCATGAGCCGTTTCTCCTCCCCAAACAGCCGCCGCGCTAAAATAGTTGCTACTCTTGGACCTGGAAGTTCAGCACCAGATACAATTCGGCTATTAGCCGAAACTGGCGTTGATATCTTTCGTTTAAATTTCTCTCATGGAGATCATGAAGGACATAAACGCAATTACGACTCTGTACGGCTGGCTCAAGAAAAAGTTGGTCGTCCTTTAGGGGTTCTTGCAGATATGCAAGGGCCAAAAATTCGCGTCGGAAGTTTTCCTGATGGTTACATTCGCCTGAGCATGGATGAAGAGGTTAAGCTCGTTCCTGGAAAGACTTCTGATGAAACTGATGTGATCCCTGTTCCTCACCCTGAGATTCTCAAAGTCATGGAAGTTGGGGATCAGGTTTTGGTAGATGACGGTAAAATTGTTCTTACTGTCACGAGAACCGGTGATACGCCTTTTGTTAAAGCTGATATTCCTTGTAAAATCAGCGATAAGAAGGGGTTTACTCTATTGGGTAAAGCTCTACCTGTGCCCGCTTTGACTGCAAAAGATAAAGAAGATCTTGAATTTGCTTGCGGAATGGGAGCAGATTTTATTGCTTTGTCTTTTGTTCAAACCAGAAAAGATTTAGAAGAAGCTCGCACCCTCATGAATGGACGCGGGCGTCTTGTAGCGAAAGTTGAGAAACCTGCAGCTATCGATAATCTAGATGATATTGTTGACGGTTCTGATGGGATTATGGTTGCGCGTGGTGACCTAGGTGTAGAGTATCCACCTGAAATGGTTCCTATCCTTCAAAGGCGCATAGTGAGAGCTTCCAGAGCGGCGGGTAAGCCTGTTATTGTTGCAACTCACATGCTAGAATCTATGGTTGAATCTGCCTCCCCTACACGTGCTGAAGCCTCAGATGTTGCTACAGCAATTTATCAGGGGACGGATGCCATTATGCTGTCATCTGAAACTGCTGTTGGTCGACACCCAGCTACTGCGGTTGCAATCATGGATAGGATTGTAAAAACGGTTGAAGGCGACAGAGAGTACGCAAAATCTTCAGGCAGTTTTGCGCCCGGAAAGAACAACAACCCGACAGACGCAGACTTTATTGCTGATGCTGTTCAAGACCTGGCTGAAAAAAATGACTGTACAGCAATCTTTGTTTCAACAGCTCACTTTTCAGTTGTCTCTCGTTTTTCACGAGCAAGGCTCAAAACGCGCCTAATTGCACATACTCAAGATAAAACTAAATTCGGCCATATGTCGCTGTTTTGGGGAGTGGAAGCACTTCCTTTAGCTGGAGATATGAGTGACGTAGAGTTAATCGATGCGGTAAGAAAGCAACTTGGCGCTGATGTCTCTGGAAAAATTGCATGTGCGCTTCAAACCCAAGGTATCGGTGAGAACTTAGCATGGCGTGTTGAGGTTATAGACCTATAGGGGTGCTTCACACTAATTGTCATATTGACCATTACTTTTGCAAGGCGTCCTATTATCTTCCAAGTTGTTGATGGAGGAGAGTTCTTGTGAAAGTGATGGTTGTTGGCGGAGGAATTGGCGGTCTGACAACAGCTCTGTGTTGTGCTCGCCAAGGTATGGAGGTTCACCTCTTTGAACAAGCATCCGAGTTCTCAGAGGTTGGTGCTGGAATTCAGTTAAGCCCTAATGGTACGCGTATTCTGCATCGCTTGGGATTGGAAAATAGCTTAGAAAAATATTCCTTCCATCCTCAATCTTTGGACATGAGAATCGGGAACAATGGCTCCAGCGTTTTCTCTATTCCTATATCAGATGCAGATTCAAAATACGGAGCCCCCTATCTCCATATTCATCGTGCAGATTTATTGGCTGTATTACTGGAAGCTGTTAAGCATCTAGGAAATTGCTACCTTTACACAAATCACAAACTTGTCTCGATAGATGAGTGCGATAGTAAAGTTACGTTACACTTTGAAAATGGTGATAGCAGCGACGGCGATATTGTTGTCGGTGCAGATGGAATTCATTCAAAAGTACGGGAAGACATCCTTGGATTAGATAATCCTCGCTTTACTGGAAATGTAGCATGGCGCGCTGTAATCCCATCTTCTTCTGTTTCAGAAGGATTAATCCCGCCAACTGCCACGGTTTGGACAGGGAATAAAAAGCATGCGGTCACATACTACCTACGTAATGGTGAGCTCATCAATTTTGTAGGTATAATTGAGCAAAAAAACTGGAAGAAAGAGAGCTGGACTGAAGAAGGTGCTCCAGATGAGTTAGTGGGTGAATTTGCAGAATTTTGTGTCCCTATTCGGTCGGTACTTAAAAACGTAACTCATTGTTTTAAGTGGGCATTGCATGATCGAAATCCATTAAAAAAATGGTCCATTGGTCGTCGCGTAGTTTTGGGTGATGCTGCTCACCCAATGCTCCCATTTCTTGCGCAAGGTGCTGTAATGGCGATTGAGGATGCAGAAATGTTATCTAGCTGTCTGATGAAAGAGCCTTTGGACAATGCTCTAACTGTGTTTGAGAAAAATAGAAAACACAGAACCAGTAAAGTTCAACTGGGGGCTAGATCCAACATGCGTCTTTTCCATCATGGAACGCCGATGTCCCGGTTGATTAACTATGCTCCGATAAAGTTTGCTGCATCGATAGCACCTCAATTTGTGCACTCTAGACAGGACTGGTTGTACACATATGACGCAGAAAACCCCAATTAGGAGTATCAAACTGCTATAATTCTCGGCTAACACACGAAAGAGATTGTGTCTCTTCGATAGCGGTTGTACCGTGGGATATTAAGTTTTTAGTAAGTTTGTTAGGTAGGACCTCACATCATGGTCATGACGATCCTTGTCTCTATATGTGCATTGCTTTTGTTAGTGTTGCTTGGTGTGTTGCTCTATCGTGCTGCTCGTACATTTGATGCAAATCCAAATCATACATTTGTTGTCCAGTCTCAAGGAGAGATTGTTGGTGCGCTAAGAGAGCCAGCTACTCTTTGGGATCCAAAAATGTCCGTCCTTAGAGATAAGGATGCTCCCGACATTACCTATCCTGCCAGAAAAGCACAAACAGGTGAGTTTTTTACACGCGCACTTGTAAACCGGCGTACAGGTCGAATTTCTCTTACTGTGAATACGTGTACACCAAAACCATTTAGAAGTATGACGCTGGATCGACACCAGCTCGAAATTACAGCTAATGTTGTATTTCGTCTCGATATTGAACGTATCCACATTTCAAGCCAGCTTGAGAATTTTGGGGCCACTTTCGCCAATCGTATTGAAAACCTATTCGACAACGAAATTACGAGTTGTAACGATGAAGACATTCGCGGACAACAGACGCGTATCGAGCAAGCCGTTACACAAGCTCTTCGTGAGATTGAGGATGAATCTAAAGGCGATAGCATGCTAAATGGCATGCCCTTAGGTATCAAAATTTATGAAGCCAATTTTTCGTTTAAAGAAATAGACACCATGGCTGAGGCTCAAGCAGCTCAAGCTGGGCCGGATGGCCGCCCTATCGGTCCCATTTGGATCGATCAACAGCATATCGATAAATTGGCGGACACCCTTGCGAATAGAGATCCTGTTGTTCGTGAATCTGTGATGCGTATGATCGAACTTCAAACCCGTCAGAACATAGTTGAAATGTTATGTAAGTCTGGCGGACTTGTAGCATTCACCGCAAAAGAGCTTGGGCTCAATGATCTGATGTCGGAAGTGAAAGAAGAACGCGGAGGCGTAAATAGAATGTCTTCAAGTCCTGATGTTGCTAATGGCGTGGATGCCTCTGAAACGGTTCAAACAGGTGTGGAAGCAGAAATTGAAAGTGATTTAGGCGCTTCCAGGGAGCCAGTGGAGCGAGACTATTATGGGCGACCTATTCCAAAACAATAGATCTTCAGGTTGCAATAAAAGTTGATCATTATTGCAGGTTTTGATCAGATTCACTGCTTTTTGTGGCTTCCTGAGTGAAATTCAATTCACGTTGTTAAGATTACGAAAACTACCTCGAGTCATTCTGTCTTCATAAATTCATATCCATTGGGGGATGAAAATGAAGTCCTATGAAGTTCTGGCGCGAAGATATTGCGCTTTTTTGGGTGAAGACCCTGACGAAGAAATAGAAGGCTTGCCGGTCTGGAGAATTGCTCTAGCAGACCTTGAAGCGGCTATAAACGCGTTGGAAACATTTGGTGTTTCAGCTCGATCTCCAATGAACGAAACTGATATTACTCCGAACGACGATGGTTCTGGGAACAAACCTGCCCCACCAAAGAAGCGACCTAAACTGCGGCGGGTGGCGTGAACCTATCCCTTAATTTGAGTTTTCTATTATTTTAGCGATTTGGCGAACCATCGCTCTATCGTGTTCTTTAGTATTTTCATCCAATTCATCATACTCTTTCAAGCAATCATGAATTCGAGCGCGATTGTCACGCTTGGGGCCATACCTCCAACCATTGAGAAGTCTATCAAACATCCATCTGCGATGCTGTAGTCTTGCCAAATCTTCAACTTCTTTCTCATTATCAAGATCAATGACGTGTGTGCCTTGTGGAAGCATAAAACAATTGTGAGACAGCCCGTCATTTCCATTTTCTAGCCATCTATTTAGATCGAATCCGGCGGCATCGAGCGTTGCGCGTATATGGGCTGCCAATCTCCTATTTGCGACACGTAACTCTTCCTCCAGATAATCCCAATCATATGAAATATCCTTGATATTCTTGGTACTGCTCATCGTCTGAAGATAAGTTTGGTGGAAGAGCCTCGGGATTGCGTCAAAGTCTGGGGTCTTCAATGCTGTCCCATCCATACCATCTTGCCATGATCCATACGGTATTAGGCTTAGATCGTCTATCAAGTTTGTTAGCGCATAACTGGATGCTTTCTGCTTTGGTTGTCCTATCAACCCTACACCCTGTCGGACTTCACGCAGGCCTGAACCATCAAGTGAATTGACAAAGATTGGAGCGCTAAACCAGTTTTCTCTTTCAGCTCGATCTTTGATTGCAACGGCGGTTAGCAATGGGTGTTCACCGTCGTTCAAAGCGACATAGATTGCGCATGGGGGTATTGTTCTACATCGTTGAATGAGAAACTCTTCTGTTTTGGGAGATTTAAGTGTTAAATCCGCCGCAAGAAATGAAAAGTCTACATATTCCTCAATACCAGGATGACGAGCCTTGAACGAAGCAGCTCGTTTTCTGGCATTCGGGTCAATTATTGTAACTGCCATTTTGTGCGGGTTGTTAGAGACTGAAGTTATCAAAAACTCCCTCACCAAAGCCTGCCCCAAAAAGCCAAATCCAATGACGACTATATGCTGAACATCATAATTATTCGCGCGAGCTAAAAGATATGGGGGGTGAGCCAGCATTACACTGCGGGCGACACCTGAAACAAACGAAAAAGGTTTTAGTCTTGTGGCAGGACTTGCCTTATCAACACGCTCTAGCAGCCATGGATCATTGATGTGCGCAAGTACCTCTTTTTTAGGGTAAAGCTTGGCAACTTGTTGAGCTTCTGACCATGTTTCGACATCTGTTTCCAGAGCTACAACAAGTCTGTTAGCGCGATTTGCACCCGCCCTTGTCAGATCATCGCTCAAGTTTTCAGTTCTCGTAATTGAGTTTTTGTTTTTTGCGGAAGTGTGAATACCTGTTGTAGGTAAATTTGCTGAATTTGCATATTCTAGTGCAATTTGATGTTCACCTAAGATTACATCGTGATTGGATCTAGCCCAAAGAAAAATTCTAGATGCCTTACCACCAACTGCAAATATAAAAATACGACCTATCAAAAGGACAAAGGCTAACGCGCCAGAAATACGGGCGATTTGTAGAGATAGCGGCATATCTTTGAGTGCGGTGGTTACATAAATATCTGAAGCAAATATTGCTTTTATGCTTAACTGAACCGTCTCAAGTATTGCTTGCCAATTTTGATTTTCAGAGGGTCTCGATGCGAAAGTGGCATTTGCGTTATCCAATTCCCAATTCCACCAACCGAGCATTCCAGACAGAAAAGCCGTACTTGCGAAAAGTGATAGGCAAAACCAATAGATGATCGCGGAGTGTTGCAAAGCAAAGTACTCAAATCTTCGAAGTATAAACCGCAATATTGTCATCATGCTTCCTATTTTGGGTATTATTCAAACGGTACTCACACATCGCATGTTTAGAATTTCATTGAATCGAATTAGCGTAAAGGTCTTGATGGTTAGGACTTGGTGATGACTTCAATTTCAAAACAAGAAGTTCTCGTAATTGCACGCGTCATGCATGAGGCAATTAGAGCCTTTCAAGCTGCCCATGATCAACCAACGTCTCCGCACTGGAATAAAGCGCCGCGTTGGATGAAAGATGCATCCATTGCTGGGGCGAAATTCAGAATTGAAAACCCAAAAGCATCAGCTTCAGATCAACACGTGCAGTGGATGAATGAAAAAAAAGAAAATGGGTGGAAGTTAGGAACAGTTAAGGACCCAATCGCCAAAACCCATCCATTGTTAATTCCGTATGGTGAACTACCTGAACTTGAAAGGCAAAAAGATGCTTTGGTTGTAGGAATTATCAACGCACTAACAATGGAGGTTTAACTTATTCTGTTTTCTTTTTCTTGAATGACACATTTTCTGACAAAAGCCTGATACCGGCCCAGCTGACGAGACCTGCGGTGATTGGAAAAGCAATTGCTATAAATGAATCATCGAGTAGTTTTTTCAAAGATTGCGCTATGACCGCACCCAATGGTGTTGTTAGTGACGCAATTAAAATTGCTACTACGGCCGCTCTAAAACTGGGTCCAATAAGTAACAAGCACAGGATATAAGTGATAACTCCCTCGGGTATTTCATGAAGTATCAACCCAAAACCTGTAAACAAGCCGGCTTCATGGCTATGCCCCATAGAGGCAACATATGTCATGCCATCCAAGAAAGAATGCAGTCCTATCGCTATCAAGGGAGTGAGAGAGACGTTTGCAGATTGATTTTGAGTGACGCTGCCCACTTTGTCGAGAAACCAACCGGTCATTAGGCCTAAAACTAAAAGACCGCCGCCGATACCGCCAAAATGCAAAGATTCCGGAATTAGGTGTATAATGGCAATGATACTTAAAAGCAGCCCAGCAACTATCGCAGCGAAATGACCATAACGTTTTGCTAAACCGGTGTTGAGGACCGCGAGAACAATCCCCATAAAAGAGAAAATCCCCGCTAAAGTGGCGAGAACAATAGATGCAGGTAAGTGAAATGAATGTTCTATTGTATGGATTAGATCATCCATGTGAAATGCCGCCCGCTTTATGATTTTTGTAACAATTAAAGTCGCCGAACATCAGAAAGTTGCTGAAAGCCCGTTGTAAATCGTTATATAGTAACGCAAGATTAAAAGGGCAATCTTTCATATCGATCTTCACAGATCTAATCTTTATGCAGTTTCTAACGAGTTACATCCAATGAGCCTTAGTGATACGGCAATCGAAATCTCATCTTTGAAATTTGGGTGGAAGAAGCATCACCCTATCCTGTCAATTAATGAATTGAATATACAAAGGAACGCTAGAACTTTCTTAAAAGGTGAAAGTGGGAGTGGAAAGTCTACTCTCTTAGGTTTGATCGCGGGTATCCTCACACCAGATAGCGGTTATCTCAAAGTTTTTGATTTAGAAGTTTCGTCGCTCAGTTCAGCTAAAAGAGATCAATTTCGATCTGAGCATATGGGCATCATCTTTCAGATGTTCAATTTGTTACCTTTTTTATCGATAGAAGAAAATGTCAGTTTACCCTGCCGTTTTTCAAAGGTTAGAAAATCCAATTGTCACAAAAACCATGGAAGTGTTGAGGCAGAAGCCAAAGAACTTTTGAATAAACTTGGTTTAGACCCAAAGCTGTTTTGGGAACGGAAGGTATCTGATTTGTCCGTTGGTCAGCAGCAACGTGTCGCGGCCGCAAGAGCACTCATTGGTTCACCATCGATTATAATCGCCGACGAACCAACCTCAGCGCTAGATACAAAAAATCGAAATAGCTTTATTGAATTACTGTCCCAATCTGCCAGTACTAGCGAAACGACTTTGCTATTTGTCAGTCATGATGAAACTCTTGCAAGCGAATTTGATTTTACAATTGACATAGACAACATTAATTTAGCCACTGAGGGATTGAACCAATGATAAAAGGCGCAATTCCCAATTTAGCTTGGAAGAGTATTCTAGCTCGAAAAACAACTGCTTTTCTTACCGTTTTAGCGGTTGCGTTGAGTGTCGCACTATTCGTTGGTGTAGAAAAAACAAGACATTCCGCGCGCTCTAGCTTTGAAAATACTATATCTGGTGTGGATGCAATTGTAGGAGCACGAACCGGCCCGATAAATCTTTTGCTATTTTCGGTGTTCCGTATAGGCGATGCAACCAGTCCCATGTCATGGGAATCGTTTGAGGCCATACAAGCTCGACCAGATGTGGCATGGGCTATCCCAATCGCACTTGGTGATAGCCATAGAGGGTACAAGGTTCTAGGAACCGAAACTTCGTATTTTGAACATTATAAATACGGGCAAAAGCAACCACTGGAATTGGCGGCGGGAGGCGTTTTTAACCCTCACGAATTAGAAGTCGTTTTGGGATCCGATGTAGCTCAAAACCTAGGTTATCCACTTGGGCATAAAATCATATTGTCTCATGGGATTGGTGAAGTTTCGTTCCAAAATCATGATGATCATCCTTTTGAGGTTGTAGGTATTCTCAAACCGACTGGCACTCCCGTTGATCAGACTATCCACATCAGTCTTGAAGGTATGGAAGCTATGCATGCGCCTGCCCCCGCTAAGTCTAATGGCAATCATGATCACGTAAACCGTGATGATCATAATGATCTTCATGCGCATTCAGAAGAGATGGAGCACAAACAGCACGATCATAACGATGCTCATGACCATCACCCATCTCACGATCATGAAACTCATGATCACGATGCTCACAACCATGAAGGTCACGATAATCATGAGGCGCAAAATGACCAACATGATCATCACAACCACAATGATGAAGCAGTGCATTCCGATGATCATAGCAATGATGCTTCACACGAAGATGCGCATCATCATGAAGCGGACATTCATGATGACCATGATCATCAACATCTGGAGCCCAATACAATAAATGCCGCTCTCATCGGTTTGACATCAAGACCTGCGGTTCTTCGTTTTAATCGAGAGGTGAACACTTACGAAAATGAAGCCTTACTCTCTATCATTCCAGGTATGACGCTTTCTTCACTATGGAGCATAGTGGGATCGGCAGAAAAGGCATTGCTAGCCACTTCGGCATTCGTTGTAATCGTGGGTATTTCAACCATTTTGATTACCATCTTCACAAGCTTGAAAGAGCGTCGCCGCGAAATGGCTATATTACGCTCAATTGGTGCAAGGCCATCGGATATATTCGCTCTCATAATTTCGGAAGCTGCGTTGTTAGCTCTCTGTGGAAGCGTTCTTGGTGTAGGATTTATTCAAGGCTTGTTACTATTTGTAGCGCCTTTGATAAATGCTCAATTAGGATTGAACTTATCTGGATTGCAACCAGGCCTGTTCGAATTGATTGTCATTGTAGTTGTCGTAGTGCTAACAGCATTTATGGCTTTTTGGCCTGCTTTTAGAGCGACTAAGAATTCTTTAGCAGATGGTTTGACTATTAAAGTCTGAATCATGCCATATTCGCTCTTTAAGAATGCTTTGAGTATATTTGCAAGGTTTGTTTATGAGCGTTTACAAGACATACACGGCGGTTCTCTCCGCTCTTTTCTGTTTGGGACAATCTTCCTTTGCGGAGCCCGTGGCGGCAGATGATGGTTCAGTGCAAACTGAAATTGACCCGCTAACTTATGTTTTGCCTGAAGATAAAAATGAACTTTTTGAATTGGGTTGGGAAGATCTGCTACCGCCAGGCGAAGCAGAAAGAACCGCCGCTCAGATTCAGGCGCAAATGCAGTCACTTTTTAGCATCGCAGAAGGAAGTGCCGGAGATGTGGCGATGCAGTTTGGATCTCACAATACTGTTGATGCGCTCGATGGCCATAAGATCAGAATACCAGGATACACGGTACCCTTTGAGTTTGGCAAAAATGCAAAAATAAAGGAATTTTTACTGGTTCCTTACTATGGAGCGTGTTTGCACGCGCCCCCACCTCCGCCAAATCAAACGTTGTATGTTACGACCGATAAGGCCATCAAATTGCAAGACTTGGCACAAGCGGTATGGATTGAAGGATATGTGTACACAAAAAGCGAATACACTGATCTTGCGGAAGCAGCATATACGATTAAGCTCACCAATATCGAAGTTTATGATTACTAAGTTAACCCTATTGGAATAATATTTTTCAAAATCTTTATTTTTATTGATTTTGATACTTGCGGGAACCTAGCAAAACCAGCTAGGACATTGTTCCTGATTATGGAGAGGTGGCCGAGTGGCTGAAGGCGCTCCCCTGCTAAGGGAGTATGCGAGAGATCGTATCGAGGGTTCGAATCCCTTCCTCTCCTCCAGGATCTTGTTGATAGGTGATGGTGCGCTGAGAAATTACTTTCTCTTATATGGCTTATCCGCTTTTTAGAGTAGTGTTTAAATTGTCCAAAACAAATACCATGATCTATTAATGAACGCCCATCGTGTCTAAAACGCTGAAGTGTTGTACAATACATCTTCTTTATATTGCTGGAGTTCTTCGGTTAAACGAACGGGGAATCTATAAATAGCACTGAAATTTAACGTGTACTGGAAGCCGCTAAATTCGGCGCAATACCTGACCAATGCAAACTCTAAAACCAGAAAAATTTAACATAAAAACCTTGTTTAATCGCTATTAAAATAACGTGTAAACAAGGTTTTTGATAGGATTGGCGTTAGGCACCTAAAACTTCTGGTAATGCTTTACAGAAGCGGGCTACATCTTCGATTTTTCCCATGGAAACACGGGTCCATTCACTATAATCCATGTATTGGCCACGAACAGAAATGTTTTTGTCCATCATAGCTTTTTGAACGACATTCGCTTCTTTTCCTGATTTGAAATAAACAAAATTCGTTCCTGAAGGTAATGCGGTTAAACCAAGCACATTTAAGGTTTCCAAAACCATTTCACGCCCTTCCACAACTTTATTTTTGGAATACTCCAAAAAGGCAAAATCATTATAAGCGCCTATGGCACCCGCATAGGAAGTTCCGGGGCTCCAGGACATTGCAGTATTGCGGATTTTTTCAGCAGTTTCTGCACTAGAGATTGTATAACCAACACGTATACCAGCCATTCCATATATTTTGGAGAACGTACGAGATATAATGACATCATGTCCTTCTTTGAGAAGACTAATACAACTCGTTCCTTCTGGATCATCTGCCAATTCGATGTAGGCTTCATCCACAAGTACTGTTGTTTTTGCAGCCATACGTTTTACAGACGCTCTAATCGTTTCCCCCGGTGTGACGACGCCTGTAGGATTGTTTGGGTTACATAACTGAACTAACCCTGTTTTATCAGACACCTTCGCTTCAATACCCGCCAAATCTATTTCCATCTCAGCAGTTAGTGGTATCCGCTCGATAGTGGCCATTCCCAACTTGGCTGCATATAAAGCTGTAGTGTCCCAAAATAATCTTGGAGCTACTATTGGACCTTTAGGACCATAGATTAATGCTATAGCAGAGAGGGCCTCACCTGAGCCGGTCGTTATGACAACCTGCTCCGGCTCGACGCCATTGCGTTCGGCGATCATCGACATTAATGTCGTCACGGCTTCTCTTGAAGCGTAATAGGCTCCCTTTTTTGCTGCGTACTCAATCATTTTAAGAGCTGACTTAGAAGGCCCATAAGGGTTTTCATTTCTAGAGAGTAACGCCACTCCTTTTTTGGGGCCCAATAAGTAAGGGTCAAAGGATACCGCCTCAGGGGGAAACGCAGCTTCCTCTGCCACGGTAGATGCACCGTTAGTTGCGCAGGCTGCTGTGGCAAAGCCAGTTCCTACTGCGCCCGTTAGCATGAATCGTCTTGAAATATCAAAGGCCATTAGAGCCCCCCTTTTGCTGAGGTGAAAGTTTCAGATGAAGCCATTGTGACTTCATCTGGCATTTTGTTGGGTGAATAAATTGCGTTAAAGAACACAACAATCGAAGTCGCGACGAGATATATTCCGAACACACGCTTTAGTGCAGGACCATTCATTGAATGGGCAGCTTTCGCCCCTAAAGGTGCAGTGATGAAGGACATTGCAGTTAGAGCCACAACTGCAAGAAGGTTGATGTAACCAAAGGATCCAAAAGGAAGCGTCTCATTTCCTAAACCAAGAAGCACAAAACCTAGTGCACCTGGAACGGCAATAACAACTCCAAACCCAGCCGCGGTTGCCACTGATTGATGAACTGATCGGCCACAAATGGTCATCACAAGAACCGCAATCGTTCCACCACCAATACCAAGAAGTGCTGAAAAAGCGCCCAAAAATGTTGCTATAAGCGCTAAAGGAACACCTTGTGGCATATGCTTGTAATTATGCTTTGTTGAGGAAATTAAAGGTCTGATAAAGTGAATTCCCATGAGGAAAACCCCAATAGAGAATATCCACTTCAATGATCGACCATCCATTATTTTGGCCAACAATAGACCTATAAGAACTCCTACCACCAACCATGGTGTCCATTCTCGAATGATCTTAAAATCAACAGCACCTCTTTTGTGATGCGCATGTACGGACCTTGCTGATGTTACGATAATAGTTGCTAGAGAAGTCCCGATTGCAATATGTGTCAAAACTTCTGGATCAACGCCAAAATATCCAAACACTAACAATAAAGCCGGGACCACTACAAAGCCGCCTCCGATACCAAATAATCCCGCTAGGAATCCGGCAGCTAGTCCTGCGATCATCAATATCGCAACCTGTTGACCGACGACAACTGGATCAAATTCTACCCACATTTTATAACTCGTATTGCATGATAATCATGCTTTTTTGCTTCAGAACAATATGAGAGATGGCGTCATCGCCATCTCTCGATGAGTGTTAAATGTTTAGGATTTAGAACGTCGCGACACCTCTCAGATAGTAGTATCCTCCTTGCCAATCAACGACAGAATCGGAGCGATAAATGCGACCACAGCATGTCTCCCCAATTGTACCCGCATCAGGGTATTCATCGAATGCATTTCTAGCACCCAATGCAATCGTTAAGTCATCGGAAACATCAAAAGACACTTCCAGGTCCACTAGTATCTCAGGGTCAAATTCCTGGATTACAGAGACAGTGCTGCCTCCATTTGAATTTTCGTATGAGCCATAATAGTTGGCGCGTGCAAGAAATCCGACCGGTCCAGCCTGGTGAGTTGCAGTAAATACACCTCTCCATTCTGGGCTACCGTTTTCGAAATCAAATTGAGCTTCAGCGTTGAAGAACTCGTTTACTTCGCTATCGAATTCCGTGGTATTGTAATTCACAGATCCAGTAAATGAAGAAGAGTGTCCATTGCTCCAATCAAGATCATAAGTTGCAACAATATCAACACCTTGAGTTAAAGTATCAAATGCATTCTGGAAGTAGAACACACCTCCGATAGATTCTGCTCCAACAACTCCGGCACCCTCTAACGCAAGGAAGTTCAAATATGCTTGTCCCGCTGTTGGATCAGCGGAAACATCTTGAGTAGAAATCGCGTTCAGGCGATCTTCTAATGCAATGCTGTAGAAATCTAACGTTAAAGAGAAGTCTCCAGCGTTAAACGTTGCACCCAAAGTGTAATTAGTAGATTTTTCAGGTGCTAGTGGAACTGCTCCCAAGGCACCAGCTATGGCACCACCAGCGGGGAAAAGACCAGTTGCGACAGGGAAACCATTCGGCAACCTAGTTGAAACGTTGGTTGTTCCCTGCTGCCCTGGTGTAGGAGCGCGGAAACCTGTACCAACCGAACCTCTTAGGTTCAAGAATTCCGTTACGCTGTATCGGCCGGCGACTTTCCAAACAGTTTCTGCATCGAAATCTGAATAGTTTTCATAACGTATCGCAGTATCTAACGCGAACTTATCAGTTAGATCCATTTCTAGTGCAAAATACGCCGCATATGAATCGCGCTCATATGAATCTGAAAACTCGGGAGAATAACCTGGAAACCCGTTAGATCCGACACCTACAACATTATAAACTGAATCATCAGTATCAGCACAATTTAATGTCGATCCAGCCGCAATGACAGCTGCCCCAGTCGTTGTTGGAGTACGATCTGCAACCAAAGATTCATCTGAACAAAACCCAAATGGATCTTGTCCGGCAAATGGCCCAGGTGCATATGAATCAGGGCTCCCTTCTTTGATTTCATAGCTTTCATCAAGATATGAGACTCCGAAAGCAAATGTTGCAGATTCAGAGAATCCGAAATCAACGTCTTTGGTGAAATCCGCTTGGAATTGCATTTCTTCGTTGATTAGGTCACCGGGTCGGAATAATGTCGGCGTATCAGGTCCCAATGAAGGATTAATAGTATTATACAGTGTATATTGAATCTCACTGTGACCCATCCTTCCGCTAACGTCATAAGTAAAACCACCTAGGTCACCCTTTATTCCAGCCAAACCAGAGTAATCAGTCACATCACCTTTGAAACGTGGCGTAAAACCACCTGGGAAAATTTCTAATGGGCTATACTCAGAGCCATCCTCTAATCTAAGGAATTCAATTGTTCCATTGCCAGGATAACGATAAAAGAAACTTCCATCAGATGTTGATTGAGAATAATTTCCAAAAGCGTACAACTCTGCGTTATCACCAATATCATAGCCGAAGTTTGCAAAAGCTCTGAAAGCGTCAATTGGCGGTTGTCCCCAAGGTTGAACAACTTCAGCACCATGAATGTCTTGGCCCATTGCTTGTGCGGCAGCTACAAAAGCCTCAGGATCAGCTCCAAAATCAAGAATGCGTTGTTCACTAAAACGCGGGTCATCGGGATTTACACAGAACCAGCTTTCACAATATTGCTCTGCACGTACTGTAGCATCGGCGGCGGTATATTCCGCTGAAACATTTAGGAAACCATTCTCACCAAGTGCTAAACCAACATTTCCGGCAAATGTCGTTTGAAAGCCATCCCCTTCATAAAATTTACCGATGTCGGTTGTGATTACACCACCATCGGGTGCGTCTTTTAATTGAAAATTTAGCACTCCAGCGATGGCGTCTGATCCATAAAGTGCAGCAGCACCGTCTCGCAATACTTCAACGCTCTTCAGCGCGACGGCTGGGATTGTGGCAATATCCGGTCCCTGCGTACCTGATCCACCGATTTGAACTAGAGGTGATCTGTGGCGTCGTTTTCCATTTACGAGAACAAGTGTCTTGTCGTTTGGCATACCACGCAGCGAAGCGGGACGAACAAAAGTACCACCATCGGAAATTGGTTGGCGAGAGATTGAGTAAGACGGAACTAGTGTTTTGATGATATCATTGGCATCTGTGAATGGTACTGCCGTAATTTCTTCGCCTGACAACACATCAATCGGAACAGTAGAATCTGCAACGGATCTGGCCTTACCAAGCGCACCTGTTACAACAATTGCGTCCATGACTTTTTCTTCAGTTACGGAAGAATCACTGTCAGCATCTTGCGCATAAGCGGAAACACCAGACATTGTGACGACACAAGCTAATAAGTATTTTTTGAAAGAGAATTTCATATTCAGACCCCTCGGCCAGATTGCACGGTATGGGAGATGCAATCAGGACGTATTAAACTCGGATTAGTTTCCCCGCCGAATTTACGTTAATTTTAAGAATGGTTGGTTTTATGGTGTTGTTATTTAACAACATTTTTAGTGGCTTTGATTGCCTTGGGTGTTATCATCTTTGCAACACCGTTTACATGCCCCGCCTTTGGACCATGATTTAATTGAAAGGTTGGATTTATTAATTTTACAACGAAAACTGACCATTTTGTTGAAAGAGAAAGTTTCTGCTCAATATTTTGTCATATTGTGAGATTTGGCGATTGAATAATACGCAGAGCTCTCTCGTTTATGTATGCTTTTTTGCATATATAAACCAAAGGTTGTTGCCAGAACAATTGTTATTGGGAAAGAAAACAGGATTGATAAAAATGCGCTACCGCTCTCACTTACGCGGGATCATTTGACTGAATGAAATGATCGTTGATGCTATGTCTCTTATTGAACGTGCTTGAGCCATCGCCATTTTCCGCATCACATTGTAGGCTTCGTCTTCACTTAATCCGCGATCTTTCATAAGAAAGCCTTTTGCACGCTCTATAAGTTTGCGATCAGCAAGATCAGCTTTAGTTTTTTTGAGCTCTTTTTGCAGAGCATCACTGAACTGAAATCTTTCTACAGCAACAAAAACTAATGGAGCTATTCTCGAAGAATACAGCCCATCTATAACATAGGAAGCTACCCCTGCTCGCACGACTTCCCGTGCCATATATTGCTCATCAGCATCTACAAACAAGACAACCGGTAGAGGAGAATTTGACGCGATCACGTTCAACATTTGGAGTAATGCTTGATTAGTCTCTACTTTGTGTAACATGAGAAAATCAAATTTTTCTTGGGCGAGCCTGTCTAATAACTTTTCTTCATTCCACCCTTCGATTTTTGCCAAATCAACCAGGCCCAACAAACCAGCTTCAATAATCTGAGTGCTTTTATTATCATCAGACATCAGCAGAGCTCGCAAAGATTTAGATTTTACAGATGCGCTCGCGTCCATACGACTTAATTATCCAATCGATTTTCAAATATTTGCTTTTGGGAAAGCCTGACGGCCAATCATTTACTAAGATGAAGTAAGGAAAATTTCAGGCAAGAATGATCGATACGATCACAAGAAATGACTTGAATCAGACAAAGAAACTGGCACGATTGTTCAATGTTCGAGCACTTCGTAATACACATAGTGTTACGCAACAAATAATGAATTGACCTACACTGCTTTCAGTCTCTGCATGAAGTGTATCTTGATCACGAAAAATTTAGAGTCTCTTTCGACGGGATTCTGCTATGCCATCGTGTAACAAAATGCAGAGCGCGTTTGACTGTGAGGATTTATGGATAATTCCTATGAAAACTGGATGGATTTTGAAAGAAGGATATTCATCGCACGATCTGTTAAAGATCTGGAGCGGTAGTTTTCTTCGTCTACTAAGAATTACGTCCGAATAATCTGAAACTCAAATAGTGCACCAATTCACATGAAATCTACTGACTTTTTACCTGAGAACAAGATAAGTATCTCTTTGGCCCTTGGTGTCCCCATATTAGTGGGAGCATGCGCAACACCCAACATGCCTTCGATAGAAGAAATGAGTCTAAAAGATAACTTTATTGCTTCCGATGAAGCTGCGTTATCAGTTGCGGCACTTCCATCAGATAAGAATTGGTGGATAAGTTTTGAAGACGATTTATTGAGTTACTTTGTAGAAAAAGCGCTAGCGGAAAATGCCTCCATTGAAGTAGCCTTTGCAAACTTAAAAACCTCAAGAGCAATTTTAGCAAGAGAGCTTCTTTCTCGAACACCTATAACCTCTTCAGGTTCATCACTTGAGTATGGACGTAGTGCTGCCGCGGGACAAAATTTTGAACTAGATGGTTCTCTTCAATTGGGTGCTTCATGGGAATGGGATTGGGTTGGACGTGTTTCAGCACAAATAGCTGCTGCAAATGCGACGGAGCTTGCTTCCCAAGAATTACTTCGCGACACCGCAGTAACAATCGCTAGTGATACCGCGCTTGCTTACATTGCTACGCGCGGTGCTCAACGGCGCCTGCAAGTTGCCAATAGTAATGCTTCAGCTCAACTAGACGGACTAAATATTCTACGTGATTTGTATGATAATGGCCGTGCTACGCTCTTGGATTTAGCAAGAGCTGAGTCACAATATCATACAACACTCGCCTCTATACCACGACTAGAAACCACCCTGGAAACGGCCTTGATTTCACTTCGGACGTTAACTCGATCCGATGATCCAGAAGACAAGAAATTCTACGAATTAAAAAGCACAACACAAAGTTCATTTGAAATTCCTAAGGTTCTAAAACCTCCTACCGTTTCTACTCCCATTGAGTTGGTGGAAAGGCGTCCAGACATTCGCCATGCTAAAGCACAGTTAATAGGCCAACTGGCAAGCAGCCGAGAAGCTCGAACTCAATTGCTACCACGGATTCAGTTTGATCTGACTTTCAGTAATTTGTTTGATGATTCGAGTAATTTTGGAGATCTAAATACCTTTGGGTTGGGTATAGGCCCAAGCATCACTTGGGCTGGCCCAGATTTACGACGAACATATGCAAATATTGATATTGCTGACGCACGTACACAAGCAGCTCAGGCAGTCTATGAACAAGCCATCGTAGCTGCTATATCCGATGTTGAAACTTCTGCTATATCTTACCTGCAGGAGCGGAAACGCCTTAAAGATTTAAAAAAGGCAGCAGCATCCGCCGCAACAGCTCACGATCTAGCTAGAATACGCTTCGAAGAAGGTCTAGACGACTATCTGGACGTCATAGATGCACAAAGAACTTTGTTAAACGCAGAAGATCAGCTGGTACAAAGTCAAATTGAAACCTCACGACGCGCCATACTCATTTATCGTAGTATGGGAGGCATTTGGAATTCCGATGATTTGGAAACCCATCGCAGCAAAGACACCACAGGAATTTCCAATGATTAGATCAATTCTTATCCTAACCATCGTCGTGCTCTTAAACGCACTGCCAGCAAAGGCTCAGCGCGCCGGTGGAAAGAGACCGCCCCCAAGCGTCTTTGTGACTAAAGTGACCGAGCACCCCTTCTCACTGCATATCGAAGCTTTAGGGACGCTTGAACCAAATGAACGCGTGGAACTAACACTAAACGCCGCTGATAGAATTACAGCTTTGTTTTTCGAGGACGGTCAGCGTGTGGACAAAGGGAAAACGCTTCTATCATTGGCTCAACGTGAACAAGTTGCGCTTGTCCAAGCTGCTGAAGCAACTACGGAGGAAGCGAAGCAACAATTTGAACGTATCCAAAGATTAGCTGAGAAAGAGGCCGTTTCCGCGTCTGAGTTAGATCAAGCCCGCCGCAACCTCTCCAACGCAAGTGCTCAATTGCGTGCGGTTCAATCTCGACAGAAAGATCGTGTTTTAGTCGCACCGTTCAGCGGCGTTTTAGGGTTTAGACAAGTTAGCGTGGGGTCCTACATCCGTCCCGGAGATGTGGTCACAACATTAATCGACGATTCAAAAATGAAACTTGAATTTACGGTCCCTTCTACGTTTTTGCGTTCTTTGAATGTTGGTCTCAAAATTGATGCGGCAACAGATGATCTTCCAGGTGAGATATTTACCGGTGAACTTACAAGTATTGATAATTCTATTGATCCAGTCTCCCGCTCAATTAGAGCTCGAGCCACTATTGAAAACACGGACCTCATACTCAAAGCAGGAATGTTTATGCGGGTATCATTGTACGCGAACAACCGTACTTCTCTTGCTATTCCCCAAGAGGCCATTGTTTCAATCGGACCCGATTCATTTGTTTTCATCATCAACGCTGACGGAAATGCAGAAAGAAAACAAATACAAATAGGCACACGAGATAGTGGATATGTTGAAATCATTAGTGGGTTAGACTTAGGAGAAACAGTCATTACTGAAGGTTTGACTCGCGTTCGCAATGGAAGCGCTGTGCAGATTGCCCAGCAATCAACTCTATCTTCTGCCCTATCCACTCCCAAAACGCTTGAGGACTAAGAGATGGTTCTGTCAGATGTCTCGGTTAAACGGCCTGTTTTTGCTTCTGTTATAGCATTTGTATTGCTTATGTTTGGGATCGTATCTTTTGATCGACTTCCCCTTCGTGAATATCCTGACATCGACGCCCCTATAGTTTCAATAAGTACGCGCTATCCGGGTGCATCTGCAAGCATAGTTGAAACACGCATTACTCAAGTATTAGAAGATAGAATTGCTGGAGTTGAGGGAATCCGTTTTATCAATTCACGGTCTAGAGATGGCCGTTCAGATATATCAATTGAGTTTAACACTGGACAAGACATTGATGCAGCAGCCAACGACATCAGAGATCGAATTTCAGGTGCTGCACGTGCGCTTCCCCCGGAAGTGGATCCTCCTGAAGTTGAAAAAGCCGATTCAAATGATGATGTGATTTTATGGTTAAATCTATCAAGCGATAATATGAGTACGGTGGAATTGTCTGATTATGCCAATAGATACTTGGTTGACCGATTTTCTGCTCTAGATGGTGTAGCTCGGGTTCGGATTGGAGGTAGAAAGGATTATGCACTTCGCGTGTGGATTGATCGCCGTCAATTGGCAGCTCGTGATTTAACAGTTCCCGACATCCAACGTGCTTTACGTAGTGAAAATATCGAAGCGCCCGCTGGTGCTCTGGAAAATGGCTCACGAAACTATACGCTAAGGATTGATAGGACTTTCCAAACACCCAAACAGTTTGCTGAGCTGGTTGTCGCAGTAGGCGATGATGGTTACCTGGTTAGATTAGGTGATGTTGCTCGAGTTGAGCTTGGAACTTCTGAAGATCGGATCATGTTCAGAGGGAATGGTGTTCCCATGGTGGGATTGGGCATGATCAAACAATCTACTGCTAATACTATCGATGTCGCAAAGGGAGCCAAAGCGCTAGCAGCTGAGCTGGCGCCTACTCTACCAGACGGAATGCAGATTGTAACAAATTACGATAGTTCAATATTCATCGAAGCTTCTATCCGAGAAGTTTATATAACACTGTGTATTGCTGTTGCATTGGTGACTTTGGTTATTTTCCTTTTCCTCGGGAGTTGGCGAGCGACACTCATACCGGCAATAACTGTTCCTGTTTCAATTATCGCAACCTTCACAGTACTTTTTGCATTTGGGTTATCGGTCAATTTAATAACGTTGCTTGCGCTGGTTCTTGCAATCGGACTAGTCGTGGATGATGCAATTGTTGTCTTAGAAAATCTACATAGGCGTATAGAAGAATTCGGAGAAACACCCCTCGTCGCAGCTTACAAAGGTTCGAAACAAGTCGGATTCGCCGTGATCGCTACGACTTTGGTGCTCATCTCAGTGTTCGTCCCTATTACTTTTATGCAAGGCGATATTGGGCGACTGTTTACTGAATTTGCTATTACAATGGCTGCTTCTGTTGCTATATCAAGTTTACTGGCGTTGACACTCGTCCCGATGCTCTCATCAATACTACTCACCCCGTCAACTGGAGAAAAAACAGCGTCTAAAAGTTTACCCAATCTAATCGACAATGGGTTTCAAATTATAAGACGTGGATATGGGTGGCTAATTGATCGTTTAATCTATCGTCCCATCCTCATTTTTTCAATTGTAATAGCTGTCGTATTTGCGGGATACGGAATATTGAAAAAAGTTCCGTCTGAATACGCCCCTAAAGAAGATAGAGGCGCATTTTTTATTGCAATTGCGGGTCCTCAGGGGGCTTCGTTTGAATTTCTAGAAAAATATATGGACGAAATCGAAGAGCGTTTAATGCCATATGTTGAATCAGGTGAATTTCGAAGGCTTCTTCTACGCGCTCCAGGATTTGGCAGCACAACATTTGACCGTGGGTTTGCTATTGTAGGCATGGAAGAATGGAGCAAACGTCGCCCCATAAATACTGTCATGTCCGAAGTTAACAGTAAGCTATCGGATCTTCCTGGTGTTCGAGCTTTCGCAAGAGCTCGTGGCGGCTTAGGGGGAGGAACTGGAAATCCGGTGCAATTTGTTATAGGTGGTCCATCATATGAAAAACTTATTGAGTGGCGCGACACCTTCGTTGAAGCTCTTGAGGCTAACAACCCTGGACTGTCTCAGATAGATTGGGATTACAAAGAATCTCAGCCACAGTTCCGAATACAAGTCGACTATGAACGTGCAGCAGATTTAGGTGTTACGGTTTCTGAAATCGGAACCACTTTACAAACAATGTTAGGCTCACTTCGAGTTACAACCTTTGTGGAAGATGGCGAAGAATACGATATAATTTTGGAAGGATTACGTTCTGACCAGTCCACACCAGATGATATTCAAAATATATATGTCCGTTCACAAAGGTCTGGGCAACTCATTCCGCTCTCAAATTTAATCCAGATAGTATCTCAGGCAGATAGCCCTTCTTTGAACCGTTATAATCGCGTCCGATCAATTACGATAGAAGCCAACCTACAGGAAGGCGTTGTGCTGGGAAATGCTCTGTCTGAAATGGAACGTGTAGCGCGGGAAGTTTTACCCGACGAAGCAGTGTTTAATTACAAAGGACAGTCTTTAGATTTCAAATCATCTGGGGATTCAATTACCTTTGTTTTTGCAACAGGGTTGATTATTGTGTTCTTGGTGTTGGCTGGACAGTTTGAAAGCTACCGCCACCCTCTCGTCATTCTGTTGTGTGTTCCTGCAACTGTTGTTGGAGGTCTTTTAGGGCTTTGGGTAACAGGCACTAGTCTGAACATTTATACACAAATAGGATTGGTTATGTTGGTTGGTCTTGCAGCCAAGAATGGAATTCTTATTGTTGAATTCGCAAACCAACTTAGAGACGAAGGTGTTGAATTCTATGAAGCAATTAAAAGTGCTTCCCTCACCCGTTTGCGTCCCATAGTTATGACAAGCCTAACGACCGCAGCTGGTTCTATTCCGTTAATAGTAACATCTGGAGCTGGCGCAGAAACACGACAAGCGATAGGGTTTGTTATTCTATTTGGTGTGATCGCATCTCTCATTGTGACATTATTGGTCGTACCTACCGCTTATTCATTGATCTCCAGAGGGACGTCATCACCTAACTCTAAAACGCAGAAATTGAATGCAGAGCTTTCCGATTTATCATCTTAGCATTATGGGCGGTAACTCTTTACTCCCGACGAATGATAAAAATGATTAGTTCCTAGTATTGTTTTAAGTCATTTTGTCTATTTTACTCATAAAATTCAACTTCAAGAGAAGATGTTGAAATCTTCATGTATTAGATTGTGTTTTAAATCGCATGCTGAATAAACGATTTGGCTTTGGTATCTCTTTTCCAAACCCACTACATCTCACGCCATCACTATTTGATTGTCTGATACGATGATCTAATTTTTGGGCAGTAGCGCAATGAATTAGAGCATTTCCATTTTGTTTTGCATTAAGATTTCTATGAAAAGATTAGATACTTGACTGAAACTACGTTTTTTCAGGAAGACTAATTACAGATTTGGTGCGCTAACATCAAATTAGTTGATAGTCCGATGAAGGACGCTTGTTCCCGCGATGTTGCTTATAGCGATGGAATTTATTCCATCACGTCGTAAATCCTCTGTCAGATTATAGTTATCTGCCAGGTTGAATAAAAAAGTAAAATTCATGGCTACACGTATAACTCCCCGTATTCTCGCAGCCACATTGGCTTCTGTTCCGATGATGCTGTCTGCACACGCAGAAGAAGCTCCAAAGGAAGAAGTTGCTGCAACATTTGAAAACGCAATCAAAGCTACCAAGCCTATTTTTAACACTCGACTTAGATATGAAACAGTCGATCAAGACGGAATAGCCGAAACAGCAGATGCTTTAACATACCGTTTTCGCGCGGGTCTTGAGACTGGATCATATTTAGGAACTAAGTTTCTGATTGAGTTTGATCATGTCGAAGATATTGTTGACGATTTCAATTCTACAACAAATGGTAAAGGGACTTTTCCGGTTGTAGCTGATCCAAATGTTACTGAGTTAAACAGATTCCAGCTCACAAATACATCAATTGCTGACACGACGATCACTTTAGGACGCCAGCGTTTGATCATGGATGATTCGCGCTTTGTAGGTAATGTTGGATGGCGTCAAAACGAGCAGACATTTGATGGGCTACGCGTTACAAATGAAAGCCTCGGTAAGTTAAAAATTGATGCTGCTTATGTCACACGAGTAAATCGTATTTTTGGTGATGAAGGGGCAGATGCAGGTGGCGCAGCAGGTCATTGGACCGGCGACACTTACCTTTTTAACGCTTCACTACCAACCGCTATAGGTAAAGTCACAGGTTTTGCATATTTAATTGACGCTGATGAAGCTGCGATTATGTCAACCCAAACCATAGGTGCTCGTTTAGCTGGAAAGAAACCCGTTGGCGATGGTAGCCTGAGCTACGCACTTTCATATGCGCAGCAACAAGACTTTGGTTCTTCAAATGCAGATTATTCAGCTGACTTCTACATGGCTGAAGCCGCATACGGAATTAAGGGTTTCACAGTTGGTGCAGGTTATGAAGTATTAGGTTCTGACAATGGTGTTTCATTCAAGACACCATTTGCAACACTTCACAAATTTCAAGGCTGGGCAGATAAATTCCTTGTGACACCTCCAAATGGAATTGAAGATGTTTACTTCAAAGCTGGTTACAAATTTGGTGATGTAGGCCCATTCAAAGGTTTGAGCGTTCTTGGTTTTTACCATGATTTCTCTGCTGAAACGGGGTCATCGGACTACGGTTCTGAAATTGACCTCGTGGCCTCAGCTAAAGTTGGCAAATTTAAACTTACTTTGAAATATGCAGACTACAGTGCCGATGCATTTGCTACGGACACTTCCAAATTATGGACTCAAATTGACTTCGCATTTTAAACAGATCGAAAATGTCACCTCCAAAGGTTCGCAGCAGGTTTCAACACCTGCTGCGCCCCTTCGCGTGCTTTTGATAGATAACAACCCTGAGCGTGCACAGTTGGTCGAAGAAGGCTTAGCTGAAGCAGCTATTGTTCAAACTAAAAGTCAGGTGCACGGGACTGAACTGCTCAACTTAATCGCAGCAAATCAGCCTGACGTTATAATTGTCGATTGTAATTCTCCAGGACGAGATTCAATCGAAAGTCTCAGAACTGTAGCGCAAAATAATCCCAAACCAATTGTTATGTTTGTTGAAGAAGAAAATCCTACGGGATTTCAGCAAGCGATTGAAGCTGGAGTAAGTGCCTATGTTGTTGATGGTTTGACGCCTAAACGCGTGAAACCCGTCATTGATGTCGCTATCGCACGTTTTAAAGTCATGAATGACCTTCGATCCGAATTGAAGAAAACCAAGGATGATCTAGCAGCTCGAAAAGTTATCGAAAAAGCAAAAGGCATCCTGATGGATAAACGCGGGATGACCGAAGAAGAGGCATTTATTGCAATGAGAACAATGTCTCAGGAACGCGGAATTCCACTTAGAGATATAGCAGAGACAGTAATCTCCGTGATGAGCTTGCTAAACGAGTAGTGATTGAGAAATTCTGTTATGAAAAAAAATGAAAATGTCACTATTGGCTTCGCACGTTTGTCTGATTGTGCCAGCTTAGCCATTGCACAGGAACGTGGTCTATTTGATAAATATGGCCTTACTGTTTCGCTAAAGAGGTATAAATCCTGGGCCGCAATGCGGGATGGTTTAGCAAGTGGCGTTATAGATGCAGCAAACATGTTAGCACCTATGGTTGTTGCCTCAGCCGCTGGCATCGGTCCCTACCCGGATCTGTTTACTACTGCTTGTTGTACCAACCAAAACGGGAATGCGATAACTGTTTCTGCTTCATTGTTTCAGAACATTCAGAGTATTTCTCCAGAAACTGCACTTAGAAGGCCGTTGAGCGCTCATGGATTGAAACATGTCGTCGATGTCCGCCGGGCCACCGGTCAGCCGAAACTGGTTTTCGCTCATGTTTACCACTATTCCATGCATGCTTACCTTCTACGGTATTGGTTAGCGTCTGCGGGGATTGATCCTGATAGAGATGTAGAACTTGTTGTTGTTCCGCCGTCTCAAATGGTAGACAGCCTACGTTCCGGTCTTATAGATGGGTATTGTGTGGGGGAACCCTGGAATAATGCAGCAGTGTTAGCTGGATTGGGGCGCACATTAATTACTTCTGCTGAGATATGGTCGGGACATGTAGAAAAAGTTCTAGCCGTAAGAACTGAATGGGCAAAGGATTGCTCTGAAGTTCATCTCTCAATAATTAAAGCTATTCTTGAAGCTGCTGCTTGGATTGATCACCCTCAAAATAGGCTTACTGCAGCTGAAGTAATAGCTTCAGCTGATTATGTTGACGCACCTTTAGATGAAATTGTGAGCTCCCTGACCGGAAAGAATCGCCAAACCGGTGGAAATCTCCGTGTGGATATGCCCGATTTCAATGTTTTTCATCGCTATGCAGCGAACTTTCCATGGCAATCTCAAGCCAAATGGATTTTATCTCAAATGGTCCGGTGGGGACAATTGGATACGAAAACCAATTTCAATGAAGTTGCAAGAGCTGCTTTCCAGCCGGATATATACCGTCAGGCGGCTCTGGAGTTAGATATCTCCAGTCCAACAATAGACAATAAAATTGAAGGAAATTACTCTCATGCTTGGTTGTTAGAAGAAGCAACCTCACCTATCGCAATGGGGTGTAACCAGTTCATCGACGGTAAGCTGTTTAATCCAGATAAGATTCAAGAATACTTGAACACATTCCCACAAGTAGATCCTGTTACGAGTTCGAAATAAAAAACGGCCTATATCAGAGAGGCCGTTTATCTATCCTAGCGTTTTCGTTGAACTGCTTACACTCTGTTGGTTCTGAAGACTGTAGGGATACCTAACCAATAAGATTGCAGGATTCTTTACATTATGAACCTTGCTGTCATTTGCTAACCGCCCAAGTGAAGATCTAACTATTCTCGTATCAGTTTGACCTGCTCTTTCGACCCAATCAGCAGAGGCATTTTCTGGTACACCAGCAGCCATTAAACTGGACTGAATCTTCCATGCGGAACCCACGCCCATGTAAAAAGCTACACATACGCCAGGTTTAACAATATTGCTCCAATCAGGCGATGAATTGCGGTCTGCGGCTTTTCCTGTTGTAACAATAAAACTTTGTAGCTCTGATCGTTCTGTAACAGTAATTATACTTTCAGATGCAGCTGCAAGTGCAGCTGTGACACCAGGTACAATTTCTACCTCTGCATTGACTTCTGCGGCGACTTCTATTTCTTCTGCAGCCCTTCCAAATACCATTGGATCTCCAGACTTTAGACGTGCGACACGCTTCCCTTTTTTTAAGTTCTCAAGAATTGTATTGTTCAAACTGGACTGTTGAACGCCGCCGTCACCATTTTCTTTTCCGACGTAGGTTTGTTCAACATCACTAGGAATGAGGTCGAGCACTTCTTGGTCGACAAGACGGTCATACAATACCAAATCAACATTTTGAATTCTGTTGACTGCACGCAGTGTTAGCAGGTCAGCGGAACCCGGTCCGCACCCTATCAAAATCAGTTTTCCTGGTTTTATTTGCGAAATTTTATCGCTCATCACTCAGCAGCTTTCAGTTCACTTTGTTTTTGTGAATCGAGGAAATTTGAAATTAAACTAGAAATTTCAGGTTTGCATGATCCACAATTGGTACCAGCACAAGTGGCTTTTCCGACAGCCTCGACCGATGTCGCTCCAGAGGAAATGGAGTTTTCAATTTCACCGGAACTAACACCCAAACAGGCGCATATTGTTTTACCCGTAACCTCTCCCACCGGAGGTCGGCCAGCCAATAGATGCGATCGTAAAGTATCATCTACTGTTTTGCCCAAAATTTGGCCCAACCAGTTTCGCTCTGCTTCAACACTGCTCAGTGTCGATAGTGTGAAGAATGAGGTAAGAATGTTGTTCTGCAACACGCAACGACGAGAATTTCCTGTCTTGGAATCTATAAAACTTAAAGTTTCATCAGTGGTGGATGAAGGGAATATTTTTTCCAGAAGACTTTGAGGGGGTGCCTTAGAATTGGTCCCGCCTAGCTCGATGCTCCAGCCCTCTCCTCTGCGTGTCAGCGCCCAATAATCGCATTCATTGAGCAATGTTTCGTCTGGCTCTTCCATTGAAACTCCAAATCCCCACCAATCTAATTTGAGTTTTTCAATTGAAACAGGTGTAAACTTCAATTCAGGTTGACCGGATATGGCATCATGGTTTGAACTAACAACAGAGTCGACACATCCATTGGAAGAATATCTTCTAGTCCAATGTATTGGTGCAAATACTGAACCTCTCGCAAGGCGATTTGTAACTAATACACGAAGTCGGGAGTGCCCCCATTTACTTTTAATTTGAGCAATATCTGCATCGATCAATCCAAGTTGTTTTGCATCATCAGGATTAATTTCTAGGAATGGCTCAGCAATGTGGGTTGATAAACGTTGTGTCTTTCCCGTTCGGGTCATTGTGTGCCAATGATCGCGAACTCGTCCTGTGTTTAAAACGAACTCATACTCTTTGTTTGTTGCAGTTCTTGCTTGGCGAAATCTTGTGGAAACAAAGCGCGCTTTCTTGTTAGGGGTATAGAAATTACCTTCAGCGAAAAAGCGTTTTTCTTTTGTGCTTTTCAAACTTCCTTTGGGCAACGGCCATTGAAATGGCTCAAGTGAATCATATTCTTGAGAGCTAATTCCTGCTAGAGCACCGATATCAAAATCCCGCGAACCTTCATTTTCAAATGACGACATCGCGGCATATTCTTTAAAGACATCTGATGGATTTTTGTAATCAAAACCGTCATATCCCATGCGTCGAGCTACATCAGACATGACGTCCCAATCGTGGCGTGACATCCCTGCAGGTTCTAGAAAACTTCTCTGTCTTGAAATTCGACGTTCTGAGTTCGTTACAGTTCCTGTCTTCTCTCCCCATCCAGTGGCCGGAAGCCGAACATCCGCAAGTTTTACAGTATCGCCTGTTGCTACGATATCGGATACAACTACAAACGGACAGTCCTCGATTGCTGAACGGACTTTCTCGGCATTGGGCATAGACACTGCTGGATTTGTCGCCATTACCCAAAGCGCTTTTATTCTACCTTCTGCAACAGCGTCAAACATATCGACGGCACGTAACCCAGGCTTTTTAGAGAGATTGGGAGCTTTCCAGAATCGTTCAACTTTATCCAATCCACTAGGGTCAAAATCCATATGACAAGCCAATTGATTGGCCAGACCGCCAACCTCTCGTCCGCCCATAGCATTTGGTTGACCAGTTATAGAAAAAGGCCCCATTCCCTCTCTACCTATCCTGCCAGTAGCTAGATGGCAGTTGATAATCGCGTTAACTTTATCAGTACCAGCAGAAGACTGGTTCACACCTTGGGAATAAACGGTAACAGTCTTTTCAGTCGTAACAACAAGTTCAAAGAACTCACGGATAAGGTCTATTGATATCCCTGTTTGTTCACTCACAGCTTCTAAAGAATGGTTGGAGGCCGTGTCTAACGCTGAATCCAGACCGTCTGTGTATGCACTTACATAATCTGGATTGAACGCTCGTGAAGCTGCTAAGTGAGCAAATAGTCCATTGAACAAGGCAACATCTGAACCAGCTTTTAAAGGGAGATGAAGATCAGCTGTATCTGCAGTCGCTGTTGCTCTTGGGTCAATGACAACGATCTTAGTTCCACGTTCTTTTTTTGCAGTCAAAAGCCTTTGATGTAATACTGGATGACACCAAGCAAAATTAGAGCCTACTAGTATCACAAGATCAGATTGCTCTAGGTCTTCATAGCAACCGGGAACAGTGTCGGTTCCGAAGGCACGTTTGTGTCCGGCCACTGAAGATGCCATGCATAAACGTGAATTTGTATCTATGTTGGAAGACCCAATAAAACCCTTCATGAGCTTGTTGGCTACGTAGTAATCTTCCGTCAGAATTTGACCTGAAACATAAAATGCAACGCTATCAGGTCCATGTTCCGCGATAGTTTGTATAAATCTACCAGCGACCAAATCCAGCGCAGTATCCCAATCTGTTTTTTTTCCAAAAACTTCGGGTTCAAGTAGGCGTTCTTCATGAGTGAGAGTTTCACCCAAAGCTGATCCTTTAGAACACAATCGCCCGTAATTGGAAGGATGAGAAGTATCACCTTCAATTTGCGCTGTTTGACCATTTTCTGAAGGCGTTACTAGAACACCGCAACCTACCCCACAATAGGGGCAAGTTGTAGCCGTTGTTTTCGGCTCACATGGGGATTGGGTCACTTACCTATCCTTTGAGCTGAATGTATACCCGATCATCTCTGATCTGAATTGGATGAGTTGTCACACTGCCTTCGTCTTGTCCTTGTGCAACACCAGTTTTCAGATCAAAAACCCAATTATGAAGCGGACATGTCACCGAACAGTCGTGAACAATTCCCTCCGTCAGAGGTCCCTGTTTATGAGGACATGCATTGTCGATTGCATAAATTTCAGAAGATGATGTTCGGAATATACCGATTTCACGTCCATTGATGATCGCGCGACGAGACCCTTGAACAGGAATATCGTCAATTGCACACAGGTCTCTCCAATCTAGAACTGCAGTATCTATGGTCATTTCAATTACTCCGCAGGTTCTAATGTGAGAGGGCTGAATTCATGAGCATCAACACCTTTAGATGCGCGTTCCTCCCACGGGTCATCTTGTGCAAATTTTTGAGAGTACAAGAAGCGCTCATAAAACGCTTTTCGTCCCTCAGCATCATCCACAATCATCGCTCGAACAGTGTCATAACCTACTCTGTCGGCCCATTTATAGATACGTTCGAGATACCATCCTTGTTCACGGTAGGCCTGTAAAAGAGCACCGCAATACTCCAATGCTTCTTCTTCAGTTTCCACTTTGCATAGAACTTGAGTACCTTGAATGTGCATTCCAGCTGCACCGCCAAAATGCAATTCATATCCAGAGTCGACACAGATTACTCCTATGTCTTTACAAGTGGATTCAGCACAGTTTCTCGGGCAACCAGACACAGCTAGTTTGACTTTAGCTGGAGACCAAGAGCCCCACATCATTCGTTCAAGTTTAACGCCTAGACCAGTTGAATCTTGCGTTCCAAAGCGACACCAATCGGTTCCAACACATGTTTTCACCGTACGAAGACCTTTGGCGTAAGCGTGACCAGACACCATTCCAGCATCGTTGAGGTCTTTCCAGACAGCTGGTAAGTCGTCCTTCTTAACTCCCAATAAGTCGATCCTTTGACCACCGGTATATTTGACTGTTGGTATTTCAAATTTATCAACGACGTCGGCAATTGCGCGGAGTTCTTTAGAATTTGTGAGTCCGCCCCACGCGCGTGGAACTACTGAGTAAGTGCCATCTTTTTGAATGTTTGCATGCACGCGTTCGTTGATGAAACGAGATTGTTGATCATCAACATATTCGCCCGGCCATGTAGCAACCAGATAATAATTCAAAGCAGGACGACATTTCGCGCAACCGTTAGAAGTCTTCCATCCCAATTCTTGCATAACTGCAGGAATAGACTTTAGCTCTTTGGCCACAATTAGTCTTCGAACATCTCCTGGGCCAAGATCAGTACAACCGCAGACAGTTTCTTTAGTGCCACCAAATTCATCTCCAAGAGTACAAGCAAGTAAACTTTCAACTAGTCCAGTACAAGTACCACAAGATGCAGATGCTTTTGTGCAAGAACGAACGCCTGCAAGGTCTTTAAGTCCTTCTTTTTCAATCGCAGATACGATTTTCCCTTTTGAAACGCCGTTACAGCCACAGATTTCTGCATCATCCGGCAAGGCTGCAACGGCCGCCGTGGGGTCCAGCGGTTCGGCTCCTGCGAAATTCTGTCCGAAGATCAGGTTTTCGCGTTCTTTAGGTGAAACAACTTCCCCTTCTTTGATCTTTTGGAAAAACCAAGCTCCATCGGCGGTTTCACCATATAAAACGGCACCGATTAAGCGATCTTCTTCGAGAACTAGTCGTTTATATATTCCTCGAGACGCATCACGGAACACAATTTCTTCTCGGTTTTCGCCTTCTGCAAAGTCTCCCGCTGAGAAAAGATCAACACCTGTAACCTTTAGTTTTGTTGAGGTTTCGGAATGCGCAAATGAATTGCCAGTTTCACCAGCCAATTCAAGCCCGAGTATTCTTGCTTGCTCATATAAAGGTGCGACTAGACCGTACACATTCCCTTCAAACTCAACACATTCTCCAACCGAATATATGTCTGGGTCGGATGTTTGCATTGTGGAAGATACAAGTATCCCCCGTCCAACATCCAATCCAGCATCTTTTGCTAATTCTATGCTAGGTCGAATACCAACGGCCATAACGACCATATCAGCTTTAAGCAGTGTTCCATCATCTAACAAAACACCTTCAACTCTGTCTTCACCAACTATTTCTTTCGTGTTGGCTTTGGTGATGATGTTTATACCACGTGAGGACAATTCTTTCTCAAGAAGGTATCCCGCTGAAGGATCAAGCTGACGTTCCATCAAAGTAGGCATAAGATGGAGAACGGTAACATCCATGCCTTGCATTTTGAGACCAGCAGCAGCCTCAAGACCAAGTAGACCGCCACCAATTACGACAGCACTTGAATTTTCCTTATTGGAAAATTCAATCATTTTGTCGACATCATCGAGATCTCGGTATGCTAACACACCTTCTAGTTTGTGCCCCGGGCAAGGGATAATAAATGGGTTAGATCCTGTTGCGATGATTAGTTTATCATAGGCTTCAGTAATTCCAGCAGCTGAAGTAACAGTTCTAGCTTCCCTATCAATTTTGGTTACGCGTGCGCCACGATGGAGCGTGATGTTATTTTGCTCATACCAATCATCGCCGTGAATGATGATATCGTCGAATGTACTTTCACCAGAAAGTACAGGAGAAAGCATAATACGGTTATAGTTCACACGTGGTTCTGCGTTGAAAATGATGACTTCATAGGCATCAGGTGCAGTTTCAAAAAGGGTTTCAAGTGCACGGCCTGGGGCCATACCATTCCCTATTACGACAAGTCTGGGCTTCATTAGACCTCTCCTGTCTTCAGGCTCAATTGAGCGATAATGTTCATAATATTCAACTTTGATCTAAGCAGCGTCTTCTGACTTGGAACCGTCGTCAGGAGTTGGTTCCTCTGTCGGCGGTTTGGGGTTTGCACCACCTTCATAATCTTCAAGAAATTGAAGAACTTTCTGCCTATATTTATAATAATCGGGATGTTCTAGAAGCGCTTTACGCGTTCTAGGCCGCCCGATATCCACGCGCATGTCCAGACCAATTCTCGCGTTCGGACCATTGGTCATCATGATCACTCGGTCGCCCAAAAGAATGGCTTCATCCACATCGTGCGTTACACACATGGCCGTCACTTTTGTTTTTTGCCAGACATCCATGAGAACTTCTTGCAATTCCCATCGAGTCAAACTGTCCAGCATTCCGAAAGGTTCATCCAAAAGAAGAAGCTTGGGACTAAGGGCAAATGCACGCGCAATACCAACACGCTGTTTCATACCGTTTGAGAGATCTTGAGCAAGTTTGTTCATCGAGTCTTTCAGGCCAACACGGTAGAGATAGTACTCAACGATCTGTTCGCGTTCAGCTTGAGTGGCATCCGGATAAACTTTGTCGACACCGATAGCCACATTCTGCTTTGCCGTGAGCCAAGGGAACAAAGATGGAGATTGGAACACAACAGCTCTATCAGGTCCCGCAGCAGATACTTCTTTGTGATCGAGGATAATACCGCCACGTGAAACTTCGTTAAGGCCTGCAGCCATTGTCAGAACAGTTGATTTACCACACCCAGAGTGACCAATGATGGAGATGAACTCCCCCTTTTTCACCATGGTGTCAAAACCATCAACGACGGTAAGTGGTCCCTTGGGTGTAGGATACACTTTACAAACTTTAGAAAACTCAAGGTAACGATCTTCGTGAAGACCAGAAGTTTTCGAAGCGCTCTCGTATGCCTTTGGTGGCTTTTGGGTAATCGGAACTACATTTGGTAGAGGTGGTTCTACGCCTTCAGATTTGGCGGCGGCCCCTACTCCCATTAGGTACTCAGTGATATCCTTGCGAAGAGTTTTGAATTCATCGCTTTCGTTCATTTTTGTACGATCGCGTGGTCTAGGAATATCAACTTTAAAATCAGGCCCTAAAGATGCGTTAGGGCCAGGGTTTAATGGTATTATCCGGTCCGCTAGTAATATAGCCTCGTCGACATCGTTTGTAATCAGAACAACAGTTTTCTTTTCCTGATCCCATATTTCAGTGATCTCGTCCTGCAACTTAGACCGCGTTAGTGCGTCCAATGCTGACAATGGTTCATCAAGCAATAATATTTCAGGGTTCATTGCTAGCGCGCGCGCTACTGACACGCGTTGTCTCATTCCACCTGAAAGTTCAGCTGGTTTTCGATCTGTAGCATGGCCCAAACCGACCATTTCAACGTAACGTAAAGTACGTTTTTCTCGTTCGCTTTTGCTTTCAGATTTGAATACAGTGTCTACAGCTAGAGCGACGTTTTCTTTGACACTCATCCAAGGCATTAAAGAATAGCTTTGGAATACCAAACCGCGGTCAGGTGCTGGCCCAACAACTTTTTCACCCTTACTGAACACTTCACCTGCGTCAGGGAACTCAAGCCCTGCGATGAGGTTGATCAAAGTAGTTTTTCCAGAACCAGAGAAACCAAGAATAGCTACAAATTCAGCATCCGCGACATCAAGATTAATATCTTTAAGTATCTCGGCCCGATCTGGACCATCACCATACCATTTGGACACATTTTTTAGCGAAAGTATCGCCATATCAGCCTCCAATAATTAGCGGTTAGTTGTGTGAGTGAACATGGTCTGAAGAGCAGCCATGAAGCGATCTAGTATAAAACCAATTATACCAATAGTTAGAACGGCAACCATGATCTTAGCGAGTGATTGAGAGGATCCGTTTTGGAATTCATCCCAAACAAATTTTCCTAGACCAGGGTTTTGGGCCAACATTTCTGCAGCAATCAGAACCATCCAACCAACACCGAGCGACAAACGCATGCCGGTGAATATCAAAGGAAGAGCTGAAGGAAGTACAAGCTTTGTTACTTTAGTCCATGCATCGAGTTTCAAGACCTTACCCACATTCACAAGGTCTTTATCGATTGAGGCCACACCTACTGCTGTGTTGATCAGTGTTGGCCAGAGGGAACACAATGTCACGGTAATCGCTGAAGTAACGAAACTCTTAGACATTCCGCCATCTGTCGTAACCATAGTTGCGGATACAACCATAGTAACGATCGGCAACCATGCTAGAGGAGATACGGGTTTGAAAATTTGAATAATCGGATTGAATGCTGCATTCATTACAGGCGACATTCCACAGATTATTCCCAGAGGTGCCGCGATAATAGTCCCAATCAAGAAACCAAAAAATACTGTTTGCAAACTAGTCCATATTTGCTGGTAGTAAGTCGATTTCCCTGTGTACTCTCGAGTTTTTACCTGATCCGCGCGTCCAGCGGCGATCAATGCATCATTGCGAGCGTCCTGACGATCCTGAAATGCTTTGGCTTTTTGCGTTTCTGAAACATGGTCAGCATGTAATACTTGAGCTTGTTCCCATACTTGTGATGGACCGGGAATAGCTCCTAAAGATGTTTTAACCTGCGGGGCGAGTTGAGCCCAAGCGAAAAGAAAAATTAGCACAGCTAAAATAGGAACACCCAATCTGTTCCAAAGCACCTTCCCCTGTTCTTTGGGGCTATCGCCGGCGGCGATCATTAAAATAGGTGTCACCCAAGAAAGCCCTACAGCATCCAAAAATTTCGAAGCTTTGTTGATGCTGGAAAAGATAGCTTCTTTTTTTGCTTCTTTGTTAAGTTGCTTGATTTCGTCTGGTGAAACTTCGGCAGTTTCACTATCTGGGGCTGGTTGCGCTGCAGTCATTTACTTATTCCACTTTTAGTGAATTTTGAAAAACGCGAAGAGCAAGTGAAGGGAAATTTGCTCTTCGCAAGTTTAGTTTTAAGGGGCTTTTTTTACTCGGTGACTTTTGCGTCCACGATTTTTTGAGAACCTTTCAGCCCGATGGTGAGACTGTCGAGGTATGCGTTTGGTGTGCGACCGTCATATCCAATTCCGTCGATTATGTCGGCAGCTGGAGTTGGCGCTTTGTATCCGTCTGTTTCCCAAGGGAAGTCAGCTTTGTTAGCTTTACCTTCATCAACAAGCATTTTTGCTGCTTCTAGGTAAATGTCAGGACGGTAAACGCTCTTCGCTGTTTCGTCATACCATTCGTCTGATTTGCCTTCTGGGATTTGCCCCCAACGACGCATTTGAGTTAGGTACCAAACAGCATCAGAGTAATATGGATAAGTCGCGTTATAGCGGAAGAATACGTTGAAGTCAGGAACGTCGCGCTTGTCGCCTTTTTCGTACTCGAAAGTACCAGTCATAGAGTTAGCGATTACTTCGTAGTCAGCACCAACATACTCAGAACGAGATAGGATCTCAACAGCTTCTGGGCGGTTAGCGTTGTCGTTTTCGTCCAACCACATTGCAGCACGGATAAGAGCTTTTGTTAGAGCAAGTGTAGTGTTCGGGTTTTCTTCAGCGAATTGCTTCGTGATACCGAATACTTTTTCCGGGTTATCTTTCCAGATTTCGTAGTCAGTGATCACAGGAACACCAATTCCTTTGAAAACAGCTTGTTGATTCCAAGGCTCACCCACACAATAACCGTAGATAGTTCCAGCTTCCAAAGTAGCAGGCATCTGTGGTGGAGGTGTTACTGAAAGGAATGCTTCGGCTTGGATTTGACCAGAAACGTCATCTGGCGAGTAGTATCCAGGGTGAATTCCACCAGAAGCCAACCAGTAGCGAAGCTCATAGTTGTGTGTAGAAACTGGGAAAACCATACCCATGTTAAACGGCTTACCTTCTTCAGTGTATTTCTCAACAACTGGCTTTAGGTATTCAGCTTTGATTGGGTGAACTGGACGACCATCATCCATTTTTGGAAGGTTTGGCTTCATTTCAGCCCAAACTTCGTTAGAAACAGTAATACCGTTACCATTTAGATCCATTGAAAATGGAGTAATAATATCGGCTTTGGTTCCATACCCGATTGTAGCAGCAATAGGTTGGCCAGCAAGCATGTGTGCACCATCAAGCTCACCATCAATCACGCGATCGAGAAGAACTTTCCAGTTAGCTTGAGGTTCGATTGTTACGAAGAGACCTTCATCTTCGAAATAGCCCTTTTCATAAGCGATAGCTAAAGGAGCCATGTCGGTTAACTTAATAAACCCAAATGTTAGGTCCGTTTTTTCTAATTCCAAAGCAGGAATTGAAACATCGACGCTTTCGGTCGGTTTTGTGCTGCTGGAGCTTGTTTCGTTTGATCCACCACAGGCGGCAAGCATCAAAGCCGCTGTTGCACCCACGAGGGTACCGATTGGCTTTTTCCAATGAGTGAAAAGAGAATTCTCATTAGTATAATTGCTGTTAAATAACAGTTGCATGTTCAGCGAACTCCTTAGAGATTCCAAGCGCGTGCGACACTTGTGTATGTTTCTAATTTGGGTTTTGAGTTGGGAAGTGCAGTTCAGTACGGTTATGTACTTTGCATTTCTACTAAACACGCCCGACTCCGAGCGTATGTTCATATCAACAGCATCATCGCTGCAACTTCATTTCAAATTGAAGTAGTATGACGCTGCCTGCAATTATTCTTGCATCGGCACTCGCAACAAAAGTAAAATCGATGCAGACTCGATCAACATGTGCAAAGAGTGCACATTATTTTGGCAATTACATTAAAATTGCAATGAAAATAGCGGTTTATCCGCCGCTAAAAGGCGGTAAAAAAGCGATTTCGTCATCCTGTTTGATGTTGACAGCTTCTTTATCAGTTAAAATCTCTTGATTGATACAGAGCTTAGTCGATTGGTCTCGCAAGGTTGATTCTAATTCTACATTGTCTGAACAAACCATAGTTAGAATGTCTTCAAACGAATAAGCAGTAGAACTATGAGGCAATGCCATTTCTGTTAGACCGGCAATATCAGCTAACTTTCCAAAGAATAAAATCTTACCCATTCTAACCTCCAGTCACTGACATGGTGCGCTGAGTTGATGGTGTATCAAGCTTTGAAACTTCAAAATTATGCTTGGCAGGTTTAAGCATTAAAGCATGATCTAGCATTTCATTGGTGTTGTTGAGCCAGTCATCTGATCGAACAGCAGGTTTTAAGTCGATGCCGCCCTCATGTCCCAGGCAAGTGTGCAACATTCCTGTGCATGTCACTCGGATTCGGTTGCACCCGTCGCAAAAATTGTCGGTAAGGGGCGATATGAAACCGATCCGTCCGCCTGTTTCTTTAACACGGTAATATCTTGACGGTCCCCCGGTTGAAAACGTTTCTGATGTTAGTTTCCACTGTTGCTCTAACCGAGTTTTGACATCTTTTAGCGAAGAGAAATCGCGTGACCGATGAGCCATGCCCTCTCCCATCGGCATTAACTCAATTAGAGAAATGTCAAACTCATTCTCATGAGCCCAAATAACTATTTCGGGAATCTCTTTTTCATTGGAATCTTTAAGAACAACCGTATTAATTTTGATATGAAGACCAGCTTTTTTTGCAGCATGTATACCCGACATAACATCATCAAACACATCCCGCCGAGTAAGAGTTTTGAACATTTCTTTGTTCAGTGTGTCGAGAGAGATGTTGATCCGACCAATGCCGAATTTCTGGAGATCTTCTGCATATTTGGTAAGCAAAGTAGCGTTGGTCGTTAACGCGATTTCATGGATGCCGGAGTTTTGTTTTTTTTCGCCTAGTTTTTCTAGAAGTTTTACGATGTCTTTGCGCACCAAGGGTTCTCCCCCAGTTATCCGCAATTTACGAACTCCTCTGGATGCAAACACGTCGACCAATCGTTCTAACTCCTCGAAATTTAGGACCTCATTCTTGGGTAAAAATTTCATACGTTCCGGCATACAATACGAGCAACGTAAATCACAACGATCAGTAACTGATAATCTAAGATAATTGATTGTGCGCCCTGAACTATCAATCAATGGCTTCTCACCGGTCGTTAGAGGTGTTTTTTTGCCTTGTGGTGGCGTTGTGTTGATTAAGTTGTATGCCATATCGTTTTTATTTAGGGCGACTAGAGTCTATTTCTAACTGTTTTGCTATAAATTTTTGAGCATTCTCATATTCTGATGGTGTATTAATATTCATAAATGATGAGATTTCATCTTCGGTGAAAGTTACTACACAAGCATTTAAGCTCTCCACTAAACTGTGCAGTGCAAATTGTCCTTCGTCTATGTTTTTTTCTATCTGTTGAAGAACTTCGAGTGTCCATGCACCAAAAATGGGCTGTAAACGTTCTTGAGTATGGGCTATCGCCGCTGCTTTACCCTTCAACACTGCTTCAACTAGCTTTTGAATCATATCGTTTGGAAAAAATGGTGCATCGATTGGCGCTGTTACGACAATAGAATCTTCTGCATAGTTAAGGGATACATTTTGTAGTGCGGCTGCAAGCCCACCTAGGGGGCCTATGGCTTTTCCGTCTACTTGGATATCTTGAACGAATTGAGCATTGGGCAGATCTGGTAGCCAATCGGGGGCGAAGTTCCCGGTAACAATAATTTGGTCCGCTGAATGCACTAAACGTTCGCTAACGTGCTGCCACATGGGCTTGGCATTGATGGTTAGCTTAGCTTTATCTTTGCCGTTCATTCGGCGGCTTGCACCGCCCGCAAACAAAACAGAAATTATTTTAGGCACATCTACTCTCCGGCCGAAAAGTCGCCCGACTTTCCACCCGTTTTTCTGAGCAGTCTGATGTTTTTAATGTTCATGTCTTTTTGAGCTGCTTTGAGCATATCGTAGATTGTTAGACAGGATGCACTTACAGCTGTTAACGCTTCCATTTCGACACCAGTTTTACCGCTTGTTTTAACATCGGCGATCACATGAAACCCCAAATCAACGGGTTCGATAGAGATATTCACTTTTGACAAAGGTAATGGATGACACAGAGGAATGATATCAGACGTTTTTTTGGCTGCCATTACGCCGGCCAATATACTCGTTGAAATCACATCACCTTTCGCGTTTTGTCCACCGATAGCAATATTCTTAGTGTCGCTGGACATTTCCACAAAACCTTCGGCGGATGCTGTTCTATGAGTGATGTTTTTGTCCGTAACATCAACCATATGTGGTCGACCGTCTTGGTTGAGGTGAGTCAGTTTTGTGTTTTCAGGCATTCTAAACTTCTCGCAACCGAGGCATTAATTCAACCATATTGCATGGTCCATATCTGCTATCCAGCTGCCATTTAATAATTTTGTCCCACCCATCCTTACAAGCACCGTTTGAACCAGGCAGACAGAATATGAATGTTCCATTGGCTAAACCAGCACAAGCACGTGATTGCAGTGTTGATAGTCCCACACTTTGAAAACTGACCATGTGCCAAACGGTTGAAAAGCCATCAATTTCTTTTTCAAATAAAGGCTTAACGGCCTCAGGTGTTATATCGCGTCCAGTTAATCCTGTACCACCTGTCGAAATGATCGCATTAATATTGTCATCTTCAATCCAATTTTTGATCATGTCTGAGATGCATTCTCTATCGTCCTTAACAATTTGACGATCCGCTAGCTTATGGCCTGCTTCTAAGATTCGTTTTTCTAAAAGGTCACCAGACGTATCTTCCGACCTTCCACGAGTGTCAGACACTGTTAGTAGCGCAATATTGACTGGTTTGAATTCTCTATCCTCAGCTAGTTTGCCTCCTGGGGTAAAGTTGTTCATGGCCGCATACTTTCTATTCTACAGTTTCCAGGCTTCATGTGCTTCATAGTCGGTGGATCTTGGTTCGATCCATTTTTCTTTTTCTGATTGAATTTCTTTTTTCCAAAAAGGCGCACCTGTTTTTAGATAATCCATCAGAAAATCTACAGCTTGAATAGCTGATTTGCGATGAAGTGAAACAGCTGCAACATAAACAACAACCTCGCCGGGATTCATTTTTCCAACACGGTGAATTATCAAGCAATCGATGAGTGAAAATCTACCGATTGCATTGGATTCAAATTTTTGTATCTCTTTTTCTGTCACACTTGGATAATGTTGTAGTTCGAGAGTGCTAACAGCGCCCCCCTCATCACGAACATAACCAGCGAAAGTTGCTATCGCACCGTGTCCTTTATGCTGGGCTTGGAAAGAATTCATTTCCTGCCCTGTATCGATGAGATCTGTTTGTATTCGTATCATTTTTGCACCCTCACCAATGTTCACTCGACATTCCGAACAAAGGACCTATTACTCTTGGTGATAACTTTAGTTTGGTAAATGGTCAAAGCGTGACAATCTGGATTTCTCTCACATTTGCTCTTGCTGCACTAATTTATTCCAGCGTTGGTTTCGGTGGAGGTTCAACATACACCGCAATATTGTTGGTTTCTGACATCGACATTTTGTTGATCCCAATTTTATCTCTAATTTGTAATTTGGTCGTGACTAGCAGCGGGGTTTGGAGGGCATACAAAGCAAACCTTTATCGAGGTTCAAACCTACTCCCGATTCTTTGTATATCCGTTCCCCTTGCCTTCTTAGGTGGGATTACCCCTGTAGATATAAACACTCTCAAAGCTCTTTTGGGAGTAGCACTCTTATTGTCAGGCCTGCAGATGGGTTATACGAGCTTTCGTCAGAGTGAGACCTCCCATTTATCAGAGTTCAAGCGTAAGAGCATTATCGGTTCAGCTATTGGGGGTATCACAGGCTATATATCTGGTGTTGTGGGGATTGGCGGTGGAATATTTTTAGCTCCGATTCTGCATATGATAGGCTGGGCAAATCCTCGAAAAATAGCCGCAATTTCTTCAGCTTACATCGCTGCAAACTCATTGGCTGCTCTTTCAGGAAAATTCATCTCAACGCCAAAGTACTTTTCATCAAGTACATTTCACTTAGCTGCGCCATTGGTAATTGGGGTAGTTGCAGCAAGTTGGATCGGGCATAAATTGATGATTGGTATTCTACCTGAAACGCTTGTAAAGCGATTGACTGCGCTGTTAATTATAATAGTCGCAATTCGTTTGTTGTTTGGATTATTTCAGGGGTAATCAATGTTAAGCACTCAAGAAGCATTGAAGAAAATTTGTACAGTTCCCCAAATTTTAGACTCTGAAATTGTTGAATTGCATGATGCTGAAGGGCGAATACTAAATCAGTCAGTAAAAGCTAAAATCACCCAACCTCCATCTCGGATGTCTGCGATGGATGGATATGCAGTTCGTTTCGAAGATTGTGAGAGGACGAAAAGCTTTAATGTGGTTGGCGAATCCTCTGCTGGAAGTCCCTTTAATGGTTCTGTAAACGAAAATGAATGCGTAAGAATTTTCACTGGTTCCGTTGTGCCTGACGGAGCTAATCATGTTGTTCTGCAAGAGAATACAGAAAGAAAAGAGAACAAAATCCAGATAATGGAACCGCAGGAACGTCCAAGGAATGTACGAGCGGCGGGTGTAGACTTTAACGAAGGTGATGTTTTATTTTCCACTGGTACAAAAATGACTGCTCATGCGTTATCTATTTGTGCCGCAGCTAATCATGGACAATTGAGTGTACTACGCAAACCTCGAGTTGGTATCCTTTCAAACGGAAATGAACTTAAAAAACCAGGGTCTACTTTAAATGAAGGCGAAATTATCGCCTCAAACGAGTATGCGCTGCGAGCTCTTGTACAAAATTGGGGAGCTGAACCTGTATTACTCGGTACAGCGAGAGACACCGAGCAAGACATCATAGAAAAGCTCAAAGACACAGAGGCGCTTGATATTATCATCCCAATTGGGGGCGCATCCGTAGGAGACTATGACTTAGTCAAACCAGTCATCAAAGGGTTGGGGTTTGAACCCGTATTTTCAAAAGTGGCGGTAAAACCTGGAAAACCGACATGGTTTTCGACCAATGGAAATCAATACGTTCTTGGTCTGCCAGGAAACCCCGCCTCAGCGATTGTATGCGCGCATTTGTTTGTTAAGCCATTGATTAGCCAACTGCTCGGAATTGCAAACAGTCATAAATGGATAAAAGCTAAATTAGTGCATCCTTTGAAGGAAAATGGACGACGAGAGTGTTTTGATCGCGCCAATTTAACGTACGCGGAAGATGGAACAATCGAGGTGTCCCTACATCCAAATCAAGATAGCTCGTTACTAAAGCCATTTATTAATTCAGACGTGATATTGAACCGGCCAGCTAATGATAAAGGCAGATCTGCAGGCGATTTAGTAAACTGCTTATTATTGAATAATTAAATTACTAATTTCGACTTAGATTACATTTCATCTGCCATTTGGATGAGTTGGCTGAAGCCTTCTATCATTGACAGGAAATTCTCAACCGAAAGACGTTCATTTGTGCCATGTATGCCGGCTATATCAGTCATGGAATAAGTTACTGGCGTAAATCGGTATACATTTTCTGAGATTGCGTGTGCAAACGTTGCATCAGTGCCAGCCAAAACAAGTGCAGGAACTGGTCTAGCTCCCTCTCCTGTTTTTTCCGCTAACGCAGATAGTATTCTGAATGCTTTATTGTTTGATGGCGAAATCGGAGATGGTTCTCTAAAAATACCTTTGTCGCGGTAATGGACTGACACTCCCTCAAATTGACTTACAACTCTTTCAATGTGTTCGAAAACCAATTTCGAATTGTCTTGAGGATGGATTCGGAAATTCACTGTAGCTTTCGCCCTTTGAGGCATAACATTCTCTTTAACAGAACCTGTTAGCATCGTTGGGGCAGTCGTTGTCCGTATCATAGCATTTAGCGACGGTGTATTGCTAAAAGACGCATTTAACAGTCCACTTGTAAGCCAAGTGTTAGACAGGAAAAAACGGTTCAAAAATGACATTTCAGGTGAAACCGCTTTGAAAAAATTTTGTACCTGTTCAGAGTTCAAGTGCGATTGCATTTGTTCTTTTTCAATCGCGAGCAATGCTTTTGCCAGTTGTATGTTCGCTGAATTTTTCGGTGGAAGTGATGAATGGCCTCCTATCGATTCTGATACAATATCAAGAGTAACATAACCTTTTTCAGCCACTCCGATTAATCCTACGGGACCATCAAAACCTGCCATATCATTGATTACAAAATAGCCTTCATCGACAACCATGGCAGGTTGAACATTGCGTGAGGCCAATAGTGCCACTATCGCTTCAGCACCTGTACCGGCAACTTCCTCATCATGTCCAAAGAGGAGATGTATTGTTCTATTTGGCTGATAATTTCTTGCAATGAGCGCTTCGATTGCTTCGAGAATTGCTATTATCGAGGCTTTATCATCCTGCGTTCCTCGTCCGTAGATATATCCATTTTCTATGTTTCCGGAAAACGGAGGATGATTCCAATCATCTAATGTTGCAAGGTTTACGGGAACGACATCTTGGTGAGCCATCAACATGAGTGGATCTAATGTAGTGTCACTACCCTGCCATGTGTAAAGCAGACTATATTTCGCTACTTTTTCACGCCTTAAAGTGGAATGTGCTTTTGGATATTCGCGCTCTAATAATGAATGGAAATTCAACCATGGTTGAGCACGTTCTGCGTTAATTGGGTCACCACGATTGATGGTGATGGTTTTTAATTGAACAGCTTGTTTTAACCGATGCAATGCACTTTCTACATTGATCGCAACAGGACTGGGTAATGCAGGCAGATCTGAAACATTTTGCCCTTTAAAAGTAAGTGTTCGAACCACCATAATTAAAAGAAGTAATACGATGATAGAGACTATAGAAATACCGATCTTTTTGATCATCGTCAGACCTTAAAATTAAAACAAAAAAGCAACCTTCAAAAGTAGAAGGTTGCTTTTTCTTATCTAGCTACTTTGAGATGGTATTACCATTTCTTACGTAGGGTTAGTCCATATGTTGCAGGAGTATTTGGATACCCGTTGAATGAACCACCTTGAGCAGTTGTCGGGAAACCTGATTGTGCGTACTCATCATCAGTGATGTTACGTCCCCACAATGTTGCTTCAAATCCATTTTCCATTCTGAAACCAACAGAAGCATTTAGCATATTAACTTCACGGCTTAAGATATCAGCTGGGATGTTATCTACAACTTGAATTTCATCTTCATATTGGTAGTCAGCTCTGACGAAGCCTTCAATTCCTGGAGAAATTTCTTCTTCAAATAGCGCTGAGAATGACAATGAAGTTTGGTGAATTCCTGCTGGTGTAGCTCCCGATAGATCTTGAGGACCACCAACACCTGGAGCATTAGGGAATGACGCGTATTCAGGATCTAGGAACAACCCAGCAAAACCAAGAGTTAATTGATCTACTGGTTTATACGTTGCATCGATCTCTATACCTTGGGCAGTCTGCTCACCAGCATTCGCCAATACAAAGCCTGTTCCTTGGAAGATTGTAGACTGGAACCCCTCAATGGTTTGATCGAAAATAGCGATGTTGATCGCCCCTCTTTCGAACTCAGCTTTAGCACCAATTTCCCATACTTCCACATCTTCTGGCGCAGCAAAGCGAGTTCCAGCACCTCTGTTGTTTGGAATTAATCCCGCAGCGGCCAATGCTGCCTGATCTGCTGGGAAGTATGAGCTATCACGAGTTAAGTTCCATGAGCTAGCTTTGTAACCAGTACCGTAACTAACATACATGTTGAGGAAGTCGGTCACATCGTAAGCAGCACGAAGTGTGAAAGAAAGTTTATCATCATTGCTTGTTCCGTCCTCTATTGAGTTAGGAAGTGCAAGGAATGGTGGTAGGAATTGAAGTGGAGCCAATTGCCCTGCAACAGCTGGTGCCAATTGTGCACGTAGACCTGCAGCAACGGCAGTTTGAGTCGCTGGAGTGTTCGCTTGGATTGCTGCAAACTGTGCAGAAGCGACAGGGTCACCACCCGCCAGGGCTGCTTGCCAAGCACCGATGTTTGTAGGTGTCGCTTCTTGCATTGTCACAGTCGAGAACAATGTTCCAAACACGATCTCATCAAACTGTGCTGGAACTAAGCCACCTGTTAGTTGAGGTAAATCGATCAGTTGGAAAACAGTAGGTGAGAAAATGTTTTCGTTCGAGAAAATGCCTTGGAAATCCAAGTTCGCAAACAGATCATTGTTTACAGCTGAAGCAACAACTTTTTTCTCGTCATTTACGTAACCTAAGCCGGCAGTAAGCGTTAGCTTGTCTGTAGCGTGCCAATCAACTTGACCAAAGATGTTGTAACTTTGGTTTGATTGAGAAAACGTTTCAAATGTTCCGGTTCCAGCTTCAAAGAACGGTGTCGAAATGACGCCTAGATTAGTTAATAGATCTTGGATTCCACCTGTTACTCCGCCGGAAAGAGCGTTCGCATAAGGACTAAACCCTGCATCAAAGGTAACATCGCTTTTTTTGTCGAGTTCTTCATCGTAGTAAAATGCACCAACGAGCCAATCAATTTTTTCTGAACCGCCAGCTAGTCTAAATTCCTGCGTGAAAGTATCGATTTCCCACTGGTTGTTGTTGCTTCCAATGAGCGGAGCACTAGTAAAGTCTACATCACCATTACTCGCGGATTCTTGACTTCTCAACGCTGAAATAGACGTCAGAGACGCCCATCCAAGATCCCAATCTGCTTGCAGGGAATATCCAGAATTCTCCACTTCACTTACAGGATCAAAATTAAGGGTCGTTTCATATGAAAACGGGTTGTCCGGAACGTTTCCACCAAGCGCGGCAATTGCTGCACTTGTTGGTCCATTTTCGAAGTTGGGTGCGAAACAACAAAGTTCATCAATCTTATCGTAATCAGCAATAAAGCGGAAGGACAGATCTTCAGATGGCTCCCACAACAATTGTCCGCGGACCATGTGACGGTTGCGGTCGTTGATGTCATTACCTGTAGTTAGGTTGTCTACGTATCCATCACGTTTATTCATTGAGCCCGCTAAAGAGAAAGCTAAATTTTCTGTGATGGGACCCGTGATCTGAGCCTTACCTATGAGTTGATTGTAGTTCCCATAAGTACCTTCAACCTTTCCACCCCACTCAAAAGATGGTTTTGCTGTTACAATACTTACAACACCTGCTGAGGCATTTTTACCAAATAGAGTTGATTGCGGACCACGCAAAACTTCCACACGTTCTACGTCAGGCATATCTGATAGACTTCCTGAAGAACGCGTGCGGAAAACACCATCAATAAACACAGCTACTGATGGCTCAATACCTATATTGTTACCACCATTACCGAAACCACGAATGATAAAAGTGGTATTTGCAGAACGTTCCAACTGGCTCGCTCTAAGAGACGGAACTACTGACTGCAAATCCAGTAGATCAACTATATTAGCATCTGCTATAACGGATGCATCAACCACCGAAACAGCAATTGGAACTTCTTGAAGGGTCTGTTCTCTCTTAGTTGCTGTGACGGTAATAGTGTCCAGCACAGCTTTGGAGCCTTGTGTTTCTGAAGCAGTTGAATCAGCATCCTGAGCTACGGCCGATTGAGAGGCCAAAGCCATTGCCAGTACAGAAGCGGACAAAATAGTAGATTTGCGCATATATGTTTCCTCGAATTTTCAGTGAATATTTTGAATTCACTTTTTTTTTCGAGGGTAAGCGAGGAAATTGTACTCAGTCTTATCATCACGGGACGAAATACTTATCATCCCCTTGCAATTGACGGTACTTGTGGCAGTTTTATCACTATAGTTTTTTGCATTGAAGTTATGTTCGATTATGTTACCTCACGTCAACCCCACGCAAGATTTCCGCATAAAAGAGAATGCGGCAGAATTGTTCTTCCTTCTAGGTAAGGAGGGAGTTGGAAGTAATTGGGGAAACTATGATTCTTCGGAAAGTCTCCCCCTTGGTGAAATAGGTGCAGCTAGAGAGTTTTCTTGCGATTATATGCGAGGAAATTCAAAAGTATTTCAACCGATGAGTGGCGTAACGATTGCAACTCAAAATGTTGAAGTATTTGGCCCTACAAAGGCAGATGAGTTACTACTATATCCGTCAGATAAATTATATGTTGCCATCGTATTAAATGGCACTTTGGGCATGACTTCTGAAAAAGAGTCTTTCTCAATTTCAAAAGGACAGTATCTGCTTTACAGGCAGAGCCAAGATTCTGAATGCTACGTAAAGATAAATCAAAATGAGCCGTTGTCTTTAGCTTATTTCGCGTTTTCACCAGAGCGCTTTGAAGATATCGCGTCTAGCTTGAAAACTCCTTTACCAAAAATAATACGTGCTTCAGAAATGTTGAAGTTATGGGGCAAAGAGAGAACGATAACTGGCGAAGATCCGACATTACATCGTTTAGCAAAATCACTTGTAGAAACGTGCGATTACAATGAGCTTTGGCCAGTGTTTCTCAAAAGTAAGATTTCTGAATTGTTCTGTATATTAAATACGCTGGATTCAAAAATTACAGACGCACTCGTGGCCCCTTCTCAACTTTCAAGTCTGAATAGAATAGGACGTGTGCTAAACTTGTTTTTAGAAGATCACGCTCAAATACCGTCTTCGTCTGAAGTGTCTCGCATTTTAAGGATTGACAAGAAAATTCTTAATTCTGACTTTGAGGATGTTTATGGTCTTAATTTTCCTGACTATTGTAATGCAATAAAATTTCAGCTCGTGTTCCGAAAACTTCTCAAAACAAAAATTCCAATAACTGCCTTGGCCTATTGGGCTGGATATAATCATACAGCAAATTTTTCCCGCGCGTTTCACAAGCAATTTGGTTTAAGCCCTCGAGAGGTCAGGCTTTCCGCTAAGAATTTCGTTGGAATTGTAGACGATCAATAGCCTATAAGGCTCTTTGAACATTTAATGTTAAATACGTTTAGTGTGGGGGCGGTCTTTCTTTTTGACGAACCCATATCAATCAGATCAATTTATTAATATTTGAGATCAAGGTCTCAGGAGTTACAGGTTTTCCGACGTGTCCAGTGGCACCGGCGTCCATGGATGCTTGAATGTGATCTTTAGAGGTGTTGGCGCTTAGCACTAGAATGGGTATAGGAATTTGAGACTGTTCTTTCTCGATCTCTCTTATTTTTTTGATTGCTTCGAGACCATTCAGAACGGGCATTTGGACGTCCATTAAAATCAAATTGTAAGACTGTTTTTTGAATGCATCTACTGCATCTCTTCCATTTGCGACGACATGAATATCAACACTGTAAGCTTCCAATATCAGCTCAACTACTTTTCGATTTACGATGTGGTCTTCAGCTAAGAGAATTTTTTTATTGCAAGTGACGCCTAGATCAACAATAGCTTCCTCTTCAGCAAGTTTGGTTTCTTCGCCCGCAGCACGCTTCAATTCAAATGAACAACTGAATGTGGACCCTTTATTCAACGTTGAAGAAACACTAACTTGCCCGCCCATCAAACGGGTCAGCGCTTTGACGATGGTAAGTCCAAGCCCAGTTCCACCATATTGTCGATGTATCGATGTATCAGCTTGGTTAAATTGATCAAATATCGTTTCGATTGCTTGAGTCTCTATCCCTCGCCCTGTGTCTGTGACTTTCAGTTTAAATCTTTCAAACTCTCCCTCTGTAGGCTCACAAGACAAGGACAGTTCGATGCTTCCACGTTCGGTAAACTTAATTGCATTGGTCAACAGATTTCCAATGATTTGTTTTACGCGTATTGGGTCTCCCATAAACACCCCATCACATGATGGATCGATTTGCGAAGATAATAAGAGGCCCTTTTCGTCTGCTACAATTGTTTGGAGATCTATTACAGGTTTAACCGCACTCCCCAAGTTGAATGGAATGTTTTCTAATTCAAACTTTCCAGCTTCAACTTTTGATACATCTAAGACGTCAGATAATTGTTGTTCTAGTACATTGGCAGATTGTTCAATCAGATTGACCATTTCTTTATGGTCCGGTTCATCAAGCTTACGTCTCAAAGCCCCAGCTATCCCCAATATACCATTCATCGGTGTTCTAAGTTCATGACTCATATTGGCCAAAAATCTAGATTTAGCTTCATTGGCTCGTATAAGTTCTGAAGTGCGTTGAGCAACCTCTCTTTCTAGAATTTCATAATTATTGAGGTTTCGTTTTCTGTACTCATCCAATGAACGTGCTAATTCACCAATTTCATCTTCTCGGCCTAATATTTCCTTTAATGAAGATGCATCCAGGTCTTCTAAATTGGCATGTGCTTGTTTTGAAGAATATTGCTTCGCCAATTTTTTCAGGGGCTTAATTCCATAGCCAGAAATAAAGTTGGCGATAATGAATATCGTTACGATCACAATGGCCAGAATAGAAGAAAAAATAGGCAATATCGATTGCAGTGTTGCAGCTCTTATTATGCTGTTTTCTAATTCTATTACAAAAAACCATTGTGGTGTGTTCAATGAATAATAGGCATAGAGTGCATCATTTTTGCTGCTACCACTCGATAGTACTCCATGTTCCGCATCAAACTCCGTAATTGTTTTCATCAAAGAATTATAAAGGTTAGAGCTTTGTAGGGCTTCAATATTCCCAAGTTCTAGACTGTCTGCTTCTATGAAACTTGTGTGAGCTAATGGCATTCCTTTATGCGTCAAAAAGTAAACATTCGAGCCATCTACCGGAACGTCCAACACCGCTTCAGTAAAGGATGCTTGCATTGGAAGTGTTGTTCCCCAAACTCCCAGATGCTGCCCTTCATGGCGAATTGGAGTTTGGCAGCCTGAGACTAATGTCGTTGTTTTGGGAGAATTTTGAAACGTGTCTAAGTCAGAGCACCTTGTTATTCCTTCGGGGTTATTGATTGGCCTAGCAAGAATAGCAAAAGGTGCATCTTCAAAACTCAAATCTGGAGGTGCAGTTTTTCTGTAGTATAAGAGTTTGTTTTCCCGCTTAGGTGCGAATATTATGATGTCATGTTCTGGCGAAAAAAACCAAAGACTTTCCAGAGTATCTCGATAGCTCGGTGCAACCCTTGATAATGAGAGAATGGATGCGACTAAAATGCGTTTTCGATCCGGTGTAATGGCTTTCAATCGTGTCGGTATAAATGCAGCAAACCCTTGTATAATTCCTATGTTTTCGACAGCCATACCGTCATAAAGCTCATCAGGAGTTCGAAAAGTTCCATCACCAAAGTCATGAAAAAAAAGATCAAATAATTTGTTGGCCCTGTCAGGAGTGAGATCAGCATATTGTTGCAGAAAATGTTCTTTAGCTTCGTTGTGCGCGCGAATTAGTCTGTCGTATTTGAGTGCTTCTCTTTGACCTCTTTCAACAATGTAGGCTTCCATTGTGGAGACATACAAAGCGTGGGTATATCTGTATTGGATCCAAATTGCACCGGCAGCTGCTGCCAAAGTGGCTGCAGATGTTATGATCAAAAGGGCGACCACCAACCGGTTGTGCAGACTCTTACCCATATCTGAAATTGTAATTGGAAAAAAATGAATTCGTACACCCCTAATTGCAAATCATCGTAAAATATTTCTATGTAAGTTCCAGAAATAAGTGATTTTTATTTGTTGTTTGTACAAATGAGGCTGTTATGCATTTGGTTTTCTTCTTTAGTAATATCCTCGTGGTGCCCAAAGCAGAAAGCGTGAGGATTGAATTCTCTATATGATGTCCTATCACTGCACTTTAAAGCCACTTATTATGCCTATTTGATTGAGCAGAAAAATAATGACAAAAAAGACACGCGCATTTGTGGAAACCGAAAACGCAATCACTGACCTAATTCACATCATGGAAAGGTTGCGAGACAAGGAAACTGGCTGTCCTTGGGATATAGAACAGACTTTTGAAACAATTGCCCCCTACACCATCGAAGAAGCATATGAGGTCGCAGAAGCAATACACCTAGGTGATATGTGTGAATTGCGAGATGAATTGGGCGATCTCTTTCTACAGGTAGTTTTTCAAAGTCAAATAGCAAAAGATAATGGTATATTTGATATTCACGATGTTGCACGAGCAATTGTGTCCAAAATGATTGCGCGTCATCCCCATGTGTTCGGAGATGCCGAAATCAAGACGGCTGACGATCAAACAAGTCACTGGGAAGCTCTGAAGGAAAAGGAAAGAGCAGCTAAAGCAAGAAGTGAAAAATTACCATCTGCATTGGACGGTGTTGCATACGCACTTCCATCCTTAACTCGGTCAGAAAAACTTTTAAAACGTGCCGCAAGAACGGGTTTTGACTGGCCTAAAGCAGAAGACATTAAATCAAAACTGGATGAAGAACTTGTTGAGCTTGAAGACGCAGTGGCTTCTGGAATTCAAGAAGACATCAATGAGGAGATGGGCGACGTATTGTTGGTCGTTGCAAATTTGGCGCGTAAACATGGCGTAGACCCAGAAACAGCATTACGTGCAGCAAATGATAAGTTCACTGCCCGCTTTGAAGGCATGGAGCAATTAGCTAGGTCTTCAGGAAACGAATTTAATTCACTTTCTTTGGAACAGCAATCTGACCTATGGTTACAAGTGAAATCAAAACTTAAATAAGTACAAAGCTAAAACTGATTAAAATGTTTTTTTGGAGGACAGAATAACATCATCAATATCAATCTCATGGTGTTCGTGGACAAATTGATTGAGTTCTCGTTCTGATAGGCTCACTCTAAGTATTACATTTCCAAATTCATCAACTGTTTCGCCTATGACATTACTATACTGATGTAACCAAGAACGAGCTTTTCCAAATTTTGGTTCTATTTTTATTTCGAACTCGCGAGTTGATGAAAAGAGCGTTTCTTGGATTAATGTTAAAAGATCTTCCAATCCATCGCCATTGATCGCGGAGGTCAGAATAATATCCTCTCGATTTGCTGAACCCGCTTTAAAAACGGCCAGCATATCCTCACCTAGTGCGTCAGCTTTATTCCAAACCTCTATGACAGGCGGTCTCTCAGTTTTTGTATCTTTCTCAAGTTGGGAAAGTACATCGTCGACATCTGCTGCTTGGCGTTCGGTCTCTGGATGACTGATATCTCGAACATGAAGTAGTAAATCAGCTTCAATTGCTTCTTCAATGGTTGCTCTAAAACTTTCGATCAAATGAGTTGGAAGGTCTGTAATAAAGCCAACCGTATCGATCATTGAAATTTTTTTGCCGCTTTTAAGTTCTATATCGCGAGCGGTTGGGTCTAGGGTCGCAAATGGCATATCAGCGGCGAAAACTGTTGAGTTTGTTAACGTATTGAATAGCGTCGATTTTCCTGCATTTGTATATCCTGCTAAAGCAACAATGGGAGCACCGCGGCGCTTCCTTCCTGCTCTTTGTAATCGACGCGTGCGTCGAACAGCTTCTAGATCAGTTTTCAGCTTGGCAATTCTGCCATCTAACATGCGGCGGTCCGCTTCCAATTGGCTTTCTCCCGGCCCAGCAAGGAAACCCGTACCACCACGTTGTCGTTCTAGGTGGGTCCAAGTTCGGACTAGTCTGGATCGTTCGTACAATTGGCGCGCCATCTCAACTTGTAATCGACCTTCAGCTGATCTTGCGCGAACACCAAATATTTCAAGAATTAGACCGGTGCGGTCCATAACCTTAACATTCAAGGTGCGCTCTAGGTTCCGTTGCTGAATTGGTGTCAAAAGGCAATCAATAACAATCAAATTGCCTTTGCAGTCATCCAGCAAATCACCAATGTGTGAAAGTTGCCCTTCTCCTAATAACTTCGCAGCGTTTGGTTTACGGACTCGCAAGCATTCAGTGAAACCAAGTTCAACGCCCAAAGCTTCGACCAATCCCTCCGTTTCTTCAATTCGGGATTGATCATACATTGGCGCATCAAAAAGGGTCGGAATTACAATTCCGGATATCTGCTTTGGGGCTTCAATTTCTAACAAGTTAGCTTTGGTTACTCTTCGTCAGAGGCGCTATCATCTCCGCTAAACAATTTAACAGGGTTGTTTGGGGCAATTGTAGAGATAGCGTGCTTGTATACAAGTTGTGGGGGTCTTCCATCCCCTTTTAACAACACACAAAAGTTATCAAACCAAGTCACGACACCTTGTAACTTTACACCGTTCATAAGAAAAATTGTAAGCTGTACTTTGTCTTTACGAACTGCGTTTAAAAACGTGTCTTGAAGGTTTTGTTTTTTATCGGATGACATTTTATTATGAGCCTCTTCTCGGGACTTTGTTATTACTGTTCCGTTGGTTTTATTATTTCAGACTAACAAAAATTAGTCGTGATTCGGTCCAAAAACCTACTTAGTACTATTTGCGCCAAAAATCACCAGAAAACAATGGGGCTAACGCTAGAACTTCAATTCTTCCCAAAATGCAGCCAATACTTACAACAATAATCGAAAAATTGCTCACGTCCTGATCAATGAAGGCGACATCAACTAATGGACCTGTATTAGATATCGAGCCAATTGCACTTCTAAACGCTAATTCCAAATCCAGTCCGGTTAGAGATAGCAATATTCCAATGAGAATACATGCGCCAAGGTACGCAATCAAATACACCCAAACCCCTACAACGATATTGTCGGTTCGGGCTCTCCCCTGAAATCTAAGTTCCGCTGTTGAGTGATCAAAGGCTAAGCGTTTAAATTCTGCAAAAGCTCTGCTCAACAATACTAGAACTCGTGTCATCTTTAAACCACCTGCAGTTGACAACGCAGCCGCTCCAACAAAGACAAACAAGTCTGGAATTGGTTGAGGAAGTAAATCTAAAACCTTCTCAGTGCCCGAAACGTCCATTCCTGACGTTGATATAAAAGATAGCGCTTCAGAAACAAAACGTAAGTCAACACGTTGAGAAAAGACACATAAAAGGCCCGTAAAAACGACAACTCCCAACAGTAAAATTTGGGTTTCAGAATCTTTGATGTAAACTTTCCAGCTATTTTGTCGAAGTATATCTGCATGTAGAGCAATGTTTGTCGCGCCTACGAATAGCAGGATTGTCAAAATAATTACTGAGAATGGCGAGTATGCGTAAGCACCAGCCACGTTAGGTAATACATTGCTGGTAGAAATGGCAGCGACACTGCGGGTTAATGCATCAATCAATTCGACACCTGACGCTGCCATTGCCAACGCTCCAATAATAGCAAGAGCCCCGTAAACAATGGAAATTGTCAATGATACACGGCCTATCTTGCCGAAAAGGTCTTCCTTAGGAAGAGTAAGCAAATGAGATCTGTGAACACCTGGACCGGATAGGTTTAGAGCAGCCAGCACGACAACTGCCATGACCACACCTGATACCCCACCTATGAACTGCAAAAATGCACGCCATACACGAATAGAAATTGGCTGGATTTCTTGCCCAATTGAAGATCCAGTGGTCGTTAAGTTGGATACAGCTTCAAAGCTTGCATGTAACCAAGTTTCTACAACATTTGACGCCCAAAATGGCGGGGCTGCGATTATTGGTATTAAGAACCAAAAACTAACAACAAATAGAAGCCCTTCTCTGGCACCAGTTTTCTTTGGAGCATCCCATAACAAGATTATAAGTGACGCGCCGAGAAAACATCCCAATACTCCAGAGAGTAGAAACCCTCTAGCGGAATCGTTTTCGCCAATCAAAGTTGCAAAAAGAGAATTCAGTAAAGCGCATCCACCGATTAAGGTGATCATCAAGCCAAGTTGTTTAAGAACACTAGAAACGTTCAATTTCGCATCTCACCTGATGTTTTAATAATAATCTAGTTTAACGCGGAAGAGTAAATCTACTTTGCGCGACATTTCTTTTTCGGCAAATAGAATGACTGTATCATGAACTTTCACTTTGTTTGAAAGCTCAATAGGCGAACCGTCTCGAATAATTGCGCCGGCTGAAATGCCTTCGGGAAGTTCTTCCGGTGTTAACGTCATACCGACCAATGGAGCCGTTTCTTTTACTACGCCTTCCACAACTTCCGCTGCGCCATTTTCCAAAGTCTTTAGATTTGAAAGCCGCCCTTGTCTTAGTTTTAAAAGAATTTTTGATACCGTAATTGATCGTGGGTCAATTAGTACGTCTATTCCGACATTGGATTTGATGTTTGCTAAATCCGCTTCATTAACGAGTGAAATTACCTTCTTGGCACCAATTTTCTTTGCGAGTGCTCCCAAGAGAAGATTGGTTTTATCATCATTGGTCAATCCGACGACCAGGTCAGAGTCAGACACACCAGCCTCTTCCAATAAGTTAGGGTCTAGACCATCGCCATGTAATACGATTGCTCTTTCTAGAAATTCAGCTGCCTTGTTCGCTTTATCTGCTTCTCGCTCAATTAGACGAACTTTTACATTGTGCTTGTTGCGTCCATTCTTCTTTGTTGGAGCTTCTAATTGTTTTGCAACGTTTAAGCCGATATGGCCTCCTCCCACTACGACAACGTGACGGCTGTGATTCTCGGAAATTCCCAATATATCAAACATGTGTTCGATCTTATCCGTTGGAATAATCCAATACACACGATCATTTAACTCTAGCTTGTGGTCTTCTTTTGGCACGAACAAGTTCTTATCTCTGCCAATCCCTACAATTTGTGCATTGCAATCTGGGCATAAGGCGTAGATGTCTTCCAATCGGCGTCCATGAAGGGTGGAGTCTTTGTCCGTGATTTCCACACCAAGAAGTTTAACTACTCCCGATTCATTTTGGTTCATAATTCCCATATCTGCAGATAAAAATGCACCGGGAGTTGATAGACCTTGAAGAATAGATTCACTTACTTCTGCTTCAGGCGATATGTGCATATCAACTGGAATATGATCCCGCGTAAACAAGTCTGAATAAGCTGTTTTTGTGTAAGCTTGTGTTCTTATGCGTGCGATCTTAGTCGTGATTTTGAATAAAGAGTGTGCAACCTGACATGTTACCATATTGATTTCATCCATATGGGTAACCGCGATAATCATCTCTGCGTTTTCAGCGCCTGCATCTTGTAGTGTCTGAGGGTGCGCAGCGTGTCCAAGTGTCGTTCTTACATCAAAACGAGTACCAACTTGATCAAGAAGGTTTGCATCATCATCAATCATGGTCACATCATGATCAATGGATAATCGTTCTGCTATCCCCTGACCTACACGACCAGCGCCACAAATTATAATTCGCATGCTTGCACCTCAAGCTTTAACTTTACGACTTATCGCCAGATGTATCTACGCCTAAAGCTTTGAGTTTTCTATGCAAAGCTGATCGTTCCATACCGATAAACGCTGCTGTTCGAGAGATGTTTCCACCAAACCGCGTAATCTGCAGTGATAGATATTCTCTTTCAAATTTTTCGCGTGCATCACGCAATGGCAAAGATATTGTATCCATAGATGCAGTATTATTGCCATCACCATTTTTATCCATAGGAAGATGATCCGGCATGATCTCTTGAGAAGTATCGCCGCTTGCTAGTATCAATATCCGCTCGATTACGTTTCGTAATTGTCGCACATTTCCGGGCCATTCAGATGATTGAAGCACAGCAAGCGCTTCTTCTGAAAACGTTCTAGCTGGGAGGCCAGAAGACTCTCCGATGAGCTTGGCAAAATATTTTGCCAAAGAAGCTATGTCTTCGCGGCGACTTTCTAAAGATGGAACCGTAATTGGAACCACGCTCAGACGATAATACAAGTCTTCTCTGAAGCGCCCTGCTGAAATTTCCTCTTGGAGGTTCCGAGCCGTGGAGGAGATTACTCGAACATCAACTTTGACATCAGAGTGTCCATTTTCACGTTTAAATCTTTGATCGATCAATACTCGTAGGATTTTCGACTGCGTGCCAGCTGGCATATCCGCGACTTCATCGAGCAATAGGGTTCCGTTGTGAGCTTGTTCGAAAAGGCCGATCTTTTTCGGTCGACCATTTGCATCTTCTTCTCCAAACAACTCCATTTCCATACGGTCAGGCTCTATTGTAGCTGCACTAACAACTATAAATGGACCATCACTTCGTTGTGAGTTTGTGTGGATCATACGTGCGACGAGCTCTTTCCCGACGCCAGGTGGACCGGAAATTAGAACGCGGCTATTAGCAGGTGAAACTTTGGCTATGGATGCGCGCAATTGTTGAGTTGCCTGACTATCACCGATTAACTCGTCACTGGTCGCAGCCTGGGACTTAAGACGAATATTTTCTCGTTTTAATTCGGCTGCTTCTAATGCCCGTTCTGCCAATACTAATAGTTTGTCGGAATTGAAGGGCTTCTCAAGATAATCATAAGCACCATTGCGTATTGCGGTTACTGCCGTTTCCACAGTTCCATGACCAGACATTATTACAACTGGCATTGTGCTATCTAGTTCTTTGAGCATGGAAAGAATTTCAAGACCGTCGAACTCTGAACCTTTGAGCCAGACATCCAAAACAACTAGATTGGGCGCTCTCTCTCGAACTGCATCCATTGCTTGTTTGGCATCAGCAGCTGTTCGGACCTTATAGCCTTCGTCTTCTAGTATTCCTCCGACCAATTCTCTGATGTCGGTTTCGTCGTCTACGACTAATACTTCATAAGCCACTATACTTCTCCTTCACTGATGAGAGCTGCGTCCTCATCTTCTCGGATTATGGTAAGAGGAAGAGTAATATTCACTCTTGCCCCTGAATCTGAAAGTTCGTTGTCACCAAGGGTAATTTCCCCGCCGTGATCTTCAACAATTCGATTTACGATAGCCAAACCAAGACCTACTCCGGTTTCTCGGGTGGTAACATAAGGCTCTAATAAACGACTTCTATCCTCTGTAGGAAATCCAACGCCTGTATCACGTATGATTAGCAGAGCGGTTTCATCTTGAATTTCTACATTTATGGAAACATTTCCAACTTTGATTTCGCCAGTATTTATATGACGTTCGACTGATTCTCGTGCATTTTTAACAATATTAGTAAGTGCTTGACCTAACAATCTCTCATCACCAGTCATCGTTGTTACTTTATCGGGCACATCGGCATTTATGCTTACTGTGGGAGATGCAAGTCGCTGTGCAAAAGCAATGTTTTTGACTAATTCGTTTAAGTCGAAAGGTGCAAGAGTTGGTTTAGGCATTCTGGCGAAAGAAGAAAACTCTTCGACCATACGTCCTATATCCCCTACCTGACGCAATATCGTTTCAGTGCAACTATCGAATGTCTCTTTATCTTCAGTAATTTGTTTACCAAAACGTCTTCTAATTCTCTCTGCAGAAAGTTGAATTGGTGTTAGTGGGTTGCGTATTTCGTGCGCAATTCTTCGTGCAACATCTCTCCAAGCTGCCTGTCTTTGACCTGCCACAAGTCTGGTGGTGTCGTGGAAAGTGACTACAAAACCGTTCATGTCTGCTTCTGGAGACACTCTAATATGAATGTCTTTCACGCTATCGCCAGATGAAAGTTGGATGTTAGAACCAACAGTCTGTCGAGATTCAACAGTTTCCCTCAGTGCTGAGAGGAATTCAGGGGCGATTTCGTGAAGCAAACTGTCATTCAGGCTTTCCGTAGGGATATTTAAGAGTCTGCCAGCTGAAGCATTTGCAAGCGTGACTCTAAACGTTGGATCTACCCTAATTACCCCAGCTTCTACACCGGATAGGACCGTCTCAATAAACTCTGAACGTGCTTCTGCTTCGAGACGAGCTGAGTCCAAATCTCTTCGTTGGCGAGACAATCGCATAGTCATTTGGTTAAAAGCTTGAGAGAGGTCATCTACCTCATCTCTAGCCTTGGGACGATCAAGTCTTACAGATAAATCACCATCCCTAACCGCTCGTGCGGCCGCAGCTAGATCACCAATTGGTTTTGCAATGAGGCCCGCAGCGTACATTCCTAGCCAAGCTGTTCCTAATAATATCAGCAGAGCCGACTCTATGTAGGAAAGAACGAATACAGTTCTCAGACTATCTTTACGATGCCCTGCTTCTCTATATTCATCTAACACACTTTGCGTGGCTGTTAATTGTCTTGCAACAGTAACTGGCCCCTGACTTGCGCTATAAAGGTATGCTTCAGGATAGGCCTGAAGCTTTGTCAAAGTGCTCACGACGAAATCAGCTGATACGCTAATAGCGTCTTTGTCCGATCGTGCAGCTATCCAGTTTAACTCAGACATTTCGGATATTTCCAAATCTGAGCTATTATTGATCTGAAAAACTATTTCTCTATTTTCGTTATAAATAACCAATACAGGTAGGTCTCGTAGTTGAGACTCTAGAGCTAAAAACTCTTGAAACTGAACTGGCGCATTTGAATAAGCAGCAACAACGGACTCGTCATTTAGATCGGTAACAGCTTCTGCAACATTGTTTCGAACGTCGTTGATAACTGCGGTAACCGATGCTTCGGCAGCGTCGGAAGAATTTTCCACCACCGCATAAACACGTTCAGATAACCAGTTATCTACGCTTCGGTTTATCAAAGTTCCTAGAAGTGCAGCTATTATCGTAGGAACCATAGCTGCCAGGCCAAACAGTGCGATAATCCGCAACCTTAATCGTGCACCACCTTGTGTGTCCTGATTTTCCTTAAACAGTTTATATATTCTTGCTGTTAAGGCTGCCCCTAGAATGAGAATGAAAACTAAATTGACAACAAGCAACCAAATCATCAATGGGCTAGACGCCGTAGAAGCTTGGCTGTCAGCAACAGATAGATAAGTCGCGATTGTTGCCAATATCGCAGATACGGCAAACAAAACCCGCAGTACAATCGTTCCTATTGGACCGAAGTTAGCGGGTGGTTTAAATGCGAATTGCGACGTTTTCATCTATGCACAGTTTAGCGTGTCATAATTGCGACACTGTGATACATAAACGCAACAACTGCATTCGTAAACATCTAATTCTGGAGCAGAAGCCCTTGTTTACTCTTCGTCACCTAGTTTCAAACTATTGATCTTTGATCTTAGCGTGTTTCGGTTTAGCCCCAATAAAGACGCCGCCTTCACTTTGTTTCCATTTGTTGCAGCCAGAGCCAATTTTAATAATGGTCGTTCAACCTGTTCAATAACGTCCGGATACACTGATCCGTCAGCTTCAGTTGCAATGCTTAAACGGGCCATGAAGTGACGTGATAACAATGTCTCTACTTCAGCTTCAAACGCTCCAGTCTCTCTCTCCGGTTTGGCACCGGATTTCATTTCGCGTTCGATTTCTCGTGCTGAAATAACTGGTTCAGGACTTAAAGCCGCAAGGCGACGAATTAAGTTTTCTAATTCTCGAACATTTCCGGGCCAGTCATATGCTGAAAGCAAATCATAAGCGGATTTATCTAATTGTTTTTCTGGGAGCCCTTCTCTTTTTGCACGAACAAGAAAAGCAGCTGCCAACTCTAAGATGTCTTCTTTGCGTTCACGCAATGGAGGTAACGAAAGAGATACAACATTTAGACGATAATAAAGATCCTCTCTAAAAAGGCCCTGTTCAACCAAAGTACGTAAATCATGCTTTGTAGATGCTATAATGCGTGCATCCGATTGTTTTACAGGCCCGCCACCATGTGAAGAGTATTGTCCATCTTGGAGAAAACGGAGAAGTCGGGTCTGCGCTTCAAGCGGCATATCTCCAACTTCATCCAGATAAAGTGTGCCCCCATTCGCTTCCCCAACGCGACCAGGAGAGGATGTCCCGTTTTCTGATGTTAAACCAAAAAGGTCTGCTTCAACTTGCTCTTTTTGAAGGGCAGCTAGGCTCACGGCAACGAACGGGCCGGTTTTTCGTTTTCCGAGATCGTGAATAGCACTTGCACACAAATCTTTACCGGTTCCACTCTCTCCTTCAATCAAAACGGTTAAATCGGTGTTCATTACACGGGCTATAACTCGATACACATTTTGCATTGCCGTTGACCGACCAATGAGTGGCAATGCCTCGTCTTTTTCGGCTTTTCGACTTGCTGGCTCAATACCTTTAGCTGACCGTTTCTGTAGCGCCCGCTTCACTGAATCAGCTAATGCATCGATATCAAACGGCTTCGGCATGTAGTCATAGACACCATGGTCTGAAGCCATTGTTGCCGTTAGAACAGTGCTTTGACCACTAATCACGATGATTGGCAGGTCGGGCCTTTCCTGACGTATCTGTGGCATGATGTCGAATATAGATTCATCCGGCATATAAACGTCAGTTATAAGCAAATCACCTTCACCGGCCTCAACCCATTTCCAAAGTGTAGAAGCGGTGTTTGTCGATCTGACGTGATATCCTTCTTGAGCAAGTGTTTGGCTGATAACTAGACGAACACTTGAGTCATCATCTGCGACTAATATGGTGGGGCCACTCACAAGGATTACCTCTTAGGTTTTGGGAATAGAAATGGGTAGTAAAAGCTTGAAACACGCGCCAGACGTTGAGTTTTCAAGCTCTACAAACCCGCTATGGGCTGAAATTATTTCTGAAACGACTGTTAGACCAATCCCCGCTCCCGACTTCTTGGTCGAGAAAAACGGAGTAAAAATCTGATCTGCAACAGCTTTAGGGACACCTGGTCCATTATCTTTAATTGCTATCTCGATTGCGCCAGACCGAGAGGGTTTTTCACCCTTTGAGTGTCGCAATGTAACACCTGCTCTATATCTCGTTGAGATATGGATGTGTCCTTTCTCTTTTCCTTTTGGAATAGCTTCGGCAGCATTTTTCACGAGGTTAAGACAAGCTTCGTGAATATGATCAGGATCAACATACACGTCAGGAAGTGAAGGATCGAAACGGAAAGTCAATTTGATTTTTTCAGCAAAACTAGCGGACGACATTTCCATAATGCGATCTAAGACTTGATGGATATTTGTCATTGAAGGACGAGGACGGAAGAAAGTTTCAAAAGCTGCAAATCTATCGACTAACCGTCCAATACGTGCACCTTCTTCTTTTATGAGGGTCAACATGGACATTTGGTCATCACGAGCCTGCCGTGCGAGCAATTGTGCTGCCCCGACAATTCCTGCAAGTGGGTTTTTAACTTCATGCCCAAGAATTCTAGCAACTTCCGCCATGGCGGCGGACTGGCTTTTGGATTCATGATCTGCTTGATAAGCAGCGGGACTTAAGCTGATCGTTATGATATCATCATTAGCAGATAATGCTGCTGTGGCGTCGATGTTCGTCGGGGAGATAAATGGACCGGAAAGCACTATGTTTCTAGCGTAAACAGTTCCACCATCTCGTGATGCTCTTTGAACCAGATCAACAATCGGCGAATCTTCTGCAGTGAGTTTGCTTAAGTTCGTATTGATAAGCAAAGCATGACTTTGGCAAAGGATTGATTCAGCCATTGGGTTTGCTTGTTGGATCACTCCATCCTTACCTACGCATATGACAGCGACTGGTAATGTATCTAGAATTCTGTCTGATAAAGTCATGCTCATTGCACCTCTGCCTCAATTTTTAGATTTGAGAGATGGTTCAGTTTTTTAATTTCTGATTTCAGTTCAGTATCATTATTGATCTGGCACAAGTTCCGCCGAATGTTATCGCGTTGAGCATTATCAATTTGCAATTCTTTAGCGCTATCGATGAAAGCTGCTAGGTGTTTCCTAAATACTCGCACACCCAGTCGTTCACCATAGAGTTCGATACTATCTGAAATTTGTTCGCATAGCGCTTCAAGCTTTGTTGAAAATGAGGGAGCCTTGAAGACATTTCCTGTCAGTTCCGACGCTATCTGCCCCAGCAACCACGGTTGCCCCATGGCGGCTCTGCCAACCATAACACCTTGGGCGGCTGATTCATTAAGAGCTATTTGCGCATCTTTTGAAGTATTTATGTCCCCATTTACAATGACGGGAAGATTACATGCGTCGCTTACGGCTTTTACTTTGGACCAGTCTGCGTGCCCTTCATAGAACTGGCATCGCGTACGACCATGAACAGTTAGAAGTTTTACATCTTCTTCTTCACAGATTTGAGCAAGTTCGGGAGCGTTTAACGAATTGTCATCCCATCCTAACCGCATTTTTACAGTAACTGGTTTATCGCTCCCTTCTCTAGTGGCAACGATAAGACTTCTGGCAAGGTCCAAATCACGCATTAAAGCGGATCCTGATTGACCACCTGTGACTTTTCGTGCCGGGCAACCCATATTGATATCTATGATATCCGCGCCCGCTTTTGCCGCTATTCCTGATGCTTCAAACATCCACTCCGGATCGCGGCCGGCTAATTGAACAACAAAAGGGTAAGTATTTTCAGGTCTGGCAATGCGCCAAACCATATCTTTTCGTCCTGTAGCTAATTCTGATCCGGCAATCATTTCAGTCACAACAACCGGCGCCCCAAACTTTGACGCTTGACGGCGAAATGGTGCATCAGTAGCTCCTGACATTGGAGCTAAGAATACTGGTACATCAATTTTTATGTTACCGACTGTGATCATTGATATATTCAAACTGGTTAGATAGCCTAATTTTTGTGCAGTTTATACTCATTATTTTATGAATCAAGCTGTATATTCGTCGAATGGTGCTTAATTTAGAGGCAATTATGATTAGAGAGAATTGTATAGCAGTCGTTGTTGCTGCGGGGAATGGTACTCGTTCTGGCCGTGTAATTCCTAAGCAATTTGCTGATATAAATGGAAAACCCATCCTTGAATGGAGCATTCAGTCTCTGAGCAAAGACAAACGTTTTAAAAAAATCATTGTGGTTGTCTCAGAAGAATTTAACGATCTAACCTCTGAAATTTGCGCACCTTACTCCGATGTTGAGATTGTAAGCGGAGGAGTAGAAAGAGCCGATAGTGTTAGAAAAGCTCTTTCCGCCGCTCAAAAACACGATCCTGATTCAATTTTCATTCATGACGCAGCTCGTCCCGGCTTAACTCAACGGGTTATTGATGACCTCTTTACCGCACTAGAAAAAAACGATGCTGCAGCCCCTGCGCTTCCTATTGTGGACGCAATAAAACAAAAATCTTCAATTGATAGCTTGAAAAATATTGATCGCACTGACCTATTTCGCATTCAAACTCCCCAAGCGTTTAAGTTTCAGAAAATTCTTTCTGCTCAACAAAACAAGAAGAATTTTGTCGATGATTTAGAAGCGATAGAAGGTATCGGTGGAACCACACAATTAGTTTCTGGTGAATATCAGTTGATGAAGGTTACACTGCCCGAGGACTTTGAAACGGTATCCAAATTAATGAGAGATGAGAGATCTGGTTTGATAGGAATTCCACGAATAGGATCAGGGTTTGATGTGCACCAGTTTGAAGAAGGTGATTTTGTTATCCTGTGCGGTGTGAAAATTCCACATATATTCAAACTAAAGGGACATTCAGATGCCGATGTAGCATGGCATGCACTGACTGATGCTATTTATGGTGCGTTGGCTGAGGGTGATATTGGTGTGCACTTTCCGCCAACTGAACCAAAATGGGAAGGCGTTGCTTCTGAGGTGTTCCTGAAGCATGCAGTCGATCTAGCTCGTGAGCGAGGTTTTAAGATCGGGAATGTTGACTTCACCATCATTTGCGAGGAGCCAAAACTTAAACCACACAATATCGCCATGCGTGAAGAGACCGCTCGCGTATTAGGAATTCCATTAGACCGTATCAGTGTGAAAGCAACGACCACTGAAAAACTTGGGTTCACTGGCAGAAAAGAAGGTATTGCCGCACAAGCAAATGTGTTGCTTGTATCTTAAGGCACAGACTTAATTGATTCACTTTTGGGGACTTAGATGTTTGATGATCGTTTGATGGCAGAAGCACGGAAGTTTCTCGATACCGCCCAGAAGAACAAATTGACTTTAGCTGCTGCTGAGAGTTGCACGGGCGGATTGTTGGCAGGATTGATTACAGAAATACCTGGCTCATCTCAGACATTGGACCGTGGTTTTGTTGTTTATACAAACAAAGCCAAACAAGACATGTTGGGCGTATCAGGTGAGACATTAGCAGATTTCGGCGCTGTATCTGAACCAACGGCAATAGCTATGGCTGAAGGTGCATTAGAGAATTCCAGAGCAAATTTAGCCGTCGCGATTACTGGTATTGCAGGACCAAGCGGCCAGACAGCAATGAAACCGGTCGGGTTGGTTCATATCGCGGCAATTAGACGAGATAGAGAGGTGTTGCACCATGCTTTCAAGTTTGGCGATATAGGACGAGCAAATGTGCGTCAAAAATCCATGAGCGCAGCTATCAGACTACTTATGCAATTGATGGATTAGTTAGTAGCTCCATATCTTTTTTCAGCCTCGTCAACGAACACTTTAATTAGCGTTGAAACAGCCCTGTCGAAATTTGCTTTCATCAAGGCATGCAGAATAAAGTTTGAAAATTCAAAACGGATTTTGAAATCTATTTCACACCCATCTGACCGTTCGGTAAAATTCCAAGTGTTTTCTAGATAGTTGAATGGCCCTTTAACCAATTGAACATCTACACTCTTGTTGGATACATTTTTGGTAACATCGGTCGTAAAAGATTCAGAAAATCCTTTAAAACCAACAGCAGCGGTAGCTCGCCCTTTCCATCCATGCGGAAGAAACTCTTCATCTCGCACGCGCAAAGATCGTATCCATGGAATGAAGTCAGGATAGGTTTTAATATCGGCAACAAGCTCGAGCATTTGATCTGGCCTGTAAGGCACAGCAATTGATTTAGAAACAGAAGACATTGCTTATCTAGTTGCGTTCAGTTTTTCACGTGCTTCTTTAAGTCGGGCAAAGTCTTCACCAGCATGATAAGAGGAACGCGTGAGCGGGCTTGCAGATACAATCAAAAAGCCCTTGGAAAGCGCTATTGTTTCATAGGATTTAAATTCTTCAGGCGTCACATAACGGTCTATGGCAGCGTGTTTTCTTGTCGGCTGAAGATATTGTCCAATCGTTAGGAAATCAATTCCAGCAGAGCGCATATCATCCATGACTTGCAGGACTTCTTCTTTTGTTTCACCCAATCCCACCATAATTCCAGATTTGGTAAATTGGTTAGGGTCTCTCTGCTTGACCTGATCGAGCAATTTTAATGAGTGATAATAGCGAGATCCGGGGCGTATTGAGAGGTAGAGTCTCGGCACCGTTTCAAGATTGTGATTGAAAACGTCTGGCTTGGCATCAATCACAATATTGGCAGCATCACCCTTTCTGACAAAGTCAGGTGTTAAAATTTCGATTGTTGCCTGCGGTGCCTGCTCACGAATAGATCTAATGGTTTGAGCAAAATGTTCAGCTCCACCATCGTCCAAGTCATCTCGGTCAACCGAGGTTATAACAACGTGCTCAAGCCCCATCTCGGAGACAGCTGCTCCTACACGACGAGGTTCATCAGAATCTAGAGGATTAGGTTTACCTGTCCTAACATTGCAGAATGCGCACGCCCTTGTACAGGTATCTCCCATTATCATCATAGTTGCGTGCTTTTTAGTCCAACACTCTCCAATGTTTGGGCAACCAGCTTCTTCACAAACCGTCGTGAGGTTTCCCTCAGTCATTATTTTTTGAGTTTTAGCGAACTCACCCCCCATGGGAGCTTTCACACGGATCCAGTCCGGTTTCTTCAAAACCGGAGTATCAGGACGTTTTTGCTTTTCAGGGTGCCGTACATCAGGTTTGGATTCACGGCGGCCATTAACGGTATTGATGAGTTCTGTCATGCCTTGAAAATGGGCCTAATTGACGTTGGGATCAAGCTAAACATCTCGAAAGACTTGTATACTAGCTGAATTTTTTCTTATCTGTTTCTAAAACGCATCAAAAATACAAGCGTCACAGTACTATAGGGATGGAAAATGTCAGAATTTGAAACTCAGTTCGACATCAGGAAAGCACAAAAAAATGTCTTTGGGGCATTGCTTGAATCTCGATCCCGATTCGGCGGCAAAAAAATAGCTCTAGAAGAAGCAGATGGCCGGAAACTCAGTTATAACGAGATAGTTAGAGCAAGTTTTGCGCTTGGTAGAGCATTGACAAAGAATACTCCACGCCGGTCCACTTTGGGGATAATGCTCCCAACAGGTGCTGGAGCTATGATTTGTTTTTTTGCCCTCAACGCTTTTGGGCGCGTTCCTGCTATGCTCAATTTTACCGCGGGAAGCGCAAATATTAAAGCAGCATGCAAAGCCGCCGGCATAACAAGCATCATAACCGCCCACCAATTTATCGAAAAAGCTAGTCTCGAAAAACTGATTGAGGAGCTGGGTGACGAATTGAACTTTGTTTATCTCGAGGATGTTCGAGAAAACCTTGGAGTCGTCGATAAACTTTACGGCGCAATCGGGCCAATCGTACCATGGCTACTTCGCGATAAGGCGCACTGGGATTCTCCAGCTGTGACCCTCTTTACTTCCGGAACTGAAGGAACGCCAAAAGGCGTTGTGCTTTCACATGCGAATTTGGTGTCAAATGTTTTTCAGATCATTCAACATGTGGATGGCATGCTGACGACAAGAGATGTTATTTACAATCCACTTCCCACTTTTCACTGTTTTGGACTTACGGCGGGTGTCCTCATTGGGATGTTAAATGGAGTTAAAGTCGTCCTACACCCTTCCCCGTTGCAAATTAAAGAAATCCCAAAACGGATTGCGAGCACTGAATCATCCATCTTGTTCGCCACTGATACTTTCTTAAGTCAATATGCAAGGGCCTCTCAAAACAATGAATTAAGTGGTTTGCGTTATGTGGTTTGCGGCGCTGAGAGCGTGAAAGATGAAACAAGACAGTTACTTAAGAAAAAATTCGATACGGAAGTGTTGGAAGGTTACGGTGCTACCGAAGCTGCCCCCGTGTTGGCAGTGAACCAGCCAAGTCATAATAAGTCAGGTACCGTTGGTCGGCCTCTACCTGGGGTAACTTTGTCATTTGAACCAGTGGATGGAATTTCAGGTGCAGGCCGTATGAAAGCCAAAGGCCCAAACGTAATGTTAGGTTATCTTTTCGCTGATCAACCAGGAGTATTGCAACCTGCCGATAAAGGATGGCACGATACAGGAGATGTTGTCAGTCAAGATGAAGACGGTGCTCTAACTATTAGAGGACGTCTAAAGCGGTTTGCCAAAATTGGGGGTGAAATGGTTTCATTGGCCGTTGTGGAAAATTGCGCTCAGACAGTCTGGCCGGAATTCCAACATGCAGCAGCAGTACTGCCGGATTCTCGAAAAGGTGAGCAAATTGTTTTGCTAACTACAAACGAAAATGCTGATCGTATGGATTTGCTACATTGGTTTCAGAACCATGGAGTTAGTGAGTTATCTCTTCCTAAGAAGGTCATGTTTGCCGAAGCCATCCCTATGCTGGGTTCGGGAAAAATGGATATTGGTGCGGTTCAAAAGCTCGCCATGGAAAAGCTGGGGCTTTCTTAGAGTTTCACAAAACAAAGGGCATATTGAATTTCAATTCGCCCCATTTTCTAGCGTCAGCTAGAAATGAGCTTTCACTGACCTAAGAGATGCTGTGTCTTTAAGCGCGGATTTCACGATTACATAAAAAGTAAAAGAAACAATCACAGCACCTAAGACAATTGCGAAACAACCTGCGCAGTGTCCAGAGTTATGAAACGCGAATAAACCATTTGAAGTCGTTGATGCTCCATCAATGCACCAACTTGCTCCGAAGATATTGTCTGACTTTGGCATAAAACAAGATTGAAGTGCACGGCCAGCCACCATCAAAGTTGCCCCAGCACCTAAACCAAATAACTTAAATTTATTCAGCATCCTAATTCGCCTTTTCATTCGATTCGTCTGACTTTTGTAAAACCCTACTTAAAATCAGGAATTTTGTCATTGCGGCAAAATGATCCGTTGAATATTTTTTTTTTGGGGCGCATTAGGGTCAATATACAGATTTTTAGTAGGGTTTTTTAGCCCTACAGATTTTCTGGGTTAACATAAGTGATTCTCGATTAACAATTGAAGGGGCAAACCAGTGTCGAGCATGCAGTCTAGAAGGGTCGGTGGACCTGATTTCAGCGTGGTAAGTGTTGGATTGTTCTCCACACTACTCGCTTTCATTACTCTGTTTATAGCATCTAGGGCATTGGACCCGGGCATGGCATTTCATGCAGGTCTTATGACGGGAGCATTTGTACTTGGGGTCATTGCATTAGTATTTTGGTATTCAGGACTTCACGGCAAAGAGGCTTTTGATCCAACCAGATATGATGATGGTATCGTAAAAGCAGGTGTCTTTGCTTCAATGTTCTGGGGAATCGCTGGTTTGTTGGTGGGTGTAATCATTGCGCTCCAACTTACCTACCCAAACTTGTTCTACTTTGATCAATATGGCTTTACAAACTTTGGACGTTTGAGACCGCTGCATACATCGGCAGTGATTTTCGCATTTGGTGGTAATGTTCTTCTGTCCAGTTCCTTTTATGTTGTTCAAAGAACATGTCGGACAAGACTAGCTGGTGGTGCGTGGCCATGGTTCGTATTCTGGGGCTATCAACTCTTCATCGTTGTCGCTGCAACCGGCTATTTGATGGGAATTACCCAATCTAAAGAATACGCGGAACCAGAATGGTATGCTGACCTATGGCTAACAATTGTATGGGTTGCCTATCTATTCGTGTTTCTAGGAACTCTATGGAAACGTAAAGAACCCCACATCTACGTGGCAAACTGGTTCTACCTATCTTTCATCGTTACTATTGCGATGCTTCACATCGTGAACAACCTGACTATTCCGATCAGTATATTTAGCTCAAAAAGCTATATCGCCATGGCTGGTGTACAAGATGCTTTGACGCAGTGGTGGTACGGACACAATGCTGTTGGTTTCTTCTTAACCACAGGCTTTTTGGCCATCATGTACTACTTCATTCCTAAGAGAGTGAATCGTCCAGTTTATTCTTATAGACTATCTATCGTTCACTTTTGGTCGTTGATCTTTATATACATCTGGGCTGGTCCTCACCACTTGCACTACACTGCTCTACCGCAGTGGGCGCAAACACTAGGTATGACATTCTCACTTATGCTTTGGATGCCTTCATGGGGTGGTATGATCAATGGATTGATGACGCTATCCGGGGCTTGGGATAAGCTTAGAACTGACCCTGTAATCCGCATGATGGTTCTATCACTTGCATTCTACGGTATGTCGACATTCGAAGGACCACTAATGTCCGTACGTGCGGTAAACTCATTATCTCACTACACTGAATGGGGTATTGGACACGTACACTCAGGAGCACTTGGATGGGTTGGATTTATCTCATTTGGTGCGCTCTACTGTATGACTCAGTATGTTTGGAAGCGTGAACGTCTGTATTCCAACTCACTTGTTGAGTGGCACTTCTGGGCGGCTACTCTAGGTATCGTTCTTTACATCACTTCAATGTGGGTTGCCGGAATTATGGAAGGCCTTATGTGGCGTTCTTATAATGAGTTTGGCTTCCTCGAATACTCCTTCGTTGAGACTGTTGAAGCAAAACACATTGCCTACATCATCCGTTCACTAGGTGGCGTACTTTATCTAGGTGGTGCAATTGTGATGGCATATAACTTGTGGCGCACAGCGCGCGGAGATACTCGCATTTCAGAATTGAATGACGCCGAACGTGCTGCCCTTAACAATCCAGAAAAGTCAGCAACCGACGCTGCTGCACAGCCAGCAGAATAGGAGAAGAAACAATGGCATTATTTGATAAACACTCGTTTCTTGAAAAACACTCTTCCGTTCTTACAGTGGGTATTTTGATTGTGGTCGCTATAGGTGGTCTTATCGAAATCGCTCCACTCTTTTATCTCAAAAACACGATTGAAAAAGTGGAAGGAATGCGGCCCTATACTCCATTGGAGTTAGCAGGACAAAAACTATACATTCGTGAAGGTTGTTACGTTTGTCACTCTCAGATGGTTCGTCCTTTGAGAGATGAAGTCGAACGTTACGGACATTACTCACTGGCTGCAGAGAGTATGTATGACCACCCTCACCAATGGGGATCAAAACGTACAGGGCCGGACCTCGCGCGTCTTGGTGGAAAATATGCTGACACTTGGCACATGGACCACATGAAAGACCCTCGCTCAGTCGTGCCCGAATCTGTGATGCCTCCATATGCATTCATGATTGACCGACCACTTGAGTACAAAAATATCAGTGATGATATGAAAGCTCTGAAACTGGTTGGAGTGCCCTACACTGACAAAATGATCGAAGTTGCTGAAGCTGACCTTATTGCGCAATCCGACCCAGATTCAGACTGGGAAGACATGGTGGCACGTTATGAGGAACTTGCCGGCCGTGAAGGTTCTGTGAATGTCCGAGCTTTTGATGGAGACCCATCTAAAGTTACAGAAATGGATGCTTTGATTGCTTACATGCAAATGCTTGGAACACTTGTCGACTTTGACAAGTACGAAGCTGAAGACCTGCATAATCGGAGGTAAAGTTTATGAATTACAATGATCTATCAAGCTTTGCCCAAACATGGGGCCTGCTCTATTTCGTTTTGATGTTTGCAGTGGCCGTAGCTTACGCGCTTTGGCCATCCAACAAAGATATTTTCAAATCCGCTGCAAGTCTTCCTTTGGAGGAAGATGGGGAGCTTACCGATGACAGATAAACCTAACAAAGATATTGATGTACACTCAGGTGTTGAAACAACTGGGCACGAATGGGACGGTATCAAGGAATTGAACAATCCTCTTCCGCGTTGGTGGTTGTATGTCTGGTATGCAACGATTGCTTTTTCAATCTTATGGTGGATCCTGATGCCGGCATGGCCTGCTCTACCCGGCTTTCAAGGCAATACCCAAGGATATTGGAAGCAATCTGATCGTGCTCAAGTTGCAGAAGAAGTCGGTGAGTTACAGTCTGCTCGAATTGAAAACGCTCAAAAACTGCTCAACGCGTCTCTTGTTGACATTGAAAAAACACCAGAGTTGCAGCAATTTGCGTTGGCGATGGGTGAAAGTTCTTTTGGAGACAATTGCGCAACCTGTCACGGTTCAGGTGGAACAGGTTCTGTAGGGTATCCTGCATTAGCCGATGATGTTTGGTTGTGGGGTGGATCTCTGGACGAGATTCAAGAAACGATTGCTTTCGGTATTCGTTCAACTCACGATGATACCAGATATTCTGAAATGCCCGCTTTTGGACGTGATGGTTTTATTTCAGAAGAAGAAATAGACGATCTGGTTCAGAAAGTCCTCGCGCTGTCAGGGAAGGAATTTGACCCAGCGGCTGCTGCTCGTGCTGAAGAAAACTTTGAGATGCAATGTTCATCATGTCATGCTCTCGATGGTAAGGGTGATCGGTTACAAGGTGCACCGAATTTGACCGATAATGAATGGTTATATGGAAGTTCTCCAGCTGCAATCCGTGAGACAATCTACAGTGCAAGAAACTCTATTATGCCGCATTGGAATGAACGTCTGGATGAAGCAACTATTAAAGCACTAGCTGTCTATGTTCACACATTAGGCGGCGGAGAGTAACTCTGAAATCGATAAACAGCCATGCAAGAAGATATCAAAACACCTCCTCCGGGTCATAGTGCGTTATATAAGGCTCGTGAACCAATTTATCCCAAGTTGGTTTCAGGAAATTTCAGAACCGTAAAATGGTTAGTTTTGATATTTGCTCTGGCTGTTTATTACATTTTGCCTTGGTTGCGTTGGGATCGCGGTCCTAACGCGCCAGATCAGGCTGTACTAGCTGATTTCGCCGGTGGCCGTTTCTATTTCTTTTTTTTAGAAATATGGCCCCAAGAAATATACTATATAACCGGATTACTGATACTTTCAGCACTAGCCCTATTTCTTGTAACATCTCTATTTGGACGGGTATGGTGTGGATATGCATGCCCGCAAACAGTTTGGACTGACCTCTTCATTGCTGTTGAGAGAATATTTGAAGGCGATCGAAACGCTAGGATCAGGCTTGATCGCGCCCCGCTAAGCTTCAATAAGGCATGGCGGAAAGTAGGAAAACACATTGTCTGGTTGCTGATTTCATTCGCAACGGGTGGTGCTTTGATTATGTACTACCATGACGCGCCCTCTCTGTTTTCCAACTTCTTTACAGGCCACGCCGATGTCAGCGCTTATGTTTTTGCTGGGATACTCACTTTCACAACATATGCCTTAGCTGGAACAATGCGTGAGCAGGTTTGTACATATCTTTGTCCGTGGCCTCGTATTCAAGCTGCTTTGACTGATGAAGATGCACTAAATGTTACCTATCGTTGGGATCGTGGTGAACCACGTGGAAAGCATAAAAAAGGAACAAGTTGGGACGATCGCGGAGATTGTATTGATTGCAATGCTTGTGTGGTTGCCTGCCCTGTAGGAATAGATATTAGGCACGGTGATCAGCTTGAGTGTATCCATTGTGCACTTTGTATTGATGCTTGTGATGACATTATGAAACGTGTCGAGCGTCCTACAGGATTAATTGGATACGACACCACAAAGAATGTCCAAGCGCGAGCTGATGGTATAAAACCGATTTATAAACTACTGCGCCCTCGTGTTATAATTTATGCACTACTCATCGTGTTTATCGGGTGTTTGATGGTTTATGGACTATCAACTCGTAGTACCTTTGAGCTTAATGTCATTAAAGACAGAGCTCCTCCTTTTGTTGAGCTATCCAATGGTGATGTGCGAAATGGTTATTCGGTTAAACTTGTAAATAAACGAGGCAAAGACAGAGAAGTACGTCTGTCTGTTTCAGGAATTGATGATGTCGATGTAAAGATTATTGGAAATGAGGCTGGAGATGACACTGTGATCATGTCAGCGGAACATGTCGATAGATTCAGAGTTCTAGTAACTGTTCCTGCTTCTGCTGATAAAAAATCTGGAAAACGTCTAGTCATTGATGCCGTGGACGTTGAAACCAATGATCAGCAATCCAATCGTGTATTCTTTGCAATGCCTAAGGAAGATGAATAATGGAAGATATTCAAAAAAGTGAACGGAAATTATCAGGCAAACATGTACTATTTATGTTTCTTGCTTTCTTCGGCGTCATTTTTGTCGTGAATGGTATTTTCCTTTCAAAAGCGATTACGAGTTTCCCTGGTGAAATTACAAAGAAATCTTATATGCAAGGATTGAAATACAACTCTGTCCTTAAGCAAAAAGAACTCCAGCAACAGTTGGGCTGGTCGGCGGAAATTGGTGTGGTTTCCAATGAACTTGTGACTAGAGTTAGCGATGGTTCTGGCAATCCACTCACCGATGTAGTGATAACCGCTGAATTAAACCAACATTCTGATGAGCATAGAATAGAGACTTTTGAACTATCAGAAACTTCAACAGGAGAATTCTCCTACTCTCTCTCAGACTTTGAAAAAGGCCGTTGGACAGCAAACATCAAAGTTCTGTCGACTAGCGGTGAAACACTCCTTGCCCAAAAAGAAATACAAATCCAATGAGCACCGCCAGTGGAGTTGTTGAGCAATCTATAAAACCTAATGGATGTCCTTCAGGGCTAGCACCAGCTCAATCAGATCCTATTCGTTTTCAGATTGATCCATCTGCTTTCGTTAAAAAGAAAAATAACGAGTACACGTTAGACGTATTGGTAAGAGGCGCAAAATGCGGTGGATGCCTCTCTAAAATTGAGAACAATGTATCGGCCATTGATGGTGTAGATACTGTTCGTATGAATCTGACAACTGGACGGCTAAGAGCCAGTTGGACCTCTAAAACTCTAGATCCTACGGATATATTGCTCAAGCTAAAATCTCTGGGGTATGGTGCAACTCCATTTGATCCGGATGAAGCTAAAGAGCAGCATTCCAAAAGGGAAAAACAGCTATTGATGGCGATGGCCGTTGCTGGATTTGCGACCGCCAATGTCATGCTTTTGTCCGTATCGGTGTGGGCCGGCGTCGGTGAAATGAATTCGGTTACTCGCGAATTTCTTCATTGGATATCCGCTTGTATAGCAATTCCCGTCGTTATGTTCTCTGGTCGCCCCTTCTTTGAGTCTGCTTTGACAGCGATACGCTCAGGCCATGTGAATATGGATGTTCCAATTTCGCTAGCCGTATGCTTGGCAATTGGGATGAGTATATTCGAAACGATTCATCATGGAGAACATACCTATTTTGATGCGGCAGTGATGTTGTTATTCTTTTTGCTGATAGGACGGTTTCTAGATGCAAAGTTGCAGAGAGAGGCTCAATCTGCTGCACGCGATCTAGCGTTGATGCAGGCCGTTTCAGTAACTAAAATTAAATCCAATAACGTAGCTGAATCCGTAAAAGCGTCTTCCTTGGTTCAAGGAGATATTATTCAAATAGCAGCAGGAGAAAGATTTGCTGTAGACGCAGAAATACTCACGGGAAACAGTGATCTAGATACTCATATGGTCACTGGAGAAAGTACTCCAATAACGTCTTCAATCGGACAAAAAATATACGCTGGAACGATCAATCTTTCTCAGGCAATTACAGCAAAAGTACTGGCTAGCGCTGACGACTCTATGCTCGCTGAAGTCTCGAAACTTCTAGAAACTGGTGAACAAAAAAGATCAACATACCGTCAAATCGCCGACAAAGCTGCTAAACTTTATGTTCCAATAGTTCACACAGTGGCAGCATCTGCTTTTATCGGTTGGGTTTTATATAATGGAGATATCAAAAACGCGATTTTCGTAGCTATTGCGGTTTTGATTATTACATGCCCATGCGCTTTGGCCCTCGCTGCACCTGTTGTTCAGGTTGTTGCTGTTGGAAAACTCTTTCGTCGAAGTGTTTATTTGAAATCGGGGGATGCTTTAGAACGAATAGCAGCGTGTGATCACGTTATCTTTGATAAAACAGGCACTCTAACAAAACCTGAAGCGTCTTTGGCCACTAAAGGTATCGATCCTATTGTTCTTGAGAATGCAGCAAAACTCGCGAGAGGCAGCCGACACCCCTATTCTCGCGCGTTGGTAGACGCTGTGGGGGCTGGTGAAGTCGCAGAGGATATTGAAGAAGTTTCTGGTGCGGGTGTTAAAGGACTAGTGAACGGTCAAGCAGCAAGACTTGGGTCTGCAAAATGGATTTTAGGTGAAGATACAGGTGATGCCTCTGCCAATTGTCTGTATTTCAAAATTGGTGATAAAAATCCTATCGCTTTCGAATTTAACGAGTCTGAAATGGAAGGAGCTTTGCAAATAGCCAAAGAACTTTCATCACGCGATATAGATTGTGAAATACTATCCGGGGATGCACCGGATAAAGTACAAAATTTTGCTGATGCAGCTGGTATCTCAGTTTACACAGCCAGTGTTTCTCCAGTTGATAAAGCCGCACGTATTGCCCAATTAGATGCCGAAGGCAAAAAAGTACTAATGATTGGTGATGGTCTCAATGATGCAGGTGCTCTGGCAAATGCACATGCTTCTCTCACTCCAGGCGGAGCGGTCGATATAAGCCGTGCTGCCGGCGATGGCGTATATTCTGGAGAGAATATCGGCGTTATTTCTGATATAATCGACACATGTAGACAATCTAAATCTAGGATGCTTGAGAATTTTGGATTCGCTGCTCTTTACAATATGGTTGCAATTCCTTTTGCTGTATTAGGGTTTGTGACACCTTTATTTGCTGCAATAGCGATGTCAGGATCCTCACTTATCGTGACACTGAATGCACTTCGATTGAACTTGGATCGAAAATAACGGGAAATTCGCCATGAGTAGCTTAGTCTATCTAGTTCCAACGGCCCTATTTATGGGGGCATTGGGCTTGTTCGCCTTCATGTGGTCGATGAAAAATGATCAATATGATGACCCCGATGGTGCCGCTAATCGTATTTTGGATTCCGAAGATAAACCTTTGTAAGTAAAAAGACCCTAGCTAGAAATATAGCTAAGGCCTTAATTACAATATCCGTCTATTGGCGATTTTGCCTATTTTCAATCAGGTCATCAACCACTTCAGGTTCCGCCAATGTCGAAGTGTCCCCAAGATTGGAAAACTCATCTTCGGCAATTTTACGAAGAATGCGTCTCATAATTTTTCCTGAACGTGTTTTGGGTAGCCCAGGTGCAAATTGGATTTTGTCAGGAGATGCAATCGGACCGATCTCCGTCCTTACCCATTTAATGAGATCCGCCCGCAATTCATCAGAACTTTCAATACCGACTGACAATGTTACATAGGCGTATATTCCCTGGCCTTTAACATCATGCGGATAACCAACAACAGCAGCCTCTGAGACAGAGTCGTGGGCAACGAGTGCACTCTCAACTTCTGCAGTTCCCATGCGGTGACCAGAAACGTTGATTACGTCATCTACGCGACCTGTAATCCAATAATAGCCATCCTCATCTCTACGACAGCCATCTCCGGTAAAATACTTACCTGGATACGCTGAGAAATAAGTATCAATAAAGCGTTGGTGATCACCATAGACTGTTCTCATCTGACCAGGCCAAGAGTCTGTAATAACCAAATTGCCTTCAGTCGCGCCTTCTAAGACAACACCTTCAGCATCAACTAGTTGCGGTTGAATACCAAAAAGTGGTCGGGTGGCTGAGCCCGGTTTTAGTGCTGTCGCTCCAGGCAGTGGAGAAATCATGACACCACCAGTTTCGGTCTGCCACCAAGTATCCACGATAGGACAGCGACTATCTCCAACCGTTTCATGATACCATGTCCATGCCTCTGGATTTATTGGCTCACCAACAGAGCCCAATAAACGCAATGATTTTCGAGAGGTCTTTTTAACGAAATCATCTCCCTGTCCCATCAACGCTCTAATTGCGGTGGGGGCTGTGTAGAATATGTTTACATGATGCTTGTCAACGACATTCCAAAACCTCGAGGCATCGGGATAGGTCGGCACACCTTCAAACATCAAAGTTGTGGTTCCGTTGGCTAGTGGACCATACACAATATAGCTGTGTCCGGTTACCCACCCTACATCTGCCGTACACCAGTATATATCATTGGATTTACAATCAAAAACATACTCGTGCGTCATTGACGCCCAAACTAGATAACCTCCAGTCGTGTGTAATACCCCCTTCGGCTGCCCGGTGGACCCTGAAGTATAGAGAATGAACAACGGGTCCTCGGCCTTCATGGGCTCAGGTTCACAAAAATCATCAACACCAGTTGCTGCTTCGTGCCACCAGATATCGCGGCCACCCTTCATATTTACTTGGGTACCTGTGTTTTCGATAACTAAAATTTTCTCAACACCTAGAGCATGCTTTACGGCTTCATCTACATTCTTTTTCAGCGGAACAGTGCGGCCGCCTCGTCGACCTTCATCAGCTGTTATCACAAAACGGCTGCTACAATCATTGATGCGCCCAGCTAATGCTTCTGACGAAAATCCAGCAAAAACAATAGAATGTATTGCTCCGATCCTAGCGCACGCTAACATTGCGTATGCTGCTTCAGGGATCATTGGTAGGTATATTGTAACGCGATCGCCTTTACGTACTCCGAGTGACTTCAGTACGTTAGCGAAACGGCATACTCGGCGATGAAGTTGAGCGTATGTAATGACTTCAGAATCGTTCGGGTCGTCGCCCTCCCAAATGATTGCAACTTTGTTTGCATTGTTCTCTAGGTGGCGGTCAATACAATTGACGGACACGTTTAATTCGCCATCAGCGAACCATTTCACATGCAAATCGTCTTTGTCCCAGGACACATCCTTTACCTGAGTGTATGGCTTAGACCAGGTAAGACGTTGACCATGTTCTCTCCAAAAGGTTTCAGGATCGTCCACTGATGCCTGATACATTTCAAGATACTTTGCTTCATCAATCAGCGCAGACTCAGCGAATTCTTCTGGAACTGGAAAAATCTGTTCTTGAGCGCTCATATCAATTTCCTCACGGGTAATTCTCTATTATGTATTTTACATCTCCTATGAAGACCTAAAACCTTACGCTTGTGAACTAGACATTGGGCTAATATCGAAAATAAAAAAGGCGACATATAAAATGCCGCCTTTAAAAATTTCAATTAAAAATCAGTTCTATATATGGATGGCTCGATCATAAGCATCCAATGTACTTTCATGCATCATTTCTGAAAGAGTTGGGTGCGGGAAGATTGTTTCCATGATTTCTGCTTCGGTAAGTTCGCCTTGGCGAGCAATTACAAAACCTTGAATAAGCTCCGTTACTTCAGCACCAGCCATGTGCGCACCTAATAGCTCACCTGTTTTTTCATCAAATACAGTTTTGATGATGCCTTCTGGTTCACCTAAAGCAACAGCTTTACCATTACCAATGAACGGGAAACGACCAACTTTAACTTTGTGGCCTTTTTCTTTAGCAGCAGCTTCTGTCAAACCAACAGAGGCGACTTGTGGATGACAGTAAGTACATCCAGCAATATTGTCTGTTTTAAATTCGTGCGGGTTTTGCCCGGCAATTTTCTCAACACAAACAATGCCTTCGTGAGTTGCTTTGTGAGCAAGCCATGGTGGACCTGTTAAATCACCGATAGCGTAAAGCCCAGGCACACCCGTACGGCCGAACCCATCCACAGTGACGTGTGTACGGTCAATCTTGGCACCGACTTCAGCAAGCCCTGTGTCTTCAAAGTTTCCGACAATACCTACTGCTACGATGACGACATCAGCGGTAATTTTTTCAACTTTACCATCTTTGAGTTTTACTTCAGCAGTAACGTTATTCTTGCCTTTAGTCAGGTTTTGAACTTGAGCTGATTTGATCAAATTCATTCCCTGTTTTGAAAGTTGTTTATCAACGAAACCGGAGATTTCAGCGTCTTCAACTGGTAGAATACGATCTAATGCTTCGATCACGGTCGTCTCAGAGCCTAACGTATTGTAGAAGCTAGCAAACTCAATCCCGATCGCACCGGATCCAATAACGAGAAGCTTCTTCGGTACTTCATTAGGTACCAATGCTTCACGATAGGACCATATACGGTCACCGTCAGGAACCAGCCCTGCTTGAGGAATGGCACGTGCACGCGCACCTGTAGCCATTATAACGTGTTTAGCAGTGTAAGTACCCTCACCTGCGCCGCCAGTTACGACAACCTTCGGTGCAGGCTTACCTGCTTGTAATTTTGCAGTTCCTTGGATCACAGTAATTTTGTGCTTCTTCATCAAGAAGCCGATGCCATTTTCCATTTGTTTTGAAACACCACGAGAGCGCTCAACGATTTTTTCGATGTGTGCAACCGGTTTCACTTTACCGAGACCGAATGCTTCGGCATTTTCCATCAAATGAAATACTTCAGATGTTCGAAGCAGCGCTTTAGTAGGAATACACCCCCAGTTCAGACAGATACCACCGAGCTTATCACGCTCTACAATAGCTGTTTTCATACCAAGTTGAGCGCCACGGATAGCAGTTGCATATCCACCTGGGCCGGAGCCAACAACGATTAGATCAAATTGATTTTTTGCGTCCGCCACGGGGTCGCTCCTTTATGTTGATTGGTTACCAGAAAGTGCCATGCTGCTTAGAGCAGCATGGATTCAGGTGCCTCTACATATTTCTTAAACGCTTGAAGCCATTTCGCGCCTTCTGCTCCACCAATTACGCGGTGATCACATGTAAGCGTTACAGTCATGATGTTTGCAGCTGTTAACTGGCCATCTGAACCGACAACTGGTCGTTTCTCTCCAGCACCCACAGACATAATCATTCCCTCTGGTGGGTTAATGATTGATGCAAATGACTTAATGCCAAACATTCCAAGGTTAGATATCGAGAATGTTCCGCCCATATATTCCTGCGGAGCCAATTTGCGTTCACGTGCACGCTTTGCAAGATCTTTCATCTCAGCTGATATTTGAGCCAAACCTTTGGTCTGAGCATCACGTATAACAGGTGTAATTAGACCGCCATCGATTGCAACAGCAACAGAGATGTGCGCTGAATTGTGGTAAGCGAAACCATTATCTGTGTAACTCGCGTTACAGTCTGGTTCAGCCATCAGAGCCATTGCAGAGGCCTTGATCAAGAAGTCATTGACTGAAATCTTCACGCCTTCAGGTGCGGCCTCATTGATTGCTTTGCGAGCTGACAGAAGCTTGTCCAGCTTAATGTCCACATTCAATGGGAAGTGAGGAATTTGCATGAAGCTTTCTGTTAAGCGACGTGCAACAGTCTTGGACATTCCATCAAGCGGTTTTAATTCATAACTGTCTGGAGCGTATACACGGTCATCCAGTACTTGTGGCATTATCAAGCCATCTGGTGATGCAGCGCTGGCAGTTGCTTTCGACGCCCCTGGCTTAGCATTAATAACATCAGCTTTTACGATACGCCCACGAGGGCCCGTACCTTGGATTGTCGAAAGATCTAGACCTTTTTCAGCAGCTATCCGTTTGGCAAGCGGAGACGCAAATACTCGGCTTCCATTTGACGCGGCAGCTGCGGGTGCAGACGGTGTTTGTGTTACGGGTGTCGCAGCAGGTGCGGCTGGAGTATTGGCCGCAGCTGGAGCCTCTGCTTCGACCTTAGCTTCAACCTTAGTCGGCGCAGGTGCAGCAGCAGGCGCTTCAATTGCATCTAAATCCTCACCTTCTTCTGCGAGAACGGCGATGACGGAATTTACTTTTACGCCTTCAGAACCTTCATCTACAAAGATCTTGGCGATGCGGCCTTCATCAACAGCTTCAACTTCCATTGTAGCTTTATCGGTTTCTATTTCAGCGATGACATCGCCAGGACCGACAGCGTCGCCCGGCTTAACTAGCCATTTCGCAAGTGTGCCTTCTTCCATCGTAGGAGATAGTGCTGGCATGGTGATGTTAATAGGCATCTAGGCTGTTCCCTTATGGTCAGGCGGCGCTGCCATAATGGCGCGCCAACCTTTTCATTTGTGTTACCTTGCTGTCTCCATTCTTATTTGGAGTAGCAAACCTTTTTTGCAGCTTCCACGATGTCATTCGTGTTAGGCAGAGATAGTGCTTCCAAGTTACCAGCATATGGTAAAGGAACATCTTTTTGGTGAACGCGAGCTGGAGGAGCATCGAGATAATCAAATGCTTCGTCTACACATATAGCGGCGATTTCAGCACCGATCCCATATGTTCCCCAACCTTCTTCACATGCAACGACGCGGTTGGTTTTCTTAACGCTTTCGATAACTGTTTCTTTGTCGAGTGGACGAACAGAACGAAGGTCGATCACTTCAGCACTAATGCCCTCTTGAGCAAGAATGTCGGCAGCCTCTAAAGCGTATCCAACCATGCGAGAAAGCGCAACGAGTGTTACATCTGTACCTTCACGGCGTACTTTAGCTTTACCGATTGGAAGAACAAAATCATCCATGTCAGGTACTTCAAAGCTTTCACCATAAAGAAGTTCGTGCTCTAGGAAGACTACTGGGTTTGGGTCACGGATAGCGGCCTTGAGAAGACCTTTAGCATCTGCTGCATCATATGGTGCGATCACTTTAAGACCCGGCACATTCCCATACCATGTCGCGTAGTCATGAGAGTGTTGTGCACCCACACGTGAAGCGGCACCGTTTGGTCCACGAAATACAATCGAACAACCCATTTGGCCACCAGACATATACAATGTCTTAGCTGCAGAGTTGATGATGTGGTCGATTGCCTGCATGGCGAAGTTGAACGTCATAAATTCAACAATCGGCTTAAGGTCGGCATACGCAGCACCAACACCAAGACCAGCGAAACCGTGTTCAGTAATCGGCGTATCAACGACACGACGATCACCAAACTCCTGAAGCAACTCACGTGTTACTTTGTAAGCACCTTGGTATTGAGCTACTTCCTCACCCATCACGAAGACTGTTTCGTCACGGCGCATTTCTTCGGCCATAGCGTCACGAAGTGCGTCACGAACAGTAGTCGTTGTGAAGTCTGTACCTTCTGGAATATCTGGATCTGATAATACATCAGCTGCTGGCGGCATGTTGTGGCCAACATTTACATCGGCAACAGGTGCTGCTTCAGAAGCTTCAACACTTGTTGGTGCTGGCGCAGCGCTAGGTCCGGCTGATGCTACGGCATTTAAGTCTTCACCATCTTCGGCAAGCATAGCGATAACAGCGTTGACTTTTACGCCTTCAGAACCTTCAGAAACAAGAATTTTGGCGATTGTGCCTTCATCCACTGCTTCCACTTCCATAGTCGCTTTATCTGTTTCGATCTCGGCAAGTATATCACCGGGTGCAACTTTATCACCCTCTGATTTCAGCCACTTTGCGAGTGTGCCCTCTTCCATTGTTGGAGAAAGCGCAGGCATAAGAATTTCTACTGACATGTGTCTTACACCTCTCTCAATACATCTGTCCAAAGCTCTGAAGGATCGGGCTCAGGGCTTGTTTGGGCGAAGTCAGCACTTTTATTTACGATGACGCGGACTTCTTTATCAATCGCTTTAAGATCGTCTTCAGTTGCAATTTTTTCGTCGATCAGAAGTTTCTTAAGGCCGTCAATTGGGTCGTGGTGGGATCTGATGTCATCCACCTCTTCACGCTTACGGTATTTCGCAGGGTCAGACATGGAGTGACCACGATAACGGTAAGTCTTCATTTCTAGGATGTAAGGACCTTTGCCCGCGCGAATGTGCGCTAGAGCTTTTTTCGCTGCCTCGCGAACTTTCAACACATCCATTCCATCAACGGCTTCACCGGGGATATCAAAAGAGATACCACGTTTGTAAAGCTCTTGTTCGGCTGATGCGCGGGAAACGGCTGTACCCATCGCATATTGATTGTTTTCAATCACGTATAGTGCTGGAAGCTTCCAAAGAGATGCCATGTTAAAGGATTCATACACTTGTCCTTGGTTAGCAGCACCATCACCAAAGTAAGATACAGAAACGTTTCCGTTGTCTTTGTACTGATTGGCAAACGCAAGGCCAGTACCTAGAGAAACTTGCGCTCCCACAATACCATGACCACCGTAGAAATGTTTCTCTTTAGAGAACATGTGCATGGAACCACCCTTACCGCGAGAATATCCACCTTCTCGTCCAGTAAGTTCAGCCATCACGCCGTCAGCTTCCATGCCACAGGCGAGCATATGTCCATGATCGCGATATCCGGTGATAACTTGATCACCTTCATTTAGAACGCTTTGCACACCAACAACGACAGCTTCCTGTCCAATGTATAGGTGACAAAATCCAGCGATTAGACCCATTCCATATAATTGTCCGGCTTTTTCTTCAAAACGGCGGATCAACAACATGTCTCGATAATACTGCAGCTTCTCTTCATTGGAAGGAGCAGATTTCGAGTTCGATTTTCCCTTTTTGGGTGATGTAGCGTTAGCGGCGACCAAGCGAACCTCCATGACATTTTGTTCAGACTACTGAGATGGATAACCTTACGTCCAGTCAGAGCTGCTATGCATTTTTGGTGCTGCGTCGCACCACGTCAAAATTAAACATGAAAACTGGTAGGACCATTTTGGAAAAGTTAATGTTCGTCCAAGCTCAATATTATTTCGTCTTTTCTTGCATACGCAAGTTTTCGACGAGCAAGCTCTTCTACATAATCTAGGTCGAGACTTTCAGGGCTTAACCTTTGAATACGCGCCTCTACTAAGGATTTCTCCTGTTGAATCCCCTCTAAAACAAGGATTAATTCTTTTTCTTGTTTCTGAAGAGCAGTCCATCTTGCTAATCCCTGATCACCGGATAAGGCGTTAAAGGCTAGATAACACAGCACTATACTTAGAATTAAAGTAACTATGAATGTACGCATTCAGGAGATCAGTCTTTTCAAGTGTAATTAACCAATATGTACCGTGTTAAGCTTAATGTAATGTTTAAACATTTTTTTTGCGGCGCAAAATAAAAAACGCTCAAAACTGATCGTTTCGAGCGTTCTTTTTGTCTACTTATACTTCGAAACTATGCACGAATCGTAGCGCGTCCCAAATAAGCACCTTGTTCGTCAAGTTCTTCTTCAATGCGAAGAAGTTGGTTGTACTTAGCTAACCGGTCTGACCTTGCGAGCGAACCAGTTTTGATTTGGCCACAGTTGAGCGCAACAGCTAGGTCCGCAATAGTAGCATCTTCTGTCTCTCCTGAGCGGTGAGACATAACAGATGTGTAGCTGCTTGCAGTCGCCAAGCTAACTGCTTCCATAGTTTCTGTTAGCGTACCAATTTGATTGACTTTAACCAAAATTGAGTTAGCTGCACCCATATCGATACCCTTAGCTAGGCGCTTAGAGTTCGTTACGAATAAATCGTCACCAACAAGCTGACATTTATTTCCAACAAGATCTGTCAGTGTTTTCCAACCATCCCAGTCGTCTTCTGCCATACCATCTTCGATAGAGATGATTGGGTATTTGTTGACTAAGTCTGTTAGGTATTGAGCCATTTCGCCAGAATCTAGAGTTTTTCCTTCACCTGCAAGTACGTATTTTCCGTCTTTGAAAAACTCAGTAGAGGCAGCATCCAAAGCCAATGCACAGTCTTCGCCTGGGCGGTAACCAGCTGCTTCAATTGATTTCATGATGAATGAAATAGCGTCTTCAGTAGATGATAGGTTTGGTGCGAAACCACCCTCATCCCCAACTGATGTATTGTGACCCGCGTCTGACAAGCCTTTTTTCAATGTGTGGAATACTTCTGTACCCATACGCAGAGCTTCAGAGAATGTCTGAGCGCCAACAGGCATAATCATGAATTCTTGGACATCGATAGGGTTATCTGCGTGCTCACCACCATTGATAATGTTCATCATAGGTGTCGGAAGGACGTGCGCATTAGCACCACCAATATAGCGATACAATGGAAGGGCCGCAGCATTCGCAGCTGCCTTCGCTGTCGCCATTGATACACCAAGAATAGCGTTCGCACCGAGACGGGACTTTGTTTCAGTTCCATCTAGATCGATCATGGCTTGGTCTAAACGACGCTGATCTTCAGCGTCTAAACCGATTAGTTCTTCGTAGATTTCTGTATTTACAGCTTCAACGGCTTTAAGCACACCTTTACCGTTATAGCGAGATTTGTCGCCATCACGTAACTCGTGTGCCTCATAAGCACCTGTTGATGCACCTGATGGTACTGCAGCACGCCCTAGCGAACCATCATCAAGTGTTACATCAACCTCAACAGTCGGGTTCCCCCGGCTGTCCAAAATTTCACGCGCGAAAATATCGACGATTTCAGTCATGGCAGTCCCTCTTAACTCATTTGAGATTTACTCGGGACCGCCTATCTGAATTCGGCGCTGCCGGAGCGCTAAACAGCGGCCCCTATAACGGCGTTAGTCTTCTTTAGGCTCTAAAATTTGTTTTCCACGGTACATACCTGATTTAAGGTCAATGTGGTGTGGACGACGCAATTCGCCTGAATCTTGGTCTTCGATGTATGTAGCGCCTTTCAAACGGTCGTGTGCACGACGCATACCGCGTTTGGAGGGCGTGGTTTTCCGCTTAGGAACAGCCATGTTTTTAGCCTCAAAAAATAGGAAAAGGTGGCACGGGGCCACCCAAATCAGCGGGCTTATTACGCCGATAACCGGCGTAATGCAAGCCCTAGTTACGGGTTAAACAAGTCTACTTTGAACTTTTGCTGCTCCAATGAATGAAGAAAACAGCGGATGAGGTTCAAATGGGCGAGATTTCAATTCTGGGTGGTATTGAACGCCGATATACCATGGATGATCGGGAATTTCGACAATCTCCGGCAATTTTCCGTCTGGAGAAAGGCCCGAAAAGGACAATCCAGCCTCCTCTAATTGCTCTTTGAAATCAATATTCACTTCATATCTGTGACGATGGCGCTCTTCAATTGATTCGGAACCATAAATCTCAGCGACACGTGATCCCTTTTTAAGAAGCGCCGTGTAAGAACCCAGTCTAAGCGTTCCACCTAAATCAGTTGATTCGGACCGTACTTCTTTTGCGTTACCTTTGGTCCACTCTTCCATCAGTCCAACAATTTTGGCTTTTGGTGCACCAAATTCAGACGTCCCTGCGCCATCTATCTGCGCCATATTCCTTGCGGCTTCAACGACGGCCATCTGCATTCCATAACAAATACCAAAGCAAGGAATTTTCTTTTCTCGAGCATATTGCGCTGTGCGGATTTTACCTGTGGCTCCGCGTTCACCGAACCCACCAGGAAGCATAATAGCGTGAGCACCTCTTAATTTGGCTTCTAGGTCAGCATCATCACTATCAAATTCTTCAGATTGAACCCATCTGATTTTGACTTTTACTTGATTTGCCAGCCCACCATGATGGAGTGCTTCTATAAGGGACTTGTATGCATCGGGTAATGATACGTATTTTCCGACGATGGCGATTTCAACACTGCCATCGGGAGTTCTCAACGAATCGGAAATATCATGCCATCGTGATAAATCTGGCTCCGGCGCATTATTGATGCCGAAGTGCTTGAGAACTTCTTTATCTAACCCTCGACGATGGTAATCCAAAGGAACTTCGTAAATGTGCTCAGAATCTAGAGCTTCAATTACGCTGTCCTGCCGCACATTACAGAAGAGTCCAATTTTCCTACGTTCACCTTCAGGAATAGGACGTTCAGAGCGACATAAAAGTATATTTGGCTGAATACCAATAGAACGTAGTTCTTTTACAGAGTGCTGTGTCGGCTTTGTTTTCATTTCACCAGCGGTAGAAATGAAAGGAAGCAAAGTTAGATGCACGAACACGGCCTGCAGAGGTTCTAATTCTTGGTTCAGTTGTCTTATGGCTTCAAAGAAAGGAAGACCTTCAATATCGCCAACCGTTCCGCCAATCTCACATAAAACAAAATCAACATCACCTGCGTCTGAAAGAACAAAGTCTTTGATCGCGTTGGTTACATGAGGAATTACCTGAACAGTCGCGCCGAGATAATCACCACGCCGCTCCTTGTTGATAATATTTTGATAAATGCGTCCGGTCGTAATGTTATCGCTTTGCTCGGCAGAGACACCGGTAAAACGCTCATAGTGGCCCAGATCCAAATCGGACTCAGCGCCATCATCCGTAACAAACACTTCCCCATGTTGATATGGAGACATCGTTCCGGGGTCGACGTTTAAATAAGGATCTAATTTACGTAAGCGAACTTTATAGCCGCGCGCTTGAAGCAACGCACCTAGGGCGGCTGACGCGATACCCTTCCCTAAGGAAGAAACAACGCCGCCGGTAATGAAAATATATCTTGTCATGACGGGAAACTATAGACGCGCCAAAATGTGGCGCGCGTCAAGGACTGACTATTGGTTTTCAGGATTTGGTGTAGTGTTTTCTTGAGATTCAGCCTCATCTGATACATTTTCAGATGTGGTTGTTTCTTCAGCTGACAATGCTTCAGAAATCAGATCTGCTGGTTCGGACACCAATGGTGCAGTTTCAGTCGTGTCGCCTAAAACTTCATCCACCAATGAACCTCCAGCTTCTTCCAATGTCTGAGTAACTTCGGAACTGTCTTTAGAGTTTTCGTAGGTAATGCGTGTAAGAGCCAAGCAGGTTACAATGAAAACTGCTGCAAGAAACATTGTAGCTTTAACCAGTGTATCAGCAGCGCCACGTCCAGACACAAGGCCACCGCCTCCTCCGCCGCCCATACCGAGCGCGCCACCTTCAGAACGCTGAAGTAAGACCGACACGATCAGAGCAATACAAGACAGCAAACTGAGTGCAAGAAGAGCATTTTCCATTGTGGTTGGCTAACCTATCTATGAATCCAAACCGCCTGAAAAGCACTTTCAGGCCATTACGCCAAGCCCTAACAAGGCGATTTATAAAAAAAAAGGTGTGTAACAAGCAATTTTCAAGTCACACACCTAGTTTTTTGCAGTCAAACTTGAAATTAAAACGAAGCGATAATCTCCAGGAAGTCCTTTGATTTGAGGCTAGCACCACCAACAAGACCACCATCAACATCATCAATCGCCAAAATTTCTTTTGCATTTGAGGGTTTCATTGAACCACCATATAGAATTGGCGTTGTTGAACCCGAAGTACCCAATAGTTTTTCCAACTCAGCACGAATCAATGAGTGAGCTTCAGCAATTTCTTCTATTGAAGGCGTCAGGCCTGTTCCAATCGCCCAGATTGGTTCGTAACCTATCGCAATAGGTGAAGATTTGGCTTCTTCTGGGATGCTCCCAGAAATTTGTTCGGATACAACAGCAAGTGTGTTGCCAGCTCTACGTTCCTCTAAGCTTTCTCCGATACAGATAATCGGAGTTAATCCAGCTCGAATCACGGCGGCAGACTTAGCCCGAACTGCTTTATCATCTTCGCGGTAGTATTCACGTCGCTCTGAATGCCCAACGATTACATATTCTGCGCCAAGGTCTTTCCACTTTTCGGCACTGATATCACCCGTAAAAGCTCCTGCTTCTTTAGCGTGACAATCTTGTCCTCCAATTTTAAGTGGGCTCTGTACAGTTTTATCCACAGCCAAAGCAGCCAATGTCGCCGGAGGGCAAATAACAACATCACCGTTGAATGAATTTTGCTGAATACTATCAGCGACAGCTTCAATTTCTTTTAGGTCTGCGCGTAGACCATTCATTTTCCAATTCCCTACTATGAGGGATTTTGCATTGCTCATTTCTATTGTCCCGTTGTATGACAGTGCTCTTTTTGGCACATGGTCTTTTTTGGCTTTATCAATTCACATCTTGCGTTAGACGCATAGCTCGCCTAGCAAGCTCATTGAACTGCTGCAAGACTCATGCACGATTGATTTTGTCGTTGCTTTTTAATTTTGGGAGATAATCCTTATGCTGTCTATTGTCCGCCGTATGGTACGGTCTAAACTTATGTTGGTCGTCATCGGGCTATTGATTGTAGGATTAGCTGGCATGGGATTGCCAGACATGTTTTCATCTGCGGAACCTCGCGGAATGATAAGTGCTGGAGATCGTTTCATTGTGAAACGTGATGTTGATCAACGTGTTGATACATATCTTCGTAATGTACGTGAGGCTGAGGGCAGAACTTTATCTCGCCAAGACGCTGCTCAATCAGGAATTATTCAGCAAGTACTTCAAGCAATGATGAATGAGACAGCCTTATTGTCTTTTGCGGATAAAGAAAAAATTGAAGCAACTAGATTTGCCGTCACTGAAATGGTGGCCAATGCACCTCGTTTTAAAAATGCAGTAACTGGTGAATTCGATGAGGAAGCATTCCAATTATTTGCGCGCCAACAAGGCCAGACTGTCAAACAATTGGAAACAGGTATCAAAGAAAGTTTTACGAGAGAGTATCTTGTAAACTCGCTTTCAACAGGTCTTCATACACCGGATGCGCTTGGAAAGGTCTGGATGACCGCTCAATCGGAGCAACGGGAATTCTCATATGTAAATATTCCTAGCGATGCTGGTGGTGATATTGCTGATCCAACCGACGAGCAACTTCAAGCCTTCTATGAGGACAATCAGTCTTCATTCCGACAGCCAGAGCGTAAAGCAGTGACAATTTTATCAATTGCTCCGTCGGACTTTGTTGGAGCCGTTGAAGTCGCTGAAGAAGATCTTAGAAGTGAGTACGAGCTAAGAATAAAAGAATTCTCTTCAGACGAAACACGCGCTCTTAAGGAGTTTTCTTCTCCAAACAGACGCTTGGTTCAACAAGCTGTTGATGAAATTGGCGCAGGTGGAAACCCTGATGAAGTTCTCACAGGACTTTCAGAATTGATTGTAACCACGAGAATTGTTTCCCAATCAGATATTCAAGATGAAGAATACGGAAAAACAGCATTCGGTGTGGCTGAGGGAACCCATTTTGGAGCTTACGAGCTTGAAGAAGGAAACTGGACGGGTGTCATTGTTGAAACAGTCTATGCCGGTACACCTACCCCGTTTGAAAACGTTTCTCATCAAATCAAATCAGAAATTGCCACTCTAGAGGCAGAGAAAATCTTCGAGACCAAGCAGGAAGAGTTTTTTGACCTCGTTGGTGGCGGATTTGATTTAGAAGAAGCAGCAGAAGCTCTTCAAGTGCCTCTTATGTCCTTTGACAGCATTGATCAGCAAGGGCGTACAGAGAACAATCATCTACTTGGTTCAGTGGTCTTTAGACCGGATGCTATGGAAACGCTTAGACAACTTAGCTTTGATGGTGAAGTCAGCGATATACTTGATGATGTTGCCGATGGCCTATACGTCGTAAGATTGGACAAACTTGAAGAGAGTTTCATCCCGCCTTTAGCAGACGTTAAAGAGATAGCTACGAGCGCTTATAAACTGTATGAAGCTTCACAAGGTGCCCAAAACATAGCAGACAAAGTTTTAGCCCGTGCTCAAGAATTAAACGATCTTTCACAAGCAGCGGAAGAAAATGACCTTCTATTCGTAAAGTCAGAAACCAAACTGACGCGCCGCGAAATCCCTGAAGAAATTACACGAGCTATGGCTTTCCAACTATTCAGCACACAAAAAGGTGAATATGCGATCGCTAACGAACAAGACGGTGGACGTACTGTAGTGTTTCTTTCGGACATTACAAACTTAGAACCTGATATGCTCGATGTTCTGGCGACCTCCGGAAAAAGAGCGATTTCAGAATCTTTGGAATCAGACGTTCAGATGGCGTTTTTAGAAGCCGTCTTGGCTGAGTCAGAAGTCGAAGAAAACGGCAAGGCAATAACAGAATACATCCAGACCATGTCTGGAGAATAAACTAGATAAACTTGATGACCACTAGAAAACTGAAAATCCGGCGTAGGCTTGATGATATAGAGACACCCGTGTCTGCGATGCTCAAGCTTGATCCCAATAATGCAGGAACTTTTCTTTTTGAATCCGTCTTGGGCGGAGAACAAAGAGGACGTTACTCATTTATAGGAACCAAGCCTGATTTGTGGTGGCGTGTTTCTGAGGGTTTTGCGCAAACTTCTCCAAATCGTTCTTTTGATGACGTAACATTTGAATCAGACGATCCCATGCAAGATGTCCGTCGGTTTATAGATGAATGTCATGTCGACATTGACGATGATGAAGATGTTCCACCAATGATAGCGGGCGCATTCGGATATCTTGGATATGATATGATCCGTTATGTGGAGACGCTTCCGCCCGCACCTGAAGACACATTGCAGGTTCCGGAAGCGATGTTGATGCGTCCTACGGTTATTTTGATTTTCGATTCAGTGAAGCAAGAAATCATATTGGCAACACCTTTAGATGAAGGTGATGATGTTGCAGCAGATAAGCGTTTGGATGAAATCGAAGAATTACTCGATTCACCGCTTGGAGTTAGTCGCCCCATTGATCGTGATTTAGCTCCTCTGGAATTCACATCCAACACCACAAAGCTGCGCTTCGAAGATATGGTAAGAAAAGCGCAAGAGTATATTCTTGCCGGTGATATCTTTCAGGTTGTTCCTAGCCAAAGGTTTACGGTTGATTTTGAAACTTCTCCCTTTGCACTCTATCGTGCTTTGAGGCGCTTAAACCCCTCTCCTTTCTTATTCTACGTTAACTTGGGCGAGTTTCAGGTCATCGGGTCCAGTCCTGAAATCTTAGTGCGCGTGAGGAACAACACCGTTTCTATTCGCCCCATCGCTGGTACTCTTCCACGTGGAAACACCCCAGAAGAAGATAGGAAAAACGAAGAAACGCTGCTTGCAGACCCTAAAGAACTAGCCGAACATTTAATGCTGCTTGATTTAGGTAGAAATGATGTTGGACGGGTTGCTAAATATGGCAGCGTGAACGTGACTGAAGAATTTATCATCGAGCGGTACTCTCATGTCATGCATATCGTCTCAAATGTCGAAGGCGAACTACGAGACGATCAAGATGCCGTTTCCGCTCTTATGGGAGGTTTTCCAGCTGGTACAGTATCTGGTGCCCCAAAAATTCGCGCCATGGAAATCATCAATGAGCTAGAAACCAACAAACGCGGTGTTTACGGTGGTGGCGTTGGTTATTTTGGAACAAATGGCGATATGGATGTATGTATCGCTCTGAGAACGGCCGTAATCAAAGATAAAAAACTTCATGTCCAAGCTGGAGCGGGCGTCGTAATGGACAGTAAACCTGAGAAAGAGTTTCAGGAGACTGTTCATAAGGCTAATGCGCTGATGAAAGCGGCACAAGAAGCAGCAAGATATGATGGTGCAAACAGATGAGCAAAAACATCAAATCTGATACAAAACCAAACATTCTTGTGATCGATAACTATGATAGTTTTACATGGAATTTGGTTCACTATCTTGAAGAACTAGGTGCGCACACGAATGTAGTTCGCAATGACAAATTTACCGTTGAAGAACTGTTAAATCAAAAACCCGATGGCGTAGTGTTATCTCCTGGTCCTAAAGCGCCCAAAGATGCTGGTGTTTGCCTCGAATTTCTAAAGTCTGCACCTGATAACTTACCGATTTTTGGTGTATGTTTGGGACATCAATCTATTGGTGAAGCATTTGGTGGGCAAGTTGTTTCGGCCCAAGAAATTCTACATGGAAAAGTTTCAACTGTGACCCATGGAAACGGGAATATGTTTGAAGGTATTCCTGAAACCTTTGATGCGGTGAGGTATCATTCCTTGTCTGTTAGACGACAGGGACTTCCAAATGTTTTGAAAATTGAAGCAGAAACCGACGACGGTGAAATAATGGCCGTATCACATGTCGAACGTCCGATATTTGGAGTTCAATTTCATCCTGAATCAATTGGCTCAGAATATGGACACGCCCTACTCAACAATTTTGTAGAACTGACGAAGTAAGGCAATCAGGTATGAGTGACATTGTTAGAGAAGCGATAAAAACACTGGCTGATGGTGAAGAGCTTAACGAACAGCTCGTAATTGATAGTTTTGATGAGATTCTTAGTGGTAGTGTCGACCCAGTATTAATCTCAGGCTTCTTAGTTGCTCTTCGAATTAAGGGGGAAACCCCTTCCGATATCTTCGCTGCCGCATCGGTCATGCGAAAACATTCCAAGAAAGTTGCTGCTCCAGATGATGTAGTTGATACGTGCGGAACGGGTGGTTTACCGTTTAAGAGCCTTAACACTTCGACAGCTGCAGCTCTCGTCATAGCTGGTGCTGGTGGCCGCGTTGCCAAGCATGGTAATCGTTCAGTCCCACCCAAGACCGGATCAGCTGATGTGCTGGAAGCCTTGGGTGTAAATCTAGAAATCAATGAACAGCAATTTCAAAACTGCCTTAAAAATGCGGGCGTTGGTTTTATGTTTGCACGTTCGCATCATTCCGCCATGCGCCACGTTGCCCCGATACGTCAGGAGTTGGGCCTCAGAACTATTTTTAATTTGCTCGGCCCTCTTACCAATCCAGCAAATGCAAAAAACCAAATCATAGGTGTGTTTAGTCGGGACTGGCTCATTCCATTTGCTGAGGTGCTTCAACGCCTAGGCACTCGTAAATCGTGGATAGTGCATGGCGATGACGGTCTGGATGAAATCACTGTGACTTCTGCAACTAAAATTGTAGAAGTGACGCCACAAGAGATCAGAGAGTTTTCAATCTCTCCAACAAATTTTGATATGCCTTTGTCTCAACTTGACGAGTTAAAAGGTGGAAGTCCTCAAGAAAACGCTGACGCTATAAAAGAGCTGTTAAACGGAAAGGTATCCGCATTCCGGAATATAGTAGCGCTAAATGCTGGAGCAGGACTGTACCTATCCGGAAATGCGAACAACCATGCTGATGGTGTTAAATCTGCACTGAAATCAATAGATAATGGTAGCGCTTTAAACGCATTGAACGCGCTGAAAGAACAATCAAACAAAGACGCATAAATGAAAACCGCACTAGATAAAATTATAGACTATAAACGTGATGAAGTTGCTCAACTTAAGCAACAAAGAAGTGCGGAATCTCTTCATTCTGATGCTTTAACACAAACTCCACCGCGTGGGTTTGCAAAGCGTATGCACGATATTTCAAAAGCTGACGAAAATGCTCTTATATGTGAAATAAAGCGCAAAAGCCCCTCTGCCGGTGAGATCAATATGCTGACTGATCCAACAGGTACAGCGCAAGCATATGAAATTGGAGGTGCTGCGTGCATTTCAGTTTTGACAGATATGCCAAGCTTTGGCGGTTCGATTGAAGATATGGTCGCAGTCAGAAATGCTGTTAAAATTCCAGTGTTGCGTAAAGATTTCATGATCGATGAATTCCAATTGCTGGAAGCAAGAGCATCCGGTGCAGATGCTATATTGCTCATTATGGCGGTTTTAGATACTCAACAAGCTATTGATCTCCATCAATGTGCTGATCAATTGGGATTGTCCGTTTTGCTCGAGGCTCACAATGAGGAAGAGTTGGAGCAGGCACTTTCACTCCCTTCCACGCTCGTGGGGGTCAATAATAGAGACCTCAAACGGATGGTTACTGAACTAGAAACCACGGAACGTTTAGCAAGCATGATACCCGACGATAAACTGCTCATCTCTGAAAGTGGTATCAAACACGCGGAAGACATTTCTAGATTGAGAAAAACGGGAGCAAGAGGTTTTTTAATTGGTGAAAGCCTCATGAAATCTGGAAAAACCTCCAAAACTGTAGAAACTCTACGTTCCACCTCATAAGTTTTTGTTCCACGATTGACCTAAAACGAGAACACATGTAGAACTTTACGTGACTCGAAATTATCGATTGGCGGTTCAAATGCTTACGAACAAACAACGTGAACTCTTATTGTTCATCCATCAACGTATCAAAGAAACGGGAGTTTCACCTTCATTTGATGAGATGAAATCAGCTTTGGATCTGGCATCGAAGTCTGGAATTCATAGACTTATCACTGCTCTTGAAGAGCGAGGTTTTCTCAGAAGGTTACCTCACCGCGCCCGAGCAATAGAAGTATTAAAACTACCTGAGAGCGCGACTCCGTCTGCGCCACCACAAGGAAGAAGCAATTTCAAACCTTCGATTATCGCTAATGAAGGGGTGATAACAAACCAAAATATGGCAGCTAACGACACTATTCCGGTATTGGGCCGTATTGCTGCCGGTGTGCCTATCGCGGCCATTCAAAATGAAACCGATCGTGTTGCTGCTCCGACAGGAGGCATGAACGCGGATGATCACTTTGCACTGGAAGTTCAAGGTGATTCAATGATTGATGCAGGTATCCTCGATGGTGATATCGTCATCCTCAAAAAAGGCGACACAGCCACATCTGGCGAAATAGTTGTCGCTTTGGTCAACGAAGAAGAAGCCACACTAAAGCGCATTCGCAAACGCAATGGATCCATAGCTCTTGAAGCTGCAAACCCTGCCTATGAAACTCGTATTTTCGGTCCAGACAAGGTGCGGGTTCAAGGAAAGTTGGTAGCTCTTGTAAGACAATATCACTAAGGCTAGCCTTAAAATTTACGCGCCCTATTCAGTCCATGGGCGCTTGTGAGGGACGCTTCTTGTAATTTTAAAGTTCTCACTTTCTAGTAATACAGAAAGTTGTTCATTCGGATTTTCAAGATTAATTGAAATGCATCTTTCATCCGGCCCACCGGCCTTTTTCTTCAATCGAATTGAAAGGTTTGAATTGCTTTTAATTGAGCAACTCACAAAAGATAAATCCGCCGTATAGGATTCATTATTTATGGCCATTGGTTTATCATCAGCTGAGAGTTTCTTTGTCCCTTTTATAAGGTCTTTTAAACGCATGGGGGCTAAATTAGAGCTTTCAGTTTTGTCATGAATGACATGCACCCAACTATCTCCCTCCTTTATGTAAATACCTGAATTTGTGGAATATAAAATTGGTATAATTGGATCAAAAGACATGTACGCCGCAATTACGAACAAGCCTAACCCTAGAATTTTATAGTATTTTTTAAGAATGATCCCCGCTATCACAGCAGTAATGAAAAGGATGAAATTATTAGCAGTGAGAGAAACATCGCGTATTTCAGGAGAAAGGGTCTGCAATTCTCTTGAAAGATCTAAAATCAACTCCAAAGCATTCCCGAAGCTATGCAAAAACGGTTCTTGAAGACCAATAGGAGCAAAGACCAATGCAAATGCTGCAGAAGGTGCAGCCCACAAACTAACAATTGGCATGACCAAGAGATTTGCTGGAATACTTAGAGGCGCGATCTGCTGAAAATGATAAGCAGCAAAAGGTGCTGTTGCCATAGAGGCAGTTATAGATGTTACAGTTAGCGTCAGAAACCCATTCCAGAGCTTTAAAGCTAGATTAGCCGTCCGATAGAGCCTCCAGTTTTCATACACAGCAATTAACGCTGCTGTGGCAGCAAAGGACATTTGAAAACCTGGCGACAAAACAGTTTCTGGCTGCAGAATCGCGACAATGACAAATGCAACTGCTAACGTCCTTAATGAAAAAGCAGGACGATCTAAAATTACGGCCCAAAGCGCAACTACCGTCATAATATAGGCTCGCTGTGTTGCGACTGAACCGCCAGATAATAGAAGATAGGTCGAAGCGCCCAACAAAGCACTAACCGCGGCAACTTTCTGTATAGGAACTCTCAACGCCAATGGCTCTATAAAAGTAACCATTATACGAGAAAGAAAGTAAAACACACTAGCCGCTAGGCCCATATGCAGGCCAGATATTGCTAGCAGATGCGCTAGGCCAATCGTCCTTAATGCGTCTTGATCTTCAGGTTTTAAAAAACTTCGGTCCCCTGTAATTATTGCTGAAGCGATTCCCCCTGATTTTTCACCTAGAGTTTCTAGAATGTAGATCGAAATTTCTCGCCTTATAGAAGCGATACGTGTCTTTGCTTTTTGAACGAAGTTTTCTTCGGAAAGGTTTGAAGTAGCCTGCGGTTTACATTTTCCCAATACAAATCCAACGGCTCCTATCTTTTGAAAGTATGCCAATCTAGCAAAATTAAAGTCGCCTTGTATTTGAGGTTTGGGCGGAGGAGACAAAAATACTAAACATTTTAATTCTCTACCAGGAAGGAGTTCAGTGTCTTCTTTCTGGGTGACTCGAACAAAATGTGGCGTATCAAGTTTAGGTATTCCGGTAATGGCACCTACTTCAATTTTTAGGCGATTTCCATTTCTCCCTCCTTGGATCTCATCAAGGCGTCCTTCTAAGGAAACTGGACCGATTTTTTCTATTATCTTTGGTGCAGCAACCCAATTTGTTTTGATTTTGGCTACAGAAAAACCAGCTAAATAGCACAAAACGATGTTTATCAGAGCAGCCAGAAGAACTGACTGACGACTTTTTATTATCTGCCGAACTAATCCACTGAGCAGGATACAGCTCATCACCAAAACCCAATTAGGTTCGCTAGATAGCTCTAAATAAGTCGCGATTCCAATTACGAAGCTGATGGGATATAAAAATGACCATCTTAACGCGTGTTGATCTAGAAATTCGGTTAGAAACTTCATGTTTTTACAAAATTTCGATCAATTCGTATGGATATAGCGTGTAAGCACTTGCCCTTTTAACAACATTGGTGTTCTTCAGTGGCAAGAATATGTGTGGCCAAAATGCAATCGGATCTTGGCCCCTATCAAATGAATTTATGAAAGTTGATATGACGGTAATCACCCGCTTTGCCCCCTCGCCGACTGGATACCTACACATTGGTGGTGCACGAACAGCTTTATTCAACTGGCTCTATGCAAAAGCCAATGATGGAAAATTCTTACTTCGTATTGAAGACACAGATCGCGAGCGGTCAACAGAAGACGCCGTACAGGCGATTTTTGATGGTTTAAATTGGTTGGGTATCAAACCTGATGACGAACCATATTTTCAATTCCAACGCGCTGACCGTCATCGTGAAGTTGTTCAACAAATGATTGAAAATGGTCACGCTTTTAAGTGTTACACAACTCAAGAAGAATTAACCGCACGACGGGATGAAGGTGAAGCGAAGAGAAGAGAAGCCAAAGAGGCCATAAAATCGGGTGACGAAGCAAGAGCGGCCGAACTACGTTCAGAAGCTGATGCTTTGCTTGCACCATATAGATCGCCCTATCGCGATGGAAAACAACCAAACGATCCAGGCTCGCCTTACGTTGTGCGGTTAAAGGCACCAGATGATGGACGAGTCGAATTTAATGATGATGTTCAAGGCGATGTCGGTGTTGATACAAAGAACATTGATGATTTAGTTCTTCTTCGTGCCGATGGAACGCCGACATATATGATCGCAGTTGTAGTTGATGATCATGATATGGGTGTTACACAAGTCATCCGTGGTGATGATCATTTGGCGAACACATATCGCCAAATCCCAATTTACCAGGCGATGGGATGGAACTTGCCTAAATATGCACACGTTCCCCTAATTCATGGACCGGATGGAAAGAAGCTCTCAAAGAGGCATGGCGCACTTGGGGTCGAAGCTTATCGCGATATGGGTTACCTTCCAGAGGGCATGAACAACTACCTCCTTCGTCTTGGTTGGTCACATGGTGATGATGAAATCATTCCGCAAGACAAAGCGATTGAATGGTTTGGAACAGACGGTTTAGGGAAAGCCCCAGGTCGTTTGGACTTTGACAAGATGAAATCTGTCAATGCGCACTATATAGCACAAGCAGATGACGATCGATTATGCGACCTACTATTTGAACGCGACGGTTTTGCACAATTGTCTAATGTGGAAAAATCACGTATTCGATCGGCAATGTCTGATATCAAGGGACGCGCGGCTACAATCGAAGAACTTGGTAATCAAGTACAATTCTTGTTAGACCTTCGTCCAATCGAAATTACAGGCAAGTTGAAGAAAAAGATGTCTCAAGACGCTTTAGAGCGCTTATCAAAGCTAACTATTCGTTTTAAGGACTTATCAAATTGGGAAAATTCGGCTTTAACAGCTGAAATTTCCAACTTCTGTGCGGATGAAGAAATCGGCATGGGAATGATTGGACCAACTTTACGCGCCGCTCTCACCGGCGGTGCGCCAGCGCCTGACCTCGGTTTAGTGCTGGAATGGCTAGGACGCGACGAAGCGTTAAGCCGGATCAAAGACCAACTAGATAAGGTTAGCGATTGAATCTCAATCTGACTGACCACAAACTCGAATTTATAAGGGGCCGATAAGAAAATGGAAAATAAAGTCAAACCTAACGGAACCGCGACATTCACGGTCGCAGGTAAAACTGCAGAGCTTCCAGTATATTCAGGAACACACGGCCCTGACGTCGTAGACATTGCTTCACTAAACAAACAAACAGGCCATTTCACACTAGATCCTGGTTTCACATCAACAGCTAGCTGTGAAAGCCAAATTACGTTTATTGACGGTGGCAAAGGTACTCTTCTTCACCGTGGCTACCCGATCGACCAATTAGCTGAACAATCTGACTTTTTAGAAGTGTGTTATCTTCTCCTAAACGGTGAACTTCCAAGCCAAACAGAATTGGCAGACTACAAACACACAATTACTCACCACACTATGATCCACACGCAATTCGACAGATTCTTTGAAGGATTCCGTCGTGATGCACACCCGATGGCGATTATGACAGGTGCAGTTGGTGCACTGTCTGCTTTCTACCACGATTCACTAGACATCAATGACCCGCAGCACCGCATCATTTCAGCAAACCGCCTAATTGCTAAAATGCCAACTATTGCGGCTCGTGCTCACAAATACTCAATCGGACAGCCGTTTATTTCACCAAGAAATGACTTGGGCTATGCAGCAAACTTCTTGCGGATGTGTTTCGCCGTTCCTGCTGAAGATTATGAAGTGCAAGACGTCATGGCGCGCGCTATGGACCGTATCTTCATCCTTCACGCCGATCACGAACAAAATGCGTCAACTTCTACAGTGCGTCTTGCAGGTTCATCTGGTGCGAACCCATTTGCGTGTATCGCAGCGGGTATTGCTTGTCTTTGGGGGCCGTCACACGGTGGCGCAAACGAAGCTGCATTGACTATGCTTCAAGAAATTGGTTCAGTTGAGCGTATTCCGGAATACATCGCAAAAGCTAAAGACAAAGATGATCCATTCCGTCTTATGGGCTTTGGACACCGTGTCTATAAAAATTATGACCCACGCGCGAAGGTAATGCAGAAGACTTGTCACGAAGTTCTTGATGCTGTTGGCGCATCAAATGACCCTCTTCTTCCTATTGCAATCGAACTCGAAAAAATTGCACTTGAAGACGAGTATTTCGTTAAACGTAACCTGTATCCAAACATCGACTTCTATTCAGGTATCACATTGAAAGCGATGGGTTTCCCGACAGAGATGTTTACAGTGTTGTTCGCACTTGCTCGTACAGTTGGTTGGGTTGCTCAATGGCAGGAAATGATTGAAGATCCAACTCAACGTATTGGTCGTCCGCGTCAGATTTATACTGGTGCAGCAAACCGCGACTATGTGCCGGTGAGCAAACGCTAAAATTAGTTTCGGTTCATTTAAATTGAAGCCTGACTGGAAACGGTCAGGCTTTTATTTTGATGCAAGTTCTACAATTTTACGAGCAGATATATTGGAAGCGCCTTCACCGCCTCTGCCCATTTGTTCCAACGCTTTATTTTGTTCTTCAATTTGTTGATGACGCGCCTCATCGCTATTCATCAATGAATTCAAGGCAGCCAATAATCTTTTGGTGGTAAAACGCGTTTGAATAAATTCTTTTGCTACTTCTTTTTCCGCAGCAACATTCAACAATGTTATGTACTTTGCTTTCATCAAAAAAAGTCGGGCAATTGCCCATGTCACCCACCCAACCTTGTAACCGATAACCAGTGGAACATTTTGAAGAGCTACTTCTGTTGTAACGGTACCTGAACAAGCTAATGCGACATCACAAGCAGCAAATGCGTCTAATTTCTCATCGTTGTTCGTTGTTAGAGCATGTGGAAATTGCCATGTTTTACTCAACTCACTAATTTGATCTTTGACACTATCAGCTGCAACACAAATGACTTTAACATCCGAATTCCTTTTGCACAGCTCATTAGCAGTCTCGATCAATATAGGAGCAACCGTTTTTATTTCCGAATTTCTGCTTCCTAATAATAAAAGAAGTAGCGTGTCTTTCTCTGCCAATTCATGGGATTTTCGAAAAGCAGCTCCATTGCCGAGTGAGTCTCTCTCTAGCGCAGGGTTTCCAATCACAGTTGTATCCAAACCGTGAGGTCTGTAGAAAGGTTCTTCAAAATCATGGATACAGAGTAAATGGTCTACATGTGCTGCCAGTGTTTTCGCTCTGCCTGCCCGTGTTGCCCAAACTTGAGGTCCGATTAGCTTAATACGCTTTCCAGCATAACCCAATTCTTTTGCCCGCTGAGCAACGCGCCACATAAATCCCCATGAATCGACCAAGACGATAGCATCCGGATTTTTCTGAACAATATCTCGAGCAGTGTCTTCAACCCGTGCTTTAACAGTTTTAAACGCCTTTATTCCCTCAAGCAGTCCAAAAACTGCTAATTCTTTTGTATCGAATAAACTGGTTATTCCGAGTGAGGCCATCTGAGACCCACCAACCCCAGAAAAAGAAGTATCTGGATGTGTTATTGATATCTTTTGAATAACTTCGGAGGCTAACACGTCACCTGATGGTTCTGCGGCGACAAAATAAAGGTGCATGACCTCAATCCACTTCTAAAACTAAGCTTCGAATCCGTAGATCCAGAGGTTGTTTGAATCAGCGTATTCAATGAGTTTTTCACGATCTATTAATAAAGCTGAGTTTGCTTCAAAGGCCACTCCTGCCAAATTCGCAGCTTTCAAGCCTCTAAGAGTTTGAAGTCCTATGGTCGGCAAATCAATACGTCGTTCTTGAACAGGTTTTGGGCGTTTCACCAGGACGCCACGAGGTTTATCTGCAGTACCACGAAGATTAGACGGGAGCAGCGCGCATCTCTCCAACATCAAGTCAGTGCCTTCTTGTGCTTCTACTGCTAGAACCAATCCATCACAAACAATCGCGCCCTGACCTATATCTAATTTGCCTATTTGAGCTGCTATATCTGCAGCCTTTTCAATATCTTTGATATCTTGTTGGTTGGGCGTAATTTTTCCTAAAGCACCAGCTTCAACTAATAAGTTGGACAAGACATCATCCGCGCCGACAACTTTAAGCCCAGCGCCTTCAATTGTTTGAACAAGTACCCGCAATAGCGCATCGTCGCCTTGAGAGGCAGCAGCGATAACTTTGGGTAGAATAAATAATCCTTTTGCATCCAATTTAAGGTTTTGAAAATCGGGACGCTTAACTATTCCCGCAAAGCACACTTCATCAACATCGGCTTCTTTCAATGCTTTAAGTTGCTTACCAACCTCTCCAACGGAAATAACTTTGTGATCAAATTGGTTGAGTAATTTGTCTTCCGCAAATCCGGCAATGCCCACGATGAAGACATCACGACCTTCTGCTTTCGCATGATTAGCTAATGATAGTGGGAGATCACCACTTCCAGCGATAAGACCGAGCTTGTTTGAGGGCATGAATAATACTTACTTCGGCAAACATAAGTGACGATTTGCTCCATCACGAATAAAGCTTACCATCTCCATGACTAATTCTTGATCTTCATACAATCTGGCAGCATCATCAATTCGCTCTTGGAACGTACCTTCTGACGCGAAAAACAAGCGATATGCAGTTCTTAAATCATTGATTTCAGTTCTGCCAAAACCTCGACGTTTTAATCCCACCAAGTTTAATCCAGCTAATCGACCGTGATTATCTACCATTCCGTATGGGATGACATCTCCTGTTACAGGAGCACCGCCACCGATAAAGGCATGCTTTCCGACTCTACAAAACTGATGAACCGCAGATAGACCACCCATTATGACATGATCGCCTACACTAACTTGTCCACCTAATGTTGCATTGTTTGCAAAAGTAACATTGTTGCCAACAATGCAATCGTGACCGATATGAGACCCAACCATAAAGTAGCCGTTGTTTCCTACTCGAGTTTCGCCATGCCCTGCAGTCGTCCCTAAATGCATGGTGACGTGTTCTCTAACCGTTACTTCATCACCAATAATGAGCAATGTATCTTCACCATTGTATTTGAAATCTTGTGGAGGGTGTCCAAGAGCCGCAAATGGATAAATATTTGCACGTTTCCCTATGCTGGTATTTCCAGCAATTACAACCTGACTATGTAATACACTGTCGTCTCCAATTTTGACTTTACTGCCAACCACACAGCCCGGGCCGATGGTAACATTCTCGCCAAGTTGAGCACCAGTTTCTACAAATGCATGAGAGTGAATATTCACTGCCATATCCGGGTATCCTTATGAAAACGGTCTTCGTTCCACGAAAGTGTACGAATATTTATTTGGTGTTTTTATTCTTAATTTGGTTAGAGAGCCAGACACTTTCTCTAAGCCATTTTTTTATTGGTTTAGCCGGATATCCTGCCCATGTTTCACCGTCTGGAATGTTCGACATAAGGCCTGAATTTCCACCGATTTTTACCTTCTTCCCGATAACCAAATGATCGGCAATACTACTTGCACCACCAATTTGTGTACCAGACCCGATACGTGTAGAACCTGCTACACCACTATGAGCAGCGATAACCGAATGAGCACCTATCTCAACATTGTGAGAAATGTGACACAGATTATCAATTTTAGACCGTTCAAGTATCGACGTGTCTGAGAAAACACCTCGATCAACACAAGTGTTTGCACCTATCGAAACATAATCTTGAAGTATAACGCGCCCATAATGAGGCGTGTCCATTGCACCGTCTGGGCCTATTGAAAGACCAAACCCTGCCTCACCTATAGTTGCGCCAGAATAGATCGTGACGTTATCGCCAATGAGGGCAGATCTAATGGTACAATTAGACCCTATAAAACAATTTTTCCCAATTTTCACACCTGGCCAAATAACAGTCCCAGGTGCAATCTTCGTATTATCACCAATACTTACATCATCGCCAATTGTAACATTTGGCGCAATCAGTGCACTTTGTGAGATTTTTGCTGAATCAGATACTACTGCCGAACTCGATGAAAAACTGCGCGGAACAGCTAACAGTAAAGCAGCCTTGCTAAAACTCCACCGAGGCGTTTTTGAAACCAGCACTGAGGTAGAGCTTGGAAAGGAATTTGCCAATTCCTCAGGTGCAATGCACACCGATGCACTGCATTCATTAAGGTCTATACCTTTGCCACTTTCTAAAAAAGTAAGATCACCAGATTGAGCATTTGCGAACGAATTTAATGAAACCGCATTTTCTGCTTCTTGAGCTATTGTTGCTCCTCCAGCTAACGCCAAATCATTCAGACTTGGCGTAGCTAGGATTTCATAGAAACGTTCATCTAACACTTTAGCCGTCCAGTGTATTTACTGTTTCGTAGGTGCAGGAAGAGATTGCTTCGTGACTGCGATAGTTGGCGTAGAAGCATCTAACTTTGAGATGATCAAATCAGTTTTTTCGACACCTTCACCAGTGTGAATAGTAGATGAGCGGTCGATCACGATATCAGCATTTGATTCAGCAATTGCATCTTTAAGTGCAGGCTCCAAGGCCTGGAAAAATTTGTTCCAAGCGTCTCTTTTCGTAAGTTCAAGTTCTGCAGCTCGTTTTTGCTGTGTTTTCTGCAGTTCTACACGACGTTTTTCAAAGTTTTGAATGCGCGTTACCAAAGCTTTGTCTTGAGCAATTGCGTTTTGGTTTAGAGGTGCAAGTGTTGTTTGAAGTGACTTTCCTTCTGCCTGCAATGAGTCCGCAGTAGGTTTCAATTCCTTGTTCATCTGTTCAGCTATGTTTTGCAGCTTTTTAGAAATATCTTTTCCAGCTTTTGATTGAGTCATGATCTTTGCTTGATCGATTACCATCACATTTGTCTGAGCTGCTGCCTGCAAGAATGCTGGAGAAACCAAGAACAACGCTGAAAACGCTACGAATAATTTTTTAATGGACATGTTCTGAATTTCCTAGAATTGGGTCCGAGTACTAAACCGGAAGTTTTCCGTCCGGTCATAATCTTCACTTGCAAGAATTTGTGAGAAATCAAATCTAATAGGACCAAATGGAGAGTCCCAGAAGACACTTACCCCTGCACTTGCACGCAGGCTGAATTGATCATCGATAGAGGCTTGGCTTCTTACAAAGCCGGTTGGGCCGAATGTTTGAACAAAATCTGTTGTAGATGTATCCAGATCTTGGTCGTCTAGATAACCAACACTACCAAAGTCTGTAAACAGCGCAGCCCCTATTCCCATTTCTTCGGGAACGAAAGGAATTGGGAGAGTTAGTTCTACGCTACCAATCGCAAATGCCTTCCCGCCGAGAGCATTCCCTTTTGCCTGAAGTTGAGCAGTTGATAAAGATCCGTCGTCATTTACAGACACACGTCCGTAAGCCGAAGTTGTTGCACCAGCTTCCGCAGCAACCAATTGTCCAGCATCATTCAGCACCGCGAGCCTAGTTAAAGCATTTCCGTTCACGTCGTTTGTAACCAAGGTGGGAATTGTTGCATTCCCATTTTGATCTTCGCGGAAAAAGATTTGGCTAAATGCCGCATCCGTAGGTGCGGCTGCGAAGTTTTGAACATCCAGCTCGGTAATAACCCTCGATTGGCGGGGACCTAAACCCGCTGTGTCAAATCCTCTAAATGAGTTTCCACCTTTGTAAAAACGGTTGTTGACGCGAATATTGTCGTCATTCCAACCCTCAATATATCCGGCTTTTACACCAGCGGTCAGTGTAAATCCTGGGGCTATGCCTTTGTACGTTGTCGCATTTAATTCTTGTTTGAAATAATTAACGTCTCCACCCAAACCAGCTATGTCCTGGTTCCAGCTAATTCTATAACCACCGGTTGGGTTTATTGGGTCATTTCTGTGGTCTCGAACCAAAGAATAACCTAGTGAAGATGTAATTTTCTCTCCTAATTGATCACATAGCCCAATAGTATTTGTAAGCAAACATTGGGCTCTACTCTCGATTTCAGACCTTGTGCCATCAGCATTTCGTTGCGCCAACACTAGGTCATCCTGACGGAGATTATATCTAAGACCGAGTTGTGTTCGGTTTCCCAACGGGAAGCCCACACGCAGCCCTGCTCCAATAACACTATTCGAATAGTTGGCAATTCTTAGATAGTCTGTCTTGTTCGCAAACAAGTCGACACCTGCTGCCATGTTCCGGCCCTGAAAACGAGGCTCAGTAAATCTAAATTCGTAATTTTCTTGGAATTGAGAAGACTGAATATTGGCCGTTACGGATTGTCCGCGACCTCTGAAGTTTCTTTGAGTTGCGGAAATTGACACTAAGAACGCGTCGGCAGATGAATAACCTACAGAAAACGCAAGCTCACCCGTTGGTTGTTCTTCAACAGCCACTTTTACAATTGTCTTATCAGGAGCAGAACCCGGCTCTTCTGTGATTTCAACGTCTTTAAAGAACCCTAATCCGCGAATACGATTTCTTGACTGATCAAGAAGGATTCTATTAAAAGCATCCCCTTCCGCAAGTAACAATTCGCGTCGCACAACGTGATCAAGAGTTTGAGTATTTCCAATAATATCTAAGCGTTCGACATAAACTCGAGGCCCTTCATCGACAACAAAAGTAACATTGACCTTTTGTGTTTCGGGATCTCGATCGATTTGTGGCTTGACGTCTACAGATGCATACCCAGCACTACCAGCAGCGAATGTAATAGCCTCTACAGCATTCTCAATCAAATCAGCCTCATAGAGGCGGCCTGTACGAGTGGGTACAATCGCCTTTAATCTCTGGGTCGAAAGCTTCTCTAATGTCGTTTCAACATCGATTTCGCCAAACTCATACAGTGGTCCCTCATCAATAGTGAAGGTCATGTAGAAATCTTTTTGATCAGGCGTCAGTTCAGCAACTGAAGAAGTTACCCGAAAATCTGCAAATCCCTGATTCGTATAGAATTGTCGCAGCAGTTCACGATCATATTCCATTCTGTCTGGGTCGAAGTTATCATTTGATTCAAACACCCGCCACCAACGTGATTGGCGTGTCACTAGTTCAGAACGTAGTTTGCTGTCCTTGAAAACTTCATTACCGATAAAGTTAATCGACTTCACACCGGTTTTAGGTCCCTCAGTGATCTCAAAAATTAGATCCACCCGATTTTGAGCCAATGGCTTGTAAGTTGGGTTTACTGATGCCGCAAACCTACCAGCGCGACGGTAGGCTTCCAGAATTTTCTGAACGTCTTGTTGAACCCGAGCCTGAGTAAATACTTCACGGGGTGCCGCTTCAGTTTCTTCCTCGAGTTTATCATCACGAATAGAGCTGTTACCCTCAAAAATCACTTGGTTGATGATGGGGTTTTCACTTACGCGTACGATCAGCTCAGAACCATTTTTTTCAAATAAAACATCTGCAAACAGTTGTGTTGCGAAGAGAGTTTTTAGAGACAAATCCAAACGTTCAGAATCAAATGAATCTCCCGGCTCTACCAACAGATAAGACAAAACAGTGCGTGTCTCGATTCTTTGGTTACCTTCAACAAGGATTCGTGAAATTGCGTCTTGGTTTGCTGTTTGAGCACGAGAGACATACGAGCCACTCATTTCAGCAACAGCGAAGTAAGCCGCAGCTGAGGTAGTTAATGCAAGTGCACCTGCAAACAAAGATCGCATACTCATATCCTCTACACGTTTCAAAGCGCTATGCCACGTCGGACAAAAGACTTATGACAACATACCGCCAAAAACATCAAGCAGCCCAAGCCGCTTTAAATCATTCCAAGTTACAGCGATAAAGAAAACTCCAACCACTGCAAGCCCCCCGCGCAGAAGATATTCCTGAAATCTCAGAGAAACTTCTGATCCCACTATTGTTTCGTACATTCCTAACAATGCTGAATAGCCATCAAGCATTGGAATCGGCAGTAAGTTGAAAAAGCCTATACTCACCGAAAACATCGCTATCAATTCAAGCATCTGCCAAAATGTGTTATCTAATCTATCCTTTAGACTAATATCTGTTCGCTTCATATTGCTGTCCACAACACGGTCAGCAATATCGCCCATTCCCAATGGACCTCTCATCTTCTCAAAGCTATCTTTGCCGAAAATAAGGCGCTTTAGCACTTTTATGGTTTTTCTGATCACATTTGCTGTTTGATCAGCTCCCAGCGAGATCGCTTCAGAAACAGAAACTTTATCTATAGACAAAAGTTGAGCACTCATATGAATCCCAATTCGTCCTATTTCATCTTCTATTCCAAGGCGTTCATTAACAAAAATCTCTCGCTTTGGAACAACCGTTATATCTAACTGTTCAACATCTCGTCTTATGAGAAGTTCTACTGGCTCATCTGCGCTGTAGGCAACAGCCTCGATCAGCTCGTTGGAACTGGATATGGTTTTACCATCAACCGCCACAATGACATCATCCACAAGCAAGCCAGCTTCATAAGCCGCACCGCCTTCTAGAACTTCTAGAACGGTTACATCGCCGTATACAGGTTTCCCCTGCGCGAAAATAAATGCGTACAAAACAATTGCCAATATGAAATTTGCGATAGGCCCAGCTAAGGAGACTATAACACGCTGCCATGCCGCCAATTCTTTGTATGGCCGACCAATAGGTAGAACTGAGCCTGAATTGGACTTATCGAGCTCGGCTGCTTCACCAACAAATTTTACGAAACCGCCTAATGGCAACCAATTTACTCGCCACCTCGTCCCATTTTTATCAGATTTTTCAAAGATCGACTTACCAAAACCAAACGCAAATGATTCGACAGCCGCACCAAACGACCTACCAGCCCAATAGTGTCCTAGCTCATGTATTGTGACTACAACACCGATCATTACTATGAATGGAACCACAGATGATACTATAGAAAATATTTGTGCAAGTTGGCCTAAAATGAGATCCATACCGAATGCTGATCCTTAGAAATCTACTTTTGTGCTGAGAACATGCAGGGCTTATGCCTGAATCTGTTCTTCAGCGATCCTTCTTGCTTGCTTGTCTAATTCAAACACGTCGTCAAAGTTAACGGGATCAGTCATTATTCCAAACTCGTTTGAAGCAAATCTATTGAGTACTTTCTCTGTTGTACTCGTAATATCAATAAAGCCAATCCTCTTTTTCAAAAATGCTTCAACTGCTATTTCATTTACTGCATTAAATACATTGGGCCCCCAACTTCCCATTTCCAATGCTTGTCTGGCGATTTCCAGTGCTTTGAACTTTTTAAGGTCAGGTCTCTCAAAGGAAAGATTGCCTATTTTTCCTAAATCCAGTCTTTCCACACCGGGAACTGGCATTCTTGTTGGCCATGATAACGCGTAAGATATAGGCGTACACATATCAGGCATGCCTAACTGCGCCAAGACGGAGCCGTCATCATATGAAACTAAGCTATGAATAATCGATTGTGGGTGAATAAGAACATCTATCTTCTCTTGTGGCATTTCAAATAGATAATGAGCTTCAATTAATTCCAATGATTTATTCATCATCGACGCACTATCAACGGAAATCTTAGCACCCATTGACCAGTTTGGATGAGCCACAGCTTGTTCAGGCGTGGCCAATTTCATTTCTTCCAATGACGTAGTTCGAAAAGGTCCGCCTGATGCGGTTAAAATGAGTTTTTCAACACGTTTTTCATTGTCTAATACTTGGAAAATAGCATTGTGCTCAGAATCCACTGGAAGTATTTTGGAATTAAACTTGCGTGCTGCTTCTAAAAATAATTTTCCTGCACAAACAATGCTCTCTTTATTTGCCAACGCAATATTGGCCCCCTGCTTAACTCCCTCTAAAGTCGGTCTCAAAGCAGCTGCTCCGGTGATAGCAGAAACCAAAGTATCGCATTCGCGAGCTGCTGCATCATTAAGCCCAGCTTCGCCTGCTCCTACTTCTGTATCTGAACCATGCAGTAATTCCTTCAACCGTGAATATTTAGCATCATCAGCAATCGCAACAAATTCCGCTTTTGTTTCAATCGCAGCCAAAGCTAAGGCTTCTACATTTTTTTGAGCCGTTAACGAAACAACTTTGAAATCAGGCATTTCATCACAACGTTGCTTCAACAGCGACAACGTGGAATTGCCAATGGATCCCGTAGCCCCAAGCAATGAAACTCTTTTTGTTTGAGCCAAGTTATTCTCCCAGGAGCTTTTGAATTAAACTCGGAAAAAACAAACTGAAGAAAGCTGCAACTGTAATCGCTGCCATCAGTCCATCCAGTCTATCTAATAAACCCCCATGCCCGGGAATTACGTTCGACATATCTTTTATGCCGAATTTTCGTTTAAACATGGACTCTAATAGATCTCCTTGTTGTGCTGCGATTGAAAGGAAGACTGACCAAACCAACCACAACCACAATGGAGACTGAGTTAAATTAGCCACTGCTGCACCCGCTAGACCGGCATATATCACCCCACCTATAGCACCGGTCCATGTTTTGTTCGGACTATTTTTAGGCGCAAGCAGTGGGCCACCATACGCCTTACCAGCAAGATACCCAGCAGTATCAGTTCCCCACACTATAGCAAAAATTGCAAACATCATGAGTTGAGAGTTTTCTGAAGATTCTCGGAGAAATACAAAAGCTCCAAAAGGTAAACTTGTGTAGACTGCACCAAATGCCAAACTTAAGGGATGAATTTTGAAACCTTGGCCCAGCACCCACATTAAACCAGCAGCAAATACCGAAATTGCTAGTACCATCTGAATTCCGGATGACCCGGCATAGATGGCAGTCAATGCGCTAATTGACATGATTGCGCTTAATAGAAGTCTTTTCCACTGAACCTGCTCACGGGAAACCATGAAAGACCATTCAAATGAAGCGATAATTGCACAAATGCCAGTTACAATGAGGAATGCTACGCCTCCCTGCACAACGGACCAGATACATAACGGTGCCAGCAAAATGGCTGCGACGACGCGTTTGAAGAAATTTCCAAAGATTGGTTTTCGGATTTTGTCGGTCTCAGAGGAAGAATTGTCAGGCTGTTTGGTTTGCTGACTCGTTGATTCCGCCAAATCGTCTGTTACGGTTTTTGAAGTCATCTATAGCTTGCTCCAAGTCAGCTCGACCAAAATCTGGCCATAGTACATCCAAAAACAACAACTCTGAGTACGCGATACTCCAAAGTAAGAAATTACTTATTCTCAATTCACCGCTTGTTCGGATCAATAAATCGACGTCCGGTAAATCTTGTGTCCACATTCTACTTTGCAAGGTCGCTTCTGTAATAGAATCTGCCTTTAAGCAACCCTTAGCAACATCTTCAGCAATAGCCCTGGTTGCTTCAACAATCTCAGCTCGAGCTCCATAATTGAAAGCTATATTAACATTAAATTCTGAGTTGTTCTTGGTCTTTTCTTCGCATTCATAAACTAATTTCAACACGTCGGAAGGCAAACCTTCACGCGAACCAATTATTCGAATCCGAACCCCTTCTTTATGAAGGCGAGCAAGATCTTTTTTCACAAACAATTTTAGAAGGCCAAATAGAGCATCAATCTCAGTTTGTGGCCTCCTCCAATTTTCTGTCGAAAAAGAGAAGATTGTCAAATGCTCAACATCAAGCTTCTTACACGCATCAACGGTCCTCCTAACAGCCTCAACACCCTCTTTGTGACCGGCAACACGGGGAAGCCCCCGAGATTGCGCCCACCGGCCATTGCCATCCATTATAATGGCAATGTGTTTGGGACTATGCCCTTCATCACCGACCTTCGAATGATCAGCAATAGGAGTTGTGGAAGCGATTAGAGACAACAGACTATACCTGCATAATCTCTTCTTCTTTTGATTTTACACTAGCATCGACGGACGAGATAATTTTATCTGTCAATTTTTGAACTTCATCTTCCATTGACTTTTGCTCATCCTTAGAGATTTCGCTGTCTTTTTCCATTTTCTTAATGGCGTCCATACCATCGCGGCGAACATTTCTAATGGCAACGCGAGCAGACTCTGCATATTTTCCAGCAAGCTTTGCGAGCTCTGCACGGCGTTCTTCATTCAAAGGGGGAATAGGAATCCGAAGGTTTTGACCATCCATAACAGGGTTTAAGCCAAGTCCAGCATCTCGGATTGCTTTATCTGCAGCATTCACAACAGACGCATCCCATACATTCACAGCCAACATACGAGGCTCTGGGACTGAAATCGATGCGACTTGTGCCAATGGTGTTGGAGCACCATAGGCTTCAACAATTACAGTATCTAATAGGTTCACTGAAGCGCGGCCTGTTCGAAGTCCTGCAAACTCTGATTTAAGCGAAGTAACGGCACCTTCCATTCGGCGCTCCAAATCTTTCATATCTACAGACATAATATTTTCCTTTTTGGCCAGAGGTAGGTGTAACTAGTTCTCGATGACTGTGCAAACACCGTTACCAGCTAGAACCTCTGCAAGTGATCCTTTGTTGTGAATTGAAAACACAACTATCGGAATGTGATTCTCTTTCATCAAGCTTACAGCAGTCGCATCCATAACGCGAAGGTCTTTATTCAAAACATCCATATAAGCAAGGTTATCATAGCGTGTTGCATCTGGGTTTGTTTTAGGATCCGCTGTGTAAACACCATCCACCTGGGTACCTTTAAGCATAGCATCACACCCCATTTCAGCGGCACGCAGGGCTGCCCCAGTATCTGTGGTGAAATAAGGGTTACCTGTACCAGCAGCAAAAATTACAACTCGTCCCTTTTCCATATGACGAATTGCACGACGGCGGATAAATGGTTCACATATTTTAGGCATTTCAACAGCACTTTGAACGCGTGCTGGTATCCCAATTTCTTCAAGCGCACCCTGCATCGCAAGTGCATTCATCACCGTCGCGAGCATTCCCATTGAGTCTGCCTGAGCGCGTTCCATACCTTGGCCAACACCTTTAAGACCACGAAAAATATTTCCGCCACCAATTACAAGACATACTTCAGTGCCTGCATCGATAGCTTCTTTGATTTCCTTGGCGATAGGAAAACAAGCATCCATATCTATACCGAATTTATCTACACCCGGTTCGCTCTTACCCGCTAAAACTTCACCAGAAATCTTGAGGAGTACACGTTTGTACTTTGGAGATTGTGTTTGAGATGTCATAGCGTTTTACCTGCCCTTAGCAATTTATACCCGTCCATAAAAAAGCGGGGGTAGACACTTATCGCCTACCCCCGCTTCAATTCAAGGTCGAATTAGAACTTTATTGTCCAGTTGCAGCAGCAACTTCAGCAGCAAAGTCTTCTTCTTTTTTCTCAATACCTTCACCAAGGCGAAGCATTGCAAAGCCTTTCAGAGACACTGGCGCACCAGCTTCTTTAGCGGCGTTTTCGATAAACTTACCAACAGTTACATCTGGGTCCATTACAAAAGCTTGCTCAACAAGAACAACCTCTTGGTAGAATTTCCGGATGCGACCTTCGATCATTTTTTCGATAACGTTCTCAGGCTTACCAGATTCACGTGCTTGCTCAGTCAGAACTTGACGCTCACGCTCAACTGCTTCTGGGTCTAGCTCATCTTTAGTCGCTGCTAGTGGGTTTGTCGCAGCAATGTGCATCGCTACTTTACGACCAACTTCAACCAGAGCTGCGGAATCGCCTTCTGATTCAAGACCAACGACAACACCGATTTTACCAAGACCATCAACTGTTGCTGAGTGGATATAAGATGCAACTGCACCCTTATCTACTGAGATACCAGCTGAACGACGAAGGTTCATGTTCTCACCGATTGTAGCAACCATACGCTTTAGTTGATCAGTGATAGAGCCTTCACCACCGTCTACAGCAGGTGCAGCGGCAAGAGCGTCTACATCGCCTTTTACAGCAATAGCAGCTTTGGCAATTCCAGTCACAGCTTCTTGGAAAGTCTCGTTACGAGCAACGAAGTCTGTCTCGGCGTTAACCTCAACAACAGCACCAGTAGTGCCGTCCACTGCAACACCAACTAGACCATCGGCTGCGACGCGGCCCTCTTTTTTGGCAGCTTTGGAAAGACCTTTAGCACGAAGCCAATCGATCGCTGCATCTACGTCACCATCGTTTTCAGATAGTGCTTTTTTACAGTCCATCATTCCTGCGCCAGTTTTCTCGCGCAGGTCTTTTACGAGTGCAGCTGTAATTGCGGCCATTTTCAGTTACCTCTCTAAGGATAAATGAGTGGTGATTTTCTTTAAAGCTTTAACTTAAGCACCTTCAGTAGGCGCTTCTGTTTCTTTTACTTCTTCTGTTGGTGCTTCTTCAGCAGGTGCTGCAGCTTCAACTTCTTCAGCAGCCAATGCTACTTCAGAAATATCTTCAGCTTCACCAAGATCTACACCAAGTTCCATAGAAGATTCTGCAAGTCCATCAAGAACTGCATCAGCAATCAAGTTAGTGTAAAGTTGGATAGCGCGTGTCGCGTCATCGTTTCCTGGAATTGGGAAATCAACTTCATCAGGATCACAGTTTGTATCAACAACAGCGATTACCGGAATACCAAGCTTTTTAGCTTCTTTAACTGCGATAGATTCTTTGTTTGTGTCGATCACGAACATGATTGATGGAAGCCCACCCATATTGCGAATACCACCAAGAGTACGCTGAAGTTTTTCCTGCTCACGCGTCAGCTTCAACAATTCTTTCTTAGTAAGACCAGTTCCGTCACCTTGTGACAATAGGTCATCAAGCTCACGAAGACGTTTGATTGAGTTTGAAACTGTTGACCAGTTAGTCAAAGTTCCACCTAACCAACGATCGTTCATGAAGTATTGAGCTGAACGTTCAGCTGCTTCAGCTACTGATTCAGATGCTTGACGCTTAGTTCCTACGAAAAGAACACGTCCACCTTTAGCAACAGTGTCACGAACCTGTACCAATGCTTGGTGCAAAAGAGGAACAGTTTGTGAAAGGTCTAGAATGTGAATGCCAGAACGAACACCAAAAATGTAGCGATCCATTTTAGGATTCCAGCGGTGTTTTTGGTGACCAAAATGTACACCAGCTTCTAGCAACTGGCGCATAGTAAACTCAGGAAGAGCCATATCAATTTTCCTATCCGGTTAGCCGCCGCAGGCTGGCCGAACTATTCAGCACCGGAAAATAACCTGCGTGTCGGGATTAAGCGCGCTTATACTCATTTTTTTGAAACTGGCAACCCACCAATTCAAATCATTCTTAATTAGGCAGCGATCGGTGTCACTCTCTCTACACCAACAACAGATTTCAGCGCAGACATTGCCGCGTAATCCATCGGATAATGCCCATCCAACTCCAGCGTAATCAGGCGTTGATCTTCTAGTGGAATTTCAATTTGTATAGTACCGATTGTCTGGCATGAAACTTCACGTAACTTCATCGCAACTTCCGCCAATTGTTCCATGCTGGCAATGTCTCCTACCCTAACGCACAATCTTGCAGGAGCCCCTAAAGCAGCTTTATCTAAAGGACGCGCACCATCAACGGAGAATCGCAACTCATCGTCTTTACGACGAACTTTTACGTGCACGTTCACGCGATTGCCAACTTCAAAATAATCGCGTGTTTCAGCGAGCACTTCAGGAGCAACAAACAGTTCAAATTCTCCTGAAGGATCAGAAAGTGTTAGATAAGCAAACTTCCCTCCGCCACTCATTGACGGTTTCTCCATCCGAATTTTTACCACCCCAATCATTTCTAGGGCGGCACGTTCTCTACCCAACTCCATCATTTGAGAAGATAAAACGATTCGTTCACGCGCAGGCCCTTCTAAAATGTCATCCAATGGATGGCCCGAAAGATAGAAGCCAACGCTGGAAAGCTCATTTTCGAGAATTTTTTCCGAACTCCAAGGCGCTGCTTTAGGTAGTTTCGGCCTCATTGGTGGCTCATCCCCAAACAAGCTGTTTTGATTCGAGTTCCGTTCCTTGTTCGCAGTATTGGACATTGCGGCCAATAGTTCTGATGATTCAAATGCTCTCGAGCGGTTTTTCTCAAGCTGATCAAATCCACCGCATTTTGAAAGCGCCTGATAAACTCGCCTATTTATCTGTCTTGGATCTACTCGCTCTGCAAAATCAAACAGGTTTTCAAAAGGCTTTTCATTTCTTGCTCTTTCTACGTCGAGCATAGCCTCTTTACCGACCCCTTTGACTGCGCCAAGGGCATAGTAAATTTTCTGATCTCTTACATCAAAATCTGCATTACAAGCCATTATATCCGGCGTGACGACCGGAATTTTTAATCGTTTGGTTTCTTGGAAGAACGCAGCAAGTTTTTCCGTATTTGTCAGATCCAAACTCATTGACCCAGCAAGGAATTCAACAGGATGCTTAGCTTTTAAGTATGCTGTTTGATATGCAATCACGGCATAGGCAGCGGCGTGCGATTTGTTGAAACCATATCCGGCAAACTCATTCACGAGTTCAAAAATAAACTCTGCGCGTTCCTTGGTGACACCCTTTTCTGCCGCTCCCTCTAGGAAACGCACCTTCTGCTTGAGCATTTCCTCCGGTTTTTTCTTACCCATGGCACGACGAAGAAGATCGGCCTCACCAAGTGAGTATCCGGCAAGGATTTGTGCAATACGCATCACCTGCTCCTGATACACGATAACCCCGTAAGTTTCCTCCAGAACAGGTTTTAAATCATCATGAAGGTAATCAATCTCTTCTCGCCCTTCCTTACGAGCAACATAGGTATCGATGTTTTTCATCGGCCCTGGACGATAAAGTGAAATAAGCGCGATAATATCTTCAATACAGTCCGGCTTCACCTTCCGAAGCGTATCTCTCATCCCAGTCGATTCTAGCTGGAACACACCAAGTGTTTCACCTGATGAAAGCAACTTATAAGCTTCTTCATCATCAAAAGTGTGCCATTTTTCGGTTAGTGCTTTACCTTCGCTTTCAACAAATTTAAGCGCACGTTGGATAACTGTAAGAGTTTTTAGGCCCAAGAAGTCGAACTTCACCAAACCATTATGCTCAGCCCACTTCATATTGAATTGGGTGGCAGGAATGTCTGATTTGGGGTCTTTATAAAGTGGTGCGAGCTCGACCAAAGGACGGTCACCAATCACTACACCCGCTGCGTGCGTACCTGCGTTTCTATATAAGCCTTCCAGCTCAAGTGCTGTTTCCACAAGATTACGGACATCTTCATTGTCCCGCATTTCCTGTTTGAACTTCGGTTCACCATCAATGGCTTCTTGCAAGGTTGGCGGATTGGCTGGGTTAAATGGAATCAGTTTGGAAAGTTTATCCACCTGACCAAACGGCAATTGGTGAACGCGGCCAACATCTCGGATAACCGCCTTTGCCTGCAATGTACCGTATGTGATAATCATGGCCACACGGTCTTCACCATATTTACGCTTGGTGTATTCGATCACTTCCTGACGACGATCCTGACAGAAGTCGACATCAAAGTCGGGCATGGACACACGTTCAGGATTCAAGAAACGCTCAAACAGCAATCCAAAACGCAATGGATCAAGGTCTGTAATAGTAAGCACCCAAGCCACCAATGATCCGGCACCAGAACCACGCCCCGGTCCCACCGGGATATCATGCTCTTTTGCCCATTTAATGAAGTCCGAAACGATCAGGAAGTAACCCGGAAACCCCATATGGCGGATAATGCCAAGCTCGAAATCAAGGCGCTCCCAGTATTCAGACTCTTCAGCGTATAGCTTTCCCGTGGACAGGCGCATTTTGAGACCTTCGCGCGCCTGACGATCCAGCTCCTCACCTTCGTCACCATCATCTCCTGTAAAATTGGGGAGGATTGGTTTTCGCCACGCGGGACGATAGGCACACCGGCGCGCAATCTCACACGTATTTTCGATTGCTTCTGGAAGGTCTGAAAAGAGGTCCATCATCTCTTCTTCAGTCTTCATATATTGTTCAGGCGAAGCCTTAGGTCGATCGTCAACCGAAACATACGTAGAGCCAGCGATACAAAGCAACGCATCATGGGCTTTGTGTTGTGCACGTTTGATAAACCGAGCTTCATTAGTCGCAACGAGAGGTAAATCTAGCTCATACGCTAAATCAACGAGTGCTTCTTCACCTTTATCCTCGGTCTCACGTCCATGACGTTGCAATTCCACATAAAGACGATCCGGGAAAGCCTCACTCAGTTTGTTCAAATAATTTCGCGCACCATCTATATCGCCGCGTGCACATAAGTGAGTAACCTCACCATTTCCACCACCTGTGGTGCAAATCAATCCTTCTGTGTGGGCTAGTACATCATCCAGGTAAACACCAGTACCTCCAGAAGGAGACTCCAAAAACCCTTTTGTTGTCAGCACCATCATGTTTTTATACCCAATCTCATTCTGGGCAAACAGTGCTAGTTCAGTTGGTGCTGTATCTGGGTTTTTAGGGTCATAAATATGAAGCGTGATGGCGACAACAGGCTGCACCCCCATTGGTGCAATCGTCTCTGACAATTCCAGCGCACCGAACATATTATTGTCGTCTGTAATTGCAACAGCCGGAAAACCATTTTCCGCTGTCCATTTGCACAAGCTCTTGATCGTAATCATTGACCCTAGAAGGGATAACGCAGAACGAACTCGTAAATGTACAAAGCGCGGTTTCGATAGAGTTTGTATCTCTGTTGATTCAGCCATTGAGAAAACAACTCCTAAATTAAACCAGAAACTATCTTAAAGTAGATTGCCTATTTATGATCTAAACTGATGTGCTCGCGAACCAATTGAGCTACAGGTCAGCCTTCGCCAATTGACCATCTTTTAAAGTTAACACCCTATCCATATAACTTGTTAGTTCAAGATTATGGGTAGCGACTAAAACCGCGACTTGTTCAGTACGCGCTGTATCAAAAAGGCTTTGAAAAACAGCCGTTGTCGTAGTTGGGTCAAGGTTCCCTGTTGGCTCATCAGCTATAAGCACTCGAGGGTGATTTGCCAGCGACCTAGCAATAGCTACTCTTTGTTGTTCACCACCCGATAATTGCCCAGGTTGATGAGTCGCTCGATCGGACAATCCCATCGCGTTGAGTAATTTTTGCGCTCTAGCACGCGCTGCGGACCGTTTTACGCCATCAATCATCAATGGCGCTGCTATATTATCGATTGCGTTTAGTTCAGGTAGCAAATGGTGAAACTGATAGACAAATCCAAGCTTCTTACGACGCGTTAAAGTGCGCTCTCTTTCGCTCATTGTAGCCGCGTCTACACCGTCCACTTCAACGAGCCCTTCATCTGGTGATTCAAGGAGACCAGCCGTGTGTAAGAGTGTAGATTTTCCTGATCCGGAAGGTCCAACCAGACCAACCATTTCACCGGGACGAAGTTCTAGATTTGCTCCTCTCAGCACCTCTAGCGAACCTTCACCTGTCACATAGGTGCGGCGCACATTGTTGAGCCGCATGATCGGCTTACGTTGAGAAATTGGAGTCGTACTCATTGGTTTCTCAATGCCTCCACAGGATCAAGCTTAGACGCCCACATAGATGGGATCAAAGTCGTAAGAACCGTCATTAGGAAAGCCCATCCAGTTACAATCGCAACTTCCGACCATTGGAGTTTTGCCGGAATTGCATTGAGTTGGTAAACAGATTTAGGGAAAATTTCACAACCACACACAAATTCAACACCGTGCTGAATTGGAGCGATGTTAAGTACAAACATAACTCCCAGAAACAAGCCAACTCCAACACCTACAGCACCAAGGATTGATCCACTCATCAGGAATATCCGAACAACGCCACCGCGCGTGGCACCAATTGTTCGTAATATCGCAATATCGCGTGCTTTGTTTTTTACAAGCATCAAAACACCAGTAATGATGTTTAGAGCGGTGATCATAACTACAATCATCATAATTAAACGCATGACGTTGCGTTCAACCACCAACGCACCAACAAGCTGTGCATTCAATGACTTCCAATCACGTGCATAGCGATTTGTAATCCCTTTTTCGCGCAGCTCTATCAAAAGATCTTCCGCATTGTCAGGGTCTTCAACTCTGACACCAAGGTATTGATAACTATCACCTTTGGAGAAAAACAATCTAGCGTGATCCATCGGCATTATCACAGTATATCGATCATACTTTTCATTACCGACGTTATATATAGCTGTTACAGTATAAACTTTAGAACGGGGCACTTGCCCCATCACGGTACGTGGCCCGTTGGGTGATAACAATTTCAAGCGTGATCCAACCACCAGCCCCATCGAACGAGCAAGACCTTCACCTATGACAATGGTATCTGATCGCGAGCCTTCCATGCCAAATTGACTTAAGTCACCTTCCTGAAGGTGAGACACGATAAGCTCAATATCTTGAAGATCGTGAGGGTGTAGTCCCTTAACAGAAACACCCTCTTTTCGGCCACCGGAATCGGCGAGCACCATTTCTTCGATAACGGGAGCCACGTTGACCACGCCATCCAGTTGACGGATACGTCGACCTAGTTCATCCGCTTCAGCTGTGGGCATTTCCACTGCGTTTACATACACATGCGGTTCAAACCCTACGACTTTTGACAATAGCTCCAACCGGAAGCCATTCATAATGGACATGATAGTGATCAATGCGAATACCGCGAGGGTCACTCCCACTGTCGAAACAATGGAAATTAGGGCCAGACCACCATGTTCACGTTTGGCCCGTATATAACGAAACGCAAGCATTCTCTCGAATGGACCAAAAGGTTGTGTGCCTTTGGCATGCTCATCAAGACCATCCACACGTGCAGCGTTAGGAGATACACGATCCGTTACGACACCATTTGTCATTAATCTTACGCACCTGCTGACAGTTTATTCAGAGCGGCGTCAACAGACATTTCTTCTGTCTCACCTGTCATTCTGTCTTTCACTTCAACTACGCCATTTTTAAGGCCGCGCGGTCCAATCACGATTGCTTTGGGAATACCAATAAGTTCCAAAGTTGACAGTTTAGCACCAGGGCGTTCATTTCTGTCGTCATACATTGGCTCAAGTCCCGCAGCTTCAAGTTTTGCGTAAACATCCTCACATGCTGCATCACAGGCTTCGTCGCCTTGACGAAGATTGACCACTGCTGATCTAAAAGGCGCGACCTCATCGGGCCATATCACACCTTTTTCGTCATGACATGCCTCGATGATTCCGCCCAGCAGACGAGAAACACCAACACCGTAAGAACCCATGTGAACAGGCACCTCCTTACCTTCTGGTGTCATCACTTTGGCCTTCATAGGCTCAGAATACTTGGTCCCGAAGTTGAAAATATGCCCAACTTCTATACCGCGCGCAGAAAGGCGACGCTCCTCTGGCACTTCAGCTTCAAACTTAGACTGATCGTGCATTTCTTCAGTTGCAGCGTAGTATCTTGTTCTCTTCTCAAATTCAGGAAGCAAATCACTATCGAAGTCCAGACCGAGGCCGGGTGCTGGCATGTTTACAAGCTCAGAGTCACAATAAACTTCGCTCTCACCTGTTTCTGCTAGAATAATAAATTCGTGAGACAAATCCCCACCAATTGGTCCTGTATCCGCGCGCATTGGTACAGCTTTCAAACCCATACGTTCAAACGTATTTAGATAGGCACAGAACATTTTATAATAGCTCTTACGCGCTTCTTCTTCATTCACATCAAATGAGTACGCGTCCTTCATCAAGAACTCACGACCCCGCATCACCCCAAAACGAGGCCGAATTTCATCACGGAATTTCCATTGGATATGGTATAGATTCAGAGGGAGCTGTTTATATGATTTAACATATGATCGAAAAATATCAGTCACAACTTCTTCATTTGTTGGACCAAACAACATTTCACGATCGTGACGGTCGTTGATACGCAACATCTCTTTACCGTACGCGTCGTACCGCCCGCTCTCTTTCCAGAGGTCGGCTGGCTGAATTGTAGGCATTAATAATTCGATTGCACCGGCACGGTTTTGTTCTTCACGAACGATATTCTCTATTTTTTTAAGAACACGAAGCCCCAAAGGTAACCAAGAATAAATCCCTGAACCTGTTTGCTTAATCATACCAGCACGCAACATTAATTGGTGCGAGATAATTTTAGCCTCTGCAGGTGTCTCTTTTAAAACTGGGAGAAAAAACTTGGACAACCGCATAACAGGTCGACTCCTTTAAGGTAAATATTTCCTTTTGGATAAACGGCCTTGAATTTTGGTGCAACTGCTAAAAGCGTCAAAAAGAGACGATTACCTCTTTAACGGTTGGTATAGTCGATCAAATCAATGAATTGAGCAAACAATCCTGACACCATCCCCAACCAAAACAGAAACGTGAACAAAGCACCACCTGCTATAGCCCATAGTGCTTTCTTTGGTAACTGATGATCAATCGGCGCAGATGCCTCTGAGCCTGGCACAACATGCCCATCTTCTTCTTGAGTTACCGTTCCTCTGGATACAAGAGGAAAAAACACCAGCCACGATGAGATAAACCAAACGATTCCAATCTCCACAAAGCCCATAGTTTGTTCCTCTCTATTTCCCATTCTGACCTAGTGGTCAGCAGGTTCCATTAGTTCGATCAATACACCATTTGAGTTTTTAGGGTGAATGAAGATCATAGGAGTGCCGTGCGCACCTATACGTGGCTCCCCGATAATGCTAGCCCCCTCTGCCTTTGCATCTTCAATAGCTTGATCAACACTATCAACCTCAAAACAAATATGGTGCTGACCACCTTTAGGATTGTTTTTTAGAAAATTCAAAATTGGAGATTTCTCACCTAATGGCTCTATAAGTTCAATCTGAGAGTTAGGTAGGTTTACAAAAGCCACACGCACACCCTGGGCTTCCATTTCAAACGGTTCTACAAACTCAGTCGCTCCATACAATGAACGATAGTTTTCCATTGCTTCTTCAAGGTTAGGAACAGCTACTCCCACATGATTTAGTGGACCTATTTTCATAATTTTCTCCCGCTTTGTTTTATTTTTTACACGCGCAGAATGTTGATATCTACGAGTGGTCTTTTTCCAAATAAACCTTCAGCGGATTTCCGTACACTGCGCAAAAGCGCACGTTCTACATTTTCATCATTATGAATATCTTTGCGGGACATTTTTTCCATGGCCTTTTCTACAGCTTCGTCAAGCTGATCAAGGCTCTCATCTGCAACACGGCCATCAGTTTCTGAAAACCCACGAGCAGCAACAAAGGGACCATCCTTAACACGGCCTTTTTCATCGATAGCAACACTCACACTAAGATGCCCAGACCAAGACATACGACGTCTTTCCTGCATTCCACCGGAATGTTCAGGCGTAAGTCGGTTTCCATCCAGGAATAAGCGCCCAGTTGGCACCTCATCTACGACTTCTACTGGACCTGGAGCAAGACGTATAAGATCACCATTATTCGGCGTTACAGCCTCAGGGACCTGCATTGATAATGCGTATCTTGCATGTTCAATAATGTGGCGACGCTCTCCATGGACAGGCACAGATATTTTTGGTTTTGCCCAAGAATACATTCTGCGCAATTCATCGCGACAAGGGTGTCCAGATACGTGTATGTGTTCCTGACGGTCTGTTATGATTTTCACACCATTTTCAGCCAATGAATTTTGGAGGTCAAAAATACCTCTTTCATTGCCCGGGATCACGCGGGATGAAAACAATACTGTATCACCCTCGCCCATTTTAACATTTGGATGTGAGCCATTTGCAATTTTTGCTAAAGCAGCGCGGGATTCTCCTTGAGACCCAGTACAGAGATACAGAACGTTATCTGGAGCTAAGTGTTCTGCATCGCCCGCTTCAACAAAATGAATGTCTTTTAGTAGACCTACTTCTTTAGCTGCATCTGTAATGCGGAACATTGATCTACCGACCAGCACCACCGAACGATCATTTTCCATCGCGGCAATACAGCAACTTTCCAAGCGCGCTACATTGGACGCAAAGGTGGTGATAGCGATTTTACCCGTCTGCTCTCCGACAACTTTAATAAGGTTTTCTCTTACTGACTCTTCAGAGCCGGACTCACCTTCTTCGAACACGTTGGTGGAATCACACACAATCGCGAGAACACCTTCTTCACCTAGTTCCTTAATACGAGCTTCATCAAAGTTTTTACCGACCATTGGATTTGGGTCGATCTTCCAATCACCTGTATGAAAAACCGTTCCCAGAGGTGTTTTGATCACCAAACCATTGGGTTCTGGAATTGAGTGAGTGAGTGTTACATATTCCAAATCAAACGGCCCAATTGAACGCTTGTCACCCAATGCGACAACATTCAACGGAACATCTTTATCTAGCTGCTTCTCACGAAGCTTTTCCATGACCAAATGTGCAGTAAATGGTGTTGCATACACTGGAGCACGTAACCTTGGCCATAAGTGAGCAATTGCCCCAATATGATCCTCATGCGCATGCGTTAACACAATACCTACAATATCATCGCGAATGGTTTCGATGAACTCTGTGTCAGGCATGATTAGATCAATACCCGGTGTTTCAGGTCCACCAAAAGTTACACCTACATCAAGGATCAACCATTTGCGATTTGCACCAGAGCCGTATGCATACGCATTTAAGTTCATGCCGATCTCACGGCAACCACCTACCGGCAAGAACAATAATTCTTCTTTAGTCATAAAATTCTACTTTTTCTGCGCGTTGTCTTTATTGCGCTGATAAAGAACTAATAGGCCGCGAATGGTTAGATCTGGATCGAAATGATCAATAGTTTCTGCTGCGCCTTCAAATAGGGAAGCAACTCCACCGGTCGCAACAATTGTCATCGGAGCTCCATATTCGTCTTTGATACGATTAACAAGCCCATCGATTAATTCCATATACCCCCAAAACACCCCAGATTGCATGGCACTTACAGTATCAGTGCCTATAACTTTATTGCCTTCCGGAGGCTGAATAGCCACTCGTGGAAGCTTGGCTGAAGCATCGTGTAAGGCACGCATAGATAAATTAATCCCAGGCGCAATAATGCCGCCTTCAAATCCACCATCTGCACCGACAACATCAAACGTTGTAGCAGTTCCTGAATCTATAACGATCATGGGACCATCATACACTTCAAGAGCCCCTACAGCGTTCACTAAGCGGTCAGCCCCAACCTCTGATGGTTTCGGTATTTTAACCGGAACATTGATATCGACATTTTCACCGATAACCAATGGTTCAACATTTAAATATCGACGCGCCAAATTTCGCATGTTGAATAATCCCTGCGGAACCACAGAAGATATAATACAAGCGTTGATCTTCCCTATTTCTAATCCACTCAAGTGCATTAGCTGTGTCAACCAAACTGCGTAATCATCAGCTGTCTTTGTTGAATCAGTGGCACTACGCCATTGCGCTCGCCAATTTTTTCCATCGTGAATTGCAAATAATGTATTTGTATTCCCGGTATCTATTGCCAGAAGCATTTTCGCCCCGTCTTATATCAACTTTAAATGTCAGTTTTCAAGACTGACATCGCCTGTTGTAATTAACTTTTGTGTTCCATCGGATAATTCAACTTCCAAAGCACCATCTTCATTGATACCTTTCATTTTTCCGACAATTTGCGATTGTGAATCCTGCACGGTGATCATCTCATTTAGACCTTCCGCGTATTTCATCCAATCTTCTCTTATTGGAGAGAAACCAAACTTTAAGAAAGAGTGCAACCTATCTCCAAAGGTCAATTTGAGTTTTTCCAGCAAGTTATCGGCGTTTGGCGCACCAGTCTTCGTTAATTCGCTTAACGAAATTGTCTTTTGATCTACATTCGGTGAAGATTGAATATTGACGCCAATTCCAAGAGCAATCCAATTCAAATTTGATGAAACCTCTCCAGTTTCAATCAAAATTCCCGCCAATTTATGCTTGTTACTGCGAACATCATTTGGCCATTTAAGTTGCAACCCATCAGATTTGGCACCAATGGAAATAGCAGCATCATACACCGCCAAAGCCGCAATAAAACTGATTGCAGAAGCTTGCTTCAATGTGCCATCGAATGGAAACAATGCTGTTGTTGAAAGGTTCCCTTCAGGTGCAGACCATTGACGCCCCAATCTACCTTTACCCTGAGTCTGTCGTTTGGCAGCAATCCAGCAGGGACCATATTCGTTGTTAGATGCCCGCCTTCTAGCTTCCAGATTTGTACTGTCTAATTCTTCATACCAAAAAGTTGGCCAAGAATGCGCCAAAGCAGCTTCAATAAGTTTTGTCATTAGCCCGCTGCTGTGGTTGTGTTGATTAACGTTACAATCGTTCCAATCCAGATAACCAAGACAGGAAAAGCTAGTAGAGTGGTGCCATAAATAGAAACAGCGACCATTGAATCAGCCGGTTGTAGACTTTCTTCTTCAGTCGTCTTTGCCCAGATAGCCCAGATGATCTTCAAATAGTAACCGAGTGATACCACAGAAGCCAATACGCCGACCGCCACCAACCAATATAATTCCGATTGAATTGCAGCCTCAAATACCAAGAGTTTTCCAAAGAACCCTGCCATTGGTGGAATTCCAGCTACAGAAAAAACTAGCACCGTTAGAGCAACAGCTAATCCTGGACGAGATGTAGACAGCCCATTCAAGTCAGAAAGGCTTTCAACTTGTCCGTCTCGCCGGCGCATTGCCAGCACAACCCCGAACAGTCCTAAGCTCGTTAGCACATAAATTGTCATGTAGGTTAGAACTGCGGAAGCACCGTTCACTTCACCAGCTGCAACTCCCATTAATGCGTATCCAACATTTGCAATGGAAGAATAAGCCAATAGACGCTTAATATTATTTTGAGCGAGTCCCCCGAACGCGCCGACAAGCATCGAAATAGCAGATACAGCTCCAACAATAATAATCCAAGACTGTTCATACACACCAAACACCGTAAACATTGTGTTTGCCAATAGTGCTACAGTTGCAAGCTTAGGCGCAGTCGCAAAGAATGTGACTACTGGTGTTGGAGCCCCTTCATACACATCTGGTGTCCAAACATGGAAAGGTGCTGCTGACGCTTTAAAACACATTGCCATCAAGATAAGGACTAAACCAAATGTCAGCCCCAAGCTTTGTTCAGAAGCAGCGATATCTTCATATCCAGTAAATCCTGTGAAGCCATAAACAAGGGAACATCCGAATAAAAGTAATCCTGATGCCAAAGCACCAAGTACAAAATACTTAAGTCCAGCTTCAGCGGATCGTCTGCTATCTCGATTAAAAGCGGCCAGCACATAAGATGACAGAGACAGGGTTTCTATCCCGAGATATAATGTCATCAAATTGTTCGCAGACAACATCACACCCATGCCTACACACCCAAACAAGATCAAAAGTGTGTATTCGAACTTGTTCATGTTTTCTCGGTGAAGATATTCACCTGCCATAAGGAGCGCTACTGCTGCCACGCCAAATGCGATTGTTTTTGCAAAAGCAATAAAAGGCGTAATCTTATAGAGTCCATTGAAAGCAGAAACCGCGTCGCCTGTTGACTGGCCAGCAGCCAGAAATGCTGCTCCGGCAAGGGCTAACGCCCCCAACAACCTAGAAAGACCATTGAAAGCGTCTTTCAATAATGAACCAATCAAGACTCCAATTAGCCCGACGGCTACTAGTAGTACTTCTGGGCCTGCAACGGAAATGTCATTCAAAATATCCATCTTTTGCCCTTTCCTATTTCTGCATCAAACTTAAAACTTCGACGGCGGAAGCTTCTGAGATATCGAAGATAAGTGATGGGAATATACCCAAAACTAACGTCCCTATTGCTAATAACAATAAAGTTACACCTTCAACTAATGTGACATCTTTGGCTATTTCTGGATCGGCAACTTTGGGATTCTGAATAGTCCCAAACACGGTAGCTCTGAACAATGTCAGCATGTACACCGCTGAGAAAATCATACCAAGCGCGGCCCCTGCTGCTGCCCAAGGGTTTGCTTTAAACCCTCCCACCATAGACATGATTTCACCTATAAACCCGGAGGTTCCAGGAAGGCCGACATTTGCCATTGTAAAGAACATAAAAAAGGCAGCATAAATTGGCATTCGATGAACCAGTCCACCATATTTGGCTATTTCGCGAGTATGCATTCGATCATACACGACACCTACACACAAAAAGAGAGCACCTGAAATCAGACCGTGCGAGAACATTTGAAAAATTGCTCCCTGAACACCCTCTTCATTGAACGCAAAAATTCCGAGCGTTACCAACCCCATGTGAGCGACAGAAGAATAAGCGATCAATTTCTTCATATCTGTCTGACGGTAAGCAACTAGTGACGCGTAGATCACGGCGATGACCGATAGAGTGAAAACAAGTGGCTGAAACAGAAGGCTAGCCTCTGGGAACATTGGCAATGAAAAACGCAACATTCCGTAACCTCCCATTTTCAGTAGAACACCCGCAAGAATAACCGAGCCTGCTGTAGGTGCTTGCACGTGGGCATCAGGAAGCCAGGTATGAACTGGGAACATTGGCAGTTTGACAGCAAAGGATGCAAAAAAAGCAAGCCACAGCCATGTCTGCACATCTGAAGAGAATACATGCTGCTGAAGCGTTGGAATATCCGTCGTTCCTACGTCTACATAGATGTACACTAGAGCAGCTAAAAGAGCTAAAGATCCGAGCAACGTATATAAGAAAAACTTAAACGCTGCATAAAGCCGATTTGCGCCTCCCCATATCCCAATAATGATAAACATTGGAATGAGGCCACCTTCGAAGAATATATAGAACAATACCAAATCTAATGCACAGAACACTCCCAACATCAGCGTTTCAAGAACAAGAAACGCTATCATGTATTCAGCAAATCGAACTTCAATATTCTTCCAACTCGCCAATACACAAAGCGGCATCAAAAATGTGGTAAGTAAAATGAGCAACATAGAAAGCCCATCAACACCTAGTTTGTATGAGATCTGCCCAAACCACGCGACATCTTCAACCAGCTGATACCCCGGAGCAGAGGGATTGAATTCCGACATAGCCCAGAGTGAAAGGACGAATGTAGCCAAAGTTACAACCAAAGCTGCTAAGCGGATTGTTTCTCGAGATTGTTCGCCAACTGCTGCACGCGTTAGAAGGATTATCAACGCCCCCACCAAAGGCAGAAACGTAATCATGGAGAGAATTGGAAAAGATGCCATTAGTTTCCTCCAGATTGGCCTGAGATTGCCACTGCCCCAAAGACCACTGCTGCAATCAAAATTATGAATGCATAATGATACAAGTAGCCTGTGTGCAAACGAGACAATCCACCTGCGCTGGCTTTTGTGAGTTTAGTCAAACCATTGGGCCCTAAACCGTCGATCAGTTTCATGTCGATTATCTTCCAGAAGAAATCACCAATTGCTTTCGTACCCTTCACAAATACAAAATTATAGATCTCATCGAAGAACCATTTATTCGATAAAATTGCATGCACTGGCCCTGATCTTTCACCCATAGCTCTTGGGATATGAGGTACCCATCCGTAGAAAATCAAAGCGAGAATTAATCCGCTCATCCATGCGAAGAAAGGAGCCCACAACACCCAATCTGGAGGATGAACCCCATGATGCCCATCACCGTGATCTCCAGCGTAATCATTGGAGGATCCAACATCATGGCTAATGGTGTCATGATTATCAGCATCAGCGGCCACCACGTGTTCTGTAGAGTGCGTCACATCGGTTTTGTAAACCTCTGAATCATCATGATGTTCTTCGTAATGTGAGGCTTTATAGATTGAATCACCCCAGAAGTTTTTATTCACTTCAGTGAGCTTCCCGATAAACGCTCCGTAGAAAACCACTCCTGCGAGTACCGCTCCTCCTGCCAAAAGATACAATGGAACACCCATCACTTTTGGCGCATCATGAGCATGGTCAAAGTCATGTTCGTTGGCACGTGTTTTCCCGTGGAAGGTCATCAACATCAACCGCCAAGAATAGAAACTCGTTAGCAACGCTGCGAGTATTCCCATCCAAAATGCAAAATGGGCATACATGCCGCCTGAGAGGAATGCCTCTTCCAATATTGCATCTTTAGAAAAGAAGCCAGCAAATCCAATCTTAGTACCCGGGATACCGACGCCTGTTATTGCTAAAGTTCCGATCAGCATCATCAACCACGCAATCGGCATTTTAAAACGCAACCCACCCATTTTGCGCATGTCTTGTTCATCAGCCAAGCCATGAATGACGGCACCCGCGGTTAAGAAAAGCATCGCTTTGAAGAATGCATGTGTAAACAAGTGAAACATCGCTGCATCATAGGCTCCAACACCCGCAGCAAAGAACATGTACCCAAGCTGCGAACAGGTCGAATATGCAATTACGCGCTTAATATCGTTCTGGGTAAGCGCCACAGTTGCGGCAAATATAGCCGTCAATGCACCTATGAATGTAATCATTGCGGAAGCATATGTTGTGTATTCATATATAGGCGAACAGATGGCCACCAGCACCACTCCAGCTGTCACCATGGTGGCAGCATGAATAAGCGCCGATACAGGGGTTGGCCCCTCCATGGCATCAGGCAGCCATACATGTAGTAAAAGCTGTGCGGACTTACCCATTGCCCCGACAAACAACAACACGCCGATTATCTCTAGAGCGGGTGCAGTTACGCCCAATATCGATAACGACATCTCCTGCACATGAGCAATTTCACCAAACGCAAATGGCGTCAGTTCAACATTGTCTTTTATAGCGTCAAACACAGGTGCAATTTCGACCGTTCCGAACACAAGGAACACAGTCATTATTCCCAGAGCGAAGCCCACATCACCTACCCGATTTGTGACGAAAGCTTTGATCGAAGCATCATTCGCAGACGATTTATGATACCAGAAACCAATCAGTAAGTACGATGCCAAACCAACACCTTCCCAGCCAAAAAATAACTGCAGGAAATTGTCGGCGGTCACCAGCATCAACATCATAAATGTAAATAGAGAAAGATAAGCGAAAAAGCGTGCACGGCCCATGTCATGCGACATGTATCCCCAAGAATAAATATGCACCAAAGACGAAACACTCGTGACCACAAACATCATTACGAATGACATTGTGTCCATACGAATAGCCCAGTTCGCTTGGAAAGCACCTACATCAAGCCAACGTGCCAAGGTAATAGAATATGTTTCAGGTACGCCTTCACCAGATGCAATAAACTGGTTCATGAATAATAGTGTCGCACACATAGCCGCTGTCACGACAAGTGCAGTGGTTGCGGACATTGCAATCTTATCTAACCTCGCACGGTTTGCGGGAATATGCGCGTGACTGTGCGCATCGTGAGCTACATTTTCAAGAGAAGTAAACTCATCATTTAGAGGTGTAAAAAGATTTACGAATCCCCCAATAATTGCTCCAACCAACGGAGCAAATACGACGATTATTGCAGCTAATTCTTGCCAGCCCATGCCCCGTTCTCCTTTACCCGTTACCCGCGCATCATGTTGACATCATCCACCGCGATCTCGCCACGGTTTCGGAAGTAAACAACAAGAATAGCTAATCCAACTGCCGCCTCGGCTGCTGCTACCGTCAGTACAAGCATTGCAAACACTTGCCCTGTAATTGTTCCGTTGAAGACAGAGAACGCAACCAGATTGATATTCACAGAAAGCAATATCAATTCAATTGCCATCAAGATTACGATAATGTTTTTACGGTTCACGAAAATGCCGAATACGCCAATCGTGAAAAGTATGGCAGAAAGGCCCAGATAGTGTCCAAGTGTTACTTCCATATCCAGCCTCTATTTCTCATTCTCTTTGCGAATGCTCGCACCTTGCCCCGGGTTTACATCCAGAACCTCAACAGCATTTTCGCGTCGACGTGCAATTTGATCACCCACATTTTGGCGTTTGACATCAGGCCTATGCCGCAATGTAAGAACAATGGCTCCAATCATTGCGACCAGCAGAACGATCCCAGCCATTTGGAATAACAACAAATAATCAGTGTAAAGCACATTGGATAAAGCTTCTGCATTGGTGTCTGCACCTGGAGATGGGTCAAAATTACGAACCTGATCCGTATTTGCAGCTGTTGCGATAATTGCGAGTTCAGCAAGGAGAGCTAATCCAATCATTCCACCTACGACGAAGTAATCAGCAAAGCCCTTTCGCATTTGTTTGAAGTCGACATCTAGCATCATCACAACAAACAAGAACAAAACCGCTACCGCGCCGACATAAACCACCACCAACAGCATTGCGAGGAATTCAGCACCAATTAGCACTAGCAATCCAGCTGCCGTGAAGAAAGACAGGATCAACCACAACACGGAGTGCACTGGATTTCGCGATGAAATCACAAACAGGGCCGATAAAACCACGACCGTTGAGAGTATGTAAAAAGCGATCAGCTGCACGCGTCCGCCTCGTCTTTCTTCTTTGCGGCAATCAAAGATCACCTTTGTCAGTCACCTGACGGGTTAGTTGTTGCGCGCTGCCTATCGATAGCGTGCGTCGAGTTCTAAATTCTTTGCGATTTGTCGTTCCCAACGATCTCCATTGGCCAACAATTTGTCTTTGTCATAGAAAAGTTCTTCGCGAGTCTCAGTGGCAAACTCGAAGTTTGGTCCTTCAACTATTGCATCAACTGGACAAGCTTCCTGACAAAACCCGCAGTAAATACATTTCGTCATGTCGATGTCATAGCGGGTTGTACGTCGTGAGCCGTCAGAACGCGGTTCTGCTTCAATCGTAATAGCTTGAGCAGGACACACCGCTTCGCAAAGCTTACACGCGATGCAGCGCTCTTCTCCGTTAGCATACCGGCGAAGCGCATGTTCGCCCCGAAAACGCGGACTTAAAGGCCCTTTTTCAAATGGGTAGTTCACCGTGGCCTTGCGCTTAAACATATAACGAATTGCAAGAACTAATGCCGACAAAATATCCGATAACATTGCGCCTTTAATGGCTTGAGCGATACGGAGCATGAAACTTACCTTCTTGTTCTACGCTATTGCGGAGCCATTTTTGACAAAAACCACATAAGCAGAAACTGCTATGACGGCGACGAGTGATGTGGGCAGAAATATCTTCCATCCAAGACGCATTAATTGGTCGTACCGGTAACGCGGAACGATCGCACGAACGATTGCGAACAAAAAGAAGAAGAAAACAACTTTAATTGCAAAAGATCCGAAATAGATAATGCTGGAAATCAAACTTCCTGATTTCAACCCAAGATCTTCCAGACTAAAAAATGGCAAATGCCATCCACCTAAGAACAGAATGGTCATAAGCGCACACATAAGCACGATCGCTATTTGTTCAGCTAAATAAATCAACAAGAAAGGCGAGGAAGAATACTCAACTTGATAGCCAGCCACCAATTCTGATTCTGCCTCTGGTAAGTCGAATGGAGCGCGGTTTGTTTCAGCCAATGCGGACACAAAGAACATAACGAACATCGGCAACATCACGAAAATCAAAATCAGATCGCCGCCGCCAAAGATATTCCAATTCCAAAATCCACCAGATTGTGCATTCACAACATCAGTCAAATTCATCGATCCAGCTAACATAAGCACAGTGACGAGAATAAATCCGATAGACACTTCATAGGATACCATTTGCGCAGCGGATCTTAGTCCACCAAGGAATGGATATTTTGAATTTGAAGCCCATCCAGCCATGATAATGCCGTACACACCCAGTGATGACACTGCAAATAGATACAAAATTCCTACATTGAGATCAGCATTTACCCACCCTGGGGCAACTGGAATGACAGCCCAAGCCATAAGAGCTGTTACAGTTGAAATTATCGGAGCCAGAATGAAAACTGTCTTATTCGCTCCTGCTGGAATAATAATCTCCTTGAGAACGAATTTTCCAAAGTCAGCAAAGGATTGAAGAAGACCAAATGGTCCCACGACATTGGGTCCCTTGCGTAGCATGGATGCAGCCAACACTTTACGATCCATCCAAAGCAACATGGCAATGGATAAAAGTAGTACGACCAAGAAAGCTAGGACTTGCGCTACAGCGAGAAGGACAGCTAGCCAGGGATTTCCATTCGTCCATTGTAGAAAGAGTTCCATATCTCGCCCTCCTACTCTGCCGCAGCTTTAATATGCTGGGTGGCAAGCTCTGCACATTCAGCCATTGTCTTAGAAGCTCGGGCGATTGGGTTCGTTAAATGAAATGCACCTATTGCGTGTCCGAATGGAGCATCTGCTACATCACCAGCTAATCCAAATGGGAATTCAATGCTGCTGTCGCTTACGGTTGATACATAGTCCACCCCTTTAAAGGCAGGATTGTCCTCACCCAATTTCATGCGGAGTTCTTCAATAGAATCGTAAGGAAGAGGTTTTCCAATTTTCTCTGACAATGCTCTAAAGATTTTCCAATCTTCTTTGGCCTCGCCTTTAGAGCCGACAGCGCGTTGTGTACGTTGAACACGCCCTTCAGTATTTACATAGGTAGCTGACTTTTCAGTGTATGCAGTTGAAGGAAGAATGACATCAGCACGATGAGCCCCTTCATCACCATGACTGCCAACATAAATCACAAACGCATTGCCAAAAGCATCGCCAACAATTTCATCTGCACCTAATGAAATAATAGTTTCTACGTTACCTTCTTGGGCACCACTCAGAATGCCATCAATATCTAGGCCATCATCTGCTGGCAAGAAACCAGCGTCCAAGCCTCCTACGCGTCCCGCTGCATTGTGTAAAACATTGAAACCATTCCAACCTTCATCTTCTTCTGTTTTAGGTTTGAAACACCCAACATCAGCTGCAAGTTTCGAAGCGAGATGTAAAATTTCAGCGCCATCTTCACGCGCAAATGCGCTCTGCCCTAAAACGATCATAGGTCTTTCGACATCTTTTAGTGCTTCAAACACTCCCGTTCCAGGTTTGATGCCTTTTAAAGTTTGAGAACCAGTTCCCAAATGCGTGTATTCATATGAGAGATCAACTTCCTCTCCTATCAATGCAACCGGCATATCTCTGTGCAGCCAATTTTTACGTATGCGAGCATTTAATACGGCTGCTTCTTTTCGCGGATTAGTACCGATAAGAAGTACAGCATCCGCCTCATCAATTCCCATAATAGAAGAGTTAAACAAATAACTCTCACGAGGAAGCATATTTCCAGATGCATCTAGCCCGAGCTTAGCGCCGTCTTGACGACAATCTGTTGAAGACACACCTAGAGAACGCATTAAGTCTAACAGCGATTTCATACCTTCAACACAAGCTAAATCACCCGCAATTGCAGCTATTTTAGATGCTTCACCTTTCAGACGTTCCGCTACAACGCCTAAAGCTTCATCCCAACTTGCTGGAACTAACTTTCCATCTTTGCGAATATAGGGCTTATCTAATCTTTGACGCCCTAATCCATCTATAGCAAAACGCGTCTTATCTGAAATCCACTCTTCATTTACCTCTTCATTTATTCGAGGCATAACACGCAATACAGCAGCGCCACGCGCATCTACTCGTATTGCACTTCCCATTGCATCCATCACATCAATGGATTCAGTTTTACGTAACTCCCATGGACGTGCATTAAATGAATACGGTTTTGAGGTCAGCGCCCCAACAGGGCAAAGGTCAATAACGTTACCAGATAATTCCGAAGCTAGAGACGCTTCTAGATATGTAGTTATCTGCGCATCTTCACCACGGCTGACTAATCCAATTTCTTCAACACCAGCCACTTCGGCAGCAAATCTCACACAACGCGTACACTGAATGCAGCGCGTCATGACCGTACTAACCAACGGTCCCATGTGCTTATCATCAACAGCTCGTTTAGGCTCCTCATAACGGCTGGCAGCACGACCAAAACCAACGGCTTGGTCTTGCAAATCACATTCTCCACCTTGATCACATATCGGGCAATCTAGTGGGTGATTGATGAGCAAAAATTCCATCACACCATTGCGCGCCTTGATAGCACGCTCAGACTTGGTCGACACCTTAGGAGGAGAGCCATCACGGTCGGGACGCATGTCACCGACAGCCTGAGCACAAGATGCAATCGGTTTAGGAGCTCCCACCCAGTCAACCAGACACATGCGGCAATTTCCAGCGATGGACAGGCGCTCATGGTAACAAAAACGCGGAATTTCAGCACCAGCTTCTTCACAAGCCTGTAGCAAAGAATAATTCCGAGGAACTTCCACCTCAACTCCATCAACAACAACTTTGGCAGTATCTGACATTCCTTACCTTACTCCGCTGCTGTGATGTTTGAGCCCTGAACATGCGGGCGACCAATACGATAACTTGTAATGCGTTCTTCAATTTCAGACCGGAAGTGTCGAATTAATCCTTGCACAGGCCATGCTGCCGCATCTCCCAATGCACAAATGGTGTGACCTTCAATCTGGTGCGAAACATCTAACAACATATCGATTTCAGAAGCATCTGCTTGCCCTTCAACCATACGTGTTAGAACACGCCACATCCATCCAGTACCTTCACGGCACGGTGTGCACTGTCCACAACTTTCATGTTTATAGAAATAAGCAAGACGAGCTATCGCTCGGATCACATCTGTAGACTGATCCATCACAATTACAGCCGCGGTCCCTAACCCTGATTGGACTTCTCTGAGTGCATCAAAATCCATCAAAACATCATCGCAAATGTCTTTGGGTATCATTGGTACAGATGAACCACCTGGAATGACCGCCTTTAGGTTCTCCCAGCCGCCTCGTACGCCCCCACAATGTGTCTCCAACAATGTCCGAAGTGGAATGGACATTTCCTCTTCGACATTACAAGGACGGTTCACATGGCCAGAAATAGCAAATACTTTTGTGCCAGCATTATTTTCGCGTCCGAACTTTTTAAACCAGCCTGCACCACGCCGTAGAATGGTCGGTGCCACAGCAATGGACTCAACATTGTTTACCGTAGTCGGACATCCATAAAGTCCGGCATTTGCTGGAAATGGAGGTTTAAGACGTGGTTGTCCTTTTTTACCTTCGAGACTTTCCAAGAGCGCAGTTTCCTCGCCGCATATATATGCACCCGCACCGTGGTGAATGTGGATATCGAAATCCCAACCAGACCCTGATGCGTTCTTACCGATTAAACCAGCCTCATAAGCTTCATTGACAGCTTGCTGCAAGCGTTCACGTTCGAATATGTATTCGCCACGCAAATAGATGTAACAAGTGTGCGCACGCATAGCGAAAGAAGCGATCAAACACCCCTCAATCAGCAAATGCGGGTCGTGACGCATAATATCTCTATCTTTACACGTACCTGGCTCTGATTCATCCGCATTCACGACGAGATAGTGCGGACGCTCTTTGACCTCTTTAGGCATAAAGGTCCATTTCAAGCCTGTCGGGAAGCCTGCACCACCCCGACCTCTAAGCCCTGAATCTTTAACCTGATCACAAATCCACTCCGGACCAAACTGCATCAGTTCTTTTGTAGAATTCCAAGCACCACGTTTTTTAGCACCCTCAAGTGACCAATCATGATGGCCATATAAATTCGTGAATATACGATCTTTATCGAGCAACATTATTCTTGCTCCTTATTCGCGCGAATAAATTTAATGAGCGCTGGAATTGAAAACCCAACTCCGGCCACTATCCCAATGGCCAGCCAGATAATTTTATCTGTCGATAACCATGCTAGTACACCGGCTAAGATACATACCGTTTCGAGTATCGCTGGAACTATGAGCGCCTTAAGAGCTTTATTCGGAGAAGAATTCGACATAATCTTATTCCCCTTTTTCGCTAACTTTGGATTGACGTCGAGAAAACTCTGTTTCACCTCCGACAGACAGTAATCTTGCTTGTGGAATCCAATTTTCTCGTTCAACTCTGCCTTTGAAACTCAAATAGCCATTTACCCATTCAATGTTGGCTTTGCTCCAGTCAGCAATTTGAGAGAAGTGAAAAACTCCCAATTCATTCAAAGTGGCTTCAATTTTGGGACCAATTCCCGACACTTGTTTGAGATCATCAGCTTCTCCTTCTGGTTTGTCTAAAAAGAGAGGTCTGTCCGTATCTTCAAGTGTTGGCTTACCTGCGTTTTCAGTTTTCTTTGGAACTTCAGTTTCTGTTTTATCAGCACTGGCATTGTTTTCCAGTTTCGGACTGGACGCTGTCTCTTTAACTGCCACATCCGGTTCAGCACTTTCTACGACACTAGACGGAGCGCCCGGAATACTCGTTAATTGCCTAGCCAATGACCCATCATATAAACTCTCATCCAACAAAGTGGTCATTCCACCTTCTGGCGCACTAGTTTGCCGATCAATTCGTGTGCCAGGTTGAGGGTCCTTACCGGCAACAAAATCATCTAGCAATTTTGCCATGCTGGTTTCATCTAAATCTTCAAAATAATAGTCATTTATTTGAGCCATAGGCGCATTCACACAAGCGCCTAAACACTCTACCTCTTCCCATGATAGTTTGCCATTTGCGCCAACACTGCCTTTGTCACCAATTTTCGATTTACATACCTTAATCAAATCATCGGAACCACGCAGCATACAAGGTGTTGTTCCGCAAACTTGAACATGGAATTCACCAACTGGCTGCATGCGGAACATTGTGTAGAATGTCGCGACCTCATAAACCCTTATATAAGCCATTTCCAAACGGTCTGCGACTTCCCGCATTGCTGGTTCGGAAAGCCAACCACCATTATCCTTTTGAGCCAACCATAACATTGGGATAACGGCCGATCGTTTTCTTTCATTAGGATACTTCGATAGCCAGAACGCTATTTTTGCTTCAGTTTCTTGTTTAAAAGAGAAACTTGAACCACCAGCATCCATATCAAATCGTCGAATATTACTCATGAATCAACTCGCCTTAACGTATTCGATGCGAGAGATAAGTCCGTTCTTAATTGTATAGATGCATCCTACTTGAAAACTTTTATCTCCGTTTCCGCGATCAACGTCTTCATGATCGATGACTGTGTCGCCGAGTACGATCCGATGGAGCAACTTTGCTTTATTGCTTGGAAAATCAGAAAAAATTCCGACATGACGTTCTCTAAACGCTTTCATCCCCTCGCAGACAATATCTCCCAGATAGCTCGTGATCAGAATGTCATCAGAAAAATATCCACAAAATTTATCAAGGTCCTGCGCATTATACGCATCAAGTTGACCGCCAACTAATTGTTCAGGTGTCAAATCAGTCATCGGTCAATTTCTCCAAAAACAATATCTAATGACCCAAGAATGGCGGAGGCGTCAGCTAATTGGTGCCCTTTGCATAGGTGATCCATTGCTTGAAGGTGGGCATAACCCGGGGCCTTGATCTTTGCTCTATACGGCTTGTTAGTCCCGTCGGAAACGAGATAAACACCAAACTCCCCTTTAGGAGCCTCTACGCAAGCGTATATCTCGCCTTCAGGAACGTGAAATCCTTCGGTATAAAGCTTGAAATGATGGATCAATGCTTCCATAGAGCCCTTCATCTCCGCTCTCCGTGGCGGAGAATACTTTGACTTCTCAGGGAGAACTGGCCCTTGAGGAATGTTGTCGATGCATTGTTTTATAATCTTTACCGATTCACGCATCTCTTCCATTCGACACAAATATCGATCGTAACAATCACCATTCTTACCAACAGGAATGCCAAATTCTAATTCTGAGTAAATTTCGTAAGGTTGCGACCGCCGTAAATCCCACGCGATACCAGAACCTCGAACCATAGCGCCGGAAAAGCCCCAATCCAGCGCAGTTTGAGCGCTAACCTTTCCAATATCTACATTTCTTTGCTTGAATATCCGACTTTCAGTCAGCAAGCCTTCAATATCATCCAGCACTTTTAGAAACGGGTCACAAAAGTCATAAATGTCTTCGAGCAACTCAGGAGGTAAATCCTGATGAACGCCGCCCGGACGGAAATACGCAGCATGCATTCGGCTTCCTGAAGCACGTTCATAAAAAACGAGCAGTTTTTCACGTTCTTCAAAGCCCCAAGTTATGGGTGTTAGTGCTCCAACATCCATGGCTTGAGTGGTTACATTCAATAAATGCGATTGCAGGCGTCCTATTTCAGAATATAGAACACGAATAAAAGAAGCTCGGCGAGGCACTTCAATGCCTGCCAATCTCTCAATTGCAAGACACCAAGCATGTTCTTGATTCATCGGCGCACAATAATCTAAACGATCAAAATACGGCATCGCCTGAAGATAGGTTTTGTGCTCGATTAGCTTTTCGGTGCCGCGATGTAGTAAACCTATGTGAGAATCAACACGCTCTACTATTTCACCATCGAGCTCCAAAACCATCCGCAACACGCCGTGCGCTGCCGGATGCTGCGGTCCGAAATTGATAGTGAACTTGCGGTTTTCTTTGTCGTTTGAAGAAGAAGTGCCATCAGCCATTATGCTTCCTCCCCATTCGCTTTTTCATCACCCGGAAGTACTTCTTGCATTCCTTCCCAAGGTGAAAGGAAGTCGAAATTACGATATTCCTGCACGAGTTTAACAGGTTGATATTTCACACGCTTTTCAACTTCATCATATTTCACTTCAACATGCCCAGTTAAAGGGAAATCTTTGCGAAGAGGATGCCCTTCAAAGCCATAATCGGTCAAAATGCGCCGTAGATCTGGATGATTTGAAAACAGAACACCATACATATCGAATGCTTCACGTTCATTCCAATTTGCGCAAGGGAACAAATCAACCAAGCTTGGTACTGGCCCCTCTTCATCTGTAGTCACCTTAACGCGAATACGTTGATTCAAACTCATCGAGAGAAGATGATAAACCACTTCAAATCGTTCGACTCTTTCAGGGTAGTCGGCAGCACAAATATCAACGAGAGTTTCAAACCGACATTGAGGATCATTTCTCAAAAAACGAACTAATGATTCTATTTGATCCCGTACACCGATTACCACAAGCTCTGCATTCTTAACTGAACATGATTTTACCGCATGCGGTTGCTCGGTCTCAATATGACTGACCAATTCTTCAAGGGCTTCGATATTGATGTGATTGCTCATCTATCGATTGTCCCTTCACGGCGAATCTTCTTTTGCAACTGCAACAAACCGTACATCAAAGCTTCTGCAGTCGGTGGGCACCCAGGAACATATACGTCTACAGGAACAATGCGATCGCAGCCTCGCACGACTGAGTAGGAATAATGATAATATCCACCACCATTGGCGCACGACCCCATGGAGATCACATAGCGCGGCTCCGCCATTTGATCGTAAACTTTACGCATAGCTGGAGCCATTTTGTTAGTTAGCGTTCCTGCCACAATCATAAGATCTGATTGACGCGGCGTACCACGAGGCGCCATTCCAAAACGTTCCATGTCATAGCGTGGATTCGCTGCGTGCATCATCTCCACTGCACAGCACGCAAGTCCAAAACTCATAAACATGAGAGAACCAGTCCGCGCCCATGTTATCGCATCATCCAATTTAGCTACAACAAAACCTTTGTCAGCCAATTCATCTGACACACCAGCGTAAAACGGGTCATCAGATGCAATCGATGCTTCTTTCTTAAAATTTGGACCAGGCATTTTGTTCATATTATTCCCACTCCAACGCGCCGGAACTCCACTCATAAATGAAGCCGATTGTTAATACGCCCAGAAACACCATCATTGACCAGAAGGCTTCGACATTCCCTGCGTCAACTTGAAAAATCCAGGGAAATAAAAACGCGACTTCTAGATCGAAAATGATGAAAAGAATCGCCACCAAATAAAAACGAATATCAAACTTCATTCGCGCATCATCGAATGGATTAAATCCACATTCGTAAGCGGAATTTTTTTCGGGATCAGGATTGCTGGGAGACAGAACCGCAGAAAGCAACAAAAATGCAAGACATAGGGCAAGACCGAAAACAAAAAATATGATTACCGGCAGATAATCTAGAACAAGTGGTTGTACGTCTTGCATCGCATCGTCCTATCAACTTGCAAACTGCACATCACTACCTTGGCAAAACAATTGTCTAGCCACAGCAAAACATTTCTAATCGTGTCAAAAATGTATTGCCCAAAGGCAGTATTGACGCACGTAACACCAAGCCGAAAAACGGTTTGCAATCTTTGCTGTAGCAAGGGAAACAGCCCCCAGAGAGCTACGAAAGTTAGAATTATCTATGCAGTTCTAAGGTTAAAAAGCAACAGTATCTCACCAAGAGTTGGTTTCAGTATTGTTGGATACCTTTAGTAACATGATTTTTTTGTAATTTTAGCCGCAATTGCAAACCATTCTTATTTTACAACAACTAGCCTCAATGGTTTGCATAAGGGACTTTCAGGGCGATTCACTAAAAAAATACGTTCAATTATATTATCTTAGCGATTCTTTGGCCGACTAACGCCATTCTTTCAAAAGAAGTTTTACTTCTATGATTCACGATCTAAAATTAGACTTATCCACATAAAAACGAGTAACTTAACCCTTGTTTCTCATTAGACGGGCTTTTTGTTTATCCCAATCTCGTTTCTTCTCTACATCTCGTTTGTCGTGGTTTTTACGCCCTTTCGCGAGCCCTAGCAACAATTTCGCTATCCCACGCTCATTGAAATAGAGCTTCAGCGGCACAATCGTCATCCCATCACGCGTGATTCCCTGCGTTAGTTTTACTAACTCTTTCTTTTTCAAAAGAAGCTTTCGCATCCGCAATGGCTCGTGATTAAATCTTGCAGCCGGCGGGTAAATTGGAATAGTCGCGTTGACCAAAACAATTTCCCCCTGCTCATCTCTGGCATAACTCTCAGAGATGTTTGCGCGACCTAAGCGCAGTGATTTTACTTCGGTTCCGAGGAGCGCAATCCCAGCTTCGAGTGTATCAACGACTTCATAATTTCTTCTAGCTTGACGGTTTTCGGCAACGAGCCCATTTCCATCATTCTTTTTCTTTTGAGCCATTTCTACCTTCTAAGACAGTACGCCTGCTTCACGCATAGCTGACCGTATTTCATTCTTAACATCTTCAGACTGCACTTCTAGCATTGGGCGACGCACATCCGGCATACATAGTCCAAGTTCAGCCATAGCAAACTTTACTGGTGCGGGGCTTGGCTCCAAGAACAATACTCGATGAAGCTTTTGCAGAGAATCATTTATCTTCCGTGCTTTCCCAAAATCACCGGCCATTAATGCGTTTTGCATGTTAGCGCATGCTTTTGGAGCCACATTTGCGGTCACTGAGATACAACCATGACCACCTAATGCATTAAACCCAATCGCACTCGGGTCATCACCACTTAACAGCACAAAACCATCTTCACTTTCGGCTGCTTGCCAAGCAACACGCCCAAGATCTCCAGTTGCATCTTTAATTGCAATAATATTTGGATGTTTTGACAATTCACCCAAAGTCTCAGGTTCTAAGTCAGAAACCGTTCGAGATGGAACGTTGTACAATACTAATGGTAATTCCACTGCATCAGCAATGCCAGTGAAGTGAGAAATAAGGCCCAATTGAGAAGGTCGGTTATAATATGGACAAACTGTAAGTGCAGCATGAGCTCCAACCGCCTTAGCATGCTCTACTAAACCAATAGCTTCACGAGTCGAATTAGAACCAGCGCCCGCAATGACAGGAATTTTACCAGCCACGATTTCAACGCACAATTCTACGACGCGCCTGTGCTCTTCGTGTGATAAGGTCGCACTTTCACCAGTCGTTCCACAAGGCACTACAGCATGCGTACCCGCTTCTACCTGGCGGACTACCAATTTCTCAAATGCTTGCTCATCCACTTTACCATCTCTGAAAGGTGTTATGAGTGCAGGGATTGACCCTTTAAACATGGTGTCCTCCAATACGAGTCGACTTTTTATATTTTTCAAAAAACGCTCACTTACCGTTCACGTTTATCGATTACTAAGTGTGGTTATTCGCATCCCAACCAGGTTTTGCAAGTCATGAATCGAATTCTTTGTATTGCTTTTATTACTTTTTCACTCGGCACGCCGATAGCGAGCGCTGTTCCTACAGCTCCGTCGTTAAAGCCAAACAACCAATTTCAATCCAATGTTATTGAAAATAATGCATATAAAAACCTAAACGATGCACTAAATGCTGCGGATCGGGGTAATTGGTCAAAAATCCGCAATGAGTTAAAAAGAAATAACTCTGAAGCAGTCAGCAGCCTTCTACTTTGGAAGCTTACGACAAATTCAAGTGCAAATCCCACCTTTAAAGAATTGAAAACAGCACTCAATTTGCTGCCAGACTGGCCAAAACAACACGAAATCCAAAAGCAAGCCGAAGGCTTATTGTCTTCGTCAGGCATGAAAGATCACGAATTAAAGAATTGGTTTGAAACATTTCCGCCCATTACGGGAACAGGAAAACTGGTGCACGCGCGCCTGCTAAAGCGATCCGGTCAAAAAGAACAATCAAAAGCGTTGATCAAAGATATTTGGTGGAACCATTCACTCGCATATTCAAATGAGAAAGAACTCATTCGTGAATTTTCTTCTTTCATTTCTCAATCAGACAATTCAAAACGCGCAGATATGCTCTTGTGGGCCAATCAGAGAAGTGCAGCAAAACGGCTGATAAAGAAACTGCCCTCATCTGAACGAAAGCTCATTGAAGCCAGATTGGCGCTTATGGAAAAACGCCGCGGTGTCGATAAGCTTATCAAAGCCGTTCCCAAAAGCCGACAAAAAGATCCAGGCCTTCTTTATGAGCGCGCTGTTTGGAGACGCAAAAGAGCTAAAAATTATGATGGGGCAATAGAGGCGATACTTGATATTGACCCCGCTCTAACTTCCGTTTCTGGTAATACTAAGATTTGGAGAGAGAGACGGTTACTGCTTCGAACGCTAATAAAAGAAAATCGTTGGGCCGAAGCCTACAAGATTTCAGCTCAGCACGGAATGACGAGAGGTGTCGGTTTTGCTGAAGCGGAATTTTACTCCGGCTGGACTGCCCTTCGCTACCTTGATCAGCCCCAACAAGCTTTAGAACATTTTACGACACTCTCAGAGGGCGTCGGTTCTCCTATTAGTCTTGCAAGAGGACTATACTGGAAAGGGGAAGCTTTAATTGCTCTAAACGAGGTCGAAAAAGCTCAGGAAGCATATGTAGCAGCCGCTCAACATAATCACGTTTTTTACGGTCAGATGGCTGCACAACGCTTGAAATCACTTGGAGTTGATGAGGTCCAACTTGAATTCATAATTCCTGAATTAGCGACAGAAGAAGATAAGCAAGCTTTTGAAGCCAAGCCAATTATCCAAGCTGCAAAGTTATTGGCAGAGTCCGGTAGAAAGAAATCGTTTGAACGCTTTTCGTTTCACATCGATGATTCGCTTGAATCACCACAGGACCACCAATTGTTGTCTGATCTCGCAATTCACTATTTGGAACCTCGCGCAGGCGTTAGAAACGGTAAAGCAGGCTTAGCCAAAGGGAATTTAGCTCCCGATGCTGCATTCCCAGTTGTGGAACTTCCGCAAAGCACGGGATCAGGAATAGCTGAACCAGCTTTGGTAATGGCACTATCACGTCAAGAAAGTGAATTGATGCCAACAGCGGTCAGCCACGCTAACGCACATGGAATGATGCAACTTCTCCCTGCAACAGGTCGGCAAAAAGCGAGAAGCTCAGGCCTCCCCTACAGAACAAGCTGGCTTACAGATGACCCAACTTACAATTTTCGTTTAGGCCGTGGCTACCTCGACGATTTGATAGATGACTTCAATGGTTCATATATATTGGCTCTTGCTGCCTATAATGCAGGGCCAAGTCGCCCCAAAAGATGGATTCAAGAATATGGTGATCCCCGAAAAGGTGAGATTGATCCAATTGATTTCATAGAGAGCATACCTTTTTCTGAAACCAGAAACTATGTTCAGAGAATTTTGGAAAATACTCAGGTTTACAGACATCGTTTGAGTGGATCTCCAACAGACATTCGATTGATGAATGATCTGTCTCGCGGAAACATAAAAAACTGATCAATCCGCCAATTTAAATCGGCGACATATTCCTGTTTAAAGTCGTGACGTAATGTCACGCCCCTTGGCGTGCACATCAAATATATGCTGTACTGCAACAAAAGATATAATATAATTTCAGGAATTTTACGGGATGGCAAACAACAAAACTTTTCAACTCTCTTCTGAGTTCGAAAATGCTGATGAAGCTCAATGGCTTTCTCTTTTAGACAAAGCACTAAAAGGAAGACCTCCTGAATCAATCAATTCAAAGACTTATGATGGTCTAACCATTAAAGCTCTTTACAGAGATACAGACTGGGAATCATCAACCGACAAATCCGGACTTCCTGGACAGTCTCCATTTATACGAGGCGCAAGCCCATCAAAAGATAAATACCTGCCATGGGATATTCGTCAGATTGTCTCGCACCCCTCTCCAACTGAGAGCAATAAATCTATTCTTGAGGATTTAGAGAATGGCGTGAGCTCAATAGAATTCCGTATTGATGAAAACGGTGAGCGCGGCGTTTGTATTCGTACATTGGAGGAATTCAAACAAGCGCTAAACGGGGTCAAACTCGATTGGGCACCTGTCGGTCTTGATGTTACAGCGGCTTCCATTGAATCTGGACTAGCAGCCAGCGCATTCCTGGCTTCTTATGCAAGAGAAAATAGTGATGATGTTTCTCAAACAAAACTCGCATTTAATTATGACCCGATTGGAACACTAACACGTTCCGGACATTTCGCTGGGACACAAGTTGATATTCAATCAAACATTACGGACATAGTTGAATCACTTTCTAGCGAGTTCCAAAATTCCACCATTTTACGCGCTGATTCACGTCCAGTTCATGAAGCTGGAGGATCTGAGGCTCAAGAACTAGCCTCTCTAATTTCCACAGCAACGCAATATACTCGAATGCTGGTCGAAAAAGGTGTTTCACCCGAAAAAGCAATTGCAAGCATCAATTTCACGGTCGCCATTGGCGCTGACTACATCGTTGAAATAGCCAAATTACGTGCGGCAAGACGCATGTGGGCGAAAGTTGCAGAAGAGTTTGGAGTTAAAGAACAGAACTTCAAAATGACGATTCAAGCAGTTTCTTCTCGTCGTATGCTGACAGCTAGAGACCCTTGGGTGAACATTCTCAGAAATACTGCAGCATGCTTTGCAGCAGGTGTTGGTGGCGCAGACATTGTGACCATTCGTAACTTCACTGATGCGCTTGGCTTACCTTCACCTCAAGCCCGTCGAATTGCACGCAATACGCATATTATCGCGCAAGAAGAATCTTCACTGGGAAAAGTTCTTGATCCTTCAGGTGGAACTTGGAGTATTGCGTCGCTTTCTGATGAGATTGCCTTAAAAGCTTGGGGCATTTTCCAATCTTATGAAGCTGAGGGTGGATACATTTCCGCTATTCAAAACGGTACCCCACAATTAGCCGCAAGCAATGTAAGAACTACACGAGTAAGAGATATTGCCTATCGGAAAGTTCAAGTTACTGGGGTATCTGATTTCCCGCTTCTTGATGAAAATGAAGCGGAGTATGTAAAGCCTGATTTAAAGGGTGTTTTATCCAAAGCTGCACAAGCCACGGGGCAAAAGCCATCATCATTTAAGATCAATGATCTTATAGTCAGTGCTCAAAAAGGTCTCACAATTTCAGAACTCACCCCGTCTTCAGAGGATAATCTAGAGGCTGATCCGTTCTGGCCAATGCGTCTTGCAAAATCTTATGAAAATTTACGTGATTACGCAGAGAAATCTGAGAAAAAGACAGGCAAAACGCCCTCTGTTTTCATAGCTGCGTTGGGGCCACTCGCCGAACACACTGCTAGAACATCATTTGCCACTAATTTCTTTGCCGCTGGAGGACTGAAAGCTGTTTATCACACGGGCTCAGCTGATGAATTGGCAAAAGCATTTGAAAACTCAGACTGTCTATTAGCTTGTATCTGCGGAAGTGACGATCGCTATTTGCAGGAGGCAGCAGATACCGCTCGTGAGTTGGGTGCTGCGGGCGTAGGTCGTCTATATCTTGCAGGCAAACCACCAGCAGAGACTAGAGATGCTTGGCAAGAAGCAGGCATGGACGAGTTTATCCATATCGGTGTCGACGTTGTAGCGAGCCTTGAACTTGCTCACTCCGAACTTGGTTTGGCTTTGTAACGCTTCTTAGTATCAATATTTGAAAGTCCCCCAAAGATGCGAGATCAGGACTTTTCAAGCACTCCCCAGGAGATATGAAAATGACAATCAAGACACCAGACTTTACCAAGATCAAGTTAGACTTACCTGAATCCGGTGTGGTTAGTGATAAATCGTTAACCGACTGGCAACAGCAATCTGGTGACGCTGCTCACGAGATATGGGAAACTCCAGAAGGAGTGAGTGTAAAATCACTTTACACATCAAAAGACACCCAAGACCTTGATTATCTAGATGATTGGCCCGGAATAGCCCCTTATGGTCGTGGCCCATACCCTACTATGTACCCGCAGCGCCCTTGGACAATCCGCCAATACGCAGGTTTTTCTACGGCAGAAGAATCTAACGCTTTTTACCGTCGCAATCTGGCGGCAGGACAAAAAGGATTGTCAGTTGCCTTCGATCTAGCAACACACCGCGGTTATGATAGTGACCATCCACGTGTTAGTGGCGATGTAGGAATGGCCGGAGTGGCGATCGATTCCATCCTTGATATGCGTACCCTCTTCGACGGAATTCCGCTCGATAAAATGTCAGTCTCAATGACGATGAACGGTGCCGTACTTCCAATTCTTGCACTTTTCATTGTGGCGGCAGAAGAACAAGGCGTTCCACCTGAAAAGCTCTCAGGAACTATTCAGAACGATATTTTAAAAGAGTTCATGGTTCGCAACACCTATATTTATCCCCCCACACCATCCATGCGGATTATTTCAGATATCTTCGCTTACACATCGAAGAATATGCCAAAATACAATTCAATTTCAATCTCCGGCTATCACATGCAAGAGGCTGGAGCGACTGCTGACCTTGAGCTGGCATACACGCTCGCAGATGGTGTAGAATACATCAAAGCAGGTATGGAAGCAGGCCTTGATGTAGACGCTTTTGCTCCTAGATTATCATTCTTCTGGGCGATAGGCATGAACTACTTCATGGAAGTTGCCAAAATGCGCGCGGGACGTCTTCTTTGGTCAAAACTGGTCAACCGTTTCAGCCCGAAGAATTCTAAATCTCTTTCATTGAGAACTCACTCTCAAACTTCAGGATGGTCCTTAACTGCACAAGACGTGAACAACAATGTTATAAGGACATGTCTTGAAGCGATGGCAGCCGCTAATGGACAAACCCAGTCATTGCACACCAATGCATTGGATGAGGCACTAGCTCTGCCAACAGACTTCTCAGCTAGAATTGCTAGAAACACTCAAATCTTCCTTCAACAAGAGGCTGGCACTTGTCACACAATCGATATGTGGGGTGGATCATACTATGTTGAACGTCTAACTCACGACCTTGCAGAAAAAGCTTGGAAGCACATCGAAGAAGTAGAAGAGATGGGCGGAATGGCAAAAGCAATCGAAAAAGGCCTTCCAAAACTTCGTATTGAAGAAGCAGCTGCAAACACTCAAGCGCGCATCGATTCAGGCGTGCAGTCTGTTATTGGTGTCAACAAATATCAACTTGAGGAAGAAGAAGATGTACCTGTTCTCAAAGTTGATAATGCCAGCGTGTACAAGCTCCAGCTTGAAAAGTTGAAAAAGCTCAAAGACATGCGTGATGATGCAGAAGTCACAAAAACTCTTGAAGCGATTTCCAATTCGATGAAAACTGGAGAAGGCAATTTGCTCGAACTCGCAGTTAATGCAGCAAGAGCCAAGGCTACAGTCGGTGAAATCTCGCTTGCTATTGAAAATGTAGTTGGACGCCACAAAGCAGTCATCAAGTCTATTCAGGGAGTTTATGCCGCAGGAATGGAAGCCAAATCGGAACGTGTGAGCAAGGCGCTCGAAGGTGCGAGTGAGTTTGAAAACAATGAAGGCCGTCGTCCTAGAATTCTAATTGCTAAAATGGGGCAAGATGGTCACGACCGCGGTCAAAAAGTTGTGGCATCTGGAATGGCTGATCTTGGTTGGGATGTTGATATTGGTCCACTCTTCCAAACTCCCGAAGAAGTAGCACGCCAAGCTGTTGAAAATGACGTTCATGTTGTTGCCGCTTCCTCTTTGGCAGCTGGGCACCTCTCACTCGTACCGGCTTTGAAGAAAGCGCTGGCCGCGGAAGGACGCGACGACATTATGATTGTTGTTGGTGGTGTTGTGCCTCCACAAGATTATGATGAGTTGTATGCTGCTGGTGCGGCAGCAATTTTCGCTCCAGGAACAATTATTGCTGAATCATGTATTGAACTTATTGCCAAGCTAGGGTCACAATTGGAGCATTAACTCCAAATTGCTACTTTTAGAATCGGAGGCCCCATGCCGAATGCAGATACAGAATTAGACCGTTGGTTAAATGGACTAAGTCAGATTGTCAGCGAAGTGTTGTGGAGAGATTGGGATCCCATGGACGTCAATGAAGATCCGTCTTCATCCGATGTCTATGACCCATTAGTGCCAGGAGTGCTGCGATTATTGCTAAATGATGCAGAACCGGCTGAGATTGCTGATCACCTTTGGAAGCTGGAAGAAGAAGATCTAAAACTCTCGGTTTCTCAAGCAGATACAGTTGATGCTGCCAATATGCTTGTAAATGAAACACACATTTATATGGAAGAGCACCCTCAGCCGAGCTCCTTCAAATAAATCTTAGTTGAGTTTCTAACCGACCACTTTGGAGGACCATCCATGAAACGTACAATTGCTTTATTGCTTTCCACGTCTCTATTTCTTGTTGCCTGCGCAACTGCGCCAACTTTGTATGGCCCAAAGAACAAGGATGGAATTGGCTTTGCAGAACAGAAAATTGAATCAAACCGATTCACAATAACATTTTCTGGTGGAACGGATGCCTCTCCGCTCGAGGTTGAGAAGTTCGCATTACGACGTGCTGCGGAGATGACGATCGAAAACAATCACACTCTATTTCATGTTATCTCCAAATCCACTCAACGAGTTGGAGGTCATGACAACAAGGGAACCAATGTCGGTGTTTCAGCGGGTGGTGGCTCAAGAGGAAGTGGCGTTGGAGTAGGTATTGGCTTTGACTTAACACCAACAAGAAAATCGTATGAAACCTATCTGGAGATTCTGACGAGCGATAAAATGTTGGATACTGTTTCTCAGGACATGGTCTACAACGCTCGTTCTGTTCTAGACGCTTCAACCTTAGATCAAGTAGTCACGGAATAGATTTTGAAACTTCAAAAAATAACTACAGACAGCCTCTCTACACGTGCAGGGCTTGCCAAGGCAATTACGTGGGTGGAATCCAAAAGAGCAGATCATCAACAAAATGCTCGAGATTTACTTTCCGAAGTCATGGATAAAACCGGAAAAGCAATCAGAATTGGCATTACTGGCGTCCCCGGAGTAGGTAAATCAACCTTTATTGACAACTTTGGCTCTCTTCTTACTTCGATGGGGCATAAAGTTGCAGTTCTAGCCGTCGACCCTACATCGCGCAGATCTGGTGGCTCCATTCTGGGCGATAAGACTAGAATGGATCAGCTCTCGGTAGATCAAAACGCTTTCATTCGCCCCTCACCGGCAGGTGACACACTTGGCGGAGTTGCACGAAAGACGCGCGAAACACTATTGATGTGCGAAGCGGCTGGATATGACATTATTCTTGTTGAAACCGTCGGAGTTGGACAGTCAGAAACTGTCGTCGCTGACATGGTAGACCTTTTCCTCGTCCTCATGCTTCCCAATGCCGGAGACGAGCTACAAGGGATAAAAAAAGGTGTACTGGAAGTTGCCGATATTATAGCGGTAAACAAGTGTGATATCGATGAAAAAGCGGCTTTGCGCGCCGCGAGACACTATAAGAACGCCCTTCATATAATGACACCAGCTGACCCGAGCTGGCTGCCCCCCGTTGCAACGATATCAGGTGAGTCCGGTATTGGATTAGAACAATTGTGGGAAACTATTAAAAAACATGAGACGACAACAAAGCAGTCAGGGTCTCATCATAAGCGTCGCTCGGAACAACAGCTCAGATGGATGGACTCTTTGATAAGTGACTCTCTAATGACTGCTTTCACCCATCACTCAGGCGTAGAAGCAATCCTTGAGGATGTGAAAAATCGTGTCGCTAAAGGACAACTGCCCGCCAGCAAGGCAGCCGACCTTCTCATGGCTAAATTTCGAGACTAAAACCCATTTTGCAATGCTTAAACGTGTTTGCCAGCTCGATATTTACGTTGACCATCGGTTTCTTCACCACGCGCAAGTTTCTTACTCTGTTCAATCCAGTTCTCACGATCGATACGGCCTTTGAATGTTAGATAATTATCTACCCATTCAACCTCCCGACGGGTCCAAGCAGCAATTTGATAGAAATGATAGATTCCTAGATCATGCAAGATGCGCTCAATTTTTGGCCCTACTCCTGCAATCTCTCTTAGATCATCATGCTCCCCTAGCAATGGCTGAGTAAGGTAAGCTGGACGCCCAGTCGATGCCTCTCCCTCAACAAAGTACTCAGACTTTCTAAAACTCTCTTGAAAGCTCTCTGCCGTCACTACTTTGCTTTCTGAAGTGCGCTCTACTGATTGTTCCGTTGACCGACGAGTGTTCTTCCTCGAACGACGTTTTCGTTTTGAAGTTCTTTCGCCGTTTTCATAACTGTACCCCGAACCAGAACGAGACGAAGAAGATAATGATGATGACTTTGAATTAGATGAACGAGAAGAATATGCGCTATTCTCTGTCTCTTCAGTTTTCTCGTTCATTCTGGTTTCGCGCAGTTCCGATAATTCTTCTAAATTATCCAGCGCGTCTCCTGGTCTCTCTTCACTCTCGGTAGTCACAAACGATTGTTCTTCGTCGCTGCGCCCTTCTTCAAGATACCCAATTCTACCCAGCAAATAGCTGTTTCGCCATTTAAGTTTAGTTGTATCACTCTCATCGCCATACTGCGCTTGTTCCCCAATACTGGCGGCTTTATTTTCCTGCAGAGATTTAATTTCTGTTTGAGACGACGATAAGTTTTCTTCAAGATACTTTACGCGACCATTCAGAAAACGATTACGCCATTCCAGTCGCTGAATATCTGCCTCTAATTCTTCTGAATAAGCTTGGTCAAATGAGTTGCTATTGGCCTGAAGTTGTTCATTCCCGGATTCGTCGGAAGTTTCTTGAGAAAGGTCTTCTTCATTTTGTTCACGTAGTTTTTGAAGCGTCCTCAAATAGCTTTCTCTCCAACGAAGACGAACTAATTCAGTTTCTTTCTCAGAAGAAAAAGCTTGAACACGTACCTTCTCTTTAATTACGGGTGGAACAGGAGTAACTGTTTTCTCAATTCCTTCATCCACATCAGAAATCATTTTTGATGACACAAGAGCTGTGTCGCGTTCCAATTCGTTGATTTTCTCTTGAAGATAGTGCGAACGCCAGCGAAGGCGATCCATCCCAATATCCGTCACCAATTCACGAGCATAAGGGGTCTTCGATTTCTCAATCTCTAATTTTTCTTGGCCGTATCGTATACGTTCAGCTAGATAAGCCTCCCTCCAATTGATACGCTCACCATTTAATTTGGTGTTCGCAGGATCAACCAGCATGGTGTTTACCAGTTCGTCGGAGTCTTTTCCAGCAGCTGAAACGTTATTAGATTGATAACGTAGCTTTTCACTTAAATATGTATTCCGCCAATTAGCCCTTTCCGAAGACGAGCCTCTGGAGTCCAATCCATTAGAGTTCTCGAAAGATTTTGGGATAACTTTTAATTTTTCTAACTCTAGGTCTTTTGTAATCGCTTCTTCTTCCAAGAAACGAATGCGCCCTTCAAGGTATCGCGTACGCCAACGTAAACGGTCTAATTGTTCTTTATCTTCTTGATACGATGAATCCGAGCTTTGAATTGAACTTAAACCAGCGGAATTTAGCTCACTAGAGAATACTTCAGAATTTTTCTCAATTGAAGATTCAACATCCAATGCACCAAGTTCATTTGAACCATCGGATTTCCTGTCTTCTTCTAGATACTGAACACGCCCTTCCAGATATCGATTGCGCCAAATGATCGATTGAACATCCACAGCGGATATATCGTCATCAGCTAAAATTGGTTGAGAACTATTCTTTGCTGTTTCAGACACGAACGACTGTTCAACAGCCTTTGGGGAGCCCGAAGTCAGAGCAGACTGTGCTTCATTCACTACATTCGAAGATTCGCTAGGAATCTGAGCATGGAGTCTATCAGCATTCAAACCTTCTTCACTTGCAACACTTCGAACGACGTCTTCAGCTAATAAATCTTCAGGTAAGTCTTCAGCATCATGAATTAGATCCAATGCGGAAGGAAGCACTGCTGATGTGTCAGATTCATTGTTCTTTTCATTTTCCGTTGAAGTTGTTGCAGGAGCCACTTCTAAATCTGACACTTTACTCTCTAAAAAGCGTACTCGGCTTTCCAGATATCTATTTCTCCAACGAATTTCTCCGTCTTTTTCTGAAATATCCCGACTACCAGAGAAAGCCGTTAAACCTGCATAATTATAACTAATATCTTGTTGGCCAGTCGCACCCGCTAAAGACAGTTTTGCCTTTAAACCTGCAACCTCTTCTCTTTCGGCAGACAACTGCTTTAGAAGATCACTATGTTTCTCATCAACTATCGAAACGTAGGGTTTAGTGGTACTTTGCGAGTGACCGATTCCTCCTGATACTCTCAACTCTTCCGGTTCGATATGCTTGTTCGCATAAGCTTTCTCGAGGCTTTTTCTTAAACCTTCAGTCTCATGTGCACATTTACGACAATGCAATGACCATCCAATCAAGCCACCTGCAATAGTGGTTAGAATAAGCCAACCCAACATTTGTGAAACTAGCCAAAACATTAGCGTGTTTCCTCACTTGTCACTATAAACTCAATACGGCGGTTAACTGCCCGTCCTTCTGGAGTTTCGTTACTGGCATCTGGTTGATCAGGGCCATATCCTTGGTAAGACAATTTACCTTCGGGATACCCTCTATCAATCAAATACTGTGCCACTGTCTGAGCTCTTCGATTGCTCAGTCCTATATTCATCGTTCTGCTGCCAACATTATCTGTATGGCCTTCAATCCTGATACTTACATCATTACATCGGCGCGCAACTGCTATCAATTTATCCAATGTGCTTCCGCTTTGTCTGGAAATGTCTGCACGAGCCGTTTCGAAATAAATTTTATTTGCGTCCATAATCAAGGCAAACGCATCCTGACAAACACCAGAAAGATTGTTGCCGTTTTCTCTCAGCGGTAAATCACCTAATTCTGTTAATTCAGGTTCTAACACATCAACATTATACTGAACGCCAAACTGGTTGCCTACATATTTGAGATCATCAGCTAAAAAGCTATAAACACTGTCTGGAGCTACACCTTCGACATAGAGATTCTTATTTGAATAGGAAAGTTTTCCACTTTGAAAGCGAGAAAATTGGGGCAAAGCTTTAATTGCAGTGCGCACCCATCCTCTTTCACCGCCAATGCCAGTTTCATCTACTACTTCACCATCAAAATTGTCTGAAATGACCCTAGTCATCGCCCGTTTGGATTCTCCGTCTGGAACCAAACCGGACAAAATTATCTGATCACCGCGCTTTTCCGCGGACCAATTATAAGGGCCAGTGACCGTAGAAACCGCACTGTAAGGCGAAGATAAATTAGCAAGAACTGTCGCTATAGAATCGACTTTGTCATTTCCAGTTGCTTCTCCTGATACGGTCATATGAAAATCAGACAAAACAACTTTACCTGGTTCCAACCCCGCTAATTGTTCAAGTCCCAATTCCGCCATGTCTGTCCAAGCGCTAACATCAACAACGCCAACACCAAGCTTCAATTGATTATCAATATTGGACCAGCCTTTATTTTGACTGGCACTTAGTATTTCTTCAATGGCCTCACTAGACGGCGCGTGCCCCGTCAGCGTCAAGGTATCGTCAATAACTTCCGCCTGCCATACATAAGGGCTTATCCGCTCTCCTAGCTCAGTAGAATCAATTGTACGAGTGACTCCACCAAAGAAAAGCCCGCCTTTTCCTATACTCTTTCGAGCGATGTTCAGAGCATTAGTTCTCTCAGCTTCCGAAGGTGCTAGCCCTGTGACGATCAGCTTTTGGCCACGCGCTTCAATTTTCGCCCAAGAAATATTATTGTCAGACAATTGGGTCTGAGCTGCTCTTAAGATTCTGGCTTCTAATCTATGCGGAGCTTTGTCACCGAATAACATCGAACCGAATAAGGAAAATGCGAGTAATCCTATTCCGACCCATAGGAGAAACTTGCACCAATTACGAATAATCATGAACACCCCCTCCTTTCTCTACTACGAAGACAACAAAAACATGGTGCCAAACGCAAATTTGTGTTGAACAAAATACAAAATCGCATAACCAGACTAGATGTTATCTTCTAACTAACCGAATTTTAGAAGGTTTTTCATCCCCGAGGAGAGTCAAACTTATGGCGCACGCGCCTTACGAGCATATAACAAGTACTTCCAACCCTACCATTAAAATGATGAAAGGCTTGGATAGGAAAAAAGTCCGCAACGAAACTGGGCTGTTTTTGGCTGAAGGTGCCCGCCTAGTTGTCGACGCCTTAAAGTTTGGATGGACGCCTAAATATATTTTAGTTGGACAAGACACTACAGAACGCAGCGAAATCAAAGAACTTCTCGACAAATGCGCTCTTAAGGGTGCTCGCATACTAACGACGAGTCCTAGAATTCTGTCTGCAGTCTCTAGAAAAGATAATGCTCAGACGGTAATCGCGGCATTCGAACAACGCTCACAAGAACTCAACACTATAGATGTAGAGGATAAGGCTCGATTTATCGCTTTGTATGAAGTTAGAGACCCAGGAAATCTCGGTACAATCATGCGGACAGCCGATGCTGCGGGTGTTGATGGAGTAATTCTAGTAAATCAGTGTTGCGACCCTTTTTCAGTAGAGAGCGTCCGCGCGACAATGGGCGCACTATTCAGCACGACGTTAGTTTCGACAGATTTTGAAACTTTCAATGCGTGGCGACTAAGTAATGAAATCAATATGATCGCAGCCTCAGTAAACGGTACACTACGTCATGATGAAGCAAATTACGCTTCAAAGTCTGTTATTCTTATGGGCAATGAACAGTCTGGCATTCCAGAACAAGCAGAAAATGCATGCGATGTCCTAGTCAAAATCCCGATGGCCGGAGCAGCAGATAGTTTAAACTTGGCGCAAGCCACAGCAATCATGACATACGAAGTTTGGAAAGGAGCCGGATATGACGGAGCCAATCTCTAAATCCGTACCACAAGGGCAGTTCAAATTTCTTAGCGCGTCGGACTGGAAGGATTATAAACTCTTAGATTCCGGCCACGGCCGTAAGCTAGAACAGTTTGGAAAATATACTTTTGACCGACCTGACTCTCAGGCTCTCTGGTCACCTCAAACTCCAGTTCAAGATTGGCAAGCGGACGGCATTTTCAAAGGTGGAGATCAAGATGAAAAAGGCGCTTGGTCATTTATTGCTGGTAAGCCCCCCGAAGAATGGCCGGTTTCTTGGAAAGGTCTAAACATCCAAACACGCTGTGCTGCTTTTCGGCACATGGGACTTTTCCCAGAGCATTCAGTTCATTGGAACTGGGCTATGGAGAAAATTCGAAACGCTAATCGCCCTACTCGCGTATTAAACCTCTTTGGATATACGGGCGTCATGTCTCTTGCATGCGCAAAAGCAGGTGCGGAAGTCGTTCACCTTGATGCTTCACCCAAATCTATTGGTTATGGACGAGAGAACCAGGAATTATCAGGTCTCGGCGACAAACCAATTCGGTGGATATGCGATGATGCTGTTAAATTTCTCCGCCGAGAAGAACGGCGCGGCAGATTTTACGATGGGATTATTCTGGACCCACCTAAATATGGTCGAGGTCCTAAAAAAGAAATCTGGCAATTAGATGAAGGCTTAGACGAGCTATTATCTCTTGTTCGTTCTGTCTTATCGCCAGACGCTTTGTTTGTTATTTTAACAATATATGCGGTGAGATTATCATACATTTCGGTGGGACAAGCTCTGGCTTCCCAACTCAATGGCATGGGTGGAGGCCTCGAATGGGGAGAAATGTCGCTACCTGAGGAAGGTCGAGGATTCGATCTGCCTACCGCAGTCTATGCTCGTTGGTCATCAGACCTATAAACACGTGCCTTTATCTCAAGAGGTAAGGACGGCTAACGGGCTGACAAGCATTGTTCGAAGCTGAGTCTCCAGCTGGAGGGTCTGCAATCCATTTACCTTCTGGGCTCCGACAAGCGTGCATAGTCTCAGTGCCCATATCTGTTTCATAAGTCAGCTCACGACACGTAACTGTCGCAGGAATTGGATCTCGCATGGTGGGACCAGTTACGCGGTGGTACATGCTCTTTGGATCATTTGCCAAGGCAGGACGCAAATCAGCTGGTTCCATATATCCATATGAACGTCCATCCGCTCCGACCATATACCAATCATCAGAATGCATACCCCGAACGCGCCCCATCAGCTGGAGCCTCATCCCAGCGGGAATGGTATCAATTCGCACATTACTTGAAGAAGTAGGCGATGGGCGTAGTGCTGCTGATTTTGTTGTCACATAATCACCTTGCTCAACGCGGAAGCTATCTGGTGTTTTACCAACTTCATCTGCACGAGGGACCGAAACCAATCTAAACGAAGACTTGGTTTTACCTGGCCGCATAATAACTTTTTGCCCTGTTGAAGGTGCCTGCCAGTTCAATACTCGACCATCTGTTTCATCATCAAGAACATTTTGAACTTGTTTTTCGAGTGCTTCACGATCTTCTAAAGCAATTAGAGGCCCCATTCCCATCATCATCGAACTAATGACATATGAGCCAGCTGTTAGACCATGGATGGGTGCGATCCCACCAGCCGCACCACGTCCCATCAACTGACTAGAGGGGGTAGCCTGACAATAAAGGTCGGCGGAACGTGTTTCCAATGTCTCAGTCGTATTTAAATCGGTTACATATAATTGAGCATTTTGTTGATCTACAGTCGCACAAGCTCCAAGGCTTAGAGCTGCAACAGATAAGCAATAATGGCGTTTAGTCATATGTAATGTCATCCAACTTAAATGTTCGATTTGTTATTCTACACGTCTAAAATAGCAGATAGGGCCTGATTCCAACAAGGCAAATCAAGCTATCCAACTGCTATTCGTTTTTCTATATTATATTCAGCACCTTAGTAGGCAGGCGGTCGCCGATCAAGTGACAAATAGTGCCTCTGGTAAAAATCCAACAACAGCACCCGATAGACATGTTGCTAATGTTCCGGCCAATAAAGTTTTCCACGCAAGGCTCAAGAAAACATCTCTTCTGGCAGGCTCCACAATGGACAATCCCCCTATAAGGATTCCAATTGAACCGAAATTCGCAAACCCACATATGGCATGAGCAGTAATGATACGAGATCTCTCGCTGAGTTCCTCAGTAGGCACATTACCAAGATCAGAAAAAGCTATAAATTCTGTGAGGACAGTCTTTACTCCCATCAAAGAACCAGCTTTTTGAGCTTCTTCCCATGGAACACCAATAAGCCACATCAAGGGTGAAAATATCCACCCTAATATTCTTTGGATGGATAACTCTTCTCCGTTAGGCTGAAGAGGTAAATGCCCAAGAATGCTATTTCCCAGATGCAAGATTGCTAGCGCAGCTATTAGCATTGTCGTTATGTTCATAACGATGGCCAAGCCATCCGTTGCACCGCGTGAGAAGGCATCCATGGTAGATTCATATTTGAAATCCGGCTCATGAGCACGCTTAGAAAATTCCGTCATTTCAGGTACTATAACTAGCGCCAACGCGACAGCAGCTGGAGCTGCCATGAATGATGCGGTTAAAAGTTGAGAGAGCGGATTTGCGATGACACCTTCAAGAAAACTGACATAGATAACAAGAACAGAACCAGCAATTGTTGCAAACCCTGTTGTCATCAAAATAAATATCTCAGACCGACTCATACCTTTTAGATAGGGTTTCACTAATACTGGAGCTTCAGTCATTCCCATGAAGATATTTGCGGAAACTGCTAAGCTTGTTGCTCCACCTAGCCCCATTGTTTTTGCGAATATATAAGCAAATCCGCGCGTTATTGCTCGAAGGATGCCCCAATGCCATAGCATTGCTGATAAAGACGCTACAACGATCAAAAGTGGAAGGATTTGGAAAACGAATATTGGCGCAACAAAGCCTGCATCTTCAACAGGAAAAGCCTCATTATTCCCCAAATATCCATATACAAAAGATGTTCCAGCACGAGTTGCATCTTCAAGCATTTGGATAACAATATTTGGTTCACCACTGTCGCCAAACAAGCTGCTTTTTCCAAATAGTTTTGGAACACCGAAAAGTAACAATGCAAAGATAAACTGCAAGCCAACCGCACCAATTACAGTCTTGACCGGAAATCTATCTCTCTTTTCTGATATGCCCCAAGCAATCAAAAATATGACAAATATTCCGATTAGTGCGCGCGCATTATCCCATCCCCAATCAAACATGAATCATAACTCTTCTATCACCCTGAACATTTTGTTGATTGTGATCATCCCCAACAGAATTGATCAAGCAATTTCTATCTATAGAGAATAATTGGAATAAGGCACTTACGGATCATCTCCGTTGTAGTGGACCCGATAATCAAATTTCGGATTCGCGAATGCCCGTACGCGCCCATAGCTAAAAGGTCGTAATCATTTTCTTCGACAAATTGAGTTATGGCGCTCGCTGGCTGCCCCGTAAGTACCTCACTACTCACTTCTAACCCTGCATCCCGAATTTTGTTTTCTAGCAACTTCAATGTTTCTGAATTTACCACAGCATCCGCTGCAACTGTCACGATATGTATGTTGAGATCTTTATATATAGGATTAGTACAGACACTTTCGATCATCTTTTCAGAAGATGACCCGCCATCATAAGCCAACAATACAGATTTTGGTTCTTTGAATTGACGAGAGACAACTAATACTGACTTGTCAGATGCACGAATCACTCGTTCTAAATTTGAGCCAAGGTGCATTTTCGCAAAATCTGCACCCTCGCCCCTTTTTCCGATCAGAAGCAAATCTGCATCTTTTTCAAAAACATTGACTGTTTCGACTAGGTCACCATGCCTTAATTTACACTCGATTTGCTCCACGCCTGCATCTACAACCCGGGCTTTAGCATCATCCAGAATCGCGCGACCTTTTTTCTGTGCTAGTTTTGCGTGTTGTGCATCGAGCTCAGCTAATTCATCCATCAATGATGTTCGCGCACCAAGCCCAATATTTCCGGATAGGTCCATCTTTGAACGGTTACGTTCGTCCAAAACGTGCAACAAATCTAATTCACCGGTAGTACGTTTGCTAACCCAGGCAGCATAATCACAAACACTTTGCGAATATAACGAACCATCAATCAATGCGACGAGTTTCATGTCTGCTCCCCTGCTGTGTAGTACAGTTTCAATGTAAACCTTTAATGCCCCAAAAGACCATCCATGGCACCGGGTTTATCGTGAATAGCCAAGTCATCGACAATGGTTTCAGACGCTTTATTCAACCCTTTTAGTTGAACCTCTGCCCCTTCACGACGGAACTTTAAAACAACTGCATCAACTGCAGCTACACTTGAAATATCCCAAATGTGGGCACGGCTCACATCAATAACGACTTTTTCAAGCGCTTCTTTGAAGTCAAATGACGCATTAAAATCTTCGACAGAAGCAAAGAATAATTGCCCCTCAACAGTGTAAGTGCGTTCTTTTCCGTCCTCACTGAGTTGAGACGATACTCTGAATATTTGAGCAATTTTCCAAGCGAAAAACACTCCAGACAGCAGCACGCCGACCAAAACCCCAATCGCCAAATTATGAGTTGAAATCACCGCTATCACCGTCGCTAGCATTACCACGCTGGAACTCTTAGGGTGAGTTTTAAGCGCTTGGAGTGATGACCAAGAGAAAGTCCCTACAGAAACCATAATCATAATGGCAACGAGAGCTGGCATCGGAATTTTACTAACCATATCTCCTAGCGACACACAAAGAATGATCAGAAATACACCAGCGACAAATGTAGAAAGACGACCGCGACCACCGGATTTCACGTTGATCATTGATTGACCAATCATCGCACAACCAGCCATTCCACCGATAAATCCGGTAAAGAAGTTAGCTATCCCTTGGCCTATACACTCTTGTTTACGGTCACTCGTTGTGTCGGTTAGCTCATCAACAATATTTTGCGTCATGAGTGACTCTAATAAGCCAACTGCAGCTACAGCAGCAGAATATGGCAAGATTATCTGAAGAGTTTCCAGACTTAATGGCACGTTTGGAATCAAGAAATTCGGAAGACTAGATGGTAATTCACCTAGATCGCCAACGGTCCTTACATCAAGGCCCAACCACAATGCCAATCCAGTAAGAACGACAATACAAACCAATGGTGACGGAATTGCTTTTGAGATCAGAGGAAACAAATAGATAATGCCCAGACCAGCAGCTACCATTAGGTAAGTAAGAGCAAGACTTCCACCAGTAAAACATCCTCCGTGATCATCATTGGACAAATCCAACCCAAATAGATCACAAGGCAGTAATTCAGGCATTTGCGCTAAAAAAATCAATATTGCCAGCGCATTCACAAAGCCAGTCATCACAGACTTTGAAACAAAGCGCATCAAATACCCCAAACGCAGATAACCAGCTATTACCTGCAGAATTCCTGCTAAAATTGTAGCTGCGAGCAAATAGTCCAAACCAAATTCTTTGACCAAGTCGATCATCAAAACAGCAGTTGCCGCTGTTGCCGCAGAAATCATCCCGGGACGACCACCGAATATTGCAGTCAAAACAGCAATTGAGAAGGAAGCATACAACCCAATTTTGGGATCAACTCCCGCTATTAATGAAAAAGCAATCGCTTCAGGAATCAACGCTAGCGCAACGACCAATCCAGAAAGTAGGTCGCCTCTAATATTCCCAAACCATTCTGATTTAAGACGATAGACAAAATCTTGATTCACTAGCTAACTCCACGCGGGAAGGACAAAACACTTTATACGTACGTTTCTACTTACGTACTTTTACGCGCTGTCTGACAGAGAATGTCCAGAATCGCCACCCCTGATACCGATTTTTGTAGGAATCCAGCCTACACAGAATAAAGATTAATCGGTTGGTGTATCGGTTCGCTCTGGAGATTGGCTCGGGTTTTCCATCAACCGTCTGAGGAACCCCGGTGTCACAGCTGACAACGGATTGATGGAAACTGTTGCTCGCTCCAGCGCGCCGCGCACAGAATAAGTTACTGCAAATACACCTTCGCCTTGGCGAGAAACAAACAGGTCACCAATAATCGGAATTCCACCCAACGCTGAATTCACACCAAAAGACGGAACAACAACGCCATCCAGACTGATATCCCCGGTATCCATGTGAAGCCAACCACGAGAAGTTAATCCCATAGCGGGTCCGGATGCTTTAATCCCCGGGAAATCAATTCTTCCATTCTTAAATCGCAATGGTGCTTCTATTTCTGTAAACAAGACACCGTCACCATTAAGAACATCTGTCAGCCCTCTCAAACTGGCCAATGCAAATACCTGTGCCAGGATGGGTGCCCCCTTCAACCTCACATCCTTCATATTCATTTCGGCGGTGCCAAATTCCTTGCCCAAAACACCGCTCATACTTAGCGTACCACCAAGCAGGTATTCAGTTTTGAACAGGGTTTTGATTACATAACCAGCATCATCCGACATTAGCTGAAAAAGGATGTCTTCTCCGTCACGTTCAAAGGTTGCTTCGATACCTTTCCCCCGCGCTATGGTTCCAGACACTAACCCACGATCTAAGCTTTCTGGGCTCATGTCTAAAACAAGCTTAGAGTTTAATAACTGAGTATCTTGACGTAATTTAAGTTTGTCGACTGAAATAGTGGCTAAGACATTCACGCCAGGCCCTTGCCCACCTTTTCCAATTTCCGAAACCCCATCGATCCAAGGGCTTGCATCAAGATAAGGCCCTGAGACATTCAGTTGAACATCTCCATTTGCGGACCTATGAACATCCCCTCTCAGATCTAATCTGTTTTCTGAATAAATTCGTTCAATCAGCGCGCGTTGCAAACCTGTTTCTTCTGAAAACGTTAGCTCACCTGCAAGTTCAACACCTTTAGCCTTGATATCCCCAGTCAGTACGGATTCCCCGGTTGCCCCCTTCCCAAATCTGAACTCCCCAGTGCCGGGTACATAAAGCGGTTTTAACCAACCGATTTCAGATAAATTGAGAGCTGCACCCGTTAAGTCAAAATGCATTTCGATACTGTCAAAATCGTTTTTCTGGCCGGAAGCTTCCAATTCTAAATCAGCTTCACCTTGCATAAACGAGCGCGCTGCCAATCCCAGAGAATTGAAAAGGTCTGGCGTCACAACCGCATTGGCTTTCAAACTTGTGTTGCCGCGTTCATCCAAATCTTGAATCCAGGTAAATTCGGCAGGAGCAGATCCGAAACGGCCCGCTCCTTGCAGTTCAAGCGCCTCATTATCTAGATCTACTGTGACATCTGAATTCACCAAACCAAAACCAAAAGCTAACTCAGGAACTTCAGTTTCTAAAAAACCTCCTTTTACATCAAAAAGGATGTCTTCTGCAGTTGTGTTAGCTCCCATTGGACGTTTGATTTCGACGTCTAAGCCCCCACTTCCTTTCATCTCCGAACACTCAAGTTCGTATTCGGAACAAACTTTCAAGCGGGAGCCTTCCAATACATCCATCAAATCTTTTAGTTCGCCGCGACCAGATGCAGTATAAACTGAAATTGCGCCCGCCGGATGAAAGGCCGGAAGGTCAGCGCTTCCCTCATCTAATTCCCACTGACCGAAACGACCACTTTCAAGTTTTATGGTCATACTATTTCCGCGTAATCGACCAACTCCAGCAGCATCGGATATGGGTGGTAAATCAGATAAAAATTTTACTTTTGCACCTTCAACGCGAAAATCCAATGTCAGAGCTTTATCAGGAACAATTTGTTTTGAATTGGTTCCTGGTGGAAAATCCATAAAGAAATTGATATTAGTTCCACGACCATCAAGAATGTTATCTTTCGCCCAATTTCTAGCATCAGCGCCAAGTTTCAATGGCCAAAAACCAAAAACTTGATCAGGTGTGACACGGCCCTCTCCAACCGCCTTCACTTCCACACCTATGCGTTTTCCCAGGCTCTTTTCTTCCTGACCTTCAACGAGTGGCAATTTGGGCTCAAGATACACGCGCCCAGTTCCAGTCCCTCTAAAGTTTTCAACACCACCGCTTACTTTTTCAAATAAAATCGACATGTTTTCCGTGTCGATTGTACCGGTAATATCTGCTTCAAGAATATCCCATGGACGATCAAACATCGGTTGAATTTTCAGCCAAGCATCATTGGCCTTTAAAGAAAAGGGATATTCCGGAGTTTCACTACCGTTGAACAATTGAGCTAGATTGACTTGCCCTTCAAATTCTCCAGCCAAATTATCAGATTTCAAATTTAACTGAGTTAAAGTTACATCTCGAGTTTTAAAATCTGCCAGAGTTTCAAAACTAAAGGATTCGATCATATATGGTTGATCTTTGCCTTCAAGACGCACACTTCCGCCTTCTCCAGCAGCTGAAAATTGAGCTGTTAATATGCCATCTCTTTCACTAGCGGTAGCTCCAATATTTAGATCAACCACCCCATCGTAACGAACGGGAAAATCATCACTGGCTGCGAGTGCAGCAAGCCTTTCAGGGTCAGCTCCTACCACGCCCAATTCTACTGAAAAATTTTCAATGTCATTGTCTGAAAACAACCTCAACTGAAGCGCCTGGGGCGCATCATCTCCCAACAAATCACCAGAAACATCAAGCAATAAACCTTCAGTATCTGCTTGCCAGTTCCCCTCGGCACCAATTGTTTTCCAATCTAAACCTGTAATGCTGTCGGTAATACGAAAGTCAAAATTTGAAAATTCAATTGTTTGAAATGATTGTTGTTCCACATGACCACGAAATTGAGGTATCCAACTGCGCCAATCAAATGCATTTGGAGATGTTTTTTCGGTTTCTTCAGGAAGTTTTTTTCTATCATTCAGAAAATTTTCTTCGGGTGAAACTAGGCTCCATACACCATTAGAATCTCTGTGAAGAGCAGATGAGCCATTTTCTAATCTAACTTTAACGACGTTGATACGTCCTTGCATCAAAGCAACTGTATCAAACCAAACAGCTCCCTTTTCAGCTTCGGCATGGACTTGGTTCTCACTGTTGAAAGTGGTGATACCGCCAATAGTGGCTTCTATACGCCGTTTGTCAGGTGACCATGCCAAGAGCAATGAATCGATCTCAACTGGCTGCCCACCTCTAGCCTCCGTAAGTGCAGCTTCCACCTGCGGACGTAGCACATTCATATCAAGAGGGCCTTTGGTCAATCGCCATGCAAGGAAACCGGCAGCACCTAGAATCAGCAAAACAATCAGTGCCAGTATTTCAAGAACGAGCATTCTTTTTGAAAACTTCATTTTAAAACGCCGATTCTTTTGACACTACACTATACTCTCGACCAAACACTTGCTTACTGTGCTTTCAAATAGACTCATTAAAATACCATTATACAGGGATCTACCCATGAGCGAAGAATTATCAGCAGGTTCGAAGAGCCCGTCCTTCAATATAACGACGAGCAAAGGCCGCAATGTGACGCTAGAAGACTTCCAAGGTTCTAATCTCGTCATTTTCTTCTACCCTAAAGATAATACGCCAGGCTGCACAACTGAAGCTATAGATTTCACTCAAAATTTTGATGATTTTCAAGATTCAAATACTCAAATTCTTGGTATTTCAAAGGACAGCCTTAAAAAACACGAAAACTTCATCAACAAACATTCACTTGGCACGGAACTTGGAAGTGATGAAAGCGGAGAAATGTGCGAAGCATTCGGTGTTTGGAAGGAAAAAAAGAACTACGGAAAGACATATATGGGTATAGAAAGGTCCACTTTTCTTATTGATAAAAAAGGGATTATTTCTAAAGTGTGGAGAAAAGTCCGAGTTAAAGGACACGTGGAAGACGTTTTGAGCGAAGCCAAATCATTAGCGTAGTTTCCAATCTCACTTTCTTGAAATGATACGCTTTATTGTACGTGAATTGGAACATTTAAAACCCAGTTAACAGTCTGATGGTATTTTTATCATCGATATTTTCATTATTGGGCTTCGCGCGAAGCAATTTGTAAGCTATTGATAAACTGTGTCCTAAAAAACACGTTTTTCGATGGATGCAAATGCGTGCAGAGTACGATTACAAATTAGGCGAATTTTGATGGCGGACGAAGTTAAAGCTCGTGCAAGAGCACTTTTTGATCGGGTATTCCCTGAACGTCAAATTTATCACCGTAGTGGCGGTTCGGTTCGGTATGTTTCGGTATCACCGATTCAACAAGCCCTCTTCGCAGGTGGAGCAACACTGGTAGCTGGATGGTGTATTTTTGCTTCCATTAGCACCCTTCTCCAAGGCCCAACAAATAGCTTTCAGTCAAACGCTGATGACAGAAAAATCGCAAAAATTGAACGCTGGTTGCAAGCATCACAAGCAAGAGAAGCAGCAGCTCTTTCTCTTCTTGAAGAAAAAACTATCGCTTTTACTAATGCAACGACTGAATTTGAACGTCGTCATGCTACCTTAAAAACACTTCTTGGTGCACTCAAAGATAATGAAGCTGAAGTCGAGAAATATGCACTCAATGGCACTGGTGGAAAAGTTCTTTTAAATTCAACAATTGAAGAAGCTGACGCCAGAACTTCACGACCATCGGAAGGCGTTACTGCAAGCGTTGAAGTTGCGGGATTCCGTGCTCAAATTGATAGCCTGAGAGCCGAGCAAGCTTCATTTTTGGATGATGCAGAAGATCGCGCCGTTGAACGTGCTGAAAGAATGCGTGGTGTTCTTAGATTAACTGGAGTTGCTGTTGGGCGCGTGGTTGATCAATCCAATACTTTTGCAGGTGGACCACTTTTAGAGGTGGAACCTACGAATTTTTCCTCCGTCGATCTAAATAATGACGGACAAGATTTTTCACTTAGAGTTAGGGAAGTTAAAGCACGCCTTGCTGAAGCTCAGTTCTTCGAAGATTTAATACTTGCAATGCCTCTAGGTGCACCGGTCGGTGTGAAATATAGAGAAACCTCAGGGTATGGAAAAAGAAGAGACCCATTCTCTGGTCGTCTAGCTTGGCATGCTGGATTAGATATGGGTGCCTTTAGAAACGCACCAGTTACCTCCACCGCACCTGGTAAGGTTATTTATGCAGGTAGAAAAGTTGGATATGGACGAGTCGTTGAAGTCGATCATGGCTTTGGATTCATGACTCGTTACGGACACCTTGCCAGCATTAATGTAAAAAAAGGTGATTCTGTCATACTTGGTCAAAAACTTGGTGGTATGGGTACAACTGGTCGTTCTACTGGAGTCCACCTTCACTATGAAGTACACTTTCGTGGAAAAACGTATGATCCTATTAAATTTCTAAGGGCCGGAAAACATGTTCACCAAGGGTAAATCACCAGAAAACAACACTCCAGCCGGTTCTAAGCCTGCTGCTCCAGCTGCACCGGTAGCTGAACAATCCAAACGTGCTCCAGCGTCACCTAACCGTGCTGCGCCTTCAATCGTCAGTGCTGACGTTAAAATGAAAGGCTCTGTTGTATCTCAAGGTGAAGTTCAGATTGATGGAAATATCGAAGGCGACATTCGCGCCTCTTCTCTTACAATAGGTAACACCGGTGCTGTGACGGGTGAAGTCGTCGCAGAAACAGTCATCGTTCGTGGATCTGTAAAAGGTCAGGTACGCGGTAAGAAGGTACAATTGTGTACAGGTGCAAAAGTTGAAGGTGATATCACTCACGCCTCACTTTCAATTGAGCCTAACGCAATTTTTGAAGGGCAAGTAAGGCACTCTCAGGACCCCTTAAACGATTCAACGCGTCCTGCTGCACCTTCGCCGACACCACCACAGACACCTACCGCCTAAGAACTTATTTCATGAGTTATAAAAAAAAGGCACAAACCCGATAATGGTTTGTGCCTTTTTTTTATAACAGAATATCTGATGGATCAGCTTACTGAGATAAAGCCAGCTCAACTTTAGAGGTTTGAGCAATAACTTGCGCTATTGATGAAGGCTGCTCCGGTGGAATGGGCGCTTCGGGCCACAAAGCAATCAACGCATTAATCTCCTCCATTAAAGATGAATTACCATATTTTAGTTTCTCAGCGTGTTTTTTAGCAACTATCGCAAATCCATACGCATCTTGATATTCACCAGCATCTGAAACGACACCATCAGTAATAGCGATTGTGTATTCTTCCACTATAACACTCATAAGATAACTAATAATCTCAGCCGGCTCACCTCCAGCTTTAGAGGTCACCTCAGCTAAGTTCTTTTCCGCAGCTAAAAGCTGAGCCCCTATTTCCGCGGCTTGTCTTCCATCTTCCAATGCCGTTGAAACTTCCTCGAACAAACTTGCCTTAAAACCAAGCTGCTCTAATCCTGCTCTTTCAGCTTGGTGTGTTTCAGAAACAGGGTGCAATAAATGAGGTGCAGCCATTTGAAGTTCGCCAGCACGGTACAATGCCAGCCCTGCTTCTACATGCCCACTCATAAACGCTAATCGATTTGGAAGCGGTAAGGTATCAACAGAGTGAGCATGCTCCCCTCCTTCACCTGCTTCTCCATTTGCGGCTTCACCTTCGCCCAATTCACCCGAAGCGATAACGCCAGCCTCACCTGATGAGTGACCTTCACCTTCCCCTTCACCACCGGGACTACATGCAGCCAGCCCAACACCCAAAACAGCAGTACCGAGCCCAAGCCCTGCCCATTTTACAAACTTTGTTTTCATAGATCACCTATTTGCAAATTATTTGCTTCAGCTTATAAAGCGAACATACATTTTGCAACTAATTCTCAATAGTACTTCATGATTATCACAATAGAAAACCTTCTTCCTCCAGAATCATTAGAAATGATTCAAAAATGTTTGAAAAACCTCACATGGCAGGATGGAAAAAAAACAGCAGGTGGAACGGCGAAGCAGGTTAAACAGAATTTGCAAGCCAACTTAAATTCAAATGGTGGCCAAGATATAAAGGACGCTGTTTTTTCTTCTATAAACAAGAACGCTGTTTTCACAGCATTTGCTCAACCCAAAAGGTTTTCCAATCTTCTCGTGAGCCAAACCTCTGATGGCGGACACTACGGATTGCACAACGATAACGCGATAATGCAAAAAGATGGGCGTCCTATGCGGACTGATTTATCTTTTACGATCGCCCTCAATTCACCAACAGAATATGAAGGCGGTGAACTCACAATCCACACAGCAGGGATAGTTCAATCCTTCCGACCTCAAATAGGTGAATGCGTTGTTTACCCAACTTCAGCACTCCATGAGGTAACTCCCGTTGCCAGTGGTGAACGCATCGTTAGTGTTGGTTGGGTTGAAAGCCTCGTTCAAGACCCAGCAGAACGTGAACTATTATTTGATATTACGAATTTAAAAGTAAATCTTCGTCGCCACCTCAAAGCGAATTCCATAGAAATGCTGACGCTTGATAAAATTAATGCAAATCTAGTTCGAATGTGGGCCAAACCATAAATGTCTAGCCCACCAAAAACCTAGTTATTGCCAACCAGCTCTATCAAAAACTTTGACTGCTTCTGTTTGATTGATTCCAAGCTCAGCAACATTCAACTGACTTTCTTCAAAGTCACCCATAGCCTCTACCGCAGAAGACGCTTCGACAGTTTCTACAGCTGGATACTCATTATTTCCATTTGCAAAATACTGTTGTGCACTTTCTTCTGTCAGATACTCAATAAACTTGATTGCATTTTCGCGATTTGGCGCATGTTTAAGCACGCCAGCTCCGCTAATGTTCACGTGAGTACCATTCCCACCTTGGTCAGGAAATATAATTCCAATTGAATTGAATAATTCGTTGTCTGCAGCCTCAGGCGAAGCAAGGTAACGCGCAAGATAATATGTATTTACGATTGAGACCTCACACTCACCCACAGCAACTGCCTTAATTTGCGCTGTATCATTGCCTTGCGGCTTACGTGCGAAATTATCCACCACACCTTTGGCCCAAGTTTCAGCCTTTTCTGCACCTTCCGTGGCAACCAAAGAAGCCATGAGTGAAATATTGTAGATATTGGACGAAGAACGCACACACACTTTGCCTTTAAGTTCAGGGGCAGCCAAATCCGCGTAATTATTCAATACATCCGGTTTTCCAGCCGCTTTATTATAAATAATAATACGAGCACGCTTGGAGAGCCCAAACCAAAGACCATCTTCATGTCTCAGATACTCAGGAAGTCTTTCTCTCAAAACTTCTGAATCAACAGAGGAAAGAATTCCTGCCTCTTCTGCCCTCCACAGTCGACCTGCATCGACAGTAACTAAAACATCAGCTGGACTATATTCACCCTCGTTTTGAATTCGTTCGATAAGCGCGTCAGCCCCAGACTCTAAACGATTGATTTTAATTCCAGTTTTTTCTGTGAAATCGTCATAAAGAGCGAGATCTGTATCATAGTGACGAGAAGAATATACGTTAACTTCACCAGCATCTTTAACAGTTACATCTGTTTTCTCGCCACAAGCGGCTAAAATTGAAAATCCGGCAATAGCGCCTACAGCAACGCCTAAAAATCTCTTCTTCATCATTTTTCCTACGATCAGTTTATATCGACATACAGTTATATAGTGGTCACATCCCACAAAAGCAATTGAGAATTAATTGCAACCCCTATTCGAAGGCTATGGCGCTTTCAGCAGCAGGTGAAATTGTTACTTTTTCAGAGGTAGTAGGAACATAATCATCTTTAAGGTCAATCCATAAAGTGTCTAACTCTTTACCCCGCACCAGAACTCGACGGACACCGGCTTTCAACCTTATATCTATCACTTCACAATCCCCGCCTTTAGAAATGTCGAAATTTCCTGGATTGCACAAAAGTGTTGTTTTTCCTGATAAATCTGTACTCTTCAAAACAGAAATGGGCCAATCACCAAACGATGTTATTATCTTATCATCGTGAATTATGGAGTTTACTGCTTGCCCTTCCCCCAGCAGTTTTCCAACATTCAATGATGCTGGATTGTTGTATAATTCATCAGGGCTGCCAAATTGAACAATCTTGCCATTTTCTATTACGGCAATTCTGTCTGCCATTTCCATTGCTTCATCAGGGTCGTGCGTTACTAAAATCGCGGTTACATTCCGCTCTATCAGAAGGCGCCTCGTTTGTTCTCTAAGGCGTCGCCGCAACACAATATCAACCGCCGCAAATGGTTCGTCCAATAGCAATACTTTCGGAGAAGGCGCAATTGCACGTGCAAGAGCTACTCTTTGCTGCTGTCCGCCGGAAAGTGTGTGCGGATACCTATGCTGAAAACCGTTCAAGCCGATGTGCTCAAACAAATCAGTCAAAATACTTTCTGATTCCTCGGAATTGGAAATTCCAAACCCCACATTTTGGGCAACTGTCATGTGAGGAAACAACGCACCTTCCTGAAACACTAAACCGATAGGTCGTTTTTCAGGCGGAGGATTAGTTCCATCAGCGGCTAACAAAGTTCCTTCAACTAAAATTTCGCCATCTTGGACAGCCATCAAGCCAGCAATCAACTTGAGCAATGTTGTCTTTCCGCAACCAGATGCCCCTAAAAGACAAACGATCTCTCCCTGCTCAACCGATAAATTTATACCGGACAGAGCTGCGTTGCCGTCATATGCATGAGATAAATTTCTGATCTGCAGGCTCACCATGCGACCCTTTCCGTACTTGAGAATGGGTATTAATATGATATCAGGCAAATATGAAAAGCCATATCACTCAACTATTTGCCAAGATGAACCTAAATCTAAGCCTATTAGCTGGCTTATTTTTAATTACAGGCGTTTTAGCACTTCCAATTCTGTCCGTTCTTTGGGTCTTCATGACGGGGCAAATGAGTGATGAGGCTCATCTTTGGCAAACTATTCTTCCCCCATATCTTCAAAACACAATTGTGTTGATGCTTTTAGTAAGTTTAATAGCAACTGCCATTGGGGTATCGTGCGCTTGGATAGTGGCCAGCATGGACTTCCCGGGACGAAAGCTGTTTTCTTGGCTTCTTATTTTACCGCTGGCGTCACCAGCATATATCATAGCTTATATTTACACAGATTTTTTAGATACAACCGGACCAGTTCAAACAGGCTTAAGGTCATTATTGTCAGCAGATATAGCTTCTTTTCATTTTCCTGAAGTTCGAAGTATTCCAGGTGCCGCAATACTTTTGGGACTGGTTCTGTATCCATACATATATGTTGTCACTAGAACCAGTTTTTCAGTTCTTGCCCGTAATCAATTTCAGGCTGCTAGAAGCCTAGGACGCGGCCCATGGGCGGCGTTTTTCAAAGTCGCACTTCCCAGCGCACGATTAGCAATCTTTGCCGGCTTGTCACTCGTCCTCATGGAAACGCTAGCAGATTTTGGTGTGGCAGATTATTTCGCAATTCCAACGCTGAGCACGGGAGTGTTTAGAACATGGTTGGCAATGGGCGATAAAGTAACCGCCCTTAAGATCGCGGGAGTGATGTTGCTTTTTGCATTTATTCTAATTGTTTTAGAAAAAATCAGTCGTCGAGGAAAACTTTCTAATCAAGATCAGTCTTCTAACGATTCCCCTTTGTTTAAACTCAATAAATTTCATTCGGGTTGTGCAATCATTGTCTGCTCTTTGCCGATCATGTTGGGGTTTGCCCTTCCAGTTGGACTACTGGCACTAAATGCGATCTCTTATGGTGATCAACAATCTCTTACTGCTCTCATTGGATACACTTGGAACAGCATTTCTGTCGCACTTTTCGTAACTCTGTTTGCAATTGGAATTTCACTCTTCCTTGTATACGCAAATCGCTCCCCTTCTCCCAATTCTACAATCAAACTTGCAACACAAACGGGTATCCGCATTTCAACAATTGGATACGCGCTCCCGGGGACAGTTCTAGCTGTTGGGTTACTAATGCCAATAGGACCGTTAGATCAATTCCTTACGGGCACTTCACGCAATCTCTTCGGCACCTCACATGGACTATTACTGACAGGCTCAATATCAGTTCTCGTATATGCGCTTACTGTCAGATTTCTGACTGTTTCCTACAATGGAATATTGGCTGGTAGTGAGAAAATTACTCCATCTATGGATGCGGCAGCTCGTTCTCTTGGTGCCTCATCATTTCAAGTATTCAAACGGATACATTTTCCACTTCTCAAGCCCAGTATCGCGGCGAGTGCCTGCTTAGTATTTATAGATGTTATCAAAGAGCTTCCTGCGACTCTAATTCTTCGTCCTTTCAATTTTGAAACTCTTGCAACACGTGTCTATCGATTAGCCAGTGATGAAAGGTTGAACGAAGCATCAACTGCTGCGCTTCTCATTGTCATTGTAGGGCTTATTCCAACTCTCACATTCAATAGAATACAAAAATAGTTTTCCCATTTTGTCACAAACACGCTTGGTCAATCGTCTCTTATAAATAGTCACTATTAATAAGAGGAAATTATGTGGAAACGACTTCTCGCCTTAATTGGTGGATTCTCAATTTTGGCCGCGTTTATAATGTGGTTCTGTCCATTAACGTGGTACAATAATACTCCCGGCGTATCTATGACGGGTCCCTTAAATTACCATTTTGTTCGGGATATCTCACTTTCCTATTTGGTCAGTGGTTTGGCTCTTATATGGGGAGCAAGAACTTACAATAAATCAGTTTGTATTTTTGGAAGTTCTTGGCTTTGTTTACATGCCCTATTTCACGTTTGGATCTGGTTCCACAGAGGAATGAGCTTCGACGCCATCGCTCTTACGAACCTAATTGGGATTCAACTCCCTGCCTTTATCGCAATGATCTCTTCTCTGGAATTATCCAAGTCCGAAGAAAAACCATGATAAAATCTCTTTTAAAAGCAAGCTTTCGGAAATTTGGTGATCAGTACAATTATGACACCGCATATATGCAGGAAGTTGCTGACATATCGACATCGGCCGGATTGAGATTATCCTTTTTACCTTTCATCAGCCAATACCGTGCACCAGATGCATCAATTGGTGTTTGGGCTGGCTCTTTACTCGCCTCTACGCTTAGTGAAGATTGCGGCCCTTGCGCACAGCTAATTGTCGATATGGCATTGGAGGCTGGGGTTAATGCCAACCACATTGAGGAATGCATAAGCGGACAAGCTAAGGAAACAACAGATGCTGGATTAGGCTTTATTTTTGCATCCATGGCAATTTCCAACGATTTGAAAGTAGACGAATACCGCAAACTCATCATTAGGAATCATTGCTCACAAACTCTTTTAGCTGCATCATTCGCAGCAAGCAGTGGTCGGGTGTATCCTGTGTTAAAACGAGCCCTAGGGCATGGTGCCGCTTGCCTTGAAATCAATGTAAATAACAAATCAGTTAAAGTTGAGCGCGCGATATGAACGAACACACTGCTCAATTTGAAAGTGAAAGACCAAAACTCATATCACTATGTTATCGGATGCTTGGTCAACATTCCCACGCCGAAGATGCTGTTCAAGACACATGGATAAAATGGGCTGCCGCTGATAAGTCCACAATTCACAACCCGTCAGCTTGGTTACGAAAAGTCGCAACTAATATTGCCATAGACACTTTAAAATCGGCCGCACATGAACGAGAAGTTTATTTCGGCCCTTGGCTACCTGAACCAATCCTCAGTGATGACAACGCCTCTTCCCTTGCGCACTTTGAACTAGCGCAAGAATGTGAGCTAGCGCTTCTTTGGGCTATGGAACGGCTTAACGCAAAAGAACGCGCAGCATTCATCTTAAGAGAGGCATTCGACGCAAGTTATGCAGAAATTGCGTCCACGCTTCAGACAAGTGAAGCAGCATGCCGACAACTTGTGAGCCGATCGCAAAAGAAACTTCAGGATTCCGGACCACGCTTTGATGCAACGCCTGCTGAAATTATGGATTTAACTCAAAAGTTTTTCTTAGCTGTTGCTACAGAGGAATACGATCAGGCTCTTAAATTGTTAGCACCCAATGCAACGGCAATCTCTGATGGCGGCACTAAAAAGAGAGCCGCTCGTCGACCACTGCACGGTTGCAGCGAAATTTTGCAAGTTCTTTCTGCCATATGGAAGAAAACGAACTCAGAAGATGGCTGGTCCACTCGAATGGCAGTTGTAAACCGCAACCCTTCTATCCTGCGGTATAAAGATAGTGAGCTTGATTCTGTCATCACAATCGCTCCGAGCCAAGATACTCAAATTGGGTGGATCTATATTTTGAGGAACCCTGAAAAATTATTATTTATCAGGCATCAATTAGAAAAACAAACTTGAAGTAATTAAATTTCGTCGAAAATTGTAGGTCAAAAACACAAAGGGCCCAGCCAATCGGCTGAGCCCGTTTGTATTTATACGCGATCGCCATTCTAAATCGAATGGCGCGAGTGACGAGGTTCGAACTCGCGACCTCCGCCGTGACAGGGCGGCACTCTAACCAGCTGAGCTACACCCGCGTATCGTACCAAACTATGAGAAGTCAATGATGATTAATCATCGTTTGGAGCGCTGTGTTTAGTCTTTATCACACCTAATCGTCAAGCACTATTTTTAGGAAAAAGTGCATTTTTTATATTTTATTTTATCACCCCACACACGAAGTCGCGCCCCCAACCGGAATTACCATTTTCCATCCAGCTGAATCACTAATTCTAATTGATGCTTTTGTAATTTGTGACCCACCATCTCCGGGAACCGCTTCATTGATAGTCACTTTAAGCTCTACATTTTCAACAGGAGAATGGAAAACTTGTTCAGTGTAGTGCAAATCAAGCACATCACCCTCGGTCGATGATCTAGCAAATACTGTAGGTTTGCCATTGAGCACCACTTTTGCTGTTCCCTTGCCTGCTTCACTAAAGAAAACAAACCTTGGTTCAGGGCGCGCGGCAAATAGAAACAACCCGCAATCTCCTGCATCTAACTGCTGGCGTTCCAATTCACCTAATTCATAGAAACCCTCAATGCTTTCTTGGGTTATCTGGTCAGGCACATCATTTTTTTGAGCGGAACTTGCACAACTAGCGGTCAACAATGCAGCTCCCATCAAACATATGTTAGCCATTGAATTGCGCATGGTGTTTTCTCCAATATTGCTCTTATTGCTGGGCTGCAAAATCCGCTGATGTTCTAGCATACCTAAAATGCCCTTGCTGAGACTGTCCTTCAAAACCAAAACTGATTAAAGCATTTGATAATCTGCCATTGCGTGTCGTCACATTTGATTCAACTTCATAAGTTAGATCGCTTTTCAGCACTGCCAGCGCCTCCAGCTTATCTGGACCGGCAGTGTTTGACAGAAGAATATGATAATCTTCTCCCTGACAAGAAATTCGACCATTAATCTCAGGACCATCCCATGCCCATGCCCGTCCTACTGCCGTCAACAAATCTGACTTCAATCCACCATTGGCTTCTCTACATTGACCAGTCGAACTGATACGCACCAATGGGACCGAAAGATTTAATGTCGATGGAGAACGCCTCAATTGAACATCTAAGTGCTTAAAGGCGTTTAAATGAATTCTGGCTATCAGTTCACGAATAGAAACCACTTTGTCGAGGCCGACTGAAACTTTTCCCTTGCCGTTTCCAACAGCACCGTCGAATTGAAAGTGTGCAGTAGGTGATAGTTTCAACACGCTCAGGGGCATTAGTTTTATATTGACCTGTCCCAACACCTCTCCCTTTATATGCACATCGGAAAAACCACCATTCCAAATAGTCCCAACGGCACGACTATAATAAACTTCTTCGGACTTTAATCCCGACACATTAGCCAAAAAACTCATTGGCATGTTCGCGATCAATGCACCTGCAAGCGCAATGATGAACAAGACTATACAAAGAAAAATACGCATATTCTCAGCTAATTCCCTCTGCTCACAAACACGTTCGCATTCACTGTCTGTGTATCTTGGTTTATTCTAATGGAGGCCTTGCTGACAGAAATTCCGTAATTTGTTTCAAGATCCGTCAACCATGCATACAGAGATTGAGGGTCTATTTCTTCAATCCAGAGTGTTAGGTCGCCAGTTGATGTCGGCTCTATTCTTGAAATTGAAATTCCAAATACCGCGGAGCTATCAGATACAATTCCCTGCACAGGTCCATTTGTTGAAGAACGCGTCCGACGCGGACTGTTTTCATATACCCTAAGCGTCTGTGTGACTTCTGAATGCATTGCTGCTTGGGATGCGTATCTGTTTGATGCTCGATCCTTAAATGTTTTTGAAGGCACATACACAAATTGAAATGTGATCACGACCAAAGTCAGCAAGCCACCTATACTGAGCAAAAGCCTTTCGCGCGGCTCTAAACTTGTCCACCAAGCCTTAATCATCACAACGTCACCGTTATTTCACCGGTGCGGCGATTACCCACTTGGCGTGATCCACCTTCGCGCATATTCCCACCTAAGCTTTCGATCTTTTGCTTGAACTGCGACAATTGTTCATAGTTTTCGTAAACGATACTGACCTGCATTTCGTCACGTCGTGAATCAAACCTAAGCACTTCCACGGAAATACCATCCACTTCATTCACACCAGTGGAAATCAATCCTGACAATTGCAAAAATATAGATCCCTTACCGCTTGATGCTGTGAGTGTTTTCAACTGAGCCCGAGAGTTAACAATCCTTTTGACTTCAGGAAATACACGTCTAATTTCCTGGCCAATTCCCTCTTTTAATTCTTCGGCCTCTTTTTTAAATGCCATACCTTGAAAGACATTAAACCCAATTGAGGCGATCATAGCTGCTGCCGCAATCCCCAAAGGCAAACGCCATTCTTTTAAACCTACATTGCCGACGCTAGCGCGATTTTCGTACTTCCCCTGCAAAAGAGTATAGTTCTCAGAAATCGCCAACTGAGCCATAACATCCAAATGCGATAAATCATTTTGAGTTATATCTGCATATTGTCTTGTCGTAGCACCTTCATCTTTATCATACTGTTCAACAGCCGATTGCATCACTCTATCAATAACCCGATCATCTTGATCCGTATCGAAAGAAGCTCCCCAATCCCGATATCTGAAGACTTTAGAATGTTCTAATTGCACGAATGAGATGTCATTTTCTTCTCGCGGAAGACAGTAATAATCGGGAATGACTTTATCGACAGTAAGTCCCAAATCATTTGCCACACTTTTCCATTGCACCAATTCTTCATGGGAAATTACATTTAAAGAATATGATTGAGTTTCCGAATGAGGATAACCAACACTTACATGCAGAGTTTCAACATCCGCCCCAACCTCATCTTCAATTGCATACGGAGCTATGGAGCGTAATTGGTTTAAGTTTTTAGCTGTCAGTTTCGTTCGGAAAGATGAAATTTGTTGTCCAGGTAAGATCAATGCCAATCGATCGTGTTTTATGCTCGCCAAATCATGAATTTGTGAATTGCCGCGAGCGGATACTTTCCCTGCATCAGACACGATACGCCAGTCCACTCCCGAAACGGGTTCATCATTTGCAAATATTACTAGCCAATTACCCATTAAAAACTACCATACCTTCTCGAGACCAATGTGATGTCGCCACCTCGTGATATTTGCAAGAGTGAATGCAGGCTAATAAGGGTTTGATAGTAACTTATTTGCGCGTGCAGTTCATAGTAATCAGATGCAAGTCCATAAAACTGTTTTTCTTCTTCAGGAAACTTATCTTCTTGAAAAACATCCAGCTTAAAAAAATCTTCGACTTCATTGAACCCCGTCACCGGGCGTTGTGACAAAATATTGCTTACAACGACTTCATCATATTTGTTACCTAAATAAGATAACACCAGAGGCAGATCTTCAATCGACAATGTATTTAAATTCAATTGATTCAAATTCACATCAGGCCGCACACAAACCCATCTAGCTATCGTTTCCACAAGCTCTGGTGAAAATCCCTTAATAACGTTTAATTCACTCACGTCAGCCAACAACGTGCCTGAAGTTCGATAAGGTGTTTGCAAGACAGCGTAATCGGGATCTTCTGCGCCACCATAGCCAGGACTGGAATTTGAATCGATCCAATCAATTATACTGTTTGCCAGTGATTGTCCTTCTGAAGCATGTACTCCTACCGCCTCTAGCAAAACAACAAACTTTTGCAGAGAAACTTCATCAGCAACTAAAGTATTGCGTTCACCAATTTTCACTAAAGAATTTAGATTGAAACAATTGGAACCATCTTTAATTGAGCCGCTGATTGAACCACCGTCGATTGGGAAAAAGATCGGATTAAGCGTTAAAGTATCCAATTCTGGATAACGTTCTAGCTTAGTTTGTCGCCCGATTTGGTAAGTTGCCTTGATGGTAGATTTAGCTAATTGTTCTGCTCCCAATGCATATAATCTAGCTTGCTCTCTCTGCCCCAAATTACCTGTTAGCTTCATCGAAAATCGAAGATTTTCTATCACGGCCAATGCCGTCAATGACATGACTGAAACGATAAGCAAAGCAGAGATTAAAGCTGCACCATCTTGACCACTACTTACATGCGCTTTTTGTTTCTTCAGATACTGCAAAACCATTGTTAATACCCCACCGGAGTAGAAAACAATAATTGCAGCGGCCCATATCTATTCGTATGTAAAGTCAATGATACCGCTTGGGGCGCAGGTATCTCATTTCCGAGTGAACTTCCACCAGTCCAGCTATCAGCCCAAATTTCGCCATCGAAAAACTCGACTTGAACAGACTTTAAATCACTCATCAAAACACGATCAATCAACGGTGTATCTGATATAGAATCAACACGTGCGCGAACGCGACGGATAAGATTACCGTGTTCAAAGCGGTACTCTATATGCTGCAATAAAGAAGAGACCATAACCAAGCCGGGCATTTCATTGCCGTTGCGCACAAATTGCATAAGTTGCACAGAGTCCAAATCAACCCCACCTACAAATACTCCTGCAGTAGCAAAGCCAAACTCATCTTTTGTTTTACGGTTAGCGATTTGAGCTAAATCACTCTTAATGATTGCTCGTGCCTGCTCTACTTTTTCGACTTCAGAAAGCACACCATCCAGTGTTTCTTTGGTCGATAAAGTATCATCCAACATTACTAAACCGATTATAGACAATACACCCATAATGAACGTGGCAACCATCACTTCAACAAGCGTAAAACCTTCATCGGATCGGGTCATGGCTTTTTCCCCTTAAATGCATTCAATACGACTGCAATTGTGGGGGCCTGCGCAATTTCCGGATCATACTCCCATGCTTCAAGTTTAACGTGCTGGATCAGTGCGTTTGGCGTGGCACTTATGGTTTTTCGCCATTCCCAATCTCTTCCACCATAAGAAACACGACCATTGGACACGCCTTCTTCCAGTTTTTCCTTTTGGATCAATGTCAAAGTCATCTCATTATCAGCAACTATCGCTGCTAACATTCGGCTTTCTATGGCCGCAGCGCCTCTAGTGTTTTCGGATGAGATGTGAACCAACCCCACAGCGGCAATCGCAAAAATACTTAGCGCTGCAAGAACTTCAATTAAAGTGAAGCCTTCTTCCTTTTGCTTTCCCAGCAATCCGAGAGTGAGATCAAATTGTAGCACTATCTAGCAATTCTTTCTTCTCTGGGAATAAATACGACTTCACCACTCGTCGTTACTTTGTGAACAATATCGAATTCTTCACCTGTCATTCGAACCTCGGCTGGTGTGGCTTCACCTGTAGGAAAAAACACAAGAGGCGGTTCGGCTTCTACTCGCTTATCATCAAGTGTTTTTCTTTTGGTCTCTACTCCTAGCAAAACGACACTCACTTTGACGTTCGACGTTTCAGAAATTCGATTAATGGTGCGCGAAGGCGCGCGCAGCGCAACCCATTGCCCTTTTCGATATTGTTCGAATAAGTTTTGCCCCTCAATATGCGTCCAACTCACAGGCTCACCGCTAGCTATGGCTTCACGTGAAAGGGACGCAATGGCTGACGTGAGATCTTCAGCTTGTTGTCCCGCGCTCGTTTTCCCGTCGGGTAATGACATCACAACAACGCCGGACATGAGCCCGATGATGAAAATAACAACAAGGAGTTCAACCAGAGTAAAACCACTCTGTTTTTGTCTAACCGTATTTGAAGCTAGTTTTCCCAATTACCGATATCCGCATCTAGGCCTTCTCCACCGAGTTGCCCGTCGGCTCCCAATGAATAAACATCTACTCCGGACGTATTGTACTCTCCGGGAAATACATATTGATACTCATTGTTCCAAGGATCCAATGGCAATCGCTTGATGAAACCTCCAGCAGGAAATAATTCTGGATTAGGTAAGTCTTGAGGCGCAGTCACCAAGGCATCCAAGCCTTGTTCGGTCGTCGGATACTCAATCAATTGGAGGCGATATCTATCCAAACTGCTTTCCAAAGCAGCAATATCCACCTGAGCTTTTTTCACTCTTGATGTATCAACATTCCCCATAACATTGACCAGAACCACTGTTGCAAGCAATCCCATGATGAAAACAACCACCATCAATTCAACTAGCGTAAACCCTTCTTCTCCTGACTGATTTCTAGAAGAAGCTTCTTTAGATTGTTTCATTTGAAATACCTGTTTCAATATTGTCATTACTTATCTTCCAGTTAAATCATTGCACCTGAATTGAGCTGAAGAATAGGTAGCATAATTGCGAGAATGATGATCATCACCAATCCCCCCATCACAACTGTAATTAACGGCTCCAATAGCCCCAGTGCTACGCTTGATGTTTTCTCAAAATCGCGCTCGAGGTATTCGGCACCTTTTTCAAACATTGGACCGTATTCACCACTTGCTTCACCGCCTGCAGCCATATGAGTAACTAACGGCGGAAATTCTTTGGTACGAGCCATCGATTGACTTAATGATCCACCCTCGCGAACGTCTTCAATTACCTGCTGAACAGCATCTCTGAGGATTAAATTTGGAGTAGTTTCTTTAGCAGCCCTAAGACAATCAAGCACAGGAGCCTTGGAAGCTGCCAATGTCGCAAATGTTCTAGCAAATCTTGCAGATGCTACGCTTCGAACAACTTCGCCGATTAAAGGCAGTGAAAGGCTGAAACGATCCAACCTGCGCTTAACAGATTCTATGCGCGACATTCGACCTAATACGAGGACAGCAACAACTATACCTGCCGATAAGAACAAACCATATGCTTGAAGAAATTCTGAAATATTCACCATGGTTTGTGTTAACAATGGTAATTTCTGTCCCATAGTTTCAAATTGCTCGACAACACGCGGAACTACGAACACTAAAAGCGCAACCACAACCATTAGCGCCACAACGCCAACAACTATCGGATAAATGAGAGCCGAGATAACTTTTCCTCTCATCTCTTCGCTTTTCTCCTGATAGTCGGCAAGCCGCCCCATCACAACATCCAATGCACCGGCTGTTTCACCTGCGGCCACAATAGAGGTGTATAGTGCTGGGAAGGCTATTCGTTGACTGGACAATGCGTCCGATAGTGACTGACCTTCGACAACGTTTGATCGAACATCAGCCAAAACAGAACGAACATTTCCTTTTTTAGCTGAATCACCCACTGCCGCGAGCGCTTCTTCAACTGGTGTGCCCGATGAAATTAGCATCGCCATCTGACGCGTTAAAAGAACGCTATCTTTTGAGGTTAACTTTCGTCCCCTGCTTTTCTTCGCTGCTTTTTCTTTGCTCGCTTCAACGTTAATAGGCGTTAGCCCTTGTTTGCGCAGTTCACGGCGCGCACTTTTAAGCGAATCTGAGGACAATACGCCTTTTTGCTTTTTTCCATTTTGGTCGAGAGCTTGATATTCAAATGCTGCCATCTGAATCTCTCGCTTGTTTGACAACGCGCAAAACTTCTTCCGAAGAAGTTAAGCCATTTCGAACATGCTCAGCTCCACATTGTTGCAATGTTACCGCGTTCGCGAAAGCATGTGCTTCTATGTCCTGTTCCCTCGCATTGTCGTGGACCATGCCGCGTAAGGCTGTGTCCATCTCGATCACTTCATATATACCGAGGCGCCCCTCATAGCCTTGTTCATTACAGTGTTCGCAACCTTCAGGCTTGTATAAAACATCCACATCACTGGCATTCAGGCCGAGTAATTTAAGCTCAGAACTGTCTGGTTGATATGGTGATTTACAATGAGAGCACAGACGACGAACCAAGCGCTGTGCAACGACTGCGGTTAATGTAGACGACAACAAGAATGGCTCCACGCCCATGTCACGCAACCGGGTGACCGCAGCCGCAGCGGAATTTGTGTGGACTGTAGAAAGCACTAAATGCCCCGTTAGACTCGCTTGAACAGCGATCTGCGCAGTTTCACCATCTCGTATCTCACCGATCATCACGATGTCCGGGTCCTGACGTAAGATCGCTCTTAGGCCCGCTGCAAAGGTCATCCCCACTTTAGAATTCACTTGAGTTTGACCAACCCCATCAAGGCCATACTCTATGGGGTCTTCAACGGTTAAAATATTACGTGATTGCTCGTTTAACAGTGTCAAAGCGGCATACAATGTTGTAGTTTTACCCGACCCGGTAGGACCAGTAACGAGAACTATTCCATTGGGCTGTTTCAATACTTTTTTCAAAGTATTTAACATTTGCTCCGGCATTCCCAAATCATCTAGATCAAGTCGTGCAGACTCTTTATCTAGAAGTCTCATCACGACACGCTCTCCATAGCGTGACGGTAATGTAGACACGCGGACATCAATAGGTCGTCCACCTAACGATAGCGATACCCGTCCATCCTGCGGGACCCGTTTTTCGGCGATATCGAGACGCGCCATAACCTTGATCCGCGATACCAATAACGGAGCAACGCGACGAGACGGCGTTAATACTTCGCGCATGACGCCATCCACACGCAACCTTACAGACAAACGATCTTCAAATGGTTCGATATGAACATCTGATGCCTTGGTGCGCACAGCTTCAGCAATCAATCCATTGATAAGACGAATTATCGGAGCATCATCGGAAGTGTCCAAAAGATCTGCATTTTCAGTCAGACCAGCAGCAATGGAATCCAAATCACCGCGCTCATCTAGAGCATCATCTAAATCAGAAGAATCAATACCATCACTTGCATAAATCTCTGATAAGCGGCGATCAAACTTAGCTCGGTCTAGTTCTACTAAAGTGAGAGGTTGCCCTGCTATTCGGCGTGCCTCAAGAATCGCCAAAGGGTCAGCATCCTTGCGAACCCCCACGCAGGCAGTGTCGCCATCCAGAAAAAAAACTAATCCCTTTTCTTTGGCAAAACTGTAATTCAAACGTCTTTCGGCGAAACTATCCACACAACACCTCTACTAAGCAGTAAGAAGATTACTCTTCTGAATCCACTCCTAAAACGTCCTTCATAAAGACATCTAAACTCGCACGCTCACTTCTGGAAGCAGCAAGTTGTTCTTCACGAATATACCGGTACTTCTGATCCGTTGCTCTGCGCATGGTCTCCGCATCACGAACGATAGTTGGCTTCAGAAATATCATCAAATTCGTACGTTTTTTTGTTTTGCCTTCTGATGAAAATGCGCGACCCAATCCTGGGATATCACCAAGTAGCGGGATCTTCTGAATGTTCAGCGTCTCCTCTTCTTGGATCAAACCGCCCAAAACAACTATTTCACCGTCATCTGCAAGAATTGTTGTGTTTATTTCGCGATTATTTGTAATAAAATCGCCATCAATTGAATCAAATATCGAAGAAACTTCTTGGCGCAAATTCAACTTGATACTGTCGCCTTCACCGATTTGCGGTTCAACTTCTAAAGTGACTCCGAGAGGCTTTCTTTCAACCGTTCGGAATGGGTTGGAATTGTTGGTTCCAAGTGCTTCCCCAGTTGTAATCGGAACTTCCTGACCAACGGTGATAGACGCTTTCTCATTATCCATCGTTAGCAAGTGTGGTGTTGACAGCACATTAGATGACACGTCGGTATCCACAGCGTTCAAAATCGCACCAAAAATAGTCCCGTCAGAAGTTTGACCGCCAACACCAAGTAAACCACCTGCCGTACCTATTAATGAGTTGATAGCCGCCGTTTGCAGTGAACTACTAGTGGTCTCACCAAAATCATCTGAATCAAGAGCCAATGCTCCAGCAATAGACAGCACATTGGGCGTCGTGCGGGTAAAGTTCGTGGCAGCAAATGGCGTAGAGGAAGATCCATTAGCACCTCCTAAAACAAACTCGAGCCCTAATTCACGCGCAGCATTGTCGGAAAGTTCAACAATAATCGCTTCCACCAGCACCTGAGATCGACGTTTATCCAACTCTTCTACAACACGTTCAAGCTGGCGAAGTACCATCGGGGTAGCACTTACAACCAATGAATTTGTTGGTTCATAGATCGCGATTTTTGGAACGCCTTTAACAGTACTACTAGCACTGGATTGTTCAGCGAGCCTTTGCCCCATTACTTCAAGAATTGGAGCGATGTCTTTTGCTTCAGAGTGTTTAAGAGACAAGACCTTTAAGGATGAATCATCGCTCGCATTTGTTACATCCAGATCATTAATGATCTTCTGTACTTTTATGACGTCGGTAACGTCACCTTTAACGACTAAAGAATTGTTGCTTTCAACCGCAATCGCTGTGACATCGAACCCTGCTGCTCCACGACCATTCCCCTTCATGCCATTGATGGTTTTTGCCATCTCAGTCGCAGAAACATTAATAAGAGGAATTGTCAGAGTTTGACTTTGATCTTCGTCAATTTCGCCAATAACTTTACGAACGCGCGAAATATTCGCTGCATAGTCGACCACAATCAATGTATTTGAAGATGCACTTGCAGTTAATTGACCTTGCGGATTAGTGATCGGTTTGATCATCTTAGCCGCTTCAGTTGCATCAAAGTTTCTAAGCCTAATTACAGCCGTTTCAAATTGATCTCCAACAACCGAAGACCTGGCCAAAGCTGCTTCCGCAGATGCTGATTGCTCAGGAACAACTTTATAAACACCACCGCGTGATGGAATAGCGGTGAAGCCATGAACTCTCAACGTTGACAGAAATACTTGAAAAACTTCTCTATCAGTCAACGGTGTCTGTGAAGAAACTGTTACACGCCCGCGTACACTCGGATGCACAACAAAAGTATGCCCTGTTATCGCTGAAACATCATCGATGAGGACGGAGATATCTACGTCCTTTAAATTCATAACATGAACACTCGTGCCGTCCGCACGAATGGTCGTTTCACCTAAGTCATCAGCAAATGCTTGTTGCCCAATCGGCGCGATCAAACCACTCAAAACAGCTAATGCCGCACTAGGTAGAACCTTATTTTTATTCGACTTCACCATTTCCAACACCGACTTTTCTTTACAAGCTGACATTTACTGTCAAATGTACGATTTCTTGATTTCGTAGCAATTCTATTCTGATTTGCTGAGCATTTTCCAATGTCGCTTTTAAACTTTCAAAATCAGCAACATTATCAATCTCTACGCCTTGAATTTTCTGCACAATATCTCTTGTTTTCAAACCAGAGCGACTAAACCTGATAGTATCAAGCGGAAACACTGTAACCCCTTGAACATTATTTACCGTGTTCTCGTCCCATCTCGCCCAACCTAAAATGTCTTCAAGGTCCGTCTTTTTCATAGTGGCAGTCGCCAATGTTGGCCCCGCAGACACATTTTGTGCAAGCTCTGTGTTTTTCTGTTTATCACGCTCTCGAGCTTCACGAGCTTGATCTACAGTTGGGATTTTTGACCTTTGGTTCTCATTGCTCACATTTACAGATTTAATGCCGATTTTCTCATCATGCAGATTTGATAAACGTTCAATTCTTCCGCTGCGAGATAACAATACACCATCAGAATAGATACTCTCCACAGAGACACCTTGTAGCCCTGCTATATTATCTCCAACTTGATATCTTTGCTGTTGATTGTTGCCAGAAGAGATAAAGGCCACCCCTGCGCCATTTCCATCAGCCCGCACACCATTCAAAACGATATTCAATTCTGTTTCGGGGGCATCCGGTTGATTAGATACGATAGTATTTTCTAAATCGGAGGCAGATAATTGACCACTAAAGGGAGTAAGGCGCGCCAACATACCAATATCTATCGACACATCCGATGAATTATTGGTTCCAACTTTGCTATTAGTGGACGGCAACAAAGAAGCGCTGGGGCCTGACAAAATTAGATAAAAAGATTTAGCGCAGATAATCGCAAGAATGACAATCGAACCCAACATTATTCCTTTACGAACAACATCTTGCGCAATCAGTGATGCAGCATCAAAATTTAAACGACCGATTTGCATAAACCTGCACCACAACGCCACTAAACAGAAACAGATGTCTGTTTCATTTTTACTCCATCCTGCTAATTCAGCTAGGATTGAAGCTCAGTACACATACTGAACCAAAGTAACTCCAAAACCAACTCTGTCCCGCTTTTAGCCTATATTATCAACCTCGTTATATATGAAATTTTTATGACCATACGTATTATTTGAACCGTTAAGCATAACTCCCCATTGGTTCACGATCAAACATCCCTTATTAGTCGCGCCAGATAGATTAATGATCAAAATCGGGATCTTCATTATGAAAAGTGTTTCATTGGCCGCGGCAATTATACTTAGCGGTGTCTTCATTTCCGCTTGTGAAAATACCGTTCAGCAGGATGCTCCAGAGAAGATTCAGTCTTCAGATAATATTGGCGCAAACAATAAAAGAGAATCAAAACTCCCTGGATGCCAAACATTAATTGACATGGGACAATTGGAAAATATGGAAATCCTAAATGTTTCCAACACAGATTTAGATACCATTCTGAAAAAAACGATTGAAAAATACGCCAGCGAAGAATCCGTGTTGATTTTACAAAATAAGAACACCATTAATTCCTGTACCATCCACCAAATTCATTTTAAAGACATCCCCCAAAGCCCCACTTCCCCCAAACAGGCAATTTTAGTATTTCTTGAAGACAAACAGCTCGGCAGTTTAACGTCTGCTGGTGCCAAAGTAACCTGTTGGAAAGATCCAGTTGAAAAATGGCATCCCTTGTCTGAATGCAAATAGACCTCTGTTATAGGATTTGATTCATGTCAGTTTCCGAATACTCTTCTATGAAACTTAAGGCCCAACGAGGCATGCTGTTCGAGACTCCTATTGTTTCAGCCCATTTGGATAACAGCGATAAATTCCTGACAGAATTGAAAAAGGTTATCTTAGAGAAACGAGCTTCTGACGCTGATGGCCTTAAAAGATCCAATATTGGCGGATGGCATTCAGACACTGATATGATGTCTTGGGGTGGTCTGGCTGCGAAAGAACTTTCTAAAAAAGTTATAGCGCTTACCCATCGGATGTCTCATTTTGCTGATGCTAAAGCTGAAAAGGTAAAATGGAACATCCAAATGTGGGCCAATATCACTCCCAAAGGCGGATCTAACCATATTCATGTTCATCCAGGCAATTTATGGTCGGCCGTATTGTATGTTGATATGGGCGGGATTGACGATATTGGAGACAACACCACAGGTCTTGGAGGCGAATTTTATTTCGAAGATCCTCGCTTTCCAACTAACTCAATGCATCATCCGGGATTTCGTGTTCTAGGCATGGACAACAAACCTCAATCTGTACAACCAGAGATCCGGCCAAAGAGAGGAGACATACTCATGTTCCCCTCTTGGCTAAAGCATGGAGTTCGCCCCTATAATGGCGACAAAGAAAGAATCAGCATCGCCATAAACTTGGACCCACAATGAGTTTTTATCCAAACTAGAAATCTCAACTTATGTTATAAATAGGCTGCAATAATACCTATTTCTGCAATTCATGAAAAAACCATTTTCAAGTGATACCCCACAGCAACACCACCCCATAACATATTGATAATTATGTTTTATCTTAATTCCAAGCAGAGCTTTATTTAGTCGGTTTCAGACATATTACACGCCCCGTTATATAACCGTCACATAACTATGTAATACGGCACTCGATCGAAATTGGTGTGATGGGTTTTGAGGGCCTTAGCATCAATCTTTCAAAACTGCTTCACACATAATTTCCTAGTTCTAGGGGGCTTACCGAAATGAAACCGGCTAAAAATTTGCGCCATGCATTGATGATTGGTGCTGCAAGTCTAGCGTTGTTTGCATGTTCAGACACTGACATCTCTTCACCAGGTTCAACAACGGCACCTACGCCAACACCTACGCCAACACCGACACCGACACCAACAGCTACGAGCTTGGTACCGTCTGGTTTTGACGCGAGCCACCCTGCTGTCTCTGTTGTCAACTACACAACACAAGCTGGTACTCTTATTGAAGTCGCTCAAATTACAGGTCCAATTACTTCAGACCTGACACTTCAAAAAGGCGTTGGGTACTTCCTTAACGGTTCAGTATTCGTGGGTGAGGACGGTACAAACAACGCAGTTCTTACAATCGAGCCAGGTACAACTATTTACGGTGAAGGATCTTCCTCTGGTCTTATCGTAACTCGTGGTTCTCAAATTGACGCCGATGGTCTTACAGTCGCAAACGGTGATGCAGACGACATTGACCCAATCGTATTTTCTTCATTTGGCGCTTATGACCGCGCTGAAGGAAATTCAAACGCCGACGCTACAACAGCACGCTCTGAGTGGTTGGGTCTTGTAATCAACGGTTACGCTCCAATCAACAAATGTGATGTTGTATCTGGCGCAACTGGTGGAACAGCTGACTGTCAAGACGACGGTGAAGCTTCTTCAGGTGTTTACGGTGGTGATCAACCTACAGACAACTCAGGTACTCTTCGCGGTGTGCGCGTTGAATACGCTGGTGTGTTCTACAACGAAGAAGACCAATCAAACGGTATCGCGTTCCAAGGTGTGGGTTCTGGTACGACAGTTGACTACGTACAAGTTCACAACAATGGTGACGATGGTGTAGAATTCTTCGGTGGTACAGTTGAAGCAAACCACATAATCATCACTGGTGCAGCTGACGACGCTGTGGACTGGACTGATGGTTGGACTGGTGGCATCAAAAACCTACTTGTTGTGCAAGCCGATGACGCTGGTGACTATGCTATTGAAGCTGACAACCGTTCAACTTCTGCACCAGACACACAGCCTCGTTCATTCCCAACAATTGCAAACTTCACATTTGTAGGTAACGGAACGGGTGCTGACGGTATCCGTCTTCGCGAAGGTACAGCTGCTAACCTCCTAAACGGTGTGGTTACTGGCTTCGACGATGGTATCAAATTTGGTGATAAAGCAACATTCGATCTACTAGCAGCTGCAAGCTCTGTTGATGGTGCAACATCAAACATTGAAGGTCTACTGTTCAACAACGCCGATGAAACTGGCGATGTTGTTGATGACCAAGGTACAGACGACACTGCTGATGATGTAACAACAGTTACTGACGCTGAAATCGTTGCAGCTATCCAAGCTGAAGGTTCATTCTTCGGTGTAAATGAAATCGCGGCCGAAAACTTTGAATTTGTTCCGGGACTTTCTGCTGGCCAAGTTCCTGTTCGCAACGCAAATGGTTTCCCGTTATACAACTATGATGATGGAAACCAGTATGCTCCTGCAGACTCTGATGTATCTAGCGCAGACGGTGCAAATGCAATTCCAACCGGTGCTGTACAATTAAGCCAAGTATTGGAACTAGGTGCACTGAACCAATTTGGTATCAACGATAGTGCCGCATCTGATCCTTATGCCGGTGCTTTCTCTCCAACCGAAACAGTTGCAAGCAACTGGGCTGCTGGTTGGTCTACTGGCGTATTTGCAGCTGCAACACCTCCAGCAGCATCTTGTCCAACAGGAACAACGCAAGCAGGAACTCTGGGTAGCGACTTAGTTTGTAATTTATCTGGTACAATTTCTGGAGACATTACTCTAACTGCTCAAAATAACATTCTATACCGCTTGGACGGTCAGGTATTTGTTGGTGAAGATGGCGTAAATTCCGCAACTGGTGATCTAAACCCAAGTTTCTCTCCTGCCTCATTGACTATCGAGGCTGGTGTAACAGTATTCGGTGACCGCTCGACAGATGGACTAGTTGTCTCTCGTGGGAACCAACTACACGTAAATGGAACATCGACAGCTCCAGTTGTTATGACATCAGGTGATGCAATCCGAGGAACAGCTGACTATGTCGATGGAAGAGGACAATGGTTAGGCCTATCTATTAACGGTCGCGCTCCAATCAACAAATGTGATGTCATTCCGACAGCAACAGGCGGTGACGCAAATTGTCAAGACGACGGTGAAGCCTCTTCAGGGACTTTCGGCGGTAACATTTCCGATGACAATAGCGGTGACATCAACTACTTACGTTTAGAGTTTGCAGGTATCTTCTTCAACGAAGAAGACCAATCAAACGGTATCGCATTCCAAGGTGTTGGTTCTGGCGGTAATTACGACTACATCCAAGTTCACAACAATGGTGATGATGGTATTGAATTCTTCGGTGGAACAGCAAACGTAAAGCACGCTGTTATTACTGGAGCTGGTGATGATTCAATCGACTGGACAGATGGTTGGACTGGTAAAGCTCAGTACGTGATCATCGAGCATAACAACTCAGATTATGCTTTTGAGGGAGACAACCGCTCGACATCTTCACCTGACCAAACACCTCGTTCTGCTCCTTCAATCTCCAACTTCACTATTTTGGGTGACGAAGGATCTAACGGCATGCGTTTCCGCGAAGGTATGGCTGGTGACTTTGTAAACGGTGTTATTGTCGACACTGGTTTCGGTTTCCGTATCAATGATGAATGTGACGGATCTGGAAACCCACACGGGACTTTCCAAGCTCTGACCGAAACAACAGCTAACTCCGCTGAAGGTAACTTAAGACTAGAATCTGTTATTCTAGATACTACTGGCAGTCGCCCATTCCGGGCTGATCCGGGTAGTGGCTGTACAGTTCAATACACTGACGCTGATGTTCAAGCTGAAGCTTCAAACTTTGCAACTGATGCTGCACTTCAATCAGGTTTCACTTTCTACAACAAAGCAGGCAAAGGCCTTCTTTCTGGTGCGAGTGTGACTGCAGTTGATGCTTCCACGATCGACAGCTTCTTCGATGCAACAACTTATGTTGGTGCTATCGAGAACAGTTCTGACACCTGGTATTTGGGTTGGACAATCAACTCTGCCGGTGAAGTGACATCAGCTAACTAATCAAACCAATCTAGATAGGGCTGCAGATATTTGTCTGCAGCCCCATTCTGTCTTTTTTTAAACAGTCTTTTTTCGGGGAATCCCATGCTCTATCGTCTATCTCTCGGAGTAGTGGCTCTGCTAGCGTCAAGTGCTTTGACACAAGTGAGCACAGCCTATGCTCAAGAAACTCAAACTTCTGAAGCGTCCGTAGACACCGGAGCACAGGAAGATATCGCGCGTCAGGATACAATCGTTATCCGTGGCCAATTCATTCCCGATGAAAAACGAGAAACTGCAGAAGTTGCAAGCTTGCTAGACGCAGAAGACTTCGCTCTTCGTGGTGATAGTGATGTTGCCTCTGCCCTTCGCCGCGCAACGGGTGTTTCCATTGCAGACGGTAAATTCGTAATTATCCGTGGTTTGAATGAGCGCTACGCTTCTTCGACACTTAACGGTTCTATTCTTCCAAGCCCTGAGCCACTCAGAAAAGTGACTCCTTTGGACTTGTTCCCAACATCAGTTCTTGAATCAACATTGGTTCAAAAAACATTCTCTCCAAACTTTTCTGCTGAATTTGGTGGTGGTTCTGTAGATATTCGTACGAAAAAAGTTCCACTTGAAAACTTCTTTGAAGTTGGCCTTTCAACAGGTGGAGACACTCAAACAAACCTTCAAGATGGTTTTCAATATGACGGTGGCGGCAACGACTATTTGGGGTTCGATGACGGAACTAGAGACCTTCCAGCTGGCCTAGAAGCAGTTTTCAATGATGGAACATACGCTTCAAGCGACAGAAACGCGTTTTCTCAAGCACTAACTAACGACCCTAGCCTTTTAGTTGTTCAAGAAGGTTATGTCGGCCCGGACATGGGTGTCGACGCAACAATTGGTCGTCGCTACGATGTTAACAATGCTGTTTCCATAGGTTTCCTTGGAACACTAGGTTATTCTAACGAATGGCAAACAAAAGATGGCCAACAAGGTATTGGTCAATCTTCTTTTGCAGATGCTGAAAACCCAACCCCAGTTCGTTCTCTGTCTAATTTCCAGACTCGTTCGACAACTAACTCTATTGGTTTAAACGGTCTTGCGTCTGTTGGACTTGATCTTTTTGATGCTCACTCACTGAACTTTTTGGCTTTTGGTACTCGTTCAACAGACAAAGAAGCTGAAGTACAACTTGGTCGCACAAACGATAACTCAGGTCTGCGTCGTGATTCAATTGAATGGATTGAACGTCAACTTTGGACAACTCAGGTTCAAGGTGAGCACACATTCGACGCTCTTTTGGGGTTAGAATTTGACTGGCGTGCCTCTTATTCAGAAGCAAAGCGCGATGCTCCATTTCAGTTCAAGACACAGTATCAAGCGGATGAAGACACTGGTGAATTCGAACTGTTTCTAGACAATAGTGTTGAATTCTCTCTCATCGAAGATGAAAACATGGATTGGGGTTTTGATGCCACTCTTCCTCTCTACATCGGTGACAAAGAGATCAACATTCTTGCCGGTTACGCCTACACTGAAAAAGATCGTGAATCACAAAGTGACTTCCTGATTATTCAAAACTTCAACAGAGAGTGTCGCGATCTTCGCATTGATGTCGCTTATCAATGTGAGTTCCAAGATGGCGGCGGATTCCAAAACACACGCTCCTCTCAAGCACCATCATTCTATACTGCAACTCAGGAAACTGATGCTGGTTACCTCCAGGTAGACGCCCAACTAACAAACTTTTTGAGAATGTCCGTTGGTGGTCGTTATGAGGACTTTATCCAAGTTGTTCAAACACAAACTGCCCGCAACACATTCGGTTTGATCTCTCCTCCACTGGAGCAATCAGAATTCTATCCTGCCGGTACATTGACTTGGAACTTTGCCGATGACCTTCAGCTACGTATTGGTTACTCAGAGACTGTCAATCGTCCGCAGTTCCGTGAGGTTGGTCCTAGCCGATTTACAAACACTGCGACGAATGAAAGTTTCATCGGTAACCCATTCTTGAAAACAACTGACATCACAAACTTTGATGCGCGTTTGGAATGGTATTTCAGTCGCGATCAATTCCTGACATTAGGTGTGTTCAAGAAAGAACTAGAAAACCCAATTGAAGCGTTCAATGTTGGGTCTGGTGAAAGCCGCTTGGTGACATTCATCAACATCGACGCTGCTGATGTGGAAGGTTTTGAAGGTGAATACCAACAAGACATTCCAATAAGCAGTTGGGTTGATTGGTCATGGTTTGCGTCAAAAGACTTTCAATTGACTACGAACTACACATACACAAGCTCAAGCATCGAAGCGAACAACCCTGTGCAGATCCTGAATTCTTCGGTCACTGCAAATATTGCTTCTAACTTGACTGAAAACCAATTGTTGGCAAATGACGACCTTGTGCGTGCAATCACACTTCGTACGCCAGATTTCGAAGCTGGTCGTAAACTTCAAGGACAATCTGAGCACATGGCTAACTTCCAAATCGGTTACACCGACTTTGAAGCTAACTCCAGCTTGAACCTCTTGCTTAACTACCAAAGTGATCGCATTCGCTCTGTTGAATCATTCTCAGATGAATCTCCAGCCATTATCGAACAACCACCAATGCTTCTAGACATTGTCTATAAGCGGGAATTCGAATTCATTGGTGGTACGTATGATTTTGGTTTCAAGGTGAAGAATATTCTTGGAGAATCTTATGAAGCTTATCAGGAAGCAGGCGGCAACCGTGTGGATGTTGACGTATATGAACTGGGAACATCAGTTTCAGCTTCGCTAAGCCACAAATTCTAATCTACTTCACAGGCTTATAGAGCTTCAAAATATCAGGGCGTGCTTCATCGAAGTACGCCCTTTTTCTATGCTTGCTTTACAGTAAGAGAGAAAATCTATCTTGGAATAACCACACTAACCAGAACCCTACTGCTAGATGCGGTCCAAATGCGATGCGCTGCTTTAAATCAAAACTTCTTTTTGTAATCATTAAGCTGATACTTAACAAAAGCCCTGACAAAGACGATATCAATAAAACATAAGGGATACCGATCCAACCAAGCCATGCGCCAGCGGCAGCCAATAATTTTGCGTCCCCTAGTCCAATTCCTGCGATACCTCTTTTTTTTATGTAATACCACGCGATGGTTGCAATCAAACCATACCCAATTACCGCACCAATAATATGATGCCCAAGGTCAGATAGATGATAAATGCTAGCCCATATTAAACCGATAATCACCAATCCATAGGTCAACGGATTCGGTAGAATATGACGTTCGATATCGATAAATGACATCCAAACGAGTAACACCGCAATTAGTACGCTTGGATAAAATAGTTCTAAGGGCTGCAACACAAGTGAAGACAAAAGCGCAATGAGAATCGTCACCACGCAGAGGAAGACCCTCAATTTAGACTTCAGACGTAAATGCTCAATCATGCTGATGTCCCTCACCGCATAGCGCCAAGTTTATTATTCAGCAGCATCCTCAAAGGGGGTGATTGTAACGCTTTCTCCACACCCACATGCGTCTGTTTGATTGGGGTTTTTGAACACAAACTTCGAGTGCAAAGGAGAAATTTCATAATCAATCTGTGAACCAAGCAGAAACAACACTGCTTTTGCATCAACGACAATTTCAACACCATTGTCTTCAACACGTTCATCCAACATCTCAGGTGATTCCGCGTAATCCATGACATATTCCATGCCCGCGCAACCGCCGTTTTTCACTCCAACGCGCAAAAAACCTGCACCTTTATCAGACATGATACGCTTAACTTGGTTAGCAGCTGCATCCGTCAAAGTAACGATTTTGGGTCTTGGTCGTCTTGCCATTGGATAATATCCTTTAAACCAGATTACAGCATGTTCAATTGTAATCGCGCCTCATCAGACATGCGGGATTGGTCCCAAGGCGGATCAAATACGAGACTTACCTTACACGTGTGAACACCATCGACCTTCAATACAGCCTCTTCAACCCAGCCTGGCATTTCACCAGCCACAGGGCAACCTGGCGCAGTCAATGTCATTTCAACATCTGCATGGCGATCATCATTCAAATCAACTTTATAAATCAAACCCAATTCATACACATCAACTGGAATCTCAGGGTCGTACACCTCTTTAATCCGCGCAATAATATCATCGGTAATTCGATCCAATTCGTCTTGAGGAATGGGACCATTTGATACAGGCGTTTCAGCTGCAGCAGGTTCAATTACGTCGCGTTCAATCTCTTCAGACATACTTTTCTCAACCTAAGCCAATAACATTGTTCGCGCTTTTTCAAGCGCCTCAACAAACACATCGGCTTCTTCTAATGTATTATATATTCCAACACTTGCGCGCGCTGTTGCACTCACATTTAAGTGATCCATCAAAGGCTGCGCGCAGTGGTGTCCTGCACGGATAGCAACACCATAACGGTCCAATATCTGTGCCAAATCGTGCGGATGTGTTCCATCTATCGAAAATGTCAGAACCGGCCCTTTGTCAGAGGTAGTACCATGCACTCGCAGACCATTTATACCACGAACCCCGTCATACAGGCGCTGATACACCGCTTTTTTATTTTTCTTAGCACCTGCAGTATTGTGTTTGCCAAGCCATTCAACAGCTGCGCCAAAACCAACTGCTTCGAGTATGGCAGGTGTTCCTGCTTCGAAACGATGAGGCGGCGTATTGTATGTCACATTATCACGAGATACGGAATCAATCATCTCTCCGCCTCCCTGATAAGGTCTCATGTTCGCTAATATATCGAGTTTGCCGTAAAGCGCACCAATTCCGGTTGGACCATAAAGCTTATGCGCAGAACACACATAAAAGTCGGTTCCTAAGTCCTGAACATCCACATCTAGGTGCACTGCCCCCTGACATCCATCCAAGAGAACCAGTGCTCCGACACTGTGTGCATCTTCAATAATTGTTTTAACGTCAGGAACAGTACCCAGTACATTGGACATATGCGCAACAGCTACAAGTTTGGTCTTTTCAGACAACTGAGACCGAAAGCTCTCCATGTCGAGTGAGCCATCTTCTGTCACTTCTATCCATTTGATAACGGCACCAAATCTCTCACGTAGAAAATGCCACGGCACAATATTAGAATGGTGCTCCATGACAGAAACCAAAATTTCGTCGCCCGCTTGGATTTTTTCTGCCAGTCCAGACGCAACGAGATTGATCGCTTCGGTTGCACCCTTGGTGAAAATTATCTCATCCACTGAAGCGGCATGTAAATGGCCACGAACAGACTCACGTGCTTTCTCAAAAGCATCAGTCGTTTCATTTGCAAGAGTGTGAAGACCGCGATGCACATTAGAATAAGCAGTGCGTGCTTGGTTTGCCATCGCGTCGATCACAAAGTCAGGTTTTTGAGCTGATGCAGCACTATCGAGATACACCAACGGCTTGCTTCCAATTTGCCTATTCAAAATTGGAAACTGATCCCGGATAGCCTGGATATCCAAAGGCAAGTTTAAAGAGACGTCATCAGCCATTGGTTAGCCTCCTCTTCCAGAATTTCACGTAAAGCATCATCTGAAATCGTCGCAAGCCCTTCGGCGATGAAGCTTTGGGTCAACATCGCCTTGGCTGTCACCAAAGGTATCCCGCGTTGACGCATATAAAACAACGCATCTTCATCCAGAGAACCTGCAGTATTTCCATGCGCACATTGCACATCATCAGCATAAATCTCTAATTCCGGCTTTGCATTTACCTCGGCACCATCTTCGAGTAATAGCGCATTATGTGCCATAGCTGCATCTGTCTTTTGAGCATCACGGGCCACATAAAACTTGCCTTGGAATGCGCCTTTTCCACCTTTTTTGACAGCACCTTTTGTCACTTGAGCAGTTTCACAATGCCCCGCGGAATGGCGAACATGGCTAGTTACATCCACATGCCGGCCATCATCCAATAGATAAGCGGCATTTATCACAGCCTTAGCACCTTCAACCTGATGATCTACGCGAGTTTCCAATCGACACAATTTTGCACCTTTAGCGAGCGCAGATTGAGTAAATTCACTATCACCAGATAAGCGCACATTCGTTGTCACAACTTGAACAGCAGTTTCATTCGCTGACTGATAAATTACGCGTTCAACAGATGCGTTTTTTTCGACATTGTATTCTATCACCGTCGATGAAAAACCACCTTGATTGAAGTGGCTTTCAACAATCGTTGCTTTAACGCCTTCGCGGACATTTAGCTCTATCCGAGAAAACATGTCTGAGGCATTAGCGTCGATCACCAAACGAACAGGTAGACTTTGATCAGCCGATATCTCAATGCGTAAGACTCTCGAATTCTCACATAAAGCAGCGGTCAAAGCGGCCATAGGCAGATCTTCAGAAGCAACAAAAGATGTTTCTAAAAGCTCTTCAGACCAATTTAAGCCTTCTGGCTGGGCATTAGGTGTTTTCACACCTTGTGCTGAAAACGTAAATGTCGGCCCAGCTATCTCCGCAAAAACATCTCTAATAGAATTGCCCTGCACACCACTTGTTTTCAAAGCAGCTCGCAAATCCGACCAACGCCAGTTTTCAATTCGACGATGTGGCAATCCTTTTTTGGCAAACGCTTCAAAAGACCGTAAACGACTTGCATCAGTACCGAGAGTTTTAAATGCAGATATGAAACGCTCTTCTGCCGGAGATGGCTTGGCAATCAATGTGGATACGTCTGTCTCGCTCACGCATTCGCCTCCGCCAACACGCCATCATAACCTTCTTTTTCAAGGCGCAGCGCCAGTTCTGGTCCGCCAGTTTTAATAATCTGACCCGCCGCCAATACGTGCACTTTGTCTGGCTTAATGTGGTCTAGAAGACGCTGATAGTGTGTAATAACCAACATTCCACGATTTTCAGAACGCAACGCATTTACGCCTTCAGATACAATACGCAACGCATCAATATCCAAACCAGAATCTGTCTCATCAAGGATCAAAAAGTTTGGTTCGAGCATCATCGCTTGGAAGATCTCTAAACGCTTCTTCTCACCACCTGAAAAACCAACATTTAGTGGGCGCTTCAGCATGTCTGGTTGTATTTTAAGAACCTTAGCTAGCTCACGTGCTTTCTTTAAAAATTCTGGCGCAGAGATTTCATCCTCACCACGCATTTTACGCTGAGCATTCATAGCCGTACGTACAAATGTCATCACTGGAACGCCGGGAATCTCTAGCGGGTATTGAAAAGATAGATAGAGACCTTTAGCTGCGCGCTCTTCAGGGTCCATTTCCAGCAAGTCTTCATCGTTTAGAGAAGCAGAGCCTGATGTTACTTCATACCCATCGCGTCCAGTTAGAACATAAGATAGTGTCGACTTACCAGCACCATTTGGCCCCATAATCGCGTGCACTTCCCCAGCAGGCACATTCAGGCTTAGGCCTTTGATAATTTCCTTTCCTTCGCCATTTTCGTTTTCAACACGTGCGACGAGGTCATTAAGGGCTAACACGGGGGCTTACTCCAAACTTCTTTTTCTTCCCCACTCACATAGGGAGTTTCATTCTTTTTCACAATACCCGACAAGGTAGGTATGTTATTTAACCGATCAAATTAATTATTGGCACAAAATGTTCTAATCTTCTGCCTTTAGAGGGTTTGTTCGAGATTGGATGATTTTTTCCCGGTCAGTGTCACTAGCTGACAGCCATATCAATTGATCAATTCGATCAACTCCAACGGCGACACCCCATAACAATCCAAAGATTGCGATATAGTAGAGAATGCTCAACACGGAATCAGTAGTTTGAGAAACCAGCATAGCTTTAGCGTAGTCCTCCAAATTGCCATATTGCCCTCTAAATTGGACATAGGAAGAACCTACCGAAACCAAGTTAACTAGCACAGAAATAATCCCTGAAAAATATGCAAATTTTCTAAGAATTCTCATCGAATTCATGGGAGGTCTATCGGCTAAGCCCAACGTTCTTTCCATTCTATTTCCCCTAACCCACGCTACCTTCAAGACTAACTTCCAGAAGTTTTTGCGCTTCCACGGCAAATTCCATTGGTAGTTTCTGAATGACATCGCGCACGAAACCATTCACCAAAAGCGCGACAGCTTCTTCCTCACCCAATCCACGCTGGCGACAGTAGAAAAGCTGATCTTCTGAAAGGCGTGTTGTTGTTGCCTCATGCTCTAATTGAGCATCAGCGCGCTTGTTCTCGATATACGGCACGGTGTGCGCACCACATGTTTGTCCAATGAGCAAACTGTCACACTGGGTGAAGTTACGAGAACCTTTTGCTTTACCGCCAACAGACACCAATCCGCGATAGGTTTGATCAGATTTACCCGCAGAAACACCTTTTGAGATAATGCGGGACTTGGTGCGCTCTCCAAGATGGATCATCTTGGTACCTGTATCTGCTTGTTGATGGCCATTCGTCACTGCGATTGAGTAAAACTCACCAACGCTTTCATCACCGCGGAGAATACAGCTTGGATATTTCCATGTAACCGCAGAGCCTGTCTCAACTTGTGTCCATGAAATCTTGGACCGTTTTCCGCGACAATCACCGCGTTTGGTCACAAAATTATAGACACCACCATTACCTTCAGCATCACCTGGCCACCAGTTTTGAACCGTTGAATATTTGATCTCTGCTTCATCCAGAGCCACAAGTTCAACGACCGCCGCATGAAGTTGGTTTTCATCACGCATAGGCGCGGTACAGCCTTCAAGGTAAGAAACGTATGACCCTTCATCTGCAATAATGAGAGTACGCTCAAACTGGCCTGTACCTTGCGCATTCATGCGGAAATACGTTGATAATTCCATTGGGCAACGCACACCTTTAGGAATGTAAACAAATGTCCCATCCGAAAAGACCGCGCAGTTCAATGTTGCGAAGAAATTATCTGATTGAGGTACAACCGTTCCAAGGTATTTCTTTACCAGTTCAGGATATTCGTGAACTGCCTCAGATATGGACATGAAAATCACGCCAGCTTTCTTTAGCTCTTCTTGGAATGTCGTCACAACTGAAACTGAATCAAAGACAGCATCAACAGCAATACGAGGTTTTTCGCGCGCTTCAGCAGCAGACTCAGCTGCACCTTCAACACCTAGAAGCACCTCTGCTTCACGAAGTGGAATACCTAGTTTTTTATATGTCTCTAGAATTTCTTCTGGTACGTCGTCTATAGACTCGTATTTCGCCTGCCCCTTTGGAGCCGCGTAATAGTAAGCATCCTGATAATCAATCTTGGGATAATTGACCATCGCCCATTCCGGCTCTTCCATGGTCAACCAACGCTCGAAAGCTTGCAAACGCCATTCAAGCATCCATTCAGGTTCATTCTTCTTTTCAGAGATGAAACGCACAATGTCTTCGTTTAAGCCTTTGGGCGCAAATTCTTGTTCAACATCTGTTGTGAAGCCCGCTTCATAATTCTCAGCTTCTAGCGCACGCGCTGCATCAACAGTAGCCTGATCTACACCGTCTTTTACAATCTCTTCCGGACGCACATCGTCAGCCATCAGGCAGTCTCCTTATCAGAGGTGTTCATTTTCACCCCTTTGCGCTTTGCTGCCTCAATCCAGGCATCACCAGCTTTTGTGTAATCTTCTTCTTTTGAGGCCCAGCCAAAGCTAAACCTGATAGCACCCTGAGACAGCGTTTCTGCAACTCCCATTGATGCTAAAACATGCGATTGTTTGACTTTACCAGAGGAACAAGCAGATCCCGAGGAAACCGCAACGCCCGCAAGATCCATAGCCATCACTTGGGTTTCAGCTCGCAAACCTTCAACGCTCAAGCAAGAAGTATTTGCCAGTCTTCGAACTTTTTCCCCAAATACAGTCACATTTGCCACAGTTTTGAGGCGTTCTTCTAAGCCATCTCTATATTTAGCTTGAGATTGATATTCTTCAATCTGACCAAGTGCCTCACCTATTGCAGCTGCAAATCCAGCTGCGCCTGCAAGGTTTTGAGTACCAGAGCGATGCCCCATCTCTTGGCCACCACCCAGCAAAGTCGCTCTGAAAGGCGCTCCAGCTTTCACAAAGAATGCGCCAATCCCAGCGGGGCCTCCAACCTTATGACCGGACAAAGTCAGATAATCTAAATCTCCATCAATCACTGACACTGGAATTTTTCCTAATCCCTGAACAGCGTCACAATGCACCAAACCGCCAAAAGAATGAATGATGTCTGCCGCCGCCTCGACGGGCTGCACTACACCAGTTTCATTATTCGCCAGCATAAGAGACAACAGAGGTAATCGACCTTCATGCGGCCAATTTTCAAGCAAGTCATTCAACGCTTCCAGATCAATCACCCCATCAGGCGTTGCGTCTAACTTAATCGCTTCAGGTAGTTGAGCTAAAACTGCATCATGTTCAAACCCGCATACGATCGGCATAAGCAAAGGGTCATGCAGGCGTGCACCATTCAGAACCGCAGCATTCGCCTCCGTACCACCACTCGTAAAGGTCACGTCCTCACGGCATGCGCCTACCGAAGAGGCCACCACTTCCCGTGCGTTCTCAAGGCACGCCCTAGCAGAGCGGCCCAAACTATGTACTGAAGAAGGATTAGCGCCGATTTCCATTGCAGAGAGCATTGCTTCTTTGGCCGAAGGCCGCAAAGGTGCCGTTGCATTATAATCGCAATATACGGCGCTATTTTTCGCCAAACTCATAATACTATAATTGTTCCAATACGCCAGACATTCCCTTAACTTCACCCGAGAGAATATCGGTGATCGAAACCTCAGAAAGGAATTGAATGATGTGCAGGCGCAACTCACGCCAAAGATCATGTGTCGCACAACGCTCTAACCGTCCTGTGCAAGGCTTTCCGCCCATTTCTCCACAACGAGTTGTTTGAATTGGCTCGTCGACTGCGACGATTATCTGGCTAACCATTGTCTTGTCTGCACCGCGCTGAAGAAGGTATCCACCGCCCGGCCCACGTACACTTTTCACGAGTTCCGCTTTACGGAGTTTTGCAAACAATTGTTCAAGATAAGAGAGTGATATCTTCTGCCTTTCAGCGATGTCAGATAAAGAAACAGGTCCATCTCGATCGTTCGACGCAAGATCAACCAAAGCCATAACTGCGTAACGTCCCCTAGAACCTAATTTCATAAAACGACTCCCGTACTCTATTTTTCGAGTTTGAATATATACCCGATGAAAATAGTCAAGTACTCTCAATTCTACAATGTCTGTTGAGAAAAACTTGAAATTGCCCCCCAATTTAGGGTATCGCCATTTCTTTCACTAGATTTGAAACTAGAAGGATTTCGTTTCATGCCAGAAGTCATCATCCCTGGACCTGCAGGCCGCATTGAAGCCCGTTATGAAGAATCCGAAGTTCCTGGCGCACCGATCGCACTAATCTTGCACCCGCACCCTAAAGCTGGTGGAAGCATGCAAGACCCTGTTGTTATTACACTTTATGAGATGTTTGTGAAACGAGGCTTCTCAACTCTTCGATTCAACTTCCGTGGTGTAGGCCGCTCTCAAGGATCGTTTGATGCTGGTCCTGCAGAGCTATCGGATGCTGCTTATATTCTAGACTATCTAGAATCAATCAATGATAGCGCGCGCGCATGTTGGGTATCAGGATACTCATTTGGTGCATATATTTGCCTTCAACTTTTGATGCGCCGTCCAGAAATTGACGGTTTTATCGCAGTCTCTCCACCTGCAAACCACTATGATTTAGCGTTCCTTGCACCTTGTCCTGCTTCAGGAATCATCATTTCAGGTGATAAAGATGGTGTCGCGGCACCTTCGGACATTGAACGTTCACTAACTAAGGTTCGCGTTCAAAAAGGTGAAGAAATCGAGCGCACAAGTGTTCCAGGTGCAAACCATTTCTATCAAGACAAACTAGCTGAACTTGAAGAAGTTGCCGCTGAATACCTCGACCGACGTCTCGCTGAAGCCAATCCCGATTCTGCGCTTCCATCTATTGAAGAAATGGAAAGTGAGTTGGACGATATCGACGAGGACGAAGACGAGCTATAAGTTTTATAGACTTAGTCTGACTATTTTCGACGGGTGGGTGTTGCAAAACGTCCACCCGTTTTTGGTTCTGCTACACCTGTTGTTTCTGGAAAGCTTATTGGCAAACCAACAGCTGAACGCGCGGCTAGATAGGCAAATGCTTCTGCCTCAATCGCATCGCCACGCCAACCAACTTCACCCGCATCAATTAGCGCATCACCAAGTTCATCCCGCAGGTATTGCATAATGAGTGGGTTATGACGGCCACCACCCGTCGCGACAACAATCTCAGGCATTTTCGGCATTTCCTCCAAAGCCCTCAAAATTGTTCGTGCAGAAAATGCCGTTAGAGTCGCCGCACCATCTTCTAACGACATATTTGAAACAAGCTTGTGAGCCGAAAAGTCGTAACGATCCAATGACTTTGGTGGGCTTGTTGAAAAGTAAGGATGCGCCATCCATTTCTCGATCAGACCTTCATCAACTTGGCCCGCCTTAGCAAATTGTGCATTTTCATCAAATGAACCCTTACCATGCTTTTCAACCCACTCATCAATTGGGCCATTGCCCGGGCCAGTATCAAATGCGATCGGTGCACCACCATTTGATTGCCATGTAAAGTTTGCTACGCCACCGAGATTGAGCACCACACCTGTGAATTCATTTTGTTTTCGATTAGCAGCCTCTTTAGCCAATAATGCAGTATGATAAATTGGAGCCAATGGCGCGCCGTGCCCTCCTGCTTCCATATCCGCTGTTCGTAAATCAAACACGACAGGCATTTTCAATTCTTTTGCTAGAAGCTCTCCATCCCCCAATTGGAGCGTTTGGCCTTTATTTCCATTTTCTGGTGGTGAATGAAGGACCGTCTGGCCGTGAAATCCTGCGAGGACTGGTGTCTCTCCTTTACCAAACTGCAACAATTTCTTAGCTGCATCCGCATGGGCGAGTGTCATCATACGTTCGGCTTTGGCGAAACTTTTTGGTTCAGGTCCATTCCAGTTCCATTTAAGCGCATCCTGTGTAGCAACTGCCAGTACTTTCCGTTGATCGTCAGTATAACTAATTGTTATCCACGATCCAAACTCCTCAATGATTTGACCATCTGTTTTTATGAGTGCGACATCCACGCCGTCCAATGAGGTTCCGCTCATAAAACCAAGTACCCATTGCGGACCAGATTTAAACAAATGCGCCAAATCACTCGACATAACGTCTCTTCCCTCTTTCAAAACTTACGTCTCTTGTGTTAATCGCCCACATTCAAACTTAGGAGACGAATCTTATGGCCGATGATGCCTTCATGCCTGAATCTGAATTACTTCGCACCCTTTATGATCGCGGATATGTTTATCAGATAACAGATGAAGCGGGTTTGGATGAATATGCCAAAACCGAAATTCCGGTCGGTTATATAGGATTCGATGCCACGGCGAAAAGTTTGCATGTTGGTTCGCTAGTGCAAATCATGATGCTTCGTCGGCTGCAACAAGCCGGTGGAAAGCCTATTGTATTGATGGGTGGAGGCACGACCAAAGTTGGCGATCCAACGGATAAGGAAAAAACGCGTCCGATTTTAACTGAAGAAGCAATTCAGGAAAACATCGATTCCATCAAAACTGTGTTCGAAAAATTTCTAACATTTGGAGATGGACCGACTGATGCTGTGATGGTTAATAATGACGATTGGCTATCTACTATCCACTACATCGATTTTTTACGTGAATACGGAAAACTCTTCACGATCAACAAAATGATCATGCAAGAAACTGTAAAACGCCGCTTAGAAAACGAACAACCATACACATTCCTTGAGTTTAACTATGCACTGCTTCAAGCTTATGATTTCCTTGAGTTAAACAGACGTCAAAATGTGCGCCTCCAACTAGGTGGATCTGATCAATGGGGAAACATCACAAACGGAACTGAACTTTGTCGTCGATGCGAAGACACCAAAGCTTTTGGTTTTACAACTCCCCTAATCACCACTGCATCGGGTGTAAAAATGGGCAAGACCGTAGGTGGCGCCGTCTGGCTGAATGCTGATATGAAAAGCCCTTATGACTACTGGCAATTCTGGAGAAATACCGAAGATGCCGATGTGGGACGTTTCCTCAAATTGTTTACTGATCTTCCACTTGAAGAAATCACTGAATTGGAAGCACTCAAGGGCGCAAAGATCAATGATGCTAAAATAGCCCTCGCCGATGCAGCAACAGAAATGCTGCATGGAGAAGCTGCCGCGAAAGAGGCTAAATCTGCCGCTGCGAAAGTCTTTGCTCAAGGCGCAACAGCTGAAGGCATGCCATCTTTTGAAGTTGAATTTTCGGCTATTGAAACAGGCTATATTGCAATTGATGGATTTATAGCCTCTGGACTTGCAAAATCAAAAGGCGAAGTCAAACGTCACATCAAAGCTGGCGCAGCTAAGCTCAATGGTGAAACCATCACCGACGAGTTGGCCAAGATTACATTGGCAGATCTTGAAGACGACAAGACAGCTCGTCTATCCATCGGTAAAAAGAGACATGCACGATTGATTGCAAAATAGTAGAACGGGCAAGCAAACGGCTTGCCCAATTTACATGAGACTAGTTGAGATTAGCTGGCAAACAGCGAGACACCCCATAATCAACGTATGCGTCATAGGTTGCTAAATCCACCTGCTCTACATTGGTCAACTGATCATATCCTGAATAATCAGCGCTATCTTTTTCTCCCCAATCAATGCGAACCGCAACCGATTTTTCAGGTAAGAAGGTAGTAATCTCAGGTGTTTCCCAATCCGTACGAACGTCAAATACTGACTTTGGTCCAAATTCTCCGACGTTCTGTTCGTGGGTATTAAGAATTCGCACTGTGACTGGCATTTGCCCACCGGCCAAATCCGTGCCGCTCAATGTCGTTTCAGCGCCAGTTTGAACCGGCCACATTGCCTGTAAATTACGTCGTTCAGTTGCACTTGGCGCGATATCACCGCAAACATGCCAATACAAACCGGAAAACTCTAAAAAGAAATCTTCTTGCTCAACTGCTGTACGGTCTTCAGGCAGATTCACATACAATGCATAATCTTCACCGGTCGCGACAACTAACTGCCTGATTTCAGAATCGGGTTCACCTTCGGATACAGCATTGTAAGTGACTAATGTTCCTACAACGGGCGGTACATAGTTTGAGTAAGGGCCTGCTGGAGTTCCGGGTCCAGTTGCACAACCAGCCAACAAACCTAAACCCAAAACGGATGCTGAGAGAATACGCATAATTTTAACTCGCTTTTAGCAACGACCAAAGCCCAATTTAATTCTATGGAAAACATCAATCCAGCATGTGCGTCAATAGTATTCCCCAATGACGCTAACGCGTTCAATGTACTATTTAGTCACTAATTGCTGCATGTTCATTTGCAGCACAAGCAGCCTTAAGTACCCCAATAGTAGCACTCGCACCTGCTCCTTCAGAACAGCGAAGCCCTAGATCAAGCAACGGTTTTTGACCAATGCGATCCAATAATGCTTGATGCGCAGGTTCAGAAGAAAGATGCCCCGCTAAACAGTGGTCAGCAGCACCTGGTTTCATAGCATGCACCAACGCTGCCGCCACACATGTTGAGAACACGTCCAGAATGACTGGAATACCCTGCATGCGAGCTGCGATGATTGCACCAACCAATGCAGCAATTTCACGTCCACCCACGCGTTGCAGTATCTCCAAGGGATCAGCAAAATGTCCGCGGTGAGTTTCCATTGCCTTTTTTACAACGTCTACCCGCGCTTCAATGACCTCTTTGGATACCCATGAACCAGCGCGAACCCAGTAAGTCGCATTTCCGCCGAACATGGCGCAGGCTACTGCAGCTGCGGCCGTTCCGCCGCCGATACCCGTTTCTCCTAACACCAGTAAGTCAGGCTTTTCAGCAATAGCTTCCATACCAAAAGCGATTGTTGCAGCAGTCTCTTTTTCAGACATTGCCGGACCTTCAGTGAAATCAGCTGTTGGCTTTTCAATCGCCATCTCAAAAACACGAAGTCCTGCACCGCCAGCTGCAGCGATGTGATTAGTAGCTGCTGCCCCAGTCCGGAGCATTTCTACCATTTGCTGTGTACTAGCTTTATTGTGCGCTTTTATACCGTGCTTCGCAATTCCGTGCGACGAGGCGTAAATAGCGACCATTGGGCGTTCAATTTTTGGTATTGGGCGCCCCTGCCATTGAGCCATCCAAGCGACTATCTCACCCATACGACCTAAACCGCCAGGAGCCTGTTTTAACAGATTGTGTCTGTTTTCTGCTGCCTGCTTTGCAGACATATCCCCATCTGGTGCACTCTCAACAAGCGCACGAATATCATTGAGAGGTGACATTGTCCCGTACCAGTACTAGATCTAAATTTTTAGCGAGATTCATTTATGCCCTTTTCAAAGCTTTCAATCAACACCCAATTCACATAGTAATTCAATCTATATAGTTCAAAACACGATCTTTTTGGAATTTGCTGAACTCAAGACTGATTAGAAATTTAAAGGCAGATATTGATGCGTTCGCCCTGTAAAAAAACATGCGAATTAGATATTGAATTGTTAAATTGCGTAAGCTGTAAGCGGACGCGAAACGAAATAGCAAGATGGTCGCAAATGACACCGTCTGAGCAAGATGTTATTATGGATGACCTACCGAATCGACCACAACCAAAGAAACAAGACAGATAATTATTATTCTATTTAAGCAATCATGATGTTAACCCGCATTCTAACAGCGATCGCACTGATATTAGCGACACTTCTACTCATAGCCTTCTTAACCAATGGCAACTTCCAAAGCCGTGATGGTGAAGATGTATCTATGACCAGAATTGCGACTGCTCTTGGATATCTTATTCTAGTATCGGGTGGATTTTATGGTGCGGCAAAATCAAACGCGACGCAAATGATTAAATATGCAATTGTTTGGGCAGGAATCGTCGGATTGATCGCTCTAGTTTATCAGGTGACACATTGAGTAACAAAATTGGATCTATTCTCTTTGTGTTTATCGCTGCATTTGCAATTGCGATTGGTGTTCGGGACCATTTGGCGGTCGACCAAGATAATTCTCGTGATGAACAAGTTCAATCTGCAGTCACTTCACCCAAACCAATGAACCAATTCCAAATTGAGGCCCCCGGCCACTTGGCTGCATCATTGCGCAAACAAACTGACGGCCACTATTGGGCAAAAGCAAAACTCAACAACAAATATCAATTAAACTTCATGGTTGATACTGGGGCCAGCATTTGTGTTTTAACCCCAGCGGATGCCAAACGATTGGGTTATAATTTTGATACAATGGAAAAAGACATCAAAATCAAAACCGCGTCTGGTACAACTTATGGCGCTTCAATAACTATCGATCGATTTGAAATTGGACGCGTCATGCTTAAAAACATTGATGCGGTTGTCCTTGACGACAATCTTGAACAATCCCTGCTTGGAATGTCTTTTCTTGAACGCCTTACCAAATGGGAAGTTTCAAAGTCCGCGATTATTATCCATCAATAGTTGAAGGCAACTCATCATTCTGATGAACAAATGTAGCAGCTTCATCAACTATTTTGATCGTATCCACACCTTTGGCTCCAGGTGCATTTTCAGATAAAAAACGACGCCATTTTTTGGCTCCCCGTTTCCCATTGAAAAGTCCCATCATGTGCCTTGTCATGGCGTGTAGATGTATACCGTTTTCTAGTTGCTCTAAAATGTATGGCCGATAATTGATTAAAGCCTCGAACTCATCAGTATCTTCTACGTCTTCACCAAATATCACTCTATCTACGCTGCCCAGTAGGCCAGGCGTATGATAAGCAGCTCTTCCGAGCATAATTCCGTCAAATCGAGGAAGCTGTTCAACGCCGGCCTCAAGGCTCCCCAAACCGCCGTTTAGAGAAATAGTCAATTCTGGATGTTGTTTTTTTAAATCCGCCACGAGATCATAATCTAAGGGCGGAATGTCTCTATTCTCTTTTGGACTGAGCCCTTTTAACCAAGCCTTACGCGCATGAACAATGAAAACATGACATCCGGTTTCTGCGACCGTTTCGACGAATTCAAACAACCGCTCTCTTGGTTCATCATCGTCGATTCCGATCCGACATTTAACTGTAACAGGGATGTCAACCGCATTTTTCATAGCCGAAATGCACTCAGCGACATGCTGAGGTCGGGCCATTAAACAGGCTCCAAAAGCACCAGATTGAACACGGTCTGATGGGCAACCACAGTTTAAATTGACCTCAGAATACCCAAAATCTTCCCCAATTTTCGATGCCTTGGCCAACTTCTCCGGATCAGATCCTCCCAATTGCAGCGCAAGAGGCTGCTCCTCAGGGTTAAAGCCAATCAGGTATTCTAAATCACCATGGATCAATGCGTCGGCTGTAACCATTTCTGAGTACAAAAGAGCACGTTTTGTAAATGCACGATGGAACATACGACAATGCCTATCTGTCCAATCCATCATTGGAGCAACAGAAAATCTGTATGATTGTTCGTACATCGAGAGATAGCCTTCTTGGACACCCCAAACAAACGTATCATTTGCGGGTAGTTAGCAAATCAAAGATCGTGTGCTTATTCTAGTACTCCAGCAAAAGCAATTGCTAGGTCCCCTGCCTCACCTACCCAATGTCGCTTCTGCCATAGATTCAAATTCAACAATATAGAATTCACTAGACTTCATTTCCTCATTGTTGAAAGCGGCAGACTGATGAAGCTTATTGGCAGTTGCCAACATTCTATTGGCACCGGCATTAGCAAACCCTTCAACCCAACTCAAAACTTTATCGTCTTTATGTAAAATGGAATATTCTCTTTCCGTATTGATTACGCCAATAGCATTGTTGGTGAGATCAGAAACATAAAGATTCCCTGCAGCATCTATAGTTATGCCATCACCCATTGGTTTATCAGCGTATTTCTCAACACGTGCATCCAATTCAACACTAGATAGAGAAGCATCTATTAGATCACTTGTCTTAACCCGATAAATTACCTCACTCGTCATGGGAGCATAGTAAACCCACTCATCATTAACATCGATAGTGATGGGGTTTACGCCAACACGTGCCTCTACCCCCTGCATATGTAGCACTTTAACTTCTACCACCATTTGCTTGTCTTCAGCGACTGTAGAAACCGAACCTTCTAATACCCGCCGCACATCACCTGTATTCAGATCTAAAACCAGCAAAGCAGATGTTTCTCCCGCTGAAGTATCTGTGATGTACATCATGTCATTCGTTCGATCGACAGCCATATCATTGAGGATGTAAGCATCTTTAAATATCGGACGGGTAATATAGAATACTTTATGCAGCTCATTCTTGTTGATATCCCAACCAATGACTCGCCCTAAAGGAAAGTCCCAGTTCGTATTCAGCATCCAGAGAATATCGTGTTTGTCTACGATAGTTCCAAGGACACCAGTTAGTTCAGGATTAAATTTTGCATCCGGATATTTACGTACTTCACCATTAGGAAGAAGCTCCACGACTTTATTTTCAGCGCCATAAGCTTGGTGGGTGCTCATAAAGACACGTCCCTCCTGGCTGACGGCGATATTTGCAGGTGGAACATCCATCCCCAACTCACGGAAAACGACAAAATCATTCTGTGTTTGCGCGCACGCTGACAAGGATAATGACGAAATCAAAAGCAAAAGGCCCGTGATAGTTTTCATAACAAACTCCGCGAAAAATTTCGGTTAAACAATTGAAGGGAGCCAAAGTGTAAGTGGCGGAAACAAGACCAAAGCAAACAACACCAATATCAACGGCACCAGAAATGGAATTGTTGCTCGAATACATTCTTCCAAAGGCGTATCTGACACTTTAGAAAGGACAAACAAAACCATCCCAACCGGTGGTGTAAGTAAGCCAATCATTAAATTTAGAACCAACAGGATTCCCAATTGTATTGGATCAACTCCTACTGCGATGGAAACCGGTAGAAGTAACGGCACAAGTATTGTGATCGCGGCAATCGTTTCAAGGAAGAAACCAACCAAGAACACAATCCCCATCACAATAAAAAGAATAAGCAGTTTGTTCTGCGTGATATTGAGCAATCCAGCTGACATTTGGTCAGCTATTTGATTAGCTGATAATACCCAAGCGAACAAAGACGCTGATGCGACTATCAAAAGAACTGCCGCTGTTGTTGTGACGGTATCGACCGCTGCTTTGAGCAGATCATCAATCGACAATGACCGATATATCGCCAACCCTAGAATAGACACATAAGCCACCGCCGCTATTGCCGCTTCGGTCGGTGTAAAAATTCCTGAAACTATACCACCAACAATTATCAATGGTGACAATAAGGACAGAAATGCTTGTTTTCCTGTTTCGATAATGTTGGACAGGCTCAATTTAGTGTCTGTGGGATATTCACGAGACACTGACATCCAGAACACCATTATACTTAATGACAGTGCCATTAGTAGACCTGGTATGATCCCAGCTACAAACAAATCACCGATAGAAACTTCAGCCATTACACCATAGATGATCAACGGCAATGAAGGTGGAATGATGGGCCCTATAGTTGACGAAGCCGCTGTAACGCCGACTGAAAATCCCTTTTCATATCCAGCCTTCTCCATTGCTTTGATCTCGACAGCTCCAAGTCCTCCTGCATCGGCCACAGCAGCGCCTGACATGCCAGCAAAAACGACGCTAGACGCAACATTCACCTGCGCCAAGCCGCCTGGGGCTGCCCCTACAAGTGCTCGCGCAAAATTGAAAATTCTATCTGTTACACTTGCCGCATTCATCAAATGACCAGCAAAAATAAACAGGGGAATAGCGATGAGAGTAAATCCATTCACACCTTCAATCATAGTGTGAACTGCAGGTGCTAAGGGAAGACCATCAGCTAAAAAATATGCTAAAGAACTTAGCCCAAGTGCGACATGGACCGGAATTCCCATTACAATCAGAGCGAACAACAATATCACGACAACAAGGAGTTCTATCACTGGACTATCCCCCCTTTGTTGTCTGGGGAATATATTGCAAAAATTTCTTCAGAGGAGAGTTGTAGCAACCCTAAAAGTCTCCGGATACTTCCGAAAAGCAATACAATGAGACACACGCCAACCAAAATATAAAAATATACTTTTGGAATCTCTATGGAAATTAGAGATTGTGAGACTGAGCTAGAAAGTAAAAAAGTTCCAACTGCAAACAAGCCATAAAACACAATACAGCAAGCTTCTCCAATGATTGCCATTGGCTTTGCATTGCTTAAGGGCGCATAGCGGAAAATAACTTCTAGAAAGATCAACTCTCCACGGTTCATGGCAGAAACAGCTCCCGTGAACACAAGACAAATCAGCAAATATCGAGAGATTTCTTCCGTCCACGTCAGACTATCATTCAGAAAATAACGCGTAAAAAATTGTAGCAGGACCACTCCAATAATGGCGAATAGAATAACCACTGCAGGCCAATCAAACCATCTCATAATTTCAGTGTTTTCTTTGCGACCTTCAATCATGTGGCACGAGCGCCTTTAATCGCTTCAATTGTTCATCAGAGAACGGTTTGTCCGTTTCGTTCATTTTTTCAAAAACCAAACGCTGAAAAGCTTCTCGATCAGTATTGTTTATCGTCAGCCCCTGTTCTTCAAACCACCCTTTCAGCTCTTCTTCTTGATTAAAAATCGCATCAGAAGCGCGTTCAGCGGCCAAACGCAGCTCTTGAGTAAGCAGTTCATAATCATCAGGTGAAAGTCGAGAGCGCGTTGCTTTAGAAACCATAACCAGCAAAGTATTGGACATATGGCTCGTCAAATTAATGTTGGTCTGCACTTCGTAAAAACGTTTAAATTTTATGGTTGGTAGTGGGTTTTCTTGTGCGTCTACAACCCCTTGCTGCAATCCAAGATACACTTCTGAAAAAGGCATTGGTGACGGGTTTGCTCCAACAGCTTTGGGCATAAGTAAAAAAGCTGGTGAGTTTGGGACACGTATTTTTAATCCAACCATATCCTCAGGGGAAAGAATTGGTTTATTTGAAGTGACATGACGAAAACCGTAATAGACTGGCGCAATTATTGTGTTTCCGGTTTCTGCTTTATATCCTTCAACAAGCTCATCAAACAACTCGCTGTTTCGATAGGCTTTCCAGTGCTGGTAGCTTTCAATCGTATATGGATAATCTGAAATCACTAGAGGCGGATAATCCGCCGAAGCCAACGTGGCACCTGTGTAGATCATATCCACAGCACCAAGCTGAATAGCCTCATTCAACCCAGCTTCTTTTCCCAAAGTAGATGCAGGAAAAACGAGTATTCGGTACCGACCATTTGTTTTTTCTTCAAATGCCCTAGCAGCTTGCAAAGCCTGTTTGTGGTATGGCGTGTTAACCTCATACACATGCGCCCAACGCAGCGTGCGTTGCTCACTCTTCCCTTTCGAAAAGAGATAAGCAACACTACTGACGACGAAGATCATCAAGATTAGAACGACTGCATATTTGCGTATAAAAGACATGATGTTTACCGCTAATCCACGCAAACAACCTACTTTCCGTATCGACCGGAATAAATAGTGGCGTTCACTTCTTTTGCCGCATCGATTAACTCAGGATATGGAATATCGGCAACGTTGACCAACCCAATATTGGCATTTTCACCATCGTAAGAACGGCCAGTCAAAGGCTCATCGATATATTGGAACCAATGTGCCCCAACCATGTTCGGATGGTTCAACACAGTTTCCATGTATTTCTTATACATTCTTGCACGATCTGCCTGATCATAAGCACTTACAATACCAGGGCTGAAAAGTCCGGAATCAGCGATTGTTCCCATATGAAATTCGCCAATAACCGTCGGTAGATCGACATCTTTTAGAAATGCCCAATTGTTTTCTTGCACACCCTCTTCGTAAATGTTGAAGCTCAACGCATCAGAATATTTTACAGACGCCTTAATGATCTCAGGAGGCATCCCCCAATTCGCCATACGTGCGCCCATGTAAAGATGATTTGGCAAATGTTTCTCAAGCGTCTCATGCACAACTGTAAAGTACTGCTCGCCTAACATTTCTAACATTTGAGATAGGTCGGCCACGTGTTGATCGGAATAAGATGCGAACTCAAGTGGTCGTTTAAACGCTTTCCAATCAGAATAGTTCGTTTCCCACGCCTTGTTTAGCTCTTCAATACTCGAATATTTACTTTGCAGATGCTCGGTGAATGCGGCTTTGGCATAACTTTGCGATGCATCTTTAGAAAGAGCGTCAGTAATGACACCATATTTAGCAACTACACTTCCCTCTAATTCGCCCCAGGCTTTTTCATTGTCTATAAATATTCCGGCACACCAGGGAGAGCCTTGCACCTCTTCAGCAATAACTGAGATTGTCGCCTCTGCGCGTTCACGAAACAATGGGTCATAGAAATCCGGCATTGGGCTCCATCTTGACACACCGGGCTGCAATGTTTGGAAATCTCCAATAATCCAACCATTTGCAAAATAAGGAACTTGTTCATTTGGATAAAAAGCTGGATCCACCCAATTTCCAAAGGAAGTGAACCCCCAGTGTTTCATACGATCAAGGGTTACCTCTTCCCATTTGCGAATGTAAGATTCAGGTTCAGATTGACCATATCTACGTTCTAAGTTTGCGCGATAAAAACTAAATGTTTCTCCGTGTTTTACCGGTCCAATATGTGTTGATCTACGGTATGAATAGTGTTCAGCTAATTCATCATCATAATCTGGCAGCCACTCGAACATTTTATGGCGCATTTCTGAAGTCACATAACGCGTAGCTCGAACCTCGTCAGACACATTGATAATGCCCATAGAATCTTCTGGCGTTACCTCATTTGGATCTACGTATCTAACTGAATCGTCTCTAAAATCTATTCCTGTCGGGGTAGTCATGTTCGCCATGCGAACATTTGCTGGTCCATGAGAGAAAAACAGATATCCCTCTGGATCAACCATCCACCATTTACCATCTACCTTTTGAGTTCTAAAAAAACCTGTTGCTTCCAACTTAGGGCCATTTTTATATCCACCAAATTTTGAACGATCATCAAATTCCGGAGGCTCCGCAAGTTTAGCTAACTCTTTGTCTGCTATAGATTTTAATTGTTCACTCGAAGATATTTTCAATGGAAAATCACGTTTGGCGTCTTGACCAAACTCATCAACAAGCCCAACCAACCAATCGCCTTTTCGATCAGGATTTTTTCTAATGCGTATGTTTGAAACATCCACTTCTCGATCTTCAATCAATCCAACTGATCTAAAGTTTATCAAAGCAATCTCATCAGCGGATACTTTGTCTTTGTTCTTTGAGCGCCAAGTCATTCTAAGGTCTTCACTTGGCCACGGATCAGATATTCCCCACATGCCTTGCTCTAAACGCGCTTCGGGACCTGTGATCGGAAAAAACACTGTGCCGTCAAAATGGGCTGGTAAACTGACGGAACGGCTCTCTTGATTGCCTTCAGAATCTTCAATGACAACATATAATTGTGTCGATATGTCCGCATAATTTACAGCGTCAAATGCGAGATTATGATCGGAAAAGTCTGATAAATTCCATGGAGTGTTCGGCTTGATAACAACATCATCAGTGTTTACATCCGAAGATAATTTCAACTTAAGCACATCACCCGAAGCCGCACTATCTAATATCTTAAAAGCTCCTTCTCGATCAGAGCTTATCAAGCCAGCACTGCTAGCATCCGATAAATCCAAAAGTTGTGTGGAAGATTGGCGTGCTGGTTCATGTTGAGTATAGGAACTCTCACATGCAACTAAGGTTAAACATATTGCGGCACACGAACTTTTTAATAGTCCAGATATAGACGATTGCATTACATACTCCCCGTATGAAAATGAGTTATATTAACTCACTTACAATTTGGCGGCCTTCACGGAGAGAGGCCGCCTGTTTTGAGGTAATTATGCTAAACGCAAGCCAAAATGTCAATTGTATACAATGTTAATTGTATTGAAATAAACGCAATTATATCAGCCGCTTACTTTATTTTTCTTCCATTCAATCATTTTTCGAATATGCCCAAGACTGGTCGTCATCTGATGACAAACCTTCAGCACACCGTTCTTGTTAAATTCATTAAGTCTCTTAGTTGATAAATCTGCAAATTTAGAATCATTTACAGTGTACAGTCCATCAAATGTCTTTGACTGTCCCTCTTCAAACTCAGCCTTTAACTGGACGGGTTCGACCAAATCATTGTCTACCAGCAACTGAACAAAAGCCTGAGATGCCTCCTCGCCTCGTAATACATCATTTAACAATTGCTCCATCCCCATAAGAAAAGGAGTCCTGTTGCCATCCTCATCAAATATACGCTCCCCCAGTTGGCTATTCACCCGCTTACTTTCAACATCCAATGTGATCAAAGCCGAGCGCGTTTTTCCTTCTTCATCTTGGGAAAACCCAACTCTGAATGGCTGGCGACGTACATGTGCTGGAATGTGAGATGATTTCCAGTTTTTTCCATCTAGGAATAAATTTTCATCCGGCTCAAATCCGAGGAAAATGTGGAGTCCAAAATTTCCATTTTCTGGGTCTTTTAACAAACAGACCGGAAAATCTAAAACCAACGCTCCCATTTCATTAACCAAAGCAGGGATCACATTTGCGTTTTCTCCAAAGGCACTTCCTCGGTCTGTAATAATTTTTACATCACGGTGCTTTTCATTGTTAAGAATTTCCAATTTGGACATGCCTGTTTCCTCGAATAATTTCCATCTCAACTACACGCGTTGAAGTCCGTGTGTTGTAATCTTATCTAGCAATTCTCTATTGCTTGGGAGTTTACGAAGCAAATCCTTTGCCATTTTCGCATTTTCTTCAAAAGCCTGCATAGCTGCATTTCGAGCAGCGTCTGAATATCCCAATGGGTTGACCTCAGTTTTAAACCCCATGCCATAAAGAACGTACTGATAACTTGCGGCTGGGAAAACCTCTACCGCCCGATCAAAATCATCATGCCAGGGTGGTTGGTATTTCCAAAAATCCATTAATTCCAAAAGACTATCAGGAATTGTTTCTTTTTTCCTATTGTCTTTCCAAAACGAATGATCCGTACGTTCACTGGCTATGTAATGCAGTTTCAGAAAATCGATTATTCTTTCCCAGCGATAAAGGAAAGTTTCATTAAACCTCTTAGAAACAACCTCCATTGCAAGACGATTAGCAGGCAATTGTTCCGCAATCATGTTTGCAGATATTTCGATCAATAACAGCGCTGAAGCTTCCAAAGGTTCTAGAAACCCTGCAGCCATTCCAACAGCTACGCAATTTCGTTTCCAAAACTGTGTTCGATGGCCGGGATTTATATCTATTTTCCGATAATCTTCTGCTGCAGCCTCTGGGTGGGTTTGCCCAACATAATCCTTTAGATTAGATACGGCCTTGTCTTCGGATAAGTGGTCACTTGAATACACATGTCCAACTCCACGTCTGTTTTGCAATCCAATATCCCAAATCCAACCTGCATTCTGAGCTGTTGAAATTGTATGGGAGGCGATAGGAGCATTATTGTCTTCATAAGGAAGTTGTACGGCCAGGGCGGTATCAATGAATAACACTTCCTTACAGGACTTGAACGGCACATCATAATGACCGCCCAGCAAAAGTGACCTAAAGCCAGTGCAATCTATAAATAGATCACCCAGAATTTCTCCGGCATTTTGAGATATCACTGACTGAATATCACCGTCTTCTTTCGATTTCACGGCAACTACGTCATCTAAAATATGGTTTACGCCTAATTTCTCAACGCAATGATTTTTCAAAAATTCCGCAAACGCTCCGGCATCCAAATGATACGCGTAGTTTGCAACATGTCCGTATTCGGGAGTTGTTATCAATTTTGGAGCAAGACCCTGCTCACACAAAAAATCTTGCGGACACACAGCTTCTGAAAAACTTAAATTCCCAGCCAAATCCGGCCAATGCGGAGCAAGGTTTTGTTCAAAATATGCTTGGGGCAACATAAGGGGGTGATAATATGCATCACCGTCACCCTTATGCCAATTTACGAACTTCGCACCTTGCTTAAAAGAAGCTGAGCACTCCTTGATAAAGTCAGTCTCGCGGACACCCATTTTTCGTAGAGTAGAACGCATAGTGGGCCACGTCCCCTCTCCCACACCAATTATAGGAGTATTGGGGCTCTCCACCAAAGTAACTTTATAAGAATTGCGTTCTCGCTCGGTTTTTAATCGTGCAGCAAGCGTACCTGCAGTGATCCAACCAGCCGAACCACCACCAACAATAACAATTGAAGTCACAGGATCCATTTTACACCCTCCTTCAAGCCACAGACTAAACAATAGAATTCATAGAGAAACAAATGAAGGTCACCAATTAATTGGTGACCTTCGATATATAGATAGTATTTAACTAACTAGAACTTGGCACGCACACCAACATTGAAACGTGCTCCGTATTGTTCAGCATCAATTAGCTGCTCTGAATAACGACCATGACGACGAACAGTTTCGTTGGTCAGGTTCAATCCCTCAACAAACACTGTGAAATGGTCATTTATTTCATAGCTGGCGTTTGCATCAATTTGCCCGTAAGCCTCTGTAAATGTTGGCTCATTTCCACCACTTAACAAAAACTCATCACGCCAGTTATACGCAATACGAGCTTGCAAACCATTTTTATCATAGAATGCCACGACATTTGCGGAGTCACTCAATCCGGTGAGTGCGCGGTTTCCACCAATTTGACGAATGTCATAAGCGACATCGGCGTTTACAATGGTTACGTTGGCAATAGCACCAAAACCAGTGGCACCAAACATGTGTTGCACGTTAAGTTCCCAACCATCAACCTCAGCGGAACCTTGGTTTGTCGTTGTCGTGGTTTCAAAATTGATAACCGGCTGATCAGGACGGTTCAAACACGCCGCTGTTGGAATAACATCACTAGGACACCCAACACCCGGATCAACACTTGGATCTGTCAGAGGGTTACCTGCTGCATCAGCAATCGTACGAATTTCAGTCGATTGACCAATAAAGTTATCCACGTATTTCTGGAAGTAACCAGCCGACACATAACTCGCATCACCATAGTAGTATTCCAATGATACATCGAAATTGTCAGACTCATAAGGCAACAATCCAGGGTTACCTTGGCTAGCCCTAAATGTATCACCTGGGCGACGTTGTGTAATTGTCGTTGATGGGAACATGTTCCCCAGACCACTACGCGTCATAGTTCTGCTATAGGAGAATCGACCAACAAGGTTGTCTAAGATATCTGCTTTTACATCAAAGTTTGGCAAAATACGTTTGTATCCACCACTCAAAGATTGAGCAACATCTGCACCGGTTACAAGCTGAATTTCTTCTTCATGCCAATATTGCAAGTTCTCAATCGCAGGCTGAACCGAATACGCTGTTACATCAGTGTCCTCGAAACGAACACCGGCGTTTGCAGAAATACCCATTCCGTTGAATTCAGTTTCGAAATCCGCGCTGAAATACATGGCCAAAGTTTTTTCCTCAACACCGTTCAAACTTGGTGCGTTTTGAAAGAACAAGTCCTGGTCTTGCGTCAAATTGATGAAACCATTAGCGGAATACTGAGGAATGAATGGGAATAGTGTTGATGCATTGCCAAATTCATCCAGGGCATCGCCTGTTTCATTGAATGTTAGCCCCAAACCTGAAATATCAAGGTCTGTTACAAAGGCAAATGTACCAAACTGTTTTGTATCAACTTGGTATTTTGTTGATTGAACACCAAAGTTTACCGCCGTTAGAGCGCCAGTTCCTGCATTCTCCCATTGACCTGCCAACTTGACCTGCTGAACATTGTTTTCGATCTGATAACCGCGGGTCTGGAACAAGTCTGCAATAATGTTAGCTGGATTATACGCACCACCTGCCAATGCAGAATCATCTACATTAACAACAGGAATATCGCCGGAGAAGTCTGCAGTATAATCAACAACTTTTCCTGGGTTTGCCAAGTTGGCCAAACGTTCAGAGGTCACACCATCAGGATTAGACTTGGAAGTTGAATCGTGGACATCCAACTCAAATGACAGCGTGTCAGTGGCCTGCCACTCAAGGTTCAAACCGATAGAATCATTTTCTATTTTTTCATAAAACTGCCAAGCCCAGAAATTCAGTTCATCCGTAACCTCAATCGGGTTTACCAATGTACCATTTGCGTCTGGCGTCCCTGTTGGAGAGTCAAACCAGAGGCTCTGACGATTCATCTCAGTAGTTTGTTCAAAACGTGTGGCAGTATAATCGACTGTCGCCTCAATGCGGTCAGTTGGTGCAAACTGAAGAACAAGTTGACCATTTTGACGCGTACGTTCGGTGTTCCATGAATCTAAATCAGCGGTCCATGGTGCCCACCAAGATCCAGTTCCATTATCAATATTGCTAGTGTCTATATTCTGCCCTCGATTGCGAACCCAACCTTGTGTTCCCGCACGATCTCTGTGGCTATCTCTGTCGGAATGAGACAGCGCTAACAACACACCCACTTTATCATTTGCAAAGGTGTGACTAACAAGACCAGAAATTTCAGGAGTAATGTCATCTCCACTTTCAACGCTAGTATCAATAATACCTTTAACGCTTCCGAACGCAGTAAAGCCATCATAGTCAAATGGACGAGCGGTTTTTACATTTATCGAGGAACCAATACCACCTGAATCAACATCCGCACGGCCGGTTTTATATACTTCAACACCTGATACGAGCTCTGAAGACAATTCTCTAAAGTTGAAACTTCTTGGGATACCATCAGACAATAATGAAGATGAACGAGGCATTTGACGGCCATTCAAAGTCACCAGGTTAAAGCTTGGCCCAAAACCGCGAACTGTTACTTGGTTACCTTCATTGTTTGAACGATCAATTGATACACCCGTAATCCGTTGAAGTGATTCAGCAAGGTTAGTGTCTGGAAACTTACCTATATCTTCAGCGGAGATCGCATCGACAACCCCCTGAGATGAACGCTTGATATCCATTGCGTTTCTCAGTGAGCTACGAATACCTGTAACCACGATGGTATCTAAACGTTTATCCTCTTCAGCTACGACTTCGGCTGGCTCAACCTCTTGCGCCGCCGCATTCCCCGTTCCTATTACCGCTGATGCAACACCAGCAAGAAGTAGTTTTTTCAACTCAACATCTTTCATGTCGGTCTCCTCCCGTTCTACTTGTTTAATCCGCGAGACCGTTACGATCCCGCTAGATGTTAGACCTGCAGAAAAAGAAGTGCCCTCGAAGATAATCTCCAATGCTTCACGGACTGTGTAATGCCCTTCGACGGGATTTAACCCTGTCAAATTCGCCAATTCATAAGGAAAAATTAATTGAACGCCCGACTGAGCAACGAAGTTTTCCATTGATGCTGCAAGACTGGTAGCCTCAATATCAAACTCATGCCGTGCTGACTTTGCATCCTCAGCGTAAGCCAAGTTGCTAGTAGAAAGAATCGCACAGCTCAAAATTGATACTAAAGCAGAGCGATCTCTATTGGCGTTTCCCCATCCTAAAACTGGTTTCATTTTTGTCCGCTGCTTCTTTTATTTGCAGTCTAGTTGTTAGACAGTCGGATATTCGTTATCCCCACCCCAGTTTGTAGTCTTTTTCATAAAATTACAAGGATATTGTATACTATATCCAATAAACAACTCCGTTATGCATTTGTTTTAAATGGATATTTTATTCTGTGAATTTTGTAGAATAAAGATAAATAGAGCCATCAACTTTCCGTTCCACCTCAACATCGAAAGTCTGCTCTACGGCTTCTAGCAACCCCTCGACCTCACCTGCTTTAAAATACCCACCGATAGGAAGCTGCTCCAAATCACTATCAACAAACACGATTTCAACGTCTGTATATCTACTCACCTCATCCACAACTTCCCGCAATGGATCGCCAGCGAAAGCCAACAGGCCACGACGCCACGACAACTTGCGATTCAGCTCTGTTTCGGAGAGCGGCAACAAAAGCTCAGCACGGGTGTTCACAAATCGAGCAGTATCTCCAGCCGCTAATTCCAATTTTTCTTTAGCAACAGTAATTGCGCTATTCGTCGGAACATCATCGAAAGTGAGATTAGGTAACAACTCCACTCGCCCTTCAGAAACGATAACTTCTACTGCTTCTGCAGCAAGACGAACCGAAAACTCCGTTCCAACAGCCCGCACAATCCCTTCATGGGTCCGAACTGAAAAGGGCTTTGATGCATCTGAGGCTACATCAAAATGGGCTTCTCCTTTTTTTAAGTATACATCACGCTTATCTATTGAATAAACAACCTCAATCTCACTATCCGTATTGAGAGTTACGCTCGTTCCATCTGCTAAAACGACACTTTCTTGTTCGCCCAATTGCGTTGAATAAATTTCTTTATCCAAAACCGTCACACCGTCAGAACCGAGTACAATACTGCTGGAGAACAGCAAACCAACACAAAACAATACAGCCGCCGCAGCAATAAGACTTCTAGCTTCCCATCTTGTTATACTTGTAACCCTTGAAAGAATTGGAGTTTTCTCTTGCAATTCCTCAAAATAGTTCAATTCATCCAGTATATCTAATTGGCCCCATAAAGCTGCTAGGTTTTCAAACTCATCCTTATGGGTTGGACTCAAAGACAACCAAGCACCTAACTCATCATACTGCTCAGGTTTTAATGGACGAGTTTCACACTTAGCTACCCAAGTAGCTGCCTCTTGTTTAATTCTATCCTTGTCAGGAAACGACAATATACGGGAGTTATCAGCCATCATTATTTCCTTCGGAATTCTGTATTTTGCTCCCCGTTTGTATAGTATCTATTTTTATAATTTTTTTCTTATCTGACCGACCAAAATCCGCAGGTTCATACCCTTTTTCTCTCAGGTATTCATCGCACTTTATCAAGCCGTTCGCGATGTGCTTTTCTACTGCACTTACTGAAATCTCCAGCTTTGCGGCAATCTCTTTAACTCTAAGCCCCTCAATTTTCCGAAGTACAAACACCCTTTGGCATTGAGGGGGAAGATTTGAAACAGCTTCAGAAAACGCAACTAGTTTTTGCTTAGAAGCATATTCTTCATCTGCACCAACGTGACTGCGGTCCAACTCCATTGGTAGCTTGCTAAAATCATCTACATTCTGAGTGATTGAATTAGTTTTCTTAGCCAATTCGTTCAAAGCAAGGTTTTTGGCAGTCTGAAACAAGAAGGCCCTAGGTGCTGTGATTTTGGATTTTGTATTGGCGACAAAACTTCGAAGAAAAGCTTCTTGTGAGATGTCTTCGATATCTTGAATACGACTAAAGTATCTTCGTAAAAACCTACGAAGACTGTCTTTATTTTCCAGGTAAACTTTCAACAAAGAACTCATAAGCCGAGCTTTGGCCTCACACAATATCATGTCAAGATTGCAATACGCGCAATTAGTTAGACAGTTGACCTCTAAAAACCCTCACCCTTTCACAACAACAATTTTAAAAAGAAGTGCTCGCACACAGAAAAAGACCGCAGCTCGGGAGCAAGCTGCGGTCAAGTTACTCAAAACAGTTAGGGATAAATCAATTAAAGGTTTTGAGATCTCTAGATAGCCAGTCAAATTCAGAAAACCTGGCCAAATTCAATATACACAACCACAAACACAAGAAATCCTATGCTATTAATGGTTAGACATATCAAAACCTTAAAACCGCATGTCGAAATACCAAAACTTCAGCAAAAAAACGATGATTTTGCTGAAAGTTTTTTTTCAAACAGTGGCTTTTCTAATCGGGTACCACTTTGCGTACATCACTAAAGACTAGCTGCAGCCTGCTTTATCGCGCGACGAATACTCATATACGTTGCGCAGCGACATAAATTACCGCTCATCGCATCATCAATGTCTTGATCAGACGGTTTGGGATTTGCTTCAAGCAAAGCAACAGCGGACATAATTTGCCCAGACTGACAATATCCACATTGTGGAACGTTCAAATTCACCCAAGCATCTCTGATAGCTTTGGCAGCTTTCCCCTCTTTTCCTTCGATTGTGGTGACCTTCCCACCATCGAGTGCGTCATGTGGGATGGAACACGATCTAACAGGCTCTCCATCGAGATGAACCGTACAGGCACCACACTGAGCAACACCACACCCAAACTTTGTGCCCGTCATTTGTAAGTGGTCACGTAACACCCATAAAAGAGGCGTTCCTGGCGCAGCATCGATTGTTTCATCTTTGCCGTTAATATTGATTGTTACAGCCATTGTCTAACCTCCTATTAAGCGTTGTCTGAATTAAGTGGCAAAGTGTAATCATCAGGTCCAATTATCGGTAAAGTTCTATACCGCTTGCCAGTCGCTGCGAAAATCGCATTTGCCAGCGCAGGCGCTGCCGGAGGTGTGCCAGGCTCCCCAACTCCTGCTGGTGGAGCATTAGATTCTATAACCTCAACTTCAAAAGCTTTTGGAGCTTCGTCCATGCGCATCAAACGCCAGTCTGGGAAGTTCGCCTGATCTACTTGACCTTCAGTGACTGAAATTTTTCCATACAATGCATTGGAAAAGCCAAAGATAACACCACCCTCAATTTGGTGTTTAACGTGCTTAGGATTGACGACAGTTCCGGCATCAACCGCAGACCAACAACCGACAATCGTTAAATTACCTTCTGCATCAACTGCCACCTCAACAACCAATGCAACATAGCTCAAGAAAGAACGATGGACAGCAATTCCTAATCCATGTCCCGCTGGAAGATCACGTCCCCATTTGGCCATATCTGCTGCTTTACGAATAACATTTGCCAAACGATCGGCATCAAGTGGATATTCTTCTATATCTGCACCGTAATTACCGTATTTTGAATTCTCCGCGCTGAGATCCACAATCCGAGGCGCTCCGATTAACTCGAGGAGATAATCTTTTTGGTCTTTTCCTGCAGCCGCCGCCATTTCCGCTGCAAAACTCTGAACACCAAACACATGGTGTATGTTTGCTACGGAACGCAACCACCCAATTCTAACACCAGCTTTAGCTTTAACTGCTTCGACTTGTATATTTGGAATATCAAAAGGAGCATCTGTTGCCCCTAAATCACATTCAAATGGTCCCGGCTCATCAGCCGCGGGATTGAACGTGGATCCGATCGATGGAAACGCTGTTCGATGTTGGTAAGCTAAAGCTTTACCATCTGCATCCAGCCCGCCTTCAAAGTTTTGAACGGCCATTGCATGATAATAACCGCCTTGAATTTCATCTTCCCTGGTCCAAACTACTTTAACTGGGGTTCCGACTTCTTTTGCAAGAATAGCAGCTTCGACTACGAAATCACACTTGGATTTCCGTCCAAAAGCTCCACCAAGCCAAGTTGCATTCACTTTGATTTTTTCAATATCGTGCTGCAGTAACTCAGACAATGTTCTACGCGTTGTTTGCGGATCCTGCACACAAGCCCAACATTCCAGCTCGTCACCATTCCACTCAGCTGTCGCACTAGGTGGCTCCATAGGAGAGTGAACGATAAATGCTGATCTATACTCTGCTGAAACCTTTGTGCTGGCATCTTTTATAGCTTGAGCAGCATCACCTTTACTTCTCTGAGGATTCCCTGGATTTTTGGCAGCCGCACTCAACTCATCAAAGTAAGGTTCAGAGTTAAATTCTTTGTTTGGCCCATCTGACCATTCAACAACCAATGCTTCACGGCCCTGAATGGCCGACCAAGTATCTTTTGCTATGACGGCTACACCGCCCAATGGCTTGAAAAGCGCCGGTGCTGTAGCATCGGGCAGTTTCACAGTGCGTACGACACCTTGAACCTGCTTTGTTTGGCTATCATCAAATGACTGCACCTCTGCAAAAACACGAGGTGGATGCGCAATGACTGCATAAACCATTCCCTCGCGTTGAACATCTTGACCAAATGTTCCCTCACCACGAACGATTTTTTCAACGGTCAAAGAAGAAATCTCTTTACCAATGAAACGCCACTCATCTCTTGATTTTAGTACGATCTGATCTTCAGCAGGAACTTGCAGGTTTCCAGCTGCTTCTGCTAACTGGCCATATGTTAGTGTTTTCTTGTTTACAGAATTGGACACTACACCTTGTTCTGCACGACAATCGGCTAGCTCTATTCCCCAATGATTAGCAGCTGCCTGACACAACATCTGACGCATCGCAGCACCAGCAACTCTCAAACGATGAAAATTGTAACGAACCGATCTCGATCCATCTGTATTTTGATCGCCATATTTAGGGTTTCCGAGAGCCTGAACAACTTCAACTTTAGCCCAATCAGCCTCAAGCTCATCCGCCACAATTTGCGTCATGGACGTCCAAGCTTGCTGCCCCATCTCCGAACGGTGGCACGTAATCTTTACTTTACCGTCAGCTTCAATCTCAATCCAAAGTGAAGGTGTTGCATCGCCTCCCTTTACCTCAGTTAGCGGACTCGGTCCCGCTGGCGTCGGTGGCGTCGGATCAATGACGACTTCCTCAGCCTGCGAACATCCTGCTAAAGTAACACCGACAACAAACGCCGAAGTGGTCGTCAAAAAACCACGTCTACTTAAATTGACAGGTATACTCGAACCGCTACTCCCTGACACCACTTCAGTGATTTCCTCATCACCTTTGGGAATAAAATTTTCAAAAAACATTTCTTCCACCCTAAGTTTTACGGAGTTCTTTCACACCGCCCGGTCCAACCACCACCTTCTAGGTCACTGAACAAGCAATTTTTCCGCAGCCATTTGAATCAATACAAATTGTATACAATCCTATTTCAGATTAGTACAAACGGCTACAGCATTTTTCTTTAATCTCGCCATAGCGGAAGATTCACAACAAAAACGATTGAACTACCGACCTTTACTTTCCCTAAAACAGCACTAGACATTCATATTATGTTACAACCGTCACACACACGTTTAGTTTCGTCAACAGAACATCCCCAAGATGTTTTAACCATAGCCTCACAATTAATTGATGATGGAAAAAAGTGCGCATTAGTATTGGTCACTGGCATTCTCGGGGGCGCTGTTCGGGCACGCGGTGCCCAGATGTTAGTTGAAGAAAACGGTCAACATTGGGGGTATGTATCTGGAGGCTGCATCGACGCCGATGTTAAACTACAAGCCATGCAGAGCATAAAAGCCAATTCTCCTAAAACACTCAGGTATGGAGAAGGTTCGCCCTTCTATGATCTAAAACTGCCATGCGGTGGCGCTATTGAAGTTAGCATTTGTCCAAATCCTGATTCCTCAGAAATTGCCAAAACACTGAAAACTTTGGCTTCGAGACAGCCAGCAAGTATCTCTATCGATACTAACGGGCAGTTTAAATCCACTGATCAATCATCGGATGCACAATCCTCAGATATCCAATTTTCAATAACTTACAATCCTAAAATGAAGCTTAGAATCGCTGGGCGCGGTGCCGACCCCATTGCGCTTTTTGAGATGGCCAAATCTGCTGGGATGCTTGTCGAGCTTTGGTCGCCTGATGAAGATACTATATTGTCGGTATCACAGCGGAAAAATGATGAAGTATTACACTTAAAAAATCAGGCTAACCTTCCACAAAATAAAGATGATAATTGGACAGCGTTTGTATTGATGTTCCACGATTCCCAATGGGAAACTGCCCTAATGCGGCAAGCCCTTGCAGGTGACGCATTCTATGTTGGCGCTGTGGGAAGCAAGAAAACCCATGCTAAGAGATGTGAAACATTGAGGAACTCCGGAATATCCGAGCAAGACATTCAAAAAATCCACGGGCCAATCGGTTTAGTTCCATCATTAAGAGACGCCTCCACACTAGCCATCTCTACACTTGCTCAAATTATTGCAGAATTTCAAAAGGCACATAAAAATTGAGTAAAAGTTCTGAAGACGCAGTTGTTATCTTATTAGCGAGCGGTCTCTCTACCCGGTTTGAAAACGGCGACAAACTACTAGCTAACTTAAATGGCAAACTAGTATTAGAGCATGTCATAGAGACCTTCAGTAGAGTAAATGCGCGAAAGTTGGTGGTTATTGGTGTGGAACAAAATGACAGACAATACCTGTTTGAAAACACAGACTGGGAAGTTTTAAAAAACACCCTTCCCGAGCTAGGACAAGGAAGCTCAGTCGCGCTAGCTATCAATCACCTGAATCAGGATAATCCACTAAAAGTATTGGTATGCCTTGCCGATATGCCTTTTATTCCGGTTGAGCACTATCAAAAATTACTTGCTAGCCCTGTTGCGGCTTCAACAGTTACTTTCACTAAGTCAGAGAACTATGTAGGTCCCCCAGCCCTTTTTCCAGAAAGTTCATTGTCTTTTCTTGGGAACCTTTCCGGAGATGAGGGAGCACGCAAAACACTCCCTCCAGAAACTCATATTCAATTTATCGAGCTTGAAAATCATCAAGTATTAGACATCGACACAATTGAAGATCTGCACAAACTCAACAATTAAAACGTTGCGGTAAGTTTATTCATTCACCATCGGCGAAACAGTGATCGCTTCTTCAACACCTTGGACTAGCAACACATCGAAATCACCCCAACCATTGTCAATGCGTGCGCGCTTTAGTTCTTCATATTCTGGACTGTTCCAAAAAGCATGAGCGGCTTCTTTCGAAGGCCATTTTCCGATCACATAGCTAGGAGGAGCATAATCACCCTCCAAAACTTCTGTGCCACCACCTATGGCGATGTAATGACCACCAAATTTTTCATAAAGCGGAGGTAGTTTCGCAGCATAGCCTGCTCCAAATGCTGCCCTATCTTTAACTTCTCCAAGAACCAACATGTAAGCAGGTGCTTGCTTTTGCACAATAACCTCTGATGCTATAGAAACATCCTGTGTTTCCACTGTTTCAACAGGCTGAGTGAAGACCTTAGAAGCCCCGAAACCAGCTAAAGCACCTATAAGCGCAACCGCGACATATTTGATCATTATACCAAATTCCTACAAAATATTTTAATAACACCCTTTTCAAATGGTATATCATTTGAGATGGTTATGCAAAGCATTGCTGACATTTTCATTCGGAGAATATTTTGACACACGACATTTCCAAACCAACAATGGTAATTTCCGACAAATCAGCACGTCAGATTTTTGAAGAGACTCGTTCTAATCCATCTCGCGCTAAATTTGGTTTTGGTTCGAAACTCGCCGTAATTAATGTTGACCCGCAAAAAGGGTATACACGCCCCGACCTATTCCCCAAAACTGGATACATTACCGACCCCAACCAAATGAACCACATTAACGACGTCTCGAAAGCAGCGCGAGATAAAGGCCTCCCAGTCATCTGGACTCATGTAGCCTATATGGAAAACGCTGCTGATGCAGGTGTTTGGGGTACGCGAACAGACACGCCAGATAGTCTCCAAAACATCAAATATGGCTCTGAACGACACGAGTTTGATGATCGGTTGGAAATTGATGAAAAGGTCGATGCTGTTTACACAAAGCGCATGCCGAGCGCCTTTTTTGAAACGCCGCTCAATAGTTTTCTTAACTGGCACAAAGTTGATACGGTCGTGGTTACTGGTGGCTCCACATCAGGATGTATTCGTGCAACGGCAGTTGATGCATTAAGCCACGGCTATCGAACGATAGTCCCTATTGAAACAACTGCAGACAAGCATGAGAGCTTTCATTTCGCGAATTTAACAGACCTTCTGATCAAATACGCAGATGTGGTTGATATCGCCGAAGTCTTCAAAGCTATTGAGGAGTATCAGGCCTAATGCATTCAGACCCAAATTTATATGATTACTGGCCTTATCATGGGCGCCCCAAAATTGTGTGGCCTGACGGTAAAAAGCTTGCCTTCTGGATAGCCCCCAACATTGAATATTATGAGTACATGCCTCCATCAAATCCACTGCGCCAGCCATGGCCAAGAGGTAATCCGGATGTTGTAGGTTACTCGCAACGCACTTGGGGAAACACAGTAGGTCATTGGCGCCTGATGGATCTCTTTGACAAATATAATCTGAGAGGCTCCATCTCTCTATCGATTGGTCTTGTAGATCACCATCCTGAGATCATAGAAGCGGTCGCTGCTCGAAAATGGGAATTCTTTTCTCACGGAATCTATAATACACGTTTCAGCTATGAGATGGATGAAGCACAAGAAATTGCAGTGCTAAAAGACTCGATCAAAACTGTTCAAGACGCAACTGGCGAACGTATTCGCGGCTATTTAGCTCCAGCCCTGACGCACACAGAGAAAACTCTGGACCTCATCGCTGATCATGATTTTTGGTACACCTGCGATTTGTTTCAGGATGATCAACCCCAACCAATAAAAACCAAAACTGGTAAGCTTGTTTCCATGCCTTATTCACTCGAAGTGAATGATGTCATCACATATTCAGTACAAGGTTGGAGCCCTGAAAGGTATACCGACCTTTTGATCAAACACTTCGATCAACTTCTCAAAGAAGGTGAAAAATCAGGCACGGTAATGTGTATTCCCCTACACGCTTATCTTGTCAGTCAGCCACACAGATTACGCTGTTTTGAAGACGCTTTAAAGCATATTTGCGCTCATCAAGATGATGTGTGGTTCACTACAGGGGCTGAAATCGCAGACTACTTCCGTGAAAACTATTGGGACCAATCTATCGCCGATATCAAATCACGCGGTGTTGCTACAGGAGGAACAGGTTTTGCCCCTGCCTAACAGCTATTTAGAGTACAAACACCGTAAACACGGCATGGACCAACACCACTATGGATGGAATCCTGCAGACCGACGTGATCGAATTGAGCTTAGCTCAGGAGAAAAAGTACACGCCAATATTATCGTGCCACTGGAATTTTTTCCATTAAATCCACCAGCATCTCCGTTCAAACACCCGGGTGCAATGAAAACGCCCTATCCAGATTTACGCCATTTCACAACACGAGATTATGGCAATCGAGTTGGTGTATTTCGTATACTGGAAGTGTTGGCCAGAAATGATGTAAAAGCCACTTTTGCTATCAACGCAGAAATTGCAAAGCGCTATCCTCCACTTATCAAAGCTGTGAAGGAAGCAGGACATGAAATTGCCGCCCATGGCGTATCGACTGCGCACATTCACTATGAAGATCTGAGTATAGAAGAAGAACAAGCTTATATCTCTGAAAGTAGAAGCATCTTTCCTGATGCCAAGACATGGATGTCTCCAGCACGCAATGAAAGCACACGCACGCTCGAATTGATCAAACAAGCCGGTTTTGACATTTGTCTCGATTGGGAAGCAGATTCTCGCCCCCTTAAAATGAACACGGAAGCAGGCTCGGTATGCGCCATACCTCACTACAATGAATTAAGTGATTTCAAGCTACTCGTAGATCGCAGTCAATCGGAAAAAGAGTGGATTTATCAAATAGTTGAAGCAGCGAATTATCAAGCGAATCTCTACGAAAAAGAAGGAGCAAGCTCGTTTGCATTCACAGTAACTCCATATGTGCTCGGACTACCGTTTAGAGTTCAAGCAATAGCTGATGCTATAAACTCCATAAAAACAATCAACGGCGTGGAATTTAAAACGGCTCAAGAAACATTTGCCGCTTTTAACGCTATCACCCGATGACCCGCCGCCAATTACTCGCGGGCGTAGGAGCGTTTGCTGCATCCTCCCCCGCTTTCGCGCAAGGAAATCAATCTATGCGATATACTGCTTTAGCATTACAAACCGTGTGTGATGCCGTAAACCAAGACAATAGTTTTGAAGATGCGCACGCGCGAATGGATCGGGCGATCACCAGAGTCCAGCAACAAATTGGTTCGGCCAAAGGTTTTCTAAAAGGTTTTAACGGTTACGACCTGAAATTAGTGGTTCTTCCCGAATACTGGATGACCGGTTTTCCTTTGAAAGAAACAAGAGAAGAATGGCAAGACAAAGCCGCTATTGATATGGACGGTAAGTTTACGGAAAAACTCGCACAGACAGCTCAAAAGCTTGGTGTTTTCTTGTGTTCAAACCACTATGAAAACGATCCAAATTTTCCCGATCTCTATTTCCAGTCAAATGTTGTATACAGCCCATCCGGTGAGACAGTTTTGCGCTATCGCCGGATGATTTCTTTATACACGCCTAGCCCCTACGACGTATGGGACAAATATCTGGAAGTGTATGGGGAAGATGCAATATTCCCTGTAGCCGACACTGAAATTGGGCGTTTGGGAACAATCGCGAGTGAGGAAATCTTATACCCAGAGATTGCACGAATGCATGCTTTCAATGGAGCCGAGATACTTCTCCATCCAACATCCGAAGTTGGCGCACCAACTCTTACGCCGAAGCATATTTGTAAAAAAGCGCGTGCAATTGAAAACATTGCTTATGTCGTATCTGCTAATTCAGCTAGCATCATCGGGACACCTGTACCAGCGGCGTCTACTGATGCCATGTCTACAGTATTAGACTGGTATGGTCGCACACTTGCTGAAGCTGGAACTGGCGAAACTCTAAATGCAAATAGCGTTTTGGATATCGGTGCTTTACGTGAAACGCGTCGTAAAACGGGTATGACGAATACATTGTCTCGTCTACCAAACCAAGCCTTCAGCACCCCATATACAGCCGCCAAACATGCCCCACCCAACCGTACACCGCACGGTCAGATGATAGGACGCATGGAAGCAATATCCCAGCAACAAAAGGTTATTGACAGCCTCGTTGCCCAAAACGTTTTGAAATAGGACCAAATCCATGACCGCATTTCCAGAATCTCCCCCATATGTTGGACGCTTAGAGCAAAATTGTTTTCTTGTTGTGTGTACCGACGGCCCCAATAGCGCCGAGCCTCGCAAAGTCCACTTGGCGGGACATTTAGAACATGTTGAAAAAAACTGGACACGCTACATTACAGCCGGCCCGGTAAGAGAACCAGGCGGAGAAGCCTTAGTCGGCTCAATATTTCTAGTGCTTGCAGACACCCTAGAAGAAGCAAAAGCTCTGATGAATGGCGACCCGTACATTACTTGCGGTATGTATGAGACTATTAAATATCAAGTTTTTTCTAACTCTATTGGCCAATACATCGGCGGTAAAATCTGGGAAAGCATTGAGGCAATCAGTCATCGCGCCGCTGGTGGTCCAACAGATGATCTAAGCAAAGGTGTTAGCAAATAATCACTAAAACCAAGCGACAAATTTAGGAATCCTAGTATATTATTCCTTCTCTCCTATTTGGACATGCCGTCAAATCAAGCTACAAATGGGATAACGAAGATTATCTAGGATTCCAAAATCAATGGCCGAAGCAGCCCCTCTTGTCATATCGCAGTCTGAAATTGATGAAAATTCCGGTACTCCCCTGTATCAGCAGCTCTATGATATTTTGCGTGGAAAAATACTAGACGGCTCTATCCCACTAAATACAAAATTACCTGCGGAACAAGACATTACCAAAATGCTTGGTATTTCCCGTATCACCGTAAAGCGTTCGATGAACGAACTAGCCGTTGCAGGTTTAGTCCGTCGTCAACGGGGTAACGGTACCGTGGTCATCTATGATGCCACAGCCCCTGCAGTTAAAGGTAGTTTCGACACCATGATCGATGGGTTGACGAGAATGGGTCTGGAAACTGAGGTTCAATTGCTAGATTGCACAATGGGGACAGCCAGCCCAGCGATAGCAGAATCGCTTGAACTTCCCCAAGGCTCGAGTGTTCAAAGAATTGTTCGTCTAAGAAAATTAAATGATGAACCGTTTTCATACCTGATCACATACATTCCTGATGATGTTGCAGAAGCTTATGATGATAGCGAACTCACCAATCGATCATTACTAAAATTGTTGGAACGAGCTGGTCACGCGCCAATAGACGCGGAGCAAACTATCTCTGCAGTCTCTGCAGAACCTGCTATCGCTGCTGTATTGGGAATTGCGCCCGGCTCTCCACTCTTGCGGATACATCGAATCATGCGGGATGCCAAAGGCCGTCCTGTTCAAAACATTACAGCCAATTATCGGGCTGATAAATTTGAATATCACATGAGATTATCACGCGGAAACGCCGCTCAAGAAAATTGGCAAACAGATAAATAATATTTAGGTCTCGCCTTTCTATTTCTTAAATGATATATCTTTTGAGAAATGGAGGTGAAGCTTGTTTATTGAAGCTCTAATAACGCTTATACATGTTCTGATTTTCGTCTATTGGCTAGGCGGAGACTTAGGCGCTTTTTACACAAGCAGATTCCTAATCAATACTGAGACGGAAACCTCACATCAAATGATGGCTTTAAAAGTCGTCAATGATGTAGATATGGCTCCTCGTACCGCACTTATACTCGCATTGCCTACAGGTTTATCACTTGCCTTCATAAAATCATGGATTCAAATTCCCTTCGTATTGCTTATTGCAATCATCGCGTTTTCATTGGTTTGGCTGGTAATTGCGTGGAAGCTTCATTTAAGTCACGGGAAAGCTTCCAATAACCTGAAAAACTTGGATTTTGCTATACGGTATGGAGCTATCACTTTGCTCACCATCATATCAATTTTAGGTTTGGTAGGAAAAACCGAAACACCCCTGTTTTTGAACCTAAAAATGCTTATTTTAGCTGGGTGTATTTCCCTCGGCTTATATATTCGAGTTGTTTTAAAGCCTCTTGGGTCTGCAATTGCTCAACTCAATGGCCCAAACAATTCTTCCGCTAAATCAGCTATCGCAGATACTCTCAATAAAGCTCGCCCTCTTGTACTTGGCATATGGGCTTTACTTCTATCTGCCGCCATATTGGGCCTTTGGCTGCCTACCAATTTCTAGGAGTACAGACTATGCAAACAAACATTCAAAATTCTTCTATTCCAGAGTCTGTTTTGGGCCAACTCAAATCACTTGGATGCGCAACCGATCCTAAGACTTGCGAATTCATGAGTCAGGACATTTGGACAAAAGGTGCAACTGCATCTTTTGTCGCCACTCCTGAAACGATCGAACAATTACAACAAATTATCAAAATAGCTTTTGAAAACGATATTGCCTTAAACCCACGCGGTGCAGGTATGTCTTATACAAAAGGCTACATCCCGGACCGTGAAAATGTAGGGATTTTAGATTATTCCAAACTGAACAAAATCACCGAAATCAATGCCGATGATATGTATGTTACCGCTCAATCAGGTACAACTTGGCTTCAACTTGATGAAGCTTTGAAACCACTTGGGCTACGCACACCTTTTTGGGGGCCACTCTCAGGCATTACTTCGACACTTGGTGGCGGACTTTCACAAAACAATGCCTTCTTTGGTGCAGGTACTCATGGTCCTTCTACGGAAAGCGTTACAGCACTAACAGTCATCCTTGCAGATGGAACTCTAGTTAAAACAGCAACTTCTGGAACCGAAAACGGGTCTCCATTTTGGAGACATTATGGTCCTGATCTCACAGGTCTATTTCTTGGAGACGCAGGAGCACTCGCACACAAAGCCGAAGTCACATTACGACTCATTCCAAGACCTGAATTTGAAGATTGGGCAAGCTTTGAGTTTTCTTCACAAGATGAGTGTGCACGCGCTACTGCCGCAGTGTCCCGCCAAAACATTGCTTGTGAAGTATTTGGGTTTGATCCTAATTTGACCAAAATCCGATTGAAACGTGCCTCTTTGGTAGCAGATGTCAAAACACTCGGGAATGTCATTAAAGGACAAGGATCTCTTCTTAAAGGATTGAAAGAAGGTGCTAAGATTGCAATGGCGGGCCGTGGCTTTGTTGAGGACAATGCCTGGTCTCTGCATATAGTTTGTGAAGGACGCTCTGCTGAAGGCGTAAAGGCCGACATCGACCGGTTAAAGAAAATCATTTCAGACGAAGGTGGATCTGAAACAGAAAACTCTATTCCAAAAATCATTCGATCCAATCCCTTTACACCGTTAAACAACATTCTTGGCCCTGAAGGTGAAAGATGGGTTCCGGTGCACGGTATTGTTCCAATGTCTAAAGCTGAAGCCATTTGGAAAGAGATTGCGCAATTATTTGAGTCTAAGGCCGCCGACTTTAAAAAGCACGAAATTGAAACCGGATATTTGATCACAACTCTATCTACAAATGGATTTCTCATCGAACCTGTTTTCATCTGGCCTGACGAGTTATTCCCAATTCACGAGGCGACAGTAGAAGCGAGCACACTGAAGCACGCCAAGCCATATGGCGTGCGCGAAGAAGGCAATAAACTGGTCGCCGACACGCGTGCCGCAGTGATCGATATTTTCCAGAAACACGGTGCAGCCCACTTCCAAATCGGACGCACATACCCTTACAGCGAAAACCGCGATGCAGATTCACAGACGTTGTTGAAGCAGATCAAAGCTATTGTTGATCCAAAAAACAACATCAATCCAGGCTCACTAGGACTAGGATAACATGTCAAACACACTTCAAGTCAGAAACCCTAGAACTGGCGAATATGATTATTCAATCCAATCTGCTTCCGAAGAAGTTATTGCATCAGTCGCGAGCAAATTACGCCAAAGCCAATCGAATTGGGCTCAGCTAGCCCTTTCCGAACGAGCAGATGCATTGAAAATATTCGCTGAATTGTTGATCGCAAATAAAGTCGATATTGCTGCAGCTTTAGAGAAAGATACTGGGCGACGAAAAATTGCAGCACTCGAAGTAGATGCGGTAGCCGGCTCAATTATGGCTTGGTTGGGACAAGTTGAAAGCCTATTACCTAAAGGGTGGACAAAGGGCATTTCTAATCCAGCCCTACAGCATGCTCCGCAGTTTATTCCATATCAGCTTGTTGGGGTAATCTCGCCTTGGAATTTTCCAATGGTCCTTTCAATGATTGATACCGTTCCCGCACTTCTTGCTGGTTGCTCGGTCATGATCAAACCTTCTGAAGTGACACCGCGTTTTGCAGACGTTTTGAGTAAAGTCATCGATGACAGCCCCCTTAAAAACGTTCTTTCATTTGTTCAAGGTAATGGAATGACGGGCGCAAGTCTAATCAAGAATGTGGACGCAGTTTGTTTTACTGGATCAGTTGCGACAGGTCGCAAGGTGGCGATGGCCGCGGCGGAGCAGATGATCCCTGCCTTCCTCGAGTTAGGCGGAAAAGACCCCCTCATCGTTCTGTCTGGTTCAAATCTTGAGCATGCGACAGATGCCGCGCTTCGTGGCGCAACATTATCAACTGGCCAAGCATGCCAATCCATTGAGCGCGTATACGTACAAAACGATATCCTTGCAGAGTTTACTAACCTTCTTACTCAAAAGGCGAAACAGACTCGCTTAAATTGGCCTGAAATCACTCAAGGTGAAATCGGACCAATCATTTTTGATAAACAAGCAACCATTCTTCAAGACCATATTGACGACGCAGTTGCCAAAGGCGCTGAGATTCTTGCAGGTGGAAAGATTGAAAATCATGGTGGAGGTTTATGGTTAGAGCCAACTGTCATCTCAAATGTCGACCATTCGATGAAGGTCATGACTGATGAAACCTTTGGCCCAATCATTCCAGTAATGGGATTTGAAACAGCTCAGGATGCAATCAAATTCGCGAATGATACAGAATACGGCTTATCTGGAGCTGTCTTTGCCAGCGACCTGAAAGAAGCTCAACGTGTTGGTGTCCATATTGAAGCTGGTGCTATCAGCCTGAATGATGCAGCTCTAACGTCTTTATTTCATGAAGCAGAGAAGCACAGCTTTAAGCTATCTGGAATGGGTGGTTCACGAATGGGAACAGTTGGCTTCCAACGCTTCTTGAGACGTAAAGCGCTTATTGCTAATACTGGTGCGCCTGCACCTATCAGCGCTTTTTCCGAGGACTAAGATGACCAAAACAATTAGACTAGACATTGATGGCCCACTTGCCGAGCTAGTCCTCAATAAACCTGATAAACGAAATGCGTTATCACTGGATATGTGGCAAGCAATTCCGCACCTTGTTTCTGAGGTTGACGCGAACAAATCTGTGAAAGTTCTGATTATTCACGGAGGAGATGCTGGTGCATTTGCGGCTGGGGCAGATATTTCAGAATTTGAAGAAATATATAAAACAGAAGAATCCGCAAAAGAATCAGCTGATGCCATTTCCAATGCATTAAATGCCATCGAGAATTGCTCAAAGCCCACAATCGCTGCAATTGATGGCGCATGTGTCGGTGGCGGTGTGAGTTTAGCCATGACAACTGACTTACGCATTGCTCATGAGAAAGCAAAATTCGGAGTAACACCAGGTAAACTTGGTCTCGTTTATCCAGCTGGTGATACGCGACGTTTACTGGCTGCTGTCGGACCTGGAACAACAAAAGACATCCTGTTTACAGGACGTATTTTCGCGGCAACTGAAGCTTTTCAAATGAAACTGATAGACCGTTTAGAGACCGAGAAAACTGGCCTAGAAGCTGGACGCGAGTTAGCTGATCAAATCTGCAGCCTCTCGCAATGGTCCACGCGTGCAACAAAAAAAATGATTAAAGGCCTTCAATATGAAGGCTGGACGCCATCTTCAAAAGAAGCGCAAGAATTGTTTCTTGCAGGTTTTGCCAACGAAGATTTTAAGGACGGTTTCAAGGCGTTTTTAGAAAAGCGCCCGCCCAACTTCACTTTCTCATAGATACAAAAGGCTCTGAATTTTCAGAGCCTTTTTTTTTATTTGTATGGACTAGGTGGACGCCCACACAATTCTTCAATTTGCTGGGCTACAGCTAAAACGAATGCATCTTCGTTTTCTTTTCCGATGATTTGACAAGATAAAGGGAGCTTATCTTCGGACAAACCAATACACACAGCCGTAGCTGGCAGAGCTGCAAAATTGGCCCATGCAGTGAAATCAGCTTGGTTAGCAGGAACATCATCTTCAAATGAAAACGCTTGTTGGGGAGCCGTTGGTGCAATGACGACATCCACATCATTAAACGTAGCCATCGATGCATCCTTAACAGCAAATATATGCTCATAAGCTTTATCAATTTCTTCTTGTGGTCGCGCAGCACCCCAAGCCATTAATTTTTTGAATAAATCAGAAAATCCATCTGGATTGGTTTTCAATTTCTCTTCATGAATTTTTGCAGCCTCCACTTCAGAAACCAAAAGGCCCGCTCGTCGAGACTTACCGTAACCATATACTGGTGGACTAACTTTCTTCAGTGAAATTGCCGATGCACTTAATTTGCTTTGAAGCCCGTCAAACCCTTTTTGAACTGAAGGTGTAAGAACAACATCGCCTTCTCCTGACCAAATTCCAATCTTGATAGACCGAAGATCAACTTTCGTCTGATCTAAAGAACTCGCACCTAGGACTCGTAAGATTGGGAGCAATTCATCTACGCTTCGTGCATGCGGCCCTACATGATCGAGCGTGTGGGACAAAGCTAAAACGCCTTTATCTGGAACCAGTCCAGTCGTAGGTTTGTGTCCTTGAACGCCGCAATAAGCAGATGGAATTCGAACACTCCCCATAGTGTCAGACCCTAAAGCAAAATCACTAAGTCCTGCTGCTACAACACAACCTGATCCTCCTGAAGATCCACCCGGCGTAAATCCGTGTTTCCAAGGGTTTTGGGTCCGACCAAATGTTTCATTATCTGTTGTCGCACCCAATGCACCTTCATGCATATTTACGACACCTAGAACAACTGCTCCGGCTTTTCTTAACCGAGCTACAGCGACTGCATCTTCTATCGCGATATCATCTTTGTAAGCAGCAATACCTGCGTGATGTGGCAATCCTTTTACGGCGATATTGGCTTTAACCGCGACACACCAACCATCGATATCGGACAACACTCGACCATTTCGAACCCGTTGCTCAGATGCCCGAGCATCCTCTTCTGCTTGCTCCAAACACAAGTGGATATAGACATTGAGTTCGGGATTGAGCGTTTCAATCCGCTTTTTATAGAATTCAAACCGTTCCAATGGGGTCATTAGAAACGCTCATCAATCAGACGTATCGGTTTTTGACGCACTTCTGTCTGGGTCAACTTCGCTAAATCACCTGGACCAGACAATTCGACGCCGCAATCAATCCCGATTTTTTGTTTTAGGAAAGCCTTATACTTAGAGACTTCATTTTCATCTCGCTGACCGCTTACTTCAGCACAAACAATAAACTCATCGCGTCCGGCAGAATCACGTTCAGCACGACAAATGAATTCACCCGCAAAACTATCTATTTCTTCAAGTAAAGGCCCCATAGCCTGAGGGAAAATATTGATACCACGGATTTTCACCATGTTGTCTGACCGTCCAAGGAAACCTTCAATCCGCTTAAAGTTTAACCCCAATGATGAACTATCTGTTTTGACACGTGTTACATCATGCGTATTAAAACGAATGATTGGATAGATATCGTCTTTATACAAGCATGTACAAACCATATCACCTTCTTCGCCATCAGCGACTGGCGCACCTGTATCAATGTTGCAAACTTCCAGATACTGAGCATCTTCCATCACATACAGGCCATTACGATCTGGACCTTCACCCGCGATACAACCAGTGTCACCAACACCATACCAATCATAACATTCAACCCCGCCCCATGATTCAGACAGGCTGTCTTTGTCTTCTCGGCCAAGGTGTCCTGACACCATACGAATGTTTAGGTCTTTTAACGGGTCTATTCCCTGCTCCACAGCAACGCGCGCCAGCTTCTTGATATAATCAGCAAAACCAACAATCACAGTCGCACGAAAGTCTCTCATCAATTCGACTTGTTTGATTGAACGCGTCTCAACACCAGTACCAGCAGACATAAAAATCGCATTCGTCCAGTGAATGACCGACTCACGAACATAGTGTCCACCATTGATCATTCCGTGACCATACACCGAATGAACAACATCATCCGGACGCAGCCCTTGAAAGCGATATAGGCGCCCCAACAATAGATTTTGTGCTTCGCGGCTTTTAGCCCCAAATAAAAGCACTTGAGGCGTACCTGTTGTTCCTGATGTAGTATGAAAAATCACCGGCGGACGCCCCTCAGGGTAACCTTCGAATCCGGCAAAATCACCAATAGGTGGCGTGCGGGCAATGGAATCCATAATGTCTTTTTTATCAAACACGGGAAGTGAATTTAAGGATTCCAAACCTTTTATGTCACCCGCTTCAATTCCAGCATCACCCCATAGCTTTTGATAAAATGGCGTTTTCCATGCACGGTCTACACATCTAGCAAATAGCTTTTCCTGATGCGCACGAATTTCGTCTTTTGACTTCTTTGCAAATTCGACAAAATCATCACCAATAGGGTGATCCTTTTGCAGCTGATCCCAATCAACAGAATTAAAATAAGTATTGTGTGTATCAGCCATTTAGGCCTCCTGTCCGGTCGCAAGTCTGGACAAGCGCGAACTGTCTTCGAGCGTTTCCAGATTGTCTGTCAGTTGAATAAGAATGTCTTCGAGTTTTTGATTGGGTGTTCCCCAACCAAACGCGCAACAAGAACGAAATTTTTGAAAATGTTGTTCTCTTGTCAGCGGAGAAGCTGGAGAACCAAATAGTGCATCAATGCTAGCAGTCTTTTGGCTGCCATTTTTCAGCGTGGCTATTGCTGTTTGTGGAGCGAATGCAGCTGGATCAGGATGCCCATCATCCCTAACACATATTTTTTGTCCCAACTGAAAAGTCTGATGGTCATTCAATGCTTCTTCAGTAAAGTCTTGAAGTGTTACATTGCCAGTTTGCAGCGCTACGGCACCAGAATATTGAAAACATAGACGCGCATAATTAGCTGGCATTTCTTCAATAATCGGACGCCCGACAAGCCTTTCGATTATTGGAGGCGCGTTGAGGACGAGACTATCAAGATTATCAGCAGTGACACCCTGTTCTCTAAGTCCTTGAACTAACTCAATTCCACCTTGTGCTGCCCGTCCAGTTGGAAAAGGTTTGTGACTTACTTGAGCAATACGCCAAATCTTTCCAAGCTCTTGCGTAACTTGCGAAAGGTCGTATTCATCTTCAAATAGTTTGAAATACCCAAACGGACCTTCAAAGCTATTGTGTGGACCTTCCATGCCGACCTCTGCGAGGTCGCACGCCATTATAGAACCGCGGGCACCCGCACCTATCTGTACAGGTAAAGCTGGTTTTCCTTCCACATGCGATTGCATCGTTCCCGAACAAAAAGCCAAAGCGTAACCTAAAGCATTTTTTGTTTGCTCAGTCGTAAAACCTCTGAGTTTTGATATTCCCAGTGTTGCTCCGAAAACTCCAGCATTTGCAGGGCGAAAAAACTTTATAGGGCTAGAAACTGCCACACCTATACTAGCCGCTAAATCCACGGCTACGGCCAAAGCAATAGCCAATTCCCTGCCGGAAACCTTTTCTCTTTGGCTATCAATTTCCGCCATCAAGGCAGCAAGAATGGTTGCCAGAGGGTGCACAACAGCAGGTTCATGTACGCAATCATATTCTTGGCAATGAATTTGGAACCCATTCACAAAAGCAGCATTTGCAGCACTGGTTTTTATGCTGTTATTGCCCCAGATATTTGAACGTCCAGACCCAGCCCATTTGCTCGCAGCCGATCGAATTTTCTCACTCAGCGGAGCGCTTGAACCTGCAATTCCAACACCAATTGAATCTAACAAGAATGTCTTCACAGCACTGAGGGCTTCGGCTGGTAAATCCTCAAACGTCGATGAGATACCATGATCTACAACAGCGTCGATAAATTGAGTCATGGCATCACCTCATTCATATGTGACACAATATTTTGACAACTAAGACTTTCATCACACTGAAGAAAATAAGATACAAATTGGGATGCTTGAGATCGATCTACACCACTATATTCGATCAAAGATTTAGCTTTTTCAGACAATTGCTCATTTGAAACAGGGTTTTCTGGGTCTCCCAACGCATCGTTGATAACAACTTTCTGTCCTGCAGTTTCAATCTCTGCACCAAAATGCGCAGGAAAAACGCTATTATACTTGTCTGAATCCTCGACCCGAACTCTATCTCGAACGACCTTAAATTCTTGGCGTTCCAATGCATCCAATTCAAAATCAGCTAATTCTGGTTTTTCTTTTACCCAACAAACTGCAACAGCGTGCTGTAAAGAAAACTTAGCCTCTATCACCGTCTTTGGATTTGGTTTGTCACAAAATTTCAAAGCGTCAGAATAGGACCGGACAATAATCTCATCTGAAAGCTTGTCCGTATCTATAGTTTTATTCAATTCCAGAGCAGCATCTATGGTTGCGTGCGCATGCCGACATGCTGGCCATGGCTTGAAACTTACCTCGTTGATCAACCAATTTGCGTCATATTCGGCAAGTACCTCTTCAGGGTTACCATCCTTACACATCGCTTTAAAAAAGCCCTGCTCACCTTCAATAATGCTCAAAGGCCCAACAACACCTGCTTTAGCTAGCTGTGCTGCTTCCACACCAATTCTAGCTGCATTTGCGGTATGTAATTGTTTTCCCATGCTTTGGGGCTCGTGCCTTGTCTGCCATAAACCTGCAGATAAACTGATGGCATGCGCCAACGCATGTGCTGATTGCCCACTGTTCAATTTCAATATTGACGAACAAGCTGCCGCAGCTCCGATTGGTCCGCATGTTCCGGTGTTATGCCAAATAGAGTAATGGTGCGATCCAACGGCTCTTCCCAGACGAATTGTCGCCTCATATCCACGCACAACTGCTTGCAACATTTCTCGTAACGTACAATTTCGTTTAGCAGCTAACGATAAAACTGCAGGAATGATACTGGGCCCAGGATGTAGCAACGCTCTTTTATCGACATCGTCCATTTCCAGAATGTTTCCCAAGCTTCCCCAATAGAAAGCTTCGCCGACTGCACCGTTATCGAAGACCGCTGCAAAAGCGCGTCCTGTTGCTGTCTGGCTTCCTGCAATACAACACCCCATCCAATCCAAAACATGCAATCGAGCACGATCCAAGGCTGCATCTTCCACTGATCTTTCAGTGATCTGAACCAAACTTTCTAACATAGACGTATTTTTTAATTGTCCGGACATATTAACGTGCTAACATATAAATAGACTACAAGTGAACCCCAAAACCATATCACAGGTAAAATAAATGATATATCATTTAATTTCTGATGCACTAAAAAATTTTAGAGGCAGCCTCCCTAAAGCCCCACGGCTTTACGTCGCTGGATGCACTGGAGAGCCAATCGAAATTGCTAATTCGCTGAAAGAAAACTCTAATTTTGGTGAAGACGTTACGTTTTTGGGAATATGGATACCTGGGGTAAACAAAACAGACTGGGCCAGCTTACACGCAACTTACAAAGCCGAAACAATCTTTCTCAGTCCGGACCTTAGGGCTTCATTCAATGAAAAAAAGACAAGTTTCTTGCCTTTGACATACGTACAAAGTTGGAAATGGCTAGAAACCACACCTCTGGATGGGGCTATTGTGATGGTAAGCCCACCCGATAAAGATGGAAATGTTAGCTTAGGAGTTTCAGCAGACTTTTCTCAAGTCATTCTTGAGAGAGAAGGTGTTCCAACATTGGCGCTTATAAACCACGCAATGCCAACGTCGAAATCTTCCCCAAAATATCCTCTTTCACGGTTTCACACCGTCACAGAAACAAATACTCCGCTAAACCAGATTCCGTCGATTACTCTTCCCGAAACTTTTGACCGTATTGGGCAACATATCGCTGGGTTGATCAAAGATGGAGACACTCTTCAATTTGGGTTGGGCAATGTTCAACAAGCTGTTCTATCGAATTTAACTAAACATAAAAATCTCAAAATCCATGCAGGCATGATATCTGACCCACTACTAGAATTGGTCAAATCAGATTCACTTTCTTCAGATGAAGATGCGGTTACAACGGGGGTCGCAATTGGAACAGACCAATTATACGATTACCTAAAATCCTCTGAAATAGTGTCTTTCAAGCCAGTATCCTACACCCATGACATTCGCACTTTGGCTAAACTCCCCAATTTAAAAGCAATCAATTCTGCCATTGAAATAGATCTATTCGGTCAAGCAAATGCGGAGTTTATTGGGGGGAAGCAGGTTTCCGGAACAGGTGGACTTGTCGATTTTTTAAGAGGAGCAGCCATTGCACCAAATGGTCGCGGCATTATTGCTTTGGCATCTACAGCCAAAAAAGAAACAATATCGCGGATCGTCCCTCGTCTCCCAGCAGATGCAACATCAATTGCTCGAGCAGACATGGATACAGTTGTAACTGAGCATGGTGTGGCAACGCTAAAAAACAAAACGCTAGAAGAACGCGCTCAAGCACTCATTGGTATTGCAGATCCCGCATTTCGCGATGAGTTACAATTGGCTTGGCAAAATATTCGGAACCAACTCTAAAACATGACCAAAGACACGCTACCCCGTTACAAACAATTGGCCGATTCTCTTCGTTCAAAAATCACATCAGGTGAACTTAACGCCGGTGATGCTTTTCCAACGGAAATGGAAATCTGCGAAACTTACTCTGTCTCACGGCATACTGCTCGGGATGCTCTTCGAATCTTGTCAGAGGAACGCCTGATCCTTCGCCGCCGCCGCGCAGGTACAGTTGTAGCCGATATTAGTGCTCCTGCTTTTGCCCAACCCATAGGAGACTTCGATTCCGTTCTGCAATATGCGCGTGAAGCCAAACTTATCATTTTCGATGATGGACTATGCGATGAATATGGACTTGAACGCCTAAAGCTTCACGGCGACTATATCTGGTTTCAGGGAATAAGAGCAATTGGTGATGAACCACCTCAAGCAATCACTAATGTTGTAATCAGAGCAGATGTTGCCCCGCCGGATCGGAACACTATCAATCAATTGTCTGGTCCGATATCTGAATGGATAGAACAGTCTAAAGGTTTATCAGTTCAGAATGTCAGCCAAACCATGGAAGCTGTGGCCCTTACGACAGAACAAGCAAAGCTATTAGAAGTGAAACCACAAAGCCCAGCGCTTCGTACAATAAGACGGTATTCTGATACAAAAAAGGAGACTTTCCTTGTTTCAGAAAGTCTCCATCCGGCAGGCCGGTTTGCCTACGAAATCAATTTAAATCGTACAAATGGCTAATCGATTACCTGATAAATTTCTATGAGCGCACCATCTGGGGCAGCCATAGAAATTGCCTTGATCTTTCCAACACCAATTAATGACAGCTCAACGACATCAGACGTAAATTCGCCGCCTCTTTCTTTAATTGCCGCAATAGTTTGTTCCAGATCTTCAACTGGCCACCTCGCTACAGATAGTCCGTAATTGTATGCCTTAGCTTTAGATGAAAGATCCACCCCGCTGGCACCCTCGAATTTTACCAATTCTATGGAACCATCATTCACGCCTTGTGGGTGCAATATGTAAACATCGCGAGGGACTTGCGTGGCTGTTTCAAACGGTAGTCCCAACACATTTGGACCAGCAACCTTACTTGCTCCATTGTGCTCAAGGTAGGTCTGCATTCCCAAAACGCCTTCAAAAAACGCTCGAGCAGCATCCATGTCTGTGACCATTTGAGTACAATTGAAAACACGGCTCATCACTTTTAAATTTGGCCACCCCTCAAGAGTTGGCTTTAAACGCTCGATGAACGCAACACGAACCCCATCCGGACCACGCGCAATCCATTCAATAACTTCAAAAGGACCAAAAGTGTACTGGATCGGTTGAGAATCGCCCTGCCATCCTCTGTCGATCATTTTCTCCCGAAGAGCATTTAATCCGGCAACCCGAACGTTAAAATCAAAGTACCCGCCTGTATCCCAAGGTCGATCATCAACGCGGATATAATCTTGTTCGATACCCTCTAACTCAACGAATCGTATCGTTCCTTTGTCAGCACCTATATTTGCAAATACAGTCTCGGTTCCCACTACGTCCTCCGGCATGTTCCAGAGGATTGAGAGTGCAGGATCAATAGGACCGTTCTCACGCTCCTCCCACCCAGCATCAAGGGTTAGAAACGACCTCCAATCATCCAAATTCCTTGTCGTGACAACAAGTTCATTCCAGCCGGATAGCCCTGTTTCTGGACCATCAGGAATCGAAAAATCTTTTTTTTCTTTCACCTGATGCTCGTTGCTTGCCTGCTCGGCTTCCTTCACATCACTGCTGACAGAAGCTTTGTCAGCAGAACATGCGGCTATTCCAAGGCTCAATAAAGAAGCAATCAACAATCGCATTAGTTTGAAACCTCTTCAAAAACCTCTATCAAAAAGTCGTTGCCGGTCAAAAATGTGGCGGCGCGAATTTCCCCATGTAATGGGTCATTGATAACAGTTGGTTCGTGCACAATTGTCGTACCAAATTGCCCAGCATTCTCCATGACCTGATCAAGGTTTGTCACAGGGAATGACCACATCCCAATTCCACGGTTTGGTACACGTGGAGGAGCGTTTCCTTCGATACCTTCAATGTTTTTGAAATCAACAAATAGCATGTGACCACCGGGCCCATACCCTTTGGCAGCTAAAATAGCGAAGCGGAATTCCGAGCCGTTTGGTAGAGCCATGGCTCCATCTTGCCCTGCACTTTTAAACAAACTGTCTCGACGAATTTCCAGCCCAAGCACATCTGTGTAGAACACAAAAAGTTCTTCGGAATTATCGACAACTTGCGCTGAATACCCCGGTCCACCTAAATAGCTATCAGCTTCAATCGCACCAAGCGCTGGCATGTCAACGCGCGTTATACCTACAGCATGAACGAAATCAGGTGCATCGAAAATTGTCTCTTGGATTTCATACATTGAACCATCCAAGCGAGGCACTTCATATATTTCATGCGCGTTTCTAGCACCAAAACCTAGTTCCCGAATTTTCGCATCAAGCTGCGTATTATCCATATTGGGAAAACCCATCGAGAAACCACCATACGAGCGTGAGTCCCATGACGCATGCACATGAGGTGTTTCTTTGTTTAATAGCAAAACACGAATGCTCATTGCCGGGCGTCCATTCACATTCGAATTGGGTCGCGTCAGACTGTATTCTTGCCAGCTAACGTCTTCAGGCACTGCCCACAAGGAACGTTGTTGAGATTTCGTTTCCTCTGATACTTCAAATGGCCCCGTAAGCGTCATCCCCATACCATCGACGTAAAAGCGTTTTGTTCCCTCAAGATCAGTAGTTGAAAGAGTTACTGTTTGCAGAGGTAAAGCAAGTGCATCTGATTTATCACTCTGTGGCGACATTGAATCCAATTTGTGAAAACCTTCGGCAACCTCTGCCGCTGGCTTCGATGCATTAGGATCACCTACAAACCCGCTAACCTCTGGCTCAACCGCCTGTTCTTTCTCACATGCAACCAGCCCCACAAGAGCAACTGACGCTACCAATCCTTTGATAATATTTTTCATTTGATCGTCCTTCCCCGAAAGCCCATTTTGAGGCGTATTTCTAATTGTCTACTTTTTCTAATTTGAATTCAGTTGTCGGTTGAGATTCAAGCTTTGGCTCTTCTAAAATCTGCCAGCTTGATCCATCCGGACCGACAAAGAAGAAACTCTCTTCCCCAAATTCATTTTTCATGAGTTTCGTTGGTTTTAAATCATGATCAGATGCTAACGAGTGCACCATTTCTAGCTTTGGAGTGTAGAGTGTGTGCATAGTAATTCCCAGCTCACCGACACGTTGTTCATCAGATCTATCTCTGACAAATTCAGGATCACGAGCCGTGAAAAACTTCAATTTTCCGCATATATTGTTTGGAGAAACAAACCCGCGATACCAGTGCGCTGTACCTTTGGTCATTTGGAAGACTTCTTGAGGCCCCTTTTGCCAATCTCCATCAAGCACAGGGTCGTTTTCAGATACAAAGCCCAATACATCTTCATAATACTGTGTGACCTCGCCGATATCACCTTTGATTATGAAGTCGTTGTGTGTGATTTCACTCGTTTGCAAATCGGCATTTTCAATTGTTCCATATCCAGGAATGACATAGCCATATCTTTGAAAAAAGATGTGATTAAACTCTTCACCGTGGACAGCCATTTCACGCACACCCACGCGGCGCGTAGAGATGGAATATGCTCCTTCGTCCATGTCATAGAGATCATCATAAACAGGCTGTGTTGAGAAAACAGGAATTTCACTTTCGTTTCTCATATCTTCAAATACGTCGTGAAGGCGAAAGATATCTTTGGTCCGCATCACCGCTATACGTTGTCCGATAGTTTCCGGCGGAGAATAACCAACACCATTCCCCAATGGGGTTTCCCACTCAATTAAGCGCAACAAACCGTGAGTTTCGACATTGCCATTTTGGAGCCGATAGACTTTGGCGGCACTTTCAACTCCATAAAGAGATTTCGCTTGCTTGGAGGACAAATCAACTGTTGCGACCTGCTCAAAGCCAAATTCCCTGAAATACTTAAGAGACTTTTGAGCGTCCGCAACACCAACTACGACCTCATAAACACCAGAAATTCCAGTATCAGGACGATCTTCCGCAACTCCCAATGGTGTTAAGATCAACACCATAATCATGCTGCAAACTAAGCGAATACTGGCCATATACCATTCTCCTTCATTGGAACTTACGAAATGGTATATCTTTTAATGAAAATGAAAAGGTCTTTTAACTAAATAGTTTTCTTGTTTTTCAAATTGGATATTTCTTGAGCATCTAGCCCGATTTCTTTGGCAATTTCCTCACTATCTTCACCAAAAGACGGCACTGAAAGATTCGGCTGAGCCGGCTCGCGCCTAAATTTGATCGGTGGACCAATATGTTTGAACCCATCCGCATCAGTAATCACCATTTGGCGCTCTTGCGTGAATGGATCATCCATTGCTTCAGACAAATTTCGGACCCAAGACCAACAACAATCCACGTTTGAAAGAAACTCTTTCCACTGATTCAACGTTTTAGCTTTGAAAGTTTCTGAGAAAAAATCTCTCAACGGTGCCTGCGCTGGGCCCGGCTCGAGCTTGGCGTATTCCAATAGTTCAGATTTACCGAGAGCCGAAAGAAAGTTTGAAGCAAACTTAACTTCTGATCCGCCGAGTATAATAAATTCGCCATCTGACGTTTCATAAAGATTATACATGGCGCTACCGCCGAAACTTCGCATTTCTTTTGCGATGGGTGCTTTGCCTTCACCCCATGTTGGACCGAGCACATTAGGTGTCCAAGCCAAACAAGCATCATACATAGCAATATCTACATAATCGCCCTTGCCCGTCTCCTTCATGCGGTAAAGCGCCATCATTATACCAGACATTGCCATCAGGGATGCAGTAAGGTCTGCTACCGGCATATTGGGCATAGCGGGTTTATTGTCTTCCAAGCCCCGATTTAGGTCTGCAATTCCAGCCATTCCTTGCACAGTCATGTCATGAGCAGGCTTTAACGCTAGCGAACTATCCTGCCCAAACGCAGAAATCGAACAATAAACAAGCTTTTCATTCATTGCTTTAAGCGTGTCAAAATCAACACCCAAGCGTTTCACGACACCGGGCCTGAAGGCTTCAACGACGACGTCCGCTTCCTTAGCCAATGCATAGAAAAGCTCTCGACCATCATCATCTTTGAGATTCAGTTTCAGGCTACGCTTACCACGCGCAATATTGCGAAACCAAACCGACACACCGTCTTCGGTTTTCTGACCGATAGCTCGCGTAGGTTCACCCAATCCATTCGCAGGTTCAATCATGATTACATCCGCACCATGATCAGCCATCATCATTGTCATGTGAGGTCCGGGTAAGAACGCAGATAGATCTAGAACTTTGAGGCCAGCTAGTTTCATTATTCAATTAACTCGTCTGAATGTTCGCCCATTTTTGGGGCACGCGTAAGGGCTGGTCTTTCCCCATTAACTCTAAAAGGTGAAGACAATGAACGTAAGCCATTCGGTGCATCGGGATGCGCAATGTCAGATGTCATTTCTACGTGTTGAACATAAGGGCTATCCAAAGCTTCAGCGATATCCATCACCGGTGCAAATGGAACATGGCCGCCTAGCACCTCCATCCACTCAGATGTGGAACGCTGCGTCATCACAGCGTCCACTTCCGAAGTAAGCGCCTCAAGGTTTTCTCGCCTTGCTGGGATAGTTGCAAAACGATCATCAGTCTCGAGATGCTTAGCATCAGCAAGATTACACCAGAGTGTCCAAAACTTAGGGGTTTGACACATTAGAAGGCCCCATCCATCGGCCGTCTTCACAGATTGACTCGGCGCGATGGATGGGTGTGCGCCACGTGGTAGCCGTCCCGTTTTATGTTTTTGATTAAGATACCACGTTGCGGGGTAAGAAAGTTGGTGAAGAGCCGTATCAAAGAGGCAGACGTCGACATCACACCCTTCACCAGAACGACTCGCTCCTATTATTCCGGCTAGGAGCGAAGTCGCCATATGGCTGCCTGTATGGAAATCCACCATGGAAAGACCAAAGCGGACGGGAGGACCATCAGGCTCACCAGTCATTGACATAAAGCCAGCCTCGGCCTGCATGAGATAATCATAACCAGGCCAAGCAGCGCGTTCGGACTTACGCCCGTATGCTGATAAATGCGCACAAACAATCTCAGGGTTCACCGCTTTTAATGCTTCATAAGTGAGCCCTAATTTTTTCGGTTGATCTCCCCGAAGATTATTCGCAACAGCATCTGCAGTTCTAACTAATTCTTCAAAGTCAGCTCGTCCTTGCTCAGACTTTAAGTCTAGCGTCACTGATTTTTTTCCGAAGGAAAAAGTCTGATAGAATTCGCTATCCTTATCGCCCAGCATATATGGGCCAACCGAACGTGAAACATCCCCACCACGACCCGCATCTTCAATCTTGATGACTTCTGCGCCAAGGTCAGCAAGCAGCATTGTTCCATATGGACCAGCACCATATTGCTCGACGGATAGAATGCGAATGCCTTCAAGTAGTTTCGTGGTCATAGCAGGACGTTCCGGGTAAAGTTGTGGATTAGATAGGGTTACGTTTGACGAGCTGTTTTGAAATGATGATGCGCTGCATCTCATTAGTGCCCTCACCGATACACATAAGCGGTGCATCACGATAAAGACGCTCGATAGGATATTCTTTTGAATATCCATATCCGCCATGGATACGCATTGCTTCTGTGGCACAATACACAGCAGTTTCAGAAGCGAAATACTTTGCCATTCCAGCTTCCATATCTACACGCTCACCCGCATCGTACAGACGAGCAGCATCCTCAACGAGAAGCTCCGAAGCACGTACTTTTGCAGCCATTTCCCCCAGCTTTAACTGAATTGCTTGGTGTTCACAGATCGGCTTGCCCATAGTCTTACGCGCTTGTGCATAAGCGACTGATTCATCCAAAGCGCGTTTTGCTATACCAACGGACCGAGCAGCAACATTGATGCGGCCAATCTCTAAGCCGCCAGTTGCCATATAGAAGCCTTTTCCTTCTTCACCACCGACGAGGCAAAGTTCAGCATCACATTCGTAATCTTTATAGATCAACTCACCTGAATCGATACCTTTATAGCCAAGCTTCTCTAACTTTTTCCCGTTAGTTACGCCCGGCAAAGACTCGCCCGTTGCTGGGTCTTTAGTCTGGGTGATAAGGATGGACATTCCCTTATAGCGAGGATCAGCGTCTGGGTCTGTTTTCACAAACAGCGCAATACACGACCCTTCAATACAGTTTGTGATCCAAGTTTTTGCGCCCTCAACAACGTATTTATCACCAACACGTGTAGCTTTTGTTTTAATGGCCTGAAGGTCTGTTCCGGCATCTGGTTCTGTTAATCCGAGCGCACCCCGAATTTCACCTGTCGCAAATCGCGGCAACCAATGTTCTTTTTGCTCTTGTGTACCAAATTTTTGAACAATCATAGCCATCATTAGGTGAGAATTAAACACACCAGACAGGCTCATCCATTCAGAAGAAATCAATGTTACAATCTTTGAATAAAGAGTAGCAGACATTCCAAGCCCACCAAACTCCGGTTCTATGAGAGCCCCAAAGAGACCAAGCTCTTTCATGTCTTCTACAAGCTCACGTGGGTACTCGTCGTCATGTTCAAGTTTAGCCGCAACGGGCTTCACTTTTTGATTTAGCCATTTCTCGATAGAATCGAGGATCATGACCTCTTCTTCAGCAGTCATTGCTTCGTTAGACATCATAATCTCCTAGTAATTTCCAACTTTATCTTCCACCGCGTGCCCACGCGCTGGAATCAACATGTTGCGTTTAAACGTACACACCATTGTTCCATCTTGATTGTATCCACGTGTCACAATCGTCACGATACCTTGTCCAGGGCGAGACTTACTTTCTCGTTTTCCAAGAACTTCACTTTCACCAACAATAGTGTCGCCAGCAAAGACTGGTGCAGTGAATTTCACTTCATCCATTCCAAGATTGGCAATCGCTTTTTGCGAACAATCAGTCACACTCATACCGATCAAAAGCGCAAGTGTGTAAGGCGACACAACAAGGTTCTTTTTAAATTCAGAGGCTTTGGCAAACTCTGCATCAAAATGCATTGGGTGCGTATTCATCGTCATCAAGGTAAACATGTGATTGTCATATTCAGTCACAGTCTTTCCAGGACGGTGTTCGTAGATATCGCCTTCGTGAAAGTCTTCAAAATAGCGACCAAATGTTTCGCGATAACGGTTTGGCGCAACTTCTTTCCAGTTCTGAACCATGTCTTGTTTTCCTTATTCCTGTGAGGCTTTCGCCAAAATTCTTTGCGCCGCCAAAATTATGGGGCGATCGATCAACTTTCCTTTGAAAAGCACAGCTCCGCCTTCAGCTTCTTCCAAAGCAGCGATGATTGCTTTTGCATCTTCAATTTCACTGTCTGAAGGTGAAAACACCGAATTAACGGCTTCTACTTGTTTAGGATGGATGCAGGTTCGACCGGCAAAACCAAAGGCTTTTACTTTTTGTGTATATTCGATCAATCCTGCTTCATCATTTACATCGAGATATGGCACATCATAAGCGGGCACTCCCGCCTCACCACAAGCTGCTGCAATGGTGCCGCGTGCTGTCAGCATTGCATCCCAATTTGATAAATCCGCACCTAAGCTGGCACTAAAATCTGCCCCACCAAATAAAACACCGCCGCTAGATGAATTCGCTATATCAGAAGCGTTCCTAAAAGCTCTTCCACTTTCGATAACTGAGATTACGGGAATTTGTCCGCCAAGCGCTTCAGCCACTATTTCTACATCAATGCCTGTTTCAGCCTTCGGTATCATTACAAAGTCTGGCGCGGCTGATGTTTCTACCAGTGCAGCAATATCTGCACATCCAGTTGCTGTTCTGGGACTGTTGATACGGATACCCGCAACAACTTTGTCTCCACGTTTCGACAACCATTCCAATGTTGCCTCACGCGCTTCGGCTTTATCATCTGGCAAAACCGCATCTTCTAAATCAATAATGATCGTATCCGCAGAACTTGCCGCCGCTTTATCGAATCTATCCGAACGCGCGCCGGGTACAAAAAGCAATGATCTGAATGTTTGTGTCATCAATTAAATCCTATTTGTCCGGACAAATTAAATCGAACTGCCTTTTTCGTCAACAAAAGATATATCAACTTATAGATTCACACGTCGATTTCGGTAAAAAAAAGCCGCAAAACCTAAGTTTTGCGGCGCAAAAGTTTCCAAATAATAGTTTTGTTAATCCTGCTCTCTAGGATCAAATACCTTCTGATTTAGCTCAATCGTGTGTCCATTCATGTCGATCAACATGGACACCATCACAACAATATCACCTGCAGGCGATGGGTAACGACGCTCTTTTGGAGCACCTAACACCTTCACGCCTTCAACTTTTGAAGCTTTCGCAAATGCCTCCTCCAAATTCTCCGCATGAAATAGCATCACGATTTCACCAGGAGTAAAGTCAGCCGCGTCAGGTTCTGCTAGATCTTTTTCGGTCTGATCGAGGAATTGCCACAATCCAACCATTCCCATCTGACCTGAGTTTGATTGTAGCAAAACAAGGCGTGACCTATTTTTTCCATCAGCCTTGTGGCGAGTCGTTAATCCAGGAGATGATAATTCCTGATCATAAACAACATTCATACCCAAAGCATCGCTATACAACTTTAAAGCTGCATCCATATCCTTCACGACCATGGTCGTACGACGTAGATTAATCGGATATAACGGATAAGGGTTTTTATCGCGCATCTTTACTATTTCAGCGCCAGTCAATTCAGCATGTTTTGCTGGCTGATCATCCATAGTTGCACAAGCAGCTAGAGACAAAGCGGCGATAATAGCGAGAGTTTTATTAATCATTTTCTAGGCTCCAGCAGGAATTTGTTCGGCAAAATGTTGGGCGATCTGTTCGCGAGTAGCAATCCACACATCTGAGTGATTGCTCACATGATCGAGAAACTGCTGAAAAGCCTCAATGCGTCCTGGTCTCCCGATAATTCGCAAATGCAGACCAAGGCTCATCATGCGCGCGCCCTCCTCATTGGCTTCATTATATAACCAATTGAAAGTCCGTTTCGCGTAATCCAACCACATGTCAGGCGTGAAAGCCGGATCAATCCAGAATTTCATATCATTGCTATCAATGGCATAGGGCAAGATCACCATCGGCTCTTTATTGCCATCCGCCATCTCGACATCATCCCAATATGGAAAATCATCTGAGAAATCATCCATGTGATATGTATATCCCTGATCCTTCAGGATTTGTCTGGTATTCTCAGAATAGAGATATCGGGACAACCAACCCGCAGGACGACGACCACATGTTTTCTCTATGCTTTTCGCACTTTGCTCAATGAAAGCGATCTCATCTTCTTTTTCCATGAATGCAGTGAAAGCCCATTTATGACCGTGGTCAGCAGGCTCATCACCACGCTTCATTAAAGCGTCTGCTATCCATGGTGCCTTCTCTAAGGCCTGACCACACACAGTCCAAGTCGCATTCACACCAGCCTTATCGAGAATTTTCAGAATGCGCGGTGCACCACGTTTTATACCATACTGGTAATTACTTTCATTGCAGTAGACACGAATTGGCTTTCTGGGAACCGCTTTTAGCTCGTCCACAGGCTCGGGACCACGATCACCTTCATCAATTCGCTTTTCTGCACCCTCTTCAACGTTTACAACGATTGAAAGCGCAAGCTTTCCTCCGTTGGGCCATTTAAAGTCTTTCGGAGCGGGTTCCATCGAGTGATTCATCAATGCGGTTCCTCTCCACCAGACACATTCATACTTTCGGCAGTTATGTATTTCGCCTCATCAGAGCAGAGCCATGCAACAGCATTGGCAGTATCTTCCGGCAAACCCGGACGCCCCATCGGAATTCGAGCCGCCATAGCTTTCATGTAATCCTCTACGGAATCAGCGCCGACAACTTTTGCGAAATACTCGTTTTGCCAAGCACCCAGCCCAGTCGTTACGTGATTTGGGCAAACATTGTTTACGGTGATATCATCGCCACCAAGCTCAACCGCAGCAGAACGAACTAGCCCAACTAATCCGTGCTTTGAACTCGTGTATGCCTGCGCGTGCGGGAATCCAGATTTAGCGGCCTGACTAGCAATATTGATAATCCTTCCACCTTTTCCCTGCTTGGTCATGATTTCTGCTGCAGCTTTAACTCCGAAGAATGCGCCGGTCAGATTCACATCAATGACGGCACGCCAATCTTCTTCAGTAACATCCAGCAATGGCTTCATAATGTATCCAATACCGGCATTGTTCACCCAGATATCCAGACTACCATGTTCACTCACAGCATGATTTGCGAGGCCACGTACACTTTCAAGCGACCGCACATCACAAACTTGCGTGGATACCTTCACACCCATTTCGCGAAGATCAGACGCAATTGATTCCATTTCGTCCGTTGAACCAATATGCTCCGCGCCGGTTGCAGCATCCTTAGGAGCTCCAATATCGGAAATAACGATATTCACACCAGCTTTTGCAAGGCGTTGGGCAATCGCCTCACCCAATCCAGCCCGACGACCAGATCCAGTTATAACGGCAGTTTTCCCTTTCAAACTCTCCATATGACTACCCCAAAGTCTCTGTTAGAATGAAGAATAAATCACTTGTCATGCCTTGGAATTCAGCAGCGATAGCCTGCATTGCCTCTGTTGAAACATCGGCTCCAAAGCCATCCATGTCATTAACATCTATGATTTCGACATAGGAATAAGGTGGCTTGTCATCTGTGCCGAGCAAAGCAACAGATTTATAAACCTTAAAGTCATCTATGGACTTCAATCCATTTACCGTAGGAATATCTGTTGTCTTAGCCCAATTTTCGTAGTCCTCTACGCTAACTTCAGGCTTCAAATTAAAGAGTGCGACAATTTTAGTACTCATTTCCTATTCCCCTTATTGTAAATATGGTTATAAATGATATATCTTTTATACTATACTCTTCTTCATCAACTCTGCAATACGAGTTTCGAAGAAAGCTTCGCGGACAGGAAATAAAAAGGGAGACGATGAATGGCTGACACAACCAATAAAGGTAACAATAGCCCCTCAAATGAATATGATGGCCCACCTGACTACCGCGTTGTTGGGCAACATGATGTTTATCCAGAGACAACTCATGATGAAACAGCCCGGTTCAACTTCTTAGCCCAAATGAACCGTCACCTTTCTACTAAAGTAATGGGCGGAATAGCACACGCTTTTGAAGATAGAGTGGAGCCAAAATTCAAAGAAGAGAACGGACGCGACTTTGAAGATAGACACGAAGTCCGCAAAGCCCTGAAAGAAGATCCAATGTTTCAGTGGTGGTCAGCCCTACGTCGCGCCACCATGGAAAACAGACAACAAGCCGGCCGCTGGGTTACACTTCGTCAGGCAGAAGCCCTAAATGAAAAAGCGCGAATGCTGACTGAAGGGGATGACCGACTAAAACTTGATCCTGAATTCAAGCAACCACGCTCTACCGAAGCAATCGATCACCACTGTATGCCGGGAAGCTATCACACAGAACTCGTACCTGGTGATGTTACCGGGCCAGCTAACTATGACTCTGGAATCTTCGCCACAACTGGAGGAATGCTGGGACGCTTTAATGATGGCGGCGGTGTTGCTGTTGCGCAGTGGGTTGCCAAAAACCTACCAGATTTCAAACCTAAACGCATTCTCGATATCGGAGCCGGTCTCGGACACAATGTTCTACCTATTGCGGCGGCATTTCCAGATGCAGAAGTTGTTGCCGTTGATGCAGGTGCTCCCATGCTGCGATACGGCTTAGCACGCGCTAAATCACTTGGAATCGAAAATGTCGAGTTTGTTCAGGGAGATGTCGCGGATTTAAGTCGTTTTGAGAATGAAAGCTTTGATTGGGTTCAATCAACAATGTTCCTTCACGAAACAACTTTCAAATCAATGCCGAAAATATTCAAAGAAACACATCGCCTCCTTAAACCGGGCGGCATAGTTCTTCACGTAGAGCAACCCCAATACGACAAAGACATGCCGCTGTATGAGCAGGCAATGAGAGATTGGGACGCATTCTATAATAACGAACCATTCTGGACCAAAATGCATGAAATTGATCTAGACCAGTGGATGGAAGATGCCGGTTTTAATCGCGATGATATTATTCATGGCGGTGTCGCAGCAGTCGTCGATGCAGACATATTCCCTGAAGCTGCAGAAGATAACGAGCAAGAAGATTATGGGCGTAAAGCTGCTTGGCACGTTATTGGCGCAAGAAAGGCTACAAAATGAGCAATCCGAATCTAGATCCATTAAAACTAGCTGGTGCCAAATCTAAAGGTAAGCGTCCTTGGTTTCTTGAAAACACAGATTCTGAACGCGTCCTCAACATAACGCTTGCCCTCGTGCAAGAAGTCGCCGTTATGCGTGAACGAATGGACACGATTGAACGCTTGCTAGAACGCGATGGTAAAGTCACCAAAGATGCCATCGAGGCCTATAAACCTGCCCGCTTCGAAGCCGATGAACGCGGTATGCTTATGCAAGAGTACATTTCGCGAGTGTTCCGTATTCTTCAACAAGACGTCGAAGCTACTGAACTCGGCGATGAAGCCTCTAGCGAAGACGTTGCCGAAGAATTTGCTACGACTGAAGAAAAGTCATGCTAAATCGGCCGCAAACCGAATTCATTCAGGCCCAATTGCTACCTTGGAGGCGTATTGGGCCTGGAAATGCGCGTCCAGATGCTGAATTCAAATTCTTGAGCCGTGACGATGAAACTGGTGGCTGCTCAGCAATCATCCGTTATCCTGCTGGATGGAGACGTGAAGCAGTAGAACATGTTGATGTCACTGAAGAATTTTATATTCTAGATGGTGAGATCGAGATAAATGGTCAGACATACAGTCACGACACATATGGTTATGCTCCAGCTGGTGCAACTCGGCAAACCATGTCATCTGAACATGGAGCAGTTGTCCTAACTTTCTTTAGCGCAGAACCTTCACTGATCGCTGGAGAAGGTGACGGAGATCACATAACGCATATTGATGCCTTGCATATGCCTTGGGACATGACGCTGAATGATCCAAAATTAGCTCACCTCGGTATATCAAGGAAAGATTTATATGCGAATCCAGAGACTGGCGAGCGCACTTTTCTTTCTATGATATTGCCTCACTCTGAACCGCCCAACCTCAAAGGCCCACAAGAGTTACATCCTACCGTCGAAGAAGCCTATGTGGTGTCGGGTTCACTCACCGGACCTCATGGTACAATGACGCCCGGTGCATATTTTTGGAGACCGCCAGGAATTGCCCACGGTCCTTTTGGAACGCGGTGGGGCTGTGTTGCTTTAATTCGCTTTCTAGGCGGAAAACACGAAAACATTTGGACGCCTACAGAAGCTCCTTTTTCGTTCAATGCCCCGTATGATCCAGTGTTGCCGGACGATTTAAGCGCATTTGCATATGCTCCATGGCAGCCACCACCACGATATTAATCTCCGGCAGAATAATAAATCTACCAGATATAACGTAGTGAGACTTGCCATAACGATTAAAAGATATATCATTTAAAAAATAGAATGATTTAATGGAGGGCTCCATGGGAGAGTTTTTTGCAACGAATGAATTGCATATTCTAAGGTGGCTACACATTGTCGCCATGGTATATTGGCTTGGTGGTGAATGGGGCGTTTTTCAAACATCCTATAAAGTTGTGAACCACAAACTTTCACTGGAAGAGCGCAGCCGCCACATGGCAACTGCATATCGCATTGATATTATGGCGCGCACAGGAATCATATCCCTACTACCTCTTGGTCTCCACATGGGATATTTATGGGGCGTTCAACCACTTGGCGGTGGCTGGCTGGTCGCCATGTGGCTCCTATGGATCGTGTGGATGGCAATCACTTGGGGTGCATTTGCAAATCGCACCAATGAACTAGGAAACAAACTTGCTCTGATCGAAGACTGGACACGTTACCCACTAATTCCTGCCCTAATCATTACAGGTCTAACTTCGTTGATGGGCAATGGCCCATTTATCGCAGAAGAGGGTCAAAAATGGTTCAGTGCAAAAATCCTGACATACGGTTTAGCGCTCATCATTGGTGTCATCCTTCGTATTATCATGCACGAATGGCGCAAAATCTTCCCGGTTTTGGCTCAAGGTCCAAATGAAGAGCTGGAAGCAAAACTAGATAAATCTATCCAATTAGGCCGCAACGTTGCCTATCTCTACTGGGTTTTGATTTTGATGACTGCATTCTTTGGAGCAGTAAAACCATTCTAATATGAGGCGCATTGAGAGTACTGAGCTGTGTACTCTTTTCTTCCCTAGGCCGACACATTCATTTGTGTCGGCCTCTTTTTTTGTGGCGTTTAGAAGTCGGGCGCTAAAGGAGCTGAATTGATTTGGAACAATTCATCTTGATACTCTTTATTCACTTCGAAATTAGTCCAAATGGCTTCATTAGATTTTACGCCATCATAAAACAAACGAACTCTGCCTGCTTGTTTCCAATTGCCCTTTTCATTTGAAAAGAAATTGGAATAACGCCTCTCATGCCAACCTCGAGGTGTTTGAAAACCTACATACACAATAGCAAAATCAGTTTGCCGTATCCCAAATAGTGTTTTCTTTGCAGATGGATCAGTTAGTTCGATCATGAAAGTTGAATTTCCATCGATTAGGCGATCAGCCATCCGATTTCGTTTCCACCCTGCATCAAGAGCGTGGCGGATTGCCCCGAAACCAAAACTATTCGACCACATTTGATTCGCAGATTGGCTCTCCATTTTTCCGTCTTTATTGTATGTGTCTTTTCCATCGAAGGATAAAAGCAACTGAACCTCATCTCCGGTCCATCCTTCAATTCGCACCTTGCCATTCGCGACATGTGCATCTTCTTTTTCAGATGCATAGACCCGCCACATTGCGTATTTATCCCAAACGGTTTCTTCTTCTCCTTTTCGGATCAAATTATACCCAGAGAGAAAAAGTGATTGAGGCTTTTGAAAGAGCTCACCTCCCGCGGCAAGATAAGCGCGCGAAACAATCTCAGCTGGAGACAAATCTATATTGGTCTGCACCGCCGCATCCAGACCAGCACGATTGTTCAAGTTTGGAGGCTTTCCATTCAACGGATCAACATGCACTGAACACGCTGAGAGCATTAAGCAGGCGACAATATATTTCATTTGCCCGGCTCCTCCACCACCATCACATGTGCTTGGCAATAGGGTTGCCGAATCTCTTTTAGATTCTGATATTCATCACTATTCCAAAATTTCTCTATTGCAGCTTTATCGGGCCATTTCGAAATAACAACACTATCACCCTCGAACATCCCACCTTCTTTAGATTCGACACCGGGGGCTCGCACTACATATTCCCCTCCATATTCTTGAATTAGTTTGGCTGTTGGAATTGCGTATTTTTGCAAAAAAGGCTCCCTATCCAATACCTTAGCAAACACTATCATATATGCAGACATAAAAACTTTCCTTTTGGGCTAGCACACCACACACTAAATGGTATATCTTTTAATAGGAAACGCTATTTCGAAAGATTTGAAAAGGATATTATTGCAATGAAACTATTACGTGCCGCGACACTAACCGTTGCAGATATCAAAAGATCAACATCACTTTATGCTGAATTTTTTGATTACTCTATCGTTGAAGAAGGTTTAGTGGATTCAAATCTTGCAGCCAGCTGGTCTGCGCCTAATTCAGCTGGTCAACCGTATGCAATCATGCAGCCGAGTTCCGGGGCTGAAATTTATATTCGTTTTATCGAACAACCGGCTGTTGATAGCTTTAAAGCGCTACGCACTTATGGTTGGAATGCAATCGAAATTTGCGTGACTGATGTTCTGGCCGCTAATGAAAGAATGGAGAACAGTCCATTTGAAATCATCGGCCCACCTCGTGAAATCGATGGCCTACCAGCTATTTACCCGATGCAAGTACGCGGCCCTGACGAAGAAATTGTATATCTTACGCAGATTAGATCAGACCTGCCGGCTTTCGACCTTCCTCGCGCTTCAACTTTGATCGATAAACTTTTCATTCTTGTGATGGGTTGTAGCGATATGGATGAAGGAAATGCTTGGCTCGCCAAACACGCTGGTGTGGAAATGGGCCGTGACATGGAAATCGTGTACACCATGCTGGCGGGTGCATATGGCACCGATATGGATGAATTGCACCGTATCTCAACAATGATCCACGGCCGTGATGTATTCCTTGAAATAGATCAATACCCTGAAGCAGCTACACAAAGAGAAAACCACGAAGGCATGCTGCCTCCTGGAGTTGCCATCGGTTCAATGTGGCACCCGGAATTCGACTCACTTCCTGGTCCATGGATTACAGAACCAGTTGTGCGCGATGGTCCTATCTATAAAGGAAAAAGAGCAGGAACTATGATCGGTCCTGATGGCACATTAGTGGAAATGATCGAAGGCTAATCAAAATGAAACTTGTTACTTTAAAGTCTGCCATAGATCACAAACCATGCGCCAATGACTTTGCCGTCATTGAAGTGCCGATGCCACAATGTCCCTCTAATGGAGTTGTTGTTCGAGTCGTGCACTTATCGCTGGACCCTTATGTTGGCTCAACACTTAGAGACAGACACATGGGCCACAACGCCCCAACTCCTATGAAAGATCCAATTACAGGGGGGATTGTCGGGCAAGTTGTTCAATCAACAATGCCAGATGTTGGTGAAGGCGATTGGGTGCATTCCATGGAAGGTGGATGGTTAGAATACGCCGCCATCGACGCACAGCACATCAGAAAAATTGATCCCTCAATCGCGCCACTTTCGGCACATGCCGGTGTTCTAGGCATGCCTGGCCTAACTGGCTGGGCAGGTATTACACAACTCGCTAATGTTGGCGACGGTGACACCGTACTCGTTGATGCCGCTGCTGGCCCCGTAGGCGGGACAGTTGGCCAGATCGCAAGAATCAAAGGTGCCAAACGCGTTGTCGGAATCGCAGGAGGCCCTGAGAAATGTGCCCTCGTCGAGAACGAATACGGTTTTGATAAATGTGTTGATTACAAAAAAGATGGTTGGCGAGACGATTTAGGTGAAGCTTTGCCTGAAGGACTATCAGTGTTTTTTGAAAATGTATCAGCTGAAATGGCGATGATAGCTCTTGGACATGCCAACCTATACGCACGCGGTGTTTTGTGCGGATTGGTGGATGCCTACCAAACCAAAACTCAAAGCCAGCACGCTATGAATATTGGAATGGTGATCGGCAAGAGAGCCAAATTACATGGATTGGTTGTGTATGATTTCTACGAAAGATGGAATGAATACATAGCGGAAGCTGCTCCATGGATCCGCGAGGGCAAACTGAAAATCGTAGAAGATCGCATGGATGGGTTGGAAAACGCACCTATCCTTTTTGAGCGTCTTATGAACGGTCAAAACAAAGGAAAAGCAGTCATAACAGTGGCCGCAGAATAAAATAAGAGGATATAATCATGGGGCGCATTCGACGCGAATATGTAGATGGGTCATTTGGACAAATACACGTTCGCATTGCCAGACCCAAGCAACCGACTAGCGCCCCTCCTCTCTATTGTTTACATCAAAGCCCCAAGTCTTCTCTTGAGTTTGAAGGCTTTATGGAAGCAGCTTCAACTGATCGTGAAGTGATTGCGTTCGATTACCCAAAATACGGAATGTCGGATGGTCCTGACCGAGAAGAAGACATAAGCATTGAAGCGTATGCCCAAGCTGGGTGGCAAGTAGTAGATGAATTAGGCCACAAAACAATCGATTTGTTCGGCAATCATACTGGGGGCAAAGTGGCTGTAGAAATGACCACCATGCGCCCAGAAAAAGTACACGCTATCGCAATGGTATCAGCTGCAATATTGACAGCAGAAGAGCGTGCATCATTTGAGAATTTGTTTACTCCAATTCCACTGGATGAAAAAGGCACAAGGTTTCACACAAATTGGGCACGAATTGTGGAACGAAAAGCAGATTCAGAAGGTTTAACCCTCGAAATGATGGAACGCTCTTTCTACATGACAATGATGGCAGGTGAAGCATATGAGTGGGGTCACACTATAGCCTTTGCCTATGATAAAGAATTCAATGAACGCGTCTCTCAAATTCAACAGAGAATTACAGTTCTAAATCCCAATGACGACCTACATTTCTGCACACCGAGAGTCGCAAAACTTCTCAAAAATGGAGAAGTAGTAGAAACTCCGCAATGGTCTCATAATTTTCTAATGTCAGACCCTACAGGTGTTGCCTCACTTATACGGGCCAAGCTTGACGCTTAGCCCGAAAAAATCCAACAATTCAAAAGTTTTGTAGTCGCTCATGCTGCGACTACAAACGACTAGGACTAATCAGCCGATTCAGAATCCGTTTTGTCCTTCTTCTCATGATCAAACTGGTATTTTCCTAGGAAGAGCAATGGTACCGTTGCAACAAACAAAATGATCGCAGCTGATGTTAGGGTATAAGCCCAATCTTTACCCGGTAAAATACCGAGGTCCAGCCCAAGGAAATGAACACCGCGACCATCAGCGATATCGGTCATGATTGATGGGCCTAATCCCGCGCCAAGTGCGAAGAAACCATAGATCGCACCGTAAATTGCAGAATAACTTTTCATCCCAAAATACTTTGAAATCATGAAAGCCATGAAATCATATTCAACACCAGCACCAAAACCAATCATCAAGATGGCAATGGTTGCAGTGTTTGCATCAACACCTGGCTGCGCCAACAACCATAGAGCAAAAGCAGGAGACGCCAAGAAAGCAAAAGCTACGCCTGGTGCCCAGAACCGATCGATAAGGTAACCACCGATAATTCTTCCACTTAGAACCGCAAGTCCTGTTAGAGTGGCAAGCCCCACTGCTTCATCCATACCTATTCCATTGTGAGTCAGGACACGCTCAATATTAGGAATAATAGCCCCTACAGAATATGAAATTGGAACGAAACAAGCAGCCAACAACCAGAAACGCCAGCCCTTCATCGCTTCCATTAAAGACAATCCTTCAATTTTCATCGACTGGTTAGCGGATGCTTCGGGAGGTGCCTTTTTAATATCCAAGCAAAGCATCAATCCTACAGGTATTAGAATTACCGCACAGAAAAAGTATGCCATAAAATATTCTAGGCGAAGCCCATTTGCTTCTACCAATGGTGACACTTGCTGAACAACAATCCATATCAGCCCTAATGTTCCCACTAAAGACACACCTAGAATTGGATATTTGAAGTTTGAAATGTTTGCATCTTTGGCTGATTCATCATTCACATCCCGCAAACTCAGCCAAGACATAGGAAGCGCAATAGAAAGAGGCAAAAGTCCAATTAAAACATAAGCTGACCGCCAACCTGAACCACCAACAAAATGAAATGCCTCATTGGAAACAATGAATTGCGCGAAAAACTTGGCTAAAGCACCAAACATCCCTGTTGCAATTAACGCAATTCCCAACGCAATTCCCCTGTTCTTCACAAACCAATTTGCGACTGGCCTTGTGAAGGTGATGGGTAAGGTTCCCGCACCTGTAAACGCTAGCATAAGCCACAGGAAAATATACAACGCTTTGTTTCCTGTATTTAAGGAAAGCGCCATCATGGAGAGGCTGAAAGTTACAATTGAGATCAGAGCAACTTTACGAGCTCCAAATTTTTCAGCAAGAAGACCAATTATGGGTGCTGCAGCAAATGCTCCAAATGTATATATTGCAAGTGCGTTTAAAATATCGCCTACCGACCACCCCAATGGAGCAAATTCCTGCATTAAAGGAGGAATAAATACTCCAATGGTATAAAACGGTAGTGGGGACAGACCCAATCCGACACCGACAGCAGCCGCGGTCAAAACTGGCCATCCTTCACTAAATTCTGCTTTAAAACCCAAAACTTCCTCCCAAAAATTACGTTTGCCCTTGGCGGACTGTCTATTATGAGGTCTAATGGTATATCATTTCATCGGTATGTCGAGAGAGGTCAAGCAAACATGTTGACGAAACGCCAATTTTTGATCGCTGGTAGTACACTTGCAACATTGTCTTGCGCTCCTGCTCAAAAGAAGTCACTCCATGCGGATGTTATCATTCTCGGTGCCGGATTAGCAGGGTTGAACGCCGCACGCCTTTTGGCAAGTGAGGGAGCCAAAGTTCTTGTTCTGGAGGGCAGCAATCGCATCGGTGGTCGAATGTATACTCTTGATGATGTCCCCGGACGTCCAGAAGCTGGAGGCCAACAGGTTGGCAGTACATATGCGAGAATATTGTCCACAGCAGATGATCTTGGTTTAAACATTGTTCCGCCTGCCCCTGGTGGTTCAAGAGACAAAACGCTAGCGATCAACGGCGATCTTTTAAATGCTTCGGATTGGGCGGCATCACCGCACAACACTTTTCCAGATGCATTAAAGAGATTTACACCTGACAGCGCACTTTTTGTAGCTGCATCTCAAAAAAACCCACTTGAAGATGAATACGCATGGCGCGAATTAGCGGCTCAGAGCGACCTTTCTGCCAAATCATTTCTTGAACAATCGGGATTCGATGAGCAAAGCTTGAAGCAGATTGATATTGCCTTAAATGCAAACTCACTAGACACTTACAGCATGCTGAATGTCTGGCGTTCATTAGTAATATTCAGCCAGTCGTTCCAAGGAGGCAGCTCGAATGAAATTGAAGGCGGAGCCCAACGCCTACCAGAAGCCATGGCAAAAAGTTTAGATGATGGGACGATAAAAACCAACACAATGGTTCAAGGGATAGACGTCGACCTGAATGGAGTTGATGTTCACACCAACCAAGGCACTATTCGAGGCTCATTCGTGATATCGACATTGCCGTTTCCAGTCATGAAAAAAGTAAAAATCAACGCCCCACTTCATGAAGCAACACGTGAAGGCATTAATTCACTACCATACACACAAATACAGCAAGTGCATCTTACCGTAGAAAATGAATTCTGGAAGAATGATGGTCTTCCGACGACGATGTGGACGGATACACCTATCGAACGAGTTTTTCCTGTTCGCAACGCAAATGGAGAAACAGTCTCTCTTACGTGTTGGATTAATGGAACTGGCACAAAGCCCAACGTTAGCGATCAAGAATGGAAAGATCTCGCCGAGAAAACTATGTTGGATCTAAGAGGTGCAAAAACTACAGCCTCTAAAGTTATTAGATGGGATAAGAACCAACCATTGAGCGGTGGAGCTTATATGCACTGGTCACCAAACCAAGCCGCCAAAATTGCAGAAAACATGGCGACCCCTGCAGGTCGATTACACTTTGCTGGTGAACACACATCGCACCTCCACACAGGCATGGAAGGCGCGATGGAATCAGGAGATCGTGCTGCGTTTGAAGTTATGGATCTAATGTCCAGCTAAGCTGGACATTGAATAGCTTCAAATCCCAACAACTCTACATTCGGGGCAATATATTCTGGCTTTACCGATTCTTCGCGACCCAAGTCTGTAGAAAGGTATTTCTTATTGTCGTCAGCAAAAACTGTTGCGACGATTGCGTTCGAGCCTAACTTGTCTTGTACCTTAAGAGCACCCAGCAGGTTGGCACCAGATGATATACCCACGGCCAAGCCAAGTTGAGATGCCAGTTTTTGAGCCATAATAATTGAATCACCGTCGCTAACAGCAATTACGTCATCGACTTTGTCCAATTCTACGATCGAAGGTATGAATTCATCGGAGATTCCTTGAATTCTGTGTGCACCAACTTTGTAGCCAGTTGTCAGAGTTGGCGATTCAGACGGCTCTAACGGATGAATTGAAACTTTCGCATTTGCTTCTCGTAACGCGCGTCCAACTCCCATTATTGTGCCACCTGTTCCTACGCCAGCTACAAAACCATCTGGTGACTTCCCAATAGACGACAATTGTTTCAATAATTCTTGGCCAGTTTCTACTTCATGTGCGCCACAATTATCGCGGTTACTAAACTGACACGGCAAGAAAACATCGTCACGTTCCGCAGCTAATTTTTCAGTTGCAGCAATAGAACCTAGAAACCCGCCCTCTTCCTTGCTGACGAGATGCAGGTCTGCACCGATTGATTTAAGTAGAGCTTTCCGTTCATTGCTCATCCAATCAGGCATAAAAATACAAACTTTATGGCCTAGAGCCCGCCCCAATGCGGCCATTGAAATACCAGCGTTGCCACTTGTAGCTTCCGCGATCATATCACCCGGTTTCAATTCACCAGAAGCGCTAGCACACTTTAGAATATTATATGCCATACGGTCTTTAATCGACCCAGTTAAACTATAATGTTCAGCCTTAGCATAAACCACTCGTTCTTCTCCCTTCCAGCGCACATGCACTGCCAAAAGAGGTGTCCGCCCTATGAGATTGGACAAACTGTCAAAACGAGAATTTAAATCCAATCTGGATTCTAAAGAAATAGTATCAGCCATAAAAAATCTCCCGCTGACATTATGAATCATCTCCTTTCAAATTGCATTTCAACAAAACAATAGTTATACTTTTTATTTGGTGATAAAATTCGATAAAATACGAAAAAATGATATGATTGACGCAACCGACAAACAAATACTGAGATTAATTCAAAGAGATGCGACTCTATCTTTGGAGAATATTGCTTCAAAAGTTGATGTGTCAGTAAATACGTGTTGGCGACGTGTGAAACACTTGGAAGAAACGGGAATCATTAGCGGCCGTGTTGCTATCGTTGATCCTGAATCTGTTGGGTTGGGACAAACCGTTATCGTATCAATCAAAACAAATAACCATTCTTCGGAATGGCTTGAACGATTCACGGAAAAGACAAAAAACATTCCGGAAGTCGTAGAATTTTATCGCATGGCAGGCGAAGTCGATTATCTATTGAAAATAGTTGTAAACACGGTCGCTGATTACGACCGTGTTTACAAACAGATTATCGCCGATATGGAAATCTCAGATGTCAGCGCAACATTCGCAATGGAATGTATTAAAAATACAACTGAACTTCCCCTCTAACACCATGTCTATTTTTCTTGGTTGGTACAGCTTAATTGTATCCAACGAAGATTAATTCCAATACGGTTTGCACCACCCTCGGCCCATGCATATGACACAGCGCGATCATCTTCGCCTTCCATAACGTATAGCGTCAACGAAGGACGATTGTTTCCATAGGTCCAATCAACATCACGTAAGCGAAGTCGAATTGTTCGAGCAGGATTTTCGTCGGTTTCCAGTTCGGCTACACCGCCCTGATCATGTATTTTCACGCCGCGTTTGAAATACCAATCATTTATTCCTTTACCGCTGTCACCGTGTTCGACACCACGTAATACTGCAGCCCAACATTCAAAAGGTCGCGCTTTTCGCATGCGAGTTTCAACATTTGTATTGTTTACTTGTGTTGAAACCCAAAACTCCGAGTCGGAAAGAGTTGTTGAAATGATTGCATTTTTTATCTCTTTACTTTGACCAAAATACTCAGAACAGTTTGCACCCGTTCCTTTACCTTCAAATTGATCGCCGCGGCGGCTCCAATTGATGACACACCCACCTCCTTCAGTTTCAGAATTTGAAATTGAATGCGTAATCGACATTTTGTCTTCAGAGATTCTAATTGCATGAGACAAAGCTGTATTCGGTGTTTCAGATTTCTGATCTACAGAAGAAAATGCATAGATCTCTTCATTTTTTGTTTCTTCGCCTGCAGTGATTTCTATATGGACATGAGGTGCTAAAGTCTCACCTTCAACACCCGCTGCTTCAGCAAAAAAACGATGACGTTCATTATCCCATCGACCGGCAAGTAGAGTAGAAAACTCCTGAAAATCCTTTTTCAACCACCCCGGAGCTTCTACCGTTTCCTCAGCTTCATCAGCCATTATTGGTGCAGTGGAACAAGCACCAACAAATAATCCTAAAGCAATAAATCGATCTAATTTCATATCGAATTTTTTTCCCAAAAAAAAGAGAGAGACGAAATCATACCGCCTCTCTCAAATACTAAATGAATATATGGTTACAAATCATAACTTCATAAATTTAGAATGTGAGGTTTAGACGAACCCCGATCTGACGCTTGTCTCTTAGACCAAGACGGTTTCCTTCACGACTAAAGTTAAAGAATCCACCCGGCTGCAACCTTGTTCCAAATGAAGTATCAGCGAAGTTTTGAACAGAAGCTGGTACATCTTCTTCAAACAAGTTCGTTACGAACAGCTCTACACCGAAGTTATCATTGCGCAGTCCTCCGCGAATGTTCACATCAGTTGCTGTATCAGTTTCAGCTACATTCGCATTACTGCTGTAGAAACCATCCGTATAGAATACGTCACCACGTGCAAACATAGAATCAAACGGTCCAAAACCTGACACATCTCGCTCATAACTCAATGCAGCAGAAGCTGACATAGGTGGGAAACGCGGTGCTTGTTGACCAGCAACATTTGCAGCTTCACCAAAGATATCGTTGAAATCACCTGAACTCGTTCCTTCTGGGAAGGAAGCAATCTCAGCATCGATATATGCGAAAGAACCTTCAAAGGTCAGATTGTCAGTTATCGATGCTCTACCGTCAATTTCAACACCATAAATTTCAGTTGATGCACCATTGTTTGTAAATGACACAGTTCTAAATGGGTTTGGAGCTCCAGGCGTAGTGTCGATGACCAACTCAAATGCTGAGAAGATCTCATCTTCACGTTTCATGTAGAACGCAGCTGTGTTGAAAGCCACGCGGCCATCAAACATTTCCTGCTTCCATCCAAGCTCGTGGTTTTTAAGAGTTTCCTCGTCAAACGTTACGCCCACGCCACTTACTTTAGAATTCAAGTCTGCTATCTGTGCAGCATCAAGCTCAGCAACTTCAGCATTGAATCCACCAGGTAAGTTACCTTCACTATATGTAGCATAGAGAGTAGTTGAATCACTTGGCTCCCAACGCACTGTAAGGCGTGGCAAGAAACTTTCAATTGTGGATGGTGAAATAGGAGTCGTTAGACTTGCATTCACATCGTCATCACGAATTTCATCTTCTTGGAAACGGCCTTCAACAGTTACTGACCAATCATCTGTTATCTCATAATCTAAAGACGCGAAATAACCTGTTGTTGTTGCTCCACCATGAAACGGGTCTGATCTAAAGATATCTGAGAACAAGATCGTAGGACCGAAGAAACTAGCAGTACCACCAATGCTGGTAATATCAATATCAGTAATGCTCGCTCCAACAGACCAACTCAACTTATCGTTAAGTGATAGCCCGGACAAACGCGCTTCTGCAGAATAGTCTTCAATGTCACGCGCACTGAATGACATGAATGAATGGTCTGGGCTGGCATCGAAATCCCACCAGAAACCATTTGATTCTTCGTTGTAACCACCTTGAACATCTAATGTAATCGTATCAGTAATATCCCAAGAAAGGTTTGCAGCAATACGAGTAGAATCTAAGTTCAATCCGAAGTCATTTGTGTTAAACGGATTATATTCAAAATCGTTTATAGCGTCAGTTGTAGCATATCGACCGTCAGCTAATATTGCGTTTCTAAATGTCTCTAGGTTTTCAAAAGTTGAATTTACACCAATGCGGTCAGCTGGAGGAACAGTAATTGTTCCAGCAAAAACTGATTCTGTTCGACTACCAAATGCTGGTGATTGTGAATCGGCTTGGTTTACTGCACCTGATACAGGATCAATAGCAAAACCACCAAAATTGTGCTGAAGTGTACCAAAGTGACTTACAACAGCTGCTGGACCATCATCGATTTCTTGATATGAACCGCGTACTTTAATTCTTAAGTCATCTGTTGGTTCAAATAACAAAGTACCATTGATGTTCCACTGAGATTCATCACCAAGTTTTTGTCCAGGGTTCCCTACGTTGTCGTAGTGTCCCTCTTTTGAATCGTATGAGCCACCTACCCGATATGACAACATATCTGTAATTGGTCCCTCAAATCCGACAGCGATACTCTGTTCATTCTTAGATGCAACAGTTAGATCAACCTCCCCCTTAAAGTAGTCACTTGGGTCTTTTGATACATAATTGATTGCACCGGCAAAAGTATTACGGCCAAACAAAGCTGATTGAGGACCTTTGATGACCTCAACTCTTGCAAGTTCGTTGATCCCAATCGTAGACGCACCACTAGACATATAAACGCCGTCTAAGAAAACAGTCGCTGTCTGCTGAAGTGGGCTACCGCTGGTGAAGAAAATCCCACGAAAACGTGGTGTCGTGTTTACCCGCGCAAGAGAGTCACTGAATGGCTCCACAAATAGACCAGGTGTAGCTTTGGAAATGTCGACGATATCTACATATCCAGCTGCATCAATTGCTTCTTCTGAAAACGCCGAAATCGCAATAGGAGCGTCCAACAACAATTCTTCTTTTTTACGTGCAGTTACCACAATCGATGATTGTATTGATTTTTCTTCTTCAGCCGCCGCCGGTGCTGCCGCCTCTTGGGCAAAAATTGGTTGCGTATTCGACAATGCAGCTACTGCTGCCGCTGTCGTTAAAAGAAATTTCTTCTTCATTCTCTATCCTCCTCCGAGCCTAATTGAAGTGTCTCCGATAGTCGGTTCCAACTCCGCAATAATCCCCATTGTATTTTCGTCTGAAGTCTGAACAGAGGAAACTTCTTGATCAGCTATCAGATCATTTGGTATATCTTTTACTCTGACAAAAAGTTATAACTTTGCAAGCCCCCTTTGTGGAAAGTTTTGATAGTTTTGACGTGCATTGTAGCTAAAATATCACACACATTTATGTTATTAATTCCTATTCGCATAACGGAGTGTGAAATTGCTTTTGGCTTATGTATGAAATTTACACATAAAAAAAAGAGACGAACACACGGTTCGTCTCTTTCAATTTTATAAATCGCAAAAATTAGAACGACTTCCGGACAGTTACACCCAACTGACGACCGCGCGGCAAGAAGGACACATATGATCTCGCAAAGAATCTGAAATCATTCGGGTCAACATAACGGAACACGTTACCAGCTGTGTCATCATCTCCGATGTTACGCCCCCAGAACACAATGTCTGTACCTGAGTTTTCATGAGCCAGAGTAAGTCTCAAATTGGTCTTGAAACTTTCACCAGTTTCTTGAAGGTTATGAACCTGTGCGTAACGGCTGGATGCATACACTCCATCCACACGAAGATTACCCGTCCACTCGCCAGTATCCATGAACTCATAGTTAGCCATGACTGTACCGGAATTTTTAGATACGCGCGGAACTGAGAACCCTACCAAAGAACCATAGTTCGGGTCTGCTGGATCAGTTACTCCATTATCAATAATCGTAGCTTGCGTTGGGTCCGAGCCTTTCTTGAATTCATTGTCAGACAATGAAACCGCCGCACCAATTTTCAACTGATCGGTCACATTGAAATTAAAGTCACCCTCAAATCCACGAATTTCAGTTTCACCAACATTCAGAACAACTGTTGTTTGAACCTGGTTTGGTTGCCCTTCGCGAAGAATAACGACCTGACTTAATTGTTGATCAACAAGATCAATCGCATAGACCGCTGCAGTAACGCTACCGCGACCATCAAATAACTCTGATTTGAAACCGACTTCGTATTGAGTCACTTTCTCTTCATCAAAGCTCAAGAAAGGAGCTTCTTCAGGATCATTCGGGTTAATTGCTGTGTTAAACCCACCAGATTTGTTACCTGTAGAAACACTACCGTACAGTAGAGCACCATTGTTGAACGTGTAGTCAGCTGTTGCACGCCAAGTGAAACCATCAAATGTCTCAGTTAAGTCGTCACCTGTTTCACCATCTGATGACAGATCAGCACCAACATCTTCACTGTAATAGCGACCTTCGAAACCAATTCCGAAATTATCCGTCACACTGAAATCAATTGATCCATAAGCCGCAACTTCTTGATTGCTTCTTCCTCCACTGAAGTCATAAGCTGTTTCAAGAATGTTTCGGTCAATTCCCGTTTGCTCTTCATCATAAGCAAACACACCTGCGATCCAATCAATGTTATCGCCGATCTCACCATTAAGGCGCAATTCATGAGACCAATATTCACGCTCACCTTGACTGTCGGTTACCCATGCCGAAGCACGCGCAGGACCAAAGGAATAACCGGCTATCACCTCTGAATAAGATTGGTTTACGATGTTGTGTGACTCAGACTTCGTGAATCCACCCATGTAAGATAAAGTTAGGCTGTCGGTAATGTCGTACGATGCATCACCCCAAATCCGAGTTGTTTCATTGTTCAATCCGGCACTAAAATCCCAAGCCGCTGTAACAGGAGCAAAGAACGATGTCGGATTTACAACCTCACCAGCACCAACAGCTGTTGAAATTGCAACTGAATCTGGAACCTCTACAACACCACAATAGTATGAACGCGTAGCCAATACATTTGGACAAGCAGTTCCGCCAGCTCGAGCTGAGTTGTTATTTGTTGAGTCAAACAACTGACCAGCGAATTGACCATCTTCGTCCTCAGAATAATATGCACGGATATTTGCGTCAAATGCAGATGTGCTCTCTGGAGCTATGTTTAGAGCACCATAGAAAGCAGTCGTTTTTTGTGAACCGATGTCACGTGCCCCTTGAGATAGAGCAGCAGTATTTTCGTATTCACCACCGTATTCATAATAACGACCGCCGATAAGACCGTTTACACCTGGAAACAAAGGCCCTGAAACATTACCGGAGAACTCAACCTCATCATGTTCCGCATAAGTTGCCTTAAGAACGCCCTCAAATTCATCCGAAGGCTTCTTAGTAATGTAATTTATCACTCCACCATATGTTGAACGGCCATAAAGCGCCCCTTGAGGCCCTTTGAGTACTTCCACTCTTTCCACGTTGTCCAAAATAGACGAAATAATCCCAGTCCGTACGTAGACACCGTCCACAAATAGACCAACGGGTTGTGGAGTTTCAGATCGGAGGTTGGCTATACCACGAATAACAGGACGTTCTCCTGTACGTCCAAAATCTCCTGAAATTTGAAGACCTGGTGTTAGATCTGCAATGTCTTGTGCACTTGTTGCACCAACAGCATTCAACGCTTCGGCATCAAACGCGGACACTGAAATTGGGGCCTCCAAAAGAGTCTCTTCTCTCTTACGCCCAGTAACAACAATTGTAGATTGAACCGATTTTTCTTCCTCGGCAGCTGTTTGCGCCACTTCCTGAGCAAAAATTGGTTGTGTGTGTGAAAACGCTGCAACTGCTGCAGCTGTCGTCAAAAGAATTTTCTTTTTCATTCTCTGTCCTCCTCCGAGCCTAACTGGAGTGTCTCCGATAGTCGGATCCAACTCCGCAATAATCCCTATTGTTTTTTCGCCTGCAGTCTGAACAGAGGAAACCTCTCGATCAGCTATCAGATCATTTGGTATATCTTTTACTCTGACGAAAAGTTTTGGCATTGCAAGCCCCCCTTATGGGTAATTTTGATAGTTTGAAGGTGTATAGCGACCCAAATGTCACACACCTTTTTGTAAGAATTTATCCGTATCGGACAAAACAATTACCAAATAGTCCGGAAATATTAACAAAATTGGTAAAAAATTCGCTTTATGGTATACTCTTTCAAAAGGTATAACTAATTTGGTCGTTGAAACGGTTAACAACACGCAAATTGAAATACCTACAAAAAAAGGCCGATGAATTTCTTCATCGGCCTTAAAACTTGAATCTTAAGAATCAATTTCGCTATCGTTTTGGCAACTCAATATGCCCTTCCGAAACTTGGTCATAGTATTCCCAACTTGTCATATTTTTACGATCATCACCCACTGGAGGCGGAGCACTGTATTCTGGGTAACTCTGAGCAATTTCTGTTTTCATCGTTTCTGAAAGGTCATCATAACTGGCGAGCTTTGAACCTGCGGTATGCATATAAAGCATCCCTTCGCGTCCATTCATGTTCATCCATGGAAGCCAATCAGAAAAGCGAGACCAACCAACAGTTGCTTCAACGCCAGTTGTAGAAGGATCTAGCAATTCGTCGACATTACCAAAGAAATTGAAAAGTTCAGTGGAATGATAGGTTCCGCCAATTTCTTTTTCATACTTGCTAGCCAGCGGACTAGGATACCAAAGCGGAACAGTGTTGCGCTGCCACCAGAAATTTCCATGCATTTCACCTTGCCATTTAGCGGGCTTTCCACCTCGACCCACTTCATACATTTTGAAGTTAACTGGATCATTGGCAACATGCATCACTTCAACTGTTTCATCCGTCCAAGGGTTATCCCAAGTTTTTAGAACTTCCCCAGTGTCTTTATCTAAATAAAGCAAGATCTCTCTGGAAACGAGATGAAAACCTTTAGTCCCGTCTTCTTTTTCTATTTCTCCACATTGACGGATATTCATTCCCTCAACATCGAAAAGATGAACATCTTTTTCACCTTGCTTACGGCTCAACGCTTTTCCATTCCAAGAATAGACAATCGGAGTATTGTCTTCAGTTGAACAATATATTTTACGAACAATCTGCAGTGTATCAGCTGCATTGTCTGGATTAAGCTGTGCTGGTTCTTTTGCCACGCCAATACTTGCGCAAGCGGACATAGCCGCAATTGATGCAGTGACTAAGGCCGAACGAATAATTGAATTCATGATCCTCTCCCGAAAAAATGATATACCATTTAGAGATTAGACATATTTATCGATAATCGGCAAGCCCCAATTTAACTCTTTCTAAGAATGCTTCTTCAATTCTTTAATTAGTAAAAACGGCAGCAGCGCAAATAACCAAGGGATGATTCTTGACCAAACTCCCCCGGGCCCCGCATCGAGCACAAACTCAAACAACAACGAAAAAGTAAAGCCCAACACAATGGAAAGCAAAACTGCTAGGCCAGCTGGTTTCAATCCCATTGCTCTAACGACCACAGTAGGTCCAAATGATGCCCCCAATGCGATCCAAGCAAATAACGTACGGTCGAAAATAGTTGCAGGAAAGCTCACAGTCACTACGGCTGCCGCAATGCATACCAACAAAATTCCTAAACGGTATCCCAGAACACTATTTATATTTAGCTTTCTAAATACACCAAGGTCATGCCCCAACGCAGCACCGGACACCAGAAGCAAACTATCAACCGTAGACATAATTGCAGACAGCGTTGCGGCGATAACAATTCCGGACAAAATACTAGGCAACAAAAGCTCAGACAATTGAAAAAACACACTCTCCGCCGCCACATCTGGTCCGATAATTACTCGAGCAGCAATTCCTAAAATTGCCATTCCAGTGTAAACTGCCAGCCCCCACACAAGCGCAACGCCAGCTCCTATTACGCGCGATTTAGCGTCCTTTATGGCCATTATCCAAGCCGTTAAATGAGGCTGTCCCAATGCGCCAAAGCCGGTCGCAAAGAGCCCCACGATAAAACCGGTCGCAAGCCACCCCGTCCTTCCTCCAGAAATATCGAAGAATGTAGAATGATATTCAGCGCTTCCTTGCTGACCGGCAGCCAATAACAGCCCATCAAGCCCTCCAACAGCTAAGAATGCGAGCAATGGCAATACCACTGCAACCACCGCTATAAGCATTCCTTGCAAGGTATTTATAATCGATACCGCCAGAAATCCCCCAAAGAACGTATAAGCAAGAATAACGATTGCGCCGATTAATACTCCACCCGTGAGACCAGTACCAAACAAGCCATCCAAAGCTATTCCGGCCCCCTGAAATTGGGATGCTACATAGTAAGCAAAACAGAACGCAATCATTAGAGAAGCAGCCGCACGAATTGCTTGTCCTGTTCTCCGCCCTGAACCTTCCAACAAAAAATCAGTCAATGTTAGATTACCATTTTGAGTACTAGCCTTCCTCAATACGGGACCAGCAAACAACCATACAGCAGCATACCCGATCAGTATTCCTGGAACCATCCACAAGGCAGATATACCGACTGCGTATACAAATCCAGAAAACCCTAACAAAACCCAAGCACTTGAGCTTGAAGCAGCATAAGCCAAGCCAGCAACAATCGGCCCCAATTCACGGTTACCAAGTAAAAACGCTTCTTCCGATTTCGATTTTCGAGCAGCCCAATACCCAACACCAACTATAATTAATGCATATATTAGAAGAGTGATCAGTGCAGTTAGGTTCACGTGTTCCTCATTCCCTATTCAATCACACAATTGTTTAAGACTTGAAACCTAAAGGCAATCCCGCCAATGGCGTAAAACCATACAATGGCTCATCAGGAAGTCCTTGCGACAACAATTCCCGCGTCTTCATAAGAGCATCCATGTCAATTCCGGTGTCTACGCCCATCGATTCAAACATGAACACGAGATCCTCAGTCACAATGTTGCCGCTCGCTCCTGGTGCTGTTGGGCATCCACCCAATCCGCCAAGCGAAGAATCAAAAGTTTTAATTCCAATATCGTAAGCTGCCAGAGCGTTTGCCAACCCCAGTCCACGCGTATTGTGTAAATGCACGCCTGTTAGGTTTTTCTCGCCAATAACTCCTTGAACTGCCTTGATCAGCTTTTTGATAGAAACAGGATCACCATAACCTGTTGTATCTGACACCCCAACCTCGTCACATCCAGCGCCCATAAGACGCTCGGCGCAACTCAATATTACCCTTTCATCTATTGCCCCCTCAAGAGTGCAACCAAATGCAGTTGAAAGAGAACCTTCAAAGTGAGGCCGATCATTTTCAGGTAAACTTTTGATCAATTCAGATATGGCTTCCGCCTCTTCAATTACTTGATCGTGAGTACGTCTGATATTGCGAATCGAATGTGTTTCACTGACAGACAAGGGAAGGGTAATTTTGTCTGCCCCCGACTCAATCGCGAGTTGAGCTCCCTTTAAATTTGGCACCAAAACGGCGACTTCCAATCCATCAATTGTCTTAGAATGCCGGGTAATTTCACCAGTATCGGCCATTTGCGGTAAAAGTTTTGGAGATACAAAAGAACCGACTTCTATTTCCTTGATTCCCGCACGACTTAACTCTGAAATCCATTGCTTTTTCAAATCAGTAGGCATTATAGATTTACAATTCTGAAGCCCATCTCTTGGACCAACTTCACTAATCAACACCTCTGAAACTGACATTTTTATTATCCTTTTTTGCTCTTAGGGAGTGACCTTTTCTTCAAATGATATATCAATTAAATCAGAAGAAACAATCAAAACCTCGTATGAAAGGTTTTATTAGGGAGAAAAACCGTGACAAATTCAGCATCTCTCCTATCAGGCTTAAAAGTTGTAGAATTCACGCATATGGTCATGGGACCTGCTGCCGGCCTCATGCTAGCTGACCTTGGTGCAGAAGTTATAAAAGTAGAACCTGTAGGAGGCGATAAAACACGCCGTTTACGAGGATCCGGTTCTGGCTACTTTTCAATGTACAACAGAAACAAGAAAAGCCTAGCGATTGATCTTAAATCGGAAGAAGGCAAAAAAATCGCTCTCCAATTGATCGAAAAAGCAGATGTGTTCATTGAGAATTTCAGACCAGGCGCATTGGATAAATTAGGGTTTGGGTATGAAGACTTATCCAAACTCAACCCACGGCTTATCTATTGTTCTGAAAAAGGCTTTTTAAATGGGCCCTATTCTCACCGTACTGCCTTAGATGAAGTCGCTCAGATGATGGGGGGACTTGCATACATGACAGGTCCTCCTGGTCGTCCGCTAAGAGCTGGCTCATCTGTGATCGATGTGACTGGGGGAATGTTTGGAGCAATTGGTGTGCTTGCGGCCCTGAATGAACGACACTCAACCGGCAAAGGTAAACACGTTTCGGCTTCATTGTATGAAACCACTGTATTCTTAGTGGGGCAGCACATGGCACAATATGCCGTAACCGGAAAGCCCGCAGCTCCAATGCCTGCACGTATCTCTGCTTGGGCAGTCTATGATGTTTTTGACGTTAAAAACGACGAAAAAGTATTTGTGGGTGTTGTCTCAGATAGTCAGTGGAAACTGTTTTGTGATGCTTTCAACCTTACCGACTGGGCGTCAGATGAAGAACTAGCTGCAAACAATAATCGCGTAGCTAGACGCGACGAAATCATTCCTAAACTTCGTGAACTCTTCAGCAGTTATACTAAGAAACAGCTTATGGAAAAATTGGAAACCACAGGCTTACCTTTTGCTCCAATAATGAAACCAGAAGACTTGTTTGAGGATGAACACCTGAAAGAGAGCGGCGGTTTATTGGACATGACCATCCCGGATGGTGGAGAAATAGCTCTACCTGCTCTGCCAATAGCAATTAATGATGAGCGCCCTGAGCTATTCCAAAACCCACCTGAGGTCGGCGAACATTCAGATGAAATCCTAGCATCCCTCGGTTTAGCCCCGGAGCAAATCAATTCTTTGAAATCTAGCGGATTAATTGACACCGCAAACAAAGAAGAACCAGCAGAATAAACTGCTGGTTCAAACTCTTTTCATATCAAATTTCGACTTCAGACTGTGTATACCCAAGGGCGAGTTTCTTTATCTACTTGAAGAAAAGCATCTATTGCTTTTTCATTAGTGAGAGTCATCTCAATTGGACAAAGCCCTTCCATCAGCATTTTCTTTGGATATGCACCTATTTCAAAATCGCATTTCCAATCTTTTATACTTGCCGCCGATACAGTCTGCTCAACAAGGTCAACAGTAATTTCACCTTCGTTCGATGCGTTGGCTAATGCATCGATATTGTCCTGACTTAAGCTAACAGCGAGAATTCCATTGCGTAAGCAATTGGCGTGAAATATCTCCCCGAAGGAAACGGCCAGAATTACTCTTATGCCGTATTCTGATAACGCCCAAACAGCATGCTCTCGCGAAGAGCCACACCCAAAATTCGATCCGGCAATCAATATGGTCGAATCTATTTTCGAATTTTGGTTTAAAACAAACTCCTGATTAGGCTCACGCCCTCCTACTTCAGTATATCTCCACCCAGCAAAAAGTCCCTCGCCAAGACCTTCTTTACTAACGGTCTTCATTTCGCGTGATGGAATTATTTGATCGGTGTCAATGTTATCTATCAATAAGGGAGCAGCAACACCTGAATGCCGACTAAAAGTTTTCTTCATTTCATTGCTCGCATTTAAAATTTTTAAGTTCACTCGGCGAGCATATAGCCCCTGCGATTGCCGATGCTGCCACAACAGATGGTGCAGCCAGATGAGTTCTCACACCCGGCCCCTGACGGCCCTCAAAATTGCGATTTGTCGAAGACACAACTCGTGCTTCAGGTGGAAAGGTCTCCCCGCCAGCATAAAAACACATTGCACACCCAGGCTCTCCCCATTCAAACCCGGCTTGTTTGAAGATTTGGTCCAGCCCAAGCTTCTCAGCTTCATGTTTCACAGTTTTCGAGCCCGGAACACACACAGCCTTCACGCCGGCAGCAACTTTTTGACCTCTCAAAATTTCAGACGCCGAAATCAAATCTGACAAGCGACCATTAGTACAAGAACCGATGAATGCTCCACCTATATTTTTGCCTTGGATTTTTTCTCCTACTTGTAGCCCCATATAGGTAAGCGACTTTAAGGACGCTGTATCTGGGATGACGTCATCCACACCAATCGTCTCTTCGGGGCTCGTTCCCCAACTGATTTGTGGCTTTATCTGTGATGCATCGATTTCAATGATTTCATCAAACTGAGCGTGATCATCAGAACACAATGAAAGCCACATCGATTCGGCTTTTTCTATATTGTTTTTTTGCGGACCAAACTCACTGTCTCGCACAAAATCCAATGTCTTTTTATCTGGTGCAATTATCGCCGTGAAAGCCGCAAACTCGACAGCTAGGTTACATAGGGTAAGTCGTTCTTCCACGGACAATGCATCTATAGTTGTTCCACTAAACTCTATTGCACACCGCTTTCCGCCGCTCGCACCATGTTTCGCGATGAGATGCAGAGCCAAATCTTTTGCAGAAACTCCATGCTGGAGTTCTCCGTTTACGACTATTTGCATTTGGTCCGGTTTTTTGACGCGAATAGCGCCAGTTGCCATGACATGTTCTGCTTCACTAGAGCCAACGCCCCACGCCAGTGCTCCTAACGCACCTAGACTACATGTATGGCTATCTGGACAGACCATAGACAAACCAGGCAACGCTATCCCTTTTTCCGGAGCAACAACGTGTACAATTCCCTGCATGGGACTGTCAGTGTCGATTAAGTGGATCTGTTCTTTTTGAGCCATTTCTCGTGTTTGAGTTATAAAAACCTCACCACCAGGGCTCCTAGCCTCATCCCTGCCTCGGCCTTCACGAAAAGATACGATGTGGTCCATCAGGGCAAAAACACGGTCAGGAGCTTTAACAGGCAGTCCTCTCTCAGCGAGAGATTTCAGCGCTACTCCTCCGGTTCTTTCATGGAGTAAAAGCCTGTCTATCGCTAACAGATCATATCCATCCCCAGCATCAGCCACGCGATGGTAATCCCACAATTTATCTAAAAGCGTTTTTCCTTGCATATCATCCTCAAAACATAATGATATATCTTTTAGACTAAATTCGAGGATGTGGGAACAAAAAAATGCTATAGGCGTGTGTTACAATTTAATGTGGCACACAAACTTAGCTTGATAACTTATTGATTTTGGAGATTTTTATATTTTCCTTCCAGAGGGAAAGCAAAAAGCAATCCCTCTGGAGGAAATGGTGAGCCCGACAGGGATCGAACCTGTGACCTATTGATTAAAAGTCAACCGCTCTACCAACTGAGCTACGGGCTCTCAAGTGAGAGGCCGCAACATATGTATCTAAGTTGGTCACGTCAATAAGAAATTTGTGCTTTCTACGTATTTTTTTCTATACTAAAAATTCGTCTAAATCGCTTAACCTTTTAGCAACCAAAAGACATCGGTAGATGATGACCGCAAATCCAAATAACCCTATATTATTCAGTGTGTTGATCTGTTCAATTGCGCTTCAAGCTTGTGCAAGCTCTAACGAAAACACAGCAACACAAAAACCTTTTAGCCAAGGAATTGACATCGCCGTTTCCCAAACAGGCGCAGGTTTCGAGGACGCGACTCTTCAGCCTTTGACTGATTTAAACATTAGACGCCAACAAATTCCTCAAATGCTGTTGGAAATGGAATCACCATACCAAACCCCAATTCAGTCTTGCGCGCTGATTTCCGACGAAGTTCAAAGACTGAATACAATCCTCGGTCCGGACCATGATGAATCCCTAGCTTCTGATGATGATACCCCGCTTTCTCAAGAAGCAGGAGAAGAAGCTGCAGAATACACGCTAGACACGATGAGAGGCTTTACAACGGATATCATTCCATTCCGAAGTATTGTTAGACGCGCAACTGGCGCGAGTAATCATGAAAAGAAGATACGGCTTGCCTATGAGAGAGGCTTGCAAAGACGTAGTTATCTAAAAGGCATTGGCTTTGCGCTACGGTGTGCCCCACCCGCCGCACCTAAACCTTTCGTACCCAAGCTGCAGCCGACAATTGAATATAGAAAAACCAAACCGCAATAAAAAAGGCTGCCCCCAAAAACGGAGCAGCCTTCAAATTTGATCTATTGCAGAGAATTTATGCGAGAACGGCTTTGATAATTTTACCAGGCTCACGAGGTGGCTCACCTTTTGGCAACGCGTCTACCGCTTCCATACCTTCTGTGACTTCACCCCAAACAGTATATTGGCCATCAAGGTAAGACACATCATCAAGGCAAATGTAAAATTGACTATCCGCTGAATTTGGGTCCTGCGCACGCGCCATAGAACAAGCTCCACGCACGTGCTTACCTGAGTTGAATTCAGCATTGATCTTCTGACCACTACCACCCATTCCGGAACCTTCAGGACAACCACCTTGCGCCACGAAACCATCGATAACGCGGTGGAAAGTTAGCCCGTCATAAAAGCCTTCACTTACCAATTCCTTGATACGTGCAACGTGATTTGGTGCCAAGTCAGGACGAAGATTGATCTTCACATCACCTTCAGCAAGCGTGAACACGAGCGTGTTTTGTGAGTCGCTCATAAAATTATCCTTCTACATTTTCATTTTCGAATACTAGTGATGGCGTCTGCGGTAGGTCGCAAATATCTCTATCTCGTCCTAAACCATCCAAAAACAAGCCAAATTTCTCGCCGTCGTTTCGCATAACCCATGCTTCAGGTCGTTCATTTGCGCCTAAGTCGGCTGCCATGACAGCTGAAACCAAAATGTCAGGACGCTCGGGTGGTTCACCAACAGTCAAAGATTTGGCAACATCCAAACCTTTAAGCATGCGGCCCCAAGAGGTGTATTTTTTGTCCAGAAACGATGACTCATCTCTCATTAGAAAGAACTGATCTTTCGCACTATTTGGATCATTTGTACGCGCCATGGACACAACACCTGCACAGTGAGGCATCCAACTCTCAACTCTATTATCTTCAGAATAGTTCGACAATTCATCCTGACGTGTCTTAATCGGGAAGCCTTTGTAATAACCCTCATATTCAGGTTTCGTTTTGTCTGCCTCATTTACAGGAACCAAAGACAAGGTTTTCGGGTCACGACGGAATACGAACTCGCCGTCAACATTGTCAAACTCAGGTTCGCGTCCAAGGGTCGCAGCTATATCACCACCTTGCGCCATAAAACCGGAAATCACACGATGGAATTCAGTTCCACTGTAAAGTCCTGATCGAACCACTTTCCGAATTTGAACAACATGGTTTGGTGCAATTTCTGGGGCAAGCTCGATATATACTTTGCCCTTTGTCGTTTCGAAAATAGCCAAATTCTCGGGGTCAACCGCACGCCAATTTTCAGCATCAGCTTTAACAGCTTCTTTTGACAACACTGTTTGCGCCATAGCTAAAGGCGCTGTTGCACACATGTTGAATGCAGCGAATGCGAGGGCAATATTTTTAATCACAGTTAATCCTGCTCTACTTCGTTTTACCATACTTAGAGTATAAACGTTTGCTTACACCATCTGGGACGAAAAGATCTATGCTTCCATCCAGTTTAGCAATCTCTTTTACCAGTCGTGACGAAACAGCTTGATGTTGCGGGTCAGCCATCAGGAAAACAGTTTCGATACTGCTATCCATCTTTTGGTTCATCGCAACCATTTGAAATTCATATTCAAAATCTGAAACGGCGCGCAGCCCACGAACAATAGTGCTTGCACCAACTTCACTCGCAAAATGCACAAGCAAATTATTGAAAGGTTTAGCTTCAATCTCGGCGTCTTTTGCGAAAGGTGCAGTTTCTTGCAAAACCATTTCCACACGTTCTTCAACGCTGAACAATGGTCCTTTCGCTTCATTCATTGCCACGCCAATAACAAGTTTATCTACCAGTTTCACAGCTCGACTAATTATGTCCATGTGTCCATAAGTTATCGGATCAAATGTTCCTGGATATAAGCCTACTCGCATAAGATTTTGCCTCTCCCACTTGGAAAACTAACCAATCAACACATGATTGGGAGTCCCACATTTACGACTCTTCTTGATCGCCTGGTGAGACACTGTCTTCATTACTTGGTTCACCTTGTGGTGCACCCTCAGTGGCTACATCAACAATTTCAGCGCTGTCGTCAACATTCCCTTCAGTATCAGCTTCGTTTACATCATCTTCTTGCTCAGCGAGACGTTCAACGGAAACAACACGTTCGGCACCACTTGTACGTAGGACTTTCACCCCTTGTGTAGCACGTCCGGCAATTCGTATCTGTTTTGCTGGTGTCCGAATAAGTTGTCCTGCATCAGTCACCAACATGATCTCATCCCCATCTTCAATCGGGAATGCGGCAGCAAGACGGCGACCAGCGTTAAGTTTATGTGCTATCAACCCTTTTCCGCCGCGACCAGTTACACGATAATCATAGGCCGACGCTCGTTTACCCATACCATCTTCGGTAACTGTTAATAGGAATTGTTCAGCTGCGGTTAACTCCGCGATGCGTTCTGGAGATAAAGCTGCTTCATCACCTTCATCTTCTCCGTCACTATCTGAAACGAATTCAATGTCTCCCTCTTCCTCGCCTAATGCGCGGCGCATAGCTGAAGAATGTTTGAGGTATGCACGAGCCTCAGGTGACGTAATATCCATATGTCCTAGAACCAACATAGAGATAACTTCATCACCGTCAGCGAGTTTAATCCCTCTCACACCGGTAGACGTACGACCTGTAAACACGCGCACATCTTCCACACGGAAACGGATACATTGACCAAGTGCTGTGGTAAGCATGACATCATCATTTGGCGAACAGATCTGGACACCAATAATTCCATCGTCTGCTCCAGCTACCTGCGCTTCATCCAGTTTCATCGCAATCTTACCATTACGGTTTACCTGCGTAAAATCAGACAACTTATTACGGCGAACTCCACCAGAGCGCGTCGCAAAAAAGATATTCATGTTTGCACGTTCTTCTTCGTCTTCCGGTAAAGGCATAACCGAAGTAATTGTTTCACCTTTATCCAAAGGCAACAGGTTTACAAGCGCTTTACCACGTGACTGAGGGGTTCCAAGCGGCATGCGCCAAACTTTGGTTTTGTAAACCATTCCAGTTGAAGAGAAGAATAAAACTTCTGTATGAGTGTTTGCCACAAACAAACGTGTGACTGCATCCTCATCTTTAGTGCCCATTCCCGAACGGCCACGTCCACCACGATGCTGTGTGCGATAAGTCGATAAAGCCGTACGCTTAGCATATCCACCATGCGTAAACATGACGACCATGTCTTCTTTTTCGATGAATGCTTCATCATCCATATCCAACTCAGCATCAATGAACTGAGAACGACGAGGTACAGCAAACTCTTCACGCACAACGCGTAGTTCATCTTTGATAATGTCCATGACGCGAGGACGTGAAGACAAGATATCCAGATAATCTGCAATCCGTTCAGCTAGACCTTTAGCTTCATCACCAATCTCATCGCGTCCTAGAGCTGTAAGTCGTTGCAGGCGAAGCTCAAGTATACCGCGCGCCTGTTCCTCAGACAGCTTAATCTCTCCGGCTTCATTTGCTTGTGTCCGACGGTCGGCAATCAAATTGATCAAAGGAAGCATATCCATCGCAGGCCACGCTTTTTCCATCAATTGTGCACGTGCAGTCGCAGGATCGGGAGAATGACGGATAATTCTGATGACTTCATCAATATTGGCAACTGCGAGCGCCAAACCAACCAAATTGTGAGCACGAGTCCGAGCTTTGTTCAATTCAAATTTAGTCCGCCGAGCAACAACTTCTTCACGGAATATAATAAATGCTTGCAGAATGGCTTTAAGAGATAGCAATTCTGGACGCCCGCTATTAAGCGCCAACATGTTCATACCAAAAGAAGTTTGGAGTTGCGTATAACGGAACAATTGATTGAGAACGACTTCCGGAGAGGCATCGCGTTTAACTTCTACGACAACACGCACGCCATCACGGTCACTTTCATCGCGCATATCCGCAATGCCTTCGATGCGTTTATCACGCACCAGCTCCGCGATTTTCTCAATCATGGATGCTTTGTTTACCTGATAAGGAATTTCAGTAAATACAAGAGCTTCACGACCATTCTTTAATTCTTCAATTGAACTTTTTGCCCGCATAATCACGGAACCGCGTCCGGTCATCAAACCAGAACGTGAACCAGAACGTCCAATGATCAGCGCACCAGTCGGGAAATCAGGCCCAGGCACTATCTCGAGTAGTGCTTCATCATCAATATTTGGCTCATCAATCATAGCCAAAGTTGCATCAATAACCTCACCCAAATTGTGAGGCGGGATGTTGGTGGCCATGCCAACAGCGATACCACCACCACCATTTACAAGGAGGTTTGGAAAACGTGCGGGCAGAACTTGAGGCTCACTCTCAGTGCCATCATAGTTTTCTTGAAAATTGACTGTGTCTTTATCAATGTCTGTCAGGAGGTGATTAGCAACTTTTTCAAGTTTCACCTCTGTATAACGCATAGCCGCCGCAGGGTCGCCATCCATGGACCCAAAGTTTCCTTGTCCATCAAGCAATGGAAGACGCATTGAAAAGTCTTGCGCCATGCGTACCAAAGCATCGTAAACGGATTGGTCACCATGAGGGTGATACTTACCAATCACGTCACCAACGACACGTGCAGATTTGCGGTATTGTTTGTCTGATGTATAGCCATTCTCATTCATCGAGAACAAAATACGGCGGTGAACCGGCTTCAAACCGTCCCTTACATCCGGCAAAGCACGTGAAACAATCACGCTCATCGCATAGTCCAGATAAGACTTTTTCATCTCATCTGAAATGTTTATAGGCGAAACGCCTTCCTCATTCGGATCGAAACGAACAGGCAGCTGAGGTTCGTCTGGGCCACCAGCTTCCGCACTACCAGTTTCTGGGTTTTCGTTCTCTGGATTTTCGTTTTCGTCAGACACGCGTAATACCTACCTATTCGAACGAGCGCAAACATTGCCCTCAATATTTATAGATTCGGTTTTTAGTTTACGATGTTTTGCACCATTACAGCAAACGCGGAACGCCTATATTCTTCGTTTTAAGCGGGTATTTACAGCTGTTTTGACTAATTTACATCACTTGGCAGTGCACCAGCACGTTTTAACGCTGTACGAACAATTGATTTGCGCTTGCGAAGGTCCGCATTCGGATTATGCATATCCATATTGAAAGCGAAAATAAATCTTTCAATCTTGTCGTTGTTTGTCTTTTCAACCCAACCAACATACCACCCAATATCTGCTGAATCAGATAAGTTAGCTCCCCATCCTGTCTTACCAAACAAAGTCCAGCTGCTGCCAACTTCATTCTCTAGCATCCCTTTTGGAATGCCAGTTTCTTCCAACATGACTTTCTTGGACAATTGGTAGGCGCTCTCTTTTACAGGTAATTCTTCTTCGACAAGGTCTATTAGAAAATCTATCTGTTCCCGCGCAGAAATAGCCAGCGGTCCCTCAAGCCAATATTTGCTTTGTTGAGCCTCATCACCAATTTCAGCGTTGCCGTAATTGAAAGCCTGTAAATAGGAAACCAACTCATCGCGAGGGGCTTCACCTATGACTTTTTGAAAGATCCACACGGTAGAATTCTGAAAAGCTGCTGCAAAGCTTTGGTTTTTATTCCAGTTTTTGGAAAAGCGCTTCACACCATCCCACTGAAAAACCTGTTCTGGACCAGTGACCCATCCCGCGTCGATTGCAATGAGCGTATGAGGAATTTTAGATGTTGATGCAGGTATAAATCTTTTCTCTATTCGATCACCGCCGGCCTGCCATTCTTGCCGATCTTCCAAACGTACAATTAATAGAGCAGCATCTTCTATTTCCGCATCTTGAACCAGACCGGAAACATCAATTGGTTTCTTGTTGTGAATTTGCTCAAACTGATCTGTTTTACAAGACGATGTAAAAAGAAACGCGAGCACACAAAAACTCCAGAGAGAGAAACTTGTTGTTTGCATCAATCTTCCCCCTCTGGATGTATTCCTGATTTCTAGAATGGAATCTCGTCATTCAAGTCGGCGGAAAAGTCTTCACGTGGGCCGTCCATTTGACGTGGCTCACCGCCAAACCCGCCGCCGTCTTCGCTAACTCCACGACCGCCGCTTGGACCATCACGCCCATCAAGCATTGTTAGTGTGGAGCCAAAGTTACGCAGAACTACCTCAGTAGTGTATTTTTCCTGCCCTGTATTGTCCGTCCACTTACGTGTTTCCAATTGGCCTTCAATATAAACTTTCGAACCTTTTTTAATGTAGCGTTCGACTATCTTCACAAGACCTTCTGAAAAAACAGCCACACGGTGCCATTCAGTTTTTTCTTTACGTTCGCCAGTATTGCGATCTTTCCAGCTCTCGGATGTCGCAACCGTAAAACTTGCAACAGATCCCCCATTCGGGAATTGACGGATTTCCGGGTCACGTCCCAAATTCCCAACGAGGATAACTTTATTTACTGATCCGGCCATGTAATCGACTTTCTAAACAGTTATGTGATTCAATCGGCAGACGGTATACGTCTTAAAAACAATCTTCCAACACTCTATCATGGCTTGGAACGATTTGTTAACAACATTTTTGATTAATGTTCACTTATTGTTCTTGTCATTGCCGCGCTAATTGTAAAGTCACCCAAATTACTGCTGACAGTTTCTTGTCAATCTCATCCGCAAATAGTTGTCCCAACCCGAAAAGTTAAAAATCAAGAGTTTCCCTTTTCGTTCTCATCATCTATGTCTGATTGAGTTGCAAAGACGCAAACAAATAATGACAGCAGCAGAGATCCATTTATGTCTACTGAATTGAAGTCCATCCGCGTACGCGGTGCTAAAGAACACAATCTCAAAAATGTAGACATCGACATTCCTCGCAACGAATTGGTTGTAATGACTGGTCTATCGGGTTCGGGAAAATCTTCTCTGGCCTTTGATACCATATATGCTGAAGGCCAACGTCGCTATGTCGAGAGCTTATCTGCCTATGCACGTCAATTCCTTGAACTCATGCAGAAGCCCGACGTTGAATCAATCGAGGGCCTATCACCCGCAATTTCCATTGAGCAAAAAACAACATCAAGGAATCCTCGCTCCACCGTAGCGACGGTAACAGAAATATACGACTATATGCGTCTATTATGGGCCCGCGTTGGTATTCCCTACTCTCCTGCCACTGGCCTTCCTATTCAAAGCCAAACCGTTACCCAAATGGTGGACAGAACACTAGCTTTAGAAGAAGGCACACGGCTTTACCTTTTGGCCCCCATCGTACGTGGTCGGAAAGGAGAATACAGAAAAGAGTTCGCCGACCTTCTAAAACGCGGTTTTGCACGGGTTAAAGTTGACGGTGAATTTTATGATCTAGAAGAACCACCAACACTCGATAAAAAGTTCAAACACGATATCGATGTTGTTGTTGACCGCATTGTTGTTCGCGAAAACATGAAACAACGTTTAGCAGAAAGCTTTGAAACAGCGTTAGAATTAGCTGAAGGCCTTGCAGTCGCTGAGTTTGCCAAAGCCGAAGAAGGCGAAGACACACCTCGCCGCATTATTTATTCGTCTAAATTTTCATGCCCAGAATCTGGCTTCACTCTTCCTGAAGTCGAACCAAGACTATTCTCATTCAACAACCCTTTTGGAGCTTGTCCGTCTTGTGATGGTCTTGGTGAACAATTAAAAATGTCACCGGATCTAATTGTTCCAGATCATGAAAAAACATTGGATGAAGGTGCAATTGCGCCTTGGGCAAAATCTTCGTCCCCTTATCAAACTCAGACGCTGAGCGCGATCGCCCAAAAATATAAATTCAAACTCGATGCCCCATGGAAAAAACTCTCAAAAAAGATCCAAGATGTCATTCTATATGGAACTGGCACCGACGAAGTTGACTTTGTCTATGATGACGGAACACGCCGTTATGAAGTGACCAAAACTTTTGAAGGCGTCATTCCAAACCTAGAACGCCGATGGCGCGAAACAGATTCAACTTGGGTTCGTGAAGATATCGCAAAGTATCAAGGGTCTGCTCCTTGTCGCGCATGTGATGGGTATCGCCTGAAACCTGAAGCACTTTGTGTTAAGATCGGCGATGAACACATCGGTCACATTACACAACTATCTATCAAAGATGCTAAAGTTTGGTTTGATGAGGTGGAAAGCAAACTTAGTCAGCAACAGATAGAGATTGCTTCTCGCATTTTAAAAGAAATTCGTGATCGCTTAAAATTCCTAAATGATGTCGGACTTGATTATTTAGGTCTATCACGTTCATCCGGAACTCTTTCAGGTGGAGAGAGCCAACGCATACGTCTCGCTAGCCAAATAGGTTCGGGTCTTACTGGAGTTCTCTATGTACTTGATGAACCATCAATCGGCCTTCATCAGCGTGATAATGAACGCCTACTAGATACACTCCGCCACCTTCGAGATTTGGGAAATTCTGTGCTTGTTGTGGAGCATGATGAAGATGCTATTCTGACCGCTGACTTTGTCGTCGACATGGGACCACGCGCAGGTGTGCATGGCGGTGAAGTGGTTGCTTCAGGAACGCCTGAAGATATTCAGGCCAATGAAAACAGTTTGACTGGTAAATACCTCAACGGTGAAGAAGAAATCGCCATTCCAGATCGTCGCCGCTGGGGAACAAGAACCAAGAAAGTTTCTCTAAAAGGTGCAACAGGAAATAATCTAAAAAAGGTGGATGTTGATATTCCGCTAGGGACTTTCACATGTGTGTCGGGAGTATCTGGTGGAGGAAAATCCACTTTGATAATCGAAACATTATACAAAGCTCTCGCACGGAAACTACAAAATACGTCAGCTGCTCCCGCTCCTTTTGATAAACTCGAGGGTATTGAACATCTCGACAAAATTATAGACATCGACCAATCACCAATTGGACGCACACCTCGCTCCAATCCCGCCACTTATACAGGTGCATTCGGGCCGATCCGCGATTGGTTTACAGGCTTACCTGAAGCAAAAGCACGCGGATACAAAGCAGGCCGTTTCTCGTTCAATGTAAAAGGTGGACGCTGTGAAGCATGTCAGGGTGATGGGGTCATTAAAATTGAGATGCACTTCCTTCCTGATGTTTATGTGACGTGTGAAGAATGTGACGGAAAGCGCTATAATCGCGAAACACTGGAAATTCTCTACAAAGGCAAGTCCATAGCTGACGTTTTGGACATGACCGTCGAAGAGGCCAAAGACTTCTTTGCAGCTGTGCCAAGTATTCGAAACAAGATGGAAACACTTTATCGGGTCGGACTTGGTTATGTAAAAGTTGGCCAGCAAGCAAACACGTTATCAGGTGGTGAAGCACAGCGTGTTAAGCTCGCAAAGGAACTCTCTCGCCGTGCGACAGGCCGAACTATGTATATCCTTGATGAACCAACAACGGGATTACACTTTGACGATGTAAAAAAACTGCTAGAGGTACTTCAAGAACTAGTCGATAATGGCAATACGGTTGTCGTCATTGAACATAATCTTGATGTCATCAAAACAGCCGACTGGGTTATAGACCTAGGCCCCAATGGAGGTGATGGCGGCGGGCAAATTGTTGCCGAAGGCACGCCAGAAGACATCATTAAAATTGAAGCGTCTCATACCGGGCATTTCTTGAAAGAAACCCTAGAAAGACAAGCTGAACGCAGTGCGCGTCAAAAAGAAAAGTTGAAAACTCTAGCTCGAGCGGAAATCTCAAAATCAGAGGTGAAAGATCATGAAGCCGCGGACAAGCCGATACGTAAACCGCGCGCTCCCGCTAAGACTAAAGCTCAATTAGCAGCAAAAACTGCCAAATCAAAAGCGACAAAAAAGACGACGCGCAAAAAGAAAGCCCCAGCCAAATAAGCTGGGGCTACCGGATAAATTGATCAGATAAAGTGACTAAGATTCATTAGCTTTTTCGCGCATTTTTTCCAATTCTTCATCGGATGGACGCAAGCCTTTGTATAAATAAGCCATCAAAGCGATGCTAGCGATCGAGATGATTGCATTTACGAACCCCTCAATAGTCGAAACTATGAATAGCTGTTGAAGTGAAGCATTTACACGAGCATCACTTTCCGCACTGCCGAGTATTACAATATCTGAAACAGCTATGATTATTCCACCAATAATCGCCAATGGTAGAACGGTCAGTAATATAGCGCCAATAATTCTCCAAAAGTTTCCTTTTGCAAAACTCCAAGTCTGGAAAACCATCATTCGTTCTTCAGACACCGTCGCAGCCGTCACGAATGCCAAACGAACACCAACAAACATCATCGCAGCTACAAGGATTAATCCAAGAACAATTAGAAACGGACCATTGCCAGTCCCCAATGCTTCAGAGAATTGCTGTAAAAACAATTCAGGATTTGTTTGAGCTAATTCTGGGTCAAGACCGCTGCTGGCGACAAGTATCGAAGCAGCAAGAACAAACAGAATGAATAAGAAACCAAAGCCAATGAAAAACACTAACAATAATGAAAGCGTCACACCTAGTACTCGGATCTCATCAATTCCAAACCCGATACCAATTGGCGGCGTAAACTCACCCCTGATCACGTGTCTATAAATTCCAACACTGACAATAATACTGGTCAAAAGAAAAATACAAAACACCCCAAATGCAATGAGTCCTGAGTTCACCCCATTGGCTGCATCAACAGCAGTACGAACGGTCTGCATCTGATACCAACCTGATGCCAATGCGAGTATCGCGCATGCGGGAAGCCATTTCTGCCAATGCTCTCCCAAATAGGAGAAAGCAACTTTTACACTCTCCATGATGGGTACTTTGCCCGCAGGAATATCAGCCATTTTAAAACCTCATAAACGATTGAACTATTGTCTAACCATATCCATCTCGTGGCGACAACTTATGCAGCTATTGTAACTGTCGCGACTGTGATCATCGCAAGGAATAAGACAACAAGAAAACTCCCACCCCACAAAATCAATGATCGTAAAAATGACAACACTCTTCCACCGTCAAACACGACACGTAATGATTTGTACATGTAGAAAAATGGGTAAAGCATCAAAACCCAAACATACCAACCTGCAACAGAAGATGGCAGAATAAATGTCGTCGTCCATAGCAAAAACAACATTGTAAGATAATGCAATGAAAGCACAACATGATCATAAACATAAACGTTGCGTTTAAATGGAAATAGAACGGCAAGTCCAATTACTAAAAACGGTAGTAATAAAAAGGCGATACGCGGTGCCCAACTCTGTACCAATAGCCAAAAACGTTGTGGTTCCTTGAGAAGCATATCACCGTTTTCTTGAATACGCTTCGAAAGCTCTTCGCGCCCTTCACCAAGATTGATTTGTCCGATCGTTCGTTCTTCGAGCGCATTCTCTTTGGCTTGCTGACACATCTCTTCGATTTTTGCTAATGCATCAGGATCATTTTGCGCGGCTTCACGCCCTTTTTCACATGCTTCCTGTGCACTCGGCGTTGCCCCAAACAATGTTTCTACATCGTCTCCAGAAGGTCCAAATAAGAAAAAGGTGGAAAAGAAAATCAAACTAGCGATCAGGTACAATCTGAATGGAGGTACTTGTGATGCTCGTTTGCCATCTATGTATTGGCGCGTGACGTGCCCGGGCCTAAACAATAATTGAGGTAGCGTTTTCCATAGTCGACCGTCCAAGGATAATAAATCAGTGAACCCTTCTCTTACTAAGCTCCAAATTGGCCTGTGAAAATCGTCCGCTAGTTGACCACATGCGTGACAATACGGACCGGTCAATTCTGTTCCGCAATTTTGACAATGCTCAAACGCTGGTTTCGACTTCTTTCCTGCTCGAAAAGATCTAGCTAGCCCCCAGAGACCACCCGCCTCTACTTCATCGCTCATCGAACACCCCTAAGATTCTAATGGGTCTAGAATTTCACTGGATGTACAAAAACGTCAATCTCAAATTTCCTCTTTATCAATTCAACACGAATTGAAATGGTAAAATCATGTCTGTTGTAGCCATTGTACATTTAGACAAATCTTGACCTTTTTCTGGCTTCCAATACCACTTTTTCATATTAGCCAATGCCTTATCGTCAAACGTCAATTGAGATGGAAATACTGCCAACAATTCTGTGTCGATTAGCTTTCCTTTTTCGTCCAACTCAACTCGAAACATTGATGACCCAACAAAAACTTTAAAACCTTTTCGTGCTGCCTTTGGGTATCTCATTTTTGGTTTTTGAAGCAACTTTCCTTTGCAAAAAGGAAGTGTGCTTTTGTCTGATTCCAGATCAACATTCGCATCATCAGGAAGATGCTCATGACTGCTATTGGTGGATCTGTAACGCGGGACCCGCTCACCAGAAGATTTCCAATAAGCCTCCATAGTCATCATTAACACATCACCTTGAGCCCTCAGTTTAATTTGTCGATCATGACCATCATCAAAAATATGTGGATCATTTGTCCGGTGTGGCTTTAGATTTGATTCACTATATTTTAGATATTTTTCTTCAGCCTGAGCAATGTCATAAAATGCGTTTTTATTCTGATAATTCGCAAAATGAATATAATTGGCCACAATTTTTGCGGAGTACCAACGGTCTATAAATTCGTCCCCCTGCTTCTCCCAAATTAGGGCGATAGATTGATACGAGTCATGGGCGATTTGGGCTTGCCCTTGTTTAGTTGCTTGCAATGCGAGAAGATCAGCTACTTTCAACTCAATCATAGGATATTGAGAATTAGAACTTTTAACATGGGCGACTAATTTATTTATTACCTCTTTGGGTATTTTTTGCTTGTCAGAAACTTTAAATGCAACATACTCATCCAACAGAGTAAGCAAGCTTTCATTTTGAAAAACAAGCCCCCCGTCAGCGCGACTTTGAAACAAATCTGAAATTATTAAATTCATGAATTCAAAATCGGACGCATTCAACGCAGTATTCAAGAATTCTAAAGCTTGAATTTCTGAGGAAGAATGGGATTTGTCCCACCTCTTCCAAATCGCTCGAGCCGCGACCATCGCTTCTGAGTAATTCTTTTCCTGGATCGCCTTTACATAATGGGACGCATAATCTTCAGCTCTTGCCTCCTCTACCAAAAACATAAAAAACATCAACAAGGCAAAAAAAGCTACCACAAATCTATTACCTGTGGTTCTTACACAAATCTCCATTGTGCCCCCCAAAAAAACTCGGAACTTATCGAACTGATGACACAACTAGAACGTGATGATCAAAAAAAATCAAGCCCTGATCCCATCCACATTATTGGCGGAGGCATGGCTGGTAGTGAGGCTGCTTGGCAGGCAGCTAATCTTGGAGTTCCTGTTGTTCTGCATGAAATGCGTCCAGTCAGAAAAACAGAAGCCCACCAAACAGATGGATTTGCGGAACTAGTTTGTTCTAACTCATTTAGATCTGATGACTATGAGAATAACGCTGTTGGTTTGCTTCACGAAGAAATGCGCCGCGCAAATGGATTAATCATTTCCACGGCACATGACCATCAGGTACCAGCCGGTTCCGCTTTGGCTGTTGACCGCGATGCATTTTCTCAAGATGTCACGGCAAAGCTCGAAGCACATCCGCTCATCACTATCGAACGTGAAGAAGTTCCGGGTATTCCACCTGAAGAATGGGACAATGTCATCATTGCAACAGGGCCCCTCACATCTCCCTCTATGGGAGAAGCGATCAAGGAACTGACAGGCGAAGACGAATTGTCATTCTTCGATGCCATTGCGCCTATCGTTTACTATGACAGCATCGACATGAGCAAAGCATGGCGCCAGTCTCGCTATGATAAACCCGGCCCCTCAGGCGAAACAGATGCATATGTCAATTGCCCTATGAGTGAAGAGCAATACCTTGCATTCCTAAAGGCAATGAATGAAGCACCCAAAACTCAATTCAAAGAATGGGAAAAAGACACCCCATATTTTGAAGGCTGTCTGCCGGTTGAAGTCATGGCTTCTCGCGGTCCAGATACTTTGCGCTACGGCCCCCTCAAACCCGTAGGCTTAACGAACGCTCACCAGCCGGATGTCAAAGCCCATGCTATCGTACAATTAAGACAAGACAATAAACTCGGCACGCTCTGGAATATCGTGGGATTTCAAACAAAAATGACCTATGGCGCGCAAAAAGAAGTCTTGCGCATGATACCTGGTCTTGAAAACGCCGAGTTTGCGCGATTAGGCGGTATTCATCGCAATACTTTCATTAACAGCCCCAAAGTATTGAACGACAAGCTTCAACTCAAATCACAGCCACGCATCCGATTTGCTGGCCAAGTTTCGGGTGTTGAAGGTTATGTCGAAAGTGCCGCAATGGGATTGCTGGCTGGTCGCTTTGCAGCTTTTGAGCGCTTAGGCCATGAAGTGCCGCCTCCACCAGAAACAACCGCATTAGGCTCACTTATCTCTCACGTAACAGGCGGCCACCTTGAAGGCAAAGCCACTTTCCAACCAATGAACGTCAATTTCGGACTATTCCCTGAGATCACTGAATTTGAAAAAGTTGACCCAAAAACAGGCAAACGTTATCGCGGAAAAGAAAAAGGACGCGCCAAAAAACGAGCAATGTCAGTTCGGGCACTTAAGGATATTGATGGTTGGTTAGACCTACAACAGCACTAGATAACATCAACAACATAAACCGCTTGCAGAAAATACCCCGCAACGCGGTAAATGGTTTTGTATTTTAGAACTAATCCCAAACGATCAAAAGTCGCACACCATTCTTCATCTGACCGATTGGTGTGCGGATGTCCGATAAATTCTAGGTTGGTTATGCTATCTGCGACTTTAGTCAACTCACGCTGAATTGGACCGTTATAGACATCCTCAACAATGATGAGGCATTTTGAAACACGCTTAGCCTCAATCAATATATCATCCGGCTTGGGGGTATGGTGAAGCATTGTCAGCAACAAACTCACATTAAACTGCCTATCTTCAAAAGGCATTTTTTCACCATCATATAATCTAGGCGCTAATTCTTGTGCAAAACTCGAATCTGAAACATCGATACCCTCGATTGAATATCCAGCATCTCTAAAAACTGACAATACACTGCCCGGCCCAGAACCTATTTCTAGAATGGTATCAGTTTTAGATATCCAATCCTTTGTCCAATTTAGTTTTCTGCTCGCATCTAACCTCCAAGCATTGAAGATCAATTTCCCAAGCAGAGGCGTCCTCCATAAAAGGCGGCTCACACCAGAGCTCCGATACGACCTGAACACACCGCTTTAAAGATGAGCCAACGTTTCTTTATCCCACTTAAACGAGTTGATTTCACATAAGCAGGGACAAGCGAAACATGATTTACAACACCTCCAAACTCGATTGGAATGATTTTGAAATCCCGTCTCGCAAGGTCATATAATAACGTAGTGTTTTCGGCATTTAGCCGGCTAGCAATGTATGCCCGGCCACAATTTTCGACGATTTTCAAATGTTCATCGTTTTTCAAACGAACAATTTTAAACGCCGTAGCGGACACCTGAGCCCCCGCCTCAATGCGAGATTTATGGTCAGATACCCCCTTTTCCAACACGTCGTCATAAGCTTCAAAAAGATCAAGAAAATCACTTAGAAGATGCTCTAGAGAGCCCAGCTCTTCCTTCAACGCTAGCGCCAAGTCGTGTGACCGAACTGTTTGACCGGAATAAACCTGCTCAACAACTTCGCGCCACCACTGAACACGAATATGCCCCAGCATTGGTTCAGACATTGTCAAAGTTCGATCCAATTCGTGAACGAGACAATAAAAAGCAACCAGACGTGATCGAATTGGCTTGGGCGAATACCTAGTAGCCAACCACCGATCTTCATCCACAGTTTTTAACTTTAAATCCAGCTCTTTTGCTGTTGCGCGTATTTGGGGGCTAGTAGTTTGGCTCATGAAATCATATATGGTCAGATAGTGAAATTAATCTAGATTCCATAATTAAATAAAGAGGCTCTCCAATGGCTTTTGAATTACCAGCGCTTCCTTACGCAACTGACGCTCTTGAACCACACATGTCAGCGAACACTTTTAGCTTTCACCACGCAAAGCACCACAATGCTTACGTAGTGAACCTGAACAAAATGATCGAAGGTACAGACTTTGAAAGCAAGTCTCTAGAAGACATCATCAAATCTTCTGATGGCGGTGTATTCAACAACGCTGCTCAAGTTTGGAACCACACATTCTTCTGGCACTCAATGAAACCACAAGGCGGCGGCGAACCTACAGGTGCTATCGCTGACAAAATCAATGAAGACTTCGGTTCATACGCAGCATTCAAAGAAGCTTTTGCAACTGCTGGCGCAACTCAATTTGGTTCTGGTTGGGCTTGGTTGGTTCTTGCAAACGGTAAACTTGAAGTTCGCAAGACACCAAATGCTGAAACACCACTAACTGAAGATGGCGTTACACCACTTCTAACAATGGATGTTTGGGAACACGCTTATTACCTAGACTTCCAAAACGCTCGCCCTGCTTACATCGAAACGTTCTTAAACGAATTGGTGAACTGGGACTTCGTGAACCAAAACCTTTCTGACGCTAGCTAAGTCTATACAAAACATCGATTTATGACACCAAAAGCCGCTTCATTTGAGAGCGGCTTTTTTTTAATGGCATTTGACACAAAAAAAGCCCACCAATTGGCGGGCTTAATCTTTTTGATTTATAACTATGGATTATGCAGAGCGAACTTTCTGCAAAAAGTCCACAACTGATGTTTGCAATTGATCGGCCTCTCCAGCCAACCCAGTTGAAGCACTTTCAACCTGTTGAGCACACTGCCCTGTTTCGGATGTTGTAGCGCTTAGTGATTGCACTGAGTCATTTACAGATTGCGCGCCACTCGCGGCTTCTTGTGCGGAGCGAGAGATTTCCATGATTGCCGCGCGTTGCTGATCCATCGCAGATGCAATCGATGAAGAAATTGTATCTATATCGCTAATTAGCGTCGAAATCTTATTCATCACCGACACAGCACCACCTGAAGCAGCCTGGATGCTTGAGATCTGGCTGGCAATTTGCTCAGTTGCTTTACTTGTTTGACTTGATAGTTGTTTAACTTCGTTTGCCACAACAGCGAAACCTTTACCTGCTTCACCAGCACGCGCAGCTTCAATTGTAGCGTTTAGAGCAAGTAGGTTAGTTTGACCCGCTATATTGTTAATGAGGTCAACTACTTCACCAATAGCCTCTGCTTCGCGATCTAGGCCTTTCACGCTTTCACTAGAAACCTGCATTTCATCCACTGCTTCTTTAGCGATGGAAGTTGAGTGAACAATTTGGTTTGCGATTTCAGAAATAGACGCTGACATTTCTTCAGCCGCACTAGCCACCGTATTTACATTGTTAGATGCCTGATCCGCAGCACCGGCAGCAGAGCCAGTTTCATTCGTAGCGTTTTCTGCTGAACCGCGCATTACTGACGCAGTATTTTGTAATTCAGAAGTAGCACGAGACATAATCTCGAACGTGTCCTTCATCTTACCATCGAAGTCTTCAATGAAGCTATCGATCTGTTGCGTACGTCTCTCACGCTCTGCAGCTTCTCTCTGTGCGCTTTCTTCAAGACGAATTCTCTCGAGACCATTTTCTTCAAATACGCGCAATGTTTGAGACATTTGGCCAATTTCATCTTTTCCATCGACACCTTCCATGTCAACATCAAAGTCACCATCAGCCATGCGAGCCATAGCATTGTTCAGTTTTGTAAGACGCTTTGAAATTCTACGTTCAACATAGAAATATCCAACTAAACCTGCTCCTAACAATGATGCTAAAGTCATCAAAATCAATAATGTAGAAGCTGTTGTGTTTGTACCAAGCGCTGATTTAGCAGTTGACTCTGCATCTGCACGAATAGACTGCGCCAATGCAATAGTAGCAGCCTCAAGAGTTTCAGCAGCTGCATTTGCTTGACCAGCGATTGATTGTGCTTCTAGCTCAGCTTTTAGCACACTACTCTTCATGGAAGCTATTGTGTTGTCGCCGTCAGCATACTCAACAAGACTACTTGATGCGTTTTTCAAATCCGCACTGGCAACATCGCCTAAGATCGCAACATTTACCGTAATCTCATCTACTTGATCGAAAAGTTTATCTTCGACAGCTGCTATGTTTCCAACTTCAGTAGAAAGCTCAATTTCGCCGAACAATGAGTTCATTGTGTTAGCAGAAAGACTAATTCTCAGAAGAGTTTCAATATCACCCTCATCAGCTTCATCAAGCTGAGCTTCTACAGCATTAACAACCGCGCTTCTAATGTTGCGCATATCGGCCATAGCGGAGTGCAATCTGTTTTCAACGGAAATTCTGTCTGATACCACGCTGTTTAGTGAATTTACAGCATTTTGCATTTCATCAACCGCAGACCCGACTTGAGATAAACTCCCTACATCGTCTGCAGCTTTTAATTCAGCAATATTTTTGTCGATATCGGCAAGAAAGTTTACGAGCTCGCCCATCGAAGCGGTGCGGTCAGTTTCGTTTGAAACCCCTGCAAACCCTTTTGTTGCGGTTTTAAGTACTGATGAGGAAGCGCCCATTCCATCGGCAGCTTTCATCAGAGGAAGTTTTTCGTTTACAACATCTTTTAAACCATCACTTGATGTATCTAGAGCCGAAATTGAAATACCCGACGCGCCAGCTATGGTAAAGCCTGCGGCTGCGAATGCTGCTGGTAGTCGTACTCTAATCAAGTTGTGATTTAACTTAGACATATTTTCCTCGCCCCACAAAAAAATTATGGTTAATTTTTATCCCCCAAAAAAACGGACTACTTTGGCAGTCCGTTTTGATTCGCTTATATCTTAAAGCTGAAAGTTAATCGTAACGTTAACGCCGGCATCTGGTGAGCCAGGCTCAAACTTCCACTTGCTTAACGCTTTGATTGCAGCTTTGTCGAAAACGCCAGGCATTGTTGCATCAGTCACTGTGACATTCTCAACTTTACCTGCATCATTCACATCAAATTGTAGAGATACAGCACCTTCAAGTTCGCGACGCTCAGCTCCACGTGGATATTCAGGAGCAACTTGTTTAACAACTTTTGCTTCTGCCAATGCCGGAGCAGTCGTTCCAAAGACTGTTGCTACTGAAAGCACAGCAGCCGACAATGCTAATTTCATCTTCATGGTATCACCCTTAAAACATATCAGTGGTACGGATTATCAAGTGCCCACAACAGAATATTCCGGCCACATTTCCGCTTTCACAGCGTGATACTGCCTCAGCAGGTGCAAATGTTAGGTTAATTTAACCATCAAAATTAGTAAGAATGCTAAGCACAATTGGACAATTTGAATTTTGAGTCGGTGCTATTTGTTGCAAACATCTGAACAATAAAGCTTTTTTTCTCCTTAAAAAATTTTGAAAAAAATATATCCTTACATTCTCAACAAAATAGTAATCACTCATCGCCTCAACTTAAAGGCGATATATCTGCTTTTACAACATTATTAATTAACACCCTTAGCACCTTCTATTAACGAACAAGATATAAAAAGAGCGCCCAATCATATAATCGGGCGCTCTCGTTAAGAATTAGAGATTGAGTTTTAAAACGGTACTATTCTACCTATACTTGGGCCCCTTGAGGATCTGGCTCGGCCTCGCCCCCAGCAATCGTGCTACGGCGCATCCCTGTGTGCAGCAGAATTGCCGATGCAATAAAGATCGATGAGTAAGTTCCTATAACGACACCCCAAATCATTGCGAAAGAGAAACCTCTAAGAACCTCCCCTCCCAGCAAGAAGATTGATATCAACGCCAGTAAAGTTGTACCAGAAGTTAGCAATGTTCTAGAAAGCGTTCTATTTACTGACATGTCTATCACATCAATTTGCGACATTTTCTTGTATCGACGCAATTCTTCACGCACACGGTCATATACTACAACAGTATCGTTCATTGAATAACCAACAATTGTGAGAAGTGCTGCAATTGTTGAAAGATTGAACTCAAACTGAGTCACCGCAAACATTCCGATAGTCAAAATAACATCATGAACGAGGGCCAAAACGGCACCTACTGAGAACTGCCACTGGAAACGGAACCAGATATAAACAAGCATCAAGCTCAAAGCGACGACAAGCGCCATAATACCGTCTTGCATCAACTCGCCAGAGACTTTTGGTCCAACAGCCTCTTTACGGCGTTCTTCAATGTCACCAAATTCGGACTTCAGCGCAGTTAAGATCCCGGCAGCAGTTGCTTGCACAGCCGCTTCAACTTCGTCCCCCGTCGCTTCAGGAGCTTTAGTTTTGATCAAAGCTATCGTTGTATCTGTTTCTTCAGCAACGAGATTGTCCTTGATCTCTGTCACTTCGACACCAGCAAGATCCAGAGAAGATAATGCGCTACGGATTTCACCGATATCTACTTTTGTTGGTGTTTCAACTTCAACAACGACACCACCGACAAAATCGATCCCGAAATTGAGGCCACGCGTAACTACCATTGCAATAGAACCGACAATCAAAATCAATGACAGAGCAAATGCTGCCATTCTGAATTTCATAAATTTGAATTTTGGTTCCGTAGGAAGGTATTTAAGTAACATAATCCATCCCTCCTATACTGGCAGCTTTTTAGGGCGCAAAGTACGCACCCAATCAGACATAAACATCCGCGTTAAAACAAATGCCGTGAACACAGATGTGAAAATACCAATCCCAAGTGTTACAGCAAACCCTTTAACCGGCCCTGATCCTAACCAAAACAACACAGCCGCAGCGATCAATGTTGTCAGGTTTGCATCGAGAATAGTTGACCCAGCTTGTTTATAACCGATCTCGATCGAATTGATTGGCGATCTACCATTTCGATTTTCTTCTCGGATTCTTTCAAATACAAGAACGTTAGCATCCACAGCCATACCGATAGTTAGAATAATCCCTGCAATCCCCGGAAGAGTTAGCGTGGCTCCCAGACCGGAAAGCGCTCCGACCAACAGCATAATGTTGGCAGCAAGCGATACGACTGCAAAGACGCCCCATAAGCCATATGCAAGAATCATAAACACCGCGACCAAAGCCAGACCAATGGCAGATGCCATAGTTCCTGCACGGATGGAGTCTTCACCCAAGCCAGCTCCAACCACACGTTGTTCCACCACCTGTAGCTTAGCCGGCAACTCACCTGCTCTCAAAACGATTGCAATTGCGTTTGCTTCCTGAATAGTGAACTGGCCTGTGATGCGGCCAGAACCACTCAAGATCGGCGTTCTAACATTTGCTGCCGAGACAACTTTACCATCCAAAACAATAGCAAACCGATTTCCAACATTTTCTGTTGTAAATTCACCAAATGCTTTTGCACCACGTGAATTCAGAGTAAAATTAATTTGTGGGCTATTGTTTTCATCAAACCCTTGAGAAGCAGATGTAAAATCAGATCCAGTCAAAATAGGGTCTTCAAAAACAACATATTCCTCTGGTGTATAGGCATCCAAGCGTTTTACTTTACCTAGACGAGGCTCATCAACGCGATATTGAGTTGCATCAGCTGCATCATCCACCAAATTCACAGTCATTACACCTGCGCGCTGAATCAATTCGATCAGCTCTGTTGGATCATCTAATCCGGGCACTTCGAGTACAATTCTGTTGGAACCTTGACGCTGAATATTTGGATCAGTCGTTCCTGAACCATCCACACGACGACGAACAACTTCAATTGAGTCTTCCAGCGCCTCAACTTCAAGTTCTTCAAGACGCGCATTAGAAAACTTTACAGTCATCACACCGTTCTGTTCACTAATGTCCAAACTTTGCGCACCACCAATACCACCGACTGGAGAAGAAAGTTCCCGCACCCGACGTTTAGCTTCATCAACCTGACTTGGCTCTACAACACGAAAACGAACCCCACCGTCGATAACTTCTCGACCTCGGAATTTCACATTGTTCGGTTTTTTGATGAGCGACCGTTGAATATCGCGCGAAAGCTCTAGCAACTTATTTTGTTGCAATTCCTCTGGATCAACCTCCAGCAAGAGATAGGAACCACCTTTAAGGTCGAGCCCTAATTTTACGGTCTCAGACGGCACGAAACCCGGCAAACCTGCGCGCTGACCTGCATTTAACAGGTTCGGCAAGCATAACCACGCTCCGAGCATCACAACGCCCAGTACGAGCAGACGTTTCCACAGTGGAAATTGCAACATAATTAAATGACTCTAGCTTTTTGAAGTATCGTTGGCCGGTTGTGGTGTGTTCTTGCCACGAACATCTGCAATCATGCCACGCAGTACGCGAAGCTTTACACCCTCGCCCGCATCCATAACGACTTCAGTGTCCTCTACGCGCGTAACTTTACCGATCAATCCACCTGTCGTGATAATTGTATCACCTTTCACAACGGCATTGATCATTGCCTGGTGTTCTTTTTGCTTCTTCTGTTGTGGGCGGATCATGAAAAAGTACATGACCGCAAAAATCCCGATAAAGGGAAGAATCTGAATTAGAAATGATGGTTGAGCTGCAGCTCCTGGTGCAGCTGCTCCAGCAGCTTGAAAAATTAGTGGTGCGATACTCATAAACGCCTCTTAAATTATCCCTCTTCTGCTCTCTTATGAAAGCAGTTGCGAGCTAGCGAGCAATCTAAGGCTCAACTAACAACGCATTCCAGCCGCGGACTATATCGATAGGCCCACGTAATGCAATGTGTGCACGCACTTTGGATATTCAAGATTTGCAATTAAATTGGCTGTTTTCCAGTTAAATGCCCGGTTGGATCAATTGGAGACTTCCCTTTGCGCAATTGAAAGTGCAATTGAGGGCTATCTACAGAGCCAGTCTCACCGACTCGTGCAATTTCCTGTCCTTGAAGAATCGCCTGTCCTTCTTCTACTAAAAGCTCTTTGGCATGGGCATATGCACTCACCCAACCTCCACCATGATTGATCAAGATCAAATGACCAAAACCGGGAAGTTCACTTCCTGCATACACAACATAACCATCCGATATCGCTTTGATGGGCGCTCCAGAACGCGCAGCAATGTTGAGCCCATCACTCTTTTTTCCGTCTGGTAACAGTCCAAATTTTCGAATTAAGTTGCCTTGCAAAGGCCACACAAACCCTTTTGCCTTTCCGGGCAAATCTACATTTTTGACAATTTTTGTTGCCTTAGTTGGTGCCGCCTCATCAAAACGCCCAAGGCTTGTATTTCGCTTTGCAAGCTTGGCAGCATCAACAGCCAACTCAGTTGGCACCTTATTCACCGCCACCATTTGAGATGATGGAGACGCTACAGTTGCTACATGCCCAACCATTGGAGCTGCAATCCCAGTTGATTTTGCGAATGCAATTTCTTGAGCCTTTGCGGATGCAATGGCAGTTGCCTCAGACGCCATGACATCTCTTGCCAAACTCGGAAGTAAAATCTCATTCCCAGGATATATTGTCCAAGGCTTTGGCAACGCATTCATGTTTGCCAACGAACGCGTGTCGACATTATACCGCCGCGAGATTGCATATAAGGTCTCACCAGCTTCAACGACATGAATATTTGGAGGCGGCAACTGAATAAAACTACCTACTTCTAGCGCAAAAGGAGGCTGTAGATTGTTTGTTTCAACCAATGCCCGCAGCGCAACGCGATACCGTTCAGACAAGCTAAACAATGTGTCACCGGGAAGCACTTGCACACCATACCCCATAGGCGCTTGTTTAATGAGCGGTTGCTGGGCAATTGAAATCGGCTGTTGCGTGAGTGGACGTTGAGCCGCTGCTCTGTGTTCGATGCCAGCTTGATTGGTTATTGCTTGCCTAAACTGTTGCGGGGGCTGATTTTGCGGACGTTGAGACGGTTGAAACTCTGGTTGTGCATTTTCATAGTCCAAACTTTTATAACCCGCGTGCTCTCGCATGGACATAAGGTCTTCATTAGAAAAGTCGGTCCTTTGCGAACTTCTGTCTTTTTTGCCTTTTAGAGCTGAGAAACCTTTCCCCAAGAGAGAACCTGCAACTCCAATTGCTGTACCAGCAGCCGCAGGAGCCGCCGAATTCATTGTTTGTACCGTCGCAGCAGTCGCGCTGATTTGAGCCGCACTCTTCACAACTGAACCTGTATTTGACGCAGCTTGTGACGCGTATTTTGTAAGATCAGAATTAGACGCAACCTTTGAAACTGCGTTACCAAACTCCACAGGAACTGAGCCAGGAATATTCGTTGCGGGTATCGTGGCAGCTGGAACATTCATCGCCGGGATATTTGTGGATGGCATATTCATAGCCATTTCAGGGGTCGACATTGGAGGGATATTCCCCCCCTGATATCCCATTTGTGGAACATTTATTTGTGTCTGAGGTATTTGCACCTGCGGCGTTTGGAAATTAGGTGTCTGCCCGGCAGGATACTGGTTTATCGCTGCTTGAATATTCTGAGACGGAGCTTCATACAAAGTTTGCGGTACCGTTTTAGGAACACCCTGCCCGTATGGCGGTGACGCATACCCATTGCGAGATTGAGCGACACCTTGCTGAAATACTTGCGGGTTTTGTTGTGACGCCACAGATTGCGCCTGACCAGACATTTGCTGTTGGGCTTGTTGTGTCGCCTGTTGTTGAGCTTGATAGCTTGTTCTTTGCTGAACCTGCTGCTGTGTTTGCTGCTGCGCCTGCTTTGAAGCTCTCTCAGCTGCTTGTCGCTTTAATTCGGTCTGCTCGCGTGTTTTCGCAACTTTCTCGTAATACTCAACATTGGGTTTTTCCAATGGGCTTCCCTGCGATACAGGCGCGTATTCATTGGGTGTTGGCACCCTATATTGTGAATGCTGGGCAGCAGAACGAAATTCAACAGGGGCAGTTTCGCGGCCAGATTGAGCATGAGCTGGCGCACATAAAAACCCAGACATCGCACCAAATGATACGACACTTACAGTTAATACTGATCTTATTGAAATCAGTTTTGAATCACTCATTCTTTAACTGTCGGATACTCAAAAACACCCGACCTCCTGCAAATTAAAGCTCTCTTGCAGTGCCAATAATGAGGGGTAAAAACTTAGAAGGCCCTAACGAAGTTAGTTTTTCGACCTGATTTTCTACTCTTTTATACACATTTATGTGTTGTGAACCGTCTTTTTCTACTGGGGCGATCAATATTCCGTCAGGTTTTAATTGTTGAGCCAAAGTATAGGGAGGACGCGAAATAGAACCTGTGAGAATGATACGGTCAAATGGAGCTCGTTCTTGAAGACCCAATAATCCATCACCGTGGAACAATCTAACATTATCCAGTTCAAGCGAAAGCAAGGTTTCAGCTGCTTTCTCATGCAAGGTCCGAAAACGCTCTATTGTGTATACGCGTTTCGCTAACAGAGACAAAACAGCAGCTTGATAACCAACACCAGTTCCAACTTCTAAAACTGAGTGATCTTCCTTCACATCAAGAGCCTGAAGCATTCGTCCAACGACGACCGGCAAAGATAATTCTTGTCCACAAGCAATTGGCACCTGCAGGTTATCATAAGCCATGTCGCGATAATCAGGCGGGACAAAAACCGCGCGCGGGGTTTTCTCCACCGCACTCATAACGCGATTGTCCATCACGCCCGCTTGCCGCAGCTGCAAGACTAGCCGCGCAGCTCTATAAGGATCTACTATACTCAACGGTCAAAGACCTTTTTAAAACTCTTATAAATCGCCAAAAGACTCGGCGAGAATATCACGATACGCATAATGCGTTAAATCAACGTGCAGCGGCGATATACTAATCTTGTCTTCGTAGATACAACGAAGATCAGTTCCAGCAGGTGGATCTGATTTTGGACCACCGTGAGACAACCAATAATAATCGCGTTTACGGGGATCTGTGCGCTTTTCAGAATTGATAATAGGGAAATCACGCATGCCTTGCGAAGTGATCTCTACGCCCTGAACATCTTCTATTTCACAGTCAGGAAAATTGACGTTCATAACAACGTCTTCTGGCCAGCCAGTTTCCAACAAACGCTTTAGAACTTTAGGTCCAAAATGACGTGCTGTATCCCACGCTACCCCCTGCCCTTTGCGAAAGCCTTTTGTCTGAGAAAAAGCAATGCCCGGCACACCAAGTATCATCCCTTGAATACATGCTCCAACAGTACCCGATTGAGATGTGTCTTCCCCAACATTTTGACCTGCATTTACACCAGACAAAATAAGATCGGGCTTCTTGTCTCCTAGGATGTGTTCAATACCAAGCACAACACAGTCCGTTGGCGTGCCTTCGATACGGAAACGTTTTTCCGCGCGTTGATCAACGCGCACCGCTTCAGACACTGTGATAGCTCGCCCCTGTCCGGATTGCTCTTGTAAAGGAGCTACCATCCACACATCGTCAGAGATAGAACGCGCAATTTCCTCCATGACCTTAAGGCCTGGAGCGTCCATTCCATCATCATTAGTGACGAGTACGCGCATTTCTTTTCCTTTGCATATTACTTACAATCAATCACAGATTATATAGTTCAAAATTTTTTACTGAACTTGGCCAACTTTGATCACCATAAGTATATCCTTCGATTGCTCGCGGAATACCCTTATCAATAAATATTAGAAAACCTACCTCTATTCCAAAGTTCAAAGTTGCTCCAACTTTACCCCACACTGAACTCTGCCCGCCATACAACAAAGGAAAATTTTGAGGTGTTCTTATCTCTGTAAAAAAACCCACTCCAGTATAAGTTCGGTCGATCAATTCTAATTTAGACTCAGAAAAAGACAATCTGACCTCTTCAAACAAAAACTTTGAGAAAACATCTTTTTCAATTTTATTCAGCACCAAGTTAAACCTCTAACTGAACTATTTTAGCAATTATCCAATCACCTCAACGCCGCCCATGTATGACACAAGCGCGCTTGGCACTTTGATCGAGCCATCTTCTTGTTGATAGTTTTCAAGCACAGCAACAAGTGTACGCCCAACAGCTAAACCAGACCCGTTCAACGTGTGCACAAATTGTGTTTTAGGCTTTTTGTTTTCTTCTGTCGGCGCAGGTTTAAAGCGTGCATTCATGCGGCGCGCTTGGAAGTCACCACACGTTGAGCATGAAGAGATTTCACGATATGTATCTTGTGATGGCAACCATACTTCAATGTCGAAGGTACGCTTAGCACCAAACCCAATATCTCCAGTACACAGTTTCACCACGCGATAAGGCAATTCCAGTTTTTGTAAAATGGCCTCTGCACATTGTGTCATGCGCTCTAGCTCAGCTTCACTGTCCTCTGGCTTAGTGATCGATACCATTTCAACTTTTGTAAATTGGTGCAGACGGATCATTCCTTTAGTATCACGTCCTGCTGATCCTGCTTCAGACCTGAAACAAGGCGTTGCCGCTGTCATGCGGATAGGTAATTGATCTTCAGATAATATCTGCTCGCGCACCAAGTTCGTGACTGGCACTTCTGCTGTTGGAATTGTGTAATAATCATTTGTTGTTTTGAAGAGATCTTCCTCAAACTTAGGAAGCTGACCGGTACCTTGAAGTGCATCCCCGCGCACCAAAAATGGCGGCGATACTTCTTGATAGTCATGCTCTTCAGTTTGCACATCCAGCATGAATTGCGTCAAAGCACGCTCAAGTTTGGCCATTTTCCCACGTAGTGCCACAAAACGTGCACCTGAAATCTTAGCGGCTGTTTCAAAGTCCATCAGGGCAAAGCCCTTCTCGTCTTTTAGTTTTTCACCCAGATCAGCGTGCTCTTGGGCAGCAAATGCCAATTTAGTCGGCTCACCCCAGCCACGCACTTCTTCATTGTCATCTTCATCTTCACCATCTGGAACATCATCATGAACAATATTTGGAAGACCAAGCAGGATGTCGTCTAATTTGGTACGAATTCCTGCTTCTTTCTCGCCAATTTTTTCCATCGTTGCTTTTGCATCAGCAACTGCGGTCATTAAGCGCTTGGCTTCATCTTCATCGCCTGTTGCTTTAGCTTTACCGATCAGTTTTGAAGATTTGTTGCGAACTTGCTCGGCTTCTTGAATTTCATGCACCGCCGCACGTAATTGCTCGTCTAATTCCAAAATTTCGGACACAACATCACCCAATCCCGACTTACGGCGGTTCCATCCATTACGGAAAGCTTCTGGGTTTTCGCGAAGTGCGCGGATATCGTGCATTTTTACAGCTCCTGAAATCAGGTAATTGGTCATAGTTATTCAGTGAAATTGGCAATAGCACTGTTTGAAGAAAATAACAGCCATATTGGCAATTTGCTTCACATAACATTTGCCACACATCATGTTCACTTGAAATTGTGTAGGCGTTATCGCCCCTTTTGAGCTATCCTTGCCCCACAATAGTAAAGCAAGGGGATGAAGAATGCTGTACATCAAAAAATATGGCCACTGGGTCATCTCAATTTTCATCGCGATCATCTTTCTTGATTCGCTGAGATTTAAATTTACCAACGCCCCCGAAACTCAAACAATATTTGGCAAACTAGATGCTTGGGCAGAGACACTCGGCGCTGGAGGCGTTTTCTCTCAAACAGGGTTGTTCAGCCAATATGTGATTGGTGGCGCAGAACTGGTTGCATCGCTTCTCATTCTAACAGGTCTTTTCCTTGGCTATAAAACCTTGCAAGGTCTTGGCGCACTCATCGGTGTGGCCATCATGACCGGTGCGATTAGTTTTCACCTCTTCACGCCATTAGGTATTGACCCGAACAATGATGGCGGCGGCCTTTTTTATGCTGCGTGTGTTGTTTGGATAGGCTCTATCGTGCTGGCAATTCTAAGACGCAATGAATTGCTCAAGTTGGGTTGTAATCTCGTAAACTCACTTCTCAGCAAATAAAAGAGCTTCAATGAATGAGCGCCCTAAACGTTGAGGCGCTCTTCTTCATCTTCTTTCGTTTCACGCTTACGCTCTACAAGCGATGCAGCGAGAATTCCCAATTCGTAGAGAAGATAAACAGGCAAAGCCAAAGCTGTTTGCGAGAATGGATCTGGAGGCGTCATCAACATTGCAACGGCAAAAATCACCACGACAGCGTATTTACGTCCACCCCGCAATTGCTTGGCAGAGACCACACCAGCACGAGCCAACAATGACATTACCACCGGTGTCTGAAAAGCGATTCCAAATGCTGTAATCAAGGAGAGAGACAAGTCTACATACGGCTTGGCTTTAGGCAGAAACGTTACACCATCAAATTCCTGCATAAACGCAAAACGCATTACAAACGGCAGGATAACGAAATAAACGAGCGCTGCACCAAGCACAAACAAGAAAGGTGTGATTGTGATATATGGCACCATTGCTTGACGTTCGGATTGATACAACCCCGGCGCAATAAACCCATATACCTGCCAAGCAACAAATGGAAATGCGACCGCGAGTCCTGCAAGCAGTGACAATCTCAATTTAATAAACAAGATCTCGAAAGCATCTGTGAAGATCACACCATCAATGGCATTTGAAGCGCCAAATTCTGCCTTGGCCCGATCGAAAGGAAGCATGAGATAATCAAACATGTATTGTGAAAAAACAAACGCAACCACAGCACACACACCAACTGCAATGAGCACTTTCACCAATCTGGATCGTAATTCGATCAAATGATCCATCATAGGTGCACGGCTGGCTTCAACATCCTCATGCCCTGCAGGCAGCATCTCTTGGCTCATGATGCAGCCTCATCTTTTTTCGGCACTTTAGAATCTAATTTTGTTTTTTCGACTTCTAGCTTTTCTTCAGCCTCAGAATTGGACTTTTCAAAATCAGCCTTCATCTGGCTTGAAACTTCTTTGGCATCTTTCGCGATATCTGCTTCGGTCGATGCTAAGTCAGATTGCAATTCGTCCAGACCACTCTCTTTTTTAAGAGCTTCGACCTCTTTTTTTAACTCTTCAAGCTCTGCTTGACGCCCTAATTCATCAAAACTCTGCCGGAACTCAAATGCCATCATACGCATTTTCCCTGTGATACGCCCAAACTTACGCATCATTAACGGCAGGTCTTTTGGTCCCAGCACGACGAGCGCAAGAATGCCTAACACCAGTATTTCAATGAATCCGATCTGAGGGATCATGTACCCGAGTACTCCAGCGGCAGGATTTCAAAACAAACCCTGAATGGCTTTCATCAAGCCAAAGCCTTACTAAACTTCAGTTTTATCTTTGTTTGGTGTGATGTTGATTGTGTCACCATCATCAATAGATTTAGGTTCTGCAGACTTCGTTTCGTCTGGCTCATCACCTTCTTTCAAGCCCTTACGAAAGCTTGTGACACCTTTTGCCAAATCGCCCATAATTGCAGAAATTTTGCCGCGCCCACCAAAGAACAGAAGAGCCAAAACTAGCACGATCAACAATTGCAAAGGGTGAATTCCACCAAAACCCATAACGATTTACTCTCCTGCTATATTTAGCATTTTCCAGTGTTCAGCTGGCAATCTAGTTTAAATGATCACGCTTCGCAAATATAAACGCAAGATATTCTTACTCTTCCTGATTAAAATCAGTGTGAAATTCTGAAGGATCCGACAAATCATCATCAATCGCATCGATAATCTCTAATAAATCATCGTCTGCTTCTGAATCAGAGGGTCTTGGCATATCAAAATCATCAGGGATATTTGCTGATAACAATCCAGCCGCTTTCATCTCATCCCGACCCGGCAATGAATCCAGATTATCTATTCCAAAATGTTCTAAAAAGGCATTGGTAGTTCCATACACAACAGGCCTTCCTGGAGTTTTACGACGTCCCCTTAGCTTGATCCAATCCATCTCCAACAATACATCAAGCGTTCCCTTGGACACAGCAACACCGCGCACATCCTCAATTTCTGCACGCGTGCAAGGTTGGCAATAAGCTATGATAGACAGCGTCTCCATCGCAGCTTTCGAAAGCTTTTTTTCCTCTTCGCGTGTTTCTTCAAAAAGGAATGCCAAATCTGGCGCGGTTTGAAACCGCCACCCCCCTGCAATTTCCATTAATTGAATACCGCGATCTGAGTATGTCTTCTGCAATTGCATCAAAATGTTCGCCACATCCGCTCCCGGTGGCAACATTTCAACAAGTTCACCAGCTTCAATTGGTTTAGTGGTTGCAAACAAAATGGCCTCTGCGCGACGCAAAGCATCAATTTCTATTTCAGCAGAGTCTTTTGGTGTTACATCCTCAGGCTCTTCATCCATGAGTTTATGAATGTCATTTCCCAAAATTGCGTGAGCCACTTCCATTGGCACTTCATCGCCTTCAGCATCTGAGGTTGGCTCGAGACTATCTCTTGCTTTACGTTTTTCTTTGCGCGAAAGCTCCGCAACGACTTTGCGGATCGCTTCAGGATCTGAATTATCACTCATATCTATTCCGCAGCCCGACGTGTTTCGCGGCTAGTATTTGCTCGCCTCACATAAACATCAGATAGCGCAGCGTCCTGCCTCAAATCAACCGCACGATCGCGGGTTAATTCTAAAGCTGCTGCAAAATAGCTAGCAGTGACCGATTTCCTAGGAGTTTCATCGGGTTCATCTTTGGGAGGTTCAAACCCTTGAATAGCCGCCCAATCATCAAGTTTGGGAGCGATTTTTTTCAATGATTTTCTGGCACTCTCTAAAGCGAGAACGGGTTGGCGTCTTACCACATGTGATCTGATTTTTGATTTACGAGACTGAATATTCCCAAAGGCTTTCATCAAATCATAAATCGAGGCTTTGTAAGTTGTTTTTTTGTTGATCTGAATTTGCTCGGTCATCCCTCGCAAAAAAACATCTCGCCCAGTTATATCAAGATGGCTCATTTCATCCGAAGCATTCCGCATGGCTTCAAGACGAGCTAGTCGAAATGCTAAACGTCTTGCCATCCCCTCAGCCTCGGGCTCAACATCCTCATTATTATCAAGTTTGGGCAATAATAGTTTGGATTTTAGATAAGCAAGCCATGACGCCATCAAAAGATAATCAGCTGCCAAATCAATGCGATTTGTTTTAGCCTCCAAAATGAAGTCTAAAAACTGCTCTGCCAATTGTAAGATAGAAACTTGAAGCAGATCTACTTTCTGTTTCCTAGCAAGCTCCAGTAACATATGTAATGGGCCTTCAAAGCCATGAATATCAACAAAGAATAACTCATCAGCCCCAGCCTCTTCAGCCTTAAGCGACATATCTCGCAAAGACTGATCCTGCGTATTTCGCATTACACAGAGACTCGACTGGTAGGATCTCGTCCAATTTCATCTGCGCCCACTTTTGCCAACAATTCCTCAAACCTGAAACGTCCAGCTTCTATATCAAAGGGTTTGCGATGAAGTGTTGCATCCTCGGCAAATTTTGCGCGTTCTGCTGCACGCCCCGAAAGACGCGGACTTGCCCCCGCGACTTGACGCATTTCAGAAAGGATAATCTCTGGGTCTTTTTGAAACCCAGAACAGTTCAGCGCAATGTCACATCCAGCTTCAAAAGAAGCTCGAGCTCGACTTTCAAGCGTTCCACCCAAAGCCTTCATTCCCAGATCATCGCCCATCAACAATCCATCAAAACCAATTCGATTGCGGATCACATCACGAATGATCTTGCGAGACACCGTCGCAGCATTTTCTGCATCATAGGCTTGATATGCAATATGTGCTGTCATCGCCATTGGCGCATCACTCAACGCAGAAAACGGAGAAAAGTCTTGTTCCAATTCTTGTGCACTTGCATCAACAACTGGAAGAGCTTCATGACTATCTTGCTTGGCGCGCCCATGTCCGGGAATGTGTTTAATGACACTCGCCACACCACCATCCATTAATCCTTTAATAGCCGCAGCCCCTAACGCTGACACCTGCCTAGCTGTATCGCCAAATGCTCTATCCCCCACAATGTCATGTGCACCGGGATGCGAAAGGTCCAAATTAGGCGCGCAATCAGCATAGATTCCCAAAGGCTGCAATTCAGCCGCCATCAACCGATGTCCTAACCAAGCAGCCTCCTCACCAAGTTCTGGAGATTTTTTATATAGGTCGGAGTAAACCTTTGCAGCTGGAAAGTCAGGCCATTCAGGGGGCCTCAAACGTCGCACGCGTCCACCTTCTTGGTCTACAAAGATCAAACATGGCCGACCGAGTGCAGACCAAATTGAGTCAACTAAAGCGCGCACTTGATTTTTAGTTTTGATGGAACGGCCCATCAGAATAATACCCCAGGGATTATTCTGCGCTAGGAAAACCGCCTCTTCATCTCGAAGTTCAGGTCCTGATACACTAAGAATGCAAGCTTTTGGTGCGTTCATTTTTTCTCTGCAACGATACAATCTCCCCCGCTCGCTTTGTACGCTTTACAGAAAACATTCGCATCTGCGCGCGAATCAAAGCTGCCGGCTTGAATACGATGCCACACGCCCTTGGGCCCTAGGTCAACGGTTTGCACGTGTCTCTTTGCATTTTGGAACAGATTTGGTGCCTTTTTCCCTGCATTTTTCCAAACAGAGTCGACTGCATCTGTCGTTTTTACGGCAGCAAGCTGTACAACAAACCGTCCAGCGCTGGAAAATTTAGGTGTATTTTCACTAGATTTAGGCGTGACAGAGCGTGGCTTAGGCTTCTGGATTGGCGTCACATTTAACTCAGCAGATTGCACCGGTGGTTTCTTAATCACAGGGCGAGGTTTAATTTCTTGAGTAACAACCGACGAGCTGGCAGGCTTTGCTCCAGGCCGTAAATCAACTGGTTTACCATTTTCACCCAGTTTCCGATTTTGAACCTGGCGTTTCACTGCGGGTTGAACTGATTTAGACGCCAATCCTCCAGATTGATTGGCTTCAATTGCCACTTTCTCAAGAACAGGAACAGGCTCTTCACGTACATTGATGTCGGTTGCTTCAAATTCAGTTCGGGATGTACCTCCCACTTGATCTAGCACGCGAATATTTGTGTTTTCATCTGCGCGCCCACCAGGATCTACCGGTCGTACCTTGAAAGCCCCTTCCGAAGCAATTTGCGGAAGTGCCGAGCTATCGGAATGACGCACTCCTTGCTTATAAGCATTCCAAACCACGACACCAAACACAGCTATGACACCCAACGCCATGGCGAGCACTAGAGGACCGCGATTGTTGTCATCGGGTATCTCATATCCACCATTTTCATCTGGCAATACAGCGTATGCCATCTGTTTTTTTTCGGCCTGATTGGTTTTACGATCTGTCATTTCATTTGCCTAAAAGCACAGAATTGAGCTTAAATTCACTTACATTCCGTCCACATACTAAGTTTTCCACGGTTAATTTAAGTGGATTTGGTTTATGCAGCCTAAACTGATTGATAAAAATTTAAGTAAATTTATTTTTGATTCTTAGATCATGGAATCAAGATTAAACAATCGGCGATGCTCTTCAATAGCGTAATTGTCAGTCATCCCTGCTATGTAATCACACACAATGCGCGCACGTCTCTCACCAGATGTTTGCTCCGCATCCTGACGCCAAGGTGGCGGTAATGTGTTAGGTTCATTGTTAAACAACTCAAACAATTCATGTAGAATTCGGCGAGCTTGTGATCGCATGCGATTGACTTTAAAATGCTTATACATACGTTCATATAAAAATGCCCGAAGCACTTTTTGTTTGTCGTTCAACCGTTTTGAAAACGCGACAACAGGCTCATCAAGACCTCTAATATCTTCTGGACTTTGTGGATTATGCTTCTTTAATCGACGACGCGTTTCTTTGACTAAGTCATCAATCCAAATCCCAATCAATCGACGCACGGCCTCCGCAACAATTAATTTAGGTTCCAAAAACGCATATTCTTTACGGACTGCTTTAAAAACATCTCCAACCAAAGGAACTTCGCAGATTTCTTCAACAGTGAATAATCCTGCCGCAATCCCATCATCGATATCATGATTATTATAGGCGATATCATCTGCTAAAGCGGCAACTTGAGCCTCAGGCCCTGCAAAAGTATGTAATTCCAAATTTTCTAATTGAGGATAATCGCGAAATGCTTGTGGAAGTGAATCTATAGATTGACCATCCGTCAGAAGTGGCCCGTTATGCTTTACCAGCCCTTCTAAAGTTTCCCAGCTCAGGTTTAATCCATCAAAATGTGGGTATCGTTTTTCCAAACGTGTCACAACTCTCAGTGTTTGGGCATTGTGATCAAATCCATTAAATTCTTCCATGCATTCATCAAGCTCGTCTTCACCAGCATGACCAAACGGCGGATGTCCCATATCATGCGACAACGCTAATGCCTCCGCCAGATCCTCATCTAAACCAAGTGTACGCGCTACTGATCTAGCAATCTGAGCCACTTCCAGTGAATGTGTGAGTCTAGTCCGGTAAAAATCACCTTCATGCGCGACAAATACCTGCGTTTTCTGTTTCAATCTTCTGAACGCTGATGAATGTATGATTCTATCTCTATCGCGCTGAAAACACGTCCGCGTCGCTGACGGTCCCTCTTCATATGCTCGACCACGAGTTTTAAGTGGATCTGTGGCATAAATTGCACGAGGTGGCGGGATAAATGTTTCAACCATCAAAGATGAATCCAAAAAAGCTTTTAATTTCGGCGCGCTATTACTACATTATGCCTTATAGGACCAATTATAATCTTAGATTAATATTGGCACATCTTTTAAACGAGTATGGTTACGAATATGCAAGACAAAGTCGTCATCACTGAATCAGCAGCTGACCGCATCAAAATTATCCTTGAAGACCAAGGCAATGCATCCATGTTGCGCATTGGTGTACTTGGCGGTGGTTGTTCAGGTTTTTCATACACGTTCGACTTTGCCAATGACACAAATGAAGACGATCTTGTGTTCGAACGAGATGGAGCCAAGGTCGTTGTAGATGAAACAAGCCTGCCTTTTCTTGAGGGTTGCGAGATTGATTTTGTCAACGAATTGATCGGTTCATCTTTTAAAATCAACAATCCAAATGCTACCGCGTCTTGTGGATGCGGGACAAGCTTTTCTGTTTAAGGTTGCATGCAAAACTAGTTATATGAGCATTAATTTGTCGTTTTGCTAACCTGCTCATCCTCATGGACGTGTCCAATTTCCTCTTCCAATGGCGAAGTGGGACGCAATTTTATACGTAAGTACTGCCCACCAACAACCAAGACGACCAAGCCTAATGCAATGAACGGCAAATACTTGTGAGCTTGCTCACCAAACACTTCGCCAAAGACGTAAAACAAAGCAAAAGCCAGAAGAATATAGACCAAGCCGGAGAACACGACAAAGAACGAAAACTTGTCAAACGGCGCTTTGAAAAAGCCTGAAGCGACATAAAACGGTATGCGTGTACCAGGCACAAATCTTACAACCATCAAGCTTTTTGCCAAATGGTTCACAACATTATCTCTTGCTTTTTTTACACTCGGCTTATCGGCGTATTTCTTAGCCCATTTGTGTTCTAACGCTGCGCGGCCCGCCCAATACTTCCACAAATCACTAAGTGAGAGGCCGAGAAGAATTGCGACACCTAGGAGTATAGGCTCACCAAGCCCTGCAACAGCTGCCGCTGCAGAGCCCAATACTGCCGCATCTTCCTGAATAAACGGAAGAATTACAAAGCAGGCGTATATGCCCCAAGGGTATACTTCAAAAAAAGAGAGTAAGGACTCTAACATCGTGCCACCCGTAAACAATGCCCAAAGCAATTGGCACTTCTGGACAGTGTTCGCAAGTAATTTCACCTTGAATGCGTCAATAAATCATATCTTTTGATTGACCTTAAATTCTCTTTCGAATTTATAGATTACCCCAAAGCTGGAGAAAAAGTTATAAGAACGGTGTCGGTAAATACATATGGATTTCCTGCCTGCATGCTTGAATTCTCAATAACCGATTTATAACTTCTGCGGTCTGCATGATGCTCGGAAGCATGTAGAAACACAAAAAAACCAAATTGATATTCATCCGATGCACACCCATTTTCTCCCAAGGTTTGCCCAGCAGTTGAATACCTCATTTGCGCTCCATCGATTACGTAGTTATCCCCACTGACTTTGCCCTCAGTGTTAGGCGCAAAGGTTAGATCAAACGAAGGTCCTATTTCATACGTCACAAAATCATCTAATTCGGCGTTTTGCAGCGTCGGAAAAATACCATTTGCAGCATTTTGGGTCTCAAACCTCATGTCGAATTCTTCGGTACTTACTTTTAAACAGGCAGAAGGCGTCGCATCCATCCCTGCAGCCCCTTCGACTGTATAAAAATCCCCCCCATCATAGTGGAACATGACATCAGAAAACTTGCTCACAGAAATTGTTTCAGGTTCAGTTTGTACAGTTAATCCAACTGAAATTGATTGCACACTTTCTTGCGCGAAAGATTCTCCAACCAAGGCCAACAAAGCTACACCAGACAAAATACCGAATTTCATTTCTTTTTCTCTCAACTTGCTCAGCAATCTGAAAAGATAATTAAGCTCGTTCGGTGACGTCTTCATCATTCAAACTAGGTATGCACGCGAGTAAAAGAACAAAGCGATGCACAATAATTGAAACTTTAGGAGAAATAGGAGTCCGGCAAAGATGAGAAACATACATTCCTCAGTAACCCTGCATGCTGAAAATGGTCGGAACGGCAGGATTTGAACCTGCGACCCCTCGCCCCCCAGGCGAGTGCGCTAACCGGGCTGCGCCACGCTCCGACAAATCAAGTCAGCTCTTATAAGCTAGCCCTTGGAGACTTGCAATCAAAACTCGTCTAATTTTCGATACTTCACACATAAAAAAGCTCTGCATTCCAATACGAAAATACAGAGCCATTCTTTAAATTCAGATCCGCGCTTTAGGATACCTTACGAACTTCATCCAATCGTGATTTTAAACCTGTAAGGTCTTGCAACAAACGATCCAAACGCTCTCTTGGCACATCTGCTTCACCATCGGTTTCTGCTACCGCCTTGAAAGCACCACCTTCAACAGCGTTTCTAACTACATCTTGTAGGTCACGAACAGATTTTCCAGCAGCAACAACAGGCATTGTCATTCTCTCTTCATTTAGCAACTCAGCAACCGGCGTTGTTTCCAAATACCGTTGAGCACCTTTGATCGTCATTCCACGCTCATGAAGTAGAATCTGAATTGCCCGAACCGTCAACATATCTTCCGGGCGATAAAAACGCCTACCATCGGGTCTTTTCATTGGTGATATCTGCGAAAACTTTGTTTCCCAAAAGCGCAACACGTGCGTTTTAAGACCCAACTCCTTCGCTGCCTCACCTATTGTACGAAAAGCTTCTGCTGATTTACGTTTTAGCGCACGAGCTTTTGAGACTTTTCTGCTCTCATCACGGCTAGAAACAACATCTGAAGTTTGATTTATCTCAGCCAAATCATCATGGATGATCTTCGCAGCGATTGAACTCATTCTTTATTCCTTTGAAGCGAGCGCGGATTCCACACGACGACGCATCAAAGGAGATGGTTTAAACGTGACAACGCGGCGCGCGGTTATAGGGGCTTCTTTTCCTGTTTTAGGATTACGCCCGACCCGCGCATTTTTGCGCCGAACTACAAAATTTCCGAAACGTGCTAGCTTTACAGAGTTATCAGAGACCAGTTCTTCACAAACCATCTCAAGGACTCTCTCTAGATAATCACTAGAGTCTTGCCTGGTGAGGCCTACTTCCTGCACCAATGCATCAACGATATCTGCTCGAGTAATTGTCTTTTCAGTCACGCCAGCCGCTCCAAGTTTATGATTCAACATAACCCGAGATGCTGACTTTGTTAAGTGTGTTTACATCAAATAATGAACGATTACATCTATTTACCATTCATTAATTAAAGTCGAAACAGCGCAGCACCCCAAGATAACCCGCCACCAATCGCCTCGATTAGTACCGAATCACCCTTTTTCAGTTTGCCAGATTTGTTCAGCTCATTTAGCGCGAGAGGAACAGATGCGGCAGAAGTATTTCCGTGGGTAGCTACTGTAGATACGATTCGATTTTCTTCAACACCTAGATTTCTTGCAACGGCGGAAAGAATTCGTTGGTTTGCCTGATGAGGAACAATCCAATCAATAGCTCCCAACTCTAACCCAGCTTCACCTGCTACCACTCGCACTGATTCAGAAATCTTATTTACAGCGTGTTTAAACACTTGATTTCCAACCATGCGTAAATGGCCGACTGTTTGAGTTGAAGATGGCCCACCATCAACGTGTAACAGATCAACATAGCGCCCATCAGTGCGAAGGTGAGCACCTAACACTCCGCTTTCACCTGCCTGCTCTGCGTCTTGTCGTTCTAGAACCACGGCTCCTCCGCCATCACCGAACAGCACACACGTGCCGCGGTCTGACCAATCTATAATACGAGAAAAAGTTTCCGCACCGATCACCAGCGCGCGCTTAAACTGCCCACGCGCTAGGTAATTATCAGCTGTCGCCATAGCAAACACAAATCCAGAGCAAACAGCTTGGATATCAAACGCAGCCCCTTGTTGAATGCCTAATTTAGCTTGAATGATTGCAGCTGTCGCCGGAAATGTTTTATCCGGTGTAGCTGTAGCACATACGATTAGATCAATATCATCTGCAGAGACGCCAGCATCTTCCATCGCTTTTAATGCTGCTTTTACCCCCATATCAGAGGTCAACTCACCATCAGCCGCAATATGTCTTGATTTGATCCCAGTACGTTCAGTGATCCATTTATCATCGGTATCGACCATTTTCGACAAATCTTCATTCGTCAAAACCCGTTCTGGAAGATATCCCCCAATACCCGTGACTACGGAGCGAAACTCTGTTTGATTGGTACTCAATTTTTACTCAGCCGCCTCAGTATCAGTCTGATTTTTCTTCTCGTTTTCTTCCACAACTTCTTTAAGCTGAGCAAGACGTGGCTCTATGAATTCAGCAAAGTGGCAGCTTCCCATATCAGCCGCAACGCGAATTGCCTTTTCATAACCGTATGCGTCGATACCGCCGTGACTTTTAACGACAATACCTTTCAGACCAAGGAAAACTGCCCCATTTGATTCCCTAGGGTCAATTTTACTCTTTAGACGCTTTAATGCAGGTGCCGCAAGGGCAGCCCCTATCATTCCCATTAAATTCGATTTGAAAGCGTCCCTCATAAACTCGGCTATAAGCTTCACCGCACCTTCTGCAGTTTTTAAAGCAACGTTTCCAGTAAACCCATCTGTTACTACAACATCGGCTTTTCCAAAGGAAATATCATTCCCCTCAACAAAACCGGTGTAATTGATAGTCACTTTGGGGTCATTGAGAAGTGAGGCCGCGTAACGCAGAGCATCATTCCCCTTCATATCTTCAGACCCGATGTTAAGTAGACCAACACTTGGGTTTTCTTTATGATGCACGGCTTTCGCAAATGCCTCACCCATGATCGCAAACTCGGCGAGTTGCTCTCCATCGGCAGTAATATCTGCTCCTAAATCCAGCACAGCACTCATACCGTTTTTAGTCGGCCAACTCGCACACAAAGCTGGACGATGGATACCTTCCATAGTTCGCAATATTAGCTTGGCCATAGCCATCAATGCGCCTGTATTTCCAGCAGAAACAACAGCAGATGCTTCTCCTTTTTTTACAGCTTCGATAGCGCCCCACATCGAGGTGCCCTTGCCCTGCCGCACAGCTTGAGCAGGTTTTGCATCCATGGACACACTTTTTTCGGTGTGACGAACTTCAGAGTTGTTTTTTGCAAATTGTGTTGCATCCAAAAGCGGCTTTAGAATCGCCTCATCACCAAATACAAGAAAACGCACATCCTGATTTGATTTTGCAAACAGATCCAGTCCCGCGACGACCATTTGCGCGCCGTCATCGCCGCCCATGCCATCAATGGAAATGACTTGAGTTTCAGTCATTAAATTTGCCCATACTTAACTATTGTTTCCTGCCCTATTAACACGTCTAACTAAGTTAGCTAGTGCTTGGGTGCCCAAAGTGAAACTTCTTCTGAGGATGCCCATTGAATTTTGCCACTCAACAGATCTTCCTCTGATTGCCTTGTAAAATTAGACACGGCCTCTTTTGCATATTTCGCCAATACAGCAGAAAACTCTTCATTGAGCTCCATATTGCGCACAATTGCATCTTTCAACGCATCTTCCTCATCGGAGGCAAGCGCATCGTCATAAGCTTTAGCGCGCCCATAAAAGGATTCACCTATCACACGGACTTTCTTTCCAACTTTAAGATCTCCTGTGCCGATCTCACGCAGAGCATCATCAAAGCCAGAAAACAATTCATTGAATGTATCCTGAGCAAGGTCGTTTCCGGCATCTCCACACTCTCTTAGCCGACGAAATAACAAAGCTGCATGAATGGACACAATCTCAAACCGTCCGGCAAAAGAGTCGCCAACTTTACCATCTCCAAAGAAAGCTGGCTGAAGCGATTGCTCCATTATTGAAATGTGAAGCCCCTCTGGAATGGCTTTTAATGCTTTTTTTCCCAGAAAAATACTTTTCAGCAGTCCCATTTGCTATACTCCGCTTGCCAAACAACACCTCAACCCGTTACCACAGTATCGACGAGTTGGAGTTCCTCATATGGTGAAGTTTAAGATTTTAACAGCCTGCGCAGCAATTCTTGCGTTAAATGCCTGTCAGGCTTCTCGCAATTTTCATGGCTATCTGCCTGATCAGGTTTTACCTGCAGACATCGAACCATCAGTTGATACGCGCTCAACTGTTATTGCGCGTTTAGGGTCGCCGTCAACAACAAGTGTCTTTGATGATAGCCTTTGGGTTTATATGTCAGCCACGCGTGAGCAGTTGACTTACCACCGTCCGAAGGTCGTCAGACGCAATATTGTGGCAATTCAATTTGATGAAGAAGATCAAGTTACCGATGTACTCACATACGATATGGATGCGGGTGAAGTCATAAACTATGTATCTCGGGAAACGCCTACACGTGGTCGCGAGCTGGGCATTCTTGAGCAATTGTTTGGAACAATAGGAGCAGGTCTACCATCTGGCCTAGGTGACGATGAACGCAACGGACCAGGTTCGTAAGAGAACGTACAAAATTAAAGTCTAAATAATCTGATAAATGACTACAATGCTAGCCAAGCTCTTGGCTAGCAACTTGAAGAAATGTGATTGAAGTGAAAGCTTTTTCACCCAATTCTTTGTTCACTGAATCAACAAATAGTTTTTCAGCTTTTTCTTCATCGATGCGTGAGTAATTGCCTTTTAAGTGCACACTCTTCCGGTGTGCCGCCCGAAGAACAACATCGCGCACAATGTGTGCCTTCTCACGGTAATCCCAAACACCTTTGCCATCGGCAACCAACATACGTGCATTTACATAGAGATAGTTGATAATTTCACGATCTTTATCAAACACGGGGAAGACCATCGCATTGAGTTCAACAGAACGATTGATCTCTTTTTCTTCTTTCTTGTTTGCATCGCCAGCTGCATATGCAGATTGCCCGCTAGCTGAAACGGCAAGCCCAAGGGCACAAATTGCAAGAAATTTTGAAAAGCCGCGCATTAAAGTCTCCTGATAGCTCTCCATAGGCTAAACAAGAGAAGTTTAAACTCCGTTATTGGAATGAGTTATTTTGAAGGCAGTTTAATTTCCAACTATTGATGATCAATCACAGATGAGACCAGCCGGTTTTTGCGGGCTTCACTCGCTGCCCATCACTCATCTGTACAAAAACACCCTGCCCAGCTTCAATATGCCCGATACAGGCAAGAGCTATTCCTGCCCCCTTCGCTGCATTCAATATCTCAATTCTTTTTTCAGGAGATGCAGTGAATAGACATTGATAATCATCACCGCCTGTATAGAGGTCAAGCTTGCTGAATTTTCCCAATTTCAAACACGCCTGCGCGGCTTCACTAAGTGGCACATCATCGCCATTCACTACAGCAGACACGTTGGACGTTTCTGTAATATTGCCAAGGTCAGCAAGCAAACCATCAGATATATCTGCACTGCCCATCGCATATAGAGAAATAATTCTCGCAATCTCGCCATCAGGCAGTTCAGGCACCCGATACTTCCAAGCCAACAGCGCTTTATCTTCTTCGCAAACATCTTCCAAAGAAGATTTAGCCGCCCTCAGCCCAAGCGCGCCATCGCCTATTGTGCCCGTCACCCATATTTCATCACCAATTTGAGCGCCCGACCTAAGAATTGGACCTCGTTCAGAACAATGACCTAAAAGGGTCAATCCCACAGTCATCGGCCCCGGAGTTGATGTTGTATCTCCGCCCAATAACGAAATATCCCAAAGTCTAAGATCAGCTTTCAAGCCATCCGCGAACTGCTGAACCTGTGATGTCTTTCGTTCTTTGTTCCAACTAAGTGTTAAAACGGCCGACCAAGGTACTCCGCCTTTAGCCAGAACATCAGAGACGTTTACCCGTACCAATTTTTGAGCAACAGATTCGAGTGGGTCATCCGGTAAAAAATGGACACCCTCCACAAGAGTGTCCGTCGTAATGATCAATTTTCGGCCTTCTGGAGGCTCTACAGACGCAACATCATCTTTCAACGCATAAGCATTTGGCGACGTCACAAGCGGTGCGAAACAAGATTTGATAACATCAAACTCATTCATAATACCGCCTCCTGATCAAATGGATTTCAACTACTCACTTCCACGCACGTCTTCACGTACATTTTCCAGCAATCCATTAATAAAACGTGGTTCAGCATCGTCAAAAAATGCGTGGGCAATCCCAACATATTCATCCAGAATAATTTGAGCTGGCAAATCATCACGTTTCATCAATTCGAAAACACCAGCTCGCAATATAGCGCGCGATGTTGCATCAAGACGTTCAATCTTCCAGCCATCAGCCAAACGTTTTACGATTGCAGTATTGATATCATCCAACGCGCCAATAACGCCCTCGACGGTATCGCGAAAGATTTCCGGATCGGCAGCTTCGATTGGCTGACCTTCATCATCAAGACCGATTCCGTCTTCACAATAATCATCAATCACAGAGCGCCCAGAGCGTCCTGTTTGTTCAATCTGATACAACGCCTGCACAGCAGCTAGTCTTGCCCCTGAACGGCTAACTTTACGAAGTTTTCTTGCAGCGTCTTTATCCAAGGCTGGTTTACTCGTCATCTACACATCCACATCAGAGAAGTGACGCGATAAATTCACCATTGCGGTTACTGCATCGACAATCTCTTGACCTTTATTTTTTTGTTTTCGGTCGGCCCGCACCCAAGCTTGATCCTGGTTCTCTACAGTCAGAATTCCAAAACCAATTGGCGTGCCTTGGAGCGAAATATCCATCATTGCACGCGCGCTTTCTCCACATACGTAATCATAATGAGATGTTTCGCCACGCACGACACACCCTAGCCCGACATAGCCATCAAATTCGGCCGCTTCCATTGCCATTCGAATGGCGGCCGGGATTTCGAAAGCTCCCGGCACTTCAATCGTTTCGTAGGTTGCACCTGCACGATCCAATGCTTCTTCAACACCGGCTTCCAACTCAAGCACAATTTTCTCGTAATAACGTGAAGTCACGATCAAGATGTGTGGGGAAATATCGCTCATAATCTATTCGTCTCCAGAAAACGCACGCCATCCCTCTACCGACAGACCGTATCCGTCAAGTCCAGGAAGTGAAGAAGGTTCATGGTTGCTCATCACGATCATACGGCGAACACCGAGATCTTTTAGAATCTGAGCCCCTATCCCATATTCACGCAATGGAGCGGATGGGTCAGGTTTCCCATCATCGACACCGCCTAATTGCGTCGCTAGGTCGGCCTTGGAGCCCATGCGCACAAAAACAGCAACACCATTTTCGTCAGACTCACTTAAAGTTTTTATCGCTTTTTGTACGGCGTCTTCACGCCCACCAGCTTGTCCTAGTACATCGGTTAGGAAGTCAACGCGGTGAACACGTACGAGCGTCTGCTCATCTCCAGAAATACGCCCTTTCACAAGAGCAACATGTTCTGTGTCATCGATTGTGTTCTTAAAGACGATCAAGCGAAATTCGCCGCCATGAGCGGATTTAAAATCAGATTCTATGCGGCGTTCAAGGAAACGGTCTTCACGGCGACGATACGCAATCAAATCTGCGATAGTACCAACCTTCAGGCCGTGCAATTGAGCGAAGGAAACAAGTTCTGGCAATCGAGCCATCGAACCATCATCATTCATAATTTCACAAATCACACCAGCTGGATAAAGTCCTGCCAAACGCGAAATATCGACCGCAGCTTCAGTGTGCCCTGCACGTACAAGAACACCACCATCTCTAGCAACTAGTGGAAATACGTGTCCTGGAGATACAATATCATCCGGACCTTTAGTCGGATCAATCGCAACTGCAACAGTGTGAGAACGATCGTGCGCTGAAATACCAGTCGTTACACCTTCTTTTGCTTCGATCGAAACTGTAAAGGCCGTCTGCATGCTCTCACGGTTTTCACGCGCCATCATATCTAGATCCAGACCACGTGCACGATCTCTGTTCATCGCCAAACAAATCAACCCACGACCATATTTGGCCATGAAATTCACCTGATCCGGTGTCGCAAACTGCGCAGGAATAATTAAATCCCCCTCATTCTCGCGGTCTTCTGCATCCACAAGAATATACATTTTGCCATTACGAGCATCTTCAATGATTTCTTCAATCGGGGAGATTGCTGTTGAAAAATCTTCAGCCATTTAATTCTTATTCCTTACCAAGCATACGCGCGACGTACCGTGCGAGCATATCTGCTTCCAGATTCACTTTGCGACCGGGTGACATCTCACCAATTGTAGTAACTTCCCAAGTGTGAGGGATAACCGCAACTTCGAACCAGTCTATACCATTTTCTTCGCCGACGGCAGCCACCGTTAGGGAAACCCCATCAATTGCGATCGAACCTTTTTCTGCAACATATTTAGACAACGTCTTTGGTAAAGCGAACCGGATGCGTCTTGAGCCACCTTCAGGGGTGACAGAGATAACCTCACCAACGCCATCAACATGACCAAAAACAAAATGTCCACCAAGCTTATCGCCTAAAGCCAAGCTTTGCTCGAGGTTAACTTTCGTGCCCCCGATCCAACTGCCTAATACAGTCTTGTCTAATGTTTCTTGCACCGCTTCAACATCAAACCAACAACCATCTGCATTCTGATCAAATGCCACGACTGTTAGGCATACGCCTGAATGCATGATGGAAGCACCCATCTCAATGTCACTCACATCATATGAGCTTTCAACACGAAAACGACGCACGCCATTTTCATCTTTAACATCTTCAATACGGCCTAGATCAGTGACGAGCCCTGTAAACATTCCGATGCTTTCTTTGAAACTAAAAAATATGCCTTACAAAGGCTTCTACATTCATTTAGGTGCAGTGCAATAGTTTGTCCAATTGCTAGGCCTAAAGTTTTTTAGAAAAGCTTTCCCAAACATCTTTTCCGCAAACCTCTAATCGGGTTCTTTCCCAGTCAGCGACCTCATTCAATTGCTCTATTCCAAGAGATGCAAGACAGGGTATTCCATCACCTCCAATAATCATGGGTGCGCGAAACCATTCAACTTTGTCGACATGTCCACCCTTCAAGAATGATGCAGCCAACTTGCCTCCACCTTCCAGAAAAATCGAAGAAATCCCCTCTTCAGCACATCGCGTCAGCAGAGCACGAATAGACACACCTCCACCTGGCGCAATAGCCAGGCTCCAAACATCGACACTTTTTGCAACAAAAGGAAGCTCATCGTCTTCTTCAACATGAAGGCCTGAGACTAAAATCGTTCGATATTGTTTTGCTGTCTCGACAATCTTATGAGTCAGAGGCGTTCGCAGACTGCTATCAACAACCATACGCGTTGGCTGCACCTTTGGTTCAGGGTCAATTCGGGCAGTCAACATGGGGTCATCGGCTAATGCAGTGCCTGAGCCGACAAGCACGACATCATGCTCCGCACGCAATTGATGCACTATTTGGCGTGCTTCAGTTCCCGTGATCCATTGGCTCTCACCTGTAGACGTCGCAATACGTCCATCAAGTGAAGTTGCTAATTTTAGCGTAACTTTTGGAAAGTCTACTTCACTCATTCTTTATCCGCATCACCAAGTTTTGCAGTGTGCTTTTCAATGAAACGGGCAAAATCTGATGGATTTTTAAAATCACGATAAACAGATGCGTAACGCACATATCCAACAGGATCCAAAGCAGATAGAGCTTCCATCACAAGCTCACCAACTTCAACCGAAGTCACCTCTTCCTCGGTTGAACTTTCAAGACGCCTAACGATACCAGAAATCATCTGATCAATTTGTTCTTCGTCTACCGGACGTTTTTGAAGTGCAATCTTAATCGATCGAGCTAATTTTTCACGATCAAAAAGAGCTTTTTTTCCATCTCTTTTGGAGACCATTAAGTCTCGCAATTGAACGCGCTCAAACGTCGTAAATCGTCCACCGCAAGTCTGGCATGCGCGACGACGACGAACTGCCGTATCCTCTTCAGCAGATCGACTATCACGTACAACTGTATCGCTCGACTGACAAAAAGGACAACGCATGCCTGCAACTCCTATTCTTATGCCGCTTCAATGATCCCACTGAAACGGCCAAACTACTATTTTCGGTCTTAAGCTTATTTACCTGCGATTGGACCGTCATAAATTGGGAAACGCGCCGTCATTTCGATAACTTCACCTTTCACTCTTTCCTCAATAGCGCTTGAGTCTTCTCCAGATGCAACAGCATCTACAATTTCTACAATCCAACGACCTACCTGCGTGAACTCTTCAACCCCGAATCCGCGTGAAGTTGCAGCCGGTGACCCAACACGTATTCCAGATGTTACCATTGGAGGCGCTGGATCAAAAGGTACACCGTTTTTGTTACAAGTAATGAAAGCACGCTCCAGCGCTTCCTCAGTATCTTTTCCGGTTACGCCTTTGGGACGAAGATCTACAAGAACCACGTGAGTATCGGTGCCCCCGGAGACGATGTCCAACCCACCTTCTTTTAATGCTGATGCCATCGCTTGTGCGTTATCGATGACTTGCTTGGCATACACCTTAAAGTCAGGAGACAATGCTTCACCGAATGCAACAGCTTTACCTGCGATTGCGTGCATCAATGGACCACCCTGAATACCTGGGAAGATAGCAGAGTTAACTTTCTTTGCTATGTCAGCGTTATTTGTGAGGATCATTCCACCACGAGGACCACGCAATGTTTTGTGTGTTGTCGTTGTGGCTACATCTGCAAATTCAAGTGGGTTTGGGTGCTCACCTGCAGCAACAAGCCCAGCAAAGTGCGCCATATCCACCATGAAAAAGGCGCCAACTTTATCTGCAATTTCACGAAATTTAGCAAAATCAATTTGGCGCGGATAAGCAGATCCACCAGCAATAATCAATTGCGGTTTGTGCTCAAGAGCTAATTTTTCAACTTCTTCAAAATCAATTAAGTGGTTGTCTTCACGTACACCATATTGAACCGCGTTAAACCATTTTCCAGATTGGTTTGGTTTCGCGCCGTGAGTTAAGTGACCACCTGCGGCAAGGCTCATCCCCAAAATCGTGTCACCCGGCTTGATCAAAGCTTGAAACACACCTTGGTTTGCTTGCGAACCTGATGATGGCTGTACGTTTGCAAATTCACAATTGAACAATTTCTTGGCGCGGTCACGTGCAAAATTTTCTGTGACGTCGACAAATTCACAACCACCGTAATAACGACGGCCCGGATACCCTTCTGCGTATTTATTTGTCAGAACAGTACCCTGCGCTTCTAAAACAGCGCGAGATGTGATGTTCTCAGAAGCAATCAATTCAATCTGTTGAGATTGACGCCCAAATTCATCCTGAATGGATGCAAATACTTCAGGATCAGACTCTTTAATTGATTTTGTGAACAAGCCTTTTGCAGACGATGTCATATGATTCTCCAAACTCGCATGATTTCTTTTCAGACCACGTAAGGCTTCATACTGAAATTGGCAAGATTTCAAGCAAAACTATGCAGAATTGCTCATTACAGAAAATAAATTTCATTTACTTCGAAGTAATGGGTTATATTCTAAACTAATACTTGAATTTTATTAACTTATTTGGCAGTGAACTTTTAAAATGCTTATAAAAGCGCGTATATTGGTAGAATAAATGACAGACGAAATAGAAAATAAAGTCCTATCTCAAAACGAAATCATGCGAATGACGTCAACAATCGTATCTTCATTCGTTTCGAACAATCCAGTTCCTACTGATAACTTGCCTGATGTAATCAAGTCAGTTCATGCGACAGTTTCAAATCTAGCCAGTCCAGTTGAGACAAAAGCAGATGAGCGCCCAAAACCTGCAGTTCCAATAAGCAAGTCTGTAACTGAAGAGTACATTATTTGTCTTGAAGATGGCAAAAAGCTAAAAATGTTGAAGCGTTACTTACGCTCACGCTACGATATGTCACCTGACGACTACCGCAGACGTTGGGGGCTTTCTGCAGATTATCCTATGGTTGCTCCTAGCTACACAGCAAGAAGATCGGAATTTGCAAAGAAAATAGGCCTGGGAAAAGGTGGCCGTAAAGGCTAAATTTCTTCAATTAAAAAAGCCAACCTTCGGGTTGGCTTTTTTGTATGCGAACTAGATAACAATTCCTCGTCGAGAATCTCGGCTTTTTTTACCAGCATTCTTTTCATCACTGCTTGACGCTGTACCGCTTAATTTTCGCCGAACATAGGCAAGCTTGCGGCGCGCAATCAAAGTGATTTCTGCTTCGGGAGTGTTTACAGGTGCGATAAACGATACTTCCAATCCGTCCCCCGCATCCACAGCGCGCACTTCCATCGCCTTTCCTACTTGATTAAACTCAAGATACATTTGTGAAGAACCAGACATTCTCTACAATCACCTAATCTAAGACAAAACCTAATCCGCTGCTTCCATCGCACGCTGCTCGTCAATCCACTTTGAATCTATATCAATTTTCTTTGCAATTTTGTGCTGCCCATCGATCAATCGCCAAAATGGGCTGACCTCGGAGGCTAACATCCCCTCTTTGAGACCTTCTATCGCTGCGTCGGCCACCATTCGTACAAATATAGCTGTTGAAAGTGGGCAAGTCGCATCACACTCTTCTTTTACAGCCATTTCAGCTTTCATATCATCGATAGATTTTGTGTGTCCGTATGGAATATTCTTGATGTAATCATCAACAATTTGAGGTGTCAGAACGACTAGGCTTTCACCCGGCTGCATTCCCCATACAGCCTTTTCCATGACGACCTTCTTTTTCTCTTTCTTGACAGCTAATTTTTCGCGCGCACTTTTCTTAGCCATAAAGCCACCTCAAAATAGAAGACTCATCTATTTTGAGGATACAGGAAGACGTAAATTCTTCAACTAAGCGACGCGTTCGAGTCCAAGTTGCGCCCAAATTGCCAATAACGCGGACACCAATTCATCCATCATTTCTTCCGTGTGGTTTGGAGAAGGTGTGAAGCGTAGGCGTTCCGTTCCCTTTGGAACCGTAGGATAATTAATTGGCTGAACATAAATTCCAAAATCATGAAGTAGAGTGTCAGACAACGCCTTACAACGCTCTGGGTCTGCAACAAGCAATGGAACGATGTGAGTTTCAGATTCCATCAGAGGCAACTTTGCGTCTCTGAACTTCTGTTTCAACATTGCAGCAGCTTCTTGATGGCGTCGACGCAATTCACGTCCCTCGTCCGAGCGAAGCTTGCGAATAGAAGTTAGAGCACCGGCAGCAAGAACCGGACAAGTAGACGTTGTAAAGATAAATCCAGGAGCCATTGAACGGATTGCATCGATCACAGCCGAACGACCAGTGATATAGCCGCCCATGACCCCAAAACCTTTGGCCAATGTACCTTCAATAATATCAATACGATCAGCCAGACCATCTCTTTGCGTGACGCCGGCTCCCTCTTCACCATACAACCCAACAGCGTGCACTTCATCAATGTAAGTCAACGCTTCAAATTCGTCTGCCAGATCGCAAATCTCTTCGATTGGCGCAACATCACCATCCATCGAATAAACACTCTCAAAGGCAATTAGCTTTGGCACATCCTCAGGATCATTTTCCATAAGGGCCCGCAAGTGCTCGACATCATTGTGCCTAAATACACGACGAGCACAATTTGAACGACGAATGCCTTCAATCATTGAGGCGTGGTTCAACGCATCAGAATATATAATTACATCAGGTAAAATTTTGGCGATTGTTGAAAGCGTTGCTTCGTTTGAAACATAACCAGATGTGAATAAGAGAGCTCCTTCTTTACCGTGAAGGTCGGCTAACTCTTTTTCTAGATCCACGTGATAGCGTGTTGTTCCAGAAATGTTTCTAGTTCCACCGGACCCAGCACCAAACGTATCAATCGCTTCATGCATACCATCCAGTACATCTGAATCTTGCCCCATTCCCAAATAATCGTTTGAACACCAGACAATTACATCTTGTTCACGGCCGTCTTCATAGCGAGCCGACGCGCGTGGAAACTCACCGCGATGCCGTTTTAGATCAATAAAAACGCGATAACGTCCCTCTGATCTAATGGAACTCAAAGCTTCCTCAAACGCGTGTAGATGTCTCATATTCTCTGCGCTCCTAGTTTGGTGCAGCATACCCGGGACGCACTTTCATCCGACTCAAGACTAAACCAGGTGCGTTTCTAATGTTATGACTAATTCTTTTTTTCCAAAAAGAAAACTGCATAAACGTCGCACTAGGTCTTTAAAGTTCATACTAGACAAGCACGGATCTCCCAATTTTGCCTAATCAGTACTCGAATATAGGACAAAAATTCCGCAATAAAACTCGAAACAAGAAAAAAGGCGCAATACCCTCACAGTATTGCGCCTTTTTTGCAGGTGCCCCTCAAAATCAGTTCGGGGAAACTGATTAAACGCCCGCTTAAACTTGAATGCCTCTATAAATTAGAGACGGTAGCGAATTTGGTCAGACCAGAAACGCTCAAGACGAGAAATTGTCTTGTTCATGTGCTGCAAATCATCATTACGTACAGACGCTGTTGGCTCTAGAGCCTGCGCTTGACGGTCAAACAATTGTGCAACTTTGCTCCGCACGTCCAAACCGCTCTCAGTCAACTTAAGTAAGACTGTACGACGGTCATCATCCGAACGTGTTTGCACAAGGTAACCACCTTCTTGCAACTTCTTCACATTGTACGACATTGACGTACCAGCAAACGCTCCACGAGCACGAAGAGTGCTAGCAGGTGTTTCTGATTCACCAATTTCATAAAGAAGAAGAGCTTGAACACCTGTAAGGTAACGCTCACCAGAACGTTCAAGATTGTCTTTTACAACATCGTGCAAACGACGGTGCGCTTGCTCGAGTAGAGACAAAGAACTTAGAAAAGAATATTCAATAGTATCGTCCACATCCATTTTAGATGCGTTAGCTTCAATCATCATCACCATCACCACTATACATTTTGTTTTTATTGGCTGATGACGAAACTACCCAAATGATTCTAACAAAATGCTAATGCTAAATAACGAATCGCAACTTTCTAGCAATTTTTGTCAATTTTTTTCTGAGAAAATCGCAGAATATTTTATATAAACCTGCGATTTCTTAGAAACCATAATGTGTTTATCCCCTAAACAAAGCTCAACTCACCCTCTTCTAGTGGGCTAAACATTTTCTCCAAATCAGCTTCATCTATTTCTTCCAATGATGCAGGAGACCATTTGGGTTTATTGTCTTTATCAATGACAACAGCACGAACACCTTCAGCAAAATCTGCGCGGCGCACAGAGCGATTAGCTAATCGAAACTCCATAGCCATAACATCTCTGAAGCTCTCTAGCTTTCCGCCTTCATTCAATTGGCGCAGAGTAACTTTCATTGAAAACGGGCATTTGCTCTTCATAATAGACAATTGCTTTAGTGCCCATTCGCTGCAGTCTTCCTCCAGCGCTGAGAATATTTCCTCCACGCTTGTCTTATCGAAGCACTTATTGATGGTATTTAGATGCTTTTTAAAGGATCCATACTCATCCCACTCCATAGCTTCCAATAAATCTAGTTCGCCACCCATGACAGACTCTTTGATGGCTGCCAGCACACTTTCTTCCACATAATGAGTCGCAATTCCAGCGGCAGCTACGTCAGCCCCTTTCAGTCTAGCACCCGTCAATCCAAGCCATTCTCCAAGTCCAGCCCCCAAACGTGGTAGGAACCATCCTCCGCCGACATCTGGAAATAATCCAATTCCAGTCTCTGGCATTGCAAACACAGTATTTTCAGTCGCAATTGTGTGGCTGCCATGCGCGCTCAAGCCAACACCGCCGCCCATTGTTATTCCGTCGATAAAGGACACAACTGGTTTGGGGAATTCAAATAGCTGAACATTCATACGGTATTCTGTTTCGAAGAATTTCCTAACTTCGACACCGTCTCCCCGCCCTGATACGGCCATTGGTTTAATATCGCCCCCAGCACAAAACCCTCTCGTACCCTCAGCATGATCGATAACTACGAGCTTGATGTCAGAATTATCTTTCCATTCCGCCAGCGTCGCAGAAATCTCAGCACACATGGCAGTGTTCAGTGCATGAAGTGCCTTGGGGCGGTTAAGTGTAATATGTCCAACGACGCCAGATTGACGTGTCACTACTTCTGAATTGCTCATTTTATCTCACTGTATTTTGATTAGAGCTAACCCTAATCGTCCCGTTTTATATTTTCACGGGTTCTATATTCCCCCTTCAAAAGAAACAAGACAGCAGGATCAGATGCCCCCAACGAAACAACATCACTGCACCGAGCCTTATTTCCTACTCATTCCCGAATTATAGATTTGAACTCTTGTTTAATTTGCCGCCAGACCGACGTGTGTAAAATAAACCAGCTAAACGACCAAAAGCAGTCATATTTATATCTTGATAAGAAATTTAAAGCTTACATTCTCTCATGAGTAATCTTGCCTATAAATACGAGACAATATTTCGACTGCGCCCTGCCAGATCGGATGAAGTTGAGACGCTTCAACTTATTGATATTAAATCTTGCGAAATTTTTCGCGATACTGGTCTGATTGATTTGGGGCCTACTTCTGCTCAATTACAACCTATTCCCGAAGAGAAACTGCGCCAGGGTTTAGGCGATGGGTTATTATGGATCTCTGCAGATGAGAGAGATAATCCTATCGGTTTCGCTTTGTGTTCTCACAAGCAAGAATGCCTGTATTTGGATCAAGTCTCGGTGCTACCTGAACATGGACAGCGCGGTTTAGGACGCCAACTTGTATTCGAGGCGATTTCAGCGGCACGTGACCATGATTACAAACACATAACACTTTCAACATTCCGCGATGTGCCTTGGAATGGAAAATTTTATAGAAGCATGGGATTTAAAGAAATTCCACGCAGACGCCTTGCCGCATGGCAATTGGAACTAGAACAGTTACAAAAAAGCACAATGGACGTTTCAAAACGTTGCTTCATGCAAAAGTCTGTGAAACGACTGTTTTTCTAAATCTTGTATCAAAGACCACATTAAAGAGAGTATCATCATGGCCTTTCCTGCAAACCGTCCACGCAGAACTCGCCAAGCAGACTGGGTGCGCCGATTAACACGTGAAACACGGCCTACAGCTGACGATCTAATCTGGTCAATTATCGTTCATGATGGAGAACAACCTCGCATCCCCGTCCAAGCGATGCCAGGTGTGGATCGGTTGAACATCGAGGAAGCTGTTAAAACAGCAAAAACAGCGCTGGATCTTGGAATCCCCGCCATAGCGATGTTCCCCAACATAGATCCATCAAAAAAAGACGAAACGGGCACCGAAGCTCTCAACCCTAACGGTCTCGTGCCTGAAGCCATTCGCGCTATGAAAGCAGCCGCTCCGGAAGTTGGCATCATATGCGATGTTGCGTTAGATCCATTCACCTCTCATGGCCATGACGGTCTTATCGATAACGATGGATATGTTCTCAATGATGAGACGACGGAGTTGCTGGTCAAGCAAGCTCTTGTTCAAGCACAAGCCGGAGCAGATGTCGTCGCACCTTCCGATATGATGGATGGACGTATTGGCGCAATTCGTTCTGGCCTAGAACACGCCGGATATACGAATACGCTTATCCTTTCTTATGCTGCGAAATATGTATCTGCCTTTTATGGCCCCTACCGCGAAGCAGTTGGGTCCGCTACTGCTCTTAAAGGTGACAAAAAGACTTACCAAATGGATTTTGGAAACTCAGAAGAAGCAATTCGAGAAACTGCACTAGACATCGAAGAAGGTGCCGACATGGTGATGGTCAAACCAGGCCTACCTTATTTGGATATTGTTCAACGAATTTCTAACGAGCTAAAAGTCCCTACTTTTGTTTTTCACGTTTCTGGCGAATACGCTGCAATCCAAGCATCAGCTGAACGTGGATGGATAGACGAAGAGCTCGCGATTGTTGAAATCACATCTGCTTTCAAACGCGCTGGAGCCTCTGGAATAGTCACTTACAACGCAGATAAGCTCGCAAAATTGCTCAGATAATGCCGTTCCAAACAATTATTTTGTACGTTTGTTCAAATTTTTTGTAGCAAAATTGAACCATTTTTTGATATCGCACAGCACTGAAAACAGAATGTAATTATTCTTTTTAATTACAGTCGCTTAGAAAGGTTACTCCTAAAAAAACGAGGTGTATTTATAATCATTTTCACTTCATTTTGCGTATTAAAACGCGCCCAAACTCACCTAAGGTAACGCTAAAATACGCTTGCAGCATCACGTCATCGTGCATAATTTTGAATCAACAAACAAAATAATGAGGGCTGCCTGTGTTTACTATTCATCACCTAAACAACTCGCGATCGCAACGTGTATTGTGGTTGTTAGAAGAATTAGGTTTTGCTTATCAAATCAAATCCTACCAGCGTGACCCAGTCACAATGTTAGCTCCACAAGAGCTTAAAAATGTTCACCCATTGGGAAAATCACCCGTCCTCGAACATGAAGGCAAAGTTATCGCTGAAACTGGGGCAATCTTTGACTACATTCTCAACATCTATGGCAACGGGCCTCTAAACCCAGACTTTTCCACTAATGAAGGTTTGGCCATGAACCATTGGATTCATTATGCAGAAGGCTCTGCAATGCCCCCGCTTTTGATGAAACTAGTTTTTGATCGCCTTCCCGAAAAAGCCGGCGGCCTTATCCGTCCGATCGTTCGCAAAGTCCGTGATAAAGCAATCCAGACTTTCATTGGTCCACAAATCGCCAGCCACGTAAAATATTGGTCGGATGCACTTTCCAAAAATGAATGGTTTGCGGGATCAGAATTTACAGCTGCCGACATAATGATGAGTTTTCCATTGGAAGCACTCACGATGCGATCTCCAGACACCATTCCCCCTGTCATCCAAGACTTCGTGAAGAAAATACACGCCCGCCCTGCTTATCAAGCTGCATTGAAAAAAGGCGGTGAATACGCCTACGCCAAACTACAAGAAAAAGAACAATAACTTATTTTAGGGAGCCAACCATGTCATTGCCTGCAAATTATCTTCAAATGCGCTCAACAGTTTCATCCGAAGGTCAACTTCGTATGGAATTGGTTGAAAAACAAATGCCAACACCAACTGAAAATCAAGTTGTTGTCCGCATTGAAGCAACGCCAATCAACCCTTCTGATCTAGCGGTAATGCTTGGTCTATCTGACTCATCACAAGCTACAACATCAGGTGATGGGTCAAAGGCAGTCCTTAGTGCTCCGATCGCACCGCAAATCATGCCAGCTCTAAAAGCCCGCTACGACCAAGCTCTCCCAATCGGAAATGAAGGCGCGGGTGTTGTTGTGGCAGCCGGATCTGGCGAATACGCTCAAAGCCTACTTGGCAAGACGGTGGCTGCGATGGGCGGCGGAATGTACGCTCAATACCAAGTTGTAGATGCAATGAATTGTCTTCCGCTTCTTGAAGGCAATACTGCCAAAGAAGGTGCATCTAGTTTTGTGAACCCTCTTACAGCGCTTTGTATGATTGAAACAATGCGCATGGACGGCCACACAGCTCTTGTGCACACAGCCGCTGCATCGAATTTAGGACAAATGCTAAACCGAATTTGTCAAGCTGATGGTGTGGACCTCGTCAATGTCGTTCGTAAAGATGAGCAAGAGAAAGTGCTGCGTGATATGGGCGCAAAATATGTTGTTAACAGCAGCAAAGAAACATTCATGAAGGATCTTATTAATGCGATCCACGAAACCGGTGCTACTCTAGCTTTTGACGCAACAGGTGGCGGACACTTGGCATCTAATATCCTGTCAGCAATGGAAGCAGCGGCCGCACGTACACCTGGCGCTTACAGCATTTACGGTTCCGTCAAACACAAACAAGTATATCTGTATGGTGGCCTAGACACAGCTCCGACGACACTATCACGCGGCTATGGTATGGCTTGGGGTGTTGGAGGCTGGCTATTGCCAAACTTCCTTGCAAAAGCTGGCATGGAAGTCGCTGTAAGATTGCGGACACGTGTCGCTAAAGAACTAACAACGACTTTTGCAAGCAACTACACAGAAGAACTCTCTCTAACAGATATGTTGGATGCAGATACTGTTCGTCGTTATGACGCCAAGAAAACTGGTGAGAAATTCTTAGTTTGCCCTCAAATGCCGATCTAATTGAGACTCAACATACTTTTAACTGGGGCCGTTGCATCAATTGCAACGGCCTTTTGTTTTCATGCCATTAGGTAGTGTGATAAAATGACAACATAATTGAGAGTAATTCTCATTCAAAGCAAAGTGTGTCACTTTTACAGTTGATTTTCATTCTCAACTGAAGCTATTGCGTTCTTAATAATTATTCGCAATTAGGTCAGAGTATAATGAAAAAAGCCGCCCTCTACGCAAGTGCAGCCCTAGCAGCCAGCGCAATCTCAACTGGCGTCAGCCACGCAGACGATGTAGCTCCACTGAAACAAGAAACTACAGTTGTTACGAGCCAATACTTGTATGCTGACCAAGTTAACTCCCTAAAAGCCCCCACCCCAATTATCGACGTGCCACAAAGCCTATCAATCGTTGATGCTGAACAGATTAACCTACGTGGTTTCAACAGTGTAGAAGACATCATTAATTACACACCTGGGGTAAATTCATCTCAAGGTGAAGGCCACCGTGACGCTGTTGTTTTCCGCGGCGTTCGCTCCACGGCTGATTTCTATCTCGATGGTGTGCGTGATGATGTTCAGTACTACCGCCCACTTTACAATCTAGAACAAGTTGAAATCCTGCGTGGTCCCAACGCGTTACTATTTGGCCGTGGCGGAACAGGTGGTGTCCTTAATCGTGTAACTAAAAAAGCCAAAGTTGGCGAAGAATTCACAGGATACAAAGCCGGCATTGATTCATTTGGTGGATATGAAGGCTCAATCGACAGCAATTTCATTATCAATGATCAAGCAGCATTCCGCGTAAACGCTTATTATGAGCACCTTAAAAACGACCGCGACTTCTTTGATGGTGACAATTTCGGCATAAACCCAACGGCGCGCATTAATATTGGCGACAGCACGGTTTGGGACTTATCGGCGGAATACCTAAACCATGAACGTTTCATCGACCGTGGTATTCCAACAGGCGCTGATGGTGAGCCGATTGAACGCCTAAAAGACATCGTTTTCGGTGACCCTGAACTAAACACAACTACACTGGACGCTTACATTTTGCGTACCAGCCTACAACACACATTCTCTGATAATCTCAAAGGTAACTTCACGGTTTCCTACGGTGATTATGATAAGCTTTACCGCAATTTCTATGCGGCCAACTACACAGCAAGTGATGACGATTTTGGTGGCGCAGAAACAGTTGATCTAGATGGTTACGTAGACACTACCCAACGCACAAATTTTGTGGTTGCAGGTAACCTTGTAAGCGAATTTACAACAGGAAGCATCGGACACACTATCATTGGTGGTGTTGAATACATTCAATCTGAAAACAACAACGATAGATATAACCCTGTTTTCGACACCACTGGAAATGACCGTGAAACATTCTTCATCGCTGCCCCTTTAAACTTCAGCAATGGTGTCGGCGTGAATGCCTCCAATGAAGCAACTTCTATGGCATTCACAAACCTGAACGACAAAACTGAGGCTGATGTTGAAGTATTCTCCCTCTACATCCAAGACCAGATTGAGATCAATCAATACATTGATGTTGTTCTGGGCGCACGTTTTGACAGTTTCGACTTCTCAGCTGATGAAGTTAACAAAAGTCTATACAACGACACAAATGGTACCACCGTCGAAACCACGCCAAGAAGCCGTAAAGATGAAGAATTCTCTCCTCGAGCAGGTATTGTTGTAAAGCCAATCGAAAATCTCTCTCTTTACGCCAGCTATAGCGAAAGCTTCTTACCTCGTTCAGGTGGACAATTTGCGAACATTAGCGATCTTTCTGCAACTCTTGATCCTGATTACTTCGAACAGGCCGAAATTGGTGTTAAATGGGATTTCATTGAAGGCATTAGCTTTACTGCTGCATACTTCCAAAATGAACAAACGCGCGCAGACAGAGACGACATTAACAGTGAACAACTTGAAATTAGAGGTCTTGAAGTTGAAGGTGTAGAACTTCAAATTCAGGGGAACATCACAGAACAATTCTTCATTACAGCTGGCTACAGCTATCTTGAAGGAGAAACCGACCAAGGACGCGAAATTCCTCGTGAATTACCTGAAAACACATTCTCTGTTTGGGGTGCCTACGACATCAACGAGAAATTCGGTCTTGGTCTAGGTGCTACATATCAGGATGAATCTTTTATCTCTGACTTAGATATTGGAACTGACGCCTCTGGTCACCCAACTTTGCCAGCGTACACTCGTGTGGATGCAATGGCTTATTACGACATCTCAGAACAGTTCCGTCTTCAGTTAAACATCGAAAACCTGACTGATGAAACATACTTCCCGAACGCACACAGCACGCACCAAGCTACTGTTGGCGCACCGCTAAATGCACGCTTCACAATTAGTGGACGCTTCTAAACTCCAAACTAGGTTTAGGAAACGCAAATAGAAAAAGGCCGCAACATGTCATGTGTTGCGGCCTTTGTATTTTTTACTCTTTTATTCGCTCACCCATTTGTGAATTGTGTGTGTACCCGCTCTATTGCACCTTTGATGACAACGAAATTCTCAAGTACCAAAGGTTTTCTATGAAGGCTCTCATCTCAACACTTACTTTATTGCTCACCCTGATGACCGCCCCTTTTGCCGCAAATGCGCAAAGCAAGCTAAGCGACTTCAATTCATATGATGACGCCAGCTCTCAAATCATTGACCAATCCCTTTGGGCAGACTTTTTGGAAAAATTCACAACAGTAACAGAAGACAATCAAGTTCAATTTGATTACGCAGCGGTGACCACTGAAGCACATGCTTTATTGAAGTCTTACATCAAATCTTTGGAAATGATTGACCCCACAACACTCAACAAAGAAGAAGCCTTTGTCTATTGGGTAAACATGTACAATGCCGTTACAGTAGATGAAATCCTGAACAAATATCCAGTCAGTTCAATTCTCAAAATACGATCGGGTCTCCTACCCGGCCCATGGAAGAAAAAGCTTATTACAGTAAATGGCACAAAGCTTTCTTTGGACAATGTAGAACATGGCATTCTTCGTAAATTCTGGAACGAACCACGTGTTCACTATGCCGTAAATTGCGCATCAATCGGGTGCCCAAACCTTTCAACCACGCCCTTTATTGTGGAAGGATTGGACGAAAAGCTAACGCAAGCAGCAATCAGTTATGTGAACCACCCTCGCGGTGTTACCTTCGCCAAAAATAGGCTCCAAGTTTCATCTATCTATAAATGGTTTAAAGAAGATTTTGGGACTACAGATGAAAATGTCATTGCGCATATTCAACAATACGCATCACCCGCTCTCAAAGAAAAATTGGCCAACATTTCCACTATCCATAAATACAAATACAGTTGGAAGTTAAACTCGCCCAACACTAATTCCGAGTGATGTACATTGATACAAGAAGGCAAAAAAAGTGCTTAGAAGGCTATTCTCGATAACAATATTAGTTTGGCTATTAGTCCCCTTTCAAACAATAGCCGAACCGGTATTGTCTGACGAGGATATCGCTACTCTGGAGAGTGGCGATGTCTTCGTTGAGAGCCAATCCAAAAAATCCAAAGACGGCATCAATTCTGGCAGCGTGAAAGCAGCCATTGATATCAATGCCCCTCCTGAAGTCGTTTGGAAAATTATGGTGGATTGCGCCAACGCGCCCAATATCGTTCCCAAACTCAAAAAATGTGAAGTGTTGGAATCTTCAACCAACGAAAATGGCCAAGTCATTTCCGATACGCGACTTCACGTTTTTTCCCTAAGTCGCCTCTGGCCAAAAACAAAAAACGAATTTTCATCAGATTATATCTACCCACAAAGTATTGTATTCAAACGCGTTGGGGGAGATTTAAAAGTCATGGAGGGTCGTTGGATTTTCATAGGAATAGACGAAGGTAGAAAGACACGCCTTTTTTATGAGTCCAAACTAGCCACCAACATTCCAGTCCCACGCTTTATGATCAATCGCGCTTTGTTTAAGGACACGCCCAAAATATTGAAAAACGTCAGAAAAGCCTCTGAGCAAGCGGCCGCTATTCAATCGATTAGTCTCACCGAGTAGGCGAATTCATGACACATCCCCCCACAATTAGTGTCATTATCCCCCTCCTCAATAACATCAAATCTGTTTTGCCTTTGGTTGAACAACTTTCAGAACTGAATTTTCATCAAATAATTATCGCGGATGGGGGAAGCACAGACGGCGGTATAGAGGCGCTCCTTACTGACAGTAGAGTAGAATTTCTAAATAGCCCTCGAGGCCGCGGCATTCAGATATGCGGAGGCACCGCAATAGCCACGGGAGACATTTTCTGGATCCTTCATGCAGATTCCGTAATTACTGAAAATGTAAAACAGCAAATAATCACCACAATGAAAAACCCGAAAGTTTCCCTTGGTTGCTTTCATCTAAAGTTCTCTACTGATCACCCTATTTTGAAGTTGTATGAATTTTTTAGCCGGTTTGATTGTCAGCTCACAACATTTGGTGATCAGGGATATTTCTTTAGACAACGCGACTATCAGAAAATAGGCGGATGCTCTCAAGAGCCACTTTTTGAAGATGTTGATTTGCGTCGAAAACTGAAAAAGCTGGGTATTGTGCAAAAATCGAATACCTGCATCACGACATCTGCAGAAAGATTTATGTCAAAGGGGCTCATAAAGACGCAGTTGCTGAATGTTGTATTTCTCACTGCATATTCAATTGGTGTATCCCCGAAATATCTCGCCAAAATATATTATTCTTAAACGTTATCCCCTGCTTTGATGCATTAATACGCAACTAGCTTATTGATATTTCGCTTCGTTACACTATTACAATATGGAAGATTGATGTTGAGCTCTTTCTCAGATCTCTAATCTCATACAATTCAAGACCCTTATTGGAGAGCAAATTGAAAGTACAGACAACTCCCCCCGCTTCAGGCTGGGCAGACATCACTGCTGTTGCTTTGTCATTTTTGTGCCTAGCTCACTGTTTGCTTCTTCCCTTTCTAGTGTCTGCGCTTCCACTTCTTGGACCGTTTTCAGAGAATGAGATGGTGCACAAATTATTGGTGCTCATTGCGATCCCAGTCTCTGCATCTGTATTCTTCACATCTCAGAATGCAAAACGACTGACGCCTGCTATTGTCGCTCTCATACTAACCGGTGGCACCCTGCTTATTTTGGGAGCGTTTGTTGAAATGTTTGAAGCCTACGAAACAAACCTCACGATTAGTGGTGTAATCTTGCTTTCTGCAGCTCACATTAGTCGTATGGTAGCCCGTCACAAAGCTTAACCTCTATCTAAGCATCTTCTGGATCCAACACGTATTTTTCAACAACTTTGCCGTTTGGATCCACTTCCCGAAGAGCAACGGGATAGCCCCATAAATTGCATAGATGGCGCATAACCCGCCACGTGTCGTCTGCATCCAACAACACGCCTTCAGAAATATAGTGCGTGAGGTTTAAGCAACGGTCTCCCGCGAGGTCCACATCCGATACCTGAATATTTGGATCCGCTCGTGACACATCATAATCTCGAGAAAGCGCACGGCGTACCTTTAGGTAACCTCGTTCGTCATGGATAGCAGCAACTTCAATTTCATCTTCCTCGCTATCATCCACGATATGGAACAAGCCGAGCTTACGGATCAAATGCGGTGAAAGATACTGCAGTACAAAACTCTCATCTCGAAAGTTTGCCCAAATATCCTTTAGCACTTCCATATGATTGCCGCGCCCCGCAATGTCAGGAAACCATTCTAAATCTTCATGAGTTGGTTCATTGCATATGCGTTCTATATCCTCACACATTGCAAAACCCAATGCATAAGGATTGATGCCGCTAAAGCGCTGATCATCAAACTCTGGCTGCATAACGACACCGGAATGAGAATGAAGAAATTCCAAGTAACTTCCGTCTGAAATTTGCCCTTTTTCATGCAAACGCGTCATGATCCGGTGATGCGTGTATGTGGCACATCCCTCATTCATCATTTTGGTCTGTCGTTGCGGATAAAAATACTGTGCAATTAATCGCACAATCCGCAATATTTCTCGCTTCCAAGGCTCAAGGCGTGGTGCTGTTTTTTCCAAAAAATAGAGAATATTTTCCTCGGGCAATCCAAGTATTTCGCGTTGACGCGCTAATATAGCCTCATCTTCAGTAACTTGTTTTTTCTCTTTATCAGGAACCGTTCTCCACAAATCATTGAACAATGCTTCTCCATGCTCGCGGCGCAATCGTTCTCTGTCTGCCTCCTCGGCTAAACTAGCCTGACGTTTCTTGGGATAGCGATGAATACCATGAGACTGAAGCGCATGGGCTGAGTCGAGTACTTTCTCTACTTCATCCGGCCCATATTTATCTTCACACTTCGCGATAAATGATTTCGCAAAAGCGAGATAATCGATAATCCCGCTGGCATCTGTCCATTGCTTGAAGACGTAATTATTTCGGAAGAAATGCGAATGCCCAAAGGCGGCATGCGCAATCACAAGTGTCTGCATAGTTGCAGAGTTTTCTTCCATTATGTAACAAACACATGGATCTGAATTGATTACAATCTCATAGGCTAGCCCCTGATACCCTTTGCGATACATGGCTTCATTGTAGGCAAATTGTTTTCCGAAGCTCCAGTGATTGTAAAACAACGGCATTCCGGTCGAAGCATATGCATCAAGCATCTGCTCGGATGTAATCACTTCGATTTGACTGGGGTACGGTTCCAGTTTCATCTCACCAATCGCAATTTCATCAATCGCATTGTAGACTTTATCAATCAACGCGGCATCCCAGTCGGCCTCTTCAAACAAGAGATTGTTTTGGGATGTTTCGTCGGTTTTTACTTTTTCCTGTGCGGTCATGTGATCTCACACTTTCTTCAAATAAATTAATTAGGCAGACGCAGCCTCGCTCGCGGTTTCGCGTTTTTTGAACAAGTCTGCAAAGACAGGGAAAATCTCGCGGCGATGTTTTACTTTTCGCATGGCGACATCACCGCCGGATGCAACAAGGTGATGATAAGCACGCCATAACCCGGTCTCTTCATCACCGGACATTCGGAATCGTTGCTGCTCGTCATTTCCAACTTCAAGATAAGCGTAATATTGACAGAGCGGCAGGATCACATCTTGAAGCATGCTCACAGTTTTAAGGTTATCTGACGGCAGATTATCTCCATCTGATGCTTGAGCAGCATATATATTCCACTGGTCGGCAGGAAAACGATCTCTCACAACCTCCAACATTTCCTCAAGTGCGGTCGACACAATCGTTCCGCCGCTTTCACGGCTATAGAAGAATGTTTGCTCGTCGACTTCTTTAGCCTCATGCGTATGCCGGATGAACACCACCTCCACGCGTGAATAGCGTGTCTGAAGGAACAAATAGAGCAAGCTATAAAATCGCTTTGCCAAATCTTTCATATGTTTGTCCATAGACCCTGAAACATCCATCAGACAAAACATAACTGCCCGCGCAACAGGCTGTGGCACACCTTCGAAACGGCGATACTTCACATCAATTGGATCAATAAACGGAATGAACTTCTTTCGCCGTTTCAGAGTATCAATCTTATCCTGCGCTGTTTTAATTTTGGCAGAAGGTGCGTCATCAACTTTAAGCTTGGCGAGGGCTTTTTCAGCTATTTCAATTTCACCCTCACGCGGGCGTTTTAGCGCGATCCGCCGAGACATGGAATTTCTCATAGTTCGGCCGATAGCAATTGATGTGGGCGGTCCAGACGATTGAAAGCCTGCACGTTCAGGAATAACATCCTCAACACCCATGACTTGACGTTTTGCAAGATCAGGTAACTCTAAGTCTTCAAGGAAAAGTTCCATAAACTCTTCACTGGAGAGGTTAAATGTAAAGTCATCCTGTCCCTCGCCACCGTCAGAAGCTTTACTTCCACCACCTTCGCCATCCTCAGGGCGCTCAATGCGATCTCCTTCCAGATACTCCTTGTTACCGGGAAGGACACGTTCACGGCGACCACCAAAACGGCCTTTACGTAATGACGGTTCGTGAACACCGTCTGCGGGGATAACAACATCCCCGCCCTTGCCCGTGTCTTTGATTGAACGCCCGGAGGCTGCCTCTTTCACCGCTTTTTTAACCAGTTTTTTAGACCGCTTTAAAAATCGCTGTCGGTTAGTAAGGCTTTTACCTCCTTCGCGTCGTCGGTCGATAATATGCATGTATCATCACCCCGCTTGTCTCACGCGCATATACCACTCAACGAGGCGTCTTACCTGCCTGTCGGTATAACCACGCTCTACCATGCGCTGAACAAACTCATTGTGCTTCTTCTCGCTGTCGGAGTCCTTTTTAGAACCAAATGAGATAACCGGCAGCAATTCTTCCACTTGAGCAAACATACGGCGCTCAATTACTTCTCGGATTTTCTCATAGGATGTCCAACTTGGGTTCTCACCCTTATTGTTGGCACGTGTCCGTAAAGTGAATTTCACCACTTCGTTTCTGAAGTCTTTTGGGTTTGCTATGCCAGCTGGTTTTTCAATTTTCGAAAGCTCTTGGTTCAAAGACTCGCGGTTTAATAGCTGACCAGTATCTGGATCTTTAAAGTCCTGATCTTCAATCCAAGCGTCAGCATAATCAACATATCGGTCAAACAGGTTTTGCCCGTAATCATGGTAACTTTCCAAATATGCTTTCTGGATTTCATGGCCGATAAACTCCGCATAACGCGGTGCCAATTCACCTTTTATGTAGCCGAGATACGCGTTTTCGACCTCCTCAGGGAATTGCTCACGCTTAATTGCTTGCTCCATCACATACATGAGATGCACGGGGTCAGCCGCAACTTCCTCTGTATCATGATTGAACGTTGCCGAGAGCGCTTTGAAAGCAAAACGTGTGGAGATTCCATTCATCCCCTCATCGACACCTGCTACGTCCTTATACTCTTGCATTGTGCGTGCTTTGGGGTCGACATCTTTTAGGCTGTCACCATCGTAAACGCGCATCTTCGCATAAGGTGTAGAGTTTTCATGCTCTTTCAGACGAGAAAGCACTGAACATTGCGCCAACATTTCCAATGTGCCTGGTGCACAAGGCGCTTCTGAAAGCTCCGATGATCCAACGAGTTTTTCGTAGATTTTCACTTCCTCTTCAACACGCAAACAATATGGAACTTTGATCACATAAATACGGTCGATAAACGCTTCATTGGTTTTGTTGTTCTTAAAGGATTTCCACTCACTTTCATTGGAGTGGGCCATGATAATTCCCGTGTAAGGAATTGCACCGATATTCTCAGAGCCAACATAGTTTCCTTCTTGTGTCGCTGTCAGCAATGGGTGCAACATCTTGATCGGAGCTTTAAACATCTCCACAAATTCAAGTACACCTTGATTAGCGCGGTTTAGACCACCAGAATAAGAATATGCATCCGGATCATCTTGAGAATGGAATTCAAGCTGGCGAATATCCACCTTCCCAACGAGTGAGGACACATCCTGATTGTTTTCATCGCCGGGCTCGGTTTTAGCAATAGCTGTCTGCCGCAAACGAGAAGGCATTAACTTGGCGACTTTGAACTTGGTGATATCACCACCAAATTCATCTAGTCTTTTAAGTGCCCATGGGCTCATTAACCCCGTCAGACGACGTTTTGGGATATTGAACTCAGAGGAGAGTTGCTCACCATAAATTTCAGGATCAAACAGTCCCAATGGACTTTCAAAAATCGGTGATAAATCGTCACCTGCCTTGAGTACATAGACCGGCTGCTCTTCCATGAGTGACTTCACGCGTTCTGCGAGGGAAGACTTACCGCCACCTACTGGGCCTAATAGATAAAGTATTTGTTTGCGTTCTTCTAAACCTTGCGCACCTTGGCGAAAAAACGCCACGATACGTTCTATTGTTTCTTCCATGCCGAAAAATTCTTTAAAGGCTGGATAAACGCGGATTGTTCTATTCATAAAGATTCGACCCAAACGCGGGTCTTTGGAAGTATCCACCATTTCCGGTTCACCAATGGCGGCCAGCAATCTTTCGTGTGGTCCTGCATACATTAGTGAGTCGCTTTTGCAGCCCTCCAGATAATCCTGAAGGCTCATCACTGTTTCGCGACGGGCTTCAAAGGCGCGTGTATAAGAGTCAAAGAGTTCGCTCATTCTAGTCGCTCCGTCCTAAAGTTAGAGAAATTAATTTTGAAATTGGGTTGAATTGTAACGAGACCGTCGCCCTCCAAGGCGGGTAGTGTTTCGACTAGGCACAAAGGCCCAGAAGTTCCAACCTGAAGCATTCTAGGCATGACACCTCCTGTTCAGACAAAACTCGTTACAGGTGAATCATGCCCTGCATTTCCAAATACGCAAAGAGAAAAAATGCATATGTTACAAGGATGTGATAATTATTTCAGTGATTGTGAATTCAATTTAGACGAGAAACAGCGCCCTGACTTTGAAGTCGGTTTTTCAGGCAAAACTTGCCACCAAACGCTCAAACAGCATGAGAGCATTTTCTTAATTATGGAATAATTTAATGCAGTTTTAGTGCCAAATTTGCGGCAAATGCGTGATATATGACACGCATTTGCACAGCTTTTGATCGCTATAGGTCAATCAAGCATATAAAATGATGAGACGATCACCGGCAGCCTTTTCCACAAGACGAACAGGATAATCAGTACTCTTGTCTTCGAAGACTTTTAACTTGTCTTCACCTGTAATCATCAAGATTACATTCTTAGCATTCGCCACAGCTTTATAAGTTAGAGTCATACGTTCCAATTCATCACCCGTCACCTCAGATCGGTTCGCCATAACCGCGGCAATTAGTTTGTCATTAGATGGATCAGTCGCTTCTATCAGCCCGTCAGCTTCTGGAAACCAAGATAAAGAATGTCCATCAGGCCCCATCCCCAAAATCACAACATCTAGTGGCAATTTTATTTCAGCAAACTCAGCGGCCCGTTGCTCCACTGCCTCAGCAGCAGACTTGCCCTCAACAAACATCGGATAAAACTTGGCTGCTGCGCCATTGTTTTTCAACAGAGTATTGTTGAGGAGTTTTTGGTTTGAACGGTCATGGTCGGGAGATACCCAACGGTCATCGACTAAGCCAACTTTAATTTTTGACCAATCAAGGTCAGTCGCAGATAACTGCTCATAAAGTGGTCCAGGCGTCGAACCACCCGAACACATCAAGCTGGCAGCGCCATTTTGCGCAAGCCCAACATCCAGCACTTCAAACACGATCTCATATGCGCGTTCAACTAAATCAGCCTTGTTCCCAAAACGTTCAAACTTCATAATCAGCCCTTTTTGATATCGCTATCAGTGTTAAGGCGAGTCAATAAACTAGAGGTGTCCCAACGTCCACCACCCTTTTTCTGAACATCTGCATAGAATTGATCAATCATGGCCGTTACAGGCAGACTAGCCCCAGATTGGCGCGCGGCATCAAGCGCAATGCGTAGGTCTTTTCTGAGCCAATCAACGGCAAAACCAAACTCATATTCGCCTTCCACCATGGTTTTACCACGGTTTTCCATCTGCCATGATTGAGCAGATCCGCCAGAGACGGCTTTGAGAACCTGATCTGTATCCAAATCATGCTTCATGGCAAAATGAAGCCCCTCGGACAGTCCTTGCAAGACACCAGCAATACAAATCTGATTGACAGACTTCGCTAATTGCCCCGTTCCAATTTCTCCAATGCGCGTAATAGTGGCTGCATAGGCCTCCATTACCGGAACTGCTTTTTCAAACACATCCTGATCCGCGCCAGCCATGACGGTCAATTTTCCATTCACTGCACCAGCTTCACCTCCTGAAACCGGTCCATCAATAAAATGAGCTGCATTTGACGAACATTTCTTGGCAATTCGTTTCGCGAGATCAGCTGATGTTGTGGTGTGATCGATAACAATCATCCCAGGCTTCAGGCCAGCTTCTATTTGTTCAAAAACGGCATCCACATCAGGGTCATCGCCTAAGCACATCATTATGAAATCGGCATCTGCTATAGCTTCAAGTGGTGATCCGCAGGCAATGCCATTGTATTTGTTCGCCCATGCTTCAGCTTTTACGTGTGTTCTATTCCAAACTTTTACGGAATGTCCTTTTGTGGCCAGCCAACCTGCCATAGGACCGCCCATTACTCCCAAACCAAGAAATGCACAATTAGCCATCACAAAATCTCCTCAACCGAAGTAAATCTAACTATCCAGCAAATGAATAGCAGTATTTTCTGCTACAGCCAGAGTCTTTCGTCACAATAGAAATACTATCCATTTTTTTGTTTGATTGGCTAATTCGTGCACTCCCCCTTAACCATCAGCAACTAATTTCATTCAAATATTCGAATTTTGACTAGTTGAGATTGTATACGCATGTCGAATGAACAACCTGTCGTCATTAAAAAGGTCAAAAAAGTCGTTGGTGGTGGTCACCACGGTGGAGCATGGAAAGTTGCTTACGCTGACTTCGTGACCGCTATGATGGCTTTCTTCCTTCTAATGTGGTTGATCAACACAACATCTCCGGATCAGAAGCGCGGTATTGCAGACTATTTTGCGCCTGCAAGTGTTTCCAAGTCCAAACAAGGTTCTGACGGAATGCTTGGCGGTACAAGCTTCCAAGACGATGGTGCTCGCTCCGGCGGTACAAACCGCCCTATGCCTGAAAGCAAGCAGACAGCTTCAAAACGCAGGACATCGACGAAAAACCCCGGAAGCACAAAAGACGAAAAAGCCAAAAGCAAAGAAGTTTCCAAAAGCGCACTGAGCAAAGCTATTGCAATGCGCGAACAGGCCCAATTTGAACGCGCTGAACAATCTCTAAGACAAGCCATGCAAGATATGCCAGACCTTGCAGCTCTCTCTAAACACGTGGTTATTGACCAAACCCCTGAAGGTTTGCGCATCCAAATAGTCGATCAAGAAGGCCGCGCAATGTTTGCGGCTGCATCAAATAAACCTCTTCCGCGTGCCGAAAAAATACTCTCTGCAGTTTCAAAAGTTGTAATGCAGCTTCCTAACCGCATCTCGATTTCGGGTCATACTGGTGACCTGCCTACAGGTATTGAGAATTATTCAAACTGGGAGTTATCGTCTGACCGTGCAAACGCCGCTCGTCAAATCCTTCAAAATTCAGGACTTGATGCAGAACGGGTTTTCCAAGTGTCAGGTAAGGCGGGATCAGAACCACTTTACCCTGATGACCCAGATTTACCGGGGAACAGACGAATTTCGATTGTTCTTCTAAGAGAATCCCCTGTGCTTCCTAGTGACCATTCATTATAAGCGTTAGAAAATCTGACTAGACATTCAATTTACGGGGGTTTTAGTGTCTTTGTAAGCAAACAGCCTGCTCAAAAGCCACTGGACGAAATATGCTCTTAACTCAAATAACATCTGCTCTAACGATGTGGATCAGTCTAGGGGTCGTGGTCCTAGCAATCATTCTGTATATGTATGAGCGCATTTCGATGGAGCTGGTTTCAGTTGGCATCGTGACCGGATTGCTATTGATTTTCGCTCTTCCATTTGCTGTGGGTGCAAATGGGGAACCAATTCCTCCAGAAACAATATTAAGTGGATTTGGTAATGCGGCTCTCGTTACAATCATGGCCCTGCTCGTCATAGGACAAGGCATGTTCCAAACCGGAGCGCTTGATGGCCCCTCGCAGAGATTGCTGAAATCCTATGAAGTTGCTCCCCGAATGACACTCGTTGCGGCTTTTTTTGCAGTCTTCGTAACCTCTGCCTTCGTCAACAATACGCCAGTTGTAGTGATGTTTCTCCCTATCATGACAGCAATTGCGACACGCACTGGCGCAGCGCCATCTAAACTATTGATTCCACTTAGTTTTGTATCAGTTTTGGCAGGGATGACTACTCTTATAGGTTCATCCACTAACCTTCTGGCTGCTGAAACACTACTGCGTATAGAAGGTCGCGAATTAGGCTTTTTTGAATTATCACCAATTGGCCTCATGCTCGCAGCAGTAGGTCTTACCTACATCGCCATATTCGCGCCTATCCTTTTGCCCAACAGAGAAGCCGAAGGTGAAGCTGCAGCGAAAGGCACAGGAAAGCAGTTCATCGCGCAAATTGAGGTGACACCAGATCACCCTATGGAAGGTAAACAATCAGTCGCTGGCATGTTCCCAGACCTTCCCAATATGACAGTAAGAATGGTTCAACGCGGAAATGAGACTGTCCTCCCGCCATTTGAAGATCTCACTCTTCGCCCGGGTGATCTCATCATCGTTGCGGCTACTCGTAAATCACTGACAGAGGTTCTGTCTCGCCGCCCCAAACTATTGCGTTCAATTTGGCGCTCTGGCTTCGAAAATTACGATGAAGCGTCAGGCAATCCTCCTCCACTTTCCCTTTCGGAAGCAGTGGTTTCGCCCGGTTCGAGGTTAATTGCACGCACTATCGACCAAATGGGATATGCCAGCCGCAATGACGCTGTTGTTATGGGAGTGCAACGCCGATCGAGAATGATCAGAGCACGCTTGGGTGAAATTCGACTAGAATCGGGTGATACACTCTTATTATGCGGAACGCGGCAAGCCTTTGATGAGATGCGAACAGACCGCGACCTTCTTTTATTGGACTGGTCACGAACAGATCTGCCTGATGTCACCAAAGCTATTTATGCCAGACTAATTGCTCTATCAGTTGTCATCATGGCAGCCACAGGAATTCTAAATATTCTGCACGCTTCCTTGTTGGGCGCGGTCGCCATGATTGGATTTGGCTGTCTTAACATTCGTCAAGCGGCGCGCGCATTGGATTTACGCATATTTTTATTAATCGCCGCCGCACTTGCAATGGGAGCTTCTCTTGAAGCGACAGGCGCTGCTGATTTTGTTGCGCAGAAAGCGGTCGACATAGCTGCACCTTATGGTCCGCTTGCCATCATATCGATTCTATTCATCACAGTTGCACTGGTCACCAACCTGTTATCTAATTCCGCAACTGCGATTATTTTCACCCCAATAGCCATTGCTACAGCACATCAACTCAATATAGATCCAACACCATTTGTGTTAACTGTGATCTACGCATCCAATTGTGCATTTGCGACGCCAATCGCCTATCAGACGAATTTGCTCGTTATGGGACCGGGACATTATCGTTTTGGAGACTATGTCAAGTTCGGAACGCCATTAGTTTTGCTAATTTGGGTGATATTTACACTCATTGCGGGCTGGCAATTTGACTTAGGCACGGCATAATAGTGCTGAATGAAAGAAAATAAAAACACATTCTCAATTCCACCTGAAGTGGCGCGAAGTGTGAGGTTTCATATAACGACCTCACAACCATGCCCCTATCTTCCCGACCGGAAAGAAAGAAAAGTCTTCGCAAATCTATCAACTCACAATGCGGTTGAATTGAATGATGTGCTAACCAGAGTTGGTTTTAGACGATCCCAGACAATTGCATATTCACCAGCTTGTATTTCTTGTCAGGAATGCAAATCAGTCCGAATAGATGTGAAAAACTTCAAATGGACTCAACGGTGGAGACGTGTGCTTAAAAAGAATAGCGATTTAACGAGAACTCCCTGCCCCAAAACTGCTAGCAATGAACAATTCAGATTGTTGAAAAAATATCTTGATAGCAGACATGATAATGGCGGCATGAATGATATGACGATGCGAGACTATATAAATATGGTCGATGCAAGCCCGGTTCGTTCTGTCGTATTTGAATATAGACAGCCAAAACAATTTTCATCCGATGAAGGAATACTCACATCAACCGCCTTAACTGATGTGCTCAAAGATGGGCTTTCCATGGTCTATTCCTTCTTTTCACCCAATGAAACAACACGCGGTCTTGGCACTTATATGGTTCTAGACCACATTAGACTGGCCGAAGAATTAGGTCTTCCATACGTTTATCTTGGATATTGGGTCAAAGGCTCAGACAAGATGGGATATAAAGCGAATTTCAGACCGCTAGAGGTTTGTGAAGGAGATGATTGGCGTCCCCTTCTTGACGAAGACAATTCCTAACCAGTATTCACGTTAAGACATATAAAAATATACGGGGAGAAGCGGCGTGACAGAATCATCAAACACTCCGAAAAAGAAAAACGGAATAAATAAAGAGACAGCTTTGGATTCAACACGGCGCGGCTTATTAGGCGGTGTTGGTTTTGGATTAGCCGCAACCGCCCTCGCAGCATGTGGTGGTGGCAATGATGCGACTGCTGCTGATGATAAACAATCTCCCAAAGTGGTCCGTAAAAAGCGTAAGCTCACAATGGTCACAACTTGGCCCAAAGGACTGCCCGGCCTCTACACTGCTGCTGAGAGAATCGCGGCGCGTGTCAAAGAGCTGACAGATGGCGAAATAGAAATCAAAGTCTATGGAGCTGGTGAACTCTCCCCAGCACTTCAAGCATTTGACGATGTGGCATCTGGCGCAGCTGATATGTATCACGGTGCGGAATATTATTGGCAATCCAAATCACCAGCATTCAACTTTTTTACGGCTGTACCCATGGGAATGACAGCCAGTGAAATTATGGGTTGGATCGATTTCGGTGGTGGCCAAGAATTATGGGAAGAATTATCCGGCCAATACGGAGTCATCGCATTCCAAGGCGCAAATACAGGCCAACAAATGGGCGGCTGGTTTCGCAAAGAAGTCAACTCATTAGACGATTTTAAAGGCCTCAAAATGCGTATTCCTGGCCTTGGTGGTCAAATCGTACGCGAGCTGGGTGGAGCGGCAGAAACCATCGCCGGAGGTGAAATTTATCAAGCGCTACAAACAGGTCAGATAGATGCGACTGAATGGGTGGGCCCATGGAATGACCTTGCGCTAGGTTTCTATCAACAGGCTGAGTATTATTATGGCCCAGGATTCCACGAACCTGGTTCTTCACTTGCCTGCGGCATGAATAGAGGTGTCTGGGATAGCTTAACTCCAAGCCAGCAACGTGCCATCCGTGCAGCTTGCAACGAAGCAAACCATTTATCATTAGGTGAGTTTACCTATCAAAACTCTATTAGTTTAAGAACGCTAGTGGATGAGCACAATGTGAAGCTGCGCACATTCTCGCCAGAAATTCTCTCACGCATCAGCGAAATCTCTAAAAATGTTCGCGCACAGGCAGGAAGCGGTGGTGCCCTAGAAAAGAAGATCTATGAGAGTTTTGAAAATGCGCTTGCGGCAAACTCTCTTTGGGGAAGTGTCGCCGACGGCCCATTCCTGAATTCACGTTCAAAAGGGAATTGAGCAATCGCTCGGTAAATCAAATTGTCTGATATCGCATTACTCATCGGAAAAGGCCTGCATTATGTAGGCCTTATTCTATCCCCTCTATTGTTCATTCCTTTGTTATTGTTGTTCTTTCCAAAGTTTAGCAACAAATTCAAACCAATGGCGGACGCAATAGATGGCTTGAGTAAAGCGCTTTTAAATATTGCCGGTTGGGCTGGCTTTCTCATGGCAGCAGGCATGCTTACAGCTGTTTTAATGCGCTATGTATTTGGTCAAAGCTTTGGATGGCTCAAAGACATCTGGATATACGCTTTCGCGACATGCTTCCTTTTAGCATCGGCTGGAGCGCTCAAATCTGGCGGACATGTCCGTGTAGATATCTTTTATTCCAATTTCTCTGATCAGAAACGTGCAATAGTCAATCTTATCGGTACATATCTGATGCTATTCCCACTCATGATACTGATACTCGATGCCTATGAACCTACACTGGCACGCGCATGGGGTGCCTTATCAGGGCGTATGGAGCTCTCCTCTGAACCTGATGGATTGCCCCTGCTCTTCCTCTTTAAGACATTGGTTCCCGTCTTTGCTGTCACCATGATTTTGCAAGGTTGGTCGAATGCGTTGAGAGCAGTCGGCGTCATAAAAAACTTGCCCGATTTGAAGGTAGAAAGTGGAGATCAAAACTGATGGGTGATTATCTCCACATTTTTATGTTCGTTGCGGCATTTGCTGCCTTGCTCACGGGTTATCATGTCGCTCTTACTCTAGGCGGCATTGCACTTGTATTTGCGGCCCTTGGTGTAGCTTTCGATGTTTTTGAACCTCGTGCCCTCATATTCTGGCCAAGTCGAATTCTCGGCAATATGAGCAATCAGGTTTTAGCTGCAGTCCCACTCTTTGTAATCATGGGCGTAGTCCTTGAAAAATCTAGAGTCGCGGAAGACCTTCTCAATGCTACAGGACGTATGCTTGCAGGCGTCAAAGGTGGGTTGGGATATTCCGTTGTGCTTGTGGGAGCTCTTCTCGCTGCTTCTACAGGTATTGTAGGCGCAACAGTTGTCACCATGACGTTAATAGCCCTGCCAAGCATGCTCCAACAAGGTTATGACAAACGCATTGCAACAGGAACGATTGCTGCATCAGGCACACTTGGACAAATCATCCCTCCTTCCATTGTTTTGATTGTATTGGCTGACACTATATCCAATGCAAATGCGCAGGCGCGCCAAACAATGGGACAACCTCCATCACCTGTGAGTGCTGGAGACCTTTTCTCTGGTGCAATATTACCCGGCTTATTGCTTGTCGGGTTATACCTCGCCTATTTAGCTTTAATGGCTTTCATCAAGCCAAACTCTATGCCTGCACGTTCTAAAACTGCAGACGCAGATCTGGGAATAGAGACACCTAGCCCAGCGCGCACTGCTTTTGCGTTTATTGCCCCGATGACACTCATAATAGCTGTACTTGGGTCAATTCTTGGTGGCTTTACCTCTCCGACAGAAGCCGCTGCTGTTGGAGCTATTGGAGCTATCCTTCTCGCCGGTATCCGTATGCGAATGGATGAGAGTAATCCCGGTTGGTTGATGAAGATAAGCCTTGCAGGCGCGGGTTCGCTCATCCTACTCATTCTGACCGTTTGGGGGATCAAGCTGGGCATAGTCGGCAATCTTCCACAAGATGCTCCACCTAGTGACTTCTTTACTCAATCAGCATTTGGCAAGATTTACGCTTCATCTATTTGCGGCCTCATCGTGGCTGGAATAGTTGCTTCCCTATTCACGCTGAGCAATCAAAAGAAATTACAAATATCTTTGAACGGCGCTGCTGAAGTTACCTCAATGGTATTTCTCATCCTCATCTGTGCAGGCCTGTTTTCTATCGTCTTTAGAGGTTTAGGCGGAGATGAATTTATCGAACACATGCTCGTCAATATTCCTGGCGGGATGTGGGGTGCACTTATTGTCACCATGATCGTCATGTTCTTCATGGGGTTCTTTCTCGACTTCCTAGAAATCACATTCATCATTGTACCTCTTGTTGCACCTCCCCTAATCATGCTGGGAGCAGACCCGATATGGCTGGCGATCTTGATGGCGATAAATCTGCAGACAAGTTTTCTGACACCACCATTTGGCTTCGCACTGTTTTACCTAAAAGGTGCAGCACCGCCCGAAATCGAAACACCTGACATTTGGCATGGAGCAATTCCTTTCATCGGATTGCAAATGATTGCCCTACTCGCAGTGATGTTCATTCCTCAACTGGTAACTACTTTAATCAGTTAAATGTCGCAGGCCACTTAAATGGTTTCTTACGCATATTATGCTAACCTAAGGGTATGGCTGAAGATACACACACACTCACCGTTTGGTATGATGGGCAAAGCCCTTTATGCGTCAAAGAGATCGCACTAATGCGCCGTTTGGATAAACGAGATGCAATCAACTTTGTTGATGCGTCTGACGATGATGCTTCACTACCTTTGGACAGGGAAATCATTCTAGCTCGTTTTCATGTGACCGAAAATGCAGAAACTCTGTCTGGTGCACGCGCCATAGCGACTATGTGGCGCGCTATTCCGTTGCTACGCCCTTTCGGAAAAGCAGCACAGAACGGAGCTTTAGAGGCTATCCTTGAGGACCTCTATCGCGCTTTTCTAAAAGTGCGTCCAAAGATTGATAACTTCATGAGAGGTTATGGCGGTTAATCTTCGTCTTCTCGTTTGCCTAATTGAGAAACGAATACCAACGCCCAACCAATCATAAAACACAAACCACCAAGAGGTGTAATTGGCCCAATCCAATTAGGGGTAGGCAGGATATCTCGACATGCCAATAAATAAAGCGATCCGCTGAAAAGAATTATTCCCACTAAAAAGAAATAACCTGCACGCTCGAGCCATATTTGCCCATGCACCTGCATCATCAAAAATCCGGTGATGAACAAAGCGACCGCATGATAAAACTGGTAACGCACGCCTGTTTCAAATGTCGCGAGTTGCCCCTCGTCTAGCACAGCCTTCAATCCATGCGCACCAAACGCTCCAAGCATAATCGCAAGGAGCGCAAAGAGAGCACCGAGTTTGAAACAGTTACGCTCGCTCATGTAGCCTAAAACTTCACCTCAGGAACCACTGAAAGATCTTCGCGTTGCTCTTCTCCGAGGTCGAAAAATTCGCGCTGAGTAAAGCCCCAACCGCCTGCTAACATAACCGCTGGAAACTGCTCAATCGCAGTGTTAAAATCGCCAACCGCTGTGTTATAGAAACGGCGAGCTGCAGCAATCTTGTCTTCAATTTGAGAAAGCTCATTCTGCAATTGCAAGAAATTCGTGTTGGCTTTTAAGTCTGGATACGCTTCAGACAAGGCAAACAATTTTCCAAGGGCACCCGTTAGTAAGCCTTCTGCTGCCCCAGCTTCTGCAGGACCATTTGCTGACATTGCTGAATTACGCGCTGAAATAACTTGATCCAGTGTTTCTTGCTCGTGTGAGGCATAGCCCTTCACGGTATCAACTAGATTAGGCACAAGATTTTGACGAAGCTTTAGCTGAACATCAATTCCTGAAAAGGATTCATTACATTGCTGACGCTTGGCCACTAGACCGTTGTATAGCGCAATTAAATAGACAATGATCAGCGCGATTACGCCAAGAACTACATATAATGGTGTCATCGTGTTTCCCCTCAGAAATAAACACTTATACCTTTAAGGAAAACACTAAACACAATTTGCATTCTCTGCAAAAGGTCTAGCTGAACTTTCCAGTACGGTTAAAACCTTTCGGTGCCAATTTACCCGCCGCAGCGCGCTTACCAACCCACTCTTTCCAATCATTCATGGAGATATTACGGCCGCCGCTATCCTGCCAGAAGAAACCATCTTCAGAATCAAATGTAGCGATATCCATCAATTGCTCATTCTGAACGCCGGTTTGCTTGTAATTCTGTAGCTTCACACCTTTACCACGCGCCATTTCTGGCAATTCAGATAATGGGAAGAATAGGATTTTCTTGTTGTCGCCAATGACTGCCACCATGTCACCTTCTACGCGTGGACAGAATGCAAACGTTGCCCCGGACGGCGGGTTTTGCACGACTTTACCGCCGCGTTTTTGCGAGATGAGTTCTTCCTCATCAACAACAAATCCATATCCCGCTGTTGATGCGACAACGCGCTGACGCCCTTTTTGCGGGGTAATCATAGCGATGATGGTTTCATCCTCTGGCAAATCAGCTGACAAACGGATTGGCTCACCGTGTCCACGTCCGCTAGGCAATTTGTCCGCAGCGAACGTGAAAGCTTTGCCCCCCGAAGCCAGCAGCACGACTTTGTCAGTCGTCTGACACTCCAATGTATACCCTAATTCATCGCCATCTTTAAATTTGAGTTTTTCAAGAGACTGATTGTGTCCCTTAAGCGCGCGTATCCACCCCATCTTGGAAAGAATAACTGTGATTGGTTCTTTCGGGATCAATGCTTCCAGCGCTGCGTCTGCATCAATTTCAACTGCAGTTCCGAAGAGACTACGTCGACGCCCAAGATCGGATTCAGGGTCAAACACTTCACGCGCGATTTTGAGCTGACGCTTCACCTCTGTCCATTGGCGCGCTTCCGACCCAAGAAGTTGAACTAGCTTATCGCGCTCAGCGGACAGTTTGTCGTGCTCGCCCTGAATTTCCATTTCTTCCAGCTTACGCAATGCACGCAAACGCATATTCAGGATGGCGTCCGTCTGGATTTCAGAAAGACCAAACGTCTTCATCAACTCTGCTTTTGGATTATCCTCAAACCGGATAATGCGGATCACTTCATCAATGTTGAGATAGGCTTTGAGCAAACCATCAAGGATGTGCAAGCGCGCTTCAATCTTGTCCAAGCGGTGCTGTGCACGGCGGACAATCACTTCCTGACGGTGATTAAGGTATGCTTTCAATACCTGCTTAAGCCCCATAACGCGCGGCACATTATGATCGAGCACATTCATGTTGAGAGAAAAGCGGTTCTCAAGGTCAGAAAGCTTATAAAGGCTCGCCATCAAGACTTCCGGATCAACCAGCTTGTTGCGCGGCACGAGAACAACACGAATGTCTTCTGCGCTTTCATCCATCACATCTGATAGCAATGGCGCTTTCTTCGTTTCGATCAGTTCGGCAAGACGCTCAATCAACTTGGACTTTTGCACCTGATAAGGAATTTCCGTCACGACGATCTGCCAAGAACCGCGGCCAACTTCTTCCTTTTCCCACTTACAACGCATGCGGAAACCACCGCGCCCTGTTTCATAGGCTTTTAGGATGCTGTCCTTGTCTTCAACAATCTCACCACCCGTTGGGAAATCCGGCCCTGGCATGATTTGCAAAAGATCTTCAGTCGTTGCGCTTTTGTGTTCGATCAGATGGATACACGCATCAATACATTCAGCCGCATTGTGTGGCGGAATGCTTGTGGCCATCCCCACAGCGATACCGGAAGATCCATTGGCCAGTAGATTTGGGAAACCCGCCGCCAACACAACTGGTTCTTCATCGCCGCCATCATATGTCTCTTTAAAATCGACCGCGTTTTCGTCTAGCCCTTCAAGCAAGAGCATAGCCGCAGGTGTCAGGCGCGATTCCGTGTAACGCATGGCGGCTGCTGTATCGCCATCGACATTCCCGAAATTCCCCTGCCCATCAACAAGCGGAAAGCGCACGTTGAAATCCTGCGCCAAACGCACAAGCGCGTCATAAATCGCACCGTCACCATGCGGGTGATATTTACCGATCACATCCCCAACTACACGGGCAGACTTTTTAAACGCCAGTTCAGGGTTTAAGCGCAGCAAGCGCATGGCGTACATCAAACGGCGGTGAACCGGCTTGAGGCCATCGCGCACATCAGGCAGCGCACGCGAGGTGATCGTCGACAAAGCATAAGCCAGATAACGCTTGGATAGCGCTTCAGACATCGGCTCTTCGAAAATGCCGGCTCTTTCATCTTCTGTCTTGAATTCGTCGTCGCTCATATCACTCTTTACACATCTGGTCTTTTTGATTCTTAACCATAATGTGTAGGACGAAACCTTTTATACGCCAAGTGTGGTTAATGAGAGAAGATGTGAGTTTCTAGTACGAACGAAAATTCGATAAATTGATGTTATCCATAGTTTCCCTCTTTCGTTTCTTCCAATTGCTCATACCATAAATCACTTATTGCCTCTATGAAGATTTGAAGAAGTGTACGTCTCATGAAGCCCAACTATCTATTGTCAGCGGTCATCCTAATAACACTAGTTTTTACAAGTGGATGCACAACAAGCGCCGATACCCCTCCCAATAAAGTAATAGGTGACCTAAAATTTCAGACCGCCCCTGCTTTAGCTGATTCAATTACACTCGGTGGCAAAGGTGGAAAGATAATCAAAGTGACCAACCTTCAGCCTTCCGGAAAAGGAAGCCTGAAGGAAGCACTTGAACAGAGCTTTCCTCGTACAATTGTTTTTGACGTTAGTGGAGTGATTGACCTTCAAGGTAAATCTCTAAAAATAAACGACCCCTTTGTGACTATCGATGGAGCTAGCTCTCCTTCACCCGGTATTACTATAATAGGTGGTGGTATACGTCTCCAAAGTCACGACATACGAATTGAACATCTAAAAATTCGGCCTGGAGACCTAGGTGAAGCACCAAATAGCGGTCGCAGTATTGATGCTATCGCCACATACCCCGCCTACAACTTGGTCATCGATCATTGTTCACTCAGTTGGGGGACTGATGAAAACATTTCAGCATCTGGGAAAAGGTTTTCTGGCGAAACCCCAAAAGAATGGCAAGAAAACACATCTCATAACATTATGTTTTCAAATAATATTATTTCTGAAGGGCTGTTAAACTCAACTCATTCTAAAGGTAGTCATTCCCGCGGTATGCTCATTCACGACAATGTTCGGGATGTCTATATTTTCCGAAATTTGTTTACATCCAACAACAAACGAAATCCTGTTTTCAAGGGTGGAACAAAAGGCTCAGTCATCAACAATTTTGTTTATAATCCAGGATATTGGGGTGTTCACTACGCACTCAAAGCCAAAGAGTGGGCGGACAATGAATACATTATGGGCGAAATTGATCTGATCGGAAATGTTATGAAATATGGACCGTCTACGAGACAAGAACTGTCTTTGTTCAGTTTAGGCGGTGAAGGAGATTTGTCGATCTATGAAAATGATAATTTAATCGACACTTCCAGTGCTCCGCCACCTCTCCTATCAAAATACAAAGATAAAACCATTGCAGATTTCAGGTATTCCAAATCCAATCACCAGCCATTGGACGGCTTAAAAATTGTAAAAAGCAAAGACCTGTTTTTATCACTTCAAAAAAACGTGGGTGCTCGCCCTTGGGATAGAGACTTGATCGACATCCGTATTTTGAAAGAAGCATCATCTCGAACCGGATCCATTATTGATAGTCAAACAGAGGTTGGCGGTTATCCCTGAGCGCTTGTGCTACTCTCAACTAGCTCAATCTTTGACAAATCTTTTGCCTACTTCCGATTCATAGGCTGACGCACTTTTCGGCTGACGCGTTTGTGCTCGGGCACATCTGGTTTTGCACCCATATAGGTTGGACGTTCACCGCTATGTTGCTGCATTGGCGCTGTGCCAGTGTCGGGCCTTTTGGGCATGATCAAACGTTCGGCTTTTTCCAAACGCTCAAGCATAAGATAACGCGCTTCGGGCGCATCGCGGTTTAGGTCGGCAAACAATCGATGTACAAGGAAATGCCCTGTTAGACGAAACCCTGCACCGATATCATATGGCGAAGGCGGTGCTTTGCTGTCAGTGAGAAATGCAGGCAATGGCAGCAATTTATCGAGATATTGCTCGGCCTCTGATCCACGCACAGCGCGCCCTGTTTTGGGGCTGACATGAGTAAGCCCATCATTACCGCCTGAGAGCGCGCAGGTTTCAAGGTCCAGCCCATATCCCATTTGCTGGAGAAACCCGATTTCCCATTTAATGAAAATCGCTGGCCAGACATCTGGTTCACCCATTACATCCAGCAGGGTTTCGGTTGCTTCAAACAAGCCCTGCTTCGCCTCGCCCTCTGGCAAGCCATCGCGCATTATGGAGGTGACGGCTGATAATCCAGCTAGTGCAAGTGGGTCTGTCATGAAACGGGCTGCACGCTGATTGGTGGCATCAGCTACAGAGAAATGCCCTAGCGCTGCCTCAGACTTGGCTTTCCATTGCACTTCAATCGTGTTGCCTGCTTCGATCAGCGGGCGTTTTTTCTGGGAGATTCCGCCATAGACCATTGCCCGTGTATGCCCACGGCTAGGTGTGAATATATCAAGGATCACATCTGTTTCACCAAATGTGCGTGCACCCAATGATATCGCAATGTCGGTCCATTCTGCCATGCTATAGCGTTAACGCGCGATCACGCTTTGGGGAAGACAAAACGTGATCTATTTTTTGAGTTATTGGATTTTACCCTGCCGGCATAGTGCCCAAATATAGCATTGTCATACCCAGTGTATTTGTCATGCCATGTGCAATTATCAACGGCCATAAACGCCGGCCAAACATTAAATACATAATGCCCATTAGCAGACCTAAGATCCCTGTCGCCGCAAAACCAAGCCACCCTTGATAATACATGTGTTGTTGCCCAAAAATGGCTGCTTGCGCGATAACAGCAATAGTCACTCCTACATATTTGAAAGGAATAATTGCTTCAATTCGATTGATCAAAACGCCCCGAAACAAGATTTCTTCTGTGAAACCGCCGATAATCCACCCAATGCTCAACCAAAGAATAAATGCAGGCAAGTTACCTGTAATATGATCAAAACGCGCGGCATATTTTTCATTCTCAGCTGTGTAGTTATTTACATCAACGAGGCTTGCAGAAATGCTCGAAATGAGTGTTGAAGCCACAATACTAACTATGATCGCAATTACTGTGTAGAGAACAAACTTCCATTTTTTATCTCCCCACCTTAGTCCTATATCGCGGAGTGAAGTTCCGTTGCTTCTCAACAACGCTACCCCGACTATCAAAGCTAAAATTAGTGAAATAGGCCCAGCATAGGTCCAAAGAGTTTCATGCCTTAAGAGGATCTCTTTGACAGTGATGAGCACCGCTAAAACGGCAATCAGATCTCGTATGGCAGTGAGAGGTCTCACTCCACTTTGTGGATTGGTCTGCATTTTTTATATCCTGTCTAGGTGACTTCTAGTTCTACAGCATTCTGTCTTTAAGCGTGTTTCTCTGCATGCATCGCTCGGCCTCAATTATCTTTTCGCTCAAATTGCAACCAATTTCCGTTTCAAGTTGAGAGAAGATTTGTTGAACTTCCTGCATAAATTTGCCTAACTCTTCAGCCTCTTCTTGGCCGATTGGTGTCAGCATAATTAGACGACTTCGCTTGTCGTTCTTGTTGGGAACCCGTTTCGCCAAATTCAACTTTTCTAACTCTTTAATTCTTTGAGCAGTCAATTGATGGCTTGAGCCAACAGCATTGGATATATCCGTTACGGATGCCCCATTCTGCGCATGTAAGTATAGAACGGTAGAAACAGATAGAGGCGGTGTCTTCCATCCTTTTTCTCGCATAATTTCTTCGCCCTGTTTGGCCAAAGTATCAGCAAACCTCGTTGCATAATATGCAACAAACCCTGCCCCCCAATTTTGTAAGAAAAAATCCAATATCGACCTCCGAAATTATTTTCGCAAATAATTGCGCAATTTATTGCGCATGTCAATCCAAATTCAAATTGTCTTGCAAATCCAATCGAAGTTGATGATTAGGTCAGCTATATTTGCAGTTCACACAAACTCTATCATTAGAGCGATTGATTGGATGGACTACTCATCCTAAATTACAGACAACAGACTCACTTAGCCCTTGGGGCCAAACCGATAATCAGAAAGCTCTCCCATGCAATTCCACGAAAATGCCGTCGATGCCATTGGTAACACACCACTCATCAAGCTTCGCAAAGCATCGGAGCTAACTGGATGTACTATTCTTGGTAAGGCTGAATTTCTAAACCCGGGTCAGTCTGTAAAAGATCGCGCAGCTTTAGCAATCATTCGTGCTGCGGAAGCCGATGGATCTTTGCAACCAGGTGGAACAATCGTTGAAGGCACTGCAGGAAATACAGGTATCGGTTTAACAGTTGTCGCTAATGCATTGGGATATAAAACAAAAATCGTTATGCCGCGCACACAAAGCCAAGAGAAGAAAGACGCTATTCGTCTGCTGGGTGCCGAGCTTGTTGAGGTGGATGCAGTTCCATACAAAAACCCGAATAACTATATTCACTATTCGCGTCGTCTAGCTGAAGAAATGGCCGAAAGCGCTCCTAACGGCGTGATCTGGGCCAACCAGTTTGATAATGTTGCAAACCGTCAAGCGCACATAGACACAACTGGTCCCGAAATCTGGCAACAAACAGGAGGCCAAGTAGATGGCTTTATTTGTGCTGCTGGTTCAGGCGGTACTATTGCGGGTGTGACGATTGCACTTAAAGAACGCAATAAAGACATTCAATGTGCGCTCGCTGATCCAGGCGGAGCCGCGCTGTATGGATATTACAAAAATGGCGAACTAAAATCGGAAGGCACATCCATCACAGAGGGAATCGGTCAAGGACGCATCACTGCCAACCTTGAAGGCTTGGAATTGGATGATGCATTCAGAATTACTGACGACACAGCATTGGAAATTCTTTTTGACCTTACTGTAAACGAAGGCATGTGCCTTGGTGGCTCGGCAGGCATAAACATAGCTGGCGCGATAGAGTTAGCGAAAAGTATAGGCCCCGGAAAAACGATCGTGACAATGCTGTGTGATTACGGAAACCGCTACCAATCCAAAATGTACAATCCAGAATTCCTAAAGGAAAAAGGTTTACCCACACCACCTTGGATGTAAAAACGACACAAAAGGATATACCAAATGAGCGATATTGAATTTGCTTCTCCACTTGTGTCTGCACAATGGCTAAAAAAGAATTGGGGCCGCAAAGGCCTCAAGATTATTGACGCCACTTACACACTGCCATTTCTAAACCCAGAAAAATCAGGGCAAGAAATCTTCGAAGAGCAGCACATTCCGGAAGCCTTGTTTTTTCCCTTGGATGAAATTGCAGATCTGAGCAATGACCTCCCCCACATGCTACCAACTGAAATTCAGTTCAGTGCAGAGTTATCGGCTCTTGGTGTGTCTAACGATGATGCCATCATCGTGTATGATCAAAACAACTGGATCGCATCCGCACGTGTTTGGTGGACACTACGTGCCATGGGCCATTCAAACGTCGCTGTGCTAAACGGAGGATACGCTGCTTGGCTAGATGTCAATGGTGGTTTTGAAAAAGGCCCAGCCGAAAAAACAAACACTGGAATTTTCAAAGCTGAACTAGATACGAGTCTAGTCGCTAATGTTGATAACATGCGCGCGTATGTAAGTGGGCAAGATAAGCAAATTATTGATGCGCGCAATAACGCCCGTTTCATGGGTGAAGCTGCAGAGCCTCGTGCGGGATTAAAATCCGGGCACATGCCAGGCTCCTATAATCTTCCTCACTCTGCGTTCGTTCGCGAAGATGGATACTTTCAGGATTCAGAGACTATCATAGATACACTCACTGAAATTGGCGTCGATCTAAATCAACCTATCGTCACAACCTGCGGGTCAGGTATAACCGCATCAGTTCTTGCGCTTGGGTTGGCCGTGATTGGCCGCGAAGAAGTCGCTGTATATGATGGCTCTTGGTCTGAATGGGGCGGAGCTGACAACTGTCCTGTACACACAAAAGATGATCTGGAAAGCTAAGCAGCTATGAGCAGCAATAAAACCGTTGGCCTCTCGACTCGCATGATCCATTCTGGACGTAACCCTTCCAATCAATTGGGTGCGGTCAATCCTCCAATCCATCGTGCGTCAACCATAGTATTAAACCGTGCAGAAGACTTGTATAAAGACGGTGTCCGTACATACGGCATTGGTGGAATGCAGGTTCATGACGAACTAAAAAACGCTTTATGCGCACTAGAAGATGCAAACCATTGCCTCATAACTGAATCTGGATTGCTCGCTTGTACATTGCCGATATTCGCCCTTGTTGGCGCAGGTGAGCACATATTGTTGCCAGACAATGTTTACAGCCCCACACGTCGATATTGCGACCGCTCGCTTAAACGAGCTGGTGGAAGTGTTAGCTATTACGATCCGACTATTGGTGAGGGTATTGCTGATCTCATTCAAGACAATACCCGATTGATCATGATTGAAAGCCCCGGCTCTCTGACATTCGAACTTCCTGATATTCGCGCAATCGTTGCTGCCGCCAAGGCGCGTGGTGTCGCAACTGCGCTCGATAATTGCTGGGGATCAGGTGTGTATTTGAGGCCTTTAGACCTAGGTGTCGATATTTCAATTCTGGCAACGACTAAATACGCCGGTGGTCACTCAGACACATTATCTGGTGCCCTTCTCTTAAATGATGCCAATCTAGCAAACAAACTCGCTGAAGCATCCGCTGACTTGGGATTATGCACTTCACCAGAAGATGCCAGCATTGTGTTGCGCGGACTTCGTACAATGACAACGCGATTGAAGGTTCATGAAAAAGCTGGCTTAGAAATAGCAGAATGGCTGCAAACACGTCCAGAAGTATCACAGGTTCTTCATCCAGCCCTTCCTGACAATCCGTATCATAAATTGTGGAAGCGTGACTTTACTGGGTCAGCGGGACTATTCACTTTTGAACTTAAACCAAGCTCAAAACAAGATGTTTTGAACTTTCTGAATTCATTTGAATTATTTGGACTTGGTTTCTCATATGGTGGGTATGAGAGTCTGGTTATGAATTGCGACCCTCAACTTGTTTATAGAGACAAGAATAATCTCAAATTTGATGGCCCATTAATACGCCTCAGCATAGGTTTGGAAGATGTAGAGGATTTAAAAGCAGATCTTGAAAAAGCATTTGCAACTCTACCTCAATAGAGTTGCAAACTGGCGCTCTATCTTGCTGATGGAATAGCGCAAACTTCGTCTTTGGTGGGGGGAACGTATACAGGACTGTTTTTACACACGTCACTCAAGACATTTCGTAACCACATTGCTCCTGGATCTGAATTTAATCTGCGGCTCCAATACAAACGCAAGTTAAAATGAGGGAACTCCACGGGTGGTTGCACTGCCACCAAACCACCACGTTGAACATGACGATAAGCCAAACGAGACGGCGATAATGCCACCATATCGGTGTCTCGCACCGTTTCAGCGATCGATGTATGGTGTGATGAAGTTAACGCAACGCGACGACGCAATCCATTTTCAGCCAGCAAATCATCAATCCGCGTATGACTGTCTCCTCGTGTTGAAAACACAATATGATCTAATTCAGAATAGGCTTCCAATGTCATTTCCTGACACATATTTGGATGCCCTTCACGCATGATCAAAACAAATTTTTCTTCCAACATTGGCGAGAAATTGATGCGCTTTGGTGGCTCTGCTCCACTAAAAAATAGAAAATCAAGATCACCTGAATCAAGGGAATCATAAGTTTCACCAATTTTCACGGGTGAAATGCGTAAATCCACACGCGGTGCTTTTTCACGCAAAGTTTCCATAAGTGGTGGCAAAACGACGTGATCATAATAATCCATCGCACCGATGCGAAATGTCCGCTCCGAAACTCTTGGATCAAAGCTGTCATGAGATGCTAACGTTCGCTCAACGTGACGCAGCGCTTCTCGCACATCAATCGCGATTTCAGAACATCTTTCAGTTGGGTCCACGCCTGATGGTGTGCGAATGAACAATTCATCCCCGAATGTTTCGCGCAATCTGGAAAGCGCATTGGACACCGCAGGCTGCGTGACATTCAAACGACGAGCTGCACGTGTTACATTTCGTTCCCGCCACAAGGCATCGAATGTATTGAGAAGGTTCAGATCAAACTTCTTATCCATGGTTCGCTCCCACGCCAAATTTCTCCGATTCAAATCGGACCCCATTCGTGTGAGTTTGGATCAATTCAGTTTCATTATCAATATAAATGATATCTAGGAAAGACTATTTTTCTGCATCACTGTAGATTAAGTTGTGATGAAATCGACCTGATCTTCAAATAGGCGCACTGCTGTCAGTTTACTTGACATATACGCCCCCGTGTCGACGCTAATACGTCTAAAGTCACGGTGAGGTTCATTGATTGGTGTGTGCCCGTGAACGACAACTTTTTCAAATGCATCTTTGTGATAGAGAAAATCATCCCTAATCCACATAAGATCTTTTTCTGATTGCTCTTCCAAGCTACGCCCAGGACGCAGTCCAGCATGTACGAACACGTAGTCGCCAAGCACGAGACAAACTTCCAAAGTCTCCAGAAAGCTTCGGTGGCTCAGAGGAATTTTCTCAACGAGGTCCAGACGTGCTTGTTCCCAACCATCAAAGTTATCGCGGCCACGCGGTGGCTGAACGTTGTAAGAAACAAGAGTTTCAATTCCACCGTATTGAGACCATCTTTGCCCTATTCCTGAATTCATCAAGAATTCTTGAAAAGTCTCTTCGTGATTACCTTTAAGAAAGCGAAGATCGAACTCTTTGTATTCATCACCAACAAGCAAATCGATGACCTGTCGGGACTGAAAACCACGGTCTATGTAATCACCGAGAAAAACTACAGCGTTTCGCGTTTCTGGGTCATTACTTTTCGCGACGTCTTCACGAATCTTTTCCATGAGTTTTTTGAGAAGGTCTGCGCGGCCATGGATATCACCAATCGCATAAACACGTGTGCCTTCAGGAACTCTTGATTCACGAAGAGGTACAAGCAACGCTTCTTCAGCGGTCATAGCTGATGGGTTTTGCTTAACGACTTTTTTCTCAGGAAACACTCTTCCCCACAACTGATAAAAACGCGCAACGAAATCTCGTCGGCGTTCTAAATACCAGTCGTTCAAATCGTCAAAATTAAACATCAACTTCCGTCTTACTTAACTCTAATGTGCCCGTAAAACTTGCCCCGAAGTATAACACTGAGCAAACTTTCACTTTTACAATGGCAAGAAACGCACCAACACCACTTTACAAATCAAATCGCAGCTTTGGATACGCAGCTTCTCAAGATTCAAATTACACGAAAACAACGCATAATTATGACCATTTCGGATCAATTCAATTGCCTCACCGAAAATAACTTGGTCCCTACCTAACGCAAACTGTTCAATATTCATTAAAAACAAAAGATGAAAATTGTTACGTCTCGGCTATTGGCTTGGATAACCTGATTAACTTTCAAGAGCTATTTTTTCTAATTTTTTATAGCTATCAAGAACTTCTGTTCTGGTTACAGTCATCAACATGCCATAGTTTTCTTCTAATAGTTAACTGATTCACCATTTTCATATTTGAGGGCTGATTTAATGATCCGCTTTATCCTGATTTTACTTACCATAATAGCGGTACTCATAGGTGGTGTTATAGCCGCGGTGCATTTCATCCCTTCATCTGTATACAAAGAAAAAATTGAAACTGCCGCCGAAACCGCATTGGGAAGAGACGTCATCATTAACGGTGATGTTAAAATCAGACTTTTCCCAAAAATAGCGGCATCGGCAGGACAAACAATAATCGCTAACCCAGAAGGCTTTGGAGATTCTGATTTTGCATCAATGTCGGAGCTAAGAGCTGCTGTCAAAATCCTCCCTCTCCTTTCCCAGAAAGTTGAAATTGACGAATTTATTCTGGTTGATCCCAAACTTTCTCTGGTGAAGCTTGAAAATGGCCAAAACAACTGGACATTTGCACCTGCTTCCAAGCCAAAACCTGAAACAGAATCTCCTGATACTCCTGATCAACCAGCAAATGTTGATGCAGGTTTGGGTGATGTTCGTTTGGTCAATGGCTATGTTTCTTTTGACGATCGTCAGGCGAAGCAGAAGCATGTTTTATCTGATCTAGATATTCTCGTAAAACTTCCTAAAATTAACGGCCCGCTCAAGATAGACGGTGACGGCATTATTGATGATCTGGCATTTGATCTCAACGCTGACATAGCCAACCTCCAAAAACTGTTGGGCGGCTTATCAACTGCTATCAAAGCAGACCTTAAGACTGACCTAGCTAGCACGGGCTTAGATGGAAATGTCGTTATGGGAGATGTCATTGGATTGGAATTGAAGGCAAATGCAGATGTTTCTGATCTGCAAGCTTTGGCCAATTTTATGAAAGTGGAACTACCCGGTGCTGCAGCACTTGGAAAAGCCAAATTGAGTGCTCAAATCGGCGGTCAAGTTGGCGCTCTTAAACTTAGTGACGTTGTATTTAGCCATGACAGCGATCTATTGAACATTGGTTTTAATGGAGCCGCCAATGTTGGAGATAAAATCGCGTTTCAAGGTGATCTCAATTTAGATGCCCCAAATCTTCGTGCTTTGGCACAAAGTGCTGATGTCGCTCTCCCGGCTGGTGATGTTTACAAGCACTTCAGTCTGACGGGCTCAACCAATGGTTCATTAGAAAGTGTCGCACTTACAAACGCAAAACTTGTTTTTGATGACATAAAAGGCGATGGAGACATGCGTCTTAGTCTTGCTGGCAGTAAACCGAAACTGACAGGAAACCTTTCAACAAACGTTCTGAATGTTACCAAATATGCAGCAGCCTCTGGTGCTGCAAATGAAAAACCGAAATCAAACAATGGCGGTTCTTGGGAGGACACAGCTCTCGATCTAAGCCCCCTAAAAGCGGTAGATGTAGATCTTCAAATTCAAGCTGAGGGATTAAAATTCCAGGGCATCGATATTGGAAAAACGAGTCTGAACACCACAATTATCGATGGCAGGCTCGTTGCTGATTTGACGGAAACATCCCTTTATGGCGGAAAAGGTTCAGCTAAGATTGTCGCAGACGCATCAAGCTCCACACCAAAAATTGAAATGCTTGCCAATCTAAACGCATTGAATGCTGCCCCCTTCCTTGGTGCGGTTGCCGGCTTTGATAAAGTCGAAGGTGTTGGCGGATTGAATATCTCACTGAATGGATCTGGTTCCACAATGGGCAATATCATGAGCTCACTGTCAGGTGGTGGTAAATTCAAATTCGATGACGGTGTGGTTAAGGGGATCAACACCGAAAAACTGATGAAATCGGCTACCGAATTTCTGAACACTGGAACCATTCCTTCAGCAATGTCGGCCGATGAGGAAACCAGCTTTAAGGAATTTGCAGCCAATTTCGCAATTCAAAAAGGTGTCGCTTCCACTAAAGATTTCAACTTTGAAGCAGCTGGCTTTAAAATCCCGGGGCGTGGTGAACTAGACCTTGGTAACCGCACCCTATCCCTGAGCATGTTCCCTGAATCTGATGATAAATCAGTCGGAATAAACGGTTTTGCCCCTCCCATCAAAATTGCTGGTGGATGGAACCAATTATCAGTTGGATTAGATCAAGAATGGTTGCAACAAAAACTTACTCAACAATTGCAGGATGAAGCTCAGGATCTAATCGCCAAAGAATTAGGATTGGGCGGTTCATCTGGTGATATTCTCGGCAGCGGTGAGGATGCTGATAAAGCGCGTCGCGACGTGCTAGGCAATGTCTTAGGTGATGCTCTTGGTATTAATAAAGACAAAGCCGAGGAAGCAGCTGAGGAAAGTTCTACAGATACGACTGAACAGGATAGCAAAACCAGTAATGAAGAAGCGCCTGAGGAAGAAGAAAAGTCACTTGAAGAGCAATTAGAGGATGAAGCCAAAAAGCAAATCCTCGACCTATTCAAATAGATTGAAATTCATGATCGACCGACTCACAAAGGGCTGATACTGCTTACTTCATGAAAATAGCGTCTTGGAATGTAAATTCGGTGAATGCACGCCTGCCAACTGTGCTTGAGGTATTGAAAACCCTCGAGTTGGACGTGGTTTGCTTTCAGGAAATCAAATGTATCGACGATAATTTCCCGCGTCTGGAAATCGAAGATATGGGTTATAACGTCGTCACACATGGCCAAAAAAGCTATAATGGCGTGGCGATACTATCCAAACATCCTATTGATGATGTTTTGGTTGGCCTACCCGGCGATGAGAGCGATGAACAGGCGCGCTATCTTGAAGCCCTCATCATGGCTGAAACACCCGTGCGCGTTGCGTCGATCTATCTTCCCAATGGCAACCCCTTCCCAGGCCCAAAGTTTGACTACAAGATCGCTTGGATGGAACGTCTAAACGCCCGTGCAAAAGAACTACTTGCTTATGAAGAGGCAGTTGTTTTAGCCGGGGACTATAATTGCATTCCACGTGATGAAGATTGCTATGATCCTGCTGCTTGGGTAGATGACGCCCTCGCCCAACCAGAAACGCGCGCAAAGTTCCGTGAGCTTCAGTGGATGGGCTATACAGAAGGCTTTGCTGCACGTGACAATCGCGGCCACCAATATACTTTCTGGGACTATCAGGCGGGTGCTTGGCAGAAAGATAATGGTATCCGCATCGACCACCTTCTTTGCAGCCCACAAGCCGCAGACAAACTAAAAACCATCTCCATTTATCGCGACGCAAGAGGCATGACAAAACCATCTGACCACGTCCCGATCGTAGGTGAGTTTGATCTTTGACCGCCTTGCCCGAACCCATTGATACGGCCCACAGCCCCAATACGGTCTGGCAATCAATAAAGCGCTGCATAAAAGGGAAATGTCCCAATTGCGGCAAGGGCAAATTATGGGCGCGATATATTAAACAAGTCGATCATTGCGAGCATTGCGGTGCGCACCTTGAATCTGTCCGCGCGGATGACGGGCCTGCATGGCTCACCATTCTGATTGTGGGACATATCTGGTCGCCATTGCTTGTGTTGGTCACCCGCTATGACATCCCTATGTGGTTTCTCTTTCCCACGCTATTGATAAGCGCGGCGCTATCTTGCCTAGCCGTCCTACCATTTTCCAAAGCCATATTCATCGGCGCAATCTGGAAAACGCAGAAGACTGAGGTTGAGTGATGGAGTGTGAAGTTATAAAATGACTAAACTCAGCTTTCCGAAATCTATTTGCAAAAATAGAGTGAAATTTTCAGGATCCACCAAACTGAAATCCAAGGAACACTGCTAAAATGAGAACAATTTCTCTATTGTTAGGATTGTATATTGTTATCTGTTTCAATGCCAATTGCCAAAGTGTTGAGCCCATTCAACCAAGTGGAATATCAGGAATTGTTGGAATAAATGAGTTCAAAAAAAACAAAGATAAACCTATTCCAACCTTCGCGAAAAATCGAGTTTCGATGGTTTGGGTGCCCTTTAGTGATCCCAAATATGAAAACATGGAAGGACATGAAGCAACAGCCACTTTAGTCCAAACGCAAAATGGGATTAAATTATTAACGGTTCTTCATTCGGTATATTCATCTAAATCACTTCACCGAATAGCAGACGAGATATACGTTAATTTTTTTGATGGAGATATACATAGAATTTCAGTCGAACACCTGCCAGAGAAACTAGAAAGTTTTGATAGCAGTCATGATTTTCTTTTCTTAAACTTACCCGAAAAAAAGTTCCAAGAAAGAGAAGGGATTCCCCTAAAAAGGGATTGCCATGGTCATCAAGGTGAATATTCAGCTGCAGGCATCATTAGAGAGAAAGATGATTATTTTCTCTCAAGTCATGATAATTTTATCATAGTAAATAGACCAGTGGACAATCTAAGTTATACTGACCTTGATCTAATTGGGGGAATGTCAGGTACACCAATTTTAGAAAAAATTACTGAAGGAAAAGCCGCTCTACATGCGATCGCTGTAGCAAAATCACCTCTACGAAATTGTAGTCCACTGAGTAAATATGTAATCACCAAGGCAAATCTTGATTGCGCAAATTTTGTCTTAAGGATTTGTGAAAAAGATTATGAATATCAGAAAGAACTTTTTTCAGTTCCTCTACATAGAGACGAACCAAAATAAAATGCAGAAAACCCCACTGGAAAGTACTCCAGTGGGGCATATAAACTCTTATTAGTGGCCTAGTTTCTAGCCTAAACACTTCTTGTTGAAAGCTTCGGTCTTTTCATTATAGACGCCAGCTTTTTCCATGAGGGATGTGTTTAGCTCGTCCAATTTCAGTTTGGCTGCTTCTGCGGCTGTGTTGTGCTCTTCTACACTTGTTTCATAGCCAGATTTTTCTTCTTTGGTCATTTTGATGATGCCAGTTTTCAAATTGGCAAGTTCGGCGCGAGCGGCAGCACGCTCATTATTGTGCACTTCAAAAGTTGCAACAGTTTCATCACGTTCAGCTTGAAGGCCAACTAACTCTTTACCCATAACGCCAAGCTCTTTTTGCATGCTCACACATGATCCAGCTTGAGCAGCACCAGCAAACGCCAGCGCGGAGACACCAACAACGATAAATTTGGATGCTTTGCGCATAATAGAAGTCATATATGTCTCCAATCTTGTCTAATAAATCACGTTTCAACTGACTAATGCTAATCAGCTGAATATGAAATGAAGCTAATGAGAGCTTGTGTCCAATTCTGGGCAAAAACGTGCTGAACCCAGAACATTAAATTCTTTTAAATTCAAGACATTTTTGTCTCTCGTCGAAGTCAGGCTTAATTTTCAGGCGAGGAGTATTCGTCGGGTGTACGCCCCGCTCTATCAGACACGCTATCGATAAGTTTGAATACGGCGACAAAATCCATCATCAATTCACGGATTCGGTCTGGATTATCTAGCGGTGTGAACATAGATCCTGCTTCAAACAGATCGCCACCTTCGACGCAGACAAACAACTCGCCACCAGAGAATGCACAGCGTAATTTCCCCCCGTGAAATACGCGCTCTAATTCAAGTAATCTTTCCATGAAGTCTGGTGTCAGCAGAAAACGAGACTCAATCTGATCATTTGAAAAGACTTCAAAAGCTTTTTCAAATTTTGGGTCTTCCAACCGAACACGCTCAAGATCTTTACCAGAAAGCTTGTTTCCAATCTTGGTGAAAACATTGAACACGCCCATATCACGGAAAACCTTAGTAACACCCCGAAATGGTTTGTGAAAATTTACAACCAAACATTGGCCTTTAAAGACGGTCACCCATTCTGTGCGTGTACGCCCTTTCCCATCAGATCTTGTACGGCGATCTTCTAAATGAGCCTCAAAAAATTCGAAATCTGTCGAGCCACGTTTTCCGATGAGTTGATCTTCAAAACTTTCTCTATCCCAGCTGGGTATGAGACCAAGGTTTCTAAATCGGCTCAAAACAAGCGGATATTCTGGTTCGGGATCATATTGTAGATCAAAACCATTCGCTGCCGTTTCGACTATGAGAAGCTTCGCTTCACGTCGAATATCGTTCAAGGCACGCTGCCCGAAGGTATGCATTCCAAATCCCAATATACCGCCGATAAACAGTGCAAAAGGTGTTTTAAAAACAAGAAATCCGAATATCGCTAAACCGCCACCAACTGCCACTGCAGCTGTTGTCCAGTTCTTTGCACTGTTGGCGGCTGCTATTCGGTCATCTTCTTTTGTGAGCAAGGTGGGAAGGATTTCATCACGATATACTTGTTTGAATTTATCAAACTCCGGCGGTAACGTTTGAAACGCTGCTTCAACATTTGAATCGTCAGAATTTTCAGTCATGAAACACCCTCGCTAACATGCTTCATTCTGCATAATTCACTCTTAGACACAATGAATTAAACTTACTTGGCTGGCTCACCATATATTCGCGTTTCTAATGTGCCATCAGCTGCGGCAACACCTCTAAACATTCCCGGTGTGTTAAATGCAAAAGCTGATTCACCCGTCTTAGAAATGACGATCACTCCACCATCGCCGCCTAGCTCAGCAACTTTATCCAACGCAACTTTTGCAGCAGCAGCGGGTGCCTCGTTCAAAAGCTCTATACGGGTACAGATGGTTTTCGCCACACCTGTACGGATGAAGTATTCCCCGTGACCAGTCGCAGACACACCGCATCCATTATTGTCTGCATACACGCCTGCCCCAACAATTGGGCTGTCTCCCACGCGTCCTGGCATTTTCGCCGTCATTCCGCCTGTAGATGTCGCGGCAGCAATATTGCCGCGCACATCAATGGCTACAGCGCCGACGGTTCCGCGTTTATCTGCTTTTTCAGCGCGCGTTTTCAAAACACGCTTCAAAGCTGCTTTGCGTTGATCTGTGGTGAAATACGAATTCTCAACACGCTCTGCACCGTGACCATGCGCAAATTCAGCCGCAGCATCCCCAGCAAACATGACATGTCTTGATTTTTCCATAACCGCTCTTGCAGCCACGACAGGGTTTTTCACAGTCTTAACGCCTGCCACCGCGCCAGCATTCGTGTCGCGACCATCCATAATGGATGCATCTAATTCATGCTCACCTGAAGCTGTTAACACAGCCCCTCGCCCAGCATTAAAAGCCGGATTATTTTCAAGAAGAATAACTGAAGCTTCAATCGCATCCAATGCTTCTCCGCCATTGGCAAGAATAGCTTGCCCCGCCAAAAGAGCCTCTTCCAAGCCTTTATGGTAAGCTATTTCTTTTTCAGCTGTCATTTGGCTGCGCTGGATCACACCAGCGCCACCATGAATGACTAAAGTCCATTCTTGTGCAGTTTTGCTTTCCATCGTTGTCGTTGGTTCAATCTTTTGAACCTCAACATTTCCTTGAGCAGATGAAGGTTGAGCGCAGGCAGCTAATAAAGATGCACATCCAACCAGCAATGTTTTTTGAAAATGCTGCAACATGAAAAGTTTCCTACTTAAAAATTGCCTCAAGAGTAGACTGCGCTTCGCGAAGTTTTTCTATCCCGAGTGTCAGCTCTTTCTTCGTCTCTTTTTTCTCAGCAACCACATGCTCAGGCGCACGGGAAACAAAGTTCTCATTGTTAAGCTGTTTATCGATGACTTCCATCTCTTTTTCTAGCTTACCAATTTCCTTGTTGAGGCGTTCTTGTTCTGACGCAAGATCAATCACTCCCGCAACTTCCAGCGCAAATGTTGCTTCTTCAACAACAATGGACACGGTGCCACTTGGGGTGCTTTTCGACACATTCAAATCTTCAAGACGCGCAAGACGTTCAATTATGCCTTTATAAGTCTTCACGCGCTCTTTTGTTTGTTCACTCGCATTGATCACAGTCACAGGCAATTTTGCACCGGCAGGAACATTCAAATCAGCACGACCAGAACGAATATCAGTGATGGTTTTAATGACCCAATCAATTTCTTCTTCCGCTTCTGGTGAAGCTGCTTGATCACCAAAATTAGGCCAAGACTGAGCGCACAACATGCTCTCTTTATCCAAGCGGAATTCAGCTTGGTCTTCCCACAGCGCTTCTGTGATGAAAGGCATAAATGGATGCAGGATGTGGATTATTTGATTCAATGTCCAAGCAGCAGTTTTTCGTGTCTCAGCTTTGACTGTCTCATCATCGCCATTGAGCAATGGTTTCATGAGTTCCAGATACCAATCACAGAACACGTTCCATGTGAATTTATAAATGGCAGACGCTGCATCATTAAAGCGGAATGCATCAATGCTCTTGGTAACCTCTGCAGCTGCTTTAGCCGTTTCAGACACGATCCATTTGTTCAAAGTATGCTCAACTGAGAATGGATCAAACTCATCCTGATCCCACAGCAAACACTCATTCATCTGACAGAAACGTGCGGCATTCCAGAGCTTGGTTCCAAAGTTTCTGTAGCCAACAATTCGGTCCATAGACAAGCGAATGTCACGTCCCTGCGCCGCTTGAGAGGCTAACGTAAAGCGCAGTGCATCCGTACCACACGCAGGAATTCCTTCAGGGAATTGCTTTTTCGTCGTGTTGGTGATCGCTTTTTCGGCTTTGGCGTCCTTCTTATCATCACCAGTACGTTTCATATCGCGGTGACGTTTTTCAATCAGTGTGTCCAGCCCACACCCTTCAATAATGTCGATCGGGTCAATCACATTACCAATGGATTTAGACATTTTGCGACCATCTTCATCCAGAACAAGTGCGTGGATATAAACATCCTTGAACGGCACATCATCCATGAATTTGAGGCCCTGCATCATCATGCGGGCAACCCAGAAGAAGATAATGTCAAACCCGGTTACCAATGTGGCTGTTGGGTAGAATTTGTCTAATTCAGGGGTCTTATCAGGCCAGCCCATCGTCGAAAATGGCCACAACGCTGATGAGAACCAAGTATCAAGTACATCTTCATCTTGTTTTAGTTCTACACCTGCACCTAGCTGTTCTTCGGCCTTCGAACGGGCTTCAGCTTCAGTTGCACCGACAAAAATTTCGCCTTCTGGCCCAAACCAAGCCGGGATTCGGTGTCCCCACCAAAGTTGGCGTGAAATACACCAAGGCTGAATGTCATCCATCCAGTTGTAATATGTTTTCGACCAGTTTTCAGGAATGAAGCGTGTTTGGCCTTCCTTCACAGCATCAACTGCAGGACCAGCAAGCTTGGCCGCATCAACATACCATTGGTCCGTCAGCATGGGCTCAATCACCACACCTGAACGATCGCCAAATGGTTGCATGATTTTTTTGTTTTCAACGTAAGGAACAGTTTCCTCAACCTCGGTCTTATTCCCGTCTTCATCCTTCACTGTTTTTGTAACAGTGGTCATGACAGCCAGACCTTCGTCTGTGATGGCCTGCACCACAGCTTTACGCGCATCATAACGGTCCAAGCCACGATATTCATCCGGCACGAGATTGATCTCCTCAATCTCTTTAGGATCAAACTCACCACTTTCCGCAATTTCCTTGGCACGCGCAGCCGCTTGCTCATATGGCAAACCATCAGAACGCATCGCAGCTGTTGGTGTCATCAAATTATAAAGCGGAATATTATTGCGTTGCGCGACCATATAGTCGTTCGGGTCATGCGCACCAGTGATCTTCACCGCACCTGATCCAAAGTCCGGATCTGGATATTCATCCGTAATGATCGGGATCAGGCGGCGATGTTCTTTCGGACCAACTGGAATTTCACACAATTTACCGACGATTGGCGCATAGCGCTCATCTTTGGTGTAAACCGCAACTGCACCGTCACCCAACATCGTTTCAGGACGCGTGGTGGCGATGGAAATGTAATCACGCTCTTCTTCTAGCGTGATGTTTCCATCTTCGTCTTTTTCAACGTAGGTGTAGGTTTCACCGCCGGCGAGTGGATATTTGAAGTGCCACATGTGGCCATTAACTTCTTCATTCTCCACTTCAAGATCGGATATCGCTGATTGGAATTTGGGATCCCAATTTACAAGACGCTTATCACGGTAAATCAGGCCTTCATTATAAAGATCCACAAAGACTTTCGTAACAGCTTTGGATAAACCTTCGTCAAGCGTGAAACGCTCGCGTGACCAATCACAGCTTGCGCCCAAGCGTTTGAGCTGGTTAGTGATCTGACCACCAGATTCTTCTTTCCATTCCCAAACTTTTTCAACGAAAGCATCACGCCCCATATCGGTGCGCTTAATCTGTTGAGCTGCTAGTTTACGTTCCACAACCATTTGCGTGGCAATACCTGCATGGTCTGTGCCCGGTTGCCAAAGAACATTCTTGCCCTTCATACGCTGATATCGACACAACACGTCCTGCAATGTGTTGTTTAGCGCGTGCCCCATGTGCAGCACACCAGTGACGTTTGGTGGCGGGATAACAATCGAATAGGCATCAGCAGCCCCTTCTGTATCCATTTTAGGTTTGAAGGCACCGGATTTTTCCCAGCGATCATAAATTTTCGATTCGGAGACACTGTGGTCGAAATGTGAGTCTAGCATGAGGCTTTAGATACAATATTTATCAGCCGCCGCAATGAAAAAAGCGCTCACTGCTCAGCAGAAAGCGCTAATTAGAATAGTTTAATTGACTAAGCGGCTATTTTGCCATGCGTGAAATACGTTGAAGCTCTTTTTTGACTTCTTGCTCAACCAATTGTGGAAGGTTTCCATCCAACCATTCTTTGAGCATCGGTTTCAGCATTTCACGGACCAAATCTTCAATAGTCGTGCCTTGTGATAGCATCATGCTACCCATAAGCTTGCCTAATTGACCGGCGGTCGCATCAGCTGTGGCAGCAGCAACTAAACCCTCTTCTTGAGGTACAGGTTGCGGCGCTGGAGCATGTGTTGACTCAGGGGCTACTGCGACAGGTTCCGGCTCAGGCTCAGGCTCTTCTTCCAATCCCCAAGCAGATAGATCTTCCTCAGGCTCTTCTGGTTCTTCTTCAACAGCATCAATGCCCCAATCATCCGCATCAACGACAACAACATCGTCTTCAGGCGTAATCTCTTCGGACATTTCTTCAGCCATCTCTTCCATGGCAGCGGCCATGTCGAGTTCTTCTTCCTCACCACCTTCAGGTTCAGTGAGGTCCAAATCTAATGGTTCATCATCAATCTGTTCGGCTTCAGACAGATCGAGCACATCGGCCCCTTCTGTATCAGCAGCCTCTGGTGCAGGCTCATCATCTTCAGAAATAATCTTGCGGATGGAAGCAAGAATTTCTTCCATGGTTGGTTCTGATGCTGCTTCTTCAGCTGACATAATGCGCCTCTAACACTGACAAATTACTTCCAAATGATGAAAGCACTGGAATCACCCATAATTTTAGGTGATATCTAGTTAACAAGGTCTTTCCAAAGAAAGATGTAATTGCAGTGTTTTTATTAAGGCTTAGACCTATAAAGAAACATTAACGCCCAGAGTTTCCGGTGTTAAAGCCCCCATAGCGGCCAATAATTGGTGGACAGCTATATAGTGGTCTCTATTTGCTTGAATCAAAGAAAGCTTTGCATCAAGCAATTCTTGTTCTTGATCAAGAAGATCTAATGTTGTGCGAAGCCCAACAGCGAGCTCTTGCTCAGCACCATCAAAAGCCACCTGTGCCGCTTCTACTTGCTGCTCTGATGCCTCAATGGCGCGGGATGCAGCTAGCGAGCTATGCCATGCGCGTGTCACTCGTGCGATTAAATCACGTTCTGTCGCACGGTGTTGCAAACGCAATTGGTCCCGTTCCAAAGAAGCAGCTCTAATTTGCGAAGAAATACGTCCACCTTGGTAAAGCGGTAAACGCAATTGCGCTACGACAGAAGCATTTTCATTTTCAAATGTTTTATCGTCATAGCTTTGGCTTAAACCCGCAGACCCAACTATAGAGATATCCGGACGTCTTTCGCCTTTCGCAGCGCGCACGCGATATTCAGAAGCTTTAATGCCTGCTTTTGATAATGCAATTTCAGGATTGTACTCGATTGCTGCATCGACAGCATCCTGCAAATCTGCAGGATATTTAGGTGTAAAAGATGATGTTTCCAATTGTGTTGGCCAGTGACCAATCAATTGCTGAAAGACAGCTCGATTGGCTTCTAACACAGCTTGCGACGAAGATAATTGCGCACGTGCACCAGCATATCTTGCCTCTGCTTGAGCAACATCTGTTTTTGTTACTTCACCAACTCGAAAGCGGTCCGTTGCTGCTTCTACCTGACGCGCAAGAACACTGACATTGTTTTTACGAATATCCACTTCGGATTCGCTTGCCAACACATCCATGTAATTAGTCACCACGTTGAGGATCATATCTTGCTCGGCAGCAAACAATCGGCTCTCAGCAGCTGTTACACCAGCCTTTGCTTCACCAATTGCAGCTTGTGTTCTGCCGCCATTCCAAAGGCTCTGGCGAACTTCCAAACCAAAGGTAGTCTGCGGTGCTTCTGTTGTGTTGGTTGGTCCAACTTGACCAAATGGTCCTGTATTAGATCGCGACAATGAATATCCAGCGGACGTACTAAGACTAACCTGCGGACGGTTTGCTGAACGTGCCTGTTTCAATTGTTCATCAGCAATCATTCTTGATTTACGCTGAGCTAGAATTGACGGGTTTTTCAAATAAGCGGAGTTTATTGCATCAGAGAGAGTTTCAAGGACTGCAACACTTTGCTGCTGCACAATTGGCTCTGCAGTGTCCAATGTAGATTCTACATCCTGCGCAAAGGACGTAAGTCCACTCATCACTGAAGATGCAACTAATACCGAAACTAATGTCTTACGCACCACAACCCTCTACTCTCATTGCTTCTACAGACGCTTATAGCGTTCTGAAATAGATCAATTCAAACGTGTCATAGCGCATATATGCAAACGGCGCGCCCCTACAAAGGAATATTTGTAAATTAAAAGACAAATTCTTTCTTTAATTCAAATCCGGGGAGCATTGGAGGAGCTGCATCAAATACATTACGACTTGCAAACACACTTCCCGATCGCGTGTAAATGCAAGCGTGGCTAGACTTACCATCACGAACAATGACTGCAAGTCGACCACCATCTTTCAACTGATCTTTCCATGCATCAGGAACAACTTCGACTGCTCCGTTTACAAAAACAACATCGAATGGTCCCTGAGAAGGTAATCCAGCTGCAATCTCTCCAACAACAACATCGGCGTTATCAATGTTGAGTTTATCCAATCGCGCTGATGCTGCTTCGGCTAAGGCTTCATCATTCTCAACTCCAACAACAGCAGCAGCCAGATGAGACAATATTGCCGCAGAATATCCACTACCCGACGCGATATCCAAAACTTCGTCTTCGGGTTGAATCTTTGCTTCTTCAACTAATTTCGCAAAATCCCGCGCGCGCCACATAAAACGCCCTTCCGAGGTCTCATGCTCATACTCTGCATATGCAAGTGAATGTCGCGACTTAGGTAAAAAGACCTCTCGCGGAGTGTTTTGCAGGGCTGCGTGAATACGTCGATCCGTGACATCATTTGGACGCACCTGAGAATCAATCATTGTTTCGCGAGTGACAGCATTATTCATATGAGTTTCCAATTCGAAACGAAGCTCGAAGATTCGATATTCATTCCCACTTTAATAATACAAACTTCATTCACTCAACTATTTAGGTTCACAATTTTAATTTCAGCAAATTTCCTTTGTTTTGCTCCGATTTATGTTTTTGTCATAATTATTGAATTTTAGCTCTTCCCTATTTGGAATAAGATGTTAGAACGTCGCCCTTCCTGTTTTATGTTTTGCGTACAGGATAAACATAGTCTTCGTTCCAGCAGTTATGCATTGCACAAAAGAACAAGACGTTTTCGGTTAGGCCGCGTGGCGGAGTGGTTACGCAGCGGATTGCAAATCCGTGTACTCCGGTTCGATTCCGGACGCGGCCTCCACGAAATCTCACACAACAACTTTAATTTTATTGGCAACTTTTCGACGATTTTCGTCAACAATCGATGTGTTAACGAAAAATTCCAATAAATGATAAAATTAAAACCAAATTTTAGTAAAATTACATTTTTTAACCACCCATTAACCAAAGTGGACGATATTGCCTATGTCTTCTCTGAAGACACCCACCATCACCCAACGCCTTGGCGGGAGCTTTCTCTAGCTCCCGTCTTTTTTTTGCGTGATTTTGTGGAAAACTCATTTTTTTTCAAAAGAAATGCATTTTCGGGCAATTTAGGGATTGCACAATTTTGATACGCTGGATATACCGCGTCCTCCGATGTTGTTCCGCGATAGCTCAGTTGGTAGAGCAATCGACTGTTAATCGATTGGTCGCAGGTTCGAGTCCTGCTCGCGGAGCCATCGAGACCTTTCCTCGCAAAAAAATGTATCGATCTCAAAAGGCATCTACTCAATAGAGTGGTTCCGGATTCCGTTTCAACTGACAGACAAAACCTCCCCTATTCAATTTAGTTATTGATCTGATGCTTCTCCATATAGATTTATCCTTAATTCCTGACATCAATCCGTGCAGTTGTGCCATTTCAACGGAGCACAATTTACATTTTCTATATTTTATCTTCTCTGGCTCTTGAAAAAAAACTCACTCGCACCTCAAATTGGAGAAAGATAAAGACAGATTCACCGTCGGGGATTAGTAACGTGAGCCACAAAACACACTGCAAGCTGAAATTTTCTTCCAAACTGATAACATCAGTGTGCGCGCTTACACTTCTGGGAGCATGCGCAAGTTTTGATGCAGATTTAGAATTCGACACCAAAAAATCGGCAGCCCGTCAGCTACATGACCAGTTCATCGTCATGGATACCCACCTAGATACGCCAGCTAACCTCGCTCAACCGGGATTCGATATCACTGAACGTCATGATCCCATTTTAGATTACTCCCAAGTGGACCTTCCCCGCATGATAGAGGGCGGGCTTGATGGAGGTTTTTGGGTGATATACACCCAACAACGTTCGCTTACGGATATCGGATACCAGACAGCGCGAGACCACGCGATTCAGCGCGCAATAGCAATCCAACGCATGCTTGCCGCGCATCCAGAGCACTTTGAAATGGCCACAAAAGCTTCAGATGCTCAGCGAATTAAAGATTCAGGCAAACGGATAGTCTATCAAAGTATTGAAAACTCATACCCACTAGGAGAAGACATTTCTCTGCTGCGTACATTCTATAATTTCGGCGTACGCATGATTGGCCCAGTTCATTTTGCCAACAATCAATTTGCTGATAGCGGCACAGACATTTCAGGCCCCAAATGGGGCGGCCTATCTCCTCTGGGTGAGGAATTGGTCAAAGAAGCAAACAGATTGGGAATGATCATCGATGCTTCTCACGCTCACGATCTTGCCTTTGACGATATGGTCGAACTATCAGCGACTCCAATTATCTTATCTCACTCAGGCACCAAAGCTCTTTATGATCACCCAAGAAATCTCGATGACGAACGCTTAAAGACTCTTGCAGCCACCGGCGGAGTCATTCAAATGAATGCCTTGGGCGCTTATTTGAAAGAACTTCGTCAATTCCCTGCCAGACAAAAAGCGTATGCTGAGCTCCGTAAAGAAAGTGAAGCGATTGGGTCCAACCCAACACCTGAACAATTTCAGATGCTACTGGATAAAAGACGTCAAATTGATGCTGAATTTCCTGCCGACATGGCTGACTTTGAAGATTTTATTGAGCAGCTTTTATATGCATTAAAACTTATTGGTCCCGACCATGTAGGTATTGGTGCTGATTGGGACGGCGGTGGCGGCGTTGTTGGAATGCGCGATATCGCAGCCTTCCCTTTGATAACTGAACGTCTACTCAAAGAAGGTTACAGCAAAGAAGATTTGGCTAAAATCTGGGGCGGTAACGTCATCAGATTGATGCAAGCTGCAGAAGATCACGCGGCATCGTTGAAAAACTAGACACACCAACAAGCGGGTTCGCTTCAAAGCATTTCGCTAAGCATTTGTTTTGAGTTCTAAATTAAAAAGAGACGCTCATTTCACCGGATAAAATCTGCTGTGTCATTTCAGCTAGCATTTTATCCATCGGCTGATCTTCAGAGATAAATGGCACGACCGCCCTTACCTTTGCAATTTGCCCAAGAACACGCAAACCAACCATAGCTTCTGTTAGTTCGCCAGATTTCATGCGCAATTCAATCGCCTGTGTCGCTGCCATCATATGGGCTGCCGTAACTTGTGCTGTTAGTTCATTTACGCGCAATGCATCACGCGCACCTATTGTGCCCATGCTGACTTTATCTTGGTTATGACACTCAGTAGATCTTGAGAAAACTGATGCAGGCATCGTCAATTTACAAGCTTCCGCCGTCCATGCAGACACCCCAATTTGAACAGCTTTAAATCCGTGATTAATTGGCGCGCGCTCACCTATTGCACCTGTTAGATTTGACGGAAGACCATTGGAATATCGCGTATCCACCAAAGTCGCCAACTGACGATCCATAAGATCAGCAAGGTTAGCGACTTGGGTTTTCAAAGTATCCGCAACCATACAGACATGCCCGCCATAGAAATGCCCTCCATGCAGGACATCACCAGTTTCAGGGTCAAACAACGGATTATCATTTGATGAATTGATTTCAGTATTCAATGTTGTTTCCAACATTGGCATTGCATCCTGCAACACCCCGATTACGTGGGGAGCGCAACGTGTGGAATATCTATCTTGCATACGCACTGCTTCATGGTTCGCTTGCATTGGTGCAAGGTCTTCACGAATATGCCGTGCGATTAGCATCTGCCCCTGGTGCGGTTTGGCATTAAACAAACGCTCATCAAAGTGACGCGTATTTCCTAAAATCGCCAATGAACACATTGACGTCAAACGCGTTGCGGCTGCAGCTAACCTCTTGGATTGCTCCAAAGCAATCCCAGCCAGAGCGGTCATCACTGACGTGCCGTTCATTATGGCAAGAGCTTCTTTGGGACGAAGTGTGATCTCCGTCAAACCTTCTTCAGCGAATGCTTCTCTCGCTAATTTTACTTGCCCATTGTGCAATACATCGCGCTCTCCTGCGAGCGATCCAGCGATATATGATAGCGGCGTCAAATCACCTGAAGCTCCAACAGAGCCTTCAGACGGAATAAGCGGTAGAATATCCAATTTCAGCATACTGGCGAGCAATTGCACCAAGTCCATGGAAACACCTGACCACCCACGAACTAACGTCACCAATCGCACTGCAAGCGTTGCGCGAGTTTCTTCTGGCGTCAAAAAACGCCCCATGCCGCAACCATGAAATCTTGATAAATGCAAAGGCAATTCAGCGACCAATTCTGGAGGGACAGCACGCACAACGCTATCGCCATATCCAGTTGTAACACCGTAAATTTTTCCTTCATTTTCAAGAAGGTTTGTTACATGTTTAGCCGAGTTGTTGATGACCTCCAGAACATCGCTATTGACCGACATTTGAGGCATGACACGCTGCGTGGCCAAACGGTCCAAGGTTACAGTATCAAGTTCATCTTCACCAAAAACGAATGTTGGAAAATCACCTGTATCAGCAGCCATTGCTTCGTCCTATACCCCACACTCAAAATGCCAATTCATGCTTGCAGCATTCTAAGGTTCAAAAATTCAATATACTGTCCATGCTTATGCATTTTGCGTAAATGCACTTAAACCGAACTCCACTATGTACTCTGGTGAAAGAATAAAGAACACCCCCATATTATTGAAAGTTTATACATCTCTTTTCATCAATATGCTTGATGTCTAACTAAACCCACACCATAATGATATATCATTTACTCATTTAAACAGCAGGATAAATAATGTTCAAACGCATCATCACTTTTCTCGTATCAGCTTTAACATTATCCTCGGTCTCGGTCATTGCGACCGCTGAAACCAAACTTCTTTCTGTCGAGGAAGCCCACTCTCAGGCAGCAGAAGGCAAAATCACGCTCGTCGACATCCGGACTCCAAATGAATGGCAGAGCACCGGCACTCCTGAACATGCAGTCATGCTTCAATACCAACGAGAAGATTTCATTGAAGAGATATTGAATAAGTCCAAAGCTAATCCGGACAAACCCATAGCACTCATATGTCGTTCTGGTGGCCGCTCAACGCGCGCAGCCAAAGCGCTAGAAGACGCTGGATTGAACAATCTATATAACGTCAAAGAAGGTGCTCAAGGTTGGCAGGCCAAGGAACTTCCTATGAGCACCTACGCCACTGACTAATTACCCTACTGTACCAGATGAAATTTTATCTTCGCCCCTAGAAAAGGCAAAAACTATCTTTTGAGTGTCGGGTTTGTATTCAATTTTGAGATCGACAACATCACCCGGCACCAACACTTTTTGAAACTTCATTCGGCTAACATTCATATTGGCAGGTTCGACAGACCAAATCTCTTCTGCTAACCGCACAGCCATGTGAGTTTGCGATAACCCAGGCAAAACTGGATTGTCTTTAAAATGTCCTTGAAACCAAGGAAGATCGTCTAAAATTTCAAATGTTAAGTGAGCACTGAACCGATCCGCGCTAACCTCGGCTGATTTCAGCACGTCGAGTATGCGAACGCATTCAAACAATTCCTTTAGATTACCTAGAACGCGTTTCGATTGAGAATTTACCGGTATGCTTGGCACAAATCGAATACGTTTTGGGAATTCCGCGGGCTCTAACATTTCAACAAAGTGCCTACGAAGATACCGGCTGAACTTAAATGACCTAAGCTTTCCTAATTCCGATTTTCCTTCGTCATTTAAGACGACCAAAGCACTTAGTCGTTCTCGTCCTTCCATAGACGTCATAAGTACCGCACATTCTTCAATCATCGGATGAGATAGAATGACCTCTTCCACACGAGGCAATGACACGCGTTTTCCCTCCACCTTCACAATCCGGTCCATCCGGCCCAACAATCGAAAACGCCCATCGGCTTGAAAATCAACGCGGTCCCCCATCTTCATGGAAGACTTATCCTCGATAAATGGAGACTGAACCAGAAGCTCGCCATCATTGCCAATAGAAAGTTCTGCGCCTTCAATTGGTGTCCAAGCTTCATCAGCCGTTTTTCTTTGACGCCACGCTACTCCCCCCGTTTCTGTGCTTCCGAAAATTTCAATCGGCTGCACACCAATCACGTCTCGCGTTTCGAACGAGGCTTCTGGAGAAAGTGGTCCTCCAGACGATAAAATAAATGCCGGCCTATTCTCCGCAACAGAAGAAGGCTCAGGTAATCGTGTCAAATGCGCAGGACTAGATACAACAAGTGTTTTATCAGTCACAGAATGCATTAGGGCTTCCCATGACAACGCCATCTCATCTTCACCGATGGCTCCACTCAAGATCGGCAAAGCAATTCTGAAAATCATGCCATAAACATGCTGATGAGAAACTGTTCCAGCAATATGATCGCAATTTCCAGCAAATGAATTTTGCCAAATGCGAGCCTCTGATTCGATCAATGATACAGGTTTGAAAATCTCTTTTGGTGTACCCGACGAACCAGATGTGAAGAATATTAAATTTGGATCTTGAGTTACATCACTATCAATATTTGCATCAGGCTGGATACCACTCCAGTCGGGTGAAATTGCCTCATCAACGGCGTCACTTATCAGATCCGAAGATTGCACTCCAACCATCTTTAAGTAATCAGCCCCGCACTGGGGTAATAGGACAATATTACAATTCTTGAGCGCTGAAGCTAGGTAGGCCGCACACCAAACCGCCGCCGATCTGGCATATACATAAGTCCTCAACTGTTCAGTTGAAATGTGCTCTTCCATCTGCGCTGCCATTGAACGGATATTTCCGGCGGTAATATCGCCATGCTTCGTTGACTGAAACAGTATTTGCTCAGCTTTAGCAGTGAGAAGTTTATCCAGAATACTGACCAATTTTTCGGCCTCTAACTTTCTTTGGGTTTCCAGATAAATTTCCTAAACACAAGTTCGCCAATGAACAATACTGCCATCAGCACATATGCGATTAGTCCATTATATATGGACCAAACCTCCATGCTTGCGTAGAAAACGGTCCACAATGCAATGACCAAATTAATCGCAATAAACGCACACCATACGACTGTGACTTTATATGTGTATCCACTCGCATGATCTGGTAATTCTGGTTCTGCTAATCTTGCGAAACGCTCGATCATTGAAGGCCCTCGAATAAGAGAGACCAAGAAAGCGACGAGCATCGCTCCCGCCATAAATACTGGATACAATCGCAGTGACAGTTCCTGATCGAAAATCGCCGTGACGCTAATTCCGGTGATTGCAGAAATACTTGCGAGGATGATAGAAAATGGTGCTGACTTTCCACCCAGCCATAAACGAAGCCCCAATGCCACGAGCAGCACGATTAGAACTATATAAATCGGCACATGGCGCAACATAGCCACAGCAATGAGCGGATAAAGAATCGTCAACCCGCCAAGCAGGATGCTGGCCAATCGCTTCATTCGAGCTACTTCTCTGTCAGCTCGATCACCAGAGCGACCAGATCATCGACAGTCACAACATTTTCAAATTGTTCCGGAGACACTTTTTGCCCGGTTGTTTCCTGCAACTGAACCATCATGTCTACAGCATCGATACTATCCAAACCTAGATCATCCATAAGCTTGGCATCTTGTTTGATGTCATCTTCAGGGATTTCAAATATCTCGATTAGGTTCTTGCGAATCTCTGCAAATGCTTCTTCTTTATTCATCTATCCCCTCCTATCGACGCGCTTCAATCAGCTCAGCTAAGAGACGGATATTTTGAAAATGTTTTTGGAGTTTTTCGTCTTTGGGCTCCAATTTAACACCATATTTTTTCTGAATTGCTACACCTAGCTCAAGCGCATCAATTGAATCCAACGCAACGCCGTCGTCTGAAAACAAATCGTCTTCCATACCGATTTCATCTTCAGTTAGATCTTCCAAGTTGAGTACATCAATAAGTAATGTCCGAATTTCTTTTTCAAGTTCAGTCATACTTGAAGTTCCTTTTCGATCTTTGTCTGAACGTCTAGCGCTAGCCTTCTTGCACCAATAACGGGACGCTCATTACCATACTCAGCGCCAGTATCAATCGTATCGTGGACACGAATCACCCAATGCGCTCTTTTTTCCGGGATTGAGTACCAAGGCTCACCCTTTCTTAGACTTGGCGGGTTCACCTCTATTGTTACAATCAATACGGGCGCTTTGCTTTTAAGAGCCACATAAGAAAAGCCGCGTTGATATTTCACCTTTTCACCAATTGGCGTTCTTGACCCTTCAGGAAAGATGCAAAGGTTAGCGCCTTCTTGCAATGCTTCAGCGCATGCTTCGATTAAAGCTTCAGGGACACCTGTGTTCGGAATGTAATTTGATGACCGGATTACACCGCCCATAAAGGGGTTTGTCGCGACACTTTCCTTCACGACCGCTCGCGTCCTACGTAAAAAGGCCATCATGAACACAACGTCTAGCAAACTAGGATGGTTTGCTACGATGACAGTTCCCCGAACTGATTTCAGCTTGTCAGCACCATGAATTTCATAAGAAACAGTTCCCATCACTCTCATAAATTCAATGAAAAGACGAAAAGCTAAATGCACTGATTTTTGAGATATTTTGGCTCGCTTTTCCGCGTTCCACACGACTAATCGCATCAGCGGAAAGTAGACTAGCGCAAGCAATAATCCACCGATTCCAAAAAAGGCAAACGATATTCCTGTTGTAACCAGCCTCAGAGTACGACCAGGCGTCCAAGGGGCCTTTATATATATTCTTGATTTTACATCTTCCATTGAAGATTTACCGCCCCCGCATTTATACCAATTAGCGAATCGATGGCCCCCTGCACGTCCAGCGATATTTGGTGAATATCTTGATCTAAAGTTTCTGGGGGATTGTCTAATAGCAAAGCAAATTGAACATCGACATCTACTTGTCCAAAATGGGCATACTCTTTGACCAATTGGCAATCAGAATAGATAAGCACCACTTGTTCTTGTCCATCAACCAAGCGCGCGTAACACTCGGTCAATCCTTCGTGCAATGATCGTTCACCTGCCGCAATAGCGGTATGTCCACCTTGGTTTTTTGTAAGTTGGCTTGCAACTCCCACCGCCGCATTATGTACTGACAATGAAAACGCCGTTGGCGAAAGCGTTTCTTCTTGATTTATCAAACGCAGTAATTCGAGCGTGTTAGTCATCGCTCCGTAGCGCGATGCAAGGACAATCGGAGTATTCCCTAAACCACCTTCTAAGTTTTCGTTTAGCCCCATCAAACACGATATGACGCCGCGTTCCAGATCAGAAAACCTACGGACAGCGCGCTTGGGAAGGTCACTTAATGGCTTTAGGTCACCATATTCTGTGACCTTTTCATTCTGTCTGGTAAGGCCAGAGAATGCTTTCATCCTTAGTTGTCCGATCATTTGTCCCATTTTATTCATTCATTCTCAGAAACAATTAAGCCAACTCTATCCCATGCCATTAAAGAACGAATTAGTTGGTACTGATATTAAATTTATTGCTATAGATAGCTTGCAATGCATGCAAGAATTAGAGGTCTATCAATTGGCGATATTTGTCGGATTATACGCTGCATCTCCAATAACGGATCGGTTCGCGCTAAAAAAGCAACGGGATTGGGCGGATATCGCGCAATCAAACGCAGAATCAAAAATCAACACGGATAAAGCAAGTCTTAGTCGTTCACACTGCAGAGGATTGTGTGGCGCTGCTGTGAGCGACAAAACTATTTTACTCGGATTCGATATTGAATACATGGATACGAGCCGTAGTTGGGCCGATATACTCTCCCGCTTTGTCGATGGGCAGGATTGCTCTATTTATCCGATTGAAAGCCTTTGTAGAGGTTGGACTTATTTAGAAGCCTATTACAAAGCTTTTGGCACCTATCCCAACACGCAAGATCTAGTCGAAACTCTTTGCGAAAACTCGGCTCAAGATGACAAACTGATCCCAACAAAAAGCGGTTGGAGATGGCACCAGCGCATTTACGATAACTTCTACGTGTCTATCGCCGGAAATGAGCCAATTGATTCAAAACCTATCATTCTACCAACCATTAATTCACTTAGCTAATCTTCGGGTATTTGTTGGTCAATAGCCGTCTCAGACTTCTGATAGGCACTCGAAAAGGCGCTTGTACAGCAAGCCGCGTATGCATCGCAGAAATGCGTACATTGTCCCAAAGCATTCTGAAATTAGAGACATTTTCAGCAGGATAAATTACCTTGGTTGGATGCTCCACGACTCTCAAACCTCGCCAGTTCAATTGAACAAGAATTTCGGTGTCAAAATCCATTCGCGCACCAATCAACTCTCGTGAAATGACATGGACTGCATCTTCCAATGGATAAATCCGAAAGCCGCACATTGAATCATTGATCTCAAGAGATAATGTCTCAACTCTTACCCAGAAGTGGGTGATCTCCCGTCCGATCTTTCGGCCTTTTGGAATTGTGTGATCATAAACCGGAATGGCGCAAATCACCGCCTTAGGATTTCGCCTACAAAGATCCATCATTTCGGGCAATTGCGATATATCATGCTGACCATCTGCATCGATCTGGATGGCGTGAGTCCAACCGCATTCCGCAGCTTGTTTAAAGCCTGCTTTGACGGCCACTCCTTTTCCACCATTTTCTGAAAGGCGAACAACCTGTACCCGCCTCATAGGGTCCGCCAATGCAGCAATTTGCTGAGCTTGTTCAGGCGCATTACCATCATCAATAATTATAACTGGGCAATCTCGCGCAACTAATTCATCAACAATCGACGGAAGTGCTTTCACATGACGGTAAGTTGGAATAATTGCTCCAATCAAAATTTCCGGTGTCATGACTGCTTAGATCCAATGTTTTGTGACTGAAATTTAAGTATCCGAATGCAATGGGATCGGCAAATTGCCCCTATCTTGTCAAGTTTGAAGTCTAATCAATTTTCAAACTGCTCATCAAAAATAAAGATAGACCATGAAAAACAAAATAAAATCAGCATTCACTCTAATGGTTTCAACATTTATTCTGTGGGGCATAAATGCACCCTCAGCATTTGCGAAGAGTGAAATTCAACTCCACTCGATCGATGAACTACTCGCAAGTGAAGCATTTCAGAGCCGATTGGGTGATTTTAAATTTTCTTTTGGCAATGAAATTCTAGGACAACCTGTCGGTATTGCAAATGTAAAACGCGCTACAAATGGAATTGGAAAAACAGATCAAGAAGCCTGTGAGTGGGCTATGATATCTGCGCTCTTGGTCCTTAAACAGGAAGCTCAAACCCGAAATGGCATTGCGGTAGAAGCAATTCAATCCACAGTAACAGGTACAGACTATATCTCAGCGACGCATTATCAATGCCGCACTGGACATACAAACTCACGTGTTCTGTTGAAGGGCACAATTACGGCTTTGAACGATTAAACCACCCCTCCGCCGTTTAGTAAACGAACATCACAAATACACTCTAACGTCTTTAACTTGACATTTTTTACTATTATAAAGCTAAGTAAATAATGCATATTAGGATCTACTCTTAGTAGTCGGGGATACAAAAATGTCGATCAAATCTATAGTTCTAGCCGCATCTGCAACTGCGCTTTTGATGAGCGCTCCAGCGGCTCAAGCCAAATCAAAGCCGCATGTTTTCTCTGTTGCTGAATTCATGGAAAAAGAAGAGAACAGAGAAGCTCTTGGCGGCTTCCCAATCGTGTGGGGCAAATCAGCTTCAGGTACTCAAATTGGTGACGTCTCCACAGGCGGACGCCCAGCAAACGGATTCCACAAGAAAATTCAAAGTTCTTGTGAGCGCGCTCTACTAAATTCATTGATTGCGATGAGAGACTTAGCTCAATCTAAAGGCGGAACTAAGATCACTGGTGTGCACTCTTCAATGGGTACTGATTTCAACCCAGCTACAGAATATGTGTGCTTTAAAAACAAATTCGTTGCCAAGACACCATTGAACGGCACAGCTTCTAAATAATTGAAGCTAAAAGATCAAAATGACAAAGCCCGAGCTCTCAAACAGTTCGGGCTTTTTTAATTACATGTCGTCGTTTTGCGCCGGACGCTTACTTTTAAATGCTTTCCAAACGAAAGATACACTCGCAGCATGTGTAAAGTCTTCACGCAGAAGCGGACTATCTTCATTAGCAGCGCCCGAAAATGAGCGACCTTGATATGTTAGAAATATTTGAAAATCTTCAGTCAGTTCTTTAGTCCAAGAAGCTCTAAATCCTGTTGAAACATAACCAGCTTCAGCTTCATATTCAGTTCGGTCCGTTGTCACAAATTGGGGATCAACTCCATACCAGTAGTCGTTTAGGCCCTCATCGCCAAATGTAGCGAATAATGTTGTAGACCAACCAGACCTGAGCTCTCCACCCTTCTTACGTTGAAACACAAGTTGTGGTTCAGCAATGTAACCAACATGATCTATTCCAGTAAAATCTGTGCTCGCGACCGCGCGAATAGGCGCTCTAAACTTCAAGCTGGATCGTCCATCAGCTGTCCACCCAGTATCCTTTAGATTCACAATCAACTGCGGTCCAATTTGAAGAAGGTAGTCTAGATCAGGCATGCCTTCTCGCGCACCGCCTTCCGTTGAATTTGCCGAATAGACTGCATCCAACGACAAATCTAACTCAAAACGTTTATTCTCCGCTGCTATAGCGCGGGCAACTCCATATTCTCCAAAACGGATTTTCTCGCCTCGATAAATAAGCAAAGGTGCCACAACACCATTAGCAGATTGGTCTGATGCTCCAGGATAGTCGGGGCCATACAATCCTGTTCCGCCAATACGAACTTCCCACAATGGCTCATCAGGTACGAACTCTGATTTGTCTGAAGCGTTTTGTGCGGATGCAGTTCCCAGACACAAAGCAGCTGCACTAATTGCTACACCAAACCGCAATGTCTTTGTTCCTATTGTCATAGCTCCACCCTTCACTAAAAACCAAGCAAGTCTATTCGTAGTTAGACACAACCAATGATGTGTTTATTCCACCAAAAGCAAAGTTGCTCGATGAAAAGGCATTTTTGGAAACCTTACGTGTATTCCCAATAACATAATCCAGATCTGCACATTTAGGGTCAACATTGGCAAGATTAGCAATCGGTGAGATCTGCCCTTCTTTAAGCTGTTCGATACCTAGCCAAGTTTCAATCGCACCACATGCGCCCAATGTATGTCCGAAATTTCCCTTCAGTGTGTGGAACGGCACTCTATCACCGAATACGGCATGAGTTGCATGACTTTCTTCCACGTCACCAGTTGCTGTTCCTGTGCCATGCCCAGATACAAAAGATAAATCACTCACCGAAAGACCCGATTGTTCCAGTGCTTGACGCATTACAACTTCTTGAGTTTTACGGTTTGGCTGAGAAATATGCTGTCCATCACAGTTAGTCGAGAAACCAACAATTTCGGCGATTGGCTTCGCACCACGCGCCAATGCATGTTCCAACTCTTCAAGAATTAGCACACTTGCCGCTTCCCCAATAACAAGACCATCGCGAGTTTCATCAAACGGTCTCACGGCATGTTGCGGGTCATCATTGCGAGTAGACGTGGCGTATAAGCGATCAAACACCATTGTCATAGTGGGACAGAACTCATCTGATCCACCTGCCATCATTAAATCTTGTGCTCCAGACAGGATTGCTTCGAAAGCATAACCAAGACCTTGCGCACCTGAGGTACATGCCGATGAAGTTGTGTACACCCGCCCTTGAAGGCCAAAATACACCCCCATATTAACAGGCGCAGTGTGGCTCATCATCCTGATATAACTTGTCGCATTTAAACCTTTGGCTTTGCCCGTCTCAAGAAACTCAACAAAATCCAACGTCGCAGGTGTGGACCCATATGATGATCCTGCAGCTACGCCCATGCGTCCGCTTTTCACAATTGGGTCGTCTGTCAGGCCTGCATGTTCTAAAGCTTCTCCACCCATTTTGACCATCATCACAGCCAAGCGTCCCATGGACCGACGCGCCTGCCTTGGATAGGCCTTTTCATGCACAAATCCATCAATTGGCCCACCCAAACGGGTCGACATGTCTGTGTATTCTTCCCACTCTGGCATATTACGAATACCAGCGGTTTGAGCATTCAGTTTCGGGCTTATTTCTTCAAAACTATTCCCTAGAGCAGTCATGCCTGCCATGCCAGTTACGACAACGCGACGCATTAAATCAGCCCTCCATTCACACCAATAACCTGACGTGTGATATAGGCAGCCTCTGGCTGGAACAAGAACGCCACAGTTGCAGCAACTTCATCAACATTTCCTGCACGTTTCATCGGGATAGCAGCCATGACTTCAGGCCGAATATCTTCTGTCATCGATGTTTCGATCAAACCAGGGGCCACGGCGTTCACAGTGATTTTACGGCTAGCGAGTTCAACTGCCAACGCTTTTGCTGCACCAATCAATCCTGCTTTTGCAGCGGAATAATTCACCTGACCTCTATTCCCCATGACACCTGATACAGATGCCATCACAACGATACGACCACCTTTTCGACCGCGCACCATCGGCATAGTCAGCGGATGCACAACATTATAGAAACCATCCAAAGTGGTGCGGACGACATCATCCCAATCCTGACCTTCTATCGCAGGGAAAGCGTTGTCACGGGTGATTCCTGCGTTCGATACAATCCCCCAATAAGGTCCATTGGATTCAACCTCTTGTTCTAAAACGGATTTGACTTGATCACGATCATTCACGTCAAAGCCGACGATATTCCCTTTACCGCCATTAGCTGTAATGTGAGCGAGGGTTTCAGTCGCCCCTTCTTCATCGCGTCCGTAGTGAACCGTAACGTGAAATCCCATTTGACCAAGACGAATAGCAACCCCTCGACCAATGCCTTTGGATGCTCCCGTTACCAAGACACGCTTATCTTTATTTAGGCTCGCCTGTGTCATGCCGCGCCGCCCCCTTGTTTTATAAACTCTTCTGGATTTTCAGGACTAAAAACATTGATTGCACCCGCAGCCAATTGCTCTCCCTGATTATCCTCAATCACACAATCAAAAGATTGCATCTCTCCCTCAGACAGCAAAGCTTTTGCTCGAACTGTCAATTCTTCCCCAACAACAAACCAATCGCGCGTAACTGTGTACTTTCTGCAACCAAGGAGAAAACCTATTTTGGTCCCCAATCCTTTTTGATTCCGGTTAAACCCATCCTGTACAGCAATCGTTTGCGCCATAATCTCAAACCCAACATAGGACGGTACACCGCGCCCTGCGACAAAGAATAGATTGTCTTTTGTTATCTTCGTCTTTGCGACTATTTCATCAGAATTGGACAACACAATTTCTTCGACCAACAACATTGGCGGGTCATGAGGTGCCAGTTCTTTAGGGTGTGGATAGGTCAGCATCATGCACCCGCCTTTTCTATTATCAAGGCAATATTACTTCCACCAAATGCGTAACTGGAACTCAATATCGTTTTGATCTGTGTATTTGGTTTTTGTTGTGGTTTGGTCAGACTGATTTTTTCAAGCTCTTCATCCCATTCACCATCAAAAACGTGGGGTGGATAAAACTGCTCATCAAGCGCAAGTATATTGATCGCTGCTTGAATTGCTCCTGCTGCGCCCAATGTATGCCCTGTCATCCCTTTGGTCGACGCACATGGTTTATCGCTCCCAAAAATGCGATTTACCAATGTTGATTCCATTGCATCGTTTAAAGGTGTGGCGGTTCCATGCATATGGATGAAATCAACTTCTTCGACTTTGCAATCTGCGCGTTGCAATGCCTCTCTGACCGCAAGTTCAGCACCTGCACCAGAAGGTTCTGGAGAAGACATATGATAAGCGTCGGAGCTTTCCCCCCAACCTGTCAATTCCCATAGGCCTTCATCCTTTGTCAGAATAAATAACGCTCCACCTTCACCAATATTGATGCCGCAACGGTTTTTACTAAACGGTGTGCAGGCATCGGGAGAGACACTGTCTAGGGCGTCAAATCCATTCGTTGTCAAACGAGAAAGTGAATCGACACCCCCGCATATCACCGCATCGGCTATACCAGCATTCAAATACCTTGCAGCTGCCGCAAGCGCCTTAGATCCTGACGTACAAGCTGTTGAGACGGTGTGGCACGGTCCGTCAAACCCAATATGTGCTTGCAGGAATTCAGCGGTATCACCTAACTCTTGATCCGAAAATCTATAGGATTGATCCCAATCTCCATCCTCTATCCGTTTTTGGAGAGGATCAATCGCTTCTTCAACTCCGGTCGTACTGGTACCAATAATTCCTGCGACACGATTAGAGCCGTATTTTTGAAGAACCCCATCAATCTCGTTTTGCATTTGAGAAACAAGGTAAGCAGTCAGTTGGTTCGTTCTCGTCGTCACACCAGCAACTTCAGGAAGTTCTTTTGGTAAAACAGCGACTTTAGTCGTCGAACCACCTGCTAGCTCAACAGTTTCATCAGGCACAGGCGGAGCAACAGAACGCAGGCTCTCTAACGTTTCTTTTTTATTCATTCCAAGTCGGGAACAAACCGAATATGCGTTGATAAATATCTTACTCATTGGGCCGACATCTCATCACTGTATATTGTCAGAGAATAACCTAGATCATAATTGGTCAGCACGAAGTGATCACGTCCACGTTTGTCTTTAGTGTAATATCTAATATCAGCAATTTGCCGTTCATCATCATATATCAAGCGTAAACCGTTTTTTTGAATGACAAAAACGTTCTCTGGCAATGCTTTTTTCACCGCAGCTTCAGGCCAAAAAACAAGGAATATATCTGCCAGAATATTGAGGCCAGATAGTTTTTCAGGCGCAAAACTGGACCGCGTTTCAAGGATGTCTTCGGGTGTCCAGTCTACCTCCATAATGCGTGGACCATTTGCCAACATCATCACAACATTAACTTGATCTGATTTAGCTGAAAGGACTGCTTGTAACGCCTGTGTTCGTCCATCATGATCTGCAATCAAAGTTTGCATTGCCTGCAACTCATGCGGGTAGTCGGGAATTTTCGGCAAGGACAATTGCAAACCATTTCCTATGAATGCTTTGGCAGCTTCGTCCTCAATTCCTGTATCCTGCGCTATAGACTGTGTGGACTGACACCCCGTTGTCAGCACGGCCACACTCACCCCAATGGCAAGCAATATTCCTTTTTTCATTAAGCGTCTTCTTTAGTCAGCGCGTCCATCAACCGGAAAAATCTTTTAGGGTCTTTTACAATAGGATTACTTTCATCCCAAGCATATCCAGCGAGTATTGCCGTAAAATACCGGGTCATATCCTCTGATCTATTGTCCATAAAGATCAATCTCTGCAATAATCCGTCATACCAAGCATTCACACACGCACGAAAAGCTTCAACACCGCGTTTGAGTTCAACTGCAAAGTCATTCTCCCAATCGACGCTGTGCCCTTTCAACTGTTCATCTATTAGTTTGGCTGCAAGTGAGGCTGATTTTGTTGCTATGGTGACACCAGATGAAAATACAGGATCAAGAAATTCAGCTGCATTTCCAAGCAATACGTATTTATCACCATAAAGATTTTTCACATTCGCAGAAAAACCAACAATCTCGTTCGCTGGACGCGCTTCAACGGCATTCGCCATAACGTCCCCCATCAGTCCAGATGTTCGGACATAATGGTCCAATCGACTTTCGGGACATTCACCAGCTTGCTTGATAACTTCATCTTTTCCAACAACACCTATGGACGACAGGCCGTTTGAAAGAGGGATAAGCCACAACCAAACTTGTGGATCGTCAGGATGCACAGTGATAAGAATTTTGTTTCGATCAAAATCAGGATGATCAATATTATCTGTGACATGCTTAAAACAAGATCGACGCTTTGTCTGATCTGAAGGTGTTTCAAGATCTAGCAATCTTGGCAGAACGCGGCCAAACCCTGATCCATCAATTACAAAACGGGACCGAATGGCTCTTTCTTCTCCCGCTTCGTCTTTGACAATTAATTCTGCATGATCAGCTAATTCACTCTCGGAAGAAAATGAAACAACTGTCTCGCCAAATGAAACTTCAACACCTTTGGCAGCTGTTCCATCGATTAAAACCTTGTCAAACCGGTCACGTTGAACTTGAAATATTGTTCCCGGCCCTGGCGTTGATTTATCCGGAAAATAGATATCTTCATATTCTCCATCCATCGTGAAAGCAGCGCCATCTTTGTATTGAAATCCAGCTGCTTCAATCGCATCCATCAAGCCTGCTTCTGCAATGAATTCAGCACAGTGAGGAAGAAGACTTTCTCCAATGGAAAAACGAGGAAAGTGCTGACGTTCAAACACTTTCACATGCCATCCTTTATCCGCCAGAATAGATGCAGCAATTGCTCCCGAAGGACCAGCTCCAATTATTGCGACATCACATGTTTCAGTCTGCATTTAAGGCATCCTTCCTAGCCAGATAATAAGGAAACGTTGAAAAGATTAGTGCGCAAATAACCCCAACCGCAACAGTAATTCCGAAACTTCGTACAGGTAAAGTTTCACTCAACGCGAGCAACCCCATTGAAAGCATTGTCGTAACGGCTCCAACCAGAACAGATGCCTTGGTCCAAGCCTCCTGTTTACGTCCAGCTTCCCACATGAATGCAGAATAATCTACACTCACACCAAATAACACCATAGCTCCTGCCATAGAAAAGAACGTTATTTGTTGGCCCCAAATGGCGGGCAGGTAAATTCCACAAAGCATTGCCGCAGCTGGTGCCAATACTATGCTCAACGCGAAAGGCTTGCGATAGACTATGAACACAAATACCAGAGCAACACACACAGCAATGATGAGAGAACGACCAGACAGTGCTCTATATGAAGCAAAAGCTTGGGAATATTCACTCGCCGTATCAACGATCACGTTTTTTTCCGAATTGGATAGTCCCTCGGCAGAAGATAAACGCGCTATCAAATAATGCTTTCCTTCATCTTCAACATGAAGGTCTGAAAACCAACTGGGACGTTTTACAGATACATCCAATGCCTCATCCGGCTCCATGGCCCCAAGCTGAGCACGGTGCGCTGCCTCATAGGGTGAAAACAACTTCTCTTGCAAAATAGCGCTGTTTGCTAAGCGTAATTTTTGAGATGGATCAAACCGCGTCAAAGCAAATACGTTTTGATCAACAATTTCTTCCAGATAAACCTCTTCATTCTGTTTAGTTTCATCCAGAGTCTCCCCTTTCGAAACGAGAAACACCTGCGATGACGTCGATCCGATTATATTTGAAATACTTTTTTCTTGTTCTACCAATTCAGACTTTTGAGGTTGAAACCGACGCACATCATCGAGAGGTTGGGCTACCAGAAAACCAATGCCCCCAATGATAATAAAAACAGCAGCAGCAACCGCCGACTGCATCGATATTGGCAAAAAATTTGTGGCAAAAGATAAAGTACGCATCCAACGAATTCGCAATGCACCTTCATTGCTCGCGGGAGTTTTATCGAGTGGTAGGAATATAAACAGAACTAGCGCCCAGGCTGTAAAAACTCCAACGATCGCTAAAACTGCCAATTGTTGAAATAATGGAACGCCCAAAAAAAACAGACCAGCAAAGCCCGCCGCAGTAGTTAGCATGGATACACTCATTGGACGCAATAAGTGTCTTCTTCTATCCATTTCAGAGGGCCAATCATTGCCTACACCGGTTGCCATTGCATGTACTGCATAATCAGCGACAACTCCAACCAACATTGCTGCAAATACCAATACAAGCATGTGGATTTCAGCATAAAACATTAAAGTCGCTGCTAGCCCTGAGGTGCAGGATAATGCGATGAGACTAGCTACAGCTATAACATTTAAAACACGTCCAAAAACTGACCAAAACAGCATCGCCACTCCAATCAGCCCCATTCCTCCGATGAAGGTCATTTCCGTCTTAGCTGACTTTGCTCCATAAGCGGCATGAAAGACCGCACCAACTCTCGCCAATTCAATGCCTTGAGGTAGCCACTCTTCTTCCCATGCCGAAACTACTGCCTGAATTTTCGACTGAGTATCCATTGCATAAGCGGGCTCAAGCAATTTTCCGGTCAGCATGCTTTGATTTGCAGGCAGGCTTGCAACGCCATTAGAGAGGCAATTTGCTAACCTAATCGTCAGCAAAAACGGATCAGCCTTTAGCAAGTCACCCGTTACTGGACCTCCCACGCCATAAACGCTTGCAAGTGCTGTTTTGCGAATGAATTGAGCCGTTTCCGCCGTAAAGTTTTCCGTGGGTTCGCAGAGGAGTTCATTTCGATTAGCAAATATCCATCGACCCAATTCTTCATTGTCAGCTTGATCATTTTTAAAAAGGCCGGCCTCGATCAGTTTCTTGGAGAGAGCATTTGAAGCCTCAACATTCAATGTGTCTCCTTCCTTTGAGGATACAAGAAACACAACTCGGTTTGATGCCACCTCTCCCGATCGATCCATCGCTGCTTTTACTGCTGGAGAGAGTGTCTGATTGGGTAAAATAGATTGAATATTTGTATCTATTGGAACGCCATTTGAAAAACGACCAATTAAAAAGATCGCACAGACCACAAGCCAGATAACGCACAATAATGCGCCGCCTCTTCCTTTGGTCCGATTAAACAAATCGTCTATCCTTCAGAAAACGACACTTTAATCGTGTCGCCATTGGATTGATTCACTTTGATAGTATCGATTTTTGTACAGCCATACACTTCTATTCCCGAAACGTGTTGAGCCATTTCATTTGCTTTGGGAATTAAAGACACGCCCCAACCATCTTCATTTGCCAATTCATTGACCTCAAAGCTGGCTTCAACGTTTGTGAGGTCACCTTTCAACAGTTTTATCAATCCACTTTCAGACAATAGAGGATTGCTCGCTCCGGCGGCACCAATAGGTTGTGCAGGACCACCTTCAATCGATTGAGTCATTCCTCCTGAAGAAATGACAGTCGAAATTTCAATCGGGTCAGAAACTATCCATCGAATGACGTCTTCGGATACTTCGACTCTACCAGAAGAAACGAGAGACTGCTCTATGCCAACCAGACTTCTCTCCTGCGTAAAAGTGCGCGTGCCAGCTTCCTGAGCTACACTCAATGGTTCTGAACATGTGTCTATTGTTTCGGAAGCAGATTGCACTGCCATAAATACAATTGAACTCGCAATTAAACTAAACATCAAAGGTATGGCTCCAGTCTATCACGAAACACCTTCGGAGTTTCCCAAAGCATTGTGTTCGTTTTCAAATCAACAGCAACATGCGTCGTGTAAGCCTTACACAATCGCTTGTTGGTTTCCTTGTTGCGAATCTCAAAGTCAATTTTAAGGCGGTTTTCCCATTCGGTGATACCCGCGCTGATTTTCACCTTTTCACGTAGTGTCATCGGGTGCGCATATCGAATATTCATTTCAATAACCGGCCAAGCATATCCAGATGCTTTCATCTCATCATAACCATATCGGATTTTATCGAGAATTTCGACGCGAGCTAACTCAAAGAAACGCGGATAATTACCGTGCCAAACGATGTTCATGGGATCGATATCATGAAACTGCGCCTCACTGAAAATTTCCGATTTAACAATTGCGCGTCTCATAAACTTCAAAATGCCCTTTAAAATATACTTCTAGCTTTATTCTATGACTGACTTAGATTCGGCAATACTTAGTATGAGTTATCGCGCGTTTTCATTCTCTTCTGTGGAAAATTCATTCCAAAAATCGAAGAAGTTAAACCATTGAAGCGGAGCATCTTGCAAAACACTCTCCAGCAAATTGGCATAATCCTGCGCATAGGCTTGGATGGCTTGCATACGCCCTTTTCTTGGTAACACGACGGGATCAGCAAATTGATGAAAAGAAATCGCAAATGGTGGTTTGCTGTCTGTACGAATACACGATAAAAAATATGTGGGACACTTCAGTGCTGCAGCCAATATATATGGTCCAACTGGAAACTCAGCTTTTCCGCCGAGAAAATTTGCGGGTATTGTATTATTTTCTGATTTCGAATTAGGTGGTGGACGATCTGCAGCCATCACAACCCATTCACCCTCTTCTACCCTAGCTGAAAGCATCATAGCTACGGAAATATCGATGTCATCAACCTGCACTAATCGGACTGTTGAGTGATCTGAAAATTGATTCAGCACAGAATTAAACTGCTCAGCGTTTTTGGTGTGCATTAGTACAGTGACTGAGAAACGCTCATTAACTGTGGCCACAGCTCTAATTAGTTCTGGGTTTCCAAAATGCCCTGTTAGCACGACACCGCCACGACCAGACTTTTTTGCAGCGTCAAAGTCTCCACCATCAACACCAGACACGTGAGTATTGTCAATCTTACCAGTCCAACTCCCCAGTTTATCAAGCAAGGAACCTGTAAAAGCTAGAAAATGACGATATCCAGTCCAAAACCCCGGCTTGCTTTTTAACAAGCCTTTTTTATAGGCGCGGTTAAGGTAGGCACGCGATGCTTGCCTTTGCTCTTTTCCGGTCAAATAGAAAAAAACCACGACTGGCATTAAAAACAGCAGGGAAATACGTCGTCCAAACACTTTGAACAAACTAGCAGAGAACCAAATTCCGAATCTTGAGCCACGCTCTTCTTGTGAAGTCCAATTTTTAGAATCAGTTTTGCTCATAAAGGTATCTACTAATCAGTGATTCATGCTCAATGATCTGACATTTAGAACAAGCTGCCCCCAATGTCGAAGAAAAAGCTTCATGTTATGGTCATCAAAAGGTTACCTAAAAGGTGCGATACTTTAGCAATCAATAGACCGGCTTTTTAACGTTAATAGGCTATATTGATTTCAGAAGACCAGACCGACTACGTTTTTGCCCACACAATCAAAAGAGCCAATCAATGGCCAGATGTGTGGGCATAACGCAATCAAATCTTAAAATTTGACTGTCAAAATTTAACTGACAGAAGGAATTTAACCGTGCGATATTTTATTGATTGTGAATTCAACAGCTTTGGTGGCGACATTCTATCAATCGCCATTGTTCCTGAGAACGGCACACCATTATATCTAGCTCTACCTCAGGAAGACATCGACCTTCTTGTTGCAACAAAAAAAGTGCACCCTTGGGTCGCTGAATACGTACTCCCAGTTATGACAGCCAATGGCTTGTCCCCAGAACATATTGCTTACGCAAAATGGGGAGATAGACTACAGCAGCTTCTTTCGGGTGATGATGACATTACTTTTGTTGCCGACTGGCCTGAAGATATCGCCCATCTCATGAATGTAATGATGGTTTCTCCGGGCAAGATGATAAATCTTCCGTCATTCAAAACGGAAATGCACAGAGTGGACGCCCACTACATAAACTTGGCTGGCGCAGTGAGACATAATGCATTGTGGGATGCATTGAGTTTGAAGAATCTGTATTTGCAAGCAGCTGACAGCATCCACCAGCCTTTAGCGCTCTCTGCTTAGTTTTTCAAAACATGGAACAACAAAAAAGCCTCCCGATGGGAGGCTTTTGTATTTGAAGATGGTACCGCCTCCGGGTCTCGAACCTGGGACCTCCTGGTCCACAACCAGGCGCTCTAACCAACTGAGCTAAGACGGCACATTTTCTTCAACAGCGAATGCTGAGCAGCGGGTAATAAATCGAATGAACAAACTCTGCAAGCCCGAATTTGAGCAAATTTCAATTTACTTGACTACTTATCTCCAAAATCGAAAGAAATTGTCAAACCCACCAGCCATTAAAAATCTATAAAAACCGGAAGCATTCAAATAGGCGCACTCTCACTTCAATACGCGAGAAAAGCTCCTTCCAATTTCACAAAAATTCGCCAGAAATTTTCTCTATCGACTAAACGTCCCTCTAAATCATTTCTGGTAGGGTGTTGATAACTAAATGAGGAATGAGAAATTATGGCCAAAGCGTCGTTTCATAAAAATCAAAAAGTCTTTGTGAAGCCTGTTGGTACATGGGCGATCGTCGAAAAGGTGATTCCTCAATGGGTCAAAGGCTTAGATGAACCTCTGAAAATTCATTATGATGTTGGATTAGGACGCGAGTTTGCCGCTACTGAACTGGCAGCTGACAAAACAGATGCTCCAACAGATTCAATTGGTGATTTGGAAAGCTGGCGCGTAATCCGTGAAAAAAACCGTTGGAAAGAATCTGAACAAGCAACAGACCACCCTCACCCGGGTACATTTCCAAAAGTTGTTACGGATGAAAAAGATTGGGGTGGTTGGCGCGTACCAAGCGCAGAATATGATCGCGACCCTCTGAAAATTGAATTCCAAGCGAGAATAATCTCTGCATCCCCACAATTAATGAAGCTTGCAAAAGTTTTATCGAGATGTGTTGCTCAAGACCCTGATGATCTTCCCAATGATATCGTCCAACTTGCAAAGCAAGGAACGTCTTTATTACGCTCCATATACGATACCCCGAATTCGGGATCAGAATTGAATAAAGCGGCAGAATAACAACTAAAACAAGCACCTAATCTCCAGCATTCGAGAGAAACCTTTCGAATGCTGTCTTGTTGTTGGCTCGTAATTGGACCTGATTATTAGCAAAAATAGTTTTATCAGTGTTTATATGAGTAAAATTTGGTCGATTATTGAATTAGCTGATTTTTTACAACAGAATTCATCTGAATCGGGTTTAAATTCTTTAAAAAAACAGATAACTGCGTTACTTTGAATTCATTCTTTTTTGAACAACATCAAACAAGTGCATACGGAGTTTGCAAACCATGCGTACTGACACATCACCGCCGGTTCGTCTTTCAAACTACCGTCCCTACCCATTCGTCATTGAGCATGTACAGTTAGATTTCCTTCTCGAAGCTAATAAAACGCGCGTCATAAACAAAATGACCGGAAAGCGTTCGTATGGCGAACATGCTCTGATGAAGCTTGATGGCGAAGATCTCAAACTCGTTTCAATTGCAATTAATGGATTAGCGGTCCCAGAAGACCAATACGAAATCACTGAAGAAGGCATAAGTATCCAAATGCCTGTCGATGAATTCATTCTGGAAATTGAAACCGAGATTTCACCTGAAACGAATACCCAGCTCTCAGGCCTATATATGTCAGGTGGTCGCTTTTGCACTCAATGTGAAGCTGAGGGTTTCCGTAGAATTACATATTACCCTGACCGCCCTGATGTGCTGGCTCCGTTCGATGTCCGCATCGAAGCAAACAAAGCTGCGTATCCATTCCTTTTATCCAATGGGAACCCAGTTCGCCAAGGCAATATTGGCACTGAAAGACATTTTGCAGAATGGTCCGACCCTCACCCGAAACCTTCATACCTTTTTGCTTTGGTAGCGGGAGATTTTGATGTTTACAATGACAGTTTCACAACCATTTCTGGCAAAGAAACTCCACTTTCAATTTATGTAGATAAGGGCGATTCTCAGCGTGCTGCTTATGCTATGGACGCATTAAAACGTTCTATGTCGTGGGATGAAGACGTTTTTGGTCGCGAATATGATTTAGACGTATTCAATATTGTTGCGGTCCGCGATTTCAACTTCGGTGCGATGGAAAATAAAGGTCTAAACATATTCAACTCTGCATATGTCCTTGCAGATGGACAAACTGCAACTGATACAGATTTTGAAGCCATTGAAAGTATTGTAGCTCATGAATATTTCCACAATTGGACTGGAAATAGAATTACCTGTCGTGATTGGTTCCAACTGTGCTTGAAAGAAGGTCTAACAGTTTATCGTGACCAAGAGTTTTCTGCCGACATGCGATCTCGAGCAGTTACTCGCATCAAAGATGTTATCCGTCTTCGCGCCCGTCAGTTTGCCGAAGACGCAGGACCGTTGGCCCACTCCGTGCGACCTGATGAATATGCGCGTATAGATAATTTATATACGGCAACAGTATATGAAAAAGGCGCAGAGCTCATTCGTTTATTGCGAACTATCATTGGAGATACAGCATTCTTTGCCGGCCTTAATCGCTATTTTGATACTTATGACGGCCAAGCCGCTACCATTGAGGACTTCCTCAACTCCATGCAATTGTCCACATCTGAGGATCTACGCGAGTTTGCGAGATGGTATTCACAGTCTGGAACACCTGTTGTTTCCGCTACAGGCACACACGATACGATCGCAAGAACGTACACACTTTCTCTCAAGCAAAAAACAGAACCTACCCCAGGTCAAACGGACAAAAAACCTTTGCCCATTGCTTTAAGAACAGCTCTCTTTTCCAATAAAGGTAAACGATTAACAACCAAGTTGAACGGCAATTCTGATGATGAACATTTGATTATCCTCAGAGATACGCAGCAGGATTTCGTTTTTACAGATGTTAGCTCTGAGCCTATCCACTCTTTGAACAGAGGTTTTTCCTCTCCAATTAGACTGGAAGACGGTCTAAATGATGCCAACAGATCAGCACTTGCCGCTGCGGACAATGATCCATTTGCTCAATGGGAGGGGCTGCAAACACTAGCGCGTAACCTACTTCTCGATATGGTTGGTGAAGAAGATCAAACAGACCGTCTCAACGCATTCATTGACGCTATAGACGAAGCATTCACTGCAGCTATAGATGACCCAGCGTATGCGGCTTTGATATTGAGAATGCCAACTGTTGGCGAACTAATACTTGATCAAGCCGAAGCAAATCCATCAAGCCTTCACACTGCACGCCTGAAATTGAAGCGCGCAATAGCGCGTCACATGGAAAGCTCTCTTGTAGCTACTATTCAACATTCAGAAACTGGCGCATTCGACCCATCTGCGGAAGCTGCCGGTCGTCGCGCCTTGAAGGCAACAGCAATTGACCTTCTCTCTCGTCTTCATGACGAGCATTCCGATCGTATTTCTAGCAGCTTTCATTCAGCGACAACGATGACTGAAAAACTCGCTGCACTAAATGCACTCGCCAATATAGAGGGCGGCTCTCAATCAGGTGAATATTTTGATGCTGCACTGACTGAGTTTGAAGAAGAATGGGCTGAAGCGCCGCTCGTCATGGATAAATGGTATTCAGTTCAGGCAATGTCAGTTCGTCAGGACTTGAGAGCACGTCTTCAAAGACTTTGCGCACGCCCTGATTTTGATTTAAAAAACCCAAACCGTGTGCGCGCACTTGCTGGTGCTTTTGCTATGAATAACCCCGTCGCATTCCACGCTCCAGATGGTTGGGGTTATGAATTCCTGACTGATCTAATTCTAAAAGTTGATGACTTGAACCCTGCTCTTTCAGCAAGGCTTGTAACTTCATTTGAAAGCTGGAGACGTTTTTCAGCTGACAGACAGATCCACGCGGAAAAGCAACTTAGAAGACTTGATGACGCAAACCTGTCGAAGAATGCGCAAGACATTATTACACGAGCACTAGCTCTTAGTAGTAATTAAAGTATGGCGGCAGCCTTACTAAAGAACACACCCTTTACGACATGAACACCTGTTAATCATAGCCTCTATTAGCAAGTGTTCATTTTGGCTTTCCTGCCCCAATATGGCACATTAATACTCTGTTTTCTAATAAGTTAATGGGGAATACCTGAATAATCATACAAAAGACTGTTTAATCGAAAAATTTGATCCTTTAGCTTTAACCATCCTCAACATCGATCCTGTATAACACCCACAACAAAAAATGTGGGAAACACAATGCTATCGACCAAGAACACAACTTCCAAGAAATTGCTTATTGCTGAATCTGCATGCGATCTCTTTCTTGAGACTGATATAAATGGAACCATCCTTTTTGCAGAGGGTGACGCTAGATTACTCAATACAGTTGATGTTCGGATGCTTGTACTTTCCAATCTATTTCAACTTATCAATTTACCTGACCTATCAAAACTTCAGGAAAGCTTCATTTCGTTGGCCCCAGGTCAACGAGCCTCATTTGATGATATGAATTTTGCTTCTGATGGACGCCGAATTACTCTTCAAAGAAGCTCTACTGATATAACTGTATATCACCTATCATTTGCCGACCTTTCACAGCACACAATTTTAGAAAACACTCAAATCGATGAACACCTTGTTCGGGCGTTTAGAAGCTCAATTGCTTCGCCCGAATTAAAAGTTGCTCGTCAACCAATCGTTTGCACACAAACAGGTCAGATCCAGCATTATGAAGTTTTAGCGCGATTTCCTTTTGAAGGCTCGCCCTATCCAATGATAGTTGCTGCTGAAAAAAGAGGTATAATCTCTGAACTGGATTGCATTATGCTAGACGCGGTTTGCCAGCGACTAGCAGAATCATCTGCAACCCCACTGAAGTTGGCCGTCAATATTTCAGGTCAATCTATTCAAAGAGCCGATATAGCAGCTGAATTGATCAGAATTATACGCGCATATAAGTTTTCCAGAGATCAATTAATTCTTGAGATCACAGAATCTTCGCAAATGCACGACATTGAAACCGCTTCAAATGCTGTAGAACTCCTTAAAAAAACAGGTGTAAAAATAGTTTTGGATGACTTTGGCGCGGGAGCTGCCTCTTTTGGATATCTACGTTCACTCAATGTCGATGGAATAAAATTCGACGGTTGCTTTTTGGACGGGCAAAGAAACAACGAACGAAATACAGCTCTTATGAGAGCAATATCAAGTATGTGCCATGAATTAGGGATGTCGGTTGTAGGTGAAAGAGTTGAGAATGAAGATGATCAACAAACCCTTTTAAATGCAGGTGTTATGCTTGCACAAGGATACCATTTTGGTAAACCACAAATAGATTCTTCCTTCTTTGCATGTCGCAAAACTTCTCGACGTGTAGCATAACTAACTGGACGTCTTAATGGCGAAACGAAATCTCGACCGCATCCGCGTACTTATCGTAGATGATAATTTGCACATGATCTTTATCGTGAAGACACTTCTTCGCGGATTTGGATTAAAAGATTTCCTTGAAGCTAGAGATGCAGTGGAAGCGTTTGAAATAGCCAACTCAGAACCAATAGATTTGATAATCGTTGATTATGAAATGGACATTCTTGATGGGGCCGATTTTATCCGCCTAGTTCGAAATGGAAACGATAGTCAAAACCCCTACATCCCAATCATAATGCTCACAGCTTATTCCGAGAGATCAAAAGTAGAAGCTGCTAGAGATGCTGGTGTAACTGAGTTTTTAGCTAAACCGGTCAACGCGATAGATCTCTATAAGAAGATCGCCTCCATTATTAACTCCCCTCGCCCATTTATTCGAACCAGTAATTATTTTGGTCCGGATAGAAGACGCCATGTCAGTATGGATTTTAGAGGTGAAGACAAACGCGAACGGCCCGACATGGATCAGGACTTAGATCTCAATTTCTGATTTTTCAGCCCATTTTCCACCAAATTTAATGTAATTAAATTAATCAGTTTAATGACTCTTTAAGACTTTCGGAGTGTCTCGAATCTTGTGCATTATAGTTTCGCACAATGGAGAATTCCGTCTTGTCTAAGACCAGAAACCAGAAAACAACTCAATCTGAGGAGCCTCACAGCCCCAAAGCAACACGCATTCCAACACGTGTTTTGTTTATGCTGTTTACTGCTTTTGCTGGAACGCTGGGCATCAAAGCTTGGCAAGAACGCCTAGGACAAAACGATGATCTAATGGCGCTACAGGCTCGAGAAGCACTTGCAATTAGTGGATATGTCCGATCTGAGCTTGTTCGCTCTCAGACACGGCTGGAAATGGCTTTAAAGGCAAAAATGCAAACGTCATCCATCTTGGAGACTGCTGGCCTAACCCAAATTACAGAATCTAATCAGGCAACTGCCTCAGTAAATGGCCAATTGTTGGACGCCGAATTCGCTTCGATTTACGCGCAAGATAACTCTGGCAAATGGTGGGAAGGTAAACTTCCAGTCTCAAAACTTACACCGACACCAGAAGGTGAAAGAACCTTTTCACTTGCTAAATCTTCCAGCTCACAGCTTGGTGCAAACGTAGAACGAATCGGTATGATGCGACGCGCAACGGCTTGTGCTCCGGTTGGCGACACACAAATCGCTACTTGTGTTTCCCGAGATGTAGAACTTATTTCTGCAGAAGATTACAACCGCATTTTGATCTACCTACTACTCCTCGCAGCTCCTGCACTTGCGGTTATTGGACTGGTTGGAACAATCAAGAAAAACCTCCAAAGTCTTGGGAATGAATCAAATGCGCGTCAAGAAATTGAAACTCATTGGAGGGAGCTTGAAATTGGGGGACAAAACGGCTTTTGGACATGGTCACGTGAAACTGGTCTTTTCAACCTGAGAGACAAAACTGCGCAAATGCTTGGCCTGATATCCGCCAGCGATTTTTCTTTTCAGGAGTTTCTGGAATTAGTTCATCCAGCAGATAAGCCCAAAGTCCAAAAAGCATTGGACCAAGCCTCTCATGATCAGTCATTTCAAATAACGTTTAGAGGAAATGGCGATTTTGGATCTCGATATTTTGAAATGCAAGGCGGTCCTTTTCAAGACGGTTTGTCTGGCATTCTTACAGACACAACGGATACTGTGCGAGCTGAAGCCAGATCGAGAATGTCAGACCATCTGACAAGATCTGTTGCCAACGCTTACCCTGGCCCTTTTGCAGCATGGGACCAACGCCACAGACTTCTGATCTGGAACAAAACTTTTGCCAATTTGTTCCAACTGCCGGAACATGTTCTGAAAGCAGGCACATCGTATGATGTCGTCATGGCAGAAGCAGCCAAACAAATTCGTATCGAAAGACCTGTCCCCGGCTCAAATAATGGACGTGAAATTCTTCTTTTGACTGATATCTGGCTGAACTTTTATGATCGCCCAACCGCAGGTGGCGGACTGGTGACAGTTGGATTGGATATTTCTTCACTTAAACACCAAGAAGAAACATTACTTGGCAAAGAAAAGAAGTTACGCCGCCTCGTCTTGGAACTAGATCGCATGCAGGGCCAATCTGAAGAGCATGCCCGCAAGTATGCGGAACAAAAAAACAAAGCGGAAAAAGCAAGCCAGGCAAAATCAGTATTTCTTGCAAATATGAGCCATGAGCTTCGTACTCCCTTGAATGCAATCAACGGTTTCTCCGAAATGCTCATCAAAGAGATTTACGGCCCGCTGGGAGATGAGCGCTACATTGGATATGCTGAAGATATTTTGTCATCTGGGCAACACTTGCTCGATATGATCAATGATATTTTGGACATGGCAAAAATTGAAGCAGGGAAAATGTCCATTTCTACGCGTGAAATTGATCCTGTCGACGCTGTAGATGCAGCTGTACGCATGATACGTCGGCGCGCTGCCGATAAGGATATAGAACTAACTCTTACATCTAAAGAAAACGTACCTGACATTGAAGGCGACCATCGCGCAATAAAGCAGATGGTGCTCAACCTTGTTTCTAACGCCATTAAATTTACTGACCCAGGCGGTTATATCAAGGTAACAATTTCCAAAGAGGATACCTTCGTTCGTGTCTCAGTTGCTGACAATGGCATTGGAATACCTAAACAGGATTTACCGCGTCTGGCCCAGCCATTTGAACAATCATCTGCCGATGAAAACAGAAACAGCAAAGGTAGTGGATTGGGCCTATCTTTAACAAAGTCTTTTGCTGAAATGCATGGTGGAAGATTGGAAATTGAAAGTGATTACGGCCAAGGAACCACCGTTAGCTTCGTACTTCCTATCGACCCACCAAAAAAATCAACCCAAGCCGCATAAAACGCTAGTTCTCACTTTCTCCAGTTTCCTCATCATCTTCAAAATCTCGAAGATGTGGTGGAGGACGACGCGGTGGGGTGTGCTCTCCCTTATGCATCTTATGGCGAGGGCCGAATTTACCCTTTCCTTTTTCAAGCTTCATCTTTGGTTTTCGTAGTAGAATTGAATCCGCTAATGCGATGCGCGCGTCGGGAGACAGCGTCTCCATTACATCTAAAAGGCCAATCACAGCTTGAACTTTAAGCTCCGCATCGATCCTCATAAATTCACGTATTTCAGCTTCAACAAGTTCGCGATCAAAAGGTTCGGCTCTTATATTCTCAACAACTTTTTCAAAATTGACACGCCTCTCTCTTCTCTCTTTGTGAGTGTTCTTCCAATGCTCCATCATTGTCCGTCTCAAGACGCGCTGATCATCGGCCTCCAACATTTTAAACGCGGATTGAATATGCGATCTAGGCTCTTCTTTGGGCAAAATCTCGTTGCTTTTTTGCCCAAAGATCAACTTACCGCCTACAATTCCAACCAGGCATGCATTTACTGCTAAAGAAGCAGCTAAAACCAATGAAATTTGGCTACTTTTATGAGATTTGTCATTAGTGTCTATCATTCTGCTTCACCAGTATCAAACCATTCATTATCACTTAAATCTGAAAACTCTTCTGTAGATGCATATGTCAGCATTGTATGAACTGCATTTAGCTCCGCCTGTTCTACTGCTTGAGCATATCCAACACCTACCCCCCCCATTAAAGCAGCACCAATCAAACCAGCGGTAGACCATTTTGATGCTTTTAACTTACCCAACCTCTGCGAGAACTTCTCTTTTTTCGGCCTATTAGAAGAAGGCACCAAATCAATTAAGCTGGCTTCTAGCGAAACACTTATAGGCGCTAATTCTAATTCCGAGTCCAACATGCCATCCAATGCACGTTCCGCACTAATTGCTGAAACGATCTCAATATCATCAGAATTAAAAAAATCAGCAGCTAGTGCCCGAATATCATCAGGCCAACGCTTGGGGTCAGCACCATATACTTCTAGATAATTTAAAAACTTTTCTTTGTTCACTTTCTGCCTCCTTTCTTATCCTTCAAATCCTGTAGCTTTTGCTTGGGAATTTGGAACTAATAAATCCTCTTTATCAACGTTCAGCATTTCTTTTAATTTCCGTCTGCCGCGTGATAACAGACTTTCCAATGCATCGACGCTAATCTCCATTATTTCAGCCGCCTCAATATTTGAAATCTCTTCAAAATAACAAAGGCTGAGCGCCGCTCTTTGTCTTTCCGGCAGCTGTGTCATCGCGCGTTTCAAAATATTGGATCGTGACTTAGCTTCTAACCGCTCAACAGGTGTAGCGGCCTCATCCACTACCTCGGGAATATGATCCACATTTCCCATTTTGGGTTTTCTCAACCGATCCAAGCAAGCATTGACAGTTACACGATGGAGCCAAGTTGTGAATTTTGCCTTTCCCACCTCCCACTTTGCCGCCGCATTCCATACTTTGAGAAACACATCTTGAGTGACATCTTCAGCTTCGGCTTCGTTCGACAACATTCGCCGAGAAATATTCAACACTCGCTGGCTATGACGTCTCACTAGAATAGATGCAGCTTGCCGATCGCCGCTGCCGACTTTTTCAACCAATACCTCATCTGATAAGGATTGCATTTGCATATGGTTACAAATCACTCTGTCTAAAGTCTTTAGCGACGATCAATTTAGCTCGTATTAGCTACACTTTTGGAAACGTTTATCTTTCTTCTTTTCCCAAGAGATGTTTGAGAATTCATCAAATGAAACCATGCCATCGGCGTTTTCATCGACTTTTTCAAAACGCTTTGCTTGCATCATTTCACGCATTTTAGCGCGTTCATTTTCTTTGAACTGAGCAATTTCTTCTTGGCTCAATTTACCATCTGAATTTGCATCTGCAGTTTCAAATTTGGAACGTTTTAAAGCCAACTTCTCTTCATCAGACAATTTTCCATCACCATCTGTATCATACTGTTTTAACACATGCTCACGCATTTGCTTTTTATAGCTCTTAGACTTTTTTTGTTCCCTCTTCTTCTCTTTTGACATCTTTTTTGATGCTTCAGAGAATTCTTCAAAGCTCGCGACACCATCTCCATCTTTATCCATTTTGGAAAAGTGTTTTTCAAGCTTCATTGCTTTGCGCTCAGATTTCTTGCTTTCACGCAATTGCACCATTTCGTCGAGCGTCAAACCACCATTCTTATCTAAGTCAGCTTCATCAAAGCGCGCTTTCTTTAACGCTAGCTTTTCAGCATCAGAAAGCTCTCCGTCGCCATTAGTATCATAAGGAGCTATACGTTCCTGATAGGCTGCTTTGCGGGCCTCACACGCTTCCTTTGATTTTTCATGATGCTCTGCATTAGCAACCAATGGCAAAGTAAAAGAAGCTAGAGCGATTAGAGAAATTTGTGAAATCTTTGTACGTGTCATAATAGAGTTTCTCCGATTTTGTCTTTGATATCTATTTAACGCGCCTGCATTCAATTTTCCGTCGCTAACGCACCAATTTTTTCTACACGAATATCAGATACTCGCTTTTGAACCTCTTTAAGTTTCTCGGTTACTTCTGAAAAACTGCTCTCGCCTACACTTTGGGTAAGCCATTTTTTCAACCCAATCGATGCCTGATCTACATCAAATTTTCCTGTCACTGCAATTCGCAACGCTTGCTGCAAATCCACTTGAAACGAATACGCTTCTTCCAAAGCCTCTGCTTCCTCTAATGACAGAACTTCTTGTCCGCCCAGCTCTAAGATGGCTTCACGCGTATTGGACAATACAATTTCAGGCTTGGTATCTGCATTTTGTAAAATAGCCTGCTGAACTACAAACTCTATGTCCAGCAATCCACCTTCAGCTAATTTCAAATCCCACACACCAAATGGTTTGCGATCTCGCGCCAACCTGCATCGCATGTCCAAAATATCTTTTTCAAGATCTTCATAAGTTGAGCGGGATTGAAGAGCGCGTTGAGCTATCATTTCAATTTTTTGAGCAAGCTCTGCATCACCTGCTATAATACGAAGCCGACTAAGCGCCATGAACTCCCATGTCCAAGCATCGCCCTGATAATATTTTTCAAAAGAAGAGACTTTTACAGCAACTGGCCCCGCTTTCCCCGATGGACGCAATTGCATGTCCACTTCATACAATTCTCCTTCTTCTGTTGGAGCAGACAAAGCGGCAATAAGTCTTTGCGTAAATCGGGCTGCCAAATCATTTGGGTGCGGAGGTGTACCCGGATCATAAATGACGATAATGTCTAAATCCGAAGTAGCTGAAAGCTCTCGTCCCCCAAGTTTTCCAAATGCTCCAATAACCCATTTTCCCGGCCATTCGCCAAACTTTCGTTCCACCTCATCAAGTGCAACCTGAGCCATACAAGATATAGCCGCATCAGCTAACCGCGTGTAAGCAGGTCCAGCATCTTTAGCATTCGCTTGACCACGCAGTACCTGATACCCGATCCTAAGCGCCTCCTCTCGATGGAAACGGCGAGCAACATTTATACGATCTTCAAAACCATCTTCGCGAAATACTGCCTTCTCCAACGCCTGCTTTACCCCTTCATCACTATCTTGATCCAACGGGGCATTAAAAGAATGATCCAACATGCCATCCAATAGCGCTGGTTGGCGCGCCAAATCCGTTGCCAATTTTGGCGCATATGCCATTGCTGAAATAAGATCTCGCGAAAACTTCGGCTCTGCAAGCATTAAAGAAAACACCTGAACACCGCCTCTCAAGCCACTGATGAAGTCAGCGAAACGAGTCAATGCCGTGTTGGGTTGCCCAGTATCGGACATCCACTTTAAAAGTCTCGGTGTCAGCGTCGTCAACAATTGTTGTCCACGAACAGCTCGTGTTGCTGGAAGCCCCCCACGGTGCCAGTTTCGAATTCGCTCAATGACTTTGGAAGGTTCAGAAAATCCCATTGCCTCCAAAGTTTGAATAGTTCCAGGGTCGTCATCCACTCCTGTAAACACAAGATTTCCAGAATCTCCTGAAAGTCTTTCTTCTTGAGCAAACAAATCGGAATAAACACCATGTACGAATTGCCGGACAGCAAATAAATCTTGCTCGAACAATTCCAAGTTTTCGCCATATCCAAGTAATTTGGCTACTTCCAATCGGCGATCAGCTTTATCCTTCAGAATATGTGATTGCTCGTCGTTATGCATTTGTATACGGTGCTCAACATTTCTCAAAAAGATATAAGCCCGCTTTAGATCTTCTCCGTTTTCTTGAGATACAGCCCCCAACTTTACCAATGCATCTAACGCTTCATCAGTACGCCTGGAACGTAGTTCGGCGTGTCTCCCGCCCAATATAAGTTGTTGTGTTTGAGCAAAAAACTCAATTTCACGAATGCCGCCACGCCCCAATTTCACATCAAACTCTTTAACATCAAGCGCCTCATGTCCACCGGTGGAGTGTATTTGACGTTTAATGGCGTGAATGTCACCAATAGCCCAATAATCCAGATGGCGGCGCCAGATATAAGGCTGCATTTCTTCAAAAAATGCTTGACCTGCAATGTCGTCACCCGCACAAACACGTCCCTTGATATAGGCCATTCTCTCCCAGTTTTGTCCGACACGTTCATAATAATTCAATGCAGTCTGGGTGGATAATGCTATGGCATTCGAAGAAGGATCGGGCCTCAAACGCAGATCAACTCGAAACACATAGCCATGCTCATCACGCGTTTCCATTAGATTTGCAAAATCCTGCGTAATCTTGACCGCAGCTTCTTTTGCTGAGCGGGAATGCGCTTCAAATCGCTCAGGGTCAAATAGAACAACTAAATCAACATCAGATGAGTAGTTAAGTTCATATGCCCCCATTTTCCCCATGGCGATCGCAAACAAACCAGTTTCTTCAAGGTTTTCTTTGGGTTGAACCCATTCTTTCGTGGCAGCCCGCGAATACGCACACCAAAGCGCTAAATGGCAACACTTTTCAGCAAGTTGTGTAATTGCTTCGGTAACTCTATTTAAGTCCCAAAGACGGCTAATATCGGCCAGTGCTATTGCAAGGTGCCCCTTTGCCTTGACCTCTCTTAGAAGACGGTGAACTTGATCTCTATCCTCTATCGCCCTGTAAGCCTCGGCCAACTTATCGAGCGCTAAACTAAATGCAGCCTCTGCTCCGTCTTTTCTAATTTTTTCATAAACATCGGGATTTTGCTTTATCAAATTCGAGATATAGGGTGTATGAGTTAACACTGTCTGAGCGCGATCAACGTCCTTTAAAATTTGATCTACTGGTCCATCTGATAATTCTTTTAGTGTATGAATTGTCGCTGGTGTCATTGCTATACGGCCTCGCCTCGACTCACGTTTTGTCTCGTAGGGAGATGGTAGCGCGAAGTTTACGCAGACGCGAGTGTCAGACTAACCTTTAAACCAGGCGTTGGATGTCCCGGAATACCGTCAGACAACTCCAACTTCCCCTGATGCATCTCTGTGACGGCTGCAACAAGTGACAAACCTAACCCCGATCCAGGCTCTGTTCTTGCCTCTTCCAATCTAAAGAAACGTTCCAGCACTTTTTCTCTATTTTCAGCAGGAATACCCGGACCAGAATCCAAAACTGACAATTCAATTTCGCCATTTCTTCTGCGCCGCAAAACCAACTTCACAACACCGCCTGCCGGTGTGTATTTCACAGCATTATCCATCAAATTGAACATAAGTTGCATGATCAATGATTTGTCAGCCAACAGCATCAGATTGGACTTTATATCTGCACTAAAGGACAATTCTGCATCCTCGCAGACAGCTTCATATATCTCCGCTATCTCGGCAACCTGCTCACTTAAGTTGAACTTATCGAAAGTTCCTGATTGTCCCCCCTGAACTTTCGACAAACGCAATATTGCATTGAATGTCTCAAGCACTCGGTCAACTTCTTCAATGGAATACGCAATTGCACCTTCAAAATCTTGACGGTCTCCAGTTTGAGCCAACGACACTTCAAGATGATTACGTAGGCGTGCCAACGGCGACCTCAAATCATGTGCGATAGCATCACCAGAATGACGGGATGCGACCATCAAGCGTTCCAGTTTTGTTAGCATCGCGTTCAAACGCTCAGCCAATCTATCAAACTCATCGCCGGACCCATAAACCGTCGCTCTGCGAGATAAATCCCCCGCCATAACATCTTCTGTTGTTCGTGCTAAAGCTTCCACTCTTCTCGACACAGACCGAGATACAATCACTCCACCAACCAAAGACAAAACCAGACCTGCAATCGCAGCTGCCCAAACAACATCAGTAATTCGCCGCACCATTTCGCGACGAGCTCCGATGTCATAAGCTACGAGCAGAACTGTTCGATCTGGAAATGTTTTTATTCGTCCTTCAGCTCGGTTTCGTTGCACTGTACCGGCGTAGTTTCTGGAGTCATAGGAAAAAGGTACATACACTTCCCCTGCACTGGGAGCTTCTGCAGGAAGAAAGTCAAAATCACCCGCAACTTTCTCGCCTTCCGCATCAACTAACAGATATAGAAAACCACCACGTGCCGACGATCGTTCACTGACTGATTGGCTCAAACGGGAAAAACCGCCACTTGTATAAGCGGCGGTCAAAGCATTTACTTCTGAGTTTAGGGCGTCAGAATCATCGCGCTCAAGTCGTCCCGCTGTCGCTGAAAACAAATAGAATAACAGCGCACCAGCAAAGAAAATAAAGAGCGCCGTATGCACCAACGCCAACCGGAATGTTGTCGTCCGGGTGAACGCTGGTAGACGGCTCAAATCCACAGTTTAGGCCTGCAATCTATACCCTGCACCACGTACAGTGTGGAGCAACGCAACCTCAAAATCTTTATCAATTTTGCTGCGGAGACGCGAAATATGGACGTCAATCACATTGGTCTGCGGATCAAAGTGATAGTCCCACACTTTTTCTAAGAGCATAGTCCGCGTTACAACTTGATCTGCGTTGCGCATAAGAAACTCTAGCAGACGAAATTCACGAGGTTGAAGATCTATCTTCACTTCACCGCGATGAACTGTTCTAGCTAACAAGTCCATTTCAAGATCCCCGACTTGAAGCTTGGTCGTCGGAGCATCTGCGCCCCCTCTACGACCCATCACTTCAACACGGGCGATCAATTCGCTCGGTGCAAAGGGTTTACACAAATAATCGTCGGCTCCAGCTTTCAATCCTTCCACACGGTTTTCAACATCACCCAATGCGGTCAAAAATAGAGCTGGTGTATTACCACCACCTTCGCGGTATGATGTGACCATCTCAATGCCTGTCATTTTTGGCATCATACGATCAACAACCATTGCATCAAAATCGTCAGACTGAGCACGTTTAAGTCCAGCCTCACCATCATTTTCGACAGCCACATCGTGCCCAGCCTCGCTGAGCACTTTGCGAACAAAATCTGCCGCTTCTATATCATCTTCAATGACGAGTACACGCAAAGCGAGCTCTCCCATTCTTCAAATTATTTAAGGTCTTCAATATCTACTGGCAGGAATATTGTTGCACGCCCTTTGCGCACAGCCACCAGGATATTTTTCTTTCCATCTGCTTTAGCATTCTTGATAACGCTTGCCAAATCAGATGATGTTTTCAAAGCAGTACCTTGCGCTTCCAGCAACGCATCGCCTTTAGCAATTCCTGCTTCAGAGAACGCTGAGTTACGCTTAACATCAATTACGAAAATACCTTTTTCGTTTTCTTTTAAGCCAAAGAATTCATACTCATCTTGCGACAAAGGTTTAACTGACATGCCGTGCAATTCAGTGCCTTCTGGAGTTTTCTCTTCTTCACCCTCCTCAGGCGTATCATCACCATCACGGTTGAACGCAGCATCAACATCTGTTGGACGCACACCAATTGTTACAGAAACCGTTTTTTCCTTACCATCACGAATAAGCTTAAACTCGTTCTCTGTCTCAGCAATCAGACCACCAACTAGACGCGTAAGTTCACGACTATTGGCAACAGTAATTCCGTTTACAGCCAGAATTACATCACCGCGCTCAATTCCGCCGCTCTCTGCAGGGCTGTCTAGCTGAACATCGGCAACTAGAGCACCTTTTTCGCTTTCAAGCCCTTGGGATTCAGCCATTTCAACGGTCATGGACTGGATAGAGACACCCAACCAACCGCGTGTAACTTTTCCATCTTTAATTAGAATGTCTGTAATTTTTTTGGCCGTTTCAGCTTCAATAGCGAAACCGATTCCTACACTACCACCTGAAGGAGAATAGATAGCTGTATTCACACCTATCACACGACCATATAAATCAAATGTAGGCCCACCGGAATTACCACGGTTAATGGAAGCGTCTACTTGGATGTAATTGGAATAGTTAGATCCATTCATCTCACGTCCGATAGCAGACACAATACCTGCGGTGGCTGTTCCACCTAATCCAAACGGATTTCCAACTGCGACTACCCAATCACCCACGCGAGGTGCATCTGTCAAAGAGAACTGAACATATGGATAATTGCCTGTTTCTTTTACTTTCAAAACAGCAAGATCTGTCAATTCATCAAGACCAACAATCTCAGCTTCTAATTCATCACCATTTGATAGTGTCACAGTGACTTCTGATGCATTTTCAACAACGTGATTGTTGGTCACAATGTAACCAGTATTTGAAATGAAGAAACCAGAACCTAGAGAACGCCCTTCACGGGGGGCAGGACCTTCGTCGTCTCCATCATCTTCACCGTCTTCATTTTCTTCACCTTGGCGGTCCATGAAGTCTTCGAAACCTGGAATATTACGAAAGCGTTCGAAAAGCTCTCCATATTGTTCTGGAGCTTCGATTTCTGTTGTAACCTGAACACTTACAACAGCAGGACTAACATTTTCAATCAAGTCGGCAAAACTCAAAGGTGCACCCAGAGGCGCTTGGACAACAATGGGTTTTGCGTCCGCCATATTGGCCCCAACCGGTGAAAGCATAAGACCGCCAGCAGCAACTCCTCCTAATAGAGCCATGCCAAGAGACATCTTCAATGTGCGGCTTTTTCCGGTAGTTTTCATCAGTATTCCTCTTTGTTCACTTCAGAACGTTCTACGTTTCTTATGTCGATATATGTCTTTGAGTAAATAATTATGATCGCTTCATGTCGATTCTGTGGTGCGAACCGCGCTAACTTTATGCAAAGTGCGATGAACGGGGCATTTATCTGCAATTTCCAACATTTTAGAGCGTTGTACCTCGTCTAAATCACCGTAAATGGAAATTTCGCGACTAAATACGTCCATTGGCGAAGAATCATCCTCAGTTTTAATTTTCTCGTGTGACACAGAGACAGATAGTTTATCAACTGGCCAGCCTTTTCTATCCGCATACATCCGCATCGTAATTGAAGTACATGCGCCAAGGGCACCACTTAAATATTGATAAGGCGTGGGCCCTGCTCCATCTCCTCCAAATGATAAAGGTTCATCTGCAATGCCTCGATAATCTCCTGCCACAACCCAGTTCTCATATTTTCCGCGCTTAGTCTCTTCTACGATTACTGGCTCTTGACCATTTACAGGCTCTACTGATGCTTTGTCCATTCTCGCAGTCAAAGCATAATGCGTTGCCCATGAAGCGATGACACCTGCTACATATTGTGCGTCTTCTCGATTTGTCAGCAAATGATCTGAATCATCAAGAGATACAAAACTTTTAGGATGTTTCGCGGCAAGGAATAGATCATTTGCGTTTTCTATCCCTACAGTCTGATCAATTGGCGAATGCATCACTAATAGCGGACGTTTCATCTCACGTACTGCTTCAATCACGCGAGCATCTTCAACATCATCCAAAAATTGCTTTTTAATTGTAATTGATCGGCCGCCAAGTTGAATTTCAGCTTGCCCTTCTTCTCGGATTTTATCGATATGTGGACCAAAATTTTCAGCCACATGTTTAGCACAAGAAGGAGAGCCGATTGTCACAAAAGCTTTTACAGTCTCCAATTTGCCTGACGCAGCCAAGACAGCTGAACCGCCAAGCGAATGGCCAATTGCTAAAGTTGGAGCCATACCTCGCGATATCATCCATTCAGCAGCGGCATGTAGATCATCTATATTTGATGAAAATGTCGTGTCTGAAAAGTCACCTTCTGAGAACCCCAAACCTGTAAAATCAAAACGCAAAACACCTACACCTAATTGCACTAGCTGGCGTGAAATTCGTGCTGTTGCAAACTGATCTTTTGAACAGGCAAAGCAATGTGCGAAAATTGCGTATCCTCTTGGTGTTCCAGCGGGGAGCTCCAATTTTGCAGCGAGTTTGTGTCCCAGTGAACCAGTAATTTCTATTTGAGATCTATGCGCCATTTTGATTGCTCCACAACTTACCCATGCGTTAGCATAAAGTGGGGATACAATCCAAACTCACAAGTCCAATTTTCATCAAATTAGATGTCGTTTTCGTGATCAACATCTTTGATGGGGGACAATGCAGGCTTGTTCCTATTTTTCCGTGCTCTCATCGCCATAAACAAAGCACCCGCTACCCATAGCAACAGAGCAAATGGAAAAGCCCAAAGAAAAGCTCCACCACCACTCACTTTCGGACGAAACAGTACAAAGTCACCGTATCTTGCAGCGAAATAAGTGCGAACTTCTTCATCACTTGCTCCATCTTTGATTTGCATCCGTACTAAATGCCTCATGTCTCCAGCAATTTCAGAGGCAGACTGAGATATCGGTTCATTTTCACAAGAGACACAACGAATTTCGCGCATCAATATTTGAGCACGCGCCTCCATACCTGCGTCAGCAAGAGGTGCATCTGATAAAGCTGCAGCTAAAATTAATGCTTCAATCATTCCGCTGGCACCGTTTCAGTTGAAGGTGGACTGGCTCTTTTTCTTCTTTGCCCAGCAAATGCTAAAAATCCCCCAATGGCAATTAAAGAGACGCCGCCAAATACAAAATCAATCATTGGATTAATTGAAATCCGTATAGTCCACCCTGTCTTTTCACCTCGGATTGGATCTCCTAACGCGACATACAAATCACCTGCAAAAGACTTCCGAATTGCGACCTCTGTAGTCGGCATCCCTGATGCCGGGTAATAACGTTTTTCAGGGGTCAATTCTGTTTTTCTATTTCCATTGGTTGCCAAAATAGACGCTTTATCAGAATAATAATTTGGTCCCTCAACGCCCTCCACACCATTAAATGCAAACGACCAATTTCCCAGTTCGACAACTTCATTTTGTGCCATTGCAAATGTTCGTTCAATTCGACCATTAGTTTCAACGACCGCCCCAATAACAAACAAACCAAGCCCGACATGCGCAATTGTTAAGCCCCACACGCTCAGGGAAAGCTTAGGCAAACGTGATAAACCACCTTCACCTAAACGTTTGATTAGGTCAGTAATAGTGCCTGCAATCAACCAAACACCAACGGCAACTCCAAAAACTGCCCACAACTTTCCAGCAAGCAAAATAAACCCTGCAACACCTGCTGCGACGGCCAAGGCCCCCGCAACAATCAATCTCTTCAAAACCGGTGACAAAGATGCCGCGCGCCAAGTCATTGCTTGAGCGATTGGCGGAGCCAAGAAAAGCACCCCCATTAAAGGAGCTAAAGTCAAATCAAAATAAGGAGACCCTACAGATAGTTTATCTCCTGTCACAACTTCCATGGCCAATGGATAAAGCGTCCCAACAAGAACAGTTGCAGCTGCCACAGAAAAGAACAAATTATTGAGAATTAAAGCACCTTCTCGACTGATCGGATCAAACTCACTTCCAGCTTTTAAACCCGGTCCACGCCAAGCAAATAATGAAAATGCAAAGCCAGATACCAATAACAACCCGATGAGCAACAGCCGCCCACGTTCAGGGTCTAATGCAAACGCATGAACCGAAGTCAAAACACCAGAACGTACTAAAAATGCCCCCAGTATAGATAAACAGAACGTCAGCACGGACAAAAACACAGTCCATGAAGCCATCGAACCTCGCTTTTGAGTCACGATAATAGAGTGAACTAATGCGGCTCCAACCAACCAAGGCATTAGAGAAGCATTTTCAACGGGGTCCCAAAACCACCAACCGCCCCATCCGAGCTCGTAATAAGCCCAAATTCCTCCAAGCGATATTCCGATAGTCAAACATGACCAAGCAAACAGCGCCCAAGGACGTGCTCGTTTTGCCCACTCTGGTCCAACTTCATTTAATATCAACCCAGCGGCAGCAAGGGAAAAAACAAACGAAAATCCAACATATCCCAAATAGAGAAATGGCGGATGAAATGCTAAAGCTGGATCTTGCAGCAGAGGATTTAGTCCACTCCCATCAAAAGGAGCCGTTTCCAACCGTGTAAATGGCGATGATGCGAACAATAAATATACAAGTGGTAAAAATGCTAAACCGCCCTGCACACCTATAGCTTTTGTTTTTAATTCACTCGGACGCATCACACAAACAGCAACGGTTCCAAAAGCGATCGTTATCAGACACCACAACAACATGGAGCCTTCATGGTTTCCCCACGTTCCAGCAAACTTATAGAATACTGGCTTCAATGAATGGGAATGATTTACAACCAACTCTAAAGAGAAATCAGAGCCTAAAAATGCTCTTACCAAAACAAAAAACGCGAAGGTTGTCGCTCCCATCGCGAATAACATAGCTCGATTGGTTTCTTGCGATTTTCCCATAACACTAAAGATGGCGGATGCTAAGCACGCCGCCATCGCTAAAAATACGCTAATATGACCTAGCTCAATCATCGTTAGCTAGTTTCTCCGTATTTTGCCGCTTCCACAGCAGCTTCTCCGCCCGCTGCTTTAAGTGCATCATATGCCTCCTTAGGCATGTAACTTTCATCATGCCTAGCGACCAATCTTGTGGCTTTAAGACTTCCATCCGGTTGATACACACCTTCGGCGACAATCCCTTGGCCTTCTTCAAACAAATCTGGCGGTAAATCATCATATGTGACGTCCACGCCGTACTCGCCGTCAGTAATTTCAAATTTAATGAGAGCACCTGGTCCACGCTCAACAGAATCAGTACCAACTAGTCCACCTATGCGCACGCGTTCACCGATTGAAACAATGTTTCCAGTGACTACTTCTGTTGGTGTTCTAGAATAGCTCGCATTGTCTCCTAGAGCTGACATAACGAGCGTTACTGCACCCACGAGTAACACTCCAGCGACCGCTATCAACCAAGCTCTTTGCGAACGTGCGCGCATGATTCTTTTCCTCTTTCTGAAGATATCACTATAACCATACTCTCGGACATAACCAGACTTCGACTATGTGACGAGCCGTCTCACTCTGATGGGACTGTTTCAGGTTCTTTCGTTTGCGGAATTTGCTCTTCTTCTTGTGCAACATTTGCCATAGCCTGCTGCAACAATTCTACCTGCCCTGAAAACTCCGTAGCCGCTTGAGATCCTTCTGGCATCATTGAGAGCGCTTTATCCCACCATTTTCTTGCAGCATCCCGATCGCCTTCAAGCCAAAATTTCATACCCGGCATAAATGCAGCTTTTACATCATTCGTATTTGCAGAAAAAGCTGCCAAATAAATTTGCTGAGCTTGCTCCGTCACGCGGCCGCCTTCAATCGCTACAAGCGCGTCTCCCATAGGGCTTAGAACATCTACAAACTTAGGATCACGGCGCAAAGCAGACTGATATGCTTTGACCGCCTCCTCAGGCTTCCCCTGTTGCATCAAGATATCACCAATGAATTTATGAGCCGTTGGATCGGTTTGGTCTTCCTTGGCCTTTTGTTGCAACAAAGCAATCCATTGGTCACCGGTCACTTCCTGTGGACTCAGTGACCGCATCTCTTCAAGACGCTCATGCAAAGGCAAATCTCCCAAAGACGGCGATCCGACAAAACTGTATAAAACCAGCGCAGCAGCAAAAGCACTGAAAACGCCCGCTCTATTTTTCCAAGAGTTGCCTATCCAGAAAGCAAACCCCAAACTGGCTATAAGGCCTAATCCAATAACTAGCATACATTTACTTTTCTAAACTGCAGCAGGCAAAACCAGGTGGGCTCTCACCCCACCAAATGGACTGTCATCCAACGTAAAAGAGCCGCCATACATTTCTGATAGTTCTTTCACGATCGATAATCCCAATCCTGTTCCCGGTTCTGTTTCATCTAGCCTTTGTCCGCGTTGCATCGCAATTTCTCGCTCTGCTGGTTTCAATCCGGGGCCATCATCATCAACAAACACCACCAACTGTTCATTTTCTATTCGAACAGTTACCCGCATTCGTCTCTTACACCATTTAGCGGCATTCTCGAGAAGGTTCCCTACAAGATCATCAAGATCCTGTTTTTCACCCTTAAATACTGCTGCTTCATCTACATCAATTTCGACAGCTAAATTTTTATCACGATGAATTCGTTCCAATAAAATTGCAATGTCTTCAACGGCTGGCTCTACGTCTGTTCTTGCTCCCAAAACTTCAGCTCTTGCTGCAGCTTGAGCTCTCCTCAGATAATGATCAACATTCTTCCACATGGTCTTTGCATGTTCTTTGACCATATTAGAATATGCATCATCTTTACCTGCTTCATTCATCAATACTGCAATCGGGTTCTTCAGGGCATGCGCCAAATTGCCCACGTGAGTACGGGCACGCTCAACGACTTCCTGATTGTGATCGAGAACTCGGTTCATATCATCAACGAGCGGCTCTATTTCTGTAGAATAATGACCAATTAAGCGGCTCTCACGACCGTCTCGTATCGCATCCAGGTTTTCGCGAATGCGCCTCAAAGGGGCTAGTCCGTGATGTATCAGAAAACCAATCGCAATCAGCATCCCCAATAACATCAAACCAACAACAGCGATTAGCCGGTTACGTAAACTCGATTCTGCTTCTTTAGCCGCCTGACTGTTGATCGCCGCAAATAGCGCAACAGGAGTGGCACGATCAGGCAATAGAACTGCCCTCAAAGCTACACGTATTGGTTGATCATCTGGATCTAGATCATTGTGATAAAAAACTTGCCCCAAACTCTCATATGATTCGATTATCTGAGCTTGAGATAACGGTAAACCTCCGTCCCAAATACTCCGAGACAGAACTGGTTCTTGTATCGACAAATCATCAGCCAGATCAAGATATCCATAATACCAGCCAGATAACACGCGTTGAAACCTTGGATCGTTAGGAAGCAAATTCTGATCTAATACGATTGTTCCATCTGGATCAGAATTTAACGCATTGGTAAGCGTTTGAATTGTGGCTTCCAACTCGTTATTGAGGAGCTTTTCAGTCTCTTTTCTATAACTTCCACCTAAGAACAATGTTGCCGATACGACGACAATAATACTCATTACAAAAGAGAGCGTCACAAGACGCCCCGCAATTGAAGCCCAAACCTTTCGATAAATGACATTTAGCCAATTGTTGGATTGTTCAGACACGATGGAATTTCATTAGCTTTTCAAAAGCAGGATCCCTCTGAAAGGACTACTCTTTTACGGTGGGGTCAACGAGACGATATCCAAGGCCACGTTCGGTCAAAATTCGATCTGCCCCAATTTTCTTACGTAATCGCCCAACAAAAACTTCAATTGTATTAGAATCTCTATCAAAGTCTTGGTCGTATATATGCTCTACTAATTCCGTGCGCGGAACCACCCGTCCCTGATAGTGCATCATATAACTCAACACACGATATTCGTGCGCAGTGAGTTTGATTGGTTGACCACCAACTGTCGCCCTTGCTGAGCTAGTGTCCACTCGCAAATCACCAAGCTCCAAAGCAGAACTAGCATGTCCAGCAGATCGCCGTAACAACGCACGCAATCTAGCCAACAATTCTTCTGTAATAAAAGGCTTCGTCAGATAATCATCGGCACCAGCGTCAAATCCAGCGACTTTCTCGCTCCAACGATCACGTGCCGTTAAGATCAAGACTGGCATCACTTTGCCGTCAGATCTCCAACGTTCAAGAACACGAACACCGTCCATTTTGGGCAATCCAAGGTCCAAAATCACAGCATCATAAGGTTCGGTGTCACCCAAGAAGTGGCCATCTTCTCCGTCGACAGCCAAATCAACTGCATAGCCGGCTTCTGTAAGAGATGTTTTTAATTGACGCCCAAGATCTGGATCATCCTCAACGACGAGAAGTCGCATTCTTTATCCTCCGCGAGTATGTAGGATTTTCCCGGACAATGCATCGACTTTAACTAAAAGACGTTTTCCATCACCGGCCATCCATGTCACCTTATAGTGATACCCGCCATCAACTTGAGAGTACATAGCTGCATCTACCAATTGACCACTAAATTTCTCTCTTAACTGCCTACTTATTTTCGCAAAAGGAACGGTTCGTCCTGATTGAGCTGCATTTCGAGCTTCATTCTGAGGAACTAACGAATCACCGCCCCAAGCCTGTGCTTGGGCAGGAACAATCACCAATGCTAAAATGGTGGCAGAAAGAGAAAATATACGCATCATAGGAATAACGAATATCCTGCTTGCTCTGAACACCATCTGAACGAAATGCATCTTTAAGGATTACCTTTTCAGTTTCACAACGAGGAGTCATGCAAGTAGAACACTAGATTATGAATTAATCCCTGACAGTTTTATCTCTTCCGCGCCAGTTTTTCAGGAATGATTGCAATTCAGAGTCAGGTTTATCTGGCAAGGTTACCATTAGACGGACAAGTAAATCACCAGGATTTCCTTTAACTTGCACACCCTTACCCTTCAATCTTAACACGTTTCCACTATTTGATCCTGCAGCAATATTTAAAGATACCTCCCCAGATGGCGTAGGCACTTTAATTCTTCCACCTTCAACAGCTTCAACTAGAGAGATTCTTAGATCGGTCCGAATATTCCTCCCTGAACGTTCATAGTCCGGATGACTCTTTACAATAATCTCAACAAGAGCATCCCCAGGGTTCATCCCTCCTGGCCCTGGCTCTCCTTGTGATTTTAATCGTAATGTCTGTTCAGTCTCTACGCCTGCTGGAATGTTTACATTAAGAGATCGGCCATCAGCCATACCAACTCGTTTACTCGTTCCGTTCACTGCTTCCAGAAAATCTATCTCTAGCTTGTAGCGAACATCAGCCCCTTTAACCGGACCTTGTTGCCCTTGTCCAAAGCCGCTACCAAATCCACCACCACGCGCACGACCGCCTTGCCCAAACATGCCGCCAAACAAATCTTCAAAAACATCCGGTCCTGCTCGCTGGCCGCCGCCAAATCCACCAAATCCTTCAGGCCCCGAACCCGGTCTTCCTGAATACCCTTGGTGTCCTCCGCCGAAACCACCTCTAAATTGAGGTGCCTTTTCATTGCCATCCGCATCAATGGCCCCTCGATCATAAAGAGCACGTTTATCGGGATCGGATAAAAGGCCAAAAGCTGCACTCACACGCTTAAAACGAGTCTCTGCTGCTTTATCATTCGGGCGCACGTCAGGGTGTAGCTCTTTGGCTAGTTTGCGGTATGCAGATTTTATCTCTTTGTCAGTCGCATTTTTGCTTACGCCTAATGCGGCATACGGATCCCAGCTCAACTATTCTTTTCCCTATACTTACACAGACTCAAGGAATTAAACGTGATTTTGAAAAAATGAAAGCTATTCTGTTTAATTCACATAATAAGCTTTTGCAGGATGTCCATACATTCCATTAATTCCAAGCTGCCGAACTTCAATCATCACCGTTTCGCCCATAGCAAAATCTGAATTCAGCAATTCGTTGGAATACACAAATTTATCATCTGAGCTGATCCACTCTCTGACTGAAGTATTTGCCTTCTTAATTTCAATTTTAAAGTCGTCACCAATTTCTCTGGGTAGCTCACTAAGTTCCCAGTTGTCAGCACTTTTTCTTCCACGTCTTACCCAATTAATGCTTACGCCACCCTCTACTTCATCGACCTTTAAGTGAACTGGAGACCATTGCTGCAATGCTTTTTGTTGCCACACCAAACTCCGTCCAATTGAAGTGTCTTCTATGACCTGTTCCCCTTGAATTTTCCACTTCAGATCCAATCCAACCTCACTGTCGTTCAAATTGAGTCTAGTGTGACTACCATCAAGAAAAACAATCCGTGCACCGCTTTCAATTTCAGAGAGAAGAATAGAATCACTCCCCTGTTGACCACGTAAGAATTTAGATAGTCGATATGTATTTTCTGCAATAAGAAGCGCGTTTTGAAACTGAAGCATTTCCCAACCTGCATCCGTTTCAATCAAAGCCGCGTTTGCGCCATTCAAAACCGAAATTCTGGAAGCACTTTCCAATTTTCCAGAAATCAGTTGAACATCGACCGAATGCTCCATCCACCTGCTTGAATGCCCAAGCGGCAAAGAAGAAGCTAACCTCCCCATGATACATGGCTGAGAAAGAATTGCGCGTTTGGAGAATGAACCTTCTTCAACTCCTGCCAATACTTCAATTTCCCCCTGCCAAGGAACCATACTTGCAAAGACTAGCGGGCGCGCATCATCTTCTTCACTTGGTAATGATGGAGCATCAACAATCTCAACTATTGCCGAGGACTTCAAGATAGGCACTCTATCCACAGAAGGTACGCTTCCAGCCTTTAATGAAAAAGTATTTTGGGGAGGTACAGAAAGTTCGATGGAAATATGTTTTGACGACCGAACTTTCTCGACAAACCAATTTTCATTCTCTTCAGAAAACCGGATATAATCTCCCGCCTCAATCTCCAAAAACTGCAGACTTCCGCTAATTTTCGCAGCCTCTTTCCCTTCGACAACTTGATCATGAATTCTCTTGGCCAATTCCACTGCAGAACTTTCATCCATAACCAAAGGCAAAGAAACATCCCGATAGTTTTGTTGTATCGCGTTTCCTGACATCGCTATCGCGGGCAAATATTCAGCCAGTGCATCAATATATCTCAAACGCACTCCATCACTATTTTGCTCCATAGAGGGACGCGTGCGAATAAATCCCTCATCCTGAACTGCAAAATCACCGATATTGAAATGAAGAAAATCAAAACCGCTATTTCGGATTTTCAATCCAGTTTCTAATTCTGTGCAATGGAAGCCATAGCTCGATTTCAATGGTTCAAGGCTGTCCCGAATACTCATGGAACGATCAATGACATAACCGCTTACCAAACCAAAAACTTCATCTACATCAACATAAAGGTTTGTGGAATTTGTCAGATCGGTCACAACGTCCCGCAAAAGGGCCAAGCCAACACGACCATTTAACCAATGGCCAAAATTCCAATTATCGCCATCGCCCCAAATATCAGAACGTCTTGGCCATGCAGGAAAAGGACGTGCATCCCATGCCCAAATGGAAATACCATGTTCGTCCAGCAATTCATCTGCTTTCCAATAGGCACAAAACGCTTCAATCACATTGCGTTGAATGACGTCATCTCGAGATCCTGAAGAATAATGCGGCAACGCACTTTCAGAACTTTTGGGATCATAAAACACGTTTGGTTGGTTTGGTCCCATATCGACCGCCGAACATCCAAACTCTACAAAACGGATCGGCTTGCTGCCTGCTATCCACGATGTTGATTGAGATTGTTTCACGCCATTTCTGCGCGGCGTATGCGTGGACGCATGCCAATTGCGAATATCTTTCTGACGATATACCCAATGCTCATCGTATCCACCGTCCTGAATAGAAGTTCGGGATTGCGTGGATCGATCTAAATCGTTTGCATAATACCAATCATACGCTTCCCCACCTTCAATGTTAGACTGCAAATATTCAACATCAAAAATAGACTTCCAACCAGCCAATTGATCCAGATGACCATCAATTGCTCGCCAATCAGCCATTGGCGGATACCAATCCACGCCGATGAAATCGATATTCGCATTGGCCCACAATTCATCCAATGGAAAGTCAATATCGTTTTGACCATCCTCTGGCACGTAAGCGCCATACTCGGTCCAATCAGCGGCATAGGATATTTTACAATCAGCTCCAACAATGCCTCTAACTTGATCAGCCAATTCAGAGAACTTATCCGCAGCTGGATATACGCCCCGAGCTGATCGAATACGACTCAGACCAACCATCTCCGCTCCAATAAGGAAGGCATGAACACCGCCGGCAAGAACCGCTAATTCAGCATAGTGTCGAATGAATTGCTTGTATCTCCAGTCATCAACGCCATTACCGAAGAAGTCTTCAACTTCACCTCCTGCCAATGCTGTGGCGTCAGAGCCATTGGTGCATGTAATTCGCCCGCGCCAAGGGAAAACAGACTGTTCATTTTTGCCATAAGGATCAGGCAGCCCGTTATCTTTTGGGATGTCCATAAAAAGGAATGGGTAAATTGTAACCTCTATCCCACGTGCCTTTAGTTCACAAATAGCCTCAACTACCGTTTCATCGCTAGGCGTACCGCCGTAATTGGCACGGCCATTTTCATCCTGACTAATTTGATATGCAACCGACCTTGTTTCTCCTGCTACTCGCCATTCGAGCGGCACGTTTTCTTTTTCGGATATCTCCACACCCGGTCTTATTAAGCATTCTCCACAACGCAAATCATTTCCAAACCATCCAACGATCAAATTGACATGTTTCAAATTTGGAAGTTCAGCAATCAATTGATCAACGGAAGCAACAAAGTTTGAACTTCCGGTAGCGTTATGCATGTTTTCAGCTGTTTCTTCACCTTCCCCAATCACACGCCTTACTATTGTGGTCGCATATGCAAATTCACCTGAGCCTGGGATCAAATTGACAGATTCAATTGCATCTTCCATGCAAGGTAAATCATTATTGTCTCGCTTAACTGGACGCATAATTTCAAAAGAAAGCTGAGGCATTCGTATGCCATAAGCATCAAGTGGCAGATCCTCAAACACAACATATGCCAATCCACGATATGCTGGTGCTTGGCCTTCGATTGCTTCAATCAAGGCATCAGGAAGTTGCTCTTTGCTTCCTCTATGAAGACGCCAATTGATTTGAGACAGATCAATTTCCTCACCATTTGCCCAAATGCGGGAAACGCTGGAGACTTCGCCCTCACATAAACCCACGGCAAAACTCAATGAATAAGAGTAATTCGTTTGACTTGGACCACCTTTCCCACCTTCTTCATGCTTTTGCTCTTTAAATCGAGCCGCCCAAATCACATTCCCACCAACTCGTACGCGCCCAAAAGCACGCGGAATGAAAGCTCCTTCCCGGCTTTCAGTGACATACACTTCGCTGATCCGCGGCCCTTCCAACCTTGGAGCCAACAAGTATGAATCCACAGCAGCACCAGCTACCGAGCCAACAAATTGACCAATTGCAGCTCCAGAGATTTGCTGACCAAAAACAGAAATACCATTTGGCAGGACAGCTGAACCAATATTTTGGCCCAGTGTAGAAAAAACAAGCTGAGCCATCAGAGCACACCTTTCTGAATTCTATTGATTTTCAGGGAAACGAAATGCGGACGCGATTCTTCGCATCCACCAATTGCCTACATAAGTCTCAACAACGCTACGCCCCCAATAGGCATGGATTATACGCGTGGGTCTTCCGCCATCTGTTTCACTAACTATTGCTATGTGTTTGGCTGGTGCTCCAAGAGCCATACGAAAAAGAAGCAGATCACCTGGTCGGGTATTGCCTATCGGGATTTCAGTTAGATGCCGACGCGCTGCATCTTGAAGTGTTTCATGACGACTATGTTCAGCCCAATTTGGAGTGTATGGCGGCACCAATTCAGGCTCTCCCCCAATCAATTCACGCCAAACACCGCGAACCAATCCTAAGCAATCACATCCAGCTTGAAGACAACTAGCTTGATGTTGATATGGAGTACCGATCCATTTCCTTGCTTCTTCAATAATCTCTTGTTCTGAAGGCATTATCTTTTGCCTCCATCATTCTGCCCGCCCGAGGACGGACCGGAAATAACAGCATCCATTCCAGGTAAATACGGAAACCCTTGAAAATTTAGAACATTGGAAAACTTGGATTTACAAGTTTCAAAAGTTTTGTTGCATCCGGCAACCAGTTGAACCTCGTCCAAAGGGGATAGTTCAATTTCTCGTTCCAGTTTTACGTAATTGCCTTCATGAACTGTAATGCGGAGGACTCTTCCATCCGCCGATTTCATCATTCCATTGGAAAACCAACCTGAATGAAACCCTGTCAAACCATCAATGCGAAAGCGATCAAGGGCGATTACTTCAGAAATGACTGTTGAGATACCAAATGCTTCGTCTTTCAAATCAACTCCACATCGCTTTTCTCCCAGAGCAGCATCACATTGGCGCGCATACACACGCCCAATGCGTCGTTCCAATCGCGATTTTAAACTCACCAACTCCGCATTAAAAACGCGATCAGAATACTTAACCTCACCTAGATAACCGCTCCACACATGGATCCTATGCTCAGGAGCATTCCAATCCACGCGCCAAACTTTCACCTCCGCTCCATCCCACTTGCCGAGAGTCAAATCTTCTTGATTTAGAAAAGTCGCGGAAAGAGCTCCATCCCCTGATACGTGTCCAGGAGCTAGCCCTGCATTTGTGACAAACTCTAGGTTCGCCAGCGCCCGGTCAGGTTCAAATTCCACGTCATCAATCTGAAGCATTTCGTCATGGTCGGTAGCCCCAAATTTTTGACCATCTTGTCGTGTGAATTCCCAACACAAACAGGTCGTCACAACGCCCGATTTCAACCGAGCGGCAAATTCTTCTTCTATAATTTTCATGGGAATTCCGGCTAATCAATAAGCTCAATAATGGGCGCAGAAACAACTCGGCCTGCATTTAAATGATCCAATGAGACTGCTAAAACATCAGTATCAAATCGAGCATGCAGATCAAACTCAAACCCCGCATGGATATTCACTCCAGACAACGGTGCTTCATCAAACACCACCAAAGAAAGGTCTGCGTCAAACGCCCAGCCTTGAGTGATTTCTTGCCCGTCAATTGCAATGCGAATTGTCTCTGTTACTGGTTTTGAGATTTTACGAGATATCGCCTGAACCCCACTATGGTAGGCTTTGCACAAGGAAAACTTTGTCTCATCGCCATTCCCGACACCAATTTTTTGATCAATTGGCGATATTTCATCCTCGAACGAGCATGACTTCCAATCTGTTACATCTCTAAAACGAAATGAATGCAACCGACCGCGTCGCGCTTCGAAAAAAGCAGTAAGAGCCTCCAAATCCTCGTGCGAATGCACTGCTCCGCCTACCTCCCACCGACGCCGACTACCGGACCATTGCCCGCTTCGAAATTCTTTGCCTGACGCCAATTGGGTCACATGCGTCTTCCACTCTGGTCCACCCGCGGCACCTAACGCAAATTTCATTGGAAGCTCTATATCATGGAAACCGCTCATAGATATCTGCTCCTTTGTTGCACTAATTGAGTAAGCAATTGAGAAAACTGGCCTGTCGAGACATTGTTTCCGTTTTCTCCTAAACTGGAGGATTGAGATGAAAGGCCAGCCAAAACCTGTTTCAAGACCAACTTGGCCATGTCATGCGCCAATCTTTCAGCCATATCTTTGAATTCCAACTCTCCCTGCGCCATGGCCTTTCGCATTTCACTACTCAACCTTGCTCCCATAGCTTGTGCCAATGCATCTAGTTCCTGATTATTGTCTTGCTGCATATCAGTTGGCCTCCACCTGAAGCGCACCTGCAGATTTCAACGTGATTGAGAATTCAGCTTCGTCAAAATGATGTCCGCCATAATTCAAATCACTGATTAAAAATGGTCCCCTCAGAGTTAGAAACTCCGGGATAACCAATTCAAAGTCAGGAATTTCACGCTCAAAAAAAGCTGTGCTCAACTTAGCATCTGACAATGCGTCAACGAACACACCCTCTCCCGAAACCTCAACAGACTTCACACCAGCTCCTTGCATAAACTCCCGCCACCCTGAGGGGGAATTCACATGCGTCATGTCGACACCTAACGCTGATAAACGGAACTGTCTTCTGCGTATTCCCGCAAGCGTCTCAAAGCTCTGGTCAGTGTTATCCTTGCGCACACGCACAAGCATATCTTGCCCCTGTAGAGTTGCCATAGTCTGGTCTCCATTTTTACAATTTTTGTGATTATTTTTGGTGCGACGACCTGTTAATCTTTCGCAGCGCAGCAATTCAGGTTAAGCTGCCCCAAACAAAAAACGAGGAACCCCACATGAGCGCGAATGAATTTGTTTACACAATCTACCTAGACGCTACGCCACAAAAGGTTTGGGATACAATTACTGAACACGATGGCCCGCGTGATTGGTGGTCCGATACTCACATGCTCTCTACGTTTAAATCTGGTTCAACAATTGTATTTCGTCGTTCAGGAAATGATGATGTTCAAGGTGAAATCCTAGAATCCGAAGCGCCACATAAACTCATTCACACATTCCGCGTTGGTGGCCATGGCCCGATGCACCATGAAGGCGTCTCTCTAGTAACGTTTGAAATTAACACAAATGGCCCTTCGACAATGCTGACTGTAAAACATCAGGGTTTCCCTGAGAATTCAGCAGTCCTTAAAGGTGTCTCCAAAGGTTGGCCCGCAATTCTTAGCTCAATGAAATCATTCATAGAGACTGGTAAAGCGCTACGTTATGCTGATTGGGGTGATCGTATTGAACAATCCAAAACGGGCGCAACTGAAAACGCCTAAGTAACATTTGATATCGGTGTTGTGCGTGCCTTGATGCGCACAATGCCTTTAAAAGTCTGTAGATCTTTCAACATCAAAGTGTCTGAAAACACGCTATGGCACCAAGACAACCGATGTTGAGGCAGAACCAATAGCGGGCGATCAACCAGCTTCCTCACAAGCCCAACAGCTTCGCGTGCACCTTCTCGTCCACGCCATCGCGTCATTACTTGCAAATCAATCAGGTGATCTAACAATTTCACATTTTGAGCCTCAACATTCGTTACCTCATGCCGCGTGACTACTAGATAAGGGTAAAGTGGATTTACGCCACCTAAATCATCGAAAATGCGTGGCTGCGCCCCAAAGACTTGCTGCATATCCGCATCGGCTCGCAAATGTCCAAGAATAGCATCTAATAATTCGCTCTCAGCACTCATAACGAAACCCTCCGCCAAGGTGCCAGCAATGCCGCTACATCGGTGGATAAATCCTCGCTTGAGTTTGTCCGCGAATAGCTCTCTGCCGCCAGTAATTTCACAGCCAATTTCAAATCAGCGGGCACATAACCTTCATCCGGTCCAAAGCCAGCGATAAGTGAAATCTCAAACCCATCCTGCGCAATCGGCAAAATAGTCCCACGAAACTTCAACCTATCTGGGTTGCCCTTTTGCAATACAAATCGCGACGTAAAGTCTTCCCCATCAATCATCACCGATTGAATGGAAGAAACTGGCCCAATCGGAAGCTCCAATGTCCGCGCCTCCAATTCATTTGCCGGCCAGCATGACAGTTCTAGCTTTACAGTGCGCTCCACGAGGCGAAGTCCAGTTTCAACTTCCACACGCGCCCGCGCAGAAGAAATAAGGGAGGATACTTTCGTATCCTCCCCCTCATAATCAATCCGCAAGAAAGCCTTACCCGCAGCCAAAGCCACAGGCTCGCCCACTGGCGGTACCAGTGTCGTTATTTTCATTTAATTGTCCTTGAGTTTGGCCCTGTCAAATCGCTCATCATAGGTGTTGTTGACAAGTAACTCGAACACAGTTGTATAGAATCAGGTCCAACAAATTTAAGATGAAAGGACCTAAAATGTCAGAAAAGAAAAAAAGGGCGAAAAACTATTCGCCTCCCCCAATCTGGTTTAACTGGCTGTCTTCAACCTTAGGAATGAGCTGGGGAGTTTGGAAATGGTTCAAAGAGCTGCTTTAAAACGTCATCACTTTGATCGCGTCAAAATTCTGCACACCACCGCCCACGCGCTTCGTTGTATAAAACAGCACATAAGGCTTGGCAGAATATGGATCACGCAGCACGCGCGCGCCTTGACGATCGACAATCAGATACCCTTTGCGGAAGTCCCCAAAAGCAATCGCTGCATTGCCCGCTGCGATGTCGGGCATATCTTCAATCTCAGTTACCGGATACCCCAGCACTGTAGATGCTTCTCCGCCGATACCTGGACGCCATGCATATTGCCCACTACTATCCTTCAGCTTGCGCAATGCCGATAGCGTACGACGGTTCATCACAAAGCGCCCATTCGCACGAAATTGCGCCTTAGGTGCGTAGATTAGGTCAATCAAAGCATCGGCGGGTGCCGTACCAGCAAACGCCCCTGTACCACCGGATGCAACTGATCCAATTTCGCCCCACACAGCCGCCCCATTATCGGTGATTGTATAATCCAAAAGCCCCTTTGGTTTGTTCGCGCCATCGCCATTGATAAAGGCCGCACTTTCCTGCGCTGAAAAAGCAGCTTCCACTTCATCAGCCAACCATTCATCAATATCAGCATAAGCATCGTCTAGAAGGGTTTGTGTAGCCGCTGGCATAGCGTACAGTTCAGCCGCTGGAAACTCCAGCAAATCCAACGTTGGTGCCGTTGTTTCCGTGCGCGCACCTTCTTCGCTCGCCCAAGCGCCTTGCGTACCCAGCCCAACCGGCTTTTTAAACACCATTGCTGATGTCTGACGCACCGCCGCTATCTGTCGCATAGGACTAGATGCTGTTAAGCGTGCTTCAATCAACCTATCCAACTCGGCAGGTGCTACATACCCGCCCTGCGCATCCGTGGCCTGCGTTAGCGCTTTTGTGTCCAATCGCGCCAAGCCAGAATCATCTCCCGAACGTAGATAACCATCCCACGCAGATTTGTGCTCAGTGTTTGCCACATGCTCCAAACCGTTTTTGCCAACTGCTGGACGTGCTGCATCCAAACTGAAACGGTCGAGACGGTTTTGTTGCTTATCAAGGGCTGCTTCGATCCGCCCAAGTTTTTCATCAAGGAGTGGATCGGCTGCGCCACGTTTTTCAATCTCTGCCAAACGCGCATCATTTACCTCCTTAAAGTCTTCAAACGCTGTCATAATTTGAGCGGAAACAGCGCGCAAATCATCATTTGCACCCGCACTCGCGGCTGCACCCATTTTTGTTTCCAATGTCATTAAATTTCCTTGTCGTCACTAAAGACATTACCTAAAGTTGCCGCTCACAAACAGAAGCAACTAAAGAACCTAAGAGCCTAGTCTCTTTATCTAAAAAGAAGAAACCATGTTCTATTATGTAATTCTTCACGGGTACGATATTCATATTCCTGAATTAGGTGAGAATGACACGCCCGTAAAAGAAAATTGGATCTGCGGTTTCATCAGATCTGAAAAAGTTGTTGCCTCTTCAGCCAACAGAGCCATCTTGCAAGCAAAAGCCAAAACACTCGCGGCATGGGATAAGCAAAAGGTCGAAGAGTCAAATATAGGGAATGCGCTGCAAATTGAAGTTGAGCAAATACAAAGACTAAATTTATTCGAGTATATAAAGTCATTTGGTACTGGCTTCATCTTTTATCCAAAATTTGAAAAGGAAGAATGAAACGAACCCAATGTTTAATTTTCTCTTCCTGACAGCATGCGTTCACCTAGTGCTAACCCGCCGCCAATCACCGCAAATCCGAGCGCAAGCACTGCCAAAGCCCAAAATATCTTACCAATTAGTGATAAAACGATCCATGCGCCTACGAGCGCCAATGCCCCCATATAAACCTGCTTTTTGGTAACTGAGAATTTCATGCTTCCTAGCTGAATACCGATCCGCTTTTTGCCTTTGGGAAACACCCGTAAAATTCGTCTACGCAGCAAAAAAAGTACGATCGCTGCTAAGCCTAAAAAGAACACAAGTTTCAGGTTAAGCCCCATCAATTGCAGCACAATCAAACCGATCAATGCTGTTGGCAAAACTATACGCCAATTCGCGATCAGGAATGACCAATCATACTGCTTCTTAGCTGGCATATTTGTAATTCCAAGCTTGGGTTAACCAATCCCTCTTCACTCTCACGATTTGGGTTATGCAGCAAGCTTTGCATGCGCACCAATTACATGAAACCGCGCCTTAGGGGCCATTGGCGTTGTTACCAATGAAACTTCGCGCAATTCGACAGTATTCAAGCGCCGCCCCGACACACCATCTGGTCGCCAACCACCTGCGATAAAGCCAATGGACAATCCATCAAGCAAGTTATTCTCAACCAGTTTTGTAGCCATTCTACCTGCAGGCAGGTTTGGGTTGATTAAACCACGGACAAACAGGCCTTTCCCGTCCTCGTGAATACGTGTCCACTGTCCCGCTATTTTGCCGCCCTTATGTTGCAGCAACATGGGTATGTTTGCACCTCCTTGTCGCTGCAATGACTTAGCAAAAGCACCGGCCCGCACGATATCTCCTGCCAAATCTGGTTGGCCGAATATACTGGCATATCCTTCAATCAAAACAGGTGCTTTATTCATCCAGACTCACCTTTTGCTCGATGCGATCAAGTTGACGGCGCGCGGCTACCATTTCAGCTTCTAAACGCGCCAAACGCTCGGCAACTGGCCTTTGTTGCTCAAGCCGTGTTTCCACTGTTTTTAAGCGTTCAGCCGCAGCACCAGCCCACATAAAAGCACCGACCAATTGCAACCCGATGGTCAGCAAAACGCCAATTGTTAGTTTACGATCGAAACTCATGAATTGCTCCCTTGCTTTAATGGAGCCAGCCCAGCAATTTCCCGTTTTTCATCATCGGTGAGATAGCTTGCATTTTCCAGCCTTGCCCACAGCGCATCACGCTCCGATGATAACGCCGAAATACTGTCAAGATCAGGTCGCAACTCGACACGCTCAGGCGCGCGGATAGACAGCCAGTTTGACAAACTACGCCCTGCCTTCTCAACAAGCGGAAGCACCGTCAAACGCCAGAAAGCGATATTGGCTTCTTTATAATTTGAATACGTATTATCGCCCGGTATCCCCAGCATCATGGGCGGTACACCAAAGGCCAACGCAATCTCGCGCGCAGCATCATGGCGGGCGGCGATAAAGTCCATGTCGTTAGGCGTCAGCCCCATAGGTTTCCAATCTAAACCACCCTCAAGCAACATTGGACGCCCCGCATTGCTCGCGCCCGTGTGAGCTACCTCAAGCTCTTGTTTTAGCCGCAAAAATTGCTCAGGTGTTAAACGTTCACCGCCCTTACCATATATCAAAGCACCCGAAGGACGTGCTGAGTTGTCGATAAGCGCCTTCGCCCAACTTGCTCCAGCATTATGAACATCGATGGATTTACCTGCCGCTTCAAGCGGAGACAGGCCTTCATAGTCGTCCAAAGGATGGAATAGCTTGAAGTGTAATATCGGTGACCATCCATCCGCTTCTCGCATAAATCGGTGCGAGGCACGATCTACTTTGTAATTCCACCCTAATGGCCACCCATGCTGCCCTGCTATTGGGCTCATACGATCAGGGCGCAAAGCATAGATTTGGCGAGGCATTTGGTATTCTTCACCATCATCCAACACCACGCCATGCAGGTAAGCATTCCCATTGGTCTGTAAATGACCATAGAAAGCCTCCAGAAGCTCAATGCCCGATTGTTCAGGGTTAGGGTGCTCCAGCAATGTTAAAGCATCCTCAGCGCCTTCATTTACGCGCCACCGCACACCTGCCGCCGCTTCGGCAATCAAACGCACGCATCGATAGCCAACCGCGTTATGTAACATGCCCTCGCGGGTTAGCGATGCTTTATCCCGCGTCCAGCGCGCATTGCCCAGTTGCGACAAGGCAACAAAAGGCACACCTGAAGCCTTCGCCTCACGCGTTTTCCATGGAAACATACGTCTCCCTCCAATTTTAGGTTTTTAAGATTTCTAGGAAACTGACACTAGCGAGATATCTGAAACTATTGAGAAGGCTCTAATTGTCAGAAGTGCATCTGACCATGAAGAATGCTCAACAGGCAACTCGACTACATCTTCATTTCCTAAAGCTGATTTTGCCAACTTAACAGAATTCTCTATTGTTTTATTTTCTCTTATAGCTTTCACAATAATGTCCGCACTTTTTTTAATATGTTGAGTAAAAGGTTGCCCCTTATTCTCGCTTCTTTGTGCAAGGATTTTCGATAAAGGTGGGCTTACAATCTCAACAGGCTCGGAATGCCCCATCGAGATGTTTCCAGCTTCAGCATAGGTACATTTTGTATGCCCGGATAATTTTTCTGCACTTATTATATTACTACTATCAATTATTTCTTTATTTCTTTTCTTCTCCATCAATTCATCTAGGGTATTAAATGCAGGAGAAGCATAAACAACTGCAGCTCTACCTTTTGAAACAACCGCCAATTTTTCCAATAATTCTTGTTGATGCGGAGTTAATGTGAAGCGGTAATAACTTCTTTTCCAGTGCTCCCACTGACCGGACCGATGCCCAGACAAATATTCAGGTCGTTTAAACTGTATGAACAAATTAAATTTCATATTGGGCAGAATCTTATTTAGCCCTCGACCTAAGTGCTTTTCCAAATCCCCCCTTAGAACACCGTTACTTAAACATCTAGATGACATGCGAGGGAAGTGTGGATGCCATAAGTTGTCATTCAAGTGTACAGAGGAGTCGAAACCCAATATCTTTTCATCACATTGGTCTGGAGCAAACAGTTCATCTGTATATTGCCCTATTTCGATATTAAAATGCTGTTCGTATGATTTTTCTTTTATATCAATTTTATAACAAGGACTCATTAATCCCCCCAACTAAACCCGTCTCACACGTGGTGGTAGCATACTCTTCTCCAACATCAATATCGTCATTGCCCAAACGAGTGCGTCAACGCGGTCTGGTGAGCCGCTGGAAACGTCAGATCCGAATAAGCACATTTGATCTTCCAGCGCTGGAAATGTTCCCGCATGCGATATCTTGTCTTGCGCATAGAGTGCTGCCACGGGAGCAGCACGCGCAGCTTTGTTCAACCTAGCATGCACTAGCCTTATAGGTGCTGTGCATCCCGCTGTTTCCAGCACATCGCGCACCATTTCACCGCCTTGATTGGCCTCGGCTATGATTTCTGCGCCGCCATATTCATTTGCCAGACTAGAAGCTCGCCCTGCCCAATCTAGCGGACGCAATCCCTGGACAGAAGCATCTGCCAAAACCACGCCTTTACCCTGAACGGTAAGTCCAGCAGCGATAATCCCACATGTATCTGCATTTACGCCTTTGCTTGCAGGTGGATCAATCGCCACGACAATACGTTGAAATTCACTATCTTTATTAATAGTACGGTTAGTTTCTATTTGTGAACGCAGCCATAAAGCCCCTTTTGGATCATCGATAAGCTCGCCATCAATTTCCTGCCGCCCAAGGCGCGTACCGCAATATGTATTTTGCACAGCCTCCAGAAAGCTTGGCGATAAATTGTCCTTATTCGCAAATGTATTCGCGCGTGTTATCACCACATTATCAGCTTTCACCAATTTGCGGATTAATTCTGTAGAACGCGGCGTCGTTGTTGCGCAAATTTGCGGATTATCGCCCAAACGCAAACCAAACATCAGCATATCCCAGCACTCTTGCGCCCTATGCCAAGCACCGATCTCATCGCCCCATGCCGCATCAAATTGAGGACCACGCAAACTGTCAGGATCTTCAGCTGAAAATACAAACCCTTCTGCGCCATTGGCCCACTCCAATCGACGCCTAGACGGTGAGTATTTAGGCTGTTCATCATTGGGGCCAATATTGCGCAAACCTGATGGCCCTTCAATCATCACTTCACGCACATCACTAATCGTCGGCCCGATCAAAGCAATACGTCGCTTCCCATGCTCAAAAACCTGCTCTCTGACCCATTCAGCACCTGCCCGTGTTTTGCCTGCGCCGCGACCGCCCATGTAAAGCCACACACGCCAATCCGTGTCGGAAGGTCGCTGCCCTTCATGCGCACGATACCACCAATCATGATCGAGTGCCTGCGTCGCCCTCTCGTCCTTCAATAGGGACGCCAGCGCTGTCAAAAGCGGCTTTCGTTTCTTCGGGTCCGACAATGTTTTCAAGACGCTTGATAAGCTCGGCCCGTAATTCTTCCACATTTTCAGGCTCGGTAGCTCGATCTTGCTGCTTGTCATGCATTGCTTTCCCCACTGTTTTTTCTTGTCCCCACGCCATCACATCATGATAAGTTTTCAGAAAGTGATTGATAGCCTTTAACCGCTTCACACAATCATCCAGCTCACCACGTTCCAGCTCGGTTTGCGCGGCAAACAAAACGCGTTTGATTTTAGGCTTTAGAAGTTGTTCAAGCGTCTCTGCACGTCGCCAACCAAATTGCTTTTTCCAAGCTGATATCCGTTGATATGACACACCATATTTATCAGCCATCTCCACGCTTGGTAGGCCAGAAAGATAATCATACTCGCGCAAAAGCCAGTCAGGATGATCCAACTTTTCCATAATCTGCTCTATTGTCTGAAGGTTTTCTGTCAGTTTAGCCAATATAGCGAGGCTTTATGTTGGGTCGGATTATTGTTATACTTTAGTGCATAACCAACTGAAACAACTCAAAAATTTTGTATACCTTCAGAGGATTGGCACGAACCTATCCCAAAATTCAGCATATAGCTGCACACAAACGCCATGAATCACGTTTAGCTAGGCAAATATCTTGACCAGATATAAACCTTACCGCGCTAGAGAAAAAACAATTGCGGGTGAAACAAGAGACTTTTTATGGCGGGCTATCGCGCAGACAAACTGGCGGCTGAAGACAAAAAGCGGTCTGATCTACTCAAGTGGATCGGGATCGGCGCTTTGGGTGTAATCATCACAATCGCGCTCTCAATGCTGCTATTGTGGAATGCACTATTTGCCCAAATGCCAACTCTGCCATCCAAAGATCAGCTATGGTCGATGAACCGCGAACCCGCCATCGAATTTGTGGATGAGAATGGCAAAACAATAGCCATCCGAGGGCCAAGATATGGGAATGTCATTGCGCCAGTAGATCTGCCGCCTCATGTCATTCAGGCATTTCTATCAGTTGAGGATCAGCGCTTTTACAAACACACAGGTGTTGATAATTGGGCAATTTTACGTGCAGCGCTTGCAAATTGGCGCGCCGGTGAAACAGTGCAAGGTGGCTCCACACTCACCCAGCAGCTTGTTAAAAACCTCTTCCTCACACCAGAGCGCACATTACGCCGCAAAGCCCAAGAAGCTCGCCTCGCCTCTGAGCTAGAGCAAATGCTCTCCAAGGAAGAAATATTAGAGCTTTATATCAACCGCATTTTCCTTGGCGCACGCAGCTTTGGATTAGACGCCGCTTCACAAACCTACTTTGGCAAATCCCCCAAGGAACTAACTGTTGCAGAAGCCGCTTTAATTGCCGGATTACCTCAAGCACCTTCTCGCTATTCGCCGCGTAAAAATATGGAACTTGCGATTGAAAGACGTAACACTGTCATCAACCGCATGGAGCGCAATACATTCATCACGCCTTCAATGGCTGAACGCGCAAAAACTGAACCCATCACTTTGATTGAAGAAGAATATGATCCGCGCATTGGATATTTCCTCGATGCCGCAACAGAACAAGCGCAAAAACTCACCGCTGGCAAAAATGCACCTGATATGGTCATCACGTTATCTGTTGATCTGGATTTGCAAACTCAGGCATCAGACATTTTAAACGCCAAGCTTGATGAAGTCGGCGAAGACAAACAAATCGATCAAGGAGCCATCGTCATCATCAGCAAGGATGGGGGCGTGCGCGCGCTTGTAGGTGGCCGTGATTATGCCGACAGCCAATTTAACCGTGCGACACAAGCCATGCGCCAGCCCGGCTCGGCGTTTAAAGCATTCGTCTTTGCCGCCGCAATGGAAGCAGATCTTCACCCCTATTCAATCCGCTATGATGAACCCGTTTCAATTGATGGATGGAAACCTAAGAATTATGGCGGCGGCTATAAGGGCGCGATGACTTTGTCTGAAGCCTTTGCAACATCAACAAACACGATTGCAGCTTCACTAGCTCAAGAAGTCGGCATGGAAAGCGTTACCAGCCTTGCCGCACGCTTTGGTGTCTCAACGCAAATGTCGAGCTACCCATCCGTCGCACTTGGCTCAGAAGAAATCCCCCTCCTCGATATGACACGCGCCTATGGCGTGTTCGCAACCGATGGAAAGATATTCAAGCCTTGGCTAATTAAGCAAATTCGCACATCGCGCGGCGAAGTCCTATTTGAGCAAGAACCAATAAAGCCGATGAAGATATTTGGCGACAAACGCAATCGCGAGATGATCAGCATGATGAGCCGCGTGGTGGTGGCAGGCACAGGAAAGGCGGCACGGTTAGAAGTTCCTCCCGCACCTTTGCCAGAAGGTTCGCCCAAACCAATCGCCGCGCCAAAAGTCTATCGCGATGTCGCAGGTAAAACAGGCACCAGCCAAGATTGGCGCGATGCCCTCTTTGTTGGCTTCACTGCCGACTATATTGGCGGCGTCTGGGTCGGCAATGATGACGACACCCCGATGAAAAAAGTCACGGGCGGAGAAACACCCGCAGAACTCTGGCATGACGTCATGATGCTAGCTCATGAAGGCCTCCCCGCCACGCCTCTACCGGGTGCAGAAAAAGCCATCACAATCAGCGCCGTCGAAGAAGAAAAACTCGCCTACTACCGCTCCCTCGCCAGCGCATTTGCATCGGTGGAGAATAGGTAGAGTTAAATTCTGACTGGGGGAGTAACGCTTGAAAGTTCCAACAAATCCAAAATTGATTATTGCCGCAATACTGGTTTTGTATGGCGTTCTGTCCACTTTCAGGTTTTCTCCCGTCACGAATTTTTGTTTGGCTAAAGCCAGATATTACTCAAATGAGGAAATTAACGAACGCATATTGAAAACCATGCATAGCTTCGAAAAAAACGAGTTTCCTGATTATGAGTTTTTCAAAGAGCAAGCTGTAAATATTGTGTATTCAAGAGATCATTTTGATGGCTCGATTAGAGCAACTGTAACTGTTGCGGAAGTATGTTCGTATCTCAGATGGGGGCTCGGTAACGGCAAATTCCCCGCAACAGACTACCACTTTTCATCCGACAGATGTGGAAATGTAAAACAGTCAACTTCGGTGATGGGAAGTTTAAAGAAATTTGATGAAGAAATATTGGTCAAATACATGCAGGACCGTGGTCTTTCCTGCAACCACTAAACATCCTTCTTAAAACTAAGTGACACCCAGCTAACTCCTCGCTATACCGCGTGTCATGTCTCAAGCTCCTATTGCCACTCTTCGTGATGTTCAGCTAACGCTGGGCGGCGCGCCTCTATTTACTGGTGTTGATCTTTCCCTATATGCAGGCGAGCGCATTGCGCTGGTTGGCCGCAATGGCGCAGGTAAATCCACGCTGATGCGTATCTTTGCAGGCGCTCTGGATGCGGACTCAGGCGAGGTATGGAAACAACCTGGCACAAGCCTGCAATTCCTGAATCAGGAGCCTGATTTTTCCAAATACAAAACAGCTTTGGACTATGCCGCTGCCGATCTGGAAGAAACTGAGCTTTATCTTGCCGAAACAGAGCTAGACATTGCAGGTCTGGCGCATGATGTGGATCCATCCACACTTTCGGGCGGACAAGGCAAACGTCTCGCCCTCGCCCGCGCCTTTGCGTCCGATCCAGATATTTTATTGCTTGATGAGCCAACCAACCATTTGGATGTCGATGCCATTGAAGAATTAGAAGGCCGGATCAGTAGTTTTCGAGGCGCAATATTACTGGTCAGCCACGATCGCCGCTTCATGGAAAACACGACCACCGCCACAGCTTGGCTTCGACAAGGCGCTGTCCGTAAATTGGATCGCGGGTATAAGGCTTTTGATGATTGGGCTGAAAAAGTTGAAGCTGAAGATGAAAAAGCACTCGACCGTTTGCAAACAAAGTTAAAAGCAGAGCAACGTTGGCTGATGCGCGGTGTCACAGGACGTCGCAAACGTAATCAGGGCCGCCTGTCCAAAGTTAAGGACATGCGCAAAGAACAAGCAGAACGCAAGCATAACCTAAACCAGTCCAATCAAACAGCTTCAATCATCTCAAATGATGCTGCTCCTTCCTCCAAACTCGTGTTTGAAGGGATCAATATCCAAAAAGCTTTTGACACCCCTAAGGGTAAAAAGATCATCGCCAAAGATTTCTCGATTAAGATTATGCGCGGTGCCCGTATTGGTCTTGTTGGCGGCAATGGTGTTGGAAAGTCTACTCTCCTCAAAATCATGCTTGGAGAGATAAACGCAGATGAAGGTTCAGGCCGAATTCGCATCGCCAAAAACCTGCAAATCACTTATCTCGACCAAAACCGAAACACACTCAAAGATGAAGACACGCTTTGGGAAACACTCGCCCCTGATGGCGGCGACCAAATTATGGTGCGCGATTATCCACGCCATGTCGCGTCCTATGCAAAAGACTTCATGTTCGGCCCCGAACAATTGCGCCAGCCCGTGTCAGCTCTTTCAGGTGGAGAACGCAATCGCCTGACACTTGCCATAGCTCTTGCTAAAAGCTCCAATCTTATGGTGCTAGACGAACCAACCAATGATCTGGATATGGAAACGCTGGATCTGTTGGAAGACATGCTTATGGACTATGATGGCACGCTCATTATTGTATCCCACGACCGTGCATTTCTTGATGGCGTTGTCACATCTGTTCTCACACCGGAAGGCAATGGTGAATGGCTAGAAACGCCTGGTGGATATTCTGACTATCTGATCCAGCAGAAAAACCGCGCTTCCGCTAAGAAAAAAGCCTCAGAAACTAAATCAGCAACAGCGAAGTCTGCCGATACTTCAAAATCTAAACAACAAACAAAACTGACTTTTAAAGACCAGCACAGATATAATGAGCTAGAAAAACTCATCCCCTCTCATGAGAACACAATTGGTGAGCTTGAGACAGCTTTGGCAGATCCAGAATTGTTTTCAAAAAAGCCTGAAGAGTTTAACTCTAAAGCAAAGCAACTTGATGAAATGCGCGAAGAATTAGAGGCCTTTGAAATGGAATGGCTTGAACTCGAAGAAAAACGAGAAAACCTGGGTTAAGTAGATCAATTGCAACCTGCAGAACAAATTCAATTAAAAAATCGCCTTCCGCTGTAAACCATGAGGTTTTTCCCACCATTTATTAACTCCTTTTAGGTATGAATATATCCGACTATTCATCTAAAGGGGCTTCTGAATGTCTGTTGATCACTCGAAATTTGCCAAACTTATGGATCTGGCAAAAGAAACATCTAGTGAAAAACGTCGCGATCTATTACGCGAAGTGACTGATGTCTTTTTTGAAGATGATAAAAGTGAGCGCAGCGAAACTGAATGCGCCATGTTTGATGAAATCATCGGTGCAGTTGCCACGGATATGACCGAGCAAGTTCGTATGGAATTATCCCGTAAAGTTGCGGTTTCCAAATCTCCTTTACGCAAAACAGCGCGCCGCCTTGCAACAGATTCTATTCGCGTTGCTGCTCCGGTTCTTCGCAAGTCAAAAGCCCTGACTGAAGACGACCTTGTGCACATTGCCAACAATGGTTGTCAGGATAAGCTGATGGCTGTGTCTAAGCGTGAACACCTAACATCACCGGTCTCAAAAGTTCTAGTAAAGAAAGGTGAGGACAAAGTTGTTGTCTCCCTTCTCGAGAACGAAACAGCACAAATTGACCGCGAGACTTATGAAGAAGTTACTGAACGCGCCATGACAAGCAAAGTGCTTCAGGCTCCTTTGGTGAAAAACAAGAATGTCCCGCTCGACTTGCTAAACGATGTCTATCAGGTCGTGGAAACAAAGCTTCGCGCCCAGATAATGCAGAAATTTGAGTCTGTATCAGAAGCTGAATTAAACGCAGCTCTCGAAGCTTCTAAAAAACGCTTGAACGTAGCTTACGGAAAAGCCCCAGAAGACATAGACAAACAGAGAAAATGGGTTGAGGCCGAGATTGAAGCCGATCGCCTAACTCCCCCTCACCTTGTGCAACAATTGCGCAATGGCGAGCGTTCACGTTTTTACGCAAGCTTTTCTTATTTCACTCAGGTGCCATTGGATACAATCCTGCGCATAACCGATCAAAAGGATGTTGACGCTATGGCAATTCTTTGCCGTGCAGCACACTTCCCTAAGGCGCTATTTTCAACACTTGCTATGCAAATTGTGGGCGGTGAAAACGGTGTAGCAAAAGCCAAAGAATACTCCGATATGTATGACGAAGTACCATTGGCAGCTGCTCAACGCGCAGTGCGGTTCTGGAAAGTTAGAAATCAAGCTGAAGCTACAGCCGCTTAAATACTTTCAATCATTCTACATCCTGATTTATATATTTAATATCAGAAAAAACTGCAGTTACCGACTCACTCAAAGGTGCCTGCGCGGCAAAGCCTATGGATAGTGGTCCTTCAACGTCAAAATAGAAGGAACGTGCATAATTCCAACTCTCTCCGTCCTCAGAGTATAACAATGTCAAACTATTTGTTTTGCGTTGAACCCTGAGAAATATCCCACTTATCTCTTTATCTGTAGAAAAGTGGTAAGCATCATCGCCTGTTGTCGTGACTACAGTTGATGCCACACCTAAATCACCTGAACGAAACTTTTCAAACAAGAATTTCATCCAATGCTGGCCGTCCTGATAAATCAAGATAGCCGCCCCGTCATAAGCCTTTGAAAATTTGCCTTCAATTTTTGTGGTTAGTGAGAAATCCCCTTCTACATCGAAAAGAATACGGGGAACATTATCTGAATGCAGCTTTCCAATGCTATCTGTAAAAAGGTCTGTTCCTTTTCCGGCTTTGACCACGATCTGTTGATCATCAACCAAAATCTCACCATTCTCATCAAGCAATCGAAACTCATTTGGAATTGGTTCAAATTCAGCTACTGCAGGATGTGACAACGTTATCAAAAATAAGCATAATAGTAGTTTTGCAATACTGCTTTTCATGATCTCCACCAAACTTTTTTAAAACTAAACCCAGCTATCTTAGTCAAACATGTCATTCTCCATGTGATAAAGTCAATCACCGAGAACAATGCCGGAATTATCACATTACGACGTAAATTCGTTCAACATTCACTAGAAAAGTGACGCCCATTCTAAGCTATGAATACCATTCAGACAGCAAGTTTAATGGGCATTAAGTGACTTTCATCCGTCACCACCATCTTCGGCACCAGCATTGACGCCAGCACTGGAAGCGCCTTTCAATGCACGCATCTTGTGAACACTTTCAGATAAGGTCGGTGGATGAATAACCTCCGGCGGCTCTTGTTGTTGCATATAGAGCGTACGACTTGGGAAGGCAAAACCGGTACCTGCCTTCTCAACGATATCGATCAGCTTCAATGCAAATTCTTCTTTGTGTTGCAACCACTCGGTCCACACAGTTGTTTTCGTGAAGCAATAGATCAAGAAATCGATCGAAGAATCATTGAATGAATCAATGTGCACAAACAATGTAGCTTCTGGCGGCTTTGCATAAGCTTCATTGGTATAGAGATACGCCTCAATCTCATCACGGATATATCGAAGCTGTTCTGTCGTTGTGCTGTACTCAACACCGATAACCCACTTAATACGGCGATGTGTCATCCGCGAATAGTTTACAACAGCATTGTCGGAAAACTTGGAATTGGGCACGTAAACTGGAGCCTTATCAAATCGCCGCACCAATGTTGAACGGAAGTTTATCTTCTCAACCGTTCCTTCAACGACGCCATCAACAGCGATCCACTCACCACGCTCCATGCGCCGCTCAACAAGGATCAAAATCCCGGATATCAAATTCTTGAATAGGTCTTGTGCACCAAGCGCAACAGCAACACCAAAAATACCTAAACCTGCTAGAATTGGTCCAACCTGTATGCCCCAAATCTCAAGAATTGCAGCTGCACCCACAAACACACATACGAGCTGGAGTGACTTTGTGATCCAATCAACTATTGCTGGCGAAAGCGTGGATCTTAAACCTGTAAATAAGAATGAAAATCCACCCACGGCGCGATTGAGTGTCCAGAATATTGAAAAGGCAACAAGAGAACGCAGCACCTTATCGACTATGCCTTGAAGGTCATCATTTAGAACAATGACTTGAGAAGCAGCATATACCCCAACAATGATCGGAACCATTTTCAACGGCGCTGCAATTGTTGTGACTAATGCATCATCGAGATTAGTCTTCGTACCTGCGGCAGCGCGAGAGATACCGCGCACAACAGTTCGCGCAAAAATACCGCGAATAATCAGAGCAAATAGCAAAATACTCGTGGCAATAATAATATCACCATAAGTCATCCCGAATGCCCCCTCATCCCAGATGCCCTGAAGATAAGAGATACCCGCTTGAGCTTGCTCAGGTAGCTTTTGAACTAAATTCTCGAACATTTCGTCCCGCCCTGTTCTACACGTACTTTACATCCAGCATGAAGCTGGAGCGAAGTTCACGTGGAATTCGCATTAAAGGTCAAGACTTCATGCCAGCATTTACCCCAAAATGGCACTTAAATCATGGTTATGTTTTAATTCTATGCCGTTCAAAGCATCTTAAGCTCTAGTTCAACCGTTCTTTGGTCGCAGAGAATTTAATGTCAGGGTTTTTCTCAGCCACATAGCCGACGTCCCAAGCATTCTTTCCTAGGAACACAGGTGCGCCATCAATGTCAGTTCCAACATTGGCTCTATTTTTTTCTAGGAATGCATCCAACAAAGCTGCGTCATCAGATGTCACCCAGCGCGCAACGTTGTATAGTGCCTGTTCAAACACAACATCCAATTTGTTTTCAGCCGCGACACGCTCCGCCATCACATCAATCTGTAGCGCACCTACCGCACCAACAATCATGTCCGCCCCAATTGCAGGCGTGAACAATTGAGTTACACCCTCTTCAGCCAAACCCTCGAGCGCTTTACGAAGGTGTTTAGATTTCATCGGATCAATACAACGCGCCCGTCGCAAAATCTCGGGCGCAAAGTTTGGGATACCGCCAAACATGATGTTTCCAGTTTCCGACATGCTATCACCAACACGAAGAGCACCGTGGTTAGGCACACCAATAACATCTCCAGCAAATGCCTCATCAGCTATCTCGCGATCTTGCGCCATAAACATTACGGGAGACGCCACATTGAGCTGTTTTCCAGATGTCGTCTTGAGCTTCATACCGCGCTTAAATTTGCCCGATACCATTTTCAAGAAGGCAATGCGGTCTCTGTGATTGGGGTCCATATTTGCCTGAACCTTAAAAATGAATCCTGAAACTTCTTTGTTTTCAATATCAATGACAGTTTCATTGCCCTTAACCTTGGCTTTCTGCGCTCTTGGCGGAGGTGCATAGGCTGTCAAAGTATCAAGCAATTCTCTTACGCCAAAATGACGAAGCGCGGTGCCAAATACTACAGGCGTTAGATGCCCCTCAAGGAATGATTGATGATCAAAAGGAACACACATTTCCTTTGCCATTTCAGCATTTTCTTCAATTTCAGAAAACTCATCGCCATCCATAAATTCAGAAACCGCAGCTTCATCCATCGCCGTGCGATCTGCACCGCCCACTTCCAGCGCTTCATCAGCAGTGCGTTTCTTGAAACGAAGGAACTCACCCTTTGTAAGGTCCGCCATTCCGCGGAAACGTTCACCTGATCCCTGAGGCCAGTACAATGGCGCACAATCAAGCGCTAGCTTATCTTGAATTTCATCAAGCAATTCAAATGGATCAACAGCTTCGCGGTCCAGTTTGTTGATAAAAGTCACAATAGGTATATCGCGCAGACGACAAACTTCGAACAACTTCAAAGTTTGCGGCTCAATACCCTTAGCTGCATCTAGCACCATCACAGCAGCATCCGCTGCTGTTAGTGTACGATAAGTGTCTTCAGAGAAATCTTCGTGCCCTGGCGTATCAAGCAAGTTGAAAACTAGGTTTTCATATTCGAATGTCATGACAGACGAAGCAACAGAGATACCACGATCTTGTTCAATCTTCATCCAGTCAGAAGTGGTCCGGCGACGCTCACCACGTGCAGCCACTTGCCCAGCCAAACGGATAGCCCCACCTGTAAGAAGCAAGTTCTCTGTCAACGTGGTTTTACCCGCATCTGGGTGAGAAATGATGGCAAAGGTTCTACGACGAGCGGCTTCTTGAGTGGGCGTAAGCGCCATTGGGCATGATCCTGCAAGTTTTAAAAACAAACAGCATCCCATAAAGCAATCCGCCGCAATCGACTAGATTGAAGCGGTTAAATTCCTAATTTTTAGATTTTGCACGACCGCAATCAATCTAAGCTGCACATGCCCAAACAGAATTGTTCACCAAAGCAGGTGATAATGGTTGTCGTTTTTGCAATTGAAATAGGTTAGCAATCACGGGAAGTTGCACTTCTGCCAACCGGATCTGAACTTGCTGAGCAGCCTGTGCATTTGGTGGTTTCACAAACAATGCCGCATTCGCATCAGTATATTCTGAAATCAATGCACCCAATGCCTGCAATGCACCTGGCATTGGTTTTTTGTCGTCTGGACAATGAAAAAATAGAGCCTGCCCCAAGCTTACAGCATGTGCTGTACTCAATTGCTGAAACGGAATTTCAGTTAGCTGATTTGCAGTCTCACGAAGTGTTGTCCGTGGATCTCCAATATCAATCACCTGTGAATTCATCAAAAACAACATCGGGTGTCTCATTCCTTCTAGTCTATGAGAAACTTATACATGAGTATCGTAAATATATTGTTGGAGAACGCGGCAAATTTAAGTCAAATTTGTTAGATTATATATGGGTCACGCAAAAGGGTCATTGAGGACAATCGGTTGCACCTTTTCTTCCAGAAAATGGCGCCCCTCTTTGTCTTCAATTTCTATGATCCAAATGTCTGCATCATAGGATATTCTTTTTTTCAAATATTCACTGGCTTCTTGCTCAGTCATGATGTGATTTTCAGGTCGAATATATTGAAATACAATTTCATCATCTGGGCTGAATGCTCGCCCGATAAGGGAAACATCCCCATTGGGTCGGCGGGTCTTTATAAGTACATCTCCACGCGTTTCATCACCAATTCTCTCAACAGTTGAGTAAGCGCCCGACAAATTCACCCTACGCACGAGAGCATCTACCCAGAGTTTTGTTACAATGCAGAAAGACATGTAATTTCTTCTTTTCTTTTATTGTTTTGTTGATAATTAGAACGCAGCGGAAAAACAAACCTATGTATTCGCGCAGTTGGGGAATTTGGATTTTTTGGTAATGTTGGCATTTGCACCTACTATACTTTGGCAATCTGGCACTTCTGGCAATATTCAGCTATCGCCAGAAAACATTACAAATGTTTTACTTGGTGAATTCCAAAATCAATCCTTTTCGATGCCACAAACACCTCCCACAACAGACCTAAGTATTTTATGGGTTCTTGTTACGGTATTATTGGTTTCGGGCCTATTCTTTTTCTTTAGAGAGTTAATCGCCTCAGCAAAAGAAAAACACTTTAAGTTATCAAATGATGATAAAGCGTTCTTAGCATCTATAGATAACCCTAAAACCTCTGCTCATTCACACCAAGCAGCTTAAAGAGACAAAGTCTCCGCCATAATTAGCTCTTAATTTGGCCCTTTCTTCTCCCGAAAAAATTCATTGATAGTCAATCTCTATTGCGTATAGAACAAGCTATGTTGCGCAATAAACTTCAGTTTCTCTCCCCTCTGGCCGTGTCTATAGGATTAGCTCTTACAGCTTCTTCAGCAGCTGCGCAGGTGGCCGACGCAAACACTGCCTTTATGGAGCGCGCTTCGCTTCGATCTGCTGATGAAAAATGCAAACTATTGTCCGATAAAGAGCGATTGGCTCTGGAAATGGGATATTGGCAAGCCCGCACTGCACTTCTTCGAGGCGGATTCTCGATTGATGAAGTTGAAGCCTTACATGACGAATCTCATTCCTACGCAAATTCAAAGGAATGTGATGACGAACGCCTAACCACCGCCAATGAACGTCTGAAAGATGCATTTTTAGCGTTTTCGCGGACGCCTTTCTATGAATTTCGAGGCGGAATAAGACTATGGACCGCCACAAGAACTCTAACGGATGTATGGGCCGCTTATCAGGAAGACCCCGAAACATCTGTTAGGTTTGGTCTTATTCATGTTCCACGCGCAAGAGATCCGCTTGGGTTTGCAGTTCCCGGACAAAAAAGGCCGCCAGCAAAATTGTCGACTGTAAAGAGACTTTTGATAAATCAACAACCTCCTTCGATGGCTCGTTTAATCGTGCGAGACAATGAGAAATCACCAACCCCGTGGATTGGTGGTTTGTTTGGCTCTTCTAAAGGATTATCGCCACCACCAAGGTCAATGTCTAAAAAGCTCTTGGCATCTGGACGAGAGATCGTAGACGCCCCGCCCTATGAAGACGGAAATAAAACCCAAGGGGCTCTTTTCTTGTTTGACGATCGCGCCATGAATGCCGTCAATCTGCTTGATCCACGCGAAACGATAATCGTTGAATTCATTCCCTCTGATCGAGACAAGAGTTCCAAAATCGTTAGAGCAACGTTTGAAGTTGGAGATTTTCGAGCTGCCGCAGCTTTTAGCGCAATAGCAAGAGACACAGTAAAAACAAATTAGCCTTCAAAGCTTAAATGTAGTGTTGACGGTTATCTTTCCAAATTCGTCTTCTACCATTGTGTATGATCGTATTCTGGCAATCCCAAGTCCTCACGAACGCCATCATCATGTTTCAGCATATGCATAACGGCTTCTTTTTCAGGGAGATCAGTGCGCAACCAAGAATAGCTAATGCTTCCACCGCAGACATATAGTGAATTTGGCTGCTCAAACCGGTCAGCCATTGCTTTCATCAACCGGTAAAACTCTCGTGGAGTTATCCCTTCTCCAATGATAGCGCTTTGATCTTTTAGAAGAATCAAAAGTCGAAAATCATCTTTCGGCTCGAAGGCAATTTCATATGAATCTTCATCTTCTCTACGGGACGTTGTCGTCAACTGACTATCAATGATTTCGAACATCTCATTAAAATCAAAATTTACATTTCCAGTCACATGGTTTTCTTTGTCCCAAGCTCCAACCGAGAAATGATCTCGTTCATCAAACAGGCTTGTTAGGTAATCACGGTCTGGCTGAGAAATTTCCGACATTGAGCTTTATTTGTCACCCAAACTTTTAAATAAAACCATGCTGCCAATGATGACGAGCATTCAAACAGAATGATGCCCTATTCTTGCGAATGTTTACCTTCTTCAGGGAAGAATACTGAAATAACACTTCCCTCACCAGCTTCAGAATCGAGTTGCATGTGCCCGCCATGAAGTTTTGCAAATGCGTTTGCAACCGAAAGGCCTAATCCTGTTCCCACCTTGTTAGCTTTATTTGCTGCCTCAGTTTGTACAAATGGTTTGAGAATATCTTCGAACACTTCAGGATCTATTCCTGCCCCAGTGTCTTTCACACTCAACCAAGCACCGCTTTCTTCATCTTCACGAACTGTAATCGCAATCGAACCGCCATGAGGCGTAAACTTAATAGCATTGGAAACTAGGTTTTGAGCTATCTGGCGTACAGCCCTCGGGTCCGCAAATGCCTCAACATCTTTGCTCTTACTTGAAACACTTAATTTCACTTCGGATCGTCTTGCTTGGTCGGACAGAAAACGCACCATGTCCCACATTATTTCCGTGAGTGAGACCTTTTCCGGTCGAATTTCGTAATTCCCAGATTCGATTTTTGTCAGGTCAAGCACATCATCAACAGTCAATTGAAGGGACTTACCCCCTTCATGAATCATCTGTGCATACTCTTTGTACTTTTCTGGAAGTTCACCATACAGCTCTTCCTTCATCACCTCTGAAAACCCTAAAATCGCATTCAAAGGCGTACGCAGTTCATGACTGGTCTTTGCATAATAAAGTGCGCGTTGATCCAACGTTCTTTCTAGATCTGCGTTTTTGTCCTGCTCTTGACTAAATTCTTTTCGGGCGTGTGCTAGTCTCTGCGAAGATGTTTCCAGCCGATTGACCAGAATTTCTTTTTGCTTTGATAAACGCGATATCTGATGAGAAGCCTGCTCCCGCACTCTCGCCAATGTTCCTGCAGAATTGTCAGCCAGTTGGATTTTACGCACCAATGACGCCATATATATCAATGAAACCAAAGCAAACATAGCCGGCGCAGGATTTAACAATTTGGGCTCTATGGGTAGAAATCCCATCCTCGACAACAATGCAGCAAGACAAAACCCCAAAACTGAGAACGCGCTAGCCTCAATCGCCTGTCTCTTTCTTCCAAGCGACAGCGCTGTCACGACCGGAATAAAGAACGCTACTGAAACAGCCGACACAGCTCCACCAGTTGCAGTGGCACCAATCATCACCACAACTATCCAGACGGCCATTTCCAATTCATGTGATGTTTCACCTTGCAATTTCGACGTCATAATCTGAGCAATTGCAGGCAAAGATACGATCGCGCACACAAAAGTGCTCACCAATAAGCTAGTACCGCTAATCCATAAAACCAGAAGAATAACAAGACACAACAGAATCCAAGTCGCGCGTTGCTCAGTCACTTCCGAAGGTGTCAAGACAGTGTTAACTGCATTATGTTGGATTATTTTAATCATCGTAACTAGCCTTAAACGATTATGCAGATAGAGTAAATTTGTTGCGTTAAAATATGATGATTTAAAATTGAATCATCGAAGCAGTATCACCCCACTGCTTCATCTAAATTGAAACCGAGAGGATCCCCACTCATGCGTCTTACCCGTTGGTTCCAATGCCTTACCATCGCTACTCTTTCCGCAGGGATTGCTGGTGCTCAAACTGTGCAAACCACGAAAGTTAGCCAGCCGGGCAACAATGTACAACCTACTTACGCCAGTACACAATCTGCAAGATCAGGACCATCAGCATTGGTGACATCTGCTGCAGCAACTTATGCAACCTACCAAGGTGATGTCTCTCAAGTAAGAAACAGAGCATTCTCTTCTCAAGGTGAAATCGAACAACGCCTTAATGAATTAGGTGGACACAACGCGACCAAGCTTACATCGGGATGGATGTCTTATTCGGCTCTTGTGGCCGCCCAAAACCGTGAGTTTGCAAACTCTGTTCGTGAAATTGAATCTTATTACGGTCGCGAACGGTTTCTAAATGGGCTTCGTAAATCCCCCGGTTACGCAACAACACTAAAAGGTGGTGACAAAGCACTTCAATCTGCTCTAGCTGCTGCGGAAGCTGATGCTAGATACATTTCAAGTGCGGCTTCTTTTATGGAATCACAAGAAGCACACCTGCAAAATCAATCTTGGGTTAAAGAACGCATCCGTGACGGTGCCCAGCGCGCCACCAAGCTAAAGTCCATGACATATTCAGGTCGTCCGGTTTCTTCGACTGCACGTAACATGTTCAACTCTTCAAACATCGGAAGCATCCTTGCACAAGCAGGACAATCCAATGCATGGGAACGCGCCAGAAGCATTGCAACCAACGCACCAATGTCAGCTTTTTCTTCTCTGACTCAGCGTCGTTATTCAGTGAACCCAGCACGCACAGAGACAGCTAATCACATGGCTTCACTTGCCGCTTATGAAATCATCGGTGCTTCAAACACATCTGACATCGGTTTTGTGAAAGCTATGAATGATCGACGCGCGAAAGATTGTTTTGAATTTGCTCAACAACAACTCAATCAATGTGTGGGAACCCAATCAGACCATTACGGCCTTCAGGCTTGTATGCGCAAGCACGCTGTTTCTGACATTGGTGAATGTGTTGGAGACGTTGCCCAATAAGCAATGAAACCGATTAATCGCATTAAATAGACGATTTAATTGTAGAAAATTCAAAGGCCCGCTTGCAAGTTACGCTCGCGGGCCTTTTATATGCCTCATGACAAATGCTACCCCTCTTGAAGAAGCCGCAAACGAATTGCGTGAAGATTTTGAATTCCTAACTGATTGGGAAGACAGATACGCCCACATCATAGACCTTGGAAAATCATTAGAGCCGCTCAGCGATGCCGAAATGAACGATACCAACAAGGTATTAGGTTGCGCCAGTCAGGTCTGGCTTGTCACAGAAAACAAGGAGAATGGAACTCTACATTTCAGGGGTACATCAGATGCAATTCTTGTCTCGGGCCTGATCGCCCTGCTTCTGAATATCTATTCGGGCAATACACCAAAAGACATCTTAGCGTTCGACGCCCAAGCCTTTTTCTCCAGCATTGGCGTTGATGAAGCCCTATCCCCCCAACGCTCCAACGGCTTCAAATCCATGCTCAACCGTATACGTTCGGATGCTGAAGCTGTCTAAGATTCTCGTTAAGAGATTGAGAGGCAATTTATTTCTAACCCAAAGCAGACATTCAGCTTAGGGGCGCTGTCTGTTTTTTAGTTCAGTAAATTGCGCCTGAGAAACAATACTCATGGCTCGATCCGACATAGGTCTTATGTTCTTTCTGGCAGGTAAATCTTTGGGGGTTTTTACGTTTTTAGCTAACCCCACCCAGCTCAACAGACAAATAAAATACCAACCAAGATCAATTTGTTCAGGGTATAATCCATGTTTCGCTGAGCTTGGAAACGCATGGTGATTACCATGCCAACTTTCGCCCATTGTTGGAATAGCCAACAGTGGAACATTATGTGCCTGGATTACTGCGCCATCAACTTCCCAATCACTCGGACCTCGCGTATGAGCAAAATATGATATAGCCCAATGCATTGTCGTACATGCCGCAACTCGAACAAAAACGCCCCATACTAACCAAGGCATGCCACCCGTAATGTAAAGTATTCCGGCTATTGGCAATTGTTGCAACATCCACGTTCTATCCAAAAAATTATAAAACCTGTCGTCTGAAATACCTTTTCCTGCATCAAACTTAGGTGGATTTTCTAAAACCAGTTTTCCATGGAGATAGAGTAAGCCATCTTTTAGAAAACTATGTTCATGACGGAGGAAAGAATGACAATCTGGTTGCCTTTGCGCCCAATCTCGGCTGTCATGAAGTTTGATAGTCCAAATAGGCCCCCCCATCCCGACAATCGTTCCGATGTAAACGAGAACCCGTTCTAGCCATTTGGGACAATCAAAGCTCTTATGAATAAGTCTTCTGTGAAAACCTACTGAGTGACCAGCGCACAAGGTGATCGACGTTAAAATCAAAAACATGAAAAGAGCCGATGCATTGAAGTGAATTGGAGCGAGAATTATTGCTCCCATGAATATCACTGTGTTCCAAATTGAACGCGGAGCATCCCAAACCACTTTTCCTGCAACTGGATCCGCAGTTTCCAAATTTGAAAGAGAATTTACCTTAAAAGCGCCTTGGGCTGCGTCTTGGACAGACTTTGACATTACATTACTTCTCTCAGGAAAACGGAATTAACAAAGTAATCTGCGCTCTGCTGAACTGCATATTCCTGCATAGGCGCAAAATACCAAGCTGGATCAAGTAAGCGGTCATAGGATATACTTAATGAGATTTTTGTTTGACCATTTTCTAATGGCTCAAACCCAATATCCGTTCCTTTTACTTTCAAATATTTCGACAAATAGCTTGTATTTTTTACGACTGAAGTTTTGACATGCTGACTTCCAACTTCATCAATTTTTAAGTGAAATTCCCCCTCATGAATGTTTGTGAAAAACCACTTTTTGTAGATGAATTTTAGCTTATGAATGTCCCCATCTTGAAGTGATCCAGCTTCAGTTTCTATTGGTAGTGGAAAAATAGAAAGAAACCATTGGCGTTTTTTTGGTAATTCTATTGGCTTGGCCAGATTGGATTTGAGTGTGCCTATGTCCATGTCAACAATAATTTCATGCTGAATGTAACTTTGTCGTTCAAAAGTGGTTGAGGGAGATAACCCTTCAATCGCAAGAACAGCAACGCAGATTGGAATTATGCTGGATTTGAGGGTTGTATTTCGGGATTTTCTTCTGTCCAACCAATCAGCAAATTCTTCACATAAATATCCTAGAGTCACAAAAACATAATAAATAGGGACGAAAAACAGGACACATATAAAACCTTCAAAAAGGAATGCTGAGGTCCCGAGGAAGATAATAGTTGCTATTTTTATGTGGTATAAAAAGCGGCCAAAATTACTATGACCTTCAGGGCTTGGAACAAACTGAAAAATCAAAATTGAAACCAAAAACGGGACAGCAACATACAAAAGCGCGGAGTTTCCAAAACTAGAATCAAGTAAAATTCTGATACCAATACTGCATGCTCCCATGAGGAATAGCACGTAGACCCATTTAGGTGGCTTTAAAGTAAACAACTGCTTCCCCCTCCAAACTCCAATAAGCTTTGCATCTTCCTTATATGTGTTGCAATTGTCTATATGGCCGCATTGCCTCAAGGGCCATTAATAGCCTCTCTTTACCTCCGTCCACCAGCCAACTCCATTTCATATGCTCTCGCTAAATTATCCAAAGCATTCGCTAGGGTTTTTCCGGCGTTGCGTGTGGGAAGGTCGAATTTCAATTCGATCCGGCTCAATGAATAGTGCGCCAGACAGGCTGCATCAATTAAGGCGAGCTCCTCTTTGAGGAGACAAGTTTGTAGTTGCTTAAGCCGCATCTTGGCCTGCATTCCCCTTCCATGCACACCAACTTGATGTACTCCCTTCCTGTGCGATTGCACCTGCGCAACACGATCCCAATTCATAACCTGCCCTGCTACGCTCATGCTTATTTCTACATCGGTTATATAATTTTGTGCGGCATTTATCATTCTTGCATCCAGCGGTCCTTTACCATTCACCGCTTGCGAAACGAGATATCCAAATCCGGATTTCCCAGAAGGAACATGGGAAAAACTGTTTATGTTCTCTTTGGCTTCATTAGCGATATTCACATCTGCAAAACCAGCGTCATTCCATTGATAGCTTGCCTCTTGCCTTCCCTCTAATAAAAGTCCGGCTTGTAGTATTTGCTCAAATTCATCCTCGCTGACACCAAACAAAATTTTCCATCGCCCGCTTTGATTGGAGCGCAAGCACCAATCTGCGCTCTTCTGATCGCCCTGCCGCATTAAATATACATTGGGTCTTTGCATTGCCCGCCTTATACGACGCAATCTTGGTCCGGAAATTCTCACGCTGACCAACCAATCAATGCGGCATCATTGGTGTGGGCGCAGCTCTCGCAGCATTTTCCAAAGCTTCCAGCATTTCATCAAACTTTGGGTCATCCCTCTTATCTTCAATCAAATGACAAGCGTGCGCAACGGTCGATCTATCTCGCAAAAACACATTCGCTACACGTGCTAAGCTCAGACCAAATGATACATGCGTTAAGTACATTGCCACTTGCCGGGCCAATGCGACTGTTTGTAATCCACGTGTATTTCCGAATAGTTCTTCCTGGCTCACGTCAAATACATACCCTGATAAAGACCCCGCTAAACGCGCTCTTGCAAAATCTTCTGACTGTCTAATGAATTGCATTCCAACCTCACTTTATACTTTGATAAAAGCATAATGCCCTAACCTCATCACTGTAGGATTATATTCCTTTTCAAAATGCTTTCAATCCTAATTGTGATCATTTTCTTAGCCAAATCTCATAAAAACGGCACAAAAAAAGCGATGCATAACATCGCTTTTAAAGAAATAATTCCCATTGTGTAGGATAACTAGGCGGCTCTGCCGATAGTCCTATTCATAGCATATCTAGGCGCTTCAGCTTCCAGCATTGAATGATCAATCATTCTATCGTGGCAGATTAGCTGCGTGACTTCTCCCGATCTATCCATAACCGGAAGGCGCAACCAAAAGTGAATTGTATTCTGATCCAATTCATCTGTTCCTGAAACCGGTTGTCCCGATGCGAAAGCAGTTTTAATTGCTCGAACGCCACTTTGAGAATTGGCCAGTTTAGGAAATTGAACCAATCGATGCCCTTTAGTCTCTCGACCGAGCATTTTTCTGATTTCAGATCCGGAAAGTCTAAAGAACAAGTCAGAATCAATTTTTTCTAGAACAGATATATAAGCCAACTCAGAAATAAATTGAGCTGGCTTCATTGCATCACGTGAAGCAATTTTACCATCGCTAGAATTAGCGACCCATTCATTGAGAAGCGTCATTTGCCCCGCAAGGTCAATATGCGTATCGCCCGTTATCATAAGTGCCCCATGCCCTGTTGATTCGGAATATTTATCTATATTCATCGAATATTCAGGTTTTGGCAAGTGTTAGATCCAGTAAAGATGAATCTGTTCTAGTATTAATGATTCTATATTTTGTTTCGGATCCGAATTGATCTAATTAACTTATTGTTTACTTCTTGTTTACTTTTTGGCTTGGCCTAGCCCCATACGCTTAGCCAAATCAGATCTTTGCTTTGCATAATTGGGAGCAACCATAGGATAGTCAGCGGCCAATCCCCACTTCTCACGGTACTCATCGGGAGACATGTTATAACGCGTGCGTAAATGACGTTTCAGGGACTTGAACTTCTTTCCGTCTTCAAGACAGATCAAATAATCATCATTAAGAGATTTTCGTACAGAAACAGCAGGTTTCTGATCAGCTTTCACTTCTTTGGGTGAGCGACTGTTTAGATCGTTCACTACATTGTATGTGTTTTCAATCAAGCCTGGAAGGTCGGCGACCGGTACTGGATTATTTCCAACATAGGCTGAAACTATTTCTGAAACTACACCAATAAGTGCACCTTCATTTTCAGCTGCGATCAAGATTTCATCGCTATCTTTAGTCATTTTGTACTCTTTACGTTAAGCTTGATAATTTGAAACAAGCAAATTCTACATGTCAGCGCTAATGTAAAGAGTAAGAACTGCTAAAATAATTAGTGATACTTCATTTATATCAAGAAATTAATTTAACAGCTCATCAAATAAAGACAAAACTATATTGCAGATATAATTGAAACGACAATAACTAACCCAAGAACAAGGGCAGCCCACACAGCCATTGAACCACTTGGACCACCTTTACTTAGGATGCCCTCAGGACTGAATGCATGCGTCAAATAGGTGTGCACTCGCCCACCTAACTGCTTCCAACCATTGGCCATTGCAGGCCCTGCACGGCCCCACACATCTCCCGCCCAAGTCGCAACTCCAAAGCCTAATCGACGATATGTCCAATCGAAGTCCAACACGACACCAGGTTTCTCAGCTGGATAAAGTCCAAATCGCTTCATCAACACGAATGCCAACATCGCCAACACAAGCAATTGGAATTGTGTAATCACGTGATCCCACGTCCACAAATAATGGTCGAGATAATAAAGGGCTTCTGTTTGATATGGGAGGTTCGAATAAAGCCATCTAGCGCCACCAAGGCCCGGGAAACCAACTGCAATACAAATAAAGGCTGAGAATCCCATTGCGACCAACATATTGAATGGTGCTTCTTTGGGGCGCTTACCCGAATCATGTCCGAAGAAAGCAAAGTATGGAATCTTGATTCCCGAATGCTCCAACACCCCAGCGGATGCAAACAGCAGCATGCACCATACAATCACAAACCCTTCATGCCCCACAGAAGACATGGTCATGGATTTTGCTACGAAACCGGAGAATAGTGGAAATGCCGAAATCGAAGCAGCCCCGACGAGACAAAATAGAGCCGTTAACGGCATGGTTCGCCACAGACCGCCAAGTTCAGAGGCTTGTGTCGTACCTGTTCGATGCATGACCGCCCCCATACTCATGAACAGCAAGCCTTTATACATGATGTGCGCAAAAGCATGTGCCGCAGCCCCATTGAGTGCGTAGCGACCATACTCCGTATCAAGATTTGCAACACCAATCGCACAAATCATGAAACCAACTTGGTTGTTCAGTGAATACGCCAGCACTTTGCGTAGGTCGTTTTCGACGACAGCAAAGAAAACAGGGAAGATTGTCATCACCGCCCCGATGTAAATCAGGATGTGTTCGCCCGGGAACATCCGAGCAAACATGTAGACCGCCAACTTTGTTGTGAATGCAGACAATACCACAGCACCAGTGGGCGTTGCTTTTGGATATGCATCCTGCAACCAATTGTGCAGGAATGGAAACGCCGCCTTGATACCAAAACCAAGGAAGATCAACCAAGCTCCCTCTTCTTCAAGCGAAATAGCCCGCAGAGACAGATCTCCGTGGTTTCCAAGGAAATACACAGCACCAAATAGAAGCAATACACCAGACAATATCTGGATTGCTATATAACGCATACCGGCTTTGTAAGCAGCCTTCGTTCCTGTTTGCCAAATCAGGAAGACGGAAGAAACCGCCGTCAGCTCCCAGAAGAAGAAGACAGTCATCAAATCACCACACAAAGACGCGGCGATCGCTGCCCCTGCATAGATTAATGCGCATGCATCTTGGAGCGGGTCTTTATTGTGTAATGAATAGATAGAATTGATTGTGGCTGCGATCAAAAATGCCAAAGCAAAAATGAATGACAATGAATCAACGCGATAAGTTATCGCTGTCAGATCCATGACACGCATAACACCGTGGTCAACACCAAACTCAGACAATGACACCAGCATGATTAGACCAACAATTGGTCCACCAATTGTGATTATTGCGCGCAACACTGGCACTCGAAGAAAGTATGCCAATACCCCTGCAAAGATAACTGCAAAACCTGGATTTACTTCCGTTAGAAACTCAAAGGACATTATTTGCCCTCCTTACCTGCATCAACCGAAGTCTCATCTGCATCCAGACCTTCAAGGTCACCATAATAGTTTTCATCTTTGCGAAGTAACTTCGCCAATGGCCAACCACACAACACCACAAAACCAAAAGCAAAGAACCCATACAGCCCATAAAACATGGGCATATCTGAAAACTTAATCGGCTTATATGCATGTTTCATATGCTTTGCAGCCAACACAAAATCTGCAGCAAACAATCCAATAGCAACCAGGATCAAGCCAACCAAGAACAACATTGGAGTTGCTTTGGCTTCGGTCCAACCAAACAGTAGTTTGGCAAGCGGCGTCGCGTCATCAGAACTTTTATTCTGGTTCATATCATTGCTCATGGACGGCTCCCAAATACTGGAAGAAGGAAGTCATAAAGAGTATTTATTCCGAAAAACATCACTACACACAAAACAGCTGTTATTGCAGGAGGAATAACTGCCAATGGCGGTGTCCCGCCTTCCCTTTTGTAAGCTGCTGGTTCTGGAGCCCCTTTAGGCGGCATCAACGCTAAAATTGCGATAGGAATGAGATAGATTACATTCAGGATCGAAGACGCTATCAGTGTCCACGCGACATATACTTTGTCCGCTTCCAAAGATCCAACAATCAACTGGTATTTCGCCCAGCTTCCTCCCATTGGAGGTACACCAATAATCGACAACGCCCCTACAAGGAAACACGTGAACACGATTGGCATTTTTCGGCCCAATCCACGCATCTCCGATATATTGCCTTTGCCAGTCGCAACATAGATAGCGCCCGCACACATAAACAAGGTGATTTTACCGACAGCGTGCATCGCAATCTGCAACCCTCCTCCCATCATAGCGGCACCCGAAGCAAGCATTGCTCCAACTGTCACATAGGAAAGTTGTGATACTGTAGAATATGCAAGACGCGCTTTTAGATTGTCTTTTGTCAACGCAATCAAAGACGAAACAATGATTGTAAAACATGCGACCACCAGCACAATTTCTTGACCAGGCAAACTACTCAAATAATCCGCACCAAAGATATATGTAGCAATTTTTAAGACCGCGAATACACCCGTTTTCACAACTGCCACGGCGTGAAGTAAAGCCGATACAGGGGTTGGCGCAACCATCGCATTTGGAAGCCAGAAATGGAAAGGCATAATCGCAGCCTTACCTATTCCAAACACAAACAAGAGCAGCAAAACAGAACCAACAAACAAAGACGCATGGCCGTTTAGAATACCGCCTTCAATGAAATCTGTTGTTGCGTTCGCAGCAATAAACCCGTCAGGCGTCATTCCTGTGACAACATAAGTTCCGATTATTCCAACTAGGAACAACCCCACCGATGTTCCTACCAATGTCTTCATATAGATGCGACCACCACGCAAAGCGTTTTCATCGCCCTTGTGTGTCACCAACGGGTAAGTGGAGAATGTCAGCACTTCATAAAATACAAAAAGCGTGAACAAATTGGCTGAAAATGCTGCGCCCATTGCGCCGAACAATGCGATACCAAAGCACATATAGAAACGCGTTTGATGTTGCTCTTTATTTCCGCGCATATAGCCAATGGAGTAAAGCGAATTTACGCCCCAAAGGCCGGATGCAATACATCCAAACAGAGCACCTAAAGGTTCAACTTTAAACGCTATTTCAAAGCCCGGCATTGCCTCAGCAACATTCCAGACCAAGACTTGTCCATCATTGACGCGCATAGCGATTGAAAGGGCTACAATGAACAAGCTAATCGCGCTCAGCATTGTAACAGTTTCGCGCGCGTCTGGTGCACTTCTAAAAGCCCAAACAGCAATAGAACAGAATAATGGTATTCCAAGTGCTAGTTGAATCAGGAGTTCGTTATTCATTGCACACCTCCTGCACTAGCACCTAGCACGGCTTCCGCACCTGCTTCGGCTAATCCCAACGGTAAGCTTGAGTCGAAGAAGAAATAAATGTTGAGGCCAGCAAGAACCCAAAGCGCGAATAAAATCACCATTGGTGCTTCTTTGATTTCAGGCGCTCCTTCATCCGGCTTCATCAAGTAAGCTGCCTGCAATAATCGGCCGACATAGAAAAATGCCAATATTGAAGACGTTGCAATAACGACAGCCGCCCACCACCAACCATTGATGACAACCGCATCATACAAACGCAGTTTAGATAGGAAACCGACAGTCAATGGAGTTCCCATCAATGAGAATGCAGCAACAGTAAAACCAGCTATCGTCAAAGGAGCCGTTTTGGCCGCGCCTTTGAAATCACAAACTCTCCAGACATTGGAATGCAATGCGACCGCTCCAACGGCCATGAACAATGCACCTTTCATCAAGGCGTGATTGGCAAGATGGAACATCCCCGCTGATAATCCCGCAACGGTTCCAACAGACAAGCCAAGCAACATATAGCCAACTTGCGCCACCGAAGAGTATGCCAAAACTCTTCTAACATCGAGCTGGAAGATTGCTTGGAATGAGCAAAACAGAATTGCCAAACACGCAGCAGGTGCAAGCACATAATTCATCGCTGCAACGACGAAGTCCCAGTTGGGGTCGTAGACTGTAAATATGAATCTAGCCAATGCATAAAAGGCAGCCTTAGTCGCTGTTGCAGACAAGAATACAGTTACAAAGCTAGGCGCATATGCATAGGCATTCGGCAACCATTGATGCAGCGGGAACATGGCTGCTTTGAGCCCAAGCCCAACAACGATAAAGCCAAATCCTGCTTGAACAACACGCGAGTCATCAAGTCCATTTAGCCGCTCTGCAATGTCCGCCATGTTCAGCGTACCAGTTGCCGCATAAAGGAAACCAACACCAATTACGAAGAAGCTCGCTCCAATTGTTCCCATGATGAGATAATTGAAGGCAGCAGTAAGTGCACGTCGATCACGCGTCGCGCCCAAGCCCACCAAAACATATGTCGCGATAGAAGAAATCTCTAAAAACACAAACAGGTTAAACGCATCGCCTGTCAGCGCCATTCCCATTAAACCTGCCAGACAAATCTGGAACGCTGTATAGAAAAGGGGTTGTTTTTCTGTCCTGATTTCGCGGGCTACAGCTGGCTGAGCAAACAAAGCCGACATCAGCGCCATAAAGGAAATTAGTATAACAATTAGAACATTCAGGCCATCGGCGCGGAATTCAATTCCAAGCGGCGGAGCCCATCCACCCATGTGGTAGGATATTACACCTTCCCTAGCTACATCGGACGCCAACACCAAAGACATCCACACTGTAAATGCAGAAGTGAGCAAAGCCATGCCCCAAGCAAAACGTCCATTTGGTGCAAACACAGATGCGGTCGACATCATGAATGGCGCAAGTACAAGCAGCACTGGCGCGTGAACAGCTAGCGCTTCGGGCGCTAGATGAAGGTCTGCAAACATATTCATGCTTTTTCACCTTCCATTTCACCAGCTGCAATATCTGCAGCGTTCACATCATCCATCTCAATGGTTCCATATGCTTCGCGGATGCGCACAACCAAAGCCAAACCAACAGATAATGTCGCAACACCAACAACGATTGCAGTCAGCATCAATACGTGAGGCAATGGGTTGGAGTAGATGACTTCAACTGCGCCATGCGCTGCGTCTGCTCCATGTGACGCTGTATCATGGGATAATTCTTTAGCGGAATGAGCAACATCCTGAACAGTTTCATCACCGTGATGAGTTAACTCAACTGCTGGCTCCACGACATCCGCCAGAACAGCTTCTTCACCAAGTGCATCCCCAATGTGAGAGGCATCGGCATGGCCTTCTGAAGGTTCGATGTGGTAACCGTTTTCATGAACCTCGCCATGAGATGCTACTGCTGCTTCAGGCCCATGCGCAGTTGCATGATCTCCATGTGTTGTTTCATCACCATGTTCATCGCCGTGATGACCTCCGCCGACAAAAATTGGAGCAGTTCCTCCAGCAACTTTACCAAGTGTGACGTAAAGTACGATGACTGAAGTTTGAAAGATCGAAAGACCAACAAGGCGTTTGATGAGGTTTTGGCTCTCAAACAAAATATAGAGCCCTCCCATCATCAACAAAATGATGATCCAATAATTATAATGGTCCAGTACGAATTGCATGTTTTACCAGTCCTCGTCCCGAATCTCAGGCACGCGGCCTGCAAATGCATAAAATGCTGTAATCATCACACACGCCACAGCGACAACAACGCCGACCTCAACTCCGATAATTCCAGTAATCTGTGGCCAATTATGATGACCGTGGTGCGCCCCCTCAACAGGTGGACCAAATATGTAGTCATAATCGAGGAAATCCCCTCCATTAATCATACAAATAATACCGGTCATACCGTAAATCGCGACACCAATAGCAGCACCAGCCCTCGCCCACACGGGTGGGAATGCTGTCATGGCTGCTTTTAACCCAAAAATCAGCGCATAAAGCATGACAGCCACCGCAAAGATCACCCCGGCCTGGAAACCACCTCCAGGTGAATACTCTCCGTGGAAATGCACATAAAAAGCAAAAATAGCGATCAGTGGAATAAGGAATTTAGAGACGACACGAAGAATTAAGTGGCTATCATCACTAAAGTTTTCATCCTGCTCTTCATCTTTACCGCGCCAATCAGAGGCAGCGCGAGCACGTTCACCAAATCCGATGAGCAATATCACTGCAACCCCTGCCGCAAATACCACTACAGTTTCACCAAAAGTATCAAAACCACGGTATGATGCGAGAACCGCAGTTACAATGTTTGGTGTTCCAACATCGGAAGGTGTAGCCTCGATATAGGCCTTTCCAACATGGGCATTGGCAGGTGCTTCAGCCGAACCAAACACCGGTAAATCAACCGACGCATAAACCAGAGCAGCTCCAGTCGCTAACACAACGGCGAGCGGTGCCCAACGTTTTTTAATCGGTTTTGAAGGCTTAGCTGTACGTACCGTTAGCAGCATAGCCGCAAGGAAAAGCGTTGTTGAAATTCCTGCTCCTACAGCTGCTTCCGTAAAGGACACATCAACGGCATCCATTGCTTGAAACCAAGCTGCTGACACGAGTGAATAAACACCCCCCAGCATCACGATGGCAAACAGACTACGCAATCGTATAATGGCGATTGTAATAACGCCAAGCATTGCCATCAGAACAATATTCGCAATGAGAACAGAAGGACTAAAATGAGCTTCCATCGGATTATTCCCTATCCTCTTGTGCTCTTAAGGCCTCTTGGCCTTCAATTTTGATTTTCTGCCCCGTCCATTTACCGAGGAAAGGCTCTAACCCGGCTTTCATTGCACCGTTCGCAGCAGCGTTTGAAGCTGTTGGGCTTGTGAACATAAAGAATATCCAAATGCAAAGCAGTTTGAAGGATACTAACGACCAGCCACCAATCAACATCAATCCGAACAAGACGAGTGTTGCCCCAAGTGTGTCGGTCACAGATGCTGAATGCATACGCGTGTAGAAATCTGGAAAACGAAGCACACCTATTGAACCAGCTGCAGAAAATACAGCTCCGGTCAGCGCTAATGCAGATCCTACAAATACACGTGCCGCTTCCAAGTTTTCGGGCGAGAATAAAGATGTATCAGCCATGTCCCTATTCCTCTCCTTGAGCGGAATTTTTTGAAGCAACCAATGGCACACCAAATGACCGATATCTGAAGAATTTAAGGATTGCGATAGTCCCAACGAAATTTATCATTGCATACAACAATGCAATATCCAGAAAATCTGGACGCCCAGTCACGAACCCTAAAAAACCAAGTAGAAGAACTGTTTTGGTTCCAAATGAATTGACCGCCAGGACACGGTCATAAAGCGTTGGCCCCATAATGGCGCGCGCTAGAAGAAGCGCCATCGCTGCAATAACAGCAAGGGTAGCAGCTACAAGCATGTTCTATCTCTTTCCGTCTATTGCTTTTGCGGTTCTCTGATCCATCTCATCGAACGAACCAGGGGCAACGTCTTTCGCGTAGAGCCCATGTACGATGAGCTCGTCACCTTCCATATCAATTGTCACCGTTCCGGGAGTGAGGGTTATGGAATTTGCAAAAGTTACTTTTGCTAAATCAGATTTACATGTGGTCTTTACACGCGTCATTGCAGGTTCAATGTCAGGGGTTGCTTTCAGAGCAGCCCGAACAACAACCATATTTGCCTTGATGACTTCTCCACCTAGCCAAAACCAATAACCGATAGCACGCGGCATTCGCATATAGGGCGACGCTTCAACATCGAGAATTTTCAATCGATGGCAAAACCATAGAACGAAGATAATAGATCCAATTCCCATATGCAGAATTGGAAACTCCAAATGGCCGGAAAGTCCAAACCAAAAGAGTGAAACCCCGAGGGTTAAGCCCAGAAAATACGCCATCAGACCCGTTTTTTTATCTAGGGGATGCAGTTAGATTCCATGAAAGAATCTACAGCCCCATACTTTAGTATTATGAATTAGTTACCCAGAATAAGGTAATTTGACCAGTCCTGATTGCTCAAAACCTGCTAGAGGTGCAATTACCGACCGAAAACAAGACGTCCAGCGCGGGCCGCTTGACCAAAATGCTCAGCGCCATGTTCTAGGTCTAGAGTATTTTCATCTAGCATTTCTGGTGAAAAGGCTGAACTCAACGACCAGTTCCAATATCTCAAAACAGTTTGAGCCTTCGCTACTGCGAGAATTTCGTATGTTTCTAAGACATACTCAAAGTGCTCAACAGGTGCGTCTTTACGGCTGATCGGACGTCCAAGAGCAGCCCATAGAGCCTTAAAATATTGACGCTTTAACCCGACTGCCTTTGCCAGCACCGCTATACCTTCACCGCTAGGGTCAGCAAAGATCTTTTGACCTGTTAGAGGTTTTATTCCGCACAAATAAGAGATTTCATCTATGGCCTCTGGGCTGTGGCCATTCTTAAGCATTTGCGCAATAGCGTCTTCAAGATTTTCATATTGACTACGTTCGATTGCTGATCGATTTCTCTGCCGTCGCTCAATTACCTGGAGAGCTTTGCGAACGATAGGATCTTTCCAATCTTCTTTTGCAGCTTCAGAGAATATATCTGAGCACATATCAATCAAAACTTCGCGTTCTGCAGAAAACCTCTGCAGAATCATTCGCCGTGTTTGTTTATCAGACCACCAAAACAGCACCAGCGCGTGTGCTGGTCTCAATTCTTGACGTCGTAACAATAGAGTACTCAATCGTTCGATGTTGCGACTAAGAGTTACCAAGCGATCAATAGCTAATTCAGAGATTACAGCACGATCATTCATTAACAAACGTGCAATTGCTTCTGTGTCACGACTTTGAGAAATAGCGTCACTCAAACACGAACCAACATCTTTACGCCCAGCGATAGCTTTACGGTGATGAGCGGCTCCGGACACAACTATTGTCACGAGGTCAGATTGATCAAACGCCTCTGAATTTTCAAGCAATTCACTTGAAACAGAAGCAACGTCCTGCCCCAAAAACCTAAGAACGCGTGTCGGAGCTTGAGACATATTCATCAATCGCTTCGCACAAACTGCCCGCTCTTTCTCGTTGGCGTCGATAAGCATTTCCAACAAAAGATCACCTGCAATTGCTCTATCTTGAGCACTGGATGCAGAATCCGGAAGTGCAACAACATCCGTCAGCCGACGCAACAACATGCGTCGAGATTTGTAATCCTCTTGGGGTTCTACTTCGTGGTTTAGGCCATCGGCCATAGCATGCCTCGCGATTCTTGATCGCGATATTGTACTTCAATCCGTTAATCAAAAGTCATCAATTTAAAGAAAATCAAAGTTTTTGCCTTCGAACATACAGCCTGTAACGACGCTAATTAAAAGTACGGCGGCGTTTTTTGCCTGGATGAATAAACATCAATAGCCCTGCCGCCGTTGTCATTGCAATCATCAGATAAAACTGACTGGCACCATCTGTTTCCTCTCCTCCGATAGCCAGAGGGATCTCTTGACCAAGAAATGATGTAGCGTACGCACCAACCAATACACCCGCAATAACAAAGGTAAGAAACGCACCAAAGCGCCGCGTAAAAGGCAAAAACAGCATCAATGCTGCAAATGCTTCAAGCATTCCATAGACATAACGTCCTGTTGGCTCAAACAAAGCAAGACCAGTCGTGTCAGCCAAAATTGAGAAGACCACGTTCGCTTTTTCAGGATCTCCAAACAATTTTGCATCCGCGGAGAACGCGAGCACAATGATAAGGCCAATAGCCAACAACCATCCCAGAAATGATCTCACACCGCGCATTGCATTTAACCTCTTCAGCCACTCGTTTTGAGGTAATACCCTCCAGACCATAACACAATGAAAATGTGATAGCGGTGTGACGAATATTGTTGAAAATGGGAGTATCTAGAATATTTCTTTCAAAAACAATATGGTCAATAAAATCAATTCTAAATTACATTTTCCATATCTTTTTAAAAACAAAGCTGACTTTGCCTGCCGCACTCCCTCTTGTTCAATGCTCAATTAATAGGTCTATATTGAAAGTTCTTATGCTTTTTGGTTAGTAATTGCCAATCCATCTACATCGCCCCTACGTCACATTAATTTAAAACGTCACTTGAATATCCCCTAGATAATGTCGTAGTGCTGACTGTACAGTTGGAACATTTTACAACCACAAGTATGCACATTTTCGGGAGTGACTTTTAAATGGAACTACAATTCTCTGAACTCCATGAAAAAGTTGGGCAAGAAATTGGAACGTCCAATTGGCTTGAAATCACCCAAGATAGAATCAATAGATTCGCAGATGCCACGGGGGACCACCAGTGGATCCACGTCGATGTAGAACGTGCAAATCGTGAAATAGGTGGAACAATAGCCCACGGATATCTCATCCTTTCCCTGCTTCCCGTTTTTTTTAATGAATGCCTGACCATCAATGGAATGTCTCGCATTGTAAATTTCGGAAGCGACAGGGTAAGGCTAAAAAACCCGGTCAAGGTAGGAGCACGCATCAGGCTGGTTCAATTTTGTGAATCCGTTAAAAGTAGTGCTGGCGGTAAGATTGTGAAGATCAAAAACACAATAGAAATTGAAGGTGAAAAGCGCCCCGCCCTCATCGCTGAAACCTTACAAATAGTGTATGGTGATGAATTAGTCGGAAAAGAAAACACAGCCGCAGTATAAGGCCAGTAAAATGACAAACGACAATTCTCAGGAAGAAAATAAAATCAAAAACGCACTGACGCCCGAACAATACAAAATTGCTCGGGAAGAAGGCACAGAACGCGCATTCACAAGCCCTCTAAATAATGAAAAACGTAATGGTGAATACCATTGCGTAGTCTGTGATACGGTTTTGTGGTCATCAACACACAAATATGATTCAGGGTCTGGTTGGCCAAGCTTCTACCAACCTGCATTCGATGATGTGATCAGTACAGAACAAGATTTTAAACTAGCTATGCCACGTGTCGAAGTAAAATGCGCAAAGTGTGGTTCCCACATGGGTCATGTTTTTGAGGATGGCCCGCCACCTACAGGCCTAAGATATTGCATCAACGGAAGTGTCTTGAAGTTTGTTCCAGAAGAATAGCTAGAATTTCATACTTCAATTCAATCATCGTATACATCAATCTATAAAAATGCACCAATATCAGCGCGCAATATGAGGAGCATAAATATCTATTTGATAGATGTGAAATTTGCCTCTTTACTTATCACGTAATTGTTTCAATCTTTCCGTTAATCAATAAATCTCAGGGGAAGACTTCATGATACGGACACTTCTGGCCGCAACATCAATATTTGCGTTGGCCAACTGCGCTAACTTAAACTCGTCAGTGCCAACAGAGGCTGAAACGAAACCTCAAGAGGCAATGACTGACACATCCAGCCCAAAGAGAACCATGGTAGACACCTCAAACTGGCCCACGCCACCTATCGCAAACCGCATTGACAAAATTACCGAACAAGTAGGCCGCACGCGCACAGACCCGTACGCTTGGATACGCGACGATAACTGGCAAGAAGTCATGCAAAAACCAGAGGTTTTACAGCAAGACATTCGCGATTATCTAGAAGCGGAAAATGCATTTACCAGAACAGTACTAGAAGAGCCAACTACTGACCTACAAAAAGAGATTTTTGAAGAGATGAAGGGCCGTATCAAAGAAGATGATTCTTCTGTGCCGATGATTGATGGCGAATGGGCTTATTACCGCAAGTTCCGCGAAGGTGGAGAATACCCAGTCTATGCGCGAAAGCCCGCCCAAACTGCTTTCGACAAAGACAGCGATGCAGAAGAAATCATCCTGTTGGATGGTGACGCGATGGGCGACGGTCTGGAATATTTTGACTTTGGACAAGTCTCACACAGCCCAGATCATTCAAAAATTGCTTATACCGTTGATGACAAAGGGTCTGAATTCTACACACTGCGGGTCAAGGACCTGAAGACAGGCGAAGAACTTGAAACCGTTATTGAGAACACATACGGCTCATTCACCTGGGCAGCAGATTCTAATTCTCTCTATTACGTTACTCGAAATGAGAACAACCGCCCTGAAAAAGTTCTCTACCGGGAACTGGGTTCAAGCGAAGATCAGCTTGTCTTCCACGAGAAAGATTCTGGTTATTTCCTTGGTGTTCAGCGCAGTCAGTCAGACAAGTTTATCTTCGTTCGTACGGGAAATCACACGACAAGCGAATATCATTATATCGAGACTGACAGTGATGACCCAACAACACTCCACACAATTGCCCCTCGCGAACAAGACGTGGAATATGAAATCACCGATTTTGATGGAAAATTTTTCATCAAAACAAATGCCGATGGTGCAGTTGATTTCAAAATCATGTCCGCCCCGTACGCCTCAACAAGCCGCGAAGAATGGGTAGACGTTGTTCCACACGAACCGGGCACTTTAATCAATAGTGTAAGCGCGTTGAAAGACTGGCTGGTGGTTGAAGAACGAAAGAATGCACTACCTCGTCTATCAATCACTTCCCGTCAAACAGGCGAAACGCATGAAGTGGCATTTGATGAACAGGCCTATGACATCTCGGCCAGCACAGGATATGAGTATGACACAGACACTATCCGTCTCTATTATGCTTCTCCAACAACGCCTGATCAAACACATGATTACAACCTGACCACTCGCGAAAAAACACTACTTAAAACGCGTGAGATTCCATCAGGACATAATCCTGCAGATTACATTGTTGATCGAGTGATGGCTCCAGGCCACGACGGCGTTGAAATCCCTGTGACTGTCCTACGCCATAAAGATACGCCTATGGATGGATCCGCACCAACCCTACTTTATGGATATGGGTCGTATGGGATTACCATTCCAGCAGATTTCCGTTCAGGTCGGTTGTCTCTTGTCGACCGAGGCTTTGTATATGCGATTGCGCATATTCGAGGGTCACAAGCAAAAGGGTATCAATGGTATCTGGATGGAAAACTCGAAAAGAAAACCAACACTTTTAAGGACTACATTTCAGCAGGAAAATACCTGATCGACCAAGAGTACACATCTGAAGGTCAAATTGTAGGAATGGGTGGATCAGCTGGTGGATTGCTCATGGGTGCAGTTTCCAACATGGATCCTGACATCTTTGCTGGAATAGTCGCTGCCGTTCCGTTTGTAGACGTAATAAACACTATGTCAGATACAGAACTTCCATTGACACCTCCTGAGTGGCCAGAATGGGGAAACCCACTCAAAAGTGCTGAGGACTATGACACAATTCTCGCCTATTCTCCATATGACAATATTGCTGACAAGCCCTACCCACCAATGCTAATTACTGGCGGACTAACTGACCCGCGCGTAACATACTGGGAGCCGGCTAAATGGGCGGCAATATTGCGTCACGAAGCTTCTGAAGCAGGCCCATATTTCCTACGTATTAATATGGGAGCTGGACACGGAGGTGCTTCAGGTCGCTTTGAAGGATTGAAAGAAACTGCAATCGAATATGCATTCGCATTAGCGACAGTCGGTAAAACAGACGTTTTAGATCTGACGACTGACTAAAATCGACTAAAGAACCACTACTACTTAGAGCTTCCAATTTAAGCAGTAGTGATTTGATTTATATCAGCAAATCATGGCTGGTATCGTTAGTAGCGGTATCAGCCTTTTTTGTATCTGGCGTTATCAAACCAATTTCTAGAACAGTTGATCTCATAGACACGTTCAGCCGAACCAACTTTGTTTGCTCGTTGCCGTTGCCGTTGCCGTTGCCGAACGGCGATCCTTTCAGAAGCCAAACCAAGTCAAGCACAAAAAAAGCCGGCAAGTACACAACTCACCGGCTCATTCTTGTTTTAAGCTGTTCTAAACGACTTAAGCGTCGTCGTTAGAACTTTCTTCTTCGTTAGAAGCTTCTTCAGTTGAAGGCGCTTCTAGCTTGTTGCCATCAGCATCTTCACCAAGTTTAGCAGCAGCTTCAACAATTCTTGCATCAATTGTGGTACATTCTTCAGCAGGCTCGCCACCAAGAACTTTCGTTAGCTCACATGCCTTCTTGATGTTTTTCAATTCTTCAAGAGCAACACGAAGATCAAACTCTGCTAGAGCGCGCTTTGTTTCATCTTCAGAATTCATGAATGATAACCAACCGCTACCACCACGGTCACCAAGTTTCGCAGCTTCACGGAAAGCTTGACGCGCACCAGAACGGTCCTCAGCTTTGTGTTTGATCTGACCGATCAACACCCATCCAAATCCAGGCTCCTTCATTCCACCTTTATCGAGTGCAATGCGAAGGTTTTCTTCTGCTTCTTTGTGCTTACCCATCTCAAAGTAAGAACGACCAAGACGCTCATATGACTTACCACTATTAGTCATTCTAGCAAGCTTTTGAATAACAGGAATCGCGCGTTCATATTCACGAGAAACTTGGTACAAGTTCGCAAGCGTATCCAGCTTCTCAGCTGTTTCTTTGATACGCCCTGCATTCATCTCTTTTTCCATCACCTTCGCAGCTTCATAAGGTGAGTTAAATGCATTGTAGAAGTTCACAACACGCATAACTTCGCTTTCCTTATCAAGGAAGCCAGCAAGGTACATTGCTTTAACAACTTCAAATGCTTTGTGGTCATTCTCATCTTCATAGTAGAGAGAAGACATCACTTCGTAGTATTTTTTATCCGCAGGAAAACGCGGAATAACAGTATCCATCAAGAAACTAGCAAGTTTAGATTTTTGGCCAGTTTCATTGTAAAGATATACCGCAAAATCAATCGCCTGCTTAGACGGATTTTTATCCTTCTGAAGCATCAACTCAAGATACTTAATTGCTTTGTTGTTATCACCCAATTGCTGATACAACGTCGCCATTTGCATGTATTGCTGACCGGTAGGTACAGCGCCAGATGCGATCCATTCTTCCAGTTTGGCAGCAGCATTTCTGTTGTCATCAGTTTGGAGATATAGCTGAGCAATGTTGTAGAGTGTCTCAGTCCTGTCTTTTCCAGCAAAAGTAGGAAGAGCTTCTTCAAGATCAACAATCGCAGCTTTATAATCACCAGCTTTTACGTTTATACCAGCCGATAGTCGAATAACAGCTGCACGTTCATAGCAGTTCAGCTCCATTCCTTTAAGCTTACTGATCAATTGACGCGCTTGCTCCAATTGACCCTCGGCCAAATAGGCATTCTCGGCATCAAGATAAGTTTGACCAGCTTTCGCAGTAAACTGAACTTCCTCACACGTCGCTGCTTGAGCTAACGCAGAAGGAGCTGTGAAAGCCATAGCCAACGCCACAGCGGCTCCGCATGTCAGGTTTTTCAAACGCATCGTTTTCCTCCAAACGATGGATGTAACATTCTACATCCTATAACTTTTACTCAAAGCGCCCTATTTCGATACCTTGCCGAATGAACGCGCCGTGGCTTGTTTCTCTCAAACAACATACCGACGCTGAACCAGCGCTGTTAAGTTGCTTATTTTACCAGTGATTGATTTCAACTGATATTCAGTTCTATGTGATCGCTTAGTCCTCACTATTTGAAGGGGATACCATCCATAAAACCACTTGTACTTTTAAGATAAGACAGATTCTTGACCAGAATATGCCGAACCCTTGCGTGAAAATTTGTAATATAAACTCTCACTCAATCTAAAATTTAGCGATGTGCGCAAACCTCGTTAGAACTTTGCGCACATCAATTAAATTACTCTTCCATACGAAGTTCGAAAGGATATACCACGCCTCTACGGCCAACGGCTTTACCTTTGACGATCTTAGGTGCGAACTCAGTCGCGGCCACAGCTCTAGTTGCAGCTCTTTCATATTGAGCTACATTACATGTGGCTTCCACATTGTATGGTTTACCTTGCGGATCCACATCTAGTGACACCTCACACTCAGCAGACTTACCAACACGTTGCATCGCGCGAATTAGCGCACTTGTGTTAGGTGGACGTACTGGCTGAGCATCACGGTCACTTACAGAAACAGCACCAATATTGATACCTGTCACACGCTCAAACTTAATTTCAGTTGGAGCAGACCCTTGGATGTTTGCTTTCGGCAAATCAATGTTTTGCTTAGTTGCAGCCATCTTAGGCGGCGGAGGTGGTTTGTTCGCTTTGTTCAGCTTTTTAGGAGCCTTACGACTTGAGCGAACTTCATCAACAGTTGCTTTTTCTGCAAAAATGTTACGCAAGCTACGTTGGTCAGCTTTTACACACTTCCCTGTTGCCGGGCTCATAACTGCTCCCGGTGGACAGATTTCCTTGATTCGGATCAGGTTTTCCATCAGCATAAATAATGCCACTGAAAGAACTGCCGCAGCAGGAATACCAACACCAAATCTGACGATTGGATTAGAAAACATCTTATCCTCTCCTTTCTTATTCGGTTTCAGTTGAAATGTTGATGCTCTTCACACCAGCATTGACCATAATGCCTTGCAATTCAAGCAAAACACCTGTGGTGCTCTGACCATCAACTTGGATCATCGCCTCACCGACCGGGTTATCCTCAACCATTTCTTGCATGGTAGCATAAACTTCCCGCATTTTCACGGCTTTTCTGTTGATCCAGATCTCATCTTCAGAGGTCAATGCAACCATGATTGGATCTTTAATGGGAACAACCTTTTCAAGATCAACTTTTTCAACGGTCGCACCAGGTGTTTTCACAAATGTTGCAGTTACGATAAAGAAGATCAAAAGGATGAACACAACATCCAACATTGGCGTCAAGTCAACTTCTGCATCTTCTTCTGGCGCTATACGACTTTCTCTAGACATTAGATACTCCTCCTATTCCTGCACCGAACCAACAAACGCAACGTTGGCGATGTTTGCGAGTCTCGCTTCATCAACAACTTTTAGCGCGTATAGGTTCTTAGCCTCAGGGTGCACTTGAACAACAACACTGATATCAGGGAATTCAGCCTTTTTACGTTCAATGTTCGCCCGTACGGCGGAGATGTCTGTAATACGACCATCTACCTGAATGAAATTACTTTCATCTACATAGATGCTTACGGCCTTCGCTTTTGGCGGAGGTGGTCCATCACTTGGAGGTGGTGGGGTTAAGTCCATCCCTCTTTCGTTCAAGAATGTCGACGTCACAATGAAGAAGATGAGTAGAATAAACACAACGTCCAACATTGGTGTCATGTCGACTTCAGCCTCATCAATAGGCTTTTTACGTCTACGCATCTTTGTGAATCTCCATCTGGTCCTCGACCTTAGCAACTTCACGGCGGACCTTTTGGTCAAGACCCATAGTGAAGAGCAAGCCGGAGATTGAAATCACCATACCAGCCATAGTTGGAATTGTCGCACGCGACACACCAGCTGACATAGCACGAGCATCAGATGAACCAGTGATCGCCATCAAATCAAAAACATTGACCATACCAGTCACTGTTCCCAATAGACCAAGCATAGGAGCTAGTGCCACGACTGCTTTAAGCAGAATAACATTAGCTTGTGCTTGTTGGCGAACCTCAGAAACAATCTTGTCTCTTACCCAGTGCGCATATTTAGAAGTGTGATCCTTACGGTCGTCCCATTTATCAAGCGCGCTTGCTACAACGTCTTTATGTGAAAGACGGAAATAGAAGAAACGTTCAAGGATGAGGGCCCACATTACGAAAGCCGCCGCCATGATTATGAAAAGAACCGGTCCACCTCTGTCCAAGAAGCCGTTCAGGCTATCCGGAAAAAATGGCATTTTTGCCTCCCTTTTCTACAAAAGGGGTAGAACCCGGGGTTAGTCCCCGGGGACCGCCCTTAACTATGCGCCTTTTTGCTCGGCACGCTCTGCAACCATTCCAGCAGCTTGCTCTTCGAGCACTTGCTGAACACTTCTTGCCTTTGCAGACACGAATGCGTGAAGCAGAATTAGAGGGATAGCAGCTACAAGACCTTCAACTGTCGTCACAAGTGCTTGAGAGATACCGTCAGCCATTGTTTTCGGGTCACCAGTACCAACCAGAGTAATCTGAGTAAATGTACGGATCATACCAACAACTGTACCCAAAAGACCCATCATCGGAGACACAGCAGCAAGAACTTTAATCAAGTTCACCAAGCTGTCGATCTTAGGTGTTTCTTTAAGGATAGCTTCGTCAAGACGTAGCTCAAGAGCTTCAACATCATCATTGCGAGCATCTTCATAAGCTTGGAAGATACGAGCCAATGGGTTTGAAGAACCAGCTTGTTTTGTTTGAGCTGTTTTCTTAACTGCGGCACCAATCATTGTAAGTGTAACTAGCTTGTAGATACCAATGACCAAACCAACAGCAAGAAGGCTAAGAACAACGTACCCAGGAAGACCACCCTGCTTAATACGGTCGCCTAGTTTTGGCATGTTAGCCAATAGACCAAGCAAGTCACCTTGTGATGGGTCAACTGGAGCAGAAAGAACTGCACCTTCAGCACCTTTACGAAGACCTTGAGCACCTGACATTAGAGCGCCAGCTGGTTGAGTAGCGAAAGCAATGAACTTACCGCCATCTAGGTCTAGGAATTTTGGTGAAGCTTCATCAGTGAATGCTGTGAAAGGACCAACACGGAAAACATCGATTGCTTCGTTGTTGTTTTCATTAGCAACTACTGCTTTGAAAGACTTTACTTCCCCTTGACCAACGATTTCTTGAAGCATTGCGCGCCATAGAAGATCTAGTTGTTGACGAGTTGGAAGTGTACGAGCCTGAGAGATTTGTGATAGTGCATCAGCACGACCAGTGTACTCTTGAGAGATGATTGAACGACGCAATAGCGGGTCGATTTCACCAGCAGCTGTACGGAATTGACCAAGAAGCTCAGAGAAGTCCCCTGCTTTTTCTTGTAGTTCACCTTGAAGACCTACAAGAACTTCTTCGTTAGCAGCAAATTGATTTGCTAAAGCTTGTCCAGCAGCTTCTTCAGCACGAACTTCAGAGCGAGCCGCAGCCAATTGAGAAGCTTGTTGGTCACGCGCACTCTTGAATTCATTTAGACGACGAGTGTTTTCAGCGTTCAACTCAGTTGAGTCTTTTCTGATCGCAGCAACAACATCGCTCAATGTTTGAGCAGCAGCTACACCAGTAGTCGAAGTCATAAGAACAGCCGCAGCGGCCATTGCTTTGATTGAAAAATTAATCGGTTTCATATCAGTAATTCTCACTTTCGACGTTACTGAGCAGACAATTTGACGACCGGAGCCATCATGATTGACGGTGTTGCAACTTTGTCAGCGATGCGAATTCCTTTAAGGATTTCAGACTTATAGCTTGCAGGTAGATCTACCCACTGCTTTGAATCGCGATCCCAACGGCCTAACTGCTTACGGTCTTTAGTAACGTAAACAAGTGCAACACGTCCGTAACGGAAAACATCCACAGTTTTAACAGAACCATCTGCTAGAGTGATGTCGTCCTGATATGTCGCGATCGTGCGGCCATATTCCATTTCGCTTTGGAAAGCTTGAATAATTAGACGGTAGCGCTCTGCTGGTGATACATCACCGCGGCTCATAACTTCGTCTAGTTTTTCATAACGGTCAGCACGAACATCGATTTTACCGTCATCTGTAGGGTCTTTGAATGGAAGGTCAGCAGCATAGAAAGTTTTGATCGCTGCGATCATGTCCATCATCATCGGCACCATTTGTGCCTTGATCTCTTCAACACGGCCCAATTGCTCTTGCAAACTAGCTAGTTCGTTTTCTTGAGACGCAACAACGCGCTCTTGCTGACGTGTATAAAGTGCAGCAGCGTCTTTTTGTTGTAAAAGCGTACGGAACTCACGAACCATGTCAGAACGCTCATCATCCAATTGATTGATGCGTTCTTGTGTTTGCTCTGCTTTACGTGTCGCTTGCTCACCAACGCGAATAGCGCCAGCCAAATCTGCTTGTGCAAAAGCCGGTACGGCAACAGACGTCATTACAGACGCTAGGAATGCTGCTTTCACCGGTTTAATAAACCGTTTCATGTCTTGCCTCTCAACTCCCCGACCCGGCTCTGCGTTATGCTCACCGTTCGAAAACTTAACTCTATTTCATTGGGTCGCTCAGTACTTCCCAACATCGTTGAACGCGAATGCCTGCTGTGTGCAAACCGCTCAAAGAATTTCAACAATAGTTTCCGATGATATCAAATGAATTGACACCTGAACCATCGCAACCGGAGCACATCATAATTTTCGTGCGCTCTTCTAGTTCTCCCTCTACAATTATCCCTAAGGACAACTGCATACCGAATTCGTCCATATGCGACAATATTCGCCGCAAGGCAACTGAACGCTAACAACAAGTAAACAATCCAATCAACATATCTTTCACATGCTTAACTGCTATTTTACCACAAAAAGAAATTAGTAGTGTCGTTTTGCGTACATTTAGACACCATATTGCTTATCAAACTTATCTATTTGAAAGGTGTCTTTGCATTTTTATGAAAATTTTCCTGTTAAAAAAATTACAGTATTTTTCATCTGGACAAAAGTAGCGCGAGTAAACTTTATAAAAATATGATTCTCGAGATTAGATATACAGGCTTTTGATTGGATGGTTAGATTGTAGATTCAATCTACTCAATATGTCTATTTACCCTCATTGAACATCAAGTTAAAAAACGAACTCAGTTGAGACTAACTAGAACAATATACTTCAATCTTACATATTGTTAATTAATTATACTCCGCATACGGACATTTATAGAAATACTTTTCCAACTACACACCGCATACTGAAGATTACATTATCTTGCCTTACCGTGCCACTAAACCACCATAAACACTAATGCAAATTTAGGCATGCCTGCTTTTCTCACTCACACATCCGTTCGCTCCACAATATGCCGGAATTAGCGTCATTTTGCGGCATACATGAGTTATCAAATGAGATGGAGTTATAACTTTAATGCCATTGGAAAATTGCGCAAATCATAGAATTACGTTCGCAATTCCAACTCCACATCCGAAAATGGGAGTGTTGAATATTTTTCGGCAAACAATCGATGCTCGATAGCTTCAATCATTTCAATATATTTTTATGAAATTTCCCTGGCTGGGGCACCAGGATTCGAACCTGGGAATGCCGCTACCAAAAAGCGGTGCCTTACCACTTGGCGATGCCCCAACGAGGGAGCGATGTAGGTAACGAACCTTAATATGGATTGCAATAGTTTTTTTGCAGAAAAACAAAAAAATCTTACTCCTTGAGATTATCAGTCTTCTCTAGAAAGACACCTCGCTTTGAAACAAACCGGTAAAACCACCTGAATTCATACAAAACCTCTGTCAAAATGCAGTTTACTCCTGTGACGCTGCAAGAAAACTAAGTTGCCCTCTTTCAATTTTGTCGAGTCGGGCCTATATTTATCGATTATCGCTATATTTGATCTTTTTGAGCATTTTTGCACTTAGATAACATGGGTCAGCTTGGTTTAGTTTAGAACTGGATACTTATGAAAACTCTTCTTTTATCATTCGCAGGTGGGCTCCTGGCATTAATCCTGTTTTTTGTGATCGTACCCATCGCCCTTCTAAGTATTATAAGTGGTGGCTCATCGAATGAAGGTCCATCAGGCCCAATCGTCTTACAAATCGACATGCGATATGAATACCCAGATCAAAAACCAACAGATGGTCTGGCATCACTGTTCGACCAGACAAGCTTCACAGACATTATAACAAAGCTTGATCGTGCTGCTTATGACGATGATGTTAAGGGTGTGATGTTGCGCGCAAGCGAAATGGGATTTGGTTCAGCTCGAGCAGAAGAGATTCGTTCTGCAATTATGAAGCTACAAGACAATGGAAAATTTATCATTGCCCATTCTCAAGGCTTTTTCGTTGGCGGACCTTCAGCTTATCGAGCAATCTCAGCTAGTGATGAAATATGGCTGCAAGCAGGATCCGATTTATCGGTGCCAGGCTTTTCGCTGGAAACTCTTTTCCTAAAAGGCCTATTTGATAAATTGGGTGTAACCGCAGAAATCGAAGCATTCCACGAATATAAAAATGCTCCCAACGTCTATAAAGAAACTGACTTTACTGAATCTCACGCCAAAGCGATGCGCGAACTTGCCGAAGGGCTTTGGAGTATAAGTCTAGTAGATATAGCCACTGACAGAGCAGACAAACTGGCCGACGACGCTGTTTTACGTCAAATTTTGGAAAACAGCCCCTATTCTGCTGAGAAAGCTTTGGAATTAGGTCTAATTGATAAATTAGGCTGGCCAGAAGATGCAGCACGCCATGCTACTGCGCTCGGTGATGATGCAGAGCTCATAGACATATCCTCTTATTCTCCAGCGCCTCTTGGAAACAACGCTCCACAAATAGCACTGATTGGTGGTGAAGGCCCAATTATGCCAGGCTCATCGGGTGGAGATGTGTTCAATCCAAACGCTGAAACTCTAATTGCCTCTGACACAGTTGCTGCACAAATTTACGATGCAGGCGAAAATGATGACATTGAAGCCATTGTATTCCGTGTAGACAGCCCAGGAGGTTCACCTTCTGCTTCCGATCAAATATGGAACGCTATAAAACACGTGCAAACAACGTACGATAAACCAGTCGTTGTCTCTATGGGGTCAGTTGCTGCATCCGGTGGATACTACATCGCAATGGCCGCAGATGAGATTTATGCAAGCCGCGCAACAATTACCGGATCTATTGGTGTCTTTGGAGGAAAGTTCGCTGTTGCTGATGGTATGAGAAAAATCGGCGTAAACCCATCTAGAATTGATGTCGGTGGTCCCCACGCTTCCGTATACACCTCAACAGAAACACTGACAGACGAACAACGAACTGTAATGAGAGAAAGCCTTGCTCGTACTTATGACCGCTTCACATACCTTGCAGCTGAAGACAGAGGTATGACTCAATCAGAATTACATGAAGTTGCCAAAGGACGTGTCTGGACTGGAGTTGATGCGCAGAAACATGGCCTAGTGGATGAACTTGGCGGGTTAATGGCTGCTGTAGAAGGTGCAAAAGCCTTGGCCGACATTGATGCAGACACACAAGTTTCACTTGTTTCTATGGTACCTCAACAATCACCAGCAGAAGCAATTGGAAGTATGCTGGGTGCCTCCGCTCAGAGCATGCACACTATCAATCAATTCTCTAAAGTGATTGGAGATGAACGCGTCAACGCTATGCTTCTTCAAATGCAAGCAATGGAAGCGAGTCCAAACCAAATGGCTCTCCCCCCTATAAAAGAATACTGATAAAAGCCCTGCAACACTTTGCACCTTTGAAGCCGATACCGATGTTAGCGTATCGGCTTCATTGTATCCACGAAAAAGCAAATACATCTCATTTCCTCAGAATATAACTTTGACTATCGCTAAGTTTATTTTATGTGAGCGAGATAAAGGGTGCAGAATCCTATGAAATTACTATAATTACGTTCAACACAATCAATGGAAGAGGCTTAAAATGGCAGATATCCGTAAAGTGACAGATTCGTTTGCTGTAGCTCCACAAATCGACGTTGATGATTTCGCCTCGATTAAAGAAGAAGGCTTCACAAACATTGTAAATAATCGTCCAGACGATGAAACTTTTGGTCAAATGCCAAGCGCAACAGCTAAAGTAAAGTCTGGTGAATTTGGAATGGAGTACACGGCTATTCCAATTTCAGGTCCAAATGATTTCATGAAGTCCATGAAAGCCTTGAACGACGCAATTGCTTCTGCGGAAGGTCCGGTCCTTGCATATTGCCGATCAGGAACTCGTTCGATCTCGTTATGGTCATTGGCACAAGTTAAATCAGGAGCAGAAACTCCTGAATCTGCAATGGAAAAAGCTCAGGCTGCAGGATATGATTTATCTCACATGGAACCAATGATGAGACAGTTAGCGGGCTCAAAATAACGAGATAAATGTGGTGACATATAAGTTTCACTTGGCTTGATCAGAATTCTGCCTCATTCCCAAGTTCAACAGTATACGGCATTCTTGCGTGACATTCGCCAGAAAATGGGTGAAAACACGCAAACTGCCTTGATACGGTAATAATATTGGTTGGTTGCGTATGAAGAAAACTATTTGGACATCGGACTTTATCGTAGAAGGTCCCAATTCAGTCCTCGTCAAAAAAACTGGGCACAGAATCCGTCTAGACCTTCATCTGCTCCATGATATCTTTACGTGGTTCACATTCTTCTTTTTTGCGCAAGCTTGGCGAATTCAACGTGCCCTTTCTGGACACAAGCGCCCCAAAATAGCGTTCGCACCTGATCAACCACGTCCATGGTATTTGATATGGCCTGTCCTGCATGTTGCAGGGGCTCGTATCGTAAAAAACACAGAAGAGGCAGACATTGTCATGCAATTTGACGATTCTACTGAATCTTCTACACCCACCGCTCTCAATCACACTGAGGATGCAAAGACTGTCAATTTTGAATGCACAGATATCTCCAAATCAAGAGTAGCAGAAGCTTTCGAAAAAGCTGCCGGATACGGACTAGGTGTAGATCCTGAGACCTACACAGGCATGATTGTCGACAAATCCGAAATCAATGCCGCTCATGATGGACGCATCATTGCTGGACCACTCCCTAGAGAAGAAGGTCGCGCTTACCAAAAACTAGTCGACAATGAAATTCCTGGCGGATTGGTCGAGGACTTAAGAACTTGCACAGTTGGTGGTGAACCGGCGGTTGTATTCATAAAACGACGCCCTATTTCCAAGCGTTTTCTCAATGAAAACACCGAAGTATTCATAAAAAATGCTCAAGAAGTGTTCTCATCAGATGAACTTGATGTGATCCGGGCATTTACAAAGGAAATCAATCTTGACTGGGGCGGTGTAGATGTGTTGCGTGATGCAAAGGATGGTCGCATTTACATCGTTGATGCGAACAAGACCGACATGGGCCCGCCAGTTGCTTTGCCATTAGGCCAGAAGCTACGCGCGACCCGACGTCTTGCTCGTGCATTTGCCGAACAATTTGCGCCATAAAGGATATCCTTAACGATTTAGGGTATCTAGAGAGACAGATTTAGACGGTGGATAAGACACATGGCCAGTATACCTTTCGTAAGCGAAATTGAATTCGACTATGAGGAAGTGGCGCACGTTTCTCCATTAATACAACGCGTTATAGCCAATAATCCGGGCGCTTTTACATACACAGGTACAGGCGTTTACATTATTGGTGATAAAGAATGCGCGATTCTAGACCCCGGCCCGCTCACAGAAACGCACTTTGATGCACTTAAAAAAGTTCTTGAAGGCCGAACTCTCAAATATGTGTTTGTCACTCACTCTCACATGGACCACTCCCCTTTAGCACACCCTTTGGCTGAATGGGCCGGATGTGAAGTCTATGCAGGTGGACCAGCGATCCCAACCGAATCAGATGTCCGCCTAGAAGCCGGAGATGATTTGTCTTTCCAGCCTCATCACACAATCGTTGATGGTCAGACATTTTCAGGTGATGGCTGGACCATTGAAGCGGTGGCAACTCCTGGACACACAAGCAATCATTTCTGTTTTGTATTAAAAGAAGAAAATGCCCTCTTTTCTGGCGACCATATTATGGGCTGGTCTACAACGGTAATTTCCCCGCCAGATGGCAATATGGGTGATTACTTCAACAGTCTCGAAAAAATTCGCGCGCGGGACTACTCAACAATTTGGCCAACGCATGGCCCCCCTGTCACAGATACAAAGCCATTTGTGGAAGCTTATATTTCACACCGCCGCAAACGTGAAGAAGCAATCATAGCGCGCCTTGATGCCGGTGACACCACAATCCCTCAAATGGTCAAAACAATCTATAAAGATGTAGACAAACGCCTTCATCCTGCTGCTTGCCATTCAGTTCTAGCACATATGATCCATCTCGTGGAAACAGAGCGAGCTATTGCTTCTTCGCAAGTACATAATCTTAAAACAGAGTATCGCTCGGCAAGCGTTTCAGTTTAAGCATTCTTCATAAAACAAAAAAGGCTGCCTCCGTTATTTTGGAAGCAGCCTTTTTCTTTTCTCGATGAATTTTCCGCTACGCTGCGGATTTCATTTTCAGATTTAGATCATCAACAAATCTTTTGAGACGGCTAGCGTTTGCTCCCATGTCAGATAACCCAACGCGGCTAACAGACCTTGCATTAATGCGCGAGCCAACATCACCTTGTTTTTCAACACGGATGACAATGTCATCTACAAAGCCATACCATGGTGAAGTGAAAGTCGCGTGAATCAATCCTGTCGCGTTATCAATTGACTGAACTTCCCATCCGCTTTTACCGGCAACCTCAACGACAGCTTCAATTGCAACTTCAGGACTTACATCAAATAATTGTGGTTTTAAATTATACTCGCCATATGCTTCAGCTTGCAGTTCACTAACCTTTTTCCCAACAGAATTTGGCCAGCGTCCTGCTGCTCTTTCAGACACAACAGGCTCGTCCACAACGGGATTCCAACCATTTTCAGCGCGTTCATCAAGCAAAGCTTGAGGAAATTGAATTGGTCTTTCCCAATCGGTTTGAACATCATGAATAGGTGGAAGGCCTGTTACCTGCTCACCTATGCCTTTTAGATGCCCCAGCATAAATACTGGAACAAGTAGAGCGATTACGACCAGAATGGCTCCACGTCGCGGCGCTTTTAAAAGCTGAATAATTAGCGCAACAACACCAATTACAATCCCGATCAACAAAAGAACCGGTCCCCATTGAAATGACATCTTCAATAGGCCCGTTCCAATAGACCAGAACTTATACTTCACCCCTATTGCAGCAATGACAAACCAAACCGGACAGAAAATTGCAGCTCCGATTGCGATTTTCATTGATAGAGATTGTAGCTTGCTCAGCGGTTCGCGCGGCGGCGGCGGAGGGTTTGAACCCAACACCGTTACTTTCTCTTGCGCAGATGCATTCCCATCCGCTTGCGATGGTGTTTCAGACATTTACCCCTCCTAGATTCCATTTTAAGGGCTTTCTATCACTAGAAAGCCCTAATGGCGACTATCCCGCGTCAGGCAGTTCAAAGTCTTTAAATGTCTCGCGTAGAGCAAGTTTATTGATTTTGCCTGTAGCCCCTAAAGGAATGTCATCGACAAAAGCAATATCATCAGGTGTCCACCATTTAGCGATCTTGCCTTCAAAGAAAGTATAGATCTCTTCTTTCGAGACTTCCTCAGCTTTCTTCACAATGAGTAATGGGCGTTCATCCCATTTCGGGTGGGCAATACCAATAGCAGCTGCCATAGCCACTTTCGGGTGTGAAGCCGCAATATTCTCTAGTTCGATTGATGAAATCCACTCTCCACCCGATTTGATCACATCCTTAGAACGGTCAGTGATGTGCATTTGCCCATACTCATCAATGTTTCCAACATCACCAGTATCGAAGAAATCACGGTCATCAAGAATATCTTTGTCAATTTTGACATAAGCCTTCGCGACGGCGGGCCCTCTTACCATAAGATGTCCAGTCGACTTTCCATCGCGAGGAAGGCTTTTTCCATCAGGCCCAACAACATCTAATTCAACTCCAAAAGGAGGACGTCCCTGCTTCAATTTATGGAACATCTTCTCTTCATCGGGTAACCCTTGCAATGGAACAGGTAGTTTCGAAACAGATCCAAGCGGGCTGGTTTCAGTCATTCCCCAAGCCGGGAAGACTTCAACGTCATAATCTTCTTCAAATGCTCGAAGTAACCCTTCAGGTGTGGCCGCTCCACCAATAGCTACTGCATTTAGGTGTGGTAGCTTTTTATCTTCTTTACGGAGATATTCCAATAACATCTGCCACACAGTTGGTACCGCAGCAGAGACAGTCACTTTTTCTGAATCCAACAACTCGTAGATGGCTTCCCCATCCATGCGCGCACCCGGCATCACTAATTTCGCTCCACTGGCAGGGCCAGAGAATGCTAGCCCCCACGCATTGGCGTGGAACATCGGCACGACTGGAAGCACAACGTCTTTATCACTAATTCCAAGCGCACCAGACTGCATTGAAAGTAGAGTCATCAAGAAGTTTGAACGGTGAGAGTATAATACGCCTTTAGGGTTTCCAGTGGTTCCTGAAGTGTAACACAATCCACAAGCCGTGTTTTCCTCAAAGTCCCCCCATTTTACGCTCTGTCCACTACATCCGGAAATGAAGCTTTCGTATGATTTGAGGTTAGGAATCTTTGTGTCTGCAGGAATGACACTGTCATCACCGTAAACGACAAACAGTTTCACATTGGGCAAATGCGGCGCAATGCCTTCAATGATAGGCATAAAGGTGGTGTCGAAGAAGATCGCACGGTCTTCCCCATGATTGGCAATCCAAGCTATCTGCTCAGGGAAAAGACGTGGGTTCAAAGTATGCAAAACCATACCCAATCCCATTGCACCATACCAAGTTTCGATGTGCATCTCGCTGTTCCAAGCGAGCGTTCCGACTACTTCGCCTGGTTTAATGCCGTTTGCCAACAAAGCTTCAGATACGCGACGCGAATCTGCGTGAACTTCTGCGTAGGTTTTGCGAACAATTGGTCCAGCAACTGAGCGCGTTACAATTTCTTGATAAGGGTAAACTGCCAGTGCGTGATCTAGGACTTTGTCAATTGTCATCGACCAATCCTGCATCAACCCTTTAGGTAAATCCTGCATGGTGTATTTCCTCTCCCAATAGAGTATTACATTTTTTTATTTTTTGTATTAAACGACATAAATTCAGGGAAAAAAAGTCGGTACGTTACGTCAACTTCAAGAAATAAAGGCAATAATATGCGTCTTCTTCCACTGCTCTTGGGAGCAACTGCCATATTCGCAGCTTCTTGCTCGAATTCTGTTGACGAAAACCTCAACAATAACAGTACTGAAGATAATAATTCACAAACTTCTACCGTTTCGCAAAACTCGCTACAAAACAAATTTAATTGTATCCGAGAAAATGGTGGGCTAGCTGCTGCGCACCGAGGAGGCCCTCGTCGAGGGTATCCAGAAAACGCATTGGAAACTCTACAAGCCTCATACGACAATGGTGCACGCGTTTTTGAAATCGACGTGGCCGAGTCAAAAGACGGTGTATTGTTTCTTTTGCACGACACGAGTTTAGATCGCACAACTGAAGCAGAAGGCGTCGCGCGCGAATTGGATTGGAAGGAATTGAAGAAGGTCCGTCTAAAAGCAAACGGAGAAATCACCAGCTTCACCATCCCTTCCCTTAAAGACACTCTAAAATGGGCAAAAGCAAACAACGCCATTCTCGAATTGGATAAAAAACGTTCCAGCAAGTTCGAAGCGATTATATCTGAAATTCGCAAGGCAGATGCCGAAGACAATGTCGTACTGATCACTTACACGTATGATCAGGCTGCTGAAGTTGCTCGCCTAGCCCCCGACATGATGATGACGGCCTCCGTCTCCGACCCTTCTGATGTTAAAACACTAGAAGGAAAAGGTGTGAAACGGGCCAATTTAATCGCGTGGACGGGTACTGACACGTTAAATCCCGGATTGTGGTCAGATCTCAATGAGCTAGGTATTGAAGTTGCATTTGGAACTTTAGGTCGCCGCGGCCAACGTTTCGACGATACTTTTTGGGAAGACAGAGATGGTTCGGAATATGACGAGCTTATAGAAAATGGTGTGACTTTAATTGCGACCGATTATTCAGATCGGGTTAGTAAGCACTTAAAAGTTGATGACATCGCAATTGAGAAATGCAACCTTTAACAACATGTTACACTATTCTACGACCGGCACAAAGAAATCCAACACAGGCATAGTATTCCTTCACGGAGGCGGCTTCAGTGGCTGGATGTGGGAAAACGTTATCGGGCATTTGTCCGATTATTACTGTTTGGCTGTCACGCTTCCTGGGCATGGGCTCAGCGCTGATCAAAAGTGGGTATCGTTAGACGATACCGCCGCCCAAGTATGTGAAATCATCGACAATGAATTAGAGGGAATGGATGTACACATTGTTGGCCTTTCCCTTGGCGGCCACGTTGCGCTTCATTTATTGTCCAACCGTCCCGATCTCGCCAAAACAGCGACACTAAGCTGCGTGATGTATGATCCATTGCCAAATCCTGACATGTATAAATACCTCACGCGTTTCATTTTGAAATTCAGAAAATTTCCGATTTTCCAGAGATTTATTGCTTACAAATTTGGGATGGTTGGGGAGAAAGTCCGCCGATACCTTCAAGAAGCTCGTAAGGTTGATAAAGAATCTATCAAAGCATCTACAGCTGAACTCGCTGAATTGAAATTGCCGGACAACTTGAATTCGGTATCTAGCCAGATCCTCTTAATCGCTGGAGAAACCGAGCGATCATTTACTCTGGATGCGCTTCCCAAATACAAATCTCTGTTTACTAAAGCACGAACGGCGCTTGTTCCGGGCTATGGATATGGTTGGTCGGGCAAACGCCCTGGCCTATTCGCTAAAGCAATTCGTGCACAAATCAGCAACCAACCTCTTCCCGAAGAAATGAAAGAACAGGTTTAACCCCCCGTCGACACTGGAGTTAATGCAATGGAAATTCTCAAGTTTGATTCAGATGTTTCAGCTGATGAAAGATTGAGAGTAGCATTAGCTCAAATCTCACCTGTCTTTCTCAATCGAGAAGCGACAATTGCCAAAGTCGTTGAAACAATATCTGCAGCTGCCGATAAGGGAAGTGATCTCTGTGTATTCGGCGAAGCACTTATACCCGGTTACCCATTTTGGGTGGAAAACACCGAAGGTGCCAAATTTGAGAGCCCTGTTCAACAAGAATGGTATGCAGAATACCTTGAACAAGGTGTAGATATAGAACGTGGTGATTTAGATCCAATTTGTAAAATCGCCAAGGAGCATTCTATCGCTGTATATGTCGGCATTATGGAACGTCCAATGGATCGCGGCGGTCACACATTATATGCCAGCATCGTTTACATCGACAAACACGGTCAGATAGGCTCTGTGCACCGCAAACTCCAACCGACATATGAAGAACGCCTTGTATGGGGTATGGGAGATGGTCACGGCCTTCGAACACATCCGCTAGGAAAGTTCACTGCTGGAGGCCTAAACTGTTGGGAAAACTGGCTCCCTCTTGCGCGCGCTTCCCTCTATGGCCAAGGAGAAGACTTACACGTGGCGATATGGCCCGGCGGAATTCACAACACAGAAAAACTCACGCCAGTCTTGGCCTTAGAAGGCCGATCTTATGTTCTCTCTGTCAGCGGAATTATAAAACCTGAAGAAATCGATGTTGAGTTGCCAGATGTTGAAAAGCTCAATGCTATTGAAAAACCGTTTCTCGCAAATGGAGGCACGTGCATTGCCTCCCCAAACGGGGAATGGCTCGTGGAACCCATAACTAATAAAGAGTGCCTAATTATTGCTGACCTTGATCATTCCAACGTTAGAAAAGCCAGACACTCACTCGATGTTGCGGGACATTACTCCAGACCAGATGTTTTAGAGCTCAATGTAAATCGTAAGCGTCTTTCCACCGTGAACATCAAAGAAGAATAGGATTTTTAAGGGTATAATCGCCCTGTTTGCCAACCACCTCCGTCTGCACGCTCAAATACCAATCTATCGTGCAGACGGAATGGCCTGTCTCGCCAAAACTCAATGTGTTCAGGTGCTATTCGGTATCCCGTCCAGTGCGGCGGTCTAGGTGTTTTTCCGATGGCATACTTGGCTGCATATTTTGCAATATTTTTTTCCAACTCAAAACGTCCATCCATGCGGGATGATTGATCAGAGGCCCATGCACCTATCTGACTGTCTTTCGCGCGGGAAGCAAAATATGCGTCGGCTTCAGCATCAGTCACTTGCGTGACGCTACCTCGCACACGCACCTGTCTTCGGAGTGACTTCCAGTGAAAACATATTGCAGCTTTCATATTGCTTGCTACCTGAGTTCCTTTTGCGCTGGTAGCATTCGTGTAGAAAACAAAGCCCTCTTCATCAAAGTCTTTAAGCAATACCATCCGAACGTCAGGCAATCCGTCTTCGTCAACTGTCGCTAATGACATAGCATTAGGATCGTTGATTTCTTTTTCTTTGGCGTCAGCTAGCCACTTAGCAAACATCTCGAATGGCTCTTCGGTCGCAAACCAATGCGCATCGTCCTCAAGCGGCTTTCCAGCGGCTTTCGCCTTTGCATAGACTTCTGCGTACTCCTCGTCCTGATAATCTGGACTTGGTGGGATGAGCTTAGATTTATCTGACATATGCATTCTCCATCAATGTTCATTTGGTGTGATTTTGAACAGATGGCAAGTTATCGTAACGACGCATTCCCGTTCTTTATATAGAATTTCCTCTGCGGGCATTGCGGTTTTCTACGGCCAATGATTAAATGATATATCTTTTAAACTTCGAGTGATAGCATGCAAAAAATCAATACATCCCGGAAAGCGTTTTTAGCTTTGCTTCCATTTATGGCTATAACTGGACTGGTTGCTTGCACAAATTCGAAAACCGATCCGCAAATAATCGATGGAATCCTAGTCAAAAATGTAACGGCTATTGATGTCAAAAATGGTTCACGTCCCAATGTCGACATTGCGATAAACGACGGCAAGATAACGCTTGTAAACGAAGCAAACAAAACGCCCACCACATACAGCCAGACAATTGATGGATCGGGAAAATTCATGATCCCCGGTCTGTGGGACGCACATGTGCACCTCACCTACATTCCTGAGCTGGATCACAACACCTTTTACCCACTATCATTAGCCTATGGTGTAACATCTCTAAGAGATACAGGCGGGCACATTGATAAACTAACTGAGGCGCGCAAGGCAGCTCAATCTGCAACAGCTCCTAGTCTCTATATATCAGGCCCGCTGATTGATGGCGCAAATAGAATTTACGATGGCAGCACCCCTCAAAGGCCAGATTTATCTGTTGGCGCAGGAAGCATTGAAGAAGCAGAACGCATAGTAGACGAGCTAGCCTCACAAAATGTGGACTTTCTAAAAGCATATGAGATGCTCAAGCCTGAAGTTTTTAAAGCAGTAACAACTCGTGCTGAAAAGCACGGGTTAAAGGTAGCAGCGCACACTCCGCTAAGCATGACCACTTATGAAGCGATCACTGCTGGTGCAAACGACATGCAGCATTTTCGAAATATTGAATTCGACTGCGCAAGCAACGCAGCTCAAATTCATAAAACCAAATTGAACCTTCTGGACGATAATGATGCCCCCACTCCTGGACATTTGAGAACCTTAATCCACAACAAGATGAGATCGGAAGCACTAGCTCATCAAGATGAAAGCGCGTGTGCAAACGTTATAAGCGCTTTGGCAGATGCTGAAGTTTTTCAAACTCCAACACTGGGCATTAGTCGATTTCTCACCCGCAAACTTTTTGCTGATCCAGAATATAGAGCATCATTTTCTCTACTTCCACTTTCAATTGGAGAAGCATGGAAACAACGCTCAGCCCAATATGTAAATGTCAGAGCATCTCCAACGGCACAGAAGTTTGACCAATGGATTATGGAGACTATCCCGAAGATGCACAAAGCAGGCGTCCCCCTAATGGCCGGCACTGATGCCCCAATTGGTTTCCTAACGCCGGGAGCAAGTTTGCATGAGGAACTTAAAGAATTTGTGGCAGCAGGCCTTTCACCTCTCGAAGCGATTGGCACAGCGACCTATACGCCAGCAAAATTCATGAAGTTAGAAAAAGAAGTCGGCCTAATTGAAGAAGGCATGCGGGCTGATCTCGTTTTGCTTTCTCAAAACCCATTGGAAAACATAGACAATATCGCGTCCATAGATGCTGTTATCATAAAAGGTAATTTGTTAGATCGGGCGGTGTTGGATGAAAAGCTAAACGCCCCTTCTCAATTTGAGTAAAGCAAACTTAATTTGGCGTGGACCACAGGATTGCCGACTGGCTTATGCGACCTAAGATAAAAGCTGCTACAGACAGATCAACTATTCTATAGATATTCCACCCAGCACTAGAAACACATGAATTTCTATCATAGCGTTTGTAGAAGCTTTGTTCTTTCGAGGAGAGAAAAATGTCTGACGCTAAGAAGCCATCTGCATATCGAGCTTTCATTTCTTATTCTCAAAAAGATAAAACGTTTGCAAAACGCCTGCATAAGGCATTGGAAAACTTCAAACTTCCCAATGGCAATAAGTTTGGACGAGTGTTTCGTGATGACGATGAGCTTGGTGGTGCCGCTAGCCTGAGTGATGCACTCGAAGGAGCTATCAACTCGAGTGAGGACCTTATAGTTATTGCCAGCCCCAATGCTGTTCAATCCAAATGGGTAAATCAGGAAGTCATTCAGTATAAGAAACTGGCAGATCCCAAGAAACAAGTTTTTGCCGTTATCATCGATGGCACCCCGCACGCAGCTGTGCCCGAAGAGGAATGCTTGGTTCCAGCATTGAAGTATTCCGTTACCCCTGAGGGAGAAGTCACCCAAATACCAGATGAACCACTGGCACCAGATGCAAGAAAGGATTCATTTCCCAAGCTAGTCACGCGTATCGTTGCAGGTATTGAAAATGTTCCTTTTGATACACTTTGGCAGCGTCAAAAGCGCCAAAGACGAAACCGTATTCTTGCTTCATGTGCTGTCATTGCCGCTATTTCTCTTCCAATTCTTGGGTGGGGAATTTTTACAAATATGGAATTAGGAAAAACGAACTCGCAATTGGCAAGACTTGATCCTGAAACTCAACAATCAAACTTTTTAGACGGTTATTATGCCAAACTGCTAGCGGACCAGAAGGAATACAATACACCAGATGAATTTTTGTTGAAACGCGAAGACTATGACAATGCTATTAGTATTTTGGCTTCCCCCGATCTCAATGATGATGGCTTTTTAGATTTCTTCATCAAGCTAGAACACATAGAATATTGTGGTTCAGCGGGATGCCGCCATGACCTTGTTCTTGCAAAGCCTGATGGGTACGAAAAAATCTACAGCTCGGTCGGCGGTGACTTGCAAATCCTAAACACTCGGCAAAACAAAATGCGTGATTTCGCGGTAGGGTTTGGAAGCTTGCACGATGGCACATCTGTCTACGACATGTTTCGATTTAGAGATGATGGATATCGCCACAAAGCAACTGCTGTCTGCTCGGGTGCAATAACCTATTGCGGTCTAAACTCCATATTCACCAAAGAACCAGAGGGGGAGGTCTTAGATATGGTTTTCTATACGGATAGTCCGCACTTCAATGTCTTTGTTGGACGCGAAGAAATAGATTCTGGCGGACAAGTGTACACAAGCATCGACGGGGCCAAAAACTCTTCAGACAGTGACATCACTACGGACACGTATGATTCTGTCATTGGAACAGATGCAACTGGACAGTTCAGCCTCGTACATATTTGGAAAGGAACATATGGTGTTAGGCGCAATTCAAAAATAGAAGCTCCCAACATTCAATAACCGCAAGAAGATTGCAAAAGCTGTGAGAATTCGCATCACAACAGCAAGAAAAGCTTCCAATTTCCTTCAAAATGCGCTTTGAACTTGTTCTATGTCACATAATTCATTCGGTCATCTTTTTCGCGTCACCACTTGGGGTGAAAGTCACGGTCCTGCTCTTGGATGTGTTGTTGATGGTTGCCCTGCGGGCATTCCTATCACAGCCGATGAGATCCAACATTGGCTCGACTTACGTAAGCCTGGCACGAGTAAATTAGTAACGCAGCGCAAAGAGCCTGATGCTGTCAAAATTTTGTCCGGCGTGTTTGAAGATGATAGAACTAATGGTCCAATCACGACAGGTACCCCTATTTCATTGATGATCGAAAACACCGATCAACGCTCAAAAGATTATGGCGATATTAGAGATAAATATCGTCCTGGGCATGCTGATTATGCATATGATGCCAAATATGGAATTCGAGATTATCGCGGTGGTGGAAGATCTTCTGCTCGCGAGACAGCAGCACGTGTAGCTGCTGGTGCTATCGCACGCAAAGTGTTGGGAGATAGCGTCCAAATCCGAGGTGCTCTAGTGCAGATCGGTGACAAGAAAATCGATCGCTCCAATTGGGATTGGAACGAAACATCTAAAAATCCACTATGGTGTCCGAATGCAGACACTGCAGCAGAGTGGTCTGAATACCTTGATGGAATAAGAAAAGCCGGCTCTTCCGTCGGTGCAGTTATTGAGGTCGTGGCCTCTGGTGTTCCAGCTGGTTGGGGAGCCCCTATTTATTCAAAACTCGATTCAGATCTACTCATGGCAATGGGAACAATCAACGCCGTCAAAGGTGTGGAAATTGGAGCAGGATTTGATTCTGCTGCCCTCACCGGCGAAACCAATGCAGACCAAATGCGTATGGGTGAAGATGGTCCTGAATTTCTAACCAACAATAATGGTGGTGTTCTGGGCGGCATTTCTACTGGCCAAGATGTTGTTGTGCGAATGGCACTAAAACCCACATCTTCAATTCTGACTGAACGCAAATCAATCGATAAGAACGGAAATGAAGTGGATATCCGCACCAAGGGACGCCACGACCCATGTGTCGCCATTCGAGGTGTGCCTGTTGCTGAAGCTATGATGGCATGCGTTTTGGCTGATCACAAATTACGGCACCGGGGGCAGATGGGCGGTATGTAATATGGAGATGCGGGAGTTTTCGACAGCTTATCGAGCTGACCTGATGTGGCCCTATATTGGTATTCCTCTTATTTTAGGAGGAATTCTAGGCTTAGCAGGTGTCTATCTTGATAGACTGATATTCACACTCTCTTCTTCAATATTCACCGGATTTGCCATTTGGCATTGGCCATTTCTAAACTCACGACGTATTGTCCTGAGACTTACAGATGAAGGCACTGATATTGACGGTATTGGGCATTTGCCATGGGACACGATCAACACCGTGGAATTGATTGAGAAACGTCGAAAAAACCAGACACCTTCTGCCCGCGCTACTCTTCGGATCAATCTAAACTCGCCATTGGTTGAATGCGCCAAACCATTTGCACCAATGTTCCGTCCCAAATGGCAACGTAAACTTGCTAAACAAGTAAAGCCCGATACGCTCCATATCGAAGCTGGATGGCTATTAGACGAACAAATCGAAATAGCGAATGCTTTTGCTTGGTTTATCAAAAACAAGAAATAACGATCAATAACACCCGCGTTTCATCTCTCGTTCATCTGGCATGAACGAAAGTCAAATTGCTGGAAGATGGGGACAATGCAGGCTTCCTTCTTTTATTGCATAACCGAATCCATTTTCAGTAGTTTGCAGTAAAGGAAGGAGAAATTTTCCGCGTTAAGGCGAGATTTCATGTATTTGCAACTCTATTGCACTGTGTAATTTGAGTTGCACTAAGTAAACTACTTAGCTGCACATTAGAAAAAAACCACCCTTCATTGAAGTGCTAACGAATACTGCTTATAGATTAACACAGTTTTTAATAAATTAGATGACGTGCCTGCGTTTTTGGTGTCTAAAGTAATCAACCAAGTTGATGCGATGAAAACACATATTGTCACAATCAACGATAACTATTGCTGGAAAATACCGGCTGACAATCTATAAGCCCGTCCCCCCAACCCAGGGCTTATAGGCCCGGAGTGCTACATTGACGCAAGTTGATGTGGCACTACGGTGCCGCTACACTTTACCAACACGAACTGCAGATCTATTTAAGGTGTCCATCCCTGCTTAATTGGCTTAGCATGGATTAAATATTCGCGGTTGCCATCCCCTCCCTTTATCGGACTAGGGCAAGACTTCTCCACTCGCCATCCAGCACCTTCCAACCATTCATCAAATTTGTCTCGGGCCTTAGCAATGGCTCCTTGATTGGATACGATTCCGCCTTTGCCAATATTGTCTTTTCCGACCTCAAACTGGGGCTTAAAAAGCACAATCAGATCCGCTCGATCTGCTGCAAGTTTCAGAGCAGGTTTAAGCAGCTTACTCAAGCTAATAAAGCTGACATCGCAAACGATAACATCCGGAGACGTATGAATTAGACGGGCATCAAGCTTGCGCGCATCTACGCCTTCATAAGACACGATGCGGTCTTCTTTGTGCAGGCTCTGGTGCAATTGATCTCGTCCTACATCAACAGCAAAAATCTTATTTGCCCCCGCGCGCAACGCAACATCTGTAAAACCACCAGTAGACGCCCCGACATCCAACACTGTTTTACCTTCAAATGCGACGTTAAACACCTTTATAGCATGCGCTAACTTCATGCCGCCGCGCGACACATATGGGTGCTCTTTTTCGGCAAGAATATCTTGAGCTGAAGATACTTTTGTTGAGGCCTTTTTGCAGACCTCTCCATCAACAGTCACTTTACCCGCTTTAATTGCTGCCTGCCCCTGCGCGCGCGTATCCATCAACCCACGCGCGACTAAGGCTAAATCCAGCCTTTGCAATTCCACCTCAACTTGATCAGCAGCGTTCTTTTTTGTCATTGTTTTTCTACTTTTCAAAAATCACAGCAAAATTGTTTGCAGGCATGTCATGAACTCTAAGGAGTCTCAGGCCGTTTTCTTCAGCAACTGGAACAACATCCTGTTCCAGGTCCCTTACACCCCAGCTTTCGTTTCGACTTTTAAGGCTTTCATCAAACGCTATATTGGATTCTGAAACGTGCGCCCCATCTCGTCTGAATGGTCCGTATAAAAACAACTTCCCCCCCTCAGTCAAATACCGACTAGCTCCCGCCATTAGCCCTTGTGCAACCTTCCAAGGCGATATGTGAATGACGTTACAGCATAATATTCCATCGACTTGCCCATTGACTCCCCAGTCAGTTTTCGATGCGTCAATAGAATGAAAACCTTCAAATTGATCTTCTAGCTTTTCATGCTTTATCCAAGCGAGTGTGCTGACTTTAGCATCTTCGGATACATCGCTGCCAATCCACCTCATATTAGGGAAATTGCCTAGAATATGGACGCAATGCTGACCTGAACCGGAACCGATTTCGAGCACTCTTGCATTTGCGGACATTTCGCTAGAAAACACGTCTCGAACAATGTCCCGATTGCGCTCAGTTGAAGGCGAGTACAACCTACCATCTGAACCAACGTCGCGTATGAAGGGACTGGAATCTTTTTCGTTTTTGATCATTCTTATCCTTCCCAACGATGCAGGTGAAATTCTGGTATGACTTCCAAGATCCAAATTGTAAATGCAACAGAAGCACACTTGCAGGGCATTCTTGATATATTCAATTACGCCGTCAAAGAAACATTCGCCGTGTGGACCGAACGAGAAGACACCATGAATGATAGACGCGCATGGATGCACAATCTCCACGCCAATAATTATGCATGCATAGTTGCATTAGATATACAAAATAAAGTGCTGGGGTATGGAGCGTACGGTCCTTTTCGCAATAAATCAGGTTACGATATTAGCGTTGAACACTCAGTTTATGTGTCGCCAACTGCACAGGGCCAAGGTATCGGCAATGTGATTATGAAAGAACTCATCCAGCGAGCCATAAATGATTCTAGATTAGAACGTATGATTGCCGCCATAGATGCAGGTAATCCAGCATCTATAAAACTCCATGAAAAATTTGGTTTTGAAACTCAAGGTCTGCTGAAGGGAGTCGCAAAAAAATGGAATGAAGATCGAGACCTACAGCTCATGATCAAGGATATCAAAAGTCGATCAAACTAGGCTTTAGAAGCACCGCCCATAACCAATTTCAGTTTTGCAGTATCACCACGCCCTAGCGCTGAGATTGCTTGCGTTGCTATTGCATTAGCCGATAGATTAGCTTCCTCATACATAGCCTCTGGTTTTCCTTGGTCTTGAAAAACATCTGGCAATGTCATTGGACGAATTCGCAGTCCACTGTCCAAAGCACCGCATTTAGCAAGATGCTCTAACACAAAAGAACCAAACCCACCGCGTGCGCCCTCTTCCACGGTAATCAGCACTTCATGCTCTTTGGCCAAGCGCTCAATCAAATCCGCATCCAATGGTTTTGCAAACCGAGCGTCAGCAACCGTTGTAGACAAGCCTTGAGCACCCAACATGTCAGCTGCTTGCATACACTCCGGTAAACGTGCACCAAGACATAAAATAGCTACAGTTGTACCTTCTTTGACGATCCGTCCTTTACCAATTTCCAGTGGCTCTGCACGATCCCATAGATCTATACCCACACCCTCACCGCGTGGGAATCGGAACGCACTTGGACGATCATCAATCACATGCGCTGTAGCCACCATGCGCTGAAGTTCAGCTTCATCAGAGGCTGCCATAAGCACAAAATCAGGCAATGCACCGAGGTATCCAATATCAAATGAGCCCGCATGCGTGGCACCATCAGCACCCACCAATCCTGCTCGGTCAATTGCAAATCGCACTGGTAATTTCTGAATGGCTACATCGTGCACAACACTGTCATAGGCGCGTTGTAGGAATGTGGAATAAATCGCACAAAATGGCTTCATACCATCTGCTGCCATACCTGCAGCAAATGTTACGCCGTGCTGTTCCGCGATGCCAACATCAAACATTCGCTCTGGAAATGCATCGCCAAACTTATCCATGCCCGTCCCTGATGGCATGGCTGCAGTAATTCCTACAATGCGATCATCGTCTTTTGCCAAACGTATAAGCTCATTTGCAAACACATTTGTATAACTTGGCGCATTTGGTTTTGACTTAGCTTGCTCACCTGTAATCACGTTGAAACGCGACACACCGTGATATTTGTCAGCTGAATTTTCGGCAGGTTCAAACCCTTTGCCTTTTTCGGTCACAACATGAACCAACACAGGCCCATTCTGCATATCGCGTACATTTTCCAACACTGGGATCAGTGTGTCTAAATCATGTCCATCAATCGGACCGACATAATAAAAACCAAGCGCATCAAACATGGCTCCACCTAGCGCAAAATCACGCGCATAGTGCTCAGCCTTTTTTGCTGGTTTTTCTAGTCCAACCGTTTTCGCAACCATCTTCCCAGCTTTACGAAGCTGGCGATAGCCTTTGGATGAAACAGTCTTGGATAAATAATGGCTCAATGCCCCTACAGGTGGCGCAATCGACATGTCGTTATCATTCAAAATAACAATCATGCGCTTGTGAAGCCCCCCCATATGGTTCATGGCCTCATACGCCATGCCCGCCGTCATCGAACCATCACCGATCACACAGACAACATTACGGTCTTCATCTTTCAGGTCGCGCGCAGTGGCAAATCCAGCACCTGCTGAAATAGAAGTCCCTGCATGGGCTGCACCGAACGGGTCGTACTCACTCTCAGATCGCTTCGTAAACCCGGATAAACCTCCACCTTGACGCAATGTAGGCATTTCATCGCGGCGGCCTGTCAATATTTTGTGCGGATAGCATTGATGCCCGACATCCCAAACGAGCTTGTCATTGGGCGTATCAAACACATTATGAATTGCGACTGTTAATTCAACAACACCGAGCGCTGAGCCTAAATGCCCACCCGTTTTTGAAACGACATCAATAGTTTCTGTACGGAGATCACCCGCAATTTTTTGTAAGTCTTCAATGGACTTATCTTTAAGGTCTGCTGGTGACGTAATCGCATCCAGATGTGTTGTTTTCTTATTCATTATTTAATTACAGACTATACAAAGTTGTCGTCTTAATGACGACGATCTAACACAAAATCCACTGTTTGTATTAAAGTACTGGCCCGACTTCCAAATACTGACAAGTGTTGTTTTGCTTGATCGGCTAGCATTTCTACACGCGAAATCGCACTCTCTTCACCCAAAAGTGAGACGAAATTTTGTTTACCCGCGTCTTTGTCTTTAGAAACAGCCTTACCTACGACAGCCTCTTCTCCCTGCACATCCAATAAATCATCTTTGATCTGGTATGCCAGTCCCAAATCAGTCGTAAAGCCAGCAAGAGCCTGATGCTCATTTTCACTTGCTCCACCAATAATAGCGCCAAATTCTGCGGCACACGAAATCAAAGCACCTGTCTTCATTCGTTGCATACGTGCTAAAATATTCAATGCGTCATCTTCGTCGAAGGATGGAGCCATATCTATCATTTGTCCGCCCACCATTCCGCGAGCACCAGACGATAAAGCTAATATCTCTATCAATTTACAACGCACATTTGCATCGCCATGTGTTTCAGTATTGGCAAGAATTTCAAATGCGAGCGTTTGTAGCGCATCCCCTGCTAACACCGCAGTTGCTTCATCAAAAGCTTTGTGAACTGTCGGCTGACCACGGCGCAAATCATCATCATCCATGCTCGGTAAATCATCATGCACGAGAGAATAAGCATGCACTGCTTCTAGCGCACTCGCTGCACGCAAAAGCGATTTTTCGGGTGCATCAAACATCCGACCAACTTCAATCACAATAAATGGACGCAAACGTTTTCCGCCTGCCAATGCACCATGTCGCATTGCTCGCATCAATTGGGCCTCAGGCCCCACAGCTGGCGCGATCATTTTATCCAAGGCGACAGTGACCTTGTCTGCACATTCAGCAAGTTTTAGCTCAAAGCTAATGTCTGATTCGGAATTTTCGCTCATGAAACTTCGCTTGGCTCAATTCCTGCCGCAGATGCGCCATCTGAACCAACAACGATTTTCTCTACCTTTGTTTCCGCTGCTTTTAGCTTTTTCTCGCAGTGCGCTTTCAATGCTTCACCACGCTCATAGATCAATATGGAGTCTTCCAGTGCAACATCACCACTTTCCAGTTTTTGAACAATACGCTCTAGCTCAGCTAGTGCATCTTCAAAGTTCATTTTTGGAATATCTTTATTCGATGAAGCCGCTGCCATTATGGTCCTCCAGAAACAATACTGTTTTGAACATACGATTCAGCTCGTTATCAAACAAGCGTTGAATCTGTTTATTTAACTATGTTTTTCATAAATTCGGAAAGACCAGTAGCTATCACCACCATCATAGGTGCATTTCCAGCCTTTACGTTTTAATTCAGGGCGCATCATCCGATTAAACCAACCATGGGCAGCCAACACAGAATCATGTCCACTTTCGGCCTGAGCGATCAACACATCCGAGGCCTCATCGGCGCGAATACGCGCTTCTTTTTGACTTTCCTGACCTCCGGAAAAACCAAAACACCATGAAACTCTAGAAATTACATTCCAGCGTTTAGGTAAAAACCGCCAAAAATCTGGCCAATTTGGTGGTGGAAGTGGTGCCTCAATGAAAATTGCATTTTGCCGTACTTCACGCCCCTGCGAAATCGCTTGAGCAGTTTGTATGGCTCTTGGGCGAATGCTTGTATTGATGAATGGTGCTGAACCCGTCTCTTCCAACAATCGTTTTGATGGCCCTTGGCCATTGTCTTTCAAAGATGCCTCCTCATAGGAAGCCCACCATGCAAGGTATTGAGTCGCCGTAAGGCGTGGCCCTAGTTCTCGATCTTTATCAGGACGCCCATGACGACCAATAATGATTCTGCCTACCTTGGACACTTGTGTATTAGCGCGAGAAACTGGCGGAATTGTTGTTTCGCTATGATCAGTTTTTTGCGACACGAAAAATACAATCCCTCAAAAAAAGCTGGTTGCGACAACTCTGAATTACCACAATACCTTGAGGGTTTACTCATCTCTTCTGAAGTGAGCAAGTCCGTCTTTCAAATGAGACCGATAATATTCATGTTAAAACACAAAAATTCGCACATTTAAAAGATTTATATCCGTGAGCGGATGATTTTAAAGCTACTTTTTGAAGGCTTGAATTATGCCCTGCCTACGGCCAGCCATAGTTTGTTCTACGGATAATATCACGTCCAAACGACGACGTAATTTTCCAGCAAAATTCGATACTGGCCCCAAAGGTGCGGCTTCAATATGATTCCAAATCTCGCCACCCAACCCACGCACAGCTCCTGTTAACCCAGTCGCAGACAACACGCCCTGGCTCACAGGTCTTTGATAACTTGCATAATATTTTTTATAATGTTCTGCACCAATCCCAAGATCGGCTGTCTTCACGCCTGCTTTACTTGCCTCTTCGAGCAATCTTGTTTGAAGCAACATCCCCGGAGAATACGAGTGGTACTCAATGTTGTAACCGGATACCCACCCATGGAGAAGATCTCCTGACCTCACTCCAAACTCAGCGGCCATCAAATTTCCATCACAGCGAAGTGTCGTGAGAACACCTGCAAAATTTTCACTCTGAGCAGAAAAACATTTTTTCAGCATATCGCGCGACCATTGGGGGCCCAGGACATCATGCAGACCTGTCCTTACAAACTGCTCTCGCTTCCAATCAATAAGTGTATTCAACGCTTCTTCAGAAGGCTCGTGAAATTGAATTTCAAGTTTTCCGGCTTCTTTTTCAGCCTGTCTCCACAGTCGGCGAGACTTTTTAAAATGCTTTGGAAATTCTGAACGACGAGATTCTAAGTAGTCGGCATACCCAATAGATAAATCCGCAACAAATGCTCGCGTCTTGTTTCTGACACTCATGCCAAAGCTGAGCAACTCCGGATCAACTTTAGCGATATCAATCTCTTCATCAGTGTTGGCATCAATTGCATCACCGGTAATTGGAAAACCTGAAAAGCTATAAACTGAAACTTTTGCATAGGAGAGCATATCACTCGCGATATGTGCAAACCCCTGTTTCAATATTGGACCGTTATAATCGGTGAACGGTGCCCCAATTGGTCTAGCCAACCGTAACCCAACACCAGATGATTGGAATGGGAAAACACCAACTAAACCAGCTTTATCATCTTCTGCGAGAATGACACTGATATCGTTTCGCGCCTGCCCAACGATTTGACAATAATCTGGCTGAAAATAAGGACTTACATATCGTCCATCAACAGAAATGAGATCACGCCAAGATGCTATTTCACCTTCACTTAAATTCTCAGGACTTACAATTTTATACTTCATCGAAAAGACCATTGAAAAGCAAATTGATACACATTCGGCGCGACTAACTCATTCTTATGCGAATTTCACACCAAAACTCTAAATCAATTTTGCTTTTTACAACCCTTTCCATACTCGAGAGGTCGGGCATTTCGATTCCGGTGCTTTTTTACATCCTGACAGAGTGAAGAAAACAGTTTCCCCTCGTCCCATCAAATGATCCATTGGCACAAATCCGACAGTCTCTGGCGTACTTCCCACGCGAAAGCGACGCCCCCCCCATCCTGTTGGATCATTATTGTATAATTCCAGATGCCCTCTTGGCGCTCGAGAATCTTCTGAATTGTCACGATTGTCACCCATCATGAAAACATGATCTTCAGGCACAACAAATACCGGCGTGTCATCATAAGATTGAGCACCCGCAAATTTATGCGTGAGATATGTTACGCCATTTGGTAATGTCTCACGATACTCCGTTGCATTTTCAGGAACCGCTCGGCCATGAGGCGTGTAACGGAAACGACGAACGACCTCGCGTTCAACAGGCTCCCCATTCAAATGCAAATGGCCATCTACCATTTGCACGCGATCACCCGGCAATCCGATCAATCGCTTAATCATCACCTTATTGTCGTTGGGATGCCTAAATACGACAACATCCCCTCTCTCTGGTGTGGAAGCCATCATGCGCTGATCAGGTTTAGACTTATCTTCCTTTGTAAACCATGTTCCAATGCCAAAAGCTGGGGAATATCGACTATACCCATAAGCGTATTTGGAAACAGCCACACGATCTCCAACCTGCAGATTAGGGACCATGCTTTCAGAAGGAATAGAACGAAGCTCAAACACAAATGAAGTCAGCAATAGCCAAATAGGCAAAAAGATGGCGACAGTCATACCAGTTTCTTTGGCTTCATGGATCCACCAATCAAGACCTGTCAGTTTTTCTTCTGAATCTTTATCATCAACGCGTCCGCTCTCATTGCCAGTTTCAAGTGTCATTTCAAACTTTCCGCGTTATTAAATTGCTTCATTCACACCAAATCACAAAATGACTTGATCTGTCGTCATCGCCGTTTTTGCTTCAACGGACAACACTATTTATGCGGAAAAATGGTATTGAAATGGCGCAATCACGCAAAAAAGTAGAATTTTTGCTGAAAAAGCAGCAGTTTCATATCATTCTCTCATGAGCAATCAAAATTAGGTGATTGCTTCATAGATCCAAACACCATCCTTCAATTCTCGAGAAATACGACCACGAGCATAAAGATAATTGAGATGAGCAACTGCTTCCCCGGTTGCTGTAAAGTAATCTCCTTGACCAATTTTGCGGAAGAACAAAGTACCAAAAACATCCACTGCGCTTGCTGGTTCTTTTAAACGTTGCCACAACCGCTCCAACTGCCTTTGATGCCCATCTATCAAGCCCTTCAATCTTGGATGCGCTCCTTTGAAAGGTTTGTTGTGCGCGGGCAAAACCAGCACATCTTTAGGTACTTCCTCCATCAACTTGGCACAACTGTCCAACCAGTCAGACAATGGGTCTGCTTCAGGCTCAGTCGGATAGACAGACACATTTGAAGATATTCGCGGAAGAAGTTGATCACCGGAGATCAACACATTTCGTTCTTCACAATACAGACAAGCGTGTTCGGGGCTGTGCCCTGTCCCGACGATGACACGCCACTCCCTGCCACCAATTTCCAATCGGTCATTATCTTGCAATCGACGAAATGATTCAGGCATTGCCCAAACCATCTTTCCAAAAAAACCAAATCTATTGCGATAATGATCTAGCATTTCCGAAGTCCAACCAGACTTGGCGAAAAAATCTACGCCTTCTGGCGGTGCCGGTTTTCCTGTGTCCCCGATAAGCATGCGACACATAATGTACTCGCTGCGCGTCATCCACAGGTCGCAATCATACTTGCGAGTAATCCAACCTGCTAAACCAATATGATCGGGATGAAGATGCGTTCCAATAACCTTGGTTATCGGTTTTCCTTTGAGATGATTCTCAAACACAGTTTCCCAATATGAACGTGTTTCGTCCATATTCATCGCTGTATCGACCAACGCCCAACCGTCTTCTTCTTCGATCAGCCAAAGATTAATCCAATCCAATCCTTTAATCGGAAGAGGCATGGCCACCCACAAAATCCCTGGAGCAACTTCTATGACTTCCCCTGGTTCAGGCTTTTCTTCAAACGGATATTCTAACTTAATACGGCCTGTTTTACCGAAAAATTCCTGTTTACGAGCTTCATCAGCTGCTTGATCAACATCACTCGCCGGCTCATCTTGCTTTGTCTTTTTCATGTCCGGTGTTCCCTCAAGGCCTATTCGCTTTTTTATCAAATCTAATAGAGTAAAAACGCTTTTGGAAATGGTGCCGCAAAATAAATCAACGTCACCTTTAAGTACTAAACCCCCGTCATGTCGGACAGAACACGCGAAAACAGTTCAATAAAACTCTGACCAATCAGCGGAGAATAAGTCACACTGTCATTGCCGACAGGTTTGTTCGAGTTAATACCCGTAACGACTATGCCGTCCATGGTTTTTGTTAACCAAGGCCCACCTGATGAGCCTTCTGTTAGTCTATTTTCGGTTTCCAAAACACCAAGCCCTGCCGACTTCACATTTCCAGTAGAAGCATAAAGATCATTCCCATCGAATGCGAATCCCACCGTAGGTTTTTGAGGGTAGCCCAAACTAAAGGTTGCAGACGGTTTATCCGGATTGGAAATACGCACACCTAATACCCCTGTTTGAGAAGCAATTGGTCTGTCCAAAACGATGAATGCAAAATCATACGGGCTGGTTGAAACGCCTTCTTGAGGTTCTACCCATTGTTCCAAAACATAGCCGCGGACACCAACCCATTGCTCACCTTTAATTCCTGCGCGATAACCAGGTTCAAATATTGTCCAATCAGCGAGTTCGTTTTTATTTCTCGAATACACGCAATGACCTGCCGTTGCGACTACTCGTTCGGAAACAACCCAGGCCGTACATTGACGAACAACTCCCTGAATACTGTAGCTTAGCCGTCCAATAGCCGTAAAAGGATACTGAGACTGATTTCCAATGACCTCGGTTACCTCTCCAGTCCAATCAACTTCATTTAGACGCTTTTCAACATGAGGAGCCGGCACACCGTGTATTTCAGGCCGTCCGAAAAATCGCTGACTATTTGGCGGTGAAGCCAACATAATTTGGCCAGACACTGAAAAAGCATCAAGTTCCTGATCCAATGCCTGAACGTCGTCAGCTAATTCCCGTGTTGAGACAGATGGACCATATTTCTTGTCAGGCATTTGAGAAGGAAGCGGCGCCTGCCCAACAATATCTTCAGCAGACCTGCTGTATCCTGCAGGCGACACCATTTCAAAAACAACAGCGTCAAAATTTGATGCATCTTCCATCTAAACAACATTCCACTCAGAGCTTAGCATTTCACGAGTTTCCATAACGATTCTCCAGACGAGCTATCGCTAGACAACCAACTCCATTCCAATTTCATGAATACATCATTAGAATCATCTTGTTGGATTGAGATTTTTGCTTGGCCAGCCGCCAATTTTCCTGCTTTATCTAACGCATGATACAGCATGCAGTCATCTGAAACTAACACTTGCCCAAATTCTATATTTGGTCCGCTGTAAATTGCGGAACATATTTCGAGGTTCGGACTAAAACTCATAATTGTTTTTTCGGCAGCATGGCCTGAACTATTCTCAATTAGTTCAAAAACACATCCCGATAATACCAACTTCATGCTGCAAAACCTCTTTTTTCAGCAAAATAACCATCAGAAATATACAAAATCATCCTGAACAAGGACATAACGCCTCTTCCTGTTTTGCACCTGATGGGCCATAACCTCTCCCAGAATTTAAAAGAATATGCCCCAAGAAAGTGTCTTCTCCATGGTCGACAAGTCAAAATTACCTTCGCGTCACGTTACAATTGGCCCAAAGAAAGCGCCTCAACGCTCATACTATTACGCTATGGGCCTCGGGACTAAGGAAATTGAACAACCATTTGTTGGTGTTGCTGCTGCATGGAATGAGGCTGCCCCTTGTAACATCGCCCTTCTACGCCAAGCACACGCTGTGTCTGAAGGTGTGAAGAAAGCAAATGGAACTCCCCGTGAATTTTGTACCATCACAGTAACTGACGGTATCGCAATGGGTACCGAAGGCATGCGCTCTTCGCTTGTATCCCGCGACACAATCGCTGACTCTGTTGAGCTGACAATGCGCGGACATTTCTACGATGCACTTGTTGGTATTGCCGGGTGTGACAAATCTCTGCCTGGTATGATGATGGCTATGTTACGTCTAAACGTACCTTCAGCTTTCCTTTATGGGGGCTCTATCCTTCCAGGCCGCTTTGAAGACAAAGATGTAACCGTATTAGACGTTTTTGAAGCTGTTGGGTCTTTTGCCGTTGGTGCAAACGACATGGACGAAACGAAGCTAAACAAACTAGAGAAAGTTGCTTGTCCAGGAGCTGGTGCATGTGGTGGTCAGTTCACCGCAAACACAATGGCGTGTGTGTCTGAAGCCATTGGGCTAGCCCTACCTCTATCTTCCGCCCTACCTGCTCCATATGAGAACCGCGATCAATACGCAGTCGCCACTGGTGAAGCCGTAATGGACCTCATTGAGCGCAATTTGCGTCCACGTGATATTTGTACTCTTGAAGCCTTTGAGAACGCTGCAGCGGTTGTTGCTGCAACAGGTGGTTCAACCAATGCTGGTCTTCACCTTCCTGCCATGGCGAATGAAGCTGGCATTGATTTCCCACTTGAACGCGTGGCCGAGATCTTCAAAAAGACGCCTTACCTAGCCGACCTGAAACCAGGTGGCCGTTATGTGGCCAAGGACATGGGCGAAGCTGGCGGAATGCCAATGCTGATGCGGACAATGCTAGATGGTGGATATTTGCACGGTGATTGTATCACTGTGACGGGTAAAACTTTGGCGGAAAACATCGAGAATGTGAAATTCGATGACACTCAAAAAGTTATCTACCCAGTGACGAACCCAATCACACCAACTGGTGGTGTTGTTGGTCTAAAAGGATCAATGGCTCCGGATGGCGCGATCGTGAAAGTGGCTGGCCTTGCCCACCAACAATTTAGTGGCCCTGCCCGTGTATTTGATTCAGAAGATGATTGTTTTGAAGCAGTTCGCGACAAGACATATAAAGAAGGCGAAGTGCTGGTTATCCGCTATGAAGGTCCTAAAGGCGGCCCAGGCATGCGTGAAATGCTTGCCACAACAGCTGCACTCTACGGCCAAGGCATGGGCGACAAAGTTGCATTGATCACAGATGGCCGCTTCTCAGGTGCCACACGTGGTTTCTGTATCGGACACGTGACACCAGAAGCTTATGATGGCGGCCCGATTGGTTTGGTGAAAGATGGCGACATCATCTCTATCGATGCTGAAAAAGGCACAATCGAACTCGAAGTGGATGACGCTGAACTAGCCAAACGCAAGGCAGACTTCAAACCACGCGAAAACAATTACGCCACGGGTGCGCTCTACAAATACACAAAAACAGTAGGCCCTGCTCACCTAGGCGCTTGTACCCACCCAGGCGCAAAAGAAGAAAAACACGTCTACGCTGATTTGTAGACATTACCCGGATTTGCAATCCGCTGCGTAATTTAGAAATAAGAAAGCCCGCAAGAGAAATCTGGCGGGCTTTTTTGTCTTTAGCCAAACAAAACACTTTCCAAAACATTAACGCGATGCAATAACTCACTTAAGGTTGTAACAACCTTATGGCGGGGGAACAAATGCAATCTGAAGACTTAAAAAGCCAATTTGGCTCTAATGGCTTGGCATTAATGGATGCCTCAGAGAAAGTCGTAGAAGAAGAAAGTAATTCCAAACAATCTGAAACAGTACTTCTCTCTTTGTTTTGGGTTCTTATGGGAAGTTCTTGTTGTTGGTGGTTCTCTTCATCCCCACTCCACAGCGACAGTAAAGAAGAGTTGCTAACCTTCGGTTTGACAATCACAATGTTTGGTTTTACTCCAGCATGTGTCTACTTCTATAACCACGCTATGGAACATCGTCGCATCGATGCTTTTTGCAAACCAATTGTAAATAAAGAATCAGTGCCGGGTGGACTGATATTCGCATCAATTATCATCCTAGCTACAGTGATTTACATCGCAGGAAACTTACAAAAAGGATATGTTGCGAATAATGGTGTTTCATTCACCCTAAAAGATGATGAAGGGTTTCTTGTTCTTGCAGTGATAGCTTTTGCTTTTGCACTCCTGATATTTTTGCCAAGAATTGCCGCCTCGCTTCATTGGTCATTCGTTTCAAAGTTTTTTCGGCATGTTTTCAGCAAAAAAACACCTTTTGGCTTCCTGCTATCCACCTTCGGCAGTGCTCTAAGTATTATTGATGCTTTCTTTGTTTATGTTGTGGCACCGACTGTAGGCGTCACGATGAATTCAACATTTGGCAGGTATTTCACAATAACATCTTACCTAATACCACTGGCAGTTCTATCGTGGTATCTACCTGCACCGTTTGGCTTACTTCCAATTGTACTTGGCTTTATCATTTCCACCGCTGTGGCTCGAAGGTGGTCTTGGGTGGAAGCGGACCGAGAAATAAAACTTCGCAATCCCAAGGCCGATGAATCCAAACTCAGTATAGGTGTTGAACAAGATCTGCGGGATGAGGCCCTTTTGGCACTGTTATCCCTTATTGTGATGCTACCGTTAGCTATGCGCCAAGCGCATCTTACGACTCTCGCTTTTTCTCCAGATGTTCACCTTTTCAGCCTACAGAACAATGGATTGATAACTGCAGAGCAAACTAGCTTTATCCAGTGGTTAGCTTTTTTTGGCACCGAATTGGCCAAGGCGATTCCTTTTGTAGATTGGGCTGATATTTACAAAGTGGATTCTAATCCAACCATTCAATCTGTCGGGCCTTATTCCTTCCACGTAGTATTTATAGCTAGAGCAATCGTAGACATCGTATTTTTGGGAGCTTTGACACAAGCTATAACCAGTTCGTTCAAACTAAATGAACATAAAAGGCTGTTTTTTAATGAGGAAATATTCGTTCTGGATCCCTTCATCGAACGAGTTGAGCTTTCCAAACTTGCATTCAAAAAAAATGGGGAATGGAAAATAGATGAAGAACGCATCAAAAAATTTCTTCACTATGATCGGATTGCTCTTTCAGTTCTTAAGCTAAACAAAAACACCCCTCAAGCAGCAAGAGAAGCTGTAAAAAGAATAATACAAATCAATTCACTAAATGAAACTGACCCACAAGAATTGTTTAGCGAAGCAATCAACACAAAATATAAGCTGGCTCCCCCTTCTGTGATTGCTCAAATGTATATTGAAGGCAAAGAGAACGAACCTTTTATTGAGCGAAGTATCCAGCAGGCTCTAGAAAAATTGAATTTTAAAACCGGATACTCCGATGTGCGTAGTTGGATAATAGAAGATTATTTACAAGACTACGACTATCCAGAAAGCAGCTCTAAAATTAGCATTTTATGTGAAAGGCTAGTTGGACCAAACCGAGAGAGCATCAAAGAAAACCGAAAAAAAATATTATCCTATTTAGAAACCAAAATGAACAATAAAGACCATTTTGAAAAAATCGAGCGTGCTATCATCAATAGCTGTCAATCGGATCCCGCCAATATAATTAAACGACAAGCAAAACGGATTTTGCGTGGTTCCGCAAAAAATGTAATTGATCACAGCAATGTAGAAAGTTAATTTTCAGTTTTTGACAACCATAGACAAAGCACCACATCTACGGCACTCTTCTTTAGGTTCTAGGGGAAGAAATCATGAAAAAGTCACGGTTAAGCTTACTAAGTGCGTCGATAAGTGTGTTTGCGGTATCATCTTGTGCATACTTGTTTCCAGATCAATACGGTTCGGAAAAACCACTTGCTGAAGAGCCGGTAGAAGAGGCTTTCATTGATCCTGTTATATTGGCCCAAAGCCAATGCGGTGCACCTCCCCTGACTGCAAAGTCAATTGCAAAAAAAGCAATCGCAAAAACGCCTGTGTTCGAATTTGCAGCGCCGTTTGCTTTGCCCGACGACATCATTAAAAACTTCCATTACCCAATTTCTTCGGAGGATGAAGAGGCTCAACGTTGGTTTGATATTGGCATGACCCACATGGTCAATTTCAATCATGATGAAGCCATTGCCTCATTCCGTGAAGCACAAAAACATGATCCAGACTGCGCCATGTGTTATTGGGGAGAAGGCTTATCTTTTGGTAGCAATATCAATGCGCCCTATAATTCTTCACGAGGGGCTGCTGGCCTCTCCGCCGCACAAAAAGCAACTGAATTATCCAATTCCGCTAGCGAACATGAAGCGGCCCTCATCAACGCTTTGGCAACCCGCTATTATGATGGCGGTGAAGGCGAAGTGTTAGAAGCTGCTGAAGCTTACGCTATCGCGATGGATGAAGTCACACTTTCCTATCCTGATGACAAATTCATACTTTCTCTTGCCGCCGAAGCTAATCTAGACACTCAACCTTGGAATTATTGGGAGGCTGATGGACGTGAACCTAGAGGACGGACAGCTCGTACTATTGAAATATTAGAGCATGCGCTGGAAATTGACCCTGAATTTGCGCCATCCATCCACCTCTACATTCACGCAACTGAAGCTTCGGTGGATCCATTCCGCGCCGAAAGCTATGCGGATCGACTTGCCGCTCAGTCTCTGGGAGTTGGGCACCTAGTCCACATGCCATCGCACATTTATCTGCGTTTAGGTGATTGGAAAAAATCACACAAAGCCAATGTAGAAGCCATCGCGGCTGATGAGGCGTACATTAGTCAAAGCGAAAACGCGACATCCTATTCCTACACCTATTATCCACACAATGTGCATTTCCTAGTCGCAAATGCTCAAATGGGCGGAGATGGTGAAACAGCCCTTCAAATGGCTGAAAAGCTCAAAAAAGTAGCGCAATTAGACCCTAGTTCAATGAACCCTTTTGGCGAGCATGTGGCCGCAGCTCCCGTTTTGACGGAAATTCAATTTGGAAGCCACGAAAATATACTAGACATGCCCGCTCCTCCAGAAGCACACCTCTATGTACGTACAGCATGGAGATATGCACGTGGCCTAACATTAGCTCGGCAAGGACAAATTTCTGAAGCGAAAATAGAATTATCAGCTCTCAGTGCTCTGGAAAACCATTCTGGATTGGAGGAATATGAACCTTATGGCGTGCCTCTACCGGGCATTGTCAAAGTCGCCAAACTAACTCTTGAAGGCCACATTGCCGGTGCAGAAGAAAACCTTACTCAAGCGATAAAGCTTTTGGACGCAGCTGCAGACGCTCAAGACCAGCTTTCATACATGGAACCTGCTTGGTGGTATAACCACACACGGCAAACACTGGGAGCCTACCTTATCAAAGACGGACAGAATGAACGCGCTGAACGTGAATTTTATCGTACGCTTTTAAACACTCCCAACAACGCTTATGCGCTATTTGGTTTAGCTGAAGCCTACAAGGCGCAGGGAGATGAAGCATCTGAAAAATACGCGCGGCACTTGTTTAACAAAGCTTGGATCGGCGAAGAAGGACAATCTCCAAACTTATCGGATCTGTAGTGCTGGTAATTTATCCAGCACACCTACACACGATAAACCGCAAGTTTTGCGCCAAAACCTATAAACACCACGCCGGTGACGCCTTTTAGCCAACGCTGAAAGCTTCCATGACGGGCAAATTTGGTCAGGTTTGAAAACAAGAACACCATCGCGCCAAACCAAATTGCGTTAATCATGGAGTGCAAGAAAACCAAGAAGAATGAAGTCAGAACAGTCGTTTCACCTGGAGTGATAAATTGCGGAAAAGCCGCCAAATAGAACATTGAAACTTTGGGGTTGAGTGCATTCGTCAAAAAGCCTTCTAACAGGGCATTTTGTAGAGTCCGTTTGTGCCTTGCAGGTAAGATTTCTGGCGTATCCTGAATTCCCTTATAAGCTACATTTAGAGCTTTTAGGCCTAACCAGATCAAATATGCCGCCCCAACATATTTGACAATTGTAAAGGCCAGTGCGGACTTATAAAGCAGCACAGAAATTCCCATTATGGCCAAAAGGCCGTGTACGTAAAATGCAGCGATAAATCCTGCCACATTGGCAAATCCTGCCATCCGCCCAGAAGTTGGGACCGTTTTCGCTATGAGCATGCCATTTGGCCCTGGGGACATCACCAAAAGCGAAGCTACGAATACAAAAGACAAAACATCAGCCCATGCCATATTATAAGATCCTCTACGTCACTAATGAATGTGAATGCTAGAGTTTATAGGAGAGAAAAACTATTCTTAGCATTATTTTTTCTAACAAGAGTTATTAGCGCAAAATCTTGTATTGAATGTTGTTTTGGACGATGGGCAGATGTTTTGCCTCTTACCCACTTTCACGCTAAGCAACCAAGATGACTCATTCAAATGTTTCGCAAGATAGGCCTGTTGCCGGGCTAGCAATACGGTTGTTCGCGATTGCCGTACTCTCCTCTATGTTTGCTTTAGTGAAATATGTGGGTGAACAAGGTGTCCATGTCATAGAGATTCTGTTTTACCGCTATCTCTTTGGTGCGGTGCTGACCGGTGGCTGGACTATCTATCGGCAAGGCTTCGATGGGTTTCATACCAAACGATTTGGCGGCCATGCGTTGCGGGCAGCCTTTGGAATTGTCGCGATGGGTATGAATTTCTGGGCTGTCATTATTTTACAGATGGCCGAAGCTGCAACAATCGGCTTCACCGTTCCCCTCATTGCAACGGTTTTCTCCGTTATATTTCTATCTGAATTTGTCGGTATACGTCGCTGGGCAGCAGTTAGCATTGGTTTTCTAGGCATTTTAATTGCCATTCAGCCTTGGCAAACCAGCATGCCATTGTTCGGCGCATGTGTCGCGCTGGCGGGTGCCACATTTGGTGCCGTCACCATGATCATTATCCGCCGTTTAGGCACGACGGAGACTTCTACTTCCATCGTATTTTATTATACTATTCTGGCGGTACCAATCGTTGGAATTGGCATGTTTTGGGTCGCTCAGCCTCATTCTTGGGACATTATCGGTCTGTTGTTATTAATTGGTTTTCTGGGAACTATCGGGCAATTGGGATTATCGGAATCTCTCAGATTGGCCAATGTAGCAGTTGTGATGCCAATGGATTATTCAAACCTGATATTTGCGACAGCTATCGGGTTTGTTTTCTGGCAACAATTGCCGCAAGCTTCTTTGTGGCTTGGCGCACCACTTATCATCGGATCAGGTATATACATCGCTTTAAGAGAACGAAAGCTGGCCAAGACGAAAACATTGTCCCAAGATAAAGGTGAAGCAAAAAATGCGAGTTAGAAATGAGCTCTTCATCAGGTCCAAATCCGAATTATCAGATCACTCTATATAGAGAAGAGAAGAATCCATTCTGGAGTGAAACGATATCGTTTGATGACAAAGGACGACTGACTGTAAATCGTGGAAATATTGACGATGATTGGTATTTGCATGTCTCAAAGGGTGAAGTTCCAGCGCTCAAAAGAGTGTTAGATAAAACATGTAAACCACGGGCAAATACTGGCGATATTCAACGCGATATTCTTGATATGTTGTCGAGGCAGTTTGGTGAATCCCCCAACGCCTTTAAAGACATCGAAGAGTTTCTGATTGATCGAGGCATTAAGTTTGAAACATTCACTTGGTTTGGAGGGAATTAGTCATCATTTCGAATGAATGACACTGCTCTTTCCAGCAGCAACCACAATTTGCACCCCATAAAACGACGCCTCAAAACCCTAAAAATTGATCGGAATTTATTTACCTTTATCTACTACAGATTAACCAACCGACTATTTTAACAACTATAAAATGCATCAGGTTGGCTCATATGGGATCTCGTTTATCTAACTTAAAAAGTAAGTTCGCTATTCTGTTCATTGGGGTTGTCGTGTTTAGTGCAGCGTCATTTGGAGAATCCAAATCTGCAAAAGATGATTATCGCAGACCGTTAGATATCCCATTCCCAGAGCACGCCCCCTATTCTCCGCAGACAGCTGTATTGGGCAAGATGCTGTTTTTTGATCCGCGTTTGTCGGGAAGCAATAATATCAATTGCACAACATGTCACAATCCATCTTTTGGTTTTGAAGTCCCTCAAGAACGACCTTTAGGGGCTGCAAATGTTCCCATCAAAAGACACAGCCCCACTGTCTTAAATAGTGCTTGGGGGAAATCCTTCTTCTGGGATGGACGAGCAAAAGACCTCGAGGAACAAGCTGAAGGCCCAATAACCGCTCCTGAAGAAATGAATGGTGATTTTCACGAAATTTCATTCGATTTGAGTCAAAGCAAAGAATACAATTATTGGTTCAAAAAACTGTTCCCGGAAGAAGGCATAAGTCAGAAAACTATTCTAAAAGCCCTCGCCACATATGAACGCACTTTAGTTTCTGGATGGGCACCATTTGATCGATGGGTTGATGGCGATAAAACGGCCATAACCGACGCGGCAAAACGCGGGTTTGAATTATTCATCGGGAAAGCTAAATGCGCAAACTGTCATACCGGATGGAACTTTACCGATAATCAATTTCACGACATAGGAATTCCCGGAGACGATTTAGGACGCGGCAGTTTAGAGCCTAACAATTTACACGCTCAACACGCGTTTAAAACACCAAGTTTAAGAAACTTAACCCACCGCGCTCCCTACATGCATGACGGTTCTGTTCCCACTTTGATGGAGGTTATTTTTTCATATGAATCACCATTTGAAAGAAGAGAAAGTCTTTCACCAAAAATGGAGCCAATCACACTTTCACATGAAGATCGTCTGGACTTAATCGAATTTCTTGAATCTCTCACTGCTGAAACAACAGAAATTCAAATGCCGATTCTACCAGAGTAACGGTGAGGAAGTAACTTAATGAATTTTTCTATTAAAAACCAAGTTTTCATACCTCTTTTAGGCAGTCTATTTTTAGGTGTCATACTTTGTGGCGGTGTTTTTTATCAAGCTGTGAATAGTCAAAATTCAGCCCAAGAACTGGTTCAAAAGATTACACGAGTTGAATCATATACACAGGAAATGCAGGCAGAGTTCACGTCAGCCAATGACCTCGTGCGAACTGTCTTGGCCATGTCCCAATTCATTGAACAAGAGGAAATCACCCAAAATTTCAACGAAACTTCGACCGCTCTTGCTGCAGCTATAGAAGGACTTCAAGCCAATAGCCTGTCTTCTGAAATGCAGGAAATGGGCTCTGAACTCATGTCCAGCTATCAAGAATGGCACACAATTACGTCAGTCATTCTTGGCGTCCAGCCTTCTTCACAAATACCCACTCACGAAAAAATCGAGCGAAGCAATCAAACACTAAGGCAACTTATTTTGGATATTTCGCAGACCTCAAAAATCAACGTAAATGAGAGCATTGTTTTATCTGGTCAAAAAACTCAACAATCGCTATTCATTGTTTTGGGAATAGCCCTAGTCATAGCCTTGGTGGGAGCTATTGGAGCTCATTTCTTGGCAGCGAATATCAGCCGCCCACTCGTTTCCCTTGTGAAAAATGCCGAAAAGCTTGCCGCAGGCGATACTGATACAACATTCAGTGAACAAAGTCGTTCCGATGAAATTGGAGCTGTGGCTAGAGCAATTAGCGGTTTTAGAGACGGCGTATTAGAGCGTGCGCAATTGGAAGAAAAAGCAAACGCAGAAAAGAAAAAACAAGCGCTAAGACAAACAAGAGTCGAAAAATTAATTGAGAATTTCAGCCAAACATCCTCTTCAAACCTAAATGCTTTTGAAGACCGCCTGAACAAGATGCGCGATGAAGCTCAAGGATTGACAAAACTCGCTACGGCATCACATCAAAAAGCTCAAACTGCCAATGATGCATCCGTAGAAACAGCAACAGATGTGCAATTAGTGTCTCACTCTTCTGATGCTGTAGCGAATTCAATCGATGATATCTCGCAAAAACTATCGCAGACTAATGATGTAATTACCCAAGCGAATAAGGAATCCAATACAGCGAATGATAAGGTTGCCACCCTATCCGAAGCTGCCGAAAAGATCGGAGATGTAATTTCCCTTATCAAAGATGTGACCGAGCAAACTAACCTTTTAGCTTTGAATGCAACAATCGAGGCTGCTCGTGCTGGAGAGGCTGGAAAAGGGTTTGCCGTAGTCGCTGGGGAAGTGAAAGCACTTGCGAGTCAAACAACAAAAGCAGCAGAGGATATTTCTCTGCAAATCACACAAGTTCAAACTTCTACGCAAAGCGTGACATCCGCCATTAGCCAGATTACAGGCACAATGCAAGATGTCTCACAATATGCAGAAACAATCACTCAATCAGTCGAAATTCAAAAAACCTCAACAAGCGATATACAGGACCGAGTCCGCCGTGCTTCGGAACAAACTCAAACCGTGAATTCAAATATTGAATCCGTAACCGACGCGATTAAAAGCACAAATCAAGTCGCTATTGCTGTTGAAGATATTACACAGAGCACATCCGAAGACCTTCAAAAGTTGAAGCAATCCATTGAAGCATTCCTTAACGATGTGAGTGCCGCGTGATCGAAGTTAACAGGGCTTGACCTTACGGAAAATTAATATCAACCTGTGTTTGCAACAAAGAAACTAATAACAGTTTCTGATATATGGGGAGAATATCATGTCCGCAGCAATTCTACATCAAAAAACACTATTGTCGCTTTCCGATACACCGACTCATCGACCCGCAAAAGAGATTTCAAAATCAGCCCTCGCCTTTGGTTTAGCAGGAGCTGTCACGCTCAGCCTCTTCATGACGATGGAGTATCTTATTCGAATAGATGCAGTTGAGATTATTGAAGAAAAAACTGGTGGCATAAGAGATATCCACCCGGAAGCTCCCAAAGTTGATGAGCCAAGGACAGAAAGATCTCCAATTGAGCGCATAGAAACGGCTATTCCACCAGCTAAGCCAATCATCAACGATCAGAAAACCTCTGCACCGGAACTTCCAACTCCCAAGATTGATCCCACCGCACCCGAATTGAGTATCGGTGACTTTATCATCCCCACATCTATGCATTCTGGTCCAACGGTGGCGATGGCGATACGCCAGCCTATCCCAACCTATCCAAAATCAGCACTTCGTCAGGGCCTATCTGGAAGCTGTATGGTCGCTTTCTCTCTCACTCAACAAGGTCAACCATTTAATATTACGGCAGATTGTAGCGATCCTGCTTTTGCAAAATCCGCTGAGCGAGCAGTCGGCAAAGCTGCATTCTCTCCCGCTAAAGACGCCAATGGATTGCCCATTATCTCACACAATATGGTTTTCCCCCTCGAATACAAAATGAACTAAACTCTCTCTCAAATCTCTACGAACTATCAGCCCTTCTTTTCAAGAAGGGTTTCTTTTTATTCGCTTTCCATTTTTTTGAAGGGGCTGGGCAAGCTCTCAAACTCTGATACTCTCAACATAAGTTCAGTTCGATTGTTATAGTGAGGAAGTTATGGACCAGATGATTAATTCAGAAAGTCTACTGGCAATACACGAACTCATCGGACAACATCGAGAATTCATTTCAAACACTTGGCAATTTTTTGTCAGCGTCCACATAGCGATCTTTGGTCTACTTTTCATGATCAATCCGGATCGCGTTAATATCGCCTCGCGCTTTGTTTTATTCAGCGCGTATGGCGGGTTTATGTATCTGAATTACAATGCACAATTAGACAATTATAGATATGCTCTTGAACTTCTCACGCTAGCAAGAGAATTGGAAGAAGGATTGGGTAAGACCCAATCTATAATAACCAATGTATTTAATCGCCCAGGCTGGGTGTTGGAATATCTAATCTACATATTCGGCATATCCACAAGTGTCGGTGGCGCATTGATTCTTATACCCAATCGCCCCCGCAAAAGAGACACAAGCTTAGACAAAGAATTGTTTGAAGATTGATACCAATATTGCACAAGCGGCAGGATCATCACCATTGAAACTCATTTTATTGACTAGCTTGGCTATGCTTGCCTTTGCCGCAAATTCAGTGATTGGACGCATCGCGCTGACCGAAAATGCATCAGGAAGCGCCTTCATTGACCCTGGAAACTATACACTTATTAGAATTGTTTCTGGCGCAACTATTTTATGTGCTCTGACGGGTCTAAAGCATGGTCTCTCTAAACAAGCACTCAATGGCAGCCATCCAATCTCGGCTTTGTTCTTATTGGGGTATGCTGCTGCTTTCTCCTATTCATACGTGTCAATCGATACCGGTATGGGTGCGCTTATTCTCTTCGCCTGCGTCCAACTATCCATGTTTGCCTGGGCCATATTCAAACAAGAAAAACCGCATTATTGGGAGTATTCAGGTTCCATCATCGCATTACTTGCATTGTCTTGGTTAGTGTCCCCCGGGCTTACTGCACCGCCATTGATACCCGCCATGCTGATGGTAATTTCAGGAATCGCTTGGGCTGGTTACACAATAAGAGGGCAAAAATCCCCAGATCCACTTTCAACAAGTGCTGGAAACTTCTTGATAGCTAGCCCAATTGCTCTGCTATTTTTAAACCCGACCAATATAACTCATTATGGTATTTTATTGGCGGTTTTGTCGGGAGCACTCACTTCTGGGTTAGGCTATGCTCTTTGGTATTCTGTACTGCCAAACCTTTCCACCACACGCGCGGCAATTTCACAACTTTCAGTTCCTATTCTTGCGGGTATTGGTGGCAGCTTCATTTTAGCTGAAGAGTGGAGCGCGAGGTTTTCAATTTCATCGCTATTCATACTGGGGGGCATTGGTCTCGCTATTTTCGGAAAGCAAGCAAGAAATTAAGTTCAAAAGAATACCTCTCTTAAAGTGAAAGCCTATTGTAAAATAACTCTTTTCTGATTTGCTACTTAGAAGTGAGAATCGAGTAAGGAGTCACTCCATGCAAGAGAGCACACAACGCGTCATTGATATGATAAGGCGCGCGCGCCCCAAATTCACCAATGAAGATCTACAGGATATTTATGAAGAGCTGACAGATTTGTCTCCTTCAGAATTTATCGAAACTCTGCAAACTCCTAAGAAAATCAAACTCGGCTCCCCAGAAGACCCCAATTTTATTGCTTTTATGGAAGCTCGCAACAAACTCTCAATGGTCAAGACATCCGAATATGTTCAGATGTTACTTAAAGCCTTAGATAAACGAGGCCTGCTTGGGTCGTATCAGCTAAATACAAGCCAAACGAGTTCTGTTGCCAAATTCTATGAAGGGCTCACACGCAGGTTGAACTCTGAAACAATTGTCACGGTAGCATTAGACATGGCTGCAGGGCGTATTTAACGCCCTGCTCACCCCATATTAAGGACAAGGGTTAGGTTGCACTTGATGGATCGCATTCACGCAATCTTCCATCACCTCACTCCATTCAAGATCAAACGCATCGATACAAATTTTCAGTTGTTCCATTGTTGTTGATCCAATGATGGTTGATCCCATATATGGACGCGTATCACAAAAACGAATGGCCAATTGTGTTGGGTCTACTTCCAATTCGAGCGCCAAATCGAGATAAGCATTCAAAGCTTTTTCCGCGATAGGTCCTTCATATCTTTGCAATCGATTGAAAAGCTGTTTGCGTGACCCAATCGGCAAAGCACCATCCCTGTACTTTCCTGTCAAAACACCTTGTGCCAAAGGAGAATATGCTAGCAATGAAACGTCTTCATAACGACAGACTTCTTCCAAAGCTGTTTCAAATTCTCTGTTCAGGAGATTAAATGCGTTCTGTATTGAAGCAACACGAGAAGTGCCGCCCTTTTCGGAAGCCTGTAAGAACTTCATCACGCCGTATGGAGATTCATTGGAAAGCCCTAGGTGACGAATGTTACCTTTTTGGACATGTTCTTCTAATGCATTGAGTTGCGCGTCAAATGTCTCTCTCTCAGCTTGCCAATCGCTCTCTGACATTTTCTCACCGAAGATCGCCGCTTTTCTGTCAGGCCAATGAAGTTGATACAAATCAATGTAATCAGTTTGTAGGCGTTGAAGACTTTGCTCAACTGCTTGGTCAATCTGTTCTTTAACGATGCGGGTTAAGACTGGTTTTTCACCACGCATCCAGTTAATCACGCTCGATCGACCCGTGATTTTTGACGCAAGAACCACCTTGTCACGATTACCGTTTTTCTTGAACCAACTCCCGATCACTTGTTCAGTGTTTCCATAAGTCTCAGCCATTGGCGGAATGGAATATAGCTCAGCAGTATCAAAGAAGTTGATCCCTCGCTCTAAAGCATAATCCATCTGAGCATGGCCTTCTTGCTCAGTATTTTGTTGGCCATAAGTCATCGTGCCCAAACAACACACAGATACATCAATATCTGTGCGTCCTAGTTTTCTCATACGCATTGTCATGGCCTAATCCCCTCCAAGGAAGCTTTTTAATTCTAAATAAATGTAGATAGCTGCCAATGATCAGTATTCAAGTAAAATCAATCACATTATTGTGATTGAGAATGCCTCGCAAATGCTGGACTAGACACCCATATGATTTCATACTCGAAAACAAAAATTGGAAAATTCTTATGAAGAAATTATCTGTTCTGGGCGCGCTAACTAGCGCATCAATTTTTTCTATTGCTGCATTCACACCCATCAGTGCTGTTGCTGAAGAAAAATCTGCATCACTCGCGGAAACAGTCGCAACTCAACTAGCAGAAACAACTGCCGGACAATACGATGTCGAAAAAACACACGCTTTTCTGTTCTGGGAATTAAGCCATGGTGGCCTATCCACATACACAGCTAAATTCACTGACTGGGATGCTAGCATTGATTTCAACCCTGAAAACCCTGCTGCTTCAACCGTTACTGCTTCGATCAACCCTGCCTCTGTTCAGACAGACCACCCGACAAAACCGGATGAATGGCACACAGAATTAGCGAACGATTTTTTCAAAGTCGGTGAATTCCCAGCAATTACTTTCAAGTCCACTTCCGTAAAAACGAATGGACCAAACACGGGTGTTGTCACTGGAGATTTAACATTCCTGGGAGTGACCAAATCTATAGATCTTGATGTAAAATATAATGGGGTAGCCAATAAGCCTTGGTTAGGCGATTTGGACATCATTGGCTTTGACGCATCTACAACAATTACCCGCTCTGAATTTGGCCTTGAAAACGCCCTTCAGTATGGCATTGGCGATGAGGTTACAATTCGTATTTCAGCTGAGTTTTTACAGGTAGAAAAAGAAAGTGCTGCTGAGTAAGCCTGCAGTCACAAACAATTCATCCAATTTGCTCCGCATGGTTATTGCTATTGCGGGGCATTTTGTTCTCTAATCAACTTTGACAATGGGGAAATTAGCCTGATGCGACAAGGTTCTGACATGTCGGTTTTTCGCAAAACAAGTATAATCTTGGCTTCAATTGCTATGTTCGGAGTATCCGCGTGTGTTTCCCCTGCAAAGCAATCAATTGCAGAGGTAGAAGCCGGTAATTACACATTGGATAAATCGCATGCTTCGCTTGTTTTTTCAGTCAAACATATGGGCCTAGCTTGGTATACCATGCGGTTTGATGAATTTGACGCGACAATCAATTTCGACAGCGAAAATCCAGAAAATTCTAGTGTTTCCGCCGTCGTAAACCCTAAGTCCATTAGCGCAAACCACCCAGATCAGGGCAAGGAGTGGGATGAAGAACTCGCAAATGATGATCGTTTCTTAGCAGCAAATACATTTCCAGACATCACATTCAATTCTTCCAGTGTTTCGGTGACTGGTGATAATACCGGCTATATTACTGGCGACCTTTCCCTATTAGGTGTCACCAAGCCAATAAGTTTGGAAGTCACATTTAATGGTTCAAACTCTGTACCATGGGCACCGGGAAAAACGATAATTGGCTTTTCAGCCAAAGGCTCATTCAACCGATCAGATTTCGGCATGGATGTATACATACCCAACACTGTCAGTGATGAAGTGCGTTTTCAAATTGAAGCCGAATTTGGTGAGAATTAAAAAATCTTGTAAAATCAATTTGGTTCAAAACTATTGGTTCATTTGGAGTCCTCAATGCAGCTATTGAAACATCGATATTCCGCCGTCGCCATAGCACTTCACTGGGTTATTGCACTTGCAATTATCGGTATGATTGGTCTGGGCTGGTATATGGGTGATTTGCCAAGTAGCGCTCCCAATAAAGGCAGCTTGTACCAACTTCATAAATCAATCGGGATCGCTATTCTTATACTAACAATAGCGCGCATATTGTGGCGAATGTTAAATAAGCCACCTGAAGAAATTCCTATGGAACACACTCAAGCAATAATTGCCAAAGCGGTGCACATTGCATTTTATGCCTTGATGATTCTCATGCCATTGACCGGATGGGTTTTGGTATCAGCTTCACTTAAAGGCATCCCCACCGTTATTTTTGACACATTTAACTGGCCTCATATGCCCTTCTTGGCTTCGCTAACGAACGAAACAAAAGAGGCAATTCATCCCTTTTTAGAAAACGCTCACAGCAAGTTGGCATGGGTGGCTATCGTATTACTGGCCCTACACATAGCTGGCGCATTGAAACACCAATTTATGGATAAAGATGATCTAATGGCACGCATGATACCTGGACTGTTCGGTGAAACAGATGGCGTAAGGCAACCTTCAAAGGGCGGTGTGATAGCTTTTGGAGGCGCTGCTCTCTTCTTCGCAGGGATTGTCGGTCTTGGAATGATTATGACACCCGCTGCCGCTAAGCCCGCTTCACCTCCCCCTACCTCTGAAACTGCTAATTTAGTTCCTGTTGAGAAAACAGAGATCGCTCCGAATTGGACGATTGATAAAGAAAACAGTAAAATCGAATTCTCGTTCACCTATGATGACAAGCAGCACAATCTGTTCTTTGAAAAGTGGGACGCTAAAATTGAGTATAATGATGATGCAAAAGATGAAGCACGCATTGAAGTTGTAGTTGAACCTGCAAGCGCCAAAACTGGCGATAAATATGGTGACCTTTATTTAAATAGTGCCGTCTTTTTCGAAACAAAAAAGCATCCTACAGCGACTTTCTCAGCCGACGGCGTATTCATCACCGAAGATGGGCTCGAATTAACTGCCGTGCTAAACTTGAAGGGGAATGACTACCCTGTGCGAATGCCATTCACTTTATCATTTGACGCTGACAAAGCTGAAATGAAATCCAGTTTCATTTTAGACCGTGTCGCACTGGATCTCGGAACCTCAGACCCTGCAGCAAATAAATCGACATCTCAAAATGTAGATATCAAAGTGCATGTTGTTGCCACAAAGATAAACTAGATTTAAAGCGTGACGCATCCCATATGTGAAGTTGCGTCACGCTAAAAAAGACCCCGATACTCAATGTCAGATAAAATCCAAACCCCAAGCCATGACACCATGGAAATGGCCGCACAGATCATTCGTGATGGAGGCATTGTCGCCATTCCAACGGAGACGGTTTACGGTCTGGCCGCTGACGCCACAAATGGAGAAGCTGTCGCTAGAATTTACGCTGCGAAAGGTCGTCCTAGCTTCAATCCTCTAATTTCACATGTCCCCAACCTGAAGATGGCGAAAACACTTGCCCGTTTTAATGATGTGGCATTGAAGATGGCTGAAAAGTTTTGGCCTGGCCCGCTTACTTTGGTTCTACCAAAATCAGAAGATTGCCCTGTAAGTGACCTCGTCACAGCGGGACTGGACACAATAGCAATTAGAATTCCAAACCACCCTATAGCTCGCGGTCTGATAGAAACTGCACAACGCCCACTTGCGGCTCCATCGGCCAATCCTTCAGAGGCTTTGTCTCCCACAACAGCGCAACACGTGAGCGATGCTTTGTCTGGCAATGTTGATCTTATTTTAGATGGTGGCGCTTGCCTTCGCGGCGTTGAATCGACTGTCGTATCTTTGGCAGATAAACGCCCTGCTCTCCTGCGCCCCGGTGCTCTGGCACGCGAGGAAATAGAGACAATTACAGGTCCCCTCGATGCGCCATCAGAAAAGATTGCCAGCCCTGGTATGATGCGACGTCATTATGCACCAAATGCAAAATTGCGTTTGAATGCCAAAAAACCTGAAGGCAACGAAGCCTACCTTGGCTTTGGCCCGACCACTCAAAAAGTGGCCGCCAATTTATCAACGTCAGGTGATCTTATAGAAGCCGCCGCAAATCTATTTGCAATGTTGCGCATACTTGATTTGCAATATGGCAATATTGCGGTGGCTCCCATCCCGAAAGAAGGATTGGGTGAAGCAATCAACGACCGCCTTAAACGCGCCGCCGTATAGCCCTTCAGTAGGCTGAAGATAGTCTTTAATTCGCCTTTTTCGCCAATAAGGATTAACCTTACCAAATACACTTGACGTAAGCGCCCAAGCATTGAATGTGCGCATTATAGCAAGTTGAGCTAAACTGGTATTGGAGTGGGCTGATGCGGACGTTTTCTTTTCTCTTGGCGATTATTGCCATTGTTTGTGGTGGAGCTTGGTATTGGCTCTCTCAGCAAGGCTCGCCTGCAGCCAGATCGGCTGAAGCACCAGCTATGCCGGCTGCTGTTGAAGAAGCAGCAATTGAGGCTCCCCCTGCTCCCGAACCAATTGTCATAGAAGACGAATTGATAGATGCAGATGGAAATATCGACTTTGAGGCCTTAAACGATTTAGCACCTGCTGCAGGGGGAATCGTTCAACCAGCTCAAGTTGGTACTAACAGCTTCTCAGATGGTGAACCCATTATTGCAACCAGAACCGTTGAAGCGGCAGCTCCAAGTGAACTGGATAATTTCAAATCTCGCCCGATAGCATACAACCGCCCCCCCGAAATATTGGCATTGGGAAAACCTGTTGATGTATCTCTTATTATCGATGCAACAAGCGAAGCCAATCCCGCAGCTGGACTAGAAGGTTTTGAAGGTGAAGTTGTCAAACGTGATGTTGTTTTATCTGATGAAGTTGCAGCACAGCTAACTGGGGCAGCTTTTGACATTGAGCTAATGTCTGTCTCTCGTCAGATCCTCTCTTCACGCGCTCAAAACCGCTGGCAATGGCGCGTCACCCCAATTGAAGAAGGTGAGCACATGCTGATCCTTGAGATTTTTGGATACGCGCAAGGCTCAAATGCAGCAGAACCGCTGGACGCCTATCGTGACCGCATTTCAGTGGAAGTAAAACAGCTAGACAAAATCGTGACGTTAGCCAAAAACTATGAACCAGTTATCGGAGCTATAGGTGGTATTGCAGGTGTATTCTCAGCGTTGTTTGCTTTCATACGCTTCACAACGAACCGCCGTAAAAAGAAGAGAGCCTAAGCGCCTCTTCTATTTTCCTTTTGGTTCAGGTTGGGGACGCGTGAACACCCACTTGTCTTTGGCCGATAGCGCCGGATCAAATGTGTAACCTTCGGAATTAAAACCTTTGAGATCCTCAACCTGCGTCAAACGATTGTCGATAATGTAACGCGCCATCAACCCGCGTGCTTTCTTTGCAAAAAAACCGAGAGTACGTGCTTTGCCATCTTTTATGTCTTTAAAATCACAACTTACGATCGGCGCTTTTAGGGCTTTTTTATCAACTGATTTGAAATATTCATTTGATGCTAAATTCACGACCACTTCATCGCCATCATTTTTGTCAAGATCCGCATTCAATTGCTTGGAGATTTTATCTCCCCAAAATTCATACAAGCTTGATCCGCGACGTGTTTTCAACTTGATCCCCATTTCAAGGCGATAGGGCTGCATCGCATCTAAGGGGCGCAACAAACCATAAAACCCTGATAATATTCGGAGTGTCCCTTGCGACCATTCCAATGCCTCTTGATCAAGAGACTCAGCATCCAGCCCAATATAAACATCTCCATTAAAAGCTAATGCAGCTTGTTTTTCAGCTTCTGAATTTCCTTCGGGAATAAATGCTTGAAATCTATCATAATTCAAATTCGCGAGATCCTCGGAAATCCCCATTAACTCTCGCAATTTTATACGAGAAAGACCACGAGTAGACTTTGAAAGAATCCGCGTTTCATCCGCTAGCAATCTATCCGTAACCGGCAATTGCAAAGGTGCAGCTTCATAATTTAGAGATTTGGCAGGTGATAACAGCACAAGCATTGATTTGCCCTCAATCGAATCCGACTCAATTAGATAGTTTCTAATTTACTATCTAGTATCACCGCACCGTGCTCGCAATCTCATTACACCAAAACATTCAAAAGAGACTGCAGGACACATCTAAAAGACATGCCCTGCACCGCTATGTTAAAATCGTAACGCAGCACCAAACAGCAATTGTTTAGAATCAATTTTTCCTAGATCTTTTTTCAAAATCTCTCCACGTAATGAAAGAGAATCTGAAACGGCGAACTCAACGCCCCCTCCAAATAATACTCCGCCTTTTCGTTTACTATTGCTTGCGACATCAGAGTTAGAAGGTGTGGTCAGCGATGTTTTAACTGAAGCATTAGCGTACCCCACTCGTCCATAAATTAACGCATTATCTGTTACCAATATGCCAGCTCGCAACGATGCATCTATGGCTAATTTGGGATCGGCTCTGTAGGAATATTCGTCATTAGACCATGTCACTGTTGGACCCGCAGTCGCTAATCCCAATTCTCCGCCAACAACAAAATTATCTCCGGCCAACGTGTCATACCCAACAAAGCCTCGGAACTCTTTGCCGTTCTTTTTAACTGTACCCGTATCCACGCCTGAAATTGGATTTTTGGCTTGGTTTTTAGCTAGACCAACATTTCCCCCAATGGAAAAACCATTAAACGGACTATCCGCGTGCGCTGTGGCAGGAATACTAAGAAGTGCAATGACGGTTGTAAGAGTAGACCATCTAGACATTGAAAATTCTCCAATTCATCGATCAATAGCGATCGAGGTCGGAGATAAATTGTTTATATGGATCAAACTCATGTATTTGATCGACTTTCTATGAAGACGAGTTTTCTTCATAAATTTTGATGTCGAACAGCGCACTCACTGCACACAGGAAAGTCAGAACCATATTCTCGTTCCACTCAACGCTTTCGCAGCAAAACCTCCACAAAAACTCCACGCTATGAACCTTCAATCTTCTCAACTTTAATTGTTTAGAAAATTGAACGTATGAGAGATTTTTTAGCCTCCCTCCCCCCTCCAATAAAAGCACTTGCTTTCTTTGGCTGCCTTTCAGTTCTTACTTCATGTGCAACACCACAAAAGCAAGCAGAACTAACTCCTGAATTACGCCCTTTTGAAGGTTACTGGCGCTTACATGATGAAATCGGAACAATTCAAATTTCAACTTGCGAAAAAGACAATCAAAAAATATGCGGCCAGCTAATTCAATTTCAGGGAAAGACAAATGACCGAGATTTTTCCAATCCAGACTTTTGGGCATGGGGACAGAAAGTTTGCGGCAGTCAAATATTGCACGACTTACAATACAATCAGCGTTCAAAAACGCTTACTGGATTTGTTTACATTCGAGAAAAAGGAAAGGTCTTTAATATTGAAGCGTGGCCAAGACACACAGGTCGCCTCGAAGTTCTAATCTATGAAGGGACTAGTATAAACGAAAGCGTCGACATCGCTATAAACGCCGCCCTCGGCAATCTTCCGGACATGTTGAGTAGTGCTGACTACCTTTTCCGTCTAACTGCAGGAAAAGAAATTACCGGTGAATTGGCTCATTGGAAAAAAGTTATCTCTCCATTGGACAGATGTGACACACCACAAAGAGAAAAATGGAAAATAAACAAATGAAACAGATTTTCTCAATCTGCATATTATTGTGCACATTTTCATTTCAAAGCATTGCTCAGGAACAAGACAGTGTGATGGGGTTTTGGCTTACTGATGACGAATCCTTGATTATTGAAATCACAGAATGCGAGGCCGGTAGTCCTAATGTTTGTGGATTTATTCGTGACTTCTACAAACAAAGTGCAGAATACCAAATATTGCTTCAGAATGCAGATATCTTATGCGGAATTCCTTTGATTTCCAATTTATCCAGAAACGAAGAAAAATCGCGCTGGGATGATGGTCAAATCTTTGATTTAGAAACAGAAACTATGTACGGCGCAATTCTAAAAATCACAGATGGCAATCTAATTGTTAGAGCTTATGACAAATATGAATTCATGGGCCTCAATTATACTTGGAAAAGAACATCTCCCACCGACGAAAGTTGCGTTCAGTCTAATGAATAGAAAGCTTTGAACCAACAAACCAATTGCTAAAGGTGCTAAACCAGTTCAAAACCCATTCCATTCAGTAATCAGAGTGGACTATTAAGCGCAATATTATGGCTTGGACCAAAACATATGAAGGTGATGAACCACAACGCATCAATAAATGGTTAGGCCAGTCTGGTGTCTGTTCACGCCGTGAAGCCGAAGGTTTGGTTGAGCAAGGGTTGATATCAATTGATGGAACGACCGTCACCGAGCCGGGGCGTAAAATAGAAAAAGGCGAAACTCTTACTCTAGCTGACGCAGCAACTGACAAACTCTCCAGCGCGTTATCTATCGTCTTAAACAAACCTATTGATTATGTCTCTGCTCACCCCAATAACGGAGAAATTCCAGCTGTTAGATTGCTAACTCCAGCAAACCTTGCAGGACGTTGTGAAAACCTCCCCAACAGAGATTCCAGGCTTGCGCCTGTAGGTCGCCTCGATAAGGATTCTCGAGGCCTGCTTATTTTGACTGAAGATGGTGTGCTGACAAAAGCTGTCATTGGCCCTGATGCGGAAAGTGAAAAAGAATACCTCGTCACAGTGAATGGCAAAATCACACCCGATAAGATTAGCAAACTGTGCCATGGCCTTCGCATGGATGGACGCGCACTTAAGCCCGCCAAAGTCACACATGAAGGCGGTCAACTTTTACGTTTTATTTTGATCGAGGGCCGAAATCGTCAAATCCGGCGCATGGCTGAATTAGTTCAATTGCATGTCGTGGATCTGTTTCGCATTCGTATTGGGCATGTACACATCGAAAATCTTCCAGAAGGCAAGTGGAGGCCCCTATCCTCCAGAGAACGCGATGGTTTGATTGATAAATCAAAAGCTGACACCAAGCCTAAACCAGATCCACAAATACAAAATGAAACCACCCCTTCGACAAAAAGAGCACCGTCGCTTGAACAACGCAAGCAACAGCTCCGCAAGCAAGGCTCAGGTAAAAACAAGCAAGATCAGGGGCGCAATGCTGCTGGATATTCCAAGCATAATCGAAAAGCTAAATCGCGCCCCAAATACCCAGGTTCTAAATAACTAGAACAGACCTCGTTTAAGCAATTCCTTTGGACCCGATTTATCTTCTAATCGCATATTTGCGATAGGTGAGCCCTCTCCCTCTTTGTTTTCAAATTCAACAAACAATTCAAACGCAGGCATCAGGTTCTCATGTTTTTTGCCGTTCGGATCAAAGATCTTCCATTCCAAACACCATAGGTCAGATATTGGTGATAATTCAAAACTCTCATCAGGCTTAACTTCTTGATCAATAGCAGATGGGTTAACCCACAATGTACGCGCACTAATAGAACCTGGCTCGACTATAAAAGGTTTGATCCACACAGTACTTCGTCCGTCAGCTGTGTACTCTTGAACACGAATACGCTCTGCGTCCTTTTCTGCTTCACATTTCTCTGGGTTTGACGATTTAACGGCGTGTATATCGGAAACAACAAGTGAGCGCGTACCACGATTAGATAGCACCATATCTGTGTCGGTGAAGAACCTATAATTTACGCTCTTGGAATCACTGTTTGAACCGTATCCTCGACTGACTTGACCTGTCACTTTGGCCACTGCTGCAGTCAATGTGTATCTGGAATCGAAAAATGTCAGATATGTCGTAAAACTGGACAACACCATCGCGGCAAGTGCCAATACCGAACTAGAAATATTACGCATTTTATCCCTCTACCCTGTTTCCCTTAGCTTTATCTCTAAGCAGTTTTCTCAATTGTTTTGCAAACTTCCGCACCTGGTTTTCACCACTCAACCCTATGCGTGATATTTTTGATGGCTTCTTATCAGTTCCGAAAATTATCAAAGACCCCTCTTCATTATCCTCGGGTAACTCGTAGCCATGTTCATGAAAAGTGTCCCGCACTCCATGCCATTCCGATATTGGGTCATAACCGTCCTCAATCGATCCACGATCATTGGGCGGATCTACTACGATTGTTTTTTCAAGGGCTCCAGAAGTAAGTAAATGTTCAACCTCCCAACATGTTCCAGGTCGGGGAGAAGGCAAGAGGACAATCATTTCTGCATTATCCATCAACAGTTTGATTGCGTCTTGCCACACATTATCATCCACTCGAATTCGGCCTGCTCCCATGTGCTCTAGCGGCTTTCCCAGCGCAATTAATTTGCCCAATGGACGAAGCGCTTTTTCAATTTCTTCCTCAAACTCCACTCGATCAGACGCAAGCATCAACGGTCCATTTCCAATGGAGCTGGCGCCCACCCTTAGGAGTTTTGATTTTTCAGCGGCTATTTTTCCTGTAGACACAAATGGACGCAAATACAGAATAAATGGGACCAAATTTTCATCCCGCGCTCCCCTTAGAGACTGAAAAATCTCTTCGGCGTCCAGATCTCGTTTTCTCTGCTCATACCATCCCTCAAGGTCAAAAAGTATTTGAGCAATCAATACTGACGCGACAAGGGCTGTCACGAATACAAATAGCGCTAGTGCCGGTGGCAACTGTGGGCGGCTGGCCGCAAACACTGCGATAAATGTTCCCATCAACAGGGTAAATATCAACGCCACCATACTGAGGCGTCGACCAGAATCTGTTCCGTTTTGCGATTCTACCCTTTCAACAAATTCTTTTATCTTCATATGCATGCCTTGCTATGCTCGCCCCACAACATGATTAACACTAGCAAAAGCATTTCATGGAGAATACGCTTTTTTTACATTTTTCTATTTTTAACTCTAAAGTATTTTAAATTTTCACCTTCCCATGAATTCAATAAAATAAATTCGAGTTTCCACTCAATTATTTACTTGCCACCTGCGTTTAGTAACCGTAATTTTCATTCATGCTAAAATCATTTCTTGAACGCCTTAAAGGCGATGCGTCCGCCGAAAAACCAGAATATTTGAATGAAAGCGACGCGCGAACCGCGGTCGCTGCTTTACTCGTTCACGCAGCTCATGTTGATCACGATTATACCTCAGTAGAACGTGACCTCATTTCCTCCATTCTTGGGCACATATACAAATTGCGCAGCGATGAAGCAGCAACATTGCGCGAAGAAGGCGAACAAGCTGAAACAGAGTGCGCTGACACTTTTCGTTTTACTCACCTCATCAAAACAAGTCTTCCCGAAGCAGACAGGCTTGTTGTGCTTGAGGGGCTGTGGAGCGTCATATTATCTGACGAAACACGCGATCCCAATGAAGATGCGCTTGTAAGAAAACTAGTTGAGATGATGGGACTGGAGCCAATTGCATCTGCTCACGCTAGACAACGCGTAGAAGCTGCAATGAATCAGTAAGGAATACAAACATGAAGATGCGGATATTGATATGTGGAATAACAGCACTGTCTGCGCTTCATGCATGTACTTCAACAGACAAAAAATTAGAGAAGTTTTATGGCAAACCCATTCAATATATAATGTTGGAACGCGGTGAACCGGATCAAGTCATCAACATGCCGCATAATGGCAAAGCATTCCAATGGGATCAGAAACCGAAAAATGTAGCATCCAAAGTTATTGGTGATCGAATTATTGGTGTCGATATGTCTGATGAATGTCGATACACAGTATTCACCGAATGGGATGAACTACAGGATGCCTTTATTATTTATGATCATGAAGACGTGAAGTTCGGTTGTTGAGAAGTATAAAAACGAATTTATTTCTGCTTTTTCAAATTTCTAGCATTCTCAAATTTATCAAGAATTTCCTGGTTCGCGCCGGGACCTGCGATGGCACGCACATCATTAGGCTCAATGGGTTCGCCGCTCTCTGAAACGAGTGACATTGTGGTCAATTGCCTTCCGGTATTTCTCTCCGTCAATAATACCGCTTCATTTCCGTCCCCGCTTATATACTCATTTCCCCACAACAAAATGGCAAACAACGGAGTTCTTAAAGCTGCCCCTTTGGGCGTAAGGTGATAGGAATATCTCGTACCATTTTCACCCACATTTTTTTTCTCAAATATCCCCTGTTCAACCAAGGTCGAAAGGCGATTGCTGAGTAAGTTTTTCGCGATTCCAATATTTCGCTGAAACTCACTAAATCGAGAAACGCCGTAAAAAGCTTCGCGAATAATCAACCACGTCCAATTATCTCCAAAGATATTGAGTGCTTGAGCTATAGCACAAGGTTGATTATGTGTTTGCGTCATTCATGCCTCCAGCAATCTACTATTCTTAGTATATAATGGTTGCAAACAAAAACCAAACAAGTATATTGGTTTCATTATTAAACCAAAAAAAATACTGATGCTGAATCACATTGTGCACGGAGACATAATGAATTCGCACTCCAAATTTGCATAAGATTGCGGAGCAAAGAACATTTCTTTGTTTCCGCATAGAAGCAGGCTCGTACACCTTAGCCCAATCTCTGATGTACGAGCCTGCCTCTTAAAATATGCTATTAGAGGGACAAGGACAGGAAACGCTCATGACAGTTCAAGTTGATTTTATTTTCGATATTACTAGTCCGAACGTATTTCTGGCACACAAGATAGTGCCAGAAATTGAAGACCGTACAGGTGTCAATTTCAACTATGTACCGGTTTTGCTGGGTGGCATTTTTAAAGCTACGAACAACCAACCGCCTATGATGACGATGGGCAATGTCACAGGTAGGTTTGACTATGAACGTATTGAGTTTGCTCGCTTTCTAAAAAAACACAACATAACAAACTTTAAAATGAACTCAGCCTTTCCTGTGCACAGTGTTCTTATGCAACGTTGCGCAATTGCAGCCAAAGAAAGAGGTGAACTTCGTCCATACCTTGATGCAGCTTTGGATGCGACATGGACACAAGACAAAAACCTAAAAACAGCAGAAGCAATTGAAGAAATCTTAAACGCGGCAGGCCTAAACAGCGCCGAAATTCTTGAAGCGGCTCAATCTGACGAAATCAAAGGTGCGTTGATGAACAACACATCAGAAGCTGTTAAAAGAGGATGTTTTGGCGCCCCCACATTCTATGTCGGTAAAGAAATGTTTTTTGGTAAAAATACTCTCCGAGAAATCGAAGAAGAAATCATTGCACAAAAAAACGCTTAGCTGATCAACACAAAACTGTCAGCATTAAACCCAACATGTTTGTTTCTGAAAGTTTCAACTATCCAAGTCTGACCTGACTAGCTACACACAACTAGATTGATAACGTTGTGAGTTAGATTCCGATGACAGATACGCTGCTTCTCGCTTTCATTTTTCTATGTGCGGGTGTTATTGCCGTTCCGATAGCATCCCGCCTCGGTCTTGGTTCTGTCCTTGGTTATTTGATTGCTGGAATTGTCATCAGCCCAATTCTCTCTTTGCTAGATGTCGACATTGTTTCCATTCAGCACTTTGCGGAATTTGGTGTTGTAATGATGCTTTTTCTTGTTGGGCTAGAGTTGGAACCTAAAGTTCTTTGGCAAATGCGTGCCAGGTTATCGGGATTGGGTGGTGGACAAGTAGTTCTCACCACCATCGCAGTAACAGCAATCAGCATGGGCTTGGGTTTAAATTGGAAATTTTCACTCGCTATTGGTTTGGTTTTAGCACTCTCCTCTACAGCCATTGTACTTCAAACTTTAAATGAAAAAGGCTTGATGAAAAGTGATGGCGGGCAAGCCAGTTTCTCCGTGCTTTTGTTTCAAGATATAGCCGTTATACCAATGCTGGCGCTATTGCCACTGTTGGCAATGCCTGACCTCGTGGATTCAGTTGGTCATGGCATCCAATCAGCCGAAATTCACGGTGAAGCTGGACACCATGATACGCATGCTTCTGAAAACAATCACGGAAAAGACGATCATCACGATGACCACACAAGCCTTAGCCTAGTCGAAGGGTTAAACGGTTGGCAAACTGCTCTCGTTACGATTGGAGCCGTGGCAGCCATTATAATTGGAGGTAATTTTCTAACGCGCCCTCTATTTCGTTTCGTTTCAGGGGCACGCTTGCGAGAATTGTTCACTGCAACTGCTTTGATGATCGTTATCGGTATAGCTGTCTTGATGATGCTGGTTGGGCTTTCACCTGCCTTAGGGACTTTTCTGGCAGGAGTGGTGTTGGCCAACAGTGAGTATCGCCATGAGTTGGAGTCCGATATCGAACCATTTAAAGGCCTGTTGCTGGGAATATTTTTCATCACCGTCGGAGCTGGTATCAACTTTACACTGCTCTCAGAAAACTTCTTGCCAATTCTTGGATTAACACTTGGCCTGATTGCCTTAAAAGCCACTATCATAATGATACTAGCTTATGTCTTTAAAATTCGTGGCGGCCAAAAATGGCTCTTTGCATTAGGATTGGCACAAGCAGGTGAATTTGGTTTTGTATTGCTATCATTTGTTGTCAGCAACAACATTTTGCCTCCGTCCATTGCAGATCAACTGATGTTGGTCGTTGCATTGTCAATGCTGTTAACACCGGCCCTATTTATAGTTTACGACAAACTCATTGCCCCTCGATTTGCTCAATCTCAAGCTAAAGAGCAAGATAATATAGAAACCTCTAGCCCTATCATTATTGCTGGGCGCGGACGCGTTGGTGGAATTGTTGATCGCATGCTTCAAGCTGCAGGCTATAATTCAACCGTGATTGACTACAATTCCGGCCACTTAGACATATTGCGTACGTTTGGGATCAAACATGCCTATTTTGGCGATGCAACCCGCCCAGACCTTTTACATGCAGCAGGAATTGAGGAAGCAAAATTACTTATCGTAAATATCGATAATAAAGACCAGATCAATCAACTCGTAGAATATGCGGTATCCAACTACCCAAAATTACATGTCATCGCACGTGCAGTTGACCGCGATCATGTTTATGAGTTGTACAGCCTCGGTTGCCGAGACATCATTCGAGAAACTTATGACAGCTCATTGCGCATTGGGCGCTCAGCTTTAGAAGCTCTGGGGCACTCCCGCGAAACTGCAGAAGAACTTAAAGACCACTTCAACAAGTGGAATGGCGAATCCATGCTGGAAATCGCACAAGTCTACGATATCAATGTGCCTTCATATGAAAATCAGGAATTGATCGATAAAATCCATGAAATTCAACGTACGAAAATTCCCAAACTAAAAGAAGAAATGGCTTCAATAAAGACAAAGAACTCTACCCACCAAAAATAGAATTCAATCGGGCTTTTCTATAAAATTTTGTCCAGACTCATTTTTGAACAAATGATCAGTCTTCAAGGAGTGATGTATTTGGATAATCCAACCTGTTTACGTAAGTCCGGCCAAGAGGGAGCAACTGGACTCCCCATATTATAAACCCACGGCCACTCCCCTGGGTGGTCTTGGAGGGCGTCAATATGTGCCGCTGCCAATTTGTATTGCCCAGCACGATACAAAGCACACCCTAAATTATTGTGAGCGAACCATATTGCTGCTTCATCTTTTTGCGAGGACTTATTCGCTATCATTTCGTCATTGAATTTTTGATTTGCCTGCACAATTTTTTCAACGACCTGACTTTGTGTGAAGTAAAAATCAGTTTTTAGATCTTTTTCTTCATCCTCTTCTCTAAATACCTCCCAAAGCCAATTCTCTATCTGGGCACGTGCAATCAATGACAATCTTGAGGGATGGATTTCTTTTTGTCTTTCTACAGCAGCGACGTACCCATACATTGTTTCAAGATCACCGTGCCATTTGGGGCTGAGCGCCTGCATAGCAAAACACAAGCCTTCCATGGGCGGGTCTTTCAACTGTAACAATTTCCGTGCTGATGGCTCAATCTCAACTGAATAATCATCACCCAATCCGGTTGCGGCACGTATAAAATAAGAATACGCAACCGAATTTTCTGGCTGAAGCTCAATTGATTGCAAAAGGTTGTTATACGCTTTGACCAAATTATTGAAGAAAGGCTCCCATCTTTCATCGTCAACTTCGTTTCCACGACCAAACCCTCGATGCCTCCAAGCCCACATAACTTGAACAGCACCCAATATTGTATACGCAAACGGTGTATCGGGAAATTTTCCTACAATAACATCAAGTTCGCTATTGTTCCCTATAGACTGAAGAAGCGAAAATTGGCTATTGTTAGAGAGATTCGCGAGTAAATCAGATAATTTACTCCACTCTCCCTTGTTCCAATATAGGAGTGCTTCATCCAACTTGGGATGCCAATCTATGGGCTTTAACTCAGGTCGCTTTCCACGATTAAAAAGACCAAACATGTCTCCCCCCCAAAAAAAATAACTATATCTCTGACAAAACCTTGCCCGGGTTCATTCGGTAATCAGGATCTAACGCCTTTTTGATTGCACGAAGCATATCCAACTCAACATCAGAAACACGCTCAGCCAATTCATCTCTTTTCATTGTTCCGATACCATGCTCAGCAGAAATAGAGCCATTCATTTCACACACAAGATCATGAATTGCTTCAGTTAGTTCTGAACCAAAATTCTCGCCAAACTGAACATCATTCATTCCCTCAGGTGGAGCAACATTATAGTGCATATTACCATCCCCAACATGACCAAAAGAAATGATATTTGCCTGAGGCGCAATTTTATAAACTCTTTCATTTGCGCGTTCGATAAACTCGGGAAGCAAAGAAACTGGCACCGACACATCATGTTTTACTGCTTTGCCGAAAGCCTTTTCAGCTAATGGCAAAGTTTCTCTAACTTTCCAGATTTCAAAGGCTTGAGCTTCACTTTCCGCTAAAACACCGTCAGTGACCAATTCTGCTTCCATAGATTTTTCAAGCAGAGTTTCCATGACCTCTCTTGCCCCCTCTTCACGAGGGAAAGAGATCTCCATTAGAATATACCACGGCGATTTAGCATCAGGGTGCGGATTCCTCGCATCAGGAATTTGTTCCATTACAAAGTCCACACCAATTTTTGGCATCAGTTCAAAACTGGACACAGCACCACCTGTTTCAGCTTTCGCCATAGCAAGAAGTTCAACTGCTTTTGCAGGGCTTTCGACACACAGCCAAGATACCATCTTAACTGCGGGTGCAGGCAACATTTTCAATGTCGCTGCCGTGATGACCCCCAAAGTACCTTCTGCACCGATAAATAGTTGTTTCAAATCATACGCAGTATTGTCTTTACGAAGAGCGGTTAATCCATCCCAAACACGCCCGTCCGGCATGACAACTTCCAGCCCCAACACAAGATCTCGCATCATACCGTATTTGACCACAGCCACACCACCAGCATTGGTTGAAATTAACCCACCGATTTGTGCTTCACCTTCAGCTCCCAATGATAATGGAAATAAACGCCCTTCTTTTGCGACCAGCTCTTGTAACTCCGCGAGGATTATACCTGCCTCTACAGTTACAGAATCATTGAGCGGATCGACGTTTCTAACACCACGGAGTCTTTTGGTACTGAGCAAAACCTCTCCGTCAGGAAGCCCTCCCATCACAAGCCCGGTATTCCCCCCCTGAGGTGTTACAGATACGCCATATTCAGAACACAGCGCCATAAATTGAGAAACTTGCTCAACATTTGCTGGACGCGCAACAAACGGAGCATCGCCTTTCATTCTTCCACGCCAATCCGAAAGATAACTATCCATATCCGCAATATCATCAATAAACCCTGCTGGGCCTAGGATCTCTTTTGCGCGTTGTAAAAATTTTGATGTAATATTGTTTTGTGACACTGTTTAACTCATAGGCGTGTTTGCAGAAGGACAAGTACTTACATTACGTTGAATACTTGTAGTCGTAAAAACGCCTTCTACGCCACCCCAAAAAGTATAGCCATCACCATTTCTGCTAACCCGAAAACAACTTGTATGGCTGTAAGCATCCGTTTCATATAAAAAACAGGCTTTACCATCCTCGCGAACTTCCAGTTTCCCAACCATTTCCAGTCCGCTAAAACTATAGACGGTCAGACCATTTGGCTGAATGCACTCACTCCACTGCTCCTTGGTCTGTGCAGTTTCCCCTTCCATCCATACACCAAAGAGTTCTGCTCGCGCTTCATCAGCGGACAAAATCGTTGATCCATTTTTAGAGATGCTTTGTGCATAAGAGGACACCCCGACGCTAAGCATGAATCCCACAATAGCCAAACACAACAATGGTTTTAGAGAAAATTTGTTCATTAATTTACTACGCCGCTACAAACCTTGGCTGATCTACCATGACATACGTGAAGGTCAAATTAGTTATCAATAGCCTCATCTGTTGGAAATCTTCTTAGTCAGAGATAGTATATTTCTCGCAGACAACATAATGCTACCATTTTCTATGGTAAGAATGTATCTGCGACTTATTTATGGCGAATAGCAATGAAGTGTTTCAACAATTCACACATTAAAACAGCATTTGTGATGCTTGTGTTCATTGCGAGCTCAGCTAGCGCATTTGCGCAACAAGGATCAGCGGACGCCAACCTCACATTGAGAAGAGATCTAGCTGGAATCTTGGGTGAAGTGCATTACATCCGTACTCTCTGTAATGGTAACAAAGACCAATATTGGCGAAATTATATGAGAGATTTTCTAAAGCATGAAGCATCCTCAAAACAACGAAAATCTCTTTTTACAAAAGCTTTCAATCAAGGTTACAAACACAGACGCAACCACCTAAGTCGTTGTGATCTAAACGCTGCTCAATTGGAAATGTCTCTCGCATCAAAAGGCCGAAAGATCGCTGAAGCAATTGCCGTTCAATACATGAACTAAAGCAAACTAAGTTTTAAGATATACCATTTTGATTGTGCAGTTTTACTGGTGTTTACTAAAAATATGAAACAATACTAGGGACATCCCTAGTGGATATACTTGACGAAATCCCACAACTACATATGCTAAGAAAAGTTAACACGTGACGTAGAGTTGTTTTATATAATTTTACGAAACGAAAAATAGAGCTTGCAGTGTTAACTTTGTACGAATAACGCGTATCCGAAAATAGTGGAAGGATTTTAAAGCAACGTAAGTGGCACAGGATAGCTCATATTCTAAAGACAACTATGCTCAAGACCGTTCTAATAAAGAACAGGTAAACTTCCTCTTGCGATATCTTTTCAAAAAATCTCGCATTGTTCCAAGCTCTTCTAAAGACCACTCAAAAATTACCGATGCATACTTCGTCCTATTGTTGGCTTTGTCTTCAATCTTTAGCGCGATAATTGCTTTCAATTTTGAGAATGTTCCTCTCTCTTGTAAGCAGGTAATGGCTTTCAGCGCATTAGTGAATTCCGCTTGTGCTTTGTCATTAATTCGTTGGCCCACCGCCGCTTGGCCAGCCCCGATAGCCATTCTGATAACTTTATATTCTATTGCGGAAACAGCATTTCATTGTGCTGGTCAGATCACCTACTCAGCTTCTTTTCTATTCCCAATATTGCTGACGATTGTGATGGCTAACTCGAAATTGAGACTGTTTATGGGGCTGATTTCGACGGTGATCACTTTCATTGTGATTTCTATTTGTGTGACTGGATATTGGGGTACTCCAACAACACTCCCCCCTAAAGACTATGCTTATCTGAGTTTTCTCATTCTTTGCATCAATCTCGTACATGTCGGCGCAATCACGTTGACGTTCAAAACAAGTCAGAAAATTCAGAATAATCTGCTGGCCTCACAGAAAGAAAAACTCATCAATGTAAGTCAGGAAAGACGCAATTTTCTTGCAATGGCCAGTCACGAACTAAGAACACCAATGAATGCAATAATTGGTTCTATCGAAATATTGGAATCTTCAGCAGACTCCAAATCCAAAACTGGCATGATGGACATGATACGCGATGCAGCGAGAGAACTATCCAATCAATTGGATGATCTTCTTGACATGTCAAACATTGAAAACAATCAACTTAAACTTTCACCTACGCCTACAAGCATTTTGGAACTAGTTCAGCGGTCCATTTTATTATGGAAAGGTCATGCTGATGATAAGGAGCTGTATATTAGTCTAAACCATGATGAACAGTGCAGTGCTGATATCATGATTGACCCAGCGCGCACACAACAAATCATCAACAACCTTTTATCCAACGCTATTCAATCAACTGCCAAAGGTGGAGTTATAATAGATGTGAGATGTTCTTCTCCGTCAGCGGGAAACAAAGCTCTTGTAAGATTGCTTGTGTCTGATTCTAGCCCGGGCATAAAATCGGAATTGCGGCAGAAACTATTTGCACCAGATAATAAAACTCCATCCATCGAATTTTCATCCCTAAAGCGCTTTGGGCTCCATGTTTCTCGTCTAATAGCTCAAAAAATGAATGGAGACATTGAACTTCTAGAACGCCCTGCTCCCGGTGCACATTTCCTTTTTACATTTGAGGCACCATTTGCGGAACCAATCGAAAACAACGAGAAACAACTGATTACCGCAGGAAAACGCAGAGTATTATGTGTCGATGACCATCCTGCAAATTTGAGAATATTGAATGTCCTACTTTCCGAGCAAGGATTCAACGTCGATGTCGCAATGAATGGTGAGCAAGCGATAAAACTTTGCAGCTCACACCGCTCATATGACGCAATCCTTGTAGATATTATGATGCCGGGAATTAGTGGTGTTGAAACGACTAAAATCATCAGGAAACTAGATTCCGACAATGCAGATATCCCGATCCTCGCCGTTACAGCAAACGTAGCTCCAGAACAAATAGAACAATACTATAAAGCTGGAATATGCGGCGTTGTTTCAAAGCCCATTGAAACGCGAAACCTGATGGCCGCGTTAAGCACTGTTCTTATTCGTTTTGAGAAAAAGAACCAACGAAAGAAACAGAATACTCCCCAATCAATCGCCAATGCAGAAAGCTGACCCAGTAACCTGCTACAATCTAGGGGGGATGTATTGGAACAGGCACTGGATCTGCTGTGCCACAGCGTTCTGGGGATAACGGCACAGCAAGGAGATATCGCCGCAACGTAAAACACGCCAAGACAATTCCCGTATTACAAATGTAGTATCACATTAAGGCAATTCAAGGACATCAAGCCAAGGGCTGAATATCTACACGATCACAATTGCGTGTTTGAATTATTTTCATCCATTCAAGGCAAAACAATCTGGCGTTCTCACACAATACATCCTAAATGCAGCATATGAGCAATCCTATCCATCTCGATAACCGTGTTGTCCTCTGTGTAGACGGAGCCGACTCGGCCACTTTCCTAAATGGTCTTCTCACAAACACTATTGTTGATCTAAAAAATGATCAGCTCGGTTATGGAGCTCTCCTAACACCGCAAGGCAAAATAATTTGCGATATCATCTTGCAGAGAACGGAAACTGGCTTTCTCCTTGATGTTCCAATTCAAGCGGATGAAGCGCTGCTTAAACGCCTAAAAATGTTCAAATTAAAAGCAAATGTCGAAATATCTCTTCGTGATGACCTAGCCGTGTATGCCTTTGTAAATGATGGCTTAAGTGACCCTCGCCATCCCAATATGCCTAAAAGGATGATTTCCGAAAAAGGGCTATACGAAGACACTTCATGCAAAACTTATCATGTAGAACGAACAAAACTTGGCATAGCTGAACAAGGCAAAGATTTTGGCGAAAATGAAGTTTTTCCAGCTGACGTCAATATGGATATAAATGATGGCATAGATTTCAAAAAAGGTTGTTTCATTGGCCAAGAAGTCGTTTCTCGTATGAAAAGAAGAGGAACCGCGAGAAGGCGTACCCTCTCCTTTCATTTTCCTAATGGCGCTCCGCAGGCTGGAACCCCACTTGAAATTGAAGGAAAAACAATAGGCGAAGTCAGCTCTTCGACGTCAGATTATGCACTTGCGAAATTGAGAATTGACCGCCTTGCAAAAGCTCAATCTACGGGAAAACCTGAGATTACAGCAAATGGTAAAAAAGCTGAATTAATTTCACCTAATTGGCTTGCAGAACAGATGGAAGCTGTGACATCTTCCTGATAAACAAATCAGGAACATCCCCATGTCGAAATCTAATGCGGAAAATGAAATTTACTGTGGCTGGGCACCGCTCGATGATGCGCTATATCGAGACTATCATGATACGGAATGGGGTGTTCCAGAATATGATAGCCGTGCTTTATGGGAGAAATTCCAATTAGATGGTCATCAGGCTGGGTTATCTTGGATCACTATCTTACGCAAACGCGACACCATGCGAGAAGAATTTGACGGATTTGATCCCGAAAAAATTGCGCTTTGGGATGACAAGCGGGTCGAAAAGGCTTTGCAAAATCCGGGTATTATACGCAGCCCTAAGAAAATAGCCGCAACTATCGGAAATGCGCAAATCTATCTGGACATGTTGGCGAAAGGAGAAACTTTCGCTGATTATCTATGGAACTTTGTCGATGGCAAACCAATCATCAACAATTGGCAAAGCTGGCGAGATGCTCCCGCAAAAACGCCACTTTCTGAAGCTATCTCAAAAGATATGAAAAAACGTGGCTTTAAATTTTGTGGACCTGTCATTGTCTACGCTGCAATGCAAGCAGTTGGAATGGTCAATGATCATGAGATAAATTGCCCTCGCCATAAGGAAGTTCAGGAATTTTATCGATGAAAAAGCTCTTTTGTTCAGTTGCACTTTGCTTCTCATTATCTGCTTGTGTCTCCACAACAGATCAACCACCACCCAACGCCACATCAACTGTTGAAAGCTTGGGCGACCGCAATGAGCACATAAATTGCGGCGCAATTCCCGATGAAAGTCAGCGTTACGCAAATTCTAATTGTGGTGAGCCCCTACCAAGCGCCCCAAAAGATAAAAAGGATCAATGGGAAGACAAGAAAAAAGAGCTAGATCAAAGCTAACAACCTTTCAAAGTCCCCTCATCGAAGGCAGTCATATGCAAAAAATCACACTCCCAAAGCACGCTGCCATTGGCATTTTTGTTCTCAGCCTATCTGGGTGCGCATCTGCAGATAAGCAATCAATGCAAAATAAAAACGATGCAGCTATCGCTAAATGCTTTAAAACTTATGACAATTGGCCCAGCAGAAGACTTGAATGCATAAACAAGATTAGAGGAATTGAAGATCCTCAAGACATTCCAGCCAATAAAGAAGAAAGTGCTCCAAGCTAGCTAAAATGAAAACGGAGATGATATTGCTATCATCTCCGCTCTTCATCACCCTATCCGCCTTAAGCGGGAGTTTTTCTATTCTTGTGACTCATCGCCGAGAATATCACCCCAAAGGGCATCGGGACTTGTCTTGTAGACTTCAAAAAGCGCAGTCAAAACTGCTCCTCCTAAAATCACCCACAATACAGCAGGTTGCTGAATTGCTTCCACCATCATTTGTATCATTTTTGTCTCTCTCTAACGGAGCCAGATCAATATGACACAAGGGCCTTAAGAAACTCTGAGTCGAATCAGGAATATGGTAAACAACCAAGGTTTTTCTGGTAACTTTCAGAGCTAAATTGACAGTTTTTGGATTTTTTCTCAAATTTTTTGCGAGATTTTTATGACAACACGACCTTCATTGGTAACTATGACCAAACCTACAGTTTCTAAAAACGGAGCCGAACTAGGTTTGAAAAAAGATCTTGCTTCTTCAACAAAGAAACAATCAAAAGCGCCGGCTCGCGCCTGGCAAAGGATGCTTTCTGGTCGCAGGCTTGATCTACTAAACCCTTCACCGCTTGATATCGAAATTGAAGATATCGCTCATGGCCTCGCGCGAGTTGCTCGTTGGAATGGTCAAACAATTGGTGATCACGCGTTCTCTGTCGCTCAACACAGTGTCATTGTCGAAGGTGTTTGCAGCGCATTATCTCCCAACATGCCCGTGGAAGAGAAACTCATCGCACTCTTGCACGATGCTCCAGAGTACGTGATTGGTGACATGATATCTCCATTCAAAGCGATTTTAGGCCAAAGCTATAAAGAGATTGAAACAAGGCTCGAGCATGCAATCCATATGCGCTTTGGCCTGCCTGCTGCTATCCCTTCAAAATTGAAGAAAGCTATAAAGAAAGCAGACCTCATTTGCGCATATTATGAAGCCATAGATTTAGCCGGCTTTGATGAAGCAGAAGCAAAGAAACTCTTTGTTGAGCCGCCTGAAGGGATGCTAGCAGACGTTACTCCACTGCCCATTCCTCAAGCGCAAACTCTATTCCTTGATCGTTTCAACGTCCTATTGCAAGAATTAGATCAGAAGAATCAAGAACGCTAATTCTCTCGTTTCAATTCACAAGGTGTTTGCAAACCCGTGTCCAACTCACAACCAATTATGGTCGGTCTTTCAGCCGTTGTTGTAGCAGCGGATGCACTTTCTCCATTTGCACTGGTGACTCGTCTTAGAGAAGGAAGGTCTGGATTACCTTTTGGAGCATTCGATCCTGCAAACCACCGCACCATGGAGCAAGGTCTTAGAGACTGGGTCCATACGCAAACTGGTTTTGAACCAGGTTACGTTGAGCAACTCTACACTTTTGCCGATCACGGCCGTGAACTCCCTAAAGCAGACATGGCCAACGCTCCCGACAATGCGCGCATCATATCTGTTGGATATTTGGGGCTCACCCCACAAAGAACAGAAATTGATGGTGCTTTCGATGCCGTCTGGCGCGATTGGTATAGGTTTTTCCCTTGGGAAGACCACCGCAATGGGCCTCCCCTTGTCATCGAAGAGGAAATCAAACCCGCCCTATATGAGTGGGCTGATGATAATCTCAATCGCAGAGAACGCGTAAAACTCGCTTTTGGTTTTGAGGATGCGCTTTGGATCGAAGAACGCGTTCTGGAGCGATACGAATTGCTTTACGAAGCTGGTTTGGCGGCTGAATCAGTAAGAGACGGCACTAGCTGCAATTCCGCCCCGGTTTCAGGGCAATCTATGATTTCTGACCACCGACGTATTCTTGCAACCGCGATCTCCCGTTTACGCGGAAAAATAAAATATCGGCCTGTTATCTTTGAGCTAACTTCCGATAAATTCACCCTCTTTGAACTTCAGCAAACCGTTGAGTCTCTACTTGGAAGAACCTTACACAAACAAAACTTCAGACGCTCAATAGAAAAATCAGAACTCGTAGAAGGCCTTGGTGAATACGAAACCACAACTGGTGGCCGCCCTGCCGAGTTCTTTCGATGTCGCCGAGAAACCCTTCGTAAAACAATCGCATCAGGCATCGCCACACCACACAAAAAGCGAGATATCTAACTGCTACAAAATCATAGCTCTCGCTTTTACAGCGAGAGCTATTTTGCTTAATTGCAATTTATTCAGGTGTTATGGGCGGGATCAATGAAGTCACCCCCCACGCCATATGGTCACCTGTTGAAGTCAACGGGCGAGGCGGCCCTGCATCTCCAAACTCTTCGCCAAAGTAGAATTCCATTGCGTCGGTCAAATTGTATGGCCAACCATCCCCCTCACCATAAAATGTAGGATTGTTGACTTCATCTGTATTATAAGGCCAAGATCGGTTGGTATTGTAGTTATACAATTTACGCACAGCTTCCACCAATCGAGGACGCACGCAATCCCCAGGATAGAAGCAATGGTCTACCAGGTTTTGACCAGTTTCATTGTAAATCAAATGGATTGTTCCCATTAATGGCGACAATGAAAAATTCGTGTACCACAATCCTCTTTCACCGGTATCTTTCCGCGTATACTCAATGTTATGCCGACCAAGTGTAGCGGCATGACCTGAAATTTGATGCGTGATAGTGCTTGGGATAATGCTAATAATCTCTCCCAAGTCTCGTTCCAAATAGACTAATGCATTTGACTTTCCAAACATCCCCCAGTTCTTTCTGTTATTTCCACTGTGGACGTTATTATACTGCCCCTGTATCTCATTATCAGTAGAGGGAATATAATAGTTGGAAACCCAGTCCGCAAAGGCACTTCGATCGGAAGCATACCAACCATTATAATCTTTTAAGATATTGGCTGCCATTAGCAATCCCACACCTTTTACGCACATTACAAGATGTGCTTGATTATTAGTTGCTCCCCTATTTTCCTGAGCCCATTCGTTCATAACTGAAACTGCTCGACTTGCGTAAGCGTTATCTCCCGTCATCAACCAATAAACTGCTGAAAAATATGCTGTATTCCCACTATTATCAACAAGCTCTGACTGCTGTCTAGACAGCTCCGGATTGTCATAGAAGGGTTCGATATTCAACTCTTGAGGAATGCTTCCATTTCCATTTGCTAACCATTTGGAATAAGAATCATCTGCCACACTTTTTACTTCAGCAAGAGCAGCCTGTCCCGCAGACGTAGAAAGATTTGCAAGAGCCTGCTGCACTTCGGCGGCCGAATGGATGCCATAATTTTGTCCACTCGGTGGCGGCGGCGGAGGTGGCGGCGGCGGAGGTGGCGGCGGCGGAGGTGGCGGCGGCGGAGGTGGTGGCGGAGGTGGTGGTGGCTGACCACCAGACCAACCATCTGACAGCACAACCTCATCCATGAAGTAAGTGAGACCGCTCGCACCATTTGCTTTGATACCCACTGCGCGGAAACTAGATATATTCAAAGCTCCCAAATCGATCTCTATCTGGTGCCATTGATCCGCTGCAAGATCAACTAATCCTGAAATAGTATTTCCATTGGCACGCCAATGAGATTGATTATTACTGCCCAATAATATGGTCGAATATGCAGCTCCATGGCTCAAAGATATTTGACCATTTCCATTTACTGGCTTGTAAAGCCAAAAGCTCATATAACGTTGATCTGTATTAACCTCACGAACAAAAGCTAAACCTTTAGTATTCCAAGAGGGAAGCACCATCTTAATTGATGAAACACTCCCATTGTATGTTGGGTCACCATTCGCAGATACTGTTGAATTATTCCAATAACCCGCATTACCCATAGGTGTATCATTGAACAAAACTGTTGTTGAGCCAGGCAATGGAGGTGGAGGAATAATAGGCTCAGGTGTGTCACTCTCAATTAATTGAATATTGTCAATAATCGCCCCCCTACCATCTTGAGATTGCGAAGACAATTCTTGAATTGTTAGCTCATCTTGAGCTCCTGTGCCGGTCACAGAGAATGTATATGTTACCCAATTGGAAGTCGGAACGAACTCCCCGACTTTTGCATTATTCCACAATATCTCGACACTCTGGGAAGACGAATCTGTTCCAGGCCTTAAACGAGCATCTAAGCTAATAGTGTATGATGCATCATTGTTAGTTTGAACATTTTGATACAAACCATCTCTATTGCTTAAAACATCCAACTCAATATTTTGGCTACCATCTGTTGGCTCAATTCCGGCCATGGCGTGATCCCATAACTCAATTTGACCACCAGATATCGCTGACCAACCAGTCAATGAAGTTACCGGGTCCCATTCTCCATACCCAATATCATCATATTCAAATGAGCCATTGTACAACAGGTTATCACTGGATGGCGGTGGCGGTGGTGGAGCCGGTTGCCCACCTGACCAATCATCCGATAACACTACTTCATCCATGAAATAGCTTAGCCCACTTGTTCCATTTGCTTTCACACCAATTGCTCGAAAACTGGATATATTTAGTGCCTCTAAATCAACTTCTATTTGATGCCATTGATTTGCTGCAAGATCGGCCAAGCCTGAAACAGTACTGCCATTCGCACGCCAGTGAGGCTGATTATCGCTACCTAACAATATGGTTGTGTAGTTAGAGCCATGACTAAGAGATATATGACCATTGCCATTTGTAGGTTTGTAGAGCCAAAAGCTGAGAATTCGTTGATCTGTATTAACATCCCGAACAAAAGCTAAACCTTTAGTATCCCAAGAAGGAAGCACCATTTTAATTGATGAAACACTCCCATTGTATGTTGGGTCACCACTCGCAGATACTGTTGAATTATTCCAATACCCTGCATTACCCATAGGTGTGTCATTAAACAATATTGCATCAGCAGATGCAGAACTTAATAAAGTGGAGCCTGCAACTAAAGAAAAAACAGCTGAAGCTCGAAGAAAATTACAAAAAATAGGACTGATATTCATCGCCCCCCCCCCAAATAAAAATTAAACCTATACAGATATTAACTATAGATCTTGCAACAAGCAATCCCCAGCCCTCCCCCTTTTCCCTTGCTTTTTAAGATGAAATTGTATAAGGACTTATGCTCAAATTGGGTAAAAGCCCCAGAATTATCCGGATACTGCCTCCTAAATATATATGGCACATCTTGAAAAATGCTGATGCACACCCATATAATACTCATATTGAGTAAAAGGTTCCATTAAGTCATGACACACCGTCATCATCTATGGAGCCCTTCAGAATAAAGGGGCTGGAAATGGCACGTATTATTGATGCAGGAAATGTTTGTGAGCTTCCAAATTTGGATGCCCGCCAAGCCAACCCGTCTGAAGCGCGCGGTTTGATGTATAATGATGAAGTAAAAGAAGCAGTAGATCACTTATATGATGATGTGAAAGATTTCATCACACCGATGGAATGGCCTACATTAGCTCCCCTCATCCACGCTATAAACAAGTTAAAAAAAGAAAGAAATGCTGTCGTTCTTGCACATAATTATATGACAGCGGATATTTTCAATTTAGTGGGCGACTTTCGTGGCGATAGTCTCCAGCTTGCCCGTGAAGCAGCAGAAGTAGATGCAGATGTAATCGTTCAAGGCGGTGTGCATTTCATGGCAGAGACATCAAAAATTCTAGCACCTGAGAAGACAGTGCTAATTCCTGACCTCCGCGCTGGATGTTCTCTAGCCTCGTCAATCACCGCTGAAGATATTCGTTTGATAAAGGCGAAGTACCCTGGCGTGCCTGTTGTGACTTATGTGAACACCTCAGCTGCCGTGAAAGCTGAAACTGACATTTGCTGTACTTCATCTAATGCTGTTCAAGTTGTTGAACAGGCAGCAAAAGATTGGAACACTGACACTGTAATTCTTATGCCGGACCAATATTTGGCAAAGAATGTGGCAGCAAACACCGACATCAAAGTCATTACATGGGCTGGTGCATGTGAGGTACATGAGCTGTTCACTGGTCAAGATGTGAAAGATCTCCGTGAAGCACACCCAGGCGTAGTAGTTCTTGCTCATCCTGAATGTCCACCAGATGTGCTAACTGAAGCAGACTATGCAGGATCAACATCTGGTCTTGCGAACTATGTTAAAACCAATTCTCCAAACAAAGTCTTGTTGCTTACCGAATGCTCAATGAGCGACAATGTAGCAGCAGAAAATCCAGATGTAGAATTTGTGAAGCCGTGTAATTTATGCCCACACATGAAACGCATCACGGTCGAAAACATTTATGATTGTCTCGTCAACATGGAGCACGAGGTAGAGATCGAAGAAGATGTGCGCATTCGCGCAAAATCCGCAATCAATGCAATGTTGGCTCTTCCTAAAATGGAAACACCACCGGACTTCAAAACAGGATTGGTTCCAGTAGAAATTGTAGTTGAATCACGCGAAGTAGCAATCGAACCTGCCGAATAATTACAGCTCTATTCTTTCAGCAGCGGCAGAAACATGATCTCATCATAGTGCCGCCGCTTTTATAAAGCAGGCTTAACGATAGATGTTGTAATGCGTTTTATTCAAGAGTGTGAAGTCATGACAAATCAGTCATCAAAATTCAGTGTCACTAAGGCAATCGGAACTTGGGCTCTGCTAGGTGGGTTGAGCCTTTCAATGGTCTCTTTCGCAGATGATGCCGTCAATACAAATGCGAACATTGCTGGTTCTTGGGTGTTTGAAACAGGTCGTTACAATGGCAATCGTTGCCACCTCACCGGCAGAATGACGATTCAACCCACAGACAATTCCAACCAATTTACTTGCGAATTCACCACCTTTGAGCGCTGTCCTGGGCAATATGGTGAAGTTGAACAAGTGTGCTCTATTATGGTGGAAGGCAATGAAGCAGCTTTTGTGTCCAAAATAGAGCGTATCGCAAAACAAACACCGCGCCCATACGGATACGCTCCTGATGATTGGCGTCTAAAAATTCAATCCAACAACGAAATGACCGGCACTTTAGAAAGCGCAAGTCGCGCCTACGTCCTGTTCCGACGTGATTCAGCGCCGACCTCATAGATATTCATGACTTCACACACATCTACCAATTCACAATCCATTTCCTCAGAAGTTGACATTCTTATTGTTGGCGCGGGTTTAGCAGGATTATTCCTAGCTCTAAAACTTGCCCCTCGAAAATGTACTGTGATCTCTCCTGCTCCTTTGGGAACAGCGGCGTCATCTGCATGGGCACAAGGTGGACTGGCTGCCGCACTTCACCCTGCAGACAGCGTTGCTCTACACGCAAAGGATACTGTCGCTGCCGGCGGACACTTGGTAGAACCTGTAGTGGCTAGTCTGATCGCGTCTCATGGCCCAGAACGTGTGAGAGATTTATTGGAGCTTGGTGTTCCATTCGATCGTACTGAGAATGGTGCCCTCGCCCTCTCTCTTGAAGCAGCACATTCTCATCCGCGCGTTGCCCGTGTCGCTGGTGATCTCGCGGGTGCTGCGATAATGGAAGCGTTGGTGAACGCAGCTCGCGCCGCTGAACACATCACTTTAGTTGAAGGCGTAAAAGCCATTTCTCTATTGCAAGATCAGCACGGTCGAATTGGCGGTATAGTTGCTCAAAACATCGAGGACGAAACAACCTTTCGAATGCCCGCAAAGGAAACTGTGCTTTGTGCAGGCGGATCGGGCGGCTTGTTTCAAGTCACCACTAATCCCCGTTCTTCACGGGGAGATGCAATTGCCATGGCCTACGAATGCGGCGCCCTGATTGCTGACCCAGAGTTTGTACAATTCCACCCAACCGCGATCGATGTTGACCGCGATCCTGCACCATTAGCTACCGAAGCATTGCGCGGCGAAGGCGCTGTTTTACGCGATGCTAAAGGGCGGCGTTTCATGTATGATTACAATGAAGCTGGAGAATTAGCCCCTCGTGACGAAGTAGCTCGTGCCATTCATGCAGAGCGTATTGCTGGCCGCGGTGCTTTTCTAGATACGATTGAAGCAGTTGGAGATGAGTTCCCGCACCATTTCCCGACTGTTTTTGCCGCTTGTGAGGCTGCTGGCATTGATCCTCGCCGCGACCACATTCCCGTGGCACCAGCTGCGCACTATCATATGGGCGGCGTTGTTTCCGATATTTGGGGCCGCACAACCTTGGACGGGTTGTCTGTCTGCGGCGAGAGCTCCTCCACCGGCGCACATGGGGCAAATCGTTTGGCCTCCAACTCCTTGCTGGAAGCCGTTGTATTTGCTGATCGCATAGCAACCCGACTTCGCGAAGAAAAATTACACTCCACTAGCGGCCTGTTGTTTGGTGAACCACCGATTGATCTGTCCCCTGCCGATCTATCTGAATTAAGGGTCTTAATGGCCAATCATGCAGGTGTTTCGCGCAATGAAGAAGGCCTAACTCTTCTCTGCAATTGGATTGAAACCAAAGAAGATATACGCGGCGGTGCCCGCGCACTAACGGTTAGCCGAATGATCGCTCGAGCAGCGCTTGAACGGAAAGAAAGTCGCGGCGGACACTATCGGACAGACTATCCTCAAGAAGACATTCCTGCTCGTACTTATGTGAGCAAAAACGACGATCTAAAACCTATTATTACGCGTGTTGAGATGGACTCGACAGCTGATGCCAAATCAGCCTAGCGCCAACTTATCGTACATTACACAAGGCCCGCATCAATGAGCACTCTGCCAATCCCACCACTTCCAGATGTGATTATCGAACCTTTGGTGCGCCTTGCACTCAGCGAAGATTTAGGCCGCGCTGGCGACATAACCACTGATGTGACTATTCCTGCTGACACCCAAATGGTAGCAACCGTGAATGCACGCGAACCCGGAATCGCTGCTGGCTATGACGCTGCAAGATTAGCAGCCAGAATTGTTGATCCCAATCTGGAATGGGAACCTCTCCACAATGAAGGCACCCCGTTTGAAGAAGGTGCTGAGCTCATCCGCTTAAGAGGTTTGGCACGTTCCATTTTGACAGCCGAACGCATGATTTTGAACTTTATCGGCCCTCTATCAGGTGTCGCGACGCTGACTGGAAAATTTGTTACAGAAGTAAAGCACACAAAAGCGCGTATAGTTTGTACTCGCAAAACCACACCAGGCTTTCGTGCTTTGGAAAAGCGCGCCGTGAGATTGGGGGGCGGTGTTAACCATCGCCTTGGTTTAGATGATGCCATTCTCATCAAAGACAATCACATCGCTGCAGCTGGCAGCATTCAAGCGGTTTTAGAACGCGCAAAAGCCTCTGTAGGCCACCTTTGTTCTATTGAAATTGAAGTTGATACACTGGATCAATTACAAGAAGCACTTCCGTTTAAGCCCACGGCTGTATTGCTCGATAACATGAAGCCAACGATGCTGGCAGAAGCTGTTTCGATGATTGGTGGCTCTTGTAAAGCTGAAGCTTCAGGAGGCGTAAACCTGAAAACAGTGAAAGCTATCGCTGAAAGTGGTGTTGATTTTATATCTGTGGGAGCTCTCACCCACTCTGCGGTCAATCTGGACGTTGGATTAGATTACAACGGATAATTTTTCTTTTTTAAAACACTTAGATTGATTTTCTATCAGCAGCACGATCTTATTAATCTTGCCTACTGCTTGGATCATAGAAACTGATGCAAGTTTGGAGTTGAAGATGAGCTTTCAGTTGCAACAGTTATAAATGGCTAGACAAATTTAAACCTGTCTAGTTTTCCCTTTACTTAAATAAAACGAAGTATTTTTGAACACCTCACCTATTACTAGAAAAACAATTAACTAAAAGCACAAATAATACTATTATTACATTAAATTTAGTGCGCTACACTATAAACAAAATACCAATTAACATAATTTACTCTTTCTTTCTTATGATTTCCATTGTAACTATCTCACCCTAAATTGAATATTAACACTTGCTTAACACTTCTGGTATGCCTGCTCATAGGTAAAGGCAATTTTGAAATTAAGCGTCGTGGTTTGGGTTGGGGCATGTCAGAAATTGTAACAAATGACATAATTAATTATGCTGGAACAAAGTCGGATTTTTCCAAAAAATCCAGCTTTCTTGGTTCGATTACACGAATGCGTTTTCAGCTTCTGTCTGGAATGCTCATCGCAATTATTGCTCCTGCAATAGCACGAGGACAACTCGAGCGATTTGTTGATCAACTGGCAAGTTACGACAATTCCATAATCGGAACTACTCTAGCTTTTCTCCTAAGTTTTTTCTTTTTTCAAAAGATCACTTCTTTTCCTGGAATTAGACAAACACAATACATTCTTCCGGCTTTTGCAGCAGGCTATCTGATTGTTATTGTTTTATTCTTTTTCTTACGACTTGAATACAGCCGCTACCAGTTTCTAGCTAGCTTCTCCATGACATCCGCATGGTTTTTCTTTCTTTTCATAGTTTCGCGCAGTTCAAACAAGATTAAGCTAGCTGTCATTCCCGGCGGACAAGTTGGACTTATAGAAGATATTAAATTTGTTGAGCTAACCCATTTAAAGTCTCCAAACGACAGCGTAAAAAATATTCCAATTGTGGTGGATATGAACAATGCTCTCTCTCCAGAATGGGAGAAATTCATAACGGAACGCTCTTTAGCAGGGCAATCTGTCTATCACGTCAAGCAAGTGACTGAATCTCTATCCGGCCGAGCGCGTGTAGATAAAATGTCAGAAAACAAGTTTGGATCTCTTACACCAACAACGGTGTATGCTCCTGCCAAATTCTACATCGATTGGCTGGGAGCTGTAACTGCTTTTGTTTTCTTGCTACCTCTACTCACTGCAGTTGCTATTGCAATCCGGCTAGAAAGCAAAGGCCCAGCGATATTCAAGCAACAACGCATGGGTTTCAGAGGAAAGCCATTCACTATATACAAATTTAGGTCAATGCGGGTTCAAGATCCCAATACAATCGATCGCAATAGTGAAATGACACAAAGTGATGACGATCGTATCACGCGCGTAGGCCGCTTTATAAGAAAAAACCGTATAGATGAACTACCTCAGATTTTAAACATTTTACGAGGTGAGATGAGTTGGATTGGACCGCGCCCAGAAGCGCTTAAGCTTTCGCAATGGTATGACGAAAAACTCCCTTATTATCAATTCAGACACTTTGTCCGTCCTGGGATCACCGGTTGGGCACAAGTAAATCAGGGACATGTCACTAGCTTAGAAGATGCAGAAGTTAAATTACAATACGACTTTTTTTATGTTAGAAATCTGTCTCTATGGTTAGATATCCTAGTGTTTCTAAAAACCACGCAAGTTGTCCTTACTGGAAATGGTGCCAAGTAGTTAGCCCCAAGATTACTATCTTTATTTTCGCGCTCGTAAATCGAAAGCTATTGTAGGAATTCAAATAGATAGACCTTCCTATGTTAACACGCTTATTCAACTCAAGATTTATTAGAGACGCTCAAAAGCTCGTTTCCGGCGCGGTGATAGCGCAATTAATCGCACTACTGATCTCCCCTGTTTTAACGAGACTTTTCACCCCGCAAGATTTCGGCGTATTTTCATTACTGCTTTCTGCCATTGCAATTACGACTGTATTTTCTTCGCTTAGACTTGATCTAGTAATCCCTAAAGTTGAATCACGCCTCAAAGCTATCAACATGTTCCAAGGCATTGTTATTTTATCAATCTTTGTAGCTGTAATTGCATTGATTATTATTGCGCTGTTCAAGACCCAAATAAGCAACACAACCGAAACACTCAAACACGCAGAATCGACCCTATTTGTTTTTCCGCTTCTAATTATTGCAAATGGTATATTTCTTGGAATTCGGGCCTATTCCATCAGGGAGGGCCGATTTGATAAATTAGGCAAAGCACAAATTCTCAAAGCTTGCGCAATGGCAGTTTTTTGGCTGGCTATTGGCTTTGTTATTCACCAATCTCCTCCTGGATTGATACTGGCTGGCGGTCATGCGCTCGGGCAATTTCTGTTCTTATTTTACCTGCTCTGCTATACTAGCCCAGCTGAATCCAAACGTTTGTCTCACTTCGAAAAATCAAAAATCAGCGCTGCAATTCAATCTGAACAATCGCTAATTTCATCGGTTGCAGCTTCACAACTAATTTCAGCAATACACCAAAGATTGCCGATGATATGCATTGCAATTCTCTTTGATCCAGTATTTGCGGGATACTATGCTCTTGCAGAGCGCGTCGTGACCTCACCTGCTCAAATGGCTTGCCTGGCAATTGCGGATGTATTTCGCCAACGCGCCGCAAAAATGCACAATTCACAACAGAGCTTTGTCTCACTCCAAACTAAAACCATAATGCTAGCAGCTGGATTGGCCATTCCAGTATTTTCTGCAGCAGTTATTATAGTTCCTCAAAATATTGGCTTCTTATTTGGTTCAGAATGGCAAGCAGCGACATCCACAATCGCAATCGTTCTCGTTAGTTCAGGTTGCGCATTCGTTTCAGAGACAATTTCAGGAACGGCTGTAATCCTCAATGCAAAAAAATACATTTTAGCGTGGCATACCTTTAGACTTCTCTCAATCAGCAGTGTTTGCCTTTATGCATTTATCACTAACGCTGGATACGAAACATTCATAATCCTCATCGCCATATGCAAAATTCTGGCATATGTAATAGATGCTATAGCAATGACGCGGATATCCCGATCGCACTCATACGCTGCGAAAGAAATATAAAATCGCAATGAACACATCTTCACCAAACACAAAAGCTGACCGTCTTCTCGCTGCGATGGATGAATTAAAATCCCCCCCTCCAAGCGAGAAAAAAACATTTTCTTTGACCATCCTAATTTCCTTTTTGAGTTTTGTGGCGCTTTATCCTGTATTTTTTGTTTATCATTCGGGGATAAACGCATTAGGTATCAATAGCTTTCTCGGCGGTTTCTACGGGCCAATAGCTGCGCTCACTAGCATTTTATCTATACTATTCTTGTTTCCGGCAAAGCACTTGAAAAAAGCTCGTTCAGCTTGGATTGTATACACATTTTATGCTTACATCTTTTTAGCAATTTTAGTGATTGTTTATAATCAATTGATTTCTGTCGATTATTATATCGAACAGGCTGTTAAACAAGCAGTATATGGCCTCATTTTATTGTATGCCAATTTTACAATCGGTTGTCACATGATGTCAGATGATACATCAAATGAATCAAATCGATTGAAACTGCTTTGGTTGTTGCTAGGATTAATTACCCTAATTACCTGCGCCAACTTATATATGACTGGTGAAGCAATAATTGCCCCCATTAATGGAGACAATGAAGCCCGCAGAGTAACATATCAAGGCTACAGTAGATCAGTCTTAATGACTTCACTATTTATACTTGCAACTTTAAACAAAAAAGTCCCGATTTTAATTCTGGGAACCCTGACGACAGTTTTGTTGTTTGCAATAGGTGCTAGAGCTGAATTTGTAACATTCGCGTTCGTATTTTTTGCTTACTTTGTTTTTCTAGATGTCAAAATATGGATAACAGCAGGTATTCTTTTAAGCTTTCTCTGTATTGTAACTTTTTGGGAAGAAATACTTAATTATCTAATATTGTCTTACCCTAATTTCAGAGTCCTTACTCTGTTAGAGTTAAATGAAAATTCCTCATATTTACTTCGCGAAGCAATGAATAAATTTGCAATAAAACAAATTTTAGAAAACCCAATTTGGGGGCAATTTGGAGGTCACTTTGAATTTGGAGAGCACGCACCCGTTTGGTATCATGGAGATTACACCTCATCTGGATCTTATGCTCATAATGCTTTGTCCGTTTGGGTAAACTATGGCATTATCAACTTCACACTCTTTATCGTGCTGTCGGTCGGCTCAATAATAACCTCTGCTCACGGTGTGTTCATAAAAAAATACAATTCTACCATTTGGAAACTAGCCTTCTTAATGTCTACCTCTTCATTTATTTTGGTAGCAACGACAAAAGCGGGGGTATTTTTTCCTCAAATTGGACTCGCTTGGGGACTCGTCGTTTGTGCCTTAAATTCTTCCTCCCCCAAAGCCAAAAAACCGATACCTTAATTTTATCAGATTTTGCAACGGCTCTAATGTGAGGATGGATTATTTTCATTTACTTTAATATCAAACTTAGCCTACCACAATGAATTTCATAACTTTTTGGCTATAAAAACAAGTAAACATAACTTCACTCTATGCCTTGCAACTAGCTCACCCTACTTCATATCTGATTTTATAACTGTCTGTAAAAACACGCCCAATTCTTTACCCAAAGCTCCATAAGTATAGTTCTCTGAAACAGCAACTACTCCTAGCCTCCCCATTTCTTTAAGCTTTTCATTTCCCATTTCCGAGAATTCAATCAACTGTTGGGCAACACCTTCGATAGATACTTCAGCTGATATTGTAACTCCACTCCCGACGTCAGTTATAGGATCATTTCGAGCTGAAGAAATACAAAAGACAGGCCGTCCTGACGCCATATACTCATAAATCTTATTCGCGCCAATGCCATACTTATATAAATTAGAAGAAGGTACAGCTAGAATAAGGGCATCAGCCTTCTGTAACATCGGACGCACTTCGTCTTGCTGAATAGAATCTTCAAATAGAACGAATTCTTCCAAATTGAGTTTTTTGACTTTTTGCTTCAACTCCGCCTTTAACGGACCATCTCCGACAAGGCGCAAAGACAAAGTTTTCTTTTGTTCTAAATTTTCTAGTTTAACATGATTGAATGCATCAATTATCTTATCCAAGTCATTGGAAATTCCATGACTACCTGCATACACAAACACAAATTCTTTTTTTATTTCGGTACTACCGGATTGCGATTGCAACAAATTTTGACTGTCGTAGGCAACACCATTAGGAATATAAATGAAAGGCCCCTGCCTAGGGTAGCCAAGTTCCACAATTCTTTCATTCGCAAATGGCAAATTAGAAACGGCCCCAGCAGCATTTTTATATAAATGCTTTTCCATCAATCTCATGAACCGAATAGCTGGATGAAGCTCTGAATATTTACCCAAATGTATAATAGTATCAGGATGAAGATCTCTAATTTCGAAAACGAACGGGCACCTCATTCGTTTAGCAGCACTTAAAGCAGCTCTTGCCGAAAAAAGAGATGGGCTACTTGCTAAAACAAAATCAGGTAAATTCTCTTTCTGAACTTTAATGAACCTACTAACATATCTATTTAGATAGTATGGAAAAGAACAAAAATTAACCACTCTTTTCCAGTTATTTTTTTGATATGAAGTAGATCTCAAGAAAACACATTCTACTCCATCAACATTTTGAGAGACGGCATATTCTTCTGAAATATCAACTCTAAATTCTTTTGCTTTGTGGTTGAACGCTGAGGCAATTATTTTAACTTCCCAACCCTGTGCGATCAAACTTTTCGCTAATTCAAAATGTCGGCTATACCCATACTCATATGGTGTTCCTGCATCCTGATGAACAATCCATAACCGCATTTTCCCTCCTCCTCTTCCAACGCCTCAAACAAAACGCTCAAACATCGCTTTCTACAAATTCTTATAAATTTTCAGCAATGTTTCCTCTTCATTGCTCCAGTTGTATTTATTAGCAACCGCCCGTTTACCATTCTCCCCCAATTTTTGCGCATATTCTGGATCTGAAATGAGTTTACTTATAGCATCGGCTATTTGCTTTTCATTTGAAGGATCAACGCACAAGCCGCATTCATTACCTTCTACGACCTCTCGCCATAAGGGAAAGTCAGAAGCGATAACCGCCAATCCTGCACTCATATACTCATATAATTTAACCGGCTGTGCATCATAATGGTTCGGAGTTTTCAACAACGTCACTGCTCCTACCATTGATTTACGAAATAGCTCTTTCACTTCCTCGCGGCTCATACGGCCTAAGAAATTTATATTTTTAATTTTTTTCTGACTGACTAGAATTTTTAATTCATCTTCATAAGCGGGTCCCGCAATAGGGCCACCTATTTCAAAAGAAACCGCTTTAGGTAACCATGATTTAGATGAAACTAATTCCGAAATACCGCGAACCTTAGTGACACCACCAATATAACAAACCGTTTGTCCTTTCTTGGCCCAATCAAAATCATCGTCTACCAATTCATCCATGATTGGGAAATTTGAGACTGCCTCACTGGCAACACCTAACTTCCGAAAATGTTCTGCTATGGAGGGGGTCGCCGCAACGACAAAGTCAAGTTTTGTTACTGCATTACTTTCATAAGCTTTGTAGACTGATGAAACCACCCCTCTGAACAATTTAGGAATGTATGATTTGGCCATGATCTGCTTTGACACATTTTCATGTGAGTCAAATACTACCAACTTTCCCATTCGTTTGGCTTTTACACCTGCAGGAATAAGCTCTGGATCATGAAAATGAAGAATATCAGGAGCTAGCTCAAGACTTGCCTCTAATACCTTTTTAGTAGTTGTCCGGCGACGTTCAAACCTATTTTTTGGCTTACCAACATCGACTATTTCTACACCTTCCTTTTTCTCATTTCCCAAGCCATCCGCAACAACAAGCGAAACCTTATAACCAGCTCGAGCTAACGACTGACATTCTTTGACAAATATCCTCGAATCATATCTCGGATGCACCGATGTCATATGTACAATATTCATATTTAACTTAAGTTGATCACGCATTGAAATCAGCTCACCCAGACCTAAATACTTTTAAAATTTGCGCTATTACACTTTAACAATTTTAGTGCCGAATTCTTCGAACAATTCATCCGTGGCATTGCGCGTATCGACGACGAGTTCGACATTTTCACACAGCGCCCTGTAATCCACATTTGAGTGTTTTGTGGCAATAAGCACTGCATCATAGGATTTTAGATTCTCTGGTGAAATTTCGACAGATTTCATCCCTGCAAATTCAGGATGCTCACGCGTTTGCGGCACAACTGGAATGTAAGGATCGTGAAAATCCACATTCGCTCCATATTCCTTGAGTATATTGATCAGCTCAAGTGATGGACTCTCGCGCATGTCATCAATATCTGCTTTGTAGGCCAATCCACACAACAATACATTTGCGCCATTGAGCGCCTTCTTACAACGTGTCGATAGCTCTTCCAGCAAACGACGCACAACATGCTTAGGCATGCGCGTGTTTATTTCACCAGCTAGATTGATGAAGCGGGTCGAAGAACCAAACTCTTTCGCCTTCCAGCTTAGATAGAATGGGTCAATACGAATACAGTGACCACCTACTCCTGGGCCTGGGTAAAAGGCTTGGAAACCAAATGGTTTTGTCTTGGCTGCATCAATAACTTCCCAAACATCGATATCCATGTGATCGAAAATGATTTTCAACTCATTGACCATCGCGATATTGACCCATCGATAGATGTTCTCAACAAGCTTTGTGGCTTCGGCTGTCTTCGTGTTAGATACGAGAACCGTCTGAACGATAATATCATATAGCGCTTTGGCAATTTGGCGCTCAGCTTCGCTATCCGCACCAACGACTTTAGGAATGGTCGATGTCTCAAAATCAGGGTTACCCGGGTCTTCTCGCTCTGGCGAATACGCCATAGCAAAATCTTCACCCGCTTTAAGACCGCT
>NZ_KB899544.1 GCF_000378345.1 Hirschia maritima DSM 19733 | reverse complement strand
CCGTGAATATCTTCTGGGCTTGTTTCGATACGAACAAGAATAACATTCTCACCCTTAGCCGCTTCATCAGCAGCCTCATCAGAATCAAACACAATCTTACCGATGGCGGCCCCTGGTGAGGCAGGAAGACCTTTTACAAACACCTGACCGGCAGCCACAGCTTCAGCTTTTGCATCTTGGTCAATCATTGGGTGAAGTAGCTGGTCTAATTGTGCTGGCGCTAAACGCAGCACAGCTTCATTTTCAGTAATGAGGCCTTCTTTACACATCTCAACAGCCATGGCCAAAGCAGCTGGTGCCGTGCGCTTACCATTACGCGTTTGCAGCATGTAAAGCGTGCCTTGCTCAACAGTGAACTCAATGTCCTGCATGTCGCGATAGTGTTTCTCAAGCTTATCTGACACATCAGTCAACTGCTTATAGACTTCCGGCATTGTCACTTCTAATGGGGCATCGTCAGAGCCCATCTCAGCGGCACGCGCTTTAGAAATTGGAGCTGGTGTACGAATACCTGCCACCACATCTTCACCTTGCGCATTGATGAGATACTCACCGTAAAAAAGGTTCTCACCTGTTCCAGGGTCACGCGTAAACGCAACACCCGTTGCGGATGTGTCACCCATGTTTCCGAACACCATAGACTGCACATTCACAGCAGTTCCCCATGAAGCCGGGATGTCATTGTGCTTACGGTAGAAAATAGCGCGGTCATTCATCCATGACCCAAACACAGCACCAACAGCACCCCATAATTGATCCTTTGGATCTTCAGGGAATGGCTCGCCATTATTGTTGGAAGTCACTGCAGCTTTATATTTGACGATAACATCCTGCCAGTCTTGTGCAGTCATATCTGTGTCTAGCTCATAGCCTTGTAGATCTTTATAATCTTCCAGAATGTCTTCAAACACATCGTGTGAAATGTTCAGCACAACATTTGAATACATCTGAATGAAGCGGCGATAGCTATCATAGGCAAAACGTGCATCACCAGAAAGCTTGGCAAGACCTTCTGTTGTTGTGTCGTTCAAACCAAGGTTTAGAACAGTGTCCATCATACCTGGCATAGAGGCACGTGCCCCAGAACGTACAGACACCAATAATGGGTTATCTGCAGCCCCAAAGACTTTACCTGTCTTGCCTTCAAGTGTTTTTAAGCTGGCTTCAAGCTGTTCATTCAGATCATCTGGATACTTACGGCCAAGATCATAAAATGCGGTACATACGGCTGTTGTAATCGTAAACCCAGGAGGCACAGGCAAACCCAAACTTGCCATCTCAGCAAGGTTGGCACCTTTTCCTCCCAGAAGGTTTTTCATTGTCGCGTCGCCATCTGAAGCGCCACCACCGAAATCATAGACCCATTTTGTGTCTTTCATCTAAAGTATCCCATTATTTATTATGTCCTGAACCACACCCGCAACCATATGATTTATCACGTGAGGTCTTCCCTATCCCAGGGTTAAAAGTGTTTGTCGGATCAAGTTTTCTAAAGAATTCAGCCTGATCTTCATCGGCCTCGTAAAGATGACCAACATTATGCTCCGCAGGATATTGAGCCCCTCTTTGACGCAACGTCTCCAGCATTTTTTCTTTCAATGCTTTAGGATCAGAGCCCTTTTTAACAATGTAGTCCTGATGAAAAACATGACAAAAGAAATGACCATAATAAAGCTTGTGTAAAATATGCTTGGATATCTCTTCAGGTAGCTCTTCAAACCAATCCTGATCATTGCGACGTAGCGCTATATCCAATGCCACAATATCTGATAACTTTTGCGGATGCACAGCCTCAAAACGCACTGGAGTTCCCGCAGCGACAAATCTATGCAAGCTCGCTATCTTGCCTTCTCTTTCAGAGCATTCATGAAACTCAAGCCCAGTCTCTTTTGCAAGTTGAGATAAATATACACGTGCATCTTCAATGCCTTGACCGTGCATTTTCAAAATCAGGTGATGCTCAAATTTATCCCGGTATTTAAGCATGAATTTTGGAAGAATATTCGGTGTTAAACGCGCGACAAGTTGCAAACAGCGGTCAAGCAAGTTCTTAGGCAAAAATGGAATTGAGTTTAACCGGCTATCGATTACACCCTTCCACTCAAAGAATTGCGGAAGACGGCTCGTTCCCAATACATCGATTAGAAATAGGCTATCCTTGCCATATTGCTTTGCAAAATCAAAAATCTCTCTATGCACATATTCAGCCGACACAGGCAGACTTGTAAAAGTCTTCAACATGTGCCGACGTAGTTCAGTCAAATCGCTCGTGTCATTGGTGCCGATGTAAAAAATACATTCTTTGTCATTGAGCTCATACGTATCCAAACGCACAGCAAAAACAGCTAATTTACCCGCACATCCACTGGCTTCATATAATCGTCGTTTATCCGCATTAAACCGCGCAGCACTATCAGCATCTACATTGCGCACACGTCGTGCATAATCTGTATCTGAAGCAACTTTATCATTGGAATATCGAATTTTTCCGTCAAAATTACCCTTCTCCAAATTGGTCAGAATTTCCTCCGGCGTATCTCCCAGATCTATTCCCAAATTATTGACTAACTCCAAGCTGCCATCCTCATTACGCTGCGCGTATATGGACAACTCAGTGTAAGATGGTCCGCGCTCAATCAATGAACCACCTGAATTATTGCATACGCCTCCAATAACTGAGGCGCCTATACAGGATGATCCAATCACAGAATGGGGTTGGCGGTCATATTTTCCGGCTATGTTTTCCAACTCATACAAAGTAGACCCCGCAAAACAAATAGCCTGCTTGCCTTCATCGATGGGATAAATGCTGGTCATACGCAAAGTGCTAATTATGACAACTTGACGATCATATTCACCTTTGGGTGTTGAGCCTTCTGTAAGCCCTGTATTGGCTGCCTGCATGATAATAATCACATCAGTATCAATGCAGATTTTAAGTACATCCCAATACTCCTTTAAAGTACCAGGACGAATGACTGCCAATGCCGCACCCTCTCCGGAGCGATAGCCCTGTCGATAGCGCTCGGTTGCACGCTCATCCGTGAGGACATATTTCGCGCCAACGACCTTTCTTAATGATGCAATGATCTGGTCTGAGGAGAGATTAAACATTCTACTATAAATCTAATTATTATTTGAAAAAAAACCGAACGAACAAAGTGTTGAAGGGAAATAGATATTGTCCGTTCGGTGAGTTGAGCGGCGTTAGAAGCCTTTCTTTACGGAGAAGGTAAATCTGCTGAGATCACCCGACAGTCCATTTTCCAATTCGCGTTCTCCAACGAGAACCTCCCCACCGACTGTCATTTTCGGAGCGACTTTTTTTGTCAAAGCTAGGAAAGCTGTCTGTGATTGTGATGTAACTGAATCACCTGTGAGAGCGACGTCATTGTCGATATCTATCCACGACAAACCACCAGACAAGCTGAAATCACCCAACACCTTACGATAGGCTATACTTGCGCTCACAGATGGGATTGCTTCAATACCGGTTCCATCAGCATCAATGACTGCGCCGGGAGAAATTCCCAAACCGACATAACGGCCTAGCCCTTCCCCACCTAAAACGTGGAAGCGAATATCATCCTTTCCAAGGTTTACGCGCCCACCCATTACCGCACCATATCCAGTCGTAGTGCCATCTACGATGCCGTTGTCCATTCTCAATTGGCGCGCAATTGCCGCAAAGGACAAATTCACAGTGTCATTTTTGAAATTGTATCGTGCGACCGCATCTGGAATGACGCTATCATCAACCAATCCAGCGCCTATAACGTTAGTGTTTGGATTTTCCAATGCAAATTGGAAATTACCCGCAGTGTAACGAATTAATGCTTGGCGTTGGAAAACCTGACTATCTGCAGGACCATAAAATGATGCGGTCTCAGGGATTGCTTGAAGAATTTGGAATGTTGACCATTCCTGCCCCACTCGCCAGTTTTTATAGTCTATATATGCTCTACGAATTCTTGGATTGAATGAACTTGAAACACCTTCATTTCCACCCGGAGAAAGAATAAAATCCAATTCAAAATAGGTTTTTAAACTATCCTCACCAACCGGTGTATCACTCCCAAATGCCAAGCGCGAAGATTGAATTGTGTAATCTGTGTAGACCGCATCATCCACATCTACCGCAGAAACAGGCGTTAATTGAGAAACATATTGGTCTCGCCCGACACTATTGCTTGCAATTTCACCATCACTGGTTTTTGTCACGTGAACATCAAGGTCTACAAACCCTGAAAATTTCATCTTGGTATTGCCAACCAAAAAACCATCGGTAGGAGCTGTTTTTTCAGACACCTCATCCACGCGCTTTTCGATGCGATCCACATCATCTTCTTGCGCATCAAGTTTTGATTTCACAGCGTTTAGTTGTTGTTCCAATAATTCTATTTGTGACCGCAATTCAGAGTTGGTTTGCGCCATTGCAGGCGACGCAAACCCAATCCCACTACATGCTAAAGCTGTCATCCCAAGATATTTCGAAATTTTCTTCATCGATTCCTCCCAATTCGGCAATTTCAAACCACTTGTTGCCGTTTTTTTTAGTGGTTCATATCAAGCCCTTAGGCTTAATTTCGGATACAGCTCGACCGTTCTCTACTTGCGATATTGCAAGAGAAGTGCACTCTCAAAAATTTCAGTTAAAAGGTGTGCTTACGTGGTCATGCCGCGTTTATTAGACATAATCTCCCGTTCTTTGGCTGCTAGAACATCCAAGGTTGATTCAATTACAAATTCGAGATGCGCATGTGCTGCTGCTTGCGCCCTCTGGCTATCTCCTTCGACAACAGCTTTTGCTATTGCCCTGTGCTGCTCCAACAATTCGTCTGAAACTTTTTCCAAGTCCAAAGACTCATTTCGATTGAAAAACACATTCGTTCTGTTCAACTCATACAATGAATTCATCATGTGAATGAGAGACCTGTTATGACTGGCATTCACGATGGCTGTATGAAATCGCGCGTCCCATTTGGCACCATTTTCTGAATCACCAATCGCATGTGACTCAGCCAATTTTTCCAAAATAGACAATATCGTTTCTTTGTCGCTTGCAGTGGCGCGTTGCGCAGCAAGTCTCGCGGCAAATCCTTCAAGCTCTTTCCGATATTCCAAATGGTCTTGAACTGCTGATGGATGACGCATGTAAAGACTTACCAATGCTGGAGACATAGCAGCGCCTGTTAACTGGCTTATATACGCCCCATCCCCCGCCTGAATGCGTACCAACCCGCGTTCGTCCAAAACCTGGAGAGCTTCACGAACCTTAGGGCGAGACACATCAAACTGTTCGGATAGGTCTCTTTCAGATGGAAGCTTGCTCCCCTGCTTTAGAACGCCCCCTAAAATGAGCATCTCAATTTGCTGAACAACAGCATCTGCTAACGAGCCATGGTCGATGCGATCAAACAACTCTAGTGAAGCTTTTTGTCCGACGAGCGATAACTCATTTTGATTTGCTTTTTCCATTTCTTCCTCCCTTTGAAAAGCGAATGGTAAATTTAGTTTACCTAGCAAAGCTAATTTTCACTAACGATTGCTTGTTTCGCCTCTCCGGGCATTACGCTATTTTCAAAATTTCATGGTCAACATACTTGACCAATTCGTATCGGTCAAGTTACTTTACCAATAATTCATCTAGACAAATATGAATAAAAGTCCGGTGAAGGAATATTAATAATGGGAGGATCCAATGAAAAACAGTGTACTAGCAAGCCTTTCGCTTATTGCGCTAACTGCATGCAATGCAGAAACGCAAACGACCGCAGAAGAAAAAATTAAACCAGTGGTTCAATCGCAAAAAATAGAAATGACCACAGTTTTTGGTAAAAACTTACCAATTTTGGGAACAGCTGCAGTCGATTTTTCAAACCGAATCAACGATATTTCGAATGAAGTCGAATTCGAACACTACGACCCTGGTAAACTCGTGCCTGCTCTGGAGGCGCTAGATGCAGTATCAAATGGATCAGTAGATGCATCCTATGCGATGTCGGGTTATTGGCAGGGAAAAATAAAGGCTGCATCCCTATTTTCAGCTGTACCATTCGGACCAGAAGTTGGTGAATACATCGGATGGATTTTATATGATGATGGTGCTGATCTTTGGCAAGAAATGTACGATACACACGGGTATAACGTAGTCGCAATGCCATGTGGAATTATTGCACCTGAAACATCTGGTTGGTTTCGAAAAGAAGTAAATTCTGTTGAAGACTTAAAAGGCCTCAACATGCGTTTCTTCGGTTTGGGCGCGTCTGTAATGCAAAAACTGGGAGTATCTACATCTCTTCTAGGTGCTTCGGACATCTTCCCCGCTCTTGAGCGCGGCGCACTGGATGCAACAGAGTTCTCCATGCCGAGAATTGATGCGCGACTAGGTTTCCACAAAATCGCGAAATACAATTATTTCCCAGGCTGGCACCAACCCGCAACAATTTCAGAACTTCTCATTAATAAGGATATTTACGCCGGATTGTCAGACACAGCTAAAGAACAGATCAAATCTGCTTGTTTGGCAAACCTGACAACAAATTTTGCTGAGGGTGAAGCCACAAACTTCCAAGCCATGATTGATAATCAGGAAAATAATGGTGTTCAGATCAGAAAATGGAGCCCAGAGCTCTTAGAAACTTTCGAAGACACTTGGTACGACATTGCCGATGAAATGGCATCTGAAGATGCGTTCTTCAAGAAAGTTTGGGACGACCTGCAAGCCTATCGCAGAGACTATTATGTCTGGTCAACAAACATATACATGCCTCGCGATTAATTGACCCGTAACTTGTTCGGTAGTGATGTAGGTTTATTCGACATCACTACCGCCTTTTTTGAAAGGGTAGTCTCATGGCGGGAACCTCCTCAAATAATGAACCATTGCAAAACACGACGAATGAAGTTGTTGGCAGCAAACTGGTTCGACAATTCGGCGACAACGCTGCATGGATCTTCATGATCCTAATTTTCGCAATTGTGTTGCAAGTTATTCTTCGAAAATTCAATGCAAACCAAGCTTGGTTGGATGATGCGCAATGGTGGCTCTATGGCTTCTCTATGACTGTAGCTTTTGGCTACGCCATCACGACCAATAGTCACGTTCGTGTAGACATTCTGTATGATCATTATTCACCTTCCAAGAAAGCAAAAACTGATATTTTTGCTCTTGGATGGCTGCTAATGCCCTTCATTGTTTTGATGATTGATGTCTTATTTCAATACGGGCTTACTTCGCTCAAAGCTGGAGAAGGATCAGATAGCCCCAATGGGCTACACAAGCTCTATATTTTAAAAATGAGCCTCCCCTTCCTGTTTGTACTTGCAGGCGTGGCAACGATATCGAAAGTCATTGAACATTTGCGCGAACTAAACAAATTTGGTGTGCATTTCTTGCTAATCGGATTGTTTCCGGGAGCTGTTTTTACAATAGAACGCACTCTCCATTATGTTGTTTGGTGGAATTTGAAAATAGCAAATCCAGACATGGCAACCGCTCGCATTAGCCGTTTGCCACAATTTGAAAACCTCCCTTTGATTGCTTTGCTGACAACTCTTGCTGCAATCGGTGCTGGTTTCACCTATTCAAAATTTAGAAAGGAGGCCTAAATCATGGAAATCCTTTCTCTTATTGGGAATATTATGGACTTGAACCAATGGTTAGTCCTGTCCATGTTCGTTGCATTTTTAGTGATGCTCATCCGAGGGATTCCGGTTGCCTATGGATTAGTTGGCATCAGCCTAATCTACACCTTAATCGCATTCTTCATTCTCGATCCCAATGCTCATGCCATCAACCAGCACATTACTTATGATGATACTGGGCTGACTTATAAACGCATGTCGGCAAATGGTGGTCGGTTCTTTGGTGGAATCATCAAAAACCCGGTATTGGTCGCTTTGCCTATTTTCATTTTCATGGGGCTAATGCTCGATCAGTCGGGCGTCGCAAAACGCTTGATGAATTCTATGCAAATCCTGTTTGGGCCCATGCGTGGTGGTTTAGCGATAACAGTTATGCTGATTGGCATAATTTTGGCTGCATCAACTGGCGTTGTGGGTGCATCAGTTGTTCTACTAGGTGTGATGGGCATTCCAGCTATGCTCAATCAAGGCTATGAAAAGTCGGTCGCTACTGGAACAGTCGCTGCAGCGGGAACGTTGGGTATTCTAATCCCGCCATCCATCATGCTTGTCATAATGTCAGATCAACTAGCAATTAGCCTTGGGGACCTCTTCATGGGAGCCCTTTTTCCGGGCTTGCTTTTGGGCGGCCTATATCTTGCCTATATCATCATTAAAGGATTAGTCTCTCCATCCTCAATGCCCGTTCCAGAAAACCGTCGTCCAATTACGCCACAAGTAATAAGAAACGTGTTGTTCGCGATTTTTCCGCCCATAATGCTTATCTTGTTAGTACTGGGATCAATATTCTTCGGAATAGCCACGCCAACAGAAGCAGCTGGCTTAGGCGCATTGGGAGCAACTATCCTTGCTTGGCAAGCCGGTCATCTACACCTTTACGTTATAAAAAACGTGCTAAAGCAGACACTTAATACTTCTGGGTACATAATTGGAATTTTTATTGCTGCTGCGTTTTTTGCATTTGTACTACGGCGATTTGGAGGTGATGAAATAATCGAAAACATGATTTTGGGGTCTTTTGAAAACCCTTATCTAGTCATCGCCTTCATCTTGTTTATCATTTTCCTACTCGGTTTTTTACTCGATTGGATTGAAATCACTCTAATTGTGATGCCGTTGATTTTGCCGATTGTGCAAGGATTAGATATCCCAGTTGACGGATTTGGTGTTGTTGAAGATCCAATTGTTGTGTGGTTTGCAATCTTGGCTGCGGTCACATTACAAACTTCTTTCCTAACTCCACCAGTTGGATTTGCCCTCTTCTACCTCAAAGGCGTTTGTCCAGAAGGTGTGACTCTTGGAGATATTTATAAAGGCATTATTCCTTTTGTTCTTCTTCAACTCCTTGGTCTAATAATTGTTTTCATGTTTCCACAAATTACAACATGGTTGCCTGCAGTGACCTATGGAAATTAGCTCAACCGCAATAGGATAAATAAACTTACACTTATAGTATCGCTTGCTTACTTATGCATCAATGCCAAGCGGGAAAAACTGACGATCCAATAAAAGAGTTGGCATTACACACTCTTGATTACTTTCGTCCGTATGAATCTCCAATACTAAATACGTCAAGTCTTTTAGTTGGAGGTTCACTCAGTAAGACAACAAAGGAAACGCCTACTCTTAAAACTACAACGACATGCCTATGACTTTGAATTACAGCTTTGCAGAGTTCTGATAGGTTATTTGATGTACTATCAAAAAACGCGCTTCATTTAATCAATATAAGCAGAACGAGATTTACCCGTTTAGGTTACAACCAAATGTACAATAAGGAATTTAGTGTTGAGTACTAAGTTAAGAAATTAGCGAAGAATGCTCTTGTGACCATTTCTAGTGAGAAATGCTCTGCTTACGAACTGATATTATTGGCACTAATTGAACGGATGATGAGTTACCCGGTGCTCTGATGCTACCTGATCGGCTTATTTTTGAGCATTATGTAGACTTCGATTGTTGCTAGTTAGCTTTTCGATTGCGTAGCTTAATCTGTTTCTTGACAAAGCTCACTCAGTGTTATTGTTATAATATAACATAAATGTAGAGGGCGATATGATAAGAAAAAGCACTTTCACTGAATCACTCTTGAATGATGCTTCCTTGCAGAAAGTGAAATGCTTAGCTCAGGTAGTCCAACCTCGATGTTAAAATCCAGCAGCGATTTTGACCTTGACACTAAGGCATAGGTCGGTGTTAAGGGCATACTCAGCGGGAGATTGACCATTGTGAGTTATGTGAGGACGACACTCATTGTAGTCACACCGCCAGGCCTTAATCAGGCGTCTTGCCTCGGGTAGAGACGCGAACCAATTAACGTTCAAGCATTCATCTCTCAGCGATCCATTGAAGGATTCGGTGTGGGTATTATCGGTTGGCGTACTAAGCCGCGAGAAGTCCATTTTCACTTTGTGATGATCCGCCCACAGATCGACGATCTATCCCGTGAATTCAGCGCCATTGTTGGCAAACAGAGTCCTCGGAGGTCCGCACAGATACACCAACCGGTTCAGTACCCCGTGCCACATCTTCGCCCCTCAGTCGCACCCCAACTTCGATCGCAAGGCACTTTCGCGAGTAGACATCTATCACAGTCAACAAGCCTATCTTTGACCCGCAAGATAACTGAGCATATACAAAGTCGAGGCTCCACGCTTCGCTTAATTGCGAGGGTTGACAGCGTGATTTACGATGTGCGGCCATCTTGCGCCGACGCGGCCGCTTCGCCCGTAGGCAAAGACCTTCTTAGACCTTCTTCACCATACACCCGATAGACGACATTGTGGCCAACCTGCCAGCCTTCCCGCTTCAACATGATGTGGACACGTCGATATCCAAAGCGGATGTGGGCCGAAACAAACTCATGCATTCGCTGTCGCAAAGCCGTCATCGGATCTCTCACTGAAGACTTGCGCTGGGTCGAGCGATGCTGGCGCGTAAACTTGCAAGCCCGTCGCTGGCTGTAGCCGTGCGCCTGCGTCACGTAATCTACAACCTGTTTCATGAGCGATGGCCGGGAAACTTTTTTGAGAGCACATCTTGAAGGACGGCTTTGTCCAAACTAAGTTCTGCAACGAGCTTCTTCAGACGCGTGTTCGCATTAAGCACTTGCTTCAACTCGCGGATCTGATCGGATTCCAGTCCACCATATTTCTTCTTCCACCGGTGATACGTTTGCTCGGGAATTCCAAGTTGCCCGATCAGGTCGAACACAACCATCCCCATCTCGGCTTGCTTTAGAGCTGCTACGATCTGCCCTTTTGAATAGTGTTTCTTCTTCACGGGGTACTCCTTCAAGATTCCCGCTGGAAAACTAACATACTTTCCGGACCACTTTTACAATGTCACGTCACGAGTCGTTCAAAAATTCACTTTAAACAACAGATTTTAGATATAACTTACAAAATCACCGGATTGGGGCCTGTGTTTTTGCTACACATTTTTCTATACAAAACGCTATACACAAAATATTTTGTATATAAATATCAAATACTTACAAATTTTATTAGCAGGCTCCTTCTCCGCCATATGGCTTTTGCATAGCTTTAGGAAAAATTTTAAACCTCAATACATTCAATAAGTTATTGTAGCGCCAATTCGTCACCTTTGGCCTAATTCCGCCTATCATCGTGCTCTACTCATACTAAAAAACATGAGATAGATTGGGCTTAAGTCTGGAAACATTGATTTGGTTCACTGTCAGGTAAAATTCAGTGTTCTTAAGCTTTGGATGAAAACTGAAATGCAATCAAGCAAGCTTCAATTTTCTTTGCTCTCATAAACATAACACTAGCTCACGAAAACTATCTCATGTGTTATGAATTGCAGGAACCTTGTGCGATCCAGATTGCATTTCTAGTTCGATCTTGGAACAAGAAAAACAAATTTGATTTAGAGGGACGGAACTGTTTTCAAATTCAACTGCAAATTCTACAACTGGATTTGCCCTCATTTACAAATCCGGCTGTAGAATAATACAAACTAATTTCTTTTTCTGTGTTCCAGTGTCTCCGCTTTAAAAAGCTCCATGCTATTCTACAACAATTCCATCCAGCTTTTCTTTTAAGCTTTTCATATCCCTTACAAACCAGTTGGGCCGATACACGTGCGCAGCATGCGGCGTGTCTGGGTATTCAATAACTTCAATCAATTCAGGGTGCAGTCGATGCAAACTTTCATTTTGAGCCGATAGATCTAAATTATCTCCTGTTGGATCTATAATTAGCATTGGAACATGAAGGTTGCGATATGTTTCCAATGGCAGAGTACGCCTCCAAGATTGATGAAACAGCGGCAATTCGGTTGCTTTTGATGGGTCAAAAGCAGCGCGCGACCCATCGCCCCAAAGCTTTTTTCCATCATAACGATAGCCAAAGGATCCGTCCTCATTTTCCGTGATCAAACTCGCGAGCGCAGGATAGGCTCCCTGTGGTATGGGGTTGGTCGCCATTGATTGAAACAATTCAAACATTTCTCTGAACATATCGAATTGAGTTAAGAAAGTGTTGCTCGTATCCGGCCCATAAGAAATATCTAATCCTTGAACTTGCGGGAAATATTTTTCCAGCCGGGCTTGAACATGGTCAGAACCGCCATCCTCAAGCACTAGCGCAAGTGCTCGATCAGGGTATTGTTCGTAAAAAGCTGTAGAAACAAACCCACCTAATGACAAACCGCCTATGACCGCTTTCTCTATTCCTAACTCATTCATAAGAGCATTTATGTCGTCGGCAATGTGAGATAATGTAAAGTTATGATCAGAAACGATTGTCTCGCCATGCCCACGAGAATCTATAGCAATCACACGATATCCAGATTCAACAAGCTCCTCAGCGACCTGAACTAATTCAAATGAACGGCTAGATAGTCCATGCGACCATATGAATGGTATCCCTTCACTGCTACCCCATTCTAGATAAAACAGATCAACATCATTTATTCGCAATGAATTCCCGTGCTCCTGCCGCACCCGCTCGTACTCAACCAATGCGTTTTCTACAAGAGACCTATTTTCAAGATTGTCTGCAAATAAACTGACTTCTGGAACGATCACGTCAGATAGGTTTTTTTCTTGAGAAGATAGAGTCATGCACCCACTCAAACACATTAATCCCGCTGTTGCCGCGACCAAATATTTACTGAATTTCGCGTTATAATTCATGGGTAAAAATCCTTTATTTGTTACGAACACCTTAGTTCGCAACTGATCCAAACAAGTCAGCACTGACTAATCAGACCAACCTCCACTCGCAGCTAAAGTATAGGTCGCTGATCTATTGTAAACGTGGTCAGGTGCGGGGAAATTCGCGATAAAAAGCCTTGATCCATGAATTCAGATCTATTGTTTTTCTTGTCCAAACATAGCCAACTCTTTGGGTAAATTCAGTTCGAATGTTTTTTCGAAATACTCGGGAAATATTGCAAAAATTCTATCCACATGAATATCTTTACGTGCTTCATAATGATGACAAAAACATCATAACATATTGAAAAAAATCAATTTATATTTTTTTCTTATTGATTAGATGTGAATTATGCCTGCTGAAATCGCACACCTCAATCTGACAAAGAAAGCAGATAACACTCAACATATTCACCTGCTCTATTCATCATACTTATAAAAGTATTGGTGCGCACTAAACAAACCATGTATTTGGCCCCAACCACCGATCTCACAGACCAGTTTAAAAACCTTGCAGCCAATTCTTTTTGCACTAACGTTTTTACTTGAATTCATTTTCAAACCGCAAGGTCAAATAAAAGGAACGTGCGGGATAGGACTACCGAAAAAATAGAGTGCTAACTTTTCTTCAATCGCCGGGGGCATTTTGCTTTTTCTGGAATTCTAGAAAACGGCGTTCAAAATCATTGCACAAGAATGCAATAATCGGAGGGAATGATGTTTTTGAGAGAATTTAACTGTAAACTACTATTGAGCGCCGCCGCGTATGCCGTAACGGCTGGGGGTGCCTACGCTCAACAAGCTGAGACAAGTGATGACGACGGCAAGCGGCTTGATACTATAGTAGTCTCTGCGGAAAAACGGGGTGATCAAACACTATTAGATACTGCAATATCTATTGGCGTTTTATCTAATGAAACTCTCGAAAGTGGAGGTGTCTCTGAAATTTCAGATGTACTTAACAATCTTGGGGGAGTTAACATTGTAAAAGTTGGAGCAGGTAATAACTCCATATCCATTCGAGGCGCTGCTGTTGACGATGTATTTGGTGGAGCTTCGACGGTTGGATACTATCTAGATGAAGCTTCTCTTGGCTTTGTTAGGTCTGCTATCGTTCCAGATACAAACTCATTTGATATGGAGCGTGTGGAGGTCCTTCGCGGTCCTCAAGGCACGCTGTATGGTGCAAGTTCACTCAATGGTGTTGTTCGAGTAATTACAAAAGATGCTGATCTTGATGATTTTGAGGTCAAAACTCGTGCTGGCATTTCTTCCACATCTGGTGGTAGTGAGAACTACAGAGGTGACATTGCCGTCAACGTTCCTGTTGTTCCCGGGAAATTGGCTGTTCGAGGTGTGGTCTCCTATGATGACTATAGTGGTTGGATTGATGCGCCTTCGGAAACGGACCTCTTCGGACTAGGTGGTGCAAAAAATGTGAATGGAGGCACCTCAGAGACTTACAGATTGAAAGTAAATGCTCAACCAACCGACACCTTGTCTGTGGAATTGGGAGCCTGGATCTCACGAGTAGAAGCTCAATCGACTAACCGAGCAAACGATGATGGGAATACGACCCTATTCGGAGCTGGGGAAAATGGTTTCCAAGATTTGGATATTTTTACGTTCGAAATCAACAAGGATTTTGGAAGTTTCAATCTTTTAAGCGCCACGAGTTACTCCGAATACAACACATATGGCACGCAGAACATTAAACTCAGCGGTATCGTTCCTCTTACAGTAACTCCAAACAAATATGGTGCCGAAAAACTCCACCAAGAATTGCGATTAACTTCGCAGCTTGAGGGGGATTGGCAATGGTCTTTAGGAGGAATGTATAGGAAAAGTGAAGAGCGCCTCATTCAAGGTGCCCCTGCATTTTTTCTCAATGCATTATTGGACGGTAAAGATTATTCTGAAGCATGGGCCCTTTTTGGTGAGGTCAACAAGTCTTTCTATGACGGCCTAGCCGATATTACAGTAGGTTTGAGATATTTTGAGGACACAATCGAAATTGAAGAATTGTCTAGCCTCGTTCCGCGTGGATTCTTAGTAAATGAAGAAACATCTTTTGATACTCTCACTCCACGTATAGTCCTAAGCGTTCACCCGCAAGAATCTATGACTCTCTACGCGTCATACTCTAAAGGGTTTCGTTCAGGAATTTTGCAGTCCCCTACATCGGTAGCAACTGACCCCACTTCCGACTTCCGAATTAAACCTGATGAAATTCACAATTATGAATTTGGTTTAAAAGGTGCATTGTATGATGGACGCCTCGTATATGATCTGGCCCTCTATTATTTAGATTGGACCGACATTCAACAACGCTCGATTTCTCCTATTGGTGGTTCGGTTGTCCGAAACACTGGTGATGCAAGTGGCCACGGCCTTGATTTGGGCATAACTGCAAAAGTAACTAAAGGCTTCACCGTCGGCTTAAGTGCAGGTTGGAACAATATTGAAACCTCTCGTGAAGATGCAGGAGCTGGTGTGTTACTCTTTGGAATTGGTGATCGAGTAAACAAATCTCCGGAATTCACTGGAAGCCTTTCAGCAGATTATGAATTCCCAATGGGTGATTCAAATATGATGGGTCGTTTCTCGGGTAGCGTAAGATACAATAGTGCTATGGATCGTCGTGACTTTGTCGCAGGAACAATAGTACCCACTGAATCCGATGAGCTATTGACTGGTCGAATGAGCTTTGATGTTGAAATGGACAATGGCGTTGGTGTCTCTTTGTACGCGAACAACATCTTCGATGAAGATGGAGCTATCCAACCCCGTTTAATCACTGCCGACTTTGAAGCACCACGACTTCGTCCTCGAACGATTGGTGTTCAACTGTCATATGATTTTTAAAGGAAACTTACTGCTTCCGGAGATGACTCCGGAAGCTTTTTCTGATGTTCGATCAGCTCAAGAATAACGACCGTGCAAAACACGGCTCATGGTTAGATCATAAACTCAGTTCATTTGTTGAAACTACACTTTTATATCCCAAAGGACGCTCTTCATGCACTCAACAGTAAAACTTTTTACATCGTTGACTTCATTGATTGTTGTCGCACTCAGTCTCGCTGCATGCACGACTGTCGAGCCTCACTCTCTTGAAAAAAGTGAAACAAAACCGACTGAGCAAAACTGGACAGTTTACGAAGATTCTCTCGAAAACAGAGAATTAGTGAACAATGCATTCCTACAATACCAGCAAGTAAAAAAGGACCATGGGAAAACTGTAAGGCTAAATGGAATAGATCTATTCTATCTTGAATGGGGAGACGAAACAGGAACCCCATTGATATGGTCACACGGTTATTCAAGTCGATCATTTGAACTTATGAAAGTCGCCGACAGATTGGTGGCCGCTGGATATCGGGTTATCGCTTTGGACAATCGAGGACATGGCGATACGCAAGTGAGCGATTACAATTTTTCGCTGTCTCATATTGCAGACGATATTAATGCTCTCATGGATGAACTCAAAATAGAAAAAGCCATCATCGGTGGGCTTTCTTTGGGGGGCTCCGTCACAACGACATTCTACGATCATTACCCAGAACGAGTACTTGCTTTAATCCTTGAAGATGGTGGCTCAGACCATATTCAATCGCGTATTGAAAAGCATTATCCTTACCTCAAAGACCTAAAAATCGGATATGGCCCCGATAGCAGCAAAGAATACTCTAGTCGTTTCGAGGCATTTCAAGGAATTGCTAGGCTTTATCAATCAGCATGGCAGCAACCTCTTCCCCTCGACCTCTATCCCATACTCGCCAGTCAAATTGTGGAAGCGGAGCCAGGTGTATTTAGATTGCATCATAACGGCCTGAAGCTATGGGGAGAAGGCACATCGGCTTTGCGAAACCCAAGTAAAGCACACGAATTACCCCTGCTGCATCAGTCTTGGAGACGCGTTCACCCCCTAATCACGTATCGTAATTTACATGTTCCAATGCTGATCATAGACCCTGTTGATGATTTTAATGATCTATCAGAGCAAAACGAACGCCTAAGAAGTCTGCATCCAGACCTGATTACTGTGTTGGATTACCGAGATACTCCCCATGCTGCACATCCGTTTAGGCCATCTTGGTTTGTACGAGATCTTACCAATTTCCTGCACAACATAAGCAATTAGAGGAATACAAGCCCCTTCAGATCCTTAGTTATAGAATACAAAAAAGTTAGCTACTCTTTCTCTCAATCAATAATATTTAGTCATTTCATTTTCTAAATACTTGTAGTTCGAAACATCAAACACGACTTTTAACCAAAGTCTGTTGTCTGAAATGAACTCTCGTGTGCTTTTGATCTATCTTTTTTTGAATGATGAATGCCATAATGCTTTGGTAACTTTTACGGAGTTGTGTCGTGGATAAATTTCGCGCAATGCAAACGTTTATTGCAGTCGCTGAGAGCGGAAATTTTGCCGAAGCCGCGCGTAATCTCAATATAAGCGCCCCTTCTGTAACTCGATTGGTAAACGAATTAGAAGCAGAACTCGGCGTTTTACTTCTCAACAGAACAACTCGCCATGTTGTTCTTACAGACATCGGAAAAAACTATCTAAGAGATATCCAAGATTTACTGTCAGACATGCAATATGCTGAAGAAAGCGCTAGAGGGGCAAACAACATCACTTATTAGACCATTGGTAGCAGCCATTAACCGAACTGGCAAAGCTCCATGAAAGGTCACTCCGCAATATTCAAGACACTGATGCCAAAATTAAACTTTTCTGCGAAGAAAATGTAAAACACCAAGTTGAATCTTTTGGAACTAACCCAATTGTTCGAATTACTTGAAAACGTGGACAAAACCTATCGATCCATGGATGGATTTATTCCATATGGGATGGACTGATACGGAACCTAGACCCGAGTATTTCACGATCAACTCACTCTTCAAGAATTCCTCGAGCGTAGAATCAGTTTTTTCAATTTTCATGGCTTCAGATTTGGAGTAATTCAAACTAGTGTTCTATTCAATACTTTGTTCCACTTCATAAAGAGATACATTATGAAGAAAATTCTGTTTTGCGGCTCATTAATTCTAGCTTCGTCATGTCAAAATAACACTATGAAAACCCACCCCATCAAAGAGACCCAACCGATAATTATCGCGCACCGTGGAGCTAGTGGTTATTTACCGGAACACACATTAGAAGCTTATAAGCTAGGTATTGAGATGGGTGCAGATTACATCGAACCTGACCTGGTGCTTACAAAAGATGGTGTATTTGTTGCGCGGCATGAAAATGAGATAAGCACAACAACGAATGTCGCCGATCTCGCCCAATTTAAAGATCGTCATACAACAAAAACCATAGAAGGTGTTGAGCATACCGGGTGGTTCACGGAAGATTTTACATTTGAAGAACTTAAAACTCTAAAAGCAAAAGAACGTTTACCTAAAATCAGACCCGACAACGCAAAGCACGACAATAAATTTGATATTGTAAGGCTTGAAGAAATAATTTTGTTTGCAAGAGAACAGAGCAAAATTCACGGTCGAAACATTGGTCTTTACATTGAATTGAAGCACCCCAAATATTTCAATGAGATCAGCTTGCCGATGGAAGATAGATTCTTATCTGTTTTATCCGAAAATGGCCTCAATTCGAAAGACGCAGACCTTCCTGTGTACATTCAATGTTTTTGGCCAGAACCACTCATATACATGAAGGGCAAAACCATCCATCCTCAAATTTTCCTGATGTACTCAGAAGCGCCCGATCAATCGGTTTTAGAATCGGTGGGAGTAAAAAATTGGGAGGAAAGCTATACGATTGAAGGGTTTGAGAAAATTTCTGAGTTTGCGGATGGAGTGGGCCCTTGGACTGGGTTAGTCTTTCCAGAAGGAAAAAGTAATCAACGCCAGAATACGTCTGAATTCATTGAGAATGCACATAAAGCAGGATTAAAAGTTCACCCTTGGACTTTGCGTGCGGAAAACGTTCATTTACCAGTAGCCTACCGTTCATCTGCTGATGCGGATAACTCAGTTTCAACCCAAGGCGATCTTTCCGCTTTTACGACAGATCTGATAAAAGCCGGAGTTGATGGAGTATTTACAGACCACCCCGACATTGCCGTCAGCGCTAGAAAGAAAGCTGCTAAGTAGCTACAATTCTAATACCAATCATTATAGATGGATGCCGGCACTTGTTGTTTAAAACTAAGTTATCGCTTGTTCAACTAATGCTCGAACGAAAACCAGTCATAACTAAACATGTTTATCAATGTTCTCTATCAAACAAGTCTTTCAACTTCGCAGCCTGCCGACTCGATAAATTAGGCTTCTTTATTTCCGGCAACAAAATTCTCAAGATTGCTCCTAACTTGCAAGAATATCTTTCATCCACGCAAGAAGAAGTACCTATAGCGACTTTCGGAGGCAGCCACTCAAACCACATTAGAGCATTTTCTGCAGTCACTTATGCTCTAAGATTAAATTCTCTTGTATTTTTGAGAGAGAGCCCCAACGGACACCATATTCCTCTGAAGGACCTCGCAACCAGAAAAGGTTGCAAAGTTATGCTGCTTTCTCCTGAAGAGTACAAACACCGTGAAAACAATGCTTTCATAAATAATCTAAAGTCTCAACATGGCCATTTTTATTTAATGACTGAAGGCGGGACTTCTCCCTCTTCTGTAAAGCATTTATCAAATGTGTTTTCGCAAATGGAAACATCAGAATTTGACCACTCAATAGTTCCTGTTGGAATGGGGGGAACTATAGCGGGCCTTGCTTCAGGGATGGGGAGCAAAGTCTTGGTCATTGGCATTTCCTCAGTGAAAGCAGACAAATCCCTCAATCATCGCGTCCGCACAGCACTTATCGATGCTGACCTACACGACCATTACAATTGGGAAATAAGCTATGACTATCACTTCGGAGGCTTCGGTAAGGCAAAGCCAGAATTAACAGAGTTTGCCATAGGTTTTGAACAGCAAACTGGGATAGAATTGAACCAGACTTACACGATGAAATCCGCGTTCGCGATGATCGACCTGATGAGAAAAGGGAAAATCTCAAATGTGCTATGGATGAACACCTATAATCCTAATTAACTTGCGCCAGGAATGTCCATAATAGAAGTGTCTTTAACTTCTTCCATTACTGGAAAACTGATTGTTTGATGCACATTCGGTAACTCAGCAATTACGTCTCCAAGCAGTTCTCTGAATTCAGTCATATCGGCGGTTCGTATCTTCAGTAGGTAATCATATCCACCAGATAGCATGTGACATGACATTACTTGAGGTACTTCTAGTACAGCACTATTAAAAGACTCTAGGGCTTTCCTACGTGTACTTTCTAATTTAACCTGCACGTAGACTAGATAGCTTTGTTGTATCTTTTGAGGATCAAGTTCAGCACGGTATCCTTTTATGTACCCCTTGCGCTCCAAACGTCTGAGCCTTTGCAAACATGGACTTTTTGTTAAATTTACACATTCAGCAAGGTCAACAATAGATATTCGTCCATCCTTTTGAAGCACTTTCAGAATATCCCTATCCTTCTGGTCTAAAAATTCACTCATACCTTCATTCTCAACCTATTATTTCTATATTACTAAATATAATAGAACAATATTTCCAAAAAATCAACAAATACAGCCACAATTACTTTTGTTTCGCGGTAAAATAATATGCAGTGAAAACCGCATCTTTAGGGCCATTTGCGATGAACGTGGAAGCAATCAACCAAAATTCAGAAAAAACCAATTCGAACAAATCATTAATTGGCATAAAAGCACAAATGGCAGCTCAATATACTGCTCCTGAACAACAAGTTATTGAGGAACTCAATAGTATTGCGTCTTTAACATCCGAACAGCAAAGAAACATCACCGCCCGAACAATTGAACTCATTAAAGATAGTCGAAATCAAGCGGGCAATGGATCACTGTTCGATCAATTCTTGCAAGAGTACGGATTATCGACGGCTGAGGGTGTAACCTTAATGCGCCTCGCCGAAGCGTTAATTCGTACGCCCGATTTTTCAAACTCCGCTATGCTTGTAAGAGATAAGCTTGGTTCTGGTGATTGGGATGCACACATAGCAAATTCATCTTCCATGCGTGTAAATTTGGCTACAGCAGGAATGCAGCTTTCTTCCTTTTGGATAAATAAAACTGGTGGTGTAAACGCATCAAATCTACTCGCCCGGCTCGGAGACAAGGTACTTCTGACAGGCATTGAGTATGCAATGGGAGTAATGAGTGGTCACTTTGTACTTGGAAACACAATTGCGAAAGCTCTTAAAAAGTCCAAGTCTTTTCATAAACAAGGCTACACCTTTTCCTACGATATGCTCGGAGAAGCTGCGCATACTTCTGGAGATGCAGAACGATACTTTCAGGCCTATTTACGCGCCGCTCACTCTATCCAGAAATCCCTACACAAAAAAAACAATATCAAATCTGCGCCCAGTATCTCTGTAAAGTTATCAGCACTCCACCCTAGATATGAGCTTTCTCAGAAACACGATTGCGTTCCGCAGCTAACTGAAAAACTGGTTCAACTCGCCCAAATAGCGACGACAGGGAATTTTGGTCTAACAATTGACGCTGAAGAATGCGATCGACTCGAAGTCTCACTCACAATCATTGAATACTTGCTGAGACGACCTGAACTTAAAGATTGGGATGGCTTAGGCATAGTTGTCCAAGCATATCAAAAACGAGCGCCCCAAGTCATCGAGTGGCTAAGGGAAATTGCGCAATCTACAAACAACAAGCTATCCATTAGGCTAGTTAAGGGTGCCTACTGGGACATGGAAATCAAACGGGCCCAAGAGCTAGGTTTATCAGATTATCCAGTCTTCACACGAAAAGAGAACACGGATCTGTCATATTTAGCTTGCGCTAAACTTCTATTTTCTGCTCCTGAATGGATCTATCCTCAATTTGCAACTCACAATGCCCAAACTGCGGCCTCAATAATTGAACTAGCTCCATCCGGCGTAGAATATGAATTTCAACGACTTCATGGCATGGGCCCTGAACTGCACACAAACCTTATGAAAATGGCCAATGTGCAAAGCCGAATATATGCTCCGGTCGGTCAATACAAGGACTTGCTACCCTATCTAGTCCGTAGATTATTAGAAAATGGTGCAAATAGTTCATTTGTGAATCAAATGCTTGATCCAGAAGTTCCAGCTGAGGATTTGGCCACAAGCCCATTTGATTTAATCAACAAAAACGCTTGTGCTGCTCATCCAAAAATTCCTCTTCCTACGGGGCACTTGGGACCAAAGCGAGATACCTCCAAAGGTTGGGATTTTACTCAGGAAAACACTGCCTTAGAATTGGAAAAAACGCCCCTTCTTCCAATTCCATCACGCGTTAGTTCTATTATAAATGGTCTGGAAGTGGACGGTGAAGAAACACCTGTCATTTGTCCATCAAGTTTTGAAACACAAATATCCACTGCCAATTTCGCAAATAGCCAAGACGCCTTAAACGCTATTGAAAACTGCGAGAAATCAGACTGGGCAAATGTATCTCCGAAAGAGCGAAGCAAACGTTTGATGAAAGCGGCTTCATTGCTTGAAGAAGAAGCAGATTCATTCTTTGGATTATGTGTTAAAGAGGCTGGAAAATCACTGCCAGATGCTATTGCTGAAATCAGAGAAGCTGTAGATTTTTGCCGATATTATGCTGTTGAAGCACAACAAACATCACACACTTCAAGAAGACCACTCGGAACCGTTGTTTGTATCTCCCCCTGGAATTTTCCATTGGCCATTTTTATTGGTCAAATTACTGCAGCGTTAGCTATGGGTAATACAGTAATTGCCAAACCTGCAGAAACAACACCTGTCATTGCGTACAACGCCGTTAAATTGCTTCACCGAGCCGGCATCCCGACTAACGCACTCCAACTCATTTTAGGCAAAGGTTCTAAGGTTGGCGCAACGCTAACATCTTCAGACAAGGTACATGGAATTTGTTTTACGGGCTCAACCAATACCGCGAAACTTATCTCCAAAACACTTGCCGACAATGGACGTCCCAACACACCGTTGATCGCCGAAACCGGCGGCATGAATGCCATGATTGTGGATTCCACTGCGCTTTTGGAACAAAGTGTTTCCGATGTAGTTTCTTCCGCTTTTCAAAGCGCAGGACAAAGGTGCTCTGCATGTCGTATCGTTTGTGTGCAAGACAGTATCGCTGACGATTTCATCACAATGCTTTCTGGCGCAATGGATCTCCTCAATACTGGGGACCCCGCACAATTATCAACAGATGTAGGACCAGTTATTGATCAATCAGCCTTCACAATGCTGCGGTCTTACATTGGAGAAGGCAAATCAAAATGGACAACCATTGGTGAAACTCCTCTATTTGAAAATGCCCACAACGGATTTTACATCCCTCCAACGGCTTTTGAGATCCCTTGTATTTCGGAGCTTAAGGAGGAAAAATTTGGACCTGTACTTCATATTGTTCGCTATTCAGCAAACAAACTCGGAGATCTAATCTCAGAAATTAACGCCCTAGGATACGGGTTAACTATGGGAGCACACACACGTATAGATGCACGTGTCGAAAACATTGCTGCTCAAGCCAAAGTTGGAAACCTCTATATTAACCGCAACCAAATCGGAGCAGTTGTCGGAGTTCAACCTTTTGGAGGCGAAGGCTTATCGGGTACTGGGCCGAAAGCTGGTGGCCCCCTTTATCTATTGAGACTTTCTCAAAAGGAAGCTGTAAAGCCTCACGAAAATAATGACGCCCCATTAGACAAAACATCATCTCCATTTGACGCTTCTATTCTATCAGAAATACGCAAAGAGCTCAGCATTTGGAGTGTGGAGAAAGCGAAATCCATCGTAAACTTCAACATCAAGCTTCCAGGCATAGAGACACACCTGCCAGGACCAACTGGTGAAAGCAACACTCTCTCGATTCATGCTAGGGGAATACTTGTTTGTTACGCTGAAACGCCAAACAACCTTCAAGGTCAATTTGAAAAAACTCTCTTAACTGGAAATGGGATAATTGTAGCAATTCCTGAAGCACTAAGACCATTCGCTACGGAATTAAAAAATAAGTATTGCAATCTCGGTATTCCGAAGAAACTTATCAATATTCAACCGGATAATCAGTTAAATAACATTCTTGCGCAAGATATTGATGGAGCCGTTATAGATGGGAAATATTCCCAATCTGTTGCCGATTATTTGTGCCGCAAGGAGGGCCCAATTTTGCCCTGCCTGTCACTGCAAGACGATATCGAAAGATTTGTTATTGAACGTACCGTTACAATTGACACGACCGCTGCTGGCGGAAACGCATCATTACTTGCTATGTAAAAAAAGGCCCAACGGTTTGAAATCGCTGGGCCCAATTACTCACAATTTATAGTGCTATTTTCAGCCCGAAGCGGTAATTCCGGCCTCTAGCTGGAACCGTATCTTTCAACACAGAGGTAGCGTGTCTAATTTCATCATCAGTCACATTTCTGATATCGAAAAAGATTTCAGCATTCTCAACCGGCAGCCCAAACTCAGATAGTCGAAGTCCTGTTTTGAGGTCCAGTTTAGTATATCCACTTGTGTCCAGAAAACCTTCGCCAGAACGTGTTTGCGCACCTGCAATAGTGACATCAGTGCCAGCAAAGAATTTACCCCAATCTGCTTCAAGGCCAACCTTCATTGTTAATGGTGGAATAAGCGGCACATCTTGGCCGTTATCTAATTCTGCTCGAACATATTCTAAGCTAGTGCTTGCATTCCAATCAGCATTTAACAGCGAGTCTGAAATACTGTGTTCGATGATGAACTCACCACCCCAGAAATCTGCATCTTCTTGAGCAAATCCAACAATTGGTAATTCATCCAACTCATCGACGATTTCACCACCTTCAAGTGCAGTTGTCGGCGTGAGGTAGATAAAATCACTGAATTGATTAACAAACAAATTCAGCCCAATCCTAGTTTGGTCTGTTCTCCACCGAACTGCACCTTCAAAATTCACTACAGACTCTTTATCAAGCGTAGCGTCACCTATTTCATATTGAGAAGTAGCCAGGTGAGGTCCGTTTGCAAACAATTCTGATTCGTTGGGTGCGCGCTCAGAATATCCAACTTGTGCGCCTACAAACCAACTTTCTCCTAAGTGTTTATGTGCGCCAAACGAGACATTGAACAGATCAAAATCTCTTTTCCCTTGCACATCATTTTCAAGTTCAATCTTTTCAAAACGAGCCCCACCCTCGATTGCTATGATATCGTCCCATTCACGTAATTCATATGCAAATAATCCAAAGCTTTGAGTACTTGTTGGTGTTATAAATGCTTCAGCTCCGTCAGCTGCAAGTTCTTTGTCCAAATACTGAAGCCCCCAAGAACCTTTAAGGTCACCAAAAGCATGACCAAGCTCTACGCGTGCTTCGGTTCCCTCATTCGTGAACTTAACGCCCACTTCATCGGGACCTTCAAACTCCAAATGTTCATAGTCTGAGTAAGACGCTGAAACGATAAGTTTGGTGAAGCCCGTTTCACCGAAATTCAAACCACCGCGCAAATCAAAGCGTGTTTGCTCAAGGTCAATAAACGGCATCTCTTCTTCGCCGTGTTCATCTTCCTCGTGCTCATGCTCATCTTCATGGTCTTCATCTTCCTCATCATCGTGATGCTCATCCTCGTCACCGTGAGCGTGTGAGTGACCAGGAATTCCGTATTCAGAAGTTGTGTGACGTACTGCAGCACCAAAGAAAGCGGTATCTCCAACCCAACTTACCCCACCAGACAACGTGTCCGTCTTCAGGTAGGAGTTTTCAAGCGTATCCCGCATTTCTTCTTCGTGTTCATCCTCGTGCTCATCTTCATCATCATGATGCTCGTCTTCTTCATGAGCCTCACTTGCACGAAGACGGTCTGACTCAGCAAAGGATGGAATGTCATAGTTTTCATAGTCGCGCATTGAACCAGACAGAGAGAATACAAAATCGCCCACCGCAAACTTCGCATTTGCCGCGACTTCGCTTCCTTCGTTGACACTATTGTAAGCAGAATAAAGTCCACCTGAGAATGCTTTTTCAGGTTTCTCTTCTACTATAAGGCCATCAATAACATTAATAACTCCACCTATTGCTTGGCCACCATATGAAAGTGCAGCTGGACCTCTGAGGATTTCAATAGCCTCTGCGTCAATACCATCAGCAGCAACTTGGTGATCAGGAGAAGATGCAGATACATCAACAGTACCCAATCCGTTGTTCAATACTAATACGCGTTCCGCACCTAAACCACGAAGAATTGGACGACTAGCACCAGCTCCAAAATGAGACGTCGCTACACCTGGCTGAGAATCTAAAGTCTCACCTAATGTCCCACCTAATGTATCAAGAATATCTGAACGGTCTAAAGCACTGGCATTTGATACCAATTCGCTAGCAACACGGTTTGGGCCTGCGCCAGAAACAATGATCGTATCTTGTCTGGATATGGCATCTTCCGCCAATGCAATTTGGCTAGCCGAAGCCAGCAGCATGGTCGCCCAAATAGGCGTTAATTTATTGGGTGTCATAGTCTTATCTCTACTCTAACAGAGTTATTCAGGAATTTTTTTGGATTCAAACTAAATCAGAAGGTGGTCCGCGTCCTCGAGAAGCTCTCTCATACGGCCAACGAATTGCATTAATATCAGGTTCTGAAACTGGATTTTCTAGAAAAATAAAATCAGCAAAAACAAAGATATAAGAAGATCTAGAAACAACAAAATCATCTTCCTGTAAAACATGCACTTCGCACATTACACATTCGTGTTCATGCGGATGATCGCTGTGCTCTGAATCGTGAATTATCGATGCTGTTTGCACAAACACAAACACCGCCGCTAGCACTATCCAGAGCCGGTTAATCGATTTCATTAAACAGAGATCCAGTAACAATCATTACAACAAAGTTGTTACTGTATAACATTTCATGATTTCAAAATACAAGAATGATTATGTGCTTTTTCAACCACTTTTAAATATAATTGGATATGATATCTCATTTGAGAATTGTCTTCTCAATCCAAAACAGGAATTGGCAACCCCCTAAGCTAGGCGATCCGAGAGGATCATGTCTGCAGCTTTTTCAGCTATCATGATCGTTGGAGCATTCGTGTTTCCACCTATAAGGGTCGGCATTATAGAAGCATCAACAACACGTATATTCTCCACGCCTTTTACCCTCAAAGAAGGGTCTACAACCGACATATCATCTCCCCCCATTTTGCATGTTCCCACTGGATGATAAATAGTATCCGACCTTGAACGAATGAACTCTTCCCATTGAGAATCCGTTTCAATTCCTTGAGTCAGTTTATCCTCTTTTAGATAAGGTTTCATTGCTGGTGCAGACATAATGTCTTTGGTCAACTTTGCGCCTTTGATCATAACCTTTAGATCACGCTCATCGCTCAGAAATCCAGGATCAATTAGTGGGGCATCATTAGGATTTGATGATCCTAGCTTTACATTTCCACGCGAGTAAGGGCGCAACTGACAAACGTGACAAGAATAACCATTTCCCCAATGCAATTTCCTACCATGATCATCAACAACAGCGATAACAAAATGCAGTTGAATATCCGGTTTATTCAAACTGTTATCAGTTTTTAAAAATGCGCCTCCTTCGGCCATAGGGCTAGATATCAAACCGCCCTTTCCAGCCAACCATTTCACAAATTCTCGACCAATTTTAAGGGACGGCATAACACCTATTCCAAAAACATCAGCAGACTTCGATGAATATGCGAGAGTTGTATCTAAATGATCCTGCAGGTTTTCGCCTACACCGGGCAAATCATGGACGACATCTATTCCTAAGTTGAATAACTCTTGGCCGTTCCCAACTCCGGACAACATCAAAACCTGAGGTGAATGAAAAGCTCCACCGGATAAGAGCACTTCGTTTCCAGCGAAAACTTCTTGCACTGTTCCTTTTTGCTCAAATCTTACACCAGTTGCAACTTTGCCTTCAAACAGTATTTTGTGGACTTTTGCACCGGTTTTTACTTCCAGGTTTGGCCTATTCATCACTGGGTGCAAATAGGCCGCAGCAGCCGAACACCTTTGGCCATTTTTCTCATCATCGAAAAACTGGGTAACCTGATAAACGCCCATTCCTTCTTGATCGGAACCATTGAAATCGTTGTTAGTCGGAAATTGTAATTCGTTTCCAGCACGAACAAATGCGTTAGTAATTTCCCTTGGCTCTCTCTGATCGCAAACGGCTAATGGTCCTGAATTTCCATGAAGACCATCAGTACCACGTTCGTTCCGTTCAGCTTTTTTGAAATATGGAAGTACATCTTCGAAAGACCAGCCTGTACAGCCTAACTGAGCCCATTCATCGTAATCTGTTTTATGTCCTCTGACATACAGCATAGCGTTGATCGCACTTGAGCCACCTAGCGCCTTACCTCTGGGTTGAAACCCCGTTCTGCCATTAAGCCCCTTTTGAGGAACCGTTTTTAATGCCCAGTTATTGATGGGAGGTTTTCCCCGTACCATAGCAACGATACCCGCAGGCGCTCTCACAAACACGCTTTTACCAGCGCCACCTGCTTCTAACAAACACACTCTGTTTCTAGGGTCTTCAGACAAGCGCGATGCCAACACACAACCGGCTGATCCACCACCAACGATAATGTAATCAAATTTGCTCATCAAAACCCCACTCAACACGAATTGTTCAAACCACATGACAGCATGCGCTTAATGCACTTTATAGAAAGTGGTGAACACAATTTTACGAACTGTAAACATCACGTTGCGTCATTTGACTTCTCTTCGCAATTGCAGCATAAGCCGTCGCAGATGGTGCTTTTTATACGAAAGCTAAGAGGGAAGTTGGTGAGAATCCAACACTATACCCGTAACTGTATACCAGAAGCGGATGATCATTAAGTCACTGAGAGTGTAACGCCTTGGGAAGACGATCATCAGCAAAGATCGGTAAGTCAGGAAACCTGCCATCGCATCGTTCGTCTTAGGCTCGGGAAGAGGCTTGGAAGGCGGAAGAGCGTGCCTCTTCTTTGTAACGATAAATCAAATAGCTTGGCCGTCTGCCTCCAACAGAGGAAGCCAATCATATCGTTATAAAAAGCGCTCTTTCAGACGGCGAAGTGCTTTGGACTAAAAGTTATGAACTATAAAACAGCCCTCCTCAGCGCAGCTGCAGCGACCCTACTGCCGGCTGCTATCGCCCAAGAAGCTGACGTTGACCAATCCACACAAGACACAATTTTGGTCACAAGCACACGTGCACTATCCATAGAGGAAGTTACATCTAGCTTCTCTATAATTGATGCAGAAGCTCTCAATCTTCGAAACTCAACCTTGATAGCAGATCAGCTACGTCTAGTTCCTGGTTTGGGAATTTCCAGAGCTGGCGCACAAGGTGGCCTCACTCAAATTCGTGTTCGCGGCGGTGAAGGAAACCACACAATGCTTCTAGTAGATGGCATTGAAGTTTCTAGCCCAGTTGGTGGAGAAACCAACTTTGGTCTTTGGTCTGGTTTGAATGTAGACCGCGTCGAAATAGCTCGCGGTGAACAATCATCCATTTATGGTTCCGGTGCTATTGGTGGGGTTATCGCTGTAACGACTGATCGTGACGCTCAAGGCGGCGAAGGACAAATCGAAGTTGGCTCATTCGATAGCTATCGTGGAAACGTAAACATTTCCGGCAATAATGATCTTGGAAATATTGGTTTCAATGCATCTACATTCAAATCAGATGGCGTAGATACATCAGGAAATGGTGGTCAAAAAGATGGTTCCCAAGATCAGGCCTACACGGTTTATGGGTCACTTTCACCGTCAGACAATTGGGAATTGTCCAGTCTTCTTGGTTATAGAAATGCAGAAGTAGATTTTGATTCAGATACCGATTTTGATGGCTTTCTAAACGATGTAGATCGCTCTAGCGAAACTGATCAGTATATAGTCGGTTTTGCTTTGGAGGCTGACGCAGCCGGGATCAAACACAATGCCCGTGCAAGCTTCAACCAAGTTACAATCAATACGCAACATGATGGTGTTTTTCAAAATGAAACTGACGGTAAACGCTATAAACTAGCATACCTGCCATCATACAAATTCGGTTCTGCCCTTAAGTCCGTTACAGTGACTGGTATTCTGGACTGGGAAAAAACGGAATATGAACGTGTTGATACAAGCACAGCTTTTGGTGACCCGAACCAACAGCAAGACTTCAAAACACTAGGCTTTGGAACAGAAGTTCTAACTCGTCTGCATGACTTTATTTTAAACGCATCTATCCGCCGTGACGACAACCAAGACAAGTTTGAGGATGCAACGACTTGGCGTGTTGGTGCTGCCTATAACCTACCAATTGACGGTAAAGTTCGCGCTAGCGTGGGAACAGGTGTTAAAAACCCAACATTTACTGAGCAGTTTGGTTTCACCCCAGCAAGTTTTGTCGGAAACCCTGATCTAAAACCTGAAAAATCTCAAAGTTGGGAAGTAGGCTATGATCAAATATTGGGCCCCATCACAGCCAGTTTGACATACTTTGAAGCTGACCTTGAAGACGAAATCTATACAAGTTTCTCCTTCAACCCAGACACATTTGCATTCAATTCAACTGCACTGAACAGAACCGGTGACAGCTCTCGTTCTGGTGTTGAGTTTGCACTTGATTGGCAAATCATGGATTCACTAAATTTAACCACTGCTTTTTCTGATATCACATCAGAAAATGATTCTGGAGAAGATGAAATCCGCGTACCAGATCAAACAGCAAGCCTATCTCTGGGCTGGCAGTCTGAAAACATCGATGGTCTAAGAGCAGGCTTGGCAATTGACTATGTTGGGGAACAAAAAGACAAAAATTTTGGTACTTTCCCAGCAACTGATGTCGATTTAGATGCTTATTCGCTTGTGTCAGCGAATGTAGAAATTCCAGTTTCAGATAGACTATCAGTTACTTTGCGAGGCGAAAATCTTCTTGACGAAAAAGCTCAAGATATCTTCGGTTACCACTCGACTGGAATCGGTGGCTTTGTTGGTCTCCGTTTGAGGTAGTAAAAATGAAAAGTCTGGCAATCCTTCTAACATTTCTTTGTCTCTCTACGGCTTGCTCACCCTCAAGTGAACAACTGGTCGAAGGACAAGATAATGACAGACCACAAAGGATTGTCAGCCTTGATTATTGTGCGGATCAATATGTCCTTAAGTTTGTTGATCCGCATCGTATACTTGCAGTGTCTCCAGATGCAAAAAAGAGCTTCTCTTACATGCGCAACGAGGCTGAAGATATTCCAAGTATTCGACCTTGGGCAGAAGATGTCATTCTTCAAAAACCCGATCTCATTGTTCGTTCTTACGGCGGCGGCCCCAATGCAGCCCATTTTTTTGAACAAGCTGGAATTCCCGTCTTAAATATTGGTTGGGCAAGTAATCTTGATGACATTGAACGTGTCATACAACAAATGGCTGATGGATTGGGCGAAAGTGAAAAAGGCGTTGCTTTGGTTCGGGAAATGCAAAAGAGGTTAGCCTCTATTCCCATTTCTTCGTCTACAGAAACCGCATTGTATATGACTTCTTCAGGTGTCACGACCGGCCCGGGGTCTCTTGTTCATCAAATGCTTCTCGCGGGTAACTATGAAAATTTTCAAACTCAACCCGGCTGGCAATCGCTTCCGTTGGAACGGTTAGCTTATGAACAACCTGATGCTGTTGCGGTTGCCATTTTCGAAGGTAGTTCAGCTAGGCTCGGAGCGTGGAGCGCTATGCGTCATCCTATTGCCAAAAAACAAATCGAAGACCTTCCAACAACCATGCTGGAAGGTGCCTGGACCACTTGTGGAAGTTGGTTTCTAGTAGACGCTATTGAAGCCCTTTCACTAACAAAGGCAGAATCTGATGACTAAAGACAATCTGCTAACCCCCATTCTTGTTTTTGCGATTTTCCTGACTTTGTTTTGCGGGTGCATGCTCGGATCTACCCCCATGGGCGTTGATCGAATAATTGGAGGTCTCACGGGCAATGGCAGTATTGGCGACCAGATAGTCATTTGGCAAATACGACTTCCCCGAACCCTATGCGCTGTCCTTGTAGGTATGGCTTTAGGAGCTAGTGGAGCTGCGCTGCAGGGGCTCTTGCGTAATCCTCTTGCAGAGCCTGGCGTATTGGGCGTCACCACCTGTTCTTCTCTTGCTGCAACTTTCTCAATTTACTACGGGATGACGGCAATATCTCCCATAGCTCTTCCCATATTCTCAATTGTTGGAGCTCTAATTGCGACAAGTATTTTGGCTTTCACGGCCATTCGAACTCAATCGGTCGTTACACTAATTCTAGTCGGAGTTGGTATATCCAGCCTATCCGCTGCCTTCATGAGCCTGTTGATGAATATGGCTCCCAACCCCTTCGCCTTATCCGATATGATCAATTGGATGCTCGGTTCAGTCGCAAATCGCAGTATGGACGACGTACTACTATCAGCTCCATTTATGCTGTTAGGTTTCGCAATTCTTTTTCTCACACGACATGGATTGTCAGCGTTAACTTTGGGGGAAGAAGCCGCAAGTGGATTAGGTCTCAATCTGGCCCGTCAAAGATTATTTGTTGTTGTAGGTGCAGGACTGGCAACCGGTGCATCGGTTTCAATTGCCGGCGCTATTGGGTTTGTTGGTATTGTAGCCCCCCATTTAGTTCGACCCTTCGTACAATATGATCCTGCTAGGTCAATCTTACCCTCAGCACTCTTAGCAGGCGTTTTCTTAGCAGTTGCAGATATATTAATCCGGATCGCACCTACACAAAACGAATTAAAACTTGGCGTTGTCGCAGCCTTGATTGGCGCACCGGCATTCATCTGGATAGCAATACATCGGGGTAGAACCAATGACTAAGCTAGCAGTACAAGACCTGAAAGTTCAGATTGATAACACGCCTTTGCTCAATGACATTTCACTATCAATAGGAACGGGTGAATTGTCCATTTTACTTGGCCCAAATGGTTCAGGAAAAACAACTCTATTAAGAGCAGCATTGGGCTTGATAAAAAAACAATCCGGAACTTCCAAGCTCAATGATGAAGACGTAGCTGCCTTGCCTCCTAGCATACGCGCCAAATCAATCGCTTATCTTCCCCAAATGCAGCAACTCGCTTGGCCTCTATTAGTCAAAGATATAGTCGCCCTGGGTCGCTTTGCTTATGGAAGCAATATCAACAAACTTACGTCAAAAGACAGAGATATTGTATATGAAGCGATTTCATCTTGTGATATCGAACACCTTAGCAACCGAAGAATGAACACACTTTCAGGAGGTGAGAAAGCTCGAGTGCATTGTGCGCGAACTTTTGCCTCTCGAGCACCACTTATTATTGCGGATGAACCAGTTGCGGCACTTGACCCCCGCCACCAATACAAAGTGCTCGATTTGTTCAAAAGCTATGTGGCCCAAGGGAATGGAGCATTGATCGTGCTTCACGATCTATCACTAGCGGCAAAGTATGCTGACCGTCTTATTTGGTTAAAGGATGGACAGATAGTTGCCGATGGAAGCCCCACGGAAACGCTTACTCCTCAACGTCTGGCAGATGTTTATCAAATAGACGCTGAAGTCGTTGGAAGCGGTATAACAATTAAAGGTGCAGTTTGACCGCCAAAGCTCTCATGCTGCAGGGCACTGGCTCGGATGTTGGAAAATCAGTTATTGTGGCAGGCCTTTGCAGAATAGCTACACGCCAAGGCCTTTCAGTTGCCCCATTCAAACCACAGAATATGTCGAACAATGCAGCCGCCTGCCCTGATGGGGGTGAAATAGGTCGCGCGCAGGCCCTTCAAGCAAAAGCGGCGGGAATAGAATTAGAAACTGACTTCAATCCGGTTTTGATAAAACCACAATCTGATACCAGCGCTCAAATCTTAGTACACGGTCACCCGATAGGAACGAGGGAAGCGTCTCAATACATGGATGAACGCAATACTCTTCTTCCAGCGGTATTGGAAAGTTTCAATAGATTGTCTCAAAAACACGACTTAATCATCATTGAAGGTGCCGGCAGTCCAGCGGAGAATAATCTACGGGAACGTGACATCGCAAACATGGGGTTCGCCACCGCTGCCGACGTTCCCGTTTGCTTGATCGGAGATATAGATAAAGGAGGCGTAATTGCCAGTTTAGTGGGAACTAAAAATGTGCTCTCCTCGACAGATTCAGCAATGATAAAAGGCTTCCTCGTCAATAAATTCAGAGGTGATCCAGCACTATTTAACGATGGTGTTTCCGCCATAGAAAAAATGACTAATTGGCCGTCTTTAGGTGTGATACCATGGATAAAAGCGCTGTCTTACCTTCCAGCAGAAGATGCCGTTTCAATAGTTACAGACCGTTCAAACAAAGATTCCATTCGCATTTGTGCGCCAATGCTATCTCGCATGGCAAATTTTGATGATGCTGATCCTTTAAGGCTTGATCCCAATGTAGACTTTCAATGGATTCCTCCCGGGCAATGCATTCCTCGAGATGCAGATTGTATTATTGTGTTTGGAACCAAGTCCACAATCGGCGATTTGGAATTCATTAGAAAGCAAGGCTGGGATCACGATATCATCGCGCACGCCCGTAATGGAGGCCATGTTCTTGGTATTTGCGGTGGATATCAAATTCTAGGCAATACAGTGTCTGATGATCGCGGTTCTGATGGTATCTCCGGCTCTGCATCAGGATTGGGTCTATTATCTGTTACAACAAACATGAAATCGACAAAAACCGTTCTACAGGTATCAGGTGAGCATTCCGCTTCGAACATGCCAATTACAGGATACGAAATCCACACAGGCGAAACAAATGGAAAAGATTGCCAACGCCCATTCTCAGTCGTCAATAATCATAAAGATGGAGCTATAAACCCACAAGGAAATGTGGAAGGAACATATATTCATGGGCTGTTTTCAAGCGATGCATTCCGTGAAGCCTGGTTATCTCAGCTGGGTACATCGAATACAGCTAGCTTTAATTACAATGCATCGACTGAAATGGCATTGGACAAATTAGCAGATGAATTGGAACAGGCTATCGATATCGACGCACTATTCAATATTGCGAGTTAGGATCAATTTGAGACTTCCGCGAGAGGCTTGGAAACTACTTTTTCTGTCTTTTTATAGTCTGCGCGCATAAACTCAGGTTTATGCTCAACAAGCTCCCAACGACCATCAAAGTGTTCAACTAATGCTGTACAGCTTTCCACCCAATCCCCATCATTCATGTAGGTAATGCCGTTGATCTCTCGCATTTCAGCTACATGTATGTGACCGCAAATAGCTCCATCATAGCCTTTACGACGACAATAATCAGCAACATGTTCTTCGAAACTATGAATGAAATTGAGTGCTTTCTTGGTTCTCTTCTTTAGTTCATTAGATAACGACCAATAGGGTAAACCTAATTTTCTGCGCACTTGATTGAGCTTAGTGTTCACCATCAGCATGAAGTTATATGCGTTGTCTCCAAGATACATGATCCACTTACGATCAGTTCTCATCATTCCATCAAACATATCGCCGTGGACAACCAAATAGCGTTTTCCATCAATGCCTTCATGCGTAATCCGGTTTTTCACATCAATATGACCGAAACTCATTCCAAAACCGAGAAACGCACGAAGAAATTCATCATGGTTTCCGACTATGTACGTGACGTCAGTATCACGTTTTGCGGCAGTCAATATTCGACGAATTACATTCGTATGAGCTTGCGGCCAAAACCACTTTTTCCGAAGCCGCCAACCATCAATAATGTCACCGACAAGATACAGCTTTTCACATGTATTGGATTTCAAAAACTCACACAAAGCATCTGCTTGGCATCCTTCCGAGCCAAGGTGAACATCTGAAATGAAAATACTCTTATATGTGGGTTTTCCTGTTGTCATAAAACGCAGGCATACAATGCTTCTGTATAAGTTTTATGACGTCTTTAATCCACTTAATGCAGCTCAATGCTTTGAACTAATGAGCACTTTCTTTATCAATTGCAGCTTTTAGAGCATTGTAAAACTCAGTACGCAGTTTTTGCCCTTGATCTTCGCCATTTCCCTGGGTCGTCTTCCAACTACTATTTGTTGCAATGACCAAATTTCTGGTAGGATCTATGTGCATTCCTTGACCATAAAGACCACCAGCCTGATATGGTCCATCATCAAAAGTCCACCATTGGTATCCATACCCTTCATTGGGTGTACCTGTATCAGCTTGTTTTGTTGTAGCTTTTTCAATCCACCCTTCCGGCACAATGGACTCCCCACCAACAGCTGCGCCTTCCAGCATAAATTGTCCAATTCGAGCAAAGTCACGGGTTGCAGCCTGAACACAACATCCCGCTAACTCAATTCCATCACTTCCAATTAGCCAAGTTGCTTTTTGCTGCATGCCAAACGGTTTCCAGATTTTCTCTGATGCATATTCAGCAAGCGATTTTCCTGTGGACTTGCTGATCAAAACTCCAATGAGATTGGTCTCACCAGTTGAATAGTGCCATTTCTCCCCAGCGGGATGCGCACGCGGGAGCTTTTTCATGTAACTTGTGACATTGGATAGGCCATCATCAGCTTCATAATCAAAGAACAGCGCAACATCAGCTTTTGGGTCTGCGTAATCTTCATTCCATTGCACACCAGATCGCATGGTTAGAAGCTGCTCGATAGTGACATCGTCATAGGACGACCCTTTTAGGCCCTCAATGTAATCGGAAACTTTGTCATCTAAGCTCTTGATGTATCCGTCTTTAACCGCCGCACCGACCAGCGTAGACGTGATTGATTTTGCGACTGAAAAACTTGTCCATCGACCATCTTCTTCAAAACCAAGGCCGTAACGCTCTAAACGGATTTCGCCATTATGAATTACGACCAAACCCGCATGATCTTGAGCATCAAAATACGTGTCAAAATCAAAGTCCCAATCAAGTGGTTTTCCTATAGGGAGCTCTCTAACATGATCGCCAACTTCAATAACTCTAGAGTCTGATAAAAGTGGCAATCTATCCAGCATTCTTAGGCCGGCAGTTCTCTGAGAATGAGACCATTCTAAAAGTCGTGCGGAACTTGGCAAATCGGAGAGTAAAGCACGCCAATCTGGCCCTATAGCCCAGCCAGCAACGACAGCACTAACCGCAATGGCACCAATAGATACACCTATTTTTTTCAACACGCCGACATCTCCCAAGAATTTTGATCAACATGTTGCCACTGTATTTAGGATGGTCAACCGTCCCCCTACGGAAAGGCTCAGACTGGACGCCCAACAGTTAAGCCATTCACTTTGTTGATGATTGCTTCCGCATCAATTCCAAAGTGACGATACAGATCTTTAATAGTTCCTGTTTGCCCAAAATGCTCAACTCCCAACGGAATACACTGATGTCCTGCCACAGCACCAATCCATGAGAGTGTTGCGGGATGACCATCAATAACAGTTATGATTTTACAATATGATGGGATCCCATTCATCAATGTTTCAATATGGCTTTCAGCTTTATCGTTTCCACGCGCTCTGGCCCGCTGTGCGGCTGTCCAACCAGAATTAAGCCGATCTGCTGAAGTGACAGCCAACACACCGATATCACGACGCCCTCCACCTATGGCAGCGGCAGCATTGATAGCTTCCTGCGCGACCGCACCTTGGTAAGCGATTACAATTTCACAATTTGGACCTGGTTTACGAAGCCAATACGCACCATCAATTGTGCCCTGCTTAAACTCATTATCAACACGCTTACCAGGTTGTTCAATTGGGTTGGTGGTTAGACGAAGGTAAACAGAGCCACCTGTTTCATCTCGAAGCCATGTTCGCTCATCAGGGTCATTACTTCCATCACGTTGAAGATAATCGAACGCCCACTCCATTACCACGGCCAATTCGTCTACAAATGCAGGCTCAAATGACGCCAAGCCATCTTGGCTCATTCCAATCAATGGAGATCCAACTGATTGGTGCGCCCCACCTTCAGGTGCTAATGTTACTCCCGACGGCGTTCCCACAATCATAAAGCGGGCATCTTGATAACAGGCATAATTCAACGCATCTAAACCACGCGCCACGAAGGGGTCATAAACTGTCCCAATCGGAATAAGTCGTTTTCCGAAGAGCGAGTGAGAGAGCCCGGCTGCCCCTAAGAGCAAGAAAAGGTTCATCTCAGCAATCCCTAACTCGATATGCTGACCTTCCGGCGCGAACTCCCATTTAGCGGTGGATGGAATTTTTTCGTTCTTAAACGTGTCTTCCTGAAATTCTCGAGCAAAAAGCTTGCGGCGGTTCACCCACGGCCCAAGATTGGTTGTCCCCGTTACATCAGGAGATGTGGTAACAATACGCTCTGCAAGCTTTGAGTTACCCTTTGATAATTCATCTAGAATTTTACCAAAGCCCATCTGAGTTGATATTTCGCGATCAGATTGCATTTCGATGGCAGGAGTTTCAATGCGCTTATCTTCATAGCGGCGGAAACCCTTGGAAAAAAATTTCGTATTATCCAGAAACGTTTGAAAAGCACTTACATCCTCCACGTTTGCAAATTTCTCCCATTCCTCTCCTTCAGCTATCCCCATATGGGATTGCCATTCACTCATCTGAGCTTTGCTCATCAAGCCGCCATGATTATCCTTATGGCCAGCTATGGGCGTTCCCCAGCCCTTAACGGTGTATGCAAGAAAACAGACAGGACGATCATGATCGATTTCATCGAAAACACGGGCCATTGTCTCCACACAATTACCGCCCAAATTTTCCATGAGTTCTGCAAGTTGCTCATCTGATCTAGCATCAATAAGCGCTGTCACATCCCCTTGATCACCAAGATCATCAAGCAAACGTTCGCGCCACACTGCGCCACCCATAAAGGTTAGTGCGGAGTATTTTTGGTTAGGACAATTATCAATCCAATCTTTGAGTTTATCGCCGCCCTTTTCTTGGAATGCCGCCTCTTGCAACACACCATATTTCACGCGAACCACATCCCAACCGAAGGCTCCAAAAATTTGTTCAATACGCTGCCACAGCCCTTCGCGCACAACTCCATCTAGGGATTGACGATTATAATCGATAATCCACCAACAATTACGAAGGTCATTCTTCCAACCTTCTTGCAAGGTTTCATAGATGTTACCTTCATCAAGTTCTGCATCACCAACCAGCGCTATCATGCGCCCAATCTGCTGCCCGTTCCCCCAAGGTTTTGCTTCTATGTAATCTTGCACCAATGACGCGAAAGATGTGATCGCAACACCCAACCCAACAGAACCCGTTGAAAAATCCACATCATCAATATCTTTGGTTCGGCTCGGATAAGACTGCACTCCACCAAACCCACGGAAATTCTTCATTTTCTCTAATGTTTGATTTCCCATCAAATATTGCATCGCATGGAATACTGGCGATGCATGTGGTTTCACGGCAACTCGATCTTCAGGCTTAAGCGCTGAATAATAGAGCGCAGTCATTATTGAAACCATCGATGCAGAAGATGCTTGATGCCCCCCAACTTTAATACCCTCCGTTTTTTCACGAAGATGATTGGCATTGTGAACCATCCAATGTGACAGCCATAGTAAGCGCTGTTCGATAGTTTTAAGGTGTTGGTTGGTTTCAGCCGTAATCATTTAATGTCCCTCGGCCCTTTTCGGACCTGTTATTTATTAGCTTTTTAAGGCTTGTTCTAGGTCAGCCCAAATGTCTACTTCATCTTCTAGCCCGACAGAAATACGTATCAAACCATCACTAATGCCGTGCGCCAGACGTTCCTCAGGTGAATAGGTTGAATGCGTCATGCTAGCTGGATGCTGAATGAGTGTTTCCGCATCGCCCAGTGAAACGGCACGTTGAATCATTTTCAACTTGTTCATTGCTGTGCGGCCAGCTTCAATTCCACCACTAAGCTCAAAAGCGATCATTCCCCCGAAATTGCTCATTTGACGTTTTGCAAGCTCATGTTGCTGAAAGCTTTTCAAACCTGGATAGCTAACATTCACGACAGCAGAATGTGATTCAAGTTTTTCAGCTATCTTCATCGCACTTGAACAGTGACGATCCATTCGCAAAGAAAGAGTTTTCAAGCCCCGCAATACAAGCATCGCGTTAAATGGCGACATGACACCACCTGTCATATCCTTCATGCCAAATAGTCGTACTTCTTGAATTAACTCTGCTGAACCCACTGCAAGACCAGCCACAACATCTCCATGTCCGCCTAAATATTTTGTGGCTGAGTGAACAACTACATCTGCACCCAATTCAATTGGCCGTGAGAGATAAGGGGTCGAATAAGTATTATCTACAACAACCTTGATATCTCTCTGATGGGCAATCTCAACACATGTCGCGATGTCGACAATTCGCATATTTGGATTTGCCGGAGTTTCAAAATAGACGACTTTTGTTTTGTCATTTATCGCGGCTTCCAAATTATTTGGATTAGTCAGATCAACATGAGTAATTTTGATCCCAAATTTAGCCAATCCATGCTGCATGAAGGAAAAGGTGCATCCATAAAGCGTCTTATCTACAATCAGTTCATCACCAGGAGACAACAACGTCCACAATACCGATGTAATGGCGCTCATTCCAGAGGCTGTTGCCAATCCTGCTTCCGCGCCTTCTAAAACCGCTATCCGTTGTTCCAATAGGTCTAGCGTTGGGTTGGAAATGCGCGAATAAAAATGCCCAGAACGCTCACCAGCAAATAATTCTGATCCAGCTTCAGCAGTTTCAAACGAGAAAGTTGAAGTTAAATGCAAAGGTGGAGTCAAAGCCCCTTCATGATCTTGTGGTTCATAAGCGTGATGTATAGCGCGCGTGTTAAATCCAAAGGCTTTATCAGTCATTTTTCCATCCCTACATGAAGATAAAGCATATTACACTAAAAACTAACGCATTAGATTGCGTTTTATGCTATGATAATGAATATTATTGGCATTATATATCAATTTTGGATCGATTATGGACAGTATTGACCGGAAAATAATAAGAGAACTTCAAAAAAATGGCCGTATTACCAATCAAGAATTGGCAACTAAGGTCAATCTCTCTCCATCACCCTGCCTCAGACGACTAAAGGCTTTGGAAGAACGCGGTATTATAAAAGGATATAGTGCCGTCATTGATGCCAAATCCTATGGATTACCACTTACAGCTCTTATCCGAATAAAGCTCGATCGACATTCTGAGGACGCGGTAAGACAATTTGAAGATCGCGTTAGGCGACTAGATGAAGTCATAGAATGCCATGTTTTAACTGGTGCTACAGACTACTTCATGAAAGTATTGGTGGCAGGACTCGAAGAATATGAAGAGTTTGTTCGCAAACAAATTCACCCAATCGGTGACATTAACTCAATCGATTCAAGCTTTGTATACGGAACAGTGAAAACGACAAATGTCTTTCCAGACATCTAGAAAGCAACACACTTTTCCCTGTCACCGCGAATCTCATTAAGATAATTGTTCGATCAATAGATGAGCAGTACCTGAAATGGCGGGAAATTCGAATTTAAAGCGGTTTGCGCATGAATTAGAGCAATCTGGAGACTACAGAGTTCTCAAGCGCTTAGTTCCACCCTTGCCTATGAATTTTATAGGCGCCCCATTCAAAAGAGGGCTAATGATCGATACTGAAACAACTGGTCTGGATTTCAACGAAGCAGAACTGATTGAAATCGCGCTAGTGCCTTTTGAATATTCGACAGAGGGCAAACTCGTGACCTTTGGAAAGGCACTTGATCAGTTTCAAGAACCTTCCAAACCCATCACCGAAGAAATCACTAAGTTAACAGGCATAACCAATGAAATGGTTTCAGGCCAGTCGATCAATATAGCAGAAGTCGATAAATTGATCGAAGAATCTGACCTCATCATAGCACACAATGCTTCTTTTGATCGTCCATTTGCAGAACGACTAACACCCGCTTTTAAAAACAAACCTTGGGCATGCTCACTCAAAGATATTGATTGGAAAGAGGAAGGCTACGAGTCTCCAAAGCTCTCTTTCTTGGCCATGGAACATGGGTTTTATTACAAAGCACACCGTGCGGATATCGATTGTTGGGCAACAATCAAAATTCTCGCACAACGCTTAAAAGCGTCCGGCGACCGCGCCATGACGAAATTGCTAGAAAGTGCAAGACAGGAACGATGGCGCATTTGGGCGACTAATACTGATTTTGCAAAAAAAGACCTGCTCAAGGACCGAGGATATCGTTGGGAAAGTGGACAAAATGGCAAACCAAAATCCTGGTATGTCGATATTCCTGCGGACGACAAAGAATCTGAATTAGAATATCTCAAAAACGAAATTTACAATGGCTGTCTTCCTGACCTGCCAATGGTACACATCACCGCTTTGAACCGCTTCTCAGAGGAAATTGGCTAAACACTTTTTGGTCGTTTTACCGATACCTTCACTGACTTAAAAGCCGGCGTTTTGCTGCGTGGGTCAACTTCCAACCCAGTCAGAACATTCGCTTCGGGATAGTACGTCATCAGATTGCCAGCTGGTAGATCAAACTCAACAATCTCAACATCGGGCATTTCACCGTTTTCACTTTGCAATGTAATCCGATCGCCCGCTCGACATCCCAGATTTTGAATATCGTCTTTATTCATCAAAACAGTCCAGCGGTGGGATGTATTGCGATAGCTATCTTTTTCTTCGTAAATAATAGAATTGAATTGCCCTTCACTTCTAATCGTCGACATCATAAATTCATCGGTATTGGCTGCGCTGATTTGAATTGAAGTCTCTCGAAAACTTGCCCTACCATTTGCAGTGTTGAAATTAGGTTTGTGCAACAATCTGTTTTCTATGTGAAATTCCCGTTTCGCGACATCAATATCTTTCAGCAAAGACAATCCAGGCACTATAGATGCAATCGCATCACGTGTTTTGCTGTGCTGTTTAAATGCACCAAAATCAATAGAGCAATCAGGCAATAGTTTTAGCGCCAAATCAGATAGAATGACACTTTCGGGACGCACATTATCCAAGCGCTCAATTCCCCCATCGCTCAGACGAACATAGTTAAACATTGATTCTTGGGTGGTCGGCTCCCACTCCTCATCACGCGCAGTTACAGGCAGAATTAGCATTTCGCTGTCACTCACACCCATCAAATGGCTCTGATTGAGCGTTGTCGTTAAACAAACCCGAAAACCTATATTGTTTAACGCCTTTTCGGCCCATAATGAATTTGGGTTTGCAGCATACAGATTGCCTCCCATAATCAACGCTGCATCAACTTTGCCTTCATAAGCAGCCTGCATGCAAGCCATCGTATCCATGCCCTTTTCAGTGGGAAGCTGAACTTCATAATACTGTTCTATTTTTTGAATAACATCCTCAGTCAGAACAGGCTTCACGCCGATGGTCCCCACACCCTGTACATTGGAGTGGCCCCTTAAGGGCAGAAGACCTGCACCTTCCCTTCCAATCATCCCCCTCATAAGCGCAAGGTTAGCTATGTATTCCACATTTTCTGAGCCATGCTTATGATGCGTAATGCCCATTCCCCACGAAAACACAGTATTGTCAGATACTGCGTAAATCTCTGCAACTTTTAAAATCTGATCACGCGACAAACCACTTTCTGTCGTGATTTCAGCCCAAGATGTCGATTGAATATTAGCTTCAAAAGCTGCAAAACCATCAGTGTAGGTTTCAATAAAATCTGCATCTAAGCATTCTAGTTCTATTAGCGCTTTCGCTATCCCTTTAAACACCCATAAATCTTGCCCAATATTTGGTTGCAAATATTCTGAAGCAATTTCAGACCCACCCACTAACAGTGATTTCGGGCTTTTAGGCACAGCGAATTTAATGAGTCCGGGTTCCTTAGCTGGATTGATAACAATAACGTTTCCACCGCGCTCCCGACAGGCTTTTAGTTGATGAATATATCGCGGGTGGTTTGAAGCTGGGTTTGCACCGATGACAAAAATTGTGTCTGCCTTTTTGAGGTCTTCAAACTCCACCGTCGCGGTGCCTGTTCCAATTGTAGAACCAAGTCCGACACCCGTGGCCTGATGACAATAATATGAGCAATTATTGACATTGTTTGTTCCATAAACGCGCGCCAACAACTGGAAAACAAAGGCAGCTTCATTTGAAGAACGCCCAGAAGAATAAAAAAATGTTCTGTTCGGATTTGTTTGTTCGAATTTCTGAGCAGCCAATTCAATTGCAGTATCCCAATCAATTACTTCATATTTTTGAGAACTGGCGGATTTATGTATGGGAAAACCAAGGCGACCCAAGCGCTCTATTTCACGAGGTGACAGTTCGCTTAATTCGGATATCGAATGCGCAAATATTTCTTTTGGAATAGAAGGCTGAATATCTGTTGATTGGGCTTGCACACTTTTATTGCAAACGGAAGGAAACTCACCCGCTTCATTAGTCATGCCACCCAACTGCCCCCCCATACCAAAAGCACACGCTTTGCAGGTGTTTTTAGATGTCAGCGCTTTTGTTGCTTTTGCAACGCCAATTTTTCGAACTGTATTTAGCGTATACAGAACCTTTTTTGCGCCACCACCAACAGGTTGAGAATCCATAAGTGCGTTTCCCGTCCATCTTATTGAGATATAATCCTGACGAGAAACGCGGGAGGAATCAATCACCTTCACTAAATGAAAAGATCATTCAGGAAGGCGAGTGATTGAAACTTAGATGTGAAGCGCGTGCCCTAGTGCTCCAAGTGCTGCCTCTTGCAATGCTTCTCCGCGTGTTGGGTGAGCTTGAATAGTCAACGCAAGGTCCTCAAGGGTTGATGCCATTTCAATAGCCAGCGAGAAAGACGCTGACATCTCCGAAATTTCCGCACCAACGCCATGAATCCCGAGCACTTCATGATTGTCCTTACGCGCAATCACCTGCACAAAACCATCTTCACGCTCAGTGGACATCGCGCGGCCTGAAGCTACAAATGGGAATTTCCCTTTGATCACCTCAATTCCCGCTGCTTTTGCATCAGCGACGCTTAAGCCAACAGAAACAACTTCAGGATCAGTGAAACACACAGCGGGAATACAACGTTTATCCCAAACGCGCTTATTGCCCGCAACTAGTTCAGCTACCATCTCACCTTGTGCCATGGCACGATGTGCAAGCATTGGTTCACCTGTCACGTCACCAATGGCATATACGTCTCGCATTGAGGTTTGGCACTTTTCATCAATCGATAGGAATGGGCCGGACATTTTCATTGAAAGGTCTTCTAAGCCAAAACCGGATAAATTAGGTCGACGACCTACGGTCACAAGTACTTTGTCCGCCGCGATTTTGATTTCTTTTCCATCAGCTTCCACCAAAAGAGATTTTCCATCTTTGGACATTCCCTTGGCTTTAGTGGATGTGTGTAGAGTAACGCCAAGCTCTTTCAAACGCTTTTCCACTGGCTTGCTTAACTCTTTGTCGTATTGAGATAGAATATGGCTTTCTGCTTCTACGACAGTAACTTTTGCACCTAGTTTGGCATACGCCATCCCCAACTCAAGCCCGATATATCCACCACCAACAACGGCAAGCTTTTTGGGTATTTTTTGAAGCTCCAAAGCTTCAGTGGAGCTAATGATTTTTCCACCAAATGGTAAGAATGGAAGCTCAACTGCTTGCGACCCAGTCGCGATAACAACATTCTCCGCATAAATGCGTTGCACACCATTGGATGTTGTTACCTCAATAGCCTTGCCATCCACAAAGTTTGCACGGCCCCGAATATGCTCAACACCCGCTTTTTTTAGTAATCCCGAAACACCGCCTGTTAAACGTTTTACAATTCCGTCTTTCCAATCAATCGTCTTGGAAAAATCGATACTCGGTGCCTCTGCTCTTATTCCCAAAGCATTGTCGGTTGTGTTGTGTACTGCTTTCTCGAATTCGTTTGCAGCGTGGATAACCGCCTTAGAAGGGATACACCCAACATTCAGGCAGGTTCCACCTGGTTCTTTTTCTTCAACTACAATTGTTTCAATACCGAGTTGGCCCGCGCGTATCGCACACACATAGCCACCCGGCCCTGCACCAATGACGAGCAATTTACATTTCTTGTCTGACATATTTAGCTCCCCATGAAGATCAGTGCTGGAGTTTCCAGAAGTGTTTTTAAGCGCTGTACGAACACCGCGGCATCCCAACCATCGATGATGCGATGGTCAAAACTTGATGAAATATTCATCATCTTGCGAGGAACAAATTCCGCACCATCCCAATGCGGTCGCACCACCATTTTGTTGACACCAACAATCGCCACCTCTGGGTGATTGATTATTGGTGTTGTTGCGATAGCGCCCAAAGGACCAAGCGACGTAATCGTAATTGTTGAACCACTTAATTCATCGCGCTTAGCTGTTCCCTCACGAGCGGCAGTAGATAGCCGCGCCAGCTCAGATGCAGTATCCCAAACAGACTTCGCTTCAGCGTGACGTACAACAGGCACAATCAGGCCATTGTCAGTCATCGTCGCAATTCCTGCATGAACGCCCTCAAACCGACGAACAAAACCCTCGTCATCATAATAATGAGCGTTCATCTCTGGATGTGTCTTAACAGCTTCAACAAGCGCAGCTGAGATAAAAGGCAACAATGTAAGTTTTGGCTTATCACCACGATCAGCATTTAGCTTTGCACGCAATTCTTCAATCGCGGTCACATCAACTTCTTCGACAATCGTGATGTGCGGAATGCGTTCATTTGCTAATGACATTTTTTCAGCGATCTTCTTACGAAGGCCATTGATTTTAATGTCGGTTTCGCCAGTCAACTCACGACGAATCAAGTTGTTCGAACTACCAATTTGTCCTGTAGGATTAGCAAATACACGGTCCAAATCTGCTTGCGTGATACGTCCTGCTGGACCAGTTCCAACCACTTGTCGTAAATCAATACCGCCCTCTAATGCACGGTGACGCACAGCAGGAGAGGCCAAAGGCGCTTCACCTTCAGCACGTGGCGCACTAGCACTTGATGATGGTGCCGCTGCCGCCGGCTTTGATACCATTGGCTTCGCTGCAACTGGCTTTTCAGCTTTGGGCTCAGGATTTGCCTCTGCTTTTGGAGGAGTTTTCGTTTCCTCGGGCTCGGAACTGGCTTCTTCGATGTTTACATCGTCGCTTGTTTCAATGCGTACAAGGTCTGACCCAACAGCAAGGACTTCGCCCACGTCAGCAGCCACCCATGTTATCTTACCATCACATAGTGACGGGATCTCTACAGTTGCTTTGTCAGTTAGAACCGCAGCTAGAACATCGTCTTCGCGAACTTCATCGCCAACTTTGACACTCCATTCCACGATTTCAACTTCGGTTACACCCTCACCAACATCTGGAAGTTTAATAGCAATCGTTTTCATTTAAGCCTCCACAGTTTCTACTAGAGCGCGGCCAACACGTTTAGGGCCAGGGAAATAGTCCCATTCTTGCGCATGCGGATAAGGAGCGTCCCACCCAGTTACACGAACAATTGGAGTTTCAAGGTGGTAGAAACAAGCCTCTTGAACTTCGGCAATCAATTCGGCACCAAAGCCTGAAGTTCTGGTTCCTTCATGGATTACAACGCATTTGCGCGTTTTCTTTACCGACTCCACTATCGTTTCAAGATCAAGAGGAAGGAGTGTACGAAGATCAATGATTTCTGCATCAATCCCTGTTTCTTTCACAGCGGCCTCAGCAACGTAAACCATTGTTCCGTATGCCAATATAGTGACCGCTTCTCCCTCACGGAAAACGTTGGCCTTACCAAGTTCTGTCTTGTAATACCCTTCTGGAACTTCACCCAATGGATGCGTCGCCCAACCAACAGATTTGGCGTCGTGGTGACCATCAAATGGACCATTATAGATACGCTTTGGTTCTAAGAAAATCACAGGATCAGGATCTTCAATCGAAGCTATCAAAAGACCTTTGGCATCAACTGGAGAAGATGGCTGAACAACCTTCAATCCTGCGACGTGTGTAAACAATGCCTCAGGACTTTGACTGTGTGTTTGTCCACCAAAAATACCACCACCTGTCGGCATCCGGATAGTCATAGGACAAGAAAACTGCCCTGCTGAACGGTGACGAATTCGCGCCGCTTCTTGAGTAATCTGATCATAGGCAGGGAACATGTAGTCTGCGAATTGTACTTCCACACAAGGTCGCATACCCTGCGTTGCCATACCTACACCCATCCCCACAATAGCACTTTCATTGATCGGTGTATCGAAAACACGCTCAATTCCATACTTTTCTTGAAGGCCTGCTGTACAGCGGAACACTCCTCCAAAATACCCAACATCTTCACCCATGATAATTACCTTGGGGTCTTTTTCGAGCATTATATCCATAGCCGAACGAACGGCTTCAATCATTGTCATTTTGGCCATTGGACTATGCTCCCATTTCTTGACGTTGACGTTTCAAGTGCTCAGGCATCTCTTCATAAACACCTTCAAAAATCGCTGACGGTGATAGGTATTGTGGATTGATGAAAGTGCCTAAAGCTTCACTCTCTTTTTGAACGGCGATGACTTCATCCATAATTTCAGCTTCACCCTGTTTATGGCGATCTTCAGACCACTTTCCTCTTTGGATCAGGTATTGCTTCAACCGTTCTACTGGATCACCTAGCGGCCAAGCATCTGCTTCGTCTTTTGGACGATATGCAGACGCGTCATCTGAAGTTGAGTGAGCTGCGACACGATATGTCACCCACTCAATCACGACCGGCCCATGACTATTTCTAGTGCGTTCGGTTGCCCACTTTGTCGCCGCTAACACAGCAAGGAAATCATTTCCATCAACGCGAATAGACGGAATTCCATATCCAACTCCGCGGTTAGCAAATGTTGCTGCTGTCCCACCTGCGATACCGTTGAAACTTGAAATCGCCCATTGATTGTTTACGACATTTAGGATCACCGGCGGTTTATAAACCGCTGCGGTCACCATTGCAGAGTGATAATCGCTAGCGGCTGTGGCTCCATCACCAATCCATGCTGCAGCGATATTGTCTGTACCGGTCAAAGCTGCTGCCATTGCCCACCCAACCGCCTGGACATATTGAGTTCCTAAGTTACCGGAAATGGTGAAAAATCCATAATCCTTGGCAGAATGAAGCGTAGGTAATTGACGACCACCCAAAGGATCATTCTCGTTTTGATAATATTGTCCAAACAAATCTTTTAGAGGGTAACCACCCGCCACCAGCAACGACTGCTGACGATATGTTGGAAAATTCATATCACCTTTATTCAGTTGACGTTGAAACGCACATCCAATCGCCTCTTCACCTGTACACTGAAGATAGAAAGTCGTTTTCCCCTGACGTTGAGCATTCAACATGCGGGCATCGATAGCTCGCATTTTAAGCATGTCTCTTAGCCCTTCTAAAAGGACGTCGTCATTGCCCTCTTCTCCAAGATAATCTGCCCATGGCCCCACTGCATTCCCGTCATCATCCAAAACACGGATCAGACTATTTGCATATTCAAGAGTGTCCTCTGCTGTAATGTCCAAAGGAGGAACAGGAAGCGCTCCTGGTTCTGGAAAATCATATCTTGAAAAGTCTGGTGTCTCACCGGGCCGGGCCGATGGAGTTGGAAAATTTATTTTAATAGGCATCCCGCGTAAATCCTCATTGAAAATCAGAAAAGGAGAGCAATTAGCGCAAAGCTTCACTCTCCCATTCGACATCATATTATGAAGATTAGAATAACCCAAAAAACGCGGTAATGCTTATCTTTTATTGCGCATATTGGCAGTAAGTTGAGCAATTTATGCTAAAATATTTATGATAATTAGCATTAATTACCTTCGCAAAACTCAATTGAAATTTCGACTTTTTCCCTAAGGTTACAAACGCCCTTGTATCAGTTTCATGATTCCCGAAAAATCTAGGTCATCTTTTTGAGCAGATTCCATAAGCGCATATAATGCTTCTGCTTGCGCACCCAATGGTGTTGAAGCTCTAGCGGAGCTTGCTGCTTCTTGCGCTAAACGTAAATCTTTCAACATCATAGCCGCGGCGAACCCCGGTTGATAGTCGCGATTGGAAGGTGCGGCCTCTACTGGTCCCGGCGCAGGACAATAGGATGTCATAGACCAATTTTGTCCCGATGCTGTCGACGCTATGTCAAAAAACGTTTGAGCATCCAACCCAAGTTTGTCTGCCAGATTGAACGCTTCACACGTGCCAATCATATGGATGCCAAGAAGCATATTATTGCAAATCTTGGCTACCTGACCATTACCCGCATCTCCGGCATGGAAAACATTCTTCCCCATCACATCGAGGAAAGGTTTAGCTTTTTCAAATGAACTTGTTTCGCCACCCACCATGAAAGTCAAAGTACCAGCTGTAGCAGCGGCGGTCCCGCCGGATACCGGAGCATCAACAAACAACTGCCCTTTGGAGATCAATTGCTCACCAACACGACGCGCGGTCTCAACATCAATCGTAGAACAATCAATATTTAAAACCCCCTGCTTTAAGGTTGAAGGAAGACCCTCCTCGCCCAGATACACAGATTCGACATGCTTACCTGAAGGCAACATTGTTACGACTGTATCAATCGCACTGCCATGGAACGCATTTAAAGAAGTTACTTCAACAGCGCCTTGCGACACCAACGAGTCTACAGCGACTTTCGAGAGGTCAAACACATGAACTTTATGCCCCGATTTAACGAGGTTGGACGCCATGGGTCCACCCATATTGCCCAACCCGATAAATAGAATTTCAGCCATTGTTTAACCTCTCGATTTTTCGCCCGTCCCGGAACTATCTTTAATTTGTGCTATCTTTGAGCACTTCACGGGCTGTGATCAGCCTCATGATTTCGTTCGTGCCTTCCAATATCTGGTTAACACGAACATCACGGAGCATACGTTCCAAAGGATAATCCCTTAGGTATCCGTACCCACCATGTAATTGCAGCGCGTCATTCACAACTGCAAATCCTGTATCTGTGACAAAGCGTTTGGCCATGGCACAGAATTTCGTTGCATCAGCTCCCTTTTGATCGAGCTTCCAAGCAGCTTGATAGAGCATGACCCGAGCTGCTTCTAATTCGATGGACATGTCAGCCAATTTGAACTGAATCGTCTGTTGCTGATTCAAGCGCTTGCCAAATGCTTTGCGTTCATTTGTATATTCAATCGCCGCTTTAAGAGCTGCATTTGCCGTACCCAACGAACATGCAGATATATTCAAACGTCCGCCATCAAGTCCTTTCATCGCGAAAGTGAAACCTTCACCTTCTTTTCCGACTAAATTTGATGCAGGAACACGGCAATTATCAAATGAAACCACGGCTGTTGGCTGGGAATTCCAACCCATTTTGCGTTCGTTTGCACCAAAGGATAAACCTGGCGTACCTTTTTCCACGATTATTGTGGAAATTCCTTTTGGCCCGTCTTCACCCGTTCTAACCATCACTACATAAACATCAGAAACACCCGCTCCTGAGATAAATGCTTTCGAGCCGTTCAGAATGTAATCATCTCCATCGCGAACAGCTGTCGTACGCAACGCAGCGGCGTCAGAACCCGAACCAGGCTCAGTTAAGCAATAACTTGCTATTTTTTGGCCACTAGTAAGTTGAGGACAATATTTTTGGCGTAGTTCTTCGGAACCAAAACTATCAATCATCCATGAACACATATTGTGGATTGAGATGAAAGCGGCAGTCGAAGTACACCCAGATGACAACGCTTCAAAAATCAAAGCAGCATCCAGACGACCAAGACCTGAGCCCCCAACATCATCTCTAGTGTATATTCCCAACAGCCCAAGTTCAGCTGTTGATTTTATAACATCGATTGGAAAATGCTTTTGCTCATCCCACTCCTCAGCATTTGGTGCCAATTGCTCATCAGCAAAACGCAGCGCCATATCCTGAATTAGTGTTTGATCTTCATTTAATGCAAAATCCATTTCGATAGCCCCGTTATTTTATTTATCTCTGAAATCAGCATCGCGCTTGGAAACGAAAGCATTCATGCCTTCTTTCTGATCCTGCGTGCTAAACAATGCTTGGAATAGGCGGCGTTCAAATCGCACACCTTCAGTTGTCGGCAGCTCAAGAGAAGCACTCACCATCTCTTTATTCGCCATAATCACAGGAATTGAATATGAAGCGATAGCTTCAGCTGCCTCAGTCGCAATGGTCATCAAATCATCAGCCGCGACGACGCGGCTAACCAGACCAATACGATCTGCTTCAGTGGCATCAATCATGCGACCTGTGAGGACCAAATCCATCGCTTTTGCTTTTCCGACAGCTTTCGTCAAACGTTGAGAACCACCCATTCCTGGTGACACGCCTAACTTGATTTCCGGCTGCCCAAATTTAGCTTTCTCAGATGCAATGATAACATCACACATCATAGCAAGCTCACATCCACCGCCAAGCGCAAAACCATTTACCGCGGCGATTACAGGCTTACGCGCAGCCGCAAATCTATCCCATTTGGAAAAGTAATCTTCCATGTACATTGACACAAAGCTATGGCTTTCCATCTCTTTGATATCAGCTCCGGCAGCAAATGCGCGACCCGCTCCTGTTAAAACACTCACTGCAATTTCAGGATCTGAATCCAATTCAGCTATAAGGCTAGCTAACTCGGTCATCACCTCAGAATTCAATGCATTGAGTACGTCCGGACGGTTGATCGTTATAAAAGCAATCCGGTTCTTTTTTTCCAGAAGGATTGTGTTGTATGTGCTCATGTCTCTTACTTCATCGTTGGAATTGTAAAGTCAGAGCTTAACACATCATCGGGCCAGCGCTGTGTGACAGTTTTGACCTTGGTCCAGAACTTAACACCTTCAGGGCCGTGCTGGTTTGTGTCACCAAATGAAGATCGCTTCCAGCCACCGAATGTGTGATACGCCAAAGGTACTGGAATAGGCACATTGATACCCACCATCCCCACTTGAACACGATTAGCAAAATCACGTGCAGCAGAACCATTACGTGTAAATATACACACACCATTTCCATACTGATGGTCAGAAGGCAAAGCTATGGCCTCTTCCAAATTGTCTGCGCGAACAATTTGTAAAACAGGGCCAAAAATTTCTTCTACATAAGATTGATGTTCAGGCTTTGCATTATCTAGCAAAGTTCCGCCCATGAAATAGCCTTCTTCGTAGCCTTCAAGAACAAAATCTCTTCCATCGACTAGCAGGTCTTGCCCTTCATCAACTGCCATCTGGATATAATCAGCAACACGCTGCTTGTGAGCAGCCGTTACCAATGGACCAAGGTCAGCTTCTTCACTCAATGAAGGCCCAATATTCAATGACTTAACACGTGGGATAAGCATCTCAACCAGTTTATCCGCTGTTTCCTTACCAACAGGAACGATCACCGGCGTCGCCATGCAGCGCTCTCCCGCTGATCCGTATGCTGAACCAATAACTTGGTTCACAACGGTGTCCATATCTGCGTCGGGCATAACAATCATATGATTTTTCGCGCCACCAAAGCCTTGAACACGCTTATTATTCGCTGCGCCATTTGCATAAATGTATTGAGCTATATCGGATGACCCAACAAAGCTAATGGCCTCTACCCGTGGATCTTCTAACAATGTATCAACAGCTTCCTTGTCACCATTGACCACATTTAACACGCCTTCAGGCGCACCCGCTTCTGTCATCAGCTCTGCAAGACGCATAGGGACAGATGGATCTCGCTCAGATGGTTTCACCACAAAGGTATTTCCACACGCGATGGCCACACCAAACATCCACATTGGTATCATAGCTGGGAAATTAAACGGTGTTATACCCGCACATACACCCAATGGTTGGCGCATCGAATAAAGATCAATACCTGGCCCGGCACCTTCGGTGTACTCACCCTTTTGAAGGTGAGGGATTCCACAAGCAAATTCTATAACATCAAGACCACGCTGAACATCTCCACGGGCGTCTGGAAGCGTCTTACCGTGTTCTGAAGACAGCATACGCGCGAGATTGTCCATATCTTTTTCAACAAGAGCTTTGAAGTTGAATAAAACTCTTGCACGACGTTGTGGGTTTGTAGATGACCATGCTGGAAAAGCCTTCTCAGCAGCAGCGATCGCAAGCTCTACTTCAGACTTAGTTGCAAGTGAAACTTGCGCCTGCACTTTTCCTTCTGTCGGGTTGAGAACATCGTGGAGACGCCCAGAATTCCCCTCAACAATAGCCCCGTTAACGTAGTGCTCAATCTTCTTCACAACAATCTCCCAGGAGGATTATACCCTCATATGTCATATTTTATAGAACTTTATGCTCATATTATTATATATTGAGCAAGTTTAATTGCCAATACAGTGTAACAGAAATAAATTATTTTCGAAATTCAGAAAAGAAATTTTTCTATTCTTAAAACGAATACATACATAACCAATTGAAAAACATGAACTTTACGACATTACGTTAGGTTAGATTTATTTCTGATCTAAATTGTTTTTTTTCAACTCAAATTGCTCTCAATGTTAATATGAAATCAACAAAGCAAAATGATGAGCGGAGAGAGAGAGAGAACAAACGTGTTCTAAAGAAACTTCACCCTCTCCACTTCACTCACGTCCCTTATTATTGCGGCAATCTAATCCCGCCATCCAGACGAACAGTTTCACCATTCATATATGGGCATTCCACCAAAAACTTTGCCAGCTTTCCGAATTCAGCTGGGTTTCCAAGACGTTTAGGAAATAATGGTTGCTGAGAAAGAGCCTCGCGTGCTGCCTCAGGTAGCCCTGCCATCATAGGTGTCATAAATAGTCCAGGAGCTATGGCGTTCACTCGGACTCCTTGATTGGCAAGATCTCTCGCCATCGGTAAGACCATACCAACCACACCACCTTTGGATCCAGCATACGCGACTTGACCTTTTTGACCGTCAAATGCAGCTATAGATGCAGTGTTTACGATAACACCACGTTCACCATCTTCATTTGGTTCATTTTTTTGCATTTCAGCTGCAGCCAATCGGGCAACGTTAAAGCTACCGATCAAGTTGATATTGATCGTTCTTTGGAATGAGGCCAGTGTATGTGGTCCTTCTTTCCCAACTGTCTTCTCTGCAGTAGCAATCCCGGCACAATTGACAGCAACCGAAATTTTCCCAAAAGTTTCAATTGTCTTTTCGATTGCAGCTGTAACTTGGTTTTCATCCGTAACGTCAGTCTGAATGAATATTGCGGCGTCACCTAATTCAGCTGAAATAGCTTTTCCGCGTTCTGCATTCATATCCCAAATAGATACTTTCACACCACTATTAACGTATTCACGGACGGTTGCCTCACCTAAGCCTGATGCCCCACCAGTTACAATTGCTACCGCATTTTCAATCTTCATCTCAATTTTTTCCTTTTTTCAGCCACCACCCTTGCGCAAAAGCACTCCAAGACCTCACTTTTCGCAATATACACAAAATTTACCCCTGTAAACTCGCAATTGCGGGTTATTTAATCTATACTTATTGAAAATAAAGGCAATTATCGACCAAATAAAGCAGCGATTCTTGGCAGTTTATCTGGTCGAACGCTGTAATCGGATTTAAGCTTTTTCCCACTCAGCCGTTTTCAATTCTTTGCGTTTGATTTTACCGCTAATCGTTTTGGGTAGCGTTTCAACAAATTCGATTTTTCTCGGATACTTATATGGCGCTGTAGATTCTTTCACATATTGCTGAAGCTCAGTTTTAAGATCGTCGCTGGGCTCGAAGCCTTTTGCTAGAATGATAAACGCTTTTACGACCTCACCACGAGTTTCATCCGGGCTCGCAATAACAGCAGATTCAGCAACTGCTTCATGCTCAAACAGTACACTTTCAACTTCGAACGGTCCGATACGATATCCGGAAGACAGGATTACATCGTCTGCACGCCCAACAAACCAGAAATACCCATCAGCATCACGCATAGCGCGATCGCCCGTTAGATACCACTTATCATGCTTATAGACAGCCGCAGTTCGTTCCTCATCATTCTTATAGCCATCAAACATGCCTAAAGGTTTCGCTTCTGGCAAAATGTTGACGGCTATATCTCCCTCTTGGTCAGCCGCAAGAATATTACCATCATGACCTATAACCTGAAGATCAACACCTGGGGATGGTAATCCCATCGAACCGGTTTTTGATTCCATACCATCAAAATTCCCACACAGAAGCACAGTCTCTGTTTGTCCGTATCCTTCGTAGATCTTCATACCAGTTTGCTCGTTCCAAAGATCGATAACCTCAGGATTAAGTGGCTCCCCAGCACTCACACAACGTTTAAGCGCTTTCAGTTTTACGTTTGAGATATTCATTCTTACAAACATTCTATACACTGTTGGAGGCGCACAAAGCGTTGTAACATTGTACTTCGTCAGCCAATCTAAAGTCTGATCGACATCAAATGCTTCGCTATGAAGAGCAAAAACACCAGCCCCAACAACCCACGGTGCAAACAAGCTTGTCCATGCCGCTTTGGCCCACCCCGTATCTGACAAATTCCAAATCAAATCGCCAGGTTTAGCTGCAATCCAGAATTCTCCGGTCAATTGATGACCCAACGGATAATCATGACGGTGAACAGTTAGCTTTGGCTGCCCCGTAGTTCCAGAAGTAAAATAACAAAGACTTGCTTCGTCAGCCCGCGTTTTAGCTATTTCGAAATCAGGTTCGACACCACTTCTCATCTGCTCGTAAGATAACCAACCATCCGGTTTCTTGCCGTCTACATTGATCTTACAGCCACTCCAGCCAAGTTTAGCCGCACCTTCATCTACGATTTCCACAAGGTTATCATTCGTGATGATAGCTTTTGCATTTGCAGCCTCTAATCGATATGCAATGTCTTTAGGTTTCAGCTGCACTGTACCAGGCGAAACTATGGCACCAATTTGAATACATGCCAGAACGATTTCCCACCAACGCGCTTCACGTGACATGATAGCAAGAACAGTGTCACCGCGCCCTACTCCAGCAGACTTTAATACAGCTGCCGCATGCGCTGCATCTTCTACAAGCTGGTTATAATTACGAACGATTTCCCGTCCATCAGGGTGCGTCCAATATAGAGCAGTGGCCTCAGGTTGACTTTGCGCCCACCCTTTAAGGGTGTCTCCCACAAAATTATAATATTCTGGCTTGTCCCACTCAAATTGCGCGCGTTTTTCTAAATATTCTTTTGCCGACTCTAACATTTTTTTCTCCGGGAATTGCGCGTTTTGCTAAGCTGTCTCTGCAGCTTTTAAATTTAGTTCTTTTGTCATGGCATCGCGCATTAAGAATTTTTGCGCTTTACCGGTAACAGTCATTGGGTATTCATCCACGATGCGGGCGTAAGCAGGTATTTTGTAATGAGCAATTTTGGTCTTTAACCAAGCCATTGCACTTTCAGCTGTAAGATCAGAATCGCTAACGGTCACAATCCAAGCACAGGTCACTTCACCAAATTTTTCATCTGGCACGCCAAAGACTTGAACGTCTTGAATTTCCTCATGAGCTAACAAATATTCTTCTATCTCTTTTGGATAGATGTTCTCGCCGCCCCGAATAACGACATCCTTTGATCGCCCTGTAATGTTCGCATACCCGTCGTCACTGATGACAGCTAAATCCCCAGTTCGCATCCACCCTTGTGCGTCAATTGCTTTGGCGGTCGCCTCTTGATCACCCCAATACCCGTGCATCACAGAATAGCCTCGTGTGCACAATTCCCCTATCTCCCCGCAAGGAAGCACTTTGCCATTCTCATCTATAATTTTTGCTTCAAGATGAGGGTGAACAACCCCAACTGTGGATACGCGTTTTTCGATAGGGTCATCGACCTGTGATTGAAAACTCACCGGACTTGTTTCAGTCATACCGTAACAGATTGTTACGTCTGGCATTTGCATCTCAGACAACACGCGGCGCATTATCTCAATAGGGCAAGGTGAACCCGCCATAATACCTGTTCTTAAACTACTAAAATCGTAATCTTTAAAAGTCTCCGCTGCCAACATCGCGATAAACATTGTTGGCACCCCATATAACGCGGTACATTTTTCTTTTTGGATGGTTTCTAGAGTTGTGATTGGATCAAAACCATCGCCCGGGTAAATCATAGTAGCGCCATGCGTTACCGCAGCAATATTACCCATGACCATTCCAAAACAATGATATAAAGGCACAGGAATACAAACCCTATCCCGCTCGGTGAGCTTTATTCCTTCTCCAACGAAATACCCATTGTTTACAATGTTATGATGGGTCAATGTGGCCCCTTTAGGCATCCCCGTTGTGCCACTTGTGAACTGAATGTTTATTGGATCTTCAGGCTGTAATTGATCCTCTAGCTCATCAAGGGTGATGTAATCTTCAGGCTTTCCCATCTCATACAAAGCTTCAAACCCAACAAGGGCGTCTTTAATTCCCTGCCGGTTGATCAAAATTCCATAACGAAGTTTTGGCGCTTTAGTTGTAGTTTCAGTGTTGCCAAATATATGTGGCGCGACACCACGAAGCATTTCCACATAATCTGATGTCTTGAACTTATCAGCAATGATAATTGCCGCACACTCAACCTTATTAAGCACGTATTCTAGTTCCGCAGGACGGTATGCCGGGTTGATGTTTACAAGTGTTACCCCCGCACGTGCGGTCGCGAATTGAGTTATAGCCCATTCAACATTGTTTGGTGACCAAATACCTACTCGTTCACCCGGTTTTAGACCTAATGCAACCAAACCTGCCGCAATTTTAGTTACCCGTTCATCGAATTCTTTGTAAGTAAGTTTCAAACCTTGATGAACAGAAATCAGGGCTTCATTTTCGGGTTTCTCAATTGCCACATCTTTAAGAATACGGCTCACAGTTTTGTATAAAAGCGGTTGATCGGAAGCACCCGATACATAACTTAATTTTGGCAAGGCTGGTGAACTCAAACTCATAATATCTACTCTTTTGAACTCTATTTCTTCTCCGGCTAGTTAAATTGTTAATGCCGCATGGATCACATACCAGCCTGCAACAATGTGATCCATGCGGTCCCCGACTAACTGGAAACCCTATTGGAAGGTTCAGGTTTCATGACAGCTAGCCTCACCCTAAAACGTCGTTTTAAGGCTGACATAAACACGACGCCCACGAGGATCATAAGCACGCGCTTCATAGTTACCGTTCGTTTTGGCAAATGGTGGGTCTTCATCAAATGCATTGAGAACACCAACCACTAGAGCCGCAGAACCGTCTCCCATGAATTCTTCGAATGTGTAGCTATATTGAGCATCGAAGGTGACTTGCTCATCACGCTGGATATTTCCAGCCTGATCGTCCGCCAATCCATCGACGTAACGCAGATATGTATTTACGTTGTGAGCACCGGCATTAAACCGCACTCCCATGTTTCCGCGCAATTCAGGAGATGGAGAACCAAAGTTTGTAAAGTTCCGGTTACCCTTACCATCAATTGAATTACCATTCACTCCGGTCAAGTCGTAAGCAACAACATACGTACCCTCAATGAATGGTGTGATGCTACCAAACCCTGTTTCGATGTCATAGCTCGCTGAAAAATCAACTACGCTAGTATCAATTGCGTTAGCATTAATGAAGTCAGCAACGACCTGCCCAACTGTTCCACCAGGTGTCACAATAATTTTCGGGTCAGCGGTCGCTGCAGCAATAACTGCAGCTGAGTCAGTAGGGTCAATTCCGGCCACAGCAGCATTGATGATACCTTGGACATTTTCAGCCGTTAGAACATCTTCAAAGCTGAAGTCAGTATAATCAATTTCGAACTCGAAGTTTCCGAAGTTGAATGTACCACCAACATTAAACGCTTTAGAGGTTTCAGGGTTTAGGTCTGCATTACCGTTTGCACGCGCTGAAATGAAGTTTGTCGCCCCATTGAAGCTAACTTGCGTAAAGGTTGTCTGCGTACCAAACAGTTGGAATGTTGAAGGCGCACGGAATGAAGTCGAATACGATCCACGCAATGTCGCCCAATCGGCCGGACGGTACACCAAACCAATTTTAGGATCTGTCGTATCTAGACCATCAATTGTTTCATAACGCAGAGCACCTTGAACTTCTAATGTGTCATGTAAGGGTAGTGATACCTCTGCAAACACAGCCCACCCTTCACGTGAACCTGTAAAGTCTGGGTTACCAACAAGGAAAGAGAAACCATCCTGATTTGAGATAGTGTCATATTGGTGAGACAGGCTTTCTTCACGATATTGACCACCAAACGCAGCACCAATTGTACCACCTGGCAATTCAATACCTAGATCTCCAGAAACAACGAAGTCCAGAGTCAGCGCCTCTGATTTAGAATCAAGCGTCTGTTCTCCAAAGATGTAATCTCTGATTTCCTGACCATTTTTAATGGCTGTAGTATTATTTGGGTCCAAAGCTGAACCAAATGGGTTCCAATAATAACACCCAACCGAATTGTCGCCTGGCGTAATACCTAAAGCTGTTGCAGCTTCAATAGTACGAGCCTGACAATCGGCACCACCAAAACCAGCAACCGCATCGATAAAGTGGTCTGTGATCGTGTCACTTTGCGTAACCTGACCTTCACTAATCCCTTTGGTTAGAGACACTTCCCAGAAAATGTCATCCGTAATCGAACCTTCCAAACCTGCACTGAAGCGGAATGTGTCATTCTCGAAGTTATTCTCTGTTGGAGCCTGACCAGATCCTAGCGGGCGACCAAAATATCTTACATCTTCACCAAAGATATTAAATGGCGCGTAAGCAGGCACTGGCGCATTATCCAAGATAAAAGGATAGCTCGGAGAAGTGTTACGAGCAGCACGTGTCCGAGAGAAAGAAATCTCTGCGAAACCACCTAGATTATCAGATAAATCATTCGTGTACTTAGCATACCCTTGGAAACGGTTTTCCTTCGGGACAACAGTTTGCTGATCGTGGAAGTCAAAACGACAAACGCCTGCTAGCAATCCACCAAGCTCTTCACATTGTGGGTCTGGTGTAAAAGTTCCACCCCCTGCTTGAGGGATCCCCAAACTTGCAGCAACAGCAGGCGAAACACCGATAAATGTACCTGGGCTACCCACACCAGATGTGTTTGTGCCTTCAATAGAACTCAACCAAGGAACCTCTTCACCATATAAAGGTGTACGGTCCATATATGATGCTGCAGCGACTAGATTACCCCAATCCCCTTCAACACCAACAATACCTTCGATTTTGGAATCAACCTGATCACCATCAGACACGCGCGTCTGATAATCAGCCTTAAGTTCCATCCCAACGAAATTGTCACGCGTAATGAAGTTTGCCACACCGGCAACCGCTTCAGAACCATAAATCGCAGAAGCACCATCTTTAAGAATTTCAAGACGTTCAATTGCAATACTTGGCACTAAGCTGTTCGTGTCAACGAATAGAACACCATCCGTTGTTGGTACACTCGATTGCACCTGACGCTTGCCGTTCAACAGCACCAATGTGGACGCAACACCCAAACCACGTAAGTTTATGTTACTTGTACCAGTCGTGTATCCAGCTGTGAAAACATCAGCGTTGTTTTGGGAACCAGCATTGATAGAAAGCGTTTCAATCAAGTCTCGTACATCTTGAGCCCCAACTGCGCCCAAGCCTTCTTGACCGATAGACTCGATTGGAGACGCCTGATCATTGAATGATGATCTTTTGATGTTTGAACCGGTGACCACAATCTTTTGAAGGGTTTTCTTCTCTTCATTTACTTGAGAAACAGTATCTGTCTCAGCGTCCTGCGCAAAAGCATTGAAAGAAAAAGTTGCAGCTATAGCACTCGCTATCGCTGTATTCAGTTTTAGATTTGTTCGTTTCATAATTTACCTCCCAGCGCTACTCTCGATCTTTTACACCCCTCGCCTTAAGGCCTATATCGGTGTCGTCGGAGTTTCCGCTAAGTTAACATTCATCGAATTGAACAAACATGCTATCTTGTGAACGAAAATTTCAGTTCAATTTGCGCAAGGATCATTCAAAAAAAGCTATTTTTGAGAAGATTAAAACACATTTTTACCCCACCTATTTCCAAATTTGTCCCTGCTATTATGTCGTTTTTTTTGAATTCCGGTGGAAGATGGATGACTTCTTTAAACCGATGTTGATTCAAAGTTTGGCACTCTGACGTTAACCTTGTCAGACTTGACGTTGGCCCTTCACTACGTCACTCTTAAAAGAAAAATAGAAAAAATATAATTGGGAGAAGTAGGCTGTAAATAGCTGAAAACGTGCGATAAAATGTTATCTAATATTACCCCTGAAACAGATAGGCATTACACACCAAATCAATCAATTCGAGATCAAAATAGTATATTTCGAACAAGTAATTTGGATGAAGCACACGAACTAATTGCGAGAAAAGTAAGCCCGCACAATATCGATGTGTTGGACCATAAAGACAAACTAGACATCCATTTCCGAGGCCTTACAAACGATTCCATTTCATTGCTTAAAATTGGTTATGGTGCGAAAGTGTACGCTCAACCTGATGAGCATCGTAATTTGTTCTTTGCGCACACAGTTCTCCAAGGACATAATACATTGATGCGGGCCAAAACCGAAATCGATTTGCGTCCTTCTCATTCAATGATGATATCTCCCGAATCCCCTTATCAAATGAAGATTGCTGAAAACACTGAAAGACTCGTGATCGGGATTAACAAAGACATTCTACAACGTCATTTGGAAACGCTACTCTTTGAAGAAATAACCGCACCTTTGATCTTTGATACGATTGCTACAACTCAGCACAGCTCGCAGATCTGGCAGAATCAAATTGGAAATGTCGCTCGCATTGCCCTAGCAATGGAGGGAAAGCTTCGAAGAAATCAAATGTTGGTTTCATATATGGAATCAATCTTAACGACTGCGCTTTGTATATTTCCTCACAACTACTCTGACAAACTTTCCAATGACCCGATCGACAGCGATTCAATAAAAATCCAACGCGCTATTGATTTCATTAATGACAACCTGAGAGACAACCTTACTCTTCTCAAAATCGCAAAAGAATCTGGTGTCTCCGGTAGAAGTCTCCAACTTTTGTTTAGAAAAAAGTTCAACCAAACACCTTTAGAGTATTTCAGAATTAAACGCCTGCAAGCTGTCAAAGCCGAACTTGAAATGGCCCCCCCAGGCACACGAGTAACCGATATCGTATTAGATTTTGGGGTTACGAGTTTTGGACACTTCTCCAAACAATATAAAGAACTTTTTGGCTGCACTCCAAGAGAGAGTCTGTCATCTACAATCAACTAATGTTGGACGAATAAACGCCCTTAAGTTTGAATACCACAAACAAAAAAACATGTACTTGCGAATCGCTTTATCAGTTTTGATGGAACGATTTCTGATGTCCAATTATTGCAATTCCATCAGATAACCTGATGGAATTTTCTACCCCCGCCACTTTGGATACTCCCAACTTAAGAGAAGCAATATAGCCTGCACTCAATGCTATAGTATAACAAATTATGACCACTTTTTGAGTTGAATGATAATTTATCACTCAAAATTGAGCGCTTTTGCAGACTATTATTCTATTTGGAGTGCACCAAATCCTTGCCCGAATGTAAAAGAACTGCCAATAAATCGATAATCGATAAAACGGGGAAAGGATTTGCTATGCAAAAAACCAGTTTGACTGCCTTAGCGACTATATTGGCGCTCGCTGCATGTGAACCAAAATCAAATACACAGGCAACAACAGAAAAGCCAGCTGTGACCTATACTGCTGAAGAAGTTCAGGCAGAGTCGCAGCGTTTAAATGAATGGCTTGACGCCAAATATGAAGAACAGATTGCGCAGAGCCCAATCCAACTAACTTTTCTCGGCAAAGACGTCGATCAAGACAAAATAGATGACTTTTCGAAAGAACAAGAAGTTCGTCAATTAGCTTGGCAAAAATCAAAAGATGCAGAAATGAAAGCCTCCTTTGAATATGACAAGCTTTCAACAGAAGCTAAGACTTCCTACGACATCGCGGCTTATCAATTTGAGCTAGCTGAAGCTGCATCACAATTCACTTCCAACGACTATGTTTTTGAGCAAATGAACGCCGTTCATGGCTTCTTTCCTCAACTCCTGATTGCCTTCCATAAAGTTGAAGACGGGGAGGATATGGACAATTATCTTTCACGTATCAATGAATCATCCCGCGGTATGGAACAACTAATTGCAAGATCAAAAGAAAATGCAGCATCTGGTGTACGCCCTCCATATTTCTCATTCGAATTAGTAATCGCTGAAGCAAAGAAGATCATTTCTGGTGCACCATTCGATGAAAGTGGCGAAGACAACGCTGTCTGGGCAGATGCGAAATCTAAAATAGCTAAACTTCTTAAAGACGAAAAAATTGATCAGGCAAAAGCTAATCAACTAACAGCTGATATCCAAACAGCCCTTCTTGAGAAATGGAAACCTGCATACGACGCCCTGATTGCATGGCAGGAAGAGGACAAAGTAAACGCTTCATCAACAGCAGCTGGAGTTGGATCACTTCCTGCTGGTGTCGATTACTATAATGAACGACTAGCAAACCAGACCACAACGAAACTTACTGCCGATGAAATTCACGAGATCGGTTTGAAAGAAGTTAATCGTCTTCGTTCTGAAATGGAGACAATCAAGGTTGAATTTGGTTTCGATGGAACACTGCAAGAGTTTTTCACCTTCCTCCGGGATGAAAAATCTGATGAGCGTCTTTATTACCCAAATACCGATGAGGGTAGACAGGGCTATATCGACGACGCCACTGCAGCTATTGATAAGATCAAAGCCGTGTTACCTGACTATTTTGGAATCCTACCAAAAGCAGACCTAGAAGTGCGCCGTGTTGAAGCTTTCCGCGAACAACCAGGTGCGGCACAGCACTATTTCCCTGGGACTCCTGACGGGTCTCGTCCAGGGATCTACTATGCGCACTTATCTGACATGGAAGCCATGCCTAAGCGTGAACTAGAAGTAATTGCATATCATGAAGGACTTCCGGGCCACCACATGCAACTTTCTATTGCGCAAGAACTTACAGATATTCCTAAGTTTAGAACGCAAGCTCGTTTCACAGCGTATATCGAAGGTTGGGCGCTGTACACTGAAGCTCTAGCCAAAGAGATGCCGGGCACATACGAAGACAGCCTGTCCGAATTTGGCCGTCTTGGATCTGAAATGTGGAGAGCAATCAGACTAGTTCTTGATACTGGCCTTCATTCGAAAGGCTGGACTGAAGAACAGGCTATTGCTTATTTCCAAGAAAATTCAGCAATAACAACAGATCAAGCGCGTTCAGAAGTTCGTCGCTATATGGTTCTTCCCGGCCAAGCGACTAGTTATAAAATTGGTATGCTGAAAATTCAGGAATTGCGTGCAGATGCGGAAAAAGAACTAGGCGACAAGTTTGATATCCGCGGGTTCCACGACACAGTTCTCGGCGGTGGCGCTGTGCCACTCACTATCCTTGAACGACGCATAGATGATTGGGTTGCTACTGTTAAAGCAAAATAATTACCCCAACATATAGTTTTTGTTCTAAGCCCCGATGCATGTGTATCGGGGTTTTTTTCTTAGTTTTCAAAATCGGATAAATTTAAGTGAAATTTATCCGATGAACAGACCTTTTTAAACCTTCTATAAACCTGTTGAATATCACTTGGAATTAACGGTTCGCGCGCGTATCGAAAAATGAATTTCAATATTTTGACGCTCTATTCGTCAAACAGGATTTAGATATGACCAATAAGTCTTCCTTCAAAACCCAAACTGCTAAAATCATTGCGAGAGAACTTTCTGTCCCAGACACTAAAGTGATTGCAGCCATGAACTTAATTGAAGAAGGCGCAACAATTCCTTTTATAGCAAGATATAGAAAAGAGGTTACTGGTGGCCTAGACGATACGCAGTTACGCAAACTCTCTGAACGTCTGACATATCTGACCGAGCTGAATGATCGAAGAGTTACAGTACTTAAGTCCATAAAGGACCAAGACAAGCTAACGGCAGAACTTGAAAAACAGATCAACGAAACAGAGACGAAGGTTGAGCTGGAGGACCTCTACGCTCCCTACAAGCCTAAACGCAGAACCAAAGCTTCTATGGCCATCGAATCCGGGCTCGAACCTCTAGCAGACAAACTTCTACTAAACCCTGCTATAGACCCAACAAAAGAAGCAGTCGCCTATATATCCAATGACAATGGTGTTGAGGATCTAAACGCCGCATTAGAAGGTGCTAGGAACATTCTAATTGAGCGTATCGCAGAAACGCCCAAAGTTGTCCGCCCTGTTAGAGAGAAGATATGGAACGCCGGCGCATTAGAATCGAAGATTGTCAAAGGAAAAGAAAAAGAAGGTGAGAAGTTTTCCGACTATTTCGAATTCGATGAACCAATTAGCGAAATGCCTTCACACCGCGCTCTTGCCCTTTTGCGCGGACAAAAAGAGGGTGTTTTAAAAATCAATTTGGATATTCCTCACGATCCCAGCAGACCTCACCCAGTAATTGGGACAGTTATGAGAGAATTTGGCATCTCCAATAAAGGTCGTGCTGGTGATCATTGGATGGCTGAGACGGCAGCAAAAGCCTGGAAATCCAAGTTAGCCTCTTCAAGCGCCAACGACTCAATTTCTCGCCTGAAGGAAAAGGCCGACGCGGAAGCTATTCGCATTTTCTCACGAAATGCTAAAGACCTCCTCCTCGCTGCTCCAGCTGGTGCACGGGTTGTGATGGGAATTGACCCAGGTATCCGAACCGGATGTAAGATTGCTGTTATAGATCAAACCGGAAAGGTTGTGGACACAGACACAATTTACCCCCACGAACCGCGTCGCGATTGGCAAGGTTCTCTTACGACAATTGCCAAGCTCTGTAAAAAACACAAAGTCGAACTCGTCAGTGTTGGAAACGGAACTGCCAGCCGCGAAACAGATAAACTCGTTGCTGAACTATCTAGCAAAATGCCTGAACTTAAACTCACGCGTGTCATTGTTTCGGAAGCTGGTGCTTCTGTTTATTCCGCGTCTGAATTAGCAGCAAAAGAATTTCCTAATCTAGATGTTAGCATTCGAGGAGCAGTCTCCATCGCACGACGCTTACAAGACCCTCTTGCTGAACTTGTAAAGATCGATCCCAAAGCCATCGGTGTTGGACAATATCAACACGATGTTGATCAAAGCGCTTTAACACGCTCTCTAGATGCCATCGTCGAGGATTGTGTAAATGCTGTCGGAGTTGATGTGAATATGGCTTCAGCTCCGCTTCTTGCACGCGTGTCTGGCTTATCTCAAACGCTCGCAAATAACATTGTTGAATTCAGAAATGAGAACGGACCGTTCAAGGCACGTACTGCATTAAAGAAAGTCCCCCGTATGGGCCCCAAAGCCTATGAACAAGCAGCTGGATTTTTGAAAATTGTAGATGGCTCAAATCCTCTAGATGCTTCAGCTGTGCACCCTGAGGCCTACCCCGTTGTAAAGAAAATATCAGAAAAAACCGGCCGCTCCGTTAAAAGCTTGATTGGAGACAAGGCATTCTTATCCAAACTGAACCCAAAAGACTTTGCCAATGAGACATTTGGAGTCCCAACGGTAAAGGATATTATCGCAGAGCTTGAAAAACCGGGCCGTGACCCAAGACCTGAATTCAAAACGGCATCATTGCAAGATGGGATTGAAGAAATTTCAGACCTTAAAGAAGGCATGAAGTTAGAGGGTACGGTGTCCAATGTGACCGCTTTTGGAGCCTTTGTTGATTTAGGCGTTCACCAAGACGGATTGGTACACATCTCACAACTAGCGGATCGCTATATTGAAGATCCGCATGATGTTGTCAAAACCGGCGATGTTGTATCAGTCATTGTTATGGAAGTAGACGTTCAAAGAAAACGTATCGGACTAAGCATGAAAGCAGCTCAATAGGTTGCTCTCAAAACATCGATCAAAAACAAGCTCTGAGACAATAATAACAAGTCTCAGAGCTCTAATTTCTATGCAGACAAAACATGCTCATTGAGCACATCAACAAACTTTGTTGTTGCCAAGTCATCTTTCGATAAAACACCTGCAAGATGCTGATCTATTTCTTCTGTACCAACACTTTCAGGAATTTCACCGGAAAAAAGTACAATTGGTCCCGTGTAGACCTCTATTAGTCTTTCTACCGAAAAACGAAAATCGAAATGCGGTGGCAACAAGTTATCTAATAAAATTAAATCTGGTTGTTTTTTTTTGATCAATAAACATGCAATTTCTAAGTCATTCGCATGCTGAACATCAATACTCTCAATGCCAGCTTTACCGATGTACGCATCTACCAATTTCGATACATTTGCATGATCATCAACAACCATCACTGAGGGTTGTTTTGTAGATAATTTAGACAAGCTAGTTTCCGGCATTTACAACACAATATCCAATTTATTAGGTATCTTGATTACCTAATTTTTATTCAGCTACCAATCTTGGCAATTTCACTTCTTTAAGCCAGAAGTCTTGCAATAGAGATGCAACCCGTTGATATCCAGCGATGCTATCCGGTTTCACCATGTAGGCGTTTGCATGACGACTGTAGGAGTCATCGATATCGGATTCGTTTTCAGAAGTAGATAATACAATCGTTGGAATGCTTTTATATCTATCGTCAGACTTCAATACATCCAACAATCCACGCCCACCCATACCAGGCATATTCAAATCAGTAATGATAATCTTGGGAAGTGTACCGTTTTTAAGAGCATTGAGAGCGCACTCAGCGTCTTTCACAACTTCGATATCAAGTTCCTCATCAGCCTTATTTAAGGCTTTCAGAATAAATTTTTGATCTTTTACGTCATCTTCTACAAGCAATATCGCAGTATTTGTCATGTCAATATTTCTTCCATTGCTTAATAACTAAATGCCATTACGAATCTTGCCCCATCTACGTGGTCGGAATCAAGATATAAATCGCCATCATGCATCGCCAAGATTTTTTTACACAACGCAAGCCCTATTCCCGCTCCTTCTACATCATTGGAATGATGTAACCTTTTGAACGGCTCGAATATTTTTTTCTGAAACTCGGCAGGAACACCCACTCCGTTATCTTCAACTATAATTTTCTTTTGTCTTCGGGGAACATCGGTTTCCGAATAAATCCTTATACAAAGATTATCTGACTCAGAGTATTTGCAAGCGTTTACGATCAAGTTTTGAAGAACTTGGACCATCAGTGCGCTATTCACTGGATAATTGAAAAACTTCTCTTTTTCTATAACACCATTTACGGCTTGAAGTTCCTGAGAAGATTGTTTTTCAGCCTGTTCAACAACTTCACCAAGGTAGATATCCTTTTTAGTTATCTTCTGACTATCCAACTTGAATAGATCATACAAACTTCTAACCATGGTCCGCATTTTCCGCAAACCGTCTTCTATTTCTGACAGATATTCCGCCGCCGTTTCAGGCAACTCCATATCATGTTCATTTAATTCATCGACAAGTAGTTCAGCAAACATTGCCGACTGCCTGAGAGGCGCTTGCAAATCATGAGACGCAACGAAAGCAAAATCTGACAAACTCTCGTTCAATCTTGAAAGCTGCTCTTCTTTTGTTTTCAAAGCAGTTATATCATTTGCAACCGCCAGGATAGTTTTCTTACCATCCTCTCCGACCATTGGGATTTTGTCAGTTGATATCCATCCCTCTACGCCCTTACTTGGCGCATAGGATTCAATAATGTTACGACGCGGCTTTCCACTTTCAAGAACAACCTGATCATCCTGATAGTATTTTTCTGCCATGTCAGGGAAAAGCTCTTCGGTCGGCACACCCTCTACTTCCTTGGGGTCAGTTAACCCCGCAGATTCCACGGCTGCTTTATTAGCTCTAAGGATTTTGTTTTGATCGTCTTTATACCAAATTCGAGCTGGCACATTATCTAGGACCAATCTTAACTCTTCATTCAAACGCGTGTAATTCTGCAGTGCGTCTTGCACCTCTATCGCATGGCCAATACTCGAGGCTATAATTTCCAAAATTTCTAAATCAATGTTCGATGAATTATTTGCACGAACGGTATCCCGCACAAAACTAATTGAACCGTAGAAATTCCCGTAAACAAATATTGGAGCGCCTAAATAACTTTTGAAATCACACTTTGGAACAGCGGGGTGAGCTACAACATCGTCAGCAAGGAGGTTATCGAAAACATGAGAAGTACGCTCTTTTGCCACAATGTTACAAACAGTATCTTTTAAATCTAAAACTATACCTGCGCGAACACCCTCTAACTCTCCCACAAACGCTTTAATTAAATAGTTTTGGCCTTGTATATTTGAGACAAACCCATTGGCTGCACCGAATGTTTTTAAACCTAATTCCAATAATTCTTCGAGGTATTTGGAAAGATCTGAACTGGCAAGCGGTGATATTTCTTTAAGCGCTTTTACAGTCAATTCGAATTTTTTGCGATCGGTGATAACGGTTGAAGAAACTGTCAGCCCATCCTCACCACATTTCTCACCATACTGCCGAAACCAACCATCAACACCATCGGCTTGATAACCAAATTCATAAACGTCAGTTTCTCCGGTTTCCACAACTTGGATATGCCGCTCAAAAATTCCCGTTTCTACAACATGAGGGAAATGATCAAGAAAGCTGTTGCCAACAATTTCATCGACAGTCTTTTGAGTGACTTTTAGAAAAGCCGCATTAACAGCCAACATTTCAAAATCTATAATTTTTCCTTGCTCATTTCGGATGGCTTCAAGCCTAAGAATTGCCGCTTCGCTTGCATTTAAAATAGATTGCGAAATTTCAATTTCCTTCTTCACCGAATCGGCAAGATCCATGACTTCGCGTGCTAGACTATTTTTTTCAAGAAGATCTCGAACTGCATTGGCCAGCCCAGAGAGCAGCTTAACATCTTTTTCGGTTAGTTTTCGAGGAACTCTATCTATCAAACACAAAGTCCCCAACGCAAACCCGTGACGCGTGAGAAGTGGAGCTCCTGCGTAGAACCGAATATTCGGCTCGCCTGTGACCAAAGGATTCTCCGAAAACCTAGGATCTTCAAGGGCGTCTTCAACAACCATGACTTGGTTTTGCTGAATCGCATAGTGGCAAAAAGCGACGTCTCTAGGTGTTTCTTCTACACCATCTAACCCCACATTGGACTTAAACCACTGCCTATTCACATCTATCAAAGATACCAGTACAATTGGTACATCAAACAATTCAGAAGCAAGCTGCGTGAGGTTATCATACTCTTTTTCTGGAGGGGTATCCAGAATACCTATCTCTCTCAGAGCTTCTAATCGTGCCAATTCTGTGTTGAGTTGATCCATATTAGCAAACTTAGAGGCAGCTTATGATATCTCATTAAGCTACTTAAAAGTTATCTCCATCTCGGTTCTCGATTTACGACTTTCAAGTACAATCGACAGTATGTTGGTAAATTAACCCTGAAACATATGATTTTACAATGCAACCCTAGTTAAACACTGTTGCAATTTCTGAAAAAGGTTTCTTAAGTTTCGCAACCGCTGGAACAACCGCGTCAGTGCTTGGATGGCCGACCGTCAGAATCATTGTCGGCTTTTCGTGATCTGGGCGATCACACAATCCATTCAAAAACCTCATAGGGTTGGGTGTGTGTGTTAGCATTGATAACCCCGCCTGATGTAATGCAGTAATCAACATGCCAGTCGCTATTCCGACACTTTCGGGAACATAGTAATTCTTAAATTTGCTTCCATCGTCATAAATGCCAAATCTTTGAGAAAAAATCACGATCAGCCACGGAGCATCTTCAAGGTGTGGCTTTGATTCATCTGTACCAATAGGCTCTAAAGCTTTGAGCCATTCATCTCCACCACCGCCGGCATAAAAAGCTTTCTCTTCTTCCTCTGCCGCTAATCTGATCTTTTTCTTCATTTCTGGGTTAGAAATTGCAACGAAATGCCATGGTTGATGGTTAGCACCTGACGGAGCTGATCCCGCTGCCTTAATGGCATTTTGAATAACTTCTTCGACCACTGGTTTGGTATCGAATTGTCGCACAGAATGCCGCTTTTGCATGTTGTCCAGAAAAGCCTTCGTTCTGGAAAGCATTTCTTGTTCGGAAAAATCAAATCTGTCTGGAAGCGACAAAGCCTCGTATTGAACGTTCTTCTTGCTAAACAATTTGTCCCTCCAGCAATTTTACGCAATCTCTGTATTTTGAGAATACAATCGACTGCTTTCAATTTGATTCTTGAGATCAAATTACATTCACTAGAGATATGTTAGAAGAATTAACTAAGAGTTTGAACCACCCAATGTCCATTTTCAACACCATCGATAGTCCAACTTCCAATTCGGTATCTTATTAAACGAAGAGTTGGAAATCCAATTGCAGCAGTCATTCTTCGGACTTGTCTGTTACGCCCCTCCGAAATCGTGATTTCCAACCATGTATCAGGTACTGTTTTACGAAACCTAACTGGAGGATCTCTTTCCCAAAGGGCGGCGGGGGCTTCAATAATCTTCGCTTTACACTGCTTCGTCATTCCATCTTTCAATGAAATGCCCGAGCGCAATTTATTCAAGTCTTCTTCGCAGGGCTCGCCCTCTACTTGAACCCAGTAACACTTTTCCATTTTGTGCTTTGGGTCACTTATTCGATGTTGCAATTTTCCATCGTCAGTGAGCAACAATAAGCCTTCACTATCTTTATCAAGACGTCCCGCAGCATATACATTGGGGACATTAATAAACTCAGACAACGTCTTCCGCGTCGATCCAGCATTTCCTGCATCGGTAAATTGAGAGAGGACATTAAAAGGTTTGTTGAACAAAACTATCTTAGACATTTAAAACCTAATGCCATGACATTTGGTAAAACACCATGCCCAATTCAGCTCTCCAACCCAAAGATACCTCACCCCAAAAATGTTTATAAGCCAAGGGGGGGGGGATTATGAAATGTCTTTGGCTAGAAGTGTTTCTTTATCTATTTCAAAAGTGATTGGCGTATGTTTTTGTTCGACTGTTTTTTTGAATATTTTAATAAAACGAGCAATCACTGCTTTAAAAACCACTCCCAATCCGTTTTTTGCAGGTAAGCTTGAATCAATTCCCATTGAGCGACGCATAACACCATTGGTATACATAGCATTGGCACGTAGCAAACCGCTCGTCGTCATATATTCACACGACAGGGAAACATTGAGCATATCGCCATTTTGAACGCGGTGAGGTGCATTTTGCGGCCAAGTGACAGCCATTCCTGGTTTCATTTCTAGCGCTGTCACATGCTTATCAAAACTGTGTTGAAAACTCATCTCTTCTTCTTGTTCTTTTAGAACAACAGCTTCGATCTGACTGGCCGTCGCAAACGGCGGTTCAGCCGGATACAATGACACTGTTTTTTCACCGCGCACCTGCACAAGACATACAAAAGGTATATCCAGATGATAGTGTACATGGATGTTCGGAGAAGAAATCAACACCCCTACATCCTGTTTCATGGAACTGATTGAAGCTGCATCATCCAATTGAGAAAACAATTGCTGCTTAATAGCTTCAAATTCTTCAAGATGATTATTCACTGCGCGCAAATTCAGCCAAATCTGCCCTCGTTTCACAGCTTCTAGCAACTCAGCGCCAGTTAAGTTTTCCGCTTTCCCGTGGATAGCCTTAACCTTACCTTCAGCATGTTCAGGAAACTTGTATATCCCCATCTCATCTCTGGGATATCGATCCAATAGGTCAGCTAACCCTTCGTCTGTGAAGTGTTCACTTTCATGCCCATCATGCTGACATGTTATAATCTCAGTTGAAAAAACTTCAGATGTATTTTCTGGCCACTGAAACTTCATTTTGTTACCTAAATTGGAGCTTAAATCCTGACTTGGATCATCTTTACTTCCGTTAGCACAAAATATGCCTCAAACAACTATTTGCTACATATAACCAAACTATCGATTAGTTAGCGCTGCCATTTCTTTCGTATCAAGTCCACAATTTGCGGTGATTCATGGTGCATATGCTCTGCATGGCCAGCCCAGACCAATCCGATTGATCTGACAATTTCGAAACCAGACAATTTGCGCATAATCACCCCATTCCATGTGTAACTATCGGGCATTATGGTTACCCCTAGACCGGCACGAACCATTTCCAAAACTCTCTCATCATTGGAAGAACGAAATGCAAAAAAAGGCCTCACTCCTCTTTCAGTAAAGTGACGACTTGTTTCAGAAAGCGCCTCGCAATGGCGCCTAACGATCATAACATTATCCGCCAGCGCTTCACCCGGAATAGAAGGTTCCCCCGACAAGGCGTGGTCTTCAGACATTGCTATGGAATAGCCCTCCTGAAACAATGTCTCTTCTAAAAAACGTTCACCACCCCTATCTGTAAGTGTAAGAGCAACATCCACTCGTCCACGCGCCAAAAGGTTTGTCAGTTCTCGCTCACTTCCCTCAATCAATTCTACCCGCGAAGCATTGCCGCCGTCCTGATTATCTAACTGTGACGCTTCGATTGCTTTTGCTATCAAGGTTGCGGGAACACTGGAAAGCACACCAAGCTTGAATACTGGTTGAGGTTCCAGACCTCGCACAGCCCTTTCGGCTTGATTAAAGTCACTCTCAATCCTTCGCGCGTATTCAAGCAATTGCGTTCCAGCGTCAGTCAGATGAATACGACGATTGGCACGATGGAATAACTTTGATTCCAACTCTTTTTCCAATTTCGCTATTCCAACGGAAAGAGTTGGTTGAGCAACGTTTAGGTGCGCAGCAGCTTTTGAAAAGTTTCCCTGATCCACAACGGCCAGGAAGTATCGAAGTAAATATCTATCTATCATAGATAATATCTATACCATATATAGTTTAATTTCAATTTTATCTATTATACAAAAAATGATACCGTAGGGAAAAGAGGCAAGAGCCCCATCCATATTCGGGAGATACACGTAATGATGAATCTAGATTTCGCTTTAGGTGAAACAGCTGACATGATCCGCGACACATGTCGTCGTTTTGCAACAGATAAAATTGCTCCGATTGCAGCCGATGTAGATCAGGAAAACAAATTCCCTCGTCACCTCTGGACTGAAATGGGAGAATTAGGCCTTCACGGCATTACTGTTGCTGAAGAAGATGGTGGCCTAGGGCTTGGATATCTTGAGCACGTTGTTGCAATGGAAGAAATCTCTCGTGCTTCTGCGTCAGTTGGTCTTTCATATGGTGCACACTCAAACCTTTGTATCAACCAGTTACGTCGCTGGGCTACTCCAGAACAGAAAAAGAAATATCTCCCCAAACTTATTTCCGGTGAACACGTCGGTTCTCTAGCTATGTCAGAAGCGGGTGCCGGATCTGATGTTCTGGGAATGGTAACAAAAGCGGAAAAAGTTGACGGCGGATATGTGCTAAACGGCACAAAGTTCTGGATCACCAACGCACCCGAAGCCGACACACTCGTTGTATACGCACGGACAGACCCAAACAACAAAAGCCATGGCGTAACAACGTTTATTGTTGAGAAAGGCATGAAAGGTTTCTCTGTCTCTCCGAAACTAGACAAGATGGGAATGCGAGGTTCGGATACTGCTGAACTTGTGTTTGAAGATTGCTTTGTCCCTGATGAAAACGTGATGGGCGAAGTCAATGGTGGTGCTAAAGTGCTTATGAGTGGTTTGGACTATGAGCGCGCTGTTCTTGCTGCTGGTCCACTTGGGATCCTACAAGCATGTCTTGATATTTGTGTGCCTTATGTGAAGGAACGCAAGCAGTTTGGTAAACCAATTGGTAGCTTCCAGCTCATCCAAGCAAAAATTGCCGACATGTATGTCGCTCTAAACTCCTCACGTGCATATGTATATGCTGTGGCCAGAGCCTGTGATGCTGGACAAACAACACGCTTTGATGCGGCCGGTGCCATCCTTCTTGCAAGCGAAAACGCTGTTAAATCCTCACTTGAGGCTATCCAAACACTAGGTGGTGCTGGATATCTTAAGGAATGGCCGGTTGAACGTCTTCTTCGTGACGCAAAACTCTACGATATTGGAGCCGGAACAAACGAAATTCGTCGCTTCCTAATCGCAAGGGAGTTGCTAGGTTAATGAGCGGTCCAACAATCACTTCTAAAATCGATACAGCTTCCGAAACATATCAGAGGCGTTTCGACACAAACAAAGCACTTAGCGAAGATTTGCGCGAAAAATTAGCCAAAATATCACTGGGTGGATCAGAAAAAGCACGTCAAAAACACGTCTCACGTGGAAAGCTCCTCCCCCGCGACCGCTTGGAAACTCTGCTAGATCCCGGCTCTCCATTTTTGGAAGTTGGGCAAATGGCAGCTTTTGGTCTCTATGAAGACCAAGTTCCAAGCGGTGGCATGATTTGTGGCGTTGGGCGGGTATCTGGTCGCCAAGTTATGATCGTGGTCAACGACGCAACTGTTAAGGGTGGAACATACTACCCGATGACAGCTAAAAAGCACTTGCGGGCTCAAGAAATTGCGGAACAAAACCACCTGCCATGTATTTATTTAGTCGATTCTGGTGGTGCAAACCTACCTCACCAAAGTGAAGTGTTTCCAGACCGTGATCACTTTGGCCGTGTATTCTTCAATCAGGCAAACATGTCCGCTAAAGGCATTCCACAAATTGCCTGTGTGATGGGTAGCTGTACAGCTGGTGGTGCTTATGTGCCCGCCATGTGTGATGAATCCATTATCGTGCGAAACCAAGGAACCATCTTTCTTGCAGGACCACCTTTGGTAAAAGCAGCAACAGGTGAAGAAATTACAGCAGAAGAATTAGGTGGCGCTGATACTCACGGACGCAAATCCGGTCTAGTTGATCACATCGCAGATAACGATGAACATGCGCTAACTATCGTACGCGACATTGTATCAACATTGCCACCGCAAACTCTTCCTGAGCTCAATATTCAGCAAGTGAGAGAACCGCTTTACGATGCTGAAGAAATATATGGTGCACTGCCTGTAGATCTGAAAACTCCATTTGACGTTCGCGAAATCATTGCACGTCTCGTTGATGGTAGTGAATTCCACGAATTCAAAGCCAATTTCGGTGAAACACTTGTAACAGGTTTTGCGCATATTTGGGGAATGCCAATTGCAATTCTCGCAAATAATGGTGTGCTGTTCTCTGAAAGCGCACAAAAAGGTGCTCACTTCATCGAACTAGCTTGTCAGCGAAAAATCCCAATCCTTTTCCTTCAAAATATATCCGGCTTCATGGTGGGTGGAAAATATGAAGCAGAGGGCATAGCGAAACACGGGGCAAAAATGGTGACTGCAGTTGCGACAGCTCAAGTCCCCAAAATAACCGTTCTTATCGGCGGTAGTTTTGGTGCAGGTAACTATGGAATGTGCGGACGCGCCTACTCACCACGCTACCTTTTCACATGGCCAAACAGCCGCATCAGTGTGATGGCGGGTGAACAGGCTGCTAGTGTGCTTGCAACCGTGAACCGTGACGCAGCCAACTGGACACCAGAGCAAGCAGAAGCCTTCAAGCAACCTATTCGCGACAAGTACGAAGAAGAGGGACACCCCTACTTTGCTTCAGCGCGATTATGGGATGATGGTGTCATTGACCCAGCACAAACACGTGATGTGCTCGGCCTCGCTTTCGCCTCAACTCTTAATGCGCCGATAGCTGATCACGCTCAGTTCGGTATGTTTAGGATGTAATGCAATGATTAAAAAAATTCTTATTGCCAACCGTGGTGAGATCGCTTGCCGAGTCATCCGCACCGCAAAGAAAATGGGCATTCAGACTGTTGCTGTTTATTCAGATGCTGATGCAAATGCCTTACACAAAAAATCCGCAGATGAGGTGGTGCACATTGGTGCATCTCCGGCTACTGAAAGCTATCTTATCGGTGAGAAAATCATTGCAGCAGCCAAAGAAACTGGCGCAGATGCTATCCACCCCGGATATGGTTTCCTTTCTGAAAATGCCGACTTCGCAGATAAAGTTGTCGAGGCAGGCATTAAGTGGATCGGTCCCAAATCATCTTCTATTCGCGCCATGGGGCTTAAAGACTCCGCCAAAGCTCTTATGGAAGCAGCTGGGGTTCCATGTACACCTGGATATATGGGCGACGATCAATCTGCCAAGCGCCTTGAAAAAGAAGCTAAAGCAATTGGTTATCCCGTTTTGATTAAAGCCGTTGCTGGGGGCGGCGGTAAGGGTATGCGCAAAGTCGACAATCCAAAAGATTTTGTCGAATCCCTAAAATCTTGTCAGCGTGAAGCCGCCTCTTCTTTCGGTGATGATCGTGTCCTTCTTGAAAAGTGGATCACAGCGCCACGCCATATAGAAGTTCAAATTTTTGGTGATGAGCATGGCAATGTAGTCCACCTCTTCGAACGAGATTGTACGCTGCAAAGACGTCACCAAAAGGTCATCGAAGAAGCTCCAGCATTCGGAATGGATGAAGCAACACGAGAAGCCGTTTGTGAAACAGCCAAACGTGCCGCAAAAGCTGTAGATTACGTGGGGGCCGGAACGGTCGAATTCATTGCGGACGCCTCTGGTGATCTAAGTGCTGACAGCATCTGGTTCATGGAAATGAACACACGCTTGCAGGTGGAGCACCCGGTAACTGAAGCCATCACTGGTGTTGACCTTGTAGAATGGCAAATACGTGTAGCATCCGGCCAGGAAATCCCGAAAAAACAAGAAGAGCTTTCCATCAACGGTTGGGCAATGGAGGCGCGTCTCTATTCAGAAAACCCTGAAAGCGGTTTTTTGCCTTCAATTGGTAAGATTCGAACTCTCAGCATGCCTTATGATGTGCGCGTGGATACTGGAATTCAAGAGAATGCTGAAATCTCACCATTCTATGATCCAATGGTAGCCAAACTCATTGTTCATGAAGATACTCGTGATGAAGCCATAGCTAGCCTAACTGATGCATGTGAAACAGTTGTTACTTGGCCAGTGCAGAACAATGCAGGGTTCCTTCATAAATTATTGAGTGAAGAGGCTTTTTCTACGGGCAACTACACCACTGCTTTCATCGATGCCAATCTAAATGCGCTCGTAACCAAACCCGAGCTAAGTGAAAGCTCAATGAAAGCGATTGCTTCATTCCTAGTAGAAGGTTCAGAGAGCGAACCTTGGCATGAGCTAATCGGTTTTAGAAATGGAACAACGCCAAATCCATATATGAAGCTTAATGTTGATGGTGAGATTAAATCTATCAACCTTCTGGATGAAGTCGGTGCATATCCAGTATGGCATGAACTTCCTCAAGGCTTCCTAGTTGTTGAAAATGGATGGCCTTTTGCTGTCACAACTGCGCGTAATGATGGAAAATCAGGCTCTGGGCAGCAATCCGACGGGTCAATCCTATCGCCAATGCCAGGTAAAATACTGTCCCTTTCAGTATCAGAGGGAAAGACTGTTTCCAAAGGGCAATCTCTTGTCACACTTGAAGCCATGAAGATGGAACACTCTATGAGCGCTCCATTTGATGGAACAGTGACGGAAGTTTCCGTCGAAGCCGGACAAAACGTGATGGAAGGTGTAACCCTTCTCGAAATCACCCCTTCGGAAAGCAAGGAGTCTTAAACATGGCCGGAAAACACTTTGATGAATGGAATGTCGGCGATGTCATTAAACATGATCTTCGTCGAACAGTGACCGACACTGACAACATCATGACGACCACCCTCACGCATAATCCACAACCACTTCATCTGGACCGTGAGTATGCTGAAGCAACAGAGTTTGGAAAAGTTGTTGTGAACGGCATATATACTTTTGGTTTGATGGTTGGCGTTTCCGTCGGTGATACAACATTGGGGACGCTCATAGCAAACTTAGGCTATGATAAAGTTGTGATGCCAAACCCTGTATTTGTTGGTGATACTCTACGCGGGGAAACCGAAGTTACTGAACTTCGCGAAAGCAAATCTCGGCCTACCGCAGGCATAGTTACCTTTACGCATCGTATGTATAATCAACGCGATGAATTGGTTTGCCAATGCCTAAGAACAGCACTGTTGAAGAAAGCAAACGCATGATTTTAAGATCGCTTCTTTTTGTTCCCGCTGATCGGCCAGATCGATTTGAAAAAGCAATGGCTTCAGCTGCTGATGCTATCATTTTGGATATGGAAGATTCCGTTGTACCAGCGCGAAAAGAAGAAGCAAGAATCGCTGTTTCAGCATTCTTAGAAAACTCTTCACCCAAACCTGTGTTTGTCAGAATTAATCCACTGACAACACAGTGGGCGGCGAAAGATGTTTCATCTCTTATCATTTCTCCGCCAGATGGCATCATGTTGCCCAAAGCGGAAGGCTCTAAATCTATCCGCGACCTGCTCAAACTGCTAAATGGAAATACGATTCCTATTCTTCCAATTGCCACGGAAACGGCGGCTTCAGTTTTTGAACTAGGAACATACAAAGATGTCGCTGACCACCTTATAGGTCTCACATGGGGAGCTGAAGATATGCCGGCGTCCATTGGTGCGACGACCTCGCGTCATGAGGACGGCAGCTATACTCCGCCCTATGAGATGCTACGTAGCTTATCTTTATTTGCAGCTCATTCTGCCAATGCTGCTGCAATCGATACAGTTTATGTCGACATTAAAAATACTGATGGTCTCGCAGCATATGCAGCGCGCAGCCGTAGAGATGGCTTCACGGGAATGATGGCTATCCATCCATCCCAAACAGAAATTATCAACGCAGCATTCACACCAACACAGGCTGAGATTGATCACGCTCAATCAATTATTGACGCTTTTGCCGAAGCTCCAGAATCAGGAGCATTGAAGGTGAATGGTAAAATGGTTGATGCCCCCCACCGCGTCCAAGCTGAAAAACTTCTAGCTCGCGCTAAAGCAAAGTAATACTGCCTACAATTTATCTTCGATACGCTTTAAAAAGCTTTCAATCGCCTTAACGCAAACAGGTTCATCAAGTATTGGGGCATGGCCAACATTGGGCACACTCACAATTTTGGCTCTTCCATGACGGTGAACCATTTTGACCGCTGTATCTACTGAAAACAAATCAGACAATTCACCCCTAATTACTAGCAGTGGCCGCTTATAGGTCGCCGCGTATACGGCCCACATTTGCATTTCAACCGTAAGACTTGGCGAGACACTTTTCAATGCGGAAGCTATTTCTGGATCATAATCCAGCACAAATTTTCCATTAGCGTTTTCTACATGTGTACGTTTTGCAAATGCCAACCAATCGTTGAACGCAAAATTTGGATAAACGTCATGTTGAGAAACTTGAATAGCTGTCGCTGCGGCTTCCAAACTGTCATGCTCAACAAAATCCCCGACATATTCTGAAATTCGTTTTAGCCCAATAGGTTCAACTTTCGGACCTACATCATTCAAGATCACACCCAATAGCTGCGACGAAAGAATTTGACTCAAAATCAACGAGATAATTCCGCCCATAGAAGTACCGATTAACACCATTTTTTTGGGCTGCACGTGATCCAATAACTCTATAACATCTTGGGCATACACATCGGGACGATATCTTGAAGGATCATGATCACGATCAGACTTTCCACGCCCCCTAACGTCCATCGAAATATACCTGCGATGAGCCGATAATTTCGACAGTAACGGGTCAAAGTCTTTATGGTTCCGCGTAAGCCCATGCAGGCATAAAACTGTGAGATCAGCATCTACAGGTCCGCAAGACTTCGCGAATAAATTCAATCCATCTCGCGATTGGAAAATAATGTCCCCGTCCATCAATGATGTCTCTCACTCTCAATTCATTTTTCAACAAATGTTGGACAAGAATCTCTTAAAGTACAATAGTCAGCCTTTAGAAATGGCAACCTCAACGTAAAACAAGGCTGAATACACTCGCGGCATGACTGGATCGACTCAAACTAAATCAAATACAAAAAGCAATCGCATAGATAGACGAACTCGCATCCTCGATGCAGGCGAAATTCTTTTTTCTAAACGCGGATTTGATGCAGTAACTCTCAGAGAGATAGCGAAAACAGCTGGAGTAGATCTTGCTCTTCCAAACTATTATTTTGGCCGCAAGAGCAAGGTGTTTGAAGCTGTTTTTAAGAGGCGTGCGAAGTTAATAAATGACTGGCGTTTGGACGCTCTGGAGGATGCTATTGAGGATGCACACCCTCACCCGCCTTCAATTCGTAAAATCATGGAAGCCTATCTCAAACCCATCCTAACAGGACCACACATTACCCAACCTGGTTGGCGTGAATACTATGCTCTAGTCGCGTATGTGAACAACTCCTCGGAATGGGGAGCAAGTTTGATGTCAGAATTCTTTGACCCAATGGTCGACAATTTTCTTGATCAGCTCAGAGCCACTTACCCAAATGCATCAGAGGCTAATATGCTATGGAGCTATCACTGTTTATCCGGAGCGCTGACATTAGCTTTTGCTCAAACTGGACGCTTAGACGTACTTTCCAACAATAAACTAAAATCTACCGATCTAGAGCGCGGTTACGAGGTTATCCTCGAATTCTGTATTGCTGGGTTTGAAGCCAATTGCGGAAATAACCTTCAAACAAAGTCGGAAATTGATTAATCATTCGCCGCTTTGCTGGCCAAACAAACAAGGTGAACGTATTGAGTTTCATCTCAATTTATTGCGCTTATTTGTGAATCCTCCCAACTGAAACTGCCTACTTTCAAGGCTCACAAAAAGAAAATAAGTATATAAATTCAATTACTTAAAACACGACCTTTAGCGAAAATTAGTATTCACTTTTCTTAGCGTTAGTTATTTTTCAACACGTGTTGATTTCAACGAACGTTGAAAGTATACTTTGGAGAGATACAGTCAAATAATGACAAATAAGTTCGAACATTCAGCATTCGGACTAAACAGGGGAAGATTTATGGCGACAAAAATATATCCTGACGCAAAGTCTGCACTAGATGGTCTACTTGAAGATGACATGACCATTCTATCTGGCGGCTTTGGTCTATGTGGAATTCCAGAATTGCTGATTGAAGCAATTAAGCAAAACGGCTGTAAGGGCCTCACTGTCATTTCAAACAATGCAGGTGTGGATGGTTTTGGTCTTGGCGTTTTACTTGAAAACAAGCAAGTCAAAAAAATGATTTCTTCCTATGTCGGTGAGAACAAGGAATTTGAACGCCAATACCTTAATGGAGAGTTGGAACTGGAGTTCAACCCACAAGGAACTCTTGCCGAGCGTTGTCGTGCAGGCGGTGCTGGTATTGCTGGCTTCTACACTAAAACTGGTGTCGGTACTGTCATCGCAGACGGCAAAGAACACCGAGATTTCAATGGTGAAACGCACATTCTAGAAACAGGCCTGACAGGAGATATTTCCATCGTAAAAGCATGGAAAGGTGATGCTCAAGGAAACCTAGTTTATAGAAAAACAGCAATGAACTTCAATCCAGACATGGCAACCGCAAGTAAAATGACAATTGCCGAAGTGGAAGAGATCGTTCCCGTTGGATCACTGGACCCAGCCCACATACACACGCCGGGCGTATTCGTTCAACGCGTCATCCAAGGCGAGCATGAAAAACGCATCGAAAAAGTAACAACACGCGCAAAAGAGGAGTCCTAATTATGCCTTGGGATCGTAATCAAATGGCTGCGCGTGCAGCTCAAGAATTGGAAGACGGTTTTTACGTCAACCTCGGAATTGGAATTCCAACGCTCGTATCAAACTATATTCCAGATGGCGTCGACGTTACTCTACAGTCTGAGAATGGTATGCTTGGCATGGGTCCATTCCCTTATGAAGGTGAAGAAGACCCAGACCTGATAAATGCTGGTAAGCAAACCATCACAGAGTTAGACCGGACAAGCTTTTTCTCTTCTTCTACGTCTTTCTCAATGATCCGCGGCGGGCATATAAATCTCGCAATCCTAGGCGCAATGGAAGTTGCAGAAAACGGTGACCTAGCCAACTGGATGATCCCCGGAAAGCTTGTCAAAGGCATGGGCGGCGCGATGGACCTTGTTGCTGGTGTTCAACGCATTGTTGTCGTTATGGATCACGCAAACAAACGCGGAGAATCTAAACTTCTTCAAGAGTGTACACTTCCACTTACAGGTAAAGCAGTTGTGGACCGTATCATCACTGACCTTGGCGTTTTTGATGTAGTTGAAGGCGGTCTGAAAGTCATCGAATTAGCACCGAATGTAGACATGGACGAAGTCCGCTCCAAAACACTTGCAAATTTAGTGGACTAAAAAATGACCAAACACCCCATGAGTGAGTTTCTTGATTTAACTGGTAAAAATGTTCTGATCACAGGATCAACCAGCGGCATTGGTCAAGGTATAGCTGCTGGCCTTGCTCATGCGGGTTGCAATGTCATGATCAACGGGTTTGGAAACCCTCAGGAAATTGAGGTTTTCAGATCCAATTTAGAAAACCAGACTGAACGCAAAGTCATTTATTCAGACGCAGACCTCACATCAGTCGCCTCCATTGAAGGCATGTTTACCCAATTCAAAGAAGAATTCGGTGACATTCATGGCGTAGTCAACAATGCTGGCATCCAGCATGTCGCACCCATCGAAGAATTTCCGATTGAAAAATGGGACCAAATAATTTCTCTGAATTTGTCTTCTTCTTTTCATACAACTCGTCTCGCGTTTGCGGAGATGAAAAAACGAAAATGGGGGCGCATCATTAATATTGCTTCAGCCCATGGCCTGACTGCATCTCCATTTAAGTCAGCTTATGTGACTGCCAAACATGGTATTATGGGACTAACAAAAACAACCGCATTAGAAGGTGCGGAATTTGGCATACGCGTGAATGCAATCTGCCCAGGGTACGTAAAAACTCCGCTTGTCGAAAACCAAATCCACGATACAGCGAAAGCGCGAAACATGTCGGTGGATGACGTTATCAGTAAAGTTATGCTAGACCGCCAACCAACCAAGGAATTTACCACGACGGAAGAAATTGTCCGCATGACTTGCTTCCTGATGTCTGATGCGACAAACAGCATTACAGGCGCGGATATAAAGATGGAAGGTGGCTGGACAGCTTTATAACAATGTCCAATCAATGTCATGGGCGATAAAGTTTCAATAGATATTCCATCAGGCTTTGAAGAAATTTCTGCTCGTGGGCCATTCGCAAACTTAACTGGACCATTTTTTCGGATGGTAAATTCCGATAACGCACCAGCGACCACTTTTGGGTTTATGCCAGAACAGCAGCATATGAATGGGCTAGGCTTTATGCATGGCGGCATGGTTTGCACATTACTTGACCTCTTTATGGCCCAAGCAGTTAGCGAACGATACAAACGCCGCCTTGTGACAACAAATATGCAAATTGAGTTTCTCAAAACGCTTCCAGCCGACCATTGGATCGAAGCGACGGTTTCAATTACTGAAGTTGATGCAAGAAATGTTCGCGCTCACGCCAGTCTGCTCTCAAGAGGTTCAGAGTGCGCTTCCGGTAATGCTAGCTTTAGACTGTTCAGACGATAACCATTTTACCCAGCGAATGCTCTATAGAGCATGTTAATCGCCATCAAGGTGAGGAGCACTCCAAAGATTTTCTTTAGCAAAACACCATCAAATCCATGCGCAAATCGGGCTCCCAAAGGAGCTAAAGAAGTAGTCATTGCGGCAATTAAAAGAAAGCCAGGAAGACTTAGGTATCCGATAGAAAAGGGTGGTAGCCCCACTTCTCCCCATCCGCTGAATGCATAACCTATTACAGCAGCGAAACCTATCAACGCCCCAAACCCAGCACTTGTTCCTATGGCTTGATGTATAGGTCGCCCACACAATACCATTGTGGTTACCCCAAAGACACCGCCGCCAATACCCATTAACGATGAGCACACCCCGATAATAGATGAAACCGCCCAGCCCATTGGTCCATTGGGAACATCTTTGGCCAAGCGCCAATTGGGTCGCCCAAAAACAAGTTGTGCAGCTAGAATTAAAGCCACAAAGCCAAAAAATATTGTTAAACCGCGACCTGACATTATCGAAGCAATTAAACCACCAGCCAACGCCCCCATCATCATTGTTGGGCCCCAACTTTTCAATACACCGACGTCCACAGCCCCTTTTGAATGATGGGCTAGAACCGAACGAATGGATGTAGCAATAATCGTTGCTAGAGATGTACCTACAGAGACGTGCATTGCCGTTTCTGAATAACCAAGTGAGCTCAAGGTAAAATACAAGGCAGGTACGATGATTACACCGCCGCCAATACCGAACATTCCAGCCGCTATTCCTGCAATTCCACCCGCCCCTATGAGAGCCAATAGTAAATTGAGATTATCCAATATTAGTTCGACCAAACCGCCCTGCCTATTCGCAACTTCAGTGTAAAAAAAGCTGCCGATTACTCAGCAGCTTTCATTATTTTCAATCTAGATCAGTTCTCTGAATCTTCAAGCAAATTGCTTTCTGAATTGACGAAACGAAATCATACGCTCGTTCTGTTCATCCCAAAGCGTCAACGAAACGCACTTGAAACTCTCCCAGAAAGTCAAACGATTCATATCTTTCAGTTCCGGGTGATTTTTCAATACCTTTGGAAGATTGTAGAATGGAATACGGCTTGCTGCGTGATGAACATGATGGATGCCGATATAGCCAGTTAGCCAACTAAAGGGTTGCGGCAAATCGTAGAATGAACTCCCCAATAATGCACCTTCTGTGTGGCTCCAGTCTTTGTTTCTGAACCAGCGAACATCTTCAAATTGGTGCTGAACATAAAACAGCCAAACACCTAAAACAGCAGCAAAGAACACGGTAGGAATAAACACGGCGAGCAAAGGAGCCCACCCAAAATTTGAAACGATCACCCATCCAAGCGCCAAGACCGCAACATTAGTCCCAATAGCACTCACCCATGGTCGCCACCCTTCTTTCATAATTCCTGAAGGAATGCGGTGCTCTAAAAAGAACATATAAATTGGGCCGATGATAAACAATGTAATCGGGTGACGATAGGCACGATACCCAAGCTTATTTAGAGGGCTTAACTCCTGATACTCTTCAACAGTGAGCGTATCAATTGCCCCCAACCCGCGACGATCAAGATTACCTGACGCAGCATGGTGAATAGCGTGAGTGCGACGCCATACATCATAAGGTGTCAGCGTGACTATACCCACAAATCTTCCAACCCAATTGTTCAAAGTCGGTGATTTAAAAAATGAATGATGCCCACAATCATGCTGAATGAGGAACATGCGAACTAAAAAGACACTTGCAGGAATACACATTAATACTGCAAGCCAGATCTTGCCCGAAACAGCTCCCCAAAATCCAATTGCCCACAGCGCCGCTAATGGCAAAATGGTCAACAGAATCTCAACAAGGGAGTTTTTCAAGTTAGGTGTCTGGTAGGCTGAAAGTATCTTCCGCCATGCCGGCTGTTTCGTTTCAGTCGTCATACGGTCTCTATCTCTTACAGGCCGCGGCCATAACTCTATACCAAATGCCAAATACCCACTCTGCTTAAAATATAAGCAACTTGGAACACTTAGCCGCCCCCGCATGGAACGTTGATAACCTGTCTAATGTTCAGTTGGGTACAGTCAAGACTAGATATCACTAGATTCAGTAAAATCAGGGGATTCTTAAAAAAAGGTGCTACCCATTTTCAAATAACGAAAGGCCAGCACCAATTTGAAATCAAATATAATTAGTTGGATACAACACTGCTTGCACGCAAGCACGCGAGATGGACTTTACTTGCTAGAGTTCCACGGCAATTTCGTTCTGTTGGGCTAGCATTACACGAATCGTCGGGACTAAGATTTAAGGTTACAGCTGCATGCGCTAACAGTTCACCAGAATCTTTTCCGTATGGCACCAAATTTCCATTTGCATCCTGATTGATACTCAATCCGACGCGTCTATTAATTTTAGTCATTGCCTTATCGGCTGTGCATACAGAAGCAAATAATGATCTTTCAATTGTTTCTTCAGTTGCAGTCTTTTCAGCTTCATCAATTTGCAGATGTTCCGCCCAAGAGTTTTTTACATGTTCAGTATACGCTTGGGTTAAACTGCGCGCTGCCTCCCAATTTATGGGAACATCACTTTTTCGATCCGCAATGCGCATCAATTCAGAAGATGATCTTCGTGAAAAAATCGTAGCATCATGAATTCTTGCGGCCGAACACATGCGGGGATCGCTCGTCGTGGCACAAGAAGATTTAACATCTTCAACCGACTCTTTTGCCGCTGTGTATAAATCGGCTTGCCCGTCCATGTTGGGCAACTCAATTAGTAAAACCCGCGCTTCCATTTCAAGGAAACGACATCCCAATGCATCTTCAGGCCGAACGGTGACAGACATATTTTCGGTTTTGGATACGATGCTATTTATTTGGTCCAGCCGACTATGCACAACTGCATTTGAATCTTCAGCTTGCGCTGCTTCATCTTTAATAGCCTCTAGAACCTCCAAGTCCTTACCGTATTCACATTTGGGTAAATTTGCAGCCTCTTCGGAAAAACTCGAATTTGAGCCATTCGATGTTTCAGTGGTCGCACAAGCAGTTGCAAGTGCTATGGTTGAGCCAACAGCTAAAACTCTCACTAACTTCATATGCATCTCCAACTCCTCGAATTGCAATTTAATCCCAATGGGGCCGACTAAATTTCGAATGCCTCGCCACCACTTTGTAGCGCTTCGATAATTTCATCGCTACTTATCTGGTCCACAGCTCCCGGGCCGTGTTCTAATATATGCGCCACAAAATACTTGTACACGTAGAGCCATTCATCAGCATTCATTGTAGTCGCGTGATCGTCCGACATGGACATCTGGTTTAGCTTATCAATAAACAGCCCTAATTCATGGACATGCGCTCTTTGCCCATCTTCTGTTTGCATATTGAAAGACCGAACCAGATTTGCATTAGCGGCTTTGATTGTTGCGGTAAGCGCTTCTCGTAAAGTTTCTCCGAATAAAACACTTCCGGCTACACGTCCTTCCGTTTGAAGAAGGTCACTGGCTTTCAATAGCACATGTTTTACAAGCACCAGTCCAATTTCATGAGCAAAACCATCATCAGCATCTACGGAGAACAACACCCCCGGATTGCGCGCGGCTGTCATCGTCATCACTGAAATAACAGAACGCCAATCTTGGGCATTCAACAATCCCAATTCATCAGTAGATATTGCCTCTGCTGCGATACGCGCGATTTCTTTCACTTCTGAATTTGCCGAGCGCCCGGTCGCCATATGGGGGTGCGCAGCAATATGGCTTGCCATTAGTTTCACAAGATCAACCGCTTGCTCTCTAGTAAACAACTGCGCCAACAAATTTTTTCGTTCACCGCCCGAAAGACCAGTTTTCAATCCTGTCATAAGGTCAGCAAACAAATGGCTGTAGATATCAGCCCAAGCACCATCCCAATCCGCATCGCCAGCTTTCGCTTGGATGCGAGCAGTTCCATATTCAGCAGCGACATCAAACGCGGCAGTTACTATCTCTGATCCAAAGCCTGAATCCAGATCAAACGGTGGAGGAGCCATCGTTTCCATGACCTTCGCCATATTCTGCAAGAATTGACGTGCCGCACCCGTTTCCAATGAAGAGCCACGCATGAACAATTCAGGCCGTCGTGAAGCCGTTTTCAACGCAGCATCATAAACCTTTAAAGCTCCAACCTCTGAAAGCGCGTCCACGATATTAAACGCGTCTGGTCGGATGGAGACCGCATCTCCCAACACCGTCCGCGTGATTTCGCCCATTAGCAATGAAGATCTTGCATCTCCCTTTAAAAAGGCATCCGCATTGTCATTAATGGCAACTAGAGCACCATGCGCCATTGGCCCAGAAATCACACGTGTCAATTTCTCATGAGCTAAAAACTCAAGCCCTTCGCTTGCATCAACCTCTGCTTTTAAAGGCTCGATCATTCCAACAATTACGGGCTTCCAGCGGTCCTCTGATGTAACAAGCTCAGGATGTTGAGAAACTGAAACGAGCGCAGAATGCACAAAAGTTTTGACTAATCTCTCGCCAAAACCCTCTTCTCCGCCGCCATCCAACTTCAATCGGTCCACTAATCCATCGAGACTTGGGATCAATCCATGTAGGATGCTTTCCGCTTTTTTATCAAAACCCAATACTTGTGGCTGGGTCCCAATTACGCCTAGCGCGACATCGGCTAATTCGAGCCCAAAGCGTGCCCAACCAGTTGGTTTGGTACTAGAGAACCACTCTTTATGAATATACTGAACACGCGGATCTAAAGATGCATTTCGTAATATTCGGCTATCGACGGCAGAAGGAATTTCATTGCGAAGAGCATCATAGAGAATGTCGTGACAAATCGCTATTTGTGACCGCTGCCGATCACACGGAACATTTAATTCCATGGCATCACCAGATGCGAGACTTCTTTCTGTAAATAAAGAATCTAGCATTCCGCCGGATTTGCATTGGTGATGTAAATCTTTCCTGCGGTATACAAAATCTACCGCCATCCACTGAATTTCTTCAGCATCATGCATGGGGAATTTATTCGTGAATACGGTAAAATCACGCTGTAACAACTGATCTCTTCGAGCGTTACGAGCTGCTTTCCCAAGTTGGATCACCCCCGAAACAGCAGTCATAAAGAGAGCAGGTGATAACATCATGATCTGTCTCCCTATCCTCTATATTTTCTTATTCCGCTTTGCGTATCTTTTCGTGGCGGCGGTCCATTGCGGGTTGGCATTTCACCAACATAAACACCAGCCTTCGGAATAATTGGTGATGCTTGCTCTAATGAACTGCCTCCACGGCTGCCAAATTCACCTGTAGATACATTCGTAACGTCTTTTCCAGCTACAGTTAGGAAAGCATCTGTAAGAAGATCCAAATCTGGTTCAGCACCAGGAGACGCTAGCGACCCCTTTATTTCACGAGGGCGCCTCACCTCACCATCTGACACTACAGATGACGGGACTGGATTTCTTGATCTAACTCCACCCACTCCCGCCGAAGCGTTTCTTAGAGCAAATGAAGCCATTGCTTTAAACAAATTGAACCAGAAATTTGCCCCGAGACCAATTAAGCCAGCAGTCGCGATCATACCTACCAACCATTGCCCACCTTCGGGAGTTAAAATACGAGGAATTGCGGCACTTTCATACACGCCAAACAGGTTCACAGATTCTGTGAACCCTTTTACATCGCAATTCGCATTTGAAGGGTTGTCACAATAAGGAAAAAAGTCCCGCCCAACCGGGAAACCTGCATTGGATAGAATACGAAAATCTGAAGAAATTGTAGATGCAAGACCAGTCGTAGCACCGGTATCTTGTTGAGCGAGTGTCGCTTCGGTCACCTTTTGAGCAATAAATCCGTTAAGCGCTTCCTCTGAGTTGAAGGTGTTCAACACACCACTTAGCGCTCCTTGATTAGTCGCTAAATGAGAATAGATCGACAACGCATTCAAGTTGCCCAAGGAAACAATCAATAGCGCAACAATGGTTGTAAACACTTTGGCCCGCGCGCCGAAATATTCAGACTGGCCTGCTCCATACCGATCGAACTCATAGACAAGCCGATTCAGCGACTGTTTCACTTGAGGTCGATTCATGCTGGACAATCGCTGCCCATAATCTGTTTGGGTCAATTGTTCGACAAATTGTAGTTTTGAGAGATTTTCAAACCGCCGAGTGAATACATTCAGAAACGGTATATTGGCGATCCACCACCAACGCCCTTTACCACCATAAGCCGGGCTCCGAGTCATTTGTTTGGCAAACTTGCTAGCCTCTCGCGAAGATCCACCATCGGTGCCCTCAGTCACGTCGGGATATTCAGGGTCGAGCGGCATCACAACACCATCATGTAGTGCGCGTAGCATCTCTTGCATGCCTCCGCCTCTTAAAGCGAAGACCTTGTGAATTGCCTCAACAACGACCGAAGCTATTGTCGACATCACCGCCATAATGCCCGCGAAAGCAAATAATGCGAGTATCCAATTCATAATTCGTCCCCTCACCTGAAGATCGAAAAAACGCTACTTCCACAGCAGTATAACCGACAAACACCCACCCACAAGCGATTATTAAAACTTCATTAATTACCTGATTTAAGATGTTACGCACAATCCTACACTTTGCAGCGCTGTACCGCGACACAAATGACAAGTTGTCACGCGCCAAACCACCACACTGACAAACTTCTCAACCCTATTTATTTTATGGTTATGAGACAAAACTGGCTACCATACGCAAAAACGAACGCTCCAAGGTATACTTCCTACCCCACAGCTGTTCAATTTAACGAAAACACCAATTTGGAAACAGCCACAGACTGGATGAAATCACTCAATCCAGACGAAGCTATTTCAGTTTATACTCACATTCCGTTTTGTGAAAAACTCTGCTGGTACTGCGGATGCCACACCACCATTCCAAATGGATATGATCGAATAGGTCGATATTTTGAGACTTTGCTAAAAGAAGTCCAACTTTGGAAAGAAGAGTTAGGGCAGCACGCGGGCGCATCACACGTTCATTTTGGAGGCGGAACCCCCAATGCCCTAAACGCTGATCATATGTTACAATTGTTAGATGCTCTTCACGATGCCTTCCGCATTCGCGAGGACGCAGAAATAGCAATTGAACTTGACCCGCGAACACTAGACCTAAACATGATCCGATCATTAGCTGCCGGCGGCGTGAACCGAGCTAGTTTAGGTGTGCAAGACTTTAATTTGAAAGTTCAGCAAGCAGTTAATCGCGTCCAACCATTTGAGCTTGTTCGGGAATCTGTGGAACGTCTTAGAAATTGGGGAATTCGTGGCCTAAATTTTGATCTTTTATATGGATTGCCTTTCCAAACTGCTGACACCGTCAGAGACACAGCCTTAAAAGCTGCAAAACTTGCTCCTGATAGAATATCTGCGTTTGGATATGCCCATGTTCCATGGTTTGCAAAACACCAAAAAGCTATCGATGAAAACGCACTACCAGATACTGAAGCCCGCTTTGCGTTATTCAATGTTATTGCTGAAACCCTGCAGTCCGAAGGTTATGTTGCGATAGGCCTTGATCACTTCGCTCGTGAAGAGGATCCTTTGGCGAAAGCCCTAAGCGCAGGAAGCTTAAAACGCAATTTTCAAGGATATACAGATGACGCTTGCGATACTCTAATTGCCATGGGAGCATCCGGAATATCTGAATTCCGACATGGCTATTGTCAAAACCTGAAAAACATCCGTGATTGGTCAGAATGTGTGGAATCGGGGAAACTTCCTATTCAACGGGGAGTTCCTGTCTCTGACGATGACAGACTTCGTCGAAAAATCATTGAAAAATTGATGTGCGATATGTCAGTCGATGTTGAAGAAATTTGCCAGCAACAAGGTCATTCCGACACTGAATTAAACAAGTGCTTTGAATTTCTGAAACCTCTGGCCAATGACGACATATGTCATATTGATGGTTCCGTAGTGAGTGTTCCAGACGATGCGAGGATCTTTCTAAGATCAGTTGCGCAGGCATTTGATGAATATGCATCGCCATCGAACAATAGTCCTAGGCACGCCAAAGCAGTCTAACGAGACAATCAATCCTCAGCAGATAATCAATTGAGTTAGAAACCTATTTTACTTAACATATTCACTAGATTTACTGTGTTTTATTGGTGACTATCTTTGTATTCTCGTCCCAACTCCACGAGTTGACATTGACTCTATACATAACCGCCCTATGTTGCGCACCGATCGATGGGCTGCAGTTGCGCAGCGCTTGCGGCATTCAAGCGCCGCTTAAACAACCCAGCTTTATCTCTGCAGACGGCAATCCGGCATTCAGTAGTAATTAAGCGCAATATAAGGTCGGGAGCTCCACAAACATAGCCCCGAACACATTCTACTGTATGACTTTTGATGACCTAGAATTAGACCCTCGTGTATTAAGCGCTGTTAAAGATACTGGCTATACCGAGCCAACACCTATTCAAGCGCAAGCTATTCCAGCTATCATTCAAGGTAGAGATGTTACTGGTATTGCTCAAACCGGAACCGGAAAAACAGCAGCGTTTGTGCTTCCGATGATCCATAAACTTGGACAAGGCCGCGCGAAAGCCAGAATGCCGCGCACGCTTATCCTTGAGCCCACACGTGAACTCGCGGCTCAAGTAGCTGACAATTTTGAAAAATACGGTGTAAACCACAAACTCAATATGGCACTCCTCATTGGTGGTGTTTCATTTGCTGATCAAGATAAGAAACTTACAGCTGGTGTGGATGTCCTGATCGCAACACCTGGCCGTCTAATGGACCACTTCGAACGCGGTAGACTTCTTATGACTGGTGTACAAATGCTAGTCATAGATGAAGCAGACCGCATGCTCGACATGGGATTCATCCCAGACATTGAAAAAATCTGTAAGTTACTTCCACCTCGTCGCCAAACTCTCCTTTTTTCTGCAACAATGCCTCCTGAAATTGCTAAGCTTACTAAGCAATTTCAAAACGACCCCAAGAAAATTGAAGTTGCTCGTCCCGCGCAAACAGCAGAAACCATTACTCAACACATATCCAAAGCTCCCAATAATAATGATGCAATAAAACGCGGTATGCTTCGCGCAATCATTGGAAGCTGCGAAGTCAAAAACGGAATCGTATTCTGTAATCGCAAAAAAGAAGTCGATATTGTCGCTAAATCACTGAATGCACATGGGTTTGACGCAGCTCCAATTCATGGAGATCTTTCACAATCCTACCGTATGGAAACATTGGATAAATTCAAAAACGGTGAACTCACCCTACTTGTTGCGTCTGACGTTGCAGCTCGTGGCTTGGATATCCCAGATGTCGGCCACGTATTCAACTACGCTCCACCACCAAATTCAGATGATTATGTACACAGAATTGGCCGTACTGGACGCGCCGGACGTAAAGGTGAAAGTTATACAATTGTATCACCGAATGACGAAAAGCTTTGGGATGCAGTCGTGAAACGGATTGGTAAGGACGTCCAAGAGTTCGATAACGAAGCCATTCAGTCAGCAATTGAAGAGATTTCTCAGCGCCCTGAACGCAAAAAAACAAAAAACGAAGGCAGAAACGCTAAAAGACGTGGGCGTCAATCGAAAAAGCAGGAAGTTCAAACAACTGAAGAAACTAATCAAGTTGCAAATGACATTGTAAAACCTGCCGAGAATAAGAAAAAAACGAATCGTCGATACAAAGACGACCTTGGCCCATCATTCAAAGGTATGGGAGATCATGTTCCTGCCTTTTTGCTACGACCAGTAGATACCACACCCACAAGCTGATAATTAAATTTAAATTGATACAAGATCAGCCATAGACTTTAGAATTTTTCTATCTTGGTTAATCAATATTTACGTTTTCCGTTCATAAGTGTTTTTATTGTGAATGAAGACTTTATTGATGGGGCCTGCCTAGAATGTATGAGCAACTCAAAGGACCAAGTGGAATAAAAACTGGTCATGCTGCAGTTGATAAAATTGAAGAGCACAAGCTATGTGCTACGCCTCAAAACTATGAAGTTTGGCTAAATTACATTGCAGGCTGGACCCCCGACCTTGCTCGAGAAGTTGATGATATCATTTCTACCGAAGGCCAGTTGACCGACAGCCAGCTAGAAAAAATCCACAGCAAGTTCTTCGCAGCAACTCAGTTGTCTTCTCAGGTAATGGAAACTGGGACTAAGATAGCAAAAGAAATTGCTGAAGCCGTGGAAGCGTTGAGAAGCGCAAGCACTACTACAGAGCAATACAGCGTGACATTGGACAATGCCGCTAAAAGCCTCTCAAATGACAACATTTCAGGTGACTCACTTAACCGGATCGTTTCTGTCCTTTCCACCTCCACAAAGGAAATGTCAGATATCAATGAAAATCTAAATCAACAATTGGTTAGCTCTACAGAAGAAATAGAATCTCTAAGAGTATCTCTGCAACAAGCACGAGCCGAAGCTTTAACTGATGGCCTAACAGGAGTTGCTAACCGAAAGCAGTTTGATGAAGTTTTAGGACGCAGAATTAATGAAAGCCTAGAGTCTGGCTCTGACCTCTGCCTTGTGATTTGCGATATCGATTTTTTCAAAAAGTTTAACGACACTTGGGGCCATCAAACTGGTGACCAAGTTATCCGCTTCGTGGCCAACTCTCTCTCTCAAAAAGCTCAAAATGACTCATTGGTCACACGCTATGGCGGTGAAGAGTTCGCTATCATTATGCCGCGGACGAATTTGGACACTGCCCATGAATTTTCTGAAAGTGTAAGAACAACGATTGAGAGAAAGAAACTTATAAGACGCTCCACAGGTGAGCCTTTGGGCCAGGTCACAGTTTCTTTCGGGATTGCTCAGTACAGCGCTGGCGAAGAACATACTGTATTAATAGAACGAGCAGATTCATGCCTCTATTATTCCAAGCAGGCGGGTAGAAACCGAATTACACTCGAATCTGACCCCGGCATAGCCTAACGAATACTTTGGCATTCACAAAAAAAGGCCGACGTATTGTTTACGTCGGCGCAGTCAAGGAACAGTTGACTGCGTCGGCCCTAGAGGGACTTAAAAGCCTCTTCAGTCATGCTTTATACTTAACAAACTTTGCCTGAATTCAGTTTGAGTGTGGAATTCAGGTTCAGTTCAGAATCCCAAATTCATATAATTAAAAAATAATACAGTAACTTAGCACAATCTCCAAAATTCCAATTATCAAAAATTTCTTAGAAATTTGATATATTAAGATAAACTAAGCGCAACATAAATCAGGCATGATTTCTACAACCAATTACTAAGGCTGTAGGTATTTCAATGGCGCGTCATCAATTCTCAACAAATCTCACAGTTTCTGTTGTTTGTGGAGACCACGGACGCGCCCAACACATTTGCAATATTTTACAAAACCAACAACTAGATGCTCGCTCTGGTGAGTTTGCAGATCCTAGCGACATATTCCTGTTTGATCTTAATTCTTGTCGTCCTGCGCTCATCGAAGATATCGTTGGCTATGCACAAGACTGCAAAGTATCTCACCCATTAATCGCTACATTGGGTCAATTTCCATGCGGTTCACCTGCTCCCGACAACATAGACATACGATTAAGTACCGATAACGCTTTGTATCTAGCGCGGTCTCGCTTCCATTTTGCGCATAGAACAGCTGCGAGGCGCGCAGAAGTAAGACTAAGACGAGAAAGCTATGAGAGATATGGGCTGAACTCTGCACCCGATGCAAAACACCACAACAAAGACATTCTCTATGTCGGAGAAGCATCTCGAGAGTTTTTGTCCTTAAAAGATCACCTCGAATCTCAAGGCTTTAATCTAACAGCCTCCTTCAGCGCTTACACAGCGTTTGACTATCTCCATGATCACTCTTTCGGTGCAGTCATATTAGATACCACCGCAGAAAACCTTAAAGGTGACAATTTTTGCGGAATGATCAGGCGTAGCCCTAATTTATCGGAAATTCCTTTGCTTGCGATAACTCACGAAGACTTATCGCCAAGCGAGGATATTTTTGAGAGCGCTACAGACCTGATAGATACAACTGCCACGGAAGAAACCGTCGCCAACTTACTCAAAGAGCTAGTCGTTAATCGAGGCCCATCAGCCAAAGACTTTGCGGCTCCTAGTGACGCTGTAACAGATAAAGTAACAGGGCTATTCACGCGTCAATTCTTCGAAGATCATCTTAATGCACAAGTGGAATGGTCGCTCGATTATGGGCAGCCATTATCCGTTTTGGTACTTACCGTTCTTGGGCATACTGATGGTCCTCCGGATGTCTGTGACCTCACATATACAGCTCGCGTTGTAAAAACCTTGCTGCGTGTTCAAGATGCTCCAACGCGGCTCGATGAATCAACCTTGGCGATTTCGATGCCAGGTTCTTCAAAAGAAGATGCTATGATCGCAGTACGACGCATTGAAGGAGTGCTCGATGCTACAGCGTTTGAAAGCAGGCCGGGCCAGCCAAACCGCCAAGTCATGATAAAGTGGAGTATTGCAGAACTAAACGCAGACCAGTCATCTGATCAGCTTCTGTCACAAGCAATCTCACAAGATAAAAATAGCAACCGTTTTGCAGCAGCTTAGCGTATGTTTAGTCTTCCTTAGCTGCGCTTTCTAGCTCTTTCAAAACACCTTTAGCCGCCTTCAATCTGTGCTCTGCATTAGGCCAAACACCATTGATAACCAGCTTGCCATCTGGCCGCAGCTTCATCATAGATGGGCGAGTGTGCACCCAAGCAATTAATTGAGCCGGATTGATTGGCGGCTGGTCTCGGAAAGTGAACACAGCTCCCTTGGGCCCGGACGTCAATTTAGATATGCCCAGATCCTTACACATGTTCTTTACCGCAGTTACTTCCAGAAGCTGCTTAGTTTCGTCAGGCAACTCACCAAAACGGTCGATCAACTCTGCGGCAAAACTTTCGCGTTCTTCCTCGGTGTTGAGGTCAGATAGGCGACGATAAAGCGTCAATCGCTCCGTTAGATCCGCCACATAATAATCAGGAATCAACACAGCGGCACCAAGATCAATCATCGGCGACCAATCATCTGATGGCTCTAACTCACCTGTTTTAAGCGCATTCACCGCATCCTCGAGCATTTGTTGATACAGTTCGACACCAACTTCCCGCACATGACCCGATTGAGCATCCCCGAGCATATTACCACCGCCACGCATATCCAGGTCGTGGCTAGCCAACATGAAACCAGCCCCGAGGCTGTCTAACGATTGAAGAACTTTCAAACGTTTTTCCGCTGTTTCTGACAGCACCATATCTTTTTTAGTGGTCATATAGGCGTAAGCGCGCAATTTGGATCGACCGACACGACCACGAAGCTGATACAGTTGGGCAAGTCCGAACTTATCTGCTCTGTGAATGACGATTGTATTCGCGCTTGGAATATCCAATCCGGATTCTACAATTGTCGTTGCCAGCAACACATCTGCCTTACCATCATAAAAATCATTCATAATGTCTTCGAGTTGACCAGATGCCATCTGACCGTGCGCTGACAAGAAAGAAACTTCAGGCACTTGTTCCTTCAAGAAACGCTCAAGGAATGGCAGATCAGACACTCGCGGCGCAATGAAATATGACTGTCCTCCGCGATATCTCTCCCTTAGCAACGCTTCACGGATCGTAACAGGATCGAATTCCACAGTGTAGGTTCTTACAGATAACCGGTCGATCGGTGGCGTGGCGATAATTGACAGATCTCGAATACCTGTCAGTGCCAATTGTAACGTTCGCGGAATAGGGGTCGCAGATAATGTCAGCACGTGAATGTCTGACTTCATCTCTTTCATGCGCTCTTTGTGCTTCACACCGAAACGCTGCTCTTCATCAATTACAAGCAAGCCCAATCGTTTAAAGTCTACTTGCTTTGAAATAACAGCATGCGTTCCAACAACCACATCAGCATCACCATTTGCAAGCATCTCTCGCGTTGTTGCTTGCTCCTTGGCAGATACAAAGCGCGATAGCTGGCGCACTTTTATCGGCCATCCATCAAAACGCTCGGTAAAGGTTCGATAATGCTGACGTGCAAGCAATGTTGTTGGCGCAATGACAGCTACCTGCATACCACTCATCGCCGCCACAAATGCCGTTCTTAAGGCAACTTCAGTTTTACCAAACCCAACATCACCACACACGAGGCGGTCCATTGGCTTTCCTGACGCCAAATCACCCAAGCAATCTTCTATAGCATTAAGCTGGTCATCAGTTTCTTCATATGGAAAACGCGCACAGAATTCATCAAACAAACCATCTGCATCAGCAGTTTTGTCCGCTTTTTTCATCTCACGTTCGGCAGCGATACGGATAAGGTCACCCGCCATTTCCATGATATTTTTCTTGGCTTTTGCTTTGCGGGACTGCCACCCTGCACCGCCAAGTTTGTCCATAGATCCTTCGCCAGAGTCCGCACCATATCGACTGATCAATTCGATATTTTCTACCGGCAGAAGGATTTTATCACCACCCGCATACACAAGCTCAAGGCAGTCATGAGGTGCTGTACCGACATCGACTGTTCTTAGCCCTTCATAGCGCCCTACACCGTGATCAATGTGCACAATCATATCGCCAGGAGATAGTGACGCAGCCTCGGCTATGTAGCTTGCTGTCTTCCGCTTTCGTTTGCGAGGACGTGCAAGCTTGTCGCCAAGCATGTCTTGTTCTGCGATAACTGCCAGATCATTAAAGGTGAAACCCGCCTCCATGGAGGTCTCGACAATTACCGGAGCATTTGCAGCTTTGGCCGCCGACCAATCTTCGGCTGTACGCACTTCTGGCATTCCATGGTCTGACAACACGGTCTTCAAACGATCAGCCGACCCAGCCGACCATGCTGCAAACACAACTTTTCGTTTGTTTTCTATGTGCTCTTTGGCAAGTTTTACAGCTGAATCAAAAACATTTGCTTCTGGGTTTGAACGTTCAATTGCGAAGTCCTTCCCAATTTGGGCTCCCACGAAGAGCACATCTTTTTTCTCAGGAGATTCAAATGGATGGAAACGCACTACCGCACCAGATGAACGTGTCAGCTTAAATTCTTCTTCGGTGAGATACAGTTCTTCTGGGGGAAGAACTTTTGCTTCCATTACATCTCCACCAGCTGCATGTACGCGGGTTTCAAAATAATCTTTCGCTTGCGCTATACGATCAACACCAGCTGCTTCCGCTTGATTGTCGAAACCGAGCAATGCATCCGCACCAGCATACTCAAGAAGTGTTTCTAGTTTTTCGTGAAATAACGGTAGCCATTGATCTATACCTTGGCGCCGAATTTTAGCGCGCGCAGATTCAAAGTTTGGGTCACCACCGGGAGGACCAAAAGATTCAAGATATTTACGACGGAAAAGCGTTAGCGCATCATCGGTAAAAAAGATTTCACTAACCGGTGCAAAGGCAATCTCTTTTAGCTTGTTTGTTGAAACTTGAGTCTCAGGATCAAACGAACGGATAGATTCAAGGTTGTCACCAAAAAAATCTAATCGCACTGGCTCAATACGGTCAGGCGGGAAAATATCGATAATCCCCCCTCGAATAGCGTATTCACCCGGTTCGCGGACTATATCTGTTCGCGTGTATCCATTGATTGTTAGGTAATCTTGCAAAGATTGCTGCTCGACGTCTGCCCCAACACCCGCAGCAAAGCTGGCTTCAGCCATTTTTGTGACTGGTGCAACGCGTTGCACCATCGCATTGGCTGTCGTGACAACAAGAATTTTCTCTTTCGGGTCACGATGCGACAAACGCGCCAAAGCGGAACACCGCATAGCCGAAATATGTGCTGTTGGACTTACACGATCATACGGCAAACAATCCCAAGCCGGAAAATTGATTTGGGTCATGTGAGGCTGAAAGAATTTTGCGATTGATAGTACCTGCAACGCCTGCCTGTCATCTCGCGCCACATATACGCCGACTCCGCCGCGCTTGTTTATCGCCTCAACAAACACCCGCACGTCCGCACCAAAGGGTGATCCATAAGCATCGATAGGAGCTTTTATGCCTGCAAGCGTATCCCAGACTTTCATTCAATACTTGCTTTCTTATCTAAAAATATATGATCAAATTACACTAAACTTCGTGACCAACCGCATTCACGGGAATACTAGAAAACATCAAGCCCGAGGCTAAATAGAAATATTCCATATCCAATAAACCCTACTGACATCATTCTCAGAGCTTGTATCGATTGTTCGCCTGCTTTCAGAGTTAGGTTAGGAACAATAATCAACGCACAACCTTTTAAAACAGCAAGACCGCCTAAAATTGAAACCGCTATTTGGTCTGTAGTCTTCCATGGAACAATGTTCACCAAGACGATCATTCCAATGATGAAATGCACCGCACCCGACAAATTTATCAAAACAGGGTCTGACTTGTTTCCCATTTGGGTCATACGTTGAAAAAATTTAGGTGAGACCACAAATCCCACCCCGGTTGCGATCAGATATGTACCACCCACAATTGCTATCTTATCTGCCACATCCATCATTATACTAAAAACCTTACAGTAACCCAACTGACTTCATGTAAGCGGCAACATCAAATTTTCGGAGCCAGTTCAAAACAGAACCTTGATACTCGTCAGGTGTTTCTTCGTTTTCGAGTATCCAGCCATACACTTCTTGATCACCAGCATCCAACAATCTTTCGAATTGATCCAACTGATCATCATCAAGTTCTTCAATATGAGTTTTCGCAAATCCACCCATGATAAGGTCCATTTCCTTAAATCCACGGTGATCCGCTCTAAAGAGCAATTTGCGTCTACGCACATCCATTTTAACCATCTCCAAAATTTGAATGCAGACACATAGGATGGTTTTCGCTAATTGTCAGGTCATACGCGCTGGAATATCGTGATTTAAATTATGAGACCTGAAATCCTCTTCCCTTTTTTTAAGGATCTAAAAAGCCTTTCTGGCATCGGTCCTAAAACTGCCCCCTTACTTCAAAGGCTAACGGGCGGCGATAAGGTATTGGATTTACTGCTTCATTTGCCGCACGAATACATAGATCGCCGAGTGAAGCCTTCATTCTTTGAAACCATTGTGGGCGAAATCGCAACTGTAAAAGGCACTGTTGATTCGGTATCGGCAGGCCACGGCAATGCGCCGACTAGAGTCCGCCTTATTGATGATACCGGCTTTTTGACACTCGTTTTCTTTCGAGCCCAACCAAGCTGGCTACAAAAACAATTTCCGATGAATCAGGAAATGATTGTTTCAGGCATGATTGAGGATTTTAATGGAACGCGCCAAATGGTGCATCCCGATCATGTATGCAATCCTGAAAAAGGTGAAGAACCACCGCGCGTGGAACCTGTATATCGCCTCACAGCCGGCGTTACATCTCGTACTATTCGAAAAGCGATCTCAGTTGCCTGTGAGGGGCTGACCAACATACCAGAATGGATTGACCAATCTCTTGCACAATCAAAAAACTGGCCTAGCTTTGTTGATGCCTTGAAGCAACTGCACTTACCTGAAGAGTTGGATATCCCAGCATTTGAAAGTGCTCGTCAAAGGCTTGCATATGATGAAGCACTCGCACGCGAAATGGCGATGAATGAACAGCGTTTAGAGCGAAACAAAACACCTGCAGAGTCGATTGCAAGACACAACCACGCAACCAACAACTTGCTAGACGCCCTGCCTTTTGCACCAACGCGCGCGCAGCTAAAAGCATTTGATGACATTCAATCAGACATGGCGCGTAAATTACCTATGCGCCGTATGCTTCAAGGCGATGTCGGTGCTGGTAAAACATTGGTGGCCGCGCTGGCGATCGCCCAAGCAGCGGCTTCGGGAAAATTCACGGCATTCATGTCTCCAACCGAAGTGCTGGCGAGGCAACAGGCAGTTTCGCTCCACAAATTCCTGGAACCTATTGGGTATCGCTGCGAAGCACTCACTGGCCGCGATAGCAAAAAACGACGACTGGAAATACTTGAAGGAGTCGCTGCAGGCGAAATACACTGCTTGTCTGGTACCCAAGCATTATATCAAGCGGGAGTTGACCTACCTAATTTAGGTTTAGTGATCATTGATGAACAGCATCGATTTGGAGTCGCAGATAGATTAAAGCTCTCGGAAAAAGGAAAAGCACCACATGTCCTGATGATGAGTGCAACTCCTATTCCTCGTACACTCGCGTCAGCTATCAATGGCGATTTGGACACTTCTATTCTGGATGAAAAACCCGCAAACCGGAAACCTATAACTACGCGCATAGCCTCTGAAGACCGAATAGAAGAAGTTATGGGTGCTGTCGCAAATGCCGCTGCACGCGGTGAGCGAGCATTCTGGGTTTGTCCTGCAGTAGATTCAGAAGGGGCTGAAGATGCTGCTGCAACCGTCCGTCAAGAAATCCTGCAGCAGCACGTTACAAGCCCAGTTGCTCTTGTTCATGGGAAGCTACCACCCACCGAAAAAGATGGTGCATTAGAAGCATTCAGAAAAGGTGATGCAAGCGTGCTTGTCGCAACGACTGTTATTGAAGTGGGCGTCGACGTACCTGAAGCAACGATAATGGTAATCGAGCATGCTGAGGGCTTTGGTCTTGCGCAGCTGCATCAATTACGCGGACGCGTTGGCCGTGGCGATAAACCCTCTTCCTGCCTATTGCTTTACAAGCCTCCATTATCAGAAAGTGGTCAGAAACGATTAAATGTATTGCGCGAAACTGAAGATGGATTCGCAATTGCGGAAGCGGATTTTGAACAACGCGGCCCCGGTGATTTACTAGGCTTAAAACAATCCGGGCTACCAGACTTTAAAGTTCTAGATCTTACTAAGCACTCTGATCTTTTTGCTATCGCAAGAGATGATATAAAACTGCTTTCAAACCATTCAGCTGAAAAAGCAAAACCACGCCGCGAAAGCTTAGAGATTTTAAAAGAACTCTTTTCTCAAAATATTGTATCAGAAACTTAGTCTGCTTTTTCCGGTGGTGCGGTCTTAGCATCACTGATTGCATCTTCAGCTAGTTTTAGATTTTCATCACCAGCAATAGATTCAATTGGCGGCTTTGGAGAATTTTGAGTTTTATTGACCTCAGGCACAACCAATCCAGCGGAAATGATCAACTTAGCACCTTCTTCAACACTCATATCCAAGACAACAAGCTCTTCACGTTTGACATAAATCAAGAAGCCAGATGTAGGGTTAGGGGTTGTCGGGACAAACACTCCGACCATGCCAGGCATTTTGCTAGCCATATCACCGCGCACTGATGCCGTTATGAAACCAACCGCCCATGACCCTTTTCTAGGATATTCAAGCATAACAACTTCTTTGAAGTTGTCCGTTTGACTCGCAGCTAACGTTTCGAAGATTTGTTTAATTGCCGTGTAAATATTCCGGACCAAAGGTACACGCCCAATAAGCCCCTCACTCGCCCCAACAAGTGAACGACCAATCAAGTTGGCAGCAACAATACCTACCAGCAAGACACTGATTACAACCACAATCACACCCAATCCTGGAAGTGCAAATTGTGTATAGGTTTCAGGGTTCCAACGGTCTGGAATTAATGGCTTCACCTTATTATCAATAAAGGTAATGGCCCCCCAGATAAGTCCAACTGTGATCGCTATTGGTGCAGTCACGACAACACCAGTAAAAAAGCGCGAGCGCAGCCAAGCAAGCGGCCCTGCTTTTTTCTTTGGCTTCACTTGAAACAAAGTCTCGTCCTTGTTCGATTTCTTCTTTTTTGAATTATTGAACATGTTACGAACTTTTCCTCTGCACACCTAGTCAGGTAATGAATCAAATGGAGATAGAACCTTCTCACTCATATAGTGATTGTTTTCACTTAGTACAGGAACATCTCTACCTTCTGTCTAAAACATCACAAATGCAGCCGAAATAAAGCAAAAACACAAAAATTGCTGATTTTTCATCCGAGTTGCGCCACACATTCTGCATCCCACAAAGGCAGCATACTTAATTACATCAATTTTCATGGATCAAATGACCATTTGGTGTATTAACAGAGGCATTCAAGATTACGTCTATTTAAGCCGAGTAGAATTGTAGATTTAAAGTTTGAGGAAAAACACAATGTCCACGAACACCAGCTCAACTTCCTCAAACATTGCTCATTCGAAGAAAGTTTTTGGGATCCCACTCATTCCTTTTTTGCTTATGCTGATAGCATTCTTTCTGACGTTAATTGGTATTTGGTATGTCATAACCGCTCCAGCAAGATATCACGATGCAATCACTCCTACAGCTTCCTTTGCTTTACCCGTAGGTGACGCACCCAATTATTCTGAGACCTTAAACTGGGCGCTGATCCCGTCTACAAAACCAGAAGGCGCGTGGGAAACACCTTGGGGTGTTGATGTTTTCTTTATTCACGGAACGACTTCCAACTCACCAGACGGTTGGAATTCACAAATAAACAATCCAGATGCAGAGCTGCAACTTCAATCAGCTATGTTACCAAATTACGCCGGACCTTTTCAAAAAATGGCTCCGATATATGCGCCAAAATACAGACAAGTCACCTTACATGGCGAGTACTCTCTAAATGAGAATTCTCAAAAAGCATTCAATCTAGCTTATGAAGATGTCGAGTTGGCATTTCAATCCTACATGCAGGAACACAATCAAGGGCGAGCCATCATCCTTGCTGGTGTTGGACAAGGTGGGATCCTCGCAAAACGATTATTGAGAGATCAATTCAATACCGATCAAATGAAGCGAAGGCTTGCGGTAGCTTATCTGATTGAAACCCCTACCAATGCCAACAATTATATTGGCGACAACAGCCAATTCCAGATCTGCAATCACGATGAACAGATCAACTGTATTGCGTCATGGAACACAATTGGTGAATCCGATGCAAAACGAACTCAGAATATTCTTTCAAGAGCAATAGAGTGGGGTTCAAACAACGCATTAAAATCTTACTCAGGGCAGAAGTTTATTTGTTTCAATCCAAGCATGGGAAACACCACTCAAGAACTGATTTCTGCTAAACTAAATCGAGGTGCCGCAAATGCAACAAACCTCAACATTGCAAGTAAACCAGACATTCTTGAGAATGCTGTATCTAGCCAATGTGTCGATGGATTTCTTGTTGTGAGCAATCCGGATCACAAAACGCTTAAATCGAAAAACAACGAACATTCCCGCATGTTCGCACCAGCCTTTAATCTATTCTATTCCGACATCAGCTTTGACGCCGCTAAGCGAGCAACTATCACGAGTGCTTGGTTAGATAAGCATGGTGCTAAACCCGCTCCTCCATTACCTCCAATGAAAACGATCGAAATTGCTCCGATTACCAAAATTGAAAAAATACTGGGAACGGAATAATCCTAACCAACTTGAGTTCAGCTTTAGTCTGCTCTAGCAGTAACTCATCCATTTTTGATTTCGGGCACATTAGATGAGTAAATTACCTATTTCAGTCTTCATCATCGCAAAAGACGAGGAAGACCGTATTGTGCCGGTTATCCATTCAGTCATTGACTGGGTTCATGAAGTCATCGTCATCGACAGTGGAAGCTCAGATAATACTGTTAAGGTTTCAGAGGCTGCTGGAGCAAAAACAGTATTCAACGAGTGGAATGGGTATGGGCCGCAAAAAGTTTACGGCGAAACACTTTGTTCGCAAAAATGGTTGTTAAACATAGACGCTGATGAAGAAGTTAGCGGTCAACTGCGCTCTGAATTGGAAAGCATGTTCGCAGAAGGAAAAGAACCTAGTTTAGCTGGCTATCAAATTCCCATTTTAATATGTTTTCCATTCGACAAGGGGCCTCGTCCTTTTGCACCGTCCAACGATCCAGTTCGCCTGTACCACCGGGATAAGGCGGGATTCAAACCCGAACTTGTGCATGATTCAGTTGTTTTAAATCAAGGCGAAAGCTCGGGTAAGTTAAAGCATCACATTAATCATCGCTGCTTTAGGTCACATCATCATGCACTTGAAAAAATTAATCGTTATAGCAGCATGCAAGCCGAAGATATGCTCTCCAAAGGACGCAAACCATCGGTTCTACGATTACTTACAGAGCCTATAACTGCTTTTCTAAAATCAATGATTTTGCGTCGCTATGGTCTTTTCGGCGTCAATGGGTTCGTTGAAAGCTGTATATATTCATTTGCACGCTTTATCCGCCTTGCTAAAGCACGCGAAGAGTGGGCAAAGCATGAAGCAGAAAAACGTAAAACTTAAACTATGCTCTAAACGCTAAACTTAGATCACTTGTATCACGCGGTAGATTTCCCCACTCCATTCCGTGAAGGATCCATTCTGCTAGGGACATCACAATGCCCCAACACAATGTTGGGATGGTGATGACCACAACAGCAACCACAATAGATCTAATGAGTGTTGAACCAGCTCCACCAGGGTCTTGACCACCCGCAACTTCCATAGCTCTCAGTAGTTTTTCCCCGAAAAACATGCAAAGCACACCTATGACTGGGAAAATCAGCCCCAATTCATACTGGTTATAATAAGACATTAGAGCAACAGAAAGTGCACACCCTAGAAGGATCAGCATGAACAGCATGGATCCTGACCAAAGTGCTCTGAATAATTGTTTCTCTAACATCTGCATGTGTTTTTCTCCGTTTCAGGAAAAAACCTAACACACAGATGTAAATATTGATTTCAAAGAGATTGTTGAAATTTACCGCTTTTCTTAAACGTCGAAATCCAACCCTATGGCAGAAAAGCGTTCGCGACTTTCAGCCCATTTTTCTGATACTTTCACACGCGTAAACAGGTGAATGTTTGTCTCAAAAATATCCTGTAGGTCTTTACGAGCTTGTTGTCCAATATCTTTAATCGCGCGACCGTTCTTTCCAAGAACAATTTTTCTGTGCCCTTCACGGGCCACATAGATTATTTGATCAACACGAATTGAGCCGTCTTTAAAGCGTTCCCAACTTTCCGTCTCAACAGTCATTTGATAGGGAAGTTCTTCATGTAAGCGCAGCATCAATTTTTCACGCGTTACCTCTGCTGCAAGCAAACGGGACGGCATATCTGCCGCTTGATCCTCAGGAAACAGGTAAGGTCCCACAGGCATACGTTCAGCTATAAAGTCTGCCAATTGTCGAACGCCGCCACCACGCAATCCGGAAATCATAAAGACATCTGAATACACGCCCTCAGCAAATAGCTCTTTAGAGATCGGAATAAGATCTTCTCGATCGAACAGGTCGATCTTATTCAATGCAAGAATAGCTTTGCGACCGGATGTTTTAAGATCATCAATAATTCTCTGATCATCAATGAGTGTTTTCTTGTCAGCACCATCTTCTTTATCGGACATTTTATTCGACCGAGAGGCAGCATCAACAACGTGGATAATTTGATCAGCGCCTTCTGCACCATCCCAAGCTGATTGCACCATCGCACGGTCCAGGCGTCGCTTGGGAGCAAAAATTCCAGGTGTATCAACAAGCACAACTTGCGAATTATCCCGCATCATCACGCCGCGCACCTGAAAGCGTGTCGTCTGCACTTTATGCGTGACAATAGACACCTTTGCGCCCACCAGCCGATTTACCAATGTGGATTTACCCGCATTGGGCGATCCAATAACAGCTACAAAACCAGCCCTAGTCTGCTCTGCTTCAGGTGATGTTTCTTCTTCAAATTCTTCTGGCATATCGCTCAAGAAGTTTCTCCAACTTTGTCTAACATTGCGCTTGCGGCTGCACGTTGCGCATCTTGTTTTGATGGCCCTTCACCACGTGCCGGTTCTTCACCGTCAACACGTACTTCCACCGTAAAAATCGGTGCATGGTCTGGCCCCTTACGACCTACATTCTCATATATTGGCGCAGGTCGTCCATCGCCTTGCGCCCACTCTTGCAAAGCCGACTTAGGGTCTCTAGGCACTTTCACCACGCCCTTGAAATACTCTTTCCAGTATTTGACAATAAACGTCTCAGCCGGTTTCAAGCCTGCTTCAAGATATATCGCCCCGATCAAAGCTTCTGTGACATTCGCCAACAATGATGGCTTAGTCGTTCCGCCCGCTGATGTTTCGGCAGCGTCTAGAATAAGAAATTGCCCTAGATCAAGTTCGGCAGCGATCTTTGCACATGTTTCACGGCTGACCAGTGCATTGAGGCGCGGAGCTAGACCGCCCTCTCGCTCTTTTTCAAATCGCGTAATAAGCTGACTAGCCGCGACTAGCCCCAGCACACGATCTCCTAAAAACTCAAGACGCTCATTGCTCCAGTCTGCAGCTTCACCAGCGACGGCACTAGAATGCGTGAATGCCCGATCCAACAAGCTAATGTCTTTGAATTTGACACCCGCAATCTGCTGTATCGCTTCACGTGATTGCTCACTTAATTTAGGCGGCGTCGAACGGCGCACTCTATCGCGATTGCGGCGACGCTTTCCTGTATGACTAGAATTTGGTCTCGGCATTCAAGCCCCTTAAATGACAATAGCTTCGATAATCACCATTGCTTGGGCATAGGGGTAATCATCTGTAATTGTCAGGTGAATATTCGCCTTCATACCTTCTGGTGTCATATTTTCAAGGAATTGTTTTGCGCCGCCGTTCAATTCCATTGCAGGTCGTCCATTTTCCTGATTGACGACTCCCATATCTTGCCAAGCCACTCCATTGGCCCAGACCCCGCTTCCCAAGGCTTTGGCGCACGCTTCTTTAGCTGCAAACCTTTTAGCGTATGTATCGGCACGTCTTTTACGAGTATCCGCTTTTTCGCGTTCGACTTTTGTGAAAACACGATGCGTAAAACGGTCACCAAACCGCTCCAACGATGCTTCAATTCTCCGGATATCCGTGAGATCTTGACCGATGCCAAGTATCATTCAGAACGCGCCTCATCAATCAAATCACGCATATGACGAACGGCAGCTTCCAATCCAACAAATATCGCTTCACCAACTAGGAAGTGACCAATATTGAATTCCGCAATCTCAGGAATTTGAGCAACTGGTTTTATGGTATCATAGGTTAATCCATGTCCTGCATGGACCTCTATACCACGTCGTTTTCCTTCAGAAGCTGCAAGCTTTAATCGATCCAACTCGAGTGCCGCTTCTTTCTCTTCGCCAGCAATAACATGCTCAACATACTTACCTGTGTGAAGCTCCACAACTGGTGCTCCAATCGCCTCAGCAACAGCAACCTGCACAATGTCAGGCTCTATGAACAATGACACACGCGATCCATTTTCACTTAGGTCACGCACAAATGGCGACACAACATTGTGGAGCCGCGCAACATCGAGCCCACCTTCCGTAGTACGTTCTTCTCTCTTTTCGGGAACGAGACAAACAGCATGCGGTTTAAAATCCATCGCGATTTTAAGCATTTCGTCAGTCGTTGCCATTTCCAAATTAATAGGCAAAGACATCGCGCCGCTAACTGCTTCAAGGTCTCCATCGCGAATGTGACGACGATCTTCGCGCAAATGAATTGTTATCCCATCCGCACCCGCATCTCTTGCTGCCTTAGCAGCACGCGCAGGATCAGGCCAAGCACCACCGCGCGCGTTACGAATAGTCGCAACGTGATCAATATTCACCCCAAGGCGCGCGTAAGGTAGTACCATATTACTTTAGTCCTCGGCTTCCCGGTTTGATTGCTGGTATGTCCTTGAGCTCGGCAGGCAAATCGTCCGGATCAAAGTCTGGAAAATCAACTGCAGCCAATGAAACCAAAGGCAAGCCAACTTCTGCTTCACCATTGGAGCGGTCCACCACGCATGCACCACCAATGACGTCACCATCAAACTTGTTCAATGCCGTGAATGTTTCACGCATGGAAAGCCCTGTTGTCACAATATCTTCAACTACAACAACTCGCTCGCCTTCTTTTATATCAAAGCCACGACGCAGGGTCATTTCACCATCTTGGCGTTCTGTGAAAATAGCGCGGCAACCTAAAGCACGAGCCGTTTCATAACCTGGTATCAAACCGCCAACAGCTGGCCCACACACGACATCGATTTGACCAAATTGGGCTTTCAGTTTTTCCGCTAAAGCCGCACACAATTTTTCTGAAGTTGCAGGATGTGAAAACACAAGCGCTTTTTGAAGAAACACCGGACTTCTACGTCCTGATGATAAAATGAAATGTCCTTCAAGAAGAGCATCTACTTTACGGAATTCACTTAAAACTTCTTCAGTGTTCACTTCACATTTCCTTACAATTTTTATTCTGACGCGATTTTTGACTCACCACGTAATCGCTCAACACTTTCTACTGCGCTCAGCGCTCTTAGAGCTGTCATTATTTGTGTCAGTCTTCGCTTATCTTCAACCTCTAAGTCAAATCGAAAATCTATAAAATCTTCACTTCTGTCCTGAATAGCGACGTTGATGATATTTCCATTCGTTTCTGAAATAGCTTTACACACCGTGGCCAACGACCCGCGCTGATTGGAAATCGTAATATTTAGTCGGCTAATGGCAAAGAAATCGGTAGAAGCAATAGGACGCCAATTTAGGTCCATCCAAGCATCAGGGCGATCATCAAATTCAATCAACCTCTGACAATCTATCGTGTGTACATCAACACCTTTACCCGGCATTTCAACACCAACAATTCGATCTCCAGGAAGAGGAGAACAACACTCAGATAGGTGCAAAGCTACACCCGGCATGAGCTTTTCACCCGACAGTAATGACTGGGTCTCACCATCATCAATTACATGCCGACCTTCAAGAGTTTCGCTATCGATCTGCTCTGGAAATGTTTTTGATAAAATTTCCTTCAGATCAACAAACCCACGACCGAGCTCTTCAAGCAGTTCTTCAGTGGATCCGATACCGTTTTGAGTTGCGATCTCGCGGAATTTGATATCAATAGGATCAAGGCCGATACGACGTAAGCCAAGATTGAGCTTCTGCCGGCCAAGCTTTGTAAACTCTTCCTGCTCTTTATCGCGTGTTAAACGACGAATTGCAGAACGCGCACGTCCAGTAACGACAAGATTACGCCAATTTGCTGGCGGCCCAACACGTTGGCCGCGAATGATCTCTATTGTATCCCCGTTTTGGATGAAGGTTCTCAATGGCCGCTCAATTCCATTAATGCGAACACCCACACATTCATCACCCACTGCCGTGTGAACTGAATAGGCAAAATCAAGCGGCATTGCGCCAACAGGCAATTTTACAAGACGACCACGCGGTGTAAACGCGAACACCGTATCGCGGTACATCTCCATCTTGGCGTGCTCGAGAAATTCTTCTGGATCCGCACCATGATCCAGCATGTCTGCAAAGCTTAACAAACTGTCTTCCGGATCTAGACCGGCTTCACGAGCTCCATCTTTATCAAAGCCATAGCTTTTATTTTTGTACCGCCAATGCGCTGCTATTCCGCGCTCCGCAATTTCATCCATCTGTTTGGTGCGAATTTGCAGTTCGACGCGGCGATTACCCGGCCCTTGAAAAGTCGTGTGGATAGACTGATAGCCATTTGGTTTGGGAACCGAAATATAATCTTTAAAACGGCTAGAAAGCGCTGCCCAATGCTGATGAGAAATGCCCAATGCCCTATAACAATCAGCCACGGATGGAACGATCAATCTAAAAGCAAAAATATCACCTAAGTCTTTAAATGATATGGCTTTATTTTCCAGCTTTCGCCAGATACTGTAGGGACGCTTTAACCGACCACGAATATCGCCATTTATGCCGTTGACGCTCATCAAAACTTCGATGTCAGATTTGATACGCTCAACATCCTCCACAGCATCTGCAGCCATTTCAGCTAGCCGTTTTTCAATAGACTCACGAGCTTCAGGATTCATCACCGAAAAAGCAATATCTTCCAACTCACCAGCAAATATATTCAATCCAGTGCGGCGTGCTAACGGCGCATAAATATCAATTGTCTCTTGAGCAATACGTATGCGGCTTTCAGGCTTCGGCATAAATTGGATCGTCCGCATATTGTGCAGGCGATCTGCCAGTTTCACCAAAAGAACTCGAATATCTTTGGTTGTTGCCAAAATGAATTTTTGAAAATTCTCAGCCTGTTTAGCCGCTCGGCTTGAAGCCTCAAGCTGAGTTAACTTCGTGACGCCATCCACGATATCCGCAATATCTTTGCTGAAGACTTCTTCTATCTCTTCAAGGGTAACATCTGTATCTTCTACAGTGTCGTGAAGAAGGCCAGCGATGATTGTAGAATAATCAAGCTTCAGATCAGTTAGAATGCCTGCAACGGAAACAGGGTGCGCATAATAAGGGTCACCGGAATGCCGCTTTTGGGCACCGTGCCGAACCATAGCGAAAACATAGGCGCGATTCAGAGCGTCTTCATCTGCGTCCGGCTGATAGGCAAGAACACGTTCGACTAATTCAAATTGACGCAGAAAACGCCGGCCTTTGCCTGTTGGAAGGCCGGGTTCGCGCAAGGCAGTATGGAGTTCTGACGTGTCGTCAGCCATTTCGCCTCACTTTCAGTTATTAGTAACGGTCTTCGCGCGCGTTCTCTAGCTCTGCTTGATATGCGCGGATAACATCTTCTTCCGAACGAGTTGGTGCAGCTTGAAGTGCCAGACGGTCTTCTTCTTTTTCCGCTTCCTCGTTTGGACGAACTTCTTGAAGCTCAGACACATAGCTCTCTTTAACAAGATCAAGGTCAACGCCGTCACCAGCAATCTCGCGAAGAGAAACAACTGGGTCTTTATCATCATCACGCTCAACAGTCATTTCTGATCCTGCGCGGATCATGCGAGCGCGGTGACCAGCTAACAAAACAAGTTGAAAGCGGTTTGGGACTTTTTCGATACAATCTTCGACGGTGACGCGTGCCATATATGTGTTCTCCTGCCAAACGACCTAGCTAAGCCAGTTCTCTCATCGACTCAACCCACTTATTTACAATAATTACTAATAAATGCGACACATCCGTGTCTATTTCCAATTTTTAATCTTAAAACTCGCCCAAAACAGTCGCCGGCCATTTTTTTTGGGCAATTGGTTCGAGTTCTTGCACTTTGTTGCTCATAACAGGATGCCCCCACTCGGGTGCAATTTCTTTTAAAGGTGACAACACAAACGAGCGCTCATGCATTCTTGGGTGAGGAAGTATAAGATCGCCATCTTTTTCTGCTTCCATTACCTGCCCACGAAAATCAATCAAATCCAAGTCTAATGTCCGCGAACCGTTCTTTTCGAGCCGCACTCGACCGAAATCATCTTCGATTTCAAGAAGAAATCGCATTAATACTTGCGCATTGTCACAAATAGAGTCTAACTCAACTACAGCATTTTGAAATTCATTAAGAGTCTGGTCTGGCCATGCGGGGGACAACCAAAGACTTGATTTTCGAAGTGTATTAAACCCGGCTCGCTTGAAAACGTGCAGGACTGATCGAAACAAACCCGCGCCTTCAAGCCGTTGACCACTATCATCAACAAACGCGGAATTGCTTCCTAGGGCGACATATATACCGCCCCGTCTGCCTTCTTTTACAGCGTTGTCGTCTACACTAATCCGTGTCGATGGGAGCGACATACTAATATGGCCTTTTACAAAGATGAGCGAATAGCTCTATTTATTGACGGTGCTAATCTATACTCAGCAGCAAAAACATTAAACGTAGAACTTGATTATCGCAGACTTTTAAGTGAATTCCGCAAAAAAGGCCGCCTATTACGGGCCAATTATTACACTGCTTTAGTTGAAAACGAAGAGTATTCTCCAATTCGCCCTCTTGTCGATTGGCTTCAGTACAATGGATACAACGTCGTTACCAAGCCCGCAAAAGAGTTTACCGATTCAGCAGGTCGTCGCCGCGTCAAAGGTGACATGGATGTTGAAATTGCAGTGGACATGCTTACTCTTTCGGAGAGACTCGATCATGTTGTTCTGTTTTCTGGAGATGGAGACCTCACTGTTTTAGTAAAATCACTCCAAGATCGTGGCCTCCGTGTTTCCGTAGTATCTTCAGTTAAAACCCAACCTCCAATGATTTCTGATGATTTACGACGGGCAGCCGATAATTTTATCGACCTCAATGATCTTGTGAAAATTATCGGCAGAGAAAATTCTTCCGATGAAGAATTGTCTGAAATTTAGATACAACTAGACATTCAAAAAACTTAGATTAGTGATTGAACAAATCGATTCCACCGACAATAGGAAGACGGTATGACGGCGCTTGACCAATTTACTTATCCACCTGAAGCACCGTTGGATTGCGACCGCTGCCCAAGATTAGTGGAATACCTCAACGACTGTCGCGCCAAAGAGCCTGATTGGTTCAATGCTCCAGTTCCTTCTTTTGGACCGGAAGACGCTGAACTACTGATCGTTGGTCTAGCCCCAGGTGTAACCGGGGCAAACCGTACAGCTCGGCCATTTACGGGGGATTATGCAGGCGATCTTCTATACGCGACCTTAGAAAAATTTGATTTTTCAAATGGCAAATACGACTCCCGCCCAGATGATGGTTTGGAACTTAAAAACGCAATGATCACTAATGCAGTACGTTGCGTGCCTCCTCAAAACAAACCAATAGGGGCAGAGATCACAAATTGCCGCCCATTCTTAATATCTAGAATGAACAATCTTCCAAATCTCAAGGTGATTTTAGCACTTGGAAAGATAGCACACGACTCAACTGTCAAAACACTCGGTGGAAAATTGGCTGCGCACAAATTTGCTCACGCAGCAGAACATTCTTTTCAATACAATGACCGAGAAATCACATTGGTCGATAGCTATCATTGCTCTCGCTACAACACCAATACGGGTAAACTAACGACTGAAATGTTTGAGAACGTTTTTTCTTTGATTGCAAACCAACTCGACAAATAAAAAGCCGCCCCAGAAACTGAAGCGGCTTAATATCGTTCTTATTCAAGTCTACTTAGAAACTTTTCACCAGCTTATCAATTTGGATCAATTCACTCATCAGTTTTTCAAGCTCAGATAAAACAACCATGTTTGGTCCATCAGATGGTGCTGCATCGGGATCTTGGTGAGTTTCCATAAACACACCAGACACACCAACAGCTACAGCAGCTTTGGCAATCACAGGCACGTATTCACGTTGACCACCTGTGGAGCCACCCTTACCGCCTGGTTGCTGAACCGAGTGAGTCGCGTCAATCACTACAGGAGCCATCGCTGCCATTTCAGGTAAACCACGCATGTCTGTGACGAGTGCGTTGTAGCCAAATGATGAACCACGCTCTGTTAAAAGAACATCCTTAGCGCCCATGGCTTCCAGCTTGTTTACAACATTCTTCATGTCCCAAGGCGCAAGGAATTGCCCTTTCTTGACCTTCACAACAGCACCCGTCTCTGCAGCAGCCTGAAGCATGTCAGTTTGACGGCACAAGAAAGCTGGTATTTGAAGAATATCAACAACCTTTGCGACCTTCTCACACTGCTCAGGTAAATGAACATCAGTGAGCATTGGTAGGCCCGTTTTTTCTTTCACTTCAGCAAAGATGTCTAAAGCCTCGTCCAGCTCCAAACCACGATATCCGGAAATACTTGTACGATTAGCTTTATCAAAAGAGGTTTTGTAAACAACTTGTGCGTTAAGCTTATTTGCAATTTCTAAGATTGCGTTAGACATGAACAAAGCATGTTCACGACCTTCCAAGGCACAAGGCCCAAGAAAAAACGTCAAGGGAGCATCTGGTCCAATTTTGATTCTACCACGTGGACATTCAATTTCGACAGTAGAATTCAGTGAGTTAACACCATTAACGTCGCTCACGGCAGACTCCTCAATTAACAATATTTCTAGTCGCTATGTAGGCACTCTCACATCAAATGGCCAGCGAAACCGACATAATAAGATCAGAAACGCCATAGAAAGCGTTATTCAAATGCCTATCATAAATCATATCCAAGCTTGTTTTAAAGGAATCATTGCGTGAATATTTTCAGATTAGCAAAATCTGCCGATATTGAGGGCTTAGCAGCCCTGACAGCTTCTGTTGGTGCAGGACTGACTACAGTTCCGCGTACCCCTGAAAAAATCGCTGCATATATTGATGAAACAGAACGTTTTTTAAAGGGCGATGAAACAGCAAATCGCCTGTTTTTCGTCGTTGAGATGGACGGCAAGGTTGTGGGAATGTCCGCTATTTTACCGCGACTTGGTAGAGAACGCCCATATTGCAGCTTTAAAATCAGCCGTCACTCGCGCCACTCAACAAATCCGGAATTAAAGACTGCACACGATTCTTTGCAGTTCAGCACCGAATTCGACGGAAACACAGCGCTGGCAACACTTTTCCTGTCTAAAGATGTTCGAGGTGGAGGTGTTGGAAGGTTGCTTTCACTTGGTCGTTTGGCTTTTATCGATCAACATCGAGATCTATTTTCTCAAACTCTTATGGCCGATATTCGTGGGTGGCTCGATGAAAATGGAGAGGCTCCTTTTTGGAACTTCATCGCATCCAAATTTATTAATCTACCATTTAAAGAAGCAGATGAATTAAGTTCAGAAGATGGACGATTTATCGCTGAACTAATTCCCAGCCTTCCGATCCTTTTGAGTTTGTTGCCTCCCGAAACGCAAGACTATATCGGACGCCCGCATAAGCTATCCAGCAAGGCAATGGCATTGCTAATGAACGCAGGTTTTAAACAAACCGATCTCTGCGATGTGTTCGATGGTGGTCCGGCAATCAAATGTGATGTGAGTGATACGTCGATTGCAAGAACCGCTGTCAGAACGCAAACGCTAGCCGATGATGTAGATGGTGATTACGCCATGTTGTTTACAGGCCATAAGCACGACTTCAAAGCAACAATCACGAAAGCGGACATCCGCAATGCGGTTGCACCTGAGAAGGTCGCAAGCTCATTTGAACTAGAAGACAAATCAAAACTATGGATCGCCGCTACGCGTCATACAGACCGTTTAGCCGATCAATTGAAATAAATAGGGACAATCATGACGAGAGAAATCAACATTGATGGTCTTGTTGGACCAACACATAATTACGGCGGAATGTCATTTGGAAATCTAGCTTCTGCAAACAATAAAGGGCAGACTTCCAACCCACGCAGCGCAGCGCTTCAAGGCCTTCAGAAAATGCGTCAACTGATTGATCTGGGTCTTACCCAAGCCGTGATGCCGCCTCAAGAACGTCCGTTTATGTCTGGACTGAAAAAGCTCGGTTTTACTGGCAATGACTCAGATGTATTGCAAGCTGCCTATAAGGTCAGCCCTGCGCTTGTAAGTAATTACTCTTCCGCTTCATGTATGTGGACTGCAAATGCAGCAACCGTGTCACCAAGCCCTGATACCGCCGATGGAAAGGTGCACTTTACGCCCGCTAACCTAACAGCAATGCCTCACAGATCTATTGAAGGGCCGCAGGCTGAAACAATCTTGAAAGCAATCTTTGCTGATGAAAGCGCGTTTACTGTTCACGCACCGCTTCCCGCCAACACCTTGTTTGGTGATGAAGGTGCAGCCAACCATAACCGCCTTAGCGCAACACATGCAGACAAGGCGTTGGAAGTATTTGTTTATGGCCGCGAAGCGCTAAACGCAGACGATAAGCCCTCAAAATTCCCCGGACGTCAGACCTTAGAAGCGAGTCAGATAGTTGCGCGCTCCCACAGACTAAAACCGGACAACACATTATTTGTTCGACAAAGTAATTCGGCCATCAATGCTGGCGCATTCCACAATGACGTTGTGTGTGTCGCTAATGGTCCTGTATTGTTGTTCCATGAGACAGCATTTGACGATTACATCGGACTAGAAGAAACACTAAAACGAGCTGCTGAACCTTTAGGCTTTGTCCCTCAAATGGTGATGGCAAAAAATGCTGAGTTCCCAATCGAAGACGCCATCAAATCATATTTCTTCAATAGTCAACTTTTAACGCTGCCAAATGGTAAAATGGCTTTGGTTCTTCCTGCCGATGCCGAAGAAAATATGGCCTCAAAGCAATTTGCAGATGCATGCGTGTCTGGCGACAATCCAATTGACCAAACCATCTTCATGGACCTACGCCAAAGCATGCGAAACGGTGGCGGCCCCGCTTGTCTTCGCCTTCGTGTTCAACTCACCGATGATGAACTCTCAAAAATGCATCAACCCGTGATCATGTCTCATCAAAAAATTGATCGCTTAGAAGATTGGGTCAAAACGCATTATCGCGACGCACTCATTGTTGAAGACCTTGGAGATCCAAAATTATTGGATGAAGCCCGAAGCGCATTAGATGAACTTACTCAAATTCTGGAACTGGGTTCTATGTACGAATTCCAAAAAGATGGAGCTTCAAATTGAGCCTCTCCCAAAAAGACATTTTAAATATATCTTCCAAAAAACCTGAAGATGAAGCCGCCCTAGCTTTGATCGAAACACGTCGCGACGCAATGATAGAGCAAACTATTGAATGGGCCAAAATCAATACGGGGAGTTGGAATGCAGACGGATTGCAAACATTCGCTCCAATCCTTCAAGAGGCTCTTTCTCAATTGGGTGCAGAAGTCGTGTCTCACCCGACCAAACCAATTGAGAAGATCAATGATCAAGGCGAAAAGACCTATTTCCAATCAGGTCCAGTTTTCACAGTCACTGCAAGACCTGAAGCTCCAGTCAAAATAATTTTCACTGGTCATTACGACACAGTATTCCCGCCCGGAACATTTGAAGAAATCACCGACATTGGTGATGGCAAGTTGAACGGCCCAGGACTTGCCGACATGAAAGGCGGTATCGTCGTCATGTTAGAAGCGATTAAAGCTTTTGAAGCTGGGCCGCATAAAAGTAAACTAGGTTACTCCATCGTACTTAGCCCTGATGAAGAAACTGGGAATTTTGCTAGCGCGCCATTCATTGCAGAAGCCGCAAAAGATGCGCACATTGGCCTAACATTCGAACCTTCAATGGAATCAGGTGCCATGTCTGGGGCGCGTAAAGGTTCAGCGATTTACGACTTCATTTTTAAAGGTCGCGCCTCTCACGCTGGCCGCGCACCTGAAGCCGGTCGCAGCGCTCTCTTGGCCGCCGCCGAATTTGCACTTGGCATTGAAAAGCTCGACGCAGCGATGGATACAGTCACTTTCAATGTTGGTGCAATCGATGGCGGAAACGCAGTCAATATTGTTCCTGATAACGCGGTGCTTCGCCTAGGTATCAGAGCACCAAACCAAACATTGGCTGATCTTGCAGTACGTTCGCTTGAAACACTCATGAAGAAGGTTCTTCAACGTGATGGTATCACTGCTGAAATGGTTGGCAGTTTTTATCGTCCACCCAAACCTCGCAATGCCGCCCAATCCGAACTATTCGAAGCGGCAGCTGCAACAGCCCATGTAATTGGTCAATCTCTCACATTCCAAGATACTGGCGGCGTGTGTGAAGGAAACAACGTCTTCAATGCAGGCACACCTAATATTGATACGCTAGGTGTTCGCGGCGGCAGCATCCACTCTCCAGATGAATTCGTTGTGCTAGACAGCTTTACTGAACGCGCAGGACTAACGGCCCTACTTCTAAACCGCCTTGCTGATGGGCGAATAGATGCTGCGCACATCAAATCACTCATGAAAGAAGATCAGGACTAATGACACAAGACACATATATCAATGGTGTTTGGGACCAAGGAAAAGGTCCTTCTTTCGACAGCATATCGCCTTCTGATGGGAGTATTGTTAATTCCTTTCACGGTGCAGATACAGCCCAAATTGAACAAGCCGTTTCAGCAGCTCACAACGCTTTTGAAAACTGGTCACTGACACCTCAAGATCAGCGCGACACCATCCTGAAGGCATATGCCGATGCATTGGGCAAGCGTAAGCAAGCCATAGCCGATGCAATAAGCAAGGACATGGGTAAACCGGCCTGGGAAGCCCTGACAGAAGCTGGGGCCATGGTGGCGAAAGTTGCAGGCTCCATGACAGCACAAACTGAACGCGCGGGTAGCTGGACTAAAGAAGCGGACTTTGGAGCATTGTCACTGACACACCGCCCATTCGGTGTCATGGCTGTGTTTGGCCCGTTCAACTTCCCCGGACATTTACCCAATGGTCACATTGTTCCAGCGCTTCTTGCTGGAAACACAATTGTGTTCAAACCATCAGAGCTAGCACCTAGTGTTGCAACTTTGATGATAGAAGCATTTGAAGAGGCAGGTTTACCCACTGGTTGTGTGAATGTTGTTCAAGGTGGCCGCGATACTGGACAGGCTCTTTTGAATGCAGACATCAATGGTTTGTTGTTTACAGGATCACACCACACAGGAACCGCCTTCCATCGCCATTTTGCCGGTCGTCCTGATGTTATGTTGGCGCTCGAAATGGGCGGCAACAATCCACTAATCGTACACAAGCCCGAAGATGTAGAACAAGCTGCTGAAGTTATATTCCAATCCGCTTTCATTACCACAGGGCAGCGTTGTACTTGCGCGCGTCGTTTGATCCTTCCCACAGGCGAACAAGGCGATGCGATCCTGAATGCTGTTATAGCCAAAATTGAAGCGGTCAAAATTGGCCCTTGGGATGGCGAGGATGTCTATCTTGGACCTCTAGTTTCCGCTCGTGCCGTAGAGCAAGCAATAGCATTTCAAAACGAACGTGTTGAGCTAGGTGGCAAGCTCATCAAACCACTATCTGATATGGTAGAAGGAACAGGAATTGTCCGTCCGGGTATTATCGACATGACAAATGCCCAAAGACCACCAGATGAAGAATTATTTGGACCATTCTTACAAGTCTACCGCGAAGATGATTTGGACAAGGCGATCCTCATCGCAAACGATACGCGTTTTGGACTTTCTGCCGGAGTAATCACAGGAAATGATGAAGTATGGGAATACACTCAAGCTCGTCTTCGTGTAGGTATTCTCAATAGAAACCGTCCAACAACAGGTGCCTCTGGCGCAATGCCATTTGGAGGCCCAGGTCTATCAGGAAATGCACGTCCGAGCGCATATTATGCTGCGGACTATTGTGCATGGCCACAAGCGCGGCAGATCGGCTAGCACCTCTAATTTAAATACATAAAAGAAGGGCGTTGGAATCACACCAACGCCCATTTAGTTTTCTCTGGGGAGAGTATGAATTATTCTGCCAACACATTCATGAAGCGATCCTGACATTCACGAATTGACGCTAATTGCTGTTTTTCATAAAGCTCAAATGGATCTAAGACGGCCGTTCCAAGGTCTTTTTCAAATTGCTCTTGATTGGAGTCAGATGCGTACAAATCTGAATCATCCGATGACAGGTTTGACCTAAAAATACCTGCTGCACTTACGGGCAAAAAGTCCTGATAAGTTATTGGTTTAGCTTCAATAACACCGTCTGCAATTAGCTGTTTTAAATCAAAAGAAGCACCTGGTTCAATTTTACCTTCACATGATGGAACAACTTTCAGTATGTAGCTGAAGTAAGCCAATTCTTGTTCGCGCAGTTCATCCCAGCCATCTGGAAACTTAGAAAACTCTTCAACAAGCAAATCTTCGTAAAGACCATCACCAGATGACGCCCTGTTTTTTGCATTTGCGAGTAACTCATCGTACAGGCCGCGCCCTTTAGCAGTTAAAGCTACGCCACGCTGCTCGATCTCACCAAATCTCGCAGTGTGTTCCCCCGCATCCGATGCACCTTGTTGATCAGGAAATTCAACTTTCTCAGTCAAAGCCTTAAACGCTGTTTGACGCAACAATATTGCACTTTTTCGGAGCGGCGGTCCCTCAATCGTTTCTTTGGGGTTTAACCCCTTTTCGGGCATCATCGCTTGCGCTGCGTCTATATCTAGAACTCGCGGTGTCAGATGATTGATATGTGGCCCCTTAAAACTCACAATGTCGGCAATCAATGGATGTTGAGATTTTAGTTTCTGATAGGTTTTATGATCGACATTTGCTGTTGAATGCCACCGAAATGTTTCCAACATTTCTGCAACAAACTCTCTAGCATCCGCTCTAGTCAAACCATTTTGTTTTTCAGCCTGCTCTATCAGCTCAACGGCTCGGTCTGAAACTATCTGACGTTCGCTAAGAATTTCCTCTGCTACCGCCCTTAGCTCATCATCTTCTATACGCTCTAAACGAAGAAGTGACGTAAACACTCGAAAAGGATTTTCGGCCAATGCATCCGCTTTGACTGGACGAAACGCTGTTGAGTGTACGGGCAACCCAGCTACAGATAGATCATAATAACCAACGGGAAACATTCCCATAATAGCAAAAGCGCGGCGCAATATATTAAGCTCTTCTGCCTTACCGATGCGAATTGCACCGTGGCGCTCTGCTCTAAGCGTTTCTTGACCACCTTCAGATTCAATTTGGGAAGCTAAATCAAGATTTCCGGCAAGAACTCTGTCGTTTACTTCATCAACCAGATCAACAAGGCCCGCATAAGCAGGAACCTCTTCGCGGTACATGTGTGACATGGCGTCGGTGAAATAACTGCGTACTATGTGTTCACTTACATATTGGGTCGCCATTATTGCAACTCCTCTGCTTTTTTAGAGTCACTCACACGCTTTGTTTTTGAAGAAGATCCGTCGAAATTCTGTTTCGCTGTCCATGACTTAACTTGAGAATCATCTTGCACATTTAGCGCAATGGCCGCCTCAGCAGTCACGGAAACTCTCTCACTTTCTGATTCAAACGAACCAATAACAGCTCGAAAGTTTGATAAACTGTCCACACCAATCATGACCGTATCTGAACTTTGAACTTGTCCTTTTATATTTAAACGACAATCAACACTTTCTCTGATGGTACTGATGTTTTCAAAATCCGACATCAATATAGGTCCGGCATCAAACAAATCTACAACACCAGTTTTTACAAAACCTTCTTTTCGAAGTAGATGATATGCCCCAACGCCACTTCGATGAGGTTGTCCGATACAATCACGTACCTGAGGGGGAAGATTTTCTACGACTATTGGGGACGTTGGAACGACGGACTTCCACGCTTCAGTATCTGCATTCGTAATAAATTCATCTGCTTCTTCAAAGGTCTTTTGAAGCCTATCTCTATGTTGATGAGTGTAGAAAGGTGATTTCCCATCGACATCCTGCATACCACGAAGTTCTGCTATAATTGGGCTGGAAAACACTTCAGGAGAAGTTCCAATAAGCAAATAACGTGACTTCGCCAGATAACGTCCTAAACCGCCCTTTCGATGATCGGGGTGCATGAAAAGTGAGCCGACCTCTGTTGCTCCGTCAAATGTACTCGCAGGGTCCAAGTAGACCGCTTGACGCTCATCATTTACCGGCTCTCCCCGTCCATCTTTCATCACCAAATCAACAAAAGGGGTTTGAGTGCCAATTTTTGTTTTTACGGCTGCACAACCGATAATTTTCCCAGAAGAAACTTCCTCCATCACCAATAGGAATTTCTGAGCCAAATTCACATCTGGATTGGCGAAGCTTTCCCCTGATGCTTGGATGTATTCGCTTAAGTATTTCCGATCAGCTTGCAAACTGGTAAAGCCGGGCCCGGAAATCTCCGCCAACGCAAAGAAACCTTCAAGGTCTGATGCCTCAATGGGCCGAACTACATGAATTTCCGGGCTCGTACTCATTAAGCTGGAGCCTTTTCCGCTTCAGCTTCTTTTACCTCTTGCAACGCCTTTTTAAGACGTGACATTGCTTCGCTCACTTCTTCAGAAGTCACATTTAAAGCTGGTGCGAGACGAACAACATTATCGCCGGCAACACCTATCAATAATCCGAGATCACGCGTGGCATTGCGAACTGCGATATTTGGAACAATTAGTTTGGCTCCAATCAACAATCCTTTTCCGCGAATTTCTTCAATTGTGCCGGGGACTTCTTTTTGAATTGTTTCAAATCCAGCTCGTATTTGGTCAGCAATAACCTTCACATTGTCTAAAAATTCTGGCTTGGAAAGATGATCTAAAACAGCATGTCCAACCGCAACTGCCAAAGCGTTACCGCCATATGTTGTTCCATGTGTTCCAGGAAGCATAAATTGTGCAACTTCTTCTGTCGCAAAACACATTCCTAGTGGAAATCCACCACCAACACCTTTGGCAGTCGCCATCAAGTCTGGTGCTGCGGTTTCAGCCCACTCATGCGCAAACAATTTTCCCGTACGACCGGCACCACACTGGACTTCATCATAAATGAGCAGCGCTCCAACTTCATCACATAACTTGCGTATCAATCTCAAGTTTTCCGACGAAACAGGTCGCAAACCACCTTCACCTTGAACGGGTTCAATGATCACTGCGGCTGTCTTTTTTGAGAGAGTGCTTTTTAACGCATCCATGTCGCCAAATGGTAGTTTGGTATAACCCGGTAGTGCTGGCCCGAAGCCTTTAAGATAGTTTGGATTTCCTGCCGCGTTGATCGTAGCATATGTACGTCCGTGAAACGCACCATCAAATCCAATTATTTCGATGCGGTCAGCATCGCCTTTTTCAAAATGATACCGCCGTGCAGTCTTCAACGCACATTCAACAGCTTCTGCTCCGGAATTGGCAAAGAACACACGGTCAGCAAAGGTCAACTCGCAATACCGGTCTGCCAATTCAGATTGTCCGGGCACATCGAACATATTTGATAAATGCCAGAGCTTTTGTGCCTGATTTTCGAGCGCTTTCACCAAATCTGGATGAGCATGACCTAATGTGTTGACAGAAATACCTGAAATAAAGTCAAAATACTCACGTCCGTCCCGATCCCAAAGGCGAATGCCTTCACCTCGTTCAAATTGGATCGCTGGTGGTGCGTAGGTTGGAAAAATATGATTGCGACGTTCCATGAAAATCTCCCATTTGAATCAATGAGAGCAAATTTCAAAATCGAATTACAGTATACTTTTGATCATTTTAGGGTAGATTTTTAATCTATTTAATGCTTTTAACATTCGTAATGCAAAAAAACGAGGATTCGAATGTCAATTACAGAGAAAGACGATCAGCTCATAAATGTCCTGCGAGAAAACGCACGTATGAGCGTCACGGATATTGCGGCCACTTTGGGTGTTTCTAGATCTACTGCGCAGAAAAGACTAGAAAAAATAGAAGAAGCTGGCGTTATCTCTTCCTATACCGTTGTTTTGTCTGAAGCCTATCAAAAAGCGCGCGTGAGAGCACACATCTCAGTCACACTGGATGCAAAGAAAACTCACAGTGTGATTTCAAAAATTAAAGAAAACTCTTCTGTTGAAGAAATTCACTCTGTTAGCGGTGATTTTGATCTCATCGTAATTGTGTCATCAACAACTGTCGAAATGCTGGACAAAGCCATTGATGCTTTAATCGAAATTGACGGAGTTGAACGTACAAGTACGGCTGTAATTCTTTCAACTAAGCTGAAGCGCTAATCTGCCAAATCAAGTTCATCTATCGCCTTACGAGCTGCTTCGGCTAGCTCGGGGCGGCATATGAGAAGATCTGGCAAGTAAGTGTTATCACAATTATACTTAAACTCTGAGCCATCTAAGCGAGATGTGTGCAGGCCAGCAGCAGCAGCGACTGCGACAGGCGCACAATTGTCCCACTCATATTGGCCGCCTGAGTGGAGGTAGATATCTGCCTCACCACGCACAACTGCCATAGCCTTGGCACCAGCTGACCCCATCGGTAACAATTCCGCGCCCATGGTTTCCGCGACTGCGACTGCTTCTTTTCCGGGACGCGAACGCGATACCAACATTTTGGGTGGATTGTTTATCGGTTTAAGCGCAGGTGGCGTATCCGAACGCAAGACTAAATCCATTCCTGGCAATGCCACTGCCCCAATGGATGGCTTACCGTCAATGGACAATGCAACATGCACTGCCCAATCAGTGCGCCCTTCACCATATTCACGCGTGCCGTCCACAGGGTCGATGATCCAAACGCGGGAGGCATCCAATCTGGATTTATCATCCTTACTCTCTTCAGAGAGGATTGCGTCATCAGGCCTTTGAGCTTGAATAGCTTGCATCAAAAAAGCATTCGATGTCTCATCTCCCGCTTTGCCGAGAGCTTTGCCTTCGACAAGGCCAGATGCACGCACTTCCAGAAGAATTTTACCTGCAGCTTCAGCTAGCTTTGCAGCCAATTCTGCATCACTCAAATCACTCATAGCGCCATCAACTTTTCAACAATTAGATCAGCAGCTTCTTCAGCAGACATTTCCACTGTATTCACACGAATTTCAGCATTTTGTGGCTGTTCATACGGACTATCAATCCCTGTGAAGTTTTTGAGGTCTCCAGCTCGAGCCTTTTTATAAAGCCCTTTGACATCACGCTCTTCAGCTACCTCCAAAGGCGTATCAACAAAGACTTCTATAAACTCACCATCTCCAAACATATCTCTCACCATTTGCCGTTCAGCTTGGAATGGTGAAATAAATGCCGTCATGACGATCAATCCAGCATCTGTCATTAGTTTAGCAACTTCACCAACGCGGCGAATGTTTTCAACGCGGCATGCATCGGTAAATCCAAGGTCTTTATTCAACCCGTGGCGAACATTGTCTCCATCAAGAAGGAAAGTGTGCTTACCTTCGGCAAATAATTTCTTTTCTACTAGGTTTGCAATTGTTGATTTTCCAGACCCTGACAAACCCGTAAACCACAGCAAGCGCGGTGTCTGGTTTTTCTGAGCGGAGTGCGCGTCTTTATCTACGTCAACTGCCTGCCAGTGGATGTTTTGAGATCGGCGCAATGCAAAGTGAATCATGCCTGCGGCTACTGTCGCATTGGTCATCCGGTCAATCAGGATAAAACCACCCATGTCCGGATTGTCCGCATAACATTCAAACGTTACCGGTTTGGATGTTGCAATGTTGCACACACCAATAGAATTCAACTTCAGTGTCTTGGAGGGTAATTTACCCGCCGTATTCACATTCACCTCGTATTTAGGCTCTGTGATTGTGGCTGACACTGTTTGAGAGCCAATTTTAAGAAGATAGGGACGTCCAGACAGCATTTCTTCTTCCGCCATCCAAACAATTGTCGATTCAAACTGATCTGCCACCTCAGGAGGCGCGTCAGAAGTTGCAATAATATCCCCGCGAGAGCAATCTATCTCATCCTCAAATGTAAGTGTGATAGATTGGCCAACGCGCGCCATATCTAAATCACCATCCATTGTGACAATAGACTTCACGGTTGATGTCTTACCTGATGGAAGCACACGGATAGCATCGCCCGGACGCACTGTCCCTGATGTGACTATCCCAGAAAAACCTCGAAAATCCAGATTTGGACGGTTCACCCATTGAACCGACATGCGAAAACCACGGTCCACCATTGAAGAGTCACTCACGGGAGCTTCTTCAAGGTGAGAAAGAAGTGTTGCCCCTTCATACCATGGCGTTGCTTCGCTCTTGTCGACGATATTGTCGCCCTTCAAACCTGATATTGGAATAGCTGTAAAACTCTCCATCCCAATAGAGTCTGCAAACTCTTTATAATCGCTGATAATCTCTTTGAAGCGATCTTCACTATAATCGACCAAATCCATTTTATTGACAGCCAGAACAATGTTCTTAATGCCTAGAAGATTGACCAAATAAGAGTGACGCTTGGTCTGTGTCAGCACCCCCTGACGTGCATCAATCAAGATTACAGCTAGGTCCGCAGTCGATGCGCCTGTCACCATATTACGAGTGTATTGTTCGTGTCCTGGTGTGTCCGCAACGATAAATTTGCGTTTTTCAGTCGCGAAGAAACGGTAGGCAACATCAATCGTTATGCCTTGCTCACGTTCAGCAGCCAAGCCGTCAACGAGAAGCGCAAAATCAATTTCCTGACCTTGAGTTCCAACGGATTTTGAATCATTTTCAAGACTCGCCAATTGATCTTCAAAGATCATTTTTGAATCATAAAGAAGACGCCCGATCAGAGTAGATTTTCCGTCATCCACCGATCCACACGTTATGAAGCGCAGCATGCTTTTATGCTGATGCTTCTCTAGATAGGCATCAATGTCCTGCGCGATCAAAGCTTCTGCTTCATACGCTTTATCAGAATGAGTATTTGTTGAATTTGTCATTTTAGAAATACCCTTCCTGCTTCTTCTTCTCCATAGAGGCCGCCTGATCGTGGTCAATCGCACGCCCTTGGCGCTCTGAAGTTGTCGTTAGAAGCATTTCTTGAATAATTTCCGGTAATGTCTCCGCATCACTCTCAACAGCACCAGTCAACGGATAACACCCCAAGGTTCTAAATCGAATGGAGCGCATCACCGGCTCCTCACCTTCTTTTAAAGGGAAACGATCGTCATCAACCATCAACAACATTCCATCGCGTTCCACAGTTGGACGTTTGGCTGATTTATAAAGCGGCACAATATCGATATTTTCCAAGTGGATGTATTGCCAGATATCTAACTCCGTCCAATTGGAAATCGGGAATACACGAATGCTCTCATCCTTGGCTTTACGCATATTATATTGCTTCCAAAGCTCTGGACGCTGGTTTTTAGGATCCCATCTGTGATTAGATGTTCTAAACGAGAATATACGCTCTTTTGCGCGCGATTTTTCTTCATCACGACGCGCACCACCAAAAGCAGCGTCAAATCCATATTTAGTGAGAGCTTGTTTTAGTCCCTCTGTCTTCCACATATCAGTGTGAAGTGAACCATGATCGAATGGATTAATCCCTTTTTCTTTAGCTTCAGGATTTTGATAGACAATCAACTCCATGCCAGCATCTTTCGCTGCCTTTTCACGCAGCTGGTACATGGCTTGGAATTTCCAAGTTGTATCCACATGCATCAAAGGAAAAGGAGGAGGCGATGGATAAAAAGCCTTTTTCGCCAAGTGCAGCATTACCGCACTATCCTTCCCCACAGAATATAGCATGACCGGCTTTTCAGCTTCCGCTGCCACCTCACGCATAATGTGGATGCTCTCAGCTTCCAGGCGCTGAAGGTGCGTTAGACGAGTCGCTGATAATTCGCTTTTTGACATCAATTCATCAATCTTTTCGGCATGTTGCTTGAAAAAGTTCAAATCAACAATTCAATTTGGGAATAATTCTATAGAGATGAAATAGTCAGTCAAAGAGAGCTTCACAACTAGAATTCACGTGATGCGGCTCATCTGTTCTTTTAGCAGAACTTAACATAAGCAAATTCGAGCTTAATCAAAATCGTATTGAGCTATTTCATGAGGCTCAATACGCCTCATGAAATAGCTAGTTGCTCTCAGATGTCATTGAAACAAACACATCCTCTAGATCAGCTTCCTCAGTCGCAAGATCACGAATTCGAATGCCTGCTTCTCGAATACGATTCAGCAAATCCATTACGCGTGTTTCATTGGCTCTGAAAGTGACAACTAAAGCATCATCGTTACGCACTTCTATATCTAAATCATTGAGTTCTTCAGGAAGTGAACTAATCGATTGCTCTGGATGAACGATCAATTTCTTTTGGTCTAGTCGAGCTAGTAAAGTATCCGTTTCTTCACACGCAATAACCTCACCATGATTAATGATTGCAATCTGATCACACATTTCCTGCGCTTCTTCCAGATAATGCGTCGTTAAAACAATGGTCGTGCCTTGAGCGTTTAGTTCTTTAACATACTCCCACAGCTGACGTCTCAATTCGACATCTACTCCAGCTGTGGGTTCATCAAGAATAAGGATGGGGGGAGTATGAACCATTGCTTTGGCAACCATCAGACGGCGTTTCATTCCGCCGGATAACTGGCGCACGTAGGCATCTTTTTTATCACCCAGCCCCAACGCCTCTAGAATTTCATCGGAATGACGTTCTTTTTCAGGAACCCCATAAAAACCTGCCATCAGCTCCATGCTTTCACGAGGCGTGAAGAACGGGTCCATGTTGATTTCTTGAGGAACGACGCCTAACGCTGCAGCCACTTCACGAGGCTTTTTATCCAGATCATACCCCCAGACATTCACCTGTCCTGAAGTTTTATTCACAAGGCCAGATATTATGTTGATCATGGTCGATTTGCCGGCCCCATTGGGACCTAGCAACCCAAATATTGAACCACGTGGAATTTTTAGATCAACACCCCTTAGTGCTTTCTTTTCTTCAACTTTGCCTTTTGCTCCGTATGTCTTTTTTAAATCTCTAAGTTCAATAGCGAAATCAGGAAGCGTCTTTTGGTCGTTCAATTCGATCTCCACTATGAAATGCACTACAGTGCAGTAGACAAATTTGGTGTTCGCACAAAGTTGGGAACTCTTAAAGGTTTAGAAAAGGGATTTCTACAGATATCTTTTATTCATCTCATCTATCAACTCAGAATATAAACTATAGACAGAACCCCAAAAGATATACCATTATAAACTGACGACAATTTATTGGAGAATAAAGATGAAACAACTAATCGCTGCTACGACATTATCTTTAATAGTTTCATCATGTGCTTCGACTCAAATAAATCAGCAAAATTCTCCAGATGAAAATTTGAATGAATTGTACCAAATGTCATTGAGACAATTTAAAACGCTGCCTGCCGACACCGACACAATAATCACCGATAGACGCGCAGAGGTTACTTCTCCTCATTTGGACGGTAAATGGTTCTACAGCCAATTGAACACTCGAAAAGAGCAAAAGTTATATCGTCAGAGATTAAACAAGTTGGAATTATCTGCCGATGGGAAATCGGTTTTACAGCTAACCTACCTCCTGAAATCCCCCGACGAATTTGAAAACGCATGGGATTTTCCAGATAAATTACAAAACATTACTCAAAACGACATTGAAAAGTTCTTCAATGCTGGTTGTGAACTAGTTTGGACACCAAACAAAGATGCTTCTTGGACAGGGTATGTATCTCCCGAAACCTGCCGTATTTATTCAGGAAAACGAGACACCCACATAAGAATTGAATCTGATGCTTATATGTCTCCAGAAACGTACAAAACAACTGAACGAGGCTTCTCTGACGATATGGAATTTTTATGGGGATCTAAACCCGGAGAATTCATTACGCTAAAACCAATAGCCTCTGAATAATTTTTTTACACAACGAATCAAAATTTTCACTTTCATCCAATCATATGGCTTGTTAGTTGCACATTAGCGGCAAAACCAATGACAATTCCCGTCATTGTACCGAGAAGGGATTTTTTGAGTGACTCGTAAGTATTTCGGAACTGATGGTATTCGCGGCCCAGCAAACACAGGAAACATGACACCTGAAGTCGTTATGCGTCTGGGAATGGCCGCAGCGAGTTATTTTAAAGATGATAGCGACCGCCGCCACACTGTCGTTATAGGAAAAGATACGCGACTATCAGGTTATATGATTGAACCTGCACTGACCGCAGGTTTCACAGCTGCTGGCATGGATGTTGTCCTTTTTGGACCACTGCCGACGCCTGGGGTCGCAATGTTGACGCGCTCTCTACGCGCTGACCTTGGCGTGATGATTTCTGCTTCACACAACGCCTACCAAGATAACGGAATTAAACTATTCGGCCCCAACGGGTTCAAGCTTTCAGACGAAGCAGAAACAGAAATTGAAGCTCTTATGGAGCGTCCAATGGATGCTGATCTTGCAGCCTCCAACAAATTGGGACGCGCAAGCCGTATCGATGATGCGCAATCACGTTATGTCGAAATAGTAAAAGCCACTTTCCCTCGCCGCCAACGCTTGTCCAACTTAAGAATTGTTGTGGATTGTGCAAATGGAGCTGCCTATAAAGTTGCACCCAAAGTACTCTACGAATTGGGAGCGGAAGTTATTTCACTAGGTGTTACTCCAAATGGTTACAACATCAATGAAGAATGCGGTTCCACTGACACACGTGCGCTTTCTGAAGCCGTACTAAAATATCGCGCCGACATCGGAATTTCATTGGATGGTGATGCAGACCGCGTTGTATTGTGTGACGAAAAAGGTGCCGTCATTGATGGCGACCAGGTTTTAGGACTCATAGCGAAAAGTTGGAAAGAAGAAGGCAAGCTTTCAAAGCCCGCTATCTCAGCAACTGTTATGTCAAATCTTGGATTAGAAAATTTCCTAAAATCAATTGATATTGAACTACGTCGTACAAAAGTTGGCGACAGATATGTTGTCCAAGACATGCGAGAAAATGGTGTAAATCTTGGCGGTGAACAATCCGGCCACGTGGTTATGAGCGACTATGCGACAACGGGAGACGGTCTTGTCGCAGCCCTGCAAGTTTTAGCTGTTGTGTGTAAAACAGACAAGCCAGTGTCAGAAGTAGCTCACGTGTTTGATCGCGCACCGCAACGCCTTGATAACATCCGTTATTCAGGAAAAGATCCATTAAACTCCAAGCTCGTAAAAACTGCCATGAAGGAAGTTGAAGCTGAGCTTGGTGACAAAGGTCGCTTGGTCGTTCGCAAATCCGGTACGGAACCATTGATTAGAGTCATGGCAGAAGCTGAAGAAGAAGCCATGATGAACAAGGCTGTCGAAGACGTCGTAGCAGCTGTGAAACAAGCTATCGGCTAAACATTAAACTCAGCGTCATTGAAAACCACCATTGACGCTGACTACCAACCCACCTTAGCAATGTTAGGAAACTTCATTTCTACATTGCGTGGTGTTTGTTATGACAAATTTACAGCATTCTGAAATCCCTCATGACGTTATCGTTATTGAAGGCCATAAAGTATCATGCGATGGCGGTGGAGGCGCATTGGGTCATCCTGTTGTATGGTATGATCTTGTCGAAGACGACGTCGTGCAATGCAAGTATTGCGACAAACGTTTTATTCGCAAGGGCAGCCCAATGGACCCATCAACCTAATCCGCCTTCATGCAACTAAAAAAAGACACACCAATGCGGTGCGCCTTTTTCAATTTCAAAATTTAATCTGTTTATTGAATGCGCTTCACTTCAATCCCTGAATCTTCCAGCATTTTCACAACTGAGTTATCACCGATCAGGTGAGCTGCGCCAACAGCAACAAAGAAAACACCCTGTTCTTGCTCAATAACTTTATTGAGTTCAACTACCCAGTTTTCATTGCGTTTAGTTAGCATCACATCCATCAACTCTTCAGAAGCCATTGACGGGTCGGACATCACAATCTCTTCCAATCCTGCAATGTCGCCAACCACCCAAGCATTATCCATTTTGACGATCATCTGACCTAGCACATCCAATTGACGCGCAGTTTCCATCAACATGTCAATTTGCGTTTCTTCTTTGAGGTTCGCCATAAATGACAATTGTTCTTCAGCAGTCTCAAAATAGCGCATTCTCATCCCTTCAGCCTTTGCTTCAGGCGCTAAGACTTGTTCAACCCCAGCCTCAGGGTCCTGCCCATTTGCTTCAATCGCCCGCATTGTCAAAGCAGTTGCAGCGAGCCAAGGTCTCATTTTAGAAAGAGACGCCGTTGGCATTTCCAAACTAAGAGCGGCCTCTTTAATTTCCTTAGAGCGTTTTTCTCCCAACTCTGAAAAAAGGTCTTTTCCCAATGGCATAAAACCAAGTTGAGCCACCGCTCGCATTAAAGAAGCATCCTGCCCAGAGACATCAGCCTCTAAATACAAAGTATCAGCTTCTTTAAAAGCTGAGTTAAATTTTTCATTGCGCCAAACTAAACTTGCTGGAAGCACATGTACTGTTCCAAAAAGATAAACTTTAGTATCTTCGTCGCCAGTTTCCCAAAGCGCTGGTCCTACAATTTCTGTAGCCCCATTAGATAGCTCAACCTTTTGCTCAGAACATGCAGCTGGAAAAAGAAGTAGGGCCAAAGAAGCACATAGACCCTTCATTTTAATATTCATAATTTTTCCATAACTCCTCAAAAAATTTGTTCTATCCAAACTAATTCAGTATTAACACAACCAGAATCGAATGCGACCATTACTTGAAAAGGTCCACACACAAGTTCACCCTAACGTCTTTTTCTTATTTCTGGCTTTATGAAGTAACGAAATTACTGCAGACTATTCAAATTGGACAAATTATTGTTTATGCATCAATTGCTGTATAGAGCACTTAAGTGGGACCTGACAAAACCAATGAATCCCCCTTCCGCTAGTGTCGTGTCAAAAGAATTTCGATAGAAACTGAGTTGTAATAGAATATGCGCGTTCTTATCACAGGTGCCGCCGGATTTATCGGCTTTCATTTGAGCCAACGATTGCTTCACCGCAATATTGAGGTGGTCGGCTTAGATTGCATCTCAACCTATTACAGCGCTCAATTAAAACGAGATCGATTATCTATCCTTGAATCACTGGATGGTTTTAAATTTTACGAAGAAGACCTTGGAAATGCAGATGCTGTCTCGAAGATTTTCGGTGATGAAAAACCAACTCATGTTGTAAACTTGGCTGCCCAACCCGGGGTGCGATATAGCAAAGAAAACCCACGAGCTTATGCCCATTCAAATATATCTGGATTTTTGAATGTATTGGAGTCTTGTCGAGCGAACCCCGTCGAGCACTTAGTGTTTGCATCAACATCGTCAGTTTATGGGGCGACCCAAGCCCTTCCGTTCACTGAACAGGACGGTACTGAGCATCCACTCACTTTCTATGCAGCATCTAAAAAAGCAAATGAATTGATGGCGCACAATTACGCGCATTTATTTGATATTCCTGCCACGGGTGTTCGTTTCTTCACTGTCTATGGACCTTGGGGACGACCAGATATGGCACTCTTCATTTTCACTAAGGCAATATTGGAAAACAGACCCATTCCACTTTTCAATGGCGGGAAAATGGCCCGAGACTTCACCTATGTGGAAGACATAGCGAGAGGTTTGGAAAGCTTACTGCCATTGCCTCCAAGCAAAGATGACAATTGGAACAGCAAATCTCCTGATCCATCATTCAGCGGTGTAGCACCTTATAAAATATTGAACATCGGCCGCGGCAAATCAGAAGAATTGATGCGCTATGTGTCGGTGCTAGAAGAGAAGCTTGGAAAAAAGGCTATAATAGACAATCAACCATACCCTGAAGGTGATCTTCAAGCGACCTGGGCCGACACTACTGCCCTTGAAAGCCTTACTGGTTTTAAGCCTCAAATCGATATTGAAGAAGGCGTCTCAAACTTTGTCGATTGGTATATGGATTACTTTAAACAATAACAATAGTTTGAGACCAACAGGTATTTAGCGCTTCGGTGGCAGCGGTATGAGTTTAGAGGTACGTCGAGAGTATTCTTGATATGCTTCATCTTCCCCCCATCTTTCCTTTGCTTGCTTGTCCAATAAAGGAATGCCGCTAACTTTCAGAAGCAAAAAAGCAACAAAGAATGGTGAAATGTACGCCAACATAGCGGTTCCACTCAGAATCGGAATCGCGATTACGGCTATACCGCTCCAAAGCAATATCTCTCCAAAATAGTTTGGATGTTGTGACCATGCCCACAATCCAGAATTTATAAACCTTCCTTTGTTCTCTGCTTGAGCTTTGAACGCCAGTTTCTGATTGTCTGCGACGACTTCACAAACAAAACCAATTATCCACATTCCCATACCGATATATGTGAAAAGACCTATTGTTTTTTCTTCTTGGGATACAATGATAGCCAATGCGCAAATGGCAGTTACAACTACCCATACCCCTTGGATTGTCCATGCTCCAAAGAAACGTAATGGATTGTTTCTAATCTCTTTAAAACGTTTGTCTTCACCGTCTCTACTAATGCGTGAAAACAACATGGAACCAAGACGTCCACACCACACAAGCACCATACCCGCAACGATCAATCTAAGCAGATCCATACTGCCCACCATCAACACAGCTGCAAGCGTGACAACACCATAGGTAATAGAACCCGTCAGATCATAGAATTTCTCTGTCTTAGCGATAGCTGAAGGAATAAACGCCAGCCAATTGATTATGATTGCAAGCCCCGCACAAATGAAAAGAACAGGAAGACCACTCCATTGCGCACCATCTTTTCCGGTATACCATGCAAGCGCCAAAGAGAGACAAGCTATAATCTGCACTATAAAAAACCGAACAATACTGGCCATAGAATTATGCCTCACTACTCAGTTCTGACGCCTGCGCCCAAACAGCATGCGTGCCACTACAAATACGATGTGGAAGAATAATCTGGCATACTGGCCCAGCTTCAATGTTCTTTGCATCCAAAATAACACATTCGGATCGATTTAACTTCATATCCGTGATGAAACTAATCAAGTATCCATCATCTTCAGAAGTAGCATCTTTACGCGGAATGAAGGGCGTTTCAGAACCATATCTCTGCTCACCAAACATGTATTTTTGTACCGAACGGTTTTCCAAATCATGTTTGACTAACCCACTAAAAAGGAACCAGCCTTTTTCACCTAGAGCGGAATAAACATATCGGTTTTTTTGAGCATAATATTGCGGATTAATCGTACCAAATTCCACATATTCTTCATCGCACAAACGCTCTTCTTGTGTCTCACCAGTGTCCATGTTGAAACGCCAACGATGCAGATGAGGTTGAAGCGAATGCAAATCCAACCCTGCACCAATAATTTTATATGCATCCGGCATGCTTTCCAAGGGAGCTGGCCATGGCTTTTTCTGGAAGTATCCATCCAGCACCACTTCATCACCATCTTCATAGCAATTTGTGAAGTGCAAGACATATGTTGGATCAGCCTCAAACCACTTTACATCTTCTGTTTTCCCAAATCTTGGAATAATTCCAAAACGAGATTTTTTATCTGGATAATAGATTGGCACATACCTATCCATCTTCAAAAGCTCTTCCGGCCAATACAATGGAAAGTCATTCACCACGGAGAAATTTTTAGAGAAAGCCATGTCATGTGGCAGTCTTAATCCTGGAATATCTATCGGCACATAATGCTTTAGTTTGTTGTCAGCACCGACCACACCATAATGCATGTAGGGCGCATGTTTGGAATAATTGAAAAACAGCAGCTCGCCTGTTTCCAAATCCACTTTTGGGTGAGCCGAGATACCATCATAAGGCACCCACTTTTCAAGCCCCAAGGTATCGAGATCCTTCGCCGACAACCGGTAACCTTCACCACACTGCCAAAAAGTCGATAGTATCTCTCCTGCGTGAACAACAACATCAGTGGAAGAGCTATCCTTCACATGCCCATGCGCACCCCAACCAGCTCTAGTAGATTTTTTTGGGTTTCCGGTGAAACCAATCCACAGGGATTCTTCTGCTTCTTGCTCAGCGTTAAAACCACGTGTCCGGATGAAGCGGTTTTTATAGGATGCTTTTCCGTTTTCAATTTTCATCATGTGCAACATGCCATCACCATCAAAAGGGTGGTATTTGCCTATTGCATCGTGAACTGGGTTCTCTGTGTTTCGAACATATATGCCATCAATATCAGCTGGGATTTCACCAATGACTTCCATGTCGTCAGCATCATATTCTTCGAAATTTGGTGTCCATGCTCCATTAAGGTATGGATGGTCATTTTCCGAAAGCGTTGACTTAACTTTGTTTACTAGCTTTGCCATGTAGAGTTTTCTCCCCGTCTTTTTTTATCTTGAATTCGATGTTTATACGCGACGAATAATGAGGGCCGATCCCACTCCGGTTGCCCCTAAGGTCACAACCATACCCGTTTCTTGATTTCTTCGGATCAGTTCATCCAGCAAGGTGCTAAGCAATACCGCGCCAGTTGCTCCCATCGGATGTCCCATTGCCAAATGCCCACCATTCACGTTCACCTTGTCCATATCCGGCTTGTAAACACGTTCGAAACGAAGCGGCGGAGCAGCAAAAGCCTCCATAAACTCTATTAGGTCTAGATCACTCAATGACATGCCGGCCTTAGAAAGCACTTCTTCCATTGCTTCAAAACCAGCACCAAATTGTAAGATAGAATCCCCGCCTACTTCAGCCTGCGCCACTATCTCAGCTATTGGCTTAAATCCAGTTTTCAAACCTACTTCACGATCACCAAGTAGCGCCAAAGCAGCACCATCAGAATATCCAGGAACATGCCCAGGCGAGTGATTGAATTGAACGCTTTCCAAGTCAGGAAAACGTTCTTTCATCTTGCTTTCTGACAAGCGATTCATTGTGGCATCAGGAAACAATGCAGGAAGCCGCGCCAGTTTTTCTAATGTTAGGTTTGGTCGTATCCATTCGTCTTGTTCGAGAGCAACACTGCCGTCTTCCGCTTGAACCGCAATTAAACTTCGGTCAAAATTACCATTTGCTTGTGCAGCAGCAGCTCGCTGATGAGATCGAAGCACAACTTCATCCAAATCATTTCTGGAATAACCTTCCAATGCCGCAACAAGTTCAGACCCCATAGGAGCTGGCAACCATCCTAATTTCTCACGAGTTTTTGCATCGGTATAAAAATGAGCTTTATCTGCTAAGAAAGGCACCTGAGAGAGCATCTCCACTCCACCAGCAAGGATGAACTTATCTGATTGGCTCTTCGCCCATGCTGCTCCTAAATTCACGGCACTCAATCCACCAGCACAGTAATTGTTGAGCGTAATAGCAGCGGAGTTTTGATTGATCCCTGATGCCAATTTGGACACTAACGATATATGTCCACCTTGAGACCCGACCTGTCCAACGCAGCTCAACATCATCATGCCGATTTGATCGCGTAGATCCGATTTAGAACGTTGCGCCAGCGCACTAACCAACTGACTTATCAATTCTTGCGGTGCAAGTTCACTTAATCCACCACCAGCTACACCATCTGTTGCAGGTACACCTTTACCACGCGGTGTTCGCACAACGTCATAAATGAAAGTTGGCATTTTCTAACCTCACATCATTCTCATTGACCTTTTTATAACCACCAAGTAACTTGCAATACAAGACCTACAATAAAGATGATCGCTTTAAGACGAGATTGACGGGGAGAAAATGGTTAGTTTTTCAGATTACGAGAGTAGAAATGCTATTGAAAATGAATGCAATTTCTTGGATCGAGATATTCCTCAAACAATTTATTCTGGCATTCACAACGCCGCACAAAAATGGCCCGATAGGCCCGCATTTAGCTTTCAAATGGAATCAAAAGAATCTTGCAAAGCCAAAACCCTCAATTGGCGCGAAGTTCACAATCATTCCGTCCAATTGGCCAATTTCTTCCGAAGTGAAGGTCTAACAGAACGAGACGCTGTGGCGTATATTTTGCCCAATTGCAATGAAGCAGTTCTCACCTATTTAGCGGGGATGGTTTCGGGAATTGTCGTTCCCATAAATCCGCTATTGGAAGCCGATAACATTGCATCCATACTTAATGCCACAAACGCAAAAATTGTGGTGACCCTCGGCAAACTTCCCAAAATAGATATAGCCGAGCGCGTTTCCAAAGCCGTTCAAAACACGCCCAGTGTAAAAACAGTGATAGAAGTCGACCTCGTTCAATATCTTCCTTTATTGAAAAAAACAGCAGTAAAAGTCCTGTCCAAGCAAGCTGTTCAATACAAAGACATTAAACAAATATCTTTCAATGACGCTCTGACTTCTCAAACACCGACACTAAATTTTGAAGACATAAAGAATGATAGGGTTGTCGCAAGCTTTCACACAGGTGGAACAACTGGAACTCCTAAAGTTGTCGACCATATGCAAACAGGAGTTTTGTACATTGGCTGGCTAGGAGGAACTTTCCTACTCAACAACAAAAGTGTAGCGATCTGCCCTCTTCCACTTTTTCATGTTTTTGGAAGTCACGGGATGGTTTGCAGCGCCGTCATTTCCGGAGCTCATGTTGTCCTGCCAACTGCTGCTGGTTTCAGAGGGGATGGAGTTTTAGATAACTTTTGGAAACTCATAGAAAGATGGAAAGTTACATTCATTCTTGCTGTTCCTACAGCGATGTCTGCCCTTATGGAACATCCAATAAATGCCGATGTTTCATCTGTTGAGTTACTTCTGTCAGGTTCGGCTCCTCTCCCCGTCGACGTCTTTAACAGATTTGAAAAAACAACGGGCATCGAGGTCGTGGAGGGTTATGGACTAACTGAAGCCACTGCCGTTCTGACAGGCAACCCGATCGGAGGCATGAAGAAAATAGGCTCAGTTGGAATCCCTTTTCCCTACAGCGATGTTCAAATCCGAACTTCTGGCAACGGCCACACAGCACTAGCTCAAGTAGGAGAAGTGGGTGAAATCTGTGCGAAAGGCCCTGGCATTTGCGACACTCAAATTTACAGAAATGCTTCAGATAATGACAGTGTGTACACGGATGATGGGTATCTCAGAACAGGTGATAGAGGGTATGTGGATGAAGACGGTTACATTTGGATAACAGGTCGCGAAAAAGATCTCATCATAAGGGGCGGACACAATATTGATCCCTCAATCATTGAAGAAGCACTTGATAGCCACTCTGATGTTGAATTGGTGGCAGCGATAGGACAGCCAGACAAACACGCTGGTGAAACACCATGCGCATATGTGTCACTGCAAAAAGGCTCTAAAACGACGGCGACTTCACTCATTGAGTACGCAAAAAGCAAGATAAGTGAACAAGCTGCCTGGCCGAAGCACATCGAAATACTGGAACACTTGCCGCTCACTCCTGTTGGCAAAATCTCCAAACTAGACTTGCGGAAAATCGCAATACAGCGCGTCTTCAACGAGACGCTTAAAGCCAATGGAATTGAAGCTCACGTCACCAATATTGAAGACGATAAGCAAAAGGGATTAGTTGCGTCGGTTGCAATCCACTCCCAAGACCAAAAAGAGCGAGTAGCATCGGCACTTAACGGTTTCATTTACGAATGGAAGTAAACGCTAAAAAAAGCTCTAGTCCGATATAAGGACTAGAGCTACAAAAGTTGGGAGACAACTTAACTTCAATATCTCCCTTCCCCAAATTCAAATATATTTCTTAGAAGTGCACTTTGAATTGAGCTGAGACTTTCCGGCCCCGAGTATACAGGCCATAGGTCGTTTTGGATCCGAATGTTGATCCTGCCAACGGTGCGTCTCCATTCAATGTCAATCGTTCATTGTCTGTGAGGTTTTCGCCTAGAACAGCAAATTCCCATTTGCGGTCCACTGGACGGAATGCCAGCCTCAAATCAGCTTCAACATATCCATTCTCTTTTCCAAGAGGATCAAAAGTGATGGAAGCATCATAGTCACTTGCAAAATTCAAAGCAGTAAGCCCCGCAAGCTCATATCTCTCACCGAGAGGAATATCAAAGTCGGCGGTCAAATTTCCTGCAAACTCAGATACCAATTGATTGCTTTTTCCAGTGTAGTCGCACAACCCGTTTGCAAAATCAGGTGTTTGCCCGAAATAACATTGACCATTTTTAAAGTCAGTAAATTCAAAATCTGTGTAAGCAAACGCACCTGATAGACGTAAATGGTCTGTGACCGCCCAACGCCCATCTAATTCCAACCCAAAGATCTCTGATTCAGCTGCATTTCCGACGTTAAAGCCCAATGCACCATCAAATATCGAGATTTGAAGGTCCTCAAACTGTGTGAAGTATGCCGCCGCATTTAACTCAACATTTCCGCCAAATGAGAACTTTCCACCGACTTCATAGTTGGAAGCGATCTCCTCATCAAATACGAAACCCTCCTCAAACGTCGCAGCAGAACCTTTATTGTTTGCCAGGAAATCGAAACCTCCCGCTTTACTCCCACGTGTCCAGCTCGCATACATCATCACGTCATCACTTGGCGTGTAAACTAGCTTCACATCAGGAGAAAAAGACGTTTTTTCAAAAGATGCCGAAACCTGCCCTTCACCTAGAGCACCAACAAATGGCGCACCAAAAGGACCAAGCGCTTCAAGATTGGTAGAAGTGATCTGAAACAAAGCCGCGTATGTTAAGGGTGCCGCTGCAGCTTGAGAGGCAGGTAAATCACCGCCGCCCAGCGCTGTAACGATCATACGTCTAAATCCATCACGTTCATCCCTAGTTACACGTCCACCTAACTGCAATGACCAATCATCATTAAAAAGGACATTTCCTTGGGCAAACACTGAGAGCACTTTTGAATCCGCTGTGGAAAGACGGTCAGTTCCTGTTCCTGCAATACCCAATCCTGCTCCCGGTGATGCAGCTTCTAAAACAGGTACCAAAACAGATGTTGCGGCAATGTTTAGGTCAGCAGCGTATTCATGATCAGAGGATTGGTAATAAGCTCCAAGAATGTAATCAAAGCGATCATTTTTTGGAGATGTTAGTCTAAATTCTTGAGAGAACTGCGAGTATTCTTCACTCTGAAGGCCGGAGAGGACATCAGCACCTGTATAATCCACATCCGCTAATTCATCGTATTCAAAGTTTTGAAAATTCGAAGTCGCTTTAAGCTCAAACCCGTTAAGGTCATAATCCAATACTAATTGATAGTTTTGGCTATCATTGTTGCTGTTGTCACCATTTGAAGAACGAACATCATCTTGAACTACATTTAGCACACTCGGATGCTGATTAAACAAAGGACTGGCGAGTATCTGACCATAATGCAATCCAGCAAAAGGCCCAGCTACTGCAGGCGCGCTATTATCAATTTGAATGTGACGCCCTACACTATCAAAGCGGCTTACCTCAGCTTTGAGGGTTGCCAATAAATTGTCCGTAACATCGAATTCCAAGGTTCCGCGAATGGACAATTCTTCTTTTTGGGGTTCATCCTGATTGAGCGTTGTGTTTTCTAAATAACCGTCCGCATCTTTAAATCTTGCCGCAACGCGCGCTCGAACACGGTCACTGAGTGGCCCAGATACGACTCCCTCAATTAGGCTTTCACCATCTAAAAACTCATATGACCCAAGCATTGATCCTTCAAAACTGTCTGTAGGTTTTGCAGACACGACACTGATTGCACCAGCAACCGAGTTCTTCCCAAACAGAATTGATTGCGGTCCCCGCAACACTTCGATCCGTTCTACATCAAAAAAAGGTGCACGCACCTGCTGTCCACGAGGGAAGTTGATGCCATCAACATACACGCCTACAGACTGCTCAAACCCTTGATTGATGCCAGATCCAATTCCTCTCAGAAAGAAGCTCGTCGCTATTCCTGTTTCTGTATAAGTGAAATTGGGAGCCAAATCAGTCAGATTTTCAACATTCGATAGATTGCGGGCCGAAATAGTTTCTGAATCAACTGCGGACACCGACACAGGGACATCCTGCAAACTCTCTTGTCGAGATTGCGCTGTTACAACAATCGTTTCTAACTTTGGTCCATTATCCGTCTCAGTTTGATCTTGAGCGATTGCCGCTCCGACTGACACCAGTGAACTTGTTCCAAGCAGGACAATTCTTGTCCACAAATTCCTCATAATTTCCTCCCTCAAACGCTGCGACAATTGTCATTTATTATTTTGAACTAAATTCGCGTTGAGTAAAAATCCTGCACCGCCATAGTAGGTATGTCAATGCAAGTTACTATATGATGTCATTGAAATACTTAAAATAGAAACAATATCAGACTTATATTTATTTTTCCCAAATATTTGAAATATAAATCAATTTTAGTGAAACCAAATCGCTTTTTCACGCCTAACCAAAACACGTACATTAGTTTTATTTTGCAAGTTTAATTGAGTTTGTTGTATATTTTGTACATACATAAAGACTAAACTATAGATTTTCTTGAGTCTAAGCATTTGCCTATATACAGTATAACTTCTTAGTCTAAACTTACGTCTCCAAAAGTAATCCGATTTGATATGCAGCCTATACAACCGAACACGCCTCCAGAGACAGCCCAAGACGCTCCTAGGTTAATCAAAACATGCTCTATTTGGCGTGCCCTCAATGATATCGGCGACGTCCCCACTTTACTAATTCTGGAAACAATCTGGTTAGGCGAACGCCAATTCAAGAGCATTCAAACTCGAACAAAATTGCCTAAATCAGTCGTATCAGATCGCCTAAAAAAACTGATCGCAGCAGACATCGTTTTTAAGGAACCCTACAGCCAAAAACCTCTCCGCTATGAATATAGATTCACTCCGAAAGGGTTGGACTTGGAGTGGGTTGCTATGATGTTGCTTCGTTTTGAAAAAAAATGGTCAACTAAGACGACAAAATTCGATGTGCAACTAGTTCACACTGCTTGCGGCTCTCCTACAAACCCTGAACCTATTTGCGGTCATTGCAAGCAAATTATCAAATCCAAAGATTTAGAGTGGAAAGAAGGACCAGGTGTTGGCTTGATGGAAGCCAGTTACATCAGACGCAGACAAAACAGAAGCCGAGACAACCTATCGGAATTGGACCTTTTGTATACGGATTCTGTTGAAATTTTGGGCGACCGATGGGCCAGCTTAATTCTTCGCTCTGTGTTCACGAACATTCGCAGATATGACGATATTTTAAACGATACTGCAATCGCCACAAACATTCTTTCTGAACGCCTCAACTGGCTTGTTGAAAACAACGTTCTAACTGAGGTGTTGTACCAAACACGACCAGACAGGTTTGAATACTGGCTTACTCATAAAGGATATGATTATTACACCGTATTGCTCATGTTGATGCGCTGGGGCGACAAGTATTACGGTTCCACCGAAGGCCCGCCTGTCTTACTTCATCATAAAATCTGTGGGAACGAACTCGACCCAATCGTAGGATGTTCGCACTGTAAAGAACCACTCATCTCTTCGGAACTAAAACAATCACGAACAGATACTAAATAGATCTCAGAAAAATTCGAATTTGAGCTTGAGCTTGAGCTTGAGCTTGAGCTTGAGCTTGAGCTTGAGCTTGAGCTTTCAAGAATAAGTTCAATTTGAACACGATATCGGCCAATATTGAGCCAATATCTTCATAAAAAGTTATGCGCGATAAGTTTCTTTAAACGCCTCAACTTCACGCATCACACGCATCAAATTACCTCCCCAGATTTTGGTAACATCCTCAAAACTATATCCAGCATTCAATAACTCTTGGGTGATTTTGGATACTGATGTCACATCTTTCATGCCATCCACTCCTCCGCCAGCACACCACTGACTTTTGCACACCCCAATAGCGACAAACGTCTTAAAATGTGTCTTGAAGCATAAAACTTGAACCGAACGGACAATTCAATTCGATACCGCAAAGAAAAGCATCATGATATTCTTATTTCATCAGAAAAGGCGTTTATAGAGAATAACCAATTACTCTTTATGCTCTGTATAATTTGGAACAAATCCGAGTATTGAACATCAATTTATTGTTTTGAACGCTCACTTAACTGGTTGGGTAAACTAATACTTTTTTTTCCAAATATTTCAGGCGCGTAATTTCAATCTGCCTTGCAACTGGAGAAGCATTTTCATGATCATTAAACTTAACGCTCGTCAGATACTCATGTCAGCATCAGCAAGCTTATTCTGCCTTTCGGCTTGCGCAACACCACCCAAGCCCGAAGAAGCAACGACATCAGTAGTGCAAACACCTAGCTATCTCAATTTTGCAGATACAACTGAGAATCGCAAAAACTTAGAACTGGCAATTCAAGAATACGAACAGGTTCGCAAAGACCATGGAAAATCAATTACTGTGAACGGAATTGATATGTTCTACCTCGAATGGGGTGAACCTGGAGGAATTCCACTAATCTGGTCACATGGCTATTCAAGTCGCTCATTTGGACTAATGCAAGTGGGAGATGACCTAGCAAAAGCAGGTTTTCATGTGATTGCCTTGGATTCTCGAGGACATGGTGAAACGAAAGTTTCTAACTACGATTTTTCACTTTCTCATCTAGCTGATGATATTCGCGCAGTTATGGATGAACTAGGTATGGAAAAGGCCGTTATAGGCGGGCTCTCACTTGGTGGTTTTATCTCCACCACCTTCTACGATCACTACCCAGAACGCACACTTGCGCTAGTGCTTGAAGATGGGGGATCATACTATGTTCAGGGCCATTTGGAGAAAAATTATCATTTGGTGAAAGACCTAGATTTATCGTACGGCCCTAATAGTGAAAAACTATTTCCAAGCTTTTTTGACGCGTTCAAGGAATTAATAGAACTGTTTCAAATGATGTGGCCGGAGGAGATTGAAGCAAGCAAGTACGCCATGCTAGCGAGTTTAATTGTCGAAACTGAAGAAGGCAAATTTAAATATCGTCACGATGGACTTAAACTTTGGGGAGATGGCACCAAAGCAGCATTTAATCCAGCAGAAGCTCACGTTACTCCTATGCTGCATCAGTCTTGGAGACGTGTGCATCCGTTGATTACTTTCCGCAATCTGCACGTGCCAATGATTGTGATTGATCCAATTGGTGATCACATTCACTTGTCAGATCAAAATGAAAAACTTCGTCAGCTGCACCCAGAACTTATTTCAGTCATCGAATATCCTGGTGCCCCACATTCTGCCCACCAATTCCGTCCTGAATGGTTGGTTAGAGATCTCACCAATTTGCTTGAACAATTAGAACAACAAAAATAGCATCTTAGACAGTTATTCCTAAATAAAAAGCCTCTGACTTTTCGAAAGTCAGAGGCTTTTTTGATAAATTGATCTCTACTTTTATGGATCATTCTGCGTCCGGTTGATGTGGGGCAGGTTGATCTACCTCGCTTTCGTAGTTTTGCCATGCTTTATCAATGAGGAATGTGTGAATAGCTTCTGCTTCATTCTGATCAATTACCCCCTCATACGATCCCATCCCTTTATCTGCTCGTGCTCCCTTCAGAACGATGTCTAGAAACGTCTCATGAGCGACGAGATCCATTTTAGTCAGGTCTGGTGCCGCACCTGCATTGGCATGACAAATTCGACAAGTTCTATCAAAAAGGCCTTCTCCCATTTCGATAGTTTGCGCATCCCCACGCCGAGAAACTGGTGGCATCAAGGTATTAGATTGGGAATGAATTTTTGCTTTTCGCATGGGCACTTCCCCTCCACCAAGCTCCAATGCAACAATTCGACCTTTGTTTCCAAATTCATACGCAGCGGTACCTGGCAAATGTTGTTTTCCAAGCGCCCCGCCTAGCCCAGCCATTATAGCGACGTATTGTTTGTCTCCCAATTGATAGCTCATCGGAGCTGCCATCATGCTTGTGCCTATATTGACTTCATGAAGTTCACGTCCCGATTTGGCATCTAAAATCGCCAATTCACCGGTACCACGCCCCTGAAACACAAGGTCTCCTCCAGTGGTCATAACTCCACCACCATTCCACACAGAAAACAATTGTCCTGTCCAACGCGCAGAAGTATCAACTTCCCAAACAACCTTCTTTTGCACAGGGTCCCAAGCTTTCAATATCCCCTTCACAGTAGGGTCAGGCTGGCCCTCGGATAGTTCAGAAAATGGTGGCAAATCTGATGCTATTTCCGACCCGAACCCCCATGGACCCGGTACAGGGAAAATGTATTTGGCGGCAAAATGAGGTTGCCCTTTTTGGTATGAATACGGAGCATCAACCATCGAAAAAATCGCTGGGGCTTCCATGGCCGGAATATACACCAACCCAGTGCCTGGATTATAAGCCATTGGTTGCCAATTGTGCCCCCCTGCAGGCCCCGGGAAAACAAGTTTAGGTTCTTCGAAATACTCCCCTTGCCCAGTTTCAACGGGACGACCTGTTTCGAGGTCGACATGACTAGCCCAATTGACTTGAACATAAGGGTCTGCAGAGATCAATTCACCCGTTTCTCTATCTATCACATAGAAAAAACCATTCTTGGGAGCTTGCATGATAACTTTCCGGTTTTCACCTTCTATCACCATGTCGGCCAATATCATTTTCTGAGTAGCTGTATAATCCCAATTCTCACCAGGTGTAGATTGATAGTGCCAAACAAGTTTTCCAGTTTTGGGGTTTATTGCCAGAATGGACGCAAGAAACAAATTGTCTCCGCCTGAAGGACTCCTCAATTTTCTGGGATAAGGTGCTGAATTTCCTGTCCCAACATACAGTAGATCCAGCTCAGGATCATAAGCCATACCATCCCAAACGGTGCCCCCCAAACCAGCTTCCCAAAGACTGTTTTCATCCCAAGTTTTTGCTGCCATTTCCAATTCAGGATGCTCAAACCCATTTGAAGGATTGCCCGGTACTGTATAAAATCTCCAGGCCTCTTCACCAGTTTTATAGTCGTATGCGGTTACATAACCTCTCGCGTCGAGCTCTGCTCCGCTATTTCCGATTATAACCAAATCACCGGCCATATAAGGTGAACCTGTAACGGAGTAACCTCTTTCACGGTCAACAATTGTATCGCTTTTCCAAACAATATCTCCTGATTTGGCATCAAGCGCATAAAGGTAACCATCCAAAGATGCTACATACACATTGCCCTTCCAAACGGTTAGACCGCGATTGACCACGCCACAACAAACCTTGCGATAAATTTGGGGATCTATTTCTGGGAGAAATGTCCAAATTTCCTCACCAGTTTCTGCATTCAAAACATACACCGATCCACGAGGGCCACTAGCGTACATCATACCATCGACAACTATTGGCGTTGCTTCAAAACCATCTTCTGAATCAATATCATAAGTCCAAGCGACACCGAGTTGATCGATATTGCCTTCATTGATTTTATCAAGAGGAGAATAATAGGATTGTTGATAGTCGCGACCACCAGTCAACCATTGTTCTGGCTCCGAATGGGCACCCTTCAATCTTTCATTCGTAATGGCACCAGCTTGCGAGAAAGCTAGTTTATTCGCGCTAGATTCAGATGCTTCAGGAGTGGAAATATTTTCTCCGGTACAAGATGCCAATAAGAAGGCTGAACTAGCTAACAATACTGTCCTAATTCGCGACTGCTTAGTCGAAGAACGGGTGGCTAAAACTGTACTGATCATCTAATTCCTCTGACATTCAAAACGCGATGCTTATCGCTGTGGTGACTGTTGTTTGATGTCAAAGTATACGTGAATGGACCGTTGTAAATGATCGCCAATTTGCAAAATTACACCCCAATTCTTCCAAAAATCGAAAAAACCTGCGACATGGGAAAAGAAGATTGCCACATTTAATTCGGCTTGCTCAATGCTTCCATTTAGTCTTGTGGAAATCGATAATCCTTCGTCACTTCAATTCCTACCAAATAGATTTTTTCAACGATAATGTATTTGTCTAAACGTCACAGAAACAATAATATGCTATTGTTTTTATAACTAATTATTTAGCACAACAAAACTACGTTGAATTGAGCAGCGCACGAAAGAAGTACTTCTTCACACCGCTCTAGTTTCAAGCCCCAGCAAATACTACTTCTCCATTATTTCCGTAATCATTTAATGTAAAACAGCTAAGTTTTTAATGGAATTTACCCAATTATATCGGTAGCGCCGTGAGAGCTTGGAGACTAGTTTTACTACCTCACGGGCAATTTTTTCTTACCAACAAACATGGTTGTTACAAATATGGTTGGGCAATATCACTCGGCGGAATGAATTGTGATAATGGAACACTGGCTGATTTAGAGAGATAATCATGTTTAGCAGGAGACGATTTTTTACAGCTTTAAGTGCTCCACTTTGGGTACCTCTCGCTTCAGCGGGAATTAGCACTAATTACCACTTCACTCTGGGCGTTGCTTCAGGTTGTCCGCGCTCAAGTAGCGTTGTGTTGTGGACACGCCTTGCTCCAGATCCCTCAATTGGCGGCGGCATGCCAGAAGGCGCAGTAGAAGTAAGATATAGAGTGTGTTCGGATAGCGCTATGAGGAATACCATTTTGGATGGCCTAGTGCGAACAGATGAATCCAAAGCTCATTCAATTCACGTAACAGCCAAAGGCCTCGAGCCTGGACGAGAATATTGGTACCAATTCTACTTCGGAGAAGATGACAGCCCTATAGGCCGTACGCGAACAACTGACCCAAATGCGGATTCCGTAAAATTAGCATTTGCAAACTGCCAGCACTACGAAACTAATTTCTATGCTGCCTATAAAGACTTGGTACAGTGGAATCCAGACGCTATTATTCATTTGGGAGATTACATCTATGAAGGTGCCAAACATGCTTTAGGCAAACACCAATTAAAGCTCAAAAATAGCACTGTGGCGTACGAAATTGTCCGGCAACATGATGGTCCCGAGGCAGCTACTCTTTATCAGTACCGCAATCGACATGCTTTGTATAAAGGCGATCCGCAATTGCAAGCAGCCCATGCGGCAGCGCCATGGATTGTCTCACTCGACGATCATGAAGTTGATAATAATTGGGCGGGAGAATTTCCCGAAGACCCCAAAAAACAAACGCCTCTGGAATTTGCAATTCGAAAAAGAGCTGCACTGCAAGCGTTTTATGAGCACATGCCAATAGAGCGACCGGTACTATTAAATGGAGTGAATGCTGACCTCCCACTTTATGATGAGTTTGAAATGGGACCAGCTTCAGTCAGTATGCTCGACACTCGGCAATACCGCTCCCAACCGCCATGCGGGCAAGGCTTCCCATCAGAGGAAGCATGCGAGGAAATGCATGACCCGAATCTGACCATGACAGGAAAAACTCAAGAAAATTGGCTGCTAGAGCGGATTAAACGATCAGAATCTCCATTCAATATCATCGCCCAGCAATCTTGGTTTGCGCCATTCAATTATGGTTCAGAAGAAGGCGACCGATTCAATATGGATCAATGGGACGGGTACCCAGTTCAGAGGCAAAAACTAATAAATGCTTTTGACCATTCCACAAGCGAATCCATAGTTATGAGTGGTGATTGGCACTGCGCTGCTGCTATGGGAATTCACAAAGATCCAACGAATTCTAAGACGGCAAGAGTCGCTCACAATTTCGCAGCGACTTCAATCTCTTCATTGTGCCCTTGGTTGCCCGTTGTGCAGAATGCAAAAAATCAAAACCCACATGTTGATTATATTGGCGAAGATCAACGAGGTTACATCAGATGCGAAGTTTCAAAGAAGCGAGCAATCACTTCGTTTCGAACCGTGCACAATCCGAAAGATCCTCATTCACACAGCACGACAGAAATGCAGTACAATATTAGCTCTAGTTAAAGAGCTATAACTATCGCTTCACCATAGGTTTGGCATTCTACATTCGTCTCAACAGTCATTGAAGGTGTTAAATGCGTGCCATTGCGCCGCACAACCGAAAAGACAAAAAATTGGACCGAGATGATCGGGACAATACTGCTTCTGGATGCAATTCTAATCACGCTATCAAAGCTCTAATTGTCTTGACCTAGGGAGGAGGCATTCATTCTGGCTTTTAACAATTCAAAACTTCGGACCCCAAGTTTTGCCCATTTGCTAGAGATTCAGCCTACCCATTCTGTTGACGAAGCCTCCCCTTTATAGGCCTCGATTAAACTGCTTCCGGGCTTAGGTCCGGAAGCACCTTTTTTAGCCACAATAGGAAGCAATCACAACAAAACTAGACACTAGCCAAATTTGATTTTACCCTCTCTTAGCAGAACAACCACATGGTGGATGAGCATGAGTACAGCGCAAGGAATTGATTATAACGATCTTTTTAACAGAAGCCTCGCAAAACAGGTCTACGGTGCTGAGCCTTATCCCAAAGGCATGTATTATGATGATGACCAAGGCTTTCTCATTACAACCGAAGAAGATGGTATTCGTTATACCCAGGATCTCGTAAGATTCAGCAGTGATTGCTTCATGCTAGCAAGTTCAGCTATTCCCGCTCCACTTCCAGCCGTTGCACGTCATCGACAATTGATTGGGGAAGAAGATTGGTTGCACATTCAATTTCGATTGGGTGGCGATGGACATGAAGTTATCACCGGGCAAGAAAAATTTGAAACTTCTGACAGGTCGTGCACAATCACACGATATCCAGCCAATTCCGAAATAGATCGTGTAGCCTATGAAACGGAGAGTTGGCGAGTAGCCTGTTTATGGCTCAAACCCAAAGCATTTGCATCGTTGCTTAACATCTCCTCCAAAGATATTCCTGACAACTTTAAATGGTTATCAGACAATCAAAACTCCGGTGTTTTTCATTGCGCCTTACCGTTGGATGCCAACATGGCACTTGCTGTAAATGACATCACTTCGTGTACGTTTCATAACGGGCCCCGCCTTACATATATGCTGGCCAAATTTTTGGAGCTGCTATCATCCGCTTATCAAAAAATGATAGAGCTTGAATCAAATCAAGAATCCCCCCCCCTGAAACTATCCGAAAAAGATTTTGACAGAATCAAAGAAGCAGAGAAAATCATTACCAACGACTTGGAAAACACCATTTCTTTAGCCGAATTAGCAAAACAGATAGGTATAAACCGAACTAAGTTGATCCTCGGATTCCGTTATGTGTATGGAACATCAGTTCAAGCTTATTGGCGCGATCATAGGTTAGTTATCGCACGTGAATTGCTAAGCGAAACAGGATTATCAGTGAATGAGACCGCCTACAAAGTAGGGTACTCAGAAGTGTCCTCTTTTACACGCGCCTTCATAAGAAAGTTTGGGATCAGACCTAAAGACTGCAAACTCATTTCAAGTAAGCCAAATATCGCAAACAATTAGGTGTTGTTCATCAGATAATTCTTGGCTTCCTCAAAAACTTGTTCTGACCGCCCAATGATGGCTCGCTGCCAGTGCTCATTTCCTTCACAGTAAAAGGCTTTCTTTAACTGCGCTCGAGCATCAATCAAAAGAGGGTGCCCTTCTGAAAAATACCTTGTTGCCCAGTTTTCGATAACTAAAGCCCAAACAACATCCTGAAGCGGGCACGTTCCAAACTCAAGCGCCGCAGCTAACACATCTGATTGAGGAACCTCATCTGCAATGGAGCTGATAAGTGGGCCGGTTACTTCAGACGAAACCGAATCTTCAGCCCCTGCAATACTTAGTGGCCCTGTAAAGATAGACTCAATCTTTTTCGTGACTTCCCTTTGATGAGGACTTACAAATATAAGTTCTCCAACGCCCGTCTCTCCCAATCCTGTATGATAATCTATCGCAACTATATTCTTTGCATCCGACAGATATTTGGAGCACAATTTGCGAAAAGTTTCGTGGGACCACGATGGCTCACGTCCACCATAGAATAAACCCGCTTCATCCTGAAATTGACCAGGCTGTAAATCACTCGCGACCTGATAAATTTTATTGGTATCCAGCAAGAGTTGAATGTATTTCTCAGTTTTATGATATGCTTCTAATGTACCATTTATAGGCATCAAGTTAGCTGCGGCTTGAATTGCCCTATCATTGTCCGGCAAAGGCTGCGAAAAATCTATAAAATTCCTATTTAGATCAATGTTGTCTTCATTGACTCGCCTACCATTGGCAAACCCAAACGGATTTATTGAGTGGATCAATACTAGCTTCAAATCCGATCCAAAATCTTCATCGATCAGACGCTCTAGTATATCAATTTGGCAGGCTGAACCTGCAAAACCTTCCACCCCGTGTGTTCCCGAAATACAAAGGATCACATTTGGTGCGCTCTTGGAGCCAATGGAAGCTATATCCACAAATAAATCGTCGCCGTTTTTTGTACTTCCGTTTGGAAATGCGATAGTTTCTAAACGTGCATCAGCAATGGAAACAGCCTTAAGAAAAGCGTCCCTTGCTTGCAAATAGGTGCTAGCAAACACAATTTTATTCCTAGTTTTATTTAAAACGCCAATGCCACAAAAATTGGCTAGCCATTGACCACATGCAATTGCGCAAACTGCTTAAGGCCTTCGTCGCCTAGTTCCACACCAATTCCAGATTCCTTGCACGGACTCATTGGGTAATCAAAGTTCAAGTCCAGATGCTTGTTTATCCAAACAGTTCCGGCATCTATTTGACGGGCAATTTGACGAGCGAGCTCAATGTCTGAGGACCATATTGATGCTGTAAGGCCATATGCAGAACTATTCGCACGTTGAATGACTTCATCTTCATCATCAAAACGAAGAATTGGTAATATTGGGCCAAATTGTTCTTCACTCACGAGTGGCGAACTATCATCTAAATCCGCAATCACAGTGGGTGAAATAAAATACCCGTTTTGATTTGGAACTTCTCCGCCTAACAATACGCGCCCCGACTGCTTTGCGTCGGTTAAAAGACTAACGAGTTTTTCATATTGGCTTAGGTTCTGTACCGGACCATGTGTGCTTGCTGGATCTAGTCCATCCCCTTGAACAAACTGGTTAACAACACCAACCACCGTATCGCAAAATTCATCGTAAACATCATTATGCACATATACGCGCTTGATCGCGGTACACACCTGCCCAGAATTTAGAAAAGCAATTGTAGCAATAGTTGCCGCTGAAACAGCAACATCCGCATCTGCCAAAACAATCGCCGGATCATTGCCTCCTAATTCCAGATTGAGTCGTTTCAGATGTGACGCTGCTGAACGCATCACTTTTTTTCCAGTGGGTGTAGAACCAGTAAACGATATTTTGTGGACATCGGGGTGCGACACCAGTTTTTCTCCCACACTGCCGTCATCTCCCAATATTTGTACCAATCCTGGCGGTACTATCTGAGCGATCAATGCTCCCAAACGCATGGTAGACAATGGAGTCGTTGGCGCTGGTTTAAGGATGACCGAATTTCCAGTAATTAATGCTGGAGCGAGCTTACTAATAGCTATTGCAAAAGGAAAATTCCACGGGATAATTCCAGCGACAACCCCATAGGGTGTATAGTGTTTTTCAACTTTCAAATTATCAGTTTCTACGAGGCTCTCAGAGTCTAACCGTTGCTCCGAGTAATGATGCAATGCTGCGATCGACATATCGATTTCGCCAACGGCTTCAACAAACGGTTTTCCCTGCTCCATCGTAAGCAATTTTGCGAGTTCATTTTTGTTATTTGATACAATTTCAGCAATTTCTAAAAGCAACTTCTTTCTGGTATCATAGTCCGTGTTGCACCATTGACTTTGAGCAATGTTTGCGGCTTTCACCGCAATATTGAGCGCCTCTTCGTTGGCCACATAAAAATCAGCAATTACCTCTTCTGTCGAAGGATTTATGACAGGATGTTTTTTATCAGTCGCGACAATTTTACCGTTTACCAATGCACCAAACGTACTCATTTTTTCGCTCTCAATTATCAAGTTTTCTTTCAATCGAAGCTTGCATATTCTGAATGGTTTTCACTTGATGGAACGGTCTTTTTTTTTGATACCTTGAGCATTATGCTTACAGATACAATTTCAAATTTATGATTGCGCCGCATACAATCACATTCAACTATACTGACCGTCATACATAAAACTCTAATCAAGGAATTACGCTAATTTCAAATGCATTCAAAATTGAAAACCAAACTGCGCGTAGGCTGTGGTTAGACGCGCAAGGTCTAAGCGGCTCCCCGACCGGAGAATTAGATCTAAACCTAATCATCAAACGTTTGGGGTTTGTACAACTTGATACAATTCAAGTTGTTGCTCGTGCACACCACCATATTTTGTGGAGCCGAAATCAAAATTACCGCGAACCAATGCTCGACAAACTATTGCGCGATGAAAGAAAGGTTTTTGAACATTTCACGCATGATGCGTCAGTGATCCCGATGGAGTTTTATCCATTTTGGACCCGGCAATTTGAAAGATTGGAAAAGCAAACTCGGCGATGGGGTTGGCATGAAGCATTGCCGAACATGAATGAACTAAAGAAGCGAATTCAATCCGAAGGACCACTGAGCACAAAGGCGTTTGATACCAAGATTACCGGTCAAAAGAAGATGTGGTCTAGACCGCCGCACAAATTAGCCTTGGATTATCTATGGTACTCTGGAGAGTTGACCACCTCGCATCGAGAGAATTTCACGAAATTCTATGGTTTGGCGAAGAGTGTAATTCCTCATCATTTCATTAGCCAAACCGTTGCAGACAAAGAACAAATAGCTTGGTTATGCCGCAATGCACTAGATCGATTGGCTTTCGCTTCAGAAGGAGAAATTCAGCGCTTTTGGGATGCTGTCGATTTGTCTGAAGTGAAAAAATGGAGCGCAAAATCTAGCTCTTCTCTCATGCCTGTTTCTGTTGAAGGCAAAGATGGGATATGGCGCGATGTATACGCTCCAATCGACATTGAAACACGTATAGAAAATCTATCATCGACCAACAACAGGCTTCGAATTATCAATCCTTTTGATCCAGCCATTCGTGACAGAAAGCGCCTCAAATACCTGTTTGGGTTTGACTACACGATTGAAATGTTTGTTCCCGCGAAAAAGCGGCAATGGGGATATTATGTTTATCCATTGCTTGAGGGCGATAGATTTATTGGCAGAATTGAAATCAAGGCAGACCGCAAATCCAATGCTCTGAGAATCCTAAATCTTTGGTCTGAGAGCAATCTCAAATGGTCAAAATCACGAACACAAAGATTAAATGCCGAATTGAATCGTATTGCTCGATTCATTGGAATTTCAAACGTTGAGAACTTTGACAGCAACACAATTAACTTACTGTATCCCAAATAAACTCCACTCAAGCTTAGGGAAAGATAATATGTCGATCCCAAACGTCCATCGATTATGGCAAACCATCCAAAGTCAAATTTTGACATTCAGGACAAAAATTTCAGGATGAATTTGTGATACTAATTTTCGTGAAGAATAATTATAATTCAACAGAACTAGGTCTATTGATTTCAAATGGTGGGCGGTAACGGTCTCGAACCGCTGACCCTTTCGGTGTAAACGAAATGCTCTACCAACTGAGCTAACCGCCCTCTCCATCTGAGGAGCCATGAAATATACATGTTTTCCAAAGACTGCAACGGTTAATTTCAAAAAAAACGAATAAATCTCATAAAAAAACCTCCATCAAATTCTGACGGAGGTTTTCCTTAAATTTACCTACCTAAAACGGTAGAAAATATTGCCGTTTAATGCGCTGGCGGGATGTTGGAGCCATCCGTAGGCGGTGTACGTCCAAAGCCAGCCCGAAGTTGAGCATCATCTTCTTCAGTCCAATCAATTGCAGCAATTGGACGAGTCAGAGCACGCGCCAAAACTTGATCAATTGACGACACAGGAATGATCTCCAAACCTTCTTTGACATTTTCCGGAATGTCATCAAGGTCCTTTTCATTCTCTTGCGGAATCAATACTGTTTTTACGCCACCGCGAAGAGCAGCCAAAAGTTTTTCCTTAAGTCCACCAATCGGCAAGACACGGCCACGCAATGTAATCTCTCCAGTCATCGCCACATCACGAGATACAGGATTATTAGTCAGTAGAGATACGATAGCCGTTGTCATGGCAATACCAGCTGAGGGACCATCTTTCGGAGTCGCCCCTTCAGGCACGTGAACGTGAATATCGGTGTTGTTGAACACCTTCGGACTAATTCCAAATGATGCCGCGCGCGCTTTTACTAGAGAGTTTGCCGCTGAAATCGACTCTTTCATTACATCGCGCAGATTTCCTGTAACTGTGACTTTACCAGGTCCCGGCATCTGAACAGCCTCGATGGAAAGAAGGTCGCCACCGACCTCGGTCCAAGCAAGTCCAGTTACGGCACCCACTTGATCATCCATTTCTGTGAGGCCAAAACGATGCTTCCGGATACCCGCATAATGCGCCAGATTATCTTGAGTAACAGTGACAGACAAAGATACGCCCTGCACAATTTCACGAACAGCTTTACGTGCTAGACGAGAGATTTCACGCTCTAAATTACGCACACCTGCTTCACGTGTGTAGTAGCGAACAAGATCGCGAAGCGCACCATCAGTTACACTCCACTCACCATCCTTCAGACCATGATCTTTTACAATCTTTGGAATGAGGTGACGTTTAGAAATCTCAAGTTTCTCATCCTCTGTGTAACCAGCAATGCGAATGATCTCCATACGGTCCAACAATGGCTGCGGCATGTTCAGAGAGTTTGCAGTGGTTACAAACATGATGTCCGAAAGATCGTAATCAACCTCAAGGTAATGGTCGTTAAACGTACCGTTTTGAGCTGGATCAAGCACTTCCAACAACGCCGCAGATGGGTCACCGCGATAGTCTTGCCCAAGCTTATCAATCTCATCCAAAAGGAATAACGGATTCCCCGTTTTTGCTTTCTTCAATGATTGGATAATACGCCCGGGCATTGATCCGATATATGTACGTCTGTGCCCACGTATTTCTGCTTCATCCCGCACACCACCTAGTGATACGCGCACAAAGTCGCGGCCAGTCGCTTTAGCAATTGAATGCCCAAGCGATGTTTTACCAACACCGGGAGGACCAACTAGACACAATATAGGACCGCGCAATTTTTTCGTACGTGATTGGACCGCTAAATACTCAAGAATACGCTCTTTGACCTTGTCTAGACCATAGTGATCACCCTCAAGGATTTCTTCAGCAACGCTTTGTTCTGTATTGATTTCCTTACGTTCTCCCCAGGGCAACGCCAGAACCCAATCCAGATAATTGCGAACCACTGTTGATTCAGCAGACATAGGGCTCATCTGACGAAGCTTCTTAAGCTCAGCATTCGCTTTCGTCTGCACCTCTTCGGGAAGATCAAGAGCATTTAGCTTTTCTTCTAATTCAGCTAATTCGTCTTTTTCTTCATTCTGATCGCCCAACTCACGTTGAATGGCTTTCATTTGCTCATTCAAATAATACTCGCGTTGAGTTTTCTCCATCTGACGCTTTACGCGGTTACGGATCTTGCGCTCCATTTGAAGCATTCCGATCTCGCCTTCCATAAGCGAATAGACTTTCTCAAGGCGCTCAGAAACGCTCGCAAGTTCGAGTAATTCTTGTTTTTCTGTGATCTTGATAGACAATTGCGCGGACACAGCATCAGCCAAACGTCCTGGGTCAGTGATTTGCGATACATTGCCGACAGTGTCAGGCGGAATCTTACGGTTTAGTTTTACATAACCTTCAAACTGCTCAACAACAGTTCTCATGAGAGCTGACGCTTCGCCTTCTTCTTCCTCAAGAGGCTCTTCGATTGTCTCAATATTGGCTGTATAATAATCCCCTTGATCAACAAGCTCGCGCAATTTCGCACGTTGCTTTCCTTCAACCAAGACTTTCACCGTGCCATCAGGCAATTTCAACAATTGTAAAATGGTTGCGATCGCACCTGTTTCAAATAGGTCCTCAGCAACAGGATCATCTGTTCCAGCATCTTTTTGAGCTACTAAGAGTATCTCACCGCCTTCGCTTCCCACCTCCTCAAGCGCACGCACAGACTTATCGCGTCCAACAAATAGTGGAGCCACCATTTGAGGAAACACAACAATATCACGCAGTGGGAGGACTGGGAGGGATTTGCGTTCAGACATTTACTTCTCCTGCAAGACATTATCACCCAATATCGGCATGACACATCTTGATCTTATATTTCTTAGGCTGAATGTTTCTCCGCAAACGGATAATCATTCCATGCCTTAAATGTGGATGCGTCCGCCACAGGCTTCAACCCATGACGGACGCATAAAATCACTTAAATACAGTTTTTACTGCATATTTATCACGAATTAACTCAATTAAGAGGCTTCGCCCGTTTCTGCAGCATTCTCGCCATGTACATAAAGCGGCTTTGCACGCCCTTCAACAACTTCAGCATTCACCACCACTTCTTCGATTCCACGAAGATTTGGCAATTCAAACATTGTGTCGAGTAGAATACCTTCCAAAATTGAACGTAGACCACGTGCACCTGTACGGCGTTCAATAGCTTTATTTGCAACAGCCATAAGCGCATCTTCTGAGAATGTAAGCTCTACACTCTCCATGTCGAATAGGCGCTGGTACTGCTTCAACAGCGCGTTCTTCGGCTGAGTAAGAATCTCAACCAATGATTCAGCATCTAGATCTTCTAGAGTCGCGATAACTGGTAGACGACCAATAAATTCAGGGATCAAACCAAATTTCACTAGGTCTTCCGGTTCACAATCTTGAAGAACAGCACCCACACGGCGCTCATCAGGGTCTGATACTTGAGCACCAAAACCAATCGAAGAACCTTGGCCACGATCAGAAATCACTTTATCTAGGCCAGCAAAAGCACCACCACAAATGAACAACATGTTTGTTGTATCCACCTGTAGGAATTCTTGTTGAGGGTGCTTACGTCCACCTTGTGGAGGCACAGAAGCTACTGTTCCCTCCATGATCTTCAAGAGAGCCTGCTGTACACCTTCACCTGATACATCTCGTGTAATAGATGGATTATCAGACTTGCGAGAAATCTTATCGATCTCATCGATGTAAACAATACCGCGCTGAGCACGTTCTACATTGTAATCAGATGCTTGAAGGAGTTTCAGGATAATGTTTTCAACATCTTCACCTACATAACCTGCTTCGGTAAGTGTTGTTGCATCTGCCATTGTAAACGGCACATCAATAATACGAGCAAGTGTTTGCGCTAGTAACGTCTTACCACACCCCGTTGGACCCACGAGTAGAATGTTAGACTTCGCCAGCTCTACATCGCTACCGTTCTTAGAAGCATGGCTCAAACGTTTATAGTGGTTATGAACTGCAACCGCCAGAACTCGCTTAGCTTGGCCCTGTCCGATAACATAATCATCAAGAACATCGCAAATCTCTTGAGGTGTTGGTACACCTTCAGAAGACTTAACAAGCGTCGTCTTGTTTTCTTCGCGGATGATATCCATACAAAGTTCGACACATTCGTCACAGATGAAAACGGTTGGCCCCGCGATCAGCTTTTTAACTTCGTGTTGGCTCTTACCACAGAAGGAGCAATACAATGTGCTCTTACTATCGCCACCTGATGCGTTCTTGGTCATAGACACCTCAACTTGTGGGGCCGCCGGCGAGGCCTATCTCACCTTTTGCGACCCAATACGCTATTTTAGCTCACCAATCGTTTCCGAGAGGTTTCTCCCGATTTACGAGAGTATACACTAAAGCTTTGACTAATCGATTAACACAAAAACCGAGATTCAAAGCTAAATTATGACGTTTTAAAAATACAAACGCCTTGAAAAACTATTCTTCCGGACCGGCACGCTTCTCGAACACACGATCGATAATACCAAAATCCACTGCCTCAGAAGATGTCATGAAGCTATCACGGTCTAGCTTTTTCTCAATCGCATCATACTTCTGACCAGTGTGCTTCACATAGATATTGTTCAAATTCTTTTTGATACCTTGGATCTCATCAGCGTGACGCTCGATGTCAGAAGCTACACCGCGATATCCGCCAGATGGTTGGTGAACCATGATACGCGCATTTGGCGTAGCAAAGCGCATTCCATTCTCTCCAGCAGCAAGAAGCAATGAGCCCATGCTAGCTGCCATACCAATACACGCTGTAGACACAGGTGCACTAATGTATTGCATCGTGTCGTAGATAGCCAAACCTGATGAGACAACACCGCCCGGCGAGTTGATATACATCGAAATTTCTTTTTTAGGGTTTTCAGACTCAAGGAAAAGCAATTGAGCAGTGATCAAAGTCGCCATGCCATCTTCAATAGGACCAGTCACAAAAATGATACGCTCTTTAAGAAGGCGTGAAAAAATATCGTAGGCGCGCTCACCACGGCTACTTTGTTCCACCACCATCGGCACTAGGTTCATCGCGGTCTCAATTGGATCGTGCATAATCTCGCAGTCTTTTGGCTATCGTCATATCGATTGATACGACTCGTAACATTCAGGCTTCAATATTTGATCTCAAGCGACTTCGCGCAAGCCCTCAAATATTAATTTCTCCGTGCATAAGGCAATCATTACCTTAAAAATTGCACATGATTGCTCACTTATACAGAAAAGTCCTAATTCTTAGTGAGCAAATCAAGTAAATTCTACAAATGAAAAAGGCTATCAACTTCAGTCGATAGCCTTTTAAAATTCAAAGAACAAAAAGTTCCTTATTCTTCTTCAAGAGCTTTTTCTAACTCTTCACGTGTCACTGTTTTGTCAGTCACTTCCGCGCGTTCGATAATGTAGTCCACCACCTTCTCTTCAAATAGTGGTGCACGCAGCTGAGCCATTGCAGCAGGGTTCTTAGAGTAGAACTCAACAACTTGCTGCTCTTGACCAGGGAAACGTGCAGCTTCCTGGTTCAATGCACGTGAAACTTCTTCTTGCTTGATTTCAACTTTGTTGATGCGGCCGATTTCAGCAAGGACGAGACCCAAACGCACACGACGCTCAGCAATCTTACGGTATTCCACCTTAAGATCGTCTTCACTCTTCTCTTTGTCTTCGTCATCCAAACGGCCAGCTTCTTTTTCTTGCTCAAACTGTTTCCAGATTTGATCAAATTCAGCTTCAACCATGCCAGGAGGAAGCTCAAAGTCATGACGCTCATCAAGTGCATCTAGAAGAACACGCTTCAAACGTTGACGTGATCCACCAGCAAGTTCTTGCTCGATGTTTTTTGAAAGCAAGTCTTTAAGAGTAGCAAGATCTTCAATGCCCAATCCTTTAGCGAACTCATCATCAATCGTTGCTTCTTTAGGAGCACGAACTTCGTTCACTTTAGTCTCAAACACAGCATCTTTACCTGCTAGGTTTTCTGCTGGGTAATCCTCAGGGAATGTAACTTTAACTTCAACTTCTTGATTCGTTTTTGCACCAATCAATTGGTCTTCAAATCCCGGGATGAAACGACCTTCACCTAGAACAATTGTTTGACCTTCAGCTGTACCACCATCAAAGGCTTCACCATCGATAGAACCAGCAAAGTCAATCACAACCGCATCGCCTTCGCGTGCTTTTGCTGTTTTTCCACGTGCTTCATACTGCTTGTTTGATTCAGCCAGCTTACTCAAAGCCTCATCAACTTCTTCGTCTGTCACTTCCACAACAAGACGCTCAAGCTCAATTCCGGTCACATCAGCAGGCTCGAATTCTGGCATTACTTCTACTTTCATAGAGTATTCCAGGTCAGCGTTACCTTCGATCAATTGCTCTTGATCACAAGTCACTTCAATTGTGGGCTGAGCCGCAGGACGGATTTCTTTGTCTTCCAGAGTTTTCTGAGAAGTAGAATTCACTTCTTCTTGAATGATGTCACCAAGAATGGACTTTCCGTAAGTCTTGCGAATGTGAGACACAGGAACTTTACCAGGACGGAATCCTTTTAAGTTCATTTGCGGGCGAAGCTGAGTAATTTTAGCTTCAAGCTTTTCCGCCAAGCTGTCTTTAGAGACAACTACATTATATTCGCGAGTCAGTCCTTCGGACTTGGTCTCAGTGACGTTCATCACAGATTCCTCAAATTCTGTTTGCCCCAATTGCACACGCAGGCAGCTCGGGAGTGTTATGACATAAAAGGCGGCTGCCTGAGCTAGTTTAAAAGCTAGCGCCGCGCAAGTTTGGCGGGTGGTATGTCACACCGAAGAGCCGCTGTCCATCGTAGAATCGAGATGAATTGAGCCGATTATCCAGATTAAGCGATCTAACCCCATCTATATCACTTATTTCAAAGAAAATTTTCGTTCAATCGCGCAGGTATCTTCTAACTTGATTGGCTCACAATCAATGCATTCGGCAACCTATTTATTGGAAGATTTTTTGTAGCGAAAGCTAACATCATCTCTGGTTGGTGCGGGTAGAGGGACTCGAACCCCCACGCCATAAGCGCTGGTACCTAAAACCAGTGCGTCTACCAATTCCGCCATACCCGCCGAACCAGAGGAGAAGCGTCTCTACACAAAGTTTACCCTATAGTTCAAGAGCTAAAATCAATTTTTCTTTCCCAAAGTGCATTTTTTGGTCCTTTTTCCTCATAAAACCTTGTGAGTATCTTTGGAAAATATACCATCAGGTCTTCTGAGATTAGCCCCGCGCCACCAGATAGCGAAGCCTCACCATGTAACCACACCGAGGCAGACGCAGAATCATAAGCGCTCATTCCTTGGGCCATCCACCCAGCAATCATACCCGCAAGCACATCTCCAGATCCCGCCGTTGATAAAAATGAGGATCCGTGAACATTTACCCGCGCTCGCCCGTCGGGTGTTGCAATGACTGTATCTGCACCTTTCAATACAATAACGCACCCTGCTCTTTGGGCGGCAGCTCTTGCTGCACTTATCTTATTGTCAGCGCTTGCAAGAAGATCGGGAAATATACGCTCAAACTCACCAACATGCGGTGTAAGAACACAATTTTCGTGCAACAAACTAAAGAAATACGATGGATCATTGGCAAACACCGTCAATGCATCCGCATCCAACACCATTGGAAGACCGCTTTGCAGCAATGTTACCACTTTGAAGCGCGTTAACTCATTCACTCCCGCCGCAGGACCAACGACCAAACTGCTCATATTTCGGCCAAGCAAGAATAATTCATCGACGTCAGTATATGATTTAGTCATCACAGCTTGCATATCAGCAGCCATTTCGGGAATCGCTGAAGGTTCACCCAATATTGTGACTACGCCCGCCCCCATCCTCAATCCAGCTCTAGCAGCTAATCTTGCAGCTCCAGTTGAACCGGCGGGACCAGCAACGACTCCCACTCTCCCTCGTTGATGTTTATGACTGGTACGATTAGGCCAAGGCATTTCGTCGGCCCATTCTTTCGGCCTATTCAGAAAGACTTCCTCCCCCACTTCCATCAAAACTTCATCAGTGATCCCAATATCAATAACCTTAATCTGACCACATAAGCTAGCAGCGGGCTCCATCAAATGGACCGGCTTTAGCGCCTCGAACGTCACCGTGACATCGCTTCTAATAGCGTCACCATTGATTTCCGCGCTGTCTCCTGACAATCCGGTAGGAATATCCACACTCAACACACATACATTTGAGGTATTGATTGAACGTACAAGTTCAGAAATCTCACCATCTAATGATCGAGAAAGCCCCGCCCCAAACATGGCATCAACAACTATATCTTCACGATGGAAGGTGAATTCGCCTGTGTTTTCGTTTCTTAATTCCGAGATCGGCCTTATTTCATCTAAAACCAACTCAGCAGCCCCCTCTGCATCACCAGTCAATTGATCAACTTCGCCTGCCAAATATAAGTGCACGTCCCGATCAAATTGCTCTAAATAGCGATAGGCAACAAAACCGTCACCGCCATTATTCCCTGGTCCGCAAAGGATAATAACACGCCCTTCTGGCCAAGTTTTGTGCACCATATCGGCACACGCTCTCCCAGCGGCATCCATTAGGCTCGCACCAGATACACCAAGATCAATCATACGCTGATCAGCCATATACATCTGTTTTACGCTTAAAACACGCATTTCACGACCCTTTTTAAATCACCGTTCACACACAGGGACGGTCTGATTGATTTAATTTCCATCCAATATTGATGCCAACCAACTTCATTCACAACCACACCGCGTCAACGCACAAATAATGACCACCAACGCACAAAAATTAAGCACCACCATCAAGACACACAAAAACGTATAGATTTCACTACTCAACAACAGCAAGTTCGCGCATACATCTCCACGGACTAGTCCCCACAGAAATTAAGGTTCAATAGAGACCTACGGGATCAATTAAGGTGTGATTGAAAATGAAAAAAATTGAAGCGATCATCAAACCATTCAAACTCGATGAAGTAAAAGAAGCTCTTCACGAAGTCGGCCTGCAAGGCATGACAGTTTTAGAAGCAAAAGGTTTTGGTCGCCAGCGTGGACACACCGAACTCTATCGCGGCGCTGAATATGTCGTAGATTTTCTACCTAAGTTAAAAGTTGAAGTAGTCGTAGCAGACTCACAACTGGAAGCCGCCCTCGAAGCAGTCTCTAGTGCCGCCCAAACAGGAAAAATTGGGGACGGAAAGATCTTTGTATCAGATGTTTCTGAAGTCGTTCGTATCCGGACAGGTGAAACTGGCGACCAAGCGATTTAATTCCAACCACTATTAGAATTCGAAGACCCACAGACATGATGCGGTCACACAAACAAAAGCTTACACAAAAAGAGGAGTGACCCCGTGTCCGAAAGTGTATTAAAATTAATCAAAGAAAAAGATGTTCAATTCGTAGATCTACGTTTCACTGATGTTCGCGGTAAATGGCAGCACGTGACATTCACTGCAGATGCAGTTGATGAGAGCCTATTCGAAGATGGTACAATGTTCGATGGTTCATCTATCTCTGGATGGAAAGCAATCAACGAATCAGACATGGTTTTGATGCCTGACGCTTCTACAGCCCACATCGACCCATTCTTCCAACAAACAACAATGGTTATTAACTGTGATATCCTGAACCCAGGCACTATGACAGCTTATAACCGTGACCCACGCATGACTGCTAAGAAAGCTGAAGCTTACTTGAAGTCTACAGGTATCGGTGACACAGCATACTTTGGCCCAGAACCAGAATTCTTCGTTTTTGACGATGTAAAGTGGTCAACAGCCCCACACAACACCGGTTACTCTTTTGACTCAACTGAGCTTCCTGCAAACACAAACCGCGAATACGAAACAGGTAACATGGGTCACCGCCCAGGTCCTAAAGGTGGTTACTTCCCAGTACCTCCAGTAGATTCATGTCAGGACATGCGTTCTGAAATGCTTTCCGTAATGGGTGAGCTAGGCATGAAGCCAGAAAAGCAACACCACGAAGTTGCGCCTGCTCAACACGAGCTTGGAATGGTTTTCGGCACATTGATCGAAATGGCTGACCGCGTACAGCAATATAAATATGTTGTGCACAATGTTGCAGCTTCTTACGGTAAAACAGCGACATTCATGCCTAAGCCAATGTTCCAAGACAACGGTACGGGTATGCACGTTCACCAATCAATCTGGAAAGATGGCGCGCCAACTTTCGCAGGTGACGGATATGCTGATCTTTCAGAAACATGTCTTTACTACATTGGTGGTATCATCAAGCACGCTAAGGCATTGAACGCGATCACAAACGCTTCAACAAACTCATACAAGCGTCTTGTACCAGGTTATGAAGCTCCAGTTATGCTTGCTTACTCTGCACGTAACCGTTCTGCTTCTATCCGTATTCCTTACGGTTCAGGGCCAAAAGCGAAACGTATCGAAACACGTTTCCCTGACCCAGCCGGTAACCCATATCTAACATTCGCAGCCCTTCTAATGGCTGGTCTTGACGGTATCCAAAACAAAATTCACCCAGGTGACGCTTTGGATAAAGACCTTTACGACCTACCTGCTGAAGAAGCAGCTGCAATTCCACAAGTTTGTGGCTCTCTTCGTGAAGCTCTAGAAGCTTTAGACAAAGACCGTGACTTCCTAAAAGCTGGTGGCGTATTCGATGACGACCAAATCGATGCATACATCGAGCTAAAAATGGAAGAAGTGATGAACCTTGAACTTCACCCACACCCGGTTGAGTTCGACATGTACTACAAGTGCTAATCGCTTAGAGTTCGTTAGAACTTAGAGATTACTTTAAACGCCGAAGCTTAGCTGCTTCGGCGTTTTTTGTTTTCAATGGAGACCTAAACGCAATCACACTTTTTAAATCTGTAACTTGCATCATTGGGCATTAACGAAGAAAATGGTTGATATGAAAAAGCTTACTTGTTCACTTCTCCTTACTAGCACACTCTTTTTGGGAGCTTGTGCATCTTCTCCTCCCAAGCAACAAGACAATGCCTGCGTCTTCCTAAAAGAAAACAAATCTTGGTACCGAGCGACACGTGCAACCGCCAAAAAGTGGGGTGCACCGATAGGATTACAACTCGCGATTATTCGCCAGGAAAGTTCATTTACACATGACGCAAAACCCGAGCGCGGCAAACGTCGTGTGCTAGGATTATTGCCTGGTAAACGCCCCTCAACAGCCTATGGTTACGCACAAGCGCTAGATGGCACTTGGGATGAATACAAAAGATCTACCGGAAACAATGGCGCTGAACGCGATGACTTTGACGATGCCACGGACTTTATAGGCTGGTATGTAGCGCGTACTGGAAAACGCACAGGTATCGGTCAATACAATTACAAAGCTCATTATTTAGCTTATCATGATGGGGCTGGCGGTTATATTCGTGGAACTTGGAAAAAGAAAAAGTGGCTCATCGATGTCGCTAATAAAGTTCATCGCAATGCAGACCGATATGAAAAGCAAGTAAGAAGCTGCCAGAAAGATCTAAAAAGAAAATGGTTTTTCTAACTGTTCATTTGTAGGAAACGGATTTTTCTCAGCGAAACAGCTAATAAATTTCATTAACCATCTTTCCGCATGATGCAAATGCGGCCATGTTCGCAAATCAAAATAAGACCAAACTCGCGTAGACAGGAATAGCAATGGCAGCCAAAGGACAAGCAGTTCAGCAAGAATATTCAGCCAAGGATATTGAAGTTCTTGAGGGATTAGAACCAGTCCGCAAACGCCCCGGTATGTATATCGGGGGGACCGACGAACGCGCATTTCACCACCTGTTTGCAGAAATCCTCGATAACTCAATGGATGAAGCAGTCGCGGGCCATGCGTCACGAATCGACGTTCACTTACGCGCCGATGGTTTTTTAAGCATTCGAGATGATGGTCGCGGTATACCTGTAGACCCTCACCCCAAATTCCCCGGAAAGTCCGCTCTTGAAGTGATTATGACGACTCTTCACTCGGGTGGTAAATTTTCAAATAAAGCTTATCAGACCGCAGGTGGTCTTCACGGGGTTGGTATATCCGTCGTAAATGCTCTTTCCGAACGTCTTGAAGTTGAAGTAGCACGCGATAAAAAATTACACTTTCAAGCGTTTGAACGCGGGCACTCGATGGGTCCAGTCAAACAGATTGGGAATGCTCCTAATCGTCGCGGGACGGTTGTAAGCTTCAAACCTGACTATGAAATTTTTGGAACCAAAATCCAATTTAAGCCCGCCCGCCTTTTCCAAATGGCAAAAGCCAAAGCTTACCTCCATCAAGGTGCGCAAATTCATTGGAAATGCGACCCTGAGCTCCTAAAGGAAAATGACAAAACACCGGCAGAGGCAGTCCTTCACTACCCCAATGGTCTGGCGGACATGCTTAAAGAAATGTCCGAAGGCAAAATCATGGTCACGGCGGATATATTCGCTGGTCGCGTGGATATGGACAATGGAGCTGCTTGTGAATGGGCAATTTGTTGGTCTGCAAATGGTTTTGGCGAAGAAGATGGTATCACGCGCTCTTACTGTAACACTGTACCAACCCGAGATGGAGGTACGCACGAAGCAGGAATGCGCGCTGCCATCACCAAAGGTTTACGCGCCTATGGCGAACTAACGAGCGTAAAAAAGGCTTCTCAAATTACAGCTGATGACATTTTGGGGTCAGCTGGTGCGCTTTTGTCAGTCTTCATCCGCGAACCTGAATTTGTAGGGCAGACGAAAGATAAACTTTCTTCTCCTGAAGGGCTTCGCGTTGCTGAAGGCGCACTACGTGACCGCTTTGATCACTGGCTAACAACGTCACCTAAAGAAGCGACCAAACTTCTGGAGTGGGCGATTGAGCAATCCGACCTGCGTATGCGCCGCCGTAAGGAAAAAGAAGTTTCCAGACAATCTGCAACGCGTAAATTGCGCTTGCCCGGCAAACTTGCCGATTGTTCCAGCAATTCCAGTGAAGACACTGAAATCTTCATCGTTGAGGGTGACTCAGCGGGTGGTTCTGCAAAACAAGCCCGCGACCGTAAAACACAAGCTATTTTACCTCTACGTGGTAAAATCTTGAACGTAGCTTCCGCGGGTGCTGATAAGTTGCGTGCCAATCAAGAACTGAACGACCTCTCTACCGCGCTTGGAACAGGCATTGGTCGGAAGTTCAACATCGAGGATTTGCGTTATCAGCGTGTCGTTATCATGACCGATGCGGATGTGGATGGTGCCCACATCGCCGCCCTCTTGATCACCTTCTTTTATAAACAAATGCCCGAATTGATCACTTCTGGTCGTTTATTTATGGCTATGCCGCCACTGTACAAGTTAGCAGCAGGTGCAAAGTCAGCATACGCACGAGATGACGAACACAAAGACGAGCTTTTGCGTACAATGTTTAAAGGCAAAAATGTTGAAGTATCTCGCTTTAAGGGTCTTGGTGAGATGATGCCAGCTCAACTAAAAGAAACGACAATGGATCCCAAAAAACGTTCTATGGCTCGCATTGCGCTGCCTGACGGCCTTGAAGGACCTGGCGAGCTTGTGGAAACACTTATGGGCAAAAAAGCAGAGCACCGCTTCAAATTCATCCAAGATAATGCTGAATTTGTTGAAGAGTTGGACGTTTAATCCACAAATCCAAGCTGAGCTTCCCAATATGGAGGAGGCTCAGCAATTTTCACTCTCTGCCCCGCATTTGAATGCTTTTTGATTTCAATTATGCGGAGCAGTCAATTCACTTTACAGCTTTCCTTGCTCAAATAAATCAGCTGCGTAATTGGCAGCTCTCGCTGAAAACGCCATGTAAGTTAAAGATGGATTTTGGGCTGCAGATGACGTCATAAACGATCCATCCGTTATAAACAGATTGTCTATGTCATGAGCCTGATTCCAGCCATTTAAAACCGAAGTACTTGGGTCGCGCCCCATACGCGCAGTACCCATCTCATGTATTCGGTTGCCCAAACGGGTTGGATCTATCTCTGGAGCAACAATATCCTTACAACCAGCAACCTCCAACATCTTGATCGCTTCTTTGCGAGCTTCCTTTAAGATGGCTATCTCGTTTTCACGCATGCCACCATGGAATTGAGCAAGAGGAAGCCCCCATTTATCTTTTTTGGTTGGATGTTGAGTGACGCGATTATCTGGATAAGGAAGCACTTCTCCAAATGCATAAAGCCCGACATTCCAAGGGGTTGGCTTATCTTTGTTACGATCTTTAAATTCTTGTCCAATCCCCTTCAAAGCCGCTCTACGGTCAATCACAGGAGTTGAATATCCTTGATATCCATATCCTCTCAGATGCGGCTTATCGAACTCAGTCGTATTAGCAAAAGGAGGAACATAAATCCCTGTTGGTCGTCTTCCATATGTCTTTACATCGTGAAACATATCCAAAGTTCCACTGGCATAGGCACCGGAAACATGATCCATTAGGTTTCGGCCAACCTGATCGGATCTGTTCGCCAACCCAGTTGGGAATGCATCTGATTTTGACTGCAACAATATCATCGTTGAACCGACCGTTGAAGCATTCAAGAATATGATCTTAGCGGTAAACCGTTTCTTCTCATTGGTATTTTGATCGATCGTATTTACTGCCGTAACCCGCTTAGTCTCTTCATCGTATTCAACTGAATGCACGATTTTATCATGTACGATTGTGCAATTACCCGTCCGTTCAGCGGCCGGTAATGTCGCATGTAGTGAAGAGAAATAGGCTTTAAAACTACATCCTTCATGACACTGATTTCGAACCTGACACTGACCTCTACCCAGCTCTAATTGTTCATCAGTAGGATCTGTTAAATGCGCTGCTCGCCCATGGATAACATTTCTAGTTGGAAACGCTTCCTGCACTTTTTCTCGCAAGTGTTTTTCAGCAGGCGTCATTTCAAATGGCGGCTGAAAAACTCCATCAGGTAGGTGAGGAATACCTTCTTTTTGCCCCACAACCCCCGCAAACTTTTCGGCGTGTTCATACCATGGGGCAATGTCCTCATATCGAACCGGCCAATCTACACCATGCCCGTCTTTGGCATTTGCTTCAAAGTCATTCGGTCCTAGCCTCCAAGATAGGCGGGACCACATAATGGAACGACCTGCGGTGTGGTACCCTCGCAACCATTCAAAGTCTGCTCCCTCGGCGTTCTCATAGGGATGATCAGAATCTTTCACCCAATATTGTTTGGTGATTTCACCAAAAGCATAGGTCGCCCCCTTTGACTGAATTGCATAGTCTTTCTCAGCCTCATCTTCGGGAACTCTGTTTAAGTTTGGACGCTCCCAAGGCGGTGTAAGGTCTTTGTAGTCACGTTCGGGAACAATCTCATTTCCTCGTTCGATGACCAATACTTTTAAACCACGTTCACTTAGTTCTTTCGCTGCCCAGCCACCACTCATGCCCGAGCCCACAACAATTGCATCAAAATCTGCCATGCTTCACTCCCGCGCTATGAATAATCTTTTGGAACATTTGGATCCCAATACCCAGGAGGTGCATATGACCACCCAGTTGCTTCAGCTCCCAATTCAGTGGTGCTATAAACAGTCGCGAGAAGATCCTTAAAACCTATATAGTCTGAGAAGTTTTTCGGCTCTGCAAAAGCTAGTTCGTCAAAGTCTTTGATGGTCTGCAGAGCATTTTCCTGAGACACTTTCAGGAAATCACGCTTTGCCAATCCCTGTAACTGATTACTTAATTCCGACAGAAACGCACGGTGACGCAGACGGGTCGCATCACTGGCCCAATCTGCCATCAATCCGTCCATGTAGGATGGCACCCCCGCACGAATAGCTCCAACAGAACTCGTTTCCGGTATCAAGATATCGGCAAACCTGTTTAGTAGTTTGTATTCGTCTTCGGTATAGAATCTAAGCCCACTCTCAACATCGTCCGTTGGAATAATAATAGCTTCAGGTTCGCTACAAGATGATAAAGCTGTTGCTCCACCGACTGCCACTATGGCGGCAACAAGGAACTTTCGGCGATCTATGCTCATCTGCCCCTCTTAAGATTTCAATGTTGGAATTTTTGAACCCAACTTTTTCATGTGTTCAAAACTCGACTGCATTTCAGCCCAGAGCTCCACCGGGTGGTCATGCTCATAATAAGCGTGCTGCAATCCAGCCATTTCTGCTTTTTTGAAGATCTCTTCGAAAGGTACAACACCCAATCCGACAGCGCACAATTTCTTGTCTGCGGTAATATCTTTTACGTGAAATTGACTAAATCGCCCCGAGTATCGATCGATGTACTCAACAACATCTTTACCAGCCGCAACAACCCAAGCCAAATCCATTTCAAAATCAACGATGGAAGAATCTGTTTCTTCCAGCATTAGATCGTAGGCAACTTTTCCATCAAACTCATCAAATTCAAATTCGTGGTTGTGATAGGCTAATTTGTATCCAGCTTCAGAACAGGCAGCACCAATAGTGTTGAGGTGTTCAGCTACTTTTTTATAGTCATCCAAAGATTCACGATCTTCTTCATTCAACCAAGGAATTGTCACATAAGACTGACCTAGTTTTTCAGCACTTTCAAAAACCTCTTCTCTAAATTCAGGTTTGAGAAGATCATGAAGTTGGTAGTGGGCTGAAGGCGTTGTCAGCCCTTCGCCGTCTAAAATTGTCTTCCATTCAGCTACAGATAGCCCCTTAAACCCAGCCATCTCAATTTCTTTGATACCAATTTTCGCAATACGCTTAAGAGTATCTGCGACCCCGTGCTCTTCGATCCAATGCCGACATGTATAAAGCTGAATACCCGCCCTGTTAGTCCACGGCTCGAAAGCAGAAGCGGTTGCCGCCTGTTTAACAACACCTCCACCGGATTGTTGACACGCCGCTAGCGAAACGAATGCGCCGGATCCTAAAAGAAAGTCTCTACGTTTCATTAGTCGTTTCCTCTATTGAGTGATCATTGAAAGATCTTTTATTTGTATGTTTCGAAATTCAATTGGCTGGCTTTCAGCCTGCAATGCGATAAATCCGGAAGAAGCGACATTTCCTGGAGCAGCGTATCCGCCTCCAAATTCTTCCTCGGGATTCCACATCAATTCAGTCACTTTCATCGCTTGTTGGCCGTTTATTGAAAGTGTAATGAACTCACTCCCTTTGACATGAGCCTCAAATTCCACCCAATCCCCAACAGGTAACGCAGGTGTATTTGAGTTGATGCAGTGGTTTTCATTCACAACGCCTTCAAAACTTACTTTCGTTCCTGGCGTACAAAAATTTGCGGTAGTTCGATCTTCAGCTGCATTGGACAAAGCTAAGAACTGAGCTTCGATGGATGCAGGAAAGCCTTGGTCATTTTTCATCGAACTTGGAGGCTGGGAATGAAGCATTACGCCGCTATTGAACTTCGCCCAGACAGGAGCATCCTTCATTGGCTCACCAACAAACCGATACTCCAATCTCAATTTGTAATGAGATAACTCCGTGTCAAAAAAGAGATGTCCAAATTGCCCATCAAACGCATCATAATCTTCATAGGAAACTACAATCTTGTTATCCCTCACACTGAACGTGTTGTATGGGTCTGTGCCGACTGATTGCCCTGCTAGATTTACTGTCCAACCATCCAAATTTTTTCCATTGAAGATTGCTTCCCATTCTGATGCAGGGTCTACTTTTTTACCAACGACTTCATCGTCTGCAGAGTAAACGCATCCTGTCGTTCCCAGCGCTAAAGCACTGATACAGATAGACATCGAGATATATCGAAAAGTACGCATGCCTTCGTCTTTCTCTATAGGTCTGCTTGCTGATTAGTCGCGCCACCCAATTCTTCTGGGCGCTTAATTTTGAGCAAAAACAAAATCAAAAATGCAACAATCAAAAACACGGGAAAGATATTTAGAAAGCTCAGTGCTTCTTGCCCTGCAAGAATATCGGCTTCAGCTCCAGTTGCACCTGAGGCTATAGCGCTATCACGTGCCTGATCCATTTTGCTCCCAATAACTGGGTTCCAAAGGCTAACACCAAACATGCCCGCACCGCCGACAATGGACAATCCAAACGCCCCAGTTCTCGGAAGATATTCGCTTACAAAACCAAGCATTGTTGGCCAGAAATATGTAACTCCAAGTGCAAAAACGATTGCTGCGATATAAACCATAGGCCCAGTAAATTGACTGAACAGATAAATGCCTATTGTGGCCAATACTGACGATCCCAATAACACACCAATTGGATTAAATCTGTGAACCACTGGCCCAGCAAAGTATCGACCAATCGCCATTAATCCAGCAGTGAGAGCCAGCACTAACAACCCCGATGCACCGGAGCCCGCAAGAATTTTTTCAATCCATTGTCCAGTAGCTAATTCTGTTGTTGCTGTGACCGTCATGAGTACTAACATCACCAAAAACAATGGAGCCATCATGGCCTTTATGTTTTCAAGAGTATTGCTTTCAGTGTGTTGCGTTTCTGGAAAACTTTCTTTGAAGACCATCAGGCCGTACGCAATTGTAATTGGTATCATAGTCGCAATCTGAATTTGCCAACTGATACCTGCATCCCCAAGGAATTTTGAAATCAGCGCCCCTATCACGATCCCACCTGGGAACCATACATGAAAGCGGTTCAGCATGGTTGTTTTGTTCTTGTGATACATGTCTGCAATCATGGGATTACAAGCAGCTTCAACCGCGCCATTTGCGAACCCGATGCAAAACGTTGAGATCATTAACGTCCAAAAACCATTGGCCCAAATCGTGAGCAATAATCCAAGTAGATGCCCTACAAAGGCTACGATCATCAGATTTTTAGGTCCGACAGAATTGTATATCAGACCGCCGAAAATCATTGCCACGGGGAACCCAAAAAAGGCCATGGCCGCAACCATTCCCAATTGGGCATCATTTAATCCAAAATCTGCACCCAACTGACCTAAAATTCCGGCCCGAATTGCAAAAGTCATGGACGTTACAGTCAATGCCAAACACGACATCAAAAATAATCTATTCGCGTTCATATTCCTCTCCCCATCGGAGCTACAGGGTCTAATGCCCTTGTTTAAAGTCCTAATACTCTTTGATTGAGTTTTGCGTCCGCTTCTCCACCCGCAAAGTCATCGAATGCCTTATCAGCCGGACGAATAATATGATCAGCAATGAAGGGAGCCCCTTCACGCGCGCCATCTTCTGGGTGCTTAAAACAGCACTCCCATTCCAATACTGCCCAACCGTCGAAATTGTGTTTGGTCAGCCGAGTGAAAATATCTTTGAAGTTTACTTGCCCATCACCCAGAGATCTAAAACGACCCGGACGATCCGCCCAATCTTGATATCCACCGTAGACGCCTGCTCGTCCATTTGGAATAAATTCGGCGTCCTTAACATGGAACATTTTTATACGTTCATGATAGATATCTATAAATTGAAGATAGTCTAATTGCTGTAAAACAAAGTGACTTGGATCATACAATATGTTCGCACGCGAGTGCCCATCCACAGCATGTAGAAACCTTTCAAACGTCACGCCATCATGCAAATCTTCGCCAGGGTGAAGCTCGTAACAAACATCAACACCCGCTTCATCAAATGCATCTAGAATTGGTCTCCACCGGCGAGCCAGTTCCTTAAACCCATCTTCGACAAGCCCCTGCGGGCGTTGCGGCCATGGGTAAACGGTATGCCACATCAAAGCACCAGAAAAACTAGCGTGCGCCTTTAACCCTAGCTTTTGACTTGCTTTAGCAGCCATTCTCAATTGGCTCTCAGCCCATTCAGAATAAGCTTTAACATCTCCCATGATGGCATCTGGGGCGAACCCTGCAAAAAGATCTGCATACGCTGGATGCACTGCAAGCAATTGTCCTTGCAGATGAGTAGATAACTCAGTTACCTCCACACCATATGATGCACACATACCTTTGATATCAGCACAGTAGGCTTCACTGTTAGCAGCCGTTTCAAGGTCAAAGTACTTGCTATCCCATGTCGGTATTTGGATACCTTTGTATCCCAATTCCGACACCCATTTCACCAAAGCTTCCAGTGAATTGTAGGGTTCCTTGTCGTCAAAAAATTGCGCCAAAAAAATGGCTGGGCCTTTGATTTTCTGCATTTCTCAATCCCTACATTTCAGTCCATTTTTCAGAGCTAATTGCGTTCGTGAGAACTGCATCAACAAAGCGCATCACCCGCTCTCCAGCTTCAATTCCAACACCTTCTCCTAATTCACCATTTCCAACTATTGCATCAGCCATTTGACCATAAATATTTGAAAACGCTTCTATAAAGCCTTCAGGGTGGCCTGAAGGTGTTCTCAACAATTGCTGAGTTTGCGCGGACAAATACCCGTTATCTTGTCCAGCTCGTAGAATTTGTGTGGGACCATTTAGATCCATGTGAATGAGCGTGTTGGGATCAGAATGTGACCATTGAAATCCACCTGTTTCACCATAGACCTTGATTGTCAGCGCATTTTCTTCACCAGCCATGATCTGACTAGCTAGCAATACTCCCGAAACATCGTCTGACATGCCCATCAGCACTGACACATCATCATCGACAAGGCGCCCATCAACAAAACTGCGTATATCCGCGCAAACAGAGTTTACTTTTTTTCCAGAAATAAATTCCGCCAATGAAAAAGCGTGCGTGCCGATGTCGCCTAAACATCCAGCCGGGCCCGAAAGCGCGGGATCAGTTCTCCAACTTGCTTGCTTGACTTCTTCTTTTTCCAGGGGCGTTGACAACCACCCCTGAGGATATTGAACAAACACTTTTCGTATCTTTCCAATATCTCCATTCAGTACTCGAGAACGCGCTTCATGTACCATAGGATACCCAAGGTATGTAAACGTAAGCGCATATAAAGATGGACTTCCAGCTAACAACTCTTTTAGTGCTATTGTTTCTTCCAACGTCCTTGTTGGAGGCTTGTCGCAAACAATGTGAAACCCATTCTCAACCGCTAGAGCACATGCTTCATAGTGATAGGCATTCGGCGTCACAACGCTAATGCATTGAATTCGATCTTCCACGGGAAGTAACTTTTCCGCTTCCATTAGTTTGTCCGCTGAAGTGTGTGCGCGATCAGCGTCGACACCAAGCTCAGCTGCCATCTGTCTGGATTTTTCCGCATCTCGACTAAACGCACCGGCTACAATTTCAAATCTATTGTCTAGCCACATCGCGCGACGGTGAATCGCTCCAATAAAAGCCCCTGGGCCTCCACCAATCATTCCGACGCGGATTTTTTTTGTCATCGACAGACCTCTCCCCAGCCAGATTCACTAGCTTAATTTTGAGTAATGTAATCGATTACATTTTTCAGCGCAAGTTAAAATATTTGAATTTCTTTAAGTTGGAATTTGCCCTTTCAGGGAAACCCAATATCTTCAGCAACAAAGCAAAGAGATTCCTCATTAGAATTTTCGACCGCACGGAACGCTAATAAAAGAACAGGCCTATTCAATGTCGAGCATCAAAGACGTAGCGCGCCATGCCGGAGTTTCGGTTGCAACAGTATCAAGAACCATCAACTCCCCTAACAAAGTGTCAGAAGACACTCGCAAAAGCGTTGAAAAGGCCATTCTTGAGCTTAATTTCACCCCCAATTCTACAGCAAGAGACCTTCGCACCTCGCAAACGAGACGGGTGATTGTATTGGTTCCAAACATATCAAACCCGTTCTTTTCTAATGTGATTAAAGGGATTCAGAACTACGCAAATACGTGTGGATATTCAGTGCTTCTTGGGGAGACACATAATCAAATTAAACTGGAAAGAGATTACGCCAATATGGTCCTCAGACGCCAAGCCGACGGTATCATTCAACTTAGCGCCAGAAACCCTTTCAGTGAAATCAAATTGCAAAACGAAAAAGCGCCTCCGCCTTGGGTAAATGCATGTGAGTGTCTTGGGGAAACAAGCAGTCCGATAGTTAAAATCGACAATTATCAAGCGATGAAAGATCTTACCGAACACATTCTGGAGAAAGGCCACAAAAGGCTTGGTGTGGTATTAGGCCCCCAAGAAAGCCCTCTGACCCAAGAACGTTTAGAAGGCATTCTATCATGCCTTGATGACTCACCCGAGCAATCTCATTCGCTCATTCAGTACCAAGGAGATTTCAGTTCACATTCCGGTGCCCTCATTTCGCATGAAGTGGCCTCCTCACCCAAACGCCCTACAGCGATTATTTGCATGAATGACGAAATGGCATTTGGATTGATTCACGGCCTAAAACAGAAAAACATCAAAATTCCCCATGACATATCCGTTGCAGGGTTTGATGATATCGAACTAGCGCAATATTGTGACCCGCCACTCACAACCATTCAACAACCATCTATTGATCTGGGGCGCACTGCCATGAAAATACTCACTCAACAAATCGAGCGCACTGACCAGCACAATACAATTGCGACTTTTTCAACTCAATTAATTCCTAGAGAGAGCATTCGGCAAATAGAGAATTAGGCAAATTTTCCACTACCGCTGCTACACCTTCTCTGAGATATCAGTGATCTTTGTTAAATGGCCTTGGAAGGTTCAATTCAAACCTGATTGCACACGCCCTAATCACGAAGACGATCGAGGCACCAACGATCAAGCATAAAACAAGATCCATCCCCATAATCACACACCCAATAAACACTGCACCTCCTATTAAGGAAGCTGTCGCGTAGATGTCCTCCTTCAAGAGCATCACTTCCCGCCCACACAACAAATCGCGCACAACACCACCGCCTGTGGCTGTAATCGCCCCCATAATGGGAGCAACAAACGCAGCATGCCCCAATGAATACGCTTTATAGGCCCCAACCATTGAGAATAGCGACAACCCAATAGCGTCTAACCAAACGACTGTTTTCAATCGAGACCAAAAATTCGGAGCTGTTAACGCACAAATCCCACCCAAAAGGGCAAACAATAAACTCATTGGATCAGTTAGCCAGAAAACAGGCTGATCAAGAAGCAAGTCTCGTATCGTCCCGCCGCCAACTGCAGGAAAAAACGCAACCACTAACACACCGAAAACGTCCATATTCTTGCGCACGGCAGGAATTCCACCACTCAAGGCAAAGACGAATACGCCAACCAAATCGAGTGCGCGAAGAAATATAAGAGGCTCAATAAGCATTGAATGAACGTCCCAGAGAATAAATCTAGAAACATATAGGCGAATATCAGTTTCTGAACTGCTTATTGCCCCAATATGCAGCTTTGGAAAGTGCGGTGTGGTCTTACTTGGAACCGATAATTCCACAGATGACAACACAACGTCTCACTAAAAATAAATAGTAGCCTTCAAAATCGCTCCAACGCTGAATCGCCACCACTCTTGCCCACACGTTCAAAATTTTCGCTTAATAGAAAGACTATAAAATCAGCCTATTATTCCCATTCAATCGTGCCGGGTGGCTTTGAGGTAATGTCGTATGTGACGCGGTTAATCCCTTTGACCTCGTTGATTATACGAGTGGCTGTTTCACCGAGGAACTCGTGTGAAAATGGGAAATAATCCGCTGTCATGCCATCTACAGATGTCACTGCCCGCATAGCACAAGCATAATCATAAGTACGCCCATCACCCATAACGCCAACCGTCTTCACAGGTAGGATAGCGACATAGGCCTGCCAAATCTCGTCATAAAGGCCATGCTTACGAATTTGGTCGATATAGACAGCATCAGCCTCACGAAGAATTTCTAATTTTTCGCGTGTGATTTCACCTGGACAACGGATTGCAAGCCCAGGCCCAGGGAAAGGGTGACGCCCAATAAAGCTATCAGGCAAGCCAAGCTCACGTCCCAGCGCACGCACTTCATCTTTGAAAAGCTCACGAAGCGGTTCAACTAGCTTCAAACCCATTTTTTCTGGCAGACCACCAACATTATGGTGTGATTTAATAGTGACTGACGGACCACCAGAAAAACTAACTGACTCAATCACATCAGGATACAAAGTCCCTTGCGCAAGAAACTCTGCGCCTTCTATTGTGTCTGCGTGCTTCTGGAACACATCAATAAAGAGCTTACCAATTATCTTTCGTTTGGTTTCTGGATCAGATTGACCATCCAACTCACCGAGGAACAACTCACTCTCATCGGCGTGAATGAGTTTAATATTGTAATTGTCTCGGAACATCGCGACGACTTCTTTTGCTTCATCTTTACGAAGCAAACCGTGATCTACAAATACACATGTTAGCTGATCACCTATCGCTTGGTGCAGCAAAATTGCCGTGACAGAGCTATCAACCCCACCAGACAATCCACAAATAACGTTCTTATCACCAACTTGCTCGCGGATCCGTGCAATCGCCTCTTCACGATATGCACCCATCGTCCAATCGCCTTTAAAGCCAGCAAGCTTCAAGAAATTCTTATATAGCTCGCCACCTTTGGGGGTGTGGTGAACTTCAGGATGGAACTGAACCGCAAAGAAATTACGCTCTAAATCCGCTGTAATCGCAAATGGCGCGCCCGGTGATGTCCCGTAAACTTCAAACCCTGGAGCAATCTCAGCCACATGATCACCGTGCGACATCCAAACTTGCTCATCGCCGTCAGCAAACCATCCATCCAACATGCCCAGCTTTGATTCCGCAGGCGTTACGAAAGCGCGCCCAAATTCTGCTGTTGCATGCTCTCCAGCTTCTACACGCCCCCCAAGATCATGCATCATCACTTGCTGTCCATAACAGATCCCAAGAATTGGCACACCCAACTCATAGGCTGCCTTAGGAGGCCTTGGAGACCCTTCCCGCATGACTGAATCCGGCCCACCTGAAAAAATAATCGCCTTAGGATCATAGGCTTTCAGGCTTTCATCCGTCACATTTTGATAAGGATGAATTTCACAGTAAACACCGTTTTCACGAAGGCGGCGCGCAATAAGTTGAGTCACCTGACTACCAAAGTCGATGATCAACGCTTTTTCATGGTGGGAATCTTGTAAATCAGTCATGGCAAGCACATAACCGATGTTTTTAAGTTTGCACAGTCTATCAAAGCGTTTCAAAGTAAGTTTAAATAGAAAAACAGCCAAGACAACATGTGATCATGAATTCAATCCGCCCCAATGCTTCGGCCCAACAAATTGCACAAACTGGTTTCCAACTATTCAGAAGTGGCAATTACACTGATGCTCGCAACCATTTAGAGTTAGCAATTCAGAAGGGATTCATACACCCCGATTCTTATGTTGTATTAAGTCATTGCCACCGCAACCTCAATGACATTCAAAACGCTTTGAAGGCTGTAGAAACTGCGTTAAGCGCCGCGCCAAAACACATGAGAGCATTGCTGGCCAAAGGCGAACTCTTGGAACTACAGCAAGATTTAGATGAAGCAGTTCGTTTTTACAAAAGCGCGATTTCTGTCGCTCCATCACCAGATGAAATCCCTGCTGATATTCGACCCAATTTTTCAAAAGCATTTGAATTAATTGAGTCACAAGCTCAAAAGCACGAACAAAACCTACTTCGTTTTCTACCTTCAAAAAAAGAAACTCTCTCTCAAAGCAAAAGATTCGCAGAATCGATAGAAATATTACTGGGAAAAGCTAAACCTTACTTTCAGCAACCAACACGCTTTTTCTTTCCCGGCCTCGCTCAAAAAGCTGTATATTCGCGAGATGAGTTTGATTGGGTCAAGGAATTAGAAGATCAAACCGCAAATATAAAAAAAGAACTTCTCTCCCTTATACAAGATCAAAACAACCTTGCCCCTTATGTACAAGCCGATGACAAGGATCTAATTTTACGAGACAACAAACTCATAAACAATTCAGACTGGAGCGCTTGTTACCTCTGGAAAAATGGAAAACTCCAAGAAGACATGGCCGAAAAATGTCCTCAAACGGTTTCTGCGCTAAGCTCTCTGCCGTTGGATTTTCTAGAAAATCAAACCCCTTCAATTTTATTTTCAGTCTTGAAACCAGGAACCCATATACCTCCGCACCACGGAATGTTGAATACTCGTCTAATTTGTCACTTGCCTTTAATAGTCCCCCCAAATTGCGGCATACGCGTGGGAAATGAACATATCAACTGGGAAGAAGGAAAAGTAATTATTTTCGATGATAGCATTGAACATGAAGCGTGGAATAACAGTCAAGAAACTCGCGTCGTATTACTCTTTGAAATCTGGCACCCCGAATTAACTGAAAATGAGAAAGCTCTAATTCAACAAACTTTCTTGGCTATAAATGCGGCAAAAAGCTAACTGAAATTCACCACGGCAAATCATCCAAGTCTACGTTACCACCTGTGATAATAACGCCAATCTTCTCGCCTTTTATTTCTTGTCTGTGAAACAATAGCGATGCAATTGCTACGGCACTGCTAGGTTCAATCACAATTTTCAATTCTGACCAGATCAGTCGCATGGACGCCACGATATCTTTTTCAGAAACCTCTATCAGTTTATCCAGATATTTTTGCAGTATTTCAAAAGGGTTGGGACCCAAATTCCCACGCAAACCATCAGCTATTGAATTAAGCGTCGTGTTTCCAACTAATTCACCACTAGCCAACGAACGTGCGGCGTCATTTACCTCTTCAGGTTCAACACCGCAGGTATAAACATTAGGTTTTGTAGCTTTGGTAATAAGCGCAGTTCCTGCCATTAAGCCTCCACCGCCTACAGGTGCGACTATAGCATCTAAATCTGGCATCTCATTTAACAACTCTAATGCGACAGTAGCCTGCCCAGCAATTACCAAAGGATCATTATATGGATGCACTATTTTAGCGCCTGTTTCTTTCTGAACTTTAGCCGCCGCTTCTTCTCTAGCCTTCGTTGTTGGCTCACAATACTCAATTAAGCCACCCAACTCTTCTACTTGAGAAATTTTCATTTTATTGGAATTGTTTGGCATCACAATTCGTGCAGAAATCCCTCTATTTTTTGCAGCTAAAGACAAAGCCGCCGCATGATTGCCTGATGAGTGCGTAGCAACACCTTTGGAGGCTTCTTCATCTGACATTGCAAACACAGCGTTGTGTGCACCACGGGCCTTAAACGCACCTATGTGCTGAAAATTTTCGCATTTGAAATACACATCAGCTTCAAACAACGAATTCAATTTTTCAGATTGAAGAATTGGGGTCGATTTCACAAAAGGAGATATTCGTTCCGAGGCCTCATAAACATCTTTTTCCGAAATCATAAAACCACCCCGCGCAACAATTTATCTCTTTAAAGGCTATAACGAAGTAAAACGTTCTCCAATGGCCCGCTGCCTAAAACGATTTAATAGGTCGGCTAATGCCTCGGGGTTTCTTGCACCCGCTTCAATCAAGATATCATCACCTGTATCGCCATCATCTTGACGGCACCACACACCCGATTCACCTTTATATGTATCCGCACGAAAACTGGATACATCTTTCCACGACCAAGTGTGAACTACGCCATACACACCACGGGTAAATTGATGAGGCTCCAAATAAACATAGGAGCCGCCGGTCTTCACGTGCTCATACCCCATCCATATGCCGGGGATGCATACTAAAATGGCTATAACTGGTAATAAACCGTGCCCGGAGGCTACATACCAAATCGAAACCAATACAAGAAGAATGCAAAGCCCAGTCATCAATAGACTATAAATCCAACCATTTCTCAATTTAATGGTTTCCGGCAAAGGGGCTTCTATTGGAGGAATATCAGACATTTGGCTCACGTCCCATGATTCACTTCAAACACACGAGATACAGAATGCACCAATTTTCTATTTTCGAATAGTCTGAATTCCTCCATCCCCTCATGTATTTGAGGAATAGCCAAGTAAATAACATGATCCGTACTAACGAATACGGATTATCTTCTCATTCCAATATCAGCTTTCTCGGCGCATCAACGCCATGAAGAAGCCATCCGTTCCAGCTGAACGGGGCGTCAAACGAACAGAACCTCCTAGACGTTTATTTCGCGCTAGAATGGCTTCACCTTCTTCTGTCAGTTGTCCAGATCGTATAGCGCTTTCAACGACGTCCTCTTGAGTAAAGTCGCTGCGGTCGGCGAGAAATGCAGCGACCTGATCCTCATTCTCTTCCATCAAGAAGGAACATGTAATGTAGAGTAAACGTCCACCCGGCTTCACGAAATTACATGCCTTGTGAAGGATTTCAGCTTGTTGCCTGCGACGAAGGTTAAGTGAATTCTCCTTTAACCGCCATTTCGCATCTGGACGCCGTCTCCATGTTCCTACTCCTGAACATGGCGCATCAATTACAACAAGATCCATGTTCAATTCGAGATCATTCAACCCCAAATCCTCTTGTGGATGGCGCAATTGTACATTTCTCGCGCCCGCACGCTTCAATCGAGGTATCATCGCGGAGAGACGACGCCCTTCGATATCATAGGCGTAGATTTGCCCTTTATTTTCCATCGTTGCAGCCATAGCGAGTGACTTACCGCCGCCACCAGCACAATAGTCTAGCACTTGCTCCCCAGGCTGCGCATTAGCTCCAGCTGCAGCCATTTGGCTACCCGCATCCTGAACTTCGACCCACCCCTTGGAATAAGCCGGAATACTCTCTACAGAATTGGCGCGCACAGATGGGTCAGGGGCAGGAATACGAAAACCATTTTTCAACGAAGGAATAGGTTCTGCCTTGACCGAACGAAGCGCTTTTTCAGCCTTCTCCGGCTCGGCTTTCAGTGTATTAATACGCAAGTCGACGGGCGCTCTTACAGCCATTGCCTGCGCTTCAATCACAGACTCTTCGCCGAAGGTGCGTTCCATTAGACCCGCCATCCATTCTGGGTAGTCACCGCGCACATGCGCAGGAGCCACAGGGTCTGGTGCCATCACAAGACGTTCACGCTCATCGAGCGTCAAAGCTGAAGGCGCATGCTCTTGATCAAAGGCCTCATCCACACGGCCAATATCCCAGTTCCAAACGTGGGTAAGCGCACCCAATACCAATGCGCGCGGCTCATCTGAGCCCATTGCATGCGCAAGGCTTAGCTTATTGCGTAAAGAATCTAGTACCAAACCTGACACCCATGCGCGATCTTTAGAGCCCGCATAACGCGCCCGCTTACCCCAATCTTTTGCCGCTGATTTTACAGGTTGGTGACGTGTTAAAACGTCAGTGAGTACTTTTATAGCCGCGTCGATTTTTCCGCCGTCACGCATTTGGTTTAAACCTTTTAAATTTCACAATTGTATCCCGCGTCACACCTTGTGAATTAGCTAAGCGCGTCTCAATGCTTCCTGTGAACCGACCCGCATGCATAATCCCAAGAGCATCAGTGAGCAGATACAGGTGGAAAGAAGCTGTGGCGCATGCTTTCTCAAATTCATCAAGATAATGCAATGCGTAGAGACGAATTTCCTCGCTATTGTGTATTTCCGATGCATCAACAAAGAATGTGTGCGCCAGATAATTTCTACAACGAATAAAGGCTTTGATATTGTCAGCCCAAACAGGATCTTGATCTCGAAATATTTTTTCCACTCGCCGATAGATCATTCCCAATGATTGACCTTCCAGCTCGTCACGCCTTTCCCGGCTTGATTCTCCTTTGGCTTTCAGCATCCCCCAAACAGTGTTTTCTAATGTTTGTTCAAATACTTGCGCACGAAAACTAACCTCGCCAAACCTACGAAGGACTTCATCTGCATTGGCTTCTGATATGGATTTTTCGGGAATACCATCGCGCATGGGTTAACACCTGTTATACGAGTTTCTTCGCTAACAGCTTTAAAGAATTTGATTGAGAATTAAAGATCTTATTCGGATGTGTTGTTAGAAGCAGATAACATCCCATAATATGGACTTTCAGGATGCAACACGCCTACAGCTGCTCCAAGCCCCAACAGCAACACCACTAAAAACACAATTGGTGTTATAAACGTTTTCTGCTTTGGTATTTTTATTGTCGTTGGTTGAGCAGCGTTCAATTCACTAAATTCAGGAACGTCTTCTAGGACATCTTCAGCAATCTTAGCTTCATCCGCCTCAACCTCAACGTTCGGAATTTCTATATTTTCTGTCGCCAGTTCTACTTCTTCAACCTGTTGATTTAACTGCGGCTCTTCGATCGCACTTAAATCTTCAACCACCTCTTCCAGTCGAGCTTCTTCCAACACCTCAACTTCTTCAAGCGGAATTTCGTCTGGAACTATTCCTTCAACTTCTAACTCTTCAGCTTCTGGCAAATCATCGGGAATTTCATTTTTCTGCGCCTTAAGCTCAGCGGTATCTGATAAACTCTGCTCTTCTATGTTCTCCGCGAGCTGAACTTCCTCAACTGTATCTTCAGGTAATTCTGAAAGATCTGAAGTTTCTATAAGCTCTTTTACTTTTGGAATATCTAAGTCTTCAGGTTCAGGGAACGAAGGTTCTAACTCAGGCAATTCATCCAAAACATTGGGAAGTTCAGTTTCAACACTCTCCACGTCAGGAAGAGTTTCGCTTTGCAGCTGAACATCTAGTTCATCATTCGACGCTGTGGGTAAAGCGCTCTCATCAATTGCCAATCCAGCATAAACATTTTTAACGTCACGGCGCACAAGCTGAGACACGGCACGCCAAGACTTGCTCTCGCGACTTCCAATTCCCTTGGCATTCACAAAATCTAAACCTGACAATTCAGGCGGTATTATCGCATTATCCAACAAAACCAGTGTTGAATCCGGAAGGTCCTTTATACGCTTCTGATAAGGTGAAAGATGCGTCGACCACAATACGATTTGATTTGCGCTATTTGCAAACTGTCCTGCACCTGATGCATATCCTATGTTCGCCGGGACATTTTGTTTTTTGAGATATCGGGCCAATGAATTTGCAGCGGCTTTATCCGCTCTTGCACAAACAATACGAACAGCCATTTTAACGATCCCAATATTCCATCACATTACGTTTTGTATTTTGTCGTAGCATGAAGTATTCAGATATGAAATTGCACCCGATTTTCTCGACCAATTTTCAAAATCCGCCTTCTGCTTATTTTTTTTGCAACTACGCCACAAATTTAAGCACCTCGACGACCTACATCATCAGGATTTTGATCAACGATTTGACTGGTACATACCATTTTTTGCGCGGTATCTTCGTCTAAATTCAAGATTAAAAGCTAATCCACTCCCACCACGAATGAACAATTTGTCGTGCCTGACCCTCCAACATTATAAGTGGCGACTGTCTTGGCACCTTCAACTTGGTAATCACCAGCGGTACCAGTTGTTTGCTTGTATGAGTCCAACAGCATACGTACACCCGTCGCACCGACTGGATGTCCCAACCCAATTAATCCTCCAGATGGGTTAACTGGGATTTTGCCGTCAAATGCTATTCTGCCATCTTCAATTGCCTTCCAAGCCTCACCTGGAGCGGTGATGCCAAAGTGCTCAATCGCCATGTATTCCGTCACAGAAAAACAATCATGTGTTTCTATTGCGTCAAGTTGCTCGGGGCCCACAATTCCTGCTCGTGAATAAGCATCCGTAATCGCCTTTCGTACCCAAGGAAAAACATACTCTTGGTTTTCGCTTTCTTTCATCTTGGTTTCAAACAACATGGGGGCAGTTGTGTGTCCCCAACCTTTGATACGCGGTAGATCCTCCAACGTAAGGCCTCGTGCTTTCGCGTATTCAACTGCTCGTTCTTCAGATGCAAGAAAAACGACTGCTGCACCATCCGTCACTTGACCGCAATCCTGACGTCGCATCCACCCCTCAATGATCGGGTTGGCTTCAGCATCAGCGGTAAAACTACTATCTGTGAACTTCCATTTTCGGGTCTGCGCATTTGGATTTCGCGCACCATTTTCAAAATTGATTTTCGAGATTCCCATCAAATGCTCGTATTTCAATCCGTAACGTTGGTCATAGACTGCAGCGAGATTTGAAAACATATGCGGCCAAACATATTGTGCTGAAGTTGCTTCTTCACCTCGCCAGCACGCAGCCCCCAAATGATCAGCTGCAATATCACCCGACACATTTCTCATTAGCTCAACACCGGCGACGCAGGCTAAATCATAACGACCGCTTTCTATATCAGCCATTGCAGCCAAGGCCGCCAATGAGCCAGATGCACAGGCTCCCTCGTGTCTGGATGCAGGCATTCCCGAAAAGTCAGGATGAACATGACCGAAAAATCCCCCCAACATCCCCTGACCCGCAAAAAGTTCTGCAACGAAATTTCCAACATGACTCACTTGAATATCTTTGGGTGCCAATTTGGTGTTTTCGAGCCCGCTTTGAACTACAGAAGAAAAAATATCGAAAAGGCTACGATCATTTCGTGTCCAATTAAACGAAAAGTCCGTTTGTGCACCACCTAATATATATACTGATTTAGACATTCTCTTCCCCGATATTTCTTTGCTTTTTATCCATCGCCATTTGACGCCTATCTGGCCTGGCAATTGAATCTATTAAAACAAGTTATTTCAGCAGGTATCGTTTTGCAAGTTACTATTGAAATGATTACCCCGCAAACAAAAAAGGCCGAAGATAATATCTTCGGCCTCAATGCTATTTTCAATTTCAAAAACGCTAATTGCTAGTGAAAGAATAATTTGGCGCTTCACGTGTCATCTTCACATCATGAACATGGCTTTCACGTAATCCAGCACCTGTAATCTGAATAAAGCGTGCTTTATCATGCAGCTCAGCAATATCAGCGGCACCCACATAACCCATCGCTGCGCGAAGACCACCAATCACCTGATGAAGAATTGCGCCTACAGGACCTTTGTAAGGCACTTGCCCCTCAATCCCCTCTGGCACAAGCTTCATTGTGTCTTTTACTTCACCTTGGAAATATCGATCAGCTGAACCGCGACCCATCGCTCCAATAGAACCCATTCCTCGATAGGACTTATATGAACGTCCTTGGAACAAGAACACCTCGCCCGGCGCTTCATCTGTACCGGCCAACATAGAACCAAGCATTGCACAGTTTGCTCCAGCAGCTAGCGCTTTTGCAAAGTCACCAGAGAATTTTATTCCACCGTCAGCAATGACCGGCACACCAGAATCGGCTGCGGCCTTTGCAGCGTCAGAAATAGCTGTCAATTGTGGAACACCAACACCAGCGACAATGCGGGTTGTACATATTGAACCTGGTCCAATACCCACTTTCACTGCATCTGCACCTGCATCGATCAGTGCTTTAGCAGCATCATAAGTTGCTATGTTTCCGGCGATTACTTGAGTATCACCAGACATTTTCTTAACTTGCTCTACAGCTTTCAAAACACCTGCCGAATGGCCATGTGCGGTATCAACAACCACCACATCAACGCCAGCTTCAATCAAAGCTTCAGCACGTGAGATACCATCAGCTCCAACACCGGTTGCAGCCCCCACAAGCAAGCGCCCTTGAGAGTCTTTAGCCGCGTTTGGGTTTGATGCGGCTTTCTCCATATCTTTAACCGTTAGAAGACCAACACAACGCTCTTTGTCATCTACAACAATCAGTCGCTCAATACGGTGTTGATGTAATAATTTACGCGCTTCATCCTGCGAGACACCTTCGCGCACTGTCACCAATTTAGTTGTCATCAACTCAGAGACAGGAATGTTTAAGTCATCAGAAAAACGCACATCACGGTTTGTGATAATACCGACAACTTTACCGTCACCTTTTTTCTCAACTACTGGAATACCTGAAAAGCCGTACTCATCCTTGATACGCTTAACGTCTTCCAATGTTGCATCGGGCGTCAGCATAACAGGATCTGCAACGACACCACTTTCGAATTTTTTCACGCGCGTTACATGCTGCGCTTGCTTTTCGATCGTCATGTTCTTGTGCAGAATACCGATACCACCCGCTTGCGCCATTGCTATAGCAAGTGGAGATTCAGTCACTGTATCCATCGCTGCGGACAGAATTGGTGCGTTTAGTTCAATTTTTTTTGTAAGTCTGGATTTGATTCCAACTTGTGCAGGAAGAACCTGCGAAGGACCTGGCTCGAGTAGAACATCATCGAACGTAATGGCCTGGCGAATTTTCATGGATGAAGCTCCCTTTTTGGCCTAATAATGGAGCTTACCACATATGTGAAGCCCCCAAATTGAAAATGAGGGCATTTCTTTTCGCCTTTTTACCCATGTGTTGAGAAAAGGACCATCTTTCAATTCTGACGCGAATTAACGTTTTTTGGTTTGCTTGAAACCCAACGCAACCGCAAACATCTCAGGACTACCTGCACGAGATGAAGGCGGCTTCCAATACCGGACATCAGCAAAATTTTCGTCCATCAAGGCTTTGAGGTCACCTTGTGCTCCCCCTTGGAAAACCTTAGTGCAAAAATTTCCACCAATTTCCAAGTTGTTGATAGCAAACTGTACGGCCATTTCAGCAAGTTGTACCGTTCGAATGTGGTCTGTTTGCTTATGACCAGTTGTCGCCGCCGCCATGTCTGACAAAACCAAAGTCGGTTTGCCTTGCAGCGCCGACATCATTTCCTTCATCGCTTCGGGATCATTTACATCACCCTCGATAAGGTGCGCACCTGCAATTGGTTCAACCGGTAACAAGTCGATCCCTACAACATAGTGAGCTCCTCGCTGCATCAAAACTTGAGTCCAGCTGCCCGGCGCACATCCAAGATCAACAACACGTTGAGTGTTTTTAAGGAGGCCAAATTTTTCATCCAGATCCAGCAATTTGTACGCAGCTCGAGCGCGCCACCCAGCCTCTTGAGCCCGCCGCACATATGGATCGTTCAATTGACGCTCAATCCAAGCTCTTGACGACTTTTTGGTGATGCCACCCTTTTTGATTTTCTTTTTAGTATTAAACGTTTTCTCACGCGCGCGTTCGGCATCAGCCGCACTTGGGCCTTTCCATCGACGTTTACCGTCTTCAGTTTTCGAACGTTCTGTTTTCTTGTCAGTCATCAAAATCTCTAAAAAAGAACTTTATCCGTTCATTTCATTTATTTGGTGGTTTCAGGTATTGGCGCTTGTATTTCTTGTGCAGCCTTGTTTTCAACTTTCTCACCTTCAGTAGGCTTAGGTTTTCCATTTCCACGCTTGCGTTTCTTCTTACTCGGTTTTTTGCCATGTATCAAAGATAGCAAAACACCTTCCCTCAAACCTCGGTCAGCTGCTCTCAACCGCTCTGAAGGCCAAATCTGCCAAACCGCATCTAAAATAGCACACCCTGCGAGTACAAGTTCAGCTCTATCGGGCCCAATACATGGCTCCGTTGCTCGTTTTTCCCGAGAAGCATATCGCAACTTATCCCTTGCTGCTTCCATCCCTTCTTGAGAAACCCATTTTCCATCAACCGCAGCACGTGTGTACTTAGGTAACCCCAAATGCACAGCTGCCAAACTAGTGACGGTTCCCGAGGTTCCCAACATCTGACCACGCCCAGCTTTGAACAAAGGCCCAAACCGCTTAGCTGCGTCATTCTCATTCAGCAATTCCATAACGTACTGAACTAGATCATCGTACCAATCTGGATCTTCTTCGGGACTTTTTTCAGGAAACATCTCTGATAAAGTGACCACCCCCACAGGGAAAGACGCCCACCCCAGAATAGGAGGCCGCTGAGCACAACCAGAAACTCCTCTTCGTTTGGCTGCCCTAGCATCAACCCAGCTCAGCTCTGTTGACCCACCTCCAATGTCAACAACAAGAGTAAAATCCTTAGTCTCATCCACCAAATCAAGAGACCCCAAGAGCGCAAGTTTCGCCTCTTCTTTTGGGCTGATCGTTTCAAGCTTAATTCCAGTTGCACGCTTCACACGCTGCAAAAAAGCGGGACCATTACTCGCTGCCCGACAGGCTTGCGTCGTGATGCATCTAACCTGACAATTATTGTATTTTTTGAGCTTTGTTTTACAATCTTTCAGCGCAGCGACAGCTCGATCCATAGCGGCGTCAGATAGCTTTCCAGTATTGGCTAAACCTTCCCCCAATCGCACGACTCGGGAAAAACTATCCAGCACCCGGAATCCATCTCCCGTGCGTTCTGCAACTAGCAGCCTACAATTATTCGTACCAAGGTCCAACGCAGCAAAAGTCGCAGACCTTTTTTTAGCTCCAGAACCCTTTGAAGGCTTTCGTGGAGCTTTGTGATTTCTTGCCATTGGGCAATCCAAAATTTTAAGTTGGAATCAGCATATCAATTTTCAAGAATATGAACACCTTAAGATATTCCACATATTCAATTTTTTTGATTTTAAAATAGTTCAATAAAAAAAGGCCCGAAAACAAAACAGTTTCCGGGCCAATTATTAGATTAGTTTGCTAAACCTAGCGAACCGTAAGCACGATTTGAGCGCGACGGTTTAGAGGCTCGCGAACGCCATCAGCTGTTGCTTTAGCTAAGCCTTCTTCACCTTTAGCATCTGTAGAAACCAAAGATGCATCAACTCCGCGTGCAACAAGTGCATCACGAACAACTGCCGCACGACGTGCAGACAGACGTGCGTTATATGCTCTGTTACCTGAAGTATCTGTGTAACCATCAATTGTTGCCACTGATACCGCACAACCGTTCTCTAGAGCACGGCGCGTAGCACTGTTCACAACTTCTTGAGCTGGACCAGTAAGAACTGAACTATCCCACTCAAAGTAAACAGCAAAGTCTTGCGACTGAGCAGCACAGTTAATTACTGGAGCCGTCTCAACCAAAGTCTCCGGAGGTGGAGGTGGAGGAGGAGGAGGAGGTGGTGGAGGCGGAGGTGGTGGAGGCGGAGGTGGTGGTGGTGGTGGCGGAGGTGGAGCCGCTGGCGCACCAAACAAGAAGTTCAACCCAGCCATAACTGAGTGTTCTTGGTATTCACCTTCATATGTTGCGTCTTTTCCAGCAAATTCAAATTCATCAGTTGCTAGGAATTTGTATCCAACATCAAATGACAAACGATCTGTCAGATCCATGTTTATACCTGCAAGAATGTTTCCAGCAAATCCTGTGTCCGAGTCATCTAGACCGTTCACTGCATTTCCGCTAGTCGCATTATACAAGTTAGACGCACGAGCGCTTAATGTAGCAACACCTGCACCAATACCAATGTATGGGTGTACATCTCCTTCGCTGTTGAACTCTTTTAATGCATTAAGCATCAAAGTTGTTCCACGAAGAGAACCATTACCTTCTGGACCCAATCCTGATTGCGTACCAATAAAATAGTCGCTTACGGATAGCTTTGTGTTGCGGTGATCTAGAGCGCCTTCCAAGCGAAAGCCGTTAGCAAATTCATAACCGATCGCACCCAAAAGGACTGCATCGGAATCCGAACTCGCATCTCCACCCAGTTGACCTGTAGAGCTAGTTGAAGGAGCATCAGGGTCAAAGGTCCCGTCTGCAATCATTCCAACACCTACACGGCCATACCAGCCATCATCTTCTTGTGCGTGAGCCACAAATGGTGCCGACATACATGCGGCGGCCGCAGTGGCGCAAAATAGTGCCTTTTTCATACCCATCCCCTATAAGCTGAGGTACGTTAGAATTCGCATTAGGCAATGCAAATTCAAGAATCAAGAACGCGGTCGCCCCGCATTCCGTTAACCCCGATACACTCTTTTTTACTGAAAAGCGACACTTCTTACTGCATGTTAGCGGCTCTTATCCCTCTTTTTTTGAAAATCGCGTCCTATAAGCAACAAATTTCAACACATATCTATTGAGGCGAATTGTACAGTTTCATAAAATTCAACTTCAACCGTAGGACGCAATACAAGCGAGTATCCAAGGAAGAACAGAACCTAAAACCCCCTATTCTACAAGACATGTAGTCAAACCATACTTTATAAGGCCCCACTCACTCGGTGATGAAAACAAATAGATCTAGAAACAAACCATTGATCGATCACCTACTCAAAATGATCGTTACTGTTAAAAATCAGAAACATTCGGTTTTAGAAGGATTTTCACCGTTTTAATTTAGAAAAACACTTCAATTGAGACGAGTTGAGTTTAATAGAACTCATTTAATCGGACTATTTTGATATCAAATCGATCAAATTGGCGGGGCGGTAGCGTGAATCCAACATTGATGACACAACATCGTTCCACCCCATAATACACGCCTGTTCTCCCCCGGGAATTGAGAACACAATTGATGAATTTGCGACGCCTAAACAAACCCGAGATAGCGCGGTAGATAATCCAAATTTTTTCAGCCCGATTGAATGCCAAACAGAGTTAAACCCCTCTAGTTCAGTTTCCAACAAAGGACGAACCGCATTTAGCGTGATATCTTTTTGAGTGGGTCCAGTTCCACCAGAAACAATAATCGCATCAATTCCAGGGTCATTGATCCAACTACCGACTATATGTTCAATAATTGTCTGGTTCTCATCGATAATTTTTCGATCTGCTAGCACATGCCCCGAAACTTCAACTCCATCTGCCAAAGCACTACCAGAAACATCTTCTTCGATTGATGCAACAGAAGTTACACTCAACACCGCTATATTAATCGGCTTAAAATCCAGTGTTTCATCTATATAACCACCCATCTTTGATGTTTTTGGAGATTTCGACATTTAGACTTCCTTTCAAGCCTGACTCGTAAAGGGAATTAATTCGTCAGTATTCACAAGAAATGTGATGTGAATTGAAACAGTCTAACCTATTTTCAATATTACCGTCAGGGGTGTCGCTAAATTATCGAGCTAAGAAGAATGTGATTGATCACCCTCTGCCTCAATGAACTGAACACTCATAGCAATTCAATTTCAGCCATTTTATTGCTGTTAACCACAACATGATTTAGTCTCCATATTATCCAATTGGGAGCAATTTGCATGAAACGATCTTTAGCTACAGTCTTTGTCTGCGCGGGCTTCATCACCTCAACAGGGTGTGTATCAACTGCTATTGGAGTCGCTGGCAACGTCGTAGAAGGCACCGTCAAAGCTCCCTTCAAAGTCGCAGGGGCTGCCGTGGATAAAGTCACAACATCTGAAGAAGAACAGATGAAAAAAGACTGGAAAAAAATGAAAGAAGAAGAACGCAAAAAGAAATAAAACTCAAAAAGGCAAACTTAATTGCCCGCTGCCGGTTTCTTCTTCCCTCTCTTCTAACCCAGCCAATGTCAAACCTAAGAGTCGTATTGGCTTTGGTGGCTGCGGAAGCATTTTGAGCAATAATTTACTTGCTCTTCGAATGGCATCTTCACCTCCTATTGCTTGGGGGTGAGTGTGTGAGCGCGTGATTTGTTTAAAATCAGAGTACTTAACTTTTAAAACTAGAGTGTATCCGATGGATTGGGTTCGATCGATTCGTTCCCATAACATGGTGATAATTTTCTCTATTGCATCATGGATGGCATCATCTCCAACTAAATCTTCAGAATAGGTTCGTTCCACTCCCACAGATTTTCGAATTCTATCTGGTTTAACCTGACGATTATCTATTCCACGCGAAGCTCCATAAAAGTACTCAGCGTTAGATCCAAAATTCTTTTTCAACCAAGCTAATTCAGCTTTTCGTAAATCAGCCCCAGTATAAATGCCTAACCGCTCCATTTTTTTTGCTGTGACCGGCCCCACTCCATGAAAACGACGCACCGGCAGGCTCGCAACAAAGCTGGGCCCTTGATGAGGAGCGATTACACATTGCCCATTGGGTTTGTTCTGATCTGATGCAAGTTTGGCTATAAATTTATTGTATGACACGCCAGCGGATGCAGTGAGATTTGTCTCTTCCCAGATAGCTTGCCGAATTATACTCGCTATCTCGGTTGCGGAATCAATTTTTAGCTTATTTTCTGTTACATCCAAGTAAGCCTCATCTAGGGATAATGGCTCTATCAAATCAGTATGTCGTGAAAATATTTCACGAATATGCGCGGAGACCTGTTTGTAGACATCAAACCTATGAGGCACAAAGATCAGTTCGGGACATTTTCTCTTTGCCGTCACTGACGGCATTGCCGAACGAACACCAAATTTGCGAGCTTCATAACTAGCAGCCGCAACAACGCCTCTGGCTTCACTCCCCCCAACAGCAACTGGTTTGCCCTGCAAGTTCGGATTATCTCGTTGCTCAACCGACGCAAAAAAAGCGTCCATATCAACATGTATGATTTTTCGGACTTGCGCCTTATCCACCGAAAACTCCTCTTACATAGAAACGTTTCTATGAGAGGCCAAACGATATACTTGTCTAAAAACAAGTGCAATTAGACAATCAAACGGTACTGACACATCTGTGCAGTCACCAAAAAAACAATTGCCTCGTCCCCCACAATCCCAGGACACAATCACATTACAAATATGATGGAAAAATCGATATAGTAGAAAACTACTAATCTCATCAAAGATGAATTAAACCATCCACCAGTGCTTTCACCGCGGCAGCAGTTCTATTTGGTGCATTTATACGAACTTTGATGTTTTCAACGTGGTTACGAATGGTATTCGGAGACAAACTCATTATTTCTGCAATCTCGCGATCTGTTTTACCAACAGCAACCCATTGCAAAATTTCTTTTTCTCGAGGAGACAATTTAACGCTTCGCTGTTTCTTTTGCCTCTCAAATGTCAGAAGTTTAGTCATCCCGGCCATCCCCAAAAGGGAGGCAGCGTGGAATTGCGTTGGCAATATATCCGATTGAGTTGTTGAAGCACTCAATACACCAAAGCTTCCCAAAACAGGCACTGGAATAGCAATTCCGTCTTTCATCTTATAATCTTGGGCCAAAGAATGAACTTTTTCAGCCCCTTTAATATCACTTACATTATAAGCAGAAGACCATGTAAAAGCACTAAAACTGTTTGCACACTGCTCAACAACAGGATCAAAACCTGTCATGTCCTGCTCGAAATACACGGTAGCAAACTCACTATTTCTTGAGTTTATATACATGTTATCTTCCATAGTCTCATTAGGACCTGGAAGTTTCAAAGCAACGACTGATTCAAAACCGAATTCTTCAAATCCCATTTGAATCGTTTTGGCCAAGCTTTCTTCGTCTATTGAATTTTCTACATCCTCGATAAAATCGAAAGCTTTTAATTCTATAGACATAACGGCACCTCAACTCAGATATTCACCGATGAAAATCAATGAGGCCTTATCTAATTTCAATCAATAGTACGCAAATGACTTATTTTGCGGAATCAAGGTTTTACGTGCAAATTTTTGAGCTCATAGAATGTTGCTTGGACATAGTCGTCCGCTTCGCCAGTTCTGTTCTGATTATAAACACCGGCTTTGAAATACAGATATTCATTCTTATCATCATAACCGCTCTCACTCATATCCACGCGATTACGACCGATAACTTTTCCATCTTGAGAAATGGTCACCTCAAGCGCATGTCCGAAAGCTACAATTTTATAGGAAAACTTCTCCCCCAGTCCGATCCCGTTTGTAGGGTCGGGCGCATCATCCTCGCGGCTGCCTAGCAAGCCGTAATATACATCTTCCTCACCTCTAGGCTCATGCGCAAAATACAGCGAACCACGCTCATTGCCGGGCAATTTTCTATAATAAATTCTCACGGGCTCATCATCTTCGCCATGAATTTGACCAATAATCACACGCCCGATTTCATGAGGTTCACCCGTTGTTGTCACATGATTTACCGCAAGCGTGGCCGTAAGTTCTCCATCCACACCACCTGCTTTTTTGCGTGTTTTTTTCGGAGCTGTAGATAAAACCCAATTATTCTTACCCACGCCTTGTGTGGAATGTTTTGTATTTCCACGGCGCAACATTTCTCGCAACTCTGTGCGGACATATTTAGTATTCGACGATGTAAGGGCACCTCTGACCGGCGCTCTAAAGACAACACCCCCATCTTCAGAATAGTAGAAAAAACGATCATCGGTCCAACCGGCAGCCAATTGTTTTTCACTGATATTATCAGACTTGCCATCGCCATTTTCATCGATAGGCAATCCTAAATACCAATCACTCAACTCAAAGGGCGGCTTCTGCTTTTCTGCATGCACAGGCAAGGCAATAACACTAGTGACACAAACAATTGCCAAGCTCTTATATATTTTCTCGATCATCGTTAATACTCCCAGCTCACAACGCTAATCGAGCTAACCTTATTGTCAACCAATTTGAACCATTACTCAATATTGGTCCTACCAATAATCTCGATATCTCAACCAAGAAAAAGCCATAATGGCGTGAGATAGACTATATTGAATTGCTAACCCCAGACCAAAGGAGAAAATGATGCAGACGATCGCCCTTAAAATCATAGCTAAAATTCTTCTCAAAAAACGGGTTTATCCCTTATGGGCAATTCCAACGCAGATGCATTCCCGCATCTAAATTCACACTTATTCATTGAACCAATCCTTGGCCACACCTCCCAAGTTGGAGGCTGTGATGCGTGAGGATATGTTTAAAGTCATCATCAACCGACCACGTTGGGCCAGCCGTCATGCGCCGCGCTCAAAAACACGGTATGATAAATGTCCCGATCGCCAACGCGTGACCGGGCACCGTATGATGCTCGAGGCAAGCTATACCAAGCATCTCAATGAAAACCTTGCGCCACTAAAGCGCTATCTACACAAGCAAAAAGGACGCAAATGGAATGATGTGTTCAGCGAAATATGTGAACATCTAGATACTGGTAGCACAGTTAAAATGCATGTGCGCGAGCATGTGGAAGATTTCATATATATCAAAGTCAAAATCTCACCTAGAGGCATGCTCTATAGCAACACCAAGTGGGGTGGATTGGTTGAATTAAAAAACTGGTTTGCCGAGCTTTATGTTGATCCCAGTGATGGCACGATCAAAGAAACACGCGAAGCCTGCCGCAAATTTGGTGTCACATTTCGTCGGGATTTTTATAAAAATGAACGCAGAAAGGCTTTCAATCAAAAACACCCATTTATAATTCATCTCGATGGATTTAAATGGCGAGTTCGACTTGAAGAAATTTGGTACGAAATCGAGCTTTCTGGTCGTCCAATTAGTGAAAGTGGATATGAAATAGGGCTTGATGAACTATACACATCCTTGCAAACTCACAATTGGCGTAGGCAAGATGGCTTTAAAGTAAAAACCAAACGCCAATTGTCTAAAAAGGAACTGAAACAAGCCAAGCTTTCAAACGCTTAGCATGAAAGAGGAAAACACTATGTATTTCAATAAAACGAAACTTGGTGCTTTCCTCGTTTTTTCTACCTTGATTAGCACGCCTGTTCAGGCTGAGGTCCTGTCTTCATCTCCATCAGAATACACTTTAAAACAAGAAGCAGAAACTTCGCTCTCACCTGAAGAGTTATGGGATAGACTTATTCATCCTGAAACATGGTGGCACCCAGATCACACATACTCATCCTCATCTCAAAACCTGTCTCTGACATTGGAAGTTGGCGGGAAGTGGCTTGAAAAATGGGAAGCAGGAGAAGTCCTGCACGGAACCATCACTTCATTTGAACCCAATAAAAGTTTGATTTTGGATGCCCCTTTTGGCCCTTTAAAAGATCTTGATGTGACCGTTACATGGTCTATTTCCATTATGCCCAATGGCACAGGTTCCAAGGTCGTATTCCATGAAACTGCATATGGAAACGAAGATGCAAAGCTAAACGAATTGGCTCCAGCCGTGGATTTCGTAAAAACAGAAGCGATCAAGCGCCTTACCCAAACGAGCAATAAACATTGAATTAAAGATGTCGGTCGATAACCGATAACAGTTTTCTAACGTGGTACGATTGCGTCCGCCATGATGACACACTTATGCGAAATACTGGTCGCCCCTTCCAAACACTTGGCCCAAACCAAACCTCGCCACTCCTTTGAACTGCATCAAGAAATTCGCGGGTTTTCTCATCTGTTTCTAAACTACATAAAACCTGATTTAGAACGACGCGATTATGAACCGTTATACCCAGCTCTTTTACACCAGCTGCAATTTCCATTGCGTGATCACAGTATTGATCTACCAGTTTTTCAACGCCATCACGCCCGAGTGTTCGCAAAACAGCCCAAAACCCCAATCCCTTTGCTTTGCGTGAAAATTCCAAAGTGATATTTTTCTGCGCGTCATCTTCAGCCGTTGAATAAACAGCATCTGCATTCAATGTTTTGGCCAATAACGACTTGTTCCGACAGATAGCGACAGCACTTTCATAGGGAGTGTTCAACCACTTGTGCCCATCTGTTGTCCAACTGTCAGCTAATTCAACCCCTTCGGTCAAACTCCGTTTTTGTCGCGATGCCCGTGCCCACAATCCAAACGCGCCATCAACATGGACCCATGCACCCGCCCGTTTGGCTGCCGGTATAATTTGATCAAATCTATCAAATTCCCCCGTGTTAACCTCACCAGCTTGAAGGCACAAAATGGTTTGAGCATCTATTGGAGGCAATTTTTCTGGAACAACACGCCCCTGATCATCAACAGTGGCATATTCCACATTGGACATTCCAAAGCCCAGCAATTTCAATGCTTTTTTCACTGTGACATGCACTGTTTCTGGCACTACGACACGAATGACCGGCGCACCCGCTAACCCTTGCTCGGCTACATCCCATCCTTGAGCTTGTAAAAGACCAGCGCGAGCGGTTGCCAGGCATGACATTCCACACGCGGTAGCGCTTGTGCCAAAACCAACTCCTGATTCAATAGGTAGCCCTAATACATCAAGTAACCATTCTCCGGCTACCTTCTCTATTTTCGCCATCGCAGGTGAGTTAACATGACTAGATGCACATTGATCCCAAGCAGCTGCCAACCTGTCTGCCGCTGCTGCAACTGGCAGAGTCGCCCCTATCACAAAGCCATAATAATTGGGCCCATTTGAAGTGACAGTTGCTGCTTCTCCAACACTTGCCAGCAAATTCAAAGTCTCGAATGAATCAGCACCGTCATTGGATAGTTTACCTCCTAGTTGATCCAAATTTAAAAGCGCCGCTTGGTCAGGAAATACGCGCCTATCTTCAATAGATTTCAGATAGTTTCTAGCACTTTCGTCTGCTTCACTTATCAAACTGATTTCTTCGGTTTTATTCATAGCGCAGCCCTTTAGACGGTTTGAGAAAGATCAGCCATCGAACGAGAGATCTCCACCTCTTGGCGCTTGTAAAACACCCAACCCTTAATCTTTTTGCCTCGAACAAGCCCGGCGTCGACAAGCAATTTCATGTGCGCAGACAAAGCGGGCGCACTGACTTCTAATTTGTCGGCTATGCGCCCACTGCACACTCCATCCAACACCAAGTCCCCATCGACTTGTGGCTCAAAATGTTCTTCCGGGTCTTTCAGCCACTCCAAAATCTGAAGTCGACTTTCATTGCTCAGCGCTTTGAGGAGGATTATGTTTGTACTTTTCATAATTTAGCTATTTAACAAATAAATTAAATAATACAATAATAAAAAAGCGCAGCACCCTAAGATACTGCGCTCACCAATTGTATTTCAATCAGTTGGAAACTAGAAACCGTACACGAGCGATAGACGCGTCGCAGTGTCAGTTTCCTCAAATCCTGCAGGAGGGTTTGTGTCGTGGCGAACTTCATAAGAAGCACGGCCCGACAAAGCATCGCTAAATTTAGATGTTACAGCCAACACGTTGGAAATCTGAGTAGATTCCTCAGCATACAAAACACCCGTCGTATTTGAGAGAGTTACACTGTCATTGAATGCGTGTGAAAAATCTGAACCAGCAAGAACAGAAAATGAAGTCACGCTATCAGCTTCAGCTGTAACAATACCATTTTCGATTATTGGCTTAACTTCATCATATTTCACACCAGGGCCACCACGAACTGTCCAAGTAGTACTGTCGCCAGTCAAAACGTGATATCCAAGGCCTGCACCTAAGAATGAACGAGAATCAAATCCTGTAAACTCGTCGCGTTCATGCGATACTTTTCCGAACGCAAACAAACGGTCATTAAACGCGCGGTCTACATTGAGCGCACCGAAAATACGATTTTTGGATTCTTCCCCATCAATTTCGCCATAGTCAGCTGATAGATCACCGCCGACAGCCCATTTCCCGACTGTGTTGGTTAGCTTGATCCCCAAGCCGATATCGCGAGTGTCTGTGTTACCAGAAGTTTGCCCAGCACTGAGTTGACCTTCACCCGTCCAACCAGATTTGGCTTCTTCAGCTTGAGCCACTCCAGATACGCTAGCCACTAAAGCAGCTGAAAATAAAACGTTTTTCATAATAAAAATCCTAACATCCGCTCTAAAACAAAAAAGCGGCGCAGACACCTATCACGCCAACCTGAACCGTAAACTAACTTATCATTCACAAAGCAGTTCACATCACATATTCATTGATTTTGCCTAGTTATCTATTCTTTTTAGCTGTATTCATTGCACTAGAGTGACAATTTAAGCACACTCAATTGATCAGCACATTCACACTTTCTCCATGTAGATTGCACCAAATTGAACGAATTACCGCGTTCAAATGAAACAAATTTCAAAACTTCGAAATTGCCAGTTGATTGCTAGAAAAAGCTCATCATATTAAAATTGAAACATTCTAAATACACTAGGAAGTCGTCTTCCTGCCAAATTGAAAGAGAAACTCACGCCATGGCCAAATTACTTTTTCTCGCGGGAAGCGCACGCAAAGAATCTTGCAATAAAAAACTAGCAAAGTTTGGCAGCGTCCTTGCCAATGAACTGGGCGCAGATGCCACATTCATCGACCTTAAAGACTATCCGCTTCCTATTTTTTGTGAAGATTTTGAAGCGGAAAACGGCATGCCCGAAAATGCTCAAAAGCTAAAACAGCTCTTCAATGATCATGATGGCTTTTTTATCGCTTCTCCAGAGTATAACAGCGCTTACTCTCCACTTTTAAAAAATACGCTGGATTGGATCACGCGCCCCAGCCCGGAAGCCGAACCAAAATGGGTGCCGTTCAAAGGCAAAATCGCTGCTATAGCAGGAACCTCTCCAGGTGCTTTGGGGGGCATGCGTGTATTAGTTCCTCTTCGCATGTATCTTGGAAACCTTGGAGTTCATGTTGTTCCAACACAAGCCGCAATAGGACACGGCTTTCAAGCTTTTGATGAAACTGGCCGCCTGAAAGAAGATAACCAACTTCCATTGTTCACCAGCGTCATTCAAGAACTCATAACGGTTACAACGAAGCTTTCAGCTTAGTCATAGAAAGTGACAGATCGTCCCACGGCCAAATCGTCACGTGGGATGATCTTGTGAAGTTTGCTAACTTGATTGCCAAATTAGGAGTTTATGCAAATGACACGCATTCAAAGAACAGCAGACGAGAGGCGCGCTGAAATAAAAGCCAACGCTGCTGCCATGGGCATTGACGACGCCTACATCTCGTTGCTCGTCGATACGTTTTATGCATCAATACGACAGCATGAAACACTTGGGCCTATTTTCAATGAAAAGATTGGGGATGAATGGGATGAACACCTCATCAAGCTTAAGGCATTTTGGTCCTCCGTTGCCCTGAACAGCGGAACATATTCCGGACGCCCTGTTCCAGCACATATGCAATTAACTGAAGTACGCCCACCACATTTTGAAGAATGGCTAGGCCTCTTCAAAAAGACCTTAGAAGAAACAGCACCGAGCCCCGGTGCCGTGTTGTACTTTTACGAACGCGCTGAACGCATCGCCAAAAGCCTGCAACTAGCCATGTTCGGCTTAGATAAAATTCCCGGCCCCATTTCTTCTCAATAAAAGTATTCAACATGAAACCGATATTACCCGATTACGTAAAACCATACGCCAAAACAGATGTTTTCACCGAAGAAACCGTCCCCAACAAACTGATCAACGAACACAACACCAAAGCCAATGTGTGGGGTAAACTGCATGTTTTAGAAGGCGCTTTGGATTATGTTGTGCCTGCATCTGAAGCGCAATCGAAACAATTTGAATATACTATATCTGAAGGCGAACATATAATTATCGAACCTCAACTGACTCATTTCGTAAGAATGACGGGACGAGTTCGATTTTTTGTGGAGTTTCACAAATAATCAGGCTAATTTCTCTATATGCTCAAGAACTTCCAGATTTTGATAGGTCCCCGCCCAGGCAAGAAATCTAAAGATGCCATCAAAGAAATGGGAACAACACATATTCTCACCCTGCTTGGTGACAATGAACAACCCAAAAACATTGCAAAAATCGCAAAAGAGATTGGAGCAAGCTGGTTACATTTCCCTATTGAAGGCGGCAAACCAGAAATCCTACAAACTATTAATATTAATGACTTTTTTGATTACCTTCTTCTACAGAAACTATCAGAAAAAGACAAAGTATATGTGCATTGCTCAGCTGGCATTCACCGCACAGGCTTCATAGTATATCTTTTGCTCAGAAAACGCGGTCTCACTGATCAAAAGGCGCGCCTTGAATTAGCGAATGTACGCGCTGTCACGGCTGAGCAAGTTGGTGAAAATCGCTTGGAACTTGCACAAACCATGTTCGATAACAGCAATTAATTTCGAATTGCCTTCGCTGCAAAGCATCCAGGCGCTGCGAAATGAAAATGAATATAATCTACTTTTTCATTTTCAAAAAATGCATCTACCACCGACTTAACATCTCCATTTTTGGGAACAACACACGCATCGACCATTATGTGATTGGCATCAAACGCTCTGACAGAAATATCTCTATGTTTAAAGAAGTCAGGAATTTCATCCACTTTCAAATCAGCTTGATCAACGCCTTTACGGACATAAATCGCATGACGTGACTGATAAGGAGAGGTTTCCGGCAAATGCGCGTGGTTTACAAGAATCAATTCCTCTCCCACTTGCGCATCTTCCAAACTAATTCGACATGGAGCTCCTGGAAAGGCAGTAGCAATTCGGCGCTCAGCTTGAATTTTCGCTAAAGCTACATCATCCAAATCAAAAAGTTCCTGATAAGAACTCACTGGCAATCCTGATACCTGAAATGTCATAAGTACAACCTTCTATTTGAGGTGAACTTTATCCAGCTTCAGGATATCGTCTCGCCGAAAACGGACCTTGAAACTAGGTGCTTTCAAACCATACATTACTCCAACGTGACATCTCATCTATGAATGCCTGTGGCTCTCCATGCTCCAGTGTCGGACGTGTTACGATTACGCGCTCAACGGGAATACCTCTTCGCTCCATAACATCTAAAGCTGTAAGTGTATGACTAATAGAACCCAAATAATTTGCCGTAACTAAAATGGCCGGCATGGCTAAATCCGAGATCAAATCAACGTGTAACTTGTCATCAGTAACTGGCGACATAATCCCGCCCGCACCTTCAACGATTGTTGGAGCACCATTCGCAAGCAAAACCCGAGAATTTACGAACGCCAATATGTCGTCATAGTCCAATGATTGCCCAAGCTCCCGCGCGGCTTGATTGGGTGCAACCGATTTTTCAAATCGCTTCATACAAATGCGGTTCACATTTTCAGGCGTCGCATCTTGTCCAATAGCATTCAATAAAAGGCCAGCATCAGAATTAGCCAAATCACCTTCACCAAAACCACTCATCAATGGCTTTATTGCATGAGGATTTTTCTCTTGCTCTTTCCATTGCGATAATAGCTTGCAGGCAACAAATGTCTTCCCGATCTCCGTCCCTGTGGCGGTGATGAATACGCTACTCATCCTTATGTCCCGTCTATTTTTCTAATACATCTTTAGGCAGATGTTTTTTTAGACTTTCGGCCAGAGCTAAGACATCGTCAAGTTCGTGAGCGGCAGAGAATGCCACACGCAGACGCGAACTACCTTCAGGAACTGTCGGCGGACGAATTGCAGACACATGAAAACCATCTTCAAGCAATTTCGCCTGAACGTCCAATGCAACACTTGCTTCACCCAAAAGAATGGGCACGATCGTACTCGATGGTTTCGGCAACCCAAGCGCGTTTGTGAATGCAGTTGTTTTAGACATTACATCTTTAGCAAGTTGCGTATCATCCCTTATAATCGATACCGCCTCGACTGCCGCCCCCAATACTTGCGGTGGCAGGCCAGTTGTAAAAACTAGCGTTCTTGCACGGCTAATCATCAATTCTACAAAAGCAGCAGGCCCACATACATAGCCACCATAAACACCTACGGCTTTGGACAATGTTCCCATTTGAATAAGTGCAGGGTTTTCTTGTTTAATCACACCAAAACCGTGAGCATCATCGGTCATCATCCATGCGCCAAATTTCTCGCACAAAGCCTGAAGCTCTTGCAATGGTGCTAAATCCCCATCCATGGAGAACACTGTTTCCGTCATCAACAGAATACGTCCATGCTCGGGACCGTTCGCCAGCTGGGCACGCGCATCTGCTACGTCATTGTGTCTGAACATACGCACTTCTGCGCCAGAAAGCTGAGCCGCAGCTCTCATGCAAGCATGAGATAACTCATCCATTACAATTAGATCTTTGTCCCCTACCAAGCACGGCACCGCGCCCAGATTTGCCATATAACCAGATCCAAAAACACGGCATGCTTCCGTACCTTTTATTTGGGCGATCATGCTTTCAAGCTCATGATTTAGCGGGCTATCCCCAGATACTAAACGAGACGCCCCTGCACCTGCGCCGTGGCGAATAGCCGCCGCTCCTGCAGCCGCGACAACACGAGGGTTTTGCGATAATCCTAAATAGTCATTGTCACAAAAAGATATCGCAGCTTCACCATCGCGAACGACCGAACAACCAACTCCGCGGGTTGTCGGCACCAACCCACGTTTTAAATCTTTTGCGGCTAATTTATCGAGTTTTGCTTGCGCAAATGCATTCAATTCATCAATTTGGCTAGAAATAACAGGCCTCGATTGTTTAAAGCGGAATGTTGGCAAGATAGCCTGACATTCATTGTAATAGAAAGTGCGTCAAATGAGTTCAGAAAAATCCAAAATCGACTGGCTTGAAACAGGTCTGGATCACATTTGGCTTCCCTACACTCAAATGCAAACCAATCCCAAACCGGCTGCTGTTTCTCATACAGAAAACGCAACCATTTATCTAGAAGATGGTACACAATTAATAGATGGAATTGGCAGTTGGTGGACCAACGTACACGGATATAATCATCCCAAGTTGAAAGATGCATTAGTTAACCAGCTAAACACTATGCCACATATCATGTTGGGCGGATTAGGTCATAAAGCTGCATATGAATTAGCGACTCGTCTAGCCAAGATAACTCCCGGTGACCTTTCGCGCACTTTCTTTGTTGAATCTGGTTCAGTTGCAGTTGAAGTCGCAATGAAGGTTGCAGTTCAGTACTGGATGAACACAACAGGTAAGACGCGCACAAAATTTGTAGCATTTAATGGTGGGTATCATGGCGATACTTTCGCCGCCATGTCCGTCTGTGACCCAGAAGAAGGCATGCATTCATTATTTGGCCCAGCACTGAATAAACAGATAATTCTTGATGTTCCTACCGATGAAGAAAGCCGTAATGCACTTGATGACGTGTTGGGCAGCCGCAATGACATTGCAGCCGTGATGATAGAACCCCTCATACAAGGTGCAGGCGGCATGCAGATGCACCCTCCAGAAGCACTTCAATACCTTCGAGAGGTTTGCGACAAGCACAACACTCTTTTGATTTTCGATGAAATCTTCACAGGTTTTGGCCGCACAGGCCACATGTTCGCCGCCAACGCTGCAGATGTTACACCCGACATCATGACAATGGGAAAAGCGCTGACTGGGGGCGTCACACCCTTGGCAGCTACAACTGTTACGACGCAAGTTTATTCAGCTTTTCACGATGATGATCCTAATAAGGCACTCATGCATGGCCCCACATTTTCAGGCCACGCACTTGCCTGCGCTGTCGCAATGGCAAGCATTGATTTGTTGGAAGAAGAAAACACCCTTGAACGAGTAAAAAAAATAGAAGCGCAATTTGAAAAAGAACTTCGCCCACTTGAAGCACGCAAAGATATCAAAGAAGTGCGCATTCGAGGCGCAGTGGCAGCGGTTGAGCTTGTCGAAAGTTTCGATCTTGCCGCAATCCGCCAACGCTTTATCGACAATGGAGTGTTTATACGACCACTTGGCAATGTGTTCTATCTTTCACCCTCTTTTTCAACCACATCGGACGAGATCAAAACACTCACTAACGCTATTATTGAAATGGTGGAGCACTTGGCCAACTAACCCTATGATTGCATTTTCCATACTGATGAAATAACCTCAATTTATGGAAAATGCAGTTTCTTTCGGGTCACAGGCCCAAACATACGCCGCCGCGAGACCATCCTATCCCAAAACACTTTTTGAATGGATCGCCGAACAATCCCCATCTCGCAACGCCGTTTGGGATGTCGGAACAGGCTCTGGTCAAGCTGCGATGTCATTGGCACAAGAATTTGCGCACACACACGCAACTGACATTGATGCCAACCAAATTGCTCACGCCAAACAAAATGAACGAATTTCATATTCTGTGTGCGAAGCTCATAACTCTGGTCTACCAGACAATTCAGTCGATGCAATAACGGTTGCCACAGCACTTCATTGGTTTGATTTCTCGCTATTCTGGAACGAAGTTAAGCGAGTAGCCCAACCCAACGCGTTCTTTTGTGGATGGTGTTATCAATTGCCTCTGGTGGCCCCTGATCTTCAGAAAATTCTGATCACACCTATTGAAGAAATTATCGAGCCGTATTGGTCTGAAGGGAATTATATCTGCATGCGAGGTTATTCAAAAGAAGAGCTCAAAATGCCTTTCGATTCAATTTCTACTCCTAGTTTTTCATGCGAATTAAGTTGGTCTCCAGCGCAATTGGCACATTTCATCAGGTCTTGGTCTGCCCATAAAAAAGCTAGAATTGATGGTCACGAAAAAGCATTGGATGATATTGAGAAACAAGCAATTGCCGCTTTGGGTGATGAAATACGGAAAGTCGTATTACCGCTAAGTTTATTGGCTGCTAGAATCGATTAACAATCCAAATTTCGAGAACTTCATACATTCATTTTACAAAGGGGTAGCAGATGAAAAACATCAAGCTCACCTATCCTGCCTCTTACCGAAAACGCGTTGAAGTGGCGATAAAGCAAGCTGATCCAATAGATTGGTCACGAGAAGAAGAGCCTGAAAAAGAACGTGAGACAGTTCACGTTCTTCTTGAAGATGGTGAAGGGCAATCATTGATGGATTCTGCCCAAAACATGTTCTCAACCAAAGACAAATGGCGCCTCAGCCTATTTGATGTAGAGGCCACACTCCCTCGCAACGAGAAACCAGAACCGGAAAAATCAGACGAAAAACCAAAATCTCCGAAGCAAGCCATGCGTGAAACTCTAGTTGAGGAAGTCATGAGTGGCAGCAAACTGACGACGGATTTTATAGTGCTCACTATTTTGTCGGCTATTGTGGCAGCCATCGGCCTAAATGAAAACAATGTCGCCGTTGTTATCGGAGCAATGGTTATTGCTCCTTTATTGGGACCAATATTGGGATTTAGCCTCTCATCTGCATTAGGCTCTGGCAAAATGATGGTTCAATCTGCGCGCACCGCGGTGACAGGCCTTTGCATCGGTTTTGGAACAGTTTTCGTATTGGCAATGATATTCCCCATTAATCTGCAAAGTGAAGAACTGATAGCTCGCACAAATATCAATCCAGAAGTAATAGCTCTCGCGCTCGCATCAGGCGCGGCGGCGGCTCTGTCTTTGACTGGTGGTCTTTCATCATCACTTGTGGGAGTGATGGTGGCTGTCGCCTTACTTCCACCGTCTGCTGCATCTGCGATGTATCTCGGAGCGGGTGACCTTAAAAATGCTATTGCTGCCGCGGTATTGGTACTTCTAAATGTGGTCTGCGTTTTGTTATCCACTCAAATTGTTTTTGTCTGGAAAGGGGTTCAGCCCAGAAGGTGGTCGCAACAGGAAAATGCTGAGAAATCCAGACGCAATAATATTGTATCCTGGATCGTGCTTTTAGTTCTCCTATTCACAATTGGCCTAATGATATCCTCAGGTGAAGGAACTGCCGCAAGCTCTGCGCATAAAGTCCTATAGAACAAAATCAATGATCTTCTATCTTCACGATTATTCACATTTTGACGTTGAGGGCTTTTACAGCGTCGAGTCTTCACGCATACTAATACCCAAGGCACATACATTTTTATCACACGGAGTATGACTATGAGACATTTTCTAGTGGGTATTATCAGTGCGGCTTCATTGGGCTTTGCAAGCCAAACAGCATTGGCGCAAGAAATCAATATTTCCTATTCCGAAGATCTTTTGGAAGAATTTGAAGACTCATACGGAGAAAAAGAGAAAGCCGTTCTCGAAGAAGCGCTAACCTACAGACTTATGAAAACCGTCGAGAAAGACGATCTAGATATATCTCGCATTGATATTGTAATCGAAGACGTAAGCCCTAACCGACCAACATATGAGCAGGTTAGAACTCGACCAGGACTTGATCAGTTCCGAAGTGTTTCAATTGGAGGCGCAAAATTAACGGGAAGCGTTTACGGTGAGGATGGAGAAATCCTGACTGAGTCCAAGTATAAATCGTATTCTCATTCAATTAATGATGCTCGTTTTGGTTCCACATGGTGGGATGCCAAAAGAGCGTTTTGGGGCTTTTCTAAGCGAGTTAGCAAAGACATCAAAAGCAGTTAAACCTCAGAATTACAAAACTTAATTTCAAAAGCCGTTCGTAATAATTGTGAGCGGCTTTTTGTTTGAACGAATATCTCTTCTCATTTTTACAACTTAAAATATATATTAATTCTTGATTAACAAAAATTACTCGCATAAGTTGCAATTTAGAATAGAGGGAATTCGAAAATGATCCACGTTGTAACCGGCGAAAACCAACACCTTTACGGAGCCCAATTGGATGAAATGTTCCGAATGCGGCATGACTACTTCATCGAAGCTCAAGGATGGGATGCCCTCCAAAGCATCAATGGAAAAGAAACCGATGAATTTGATGATGGTGATGTGGTCTATCTCCTTAATTTGGACTTTGAAGGCCGCGTTGCATCCGCATATCGGCTCAACCCATCAACCGGCCCAAACCTTTTGGCAGACAAGCTTTCTGATTATGTTGAAGGTAATGCCCCCAAAAGCGAAGAAATTTGGGATTTAACCCGTTGGATAATCGCATCCCGCTATCGCCGTGGAAAAGACTACAACCGCGCCATAAGAATTGCCCGCGAAACAATTATCGGCGTTCAAGAATTTGCAGTATCTCGCGGAATCTCTCACGTTTCGACAGTATGCGATCCAGACTTCATAGAACGAATGAAGCGCGTAGACATGCATTACGAAACGCTCGGCTCACCAACCAAGTTTGATAATGGAAAAGGTGTTGCACAAGCATTCTTACTCGATGTTGGCCCGACAGCGCTTGCACGTGCAAGGAATGCAACTGGGATAACGCAAAAGCAGTTGTTCGAAATTCAACCCAAGCCTTTCTATCTCAGCCCAGACGAGATCGAAAACGAAGCAGCCCAAGAATTAGCTGTAGCGAAAATGAAGCTAATGAAGAAAACGAATGCTCAGCAAATCGTTCAGTCACTAGCAGATGAAATGTCTACGCGTGCCGCCACGAACCCAGCGGGCGCTATCGCTCTAATTCATTCTTTTAATGAGATCCTGCAAGAGCGTTTGCACGAGCACTCAATCGAAGACTTTAAGTCGATAGAAAGACTACACGTTCAAGCGAATGAAAACGTCTCGCAATCAATAGATATTGAGAAACGCGCTTAGGTTGATCTTCTATGCCAGACAAACAAAAAAGCACTCCTTCATTATCGAAGGGGTGCTTTTCAATTCTTAAATCACAATAGACCTATTTTGAAGGTCTACTCTGTTGTTTCATCCTGATAATATGCTTCCACTTCACCCTGCAGCTTCATCTGCATTGGGCGACCTTTACGATCTAGTGTTTTGGGAACTGACACTTTGATCCACTTTTCAGAAACGCTGTATTCTTCAACATTCGTTTTTTCCACACCCTTAAAACGAATTCCAACACCGCGTTGAATAACGTCAGCATTAAAGTGTTCAGAACGAGGATCAAGCGATAGGCGATCTGGAGGCGTGTCAGTCATAGCAATTCTCACAATTCAAACGCGGCGTTCAGGAATGATCCCTTTCCACGTTTCTTGATTAATTTTGTAATTGCTATGTCTCTTGTTTCGCGCCGTCTGGCAAGATGTTCTGCTTCCAATAAGCCGAATGAGTAGACCTATTTTCGGTTCTTGGGTTTATCTCTTCATTCTCGGTCAGAGCTTTGCTGGCATGCTCATCATAGTTAAGTTCACCAAAGTGAACGAATTTGCCTACCATTCTAAACAAGAATGCTCCAGCTAAACTACTAATGACAGCGTTCAAAGCCCCCACCAACAGAGCCCATGGAACGACCATTAACGCCTCCCAACTTGTCTCTGCTCTGTTACCTTGAATTGATATTTTGTCTGGAGAAATTAATGCTACAGTCGCCAACAGACATGCAAACAGAAAAGTGCAACACATCATAGCACTGAAAAAGAGCTTAAACAGCGAGCCAAACTGGATATGCTCTAAATATATACGGCGCTGTTTCATGAATCCCCCCCTCAGAATACTATGATCAGACTGAAGCTTTCAGCCCAACAATGCAACCCAAGAGAGAGATGTATCAGAATTACTTATGAATACCAGATACCAGATAAATCTGACACATTCACCAACGCTATGCCCCCTCCTCACAACCGCAAAAGATATAACGATGTTGAATAATTAGCGATTGGACTTTTTTATACGGCCGCACATTGTGACTTTTTGGCAAAAAGTTTTGCACAAACCCCAACAAGAAAAATAAATGCGCAATTTTCCACAATTTCAGCAATACAATAGAATTGCATTAAATATTTTACAGGAATTATTTGCGCAATTTAACAAAACTTGACAAATTTATTTCCCCGACCATACGCTAATTTTGTGACAACGTGAGTGGTCACTTATGTGCCGGAACTAACAATTCTCTTGGGGACACATCGATGGGGCAGACCACCATGTCATTATTCATCCGCTTCTTTCCAGCCTGGGCGATCGCAATTTCGCTGATTGCCTATCATAATCCGAGCTATTTCAAAGGGAGTGCAGTTTTCATTACTCCACTTCTAATGTTCATTATGCTCTGTATGGGGCTCAGCTTACAAATAAAAGATTTTGCACGAGTCCTCACCGTTAAGCGATTTATCGCAGTAGGCGTTTTATTGCAATTTACCGTTATGCCAATCGCTGCATGGCTGCTTGCAACAGCTTTCATGTTAAGTGATGACTATAAAATTGGAATGTTGTTGGTGGGCTGCGTTGCAGGCGGCACGGTATCCAACGTGATGTGCTTCATTGCAAAAGGGGACGTCGCTCTTTCGATTTCCATGACAGCTATCAGCACGCTCCTGAGCATTGTATTAACACCTATCATTATTTCCGGTCTCGCGGGGCGAACAGTCGATATTCCCATAGATTCAATTACTTTCAGTTTGATACAGATCGTGGCGGCTCCCGTTTTAATTGGAATTCTCGTGCGATCTTGTGTGCCGAAATTAACGGACGCTCTAAATGACTATCTACCTCTCCTATCGATCATAGCCATTCTCGCCGTTATTGCGATTGTGGTTGGCTTGAATGCCGAAAGAGGAGCAGCAATCAACCTTCTAGTATTACCTGTCGTGATTTTGCATAACCTCATCGGACTAACTGCCGGCTACGGCGCGTCAGCAATTCTGGGATTTGACGAGAAAGTCCGCCGAACAATTGCCTTTGAAGTCGGGCTTCAGAACTCAGGGCTTGCGACCGCACTTGCAGTGAAATATTTCTCCGCCGGCGCGGCTGTACCTAGCGTCGTCTTCAGTATTTGGCACAACATATCTGGATCGTTCCTAGCCAGTTGGTGGAGCCGAAAGTGAAATAAGAAGTTCTGGATTTCAGCTATATTAGCAACGAGTTTATTGAGTTTTCGACTATCCCAAGGAAGAAGTTGATGAAGTTAGATTTATCTAAATTAGTTGGTATTTGGGCGTGCACACTTAGCGTGGCGGCATGTACTCAATTAGCCGATACAGGTTCGTTCTCGAAAACAACACCAGCATCAAAATGCACTCGAATGGCAGCAATGAAATTCGATGAAGGCAATGTTGTGCGCGCCGAAGTTGTAAGCTCTGGAGACTATCGGTCTTCTTTTGACCAACCATATAAAATTCCGGCTCTGTGCCACATTGAAGTCATCTCACAACCAACTCCGGTATCACATATTGTGAACACCATTTGGCTGCCACTGGAAAATTGGAACGGTAAATTTGTAGGATTTGGAAGTGGCGGTGCTGGCAAACACGCCGATTACGCAGCACCTGCGATGGCCGCCGCCACAACCGAAGGTTACGCAGCCGCATATTCTGATCTAGGGTCAGATGGAAAGTCCGGCAAACAGGTTATGTTCACTTTTGGAAATGGGAATCCTGAAAAACAGACAGATTGGCTCTATCGCGCAACCCATTTGATGACGCGCGTTTCCAAAAAAACCATACAAGAATATTATGGGGACTCACCATCGAAAAGTTATTTCAGCGGGTGTTCGACAGGCGGACAACAAGCGTTGGAAGAAGCTACACGTTATCCCGAAGACTATGATGGCATTATCGTCGGCTCTCCGGGAAGCAATAGAACAAACATACACATGGCTATGGTTTGGCACTACCGCACATTATTTGGCGACCCATCAACGGCTCTGACAAAGGATCATTTAGCTCTCGTAAACAAAGCCGTGCTCAACGAATGCGATGAGCTTGATGGAGTCATTGACGGTGTTGTGGGCAATCCTGCACAATGTCAATTTGATCCGGCATCCCTAATTTGCGAGGCCGAAGAAACTGAAGCATGTCTTTCGGCACCCCAAGCTCAAAACATGTCTCTAGCATACGCTGGTCCACATAACCCTCGCACTGGAGAACGTTATTTCCCAGGCCTTCCGCTTGGAGCGGAACTTCAAGCAGCGGCGGTCAACGCAGATGTCGCGGCATGGGGCGCGGAACTTCTTTCATGGTCTCCAGGCTTTGCATTTGATGGCGACTTGATGGCGTTCGATTTTGATAAAGATGCACTGAAAGTAAATGCTGTACTTGGTCATCTCAACACCTCAAGTGATCTTGAAGCGTTTCGGAACAAGGGCGGTAAACTTCTATTTTGGGGAGGTACCTACGACGTACTTACCTGGGACATGATCGATTACTATGAACGTGCAACATCCCCCGCCGAAGATGAAACAAACGCATTTGCCCGATTGTTCTTAGCTCCCGGTGCTGGCCATTGCTTCGGTGGACCAGGACCGAACAAGTTTGACTCAATCGGGGTGCTTGATCGCTGGGTCGAAAATGGCGAGGTGCCAAAGCGGATCATTGCTACCAAATATGAAGATGATGACCCTAAAAAGCAGATCATCCGCACAAGGCCTCTATGTGCTTATCCCGCTCAAGCTGTTTGGACTGGAACTGGCGATACAGACGATGCACAAAACTTTGAGTGCCGCCAGCCACTCTAAATACACAAATCACAAGATAGCGATCGACCTCAATTTGACTAAGCCGATCGCTCATTTAAACGAAACTATAAGCTCTTACGAATACCGGCGGCTTGCCAATTCAGATACTGTCACAGACGTCACAGGTGCCCCAGCCTCAGCCCAAGCTGCGTGAACATCTTCAAAAGTCTGGCTTGGTTCTTTTTCGCCAACAAGCTGCACAGTGCTGCGCTTAAACGCACTTAGTGACAGGCTCAGATACGGCATGTCCGCGACCACATCAGCCGCATTCGCCGTCTTGATCAATCCCTCGACCTGACCATGCACCACAATCGCACCATTCACGCGCTCAACCTTGTTCACAACAAAGAAACCATTCGTGACATTGCTACCCGCCAACGTCCACACTTGGCCCTTTTGCGCACTTCTAGATTGCTTCACCAAAGGCGCTTCGCCCATGCTAGCGGGTTTGATATTTGCATCGGCCTGCCCCATACGATCGCCCATCGCAAATGGAATTGCGACCATGGCAGTTAGCAGTGCTAGGATGATTAATGTGCGTTTCATTTTGGCCCCTTATGGTCTTGTGCGCCTGTTTTCGGCGTTTCTAACCAATACGGTGCATAATCCGGGCCAACTCACCCCTCACAGTAGAATTAACGACGCTATCTGGTGCATTTCCAAAATTTCACCCCTCACGAGCGACCTTTTCAAACAATTCGCGGCCACCATTCTCCATGACATATTCGGCATAAAACTCCTTGATATACTCCTCTCCAGCCACGGTCTCCAATCGCCGAAACAATATATCACGCAACTCTTCCATATCCTCTCCACCATCTTCTGGCTCTGGTTCTGGTTCTGGATCTAACGACACGCCCACACCATCCAGCCCCTCCAGACCAGATGCCAACTTTACAAACCGCTCCGCCAGACGCGCCTGTGCATCGGCCAGCTTCACCTCGCCAATCAATTGATAGCGCGCCGCCAATTCGCCCGCCTTTTGCGCTGCCTGTTTCATATCTGTGATATCAAGGCTTTCCGGCAATGCCTCTGCCTGTTCTTTCAGCTCCCCCAAACGATCCGGCTGATTGACCAATGCGCGGTCCACACCCGACGGCACACGCGCCAGCTCCGCCCTATATTTGACCAACCAATCCGGCGTGCCCGCATTCTCCAGCCCAGCCGCCTGCGCGTCTTGATCCTTGCGCCGCCAACCTTGCTCCACCTGCGCGCGATACAAAGTCGCCTTCGACACAGGCAAGCTTTCCGTCAAATCATCCAGAGTCTCCCCCGCCACATACCGCGCCCGCGCATGGTCCAGCAATCGCTGTTTCTCATCAAATGTCAGTCGTGAATAATAGCTCATTCACCGGAGTATGATGGTGGAGCGCTTGGGTGGGATTATTTTGATAGCTTTCGTCCATATACAAACAAAAACTACTATGAGTTGCTAGATGTTAAGTGATAACCTTAGCCTGCATAAAATTTGAGTCGAAAAGTCTAAAAAACCTAATGAATATTCAAAAAGTGATAATTAAAGATGCTCAACAAATATTTGGGCTACCCGACGGTGAATTAAGCAGGCTAAAGCAAACGGTATTAATAGCCGGAGCGAATGGATCGGGTAAAACCAGACTTTTAAATTACGTAAAAAGACACGTAAAAAATGCGATAACTGAAAAACACCGTCATGCTCTAAATTCTAAAATCGAAGAGTACAATCTCAATATCGCGAACTTAGAAGCCGCTATAAAGAAATTAAGTAACGCCTCACATCCTGGTAACGATGTTACAATAAGAAATAACAATAATGCGATAGTTCACTATAGGAATCAAATCAAAGACCATATTGAAGAACTAGATAACCAACGACTCACTTTTGATACTCCACTCCTTGAACCTATAATTGCAGTCGAAGCCGTCCCTTTTGTTAGCTCAATAGAAGATGATGCACACTATACAAGACACCAAAGTAATAACTTTGTATCCAGCGCTGACCACGCACACATCAGCGATCTCAATAAACTAACTATTCCCTACATAAGGAATATACTCGACACGGCGTTCAACGCCTCCCATCCAGATCACGAATCCGAAGAAGCCATCGTACAAAACGCCACTAAATCAAAGGACAATCTTCTTAAATTGATAGACCTTTTCCTTGAAACAAAGCTAACTCGTTCGGTAGATGGAGGTGATCCGATTTTATATGGAAACCACATTGCCAAAGCTAAGTTATCAAAGGGCCAGAGCATCCTTCTACAGCTCTGCGTACAACTACACGCCCAAACAAATCACCTGTCATCAACCATCCTATTGCTAGATGAACCTGAAAACCACCTTCACCCAGCTGCCTGCATAGAATTAATTAAACAAATTCAAAAAGCTGCCCCCAACAGTCAACTTTGGATAGCCACCCATTCTATTCCTATCCTGTCCTATTTCTCAAATGACTCAACACTAATTTTCGCTGAAGGTGGGAAATTTTCTTATGCAGGAAACGTACCTGATCGTGTTTTAAAAACTCTCCTAGGCAATGAAGAAACGTTAGCCAGACTTAGGGAATTCACAGGTTTACCTTCAGAATTGGCCCAAGTTAGATATGCTACAGAGTGCCTAATGCCTCCGGAAGTTATAGGGCCTAACGAACAAGATGACCAAACTAAACAAATTTGCGGTCACATTTGGCAGAAGATCCAAACAAAAGAACAACTTCGAATTATCGATTTTGGTGCAGGAAAAGGTCGTTTGCTTGAAAATATAAAAACTGACTACCCTGACCTAATTGAAAAAATTGACTATATAGCATTTGACGCTTTTCCAGATGATGCAGAGCAATGCAAAAATGTCATCGCATCGGTTTATAGCTCAAGCGACAATCGATACTTTTCAGATCTCGACACCATGGAGGCGTACTTAGATTCTGAATCAGTCCATCTGATTACAATGTGCAACGTCCTCCATGAAATCAGCCCAACAAAATGGGGAGACTTTTTTGGTAAAAACGGTTTTTCCGAGCGACTATTACACCAAAGCGGAAATTTGCTTTTAGTTGAAGATGAAGAAATTCCAGTAGGTGAGACTGCGCACGAATATGGATTTATTGTCTTTGATACTGGCGAGTTAAAGCAATTGTTTTGTATAAAAGAAGACGATAAAGGTTTTTGTTTTTCTGACCAGAGAAATGATGGCCGCTTGAAGGCCCACTTAATACCTCGCAAAAATCTGACTCTAATGAATCATAATTCGAAATTGGCTGCACTAGAAGCAAAGGTTCGTTCATCTAAGTCAAAAATTGAGCAATCAAGAGCCAGCGAAGCAAGTTTCAAAAATGGCCGCAAGCATAGTTTTTGGATCCAGCAATATGCCAATGCTTCGCTAGCCATTTCAGCATTAGGGTAATAGCTCGTTCCCTCAGTTTTACGGGACTTATCACTCATTAAGCCACAACTCAACTACCAACCAGATTGATCACTGGATCAATCCGAGTTCTTGTTCACGCAGCTTCTTCACCTCATCGCGCAGCCTTGCAGCGGTTTCAAATTCCAGATTTGCGGCGGCTTCGCGCATTTCTTTTTCGAGGGATTCGATGACAGCGGCGAGGTTGTGGCCTTTGCCCCCTGCTGCGATAGAGGCTGCGGCTTCTTCGGCAACGCCTTTGCGGCGTTTATTCGGGTCTCGGCCTTGAGGCAGTATATCAGATGTTTCAGATGATTTTCCGCCAATATCCTGCATGATATCTTCCACAGCGCGCACCACTGTTTTGGGCGTAATGCCGTGCTTTTCATTATGCGCTGTCTGGATATCGCGGCGGCGCGTGGTCTCATCCATTGCGCGCTGCATAGAGCCCGTCACCTTATCGGCATAGAGGATGACGCGGGCTTCAGAATTACGCGCGGCACGTCCAATTGTCTGCACGAGCGAGGTTTCAGAGCGCAAAAAACCTTCCTTATCGGCATCCAAAATACCCACAAAGGCACATTCTGGGATATCCAACCCCTCCCGCAGCAGGTTTATACCGATCAGGCAGTCAAACACGCCAAGGCGCAGATCGCGAATAATCTCGATGCGCTCCACCGTGTCGATATCAGAGTGCATATAGCGCACTTTGACGCCCTGCTCGTGCATATAGTCTGTGAGGTCTTCTGACATCTTCTTTGTCAGCGTCGTCACCAAACTCCGAAAACCACTTTTGGTTGTGTTTTTAACTTCAGCGATCACGTCATCGACCTGATTTCCACCATTCAGACTAACTGGGCGCACTTCCACTGGCGGATCAATTAGCCCCGTCGGGCGGATAATTTGCTCGGTAAACACACCGCTCGTTTGCTCTAACTCCCAATTGCCGGGGGTGGCCGATACATGCACAGTTTGCGGGCGCATGGCCTCCCATTCCTCGAATTTGAGGGGGCGATTGTCCTTACAGCTGGGCAAGCGGAAGCCAAATTCAGAGAGGGTGTTTTTACGGCTTGCATCCCCCTTATACATCGCGCCAATTTGCGGCACGGTTTGGTGGCTCTCATCGACGAAAACCAGCGCATTGTCTGGCAAATACTCGAAAAATGTAGGCGGTGGCTCGCCCGGTTTACGGCCAGATAGATAACGGGAGTAGTTCTCGATGCCGGCGCACGATCCTGTCGCCACCATCATTTCCATGTCGAACTCGGTGCGTTGTTGAATGCGCTGGGCTTCGAGCAATTTGCCCTGCTCTTCAAAGCGCGCGACGGTCTGCTTCATCTCTTCCTTGATATGCTTCACGGCTTGGTTGAGCGTAGGACGCGGCGTCACGTGGTGGGAGTTGGCGTAAACTTTGATTTTGCCGAGCGGTTTGGATCTCTTACCCGTTAGCGGGTCGAACTCGACGATTTCTTCAATCTCATCACCGAAAAAGCTGATCTTCCACGCACGGTCTTCTTGGTGCGCCGGCCAAATGTCCATCACATCCCCCTTAATACGGAATGTCCCGCGGCCAAAAGCAACGTCATTACGGGTGTATTGCAAGGCGACGAGGTCTTGGGCGATCTCGCGCGGGTCTTTGAACTGGCCCTCCTCCAACACGAAAGTCATGGCGGAATACGTCTCGACGGAACCAATACCGTAGATACATGAAACGGACGCAACTATGATTACATCATCGCGCTCTAGCACCGCGCGGGTGGCGGCGTGGCGCATGCGGTCGATGGCTTCGTTGATCGAGCTTTCCTTCTCGATATAAGTATCGGTACGCGGTACATACGCCTCAGGCATGTAGTAGTCGTAGTAAGAGACAAAATACTCCACCGAATTATTCGGAAAGAAATTTTTGAACTCGGCGTAAAGTTGAGCGGCCAATGTTTTGTTATGCGCAAGGATGAGTGCAGGCCGTTGCGTCCGCTCAATAACCTGAGCCATGGTGTAGGTCTTACCCGATCCAGTTACGCCTAGCAGTACTTGGTCTCTTTCTTCTGAATCCACACCTGCAACCAACTCATTAATTGCGTTAGGTTGATCTCCAGCGGGGTCATATTCCGAAACGAGTTCAAAAAGTTTACCACCTTCAGACTTTTCCCAATTTCTTTCTGGTTTGTGCGGTTTCCAAACAGATGGATGCACTAATTCTTCTGCTCCTTCATAAAGAAATGCAGAAGCAGGCGCTTCTGAAACGCCATTAGATGATGCGGGATTTTTGGGTGTCTTGCTCATACCTGCAATATGGAGCGAACCGACAACAGAGTGAAGCCCAAACTAAACTTGTTTTCCAGTCATTCTCACATTTTTGTCAGCAGTCGGTATTTCGCTAGGCTGCTTCTTCACGAAGCAAGTGAATACGACCCTTTTTCAGCAATTCTTCTGGTACCCTTGTTCGTTCGTCAGAAGACTCATTCTTACGTGGCAATAACTTACCCGGAATTGGTCGAGAGAATAAAAAGCCTTGCATGTAATCACATCCCTCAGCTTTTAGTAGATCAACGTGCTTCTGGTTTTCGATACCTTCAGCTGTCGTCTTCATTCCCAGATCGCGGGCCAAACCCATTACTGCACGGATAATAGCGCGACAGTCATCGCGGGTTTCCATTTCAGTGACGAAACACTTGTCGATTTTGATTTTATCGAATGGAAATGCTCTTAAATAATTCAGTGACGAAAACCCAGTTCCGAAATCATCCAGCGCGATCTTCACACCTAAGTCTCTCAAAATGTGTAGTGTCTTGATGTTCACTTCAGACTCTTCAAGAAGAACTGATTCCGTTATTTCAAACTCTACACGTGACGGATTTACACTATTGCTCGCCAAAGCATTCATCACAGTTGAAATCAAAGAAGGATTTTTCATCTGAGTGGGTGACAAATTGATTGCGACGGACACTTCTTCAGGCCAAGTAGCAGCTTCAGAAATCGCTGTACGAATGATCCACTCACCCAATGGTACAATCAAACCAGTATCTTCTGCAATTTCAATAAACTCGGCTGGAAGCAAAACATCATTTTCGCCACGGCGCCAACGCAAGAGACTTTCATACCCTTTGATTTTGCCAGTACGAACATCCATCAATGGCTGGTAATGCATTTCAAGTTCATTTTCTTGCAATGCTTTACGTAAATCAGCCTCCATTTGTGTTCGGCGCTTAGCCTCTAAATCCATTTGAGGCTCAAACATCCGGTTGCACCCACGCCCGTCTTGTTTGGCAGCATAAAGAGCCAAATCGGCATTCTTCATTATTTCTTTGCTGCATCCCCCATCCTTTGGGGCATATGCTGTTCCAACACTTCCCGATACAGGCAATAGGGATCCATTTACCTTAATCGGTTCGAGCAACGCATCTGTAATAAGGTCTGATACAAGTCTTGCGTCATCTTCATCCATGCAGGACTTTTGAAGAACTACAAATTCATCCCCGCCCAATCGTCCGACAACGTCTTCTTTTCCAATGCACAATGAAAGACGTTCTGCTACCGTTTTTAGAAGAACGTCGCCTGTTGGGTGCCCAAGTGTATCATTAATCGTTTTAAAATTATCTAGATCAATGCAGTGAAGGGCAAACACTTCTTGAGCCGCGTGAAGATCATCAATTGCTTTTTCCAATTGTTCAGAGAAATGCGCTCTATTGTAAACGCCGGTAAGGGCGTCAAAATGGGCCATATAAGCAATTTTTTTCTCTGCAGCACGCTCTAATGTGACATCTGAACAAACACCACGATACCCTAGAAACTTACCATTGGAATCCATTTTTGGTGAAGCACTAATTGACCACCAACATTGTTCACCACCAATACGAACTGGTACAACGATCGATTTGAATGATCGTCTATTCTCTAAGAATTCTCGCAGCTGCAAACATTGATCATCTTCAAAAAAGCGAAGAAACGGCTCATTATTTAAGACCTCTGCAGGTCTTTCAACGGCTTCGGCAAACCTCTTTGAAACTCGGTTAAGTGCTAAATTTGCGTCTGTTTCCCACAACCAATCTGATGATTGGCTTTCAAAATCATGTAAAAGCAATGAAATAACTTCAGTAGATTCGGCAACTGCATTTCTATCCAATTTTTGAGATACAAAATTCTTGAATGTCCAAGCTGCATACTTTTGTAAAACTAGTGAGTAGGTTAAAAACAAGGGCACGATCGCTAGGTAATTTGGATCACCTGACAAAGCTGCACCCACGCATAGACCGGCGACAATTCCCAGCATAAAGAGCAATGAAGCTGTTGGCATGACAGCAAGCACAAAAGCGCCCATGCTCAAGATTCCAACACCAAAGGCTCCAACCAAAGCTAGGTTTGCTTGTTCACGCATAATCAGAAGAGCAACCAGCATTCCCCAAACGCCACCAATCCCTGCTGACCAGAATGAAATCTTTTTTTGCATTCTGGGTGAACGTTCTTTTCTCACAGGTTTATTTTTGGTCGCATACAATTCGCGGATCATGAGATAAGAAAGGACACAGACTGAATAGGTCCAAGAAAAAAGGATTGGGCCGAGTGTATCACTTCTATGCAAGAAAGAGAGAATTGCACCAGTCGCAATAAGTCCCACCGCGGCAATCGGAGACATCCCTAGAAATGCACGGTATTGCTCGGCTCTAAGCCATGCTTCTTTTTCTTTGGGTATGTTTACCTTCCCAAGAAAAAAAGACCTAAAACTAAAGCGCTGCATCGACTTACCTAAAACTATTATAGCTACTCAGGGCTCCTTTTAACAAATACTGTTGGATATATAATTAAGCATAACTTCCGTTTTCTCGAACAAAATTAACCATTCGATTGGATCACGAAGGAGTTGAATTCACCCTTAGAAACAACCTAACCGATTGAATCAGATTGCTTCTCATCAGATTTGCCCAAACAATTAGCACCAGTCCGGAAATAGAATTCACGGATATTTTGATTGATCATTGTTTGAATGGGGGCAGAAAAATGATGAGAAAGGGAAAGAGTGATATCATTGATGCATCACTATCATCCGCAGGAAGTATCAATGAAAACCTCTATAAAGCCTGCTATGAGCTTCTAGAACAGCATCCAGAGCATAGTGTAAAAACCGGACTTACGCGGAAACAAATGTTGTTTTTATTCATCACCGTGACTGCCCTGATTGTCGCGATGAGTTTAAATTTACTCTCGTTTCACAAGGTTGTTATTGGTTTCTCGATATTGTTCACAGGACAAATCCTATTTCGTTTTTACGCCGCAATTACTCATAAAAATGGCGCTGCTTCAACACTCGCCCCAACCTCATCAAGCGCGCTGCCCACATTTACGATTCTAATACCCCTCTATAAAGAAGAAGCTGTTGTTAAGCGCTCTGTTGATGCCATGAGATCAATGAACTACCCTGCTAATTTAGTAGAAGTTTTTTATCTCACCGAAGCTGATGACCTTGCCACAGAAGTCGCTGTTGAGAAGGCGATCTCGGGCACTCCATTCAAACTTGTTTCCGTTCCACCACAAGCTCCGCGTACAAAACCCAAAGCACTAAATTTTGGATTAAAGTACGCCAGCGGAGACATCATTACCATATATGACGCAGAAGATATCCCTCACCCAGATCAACTCACGGCAGTGGCTCTCACTTACATCGAATCAGAAAAAAATCTTGCAGTCGTTCAATGCCCACTTCACGCTTATAACGGTGCGGAGAGTTGGATATCGAGCCAATTTGATCTTGAGTATGCTATTCACTTTGATGTTTGGTTACCGGCTATGACCAAACTCAACTGGCCAATTCCACTTGGCGGAACTTCAAACCACTTCGATCGCGATGTTTTACAAAAAGTTGGTGCGTGGGACCCGTACAATGTAACAGAAGACGCCGACCTAGGATTCCGGTTGGCACAAAATGGGTATGCTGCTGAAATGGTGCCCTATCCCACCTTGGAAGAAGCTCCGCTGAGCCTTAAACAGTGGTTGCCTCAGCGCACTCGCTGGATAAAGGGACACATTCAATCACTATTCGTTCTGACACGCTTTCCAAAGCAAGTGATCAATCGTCTTGGGTTGTGGAATTGTTTCGGCGTGTTGATCACATTTGCATCGGCCATATTTGCTTCGGCTTTGCACGGACCATTTGTGCTCTATTCTCTCTATACGCTGCTTTTCCAATCAGAGAGCTTCCATCCCTTATATTTGCTTCCCCTCATTCTTGGTTTCATTAGTGTGGTATTGGCTGCGCACATGTCATCGGCTAAGGAGCGAAAATGGAAAGCACTGATCACTGCACCAATATATTGGCCGTTAATGAGTATTGCATTTTTGAACGCTATCTGGGAATTGAAGACAAAACCATTTAATTGGTCCAAAACACAGCATGGAGTCTCAAAATTTAACGCTCCATCCCTATATAAACAAAACATCTGATTACCGAGCCAATAAAGTGAGACACAATGATCTATCAATATGCGCTCACTATTGTATTTGCGATTGTATGCGCAGCGAGCGCATATCTATGTTTTGAACGCGCTCACAAACCTCACGACAAGCCTGAACCAAGAATGATACCTTGGAGGTTCCTGGCTCTGTTGTCTGCAGTTATTGCACTTCTTCTGGTGGCGCGACTTTTCAATCTTGCTGGGTTTGAAACCGGTCCAGACAAATCACCATTGGGACGCTTCTAATTGTTGTTTGTTTCCATGTTATTTTGAACGGCCTCTCGCGCAATTCTTCGCGGCGCAGAAGCAAACTGACGGCGCGTTAGAGCCGCCATAACTATAGCTGCGACAAAAGCAAATGCAGCGGGTGAAACAAACCATGCCAATACCGGAATTGCCATAAAGAAGCTTCGCAAACCAAAATTAAACTGTCGACTTGCTTCAATATTCATTTCAGCAGCGGCATCGGCATTTTCAAGAGATTTTGGCTGCCCAAGCTCTGGCGTCGCAGCGATCATCACAGCACAGTAATTAAACAAGCGATACGACCAACCAAACTTGAAAAATGCATAAGCATACAAACTCATCAACACAACTATTTTGACATAGAATAGTTCCTGCGACGGTGTGATGTGCAATAAGGAGTTTTCAAGAGCAGATTGAATATCTTCTGCGGCAGTCAACAAACCAAAACCACCACCAATCGCCAACAAGGAAGTAGACGCGAAAAAGGATGCTGATTGTTGAAGCCCAGAAATAATGTTCCCATCTAGAATGCGAACTTCTCGCTCGGCCATGATACGCATCCAACGGCGACGCTCTTCTGACATCGCCGCAGACAAAGTAAGATGACGCCATTTACTGCTATCGGTAAACCAAGCGAAAACACGCCATACAATCAAAAACCAAACCAAAGCAGCTATATCATAAAAAGGCATTTCGGCTCTCAAACCATCAGGACACAAATCATTCTACAATGATTCAATAACATTTGAGATGCCGATTATATTAATCCTCACAACAGATCAATGAGAGTGTGAGTGGCTCGAGCCTTTATGAGTGTGTTTGCTGTTATTCGCATCATCAAAAACGACTTTGTGCTGAGTGATTTTACCCGTGAAGGACAAAGTTTGCACAGTCCCATCTAGCTCAACATTTACAGTATTGATTTGCTCAGGCCACATATCCTGAAGGGCTGAGTAGCTCACGATTAAGCCCTTAAGGCCTTCGATCATCGGAGCTTCCTGGTAGACCCATATATACCCACGATCGAACTCAAAACCGATTTCTTCAAGCTTTAATTCTTCACCGCTCAACGTCGCCAAACCAAATGATTCAACGACGTGTCGTGCGAAATTTTCTTGAACTTCTGGTGATGAAATAATGGAATCCGAAGTGCCACCAAACTTATGTGCCGCGTGTTCAGCATCATGCTGAGAAAAACGATGAACAATTTCAATAGTGCCCGTCCGATCATTGGGTTCTATGGTTGCAATCGCCGCTTTTTGTACGTGCGCAAAGGAAGTGCCTTGTCCAATTAGGACAAGGCATACCAATGAAAATACAGAAAAGAATTTCCGGATCATTCAGCAGCCTCAACTGCTTTTTCATCCTTTTTCTCGTCCTCATCTGTTTTTAGCTCTGTCGTGATGTCATGCATGATATCACGAGAAACCAAACGCGTGCTGCGCGAACGTTTATAAGCTTCAATGCGGGATGGAATAATTTGACGCGGATAAGAATTGTTCTCCACATCTACATCAGCTGTTTCCCAGTTCGGGTCTACTACAACCTGAACAAGTTCCTTATCTTTTGAATAAGTTAGAAGCTTGCGAACTTTCTTTGGACTACGTCTCCAGATTTCAGCAGGAACATAAACACGCTCTGTTGAACCATCTGCAAACTCAAGTCCAAGAATAATTGGCATCACTAGACCACCAACATTCGAGAATTCCAAAACATAATAGTTTTGATCTTCTTCCACTGCACGATCAAATGCTTCACGTTCCCAAGGCTTCAAGCCTTCTAGGAAGGAATTGTATTTGTTCCGTTCTTTATTCGTAACTGTGAAGATGTCGTTTTCATCATAGAAATCACGAATTGCAGGATTTTCATCAACCCAGATATCACGCCCTTCGGCTTTATCTAACTCAACACCAACTTTAGCTGGTTTATCTGCAAGTTCCTGACGACGACGTGGATAGTCAATATCTGGATCTTTCGTGTCCAATCTCAATTTGTACACCTTGTCGATTGAGATATCGACGTGATCAGTCGTGTAGAACCAACCTCTCCAGAACCAATCAAGATCAACACCTGACGCTTCTTCCATTGTGCGGAAGAAATCTGATGGAGTTGGACGCTTGAATTTCCAGCGACGAGAATACTCACGGAATGCAAAATCAAAGTTTTCACGTCCCAAGATAGTATCACGCAATATGTGCAACGCAGCTGAAGGTTTACGGTAAGCGTTAGGCCCCAATTGAAGAACTGAGTCTGATTGCGTCATGATTGGCACTTGGTTTGACGACTTCATGTATGACGTCAAATCACGTGGTAGACCAGCACCAGTCCACTGCATGTCCGGATCCCATTCGTAACATGCAACTAGATCTAAGAATGAATTCAATCCTTCATCCATCCATGTCCACTGACGTTCATCAGAGTTCACAATCATCGGGAAGTAGATGTGCCCTATTTCGTGGATGACCACGCCTATCAAGAACATTTTTTCCGACATTGTGTATGTGCGAGTTCCGTCATCCTGAAGGATGGTGCGTGGCCCGTTGAAAGTGATCATCGGGTATTCCATACCACCAACTGGACCATTTACGGATTGAGCAGTTGGGTATGGGTAATCAAATGAGAAACGTGAGTACACTTCCATTGTGTGAACAACGGCAGCTGTAGAATACTTCTCCCACAAGTCACCACCTTCTTTAGGCCAGAAAGACATGGCCATCACAGTCTCATGCTCAGCACCAGGCTGCTTGTGCGCTTGTGCATCCCACATAAATTTACGTGAAGAAGCCCATGCAAAGTCACGAACATTGTCCGCTGCAAAACGCCATGTTTTCTTACCTGTGGGGTTGGAACTTTCATTTTCCAACGCTTCTTCAGGTGTCACAATATACATCGGAGCATCTGTTTTGCTTTCAGCTTCCTTCAAGCGCGAGCGCTGTGTGGCTGTCAAAACAGAATTGGCGTTTTGAAGAACACCTGTTGCTGAAACAATGTGGTCATTAGGGACTGTTAGCTGAACATCGTAGTCACCAAATTCTAGTGTAAATTCACCACGTCCCAAAAATTCTTTATTGTGCCATCCTTCATAATCAGAATAGGCAATCATACGTGGGAACCATTGTGCGAGAAGGAAAATATCGTTTCCACCTTCACGCTCATCGTCAGGAAAATGCTCAAATCCTGAACGCGCTGAAACAATGTTTTCTTCAACGATCAGATTATTCCAATCAATTGAAAAAGTTGTTGTTTTTCCAGTCGCGAGTGGTTTTGGCAAATCGATACGCATCAACGTACCTACGATTGTGTAAGGTAAATCCTTGCCACGACCATCCGCAACGCGAGTGATGTTGTATCCGTAATCATTGTCAGCCATGTTTTGCTGACGGGCAACTTCGCCCAAGCTCAACTTAGCTGGTTGCCCGTTTCCACCAGCGCTAACTGCAGGTCCGCGGCGTCCAATGCCGCCAAAATCAGTCGCCAATTCCTTCATGGAATCACGTTTAAAGATGTTTTGGTCTAGTTGAAGCCAGAGATAACGTAATGTGTCCGGAGAATTATTCGTATATGTGATCGTCTCGCGAGCAGTGATTTTGCGGCTTTCTTCATCAAGCTCTGCTCTGATGGTATAATCAGCCTCTTGTTGCCAGTATTCATGGCCAGGCTCACCAGCAGCGTTTCTATAAACATTTGGAGACGGTAGAACTTCGTCAAGTTGACGAAATTTGTCTTCAAAATCACCTTTGGTTTGCTGGATGCCTTGAGCATGGGCAGATCCCATAACTGCAACGCAAGCGCAGCTTATTAAAACCGCAATTCGTTTCATCATATTCCCCGTAAAGATATACTATTACGTACATTTCTAACTGGAATTTCAGAAAAAGCGAGAGACTTGCGCAAAACTTATTTGCCAAATCGAAAAAAACCAAAAATCCGGCAAAATTAACACTGATTATTCACTTAAAACGAGAATCTGAGCAAGAAACGAGCACGTGAATTTCTGAACAAAAGTGGTTTCTATCAAAGACAGACTGAAGGTCATCAATCAATCCTGCCATACCTTCTGAAATTTGTGTATGAGCATAATCCGAACCGCAGTTTTCCTGAATTCCAACGTTCAGTGCGCGATATAGGTCCATAACATCAGTTCCAAACCTCCATTCAGCTATACTTTGTGCGCCTATCAACTCATGCATTTTCACAAGCGACTTTTCTGTAAAAAGATGAGTGTGCCCACCTGACAACTGACGCGGAAAAACATTTGGCAATGAGTTCTCGAGCAGAGCAGAAAGTGAGAACATCGGTACAGAGTAATAGAGGAAGGAAGCGCGGCTATTCTTCACTGCTTCAAAAAAACGTTGAGGCTCTCTTAAATGCTCAATGACACCAATTGCTGACACAACATCAAAAGCTGTATACCGAATAGCTTCATACAATTCAGTTTCATCAACACAGTGTAATGGCTCACATCCCATCAGATTTCGAATTTGTTGATTGCCAAACTGCGTCATTGTCTTGCTGACATCTACGCCCAGCGATGGATATCCCATTTTCTGAGCAGCATAGACAAAATAACCGCCGCCGCAGCCGACATCTAAAATACCGGTAGGAGTTCGCGGTAAACTCTCCTTCAAAAACTCCACTTTGGGAATATAAATCTTCTCAGCTCGAGATACATAATTATCGTCTATGTAGTTTTTTGAATAATCTTCGCCATCTTCAGAAACATAGAGCTCTTCAATGAACTCCTTAGTATCGTCATAACGGCCATTGAGATGATTACAGTCACGGCAAAATACGTATTCCACACCATGTGATTTGAAGTCTGTTTCGTTAGGCAGACTGTGGCCGCAGATTTTACAATTCGTTCTCGCAGGCCCGCTCGCATATGAAGCGTTTTGGCTCTGAGCTTTTTCTAGCAGAGCCTGATTGCTTGAGAAAAAATCTTTCTTGGCATCCACGTAAAAACCGGAGGACTTAGAGTATTTTAAAATAGGGTCACGCATCCCGGTACCTATTCACCAATGGGTAACGACGTCCACGGCCAAAGTTCTTATCCCCTATCTTAACTCCTGGTGGAGCTTGGCGTCGTTTATATTCATTGATACGCACCAAACTATCTATTCGCCGAACCGTATCTTCAAAATGACCGCGTTCAACGATTGTTTCAATGCTCTCCTCACGTTCGATCAATCCATAAAGGATGTCATCTAGAATGTGATAAGGAGGCAAAGAATCTTCATCTTTTTGATCTTCTCGCAATTCAGCGGAAGGTGGTTTAGTGATGATGTTTTCAGGAATAACGATACCTGAGGGACCTTCAGCATTTTTGGGTACATTGGCATTTCTCCAACGCGCCAATTCAAATACTTCCGTTTTATAGATGTCTTTTAGCGGATTATATCCGCCGCACATATCCCCATACAGAGTGGCATACCCAACGGCCATTTCAGACTTGTTACCTGTCGTTGTCACCATATGACCAAACTTATTGGAAAGTGCCATCAACGTTAGCCCACGTATGCGCGACTGGATATTCTCTTCTGTTGTATCTGGCGTTGTTTCAGCGAATGAACTCGCCAACATTTTATCAAATGCCGACACCGCGGGAGAAATGATAATTTTCTCGTATTTAACGCCCAGCGCCTCTGCACATTGCTTTGCGTCTTGTAAGCTTTCCTGAGAAGTATATCGCGAAGGCATCATGACACACCAAACATTGTCAGCGCCCAATGCGTCCACAGCAATAGCAGCCACAATTGCGCTATCAATACCGCCGGAGAGACCTATCAACACACCTGGGAAACCTGTCTTTTTGACATAATCTCCAAGTCCCATCATGGCAGCAAGATATGTCTCTTCAAGATCAGAACACAGCTCAGCTTTTTTTCCTTCAACGCACATTAACCCCATGGGGGTGCGTTCCCAGACAGTTACATCATAGGCTTCTTCAAAGTCAGGTAGCTGCTGGACGATACGACCTCGCGCATCAATAGCAAAAGACTCTCCATCAAATGCGATTTCGTCCTGTCCTCCAACTTGATTTACATACACCAATGGGAGGCGAAGATCAGCCCACTTTGAAAAAGCTTCCAGACGCGCTTCTCTTGCATTGCGACGCCATGGAGAACCATTGGGACTGATTAGTATTTCAGCGCCCTTTTCTTTCAAGGCATCGGGAACAGCTTCCAGCCAAATATCTTCACAAATAGGGAGGCCTAAGGTGTAGCCACGAAATCCCACTGGAAGAGGTTTGGGGCCTTGTTTGAACGTACGCTTCTCATCAAACACATCGTAATTTGGCAGTTCGTATTTATGGCGCACTTCTTTGATTTCGCCATCTGCTATTAGAGCGACCGAATTGTAGGGAAGCTCTTCCCCTTCATCCCAAACAGGCAATCCTATAACAACACCGGGGCCATCTATCCGAGTTTTCGCTGCTAAGTGCTTGGCAGCCCGCATACACGCTTCAGATAGTGCTGGCTTTAAAACCAAATCTTCAGGAGGATATCCACACAGAAATAGCTCTGGCAGCACAACCAGATCCGCACCCGTTGCGTGTGCTTCATCTAGGGCTGCAAGTGCTTTTTCTAGGTTAGCATCTACATCACCAACAGTTGCGTTCAGCTGTGCAGATAATATGGTTAATCTATCATTCATGCCATAGACTTAGTGCGCGTCGGCCTATCGAGCAATAATTCATTTCAATGAAGATGCAATAATATTCAGATAAACTAGGCTGCGGCAGGTTCAGTGTTGCGCATCACCTTCATTCGCATGGATATCGCTCCGCTCGAATATAGCCTCGAAACGGTATTTGCAGCTGTTTCTGAAACAACCTGACCTGATGCTAAAATCAACTTGCCTGTGTCGTCTTTGAGGTCAGTCGTAAGCAAATCTCCCTCACATAGACCACCAGCAGTTATCTCATGCAACTGCTTCACTTCCTTCTTCTTTCCAACATTTTTCAAAATTGGAGGTAAGGCAGTAAAAATACCTGCATCATATGCATTGATATTTTTGACTAACTGATTGAAGGCCGCATTAATTTTAATTGGGCCTGAAGGATCAACACAACGGGATAAATCGATCAAAATCTGCAGCAATCGTGCGTCGGGGCCAGGCTTCTTATTCTCCGCCATCATGCTTCCCGCCGGAGTCGTCATCAGCATCAGACGGGCAACACCTTGTAGCCTAGGAATATTTCCCAACATTTCACTCGCGGAAACACCTGCTGCCATAACAGTTTGGCGCTCTTCAGCGGTTAGCGCATCCTGAGTATTCCGTTTGGCTGCTAATGCTTCAGGAAGTAATGTATCACCAATCGGCCACAAAGCGCAGGCGGTTTTCAATTCCCATGTATATTCAATATCTAACGCCTTACACGCTGCCTCTGCCCATTGAGTGACCAGCATTGTACGCTTAAACCTATCTGGGTACGCCATCGACAACATGTCAGTCATCAATTTAATGCTACCCGCTACTGTTTCTTCAAGAACAGAATACTCGGTTGCGAGTTGCAAGTGATGGTCGTGGGCTTCTTTGATTATTTCAAGAAGCTGAGATGTTCTACAAGGCTTGTTCACAAACCTAAACGCCTCGGCATCGTTGATCGCTGAAATGGCCGTATGCTGATCACTATTCCCAGTTAGCATTATTCGCACAGTATTTGGAAAATGCTTCTTCACTTTCGCAAGGAATGTTGCACCATCCACTTTGGGCATATTTTGATCAGATACAAGAACTGAAAATGGTCCATTTTTGTCCAACATGCGTAGACCATCAATCGCGCCTGTTGCTATTTCAATATCTAGATCTTTTCGCAATGTTCGCTTGATTGCATTCAGCAAGTTTTCATCATCATCAACAAAAAGAACTCTTATCTTTTCACTCATGCTTAGAATGCCTCAACTCTATTGTATTTCACACGGCCTATTTCTTCCGCCCTTTGTTCCGCACTTCCACCGCATCCTTTTGCATTTACTAGATGTTCCATTATCTGAGAAACACGCGGTGGCATTCCTGACAGACAGCACACGTATGCGGCGGCGGTCACAGCACCTTTTTCGTGCAAATGAGCTCTAAGCTCTTCAGTTCCGCAGGAACGTATCACTTCGCCAACCCAAGACAGTAACCCTATTGCATAAGCATCTTCACATTCTGCATCCGAAACGCCTTCTTCTTGGCTCATCGCATACAGTTTTTGCGCTGTTTCAACGGCTAAGTCTGTGTATTCCGCTAAATGAGCATCTATTTCCTTAGTGTCTGGAGCCGCCAAGAGAGATCCCGTCTCCCAAAGTTCTGCGAGTATTTCTATGCCAACATTGTCTACCGCTGATGCAATACTGAGGGTATCATTTGGACGTCCAAAATACGAAGAATTAGCAAGTTGAAGCACTCGTAAAGCAAGTGCTGGATCGTGAGCAACAGCTTGACTAAGTTCTGAAATAGAACCTGATTTGAAGGCTTTTTCCAATGCATCGTGAGTTTTTGTTGCGCCGGGCAGAGTCGTAATATTGGACACATATCTCTGCATTTCAGGTGATAATACATCTTCACATGAGGTGAATGCAGCTTCGATTGCCCTAATCAGACTGGTCTCATTGCAAGGTTTGGAAAAGAACTGATGCGACCGCCCGACAGTACGACGCGTCAGGTCTCTATCCGCTTCCCCTGAAAGCACAATTCTTATACGCCCTTTTTTGTGAGAAGCCGCATATTCAAGAACTTTTGCTCCATCCACCGTGGGCATGCGCATATCTGTGACAATTGCATCTGGTTCGTTCTTGGAGATCCAATCAATGGCAACCTCGCCACCTTCTAAAAACACCATTTCCCAAACATCTCTTTTGGATCTCAACAATCGCCTAAGTCCACGTAAAATGTTCGGTTCATCATCAATAAAGGCGATCAAGTATTTCATATTATGCCTCCTGCTGACTTACAGCGTCGGGAGACACGGGAAGACGTATTGTAAAACTCGTTCCCTTCCCAACATCTGATTTACATTGGATATCACCTTTGTGTTTAAGGCGGATGATATTGTATAGAATGGCTAACCCTTGACCGGACCCTTTACCGACATCCTTCGTCGTGAAGAATGGGTCAAACATCCGCTCCTGAACATCTTTAGGCATGCCGACACCTGTGTCGGAAACAACGATATTCACCCAATTATTATCTTCACTGGTTTTTATAGAGATTTTGCCAAGAACTTTTTCTTTGCGCTCAGCAATGGCATCTGCTGCATTCACAATAAGATTTACAAGAACTTGGTTGATTTCGCTTTTGCTACACGGAACTTCTGTGAGATTGTCCGCTAAATCCAAGTCAACTTCCGCAACATATTTCCATTGATTGCGTGTCACCGTCAAAGTCGTTTCTATTGTCTCGTTTAGATCAACAACTTCGGCACCATCCTGCCCTGGATGAGAGAACTCTTTAATGGCTTTGACTATCGCAGCAACTTGCTCAAGCCCTTTTAAAGACTGGTCGATAGCTTCAGGAATTTCATCCATCAAAAATTCTAAATCAGCTTCCTCAGACTTCTCATCAATTTCTTGAGATGTAGCATTCGCCTGATACAATTTCATCACATCGGAGATATCACTCAGCGCTTCTGCCAAGAAACGCATATTATCTCCAACATACTGGATTGGCGTGTTAATTTCATGAGCGACACCGGAGGCAAGAGTACCCAGCGCTTCCAGTTTTTGCGCCTGACTAAGCTCTTTCTCTAACTGCTTGCGTCGCCCTTCTTCACGACGTCTTCGCGTAATATCATTGATGATCCAAACCATGGCATGTCGACCATCATTTTTCTCAATTGTGCTTACGCCAACTTCGACTGGAAAAATCCCAGTATCATTACTGCGTGCATTCGTTTCAAAATGAGTGTCGTTGTTGTTTCGTTTGGATTTAGTCTTCAAAAGTCGTGAAATTGAATCAGACCGTTCGAAGAGGTCGAAAACTTTTAAATCCAGCAAATCATCTTGTTTAAGACCAAACATCTCATTAGCGGATTTATTGGATTGAATGACATTCATTCGATCATTCACAAGCAAAATGCCTGCAAATGTGTGATCAAGAATAGTGTTTAATTGCTGCCGTTGACCTTCTAGGTTTTCAGCTACCTTTTCAAGCGCTTGATTGGTTTGGTACAAAGAACGACTTTTGCTTTCTAAAAGTTCTTCAGCCTGCTCTCTTGCACTCTTTTCGCGCTCTAGCCTCGCACTTAAAATTTCTACAGTCTGCTCATCAGAAACCTTTTCCAACATATAGACTGTCCTCCCAATTCTAAGTCGTTATTTTCCCTATTCTATAATTTTTCAACTCCCGCCAATATCCCCGTTTGGGGATAGTGGAGACCTGTTCTTTATTCAGTGCTCAAGTGCGGTGTGAAACCGTACTCATTTAGTGTTTTTTGCGTGGTAGTTTGGTGATCGTAAAACATACGAAACACCCATCTTTTTCATTCAGATCGTTCCGCTCAATAATCGCTTCAGTTGCATAATACTCTAACGCTCCCTCAATTAGACCATGAGCTGCATCTCCGAGGCATCGATGAGACTTGTAAAACAATTGAGTACTCTCTTCAGAAATACGCTTTGTAGAAATTGAAGGAGGGGATGAATCTGGATACAGCTTCATCACCTCATTGTGAACATGAGGCCCAATTTTATCAAAAAAATCAAAAACATCATCGTATTCATCGAAAAAGTCTGAGTATGTTTGTGAAAACCTTTCTAGAAGATAGTTCCCAAACGCCCGCACTAATTGCTGTACAGATTTAGTATCATGTTTAGCGAGCGCCACGACGAGTGATACCAGTTCGGTATGCGAATAATTACCTACACTAGTGTAAGCTCCATTCGTCTCCATTTTACACTCACTGATTACTTTTTCAGTAATTTCAGGAGAGTAATACTCATCAACCATCTTCAAGAATTCAGTAAAAACCATGCCTTGCATGTGCTTCTCCTTTCTTCTTGTACTATTGTTCAATAATAACTCGTCATATGCGAACAAAATATCCCCGTTTGGGGACAGCATCATCCAAAACTTCAATCTAAGGTAAAACAAACAACGCAGCAGATTGGACACCGAATGTTATCACTCGCTCATTCCACAACTCCAAAAAATGTAGCTTTAAAAGATGCCCCGAAGGTACTCATTGTCGATGACGAATTACCCGTTCTTCTGACCCTCAAGCGTGCTCTGAGAAAACAATTCCACATTGAGGTTGCAATCAATGCAATGCAGGCATTGGACCGTCTTGCGGACAAGGAGAATTTTGCGGTTATCATCTCTGATATGCACATGCCTGCCATGGATGGAATCGAATTTTTGAAACAGGCACAAAACCTGTCCCCAAATACTTCCAGAATTATGCTGTCAGGAGCACATGATCTAGATTTAACGCTGCAAGCTCTAAACGAATGTGAAGTGTTTCGCTTCCTACAGAAACCCTGTTCAGCTGACGATATTGCCAATGCGATCCGTGATGGGGCGAAAGCATTCGAGCAACGAGAAGCACCCGATAAAGCAGCGTCAAATCTATTGAGTAAGTTTCACAAAGAACTTCAGATTCCATTGTCTCAAATGGTCGATTTTGCAAAAATGATCTACAATGATCAAGCGCTGAAAGGAACGCCTAAAGAGTTTGCCAGTCAAATAATCGAAAATGGAAATGCAGTCTTGGATACCTCTGAGACAATACTTGATCTCGTGGCGATGCAATCTCAAAAATACGAACCAAGTATAGAGAATATCGACGTACAAAAACTAATACGGCACGCCTCTCAACCACACAAAAAACTCGCCCTTGCGAAAGGTATGAAGGTCAACTTAGCGACACCTTCTTCACCTATAGACATTTCATCTGATGAGAGGTTATTGCGCCGCGCTTTGTCTGAATTGATCTCGAATGCGATAAAATTCTCTAAAACAGAATCCGAAGTTGAAATCAACGTCGAGATAAGTGGTGAAGATGATAGCCATATCATGTTTGAAATCACAGATAGCGGATGCGGCTTGGACACTGAATCAGTTATGTCCAACCTAAAAGATAGCAGCTACATCAATCGAAATGCTCATTCGGAAGAAATTGGATCCGGCTTAGGATTACCTCTCGCGCTTGCAACGGCAGAAACTCTGGGTGGATTTTTTGAAATAGAAAGCCTTAAAGGCTCTGGCACGAAAGCCAAAATCTTCATTCCTGTGAAATCTACACAAGACGTTGGTAAAATCCCTCTATAGTGGACGTTAATCTCACGCCTGCTTCTTCACCAAAGCAGCAGGCGACGTCAAAATGAGCTTTACTAAATCTGCCTGTCGATTTGCACCAGTTTTTCCAAACACTCGTTTTAAATACGTCCGCGCACTCGAAACAGTAATTCCAGACTGACGAGCAGCATCTTCTAATTTGCCACCCATTGTTATTTCCAATGCTATTGCAGCTTCAGCCGGCGTTAGACCAAACATACTTTGAAGCACATCAACATTTAAAGATGATTTGGATTGCCCAAATGTGGATAAGATAACAACACTCCGGTCTTCATCGGTTGCCCCCTGAGGTATGGCAACAAAACTGTGCGGTTGTTCAGTGTCGTTTGTTTGGTCAATGGTTAGCCACCTAACGTGGTCATCAGGATCTTCAAATGCAGTATTCAGCATTTCGTGCAATGCTTTTGTATCTTCACTGTTGGAAGCTCTACAAATGCCATCAATTCCGATTGATAGCCCCTGTTCACTATTGAGCATCTTGTCGCCAGCAGAATTTGAATAAACGATTCTTCCTTCTTTCGTGGCAACTATAATGGCTGCGTTAATTAATCCCAACGCAGCTTCTGCATGCCCGTTCGCCATAGCACCACTACCACTACGATCTAATTCATCTAGACCATTATGAATGGCCTCTATCACACTTTCTCTAGCGATGGGCTTTTGTAAAAATCTAAAAACTTGCAGTTCATTTATCGCATTCACGGCTGCAGACAAATCACCGGAACCAGTAAGAACAATAAACTTTGTTCTAAACTCAACATCACTAGACTGCATTTGTCGTAGCATCTGCAAACCATCTAATTCCGGCATTTGAAGGTCGGAAACGACTATATCTGGTGGACATTTGCGAAATGCTTGTAAGGCGTCCAACGGATCTGAATAAAACTTCAAATCCCAATCCAATTTAGAAAGCGCAAGATTTCTCCGCAATCCTTCGAGAAGGATTGCATCATCGTCCACAAAGTAAACAGATGGGCGCAATATGTTCATACAACCACAACTAAAGGTAAGTTGTTTCGAGAATATGAATTTTTAGCTGCAATCCGTTAGATTAATTTAACAATCTGTATTTTAAGGCCTTAAAATTGTTTCCAACTCATCACATACCCGATGAGCCTGACTGTCAGAAAGATATGGGTGCATAGGAATGGACAATACCTCACGGGCAGCCTTCTCACATTCAGGCAATCCACCAGCAGGAGCATATACCTCAAACGCCTTCATCTGATGTAAAGCCGTGTCATAGTATATCGCTGAAGGAATACTCTTTTCCTGCAATCTAGCTCTTATATCATCACGGTTTTCAACACGTATTGTGTAGAGTCCATAACCGTTTTCAGCGCCCGCTTGGGCCTTTTGAAGGGGTACCAAACCTTCTAATCGCGCATCATAAATCTTGGCAATTGCAATACGGCGCTGACGCTCGGCACCGAAAATATCAAGTTTGTCGCTAACAACCGCACACTGAATACTATCGCAACGACCATTTATTCCGACTCGAACAGATAATTTTCGCTGGTCATCAGTCCCGTGCCAACGAATAGATCTCAATACATTAGCAAACTCTTTATCTGTTGTAAGGATCGCACCACCATCCCCATAACCACCCAATGTCTTAGTTGGGTAAAATGATGTTCCAGTGATTTCTGCGATAGCGCCAACCCACTTTCCATCTTGCTTACCACCAAAAGCTTGAGCACCATCAGCAATAACGCGCAATTTATAAGCATCGGCGATTGATTGAATTGCTGTATAGTCAGCCGGCAATCCATAAAGGTCGACGGGCATAATCGCTCGTGCAGTCAGGTCACGCCTTGCATTTACTGCTTTAATCTGGCGCTCCAGATCTGTTGGACACATATTGAATGTTGAGGGATCAACATCAACGAAGACTGGTGTCGCACCAGCAAGCAGAACTGCATTTGCTGTCGCGTTGTATGTAAATCCCGGAATAAAAACGGCATCTCCATGCCCATAACCAAGAGCAATCAGCGGCATCACTAGAGCTTGCGTTCCAGATCCAACTGCAACAGCATCTGCCGCACCCGTTGCTTGAGCCAGCTTTTGTTCCAGCTCATCCACCTCTGGTCCACCAATGTGACGTCCGTGATCCAAAATCGTAGTGAAACGCTTTTCAACTTTTTCACGAACCAATTTTTGCTGAGCTTTTAAATCAAAAAACTGAATGGGTGCATCCGCATCGGCTTGCGGGATAACGACATTTGCGGATTGAGATAGATCTATGGTCATGGGTATCTACTTTACACTTGTTTTGAGATAGCGTTTTCAACAGCTTCAGCTAGAGCGGCCGCGCGTGCTCCTGCTTCACCTGAAATTGGTGATGGTTTTTCTTCAGTGGCTGCTTCGAAGAAAGCAAAGTCAGCTTTTTGCAGCGGATCCGGCAATATATCAGACACATCTAATTTAATATCGTGCTCTGTTTCGTTGCGAACTGTACGTGCCAAAAAGTCAATCTCAACTTCACCTGAAGGGTACACGATTTTCATTGTGCGTTTGCGTTCGGGAGCACAACGACTTGCAGTGAATTTCGCAATTCCTCCCCCCGCATACTCTATCTCGGCAATCGCTTCATCAGTCTTTTCAGAATGCTCAATCTTACCAGAAGCATTTTTCACAGAACCAACACTATCAAACAACACATTTGCAAGGTCTATGTCGTGCACCATCAAATCAAATACAACACTCACATCTTCACAGCGTCCGGTAGGTGATGGTGGCGAAGCCCGCACAGCTTCAATACTTATAGGCTTTTCCGATGCTCCAAGAATCCCCATTGCGTCGAAAACAAATCTCTCTTGATGACCGACCTGAATCGTTGCGCCCTTCTCATCAGCTAGAGCAACGAGAGCGTCCGCCTCAATGCCAGTAAGAGCTAAAGGCTTTTCAACAAAAACGTGCCGGCCCGAACGAAGCACTCGACCAGCTAATTGAGCGTGAGTGGATGCAGGGGTTGCAATCATGATGGCATCGCAAACTAAAATGAGAGTGTCGATATCCTTGACGACCTCACCTGCTCCAACCTTATCGACTACTGCTTGAGCAGCTTCAGGGTTGAGATCATATACCCCCATAAAAATAGCATCTTCATAATGTACTATCTTCTGGGCATGGTATCCGGCAAACACACCAGCACCAATTAAACCTACTCTTAACTCAGACACAAATCGATCCTTCCAGATCGTTAAAACGACTCTCCCAACCCATCCAAAGAACCAAGAGCCGATCCTGAGCCAATAAGCAAGCGTTTCTCCCATCAAAGACCATTACGATATTTTACATCGACTGCGTCACTTTATGCATGTACACACGTCCAAAGTGCCAAACACTCAAATAAGATCTGTGAAAAACTCTCCTGTGGGTTGAACCTTTCTGCCTGACATGTTTAGCATTCGTTCACGCACGTCAGCAGCGAACTCTGTCCTGCGGCGCGCTGTAGAATCTTAGCAATTTAGAATATTGGGGATAGGTTATGCCACGCCTGTTTGACAGCTTTATCATGGTTAATTGGAGCGCAGCTTCCAAGTCGACAACTGGCAAGGATTCTATTTGGATTGGCGCGCTCGTTCCGGACGCACGTTTGCGTCTAACTTTCCGTGCATCAAATCCCGCAACACGCGAAGAAGCTTATCGTCAAATTCAAGAACTAGCGACCCGCTTATTGAATCGGGGAGACCGTATTTTCCTGGGTTTTGGTTTCCCACTTGGTTTTCCAGAGGGCACTTCTAAAAAACTTGGATTAAAAGGTGGTGCAGGTTGGGAAACTATGCGCGATTTCTTAGCCAAGGAAATGAAAGACAAACCAGATAACAGCAATAATCGTTTTGCATTGGCAGCACGTATGAACCGCTTAATATCTGATGGGCCTTTTCCATTCTGGGGATGTCCTAAGCGCGATGCGCTGACTACCTTGTCCGTGACAAAAGCGAGAGAGCACGAAGCTGGTGATATGAAAGAATTCCGTCGTGTCGAAACCGCTTTGATAAAGAAAAAGTTGGCTAAGCCGCAACCGATTTGGAAAATTGCCTATGCTGGTGCTGTAGGTGGTCAAACCATGACGGGCCTGCCTGTACTTCACAAACTTCGTAAGGATTTTGATGGCTTACGTATCTGGCCATTTGAGTTACCTTTAGAGCAGGCCACTGAAGAAACACTAGACGGAATTTCCATCGTTGCAGCTGAAGTATTTCCTGCAATGCTAAAGGGCAAAGCAGCTGAAACTGAAATAAAAGACGAATCTGAAGTCCGAATCATGGCTGAATATATCGCTGATTTGGACGAAAAAGGTAGAATCGGAATGCTGTTTGAGGGACCAGAATCAGCGTCAAAAGCGGCCAAAACTGCAATTTCATCTGAAGAAGGATGGATTTTTGGCCTATAAGCCCCTGTTTATGGGCTTTTTCGACAGTTAAAGGCTTTACTAATTGGCCAAATAACGGCGTGATCTCGCCAGTCGCCGCGTTAATGGGCGGCGGATCGTTTTTCAGGAGGGACAAAATGAACAAGTCCGAACTAACAAAGCAAGTTGCTGAAGCTGCTAGCATGACTCAATCTGACGCTGGTCGCGCCGTAGATGCTGTACTGGATACAATTGCCGGTGAGCTTAAAAAGGGTGAGCAAGTTGCTCTAGCAGGTTTTGGTACTTTCTTGGCTAAGACACGTGAAGAGCGTCAAGGCCGCAACCCTGCTACAGGTAAGCCGATGACAATTCCGAAGAAAACTTCGGCTGCGTTTAAGCCTGCTTCAGTTCTAAAAGACCTTTAGAATTATCATCTCACTTTGTTGAGATATTTAAACGATATTTGGATGCGGCGCGGTACTTATTTGTATCGCGCCGTTTTCCATTCAAGCAATATGATTTGACCAATACCTACGACCAGCGAACCAATAGCAACACCCCACATTGCTCCTTCAGCTCCCAAGCCTTTAACTAACGTCAACCAGTAGACCAATGGCAACATCACCGTAATATACGCACCTATGTGGACAGCAGCAGGACGCCAGACAACTTCCTGCGCACGAAGAGCTGTGGATGCAACTGCTTGCAAGCCATCAAACAGTACAACAAATGCAGCGATCCCGATAACTGGAGCAAGCAATCCGATTGTGTTGTATTCAGCAGCCTCAGGACTACTTGCCATTCCGACCGCCAGCGGCGTTTGCAGAACATAAATTAGCGCCGTAACAAATACACCCGCAGTGATAGTTGCAAACACTCCAAGGCGCGATGCATTTCTCACCCCCTCAAAGTCCTTGCGACCATAATTTTCTGCAACTCGTACCGATGTGGCAGTCGCGATCCCAACGAACAACATGAAGCTGAAAAAGATAGGTTGAATAGCAAGAGAAAACAAAACCCCATTCAACTTGCTCGCCAATGTCGCAATTACAAACGTTAAGTTGAAAGTTGCAAATTCCGCCATATTGGCAATGGCTCCACCTATTCCAACTGTATTTTGACGAATAAATTCATCCTTAGGTGCAGGTGCTGACTTTTTAAACCCGGGAGTGAACATTGCCACGAGCGCAATCAATAATATTGCAACAACAGCACGTGAACCAGTAGTAGCCCAGGCGACACCATCAGCACCCATAGGGTCAAAACCCCACCAGCCGGCAACTAGAGCCAAATTGAAAATTAGGTTCGCTGCTACACCTACATAAGTCACGATTGTAACCCACGCCGGCCTACGCAATGCTTCAAGGTACATTGTCGCCCCAAATACAAGCATATGACCGATCATTCCATAAGCCAGAATTGAAGCAGCTGATGAGGCCCCCTGAATAACATCAGATTGAAGCCCTAAAAACCCATAGAGAGGCTTGGCTCCAAAAATGATCATAGCCATGCTGGCAAGACCAATCGCGCCCCCTACCCACATACCGCGCCTAAATACACGTCCAGTATCTTTGTAGTGACCCGTTGCGTTTAATTCTGCGGTAAATACCTGCACACCTTGAAGAACCCCCATACCTGCGGCCATCCCAATACTTAGCAATAACCAAGCAATGGTGATGTATGGAACTTCAAGTTGAGCCATTCGACCAAGCACAACAGCGTCTGTCACTGACATAATTGGCAGTGACAGTCGAGACAACGCGACTGGGAAAGCTAATCTTAAAAGGTCAAAAACTTGCTCAGGTTTCGCCCAAACAGGTAATTTGTTTGCTATTTTTAATGACATCGGCAGGCTCCTTCGCTAGCCGAGTGGCCAGCGAGGGAGGTTTATACCTATTGCGCCGCTAGTGCCACATCTGATTTTTTAGATTGAAGCTTTTCTGCAATCAGAAATGCTAGTTCAAGTGCTTGCTCACCGTTCAATCGAGGGTCGCAATGAGTGTGATAACGAGATGAAAGGTCAGCATCTGTGATGTCACGAGCACCACCTAAACACTCTGTTACATCTTGCCCTGTCATCTCGAAGTGAACACCGCCAGGATAAGCGCCTTCACCTGAAACAACGTCTATAAACTGGGCCACCTCAGACAGAATTCTATCCACAGGGCGCGTTTTATAGCCAGACTCAGAAGTAAGAGTGTTGCCATGCATTGGATCACAAGACCAAACGACAGAACGACCTTCTTGCTCGACACGGCGGACCAGCTTGGACAGGCCATCTTCCACTTTATCCGCACCAAAACGAGCAATCAGCACCATTTTTCCTGGTTCATCTTCAGGATTAAGCTTGTCGATCAAACGAATCAGCTCATCTGGGTCAAGAGTTGGACCACATTTCATACCAATAGGATTGATTACCCCACGGCAAAATTCAACATGAGCACCGTCCAATTGACGTGTACGATCGCCAATCCAAACCATGTGAGCAGATGTATCTACTGTCTGATTTGGAATTGTTGAATCTTCGCGTGTCAATGCTTGCTCATAGCCCAGCAATAAAGCTTCGTGAGAAGTATAGAATTCAGTCTCACTCATCATGGGTGTGTTTTCAGGTGTCAGCCCGATCGATTCCATAAAATCGACAGCCTCATTAATTTGAGTTGCAATCTTCTGGAAACGCTCCCCTTGTGGTGATTGATCAACAAATCCCAACATCCATTTGTTCAGATTGTGCAGATCCGCATACCCACCACGTGAGAACGCTCTCACCAAGTTCATCGTCGCCGCTGACTGATTATATGCACGGATCAGACGTTGAGGGTCTGGTGCACGACTTTCTGCTGTAAATGCCATACCGTTGATGATGTCACCTCGGTATGATGGCAAAGTAACGTCACCTTTTACTTCAACTGGGCTTGAGCGGGGTTTAGCGAACTGCCCAGCAATACGACCAACTTTTACAACAGGCTTTGACGCAGCATAAGTCAGTGTGATCGCCATTTGCAAAATCACACGAAATGTATCGCGGATATTATTGGCGTTGAATTCTTTAAAACTTTCAGCGCAATCGCCTCCCTGCAATAGGAAAGCACGACCAGCAGCAACGTCCCCCAAACGTTCTTTCAAACGACGCACTTCACCTGCAAAAACAAGAGGTGGATATTCTGCAAGCGTAGCTTCAACATCCGCGAGTGCTTGAAGATCAGGATAATCTTCTGGAATGTGTTTGGCGGGTTTAGTCCGCCACGAGTCTGGGGTCCAATTTGTCATAATGACTGTCTTCTCTTCATCGAAACAGAGCAGACGTCATAGCGAACTTATCCCTGTATGAGCAAGGTCTGCATTCGTCACTGTGACAATATAATTGCATTTTAATTAGTAATCGAAGAGTTTTGCGTCTCTTTTTGCACGTTTTTCCGCGGCAATTAGAATAATTTCTACTATCTTACCTCGAGTTACTCTACCTCCCAATTGATTGGAAGGGTCGAGGTTGTGCCTTGCAACTATCTGTTTCAGTGCCGCCACAGACCTATTTTTCAACGCCTGCTTCAAACCATCTTCACCAGATTCTTTAAAGACAACATTGGGATTGAATCCAGAAATTTGCTCTTCTAGTTCGCGAGCTTTTGTTAGATCATTGGCTTGTTTAATCAATTCATCTTCAAGCTTGCGCGCAAACACACGATTATTGCCAACCTCTTCAGCAACAATAGCCATGAGCGATTTGAGCGTCTTTTCCATCATAGAAGTCCAACCTTCTCCTGAAATTCCGCTGCGAATTGTCTAACGATTCCCGCTGCATCACCATACTTCTGGTCGAAACTTCTTGGAGTTTCTGCCCATTCCCCAGCGCGAGCTATGTTTTCATTTTGGGGGATAACCACGTCAAAAGTTTTAAAGTCAGATCTCAAAGACTGCACTTCACTTTCGTGAAGTACGATATTTGGATCATACTTAGTGATCAATGTAAGGATGTTATCTTCAGTAAAACGACGCTTTTCCATGGAACGCACTGCACGGCGACGGAAGGCAAATATACCAAGACGAGACACATAATCAGGGATAGTTGGGATCACCACATATTCCGACATAGTGATGGCGGCTTCCGCGAACAATGAAATTCCTGGCGGACAGTCAAACAAAACAACATCATAATTAGACGCAACGCTTTCAACTGCAGAAGCCATCAGCCGCGTCAAACGTTCTTGAACTGCTGCAATTGTGAAGCCTTGTCGAATAAATTTATCCAACGCATCACGTTCAACGTATCGAAATTCGGGAGTAGCAACAACGAGATCTACAACTGGCTCGCCTTGAATATCACTCACACGCGGAGCGATAAACTCATGAAACCGCCGCGGCTCAGAACCATGCACAAACTGCGCAAAATATGAATCTAGCGTTCGCTCGGACTCGCGCAATTCAGACCATTTGTCCAACCCACACAAAATCATGGATGCATTGGATTGAGGGTCAAGATCCACCACTAATACTCGCATGGATGCTTGAGAGGCCAATGCCTCAGCCAACATACAAACGCTCGTAGATTTCCCTACACCGCCCTTCATGTTCATCACAGAAACAATGCGCATAAGAGAGATGGCTCCTCAAACTAGATCTTCAGCAATTTGCCCAAACCAACAGACAATTAACTATAACTCTTGGTTCAACGGATTGCGGCCAAGGTCAAGCGCAATAAGATTACAGCTTGTGCATATTCACGCTTGACCGAGATTTTTTTTGTAGAAACTTCGCTTAAGTACGAAGGATTGTTCGAGAAATACTACTTTTATTCGGGAACGAACTTGTTTCGCATTGTCACCAATTCTTCTGCCAAAGACGGGTGCAGCGCACATGTGTTATCGAAGTCCTGCTTAGTCGCATTCATCTTAACAGCTATTCCAACCGCCTGAATAATCTCAGGTGCGTCTGGCCCAACAATATGACACCCAAGAACCACTTGGTCGCTTGCCCGCACGATGATTTTCATCAGAACGCGGCTTTGATCACCAGACAAAGCATTTTTCATAGGTTTGAAACGAGACTTATATATATCGATCTCGCCATATTCTTCTCGAGCTTGCTCTTCGCTTAAGCCAACCGTCCCAACAGGAGGTTGCGTAAAGACTGCCGTTGAAATTTTATCGTGATCAAAGTGATGGGCTTTTCCACCAAATTCTGTATCCGCAAACGCATGCCCTTCACGGATGGCAACTGGAGTGAGATTGACGCGATCAGTTACATCACCAACTGCCCAGATTGAATCAACATTCGTTTTGGACCATTCATCAACTTTGATTGAGCCATTTGGAGCCAATTCAACGCCAGCGTTTTCAAGACCTAGACCTTTTGTGTGTGGAACACGACCAAGTGCTCCAACCACACGATCAGCATTCAACACTGACCCATTATCCAGCGTCACTGAATATCTGAACTCGGCGTCGACTTTTTCAACTTTTGAGAATTTCGCTTTAGTGTGAACATTAACGCCAGCTGCAATCAAACCTTCCTGAACAACTTCACGAACTTCTTCATCGAATCCACGCAGAACAGGTGTTCCGCGATATACAAGATGAGTCTCAACACCTAGACCAGCAAAAATATGAGCAAACTCAACCGCGATATACCCACCACCTGCAATCACAATTGATTTTGGCAATTCTTCGATTTCAAAAATATCATCAGAAGTAATAACGTGTTCGCGCCCTTCAAAATCATCCGGGACAAATGGTGTTCCACCTACAGCTACCAATATTCGTTGTGCTGTTATCTCACGACCACTTTCAACAAGCTTTACTGTATGCGCATCAACGATTTCAGCACGTTCTTTGAGAAGCTCAACACCAGCTCCACCTAGATTTTTCGCATAAATGCCGGAGAGACGCTCGACCTCAGCGCCCAGTGACTTAATAAAAGCGGCGTGGTCATAACTGACATTATCAATCGAATATCCAAATCCAGCAGCATCTTTGAATGATTTGCGGAATTCCGACGCATAGACCATGAACTTCTTAGGTACACATCCGCGAATGACACAAGTTCCGCCTGTACGAAACTCTTCTGCAATCGCGACTTTCGCACCTGTCTGCGCAGCTATTCGTGCTGCACGTACCCCACCAGATCCAGCTCCAATGGTGAACAAGTCATAATCATAGCTCATGTGCGAAATACTCCCGCATTAAAATAGTGTTTCGAGTATCTCAGGAAGATTTAGTCTTCGCGCGAGATCGTCTCAGTACCAGTTTCTGTTCCAACGATCACTGCGTCCGCTATGTCCAAAAATAGTCCGTGCTCCACAACACCTGGGATCTGGTCTAAAACAGCTCCTAGCATGTCTGCATCTGGAATAGCTTTACAGTGCAAGTCCAGAATGTGGTGACCGCCATCTGTAAGTAAAGGTGTACCGTCCTGATTTAGACGCACATTTACGTGAATACCGTTCATTCCCAATATTTCTAATGTCTCTTCGACACGCGCTTTTGTGAGCGCCATACCAAATGGATTGACCTCAACAGGTAGTGGGAACGCACCTAATTGCTTTACCTGTTTGGAGGCGTCTGTGATGACAACCATCACATCAGAGGAATCAGCGATAATTTTCTCACGAAGTAGCGCTGCACCGCCTCCCTTCACTAAACGAAGTTCTGGATCAAATTCATCTGCGCCATCCACAGTTAAGTGTATCGCAGGTGCAGTATCCAAATCAGCCATTGGGATATCTAGAGATCTAGCTTGCGCGTCTGTAGCTTCCGACGTGGCCACACAGACAACATCAAAACCTTCTTTGACCTTTTTACCCAATTCATCGACAAATATTGCAGCTGTAGATCCAGTTCCCAATCCCAGCGTCATACCTTCTTCCACCAAATTAAGGGCTTCTAGGGCAGCATTTCTTTTTGCGATATCTGACATTTTGATTTTCCATTTAGTGATCTTCCAATTTTGATGGAAGACTGTGCATTTGTTGCAGATCACATCGATCTATTTTTTCTTAGAATCAGCTTTGCGCTTACTCATCACTTCGCGAAACTTAGCGCTCCAGCCAGATTTTGAGACCTGTTGACCACGTGCAAGTGCAAGATCACCGCTTTCAACGTCTTTTGTTACGACAGAACCAGATCCAACCATAGCGTCATCGCCGACTTTAACAGGCGCTACAATTGAAGAATTGGAACCCACAAAAGCATTTTTCCCGATCTCTGTTTTATGTTTGAAGAAGCCATCATAGTTACAGAAGATCGTGCCAGCACCGATATTTGCATTCTCGCCGACGGAGCCATCACCAAGATAAGCAAGGTGGTTGGCTTTTGCCCCCTTGTCCATCTTGGTGTTTTTCACTTCCACAAAGTTTCCGATACGGACATCTTCACCAATGTCTGCCCCTGGGCGCAAACGTGCATAGGGACCAAGAACAGCGCCCTCGGCAACCACAGCTCCTTCAAAGTGGCAGAAAGCTTTGATCGTCACATTACTAGCGATTTTAACACCAGGACCAAACACCACATTTGGTTCAACGAACACGTCGTTTCCAATTTGTGTATCCCAAGAGAAATAGACTGTTTCAGGATCAATCATCCCCACGCCTTCTTCCATAAAACGAATGCGAGCGCGTTGTTGGAAGACAGTTTCCGCTTCAGCTAATTGTACACGTGAGTTTACCCCTAGTACGTCATCCTCATTGCATGGCACTGCAGCTGCTTTTAGAGACCGCCCGCGTGCGAGCCCAACAAGGTCAGTCAGATAATACTCGCCCTTAGCGTTGTCGTTCTTCACTTCACCAAGAAGTTCTTCCATCAAAGGCCAAGGCGCGGCCATCACACCCGAATTACATAAACGAACCGCATATTCTTCTGGAGAAGCATCTTTTGCTTCAACGATACGGTCTAGCCCACCATCATCAGCAAGGATAAGGCGACCATATCCACCCGGATTATCTGCTTCAAATCCCAATACGCTGATCGATGCACCTTCATCAATGGCTGTGAAGGCACCCTGAGCAACATCTGTCGGAATTAGCGGCGTATCAGCATAAAGAACAATTGCCTCGCCTTTAAAGCCTTTAAGAGCTGGTACCGCAGCCTGAACAGCGGTTGCAGTTCCTGATTGTGTCTCTTGCACACACACATTCTCTTCACCCACGAGACTAACAGCAGCTTGATGTACATCTTCAAACTGAGGACCAACAACAATAATAGTTTTTTCACACCCAAGTTGCTTGGCCAAATCAGTTGTCCACGCCATCATTGGACGACCACCAACTTTGTGAAGCACTTTAGGAGTTGATGATTTCATACGCGTGCCTTTACCGGCCGCCAAAATGATTGCTGCTCTGGACATGTCCACCCTCGCTGTCAGACATCAAATTTCGAAAGTTGCGCGGACAATCCTCTAAATGGGCTTTTCAAGCAAGCTTTTCTAAAGCATTTAAACTGCATTTTTCGGGCAATTGCAGTCCAATTTTACTCTGAGGTGTCTCCGACCATGTTTTTAGATGGATATATGATTGTTTTTGATCTGGATGGGACATTAGTTGAAACTGCTCCCGACCTTCACAGAGCGACAAATGAGATCATGCGCCAAGAAGGTTTGGCAGAAGTTGATCTCCCAAAAACCAGAGCTTTTGTAGGACAAGGCGCAAAAGCACTCATCAAACGTGGTGCTGCTCTATCAGATGTCACATTTTCGGAAGAAAAGCTCGACCAGCTAACTCAGCAGTTTATTGACATCTATCAATCGGATATCGCCGCCAAAAGCTATCTATACAAAAATGTTGAAGCCGCGCTGGATGCTCTAGAATCAGAAGGAGCCCAATTCTGCGTGTGTACAAATAAAAAGACACACCTTGCTATCAAGCTGCTGGAAACCCTCAACATCGCAGAACGATTTAAAAGCATTGTGGGCGCTGACTCTGCAATTCATAAAAAACCTCATCAACAACACTATTTACAAGCCATTGAAGAAGCCAAAGGAAATCCCCAAAAATCTATCATGATTGGGGATTCTATTTCAGACGTCGGCGCTGCGCGAAACGCTGGCGCACCAGTCATCATTGTCTCTTTTGGTTACACAGATATTGCGCCCAGAGATCTAGGCCCAGACGCAATTATCGATAACTATTCTGAACTTGTTGATACTATTAGATCAATTGTTGAAAAGTGATCTAGTTCATCAAGTGGCGATTTACACCTTTTTCGTATTTGAAGTTTTGCTGTGAAGTTTCCCTAAGTGAGCCTCCCGTTCCAGGCGTCGGCATACCGTTCACCATATTGGAACGTATGTCCGTTCTCGCGGAACGCATGGCTGGAATGAAGCCCGCATCTACTAGATTGATGTTCACATCGAAACCTCGGTTTTTCCAGTATTCCTCGATTTTGTTTTTAATACGTAGTGCGCCGTCTTCAGTACAAAAATCACTGGCCATTTTACTTTACTCTCCAAACCCATCTGCCAACTATTCTTGAATAGTCAACGATAGAGACAAATCCCTCTAAATAATCAGGCACTGACATTTGTTGTTTCTTTCAGTCCCGTCATGATGTAAATATATCTAACCAAAAGGTAAATTCAATAGATCAAATTGAGATTACCCAAAACTTTCGACAAAACTGAACCTAGTCTGAACAACACAAAATCTGTTCATCTTCTATTCATAAAACAACTTGAATTTCACTTGAATATTTCAATTTTTTTGAAATTTGCATCAAAATTTTGACACATATTGCCCGTTTGGCGTTTTGCGTTACTCGTCTGTGAACAAAGAGATTCACAGCTTTTAAGAATAAAAACAAAAAAAGCGCCTGATCCTAAGAATCAAACGCTTTTCAAATAGTCACATTGAAAAAGTTTTTAGGTGCAAACTTCAATTGTGCATGTTGCACTTACCTGTTTCCCAGCCTCTAGCGCTATTCCACCTTTGGCTAAAAACTCTTTTTTGTTAAATGCACCTGCAGAATGCGTCGTAGGCTCAAAGCAAAAGTAATCCTCTCCTACAGGAGAATACATCATGGCACACCGCATGTTCTGGTCGGCCTTGATCTCTATATCATGTTTGCCATTGCACCCTTTAATATACGCAATGCCGTCCCAATCATCATAATTATGATCAATCAATTGAGATTGTTTAGGCGATCTAACGTTCCTAAAATCTAGAAAATGGCCTTCATTCGATGATAACTCTACAGCATCTGCTTCACCAAAAGGGAGGTAAGCCTTTGAAGCATTGAATAACAATCGTGTGTCCTCAGAGCACACAAAATAAGGGTGAAACCCCAAACCGACCGGCATAGTTTCGTCACCCGTATTTCTAACGCCAAGAGACATAATCAGTTTTCGGTCTACCAATTCAAACTTAGCGCGAGCTTCATAACTCCACGGCCACCACCCCTCCTTGGAAGTGAAAGCCAACTCACAACTGCTTTTTGTTTGCAATTGAACAAGCCATTCATTCTGCCATCCATTTCCATGAATGGCATTTTCATCCCCTTCAGGCCAGTTTGCTGGAATAGAATAGGACTTCCCCTCAAAACGAAATTCGCCATTCAAGATTCGATTGGAAAATGGAATAAGAGGAAAAGAACCGGAATTGATTGCAGCAAAGCCATGCTCAAAATTCATGGGACGGAAAACATCGCTCCCACCAGCCCTAAAGTACGAAATCGCACCACCGATTTCAGGCTCTATGCCTAATTCTAAAAATTCATTGTGAATTGAGATTGATGCAGTCATTTTTTTCCCAAAAAAAAGAGAGAAGAATTCGCTAAATATAGGAATTCCTCTCTCACAGAAAGATACTTGAGGAAATACGGGACGATATTCCTCATAATCGCGGGTTGGGAATGCAACGTATCACGATCTGGTAACGCTACCATGATTACGCTAACAAAACAACAAAAAAATTTCTTCCTCAAGAAAAACGCTTCAAAAATCTATGTTTTGGTAGGAGGGCAAGCAGAATCCCTCATTTGCAAGGAGTACTCCAACAAATGAGTTTTCTTCATTTGCTTTCCCGGCTCTTTAATGACCTCACTCAATAATCGAACTGCATATTCAGTCATTTCTGCTAATGGTTGCCGAATTGTAGTAAGATGAGGCCACACGGTTGTTGCAATAGGAGAATCATCAAACCCAACCACTGATACATCTTTAGGGACTTTCAATCCCTTTTCAGATACTGCAGCTAATACCCCAGCTGCCATATCATCATTACCTGCAAAAATTGCAGTCGGGGGATTACTGGCCTCCAACAAATTCAAGCCAGCCTGCATACCCGACCTATAGGTAAACGCCCCTTCAACAATCAGTTCTTTATCAACTTCTACATCCGCATCGGCCAAGCCATCGTGAAACCCAGAAAGTCTCATTGTACTTGTGCGGTGATTTGGAGGCCCTTGAATGAACGCAATACGTCGATGGCCCAACGAAATCAAATATTCAGTCATATCTTTGGAAGCTTGATAATCATCTATTCCTATATCGTGGGCGCGACCGGACACTTCACCACACTCAAGGAACACTGTGGGAAAACCTTCCTCCTCCACCAGCCGCCTAATGCCCTCGAGATCACTAATAGGTGCCGGAATTATCAACCCATCCCAAGAAGAATCCAGATTCTTTTGAAGCTCTTCAATCGAAATGTCTGACGGCACACGATTCACTATCAATTGGAGACCATGTTTTCCAACAGCCTCTAATGCTCCTACCAACAACTCACCAAGATAAGCTGAGGAAGGGTTTCCATAGAGCAAACAAATTTGGGTGGTACCGCCACTAGCAAGACTTCGCGCTGCTTGATTTGGAGAATAATCAAGTGCTGCAACAGATGCCAGCACCTTTTCTTTGGTGGCTGATTTCACAATGGATAAATTATTCAACACCCGCGATACAGTCATTGGAGAAACACCAGCGTGCTTTGCAACATCAATAAGTGTGATGGACGGTTTTCCACGTTCTTTTTTATCTGTCACAAAAATCCCCAAAAGGCTGTTAATTAGCAAATCTGATGTTCGCCTCATATAAAAGACAAACAAATGCTAACGATATCATACCAATTCGTCAAAAGCGAAAATACGCTAACTTCAGATGGTTGTTTTCATCCACCAAGGTAAATCCATTGGACTTATCAGGTACCAAGCAATGCTCGATAGCAACGAATATAAAAAAGAGAGAATCAGAAATTCGAATGACTATCAATAATCGTGACACTGTTGGGAGAATGGCGGTCCCTGCAGGATTCGAACCTGCGACCATCCGCTTAGAAGGCGGGCGCTCTATCCAGCTGAGCTAAGGAACCTTGATTCAGAAAGTTGTCTTAGCAAAACCAATCTGAAAATGCACGTAAGAATTTCAATTATTCTAAGAATAATTTATTGTAATCAATCATATTGAGTCTGCAGACCTAATGCGTCCAAGGAAACTTTCGATCAGCAGAAAAGTTATCCGCGTAAGTTTTGATAATGCGTTTGGGTTCTTTTGAGGTCAGTACGCGAAAATCCATTTCTTCGCGTTTGGCATAAGCAACAGCATCTTCCATGCTATCAAAGCTAATTCGCACTTGCGTATCTGTGGTATCAGACCCGGTCCACCCCATTAACGGGTCAACACTCCGCTTAGGTGCTGTTTCCATTTCCAATATCCAAACATCCGATTTGGCTTTGCCAGATTGCATCGCGTTTTTTGAAGGTCTGTATATTTTAGCCAGCATGATAGCTCTCACGCTCCCTACATTAATTTGTCAGCAAATGGATGATGCATGTAGTTGGTAAAAAATTCAATGATTGAAAAATTCCATCCGCTTCTAAGGCGTAATATTCTCGATTTTTTCTTGTACCAAACCGCTTAACTCACTCATTGCACCGACAGTAAATGCTAATCTGGGCTCAACTTCTGCTTCGGCCAATGCCGTTTCCCAATCCGATCCACCATGCAGGCCATTCCCCATGAATAATCCCACGACGACCACAGGCTCCTTGATCTCTTTTAAAGCAACATCTGCATAGGGAGGCTCTTCCAAATATGAACAGCTAACTTCTGGCGCACCCAGCCCAGTCAATCTTGCCGCTAATCTTTCGTTAGCGAGACGTGAAGCAGATGATTTCTTTGAGCCATGGGCAATAAGAAGAGAATTCGACCCGTCTATTATTCTAGACAAACATTCTGCCATTTCGGGCCAATCACAAATTGGTGGTAGCAATACTGTCTGAGCCTCAGGTTTAGATAAGCTATAATCTTCTAGAACTCGTGCAATCTTACTGTAAAAATATCCGTCGGAAAAAATCATAGGCACGACAATGACATGTGATTCGTTCAGTTGATCTAATTTTTTGTCTAAATCACCTTCAACCGACAACAGTGCAAAACCGCAATGACTTGGCTTTAAAGCCCCCTGCAGAGCGCCCACCAATCGCCTAAGGTTTCCATCAGGAAGAGCACCACGCTTATCGCCATGGGCGCACAGTAAAATTGCTGTATCTGAAAAATCTCTCATTGATCTAGCCTAGCAACTTTTACAGGCTTAATCATCACATTTCATGAGTGGTATAAATTTTTAAAATGGTCGGGATGGAGAGATTCGAACTCCCGACCCTCTGGTCCCAAACCAGATGCGCTACCAGACTGCGCTACATCCCGACTATTTTAAATCAAGCTGATTTAACAGCTTAAACCGAAAACAAATATAATTCTAGTAGAACTCAATGTTGTTCGGAGGAGGTCTTTTATCGAAGTTTTCAAAGAACGAAAGACCTAATTTCAATTTTTTTGATAAAAACACAAAAAAAAAGAATTTGAGCTCAAAATCCGATTGATTTAGGGCTTATTCTACATCAGCTGCATTATTAAAAATGGCGTGACGCACAATATCACCCGGTTCAATGCCATATTTTCCAGCAGCGCCGCCATTTAGCTCTAGCACGCTCTTTACAGCCATTCCCGGCGAAATGCGACGTTCCGAATGCGGCTGTGCGTTGCGTGCAATCGCAACGACAACACCATTTTCGTCCATAAACAGCATATCCAGTGGAATGAGTGTATTCTTCATCCACATTGCTGGCTCACGCGGTGCTCCAAAATCAAATAGCATCCCCGCGTCTTCTGCCATGCTTTCACGGAACATAAGTCCCTGAGCAGTTTCTGCTGGAGAGTCAGCTATTTCAATCACAAAACTATGTTGAGCATCATCAGTGTCTATGACAAGCGCACCAGTTTCAAACTGAACTAAACTATCATCCTGTGCAATTGCAGCTGGGCCAGCAATTGTAAGAACAGATAAAGCAGCGATCGCAGAAAGTAATTTTTTCAACTCAAGCCTCATGATGAAATCAAAGAATACGGCTTCAAAAGCCTAACACTTCTACCAAATACCTGAAAACAGCGTGACGACAAGTCCTCACCTCAGTAATCATTGAAATGTATGAAGTACAAAAAGCTGTTACGGCTCTTTGCTCGCGTCAACGACATAATTCCCCTTAGGGCCTTTGCCAATTGTTACCCAAATTTTTTGCCCAGGCTCGGCCTCTTCCAGTCCTGCGCGGCGCAACGTTACCATGTGCAAGAAAATATCTTCAGCTTCACCCTCACGGTGCACAAAGCCATAGCCCTTTGTTCGGTTAAACCACTTGATCAAGACAGCTTCGCGCTCAGCATTAGTAGGTGCCACAACAACTTCGCCACCTTCTAAGGATTTAACCTCTACGACTTGATATCCACGTTCACGTTTAACAACGTCGCAGCTGATCAACATGCCTTCGACTACCATCTCGGCACCAAAGTCGCGCAGTATTGAAATGTGTAAGAGTGCCTCTTGTCCATCCAGACCATTATCCGGAATGATAAAGCCAAAACCTTTTACAGAATCAAACCATTTCACACGCCCAGAAACCGAGATTTTAGGCAAATCGCTATTTGTAGCTTCGTTTATTTCTTGCCCCATTATATCTCGTATTAACGTCCCTGCCGCCTTTAAACCTGATCTGCCAAACTATCCCTAGGACAGACATTAGAGACCAACAGCCCATCGACCTCTAAGTTAATCAAATAAGTAGTTTTCTTAATATGTCAAAGACTAAACAATTAACCAAGCCAAATTGCAAATCATTCCACACAATTTAAGTCGTTTTGTTTTTAGAAAATCTAACACGGACTGCGACAAATGTATAAATTTGAAAGTCGATCGCGTCATTTTTAAGGAAATAGCTTAATCACACCTGGCACTCCCTAGGGGTTTAAGACAAGCCCCTACTGATAGGCAATCCAGCCAAGGTGCGACAATTGAAAACTCATGTGATTCTATAGCTTTACATAATCAATAGTCGCACCTTTATGATATTGAACGCCAAGGCCTTAATTTTTACCTAGCCCTTACAACATCCTCGATCTCTAAAACCTTACTCTTTTTTTCTTCACCCCATAATATTTTTGGTTCAACGTAAATCTCAGAATATCAACTCTCGATATCATGGAAGAGTTTAAGAGGTCGATGACCGATCACTTATACCGGCCAGCGCATTCGGAACGAAACGCTCGCTAAAACCAGAAACAAAACCAACTGTCAAAAATACTAGTGGGGAGCTCCCATCTCGAAGAGGCGCTAGAATAAAACCCGATGAAACAGCAACATAAGCAAAGACCGCTGCTACCATCCCTATCGAAAGACGAGTTGCTCCAGCAAAACCATTAAGTAGCAAACCAGACTCTGGGTCCGTTTCTATATTCTTGATTCCAATGGCTACAGATAGGTATGCCCCTAAAGCACCAAAAACTATAGTTTCAATACCGGTTTTGGTTATCTGATTCAAATCGCATAGAACTAGAAGCATAATGCCGTATGCTAATAAACTGGCACACAAACCCAGAAATGCACCCAAATGATATTGAGTTCGGCCCAGCAACACGTATCGGGCTCTCAATCTCAATATGACTGAAGTGATGATTTCAGAAGATTCATCAATTTGACCGGATAAAGCCACTGAAAAACCTCGAGCTAGTTGGCGATTAATTGACTCGTTATTCCAAAGCCCATTGGGCATCAACGAATAAGCATCAGCAATCAACGGTGCTACTTGCATGTATCGTTGATGCAACACACGGTCTTCCGGCTCAAGATGATCGTCATCAATGTAGACTTTTAATCGATCCCCAGTACGGAATATAATAAATTCTTTATGGGCTGAATAGATTGCTTCAATCTCATCCCCTGATGGAGAATCATCTCCTATTTTTAGGTTTGCAAGCGACACTTTACCCCCTCCCAATCTGCTTTTAAACGAAAGTTTTGCTGGAACACATCAGTGCAGCAAGCGCAATGAAGTGATGATAATTTGAATCCATAATGTTGGATATAACTAAAATCTGCGTATGACCAACATGAACTCAAAAATCTGTATAGGAAAGCTCCCCCAATCGGTAGATTTACAATTTCGTCAATTTTTGACGATCCCCCCTTCCAAAACCTTTACGTTTCCATCCGATGCCGCATCAAAAATGGTTTTCACAGGGCGATCTCTTTTCGGTCATCTTCGACTAAATTTGGGGATCAAAAAAGAAAAAAATAAGATCTCGATGGATCCAAAGAGAATGCTAATTTTCATAAAACTGAGAGCATTTTTTGATTGTCGCACGGAAGTGCCATGCGATAGTCGCACTTTTGAAATAAAATATTGTTTTTATTTGACTTTTTCACACCTGGCACTCCCTAGGGGAATCGAACCCCTCTTTCAAGGTTGAAAACCTTGCGTCCTAACCGATAGACGAAGGGAGCGCATCGGTGTGAGGCAGCTGTATACAAATGTGCATTTTTATATGCAAGTGCTTTTTTCAATTATTTTGAAAAAAAACCATCAGACACTTCAAATTGTACTTTTCCAGCTCCTCTCCATTCATCTGCTTTCAACTTACCCGCTAAATGCATCGGTTGTCCGCCGAGAATCGCTTGCCCCAACTCGACATCAGCCGCACGAAAAGCGATCGCTCTCAGTTTACCACCATCTTCCCCTAAGATTTCAAAGCTCAAATGATCGACCCCTACTCTCCTTACATTGTGCGGCCGGACATTTGCCATGGCAAAAACAGGTTCTGGTGCGCCAGCTCCAAATGGTCCGGCTCCTTCGACTGATTGCAGCAATTCACCATCAGCAGCCGCAGGAGATAACAGTCCATCCAATTCCAAAATACGAGCTTCAGCTAATTCTGCCTGCGCATCTGCAGTCGCATCTTCTAGAAAATCACGAAACCCTGTCAGTTGCTCAGGTTTCAATGATAAGCCAGCCGCCATAGCGTGGCCACCACCCGATAGAATCACACCTTCTTTGGAGGCCGCCGCAATCAAGTTTCCCAAATTCACACCTTGAACTGATCTTCCAGACCCTTTTGCAACTGGACCAAGATCATCTCCCCAACCAATAACAACAGTGGGTTTGTGAAATTTTTCCTTTAATCGGCCAGCAACAATTCCGATCACTCCCGGATGCCAATCTTCTCCACCAACGACAATTGCGCCTGCCTCTGGTTTTTCAATCAATCTAGCTTCCGCAATTCTTGTGGCTTCATCGAGAATTTCCGCCTCGATTTCTTTACGCGCCTCATTCAAGGCCTGCAGCCTCTCAGCCAACGCCACCGCTTCTTTTCGGTCTTCTGAAGCGAGTAATTTAGACGCAATCCACGAATCTCCAATACGTCCCCCAGCATTCAATCTTGGCCCCAATAGAAAAGTTGCATGATAAACTGATTTAGGCGCTTCAACGCCTGACACCTGAGACAAAGCTTCCAGCCCGATATTATCCATGCGTTGGAGTACTTTCAGGCCCGCATTTACAAAGGCACGGTTAACACCTTTGAGAGGTGCCATATCGCACAAAGTACCAAGCGCACATAAATCCAACCAATTCATGGGATCTGGCAAGCCATTTTCGGGGGCTACACCGCGTTGACGTGCCAATCGGTTCAACCCAGCGGTTAGAACAAAAACCACACCTGCTGCAGCCAAGTGCCCGCATCCCGAATTACAATCAGGTCGATTCGGATTTACAACCGCCGCAGCAGGCGGCGGCGCACTTTGCATTAAGTGGTGATCCAGAACGACAACATCTAAACCCAAACCTTGTGCAGTTTCCAATGCCTCTACTGCCGCCGCGCCACAATCCACCGTCATGATCAGTTCAGCGCCTTGGTCTTTTAGCGTTTCAAACGCCAAGTCTGAAGGACCATACCCCTCTGTTAGACGATCGGGCACATATAGAATCAATTCCTGCCCCCAAGCTCTAAAATACTTCGTCAGAATCGCAGCTGATGTCCCTCCATCCACGTCGTAATCTGCCAAAACCGCGCACTTTCGACCACTAGTCAGCGCATCCAATATAACTTCACAGGCAGCGTCCATATCCACGAAACTAGATGGATCGGGAAACAATGCCTTCAGCGTTGGTGCAAAAAAAGTTTCTGCCTCATCTGGAGTGACACCACGGCCGGCCAACAACCTTCCAATTAAGTCTGGTTTTGAGAGCATTCTGGAAAGCTGTGTTGCCCGTTCATCATCTACCGGACGCATACGCCATTTACGTCCTGTCAGCGAATTCTCTACATCCAGAAACGCTGGGCCTGTATCTGCAATCGATAATTCGTCAGCTGGATCAATAAATGGAGAACGGGACATATAAATAACACCTTGAGCATGATGGATATTCCATCAATTATCTTCTTCGTTGCAGTGTTAACTCTGTTCTGAACCTGAAAGCAATGAATTGAGCGAGAGCGCTCGTTTTGTAATTCAAGTTTTTCAGGTTAAATTTTCACATGGAAGAGAAAAAGACAGACTGCAGAACTCCAAACCAAGGAAGAATAGGCGTCACGCGTATTTCAAGCTGGAAATACGATCTCGTTAGGACAGCAATTTTAAGGGCAGTCGGCGAAGAAGGTATACTGTTCAAAGATTTGAAACAGACTGTTCGTCAAAATATGACCATGCACGATTTAGAGAAACTTGGTTCATTATCTTGGCACATGACAACTGTGAAATTGAATATGGAAGCTGAAGGTGAACTCTCACGTTCAAAACAACAGGGTCTTCAATTTATCAAGCGGGCTCAATAAAAAAGGCGACTCCAAATTTGGAATCGCCTCTTAAAATTAATTTTCGTAGACGCTTAGCCTGGGTAAGTCGACTTAACCGTACGTACAACACCATCAAATGAAGACATCACAAGTGAGTCTGTGTAGATCTTACCGTTTTGACGTTTTACACCTTCAAGAAGACCACCAGTTGTTACACCTGTTGCAGCAAACACTGCATCTTGTGAACAAAGTTCGTGTAGGTCATATTTCTTGTCTAGGTCTGTAATACCAATACGAGTTGCGCGACCACGCTCATCGTCATTGCGGAATGTCAAACGGCCCTGCATCTGTCCACCAACACATTTAAGCGCAGCAGCAGCCAGCACACCTTCTGGAGCACCACCAGAACCAATATACATGTCGATGCCTGTATCTGGGTTTGTTGTGTTGATAATACCTGCAACATCACCATCAGAGATCAATGAAATACGAATACCTAGCGAACGTAGGTCTTCGATAATTTTAGCGTGACGTGGACGATCAAGAACACATACATTCAATTGACCAACTTCAACACCTTTGGCTGCAGCAACAGCTTTAGCATTTTCAATCGTTGATTTATCTAGATCGATAACGCCTGCAGGGTAGCCAGGACCGACAGCGATTTTGTCCATGTATACGTCTGGAGCGTGCAGCAAACCACCGCGTGGAGCAATAGCAAGGACCGCCAAAGCATTAGGCATGGCTTTAGCAGTTAAAGTTGTACCTTCTAGCGGGTCTAGCGCGATATCAATCTGCGTACCTTCGCCAGTTCCAACTTCTTCACCAATGTAAAGCATTGGTGCTTCATCACGTTCACCTTCACCGATAACGATGCGGCCCTGCATGACAACTTCGTTTAAGGCTGTACGCATTGCATCAACGGCTGCTTGGTCTGCAGCTTTTTCATCACCACGACCAACCATTGTTTCAGATGCAACCGCCGCTCTCTCGGTTACACGAACCATCGCATCAGCAAATGTCGGATTCAAAGCATTAGAAGTCATTATTGTCCCATTCTCATATAATAATTCTTTGATTTCGCCTTATTATGCGAAACTCATGCCTCAACTCTTAACACACGCGGTTTATCTACGCACGCATCAAGTTTTTCAATCATCGAAGCAGCAGCCTCAGCAGCTTTGCGTGTACACGGATGCGTCATAATTGCAATCGGTGCAGCTGCTTCTCCAGCACTTGAATCTTGGTGCATTTGATCAACAGAAACTTCACACAGCGCAAACGCTTTTGACAATTCTGCCAATGCACCCGATTTATCTGACAACTTCGTGCGGATAAACCAAACACTTTGAGTGTTTTCCCCTGATGATTGAATCATTTCCGCATTCAATTCAGAAACTGATGTTCCAAATGGAGGTGTTGCAGGACCTTGAAAAATTCTTGTTATGTCGCCCATTACCGCGGAAGCAGTTGGCCCTTCACCTGCTCCAGGGCCAGCCATTGTAACACTTCCCACTGGATCACCCTCAACCATAATAGCATTGGTCGGTCCAGAAATCTGCGCCAAGGGGTGATCAACCTTAAACAGAGCTGGAGCTACTGAGCAACGTACACCACTCTCGCTTTTTGTAGACTCAGTAACCAGACGGATACGGTACCCCATTTTGTCTGCAAACTTGATATCAAGCCCATCAATCTGATCCACACCTGAAACACGGACTTTAGAAAAATCTGGTTTGGCCCCAAAAGCAATCACTGAGAGAATGAGAGCTTTGTGAGCAGCATCCATTCCGGACACATCAAGATATGGATCTGCTTCGGCATATCCCAATTTTTGAGCGTCAGCCAATACTGGAGTATATTCCTGCCCAGTCGCAAGCATTTCTGTCAGAATGTAGTTACACGTCCCGTTCAGTATCCCTGAAACACGCTGCACATCCACACTAGACAAACTATCACGCAATACACGGACAATCGGCACACCACCAGCAACCGCAGCATCAAATAAGAGATGCACATTGTTCTCTTCCGCCAATTCAGCAAGCAATGCTCCGTGCTCAGCAATCACAGCTTTATTAGCTGTTACGACATGCTTTCCGGCTCTCAACGCGGCTTCAATTGATGCGCGTGCAGGACCATCCGATCCACCGATCAATTCCACGAAAACATCAACATCATCTGATGTCGCCAGCTTTACCGGGTCATCTTCCCACCCATAACCAGACACATCAATTCCGCGATCACGCGTTTTGCTACGCGCTGACACTGCCGAAATTTCAAGATTTCCTGCCAATCGTAATTCCTGTTGGCCTTGAACAAGTTTCACAAGTCCAACACCAACATTTCCCAGCCCAGCAATACCGAGGCGAAGAGTCTTTTTCTCTGTCATTTTACTTACTCCCCAGCTGTGATGACTGGTTCTGAATTATCTGGTCCAGCTTCAATGAAGCGGCGAATATTTCTTGCTGCTTGCCTAATACGTTGCTCATTCTCAACTAAAGCAATACGCACATGACCGTCACCATACTCGCCAAAACCGGCTCCTGGTGCTACCGCGACATGGGCTTGCTCAATCAAGCGCAATGAAAAGTCTAAGGACCCAAGGTGCTTAAACTCTTCGGGGATAGGCACCCAAGCAAACATTGAAGCTCGTGGAGATGGAACTTCCCACCCTGCGCGCGTGAAGCTTTCAATCAACACATCACGACGTGAGCGGTAAATCTCCCGCATCTCCACAACACAGTCTTGTGGGCCGTTCAATGCGGCAGCTGCCGCGACCTGAACCGGTGTAAACGCCCCATAATCCAAATAAGATTTAACACGAGCTAGCGCGGCAACGAGACGCTCATTCCCCGCAGCAAATCCCATTCTCCAACCTGCCATAGCATAAGTTTTCGACAAAGAAGTCGTCTCAATGGCAATGTCCATCGCGCCATCAACTTGAAGAACGGATGGCGGCGGATCATCGAAATAAATCTCTGTATAAGCGAGGTCAGATAAAATCCAAATCTCATGCTTTTTGGCTATACGCACAGCTTCTTTATAGAAATCCAAATCAGCTACTTGCGCCGTAGGATTTGCTGGATAACACAAAACCATCGCAGTCGGTTTTGGAACAGAATGACGAATTGCCTTATCCATTCCTGCTAAATATTCTTCAGGCGTTTCAGCTTTGATATGCCGCATTGAAGCACCGGCAATCAAAAAACCAAATGTATGCAATGGATAAGACGGGTTCGGCGCAATAATCACATCACCAGGCGCAGAAATCGCCTGAGCAAGATTAGCGAACCCTTCTTTAGACCCAAGCGTTGCAACAACCTGTTTATTTGCATCCAGCTTCACGCCAAAACGGCGATCATAATAAGCTGCTGCGGCTTTTCTTAGTCCAGGAATCCCCCTTGAAGCCGAATAACGATTCGTTTTTGGCTTGTAAGCGGTCTCACAAAGTTTATCGATTATATGTTTTGGCGTTGGAAGATCAGGATTTCCCATACCAAGATCAATAATGTCCGCGCCCGCCGCTCGTAGCTCGGCCGCTTTACGGTTGACCTGCTCGAATACGTAAGGGGGAAGACGTCTGATCTTGTGAAATTCCAACTTCATTTCAACACCAATAATAATACCTTTCTTGGGCTCCGCAGGATTGCGGAAGCGTTAACCTAGAGCCTCATAGACTCTAGCTTCATACATTGCACGTAAAATATGACAGTCTGCGCAATTTTAGTCTTCAAGAAGGCCTTTTTCGATCTCTTCGCGCTTTTTTTGTGCCCATTCGCTCGGATTTTCTAATCCATCTTCCTCGGGCGTCTTTGCTTTGGGGTCAACTTTCAGAGCTTCCAATTGGGCGTCGATATCGGCTTCACCATCAAGAATTTCTTGCGGAATTGGACCACGAGGCGATTCGGTTGGAATACTAGAAAACTCTGGATATCCGCGCCCCAAAACTTCTTCTTTTTTCTGCTCATACCAATTGGGAGCATTTTCTTCGGCCTGTTCTACACGTGTTTCAACACCAGATGCACAAGATGCGACCAAAACAGGGATTGCCAACACGCTCGCAATTCGACAAAATTTGAACATATGTAGACCCCTAACCTCAAGCCATTCTTATAAATCTGAATGCAATTGAAATACGTACCGAAAGTCTGATTAGCGTGACCAAGGCATATGATAAAGCTCAAAACCCAGATTTTTCTAAATCTGACTCAAATTCGGACTTGAAAGAACGTCTAACTCTGCTTGCAACTGAGTTTCACAAACTACTCACTCAGATAACATATGAAGAAGGCCCTGCAGCAACAAGCCCTGTCCATATTGCGCTGGCAATGGAAGCCCTTCAACGCGGCCTCGGCAATGAAGGAAAAAAATATGTTGAAGCACAACAAGAATTAGCCAAACGGCTAGCAAATGTTGCCAGCATGACTTTGCAACCAGAAAATCAAGAAGATCAAACCCCAAATGATGGTCGCCTCACCAATCCACGGTTCGAAAACGAATTATGGCGCAAATACCCCCTGTTCGATTTTATCAGCCAATCATACATGGTCCTGTATGAATGGATTAGGGATTTGGTTCTGGAAGCTGAAAACTTGTCTGATCTGGAACAAAAAGAAGTCCAACACCATCTTCATCAATTTATGTCGTTGATTTCACCTGCGAACAATTTTTTCACAAATCCGGTCGCAATACAAAAGTTCGTCGACACCGAAGGTGCATCTCTTCAGGCTGGTCTAGAAAACCTTCAACGCGACTATGATGCAGATTTCCATCATCTCAATATTTCTCAATGCGATACTTCTGCTTTTGAAATTGGAAAAAACGTTGCGACTACTGAAGGACAGGTAATCTTTAAAAACGAATTGATTGAATTGATCCGTTTCAATCCAACTCAAGAAGAAGTTTATGAGCGACCGCTTCTGATATTCCCACCATGGATCAACAAATATTATGTTTTGGACTTACAGGAAAAAAACTCTCTCGTTGCCTGGCTCAGGGATCAAGGTTTCACGGTTTACATCATCTCTTGGCGCAGCGCAGACGACATCACGCGTGATCTAGACTGGGATAATTACGCTGCTTTGGGCGGACTTGCAGCGATTGATCAAGTCTTCAAAATCCACAACCAACCGATCAATATTGCTGGGTACTGCATTGGTGGAACCATGCTATCCACTCTCGCCGGTTTCCTTGCCAAGAAAAAAGACCAGCGCGTAAATAGTCTTACCTTCATGGCTGCCCAAACAGACTTTTCAGACGCTGGAATGCTGCAAGCCCTAATCAATGAAAAAACGTTTTCAGAAACTGCTGCTGCGATAGTTAAAAACCGTGGCATCATGCCCGGCGAATTAATGGCAGACGGGTTTAATGCTTTGCGGCCGCAAAGGCTCGTTTGGCAATTTGTTGAAGACAATTATTTGTTAGGCAAAAAAGCTAGACCGTTTGACCTACTTTATTGGAATAGCGATCAAACAAACATCCCTGGACCTTTGCATCTTGGATACCTTCAAAACTTCTATGTTGAAAACCAACTTGCAAAAGGTGAATTCTATCTGTTTGACGAGAAAATTAGCTTAAAAGACATCCAATGGCCAGTGTTCATTCATGCCGCTGAAGCAGACCACATATCGCCGTTTGAGTCAGTCTATCGCGGGCGGCACCTATTTGGCGGTCATACAAAGTTTATTATGGCTGAGGCTGGACACATTGCGGGGGTAGTTAACCCGCCACGCAACAACAAATATGGCCACTGGAGCGCGGGCGACCCCAATCTTCAAACGGGTGCGGAATGGAAAGAATCAGCGACATATAAAAAGCAAAGCTGGTGGCCTGCACTTGCAGAATGGCTGAGTGATAAATCAGGCAATAAAACCATGCCACCGGGACTTTTAGAGAATGCTACCCACGCGCCAGGAAGTTATGTAAAAGTAACGTTGGATGACTTACACAGTCAGAGACGCAAACAATAAAATTGGAGTTTTTTCTTCTTAGCGCAAGAAAATTGGTTCTCGCCCACAATCAACCCACGCCCAATTTTTATGCAAAAATATCGCCCAAAAATTAGGCAGACATCACTCCAATACCATAGTTTTACTTGATAAACTCAACCTAACCTAGCTTCATAGCATCAGTTGAACTGTTCATTGGGAGCTCTAGCATATGTCAGATATTGATATCCATTTCACAAATTGGATCACCAATATCATTAATACATCTGACGACATTCCATTGATTTTCGTATCGGGCGCACAGGGCATCGGGAAGTCCACAGCGATGAACGCCATATGTAAGGCTTTTGATAATCAAATAGCCATTTTAGGTATCGATGAGTTTTATCTGACAAAAAAAGAGAGAATGTCTTTAGCGCAAAAAGTCTCTCCTCTATTTGAGACTCGCGGCCCGCCAGGAACTCATGATCTTGACCTACTCAATACAACAATCACGGCACTGCGGTCAGCAACAGAAAGCTCAATAATCACAATCCCAGTTTTCGACAAAAAGATTGATGACCGCGTGCATCCCGACGAGTTCAGGACATTCTCAGGAAGCCCTAAAGCAATCATTGTAGAAGGGTGGTTGGTTGGCGCAAGCGCTGAAATGACAAACTCACCCCTCCCTCCTATTAATGATGTAGAACGCCTACCGCACGCGAAAGAATGGCAAAATTATCAAGAAGAGCAACTCGCTGGTCCTTACAAATTATTATGGGATCTTTCGCCTCATTTCTTTCATTTAAATGCTCCAAGCTTTGAAACCGTTCTTCAATGGAGAATTGAACAAGAGGAAACAACCTTAGGCCTAGCAAAAGGTACGCTCCATGACGAAAAGCGCGATTGGGTGAAAAACTTCATTCAATATTATGAACGCCTAACAAAACGCATGCTTAACGGGCAAAAAAAGACTGGGGCACAGCTTTTTGTTGATGAAAACCGTGCTGTCTTAAAATTTGAGGACAGGACTATTGCCAATGACTAGCGCTATCGTTTTCACCGATTTAGATGGCACCCTTCTCGATCACTCTTCCTATTCTTATGAAGAAGCCCTTCCCGCGCTGGACGCACTTAAACAACTCAACATTCCACTCATCCTTGCCAGCTCAAAGACGGCTGCAGAACTTCTGTCATTGCGATCAGAACTTGGATTCGAAAATTGTCCAGCCATCGTCGAAAATGGCGCAGGAGTTCTTTCGGCTAGTAGCCAAAAAGCATCTGACATTGGAGCTGATGATTACAATCGCCTCATTAGCATTATATCCAGCGCTCCCTCCTCATTGAGATGTCACTACAATGGATTTAATGATTGGACGATCGATCAAATCTCCCAGATTACAAACCTCTCCAAAGACCAAGCAATATTAGCTTCACAAAGACAGTTTTCCGAACCAGGACTGTGGACGGGAGAAGAGACAGCCAAGCAGGATTTCATCTATTATTTGACTGAGCATGGCGTCCACACCCGGTACGGTGGACGCTTCATGACGCTTTCCTTTGGAGCAACAAAAGGCCAACGCGTTTCCGAAATAACCAAACAGTTTGGTTCACAAACGAAGACACTATCACTTGGCGATGCTCCAAATGATATTGAAATGCTCGAAAACACTGATTTTGGCGTCATCATCAACAACCATCATGGAAACGACATCCCACCTTTAGCAGGTGAAGCTACCAATCGGATTTCTAGGACAACCAAACAAGGTCCTGCTGGTTGGAATGACGCAGTATTAAATTTTATATCCTCCCAACTTGGCTTCACACCCCAAAGCCGCCCCTCACAAAACAACAAAAGCGAGAAAGACATTGGCTGATTTTCATCAAAATGGACACGTCGCAACATTACATGACCTACGCATTGTAAAACCCGAAACAATGGAACGCGAACTGGAGCAATTCTCACAGTCTCGCAAAATCACTCTTATCCTGCCCTCGCTCTATTCGGAACTCAAAGGCGATGCGCTCAGCAATATTCTCGATGAGCTTAGCACAGCGAAATTCATCAATAAAATTGTCATCGGATTGGACCGTGCCAACGAAGCAGAATACAGACACGCGAAAGAGTTTTTCTCTCGTTTACCGCAAGATCACGTAGTTCTCTGGAATGATGGACCACGCCTAAAAGACATCGACATCCGCCTCGCTGAAATGGGTTTATCTCCGATAGAGCCAGGCAAGGGACGAAATGTTTGGTTTTGTATGGGATACACTTTGGCTTGCGGAGACAGTGATATAATCGCGCTACACGATTGCGATATTGTGACCTATAAAAAAGATATGCTCGTGAAACTACTTTATCCAGTCGCGAACCCAAGCTTCTCATATCTTCTATCCAAAGGTTTCTATCCAAGAATAGCTGATGGAAAATTCAATGGGCGTGTCAGCCGCCTCCTCGTTACTCCTATTTTGATGGCACTTACCAAAGTTATAGGCGAACGAGATTACCTCAACTATTTATCCGCATTTCGGTATCCGCTAGCAGGTGAGTTTGCGATGCGAACATCTATTCTCCACGATATGCGTATCCCTTCGGATTGGGGATTGGAAATAGGTGTTCTTTCTGAAGCTTGGCGTAACCTCAGCCCCAAAACAACGTGTCAGGTCGAAATTTCAGATGCGTATGACCACAAACATCAGCCTTTATCCGAGCAAGACGCCTCCACCGGCCTTTCGCGAATGTCTATCGATATCTGCAAAGCGCTATATAGAAAACTCGCTGCTGACGGCACCGTTTTCAACATGGAAACCTTTCGGTCTTTGAAAGCCACATATTATCGCATCGCGTTAGATCTCATCGAGAGCTACTATAATGACGCTTTAATGAACGGTCTGCACGTGGATCGTCACGCCGCCGAAAAATCAGTAGAATTGTTTGCTTCAAATATTATGGAAGCCGGTGAAGTTTTCTTAGAAAACCCAATGGAGACACCATTTATTCCAAATTGGAGCCGCGTACATGCCGCAGACCAAGACCTTATGCGGGTTATGTCTGACGCAATCGTATTGGACAATGAGGAGTTTGGCGCAAGTTAACCACCAAAGTCATCTGCAGGGAGAGGTCCATCCCCCCTCTCCCAAGCGCATGTTTTCAAAAGAAAATTAACCCCGACCTATTGTAAAGATATTCCTCTGAAGAATATTGTTTCTCGAATTTTGTACCCGGACACTTCAACCTGAAGGCCAAAACTATCTGCACTATCAAGTTCGTTTACATAAACGACATATTGTTTGGTTTCATTTTTCGCCAATGGAATATGAAGAGTATTGCTGCCAAAAGTTCTGTATCCGGCAACTGTGTGTGAGATTTGCCGTGATTGATACCAATCATTATTTGATGATTGCACCTTCACTTCATCTAAACTCACTGTTGTAGCATTTTCGTCATTTTCAATAATGATGAAACAGGACATGCTTTCAGCAACAAATTCACAGCCTTGCAATGTGAAACTAACACCCGCAATACGTTTAGATTCACCAACGTACGTGAAAGGCATAGAAGTGGAGCCTATACTTTCCACCTTTGTTTCCAACTTTAAAACACGTTGTTTCAAACCATTAATTTCATCATCAAGATCATTTTCTGCATAGGCTGAAAATGTAAAAGCCGCTGCGCAGATCATACTAAAGGCAATTGGTTTCATTGCGTCCTCCCCAAATACATTAGGTTTCAGGTATACCTTAGCGTTACAAAAAATCAATAATCTACTTAAAATTGATTTTTATTCACTTCTATTCGTAATCCAACGACATTGATATGGGGCGAAAGATATGTCGCTCATATGTTCGTTGATTTTTTCGCCGGAAAGTAAATCATACCAATCATGGCCACCGATCAAATTGATTGAAACAGCCGGAATGTGCAGCTCTTCATTAGAGACATTATGGAGTGCAAATATAGATTGTGCGCGATCATAACTTTGGCGCCAAAAACCAAAAATTTTGTCGCCTAATTGCATAGTGAATTGCGTCGCATTGGGGTGGAATGCTTCCTGCTTGCGACGTATCTGTATGCGTTCTTTCATTGCAGTTAACACGCGCGCATGCATGCTGTTTTCATCATCCAACAATTCTATAAGTTCAGGATAATTCCAACGCTTTCGATTGATAGCTCGATTTACACCCGTTTTCTCAACGCCGGCCATATGATTGTTCGTACCGATGAGGGAGTGAATGTAAAATGCTGGTATTCCTTCCAATGCCATCACGATAGATTGACTACATAAAAAGCGTTCCAGTTGATATTCATCCTCGCCTTTCAACGTCCCCTTTAGAGCATCAAAAAACGTGACATTCAGCTCATAAGGTTTTTGCCCGCCATCAGGTGTAGATCGCATGGACACCAAACCGCCAAAAGACTTGACCGTTTCGATGACGTCATCAATCTCTTCTTCATCCAGAAGACCTTCAGCTGGACGCATTCCTATACCATCATGCGACGCTGAGAAGTTCAAATAAGCACACCCCATTTGCGCTGGTGGCATCGCCATTTGCCACTGATTTAAGTGCTTAGAAGATCCGCTCAACAAGGCCTGTAATATCAAGGGAGGCAATGAGAAATTATAGACAGCATGTGCTTCATTTCGGTTCCCAAAGTACGATAGGTTTTCCGTATTGGGCACATTCGTTTCTGTCAAAAGGATGACATCTTCCTCTGCAAAATCGAGCAATAATCGCATCAATTGCACAATAGCGTGTGTCTCTGGAAGATGAATACAATTTGTACCGATTTCCTTCCAAATAAATGCGACAGCATCAAGTCGAATAATACGTATCCCATTATCGACATGCAGACGCATAATCCGCAAAAACTCCAGCAAAACCTCTGGATTGGTGAAATCCACGTCCACTTGATCATGACTAAATGTGCACCAAACATGCTTTGTGCCAGTCGGAGTCTCTACTTCACGCAGCAAATCATTTGTACGCGGTCTCACTACTTGGCTGAGATCATCATCCGGGCGCGCCTCAAAGAAGAATTTGTCATAGGGTTCATGCCCTTGCCGGTAGTCATTGAACCATTTGCTCTGACTGGACACGTGATTCAACACCAAATCTGACATCAATTTAAAACGGTCGCCAATTCGATTGATGTCTTCCCAGCTTCCTAATTCACTATTTACAGCGCGATAATCCGTCACCGCAAAACCATCATCAGAGGTGAATGGAAAAAACGGTAAAATATGAACGCCGGTGATTGCCTCTCCCAAATAGCGTTTTAGAAAATCTTGAAGAAGGTCTAAGGGTTTGTGTTTTCCATCTTTTATGGAATTTCCATATGTGATGATGACTGCGTCATCTTCGGACCAAAGCCCTACATTGCTTGGTTGACGTTGCTCATCACGAACATCATCAATATTGCCCCAATACGCTCCTATAATTTGTTGGCATAAGTCATCACAATCAGCATTAGGATAGATAAAACCAACCAACTCTTTAAGCTTGGTTTCAAAGGCGACTGGAATATCCAGCATGGAGCACTCCCAAATATACTGTTCTATATAATCGTAATGTGCACCAAGAGCATGGGTGCTTCAATCGGGTCAGCACAATTGCATGCCTTTTACGCTGCATTGCCTAAAGATTGTTCTGGAATGACTACAAATTAGCAAAAGAAAAAGCAGGCTATTTCTAACCTGCTTCAACATTTCATCTATTTTTCCAGCTTTGCCCAGAAAGCTGAATAACCAGGTAAGTCATGTGGTACTTCCCATCCATCGCTCATACCATCATGGCTGAATACGACTTTCCATCCTTTACCCAAATGATGATTCCAATGAGAATGCTTGTCGCTAAAGTTAAACACACACAGATAATGCTCATCTTCATAACGACGCATATAGGCCAACACGCTGGAATTATGTGTATCCAAAAATGTCATTGAACCACGTGTTAATGCATCACTTTTTCGACGCACACCCATAGCGGCACGCGTAAAGGATAGCATGCATGGTGAACACCCATCTTGTGTATCCACAGCTAGTGCTGCTTGTTTGGCATCAACAGGTAGCCAAGGCGTGCCCGTAGTAAAGCCAGCATTAGGAGCATCCTTAACCCAAGGCATAGGCACACGAGCACCATCACGCCCAAGTGTACGTGGCCAGTTGGCAATCGCTTCGGGGTCTTTCAAATGCTCAAATGGCACTTCACCCTGTGGCAATCCCAGTTCTTCACCTTGATAAATAAACGCATTTCCGCGCAAGGACAGCAATACCATCATGTAATTGCGCGCAGCGTTCCAACGTTTCTCAGGACTTGCCCAACGGCTGACAGCACGAGGTGCATCATGGTTTTCAAAAGCCCATGAAGGCCAGCCTTCATTTTTTTCACCAGTCCAATTTCCAAGCGTACCTCGAACTTTATCAGCTGAGATAGGCGGACCATCAAGAAAATCAAAGCTGTAAGCTGAGTTCAAGCGCTCGTTTCCATACGTGTAGTCACGCATTTCGTGCAGAGCTTCATCACCGCCAATTTCCGCCACTGTAAAGATTTCACCATACTTATTCAGCTCACTACGGATCCGTTCCATGAATAAAGGAATTTCAGGTTGTGACTGATTGTGAATTCGTTTTTGCATATCAAAAGGACGCGTCACATCCGCAAAATTTTTGTTCGACGGCGGATTATCTGTCATCGCTCGGTTATGCATGGCGAAATTTATCGCATCCATGCGGAAACCATCCACACCACGATCCATCCAAAAACGCATCACTTCAATAATTGCTTTTTGAACATCTGGATTATGCACATTAAGCTGCGGCTGCTGCTTCAAGAAATTATGCATATAGTATTGTTGGCGGCGCGCATCCCACTCCCACGCAGGCCCTCCAAACACAGATTGCCAATTATTTGGTGGTGTGCCATCCACTTTGGGGTCTGCCCAAACATACCAATCAGATTTCTCATTAGTCTTGCTTTGGCGGCTTTCTTCAAACCATGCATGCTCATCGGAAGTATGCGCATACACCTGATCTATAATGATTTTCAGACCGAGGTTATGGGCTTCCTCAACAAGGTCATCAAAATCTTCAATCGTTCCAAAATCAGGATCAATCTCGCGATAATCTGAAATATCGTATCCAAAATCAGCCTGAGGTGATTTAAAGAAAGGTGATAACCAAATTGCATCCACTCCGAGTGATGCTATGTAATCGAGTTTTTCGATTACACCGCGCAAATCACCAATCCCATCCCCATTGGAATCATAATAACTTCTTGGATAGATGTGATAAATTACAGCACCTTTCCACCAAGGTGCTTCATTCAATTCCGCTTTTCCAAGCTTCAATTCAGATGGTGTCACAATATTCATGTTCAAAAGTTCTATAGTTGGTCCGAAGTGATATTTTCTTGTTGTTCAGGCAGTTTCCGTGCCACGTTCGCGATTCAATTATTACGATTTCCTGTGAACAACACATTTACAGTACGAGGCCTTATTGTCTGGGTATTCCCATCTCGAATAAGTGTTTGATGTCGATCAGTGCGATTAAACAAAATCAAAACATTTTTAGCAGGTATTTCCATAGCAAAAGCACCCAGGTCTGGCGTTTCCCAATCCGAAACCGTCATCGGGTCACCATCAAACCTTCGCCACACAACATCTCCTTCATCTACGAACTCAGTGTTATCCAGCAAACCTAATGTCTTGCGTATCTCAGCAAGGCTACTCACATGGCGTTCAATCTGGGTGTCTCTTTCTTCCCAGTTTAACCAAGTCGTTTCGTTATCCTGAGCATAGGCGTTGTTATTCCCTTTTTGAGACCGCCCAAACTCATCTCCTGCTGTAAGCATAATAGGCCCACGAGACAAAAATAAGGAGGAAAGAATCGCTTTTAAATCAACTCGGCGTTTCGTAATGATTGCTATATCGTCTGTGTGACCTTCCACGCCATTATTCCACGATATATTTTCATTGTGGCCGTCCCTATTTGACTCGCCATTCTCGAAATTGTGCTTCTCTTCGTAGGAAACTAAATCCAACAAAGAAAAACCATCATGAGCAGCTACAAAATTTATAGAGCGCGTCTTGTTTTCAGATGAAAGATCAGATGTCTGAAAAATATCAGCAGAGCCACACAAGCGCGTTGCAAACTTGCCCACCATGTTATCTTCATTCCGCCAAAACCGTCTTACATCATCGCGATAGGCATCATTCCACTCATAAAAACGTGACGGGAAGTTTCCAAGTTGATACCCTCCCGGGCCTATGTCCCACGGTTCAGCTATCAGCACACAATCTTTGAGCACATCGTCAGCGAGTATTTCTTGCAATAATTCCGCTTGTGGATTGAATTTTCCATTGTTTTCATCTTCTCGCCCGAGAGCCGGTCCAAGATCAAACCTAAAGCCATCAATGCCTGCATATTCGACGAAATAACGCATAGAATCCAAGATCAATCGACGAACTATTGGGTGGCTGCAATCAATTGAGTTTCCACAGCCTGTATCATTAATCAAATGCCCTGGTTCGTTCTCAAAATTACGAAAATAAGACTGGGCATCCAACCCACGAAAACTCAATGTTGGGCCATGTTTATCGCTTTCACCATTATGGTTGAAAACAACATCCTGAAATACAGATATTCCAGCTTCATGAAGGGCTTCGATGGCTTTACGAAGTTCAACGATACCGCCAGGCGCTATTTTCGGATCAAGTGCAAAATAGCTTACAGGATTATATCCCCAACTATTATTCAATCCCAATGGAATGAGGTGGCGTTCATCAATCCATGCTGTAATTGGCATCATCTCAACAGCATTTACACCAATGCGTTTTAAATGTTCGATCACAATCGGGTGACCTAATGCAGCGATAGTTCCCCTTATATCTTCAGGAATATCTGGATGCTGTTTAGTAAAACTCTTCACCTGAAGCTCATAGATTAAGCCACCAACAGGAAACTTGGCGTCAAATTTCTTAGCTTTAGGCAGTTCTCCGCAAACGACTGCTTTGGGCACCAATTTAGCAGTATCTATGTTTGCTTCACGTGACGCAGTTAGATCATCATCATATAAGTATGCGCGATCAATCTTGGTTGCGTATGGGTCCAATAACAATTTACTGGGATCAAACCACAATCCTCGATCGGGGTCATAAGCACCATCGGCGCGAAAGCCGTAACGCGTTCCCTCTGACAGCCCCTCTATCTCAACATGCCAATAACCTTTAGAATCCCTGTCCATCGGAATGCTGTCATTTTCCTCATCTCCGGAAAACAAGCACACATGCATTTTCGAAGCTTTAGGAGCCCATACACAAAATGATACGCCATTGGATGTGATATGCGCCCCCAAGGGCACGTTCGCTGTCATCTTACTCATTGACTACTCTACACACTCATTGAGCCGCACGAATTGATCTTTGCACAGGCTTGATCGTTTTCTTTTCTTGATACGTCGCCAACACTTGACGATACAGATCTACGTAGCGCGCCGCGCTTCTTCCCCAAGAAAAGTCCGACCTCATCCCAGCGCGTTGCATGGAATTCCAAGCTGTCTTGTCATTGTACAATTTAATCGCACGCACCACTGCCTGCTTCAGTTGAAAATGATCAGGTGGATAAAATTGAATACCAGTTGCTGAACCTTGAGCCACCGCCGCTTCGTTTGCATCAATGATTGTATCTGCCAAACCACCGACCCGCGTTACCACAGGCACACAACCATATCTCAACCCATAGAGCTGTGTTAGGCCGCAAGGTTCAAACCGAGAAGGAATAAGAATGGCATCACCACCGGCCTGCATACGGTGCGCTATTGGCTCTTCATAGCCAACTTTCATTCCTACTCGCCCAGGATGCCTTTGTGACGCAGCCAAAAAACCACGTTCAATTGCATGGTCACCTTGTCCAAGTACTGCAAACTTAGCACCCAGCGGCACCAACTCATCCAGCAAATCAACGAGCATATCCACACCTTTTTGCCAAGTCATACGTGAACACACGACAAAAAGGGGATCTTCATCATGAAACAGACCAAACTCTGTTTCCAGATCAAATCTGTTCTGACGACGATTAAGATAAGTCAACTGAGAGTATTGTTTCGTTATGTATGGATCTTCAGGAGGATTCCACACTTCATCGTCAATTCCATTGAGTATTCCGTGCAAATCTTTAGCCCGGTGATTGACCAATCCATCCAACCCCATCCCGTTTTCAGGGCGACGAATTTCATGCGCATATGTGGGGCTAACTGTGGTGATAACATCGGCAGATGTGAGGCCGGCTTTCATAAAGCCAGTCCCGCCATAATACTCCACGCCATTCATTGCCCACGCTTTTTTAGGCAATCCTAGTTTTTTGAAAATCGAGGCATCATAGCGTCCCTGAAACGCTAGATTATGGATCGTAATAATTCGCGGAATATCGGCCAATTTTGAATACCGAACATAGGCCAGAGACAATGCAGCCTGCCAGTCATGTGCATGGATTATATCGGGTTGCCAATCTTTGAGGCACCCCAACGCAACATCCGCTGCTGCTTTTGATAGCGCTGCATATCTACGCCAGTTATCTTCCCAATCTACCCCCGTTTCATCAACGTAAGGGCCACCTGGACGGTCAAAAAATTTAGGACAATCCAATACAAATACGTCATGTCCTTCGACATGATCTGATAAAATTGCTGCTTTTTGTCCAAACAAATTGCGATAGGTTTTTACCACTTTAGGGTTTTGCAATTTCCCCATAACGATGCGGTAACCAGGCAAAAATGAGCGTACGTGTACGCCCTGCTCTTTTAGCGCAATGGGCAGTGCTCCAGCAACATCGGCCAACCCGCCCGTTTTTATCAATGGATACAATTCAGAAGTCACGGACAGGACTTGCATCGTACTCCCGCCGCCATCAGAGTGCTGTATCAGCATCTGGCTCTCTAGAAATTCCAAACTCTCTTTTGTCGTCATTACCGGTGCCGCCACAATCATTATGACTCCAATTTCAAAATGAGTGTTCCAAGGGGTGGAATATTCAAATCTACTAATCCGTTTGCATCGGTTTGGATCTCTCCAAGATTACCAACGCCTGAGCCTCCGTACAGGTCTGCATCTGTATTGAGTAATTCTTTCCAAATACCTGCTTGCGGCAATTGAATTTGGTATCCATTGCGCGCAATCGGCGTAAAGTGACTAATAATTAGGATTGTTGGCGCATCCGGTGCTTTTCTTTGCCACGCAAAAACGGAATCAGCCGCCGCATCAACAAGTACCCACTCAAACCCGTCACCTTCACAATCGCGCGCATGGAGAGCTACCTCAGTCTTGTAGAGATGGTTCAAATCCTTGACTAAAGATTGCACGCCTTGATGAGGCTCATGCTCAAGAAGCCCCCAATCGAGTTCTCTTTCCTCACTCCATTCATCTCGTTGAGCAAACTCCTGCCCCATGAATAAGAGTTTCTTTCCCGGATATCCCCACATAAATGCGTAATACGCTCGCAAGGTTGCAAACTTCTGCCAATCATCCCCCGACATTTTGTTCAGAAGTGAACCTTTACCATGGACAACTTCATCATGGCTCAATGGCAGTACAAAATTTTCGGTAAAAGCATACATGAGACCAAAAGTAATCTCATCATGATGATGCGCTCTATGAATTGGATCACGGGCTAGATAGCGCAGCGTGTCGTTCATAAAGCCCATATTCCACTTAAAACCAAAGCCAAGCCCACCTTCATGCACTGGATGGGAAACTTTCGGCCAAGATGTAGATTCTTCTGCCATGGTCAACACACCAGGGTGACGACCATATAATTCCTTGTTCATCTGTTTCAGAAAATCGACAGCTTCTAAATTTTCACGCCCACCAAATTGATTTGGGATCCATTCTCCAGGTTCGCGCGAATAGTCCAGATACAACATCGAGGCGACAGCATCCACACGAAGCCCATCTACATGAAAACGTTCGGCCCAAAATAGAGCATTGTTTACGAGATAAGAGACAACTTCTTTACGCCCAAAATCAAATATCGCAGTATTCCAATCAGGGTGAAATCCTTTGCGCGGATCTTCGTGTTCATAAAGCGCAGTACCATCAAAACGCGACAACCCATGCTCGTCCGTTGGGAAGTGAGCTGGCACCCAATCAATCAATACACTAATACCAACTTTATGTGCGCCCTCAACAAAGCGAGCGAAACCATCAGGGTCCCCAAAACGCGCAGTCGTCGCGTACAAACCAGTCGTCTGATACCCCCAACTTGGGTCGTAAGGAAATTCGCTAATCGGTAGAAATTCAATGTGCGTAAACCCCATATCCAATACATATGGAATAAGGTATTCGGCTATTTCATCCCATGAATAAAAGCTACCGTCAGGATGTTGTTTCCAAGAACCTGCATGTACTTCATAAATTGATATTGGTTGTCGGCGTGCATCAGCATTAGCCCAAAACTCTCTGTGTTCTGAATCATTCCATACTCGTTCCGTTGGAGTCTCGACTATGGACGCAGTTGCTGGACGTAACTCTGACTTAAACGCAAATGGATCAGCTTTTAATGGTAAGCGATTTCCATCAGGTCCAATAATTTCATATTTATAGGAAACACCCGCATCAACATCAGGAAGGAAAATCTCCCACACTCCTGTGTCCACGCGCTTTCGCATTGGATGACGGCGGTTATCCCAATTATTGAAACCACCGACTACTGCCACACGTTGTGCATTTGGTGCCCAGACTGCAAAATGCACTCCTTTCGCACCTTCATGGTCGATGACATGAGCCCCTAGCTTATCAAACAGTCTCAAATGCGAACCTTCAGAGACGTAATAATCGTCTATCGGCCCAAGCACCGGACCAAAACTGTATGCATCCGCGATATCGTACACACTGCCATCTGCGTATTTTGCCTTGTATCTGATCGGTTGTTGCTCATCTAAATCGACAACACCCTCAAACAATCCCGCATCATGCTCTTTGTTGAGCGAACCAATACTTTTATCTTCTAGTGAAAAAGCTTCCACACTGATCGCATCTGGAAAAAATGCTCTGGCCACAAAGACCTGCTTGTCATTTTCCACGCCTTCAGGATGAACTCCCAAAATGGAAAATGGATCATTCTCTGTTGCAGAAACAAGTGCCTCCAAACGATCTGTGTAAAACGTCATTAGAGGCCCACCTTCCAGATATCTTCAGCATATTGTCGAATAGTACGGTCTGAAGAAAAGAACCCTGCGTTGGCAGTATTTTTGATTGCCATTCTCGCCCACGTTTTCTTATCTTTCCAAATCTCATCAACATGTCGTTGTGCATTGGCATAACTGCCAAAATCAGCTGCCACCATGAACCAGTCATGCTCGACGATTCCATCAATCAGGCCCTGATATCTAAATGGGTCATCGGGAGAAAAAGTTCCCGTCTGAATCGCTGTAAGTGCTTGCTTCAACTCAGGCGAACCTTCAATTACATCACGCGGGTTATATCCACCTGCGCGACGCGCAGTAACTTCATCCGCATCCATGCCAAAAATAACGATGTTATCATCGCCCACATGCTCTTTGATCTCAACGTTGGCACCATCTAGCGTTCCAATGGTGATGGCCCCATTCACTTGGAACTTCATGTTTCCAGTACCCGATGCTTCCATTCCGGCTGTGGAAATTTGCTCCGATAAATCGGCAGCAGGGAAAAGCCATTCAGCCTGAGACACATTATAATTTGGCACAAAAACAACCTTTAAAAGTCCCTGCACCGCTGGGTCTTGATTGATAACTTGCGCAACATCATTAGCTAATTTTATCGTGAGTTTTGCATTGTGATAACTTGACGCCGCTTTCCCACCAAAAATTTTCACCCGAGGTGCCCAGTCTTTTTCAGGGTGGGATCTAATCTGATCGTAAAGTGCAACAGCATGAACAATGTTCAAGAGCTGGCGTTTGTATTCGTGGATACGCTTAATTTGAATATCAAACATCGCATTTGGATCAATCCGCACTCCACAGTAATCACGCAAGTGAGTTGTCAGCTGTTCTTTTTTCTTAAACTTTACAGCAAGAAATTGTTCTTGAAACGCTGCATCATCTGCGAACTTATTCAAATCAGCCAATCTCTCTGCATCATCTTTAAATGCCGGGCCGATTGCATCTTCAATAAGGTGCGTTAGCTCTGAATTACACTGCATCAACCAACGACGGAAGGTCACGCCATTAGTCTTGTTATTGATACGTTCAGGATACAATGAATGTAGATCTTTAAAGACCGTTTGTTTCATCAAGTCAGTGTGAAGTGCCGATACACCATTCACTTTGTGCGAACCCACAAAAGCCAAATTTCCCATACGAACGCGGCGTTCACCACTTTCATCAATTAGGGAGATAGCAGACACAGCTTCCTCACTAATTTTTTCAGACTTCCTGACCTGTTTCAGAATGTGTGCATTAATTGCGTAAACCAGCTGCATGTGGCGCGGCAATAGGCGCTCGAACAGTGGCACTGGCCAGCTTTCCAACGCTTCTGGCAGCAATGTGTGGTTTGTATAGGAGAATGTTTTACGGGCGATATCCCATGCTTCTTCAAACTCAACATCGTGCTCATCAACCAATAAACGAACCAACTCAGCGACCCCAACGGCAGGGTGAGTATCATTCAATTGGATAGAGGCGCGCTCATGTAGTGTCTTTATATCCCCAAAGTCCTGAATGTGACGGCGTACAATGTCTTGTATGGAAGCTGATGTGAAGAAATACTCCTGACGCAGACGCAGAGATTGCCCAGCAATAGAAGAGTCAGCCGGATATAATACTCTCGTAAGAGAGCTAGCACGATTGCTCTCCCGCAACGCTCCCTGATGCTCTCCGGCATTGAATTTATCGAGCAGAATCGGATCAATTGGTTGCGCACTCCATAATCTTAGAGTGTTGACCTGATTTCCCCGCCATCCCACGATTGGTGTATCATAAGGCGTCGCAACAACTCTCTCTTGCGGACTCCAAGTCATTTTCCCGGGTGTACCTAGAGTTTGCTCGGCTGCTTCTACTTTTCCAGCAAAACCAATCTCGTATGAACATTCTCTGCGTTCAAATTCCCAAGGGTTTCCATGCGCAAGCCATGTTTCTGGCAACTCTACCTGCCAACCATCAGATATTTCCTGACGAAACATACCGTTTACGTATCGAATGCCGTATCCATATGCGGGCACGCCAACAGTCGCCATACTTTCCATAAAACAAGCAGCAAGACGCCCCAACCCGCCGTTTCCAAGCGCCGCATCCGGTTCTAGTTCAGCGACAACATCCAGATCAGCACCAAGGCTAGCCAATGCTTCCTGCATCTGATCCAACATTTCCATATTGGACACAGCATCACGCATCAATCGTCCGATAAGAAACTCAAGACTCAGATAATAAACACGCTTACCTTTATCATCGTGAAACTCTTTTTTGGTGCGAATCCACGCATCGATAATCCGGTCACGAATCACCAAAATCACGGCGTGCAGCCAGTCATGCTTGTGTGCATTTGCGGCGTCTTTACCGACACGATATGTCAGGCGCTCCACAATCTCTTTCGACAGTATTTCTGCGTCAAATTTACGAGGTTCAGGACGAGGCAATCCATCTTGCTGCTGGTTCATATCGAATCCTCAAAGTCTTATTGGATCAAACTAAAATTAGTACGCGTTCTTTGCTCTACTAACTCTACTCGTTTGGTTAACAAGATTAGGGATACGCTATTTTTTTCGATTAGAAAGCGAATTTTTTATGATGCAATCGCCAAATTCACTAATGTGATGAATTTTGAAGCGTAAGTTTTGCCTACAGCCCAGATTTTTCCTCTAACCCAAGCGCGATGTTCAAGTTCTGAACTGCCGCTCCCGAAGCACCTTTTCCCAGATTATCCAATCTAGCAACCAGCCTAACTTGATCGTCACTACCAAACACAAACAATTCCATCATGTTTGTTCCGTTCAAAGCTTCAGGTTCTATGCTTCCAACTGAATCACATTCTTCAAGTGATTTAACATCAACAAAAATCTCATCACCATAGAAAGCACTCAACACGTCATGGATATGTGAACGCGATGGTGAGTTCGGTAAAGACCTTGTGATCAAAGGCACTTCCACCAACATGCCTTGCGCATATCGACCAACAGCGGGTGCAAACATGGGCAGAAAACCCAACCCTACATGAACTTTCATTTCTGGAGGGTGTTTGTGACTTTGCGCTAATGCATATCCACGAAAAGCTTCTTTCGTGTGATTTTCCGATGCTTCGTCTTCAAACATCGAAATCATACCTTTACCACCACCAGTATACCCAGACACAGCATTCGTTGTCACAGGATGATCAACTGGAACTATGCCCGCTTCCACCAATGGACGCATCAAACCGATAAAGCCAGTTGGGTAACAACCTGGGTTCGAGATACGCTTTGATTTTGCGATAGCTTCTCGTTGTCCCTTCGCCATTTCAGCAAAACCATACACCCAACCATCCGCAATACGATGAGCCGTTGAAGCATCAATGATGACTGTATTCGCATTTTCAACAAGCGACACAGCCTCTATTGCCGCCGCATCGGGCAGACACAAAACAACAGCATCGGCAGAATTGATCATACGCGCGCGTTCATCGGCGTCTTTACGCCTGGTAGGATCAATCGAAACAAGCTCTAAATCCTTGCGATCACGCAACCGATCTGCAATCTGAAGACCTGTTGTTCCTGCTTCACCATCGATGAACACTGTGGGGGCCATGTTCTAATTCCTCGAAATCGTAAAAACGAATAAACCAGACAAAAGAAAGGGCGCTGTGACAAATGCCAAGCGCCCTCTCCAGAAATATTGTTTCGAAACTTAACGTTTGGAGAACTGGAAAGAACGACGCGCTTTTGCACGACCGTATTTCTTACGCTCAACCTCACGTGAGTCACGTGTCATGAAGCCGTGTGGCTTCAATGACGGACGCAATGTAGGCTCATAAGCTACCAATGCGCGTGAAATTCCGTGGCGAACAGCACCAGCTTGTCCAGAAAGGCCAGAACCTTTCACAGTACAAACAATGTCGAACTCTGTGCGGCGCTCAGCAGCAACCAATGGTTGCTCGATGATCAGACGAAGCACTGGACGTGCAAAGTATTCTTTTTCATCTTTACCATTGATTGTGATCTTACCAGTTCCTGGCTTGATCCAAACACGTGCAACAGCAGATTTACGACGGCCTGTACCATATGCACGACCTTGTGCATCGATAGTTGGCTCAACAGGAATGACAGGAGCAGCTGCAACTGCAGCAGAACCTGAGTTCAAATCTTTTAGGTCTTCTAGGCTTTCAACAGCGTCTGACATATTTAAGCAGCTTTCACGTTTTTGCTGTTCATAGAAGCGAAGTCAACGACTTCTGGCTGTTGAGCTTCATGAGGGTGCTCAGTGCCAGCGTAAACGCGCAACTTAGAAAATTGTGTACGAGACAAAGAGCTCTCTCTTGGCATCATACGCTCAACGGCCTTCTTAAGAACGCGCTCAGGGAAGCGTCCATCAAGAATTTCTTCCGCACGGCGAGATTTAATCCCACCTGGGTGGCCAGTGTGCCAATAGTAAGTCTTGTCACGGCGTTTGTTACCAGTGAAGACTGCTTTATCAGCGTTAATAATTACAACGTGGTCGCCTGTGTCAGTGTGTGGCGTAAAATCAGCGCGGTGCTTGCCACGTAGGCGCTTTGCAACGTAAGACGCTAGACGTCCTACAACAACGCCTTCAGCGTCAATCACGACCCACTTGTGTTCGACCTCGGAAGGTTTTGCAGAATAAGTTTTCATCGCTCCCTCACGGGGCCTCTTATAATTAGAAAGTTGATTGTTCAGATGAACGAGCGAGTGTGGCTACAGTCCAAGGTAACCTTTGTCAACACAAAGCTAGCAATCTCATTAGGATTCCTAGCAACATTTTTGACTTTTAGCTGTTCACCAGCCGAAAATAAGGAAGAACCAGCCCAAATTCAACCTGTTTCAGAAGTAATTGAGGAGAAAACACCTCTCCCCTTTCTACCGATTATATGGGAATCTAAACCCGCTTCAGGCGAAATTATCGATCTAGCCATTGGAAAATCCGTCAACGGATCTTTTTACATCACAGCGATTCTTAATGATGGTTCAGCTGAGACGTTTGATATTGATGGAATCCCTGTTGCGAGATCAAAGGAAGGTTTGTTTTCGGAAATTTCAACCGGTGTGCCGATTGAAGTTTCTGGTGCAAACCTTCTTGCTCATGTAACGAAATCTACTGACGGGCATTTATCACTTGCATTGGCGTCTCCTGAAAACCAAATTGTCGGTTTTGCAGCTCTGCCAAAAATAACAGATAACAGTTCTTTTGATATTCTTTGCCCAGGCTTAAGTGAATTTGCTGATGATCAAATCCACGGGAGCTATATCCGTGATGCAGTAACCTACAATTTCACGGTGGACATCTCCAGCGACAGCCCAAGTTATGATGAGCGTACTGCGGAAAAAGTTCCCGAACTAAAAAGCCTCTGTACCTCAACGTCAGCTCTTTTAAATCATGAAAGTAATGCCCAAGACGCTTTCGCTTGGTTGAATGTAAACGCTGATAACTTAATCAAAGCAACCAATACCAAATTGGGCCGAGAAAAAACATTCACTCTTAGAGAAGGCATGTCTGTTTCTGCTCCCACCCAAATTAGCTCAATAGCTACCTATACGGGTTTCATATCTATTGACTATCCCAAAGGCCTTGTTGCTATAGCTGGCAAGCACTCAGACAACATCCACAAAATCTCGTTTGTAAGTGCTGCGTCAATCATCGAAAATTTTTCAGATGATCTTGATGAAGAGTCTTCTGCATCTGAGGTGAACATCGAAGCACTACAGGAAGCTCTTCGAAATGCGCAGGAGAATTAACGCTCTCTCTGCGCTGAACAATTCCAAACAAGGATAACTGTTGAAAGGAATACTATTGTTCCCAAGGCTTGGTGCGCGAGACCAAGCCACAAAGGCGCGCCGAAGATAAGCGTAATGACACCTAATATGGACTGGCCAACCACGGCATGAGCGGTCCGTTTATACCAACCGCCTGCCGCACGTGTAAATTTGAAAGCTGTGTATATCGATAGCCCTAAAAGAATGTATGCGAAAATGCGGTGATTAAACTGAGTTGTGGCTACATTCTCAACAAAATTTCTCAGACCAAGTGAGCTATCCCAAAAAGCTTGCGGCACGAGTGATCCGTCCATCAAGGGCCAATCAGTATAGGTGCGTCCTGCATCCAGCCCCGCCACCAATGCGCCAAGCATCATCTGCAAACTTGCAACCACCAACAATGCAATTGCCCAATTTCGTGATCGATTGTCATCTATAAAACGAGGTTGTTCGCGCATAGACAGCCATGTCCAAACACATCCGCCGATGATCAAAAGCGCCAACGAAAAATGCGTCATCAAACGATATGGTGCCACATCAACGCGGGATGTATCTCCCACTCCAGACGACACCATCCACCAACCGATAAAGCCCTGCAGGCCACCAAGTGCAAATAGTGCCCACAGGCGCTTTCTCAGTTTTGGCGTGGTATATCCCATCGCCCAAAACGCAAGGAATGGAATAAGGAACACAACGCCGACCAAGCGGCCCAATAATCTGTGCCCCCATTCCCAATAATAAATGAATTTGAACTCAGATAAGGACATGCCCTTATTTTGGAGCTTGTATTCATCTGTCTGAGTTTTGTATTTTTCAAACTCAGATGCCCAATCATCGCCATTCAATGGTGGAATTGCACCAGTGACAGGTTTCCATTCCGTAATGGATAACCCGCTATCAGTTAGGCGGGTCACACCTCCTACAAGGATCATCGCGTAAACGAGTGCAGCGATGACCAGCAACCACACGCGCACCGCGCCTGCGCCACGCTCTGGGCGGATACCTTTTAAGCCAATATCAGAAGAAGAAACTTGAGAATGCATGAGTGTTTCTATAGGCCTGTTACTTGAATTGAACAAAAGCTGTTTTGCATACAAGCAATTTTTATGCTCAGTGCAAACCAACACGGGACAAGTGTTTGAATTTGCCGCAGCTGTAAACGGAGATACGCTTTGCGCAAGGTATTTGGATCAATCGGCCTTTTAACTTTTCTTGCAGCTTACATTGCGGTGGCCGCAATTATTGGCGAAAAACTACAAGGCCAAAAAATCCTGTCTATCCTATTCTACTGCATAGCGGGTATCGGTTGGGCAATCCCGTTAAAGCCTCTCCTTCAATGGATGCACGCCAAGGATGAGCCTCTGCCAGAGAACAAGATTGGTGAGTAATTTTGATTGTTGAACCGCCATTTATGCAGCACCAATATCCAAAGAACACAATGATGATGGGTCACCCTTCGATTATCGCTGTGAGGAGTCTGTTTTAGTTGTAGCTTAATTGGAATTCTGATCCACAAGCACTTTCTCAGCTTCATAAGCAAATGCCTTTACATCGGCAGAACTATCCGTGAAGAGATTTGGCATTGATAATCCCTGCTCTAATGCGAATAACTCAGCTGACATAAATGTTCCTGCGTTTATCTCGCCATCGATCTCACCATCATAAAACTTCAAATCTTTCAAAACGGACTGTAATCGCCGAATAGCTTTGCTGTGTTCAATTTTGTTAGCTTCATCAACCACTTCGCTTTCTGGCACCTTGCCAGCAAACCTTTCCTCAATTTGAGAAAAATCAGGTGCTGCCCCAGGCACGTTTGGATCGACAAGGTCTGCAAACGGTTCGGACATTGAGGCAGGTTCAGAACTTGTTTCATCCAAACTAATTGGTGCCATATAATTATAAACACCCATGCTCGCTATCGCTGCCAGTGCAACAGCAAACACCAAAGCAGCAACTAGTTTTAAGGCCGTAGATAAAAGACTCTTCTTATTGCTTTCATGTTGTTTGGTTGAGGCTTTATTTTCTTTAGGAAGCCCCGCTACCAAGCGCGCAACATCCGCGTTAAAACTCTCATGGTCGATTCGTTCGCTATTGCGCCGTGACAAAGCTTTCAAGTCGTCAGGCAATTCATCTGCTCTGGGAATTGGTGTGCCATCTAAAACAACAGGTACGACTGGAATGCCTCGTCGAAGCGCTGAGGACACTTCAATTCGAACAAAGTCATCGGGATCGTCCAGTCGACGTTGCCCAGTTGTAGGATCAACTATTGAAAGCCAATTAGCCCCAATTACAGCCAGCATCACATCACATTGGCTAACTTGGCTTTCTAAATGTTCGACAAAATCAACGCCATTGGGGATGTTATCTATATCAATAAAGATATCGCGTTTAGAATTTTTTACATGCGGTTTGAGTGCTGCATGTAAACGCCCAACAGCATGCTTACTGTCATCTCGTCGGTATGAAATGAATATCTTCGTCACGACAACTCCCGGCCAAACCAGCTGGCTAATTAAAACAGTATAAGACAGATGTGGAAGAAGTACTATTCTTAAGACAAAAGATCAGCCCTACGCAATTTTATCTTCTACCACTTTTTCATCACCGCCTTTTGATTGACGTTCCCACATTTCAGAATAGATACCATCTTGCGCGAGCAAGTCTTCATGACGGCCCTGTTCTGCAACAACGCCCTCTTTGAGAACTATGATTTCATCTGCATCAGCGATTGTGGACAAACGGTGAGCTACCACGAGAGTGGTTCGCCCTTTAGAAGCAAAATCCAACGCTTTTTGAACCTCTGCTTCAGTTGTTGAATCTAACGCAGATGTGGCTTCATCCAACACAAGAACAGGTGGGTTCTTCAATATAGCGCGAGCAATACCAAGGCGTTGCTTCTCACCGCCGGATAATTTCAAGCCACGCTCCCCAACACGTGTATCCCATTTGTCTGGCAGCCCATTCACGAAATCGAGCAATTGAGCCTGATCCGCCGCAGCCTCTATCTCCTCCAAGGTAGCGTCAGGCGCACCATAAATAAGGTTGTCTTTGATTGTGGAGTTAAACAACACGACTTCTTGAGGCACTAACCCAAGCGATTCTCGCAATGATTTTTGAGTAACAGAACGAAGGTCCTGACCGTCCAATAAGATCTCACCTTTTTCAACGTCATAAAAACGGAAAGCCATTTTCAATAACGTGGATTTGCCTGAACCCGATGGGCCAACTATGGCGAGTTTCTTTCCTGCTTCCGCTACAAAACTCACATCTTCCAATCCAGACGCACGGCTATCATGGGAAAAAGCAACATTCTTGAACTCAACCCGACCGCCCTGCACATCTAACTCTTTAGCATCAGGTGCGTCCGCCACTTCCGGCTTCATATCCATCAAGCCGAATAGTTTTTCCAAATCGACGCTACCTTGTTTAATCTCGCGCCATGCCCAGCCAAGGATATTAAGCGGGCGATATAAATTCATCAAAATAAGCGTCACCGCCGCCACATCACCCGGTTTCAAACCTCCTTCAATCGCCGCCCAAACACCCAGCCCTGCAACCCCAAACAAGCCAAGGTTCATGATGAATTCTTGACCTGCATTAAGCAAAGCCAGTGAACGCGCTGTGGACACAAAAGTCTTATTGTAAGTTAGGAATGATTCGTTGTGGCGTTCTGTTTCGCGATCTTCCGCAGCAAATGCTTTGACAGTCTCAAAATTGGTGAGACTATCTACCATGCCCCCGCGCAATTCAGTGTCTTCTTCATTCAGCACACGGCGTTGCTTCACCCGCCATTCAGTGATCGCCAAGGTAAACACCACATAGCAAATCACTGTCACAATCGCGATGATCGACATTCCGATACCGAATTTCACTCCAAGAACAATGGACGCCAGCGTGAGCTCAATCATTGTCGGGCCAATATTGAACGCAAGAAACCGGATCAGAAAATCAATAGCGCCTGAACCACGCTCAATCATACGATTTAGCGCGCCTGTCCGTCGTGTCAGGTGAAAGCGGTATGAAAGCTTTTGCGCATGACCGAAAGCTTCTACTGCCACGACGCGCATAGCATCCTGACTAATGGGTGCAAAAAACACATCTCTTAAATATGGAAACCCCGTCGATAAAAAACGGGCTCCTACCCACAATCCTATTCCAATCAATACTGGCAATAAAATAGGCTGGTCTTCAGACAGTGCATTAATGGCATCACCGAAGAATAATGGCGCAGACACAGCAAAAAGCTTAGCCGTGATCGTCAGCAATATCGCCAACACCATCATAGGCCGCCATTTTGACAATTCAGGTCGCGCCAAAATTTTCAAAATTCGGCCAATCGACGCAACAAGCCCAGCATCTGAGCTTTCAATACCGTCTGTATCTGCTGTGGCAGCTAGTTTTCCATGCCCTCTAGGACTCATAAATTCTCTCTCTGGGTGCAAACAATGAAATTTCTATGTTTTGCACTCTCCCTTTTAACACCAAACCCATATATATGATTCAGTCTTATAAATGGAGATTGTATATGTCCGGAATCAAGTCTGTATGCGTTTATTGTGGGTCTTCTAACGATGCTGACCCCGCCTATATCGAACTAGCACAAGAATTAGGTAGAGCAATTGCCAAACGTGGATGGAGACTTGTTTACGGTGGCGGAACTGTCGGCTTGATGTTCGCAGCGGCTGAAGCTGCCCACAAAGCTGGCGGTGAAGTACTGGGCATTATTCCACAATTTTTGCAACGCATTGAAGGCAATTATGATGATGTGCCTCACATTGTTGTGGAAACTATGCACGAACGCAAAAAAATGTTGTTGGACGAATCCGAAGCATTCGTTGTTCTTCCGGGTGGTATTGGCACACTCGAAGAGGCTGTAGAAACCCTTTCGTGGGCGAAACTTTCACTTCACGCCAAGCCTATGGGTTTCCTTTCCAAAAATGAATATTGGACACCATTTTTTGAATGCCTTGAGAAAATGGTCGAGCACAAATTCGCGCCCGAAAGCATGCTGGATCTCGTCTTCAAATCCGACGACCCAGAATACACATTGGATGAATTCCTCAACCGCTTTGTAGATGTGGGGTAATTCTGAATGAGCGGGCAGCCAAGAAAAGCAACCCGTTGGCGACGTAACAGAAAGTTTGGCGATGCCTACGGAGGTAGAGCAAAAGTAAAATTAGCGGAAAACGTTTTTGCCAGATGCCATAGTCTTTCTCCTCCATCTAAATTTGAAACCAAACCTATTTTAATCGAGGACAACCCTTCAAAAGGTTATTTTTTTCCTCTTACAGTGTCTGAATGCTGGCAATCTATTCAATCGCTTCCTGACTTTGAATATTCAGGTCTTACGCACATTTGGTGCCGTCGTCCTTCAAGTAAAAAACAACAAAAAGAAGAACAACCTTTTGCTGAATTTGTCTGCGGAAGCGGCGTCAGAGCTATAATTATTTATCCGTGGCCGATAAACATGGTTATGCCTCTTGGCACTAAAAAGCCAAATAACTCTGTACTAAATGAATTCAAAAAATTTGATGCGGAAGTCATACGCACAGCTCAAAATTGGGTTGTAAAATTTAGTTTACACAACCTTCGAAAATACTACGTTGACGCTCTCATTTTGCATGAAGTCGGTCACCATGTAGATTGGTACCAGCGTCACTGGAGCAAAGCAAATTCAAAAAAACTAAACGACTTTGCCAATCAGTACGCTGTGCAGAGAACCGCCACTTCCAGAGTTGTTTTCGATCATTTCGAAGAAAAACATAGCTCTTAAAATCTTGCTTTCTATCCAAGAAGACATTCACCCCGCCGAAACAGCAGGTATAACCGCAGCGGCGATGATGATCGACATCATGGCCGCTTCAGTGTCCTTGATAACTTTTACAAACTCTTTAGAGTTGATGAATTCGGCGTTCTTCATGTCTTTCAAACGAGATTTTGAAGCTTTGTAAAAGTCTTTATCCAAATTGTATTTCAAGAAACCGCCCGCCTCGGCCAAAACAATTAAAAGACCGACCTTATCGTCTATATCTTCGATTGGCAGCGAGGGATTGAGCGCTTTGCGAATCTCTTCAATCAACCCAGTTTCTATGCGGCCATTCACTGTTGGCCATTTCGTTGTTGGGAATATTCCAAGAATTTTGGATTTTTCTTCTGCGACAGCTCCTAGATCACACAATTCACTGCCGAGTGTTTTAATGAACTGGCTTTTCTGAGAAATACGTTCAGCCAAGTTTTTCAGGCTACGCGGTTTTCCATCTTCACGGATGTAATTCAAAATCTCGTTCAGGAATTTGCTATCCAACTCCACATTTTCAGCGCAGCCATATTTGGGTTTGGCTTGCTGCTGGCTTGCCAAGCTTTTGGCAAGCAATAATTCCGTCAGCGCAGCTCCCGCCAAAGCCTGCGGAAAGTATCCAGAATACAAAGAGCCTTTATCATCACGCAATGCCAACAACATAAGGGCTTGAGGTAAAGTCAGTGATGATTTCATTGTACGCTCCCAGAATGAATATTTATTCATCTAGGAGCATCACGCATGATTTTGCCGAAAAGATGGCGGTAGATGGGCGAGCTAAAAACGGTATATTATACTGCCTGAGACCATGTCCCAAGTATCTTTATCATTTCTTCTATACCCGTCACCTGATGTCTCTAGTGGCGTATAAAATGTGACATCAAACTTAGCACTCAAAGGACCTTCTAAAATTTGATATTCAGCGCCAACCCCGTATGCCACTCCCAGATAGTTCGCTGTCCCGCTACCATAACTAGAACAACGATTCGAACCGCAAAAATTTACGGCTTCTCGATTGTGTACAAATGCACCTAACCTGCCATGAAGCTTCAAACTTTTAAAAACAGGAAACTTTCCTGAAGCGAAAACCGAAGCCCCATAGTTCGTTTCCCCTCCGATTAGCAGCTCGCCTTCAATACCCAAATTCTTATTGAAATCAATTCCTCCAACAATCATACCAGATATCTCAGTCTGATTATAAGGCACCTCTTCAACTGAAACACCTCCACCAACATAAGGTTTAATTTCAGCTAAAGCAGCAGGTTGCACAACGAATAGCACCGCCAATGCGGATAAAAATTTTCTCACAATAAATTCCCCCAATGAACTCTCAGCAAACATACAATCTGAGATTTATTATTCGAATTACAAAACATTCTCAAAAATTACAACATAAAAAAAGCTATTAATTTCATGGCATTAAATAAATTATGGTTAATTCTAGACTATATCAATCACGCCACTTGTCTCTTTCCATTTACACCAAATTACTTCCCTGATACGCATTGGAGATGACTTACTGTCCATACGTACCTCTTGCTGAACACGTACTGAAAGACTGGCTGACTGGCCACGTCTGATTTCTTCCATTCTTCGCACCACCTAACGAATGAATGGAGAGAAACAATGGATAGAAAAAAATACACAGACCTTATGCGCGGTGCTGGACAGCTAGACTATGAAATCTATCTGAACACCGAAGCTTTGCTTGCTTGTCAAAAAGAACCTGAAGAACTTTGCAATCCAGACGAATTGCAATTCATGATCGTCCACCAAGTGGAAGAATTATGGATGAAATTGATGGGAACAACACTGCTCGACATTGATGACGAGATGCAAAAGCGAAACTCATTTAAAGCACTCACCCTATTTCGCCGCGTGCATATTTGTCAGGAAATGATGAGCACCCAATTGGCGTTGCTTGAAACAATGTCACCCAAGGATTATCAAGAAGTTCGTCTGCTCTTGGGCAATGGAAGCGGGCAAGAAAGCCCGGGTTTCCGAGTGCTGCTTAAAATGCCAGATGATCTGTGGAAGACTTTCACTGATGTTTATCTTGAAGATGGGTCTCGTACGCTAGAGCAAGTGTATGACAGCGAATATTCGCATGACGATGCCTACATGATCGCCGAAGCTTTGGCAGAATTTGATGAGCAATTTCAAAAATTCAGGCATGCGCACATGCAACTCATCTATCGTTCAATAGGTGTGGCCGCCAACTCTTTAAAAGGCCGTCCGGTGGAAATATTAAATGCGGGGATCAAACACAAATTCTTCCCCGACCTTTGGCAAGTTCGCGCGGAAATGACCGATCGTTGGGGAGGAATGTATGGTAAAAAACGCGACAAGCTGGAGAAGTCCGACTAATGCGTGAACTGTTTCATGTGCCTAACAATTATTTCCTGTCACACAGTGTAGGGTGTTTGCCAAAGCAGACACCTCCAACCATCACCAACAGTTTCATTCAGCCCTGGCAAAACAAAGGTGGCCACGCTTGGGAAGATTGGATGGGGATTATAGAGCAATTTCGTTCCAATATTGGGTGGTTCCTCAACACAACAGCTCAAAATATCTGTCCTCAAACAAATATCTCCAGCGGGCTAACAAAAGTCATTTATTCGCTGCCTGATTTAGGTCATCGCAACACTATTCTATGCAGTGAAGAGGATTTCCCAACCATTGGCTTTGTCCTCAAACAAGCGGAACGAATGGGATTTCAAATTCACTTTGTTAAGGGAGATGTTAGCAAAGCATCCACATGGACTGAAGCGATGGATGAAAGCGTGGGTATCGTTCACATAACACACGCATTTTCAAATACATCACAGCTCTCTCCTATAAGAGAAATATGTAAGACAGCTCGCCAAAAACACATTGTCAGCATTGTTGATATCGCACAGTCAGTTGGTGCTGTTTCAATTGATTTGAGCAAAGTTCAACCTGATTTTGCACTTGGAACATCTGTCAAATTCTTGTGCGGTGGTCCAGGGGCATGCTTTCTCTACGCCTCAGATGAAATGCTATCTAAATGTGATCCAATTGATGTTGGATGGTTTTCTCATGAAAATCCATTTGAAATGGATATCCATAATTTCAAATATGCAGATTCTGCTATGCGTTTCTTTGGTGGAACGCCATCCCCTCTTCCATTTGCAACAGCAAATAGTGCACTGGAATTATGGAAGAATATAGAACCGCCCCGAGCGCATAAACACATTCAAACCTGCCTAAATTATCTGACTGATCAAACCCCAGTTCAAATTCAGGTATCACCCGCTGAAAGTCATGTTCGCGGTGCAACTCATGTTGTTACGCCAACAAACCGAGACAGGGCGAAAACCCTTTTTTCAGAACACAATTTCCAGTTTGATGAGCGCAATGAGGGTTTCCGCTTCTCTGTGCATGGCTACACAAGTCAGAACGAAATCGAAAAACTAGGCCAAGTTTTAGCTTTGCTGGATTAGCTCAGACGCGCCAACAATTTTTCACGGCCCAATAATGCAATCACTTTATTCATTTGCGGGCCGTGGGACTGACCCGTCAGCGCAAGACGCAATGGCATGAAGAGTTGCTTGCCTTTACGGCCAGTCGCTTCTTTCAGAGCGTTGGTCCACTCTTTCCATGTGTCTTCTGTAACTTCGCCTTCTGGAAGATGTGCTGCCGCTCCCGCTATGAATGAGGCATCATCCCCTTCTAGCTCAGGCTTTGATATATCGCCGAAAAATACAGGTAACCAGATAGCCGCTTCACTAACCTTTTGCAGGTTTTCAGAAACCAGCGTCCAAAAAGCTTCGTTTGCCTGATCACCCATTGGCAATTCTTCAAGACGCGTTTTTACGTCCTCAAAAGATAATCCGTGCGTGATCTCTGCATTTAGACCCAATAGTTCTTTTTCATCAAAACGCGCTGGCGCACGCCCAATTTTGTCGAACGAAAATTCTGAAGCCAATGTCTGTAAATCATCGCGCAGTTCGACAGCGTCAGATGTTCCAATCTTGGCAAGAAGGCTAGCAATCGCCACTGGCTCAATACCGTCTTGCCCAAGCTGCTGAATCGACAATGATCCAAGACGTTTAGAGAGTCCTTGGCCATCCGCACCGATAAGCAAAGGCGTGTGCGCCATTTGAGGTGTGGTGCCACCAAGAGCTTTGAAAATCTCAATCTGCGCACCAGAGTTTGTTACATGATCTTCACCGCGCACAACATGGGTAATGTTTGCATCAATATCATCAACGACTGATGGAAGCGTATATAAGTAAGACCCATCAGCACGGATCAAAACAGGGTCAGATATAGATGATGTATCGATAGATTGTGGCCCGCGTACAAGGTCTGTCCATTCACATGGGTTTCCTGACAGTTTGAAACGCCAGTGCGGCTTGCGGCCTTCAGCTTCAAAAGCTGCTTTTTCTTCTTCCGTGAGGTTCAATCCTGCGCGATCATATACTGGTGGACGTCCACGCGATAAAGCAATTTTACGCTTACGATCCAGCTCTTCTGAAGTTTCATAACAGGCGTAAAGCAGGCCATCAGCTTTTAGCTTCTCGGTTGCCTTATCATATTCAGCAAAACGATCTGACTGTTTGAAAGTGTCATCCCATTCCAGACCAAGCCAAGATAAATCTTCCTTGATACCGTCCTCATATTCCTTTGTGGAACGCTCTAAATCTGTATCATCAATTCGCAAAACAAATTGACCACCCTGTCCTTTCGCGAACAACCAGTTGATCAGTGCTGTACGCACATTTCCGACATGAAGACGGCCAGTTGGTGATGGAGCGAAACGGACTTTTACAGTCATGGACAAAGATCTCGGATAGTTTGTGGACAGCGATAAAACGATTCATCGACATCCTGATTATTTGGATGGAGCGTGGATATAGAAAAACATGCTCAACTGCAATGGGCGGGATTAGACTTCATCCTGATCAGTCAGTGCTCATTGCTAAAACGCGGCTAATTTCAGTCAGAGAACGCCCAGATTCTTCGCGCCATTTATTAAAGGCTTCCTGCGTGGCTGCCAAAGCTTTTTTCGACGTTGGCGCTTTATCAACAATGCCTTCAGCAATCAGCCGATTAGTGACGCTTTGAGAGAGAATAAATCCATCAACACCGGAAAATCTCAAGAAGTAGGCACCTGAATAACCTCCAAGACGCGATCCTTGTTTTTTTAAGACTTCCAGTAAACCAATGTAATTGTCAGAAGGCCATTGAGCTAAAAACTCTCCGAAAGATCCATGATCTGCAATGATATCAAAAATAAAGCTCGCATTTTGCTGAACGGACCTGATTTTCGTGCCATGCCGAACTATGCGTGTGTCAGACACTAATCGATCAAAATCCTCATCATGCAACATGCGACATTTATAAATGTCAAAGCCTTCAAAAGCGGCTTCAAATCCCGGCCACATGTTTTCAACGACTTGCCAATTAAAACCAGCTTGGAAAATGCCCTTCGTCATTTGAGCCAGAAAACGGTCATCAGGCGTATCGGAGATTTCTTCTTTGCTTTTGGGAAACTGTAAAAGCTCATTCAAAGCTTTTTCACTACCTTTACGCTGTACTGAAATATCCCAAATTTCTTCAAATGAACGCACAATCATCCCCTGTCCAAAACAAGTATGTCGTTAAATATTGGAATATTTACGTTCTAAATCAAGCAATGCCGATTACTGATTATCGAGCGGCTTTCTTCCAGCCAGCAGACCAAGCTTCCTGTTCCGTGCAGAACCACCGCTCACCTTTTTTGGTATTAATGCTCGTGCGTTCATAGTCACGCTGCCCACGTACGTGGAAAATACGATTACCTGAACCAGAAGAAATGTTTCCCTTGATGTCACATCCAGCTTTGACAGGTCTAGACTGGTTTTGACGCGCACGTTCAGCATTCACCTGACGGATCCGGCGACGATAATCTTCTGGTCTTTCAAATTCGGAACGCCAAATTCCGCGCTGATTAGCATGTGCATCTTTTTCAGCCGACGCATATTTCTTAGAATACTTGGTGTAAGCGACAGCCCAGCCATTGCGGACTTGTCCTTCATTTAAATCTGTCTCGCCTACGCGGCAGATTGAAACCGAACGCTTGTATTTGTCTTTGTCATATACAGTACAAGATACAGCGTTGCGCCCGATTGCACGTTCAAGTGCTTTCCTTGAAGAACGACCACAAGCCCATTCATCACCACTGAAATTACAAGTTTGTTTCCCTTCCAGCGCATCAATACCGAACAAACGAATACGCTCATCACCGATGCGTAAGCTATCACCGTCGGTCACTTGTGCACGACCTGATATGACCTGCATGGAACCATTTGTGATTATGGGTTTATCAGTGCCTGCAATGCTCAAAGAGCCTAGTACACCAAGTACGACAGAAAAGAGAAAGCCAAGAATTTTCATACCCGCAAAATTAGCGAGCAAGCCTTAATGAAAAGCTGACAATCCAACGTTTCCTTTCAATATTTATTTATCCCATATCAATTGCGCCCGATTGCCTCATTCGACCTTAGCCCAATTCAAAAAGAACTCATTTTCCTGATAGGGTCACCAAATAAAAACAAATAGGGCTCGGGACAGGACAACAATATGAATGCGCCAGTATCAGTAGACACTCTGCGTCAACAGGCATTAGAGGCACCTGAGGCTTATTGGCAAGAAGCATCCAAACTTGTGGATTGGATGATTCCGCCTGAAACCATTCTGGATGACAGCCAGGCTCCTTTTTATCGCTGGTATCGCGGCGGTGTGATGAACACCTGTTACAATGCGGTCGATCGACATGTCGAAGCAGGTCGCGGCGAGCAGGTCGCTATAATCTATGATAGTCCTGTCACCGGCAAAAAGCGCGAATACACATATAAAGATTTGCAAATAGCCGTCGCTCGTACTGCAGGTATGCTTGTCAAATATGGTGTAACTAAAGGCGATCGCGTTGTCATATACATGCCAATGGTGCCAGAAGCGATTTTTGCAATGCTGGCTTGCGCTCGAATCGGAGCTGTTCATTCAGTTGTATTTGGTGGTTTTGCAGCAAAAGAGCTGGCAAAGCGAATAGAAGATGCAAAGCCCAAAGTCGTTATGTCTGCGTCTTGTGGGATCGAACCCAACCGCATTGTGCACTATTCTCCGTTGCTCAAAGAAGCACTCACTTTGTGCGAACACAAAGTTGAAAAATGCATCATCCTTGAACGCCCACAGAGTCCCGTTGCTTTAAATGAAGAAACTGATGTGGATTGGCTCACAGAAATGCAATTCAACCGACAGGTCGATTGTGTACCTGTCATGGCGACTGACCCGCTCTACATTCTTTATACATCTGGTACGACCGGAGTTCCCAAAGGTGTCGTCAGAGACAATGGTGGGCATGCTGCAGCTCTATGTTGGTCCATGAAAAACATATATGGCGCCCAAGCGGGTGATGTTTATTGGGCAGCATCAGATATCGGTTGGGTTGTAGGTCACTCATACATCACCTATGCGCCGCTTTTGGCAGGATGCACGACTGTTATCTACGAAGGAAAGCCTGTGGGCACACCTGACCCCGGCGCTTTTTGGCGAATGATCGAAGAATACAATGTAAACATCTTCTTCACCGCCCCCACCGCCATTCGCGCAGTAAAAGGTGAAGACCCTGATGGTGAATTCCTCAAAGGCAAAAACCTTTCCTCCCTTAGAGCCCTTTTCTTAGCCGGAGAGCGCGCAGATCCTGATACTTTGAAGTGGGCTGAAACAAAACTACAAAGACCAGTGATAGATCATTGGTGGCAAACAGAGCTTGGATGGCCTGCTTTGGCCGCCTGCATGGGTTTGGGTGATACGCACACGCTTCATGGAGCAGCAGGTCGTGCAGTCCCCGGCTTCGATGTCCAGATTATTGACGAAAACAACCAACCTGTTTCAGTTGGCGAAACGGGTGATATTGTTATCAAGCTACCTCTGCCGCCAGGTTGTTTGCCTACTTTATGGCAAGGCAATGATAAAATGCACGATAGCTATCTTGCCGAACATGAAGGATATTATTCCACTGGTGATGCGGGATTCATCGATGAAGACGGTTTCGTCCATGTTATGAGCCGAACAGATGACCTCATCAATGTGGCTGGTCACAGGCTATCCACTGGTGGGATGGAACAAGTCCTCGCTAGTCATCCTAGTGTAGCTGAATGTGCTGTTATTGGTGCAGCAGATGCCTTGAAAGGACAAACGCCAGTGGGGTTTGTTGTCCTAAAGACCAACAATAAAACAGCTGATGAACAACTCAAAAAAGAACTTGTAACAAGTGTACGTGAAACCATCGGACCAGTGGCTGCATTCAAACAAGTTCATATTGTAGGAAAACTGCCTAAAACACGAAGCGGCAAAATATTGCGTAAGACAATTCGTCAAATAGTCGATGGTGAAAAATGGGAGCCGCCTGCCACGCTAGATGATCCGGCAGGGCTAGACGCAATCATCAATATTTCAAACACCTAGAGATTTAAAAGAATGTTTCTGCCTCCTAGAAACATAATTGCCTGCTTCCATTTTCTAACCCCTCGATTTGGAAGCAGGCCCCTTTTTTTGTTTAACTATCACCTTCACCACCGACAGCGGCGGCTAGAGATGCTGCAAGGAATTTATCAAGGTCTCCATCCAGAACACCTTTAGTGTCAGATGTTTCCACGCCCGTGCGTAGATCTTTTATCATCTGATAAGGTTGTAGCACGTATGATCGAATTTGATGTCCCCATCCAATATCTGTCTTAGCATCGGCATTGGCTTGCGCCGCTTCTTCGCGCTTGCGCATTTCTAATTCATAGATACGTGCACGAAGCATATTCCAAGCAGACGCACGGTTTTTATGTTGTGAGCGATCAGACTGACACTGCACCACAATACCGGTTGGTTCGTGGGTCAATCGAATGGCAGAGTCAGTTTTGTTGACGTGCTGACCACCAGAACCCGACGCCCTGTATGTGTCGGTACGAACATCTTTTTCTTCAATATCAACGTCAATAGTATCGTCCAATACAGGTGACACTGAAACTGAAGAGAAACTCGTGTGTCGTTTTGCATTCGAATCAAATGGAGAAATCCGAACCAAACGATGCACGCCTGACTCGCTTTTTAGCCAGCCATATGCATTCTCGCCTGAAAATTTCAAAGTCGCGGATTTGATGCCCGCTTCTTCACCATCATGGCTATCTAGTTCTTCCACCTTCATGCCATGCGCATTTGCCCAGCGCACATACATGCGGCGTAGCATATTTGCCCAATCCTGACTTTCCGTACCACCGGCACCCGCATTGATCTCAACGAAGCAATCATTGCCATCAACTTCACCTGACAGTAGCGCACTCAACTCGGCACGTTCCGCTCGCTCGAGCGCTGCTGTCATTGATTCGACAATGTCTTCTTTCAGGCTGTCATCTTCTTCCAACTCAGCCATTTCATACATTTCGGCGGCATCTGAAACCTCAGATTCCAACGCCTTAATGTCATCCATTGCGTTGACGATTTTTGTACGTTCTCGCATCAGTTTTTGCGCATTTTCTGCGTCATTCCAAAAAGTTGGATCTTCGGAAAGTGCGTTCAGTTCATCTAGTCTTTTACTGGCAACATCCCAGTCAAAGACGCCTCCTTAGCAATTCAACAGATTGCTTTATTTTATCGGCCATAGCCTGAAGTTCAGGTGTCATAAATTTCTCGACAATAAACAAGCGCCCCAAATCATTCGAAACTGGGGCGCAAAAATTAGAATGCTAGCAATAGCGCTTAATAGGTGCCGTATTCAAGCTCTTGTTCAGGCTCTTCTTCAATTGGCTCTTCTTCAGGAACCAATTCATCCAGTATTTCTTCACCTTCACCATCATTGGAAAATCCCAAATCCCGAAAAGGAGTAACTTCTGGTTGAGGTTCAAATACTTGCCCTTCAGGTGCAGGAAATCCAGTTTCGTTACCACCCAAGTCCACATTGCCATTTAATGAGCCCTCATTGGATGTTGGTGTTGATGTTTCAAATCCATCACCTTGCTCATAAACACCTTGAGTTGTGTTCACGTTTGAATACCCTTGCTCATCGCCTATAGCATAGTCATTCGCTGGCAAGCTTTCACCCAATGCAAGGCGGCGCTGCATTTCGAAAAAATCATCCAAATCTTCAGCATTTCCGCCCGGTTCAGTTCCCGGTTTAAAAGCTTCAAGAATTTTGCTGAATGTGTCTGGGCCGGGTAACTCACCCGTTTTTGCATCTACTTCAACGAGGCGTACACCAGATGGTAATCGGAATGGCATTTTGGGTGCATCTTCCAACGCTTTAATCATAAAGTCTCGAAATATTGGAGCTGCAACACGTCCACCCGATTCGCCTTCACCCAATGTTTTAGGCGAATCATACCCAATCCAAACGGCTGCAACGAGGTCTGGAGAAAATCCAACAAACCAAGAGTCAAAATAATCATTTGTCGTACCAGTTTTACCCGCAACTGGTTTGTCTATGACACGAAGTCTGGAGGCCGTTCCGCGCTGGATCACCCCTTCCATCATCGAAACACTTTGATAGGCCGTAATTGGGTCAAGCACTTGTTCACGCGTATCTTCAAACACAGGTGGTAGCTGATTATTCCACGGTGCATTACAATCGACACATTCTTTTGTTTCGCGGCGTTGAATTGTCGTTCCATAACGATTTTGAATACGATCGAGGAATACAGGCTCAATACGTTTTCCGCCATTCACGAACATCGCATATGCCGTTGCCATTTTCATCGGTGTTGTATCACCAGATCCAAGTGTGCGAGAAAGATAAGTCTGTGGGCCAAGGATACGACGCGCTTCTTCTTCCGTCGCATTCGCAGATGGATAAGGGTATATGCCCAATTTGCGGCCATATTCCGCAATCTTCTCCATACCAACATCCTGCGCCAAACGCGCTGTCATCAAGTTACGAGACTTTTCGATACCAAGGCGAAGCGTTGATTCACCATAAAAACGACCGGCGGCGTAATTGCCCGGTTTCCACAAACCTTGAGGCGTATCAATAACAAATGGCGCATCCAAAACCGTACTTGCCGGCGTAAAGCCTGAATCAAGGGCAGCAGCATACACGATTGGTTTAAAAGATGACCCCGGCTGGCGTTGAGCCTGCACTGCACGGTTATACTGTGATCTCCAGAAAGAATATCCACCCGCCATTGCTAAAACACGACCTGTGTGAGGGTCCATGGCGACCAATGCACCTTCAGCGGAAGGAAGTTGGCGCACATGGTATGGAGCGTCATCTTCGATCTCTACTACGTCCGAAATTGTGCGTTCCAATACATTTGGAGGCAATTCCTGCGTGACAAGAATAACATCTCCCTTCTTCAAACCTTCAGTTTTTCCATCTTTAGATTTGAAGCTCTTCACCCAATTTCGACTTTCTTCAGCAAGCCAAGTCGTTTTATTCTCTTCCAGCCCGAGTTTTACAGCGTCTTCGTCGACAGCGAGAACGACTGCTTTTTCCCAATTACCTGATCCGCTGGGAGTTTTTATTTCATAAAGGGCTTCATCCCAGTCGTCATCGAGATCATCGATACTTGAGAAAGGGCCGCGATAATCTTGAGTTCGACGATCGTAGGATTCTAGCCCCATTTGCAGCGCATTCTGTGCCGCTAATTGAAATCGAGAATCCAATGTCGAACGGACAGACAATCCCTCTTCATAAAGCAAGCGCTCAGCTGCAGCTTGTTGTTCGGCTTCTTCTGCATAAGGATCAAACTCGACACCCTTAAGTTCACCTTCACGGGCACGTCGCAAAATATCGCGACGAACTTCTTCCACGAAATAGGCAGAGGCCAGTACTTCATCTGAATTCAGGCGATCAACAGTTGTTAATGGCTCTTGTTTAGCTGCTTCTGCTTCTGCTTCTGTGATGTAACCATTCACAGCCATGCGGCCGATAACCCAATTACGACGTGCGATAGCAGCATCTGGTCTTCTATATGGATTCACTTTACCCGGTGCTTTAGGCATTGCTCCAAGCAATGCAGCTTCAGCAATCGTCAATTCCCGTAAAGGCTTCCCAAAATAATTGATCGCCGCGGCTCCAACACCATATGAGCGACCACCAAGGTAGATCTCATTAAGGTACAGCTCGAGAATTTTTCCCTTTGTGAAAATTTGCTCCAACCTACGTGCAACAAAAGCTTCTCGGATTTTCCGAACAACCGAGCGTTCAGACCCAACCAGCATGTTTTTCACAGTCTGCTGAGTGATAGTGGAACCACCTGTAATGCGTTTCCCACGCAAACCATTCAAAACAACACCACGAACAAGTCCCTTTGGATCAATACCATTGTGTTCGTAGAAGGTTTTATCTTCTGCCGACATAAACGCATGAATGACACGTTTGGGCAGCTCTTCTTCGGGAATAAAGATGCGGTGCTGGCGTGCAAACTCAGCAACTAGAGTTCCATCTCCCGCATGAACACGGCTCGTAATGGGTGGCTCATAAGTACGTAATTCTTTAGGCGCAGGTAGATCTTGCGTGATAGAATATACCCAACCGATAATCCCAGCCCCAGCAAGGCCGACACAAAAAGCTGCGAAGAAAAGCAGTTTTCTAAACATGAGTTACACTAACCTATCTACATACGCGCGCCACATCATTAAAGGCACATAAAGTGATGTAATTTCAATTTGCCAAGAATCATTCGGCAATCAGGTTTCTTTATGACGCGTTTGGAAAAACTTTTAAAGCTTATCGCTGAGCGACGTAAAATTCTTGATCTGCAAAAAACACATTCACGGCATCTACAATGCCCCTAATAAGCTTTTTTCTTTTTCGAGGAGAAGTTAAAATAGCTTCATCCGATGGATTTGTCATAAAACCCATTTCAAAAAGTACTGCTGGAACATCAGGTGCCAGCAAAACAAAAAAACCAGCTTTACGGTGGGTATTGCGCAAGGTTGGCCATTTCTGCTTTGTAATTGAAGGTATCAGAAGCTCTGCAAACTCAGCTGACCTACTTTTAGTTTCCCGTTTAACAAGATCAACGAGGATGGCTGTCACTTCTTCTGAGCGATCATCATCTTTCTCTATATCCAAAACCCAGTTGTTCGAATTTTTTAGCCGGTCGGAACGTTGCTCACCTGAAGCAGAAAGCGTGTAAACAGATGCACCACGAGTGACAGATTTTTTACCAGCGTCAGCGTGCAAAGAGATAAACAAGTCCACATCATAAGATCTTGCTATTTTTACTCGATCTTCAAGCTCAATAAAAACATCCGTGTCACGCGTCATTGCCACATCATACCGCTTGGTAGCTAACAATGCGCGACGTAATTCCAAAGCCGCTGCTAAGGCTATGTCTTTTTCTTGGGTTTTACTTACCCCGATTGCACCAGGGTCTTTTCCACCATGCCCTGCATCAATAAAGATGAGAGGTTTCCTGCGTTTATGATTTACAACCGCCTTTTGCCGCTTTTTATCCTCGGCATTTGCTTTGGCTTCAAACTTTTTTACCGAAACAGATTTTAGGTCCAGCACGATACGATGGCTTTTTCTGTCACCTTTTGGCTTTAAGCGAAACGCATTGACGACGTCTGCAGGGCTTTCCAGATCCAATACCAATCGTGACGTTGTGGGAGAATTATGCCCATAGCGATATTGCACCACATGACCAAATCCGTCTCCACCTCCGGATTCACTTGTTAGCCCATCAATACTCCAACGAAGGCGTGGCATGTCCAAAACAATACGACGCGCACCATTAGAAAGAATGAAATAATCATAGTCGATTGGTGTGTTTGCATCGATCACAACGCGAGTAGCAGCGCCGTTCTCTCCAAACCTCACATTCGTGATTCGAGCGAATTTTCCGGTATCTGCATGGGCAAATCCGTAAAACACTCCAAAAAACATGAATCCGAGTGCAAAAAACAAACGATGCATAAAATCCACCAATACATAGCCTAGAACGGCCTAAAATAGTTGTTGAACCTATACGAACAATGAATTAAGGCAGTTTAAACACCAATTAGCGGCAAACTTTGTCTTTATTTTTTCAAAAAGATTATGCAAATTGGTAACCTGTTGCATTTAAGCAGCATAGAATGGTGCAAGTCCTTATTGGCGGAAAGACGCTAGACTGCCCATTTAATAGATTCGAGTTTCAAACGTGCGAAGCTGGCCGATCCAAATAGTTAGGAAGCCAGTCGCTAGATAAGGAAAAAGATGGGCCAGCCCCTATCACAATCTAAAATCTGCTTTGCGCGCTCTGGAAAGCGTCAAACGACGCATCCCCTATTCAGACATCGCGGGTTGCTGGTCGCCAACATCTGCGCCGCCCCGCTCACTAACAATGAGGCTAACCTACATGAGCAAGCTCATGTTGATCGACGCCGCTCATCCCGAGGAAACTCGGGTGACTGTCGTCGCCGACGGACAAATCGAAGACTTCGACTTTGAGGCGCGTGATAAGAGACAATTAAGAGGCAACATATATTTAGCAAAAGTAACTCGCGTGGAGCCATCGCTCCAGGCTGCCTTTGTTGAATATGGTGGCAACCGGCATGGTTTCTTAGCATTTTCGGAAATACATCCAGATTATTACCAGATCCCCAAAGAGGATCGTGAGGCATTAATTGCTGAAGAATTAGCGTCCTCTCAAATGGATGAAGACGATGTTGATGAAGAAATCACCATCGATGTCGAAGCTGAAGAAGAACCCGATACTGCAGAAGCATCTGAAAATGATGATGCTGATGAGGGCAATGCTGAAGCAGCCGAACTAACTGCAAAGACCGATGATGCATTGGTGGAGCCATCTTCCGAGGATGAATCCGACAGTGATGATGAAACGGTTGAAAAATCTGAACGTCCTAGAAAACGTAAAAAACCAACTCGTCGTTACAAAATTCAAGAAGTCATCAAACGTCGTCAGGTTCTTTTGATTCAGGTTGTAAAAGAAGAGCGCGGCAATAAAGGTGCTGCGGTCACTACATATCTGTCTCTAGCTGGTCGTTATGGCGTGTTAATGCCAAACACTGCACGTGGCGGTGGTATTAGCCGTAAAATAGCAAATGCAGCTGACCGTAAGCGCTTGAAAAAAATTATGGGTGAATTTTCTGTGCCAGAAGGCATGGGATTGATCATCCGTACCGCGGGTGCAAAACGAACAAAATCTGAGATCAGCCGCGATTATGATTACTTGATCAGGCTATGGTCGACGATTCGAGAACAAACCCTAGAATCTGTTGCCCCCTGCCTCATTCATGAGGAAGGCGATTTGGTGTTGAGAGCAATCCGAGACCTCTACGATCGAGACGTCGACAATATCATCGTCGAAGGCAAACAAGCCTATGTTCAGGCTAAAAACGTGATCAGCATGCTCATGCCTGACCACGCTCAAAAAGTTATAGAACACAAGCACAAAGCTCCACTCTTCATTTCCCAAGGTGTAGAAGCACAACTCGACAATATCTATTCGCCAGTCGTGCAATTACCATCTGGTGGATATCTGGTGATCAACCAGACAGAAGCTCTAGTCGCTGTAGATGTGAACTCTGGGAAAGCAACTCGCGAACGCAATATTGAGGCTACCGCGGTTAAGACAAATCTGGAAGCAGCAGCAGAAGTCTGTCGCCAAATGCGTCTTCGTGATCTAGCTGGCTTGGTTGTTATCGACTTCATCGATATGGAAGAATCGAAAAACAACCGCGCCGTTGAAAAGAAAATGAAAGAATGTCTGTCAATTGACCGCGCTCGTGTTCAAACTGGTCGTATCAGTCAGTTCGGTCTGTTTGAAATCTCTCGTCAACGTAGGCGTGCTGGTGTTTTGGAACTTTCTTCAGAACCATGTAAAGCATGTCACGGTACCGGACGTACCAGATCTATTGAATCAGCTTCACTGCAGATGCTTCGCGCAATTGAAGAACGCGGTGCTGATGATCGAGTGGACCGTGTGACAGCTCAAGCGCCGTCAGAAGTTGCTCTATACATATTGAACCATAAACGTGATTCCATCACGAAAATGGAATCCACGACCGGTGCAGATATTCTTATTTCTGCTGATGCGGAAATGATGCCGGGTGACTTTGCGATCGAAGCCACAAGCAATGGCAACATTATCGCCTACAAACCAATCGTGCCAGTTGATGCGACACCGAAAAAACGTCGCCGTCGCAAGCATGAAGAAGATATCGAAGAAACAGAAGACACATTAGAAACTATCGATTCTGATGATGATTCTGACGATTCTGACGAGAACAACCGCCGCCGCCGCCGTGGTCGTCGTGGTGGTCGTCGTCGTAGAGGGAATGAAAACGGCTCAGAAACGACAGATGGCTTGGAAGTCATCGATAGCGAAAACGAGGAAGAGGAAGCTTCAAACGAAGATAAATCCAAATCTCGTCGCTCACGCCGTCGTCGCCCTCGTCGTCGTACACCTGATGTAGCAGTTGATGGGGGGGAAATGTTGGATGCTATTGCATCTGCGCCCTTTCTCGCAATCCCAACGCCCGAAGAAGAGGAAGAACAAGAAACCTCGGAACAAGCAGGTGCAGGGTCAGACGAATCTGCAAACGAAACAGGACGTTCACGAAACAAAAAGAGACGCAAACGCAAAAAGTTCTCCAATTCTGACGCACCTGAAAACAATGTGGCAGACGCAGTCGAAAGCCCTTCTGAAGCTGTTGAAGAAAAAGTAGCTGAAGAAGCGCCACAGAATGCGCCAGAACAAGAAGCACCTTCAGCTGATGTTGCGGCTTCTGAACAAGCTGCATCGGCGGACACTGAAACCACGCAAGAAGTTGCTGATAGTGCAGATGTGTCAGAGCCTTTGGAAAGACAAGAAGACGAACAGGTAACTCCTCCTGTGCCTGCTGAAGACACAGCTCAGGCGGAGAAGAAATCAACTGATGTTGATGCTGATAGATCAACTTCTTCACCCGCTAAGGAAGAAGTTCAACCATCAGCTGATGCCGATGTAATTGTTGAAGAAAAAGAGGAAGAGCCTGCTCTTCATTCTCTTCACACGATTGAGCCCAAATCGGATAAAAAGAAAGCGCCCAAAAAGCGAAGAATTGGTTGGTGGAACCGTAAATAGGCTCCTCATTGCCATAAGTTAGACACACACCTCTGAGAACAATTGATCAATATTGATTGAACTCAGGGGTGTTTCTTTTTGTATCAATCCAATATGATGCAAAAGACTGGGAATATGTTGAATACCGTGGGGGTATGAAGGAGACCGTCTATATGGACGTGCTTAAACGTTTGCCACGTGCCTTGGCTCTTGCTAGCGCACTTATAATCACGCCTGTCGTTTCAGCCCAAGCCCAAGGCTTTGGTCTCATTCGTGATGCAGAAATTGAAACAACACTGCAAGATTATGGACGCCCTCTATTCGAGGCAGGTGGATTAAACCCAAATGAAGTTGATATTTTCATAGTCAACGACAATCGCCTAAACGCGTTCGTAACCGGTGGTCAAAACATGTTCTTTAACACGGGAACTTTGATCAAAGCCGATTCTCCTCAAGAAATCCTCGGTGTAATGGCTCACGAAGCCGGCCACATTATCGGTGGACACAACATTACACGTACACAAGCGATGGGATCTGCTGCTGGAACCTCTTGGATTGCATTAGGGCTTGGTGTTTTGGCAATCGCTGCTGGTGCTCCTGATGCTGGAGCAATGTTGATGGCGTCTTCCCAACACGCTGCGGCTCTAACATTCTTTAAATACACCCGTGTTGAAGAAAGTTCCGCAGACCAAACTGGCCTCCGCCTACTTGAACAAACAGGTATTCCTGCAGATGGACTCGTTTCGTTTATGGAGAAGATTCGTGTTTCTGAAGTTCTCTCAACACAAAGACAAGACCCATATTATAGAACTCACCCAGAAACAGGGCCACGCATTGGAGCACTGCGCCACCGTGCTAAAAGCATCACAGAAAACGCAGAGCCTTTACCTCCCATCTATCAAAAACAATTAGAAATGATGCAGGCAAAGCTTGTTGGCTTTCTTCAACCACGCGCAACATATACAAAATATCCTATGAGCGACATGTCTACTCCTGCAAGATATGCAAGAGCGATAGCAGCTCACAGAAACAATGACGAAACAGCCGCTCTTAAAGACATTGCTGCATTGATAGAAATTGAACCTGACAATCCTTACTTTGAAGAATTATACGGTCAAATATTGTATGAGAATGGAAAATTCGAAGAATCAATTCCTCATCACAGACGTGCATTGGAATTGTCCACAAAGCATTCTCTTTTGTATGTGAATTTAGCTCAATCTTTGATCGCTTTAAAAACTAAAGAAGCAAATGAAGAGGCTGAAGAATTATTACATATGGCCCTCATCCGTGAACCCGGAAATGGTTACGCTTGGCATCAAATGTCGTTTGCTCTGGGCGCACTTGGCAGACAAGCAGAAGCTGAATTAGCTACTGCTGAATCAGCATATGCCATAGGCGATTATCCAAGAGCAAATGTGTTTGCAAATCGAGCCCGTGAGGACCTTGAACAAAACACCCCCAAATGGCGTCGCGCTGATGATATTGCAGCTATAACCCAAGTTCAAATGCGCAATAATGGAGTTCGTGGCCAAAGACGACGCATCAATGGTGACTTCACAGCACGTATTCACGGACATGTGAACGCACACTAATACATTTACAAGACTATCTGCTGTATATAAACGCAAAACCATTAAACACGTCTGCAGGAATGTCTTGGCAATGCTAAATAGCTCTTTTTTTAAAACTACTATCGCTGGTGCAGCAATCGCACTTACATCGTGCTGCGCTCAAGCTGTATCCGAGCCAACGTCTGAAATATCTAAGAAAGACAAAGCTGCGCTGGAAAAAATCGTTCACGAATACATCGTCGAAAACCCAGAAGTTATTATTGAAGCCCTACAGGCATTGGAAGCGAAAGAAGAACTTGCTGATGCCAAACGAAAAGAGGAATTCTACCCTGCATTCCTTGAAATGGAAAACCTACCATCACTTGGGGATGAAAACGCACCCATTACTGTCATAGAGTTTTTCGATTACAATTGTGGTTTCTGTAAACGCTCGACTGATTGGGCTTTAAAACAAGCAAACGAAAAAGATGTTCGCTTTATCTTTGTTGAACTTCCAGTGCTCGATTCAGGTTCCAAGACATCAGCACTCGCAGCCCGCGCTGCACTCGCAGCAAACAATCAGGGCAAATACATTGAAATGCACATTGCCTTGATGAAAGCAAACGGCCTCACCAAAGGCAGAATTCTAAAAATTGCAGAGAATGAAGGCATTGATGTTCAGCAGCTATCCACAGATATGGAAAGTGCAAAAGTGTATCGTCAACTTGATGATATTATGAAGCTCGCACAAAAAGCTGATATTATGGCCACGCCTAGCTTCTATCTGAACGGTAAATTCGTATCAGGTGCGAATATTCCACTTTTGGAGAAACACCTTCGCGAAGCGCGCGGCTAGCGCATCTGCTGCCAAGATCAAATTATTCAGCGGAAATCAGTTTTCTGATTTCTGCTGATACACCCGAACCCAATCAATTAAAAAACGATCTGGATAATTCAAATCATTGATTTTACCTGACCAATATTCTTGGGTATTCTTGTCAGTGGCAATTTCTCCTGTGAATTTCAGCCAAACTGCTGACTGCGAAACACCGCCTGCCCTGCTGCGCCATGTCTCTTTTCCATCAACAAAAAAGACATAAGCCTCAGGCGTCCATTCCAGCGCGTATGTATGCCACTCATCTGTATCAGAAAGAAACCAAAGCTTTTTGCCTTTCACTTGATGAGCTCTGCCATATCCATCCCAATGCAAGGCATGTTGTGGACTACGAAGTCCGCCAAAAAGTTCGATAATGTCTATTTCAGTGCCATCTCGGCCTGAACCATCTATCTGCTCGACAGCATCAGAGAACAACCAAAAGGCGCCCCACCAGCCAGTCTGCCTTGGCCCTTTTAATCTTGCTTCAAAACGACCGAATTTCTGTTCAAAAATTCCTTCTGTAGACACCATGCCAGTGGCATAGTCCTTTGGATCATTGTCTTGATCATCATTTTGATTTTCAACAACTGAAACCAAAATCTCCAAATGTCCGCGCCCATCAAGCCTGACTTGATCTTTAGACCACCAGCCATCTGGTCCGTTTGAATTAGGTTTTCTGTTGTATTCCTGCGAAATCCACTTTTCTGGATCAGGCTGCCCTTCTCCATCAAATTCATCAGAAAAAGTCAGTTCCCACTCTGTAACAATCGGCGCATTCACGGCGCACTTTTGAAAACACGAAAAGCCCCCCAAAAACACTGCACTCAATATTGCTATTGAAACTGCAATGAATCCGGTTGTCGGCCATATCGACCAAATAATACGAGGCATAAAATCCGTAATCCGATTAAAAGAACGGTATTATTGTCTAAATCAATCCAGCCAATGGCGAAGATGGATCCGCATACATTTTCTTTTTCATACGTCCAGCAAGGTATGCTTCGCGCCCAGCAATCACTGCATGTTTCATTGCACGCGCCATACGGATAGGATCTTTAGCTTCAGCAATGGCTGTGTTCATCAACACACCGTCACACCCAAGCTCCATCGCAATGGCAGCTTCTGAAGCTGTTCCGACGCCCGCATCAACAAGTACAGGTACTTTAGCCTGTTCGACAATCAAACGGATATTGATTGGGTTCTGAATCCCCAGCCCCGATCCAATAGGTGCACCTAATGGCATGATTGCACAACATCCGGCATCTTCTAGACGGCGTGCATAAACGGGGTCGTCAGTACAATAAACCATCACGTCGAAACCCTCTTTAATTAGGACTTCAGCGGCACGCAATGTTTCAACCATATCAGGATAGAGCGTTTTTTGATCAGCTAGGACTTCAAGCTTTACCAGCTTCCACCCACCCGCCTCACGTGCCAAACGCAAAGTACGAAGTGCATCCTCTGCCGTAAAACATCCAGCAGTATTTGGAAGATAGGTGAATTTCTCAGGACTAAGATGATCGCTCAATCGTTCTTGTGTCGGATCCATCACGTTCACACGACGTATTGCAACCGTGACTATCTCTGCACCAGCAGCTTCAGCAGCCTGAGCATTCTGCTCATAGCTTGCATATTTTCCCGTTCCAATGATCAACCGAGAATTATACTCAACCCCAGCAATGGTTAGCGTATCTCTTGTTTGTGAATCAGCACTCATCAGCCGCCTCCTACAAATTGAATGACTTCCAAGCGATCACCGGCTTCCAACTGTGTGGAATCATAAACTGACTTTGGAACAATTTCTAAGTTGCGTTCTACAGCTAGTCCTTTCTCTGGCAATCCCAGTTCTTTCAAGAATTGCCCTAAAGTCACACCTTCTTCAGTTTCTTTTGGACTTCCATTAAGGATTAACTGCATTTTTAACGTCTCTTCTATCGTTTTTTTTCGTTTTTCTTCAAAATTACACAAGAACATGCTTGCGTCTTTATTCTCATCTTGCGAGTTTGCGAAAACTACGAGGGTGATAATGAGTCTTAATCTTTTTTGTCTAAATGGTCCAAACTTAAATCTTTTAGGTGAAAGAGAACCTGAGATTTATGGCAAGGATTCACTGAAAGACATCGAGAAAATCGCAAGCAAAAAAGCTCAAGAATTAGGAGCGAAACTTACGTTTCGTCAATCTAATCACGAAGGCGAGCTTATTGATTGGATTCAAGAAGCAAGAATTAGTGCTTCTGCGTTGATTTTAAATGCCGCAGCGTATACTCACACCTCCATCGCAATTCACGATGCATTAAAGACATTGGAAATTCCAATTATTGAACTGCATCTATCCAACCCACACTCTCGCGAGTCATTTCGCGCAAAAAGCTATATCGCTCCAGTCGCAGACGGAGTAATCGCCGGTCTAGGATCTGCTGGATATAGCCTAAGCGTCGAAGCGGCCGTCTCGCTCGTGAATAAATGGAAGAAAACACATGGCTGATAAAGTGGAAAAGCTAGACACAGCACTCATCCGCGAACTTGCTAATATCTTAACTGATGGAAATCTTGGCGAGATCGAAGTTGAACATGGCGAATTGCGTATTCGCGTTTCAATGCCTGAACCTGCTGCAGTTTCATATGCAGCAACTGCAGCACCAGTAGCAGCCGCTCCTGCGGCTCCGGTAGCTGCTGCAGCTCCAGTCGCTGCAGCCGCACCGGCAGCGCCTGCCGCTGACAATCCAAACGCTGTAAAATCTCCGATGGTTGGTACAGCCTATTTTGCTCCTGAACCAGGTGCAGCTCCATTTGTTGAAGTCGGTACTTCAGTGAAAGAAGGCCAAACAATCCTTCTTGTTGAAGCTATGAAAACCTTCAACCCTGTGACCGCACCAAAATCTGGTACTGTTAAAGAAATTCTCGTGAGCGATGGTCAACCAGTTGAATATGGCGAGCCACTCGTCGTCATTGAATAGGCTGGGCCCAATGATCAAAAAAGTACTCATAGCAAACAGGGGTGAAATCGCACTGCGTATTCACCGCGCCTGTAAAGAGATGGGCATTTCTACCGTCGCTATTCACTCCGAAGCAGACAGAAATGCAATGCATGTACGTCTGGCTGATGAAAGCGTATGTATTGGTCCTGCCCCATCTACAAATTCATATCTGAACATTCCTGCGATTATGGCAGCAGCTGAAATCACAGGCGCGGACGGTATCCACCCAGGATATGGTTTTCTGTCAGAAAATGCCAAATTCGCTGAAATCGTAGAAGCTCACGACATAGCATTCATCGGTCCTACAGCAGATCACATCCGCTTAATGGGTGATAAAATTGCTGCTAAAGATGCCATGATCCGTACAGGAGTGCCTTGTGTTCCTGGTTCTGATGGCGGTGTGGCTGATGTAGCTGCAGCTAAAAAAGTTGCAAAAGACATTGGCTATCCGGTTATCATTAAAGCATCCGCTGGTGGTGGTGGACGTGGAATGAAGGTCGCAATGACCGAGGCTGACCTCGAAACTGCGTTCCGCACTGCACGTACCGAATCAAAAGCTGCCTTTGGTGATGATGCCGTTTACATCGAAAAATACCTTCAAAAACCTCGTCACATCGAGATTCAGGTTATAGCTGATACGCATGGTAACGTGGTTCACTTAGGTGAGCGTGATTGTTCACTTCAACGTCGCCACCAAAAAGTGTTTGAAGAAGCTCCGTCACCTGCCCTTTCTGCCGCCGAACGCACAGAAATTGGTAAGCGCGTTTGTGCTTCTATCAAAAAGCTTGGATATCGCGGTGTTGGGACTATCGAATTCCTTTGGGAAGATGGTGAATTCTACTTCATCGAGATGAACACTCGTCTTCAGGTGGAACACCCTGTTACTGAGATGATTACGCGTAAGGATCTTGTTCAAGAGCAAATCCGTATCGCAGCTGGTGAAAAACTGTCTTTTAAACAGAAAGATGTACAATTCTTTGGTCATGCAATTGAGTGTCGTATCAATGCTGAACATCCAGAGACGTTTGTTCCTTCACCAGGTACGGTCAAGGAATTCCATGCTCCTGGCGGTCTGGGTGTACGTCTGGATTCTGCAATGTATACTGGCTACAGCATCCCGCCGCACTATGACAGTTTGATTGGTAAGCTAATCGTGCACGGTATGACGCGTGAAGAATGCCTTCTTCGTTTAAAGCGTGCCTTGGATGAAATGGTTGTTTCAGGCGTTGAAACGACACTTCCGCTGCACTTGCGTCTTGTTGAAAACAAAGATGTAGCCAAAGGTGATTATGACATTCACTGGCTAGAGCAGTTTCTGGCCAAAGAAGCTTAAGGCCTAAAACATGACTGGTGGCTTCGGCCCAAACGACCTATTAAACCTATACCGTCGCGGCGTTTTCCCTATGGGGGAAGACGCCGATGACAGTCAGGTATTTATCGTTGATCCGGATTTGAGGGGAATAATCCCCCTCGACGGTTTGTATGTTTCAAAAAGCCTTCGAAAAACTGTTCGCCGAGATGAGTTCCAAGTAACTTTCGATACAGCGTTTACTCAAGTCATGATTGAGTGTGCGACACCTGCAGAAGGACGTGAATCAACTTGGATCAACACTCCAATTATCAATCTTTATTCTGCCCTTCATAAGCAAGGAAATGCACATAGCGTTGAATGCTGGAAAGATGGCGAACTCGTTGGCGGCCTATACGGTGTTAGCCTTGGAGGCGCTTTCTTTGGTGAAAGCATGTTCTCAACGCAAAACAACGCATCAAAGGTCGCTCTTGTTCACTTGGTTGCACGTTTGATTGCAGGTGGATACGCCTTGCTCGACACACAGTTTATCACCCCTCACCTTGCTAGCCTTGGTGCAGAAGAAATAACGCGTGTAGAATTTCAAAAAAGATTAGCAGACGCGCTCAGAATCGAAGGAAACTTCTACTCTGACCTATTCCTTAGTTCCAATGAAGGTTCTTCATCTGAAATTTCGTCTGAGGCATCCGGTGCAGGAATCACTATTGAATCAATAAACGAAGAATTTGATGTTTCAGACGGTGGAGATGCAACGACATCCGCTTCTTCTATAAAAATCGGTTCTGCATTGTCGAGTGACAATTCTGCACCCCCATCCTCCGAGGAGCCATCGGAAACTTCCGACGAAATCGCTTCAGCAGATACAGAAGACGTGTTGCCATCTAAACCTAATCCAGCTTCATCATACAACTCCAGAGGCGCGGTTTCACTCCCAGGTAAGGCCGCACTACAGCTGATAACCCAGACATCATAAAGAGAGTGTTCCAGCGCGTTTAAACCAGGTGAACTTGCAAACATCCAGCCAGAAAACAAGCGTGGATCATCATCTTTCGCTGTTCCAGTTTCCGCGTTCACACCCATTGAAATTACTTCAAGATATGCTGCGGATTCTGGCGGTTGCTCTTCAGGTGGCGATTGATGGCAAGCTCGCACCGTGAACCCCAAACCTCCAAATTGAACGGTGTCGTCCAATTCTATTTCAATATCAGTTGCTTTACCGGTGACTTTTTCCAGCGCACGAACTTTTACTCCAGGTCGTGGATCCAATGCATACGCCTGTTGCACTCCTAATATTCCAACACATGCGATCGCTGTTAGACTATTTTTCAGCATATATCGAAAACTCCGGTAAAAGCGCGATTCTATTCTATCATTGCAATATCATATGCCCAAATGTGTTGGGCATATGTCAAACTCTATGTTTTTCAGCTTGTTATTGGCCAGCTGTGGAACGATTTGCAGAAATCGCATCCGCAATATCTTTCAAACGACCATCCAATTGCCCTGCAAATTCAGTCAGTAGTGGTCCAAGTTCAACTGATCCACTGGTGTAGGTCAGTTGATCACCAGGTTGAAGCATGTCGAAGCCACCGCCCGGCAATAGCGCAATGTGTGGCCCTGATAAAAGACTGTCGGATGAGATTTTTGCGGTTGTATCCTCATCCAATTCTATGCCTTCAGCTACAGACAAAGTGATCATCGGAATAAGACGTGATTTATCAAGCTCCACACTTGTCACCACTCCCACTTTAACTCCCATAAGACGCACATCTGTTCCTTGGGATACACCGTTAATGGGCCCAGTGAACTGAGCTTTCAGTTCGTAGCTGCCATTTCCGACAGCCGTTTCTGTTTGCTGCATAGAAAACCAGACAAAAGCGCCTGCTACAGCTACAACAACGATACCTACTATCGTTTCAAACATTGAATCACGCATTGGGGTCCCATGCCTCATAATCACTTGCAGTCTTAGTACGGTCATCCTGACGCGCTAAACTGCCTTTTGGTTTGTATGCCATCAGCGTACCTGTCAGGTTGGGCTGATGAGGTTGTTCGAAAGACTTTTTCTCCAATGGTTCTTCCGTTGGAGGTTTGTCAAAAGTATGGTGAAGCCAACCATGCCAATCCGCCGACACGCGAGAAGGCTCTGCAGCACCATTGTAAATTATATATCGCCGTTTTCGGCTTTCTTGGCTCGGTTTCTTTTCTTCATAGAACTTATTGCCCCACTCATCTTCACCAATGAAAATTGCTCGTCGATTCACATCAAATCGAGTTCCTACAGTCGCATTCTTCCACCAGCCAATAACAGACATGAGCGCTCCTTTAGCGATTTGATGTGAATGTAGTGATCCCGAGCCTCCACGTCCACCTTGAAACACGCATTGATTTCATCAATCATACGTGATTCAAAATCTTGTGGGAAAAACCACACATTCACACAACATATATTGCACTATTGCCCTGATTTGCGCAGATTAACCATATTCAGGGAGATTTTTTATGGCGCAACGCAGGACTAAACAGCCGACTCAAATGCTCGCTCCACTTATGGCCGCGGGAGAAATCTGGTTAAAAACAGATAGATCGGCATCCATGAACTCTGCTGAAGCAACAGATTATCTCAATGGTCTGGCTACAATTGATGCCGAATCATCTGCAAAATCATCTATAACAAACGCTCTCACAAAGGGGCGTATATCCCCCCTTATTCCACTTGGCACAGCGATTGGTAGTGTTAGTCCCGCTCCCATATCATCGGGTGGCGCTGAAATGGCCATTGCTGAAGCTGCAACAGTGGCCGCTGCACGCGCTGCAACAGCGCAAGGTTTTGCGTCTCTGGCAGACGCCCTTGAAGGTCTAACCATCGATACTGATGATGAAGGGATTCCCACAGAAGATGCTCTCACTGATGCATTGCGATGCGGTGCCGATGCAGATCTTCTCGAAATTGCGCTTTCTACTCCCGGCGGGCCTCGCGCAGCAGCAGCAGCACTGAGGAAACAAGCAGCCGCAGCAAAAGACACTGGAACAGTTCATCTAGGATTGACCAACTGGTCAGACGCATCAGCTGAAAAACTTGCCGATGCTGCCAACCGATTGGCTGGTTTAAGAATTGGGCTCCAAGTTAATCACACAACTAAAACCGCTCCCAACGCCAAAGCTCCAGCTTTAGTTCTGAATCTGGGAGCGTACTTTGATGAGAGAACATTCGCAGAAGAATCTCTTCGCTCTGATTTAGTGGATATAAAAGCAACTTTCCCTGGTATCGTTGTGATTGTCGCTGGATTGGCAGCAACTATCATGTCTGAAGGATTGGCTTTCGATTCTCCGCAAGGCCGAAACCGAGCCAAAGAGATTTCAAATATTCTCAAAGAATATCACGTTGCAGATGCAAAAGATAAATCAGGCATTCGCTTCGCTTTCTTGCGCCCATCGCCCGATGCGGTCGCTTGGTTAAACCTTGAAAGCCTTGGTGTTGATCCAGTAGTTTCTCTAATTTCCTCAGCTGAAGAAGATGAAAACCGCTTTTCTCATTGTGCGGGTTTGGCTCTCAACAGTGCAGCAACAGAGAGCCAGAGACAGGATGTTGCTCTGCGTGTTCTTGGTGCGCGGTCATTAGATCAGATCGACGGATTAGAACGCAATCGGTTGGCTGAACGCGGCCTTACCAATGAAGCGTTGGACCGTATTGAGCAAGCCATCCGCGATGGTTTGCCTCTGCGCAGCGCATTTTCAAGATGGGTAGTTGGTGATGACACCATCCGTAAACGCCTAGGGCTTGCGCCTGAAGCTTTTGAAACAGATGGCGAAGCACTTTTAAAAGCGCTCGGTATATCTGCACGAGAAATAGAGGAAGGTCGCTCTGCCGTTCTAGGTCGTAGACGGCCTGTCTCAGATCCAAATTCAGATCTCGCACATGTCTTCTATCTTGCACACCAAGCAAGAGCAGGTGCCTGCATAAGGTTTGCCTTATGCATCAAAGAGGTTTTCGATGCACCTCTTCTACTCACCGTACCAACGAAGGAAACTTCTGCGGCAACTCGGCAGGATCTTCAGCTTTGTTTTGATGCAGCCATTGAGAACGACCTGAGTCTTCGTATTGAGCCATCCAAACCGCAAATCAACGAGACTATTCTCGAGCGGTTGGCAGAGGCTGAAAAGCGCGCATCAACGCCACCTGCATTTGTACAAACACAAACAATTGCACCACCTCAAGCGCAACCCTTAATTCCAAGCTCTGTCCAGGCTCCAGAAACTAAAGTTGAGCCTGGCCAATTTGCGTCTCGCGAACGTCTTCCAGACCGCCGGAAGGGCTATATTCAAAAATCCTCTGTCGGTGGGCACAAAGTCTATCTTCACACAGGAGAATTCAAAAATGGGAATCTGGGTGAAATATTCATTGATATGCATAAAGAAGGCGCTGCTTTCCGATCATTGATGAACAATTTTGCCATCGCAATTTCCATCGGTTTGCAATACGGCGTTCCACTTGAAGAATTCGTAGATGCATTCGTTTTCACCCGATTTGAACCAGCTGGTGAGGTCACAGGTAATGACTCGATCAAATCAGCGACTTCTATCTTAGACTATATTTTCCGTGAACTGGCTGTTTCCTATCTTGACCGTGAAGACCTTGCAGAAATGGATGGTCTATCTTCAGATGGATTAGGCAAGGGAGAAGGTGATTCAACTCGCAATGCGCCTACCCCGCAGGATGCTGTGCAGTTAATTTCCAAAGGATTTAGTCGCGGCGCTATTCCTGACAACATCGTGTTCTTGGATGGCGCTGGTGCCCGATCAAATGACGACATGGAGATCACAGAAGAAGCTGAACAAGATGTTGAAGCTGCACGCCCTGCTCCCATCACTCCTCCTTCTGTGCCAGATGACGAAGATCAACCCAATTATCTAGGTGATGCTTGTCCCAATTGCGGTCATTTCACTCTTGTTGAAGATGACGGAGTTGCCATATGCGATGCTTGTGGTGCCACGGTGCAAACAGCTTAGAATTCACTCGTATTCAAGCTGGCTTCATTATTGCTATGATACAAACAATATCGTTGAATCCTTTGAAGACAGGTATCGAAATGAAACGCGCCCTAACTGCTCTTGCTTTTGCATCACTCATCGCATCTCCTGCTTTCGCTCAGGATGCTAACGACATTGCTTCAGTGAAAAGTGGTGCAAAATCTTGTTCAGGCTGCAACTTGTTTCAGGCAGATTTCAGCATGGATGACCTGTCAGGCAGAAACCTAAGCGGTTCCCGCCTACGCCAAGCCGACCTTGAAATTGCAACAATGGATAAAACCAACCTTTCGGGCGCAAACCTAAGCGTTGCCAACATGTTTGGTATCCGCATGCAAGATGCGAACTTGAAAGGTGCAAACCTAAAAGATGCAACTCTCGTTGGTGGCTGGTTTGGGGGAGCTGACTTTACAGGAGCGAACCTCGAAGGCGCTATCCTTTCAGGTTCATACTTGAAGACTGCCAAAGGCCTAACACGCGCCCAACTATCTGCTGCCTACTGCGACGCTTCAACCGAGCTACCCAAAGGCTTAAGCGCTAGTATGTGCAGAAGATAAAGCGCAAAAAAAGGCAGCCATAACAAATGACTGCCTCCTAATCTTAATCCACCACTTCAACAGTGATTTTTTATTTCTCGACTTGAACCAAGCGGAGAGAAAGTTCTCTCAGCTGTGCATTTTCTGCTGGCGATGGAGCGCCTAGAAGCAAGTCTTGTCCTTGCTGGTTCATTGGGAACATGATCACATCGCGGATGTTGTCAGCTCCAGCTAGAAGCATGACGATACGATCAATACCCGGTGCGATACCACCGTGCGGAGGTGCACCATATTTAAACGCATTCAGCATGCCGCCAAATTCTTGTTCTACAACCTCAGGCCCATAACCAGCTAGCTCGAACGCTTTGATCATAATATCTGGGCGGTGATTACGAATAGCACCTGAAGATAGCTCTGTTCCGTTACACACAATGTCGTATTGGTACGCAAGAATTTCGAGTTTTTTCTCGTCTGTGTCAGCAGCTTCCAAAACTTCCAAACCACCTTGCGGCATTGAGAATGGGTTGTGTGAGAAGTCCACCTTCTTGTTGTCTTCATCCCATTCATACATTGGGAAATCAACAATCCAACAGAATTTGAAGATGTCTTTTTCAACGATGTCGAGCTCTTCACCAACTTTCAAACGCGCAGCACCCGCAAGCTTGTAGGCATCAGACTTCTTACCAGCTGAGAAGAAGATACCGTCTCCAGCTTCAAGACCCATTTTTTCCAATAGCTCGTTAAGAAGCTCAGGTTGGAAGTTTTTCAACACCGGGTCTTGGCTGTCTACGCCGCCGCCATCAGCTTCTTTCAGGCGTGCATACCCAAGACCTGGGGCTTGCATTTCTTTCTTCGCCCACTTGTCCATGTCGTCGAAAAATTTACGTGATTTTTCAGCAGCCGCTTTTGGTGCAGGCACAGCAATAACTTTACCGCCACCCGCGATAATCTTAGCAAATATGCCAAAACCAGTTTTGCTATCATCAGCAAAAAACTCAGTCACATCACAAAGCTCAATTGGGTTACGAAGATCTGGTTTATCAGAACCATATTTTTCCATTGCTTCTTTATAAGGGATGCGCGGGAATGGAGCAGGTGTTACTTCTGTTTCGCCCGAGAATTCATCGAACACGCCATGCATAACAGGCTCGATTGCAGAGAATACATCTTCCTGCGTTACAAAGCTCATCTCAATATCTAGCTGATAGAACTCAAGAGAACGGTCTGCACGAAGGTCTTCATCACGGAAACATGGTGCAATCTGGAAATAACGGTCGAAACCGGACACCATCATCAGCTGTTTAAACTGCTGAGGGGCCTGCGGCAGAGCGTAGAAATTGTTCGGGTGCATACGTGAAGGCACCAAGAAGTCTCTAGCGCCTTCAGGAGAAGATGCAGTCAGAATTGGAGACTGATATTCTGTAAAGCCTTGCCCCTTCATACGTTCACGCAAATACGTGATTACATCTGCACGAAGCTGAATGTTTTTGTGAAGAGTGTCACGACGCAAATCCAAATAACGGTGCTTTAAACGAATCTCTTCTGGATAATCTGGCTCACCAAACACAGGAAGAGGCAATTCGTCAGCCGCAGATTGGATCTCTAACTGCTCAATAACCACCTCGATCATTCCGGTATCGAGGTTTTCGTTAGCAGTTTCTTCAGAACGAGCGACCACATTTCCTGTGATAGATACAACACTTTCGACGCGAAGGCGCTCTAAAGTGGCAAAATGTGCATTATCTGGCTGAACTACGCATTGCGTTAATCCATAATGATCGCGTAAGTCTATAAATAACAGACCACCATGGTCTCGCTTACGATGAACCCAACCGCTTATGCGAACGGTTTCACCTACATGTTCGGATCTTAGTTGGCCACATGTGTGCGTACGGTAAGCGTGCATTCTTGGAGTCTCCGTTGAGAAAGTTTGGCGGACAAGCACACCCTTTAGGGCCACTTGTCAAGCGATAGCGATTAGGAAGGAGCTGGTGTGCCATCAAACACCCGCGATGAATTGAAGTTAGTAGCAGACACTGACGAGCTTATCAAAGCCTGTGAGGAGCTGAAAAAGGGCGAATTTATCGCCGTAGATACTGAATTTCACAGAGAATCGACCTTTTGGCCGAAACTCTGCCTGATTCAGGCAGCCACACTCGAGTTTGACTGCCTGATTGACCCATTATCACCAAACATAGATTTAAAACCATTTTTAGATCTTATGGCTGATACATCGCGTGTGAAAGTTTTTCATGCTGCGCGTCAGGATATGGAAATCTTCACAAAACTGATCGGCACTCCTCCTGCTCCAATATTTGATTCGCAGATTGCAGCTATGGCCTGCGGTTTGGGCGATTCCGTTTCTTATGAAAATTTGGTCTCTCAACTATTGAAGGCCCGAATAGATAAATCTTCTCAATTTACAGATTGGCAGCGCCGCCCTCTTACTGACAAGCAGCTAGATTATGCGCGCGGAGATGTAACTCATCTACGTCACTGTTATGTAAAGCTGAAGACAAAGCTGGAAAAGCTAGATCGCATGGCGTGGATCGAAGAAGAAACCGAAATTCTAGTCAATCCACAGACATATGACACGAACCCAAAGAATGCCTGGAAACGGATGAAGATTCGTAAGCCTCGCAAAGACTATCTGGCATTGATCGCTTCTGTTTCGGAATGGCGTGAGGGACTTGCGCAGGAGCTGGACAAACCACGCTCACGTATCCTCAAGGATGACGCTGTGCAGGAAATTGCTCAACAAAAGCCTCGCGATGCAAATGCGATGGATCGCCTAAGAGCAGTGCCTAAAGGGTTTGCCAAGTCTAAGCATGGCCAAACACTGCTGGACGCGATTAATGCCGCCATAGACAATCCTGATGATTATGCGCCTGTAATACCAAAACGCCCTAATAACACTTCACCACCCGGTGCCGTGGGCGATCTATTGAAGGTACTTTTAAAGCACGTCGCGGAAGATGCTGAGGTTGCACCTAGATTAATCGCCAATGCCGCGGATGTAGAACGTATTGCGTGCGATGATGAGCCAGATGTAGCTGCTATGCGTGGCTGGAGACGTGAAGTTTTTGGTGATCTCGCACTGCGTCTGAAGGAAGGCAAAATCGCCCTCGCAGTGTCTGATGACGGCGTCAAAGTTTTTGATGTTTAAAAAAAGGCTACTTTAATTGCCATATTCTTGGCACCTTAGACATTAAGGTGCCAGACTATCCAACAAGCGTTGATACATAAATTTTACAGTTGGATTAGAAAAAGTCTCACCTGCATTAGGGTATTCACTTTGAAGTTTTTGAGAAACTTCACTCTTGTCTGCCCCCTCTACGACGTCAAGCATTAGCTCCGTCAGAAAAAGATTGTGCATATGAGGATGATCGATCGGCACCTGCATTTTTAAAACGTCATCTTTTGCGCCTTGTAATTCTTGTCGACTAGCTTCCACTTTTCCCAACCGCATGAGAACTTCGGAACGTACTGCTCGAATTCCTGGCGAGCCTTCCGCTGGAAGTCCGGCATATTTTGCCATCAATTCTCCCGCCTTTCCCAAGTTTGAGAAGGCTTTGTCATAGTCGCCCAATTCTATTTGAACCATTGCCAACAATCCATGGCACTGACCTATAATTCCGTTTTCTCCTAGAGCTTCGGCATCTTCTGTTGTACATCTGGAAAGGTAATTTTCCGCAAGCTCCAAATTCCTATAATCAAACAGGTACATAGCGCCAATTCGAGCCTTAAGAATCGGCCGCGATGGACTAATATGTTCTGGATTGCGATCATACACATCGTGACTTTTAACTATGTATTCAAAGCTCTTTTCCATCTCCCCCATATATTCATATAGCTCTCCTTTGATACCTAAGCCTTGAATTTCCATCTCAGGACGCTCTGCAGTTAAAATTAATTCGTCGACATGGCGCATTCCCACAGCAATATCTTCATCCGCGAAAGTTATACCAGCGATACGATTTGCTGCTGCGGCACGATCAAAAGCAGGTCGTTTTCTCATTTCTAATTTTGCAAGAGTTTCACGCAACACGGGTAGAGCTTTTTCGTATTGGCGGCTGTCATACAATGCACTCGCATAAATCTCCTGGCCCGCTTCCACAAGCGCTTGATTTCCAACTTTGTCCTTTAGCCATTCACTTGCGATTTTCTCCAGCGAAACGTAATCATGCCGATTAGCAAAACTACTAACCAGCGCATAACTTGTTGATGCGGCAAGGTCTGGGTCTTCTTCTCGGTTTTCATAAGCCTTTTCCCATTCGGCCATGAGCGTCTCAGTCAAGGCTTCTGTATTTTCATCGCCAAATGCTTTTTGCAAAAGCCCAGAAAAAGTCTGTTGCGACAAAAGAAGCGCCGAACCGCGCTCATACTGCCATTGTACTTCTTCCAACGCTGTTTCAGCCCTATCGCGTTCGGTATTCGCTGATTTCAGCGCGAAACTTGTAGACGTTAGACCTCCAACCAATGCCAACACCAAAGCAGAAGCTGTGGCAGATACAACGGGATTACGTTTAAGGAATTTTGAGAGCTTATAGCTTCGCGTATTCGAATAAGCCGCGACAGGTTCTCTGTTTAAATGACGTTCTAGGTCAGCGATCAAGCTACTTACAGAACTGTAGCGATCATCTGGCGAAGTAGCTACGGCCCGAGAGATAATAGCCTTTAGCTCTTTATTGATTTTGGCATTGCTAATAATCACCCCGGCATCGGATTGACGCTTGGGTAGATCGCCCAACAAAACCTTATGCAGAAGAACACCTAGCGAAAAGATATCTGTCGCTATTGTCGCTTCATTATTGGTAAGTTGCTCTGGCGCAGCGTACGCAAAAGTCATTGCGCGTGGTGTATGCACATCTTCAGAAATTTCGGATGCGATACCAAAATCAATAAGCTTTACCTGTCCGTCTGCCGTAACCAATACATTTGAAGGCTTCAAGTCACGGTGCAATATTGATCTTCTATGAACGTATTCAACAGCTTTTGCGACGTCCAGAACTTTATCTAGTTTTTTGTTTTCATTTATATTATTTCGTTCGAGATATTCATCCAATGATATCCCGTCCACGAAATCCATAATTAGATAGGATAGGTCGTTCTCAAATACCCCCCCATCAATAATTCGGACAACAGCTGAATGTTCCAGATTTGCTAATCTCTGTCTTTCTTGATCAAAACGCTTCCTCTGGGCATCAGATTGTATTCGAACAATTTTCGCAGCCGCAACATGCTCATAAACGCCATCTGCACGTTCTGCTTTGTACACAGCCCCCATTCCACCAAGGCCCAACAATTCACCTAGTTTCCAATTCCCAATCTGTGTCCCAGCGGAAATAGAATCTATAAAATCTGGGTATTGAGCTTGAGGTGACGAAGTCTTTAAAAAAGAATCCGCCGATCTCTTTCGATTCACAAAAGAAGATACAGCCTTAGCAATATCAGGCTCTGTTTCTTCAAGTTGTTCAAAATGCCGCGTGGCTTCTTCAAATTCTAATGTTGCTAATGTTTCAAGCTCAAAGTCTACACGATCCCACACAGCATTGCCCCTAAACTGCTAACCTAAAATTCCCTTCACAAGCCTTGCATATGTTATCTTGATTTGTCCAACATTCCTGTAACATTAGAGTAAGTTAAATGAAAAATCGCTCGATTATTGCTGTTTTGCTTACAAGAACAACAGTACTCAGAAACTAAATCAAAGCTGAATAGAACACCTTGCAAAAGTAATCAGATTTCAGTTCGCTAATTTGCTTCGATCAAAGCACGTATTTCTCGTACGACATCTTCCTTTTTATCGAAATGTGGACGATGCCCAATATTGGAATAAGAGATAACCTTCAAATTGTCCGAGGCTGCTTTTAAATCAGATACAAGCTCCGGGGTAACAACGCGGTCCTCTTCTCCATAAATAAAAATGGCGGGATTTGTTAGACGCACTCCTCGCCCAGGATAAAAGTCCAAATCAGCCAAAGAGCCGAAATCTGGAAAATTCACACGATACCAATTGATAAATTCATTCAATCGCTTCGCATTTCCGATATCCTCTCGATATCTCTCTCCTTCCTCTAGAGAAATAATGCCTTTTTCTACAAAAGGCTGAAACGTCCCTTCCCAGATAGATTTCTTTGCATTCATAACTTTTATGAGTATGGGATTGCCGCTTTTAAAGTAATCTACATATGAATACACTTCTTTATGTTTATCATCGGCATCAATTCGAGGCATCACAATGTTGTAAGGTAGTGCGCTCATCGCTGTGACAGTGCTAACTTTGTCAGGATTGACTTGCGCATAACCGGTTACCAATGATGATCCCCAGTCATGCCCTACTAGATGTGGCTTTTCTAAACCAAGCTCATCAATCAGTAGCCCTAAATTCCCGACTAAATTTTCCATTTCATACGCGGATTTCGATGACGGCACTTCTGAACGACCGACACCCAAACCATCTACTGCTATGACCTGATAGTCCGATTTGAACGCCTCCATCAAACCAAACATCGTGAACCAATAAGATGGAAACCCATGCACAAAAATTATGGGCTCTCCTTCACCAGCCGTCACATAGTGAATTCTTTCACCTTTTTCACCAACATAACCTTCAGTGTATGATGCGTTTTGCATTCCAAGTTTGTTTGCTAAAACTACTGCTGGGTCAGGCTTGTTTATATCTGTTGATATTGGCCATACCGACCAAGCTAAGGCTCCTGTCAGAGCAATTACTATAATTGCAATTACCGTCAAAAATAATTTCGCAACTGACATTAATGCAGCCTCCCACTCATTTTTTGAGTGATACCGTACATAATTAGATGAAAACTGCAATATTTATTGACCAATTTTACAATAAAGTATTTTCACCAATTCAGTGTGAGTTAGAAGAAAGACGCAAATTCGGTCATTAAAAAGCACCTCTGTCAGCGACAAAGGTGCTCAATTTTAAAAATCAGTTTAAAGCTAACCGTGCTCAACATTCTTAGGTAGAAGTATCAACGCGATAACAGCAACAAACGACCCAATTGCCATCAAGGGAAACACTGTAAATATTGTCATTCCGGCAGTGAACAAAACCCCAGCTAACCATGGACCAATCATGGCACCTCCACGTCCTGTTCCCAGCACTAATCCAGAACCTGAAGCAAGAACACGCGGCGGGAAAGCCAGAGCAAACATGCCAAACCCTCCACTAATCACACCATAAAACCAAAACCCAGCAATACCGGCTACGATATGCATTGTTTCCATACTGCCTGTTGAAAACGGGAATGCGACAACAGATATACCCGCTCCAATTAATGAAATAATCATCAGATTTTTCAGAGGGAATATTTTGGTTAGGAATGCAATTGCAAATGAACCTAAAAGCCCCGTCAGACTAATAGTCGCTAGAATTTCAGTTCCCTGTAGCTTTGTATAACCTAGATCAACAACTTCAGGCGGAACCCATTTGATGAAGAAGTAATAGGTTGCGATCTGACTACAGTAGAAAAAGATCATCAAAGTCGTGATTTTTCCAACACTTCCTTTGAAGAGCTGAGAAGGTTTAATGATTTCACCAACAGCAAACTCAGTTGTCACTTTGTATTCTTTTGTATGCCCAAACCGTTTGAGGGTTTTATCAATTTGATCATTCGCTTTGTCAGACTTCTTCTGCTCCAAAAGCGAAATAGATTCAGGAACAAAGAAGAAAACTATTGGCACAAACACAACACTCATCAGTGCGCCGAATTTAAAGATATCTCTCCAAGAACCAACCTCCAACAAAACACCAGAAAGTTTGCTGGCGATAAACACGCCAAACGTATATCCACCCGCGATGAGCGTAACACACAAGCTCCGGTTCTTATCGTTACTATATTCGGATGACATTGCTGTTGCCGAAGCGAGCAAACCACCAATACCAAGGCCAGTGAATACGCGAGAGCCTCCCATAACCCCCATGCTTTGAGCCATGCCCGACACCAGCATTCCTCCGGTGATAATTAGCAAACATACAAGCATGATAAAGCGTCGACCGACAGTATCTGACAAACGCCCCATGAAGATCGCCCCGATAGCCATCCCCAGAAATTCAAGAGGCAAAATCAACCCAAGCTGTGCTTTTGATAAGTCCCACTCTGCCTTTAGTTCTGAAGCAGCTAAAGCAATGGACATCACATCATACCCATCAAGCGCCATTGCTAATATACAGATGATAACAACCAACCATTGCCCCATCGTCATTTTAGACTGGTTTAAAACTTCATTTGGACTGGGCAGCATCTTCGCGCCGCCGTCATCACCCTCTGTTTCGATATTCATATAGACCTTTTCCTCCCAATGAAATTGGCAGCATGGGCGAGCTCTAATCGTCTCGTTTTATCATGCTGTTACAGGCTGTATCTAAAGTCGGCCCAAAGCAGATTTTGAAAAAAACTGCATCATAAAGGACTGCAAAGGCCCACGAATTAAACTCGCCAACCTTCACTATAGTCTCAATTACTCAGCTCAACCATTCAATGATGGTAATTCGTTGTAAGTATAACGAATTCATTTTGATAGGCTAAGTATCAAAGCCCTTAGGGCAAATGCTCGTGATACACTTAGTGTTAAAGCTCAACCTGCTCACCAGCAATGCTAAGGCGAGGCTCCATTCCCATGGTCATTGCAGCTTGCGATAGTCTTTTGCGAACCATATCAGACATTAGTGCCTTCATTTTAGCATCCACATCAAGGTTCAAACTACCTTCTGAAACCTTGAGCCGAGAAAACTTCAATAAATCAGCAGAACGCCCCGAGAAATGCGCGCCCAATCGCATTAAAGCACCCAAGCTTCTTGCTTGCCCAGTCAATTCGCTTCCTAATAAGCCAACAAATTCGTGCCTGAAATTGCGTCGATACCTACAAGCGATCGCAAGAGCCACCGCAATTCTTTCAGAATGATTCCAGCCAGCCAGTGGCGCAGTAACTGATTGCTCAAATGCCATGTCTGCCCTGTAATCGGGATGCATCCTAGATCCCATATCGGCTGCCAAACACGCTGCAGCTGCCAATCTCTCTGGAAGTGTGTGTTTCGCAGCTTGCTCCAGCCACGCGCCTAGCCCGGCACCAAATTCCCAATTAGAAGGCGTCTCAGCAATCATCGCTTGCATACCCGCTATCAGTGGGTCTTGTCGTTGCAAGCGCTTGTCCATTTCCTCTAAAACAAGCCCTTCTCGCACTCCATAAGAACTTGTCAAAACGCGTTTGAAATTTCCAGCCCGCAAAACGCCATTCAGCACCGCTGCAGCAGTCGGCAAGGTTTTAGCACGTTTTGACGAAACAGAATGCATTCGCTCCAACAGTTCTTTATTTGGCGCTTGCAATTTCTCTGTCAGTTCGAGCAACTCTTTCGCATCGATTTCATATGTCTGGAGAATGATTAGCGGATAATTATTCAATTCCATATGCATACGCGCTATCGCACGCCATGCTCCACCCACCATATAAAGAGTGTCACGCTTTTCAGAAAGCTCTGCAGCTCCTTTTAGCTCCCTATCAATTTGTTTTCTCAATTTACTTGAAAGCGTAACAAAATTCGCAGGATCAGGCTTGTCTTGCTCCATTTGACGCAACCATTCAGGTGGCAATAACGCCAATGGCCCCAAAGGATAGGTTGTCCCGCTCGCGTATTCTCCACCTTTGATAATAGAAAGCTCAAGACTGGAACCACCAAGATCGCCACTAATGCCATGCGCCAAAGGTTGCTGAGCGATCACCCCGGTAGCAGCAAGACGCGCTTCATCCATGCCCGACATGACTCTTATTCTTAGGCCTATTTCGGTTCGTACGCGCTCTACAAAATCAGGCCCATCAGATGCTTCACGAACCGCAGCTGTAGCAAATGGCAATTCCTCATCTACACCTTGCGCACGCATAGTCGTTTTGAAGCGCGCCAGTGCGGACATGGCGGATTCTACACCGTCAGGATTAAGCACACCAGACTCGGACAATCCTCTCCCAAGCCCTGCCAATACTTTTTCATTAAAACGAGCTTGGATGGCCCTGCCAACAACGTCATAAATAACGAGGCGGACTGAGTTTGATCCAATATCTATAACCCCAACCCGACGTGCTTTCGCAGTAAATTTTAACTGCGATGACTTTTGAAGAACGTCGACAATATTCATCCGGCGCTTACCTTATCCCAGTGGCTTCAATTTCGGCGGCGGTGCATATTCCAATGCACTCCCTCGCCCAGAAAGACTGTGGTTTTCCATGAAATACTCATGCACATTAAACAGATTATCAGCCACTTCTTCGTCCTCAAGCGTATCAATCACCCGAAAGAAGTCTCCATTTGATTGTAGTGACCAGCTTTGCATACGATCATTTAAATTCGCGACCATTATCTGATCAAGTATCTGACGATGAACAGTTGGGTTTTCGATTAACGTCATTGCTTCAACGCGTCGATCCAAATTACGAGGCATCCAGTCCGCCGAAGTGATGTAAATCTTAGCTTCTGGTGAGGGTAATCCAAGTCCATTCCCGAAGCATACAATTCGAGAGTGTTCTAGAAAGCGTCCAACTATAGACTTAACTTCAATAGAGTCAGATAGGCCGGGTACACCAGGGCGCAAACAACAAATTCCACGAATGACTAATTCGATCGTCACCCCAGCTTGGCTAGCTTCATAAAGCTTATCAATGATCTGAGGGTCAACAAGCGAATTCATTTTCGCCCAAATAGCCGCGAGACGCCCTGCTTTTGCGTGTTCAATTTCAGCATCAATATGCTTGAGCATTTCAGTCTTCATATTCAACGGCGACATGAAGATTTTTTCAAGCTTTTCTGGCTCTGCATTGCCAGTCACAAAGTTAAATAAACGTCCTGCATCACGGCCATAGGCGGGATCTGCTGTGAATAGTGACAAGTCAGTATAGATGCGAGCGGTAATAGGGTGATAATTTCCAGTTCCAAAGTGAGTATATGACCGCAGTTCACCTTTTTCTCTACGTACAACCAAACTCACTTTTGCATGGGTTTTGTATTCGACAAACCCATAAACAACCTGAACACCTGCACGCTCTAAATCCCGTGCCCAACGCATATTTGCTTCTTCGTCAAATCGCGCTTTGATTTCAACAAGAGCAGTTACGTTTTTACCTGCTTCCGCAGCCTCAATAAGTGCAGCAATGATTGGGCTGTCTTTTGATGTGCGATACAATGTCTGTTTAATCGCAACAACATCAGGATCTGCCGCAGCTTGTCGAATAAACCCTACAACAACATCAAAGCTCTCATATGGATGGTGAACCAGAATGTCTTTTTCACGAATAGCCGCAAAAAAATCACCATTATGTTCACGGATGCGTTCTGGGAAACGTGGTTCATAAGGCTTAAACAACAACTCGGGGCGGCGCTTATCAATGATGTCGCCCAATTGAGCCATCCCGAGAATACCGTCAACTTCGACCACATCCTGCTGTTCTGCTTCAATCTCTTTGATCAAAAACCTTTTCAACTCTTCAGGCGCTTTAGCTTCTAGCTTCATGCGAACGATGCGCCCACGACGACGACGCTTCAGCAAAATCTCAAACTCCCGAATGAGATCTTCTGCTTCATCTTCAACTTCAATATCGCTATCACGCACTATTCTGAATACACACCGTGCTTTTTCCTCGCATTCGGGAAACAACATTTTCAAGAATAATGGGATTGTGTTTTCAAGAGAGATAAACCGGCGAACAATTTTGCCGTCTTTTCCTGCTTGCTCAGGAAGCTCAATAAAGCGGTCCACTTGCGTTGGGATCGGCACTAATGCCTGAAACGAAGTCGAAACGCCCTTTTTCTGCAACGTAAATCCGATCGCAAACCCTAGATTGGGAATAAATGGAAAAGGATGCGCAGGATCAATCGCCAAAGGCGTTAGTAGCGGAAACACCTTCTCTACAAATATCTTTTTAAGTTCAGCTCGTTCTTGCGTTTTTAATTCATCGTGGTCGATGATCTCAATACCGGTATCTCTAAGCTCTTTACTGAGAGACCTATAGAGGCGCTGTTGTTCACTCATCAACGCGCCGGCTCTCTCATTGATGCGTGTGATTTGCTCATCCGGCGTTAAGCCATCCAGGCTTGGTTTCGTTACGCCCGCACGCATATATTCACGTAACCCTGCCACACGTACCATGAAAAACTCATCCAAATTATTGGCTGAGATTGAAAGGAAACGCAGACGCTCTAGCAACGGGTGACGTGGGTTTTCGGCTTCTTCGAGAACGCGCGTATTGAAATTCAACCAAGACAATTCCCGATTAAAAAAGCGACGCGGCGAGTTTTTGATATTATCCATGTGATTTTCAGACGATTCTAATGATTGAACGTCTTGTTTAGAGGCTGTTTGTGAAGCTTTTTTACGTCTTGAAGGTTTTTTGGTTTCCGTTGAAGCCGTCATTGCTATGCCTATAAAGAAATTTCTAATTCAATTTTGATCGCTGCTCCAAAGCAGCAATTGCTTTTCGAGCTGTCGTCTTGTTTAACGCTTTGCCAGCTGCCACCAGCTCAAGTTTGTCTACAATTTGATCTATCACGAGGTATGTGCGCGCCAGCCTCTGTACGAGATAATCAGCACTGTCATCCGGTAATTTCATAAACTTCGATTTGCAAGCAGATACAAGACGAATCTTTAAAGTCTCTTCATCTAAAGCGCCAATTTTTACAACCGAAAGGGCGGAAAGCCTAGATTGCAGGTCCAATGGCTGCATATTCCAGCCAGATGGGTCCGTTGAACCAGAAAACAAAAGAAAAGCATCGCGTCTCTTACACAGGTTCATCGCCGCAAGAAGAGCACTTCCATTTTGACATAGATCTGCATTATCGACCACGAGTGCTTTTACGGTTAAACCCGCTATTTCATCAATGTCAGCTTTACCGAGATCTGGCCCCGTTACATATGCAGCACCCGTATCCTGAGCCCATTTGCGAAGCATGCGAGTTTTGCCTGATCCTTCAGTTCCAATGATACACATTTGACGGTCGGGCCAATATTCCCAACGCGATAAAGCCACGCGGGCATCTTCAGATGCTGGCGTGGCTAATAATGGCTCTAAATTCGAATCAAGCTTTGGAAAATCCAGAACCAATTGTTTGGGAGAAACGTCTCCTTTTGGTTCTCCTTGCTTTTTACGGGACGTCATTAGTAGGCAACAGGCTCCAATGACCATCCATTCTCTTCGGAAGAGAGCAATACACCACTTGTTCGAAGCTCAGCTGCTAATTGATCGGGGCGTCCGGCATAAGAAAATGACACATCAGCACCGCGTACAGATACTTTTTCAATAATAACGTTCTTTACAAGACGCGAGTTTTTAAGCGCTTTGCGAATACTCACCCACCCCCGCTGGTCTCCATATCTTGCAACGGCAGATACAGAAGTCTCACCGACGGCTCTTACAATATTTTGAGTTTTCCAAACATTCTCAAGATAGTGAACTGATCCGGTTTTCGCTTCTTCAAGAGAAGCAAACGGACCAGCGGTTCCCATAGGCAACCGCCCTGAATATTCCTGTCGCAAATCATATAAGTCTACAAAATAACTAGATCCAACCAACTTAGCTTTCGCAGCAATCCCGCGCTGAGCACCAACATTGTAGACATCAAGTGCGATATCTTCCCAATTTACGTCTTGAAGATAAATCGCTGTAGAAACAACGTATGGCGCTAGAACATTCTCATCGAAGCTTTGTCCCCAGATTTCAGCCCACTCATCTGGATTCACGCCACCAACGACTTCAGGCACCAACAACGCCAAAGCAGCCTGACTATCAACGAAAGGAATATCGTAGACCTTCAAAAATGATTTGACTGCACGTTCATCAAACTTCACTGCCAGCATTCCAAGATATCGCGTAGCTGATTGTTTTTCTTCTTGAACATCAACGGCCGCCGCCAATCTCGCGGCAATTCCAGAATTAATCGTTAGACCGCGAGCTTTGGCTCTGTCTTGAGCTGTTGTCAGACGCTGCATCAACAGGTTTGCACCGACGACTCGCGCTTCATCAAATGCTTTAGCGCGCGCTTCAATAGAATTTTCAGCAGTTGCATCAACAGCGATGTTCTTCACAAGATATACATCGGCAAAACAAGCCCCTGTCGCGAGCAAAAGCATCGATACAGTAGCAGCAACAAAGCGGACAATACGATTCATAGTTAATCTGATAACAGTCAAACGCGCCAGATTAAAGACGTTTCACCACATGTTTCCATGAAAAACGCATTGATTTATGTTCATGGATGAAGAAACCTCTTCAAAACTTGAATTTCGCCACTGGCGAAGCTGTTCAGCTCATGTTAATTGCGCGACCCATGACAACAAATGACAAAACCCCGCTCACCTATAAAGCCGCTGGCGTCGATATTGATGCAGGCGATGCACTTATAGACAAGATCAAACCACTTGCAGCCATGACGCGCCGTGCCGGTGCCAATGCTGATCTTGGTGGATTTGGTGGAGTCTTCGATCCCAAAGCTGCTGGATTTGAAGATCCTGTTCTCGTGTCTGGTACTGATGGTGTTGGAACAAAGCTTAAGCTTGCTTTTGACACAAACAAACATGACACGATTGGTATCGATCTTGTTGCCATGTGTGTGAATGACGTACTTGCTCAAGGTGCGGAACCACTATTTTTCCTAGACTATTTCGCAACCGGCCATCTGGAAACTGGCGTTGCTGAACAAGTCGTCACAGGAATAGCCAACGGATGTAAAGAATCTGGCTGCGCACTAATCGGTGGTGAAACCGCTGAAATGCCGGGCATGTATCAAGACGGTCACTACGATCTTGCTGGATTCGTTGTCGGTGCAGCAGAGCGTGGATCACTATTGCCTGTTACCGATGCCATGCAAGCTGGCGATACACTCATAGCTATTGCCTCATCAGGCCCTCACTCCAACGGATATTCACTCGTGCGTAGTGTGGTGGAACGCTCCGGCCTATCGCTCAATGATCCTTCTCCGTTCAGCGAAGGTACACTTGGTGAAGCCCTACTTACACCAACCAAGCTTTATGTGTCAGCGCTAAAGCCTCTGTTGCGTGACCGAAAAATCAAAGGCTTGGCGCACATTACAGGCGGTGGGATCACTGAAAACACACCGCGTATGTTGCCAAAAACACTTGTTCCAGCAATCGACTTTGACAAAATAAAAGTCCTGCCAGTGTTTGAATGGCTTCAGGAAGTTGGCGCGATAGAAACTGAAGAAATGCGCCGTACATTTAATATGGGTGTTGGCATGATAGCTGCCGTTGCGCCTGCTGACGCTGATGCTGTGGTAGATGCCCTAAATGCTTCTGGTGAGACCGCTTATATCATTGGTGAGCTGGCAAACGCATGAATGACGTGTCCAATCTCAGCGATGAAATCGCGATAGAGGAATCTATTTCGCGAAAACGCATTGCCATTTTTATCTCTGGCACAGGCTCCAATATGGATGCGCTGCTAGATGCCTGCGACGAGGATGGCTACCCCGCTGCACCTATTCTAGTGCTATCCAATAAAGCCTCTGCCAAAGGGCTAGAAAAAGCTAAAGCACGCGGTGTGACCACTGCAGTCGTAGATCACAAAGAATTTGGTAAAGACCGCGAAGCTTTTGAACGTGCCATTCAGGTTGAACTAGAAAAACACGATATCGAATTTATCGCACTTGCAGGTTTTATGCGTGTACTGACACCGTGGTTCATTGAAAAATGGCAAGGCCGGATGATCAATATCCACCCGTCGCTTTTGCCAAGCTTTCCGGGCTTACACACGCACCAACGCGCCATTGATGCCAAATGCCGTCTACATGGATGCTCAGTGCACTACGTAACCGCCGGTGTCGATGAAGGCCCTATCATCGGCCAAGCTGCTGTGCCTGTATTTCCTGATGATACGCCAGATACCCTCGCTGCTCGGGTTCTCGTCGCCGAACACAAGCTCTATGGCGCATGTCTGGAAGCTGCTGTTCTAGGTGATGACAACTCATCCTATGTGCAGATGAGCGACGATCCGGATGCGCCTTATATTATTTCTGCACCATAACCGGGTGTAGTTTTGGCGTAGCATGGCGCGGATAAAGTGGCATCCGTTTTTGCGAATAAGATAGTTTTCTCGTTGATTTAGCACGCTTACGCGCAAGATATCCCCAAGCTACCAAATGCCCAAACACTAGCACCGCCAATTCTTCAATGGGTTTGGCTGTGCTGAAAATAACGACAGTCGAATAAGCGATAAAAGACACCAGCACCGGAACTATCAAAGGCGTATTGGGTTTCATCTTTCGGTCCAGAAACGCAACAATAACTATTGAAATCAACACCATAAATGGCAACAAAATCCCCAGACTTATCAGCGCAGAATATTGAAAAAGGCTGGCTATACTAAGCGTAGGAAGTGTCATTTTTGGGCTCCATCACGATACTATACTGTTATTATTATTCCTGAATTCTGTGGTTATTGGCTCCCATTGTACAATCAAGAGTCTTTCAAATCCGTTCACAAAATTTGTGATTGATTATTCAAACAGCAACAAGTCGGCATATCGCTATGCGGATAGGCTTTTAAATCCTATTTATAGGCAGTTTCAGATATTGCCCGCCATCTGCTTCCGCTGGCGGTAATGCGCCTGCACGAATATTAACCTGCAATGACGGTAGTAAAAGCGCTGGCACCTTTAAAGTTTTATCCCGTGCCGTGCGCATGGACACAAATCCATCTTCACCAGATTGTAAATGGATGTTTTGAGCCTTTTGCTCCGCCACACTTGTTTGCCATTTATACTCTTGCCGACCATCGGGAAGATAATCATGTCCAACGAAAATACGCGTATCATCCGGCAATGCCAAAATCTTTTGGATAGAATGATACAGAGTCTGTGCATCTCCCCCCGGGAAATCAGCGCGAGCAGTTCCATAATCGGGCATAAACAATGTATCGCCAACAAAGATGGCATCATCAATTAAATATGAAACGCAAGCTGGTGTATGACCGGGCGTGTGGAGCACTCTGATGGCGCTTTGCCCTAACTCCAACGCATCACCTTCCTTTAAGAGCACATCAAAGACACGTCCATCAGCTGACACATCATCCACATTGAACACAGGTTTAAAATGAGATTGCACTTTAGTTATGTGCTCGCCAATCCCAATTTTCGCGCCTGTTTTCCGTCTGACATATTCAGCTGCAGACAAATGATCCGCATGGACGTGGGTGTCCAACACCCACTCCAATTTAAGACCATCTTTCTGAATCTCATCTAGTATGCCGTCCACCGTATCACCAGAGAACGAAGCGCTAAACAGATCAAAATCCATAACAGGATCAATCAACACCGCTATAGAAGTGTCCCTATCAATCACAAGGTAAGTCAGCGTGTTTGTGGCTTGGTCAAAATAGGCTCGAATATCAATCATGTGGTGAACTCCTTTCCTTTTACATATTAGCACTTGCTAATATTAGCAATACCTAATATAATAATTCACATGAAACAAAATGTCCCAGATATCGATCCATCTGTTTTTCAGGATAAAGCCAAGCAAGCAGCTGAGTTGCTAAAAGCTATGGCGAATGAAAATAGGTTGATGATCCTATGTCGTCTCGGAATCGGCGAACTAACCGTAACCGAATTAATGACCGAAATTGGATTGTCTCAATCTGCATTGTCGCAACATCTAGCTGGCCTAAGACAACGCAATTTCGTCGCGACGCGCCGAGAAAATCAGAAAATTTTCTATCGCATATCAGACCCAGCAATCTTGCGGGTAATCGACACACTTATTGATATTTACTGTCCCGAGATGAAAAAATGAGCCAATTACCAAAAATATCCCCACAAGATGCAGCAAAAAAAATCGAAACTGGCGAAGCCGTTTTAATTGATATCCGTGAACCCGATGAGCATGCTCGCGAACAGATAGTAGGCGCTAAATCCCTACCTCTTTCCTCTCTACCAACTCAAAAAATCTCCATTGGTGAGAACTCTGAAGCCATTTTCCATTGCAAATCCGGCATGCGTACTGATGCCAACTGTATGAAACTGGCTGAAGCTTTTAACGGCACTGCCTATATCCTCGAAGGAGGCATTGATGCATGGCGATCAGACGGATTAGAAACACTTAAGAACAAAAAGGCTCCCCTAGAGCTAAACCGCCAAGTGCAAATAACTGCGGGTATGCTTATTTTAGCAGGCTTTTTACTCGGTAGATTTGTTCATCCAGAATGGCACTTGCTTTCAGGCTTTGTCGGTGCGGGCCTAACATTCGCGGGCATAAGTGGTTGGTGTGGAATGGCTCACCTTCTTGCAGTCATGCCTTGGAACAAGTCAGCAAGTACCAAATAAGCCATGCTGGAACTCATAGCCTCCACAATAACACTCACCATCATCAGTGGTGTGATCGTCGGCTTCTTTTTAGGGGTATTTGGTGGTGGCGGATCAGTCTTGGCGGCACCTCTTCTATTGTATCTAGTTAATGTGGATGATCCACACATTGCTATTGGCACATCCGCCGCCGGTGTCGCTGTTATCGCTTTAATAAATCTTGCCGGCCATTGGAGCGCAGGACGAGTCAAATGGCCCTGCGCCCTAGCCTTTGGTTTCTCTGGTCTTATTGGCTCAATAGCTGGATCTAGCCTTGCCAAAATCACTCAAGGAGAAGTCCTATTAATCGGTTTTTCAGGTGCAATGGCAATGATTGCCCTTTCGATGTTTAGAAAGCCACACACTTATGGAAACCCTGATGTGAGTTTGACTCCCACCCTCACCATGAAACTTATTCCTGTTGGGTTGGTTGTCGGGATGGCCGCTGGTTTTTTTGGAATTGGAGGCGGCTTCTTAATCGTCCCTGGCCTTATGCTCGCCACGGGTATGACAATGGCAAATGCAACTGCATCTTCATTAGTATCTGTAGCCATATTTGGTGCGGCAACCTCGTCAAACTACGCGATATCTGGGCTCGTAAAATTCGAGCTCGTGCTTTTTATGCTGGTAGGTGGCGCAATCGGCGGAGCATTAGGCATTCTAACCTCAAAGCGCCTCACACAACATGCTCAACTGGCACGAAAACTATTTGCCAGCATGATCCTAATCGTAGCAATTGGCGTTGCCTATCAAGGTATCCAAGACTTAATAGCGATCTAAAAAGCTGAAACACCTAACAATCAAGATATCTCAATACTAAGGCCCCCTCATCGTCATTTAAAACAGTGTCAATTTGTACTATACCAACCCAATATTGATGCGGGAGGATAGCATGCGGTCCAAACTTGGAACATTCGTATTCAAACTTACCATAAGCATATGCGCATTGAGTTTGGCGTCCGGCTGCACCTATCTTAGCAATGTTTCTAAACAGGCTGAATATCAACGCATTCAAAACAAAGCACCAACCCAACGCAATCTGAAATTCCTCCTAAACAATCAAACCCATTTTGTGTATGGCCGTATTCTGGATGAGGATAATAAACATTCTGGCAGGACGATTGCGATTGCAGCTTTTTCCAACAAATTTGAACAAAACGAACTTGTGGACAAAACTTTTAGCACGCACGTTTCAACTCATTACGGACTGAATCTACCAGACGGCGATTTTGACATTTTTGCGTTCGCAGATAGCGATCAAAATGGCAAAATGGACCAAACAGAAATTATCGGCCGATTAAATCTGACGGTCTCACCAGACCAGCAAACAGACAATGTCTTTGGCGACGCGGATATCATACTATCCGGTGCACATTCTGCAGATTGGGATATCTCAATCGACGTTCCCACAACATCTGATATTGATGGCTCGCTATTCTTTCCCAAAGGCACAATTAGATCACTAGATGATCCCTTATTTGACCGCTCCAACGCCATTTTGGGCATGTATGAACCCGGTGCTTTGTTAGAAACTTCTCCAACCATGTTTCACGCTCTGGAAGAAGAATCTTACAAAATTCCAGTGATTTTTGTGCATGGAATCGGTGGTAGTCCACGCGAATTCGCAACCATTGTAGATCAACTAGATAGAGACACATACAAACCTTGGTTTTTCTATTACCCCTCAGGGGCCGACCTAGATCAGCTTTCAAAACTTTTCTACGATATCTTTTTGTCAGGAAAAACAATCAATTCAAACATGCGTCCAACCATCATAATCGCCCACAGTATGGGCGGATTAGTATCTCGTGCTGCATTGAACCGAATTAAAGGCAGAGAGAAAGAAAACACGGTAGACCTTTTCATAACAATCTCCAGCCCATTGGGTGGACACCCTGCAGCCGCAAAAGGTGAAAAGCATGGCTTGATCACATTGCCTTCCTGGAAAGATCTAAACCCAGATAGCCGATTTATCAAAAAACTACACGCGCAACCTTTGCCTGAGGGTGTGGATTACAATCTCATCTACACTTATAAAAACGAACAAAGTTTGGAGAGCGGAAAAGGTGGCGATGGAGCCGTCCCTTTAGCCAATCAACTAGAGCAAAGGGCCATCGCACAAGCAGATGTACAATTAGGAATAAACAACACACACACCGGTGTGTTGCAGGATCCAGCAGCGATTAAACACATCATAGAGGCTATCAACAATGTTAAGGGTGATTTACCCGAAGAACATTGGAAAATTCTAAAGATGGAAGGTTTTGACGTAGATGATGAGCACAACTACACACCGCTAGAACGCTATAGCTTGCGTGTCTATGGCCCCTATATGAATGCTCTTGCTAATGGAGATATTCATCACTTAGATATCCCAATCCTCAAGCAATTCGTAGATGTTGTGCATGGTAAAAAAGAAGCCAAAACTCCAACTGAAACAGCTTGGCTGAAGTACATCACTTCTAATAAAAACTAGAAATAAAAAGCCCGCCTAGCGCTAACCAGACGGGCTTTTCTAATTCTTGAATCTTAAACTCGCTTACAAGGCTTTCCAGCGTCACGCACGGCGCTCCGCGTGATCACCTCAAATTGGTCCAAAAAGAAAAGCCGGACGCGTCTCGCTGACGGTCCGGCCCTTCATTATCATTTCGGGCGTAAACTCTTTTAAAAGGTCCACCAGACCTTTTAATCTGGCGAATGCCAGATCAGAGTTTACCCAACGATTTCTTCTGGACGGAAGAAGTAGTTGATTTCACGAGCAGCAGATTCGTCTGAATCTGAACCGTGTACAGAGTTTTCACCAATTGACTGAGCGAAAAGCTTACGAACTGTACCATCTGCTGCTTCAGCTGGGTTTGTTGCACCCATAACTTCACGGTGCTTAAGAACAGCGTTTTCACCTTGAAGAACTTGAAGAACAACAGGAGCAGATGTCATGAATTCAACAAGCTCACCAAAGAAAGGACGCTCTTTGTGCTCAGCGTAAAAACCTTCTGCTTGAGCAGCTGTCATGCGAACGCGCTTTTGAGCGACAACACGAAGACCAGCTTCTTCGAAAACAGCGTTGATTTTACCAGTTAGGTTGCGGTTTGTTGCATCTGGTTTAATGATAGAGAATGTGCGCTGAATAGCCATTTTCAAACTTCCTATTGAGTACTTTTTGTAAAGGAAACGATATCGTTTCGCGCGCTATAGACTGAGTAGCCTGTAAGGGCAAGTATAAGTTTCTCAGAGTTTCAAGTGTGAGGACGAAACATGATAACGGGCAAATGCAATTGTGGCACTGTATCTTTTAGAGCAAACGCCAAAGTGCAAGACATTTATATGTGTCATTGCTCCATCTGCCAGAAGTTCACAGGCAGCGGGGGCATACCCGTCATCATTGTGCCTAAAGACAAGTTCTCTTGGCTTTCCGGTGAAGACAATGTGAAAATCTGGAAAAAACCGAATGCAGACTGGGAATCCAATTTTTGTAATACTTGTGGCTCTCCAGCCCCAGGAAAGAACGATGACAGCACAATGTTCATTCCAGTAGGTGTTATAACTCAAGGCAGCGAAACGCTAAAAATGGCGCATCATATATTTGTCGGCTCAAAACCCAAATGGACAAATATTTGCGATGAAGGCAAACAACACCCTGAAGAATTTGGAAGCGGAAACTAACCTTTTTTATCCCAGCCGCCGCGATCATTTTGCTGAAAATAGCTGACGGTTTGGCCGGCATCTTTTGCAGCTTTAAACTGGGTGCGGGCAGTATCGCGGGCAGTGTAATCATCGCCATCAAAGACGACCATGCACCGCACATATTTGATGGCGTCATTTGGCTCTTCTGGCAAACGGCATCCGTCTAACAACACGATAATATCCGCACTGTTTTGAGGATCAGGTTCTGTGGATAGCAATATGGGCTGAACACTTGGCTCAGCCTTGTCGCGTCCGCCAATGCGGGCGTGTGGCAAAAAGCTATCAGCTTTCCATGTCCACAAGCCCAAATCGAGACGTGGTATGCGGTCCTCATCACCAACAATGAGGACGCGCCATTCCTTTTGCAGACATTTTTCCAACAAAGGACCGAGCGCTTCTTCAAGTGAAGTGCGCTCTAAATGGTAAAACCACCATTCACCTTTATTGGAGTTTGTATCTGCCAAGTGAGATTAGTCCTCGAAATTATCTGCCACGATACGGTCTAGCAAACGCGGACCATAACCAGAAGCCCAGCCAGCTTCCATTGGACGGTTTTTGCCAGAACGCCAAGCTACACCAGCAATATCTATGTGTGCCCAAGGTGTATCATTCTCGATAAAACGTTGCAGGAATTGTGCAGCAGTCGCAGAACCAGCCAAACGTCCTCCCATATTGCGCATGTCCGCAAATTGAGAATCGATCTGCTTGTCATAAGTCGTGCTCAGCGGCATGCGCCAAGTGATCTCACCTTCAGCTTTACCCGCTGATTCAATTTGACTGGCCAGCTCATCATTATTTGAAAACACACCCGCGAACTCATCGCCCAGAGCGATCATGATCGCACCAGTCAATGTTGCTAGGTCGATGATGGCGCGAGGCTTGTGCTTTTCTTGAGCATACCAAAGCACATCCACAAGAACCAAACGGCCTTCTGCATCTGTGTTTTGCACTTCAACAGTTTTTCCTGCAGCAGTTGTAAGAATGTCTCCTGGACGAATTGCATTTCCATCCGGCATGTTCTCAACAAGACCAACTAGACCGACAACATTTGCTTTGGCTTTCCGTGTCGCAAGAGACTTCATAGCCCCCACAACAGCGGCAGAACCACCCATGTCGCCTTTCATGTCTTCCATGCTTGCGCCCGGCTTCAACGAAATACCACCAGTATCAAAGGTTACACCTTTACCAACTAGCGCTAGCGGGGCTGCTTTTTTATCCTTCGCACCATTCCATTTCATCACGACAAGGCGTGAGCCTTTTACAGACCCCTGACCAACACCAAGTAAAGATCCCATACCAAGCTTTTGCATGGCTGGTTCGTCAAGAATTTCAACTTCAAGGCCCAGAGATTCTAGCTCTTTAATACGCTCGGCATATGTTTCTGGCTGCAGAACATTGGGTGGCTCATTCATCAGGTCACGCGCTAATTCTGTTCCGTCTGCTGTTGCAGATAACCTTACCCAGGCAGCTTCAGCATCCTTAACCGCACCGCCAACAATAGCCACTTCACCAAGCGTTGGTTTTTTGTCGTCTTTCTTATCAGTGCGGTAATTATCGAATCGGTAGGAAGCCAAACGTGCCCCTAAGGCAAGGCGTGCACTTGCATCAACACTAGCAGCACCAACAATATCTAAAGTTTTTGCACCTGAAGTCTGCAATTTTTTTGCAAGCGTTGCACCGGTGTTTTCATATGTACGATCAGTTGCCTTATCTTCTTTGCCAAGACCAACTAACAGCACACGAGAAGCTTCACTTCCAGCAGGTGCTAAAATCTCAACAACCTGCCCAGATTTACCTTCAAAACGCGCAGCTTCAGCAGCTTTAGCAAGTACGCCATTGCTTGCTTCGTCAGCTGATTTAGCAGATGCAGGAACGGCTTCACCTTCAAATCCGAGATAGGCGATAGCATCAGCTTTTGCTGCATCTTTAAAAGTAATTTTCATATTGGCTCGTCCCTTTGAGTTTCATTTTCCCTGAAATAAGCGTCGACAGCTTGTATGCAAGGCGTTAGGCACAACTTATATAGTTAATCTGATTGAATAAAATATAGACTCGAAAAGTCTCTGTTGAATCAATCAGAAACGCAATAAGTTTTCATAATCATGGTGGAATATTCCATCATAGCAAAGTGTCAACAGAACAAAGAGGAAGTGAATGGATCGCTTTCAGCAATATCTTTTCGGGAATGTGCTCCGCACGATGGTTTCCATTGTAGGTGGACTGGTTCTGATAGCACTTTTGACTCAAGGGCTCACCCAAATTGATTTGATAGTCGAAAACCGACAATCAGCACTCACATTCCTCTATGTATCAATGCTTGCCGCTCCGCAGGTTATTGGACTGTTGCTTCCCATTGCCCTTTTTGTTGCAACAATATCCACACTCAACCGAGCACATAGAGATAGCGAAATTGTCGTTGCGCAGGCGGCTGGCATGTCTCGTATGCAGATCGCATCTCCAGCATTGAGAATTGGTGCACTGGCTGCCCTTCTGCATTTAGTAATCAATCTTTGGGTTCAACCAGCCTCTTATAGAGAAATGCGTGAAACCCTGACATCTGCAAGATCAGATCTGGCAGCTACGCTTGTAAAACCAGGTGAGTTCAACTCCCCAGCCCATGATCTCACAGTTTACATTGGTAAGTCTTTGGGTGGCGGTGAACTTCAGACACTTCTCATAAGCGATGACCGCGATCCCGATGCAGCTACAACCTATATCGCCAAAACCGGCGCTGTGACCGAAGTTGAAGGTGTTCCCGCAATATTAATGCGCAATGCCCGTGTACAAAAAATTGATGCAAATGGCCAACTATGGGATGGAACCTTCGATCAATACATATACGAGTTAGGAGCTTTTGTTGATTCAGATAAAAGCTATGTATTAAAGGCATCTGACCGGTTTCTAACGGAATTGTTTTACCCTGATCTAAACAATTTTTACGATCGAGATAACGCCGATAAATTCTTTGCTGAGGGCCACGCAAGACTAGCGCTGCCTCTCATGAACATGTTTATGGCAATGCTTGCAATTGTCGCCGTTTTAGGCGGAGATTTCAGCCGTCGAGGATATCAACAACGTATATCAGTTGCCACAGGATTAGCTCTTTTTGCGCAATTGCTCGCGCTAGCGGCAGTGTCTGTCGGAGAAGATGATCGAGAACTCAACTTCATCCAGTATCTTGTTCCAATAATGAGCTTTGGGATTTTGGCTTTCATGTTTTTCTGGGGCAGAAGTCTGAAACTTGCTGCAAACGCAATGAAAAAAGATATCAAAGAGCAATCATCTAAAAGCGCTCATCCAGATGATACGGGAGCGATGGCTTAAATGGGTATTGCCGGCAGAATTCAACGTTATATTTTCATCCAATGCCTAAATGGATTAGCTATGACGATGGGCATCATATTGGGCGCTATTTTGCTCGTCGATATGGTTGAACAATTGCGCACGGTTGGCGCAAGAATAGAACTATCGTTAATGGACGCTTTCCAGCTGACAATTATGAAAGCTCCTCAACTAATTCTGGAAACATTGCCATTTGCAATACTTGTTGGAAGTATGTTGGCATATTCCAAACTCAACAGATCTTCAGAACTTTCCGCCATTCGCGCCGCAGGCATGTCTGCCTGGCGTTTTCTCGCACCAGCATTTTTTCTTGCAGGCCTGCTTGGCTTGCTATCAATGATGGCAATTGACCCGCTCTCTACGCACACGAATGCTAAATATGAATATGATCGCGCATCCCTCCTTCAAGAAACAGGTGCCGGCATAGATGCGCGAAAGAACCTGAAAACAGTGTGGTTGAGACAAGGTACAGAAACAACCCAATCAGTTATTCACGGTGAAGTAGCTCCCGACGACAACCAAAGCTTGCTTGATGTTGAAATATTTGTCCTGGAAAAAAATGGAGAAGAATTCGACTTTCAAAGACGGATCGATGCAAAAAAAGCAACTTTACGACCGGGTTTCTGGCAACTTGAAGGAGTCACGGAATATTCAGACCGAAACGAACCCATAAAGCAAGATTTCCTTGCTCTTACGTCTACTCTAGATCCGAGCACAATTTTAAATCGAAGCAAGGATGAAAAATCAATCTCATTCTGGAAACTACCGCGTTTGATTGCTGATGCACGCCAAGCGGGACTTGACGCAGATAAGTACATTATGAAGTTCCACACTCTGCTGGCCATGCCTGTTCTATTAGGTGCCATGTCTATGATCGGCGCAATTGTATGCTTGAGACTTCGTAGATCAGGTGGCGTTACCCAATTGCTTGCAGCCGGTATTGGTGCCGGATTTCTTCTGTTTTTCGTGAACCAAGTCTCCAAAGGTTTGGCAAGTTCAGGTGCAACTCCACCTGAAGCAGCAGCTTGGGCTCCTGCTCTAATCGCTCTGTTCAGTGTCTTGAGTATCATTGCTTTTGCAGAAGATGGCTAAACTTACACATTTCAAATGTCACTTTTAACTGGACGTTTTTTCTTCCTTTGCTTAATCAAAGGAAGTTGAAGTATTCAGCGTGGGCTGAAATGTGCGGGTGAGGAAATAGAGTGGTTGCAAATTTTTTCCGATACGCGGCAGCCTTAGGTGCAGTAATTTCCATTTCAAATGCTGCCTTAGCCCAAAGTACGCCTCCTCAAATCCCCCAACAAGAACGCGTCTATCTAAATGCAGAACGCCTCATAGAAGACAGAGACAATGAACAAGTCATCTATGAAGGAAATGTTGTCGCGAGATTTGCCGGACGTTCACTGAGAGCAGATCGCGTAATTTACGACCGCAAAAACCGCATCGTTCGCGCCCAAGGAAATGTTGAGATCATCGATGAAGAAGGTCAATCAAGATTTGCTGACGAAATCCAAGTGGATGAAAACCTAAAAGATGGGTACGCACTAAATTTCTCTTCCAGACTAGAAGGCGGGGCAGTTGCAACAGCCGCAGCTGCAATTCACAATCAAAACAAAGGCAACACACTGGAACAAATGGCCTATACAGCCTGTCCCGTGTGTACTGAACCTGGCAGTGAACCCACATGGTCCATCAAAGCAAAACGAGCAGTTCAGAACAAAGAAACGCAGATGATAAGCTATCAGCATGCTTTTTTGAACATAAAAGGCGTGCCGATCATGTATGTGCCCTATTTTGCACATCCAGACCCAAGTTCTGATCGTCGTTCTGGACTATTGCCACCGGATGTAGGACTTAGCTCCAAAACAGGCCTTGAATACGAACAACCTTATTATTGGGCTATTTCACCTCATTCAGAATTAACGTTCAAACCAAAGTTTTTCGGACGGATCAATCCAGCATTGGGTCTGGAATATAAAAAACGATTTTATTCCGGTTATGTCTCGGCAGAAGGTGCCTTCACACACGAAGCTCCCTTTAAGGATGAAGCCATCAAGATCGGTGACGAAACTTGGCAAAGCCACCTCTTTGCTGAAGGAAAGTTTGACATCAATAGAGACTGGCAATGGGGATTTGCAGTAGAAGCCCAGTCAGACGATACATATGACCGCCGATATGATATTGATGGCCTACATTTACAGCGCGGAATATATGCAAGCCAATCAAGAAACATGCTCACGCAATTGTATACACAAGGGCAGACTGAAAGCATGTATACAGAGGTTGGCTTACTTCGTTTCCAAGATCTCTCTTCCGTCGCAGGCCGTCCCGAAACGCCATTGGTCTTACCTACCGCATTTGCTGAGAAAAACTTTAGTTTTGGCGATTGGAAAAACTTTGATTTAGGTAACCTATCAGTCAGCGGATCTGCAGCAGTTATTGAACGAAATGTAGGCCTATCTTCTCGACGCGCCACCATCGACACAAATTGGCGTTCACGCAATATTGTCGGCCCTGGCATTGTCGTCGAACCGTTTGCTCAAGCACGTACAGATTTATACAATATTGAAGATTCTACAGATGAATTTGAATCTCAAACGCTCTCCAGAGGATTAGGTTTAGCTGGAATACAAGTCAGCTACCCTCTCACTAAACGAATGGGACAATTTGATATTATCATTGAGCCCACTTTAATGGGGGCATTTGGCACCAAAGGGGCAAATGATAGCAGCCTGCCCAATATCGACGCTCAACGCTTTGAAGCTGATGAATCAACATTGTTCAAACCAAGTGCTGCTTCAAGTTACGACCTATGGGAAGGTGGAAACAGATATTCTGCAGGAATTAACGCAGCACTTCGCTGGGGGAATAACAATTCTATAAACGGTGTTTTCGGACAACGCTGGCGCGATGATGCCGATGACCGCTTTCAAGACCCACTTACCAATTTATCCGGTAAAGAATCTGACTATGTGGCAGCCGCTTCACTAAATTTGGGAGATGCGCTCAACCTATCTACTCGTCTCAGAATTGACGAATCTGATTTTGAGCTGAAACGAATTGATGCACGCGCAACGGTAAATTATTGGCGTTTCAAAAATAGACTTCAATATTTTAGGTTGGATGAATCACTCAGTAATATTGGTGGACAAGAAGGTTTCTCTGCATTTGGAACATTCAGAATCAACAAAAACTGGGGGCTCGTGGCGGGTATAGACCGCAACATCGCTGACGAATTCAACCCACGCCAATCCTACGGTGTATATTATCAAGACGATTGCTCGTTATTTGAGCTTACGTTTGATAGAAATCAAACTCAGCTTGGTGATTTAGGACCAACAGAATCAATCAATTTCCGTTTCTCTCTGAAATCTATTGGAAACGCTGGTTCCAATACTTTTGACTAGAAAACTCACCGCAACATAACCGAAATCACTGCAAAAGAATAATCCTCTGCCTTAGAGTTTCCTTTTTTGTGAATAGAATGCATATGAGACAGAGGTTTATAATTGCGCCTTTTCATCAAGACGTTATGTTTGGCAATCTTCAAACTAGTCTGACTGGCACATAGTGGATATAATATGAGACGTTTAAACAACAAACTATCCATCCTAGCACCAATTCTCGCAGGCATTATTGCTTCAGCGCCTATTGCTGCTCATGCACAGTCAGCTGCGTCAGAAGATGGGAGTACAGCCTTAGCCTTAGAAGGCACTGTAGCCGTCGTGAATGACGAACCCATTTCCTACTCAGATGTGCGTCAACGTGCGCAGTTCATTCTGGTGAGTTTAGGTGTGAACCCTAATCAAGAAACCATCAGACAAGCCCAAGCTCGTGCCGTAGAAGGACTCATTGATGAGAAACTTCAGATGCAAGAAGCAGCTGAATACGAGCTAGAAATTGATGATGCTGAAATTGATAGCTCGATTGCTGATATAGCTGCCCGATCACAAACAACTCCAGAAGGCTTTCTTCAAGGTCTGGCGGAAGTTGGACTAACACCAAGGACTTTGAGAGATCAAATACGAGCCGACATAGCTTGGAGACGCCTTGTTGGTGGTCGTTTTGGCTCGCGCGTAAGGATTTCAAACCTTCAGATTGATGACAACCTCGAACGCTTGAATAACAGCATGGAAGAAACCCAATATCGCATTGGGGAGATTTTTCTGCCGGCCATCACTCAAGAAGAAATTGCTCAAGTTTTTCAAGGTGCAGGTGAACTAAAGCGCCAAATTGAAGCCGGTGCAGCACCTTTTGATGCTGTTGCTCGTCAATTCTCCGCTGCTCCGACAGCAAGTGCTGGTGGAGAACTTGGTTGGCTAGGCGAAAGCCAACTCAAATCCAGCTATTCAGATGTTATCAAGTCCATGGCTGGCCCAGGAATATCGGATCCAATTGTATCCGACAATGGCGTTTACCTCATCGCACTTATGAACAAACAAGCACCTGTAAACCGTTCACTGCAGGGGTTTTACCTAAAGCAAATTCACGCAACTGGAAGCAATGCTCTTGAGACTGTTAATACTGCAGCTTCACAAATCGATGCTTGTGATTCATTGAATGCTGAAACTGCCTCAGCTGCAGGTGTTCAATTTGCTGATTTTGGTCGCACTTCAACCACCGAGATTTCTCAGGCCAGCTTAGATTCGTTCTCACAGCTTCCAGATGGAAGTCGAACTTCTGCTACCATGCTGAGTGACGAAAAAGCTGCTATCGTTTATGTTTGTTCGCACATAATGGAACGTGGCAACATGCCGACACGTGAAGAAATTGAAGATAAACTTCACGGTGAAATGGTTGAGATGATGGCAAACCGCTATTTGAGAGACCTACGCCGTGAGGCAACAATTATTCGTCGCTAAGCTTTTAGGACAATTCAATTGAATAAAGACCTACCTCTAGCTGTTACGATGGGAGACCCTGCAGGTGTGGGTCCAATCCTCACCTGGCGTGCTTGGCAGGCATTGAAGCATAAAGGCCAACCATTTTTTACGATAGCCAATGCTGATATTTTAAAAAAGGCTCAATTGGTATCGGGCGTTACTGGTGCTGTTGAAATCATCAATTCACCAGCTGAAGCAATCGATGTTTGCGCCAATGCACTGCCAGTATTAAATATAGATTGTCCACCTACAATCATCGGTCATCCCAATGAAAACGCAGCGTCAGCGATAGTCGAATCAATTCAGCAAGCAGTTACTCTCGTCTTTGATGGACAGGCTTCGGGCGTTGTTACAAACCCAATAAATAAGGCCCTTCTATACAAGCAAGGCTTTCAATTTCCTGGACACACCGAATTCTTAGCTGATCTAGCAAGAAAGCACACAGCATCTGACACCGTTCCTCGTCCTATTATGATGCTTGTTGGCGGCGATTTGAAAGTAGCACTCGCAACAATCCACGAACCCATCCGCAAAGTGCCCGACTTAATCACCAAAGAGCTGATCAAAGAAGTCGTGAACATTGTATATGTTGACCTCATAAATAAATTTGGAACCTCCAATCCTCGAATTGCACTCGCAGGTTTAAACCCACACGCTGGCGAAGACGGTAGTTTGGGGCAGGAAGAAATTGAGCAGATTAATCCAGCAGCTGAATCTCTGCGTCAAACTGGGATAAATGTTTCGGACGCTCAGCCAGGAGATACCGTTTTTCATTCAATGCTTGAAGGCCAATTTGATGCAGTAATCGCCATGTATCATGATCAAGGCTTAGCTCCTTTAAAATCACTCGATATGTGGGGCGGCGTGAATGTCACTTTAGGTCTACCGTTCATTCGCACATCTCCCGACCATGGAACAGGTTATGCGGTTGCTGCTGACGGCTCTGCGCGCGCAGACAGCCTTATAGCAGCAATTAATCTGGCTGCAGATATGGCAAAAACACGAGCAAGCGCTTAAAGACAAATAATGTCAGATCCACAAATCCTAAATGCCCGCGCCAATAAATCACTCGGTCAGCACTTTCTGTTCGATCCAGATATTCTCAACAGAACAGCTTTGTCTGCTGGCCCTGTGGAAGGAAGAACAGTTATTGAAGTTGGCCCCGGTCCGGGTGGATTGACTGCAGCTCTGCTTCGCAATGGCGCTGAAAAAGTAATCGCCGTTGAAATGGACAGCCGATTTGCTGAAAACCTACGTGGATGGAAAGAACACAAGCAAGGTCGACTAAGCGTTGTTGAAGGTGATGGCTTGGCGCTAGATTACGAAGCACTTGTTGCGGACGAAAAGCAGCCCGTCAAAATAATCGCCAACCTTCCTTACAATGTTGGTACGCCAATGCTCGTCAATTGGATTAAAGCTGGCAGCTGGCGCGGCGAAATGGGACTGATGTTTCAGCATGAAGTCGCGGCTCGTGTATGCGCTCAGCCAGGCGACAAACACTATGGACGTTTGGCAGTTCTCTCCCAAGCCGTCGCCAACACACACATCGCCTTTACACTTCCACCAGGGGCATTCAAACCGCCCCCGAAGGTAGACTCCTCTGTTGCTGTTCTCATGCCACTGGAAGAAGACAAGAAATATCCGCATTTATCGACCCTAGAAAAAGTCAGTGCGGCTGCATTTGGTCAACGTCGAAAAATGCTTCGCGCTAGCCTAAAGTCATTTGCAAAAACCAAGGGCCTAAACGCTAGTGAATGGTTAGAAAACTGCGATATAGACCCGACCCGCCGCGCTGAAACGCTAACTCAACTCGAGTTTCGAGCACTAACTGATCGATACCTATCAGCTTAATCTAGTTATTCTTTTAAAAACCGACCTATTAATTCAGCCGCGACTTCTGGCACTTCGTAAAACATAAATACACCTGCATTTTCAACAACTTCACGTCTGGCATTTGGCAATAATTCGAGCAGCTTTTCTTGGCGACCCACAAATGAATCATTCTCACCTTGAGTAATCAAAATTTCTTTATGCTTAATCTTGTCCAAAGACGGCCAACGATCCCATCTCAGCACACCATAATGCGCATCATATGGACGTATACGCGTATAGATATTATTCAAAAATGGTCTAAGAATCTCACCTGATTGTGAATTGGGGAGATACTCCTCAAATCTCTCCCAAGCATCTGCTAATGACTGAGCATCAGTTTGATGTGATTTTTTCAAAGTCGCATCTAAGTCTTTCGAGAATTTCTCAGATTTTTCTTTTGGTTTGGGGCCACTCGTGCCAGCCAAAATAACTTTATCAAATCTATCGGGGTTCTTGGCTACCATATTCATGGTCACAAGAGCACCACCATGATAACCAAGTATATGCGCTTTCTCTATTTTCAGATGATCTAAAACGGCCTCGCCTGCTTCTGTGTATTCTTCTACACCTAATTCATATTCTGGATCATCAGACATTCCATGTCCCGGCCAATCATATGTAATCAAAGTAAAATCATCAGAAAGATAGGGCACTAACCCGGCATACTCTTCTCCTGAGGCAGCAGATTGGTGAATTAAAAACAGCGCAGGGCCGTTCCCAGCCGTCCAATAATGAATTTGGCCTTTTTCAGTATTCACATAGCCTTGCTTAATTTCGGAAAGAGAGGTCGTCCGTAACAATGGCTTTTGCGTATCTTCCGCAACGGCTAAATTGCTGCCACCCAATGCCCCAATACACAGCCCAATGCTCAATAGCAGCTTTTTCATCTCTCCACCCTTTCAATTCATTCTCGATACAATTTAGTATTGGATGATTTAAAAGATATATCAATATGATTTCAAAATTTACTCGGCTGCGATATTCTCCCGAACCATTCAGCAACTGTTCAACACAAAAGAGAAATTCTTCAACAACGGCGACGCAAAGTTCCCAAGTCAATCTCACTCGCCATACCCATTACCCACGCATTATTTTGTGATGTTCCTCAATGTAATTTTTGAGTTGCAGTCCCAGAACCACCTTTTAGTGTAATGTATTTCACACTCATTCCATCACACAATTGTGAATTACATTGAGTAGCTAATCCTCCGGTTTTCACACCTAATACAGCAATAAGAGGAAGATATCAGCGAGGAAGAAAATCATGTTCAAACGACATTCCAGAAATGCTAGAAATTTGCTTTTCGCATCAATCATAGCAATTACTGCCGTTGGTTCGACATATGCTCAAGTCTCTACTTTCGAGCAATTCACTCCCCAAGATACTACTTCTGAAGCGGCGATTAGCTACGATCAGATTGATAGTTATCTCAAAGCACTTGGAGTTGTAGAGGATGGCCGTTATTTGCCCGCCTATGATGTCATTCGGTCCAATGGAATGGAGTTGCTCGACACTTTCATATCAAACCTTTCCAGAATAGAGGTTACTAATCTGAATGAAAATGAGCAATTGGCCTACTGGTTGAATATAAGAAACTTGATGGTCATAAAAGCTTTCGCTGATCAAAAATCACTTTCAAATTACAAAAGCAAACGCGGAACACCCGAAAACCCTGGACGAGTTTGGCTGGAAAAGCGCGCCACCATATCAGGCGTTGAACTATCAATTCACGACATCGAAAAAAATATAATATTATCGAACTGGAACGATCCAAACGTAATCTACGGTCTTTACCAAGGATTATCCGATGGCCCCGCCATGCATGCAAAAAGCTTTAGCGGAAAAACAGTTCAAACAGAGTTGGAAGAAGCCGGAAGACAATTTGCGAAACAAAAGAATAGTCTGAAAATCAAGAAAAACATCGCTAGAATTTCCCAATATTACAATTGGTACAAAGATGATGTTTTTGAAGGAAGCGATAGCGCACTAAGAGCTCATCTCTCAAATATGTTGACCGATAAAAGAGTGGCTAGCTTTAACTCAACTGACCAGTTCAAAGTTAAAAAGCTCAGCAGCAATATAGATAATTATAGACCGCGCCAAAACATAAATGTGCCTCGCAGTGGACACTCAGGATATGGCGCAGGAGGGTCCTAACAATTTGAGCCAACGCTCACAGCAAATACTTTATCTAATTGGAGGCTCTATAGTTCTTCTTACAATAGGGCTCTCCCTATTGTCATATTTCTTTCCCTATAGTCCTCAGATAAACACACATGCGCTCTGGGCGGTCATAACTATTTCCGCAATATCTGCGCTTTGCCTAACTGCAGTAATTCCGCATTTAAAAAAGCTCGAAAGCAGTAAAGAACGACTTTTATTTGTGTTCGCAACTGGGCTTTTAATGCGGGCAGTTCTTCTATTTTCGCAACCTATTCTGGAGGACGACTGGTATAGATACCTTTGGGACGGAGCGGTTGTAAATTCAGGTCACTCCCCCTATCAATTCGCACCTGCTGATTTTTCTCCGAACTTGTTTGACAACTCCGAACAGAGTTCACAAAAAACTCTCCCCTTAGAATTAGTTGAGTTGTCAAAAGCAAATAAAGTTCGCTTTGAGCGCATTAATTACCCCTATGTCAGTACTATTTACCCCCCAATTGCTCAACTTGGGTTTTCGCTATCAAACGCAATAGCGCCCTTTAATTTTTCAGCTTGGCGCGCACTCCTATTGGCAATTGATATTGCCAGTTTCTTTCTGTTGATTAAGGCGCTGCAATCTTATTCAAGGTCTCCACTATGGGCGATCCTTTATTGGTGGAACCCAGTTTTATTATTGCAGGGATTTGGTGCAGGACACATGGACCTGTTGCTAGTTCCCTTTCTTATATCAGCAATATGGATGACGAAATTATCTAAACCCTTCACAACAAGCGCTTTGCTTGCGGGTGCAGTCGGCGTCAAAATATGGCCCATTCTATTGGCTCCATTATTTATGACCTACTCTGGCAACAAACTCAAAGCTTACGCCAAATTCATTTTATCTTTCTGCATTCTTGCAGGCGTCATCCTGCTTCCACAATTATACCATGCAATATCGCCTGAGGCCGGCTTAACCACCTATTCTGAAACCTGGCGAACACATGCGTTTATTTTTGGTCTGCTTGAAGACTACGCCTTATCAATCTTTGACAATTCAGGGCAAACATCGCGTATTTTTGTGGCTATTTGCATATCAACAATTGCCCTTTCATTGGCCTATTGGTCTCGCAAGGATGTCGATAGATTGCCTCATGCCGCAGCGCTCACAGTATTAGCTTTAATACTCATGTCTCCGACTGGTTATCCATGGTATCTAATCTGGATAGCTGTTCTCATTCCGTTTTATCCAAATTTAGGAGTGATGAGTTTATTCATAACAGCACCTCTTTACTATTTTCGTTTTGTATTAGATGAGCAAGATCTCATTTATCAGTGGATTATACTGCCTGCCGCATTCGGTGTTCCTCTCGTGATATTTATTTCTTCCTTGCTGAAAGAAAAGCGAGGTATCACTTGAAAACAGCTATAATCATTCCAGCATTTAACGAAGCGCAAGCGATTGAGAGCGTCGTCAAAAATGCACTTCCACACGCGGACAGAGTTATTGTCGCAAACAATGGTTCAACGGATCAAACAGCTCGAATCGCGAAGCAAGCTGGTGCCGATGTTGTAGAAGTTCCCATTTCTGGATATGGCCGCGCCTGCTTGGCTGGGATCACGGCAGCTTCTGCTGCCGAACTATTCATTTTCATGGATGGAGATGCTGCAGACAATCCCGACGATATCCCAAGATTGATTTCTCCGATCCTCCATGGAGATGCAGAATTGGTAATTGGATCTCGTGTCAAAGGAAAAATAGAAAAAGGTGCGCTCACAATCCAACAAAGATGGGGCAATGCGTTGGCCTGCTTTCTAATCAAACAAATTTGGAAAACGGAATACACCGATTTGGGCCCATTTCGGGCTATCACTCGAAGAAGTTATGACCAACTCTCAATGTCTGCACCTACATTTGGCTGGACCGTTGAAATGCAAATCCGCGCAATAAAGGCCAACCTTAAAATTACCGAAGTTCCAACCGACTATCGTCGACGTATCGGCACTTCCAAAATCTCAGGAACGGTCAAAGGAGTTATCTTAGCAGGTATCTTTATTCTCGGTACAATCGGACGGGAATGTTTCACAACCAAAAGATATTAGCTCTCTAAAGCTTCAGCATCATCAAGCAGTTTGTCCACGCGCGCGCCTTGCGAAGGTTTACGGCGATCCAGTCGCTCGGTCACAAGAATAGCGCATAATTCATCATAAGCGATTTCGATATCATCATTGATAATAACAAAATCATACTCACCCCAACGTTTGATATCGCGCCCCGCACCTGACAAACGCTGCATCACTGCATCAGGGTTTGCACCTGGACGACCTTCCAATCGAGATTTCAGTTCTGAAATACTCGGTGGCAAGATAAACACCGAAACAACATCACCTGGCATGACCTGCTTGAGCACACGAGCACCTTGCCAATCAACATCAAAAAGAACATCCGTCCCCTTGCGTTGAAGACGCTCTACTTCACCTCGAGGCGTACCATAATAATTCCCAAAAACTTCTGCCCATTCAAGCAGTTCGTCTTCTTCAATCAGTCTCTCAAACTCTTCACGCGTTTTGAAATAATAATGCACTCCATCTTTTTCATCAGGACGCATTTCACGCGTAGTTGCCGAGATAGACAATTCAACCCCGTTCATCTCTTTAAGCATGCGACGGGTCAGAGTGGTTTTACCTGCCCCTGAAGGACTAGATACAACAAACATCACACCACGGCGATCAGGACGTTCAGGTTGAATTGGTTTATTCGACATTTTGGATCTGCTCTTTAAATTGATCGATACCAGCTTTAAGGGCCAAACCAACATTTGTCAGGTCCAGCGATGCCGATTTTGAACATAAAGTGTTTGCTTCGCGGTTAAGCTCCTGACACAAAAAGTCTAACTTGCGCCCGCGTGCACCTTTTCCGGCCAAAAGCTCTCTACCTGAAGCAATGTGTGCATCCAAACGATCAAGCTCTTCTTTCACATCCGCTTTTGCAGCAAAAACGGCAGCTTCCTGCGCGATGCGTTCTTCTGAAATATCATCTTCATCAGCTTTAAGAGCTTGAAGACGTTGAACAAAGCGATCACGCACCAGAGTTGGTTGTTCTTGTGCGATTTGGGCAGCTTGTTTTGAATTAGACTCAAGTTCATCAAGAACACCAGAGAGGATATTCAACAATGCTGCTCCCTCTTCAGCTCTTGCAGCTTCAAAACTGTCCAGCGCAGCATTTAAAGAATCGAGTAGTTGAACTTGTTTAGCTTCATCAAATGTATTGGAAGAACGATTGGAACCAGATGCAATTACGCCTTTAACACTCATCAATTGAGACAGATTATCTCCCAATGTTTCATTTGCTGCGGCATGCAAACGGCTTTGGCGAGATAGGCGTGACAAAAGAGCAGTATCTACGCGAGGACCAGTTTCTGTTTTCTCATGCTCGACTTGAAGCTGAACCTGCAGATTTCCACGTGTGAAACGCGCCTTTATCCGTTTTTTAGTTTCAAAATCCAGAGCATCCAAACCAGACGGTGTGTTCAAACGAACATCTAACCCTTTACCGTTCACGCTTCGGATTTCCCAAACCCAATGGCCCCAATCCGCGCTACCATCTGCACGCCCAAAACCGGTCATACCCATCAGAGCCATACCGTCTATCTCCCACCGATTTGATTGAAGCTATTGCTTCCGTTGTTTTTCTATACGACGCCAATTTGCGACATTACGCAAATGTTGTGCATGCGTTTCAGCGAATGCATGGCCACCTGTACCATCAGCCACAAAGAAAATGTAATTTGATTCAGGTGGATTAAGGACTGCGGCAATCGCATCTTTACCCGGACTACAAATTGGGCCGGGTGGCAATGCCGGAATCTTATATGTGTTGTACCCAGTTTCCATATTCAATTCGCTTCGACGAATACCGCGCTGTTTGCCATTGCGATCAACCAAACGTCCATTTTGGCAACGCTCAGGATGCAACATACACACGCCGTAGATAATTGTAGGGTCTGTTTCTAGTCGCATGGAGCGGCGCAATCGATTTGTGAACACAGCAGCCACTTCAGGGCGTTCTTCAGCAAGACCTGTTTCTTTTTCAACGATAGACGCCAAAATAATGGCGTCTCGTTTTGTTTCCACAGGAATGCCGCCCTGGCGTTCAGACCACAATTTATCAATTAAGGTATTTTGGGCAGTGATCATGCGTTTGACCAAATTTGCGCGGCTCTCACCACGAGACACCATATAGGTATCTGGCAGCATCACGCCTTCAGCAATGTCTTTCGGGACCTCTCCGCTCAGAATGACTTCCCCTGCAAGAAGAGCCAATATCATTTCACTGGTAAGTCCTTCAGGAATAGTGACCGGATAAAGAAGGGATTTTCCCTCTTCCAAGATTTTTACAATCTCTTCGAGACTTGCTCCTGAAGGAATTGCGTACTCTCCGGCTTTCATGCTGGTTTCAGCTTTTAGATATTTAGCAGCAACACGAAAATATCGCGTATCTTCAATAGCACCAGCTTCTTGAAGTACGTTCCCCATGCGAACCACACTGGCACCATTAGGTATCGTGACAATACGATCAGCACCATCCTCAGTTACAGGTCCTGAAGCCACCAATTCTTTTTTTGCATAAAAATACCCGCCAGCGGCCAATCCACCAGCGAGTACAATCAATGCTAAAAAAAGCAAAACGAGAATCTTCAAGGCACCGCCTTTCTTTTTCGGCGGGGTGTCAAAACTCGTTTCGTTCATTTTCTAATCTACTTGTTTAAGAACCAATGCTGCGTTTGTACCACCAAATCCAAACGAATTCGACACAGCAGCTTTAATTTCTCTCTTCACAGCTGTTTTAGGCGTTAAATTTACCTCAGCCTCGAAAGAAGGATTCTCAAGATTAATTGTCGGCGGTACGACATTATCGCGAATTGCCAATGCACAGAACGCTGTTTCAACCGCACCAGCAGCACCAAGAAGGTGACCAATTGCTGATTTAGTAGATGATAGATTTACGTTCTTGGCATGATCGCCCAGTACACGCTCAACGGCACGAACTTCAGTTTCATCACCTGCTGGTGTCGAAGTACCGTGTGCATTCACGTAATCAATGTCGGATGCTGACAGACCAGATTTTTCTAGTGCTGAACGCATGGCGCGCTCACCACCATTTCCTGACGTGTCAGGTGAAGTAATGTGGTATGCATCACCGGATAAACCATATCCAGCGACTTCAGCATAAATTTTTGCACCACGCGCTTTAGCGTGCTCATATTCTTCAAGAACAAGAATACCTGCGCCTTCCCCCATAACGAAACCATCGCGGCCTTCATCATATGGGCGAGACGCTGTTTCAGGTGCATCATTATAGCTAGTCGACATCGCACGACAGGCCACAAAACCTGCAATACCAATACGACATACAGCAGCTTCAGTACCACCAGCAACCATAACATCTGCATCGCCTGAAGCGATAAGACGCGCACTATCACCGATAGCGTGTGCACCTGTCGCACAAGCTGTAACAACAGCATGGTTTGGGCCTTTAAAGCCGTGTTTAATAGAAACTTGTCCAGATACAAGGTTAATCAATGCGCCCGGAATAAAGAAAGGGCTGATCTTACGTGGGCCTTTTTCGTGCAACACGATCGATGTATCTGCGATAGAGGATAGCCCCCCAATACCTGAACCAATCAAAACTCCAGTACGGAATTTCTCGTCATCTGTTTCAGGTGTCCATCCGGAATCGGCAACTGCTTCATCAGCAGCTGCCATCCCGTATAGGATAAATTCGTCAATGCGTCGTCTTTCCTTGGCAGACATAACTGCATCAGGATCAAATGAAGCGGGATCATCTTCTGATCCGCCACCGCGACCTGATTTCCAAGGAACCTGTCCTGCGATCTGGCAAGCCAGATCATCTGCATCAAAAGTATCAATCCGGCCAACGCCAGATTGTCCTTCGATTAATCGTGACCAACTGGCCTCACGCCCATTAGCGAGAGGCGTTGTTAATCCGATACCAGTGATAACTACGCGACGCATCAGATCTCTAAGGCTTAAACGCGCTCAGTGATGAATTTAACAGCGTCACCAACAGAGTTGATTTGCTCTTGTACTTCGTCTGGGATCTCAATAGCGAATTCTTCTTCAAACGCCATTACAAGCTCAACCAGGTCAAGACTATCAGCACCAAGATCTTCTTGGAATGTTGCTGCTTCTACAACTTTGTCTGCTTCTACTTCCAGGCGCTCAACCACGATTTTTTTAACGCGTTCGATTACGTCAGCCATGACTAAACCTCTTCTTTGTTAGCGGCTATGCGGAGAGACCCCGTCTTGCCTTAGTGAAACGGCGCGTTAACACGCCGAGTTTATTTTTACCATACTCCAAACAGAAAAATACTGTTTTAGAGCATCGCCATTCCGCCATTTACATGCAGAGTTTGCCCTGTCATGTAGCCTGCTTCATTACTGGCGAGATAAGCGACTGCAGCGGCAATGTCAGCCCCCTCACCCAATTTACCTGCAGGAATCGACGATAAAATGTGTGTTTTTTGCGCTTCATTGAGCTCATCAGTCATTGGAGACGCGATAAATCCGGGCGCAACACAGTTTACAGTGATGTTCCGACTCGCCACTTCCTGAGCCAAAGATTTGGAAAATCCAATCATTCCAGCTTTAGAAGCAGCATAATTTGTCTGACCAGGATTTCCTGTCACACCAACGATACTCGTAATCCCGATGATTCGGCCTGATTTACGCTTCATCATTCCACGCATACAAGACTTTGCGAGACGGAAATAAGATTGAAGATTGACGTTCAAAACCGTCTCAAAATCTTCTTCTTTCATACGCATCAACAAACCATCACGTGTGATACCTGCATTGGCCACAAGAATATCCAAGCCAGCGCCCAGAGCCTCTTCAGCTTTGCCCACGAGAGCAGATGTTTCTTCTGCATCTGACAAGTTACACGGCACAGCAAAAGCGCGCTCGCCTAGCTCTTCAACCAACACATCCAGCTTTTCTTTACGTGTTCCAGACAAAGCCACGCTTGCGCCACGTGCATGCAGTGTTTTGGCGATCTCACCACCAATTCCACCTGTTGCACCTGTGACAAGTGCAGTTTTTCCACTCAAATCAAACATGGATTATTCCCTAAGCTTCATCTAGCGATTTTGCGAACGCTTCCAAATCGGCAGGCGCATTCAATGCGATACCTTTTAGCGAACGCGCAATGCGTTTATTCATTGTTGTTAGAACCTTGCCTGCACCAGCTTCTACCGTAAGGTCAAGAGCGCCGCCGTCTTCAGCAGCCATCCACTCAACACTTTCACGCCAGCGTACACGGCCAGTCACCTGCTCCACCAATTGTTTGCGGATCAATTCAGGGTCTTCAGTCGGCTGAGCTGTCACATTCGCCACCAAAGGAGCCATTGGCGCGATAATTTTTGTCTCTGCCAGCGCAGCTTCCATTTTATCTTGTGCAGGCTGCATCAAGGAACAATGGAAAGGTGCACTCACGGCCAAAGGCACAGCTTTCTTAATGCCAAGATCGCCAGCCGACGCACATGCGGCATCAATGGCCGCCTTTGCGCCTGAAATCACAATCTGGCCTGGTGCATTGTCATTTGCGATATCACACGCGCCTGTCTTGAGACCAATTTCAACCATTGCTTCAGCTTGCGCCTGATCGGCCCCCAACAGAGCCGCCATAGCGCCTTCACCAGCTGCCACAGCATCCTGCATGGCCTCACCGCGCAAACGCAGCAAACGCGCAGTATCTGCAAGTTTGATAGACCCCACAGCTGCTAACGCAGAATACTCACCCAATGAGTGACCAGCCACAAATTTTGCATCCGCTGGTTTCACACCAAATTCGTTTTCCAGAGTCCGCATCACGGCAATAGACACAACCATCAGCGCTGGCTGTGTGTTGGCTGTCATTGTGAGCTGTTCTTCAGTGCCATTCCAGATCAGATCTGCAAACTTTTCACCCAGCGCATCATCAACTTCGTCAAAAACGGCTTTAGCTGCAGGGAAAGTTGTGGCGAGGTCTTGTCCCATTCCAACGCTTTGCGCGCCTTGTCCGGGAAAAATAAAAGCGAATCCGCTCAATGTCGTTACTCCGAAATCAGTTTTGCCCTTGGTAAATGGGCTAGCTCACGGATGCAAGGGGAGAATTAATTATAAGGGTATGATTGGCAATTATCAGTCCAAAGGCGATAAATAACCAACTCCACATAATTATCAGAGCAGTAAATTTATGCAGACTGACGCATGTTTTCTAGGAAAGATTCAATCCGTTCACGAAGAACAATAGATTGTTCAGTCATTGTCTCTGAAGATGTTTTGACACGTTCAGCTGCCGCACCAGCTTCCTGAGCTGCTGTGTTCACTGAAGTGATGTTCCCATCGACTTCTCTTACCCCAGACGAAGCGTGCTGAACAGAAGAAGAGATTTCTCCAGTTGCAGAAGCTTGCTGTGAAATTGAGTCAGCAATTTCTGCAGACGAGATTTCCAATTCACGAATTACATCTAGAATTTCGCGAATACCACGAACTGTTTCACCCGTAACAGACTGAATACCTGAAACTTGCTCCTGAATGTCTTCAGTCGCTTTAGCTGTTTGGCTAGCAAGGTTCTTAACCTCAGATGCGACAACAGCAAAGCCTTTACCCATTTCACCTGCGCGGGCGGCCTCAATAGTAGCGTTTAGTGCTAGTAAATTTGTTTGGGATGCAATATTTGTAATCAGCTCCACAACTTCACCAATAGACGTAGTCGCAGTTTCAAGACTAGAAACATGTGATTGAACCGCTTCAGCTCGTGCGGCAGCTTGCGATGTTGCTTGATCAGAATGCGTGATACGGCTTCCAATTTCATTAATAGATGCTGAAAGTTGCTCAGCGGCGGCAGCCACATTCTCAACGCTTGCAGATGCTGAACCTGATGCACGGGTAACATCTGAAAGACGTTCCTGAGTGTTATGGGATACTTCAGACATGGTACCAGAGCTTTGATCAAGATTATCCATCGCGATGGACATTGTGTTGAGTGATGACTGAACTTCTTTTTCAAAATCTTTTGTTACTTGGTCCATATAAGTTACGCGTGCTTCGGCTTCTTCTTCACGTTGTTTTGCCGCAAGCTGTTCTGCGGCTGCACGCTCTTCGTTCTCAATCATTTCTTTTCTAAAAAATTCGACAGCTTCCGCTAAGCCACCCAATTCATCTTTACGTGCAATACCTGGAACCTGTAATCCATGTTTACCACCAGCAATTTCGTTGGTAGCATCAGTAAGGGATTTCATAGGTCTGGTGATACGACGTGACAGAAGATATCCAATTAGACTTGTTAATATGATCATCATGGCAGAGATTAAAATTGCCTGATTTCTCATTCCTTCTGCGGGTTTTAGGACTTCTGTTTTTTCTCTTTCGGTGATGACTTCCCATTTCACACCATGGAATTCTATTGGAGAAATCCCAGCATATACATCTTTACCCAAATAGTTAGTGATGTGAGATGTCTGCTCTATATCATTAAGAAATTCATTCGGTACTTTTTGCTTCAGTAAAGTACTATCTTTAGAACGAGGTGCGTCAGTTCGCATAACTGCATCAGAACCAATAACGTAAGACTGCCCTGTTTCCCCGAGCCCATTTAGGTTGTTAACTGCTGCATTCAAATTATCAATTGGCATCTGGAATACGAGTATGCCTGCTTTTCCCCCATTTCCATCTGGAATGGCAGTGGAAATAAAGCTTGCTGGAGCTCCATGACTGGGCGCATAAGGCGCAAAATCAAAGAATGAGATTGAGCCAAGTGTTGAAGCTTGAGCAGCTCTAAAGGCGTTACCAAGATCTGAGTTTTTGTATTCGCCAGTGTTTAGATTAGTTGCATAATCCAATTCTTTAAAAACTGAATAGACAAGGTCACCTTCGTTAGAAAATAGGAAGATATCATAATATCCACGGTCTCTTAGAAATTGACGAAACCAGTTATGATATCCGCCATGGACTTCTGAATATAAAGATCCATCATTACCTGCATCAAGATTTTCTTTTTGACCTAACGGATGCGGGTTATCCTTGATGTAAATATCCTGCAGTATCTTTTTTTGATTTCCACCGAGTTCATTCCAGGCGGATGTAAAATCTTCTACAGCATTTTTCGTGTATGGATTAGATGATACCGTACGTAAATCTTGTTCGATTGATCCCAGATAGCGTTCGAGTGTCATTTTTCTCTCATTAGCGATTTGCTTGAGATTGTCATCCACATTGCTAATTAGTGACTGTTTTGCATCATTATAATTTGACACACCCAATGCGCCGCCGACAATTGCACCTGTTCCAACAACAAGGGTGGTCAATTTTTGCGACATAGACAGATGATCAAATAGTTTCAACATATCAAACAGCTCCAACACTCTCAAAGAGAAATTTCTCCTATCTTTTCAGGCCAAATATGGTTTACGGGGAGTTAAATTTGCTGGTTTGAATAATATTTATTTAGAATCATTCAAAAGAGTTAATTTTTAGACTTTCTTTGTTCATGAAACTGTCACTTTGGGACGCAATAACCATTTAAAAATTCTTCTTAGGTGGAACTAAAGCTTGCTTCGGGATAATCCAAAACTAATCCCCCTCCCTCACAATCCTCCCCATACTGATCCCATCTTCTCATCGCATTGTGTGGGCGGAAATTGCGCGACCGACTTGGCATTTCTGATGAGGAAACTGATATCCTGAGGGGACTCGCTGGTCTTTAGCTTCGGTAGACCGGAAAGAGCTTTTGGGCGCTGTACCAGAAAGGGAACCAGAGGAGGTACGCTTCCCTGGCTGAGGTTCATGGAGCCTCTGTAAGACAGGTCTTCACTGCGGACAAAATATCAGGTGAGGCGTTGCCAGAGGCAGCTACTTATACTGCTGGAGCGATCCAGCTATCCTTATCGCTGTTAATGGCAACGCCTTGCAGCCCATGATTTCAGCATACCGTCAGGCGCTAGCGCCGTGACGATTTTGGTGTTTGGCTCAGCATCCCCTTGCCATCCCGTGCTCGACACGGGATCCACTCATCAATTGAGAATGGCCTTGCGATGGTCGGAATGCATTTGAGGCACGCCAACTCAATTTGACCTCAAAGCCAGCCCAAGTTCAAAAGTGGATCCCAAATCAAGTTTGGGATGACAACACTTCTTGTTTGTAAAGCCAAGTTTATCAACTCTCTGCATCATACCCGACGAGCTTGCTCATCAAGGTATCCTCCCCCCATAATTGCATCGCTTCTTGGCATTGGCAGAATTCGAGATGGATGCCCTGACGCGCTGTGCCGGGCAGGACGGTAAGAAAAACCTGACGCCCTTGTTAAGGTTAGATATTGTTCCCAACAAAACGCTTGATTCATCGCTCAAAAAATGCATATTGCGCGCTTCGCCAGATTGGCGGTCCCGTCTTCGTTGTTTGAAGACATCAGGGATCCGACGTTTTGAGGTCGCCCTTCGTCCCCAAAGCGCCGCCAGTCGCTAGAAGGGAATTTATCTATGGCGTTCTATGAACACGTGGTCATCTCGAGACCAGACGTATCTCCACAGCAAGTTGAAACACTTGTTGAAGAGCTTACAGCAATCGTTACTGAACAAAAAGGTTCTGTTGCTAAAACAGAATACTGGGGTCTTCGTAACCTTGCTTACCCAATCAACAAATCCCGCAAGGGCCACTACTCACTTCTAAACATTGATGGACCAGCTGCTGCGATCCAAGAAGTTGAGCGTCGCTTGCGCATCAATGAAGACGTACTTCGTTTCTTGACAATCAAGGTTGACGAACTGTCGGAAGACCCATCACCAGTGATGTCACGTAAAGACCGTGGCGACAAAGGTGACAGAGGCGACCGTGGTGACCGTAAACCTCGTCGTGACCGTGAGGAGTTTTAATAATGGCCCAGCAAAAACTGAACATTTCTAACATTCCGTCACGCCGTCCATTTGGTCGTCGTCGTAAAGTTTGTCCTTTCTCAGGCGATGCAGCTCCTGCAATCGACTATAAAGACGTAAAGCTTCTTCAGCGTTACGTTTCTGAAAAAGGTAAAATCGTACCTGCTCGCATCACAGCAGTAAGCCAAAAGAAACAGCGCCGCTTGTCTCAAGCAATCAAACGCGCTCGTCACTTGGCTCTTCTGCCATACGCAGTGAAATAAGGGAGACTGATTATGGACGTTATTCTCCTAGAACGCGTAGACAAGCTTGGAAACATTGGTGACGTTGTATCCGTGAAAAACGGTTACGGTCGTAACTTCCTGCTTCCGCAAAACAAAGCTCTTCTTGCAAACGCTGCTAACAAAGCACGTTTTGAAGCTGAGCGTGAGCACATTGAAGCTCGCAACGCTGCAGCACGTGAAGAAGCACGCAAATCTGGTGAAGAACTAGATGGTGTATCTTACGTTCTTATCCGCCAGTCAGGCGACACAGGAATCCTTTACGGTTCTGTATCTGCTCGCGATATCGCTGCTGCTGCTGCTGAAGCTGGTCACCCAATTCTGCGTAGTCAGATTGAAATCAACAACCCGTTGAAAACAATCGGTCTACACAAAGTGACAGCACGTCTTCACGCTGAAGTTCAAATCGAGATCAACATCAACATCGCACGTTCAGAAGATGAAGCTGAACGCCAAGCTGCTGGTGAAAACGTGATCGAAGCTGCTCTTGAAGCTGATAAAGCTGAAGCTGATGCACAAGCTGAAGAAATGGCGCAAGCCGCTCGTGAAGCTGCTGCTGAACGCGGTGACGCTGACGAAGAAGTGTAAACTTCTTTTTCAATTCGATTTAAAGAAAGCGACTCTCATTCGAGGGTCGCTTTTTTTGTTCCCTTTTTGCCTCATCTTTTCCACAGAGCTGCAAAAACTGTGAGCTTTGGTAAATCTGTTAAAGATCTCCGCGCAAAAAAAGGTTAATATCGTTAACATGAATGAGAATGATATCCCTGACTTCCCGCCGCAGGACTTTCCGGACTCCATGCCGGAAGGCCCTCCGCCGAATGGAAACTTCGAGCCTATGGACCCGCATGAGGACTTGGCATCCGTAAGCGCACCTGCTCCGACGAAACCATCAGGATCTGCAGGCACTGGGTCTGCGGTTGATGAACCACACAATCTAGCTGCTGAAATGGCAGTATTGGGTGCAATTCTCTATGATAACAACGCCTTCCAGCGTGTAGGGGACCTTTTACAAGGATCTGACTTTTACGCTCCCGCGAACACACGCATCTTTGAAACAGCTCAACAAATGATCCTTAAGGGTCGCGTTGCTGATGGTGTAACCTTAATGGAGCAGTTTGAGAATGATGGCATATTCTCGGACATCGGTGGCGCGCAATACCTCACCACCCTGCTCGATTCAGCCGCTTTTGGCCCCGAGATAATCGACTATGCACGACTGATTCGTGATGTCGCTATCCGCCGCGAGCTTATGCAGATCGGTTCAACAATTGTTCAGAGTGCTGCTAAAAGCACCGGAGAAGTTGACGGTCCAGGACAAATTGAGTCAGCAGAAAAACAACTCTTTGCATTGGCTGAACGCGGAACTGCACAAGGTGGCTTTGTTAGCTTTGAAGAAGCCGTCACCAAATCAATCGAAGATGCTACAATTGCCTATCAATCTGATGGTGGATTATCGGGTATCTCCACGGGTCTGGATGATCTGGATCAGAAAATTGGTGGCCTGCACCGCTCCGACCTGCTTATCCTTGCGGGTCGTCCTTCGATGGGTAAAACCGCCCTCGCAACCAACATTGCATTCAACATTGCCAAAGCCTGTGTTCGTGAAAAGCAGCCAGACGACAGCTATAAAAGCGTTGAAGGTGGTGTTGTTGGGTTTTATTCTCTTGAGATGTCCGCTGACCAGCTAGCCGGACGTATTCTTGCGGATGTATCAGAAGTGCCATCGGATAAAATCCGCCGTGGTGACATGGATGAAAATGACTATGCTCGCCTAAGAGAAGCTGCCAAAGAAATTGAACGCATCCCACTGCACATTGATGACACTGGTGGTATCTCAATCTCTCAGCTTGCTGCGCGTGCCCGTCGATTGCAACGCAGCAATGGGCTAGACCTCCTCGTGATTGACTATCTTCAACTGGTGACCGCCGCGGCTGGATCTAAATCAGATAGCCGTGTGCAGGAAGTTTCCCAGATCACAATGTCGATGAAATCATTGGCAAAAGAATTAGCTATCCCAGTCATCGCCCTTTCCCAGCTTTCTCGTAAAGTTGAAGAAAGAGATGATAAACGCCCTCAATTGTCTGACCTTCGTGAATCGGGATCGATTGAGCAAGATGCCGATATGGTGATGTTTGTGTATCGCGAAAGCTATTATCTGGAACGTCAGGAACCAGACGAAAACAATGAAAATTTCCTCGCGTGGAAAGAGCGCATGGAATCAAAAGCCGGAAAAGCTGAAGTCATTGTTGCAAAGCAACGTCACGGACCAATCGGGCGCGTTGAACTAGCCTTTGATTCTAATCGCGTGCGTTTTGGAAACCTTGCTCCGGCATTTCGTTCAAATGATGATTATGGTGACGAATAAAATTCTTGAAATTCAAGATAATCCTCGCTCTTGCCACAAAATCAGACTAATTCACGGGTCATGACTTCATCTATGACTCGTGCCCCTATCCCTTCTTCCAGTCCTGTTGCTGAAATCGACTTGCATAATATCGCAAGCAACTGGAAAGCGCTCGCCAAACTAGGTGGATCTGCTGAGACAGGTGCCGTGGTCAAGGCCAACGCATATGGCTTAGGTGCCCAAAAAGTATCTCAACACCTCTATGAAGCTGGTTGTCGTACTTTCTTTGCCGCTCACATTGATGAAGCAATTGAAGTACGCAAAACAGTTGGCTCGCTCGCACTCATATTCTTGTTTCACGGCGTACAACCAGACAATGTTGAAGCGGTGATAGAGAATGACATCGTTCCAGTTCTCAATTCATTGGATCAAGTTCAACTCTGGTTGAAGCACAACGCACCGATGCCTGCAGCATTGCATGTGGATACAGGAATGAACCGTCTGGGTCTTCAAATCAAAGACCTAAAGCAAGTCCAATCAACACTGCCACCCAATCGTATTGGCTGGATTATGAGCCACTTGGCATGCGCTGATACGCCCAATCACCCGATGAATGCACGCCAATTAGAGTTGTACAAGAAAGTGGCTGCAATCTGGCCGCATGCAGAAAAGTCTCTATCCAACACGGCAGGAATTTGTCTCGGTTCAGAATATGCTTTTGATCTTACGCGTCCAGGCATTGGCCTTTATGGCGGGTACGCAAGACGCGACGTTTTCGAACCCAAAAATTGTGTGACAATCACCGCCCCCATTTTAAGCATAATCGAACCTGAGCCGACGATAGATGCCTCGATCGGATATGGTGCAACTTATCCTGTAAAACCAAACCAACGTCTGGCGACGATAGCGCTTGGATATGCCGATGGTGCCCTTCGCGCGCTGTCGAATGCTGGACTGGTTTTCATAGGCGGGGTGCCTTGTCCAATTGTCGGCCGAGTATCTATGGATTTGATTACAGTTGATATCACAAATGCAACATCTAGAACGAGTGTTCTGGACAGAGTTGAATTTCTAGGGCAACACGCACACATAGACAGACAAGCCTTAGCTGCAAGAACCGCAAGCTATGAACTTCTTACATCAATGGGGGATCGCATTAAACGCGTATATTACCCATCCGATGGATCTGGTCGGGAATAAAATAAGGTAAGCTGATTATGAGCTCTACAGTGTTTAATCCATTTGCCGCGATTGGGCGCGCGTTCCTTGGTGCAACAAGTGAAATTGGCCGTCTGGCAATATTTGCTGGCCGCACACTTTGGGCATGTATAACGCCTACAATCTATTTGCGCGAAGTGTTACGACAATGTGCGCAGATTGGTTTTTATTCTCTTCCTGTCGTGGGTCTAACAGCTGTCTTTATCGGTGCTGCCCTTGCTCTAAACATCTATACAGGTGGCTCAAGATTTAACGCAGAACAATTCGTTCCTAACATCGTTGTTCTAGGCATCACTCGTGAACTTGGCCCAGCCTTTGCCGGTTTGATGCTCGCAGGTCGTGTTGGGGCTGGAATTGCGGCCGAAATCGGCGCTATGCGCGTCACCGAACAAATCGATGCGCTGCATACTTTGTCTGCAAAACCAGAACGTTTTTTGTTTGCACCTCGTGTCATCGCCGCGACACTAACACTTCCGCTTCTTGTTCTTATAGCAGACATTATAGGTGTTATGGGTGGATGGTTAGTCAGCGTTGGCGCGCTAGACTTTAACGGTACGATCTATCTTCGAAACACAATGGAATTTGTGACATTCAATGATGTGATCACTGGTTTGATCAAAGCCGCTGTCTTTGGCGCGATCATTGCCATTATGGGTTGTTACCAAGGAAACAACTCCAAAGGTGGTGCCGGTGGTGTTGGACGCGCAGCAACCCTTGCTGTGGTGTCTGGAGCTGTCCTAATTCTAGCGTCTAACTATGTTCTGACATCAATCTTTGTGCAGGTAGGTTTGTAAGATGACGCAATCAGCAAACAACCCCATTTTAGAACTTCGCGACGTTGTTAAATCATTTGGCTCAAAACACATTCTTCAGGGGCTAAATTTATCTGTCTCTCGCGGTGAATCACTCGTGATTATTGGCGGCTCAGGAACTGGCAAGTCTGTATCCTTAAAATGTGCACTAGGCCTTCTAAAACATGATGCCGGTGAAATCGTCTTCGATGGCAAGCCGGTTAAAGATCAAAAATCCGTCGAAGATGTGAGAGAACGCACAGGAATGCTTTTCCAAGGGGGAGCATTATTTGACAGTCTCAAAATTTGGGAAAACGTTGCGTTCACAAAAATCAATACAGGCAAAGTCAGTCGGAAAATTGCCAAACAGGAAGCTATCGAGACTCTCGCGAAAGTACGTCTGGGTGCTTCTGTGGCGGACCAATACCCTTCCGAACTATCCGGTGGAATGCAAAAACGTGTTGCCCTTGCCCGCGCAATTATCGACAAGCCAGAAATGATCTTTTTCGATGAACCTACAACTGGACTAGATCCAATCACAGCGGATGCAGTGAATGATCTTATTGTGGAACAAGTAAAAGCACTTGGCGCTGCGGCTGTGACCATCACTCACGATATGGCATCCGTTCGAAAAATCGCGGATACTGTCGCAATGCTATATGAAGGTAAAATCATTTGGTGCGGCCCTGTTGATCGTCTAGACGATTCAGGAAACGAATACATTGATCAGTTTGTACACGGACGCGCTCAGGGTCCAATCCAACCTGCGATGTAATTTGTTTCATCTGTAATTCAGGTGAACTATGATTAGGTAGATTATGGCCAAAGTAACAACCGTATTTGTATGCCAAAGTTGTGGTGCAACCTATTCCAAATGGAATGGAAAATGCGACGCCTGTAATCAGTGGAATACGCTAGTTGAGGAAACACAGGGTGCACCGGGCGGGCTAGCCATGCCAGCTGCAGGTAAAAAGCGCAAAGCTGGCGCGATGACTTTCGATCATCTCGGTGCAGATATTCCGCAACAACCAAGACTTTCAACCGCAATACCAGAACTTGATCGCGTTTTTGGAGGCGGCCCTGCTGCTTCATCTGCCGTCCTTATTGGTGGAGACCCTGGAATTGGAAAATCCACACTCCTCTTGCAAGCAGCTGCTTCATTGGCAGATCAAGGCGTAGATGTAGTCTATGTTTCGGGTGAGGAAGCGGTCGCTCAAGTACAAGGACGTGCGCAACGCCTTGGCGTTGGCAACTCTCCTGTTAAACTGGCGTCAGAAACGGATTTGCGCACAATCATCGAAGCGCTGAAAAAAGAACGCCCCAAAGTCGCTATCATTGATTCAGTTCAAACCATGTGGTCGGACAGCCTTGACGCCGCCCCTGGTTCAGTTGGTCAGGTTCGTGCTTGTGCACAAGAATTGACCCGCTACGCCAAGAAAAATGACTGTGTGATGATCCTTGTGGGTCACGTGACCAAAGACGGTCAGATCGCTGGCCCGCGTGTGATGGAACATATGGTCGACGCAGTTTTCTATTTTGAAGGTGAACGTGGGCATCAATACCGCATCCTGAGAGCCGTTAAAAACCGTTTTGGCCCGACTGATGAGATCGGCGTTTTTGAAATGTCAGAACGCGGACTGCACGGCGCACTAGATCCATCTCAATTATTTTTAGGCGGCGAAGATGAATCTGTTGCCGGACGAGCAGTTTTTGCTGCCATGGAAGGTTCTCGGCCAGTTCTAGCTGAAGTGCAAGGATTAGCAGGCCCTCAAGCTCTGGGTTCGCCACGCCGTTCCGTCGTCGGATGGGATTCCCCTAGACTTGCCATGTTGCTTGCCGTTTTTGAAACACAGTGTGGTGTCGCTTTTGGTGCGCGCGATATTTATCTCAGCGTCGCTGGCGGATATCGCATAGCCGAACCCGCCGGAGACCTTGCAGCAGCTGCAGCTCTTGCGTCATCAGCATTTGATAATCCAGTACCAGAAGCTTCCGTGTTTTTTGGAGAAGTTTCACTTTCAGGTGCAATTCGCTCTGTAGGTAGAATGGATTCTAGACTAAAAGAAGCAGCAAGACTTGGTTTTGAACGCGCTTTTGCACCTCCTGGTGCCCCTTCCAATATCGACGGAATGGTGGTTCATGAGGTATCAAAGCTTGAAGACCTAATTAAAGCACTCCAAAAAGAGGCATAAGACCATGGAAGAATTTGCAGGCTCCCAGATCACAGCCTTCGATATCATCGTAGTCGCTATCATATTTATTTCTGCTGTTATGTCCCTTAGTAGAGGTTTGGTTAGAGAAGCATCCTCAATCCTCTCATTTGCTGCAGGTGGTATAGCTGCTCTAATTTTGGTGAAGTATTTTGGAGAATCTGCAAAAGAGCTCATCCCGGAAGGTTGGCCAGAACTCACAGCCGGCGTTATTCTGGGTGCAATTGGTTTTATAGGAGTATATATCGCTGCGGGTTGGTTAGGTTCCCAACTAGCCAAATTGATTCATACATCTCCTCAAATTGGTTCCCTAGATCGCTTACTTGGAGCTGTTTTCGGGGCTGCCCGTGGCATGCTTGCAATAGTTCTCTTTGTTTTGCTTATGCATTTCATGATTCCTAAAGATAAAACGCCCGCAATGATTGCCAATTCCAAACTTTATCCTTACGCGGATAGTGCAGCGACTTGGATTAGCGAAAACCTTCCCGGTTTTGCCCAACAAGCCCGAGAAGCTGCAGAAGACTTTTAGATATCATCGGCTCAGACAACTGGGCCGATTTTCGTTAATGCTGACCTATGTAAAGGAATGCTCGTGCGCAACGAAACGACGACTGCAAGTAAAGACCAAATTGCAGAAATGAGTGCTGGATTAGAGGAAGCTAGCCTTAGACACAAATGTGGGGTGTTTGGTGTCTTTGGCCATAAGGATGCATCCGTATTAACCGCACTTGGCCTTCACGCTCTACAACACAGAGGACAAGAAGCGGCAGGAATCGTAAGCTTCGAGCGCACTTATCCAACTGATACAAAAAACAAGAAGTCTCGAGACAACGCTTACAAACAGATCAGAAATTCTGCAGCACCAGCCACAGGTCGCTTGGAAGTAGAATACGATGCGACGGACCGCTCAGACGAAGAGCAACCCACTGAAACTTTCCACATTGAACGACGCTTAGGTCTTGTTGGAGAAAACTTTGGTAAAGATGGCGATGCGATTAAATACCTAAAGGGTTCAGCAGCGATCGGACACAACCGCTATTCCACATCTGGCGGCGTAGCTCAAAGAAACATCCAACCTATTTTTGCAGACTTGAAATTGGGTGGTTTTGCAGTTGCCCACAACGGAAACCTTACAAACGCTGAAACACTGTGGGATTCCCTTATGCAAAAGGGAGCTATTTTCCAATCGAAAATGGACACCGAAGTTATCCTTCAACTTACAGCACACTCCAAAGAAAGCAACACAGTTGATCGTTTCCTTGATGCTATCAAACAAATTGAAGGTGGTTACGCACTCGTTTGTTTGACAAATAAAAAACTTATCGGAGCGCGCGACCCTTGGGGAATTCGTCCCCTAATCTTAGGGAAAATTCCAAATTCAAATCCGGACGAGCAACCAGCTTGGATTTTAGCTTCCGAAAGTTGTGCACTAGAAGCTGTGGGCGCAGAAACAGTTAGAGAAATTGAAAACGGCGAAGTCGTCATCATTACTAAAAATGGTGTTAAAAGCCACTTTCCATTCCCGAAAAAAGAACCACGCCCCTGTGCTTTTGAATATCTGTATTTTGCGCGCCCTGACAGCATTATGCACGGACGCAGCATATACGAGGTTCGTGAAGAATTGGGACGCCAATTAGCTAAGGAACATCCTGTCGAGGCCGATTTGGTTGCTCCAGTTCCAGATGGCGGAAACCCAGCTGGACTAGGCTATGCAGAAGCCAGCGGAATTCCTTTTAAATTTGGAATTATCAGAAACCACTATATTGGGCGCACATTCATTCAGCCAACACAAGATGCTCGTGCAGGAAGCGTAACACGCAAACATGCGGCGAACCTTCACCTTGTAAAAGGCAAACGTGTTATACTAGTTGATGACTCAATTGTCCGCGGCACAACATCAAAAGCGATCGTTTCTATGATGCGCAATGCCGGAGCCAAGGAAGTCCATTTCCGCGTTGCTTCTCCACCCATTAAACACCCTGATTTTTACGGTGTGGATATGCCAACGGAAAAAGAACTTCTCGCCGCCAATATGAGCATTGAGGAAATGCAAAATTGGTTGGGTGTAGAATCTCTAGGTTTCCTTTCGATGGAAGGCTTCTATCGTGCTCTTGGGGAAGAAACATACGACCCAGAGAACCCGAAATTTGCTGATCACTGTTTCACGAACAATTATCCGACCGTGTTGACAGACAAGCGAAATGCCCAAAACAAGGTCGACCAACAAAACATTTTCGATCGCGACCGTGATTAATTAAGAGTATTTTCTATTCATGACCGATAAACGCATCATTCTCGTCACCGGGGCTTCCAAAGGTATTGGCCGTGCCACTGCAATTGAACTTTCCAAGCAGGGCGCTCACATTATTGCTATGGCTCGCTCGACAGAAGCCCTAGAGAAGCTAGATGATGAAATTCGTCAATCCACCGGTGAAAGTGCAACACTGATTACACTTGATCTAAAAGATGGATCATCAATTGATCGAATTGCTGCCCCTCTTATGGAACGCTTTGGCCGCATTGATGGTTTAGTAGCGAATGCCGGAATACTTGGAACATTAGGTCCTCTCGAAACTGTAAATCCGCGCAGTTTTGAAGACACAATCAATATCAATTTGACAGCAAACTGGCGTCTTATTCGTGCTCTGGATCCCCTATTGCGTAATAGTGAAGCTGGTCGTGCAGTATTCTTGACATCTGGTGTCACCGTTCGTCCACGTGCGTTTTGGGGCCCCTATCAAGCATCCAAAGCTGGTCTTGAAGCTTTAGTGCAAGCATGGGCATTTGAAACAGAACAATCAGCATTGAACGTCAATCTATTTGACCCTGGCGCAACCCGCACTGATATGCGTTTTTCAGCTGTACCAGGTGAAGACCAATCCCTTCTTCCTACTCCTGAAGAAGTTGCCTCAAAGTTGGCATTTTACGTTTCAAAGGAATGCGATTTACATAATCAGCGCGTTTCCTATAGAGAGTTGTAACAGCCAACTTACAAAATCACGTCCTTTCACCTCTTTTTGCTGCGCAAAAGGAGGCTAAAGGCTAATGTTGAAGCATTTCCCAATTAAAAATTGATCATTATGTAATCTAAACCCACTGTTTGGTTGGGATTTATCTAACTTTAGGTTACAAGCGTGCCGCAACGGTATTAGACCACTGGCAAGATCGGTGGACAGATACATGGAATACTAGGAGACCACTAAAATGCCAGCCCAATTATCGAATGGAAAATCTCCAGATTCGTATATCGAATCCGCACGTAAAACTTTATCAAAATATTCAGCAGATGTGGCTCAAGACCCTCAAACCAACTCTGTTCGTCGTTTTGCGATAGACCTGTTTCGTGATCTAGAATCTGAAAAACTCAAAGTCTCTGATATACACCAAGTTATCAATACATTAGGTGGAAAAGTCTTAGAGGATCGTTGCAACACTTTTCGTTCGCGCCACCGCCTATTATCAGCAGATGACCCTGAAGCGGAATTGCGTGCACTTCTAGAAAACATCGCCCAAAAAGGTGAAAAAGCCTACCGTGCTGCGATGGAACGTGTGGCTTCTGGTGTTGTTTTTACTGCACACCCTACTTTTGCTCTAAACCGCAACTTAAGACGCGCTTTTGTTGATTCAGCTATTTCAAAAGACGGATCTGAATGCCGCGATGAATTAAAAAAGGTTGCTGCGGACGGTCTCTATCAAGATGATCAAATCTCCTTGATGATGGAGCACGAAGATGTTCAAGCTGCGCTGTTCAACGGTCAAACTGCTCTAAGCCAAATCTGGAGTCTCATTCTCGATGTCGCTAAAGAAAATTTCAAAGATAGTTGGAAATCCATTCATCCATCTTTGATTACTTTGGCTTCTTGGGTTGGATACGATTTAGATGGACGTACGGATATCCATTGGGGTGCTACGCTTCACCTAAGATTGTCAGAAAAGGCTGTTCAACTTGATCGGTACGCTTCTAGTGTGTCAGCTATTGAAGGCGTTGAAGAGTTAAACGAAGTTGCGGACCAGCTTTCAGCGGCGGCAGATCATGCTCGCAATGCTGCAAATGCTTTTGGCGGCGACCTAACTGATGCAGAAGTCCTAGTGAACGCTGCCAATACTCTAACACCTGACTCAGAACAAAAAGTCGTCACACTTAAACCTATTATTGCTCGTCTTCGAGAGCTTGCTCTCAATGCAAATGATGAAACAGCGAAAGAGCTTTTGCTTCTTGCTTCTCAAATGGAAACTCTCGGGCTTGGAACTGCTCGCATTCATCTGCGCATTAATTCAGCTCAAATCCATTCTGTTTTGCAAAACGAACTTCGTATCGCAACAGATGATGTGGAATATGGGCGTGTTGTATTAGCAGAGTTGGCCAAACGCGCAGACGATGCAAATGTGCAGCAGATTAACTTTGCAGATTTGTTCCAAGAACAAATGACAGCACGCCGCCAAATCATGCTCTGTGCTCAGATTTTGAAGCACATCGATGCTGATACTCCAATTCGTTTTCTAATCGCGGAAAGTGAAAACCCAGCAACAATTATGGGTGCTCTCTTCCTCGCACGCCAGTTTGGCGTTGCAGATCGCGTCGACCTATCTCCTTTGTTTGAAACACCAGATGCACTAGAACGTGGTGATAGATTTGTTGAAAGACTAATCGAAGATCCAGCATTCATTGCTTACGCAAAGGAACGTGGACGATTGAGTCTGCAGTTTGGTTTTTCAGACTCAGGTCGTTTCTCATCACAACCTGCTGCAGATATGGCGATTGAGCGCATTCACAATCTTGTGGGCGCGGCAATGGCAAAACATAAAGACCTTGAAGGTGTTGAACTTCTATTGTTCAACACACACGGTGAATCCATGGGACGTGGATCTTTCCCAGGTCAATTCAAAAACCGCTTTGATCACCTTCTAACTCCCTGGACACGCACACAATTTGCGCAGAAGAATCTTCCATTCATCCACGAATTTTCATTCCAAGGTGGTGATGGCTTCATGCATTTCGATGCACTTGAAACCGCCAAATCTACATTGTTGGAAGTTGCTATTCACACGTTGGCAGAACCAGATGTGGATCTAGATGACCCATTCTACAGCCGCCGCGACATCAGTTGGGATTTCTATCGCTCTCTTCGCGAATGGCACGAAACTTTGTTCGACAACAAGGATTACCCAGCAGCATTGCTAGAGTTCGGACCAGGTTTACTTTTCAAAAGTGGGTCTCGTAAATCGCGCCGCCAAACAGGCGCATCCGCCGGTGAATTGGGACTGCGTTCACTACGCGCTATTCCACAAAATGCCATTCTACAGCAACTCGCCATTCCTCTAAATGTGGCGTGTGGCTTTGGCTCAGCGGCAGGGAATGAACCTGACCGTCTCGCAGATCTCATGCGTAATTCAAAACGTATGCAAGGCCTTATCACCATGGCTATTGAAGCGCGCAACCTCACAAGTCTGCCAGCATTCAGAGCTTATGGTTGCCTTTATGATCCAAGTCTGTGGTTCGCTATTGCCAAGAGAAGTGATCGCGCGAGCGCGCAAGTATATCGTCGTCTTGGGTATCTCTTCTCCGACTTGGATACATTCTCTTCAATCACAAAACTCGCAAACTCGATCACTGTCGATCTTGCCCGTTTTGACCGCATTCTTGAAGAAGTTGAAGGCAAAGAATTAAAAGCAGACCGTTATAAGTCGCGTCTAGACTTACACGTGCTTCATGCAATGCGTCAGGCACTCATGATGCATGCATTCTCGATTTCAGCCAGACTTCCTGAATTCTCCCGTCGTCATGGCTCATCTATCAGTGCTGAAGGATTATTGAAGCAAGTTACGCAATTGCAAATTCCAGATACTGTGAAAATGATCCGCGATGTTTTCCCAGCTGAAGACCGTCGCAACACAAAATTTGATGAACTCACTGAAGGCTCAGATATAGAGGCTTCTGATGATCATGGGTATTCCGAAATTCATACGGCGTTGTTGGCTCCACTTGAGGAGATCGATCACGCGATGAAAGATGCAACTGTTGCGGTGTGTAGTCTCTATTCAGCATATGGATAAGCACTCGCTACAGAGAATATGAATTCAAAAAGAAAGGCCAGCAAATCGCTGGCCTTTTTTTATTTCTTTCGTCCGGTTCGTTCTGCCTTGGTCTTGCGTCTCCCATCTGCTTTGTCTGCATATGGGTTAGCCCCTTGGCGAATAATCAACCTGATAGGAACACCGGGTAAATCAAAAGCTTCACGTAAACCATTCACTAGATAACGCTTATAGCTTTCAGGCATTTGGTTTCCGCGAGATGCCATCATAACAAAGGTAGGTGGGCGCGTTTTCATTTGAGCCATATAGCGCGGCTTGATCCGTTGTCCACCAGGCGCAGGTGGTGGGTGCTTTTGCACCGAGTGCTGCATCCAATTGTTCAAATCACGTGTCTTAATACGTGCAGACCAATCTTCAAAAACCTTTGCCGCTGCGGCCATCATTTTATCTAGATTACGTCCGGTTTCACCCGAAACAGTCAACAAAGGTGCACCTTTGGCTTGAGGCAATAAACGTCGAGCCTTGTCTTCAAGCTCGCGGCGAAGTTCGCCACCATTCTCCACGAGGTCCCATTTGGTACAAACAAATACAACGCCGCGCCCCTCACGCAATACGAGGTCAGCAATCTGAAGGTCTTGTTTCTCAAATGCATCGCGCGAATCCATCACGATCGCAACAACATCTGCATATTTGATCGAGTGAATAGTTTCACCCGTCGACATTTTCTCTAAGCGTTCTTGAACTTTGGCTTTTTTACGGAGACCTGCTGTGTCCACCAGACGCATTTCGCGTCCTTCATACTCCCAAGCGATTGTCACACTATCACGTGTAATTCCCGCTTCAGGCCCGGTCAGAAGTCTATCCGATTGCAATAGAGCGTTCAAAAGCGTGGACTTACCAGCATTTGGACGACCAACTACCGTGAACTTCATCGGACGTTCTGGAGGTGCCTCTATCTCTTCTGCTTCCGGGTCAAATTCAACAAAATCGTCGTCCCATGCAGGCTCTTCTTCACCCATTTCATCTGGGTCTGTCAGTTCAGGAGCCGCCGATACTAGCGCCTGAAAAAGATCACTCATGCCTTCGCCATGTTCGGCCGATAGAGCAATAGGTTCATTAAAACCTAGGCTAAATGCCTCTGTAAGACCGACATCACCTTGCCGACCTTCGCACTTGTTCGCCACTAGAATTGTAGGTTTATCAGCTTGTCGCAATAGCTTTGAAAACACGCGATCAATAGGCGTGACACCGATACGTGCATCAATCACATATAGCGACACATCAGCTTCAGAGATTGCTAATTCAGTCTGATGACGCATGCGCGCTTCGAGTGATGCATCATTCACATCGTCAAAACCCGCAGTATCGATTAGATCAAGTTCCAGATCCCCTAAACGTCCACGTGCTTCTTTACGATCGCGCGTGACACCGGGTTGGTCATCCACAATAGCAATTTTTTTTCCGACAAGTCGGTTAAATAGCGTCGATTTCCCAACGTTAGGGCGTCCGACGATGGCCACCTTTAACGCCATGAATCAGTCCTTTTATTTATTAGATGTAGACCTTCAACTTAACGGATTGCGATCAAATCGCCGTCATCCGAAAGAAGGTAGACATGCTCATGGGCTACAATTGGCTCAATGTAAACAGCATCTCCAACTTTCAGTTCGTCTACCACCTCTCCCGTCTGAGGGTCAATCGCTATCACCTTACCTTCAGAAGAGGCTAGGATAACACGATCAGAGGCAATAACAGGTCCAGTCCAAACGACGCGGTTTTTACGCTTTTTCTCTTTTTCAAACTGTTTTAGCTGCTTCACCCAGACAACTCCGCCTGTGCTCTTATCAAAACACGCTAATTGTCCATCCACATTTACTGCAAATACAAACTGTCCAGTAAGTGCCGGTGTGTTGATTGATCCAAATGATTTTTCCCACAAGCGAGTACCACTTACAGCGTCAATTGAAACAAGAACACCAGACTGACTTGCGGCAAAGACTGCACCAGCATCGATAACAGGATTTCCAGCAATGTCGTTGATTGCAGAAATCGGAGTAAAGCGTCCGCCGCGCGTCAAGCTATCTGACCAAAGGCGACGCCCATTTCCGGGAAGATAAGCTATCACTTCACCAGATGAAAATGGAGCTGCTAACAAGTCACCTGAAATTGCAGGGCTTGGTGCCGATAAAACGCGGGCGCTTTCAGCGATCGCTTGGTCCGACCATTCAATGCTTCCATCACTCAGGTTGAAAACATAAATCTCATTGTTAGAAGAAGTCACATACGCATAATTGCCCGCTATAGTTGGTGACCCAGTGATCGGAGCTTGCGTTTCACGTTTCCAGATTTCAGCTCCAGAATTGATATCAAGAGCAACGACGTAACCATATCCCGATGTCACAATAATTTTCTGGTCTGCAACCCCCAGACCGCCGCCAACAGCGAGTTTATCGCGTTTACGAGGTGGCTCGAGCTTTTTACTCCAAACAACTGAGCCAGATTTGTTGAGTGCTTTAACTGTTTGCTCGCTGTCCAAAATGTATAATGAGTCAGCTGTTGCTACGGGAGCAGTGATCAATCGTTTTGTACGAGAAGATCCCTGTACAACTTTCTTTTTCCAAGCAATCTCAAAGTCTTTTGCACCAACACGATTGCCAGGTCTCTTTTCAGCATTTCCACCTGCTTGCGGCCAATCAATGTCGTCTGACGCTGTTGGCAGAAACACTGACATAGAAGCATAAGCTGGGTCTGAAACCAGTTCTTGATCTGAAGCAATCAATGGAACACGTTGAGCACGATCAGCAGCGTCTGCTGCCTTTTTTTCGGCTGATGTACAACCAGCAAGAGCCAATCCTAGAAATGCGCCCAAAGCAGTTAGTTTTACAGTTCTCATGCTGGGTCCTCTACTGCTGTTTCAGCTGATGTTTCTTCTGCTGGTAAGCTATCCTCTACTTCATTTGAAGCAGTATTCACAGGCAACACAGCTAAGGCTTCGTTCGCGCGTTGCTGCACACCTTGAGGCGTGTTCAATCTCAGTGTTAAAGCTTGATACTCTGATCTCGCACGTTCCAAGTCGCCTTCTTCAAATGCTTTTGCAGCAACAAGCTCACGTGCCAAAGCACCAAAGCTACCTGTATTTTCAACAAGGCTTCCAAGTGCGGCTTCAACTTCAGCAAGAGATTTTGTATCTGCCAAGAAATAGGCCGCTTTAAGCTTCGCAAGATCAGCCAGCGCACCTTCTCCTTGAGCGGAAACTTCGAGTGCTTTTGCTGCAGCCTCGGTATCACCTGCCATTTCCAACTCAGCTTGCGCAAGATGTTGAGCAGCAAGAGAGGCAAAACCAGTGTCTTTATCCAGTAATTCGCCAAACTTTTCTCTGGCACTTGCCAGATCCTGAGCCTCTAAGGATTTCAATCCTAATTCAAACGCTCTACCGTTTGTTTCATTCTCTTTTTTAGCACGGTCTTCAAAATAAGAATTTGCTCCAACCATAGCGATGATGGCAATGGAACCTCCAAGAGCAAACGGCCAAGCTTTGTCCCAGAATTTATTGAGTTTGTCGGCTTTTACGTTTTCTTCTACTTCGTCAAAAATGTCGCTCACGGTCGACCTTCCTAAATTCCAATACACCACCAGCACGCTGGGAAATTCGATTCAATAGCGGACACTAACCGTCCTGCCCACTCCTAGCAATCAATGATTACTTTGTTTTTCCATTTGTTGACAGTGAATATGTTTCATCTGGCCCTGGAAAACGTCTTGCTTTCACATCTGCAGCATATGCTTCAACCGCACGGCCAATTTCACCACGCACATCGCCATAACGACGAACAAACTTTGGTACCCAATCGAACATGCCGATCATGTCGTCTGTTACCAATACCTGCCCATCACAATTTGCCGATGCTCCGATGCCTATTGTTGGGCAAGAAACCAGCTTTGTGATCTCATCTGCTAGATCTTCTGCAACCCCTTCAACAACCATAGCAAAACACCCAGCTTCATCAGCTGCTTTAGCTTCTGCTAGAACTCGTTTTCGTTCGATCGCTGAACGCCCCTTCGCGCGAAAGCCACCGTCAACATTTACTGCCTGAGGACGTAACCCAACATGCGCCATAACTGGAATACCGCGTTCAACCATGTGCTCTACAGCTTCGGCTGCGTATTCACCGCTTTCAATTTTGATAGCCTGACAGCCAGTCTCTTTCATAATCCGAGCAGCATTCAAAAAAGCAACGTCTGGATTTGTTTCATATGATCCGAAGGGCATGTCCACAACGACCATTGCCTGAGAGGCTCCTCGCATGACTGCCTGACCATGCAAGATCATCATTTCCATTGTCACGCCGACGGTAGAATCCAATCCATGGACCACCATTCCAACACTATCGCCGACGAGAATTAAATCAGCAAAAGGGTCCATCAATTTCGCCATCGGCGCATCATAAGCCGTTAGGCAGACAATCGGCGTTCCGCCTTTGGCTTTGGCAATATCTTTAACCGTTTTACGACGAACTTGACTTTGGGCAGACATTTTACTCACTCCAATAAAATATGAGCGCAGCCAAAACTGCACTCATACTTACATCGCTCAATTTGAACGTTCGATAGAAGGCTTAAAGCAATACTGGTCTACCAATCAACCATTCATGCAAGTAAAATAAAATGGCAAGATACAGTGCCAACCCAATTACGACTGAAATTACATCTCCTTTTATGGATACATCTTGGCGTCGAGCGCCTTCATCTTTTCTCAACTTGGACATTGTGCGTGACACACTCCCCATCAAGAGGAAACCTCCAAACAACGCTATTGAAGGCCAATCTCCATTATAGATCAAATGCACTGTCGCCCATAATTTCAGACCATTCACCATGGGGTGTTTGGTGTATTTCTTAATGTAACCGGCAGGTGCCTCAGCAGCCGCAAACAAGATCATTGAGAATGGCATAATTGCAAGAATGAGATGACGCGTCCATTCAGGTGCTATCCATATCGGTTCGTTCCAGTTTGGATCAGCGCGTGCGACGCCATACCCATAAACCAAAAGAGCAAAGCCTATTAAAGACAACAGAGAAAAAGCCGCTCTGTATTTTATTCCGTATTTTTGCGCAATATTTCCAGGTTCACGTGACCTTATTGAAGCAAAACAATGCAACCCCAGAAAAAGCGCTAGACCAATAATTAAAATGTACATTCTATTTTTCCAATATTCCTATTAGAGGTGGCAATTCAAAGCACGCCGGTTTTTTGACTAAGATTCAAAGATACTTTTTCCAACAGATTAGTCAGAATTGAGATTTCATCCGACTTCAATCCCTGAACAGCTATAGCTTCTTGAGTCCCCAGAGCGCGTGTGACGGTTTCCAACTGATAGACAAGCGGTGTGCATTTGACACGGTAGACACGAGCATCTTCAGGGTCACGAATACGTTCAACCATCCCTTTATTTTCCAAGCGCTTCAATATCACAGAAATGCCTGACGCATCTTGACCAAGGCGCGCAGCGAGATGTTTTTGTGAATACCCTTCATCCTCTCCCCACAACATTCCTACCAACCGGAATTCTGGGTATGTAAGATCATGTTCTGCCAATGCTTCCCGCATTAGAATTGAAAACTGCCTTTCAATCCTGCCAACCCAAGGCAACACCAAATTTTTATATTGATCATCCATTAAATCTCTCCAGATTTATCAATTACACAAACAGATGATTTATTCAATCATTTATTTTATCATCTAATTGTATTGAGCGATTTTGCTGGTCGAAATGTGTCCTTCAGTTTATACAAGATAATATGTGCGGACGATTTTTTAGACATGGTGTTACGTGGGAAGAATACCACGCTGCTCTCAATCTCATTGAGCCTGATAATGTTGATCCACCTGAACCCAGCTATAATATCGCGCCCATGTCTTTCGCACCGATAATTCGTCCCCGAGAACATAGACAACCGGGCTTTGAGTTGGTTCCGATGCAATGGTCACTTGTCCCGTCATGGTGGAAGAAACCGCTATCGGAAAAGAAGTTTTCAACATTCAATGCTCGTTGTGAAACCATCAATGAAAGCAAGTCATATCAAGGATCATTTCGGCATCATCGGTGTCTAATTCCTATGAGCGGGTATTATGAATGGTCCGGCCCAAAGGGTTCAAAAATTCCCTTTGCGATTGGACTAAGAAATAGACGTTGGTTTTGTTGTGCTGGCTTATGGAGTCGCGCCATGATTGATGGTTCAGAATTGGATACTTTTACGCTGATTACGACCACACCTAATGATGTCACAGCAGGCATTCACACGCGCATGCCAGTTATTATTCATCCGGAAAACTATGAGCACTGGATGACAGCACACTATATGGATGTGTTTGACCTAATGCGCCCATTTCCAGCAATAGATATGCACGCTTGGCCCGTTCACCCTGATGTGGGCAATGTCCGCAATCAGGGTGAACGGCTTATCCGTGAGACTTAAAGTTTCGGCTCCATTGTGAGTGTAAATATCGAGGAAAATCGCAAATCATCAAGATCTGCATCTGTTAAACCAGCATCTTGTGGAGACTGATAAAAACCCAAGACTTTTCCCCTAAGTGTTGAACTCGTGATTTTAAGATGAACATTTTGGTATTGCGAACAAGTTTCATCTTGCTTGGCATCCGCGATGTCCACCTCAACAGGAATCGCATGACCCAAATGTCCAATTTCTTCAAGTGTTTCGCCGTTTGGCCCCCTACGATACAGGTCCATTACTAATGGGATGTACGCAATTCCATTCTCGTGTTCTATCGCAAAATGTCTTTGATCAGAATGAGAATGAGCGGAAGTATTTTCAACAGTTAAATTGAAAACATCTTCTCGGCTGTACATGCACATGGGCCAAGTTATTTCATCTACTGAAAACTGTTCCGTGTCCTTGTTGTAAGACACTTGTAAATCATTGAATCCGGTAAGTAAAACTTCCGTTGGTTGGTTTTCATTTTCTTCGATTTTTAATGAAAATTCGGCACTTTCGGAAACTTGCGCATTTGCAGGCAAAATCCAAACTAAAGTACTAATAGTCGCAAAAATAATTTTTTTCATTTCATCTCCAAATAACAAACAGTATTTTAAAGTCTTTCCGGTGCCTAAAGAAGCGGTTCCATTGTGAGTGTAAATGTTGCTGAGTACTGGAAATTTTCTGGATCACTAATTCTATTGCGAACAGGATCTCGGAGCGCAAAATCTACATTACTTTGGATAGTTGGAAAATCCAACAAAAAATGAACATTCGGATGTGATGAACAAGTCTCATCCTGCTTGGCATCAGCCAAATCCACAACATTGACCAAGCCGTCTCGGAATGATGCTAATCCTTCCATGGTTTCACCCGTGGGTGACCGCCGATGTAGAACCATACCCATATTTGCAAATGCTATCTGACTAACACTCTCTCTTAGAGTAAAAATTCCTGCCGTATTTGAAGCAGTACTCTCTAAAGTCAGAGTGAATTCATCCTCATAAGAATACATACACATCGGCCACGTCAGATCATCTGTGTCGAATTCTCCAGTATCTGCATTGTAGGTCAGGTTTAGATCTGTAAACCCAGAAAGTGCGACCTGCGTTGGTGGCGGATCTCTTTCGATAGTTAGAGTTAAATCAGCACTTTCTGTAACTTGAGCTGAAACCGAACCGCCCCAACAAATGGCAGCCATTGTAATAATGAAACCTCGTTTCATAATTCTTCCCCGATATTTTTTCAAATATTCCAATCAAACCAATCAGATCAATCGATTGTAATTGTTAAAGGTTTGGAGCAATTGTCAGTGTAATAGTATCGACAAATTCATAATCTCGCCCCGGCTCTAATTTCTCCAATGCCGCGTCGAAATTCACTTTGCGAATTCCTAAATCCAAACCAATATTATTGCCTGTGTCGCAGTTTTCTCCGCGCATAGACTTACTGATATCAATCACTTCAGGAGCATGGCCCGGGTAGATAGAATCTAAAAACTGAATCACTGAGCCATCTTCAGCTATTTCACTTAATCCCATCGTATAATGAATCTTAATAGCATCCGGATCGGCTAACTCTGTAGAATCGACCAATTTTCGATTGTTTGCAGTGTTAACCTCGACGGTAAAAGTTGGCGTTTCAGAATATACGCAAAACGTATTGATTGGGCTTGTATAGCTAGTATTTCCATCAATAAGTTCGTGCTGACTAAAACGCATATCCTGAAATTTTGTTAGGCTTATAGCAGGTCCCGAAGACTCTTTTTGAATAGTCAACATTATGTCTGCAGACTCTGAAACTTGTGCATGCGCCACCGGCATAAAAAGGAAGGCTGCAACAGAACCAAAAATTTGAAATTTCATTGAAACCTTCCCCTTTTTAACTCTTAAAGCTCAGGTGTGACAGTCATAGTTAAAGTGTCTGTGAAAACATGCTCAAGCCCATCGTCGATGCTGTCGTAAACAGTATTGAGATCATTTGGATTACCATATGCATAAAAACTCAGAGCAAGAATGACATTTTCATAATCTGTACAAGTTTCATCTTGAACAAACTCATTGCCATCAATTGAAACTGCTTCTCCGGCAGTCAATTCACCAGTCAAACTAGCCTCAATATTTCCAGTTGGGCTCGCTTGGGATAAAGAAGGATGATAACCTAGCAATGTTTCACCCGGAGCGGATAAAAAGAAATCTCCCCCCTGATCATTAGTTCCTTCAAGCATGAATGAAAAATTTACTGTTGAAGAATAGATACAAAAATTGTTCCGTAAAACTTCGGAAAATCGGTCTCCATCGTAACTGGAAGTCATTGCTGAATCTAATCCAGAAATCGTCACGACTGGCGCTTCTTTTTGGATAGTCACACCAACATCGACAGATTCAGTGACCTGTGCATTAACTGCGCCTGTGGCCAATAAAGCGATCGCGCTCAAGCCACTCAATATAGTCTTATTCATATCATTCTCCTGATCAAAACACACTAAAGAAGAACTACAATCAAAAAGGCTTGTCATACCTGAAAGTGGGTACGTTATTTATACTTTGGCCTGTGCCTAAAACTAAAAATGCGGTGAGAGCATTAAAGTGAGCGTATCGACAAACTCATGAGGCCCAGCACCACTCAATGCTTCAGCGACATTGGTGATATGCTCGTCAGAATTGTACTTATTCATCCGAAGCTCCAATCCAATATTACCCCCGGAATCGCATTCTGAACCGACAAAATCTTGGGAAACTGCTATACTCTTGGCTTCACCAGGCGGCATATCATATAAAAGCTGTGGGACTGGCACATCCAACACTCTCATCGCGCGAACTCGATAAAGAATTTTGTGGGGTTCTGCTTGCCCGACACCGATCATCGTAAAATCTCGACCGACATCGTTTGAACCTTCTACCGTCATATAAAAACGAGTACCATGAGTGCGAACACAAAATTCCATCAAATCCGATGAATACCAATTGGTGAAATCATTGGCTCCCCCCTCTTGATACTCGATAAATATATCAGAGAGCCCAGTGATTGAAACCGAGCCAATTTTTTTCTGCATAGACAACTCTATAGAAACCTCTGCAGACTGATCGGCGCTAGCACTCATCGAGAGTGCAGAAAGCGATATCAATGCAAAAAAAACAAATAACTGTCTCATGGCGCGTCCTGAAAATTTATGAACATCAACAAGTAAATACAGGGTAACACTGCACGCATACTCCAAAATGAGTATGCGCATTTATAATCCAGCCCACCTAAAGTTCCGGCGTTATAGTCATTGTCAAAGTATCAGAAAATATGTGTTCCAGATTGTCATCAATTGCATCGAATGCATCGGCTGCCCCAACGACATTTATCCCCAATTGTACATTATCGAAATCGGTACATGTCTCATCGGTCATATAGGCACTTCCATCAACCGTGACGTCTGTTCCTCTCAAGTAGGAAACGCTTGTAATTCTATCAGAACTAATAGACCCGTCAGAGTTTATGAACTCAATAATAGGTAAATACCTTACCGCTGGCAGCCCCGTTGCTACCAAGTTAAATCGGGAGTCATTTTGATTTTGCCCTTCGAGATTGAAGGTAAAGTTAGCTGTAGAAGAATAGAGGCAAAAAGTATCTTCAACAGCTCCCGTCACCCCATTCTCATCATATGACAACGCAAAATCGTCTAACCCTGAAATCGACGTTGTCGCCTGCGCTTTTTGCATGGTCATTGTGATATCAGCGCTACCTTCAGAGACTTGTGCAATCGCTGCTGGTGACATCAATGCAGCTCCTAGCGAAATCATCGCAACAATATTTTTCATTTTCCCACTCCATTACGTAGATTTCTAAGAATTAATGGGGCCGAATAGCAGTGTCATACTCAAAATTGAGTACGACAAAAATAATAACTATATTTGATCAAAATCGCCCAGAAGAAACATGTATAAAAATATGTCGCTCATCAGGTGAATAGGCTATTTGTGTCTTCAAACTTGATGTATGAAACCAAGTCTTCGATTTTTTCTCGAATTCGTGGGGGCATTGCGGTTTATACCGACGCAATCTGAAGGGACAATTTCTATGAACACTCCAATTTCTACGGCTACTCAAAGCCCGACAGCACTTCAATACCTCGATAAAGCTATCGGCGGATTACGTAATCTTGGAATTATGCCTGAGGGACAGAGTGATACTGCCCCAATTGTCGCCCTATTGGAACAAATCGCTGATTTAGCCCCAGAGAAAACCGCTGCGATTGCCCGCACACTAGATCAAATGTCTACTTTCAACGACATTGTACGTGAACACATTTCAGGTGTCACAGTTGGAGAACGTTATGAAGGCATTACAGCGGCGTTCAACTCAATCCGCGATGATTCAAAATCTCTTGTAGACCAATATTCCGATGGCAAAATCTCCACAATGGAGCGGGTATCCAATGCGTGGATGAAAATGACGCGCGGTGATATTGCGTCTCGCTTTGGAAAAATCAAAGATCTTTACCTTGAAGTTCAAGCTGAATCAGCGAACCAGATCGACAAAGAAAAGCAAATTCTTGAAGCATATCTGGATTTCCGTGGTGCTTTGAAACAATCTGAAGTGCTTGCCCTTGAAGTTCTCCAAAACGCCGAAACAAAACTCGATGCAGCCAAAGAAGTGGTCGCAGCTGCACTGCAGGATGTGACTGATTATGTCGGACACGATGCGGCTCGTCGTGCAAACCTTGAATTGGTACGCGATGAAAAACTTCGCCTTCTTCAAGGCGAAGAAAAGCGTTACCAAATTGCCAAGGACCTGTCAGACAATATCACTATAGGGTACAACACATCCGAAGTGATCATGGCACGCCTTGTACAAACAACATCAGCAAAAGAACGCATTTATGCTCAGTCTGTTTCATTCTTCTCAACGAATGAAGTTGTGCTTACAGCTCTAACAGCCTCCTTCACCGGTCTTCATGGATTGCACGAAAGCACTCAGACACTTGAAGCCATGAAAAAGGGTGTAAACGAATCTCTAGAAACGTTGGCTGACATTGGCGGAAAAGTTCAGGAAGCTGCTCTAAAAGCTGGATACGGCCCAACAGTTTCCGCTGCTTCTGTGAAAATGCTTGTAGATTCGGTTGTAAATTACCAAATCCGCAGCCAAGAAATCATCAAAGAGATGCGCATTTTAGCGACGGAAAATTCTGAAGAAATTCGTGAAACTGTGGAAGATGGCAAGCGCCGCCTTACACGTCTCGTGCATGAAGGCGCTTCTAACGCCCTACTTCCAAAGGCGTAAATGACGGACGAAAAACCCAAGCCTGAGCCTGCAACAAAAATCGATAATGATGAAGTTGTCTTTGATGCTCCAAAGTCGGAACAAACGCTCGACGATGTCCTTATAGCTATGGACATCGTTGATACTTTGCGCCATCGCGAACAATTGGTGTTAGGTGAACTTGATGCCGACGCGCGCGAGAAGGAACTGATCTTACGCCTAAAAGAGATCTATACAGCACAAGGTATCGAAGTTTCTGATGAGACTTTGATGGACGGCGTAAAAGCACTCGAAGAAAACAGGTTTGTCTACACACCTCCCAAACCAAGCTGGAAGACCAAACTAGCGAAGATCTACATCAAACGCGATAAATGGCTGAAGCCAGTTACGGGGAGTATCGCTGCATTAATTGTCGCTTCAGGTATGTGGCATTTCGGTGTGTCACAGCCTCAAAAGGCTAAAGCGGAAGCAATTCAAACTGAATTGCAAAATACCATTCCTGACCAACTTGCTCTACTCCGAACAGAAATTCAGGAATTAGCCGAAAACGACCGAATAGATACGCGTGTTGAAACATATTATCAGGATGGGATTGATGCAGTTAAAGACGGCGATCGCGATCAAGCATTGACCGCAATTTCCGCACTGAATCTTCTCAAAGGTGACTTGGAAGAAGAATACACCGTCAGAATTGTATCCCGCCCAAACGAGTATTCTGGACTATTTCGAATTCCTGATGATGCGCCTCAACGCCCGAATTACTATTTAATAGTTGAAGCTGTTGATGGTGCAGGCCGCGTTTTAGAAGTTCCGGTTTCTAGTATCGAAACACAAAACGCGAAACGTGTTAAAATATGGGGTGTTCGTGTTCCAAAAGCAGAGTTTGACCGTGTTGCCGCGGATAAAAAAGACGATTCAATTATCCAATTTTCTGAAATTGGAAAAAAGGAAAAAGGGCATTTAACTCCAGATTTCACCATCGAGACACTCGATGGAACGATTTTTAGTTGGTGATCTAATGGGAAGATTAATTAACGGCAGAGAAGCATTAGAACAATTGGACGAGAGCATTGTACGCGCTCGCAAACAATTGGCTCATGCTGTTGAGGCCTCTGATGATGCCCGTGCCCGTATAGCTGAAATTCGTAAAGAGCAAGTTGGTGCCTACCAATCCCTAGCCGAGATGCGCTTGGAAACACTCGCTGATGACACTGAATCTGATGAATTAACACTGCTAAACTCAGAGAAACGCGCACAAATTCTTCTGACCTCTCATGACGCTTTCATTGCTGATGAACAGGAAAAATTGAATTTAGCGTCTCAAGAAATACTGCGTTTAGAAACAGAGCGCGAGGAATTGTCATCCCGATTGGATGTCGCTGTAGAGACCTATGAAAAACGCGTCCTAAAAATTCAAACTTCTCTTGCTGAAGATGAGGACTACCAAGTCTTGGCCGAAGCATTGGAAGATTCAGCTGGGATAACCGAGCGTGCATTGTCAAAGCTAGAGTTAGCTGAGGAAGACCGCGAAAAGAAAGGAGAGCCATATGATAATGAACCTCTTTTCAAATACCTCTGGGAACGAAAGTTCAGAACTCCAGAATACAAAGCTTCCGCGTTTATCCGTTTCCTGGACAATTGGGTCGCCAAACTCTGCAAGTATGATCAAGCCTATCTAAACTATGGTCGCCTTACTGAGCTTCCAGTCAGATTAGCTGAGCATGTTGAAAAGACAGAAATTGCACTATCAAAAGCGCGGAAAGCTTTAGAGACAGCCGAAGCAGACGCCCTAGAAAGTGGTGGCGCGAATAACTTGAAAGCCAACGCTGATCAACTTAGATCATCAGTAGATGCTTTGGATGCCCAAATAGATGCTGCAGAAGCAAGGCACCAAGCTCTAGCGCAATCACATGAAGCCGCTATCAACTCAGATTCCGGACCAGCAATGGAAGCACGACGTGTTTTGGAAAATGCTCTTAAACGAGCCAGTTTCCCTGACCTGCGTGTATTGGTTGCAGAGACAGTTACACCCGAAGATGATCGTCTAGTAGACCGCTTAGTCAAACTGCGTACTGAAGAATTAGAGTTCGAAGTTACTGCAGATGACCTCAATGACGGCCCTAAAGAGCGCCGCAAAGACTTATCTCTTTTAGAGCGACTCAGACGAGAATTCAAAGCAGCTAAATTTGATAGTCCTTATGCTAGTTTTAAGGCCTCTAGCCTCGAAACAGTTATTACTTCGCTTCTTCGTGGTCACACGGATATCCAAGGTGCTCGCCGATTGCTCAACAAAGCAATCAAAAGGCGCTCGCCACGTGTAGACCCTGAATTTGGTGGCCGTGGTCGATCTTCCACCTTGGGCTTGCCCTCAATTTTTGGTGATATCGCCATAGAGATCGCTAAAGAAGCTGCAAGACAAAGTACAGGTTATCGCGGACGTCGGCGTTCACCCTCTCCTTTTGGTGGCCGCCCTACAACACGCCGTTTTCCATCTAAAAGGTCATCGTCTGGTATCAAATTTCCTTCTTCTGGAGGACTTGGTGGACGTGGCGGAGGTTTTAAAACCGGCGGCGGTTTCTAAACATTGTATTAAAGTGACCCGTCACCATTACTTGCATTATTTGAGAATTGGACAAATAAAAATTAAGCAAGTTATTGTATAAGACTTAAAGTTAAAACATATCTCGGTGTGGATTGAAGTGTTCATCTTAGGTTGGCTTTGCTAATGTAAATGAAAACATAGAATACCTAACTTAGATAATCGATTATTGGAATCCGCCGGCATGAGCCTCGATACAACGGAACAAGGCAAAGAAGCTAACCGCGAGACTTTTCGTCTAGCGAACTTGCGCCAGTTCCAAAGCTCCAAGCCCACCACAGATAACTCAGAGTTTCCAAAACCGAATAAACGTTTCCCAATAGATCGCGCCGGATTGAGATTTTCCATCAGGGTGTTTGATTTTTTTGCTGGATTCGGTGTCGTCGCCCTTGCATGTTATTTGTTGAATTTTGACCTTCTGGGCGAGAGTTTCAGAACTTCACTTCCCTATGTGATAGCCCCTATTGCAGCCTATTTAGGTATGAAGACGAGTGGTGCGTACCGTTTTTCATTTGAAGAATCTCCAATTACACATCTTGGGCGGGTCGCGCTGGGTGTATTTTGCGGATTAGTTTTCATCAACGTTTCTAGCCTTATTCTAACATTGGGCGCTGGCGTTCAACATTTACTACAGATCAGCGCCATCATCTTCATTGGCTATATTGCGCTTCACCTTCATTACGCAGCTTTGGTTCGCTCACTTACGCGATCTGGAGCATTGGCGGACAATGTTGTGATTATTGGTGCTACGCCTGCAGCCTACGACCTTATCGAACGAAACCGTAGCAAGCGCGACATGAACATTTTAGGTGTGTTCGAAGATCGATTAGACCGAACACCAAGTGCTATCTCTGGCGTTCCAGTTCTAGGAAAAGTTGACGACCTTTTAGCTTGGGAAAAACTTCCCGAAGTTGACCGAATAGTCCTAACAGTGACGTCCACCGCACAAAAGCGAGTTCGCACTCTTATTGATCGTCTACGCATGCTTCCACAAGAAGTGATCTTAATGCTGGACCTCGAAGGCTTCAGTCCTGAAAACACTTCTATTGCAAACATTGTTGACGCACCGGCCGCATATGTATCGGGCGCGCCGAAAGATATTCGCAGAGCTGCAATAAAACGTGCCTTAGATATTGTTGTTGCTGGCGCGATGTTGACTCTGTTTTTCCCATTCATGCTGGTCATTGCACTGATGATCAAATTAGACAGTCCTGGCCCTCTCTTCTTTAGACAGAAAAGACATGGCTTCAACAACCAAATCATTCGCGTTTGGAAGTTTAGAACCATGCTACCAGACAGAGATGCCGAAGACGGAAAACGTGTAGTTCAAACAGTAGCAGACGACAAACGTGTCACCAAAATCGGGGCATTATTGCGTAGAACTAGCCTTGATGAATTGCCACAGCTTATCAACATTCTGCTCGGCGACATGTCACTAGTCGGCCCAAGACCACACGCTGTTGGTATGACGACTGAAGAAGTAGAAGTTCACAACATCGTTGCAGAATATGCTCACCGTCATCGCATGAAGCCGGGTCTAACTGGATGGGCACAAATAAACGGATCTCGTGGTCCTGTTCACACCGCTGACCTTGTAAAAGAGCGCGTGCGGTTGGACATGGAGTATATGGAAAAAGCCTCTTTTTGGTTTGATCTTTACGTTATATTGATGACCGCCCCTTGTTTATTGGGCGATTCAAAAACACCACGCTGAGCGAGCTATCAAATGTCAGAAGAGAATGTTTCAGACGTATCCTTAAAGGGAAGCGCCTCAAATTCCAACGAAACAACTTTTGACAATTCACAATGGGAAACCTCGGCCCAACAAACGCTTTCGGTGCTCGTTCCAACTTATATGGATGATCCAACCCCTCTCATCAGTTCATTGGCATCATGTGAGAACATCGAACGAACTGAATTCATCTTGTTTGATGACGGTGGCAAAGTCCCTGAAAAGATCAAAGCCGCGAGAGAGTTAGCCGCACAACAACACTTTCCAATTCGAATAGTTTGTTCACATAAAAACCTAGGAAGATCTGGTGCCCGTAATCGACTTTTGCATCACGCGCGCAATGAGTGGGTATTGATGCTCGATGCTGATATGCTTCCAGATGATCCCGAATTTCTTTCAAATTACCTAGCTGAAATCGAACGCCATAGCGCGCCCAAATTGGTCGTTGGCGGTTTCTCTTTGAAGCAAGCTTCATTAGAAAAAGAGTTTTCGCTACATCGATGGCAAGCCGAACAATCCGAATGTGTTCCTGCAAATGTAAGAAGCATGGAACCAGGACGTTATGTATTCACAAGCAACGTCATGGCCCACAAGGATTTGTTTGAAGAAATTCCCTTTGATGAAAGTTTTCAAGGCTGGGGCTGGGAGGATGTGGACTGGGGGTTGCGTATTGCTAAGGCCTACCCGATCATTCACCTAGACAATACTGCGACACACCTCGGATTGGATACAGACGAAGACCTAATGCGCAAATATGGTGGGTCTGGCGCAAACTTCACAAAAGCCGTCGGGAAACACCCGGAAGAGCTCCAATCAACAAGCCTATTCAAAGCAGCCACTGCACTATCACCTCTGCCCTTAAAACCTGCTTTTAAAGGCATAAGTAAATTCATCATTTCTTCTACTTTCCTGCCTACTAGTTTTAGGGGGCGCGCCCTAAAACTATGGCGGGCACTTGTATACGCGGAGGCACTTCATGATTGATTGGGAACACAACCCTTCTCGTACACTGCCGGCCAAATTAAAACGCCGAATGACGCAATGGAGACACGCTGCCCCAGCCATTATTTCTGGTGACAAATTTCATGTGTCTTTCACTTTTGATGACTTCCCCCTTTCAGCAGTAAACGGTGCGGACATTGTTGAAAAGCACGATGGAAAAGCAGCATTTTATGCCTGTACAAAAATGATCGGCGAAACAGGGCCCTATGGCAAAATGTACGATATCGCCACCATGCTGGACCTTGAAAACCGTGGCCATGAAATAGGTGCGCACACCCACAGCCACATGGATTGCGCTCTCACTGATCGTCTCACCGTATTAGAGGACATTAAAACCAATTTGCGCCATTTAGCGGAAGCGGGGCTGAAGAATCGTCCCACTAGCTTGGCCTATCCGTATGGTGAAACACTGTACGACACAAAGAAGGAAGTCTTTGAACAATTCGATCTATGCCGCGGTATCCTTCCGGGCACAAACCTTGGGAAAGTCGATTTGGCTCAATTGCGGTGCTATGAATTAAACGGCAACCCCATGACCGAAAATCGCGCTAAAAATGCAATAGAGGCCGCTGGAAAAACAGGTGGATGGGTGATCATCTTTACTCACGATGTGTCTGATGAGCCTACAGGATTTGGTACAACCTCGAAACTACTCACTGATTTAGCGCAGCAAGCAGTTAGCCTTGGCGCAACTCTATCCACGCCTACGCAAGCAGCGAAAGAGTTCGGGGTTATCGCATGAGCCAATCAGTCAGTGTCAGCATTGTCATCCCAACATTCCGCCGAAACGACGGATTGAAGAATGCGGTTGAAAGCATTTTGGCGATGTCAGACGCATCATTAGAAACGGCGGAAATTGTAATAGCTGACAACTCACCTGAAGCAGGTGCTGAAGGCATTGTAAAACAACTTGCCCCAAATAGCCGTGTGCCAATTATTTATGTAAGCGAGCCCACCCCCGGTGTCTCGAACGCTCGAAATGCTGGATTGGCGAGCGCGAACTCGCGTATTATCGCTTTTATTGATGACGATGAAACTGCCCAAAATGGATGGCTAGATGCCCTTCTATCTGCTCACACGACACTTGATGCAGCAGTTGTATTTGGCCCTGTGGAAACTGTTCTACCGGCCGAAGCTCCAGAAGCTCATAAAGAATATTTAGAAGACTTCTTCTCACGCGAAGGTCCAGACCAAACTCAAATTATAGACACAGCATTTGGTTGCGGAAATGCACTTTTAGACCTCGACCGCATTGCTCCATGCCTTGATAAGGACGCACCTTTCTTCGCAAAAATCGCAAACGAGACAGGCGGCGAAGACGATTATCTCTTTGCACGTGTTGAAAAAGGTGGAGAAACTTTTGGTTGGGCCCACAACGCTGTTGTTGACGAACACGTTCCAGCAAGCCGAGCTCATTTGGGCTACACTCTAAAACGTGCATTTGCCTACGGTCAGGGGCCATCAACAAATTGTTGGCGCAATTCAAAGGGTGTCGACCTCCCTCGCCTGATAATGTGGATGATTATAGGAACAGGCCAATTCATTGTTTACGGCGTAATAGCACTAGTGATGTTTGCTGTGCGCTATCCTAAACGTGCTTTCATGCTAGACAAAGCTATCCGCGGTTTGGGTAAGCCATTATGGTTTCCCCCTTTTGAATTTAAATTCTACGGCGATTTATCCAAGAAGAAGAAAACGACCCAGCACGCACCTTCTTAGATAACCACTTTGACAAATTAAGATCGTTTGCCGAATTGCCCGGCCAGCACGCGTTCTATCGCTTGTTTGGACAACACGTTGATCTTTCCATAACCACGCTCAATCAATCCACGACTTTCCCATCGCGATAGCGTGCGGTTTATACTTTGCCTTGATACGCCAACCAGTCGCGCTAATTCATCTTGACTACACTCTACACTTTGATCGTGTTTTGATTGTTGAAGAAGTTCCAACATTCGCTTGGCAAGCAGCCTTTCTGGCGACATCAACATGAAATCGTCGACGGCTGAATACAAAAGACGTGTGTGATGGCATAACTGCATCACAAATGCCTGAAAAAGCGATGAATGGTCTTTCAACATTCGCTGAACGTCAGTTCTGTTTACCATCGCTAATGTCACTTCAGAAAGTGCTATGGCGGTATGAGTTCGAGGTTGACCATCCAGAAATGACATTTCCCCAAACCAATGCACTGGAGTTAGTTTTGTAAGTAAGGATTCATCGCCATCAAAAGTGTATTTTCGTATTCCTACTTCGCCCGAGAGCAACCCCAGAAAAGCGGTTGGCTCATCACCTTCCGAGAAAATAATGGTTTCCGGAGCAACATTTTTAACACGAATATTTGACACAAACTCAGCGCGCACTTTGGTAGGAATATTGGCGAGCCACGTATCATTTTTTAGCAGGACATCAATATCTAGATCCATTGAAACCTCCTGCCTCTCTTTAACGCTTCAATTTAGTAAAACAGCTATAAGATTAGCCCGAAATTTCATCCGCAATACGAGCATCAAATTTAGTCGCATTGAGAACGACCCCCATGCATGTACCACCATGGCCCTCAATTTCTTGACCGAGCCTAGAAACCTCGGTTGCAGGCGTTTTATCTGCACGAACAACAAGTGCAGTTGCATCCATTTGTGCGCATATCGCCAATCCTGCTGGGGAAGCTTCTAAAGCCGGCGCATCAACAATTATCCAGTCCGCAATTTCACGAACTGCTTTCCAATAATCTTCACCCGTTTTGATGCGAACTTGCGCACTAGCCTCTAAGCGCTCTTTCCGAAAACGAGAAACAAGCAATTTTGTATCACCAACACGATGCATAACGAATAAGCCCGCATCTTTCTTTTGACCAGCAGGTGGTGGAGGTGGTGGTGGCGAGATTGAGAAAAAAGAAGAGCCTGCAGTTTCAGCATTATGAGCCGGTCCAACTTGACCATAAGTGTCGACAAATTCTCCACCGCGATCAAATGCTTTAAAGAGGCGACCTCCCATCAGATTCAAATCTACAAGCCAAACACCTTTACGTGCCCGTTGTGCTGCCAACATCGCAAACGATGCGGCCACACTTGATGTGCCTTCACCTTCTAAAGCTGACATGAACATGATCATACGGCCACCATTGTCCACAGGTGCACGCGTGGCAACGCGCCATGTTTCCGTTAGATCTTTGCGTAAATCTTTCATGGTATTAAAATACTACACCCACTCTGGCAGCCAATCTAACGCTCAATCTATAGAGACTATGTTAAATATATGGAAAGGCCGCTTCATTCCTATTCACCCGCATTTTTTTAACTGGGCAATTATTTTTGTTTTGACGTCACCCCAACAACTGGCAAACCAATTGTCTTCTCAGTTGAACGACGTGTTGATAGCCCTTTACGACTAAATGCAACCAATAATCCAGCGATCAACGCTGTAAATCCAGAAAATAGCAAAGTTGCCAGCGCAACAGGAAGCTTCATGCTAGATCCTTTTGTAGGTGGTAGCGCTCTATCAAGAATGACGACACTTCCACTTGAGCCTTTGGAAATTTCTATTTCGGCTCGCTTGGTTTCTTCTCGTGTCGCAAGCTCAACCATCGCTGTTTCCAACACATCTCTATCTCTGCTCAATTCTTTGTAGCGAGGTTGAATTTTGACGAATTCACGCTGGCGCGCTGAAACTTGTGAAATTTGACGTTCTAATTCAGCTGCTCTTGAATTTGCGGCATCCATGTCAGTGCGAACGGAAGTAATGGTTGAAACTAACTCCTGATAGGCAGGGTTTGGTCCTGTTCTACGCACACCGCTATCTTCACTTTCAAGCAGAGCTTTCATACTTGCTATACGGGCATCCAGCTCCAGCACAGCGCGGCTGTCTGGCAAATACCTTAAAAGCAATTGTTCGCGTTCTAACTGGAGATCAAGAAGGCGTTGAGCAGCATCGGTTTCTACATGCAACGCAATCGTTTCCGGTGTTTCAGGCAGCATAGCTCTCAGAGCATTTAACCGCCCTTCACTTTCTTTAGCTTGAGCTTCAGCACTGAGGAATTCGGTCCGCAAATTAGCTAACGTCTCAGCTAAAGTAATTCTTTCTGCTTCAAACTCACCAATGTTATTTTTCACGAGAAAATCACGTAAAGCCGTTTCAGCATCTTCCAAAGAACTTCCTACTCGACGTCTCTGACCCGCAACAGCTTCAATATCAACTTTATCCGTTCCAATTTCACGGTAATCCATAAACTGTTCAAGAAAGTGGTTCACAACATTTGCAGCAATTTTAGGATCTTCGTGCTTAAATGCAAAAGTAAGCAATGGTGACTTTGTTCCGTGAGACGCCCAGTAATTTGAATTCATTGCTTCAAAAGCTGCTGTCTCTAGCTTTCTAATTCGTTCAACATTATCCGTCTCAGAAATTTCCGCAGCAATTTTGGGATAAACATTTTCAATTCCCAATGATCCCAATACACGGCGAACTAAAATAGGAGAATTTGCTTTCTCTGCCTCAGCGCTCACAACGGCTTCAGCATCAATAGAGACACCGCGACCAGCATCCCCAACTAATGGATCGTAAATGTATTGCTTATCGAATGTAACCTGCATGGTTCCAGCAGCGATGTAGTTCTTCGGTAATGTCGTTGCAAACAGGATCCCAAGGACAAATAGTGGAATGAATACAAGCAGCATAATCCACAATGATCGCCACAATTGTAGCAATACATCGCCAAGTCCAAAACGTGGGCGCACGCGCAAATTTACACCACGCTGTTCGCGGCGATCTATCATTTGTGCAGTTTGATTGGCTTGCGTCATATTCTAATTCTGCTGTATTTATAAAACTTCACTGTTTGTGGCTTGATTTGCCTTAATATTTTATTATCCAAAAGAGATGCAATAAGAAAGCATCATGATGAAAAAGCTCCTACCCATCTTCGCATCAAGCTTCGTCCTCACTTCGGGATGTTCGACACCACAGCCTGATGCAAGCGCGCCCAACTTCCCTGCGACCAAATTTTCCCAATGGTCTCAAGACGATACCGCTTACAGATTTTACCCTGGAGATAGGTTGAACGTCACCTTCCGGCACGCGCCAGAACTTGATCGCGAGGTGGTAATAGCGCCAGATGGCCGCATAAGTCTACCTTTAATGGACCCTGTGGTTGTAGCTAATTTATCTGCGCAAGAGCTAAAGCAAATTCTGGAACGCATTTATGCAAGAGAATTGGTGGATCCTTCTCTTACTGTTACGCCCACAGAATTTGCCTCACAGCAAATTTTTGTTGGAGGTGAAGTCAATAACCCTGGCGTTTTCCCTTTGCCAGGTCAAATCGACCCACTTCAAGCAATCGTTCTTGCTGGCGGCTGGAGAGAAACCTCCAAACCTGAACAGGTCATTATATTGCGTCGCGATCGCGACGGCCAAATCATGACACGTGTCGTCGATGTGAAAAACGCACTTCGTGATCCGAGAAAACTCGATATTGGACCACTTAAAAGGTTCGATGTCGTATTTGTATCTCGCAGTCGTATCGCAAATGAAAACCAATTCATTCAGCAATACATTTTGGGTGCATTGCCAATCAACTTTTCATTCTTCTACGACTTAGGAGAGGATCGCTTCTAGCGCCCTACTACTCAATACGCAGTCAACGAGCCCCACTAGTGTGCTTTTTGCATCCACTCGCGAGCAGCGCGTTGTGCTTGGCGTAGTTCTATAGATGACATGTAGTCAACCATTTCGCGACGCTGTTCACGTGCTTCACGAACGCCTTTAACAGCGGCAAGGTTAAACCATTTGTGTGCTGCAACGTAATCAACTGCAACTCCCATTCCTGTAGAATACATAAGTCCAATCCGGTAAAGTTCTTCACCAGCAGAGTCTTTTGTTAAGCCCGCTTCAGGAGCTTCCAATGATACATCAGCATAAGCCATTTGTGTCTTCCTTCGACAATTTGGCTCTTCATCGGGATATATCCACTGAACTTAGAGCCGTTCCACCATAAACCATCACCTTCTCCGGCGATGTAAGCATTGAACAAAATCTCTATTGATCTATAGTTAATTACAACGTTAAATACTTAGATATCCCTAGTTGTCGAAGAATTTTCTTTTGTTATTATTTGAATAGAAACCCTAATTATCAAATTGTTACTTGATAACTCAAAATTTCACTGCTGTGTATTTACCATGTTAGGTCAGTTTAAAATATAGTTTACGGAAACAGTGACATCTTACCTTGGAAAATAAAACTAGTTGAAGAATTGAAATTTCGCCCCCATAACAAGTCACTTCATTTTTGATTTTAGCCAGCTTTATATACGCGAACACGTCACTCATTTCATGATCACGAATTCCTCCCAAAAAATTAGGCCTGTGAAGCTGGACGACACAAACGCAATAAACTCTTTGCTGGCGTCTGCTTGGTTCGCAGAGCGCTCGCAACTGGGATGGAAATGGTTATTTGAAGAAAATCCCGCTCAGGGTGCACACTCCCCTGGATTTGTCGTGCAAAACCAAAATGAAGAGGTGGTTGGCTTTATTGGATGCTGCGTGAAGGACTTCTCACACAAGGGAGAAACCTTAAAGGCTGTTTCAGGACACTCGCACATTGCCCATCCCAACCAACTGCATGTCGGCATAAAACTCATTAGAGAAGTTATTAAGCAGAATGTCGGGTTTGGTTCTTACACTCTCAACAATAATGAAATCGCGGCCCGAATTTATCCACGAATAAAAAACAACATCTCATTATTCGAACCAACGGCAAACATCGTATTGCAATGGATTACTAATCCAGGTCTGTATATTACATCAGGCTTACGCCGCCGATATCATATGATGAGTAATTTTAGGAACTCTCGCAATGGTAAGGAGAGATTTGGTAAAGTCCCCCCTTTGGCGGCTAGCGCATTTAAACTTCCAAACAACACAAACCTGATCGCAGATCACACGGAATGCAGCAACGAAATTGATGCTTTCTGGGCAAAGCTTCGTCACTCAGACAATTTGTACACAAATCGAAGCAGCAAGACCATCAATTGGGTTTTGAGTAACCCAGATTTCAAAATTCCACCGATATTCATTACATTTGAAGGATCGGAAGGGATTGAAGGCTGGTTGTTAGCTGTCATCTCCAAAGAAACGGAGATATCTGCGCCAATTTTAAGTGTAATTGATTTGATCTCACTTCCCGGCAAAGAAGCACAAACATTCCCCGACCTAATACGGGCCGCCAAATCCATTGCGACAGAATTGAATTTGGAAAAACTGCAAATACCTCATGTAAGACAAGTTACAATAAACGCGTTGGTCCCCGAATTAAGTGCTGCCAACATTAAAAACGGCCCTTACAATCACGCTCACGGTACATTTTATTCAGGCTATTCTAGTGAGAACCTAAGAAACATTTGGTTCCAAACCCCACTAGATGGAGACTATGCGTTTTGCCTTCGCCCCTTTCCATTAGATAATTGATCTTGCAATTTCTACTGGGACATCAATGCATCCAAAATTTTTGGCTCCCATTCACGAGTACTCACATCGTAAATGGCAAATGATGCTCCAAAATCCCACAGACACCAACCGATACCCGCCTCTTCAGCTTTACGCCGATATTGTTCTATATATTCAGCGCGCCAGGAATTGGGCACGCCATCGATTACGCCAAACTCCCCCATAAATAAGGGTTTGTTCCACTTTTTCCCAATTTTTTGAGCATCTTCGAATAGCGCTTTGAGTTCTTTCTTTTCTTTTTCACTTCCCCATTCCCTGCCCAAAGGATATTTTTCAACCGTAAAGGTTGCGCCTTGGTGGGTAAACGGAAATGGACTGTAATCATGAAAGGTGAGGATTGTCCGCGGATCATCAGGAAACCGAGCATCTTCAATGCCCGATAAATTCCCCCACTCATCTCCGCCTAGAATAATCCAAGGTTCAGATCCTGCATTATTTCGTATCGTCGTCAAAACCTTGGAATTTAGTTTCGCCAACTTCGAATTTGTAAGTTCGGTGTGTGCTTCATTGAGCACTTCGAAAATAATTCGATCGCCACGACCTGAGAACCGCTTTGCAATTTGTCTCCACATTTGATCCAGACGTTCATAATGTTCATCAGGAGATTGCATTATTCCATCATAGTGATGAACGTCGACTATGACCTGCAATCCATAATCCAAACCGGTATTAACAACGTGCTCGACGCGATCAAAAAACACCGGATCGATTGTATAAGGAGCTGTGGCTAGCGCATGAGCCGACCAACGTATTGGAACCCGAACAGTATCAAAGCCAGCATCCGCGATTGCTTTCAAATGATAATCTTCAATTCGATAAGTCCAATCACCTTCATTCGGTGCATCCAGCGCATTCCCAACATTAATGCACTTTGAAATGGGGGATTGGGGTAATTGATAAATTGGGCTTTCGTTTTCAGAGGTTGAATTGTGTTGCTCTTCCGCAGAACACCCAAAACTCATGATTGCACTTAGCAACAGTCCTGCAATACTTTTTCTTGATGGAGTCTTTTTCACAACAATCCCTCATTCGGCACCAACATCTTGTTGATAATGTCTTTATGTCACTCTTGAGGAAAAACATAGAATTGGCATCTGTAATTTCTCAGTATTCCATACTTTTATATATATCTACTCTCTTGCAACTGTTCGCAAACCAATGAAGTTATAGAAACTTCAAAATACCTTTAACTGGAGCACTTGTGGATTGCTAACCGACGATACGCATATTTCTAAATGGCATAGCACTCCTACCAACTCCAAAAAATACTGGATTTCGTTAGAGCGCATTGCTCTATTCATCATTGTCCTTACCTATTCGGGATTATGGATTGCCTTATTGATGGGCCCTCCATCGGAGAAACCCACCATGATTGTCCAAGACATTGGACCTCTGGCGAGAGCCTCATGGTTTCCCACATATCTCGCCCTGATGGGGTTAATCGCTCTAAATATCAGGAAGTTTTTATCGGCTTGTTTAAAATTCTGGCCTCTGCTTATCCTTTGGGGGCTTACTATAGCCTCTATAAGTGGCTCGATTGACCCAGATATGACGCAGAGGCGTGTTATTGCGCTCAGCTTTACATTCATGTTTGGGTTCTATCTTGCCATTAGAGCGCCGCTTCTCGACACCTTAAAGATAGTCGGCTGGGCGTGGGCCACAATTTGTGTTCTAAATCTTCTTATTATTTTTGGAGTTCCTCAAGCAGGAATTCACTCTGAACTTCATCATGGGGCTTGGCGCGGATACCTAATTGAAAAAAATCACCTCGGTGGTGAGATGGCACGTGCAAATTTATTGTTTCTTGCCCTGATCTTCCTAGACGGACGCACAGAAAAGGGAAAACGAAAAAATATATGGTGGATAGGCCTGGGGCTTTCATGGTTGCTAATATTGGGATCGACTTCAAAAACAGCACTTATTGCAACAACACTGCCCTACATTGGGGTTTTATTTTACCAAATAGCAATTCGAACTCCCGTTCTCGGGCTCATCGCGTTTTGGGCCGGTATAAGCCTCACTGGAATAGCTTTTTCCATCCTAACATTTTTTCCAGAAGCAGTTGTTGCTCTTATTGGGAAGGATCTAACCTTCACCGGAAGAACAGATATTTGGGCAATTGTAATTGAACTGATCAACCAAAACCCTCTTAGTGGTTTCGGATATGGTGCGTTCTGGGTCACCGAAAATGGGCCAGTTTCCTACATTGTTGATCGCTTACAATGGGAAGTGCCAACTGCGCATAATAGTTGGTTGGAAATTGGGTTAGACCTTGGATATCCCGGCCTGATATTGATCATATGCGTGACTTTATTTGCTCTTCTCAAGGCAGGTGTATTGGCAACGGGTAAGCACGGACCATTTTTGTTTCTCTTTGTCATTCAGATGGTGATGTTCTCATTATCCGAGAGTTTGTTAATGTTGCAAAACACGCATGCCTCTGCACTGTTCTTCTTTTATATCTCCTACATTCTAGTTGCAAAAAGAGTATCTCCAGAATCGGAAACTCCTCAGCTATCCGCTCCATATTGGGCCCAACCTCCTCGAACAACGCGGAAAAGGTAACGTCAATCGACCTGACGATTGTGACAATCTGCACCTTTCCGTCGTTGAACACTTTTGTGGTATCCTTTTTTGATCAAACGCATTATGAATGCGCTGTTTTCCAAAGTCGGAGATTAAAATGTCCCTAGACGCCATCGTCTCAGCTATTGAACCCGTTTCCATGAAACAACGAGATAATGCCCCAGATGCATTTTCGACCGCTTTAGGTGACAGTTTTAAACGATACGGGTTTGCTGTTCTGGCTGATCACGGATTGGATCAAACAGTTCTAGACACTGCGCTGGAAAGGGCCAAAACCTTCTTTGCCATGAACGAAGACGCCAAGGCAAAATATACGCACACAAAAGAAAACCAACGCGGTTATTTTCCTTTTGGACAAGAAAAAGCAAAAGATGCAGAACACATTGATTTAAAAGAATTTTGGCATATCGGCCGAGACCTTCCAGAAAATCACGAATTCCTCAACATCATGCCTCCCAATGTGTCTGTTGACGAAATTGAAGACTGGCACACCCAAACTTACGCAATGTTTGATGCTATGGATGAGCTGGGCATCAAAATCATGTCCTCAATTGCAAGTTACTTAAATCTTGAGGAAAACTGGTTTGATAGCGCGATGGAAAATGGAAATTCAGTGCTGCGCCTTCTTCATTATCCTGCTCAAGACACGCCTCCACCTGAAGGTTCAGTTCGCGCGGCGGAACATGGCGACATCAATGTTATCACGCTGCTACTAGGCGCTGAAGAAGGTGGATTGGAAGTAAAAGATCGTGACGGTCGCTGGCTACCGATCACGCCTCCTCCTGGATGTTTAGTAGTCAATGTTGGAGACATGCTGGAACGCCTAACCAACCACATACTGCCATCCACTCTTCACCGTGTTGTGAATCCGAAACCAGAACGCTCAAAATTTGCGAGATATTCGACGCCATTCTTTGCGCACTTCAAGCCAGACTTTGAAATCAAAACACTTGAAACATGTATTTCAGATGACAATCCCGACCGTTACCCAGAGAGCATTACCGCGCATGAATTCTTGCTGCAGCGGTTAAGGGAAATCAATCTAATCTAGCTTCGTATGGGTTCAATCGTGTGGATTGACCTTACCTCGAAGTTTTTTCACTTTGCCGCGTTTCGTCTTACTATCCGCCCGCTTCCTTTTTGCAGATAAACTAGGACGAGACGCTACTCGATATTTAGGTTTGTGAGCAGCTTCGTTGAGCATTTCCAATAAGCGTTCGCGTGCATTCTCTCGGTTTTGCTGCTGTGTTCTAAATTGCTGCGCTTTTACTATAAGTGCCCCGTCCTTGGTCAATTTAGATGATAACTTCATCCGCATTCGACGTTTGGTCGACTCTAAAATTGTGTCACATTTCTCAAAGTCGAACCTCAACTGTACCGCGGTCGACACCTTATTTACATTCTGCCCGCCCGGCCCACTTGCACGAATAAAGCTCTCGTCTAAAAAATCTTCAATATCTAAAAAAGCTATATTCGTCATAATATTACATGCAATCTCATTCTGCTTAATCAAGCCAAAACATACATTTCACTTCACTCATATGTGATGGTATACTTGGCTCGCATTCATATTGAGTTCATACTTCTTAGCGCAGTCTTTGTACTTTAAGGCACTAAATGTGCACGATCGCTTTTGACGCATTCAATAGCAAGTTAAAAGCAAAATAACAGGAGCACCTGTTCATGGCTTCAAAAAAGACATTTCTTCTCAAAGTCGGCGCAACCAGCTTCATAGCTGCGTCGCTTCTCATAATACCGACTTCTTTTGCCCAATCTTATTCCGAAAGCGAATTAGCTGGCGCTCCCTCAATGGGCTCCAAAGAAAGCTTTGAGAAATCTCCAATCAAGGCATTTCATAATTCACATCGCGACCGTGACACGAGACATCATCGCGACAATGATCACGACCAAAGTGCGCGAAGACACCATCGCGAAGAAACCAGACACGATAATGGGCGCTATCGCAATGATAGTTATAGTAGGCATTGGGCACACGCTGACCATAACTACAATGCTCATCGCGATAGAAATTATCGACGCACCGATAACCGCTCAATACATAGACGATACAATGACGGATATCGCAGACATTCCTACAACCGGCATCGTGTAAACCGCCCTTATTGGAGCTACAGCCACAATAGCTACCCAAGAAATAGACGCTATTATGGTTCACGTCACCACGGCCATCACCATAGCGGTTATGATCATTTATATTGCCCTGATCATTCAGGTTCCCGTTACCACATTGGCGGCCATTACAATCGATCTGGATCAAGTGTAGTGATCAGCAATTATGACCGATATGGATTAAACAGACCACCACGCGGTCACCACTGGGTGAGAGACCATGACCGGGGAGATGCGATACTCGCATCAGTGGCGACCGGCGCAATAATTGGATTGGTTGTTGGTGCCATTATCGCTGATGACGACAATGACCACCGCCATTATCGCCACGACAGACGGCATCGCTACTAATATTCAATTTTCAAAGGCATCCTCAACACAGGATGCCTTTTTAGCAGATGACGACTATTATTACATTTCCACTATCATTAGCGCTGTGAACAAATTTAGAAAACTCTATCAAAGCCGGTTTCAAATACCCATCTCTGGACCAACTATCCCATGTGCCGGGATAGATTTCTTTCTCATTAAATTCACCCGCATCAAACTTTGATAACAGGGATTCGATTTTAGAATCTTCAAGAGATTGACAAAGACCCGCCACCTCTTCAGTGGTAAAAAGCACAAATTGTCCCTCTCCTTCACCCACAGTCGTCCCGCCAAGTTTAAAACCCTGCTCGGAGAGACCAGAAGCGAGAAATGAAATAGCATGCCACGCTTTATCTAAATCATGTGATGCAGCGTTTTCGGTATCTAAATGCTCAAGCCCATTATCTAAAACTTCACGATAAGTTTCCATAGAAACTTCGTACGCAATTGCGGTCATACCCATAAAAGTCACCCAAAAAGATACTTCTTACACTTTCAAAAACAAGTTCATAAATCCCCGAACTTCATTCTGGGTTTATGCGGCTCATTGGGCTGATACTGCAAAAAGGGCATATATACCCTTTTAAGTTCGCCCCCCTCTAAAGACACCTCTCCGCGTATAACTCCAAAAACAGCGGACGGTATTTTCGCAGTATAAATCGGTGCTGAGTAACCTTTACCGTCATAATAAAGTGTTACATACATGTGAAAATCACCCCAAAACCCACCATCGTCTATTCTTTCACCTTCATTGTTTGAGAACAGGTGAATTAATTCGTCCATTCTAGGGTGACACCTCAAAATATGATGTATTAACACCTCAAATTCTTCATACATCTCATCAACATTAGAAGGTAGTCTCGATTTGTATTTCTCGAGCCCTTCTTTTATCTTGGGGATATCAAAAAGAAATGCTTCGTAACTCATCATTTAAACATCTTTCCACTTGAACCCTTCACACTAAAATTTGTTCTCAAAGTGGTGCAGGTAGATTCCCCAAAGTAAAAGGATAAGGCGTTTTCAGCCTTATCCTTTTCAATGTCTTTAATAAAAAAATTAAATACCGAGTTTTTGTTTCAAAATCTCATTTACAGCTTGCGGGTTGGCTTTACCACCTGAAGCTTTCATCGCTTGCCCTACAAACCAGCCCAACGCTTTAGGCTTTTTATGCCCTTCAGCAAACTGAGCTTTTACCTGCTCAACTTGGTCAGGATTAGCGGCCATGATTTCGTCTACAACTTTTTCAATCGCTCCAGTATCAGTAACCTGTTTAAGGCCATCTCTTTCAACGATTACCGCCGGATCTGCATCATCTTCTTCGATCAATTTTTGGAACACATCTTTAGCAATTTTACCAGAAATGGTTTTATTCGCGATCAGATCGATCAATCCACCTAATTGCTTAGAAGATACAGGGCTATCAGCAAGCTCAAGGTCAAATTTGTTCAGATATCCAAACAATTCCTGAGTTACCCAATTTGCCGCCATTTTTGCATCACGGCCTTTAGCAACCTCTTCGAAGAAAGCAGCTTTATCCGCTTCTGCGGCAAGTACACCAGCATCGTAAGCCTTCAAACCATACTCACTGACAAAGCGCTCTTTCTTTTGATCAGGCAGCTCTGGAAGATTGGCTTTGATATTATCCACATATTCCTGCGTCAGCTTCAACGGCAATAAGTCGGGATCTGGGAAATAACGATAGTCATGAGCATCTTCTTTGGAACGCATAGACCGTGTGACACCTGTTTCAGCGTCAAACAAACGCGTTTCCTGATCAACGACACCACCGTCTTCTATCAAGTTAACCTGACGGCGTGCCTCAAATTCAGCTGCTTGCTCAATGAAGCGGAATGAGTTGACGTTTTTAATCTCACAACGCGTTCCAAGGTGTGAGAAATCTCCTGTCTCTCGGAATTTATCATAACCACCAACTTTACAAACAGACACATTCACATCTGCACGCAGATTACCTTCAGCCATCACACCATTACACGTGCCAAGCGCCACAACGATAGAACGCAATTTCTTCACATAAGCTGACGCTTCTTTAGGTGAGCGAATATCAGGCTTTGAAACAATCTCCATCAGCGCGACGCCTGACCGATTGAGATCAACATATGTCGCGTTTGGATCTAGGTCGTGGATGGATTTACCAGCATCCTGTTCCATGTGAAGACGCTCAATACCTACGGTAATTGTAGGACCGTCTTCTAGTTCAACTTCAATCTCTCCCTCACCCACAATTGGATATTGGAATTGAGAAATTTGGTAGCCCTGAGGCAAGTCTGGATAGAAATAATTTTTGCGGTCAAACCGAGAGAAGAGGTTGATCTTGGCATTTAGTCCTAGACCTGTCCTTACAGCTTGCTCAACACAATGCTCATTAATAACGGGCAGCATACCCGGCAAAGCAGTATCCACTAAAGAAACATTACTATTAGGGTCCGCACCAAAGTGAGTAGAAGAACCTGAGAACAGTTTCGAATTCGATGTGATCTGGGCATGAACCTCAAGGCCCATGACCACCTCCCAATCGTCAGTTACTCCAGAAATGATTAGTGGTTTACGGTCCGACATGCGTTTCGCCAGTATAGTTGAAATTGAATCATAAAGATAAGCAGCTTATCCATTCATCTGTTTGACCCGATGACGAAAGATTTTTCAATCCATTCACATGCGATTTCTTGAGAATCTACCAGCTTAATCAGTGAAAAAGTGCTTATCCGCCTACAACTGCATCCCAATCGGGCGCGAAGTCTGGATCAAACAATCGTCGATTGTTAGCACGTAACTTATCAATGCTATGCATTTCTTCGTCGCTAAGCTCAAAATCGAACACATCCATACATTCGGCAAGCGTTGAACGTCTCGTCAATCTTGGCAGCGCAACAATGCCATCTTGCTGCACAAACCATCTCATAATAATTTGAGATTTGGTCTTCTTCTTATTTAAAGCAATGCGCGAAATCTCATAATGATTGAGTGCCTCGCCATCAGCAGTCGGCCCATATGCCACCACTGCGGCACCGGTACTTTGCGTTGCTTCAATAAGCCGATTTTGATTGATCAGGGGGTGATATTCAATCTCATTGAACAAAATTGGGTTCTCAGAGTATTCAGAAACCGATTTGAACTGAGGCGCTGTAAAATTAGCGACAGCAATATGTTTTGTTAGCCCTAATTCTTTTGCCTCATTCATTGCATCCATTGTCCGGTGCAATGAGTATTTTTCATTCGGCCAATGAAGAATCAGAAAATCTACATTTTGCAAGCGCAGCCGATCTAGGCTCTCGCGAACGGACCATAACAGGTCATACAATCTATAATCATCGATCCATACTTTGGTCGACACGATCAACTCGTCTCGATCAACGCCTGAATCTTTAATTGCTGCACCAATTTGTCTTTCATTATTATAGATTTGCGCTGTCTCAATGTAGCGATAACCAAGCTTTAGAGCCTTGCTGACTTCTGAATGACAAGTAATTCCAGTCAGGCCACGCGTCCCAAGACCAATACGCGGCAAATCAACACCAAAGTGAGTTGTGGTGAGTGTCATTTATACTCACTCCTCAATTTTTGTTTTGCTTCTCAATAAGCCGCGATCAATTTCACAACTTACGACGAACCAATCCCAATGCCGCAGCGAACATTGCCTCTTTTAAAGCCTGATATTGTTTGGCTGAAAAGCCCTACAATCAGAACAATATACATTCAGTGTAGTCACAAATCCACTCAAACGCAACATTTGTATATACCACGAATATACAATTTGAAAATTCAGGTGCAAAAACCTTTAGTCGCTCAACTAATTGAGCGACTTACAGAATGGAGCACATAATTATCTGATAAATTAATTTTCGAACAATTCGTCAGCGCAGAGATCGTTGATTGTACGACGAACAATGCCGCCAACTTCAATGTCCACCAACGCATCATCGCGAGCCATGCGCTTTAATTTACGCTCTAGCACCCCGCTCTCATACACTTGCGCGACACAATCATACCAAACTGGAGGGGCATTTTTCGGACCTGCCTGAGCCGGATCCATCATTCCCGAAATCTCTGTGTTCACTAGCTGAAGTGCATTCGCACGTTGATTTCCGCCTTGTTCAAGATCACTTACCAATACGCCCAAAGTAAGCGACAATGCCGATATAGAGGCAAACAACACTTTGTACTCTCCCAAACTCTACTTACGCCACACGAATAACCTGTGGAATTCACAGATTAACCTTAAGTACAGAAAATGACATAGTTTCTTTCAGTTCATTTTCAGTTTGAAAGACAATTCCCCAAAAGAGTCTTCACGCCTAGATGAACAGGTTATTTGCAAAAGCTCAACACAAAATTACTAATTTTTAACAAAAAAATACACTGACGAGTTCTGGGCAGATGCATCCACCTTCAATTTCATTGAAACCAGTTGTTTTTTTTAATTGGGCGTCAAACCAAAAAGGCAGCGCATATGTAATGCACTGCCTAAAAGATAATTCTATAAATTTGGTTCTTTTGATCTAAGTCAAAAGACTAACATTTGTTAGCTCCACCAGTTTGATGCTTTGGCATCAAACTCAGCTGCGTCTTCAATCACCTTAGACACGCGGAAACACGTATCTTCATCAAGCGCTTTACCGATTACCTGCAGAGAAAGAGGAAGCCCCTGCTTATCCAAGCTTACTGGTAAACTCATTGCTGGCAGACCAGCAAGGTTCGCTGTCACGGTAAAAATGTCATTCAAATACATCTCTACTGGATCAGCAGACTTTTCACCCAAACCAAATGCAGCTGATGGACAGGTCGGTGTTAGAAGCGCGTCACACTCTTTATATGCTTCTTCAAAATCCATAAGAATACGTTGGCGAACTTTCTGAGCCTTTAAGTAATATGCATCATAGTAACCCGCGGACAGCACATATGCACCAATCATCAGACGACGCTTAACTTCGTCACCAAATCCTTCAGCACGAGTGGTTGAATACACATCGTCCAGACTGTCGCCTTCCTGTCGAACCCCATAACGCATGCCATCATAACGCGCTAAGTTGGAAGACGCTTCTGCTGGCGCAACGATGTAATAAGCTGGCAATGCATATTTTGTGTGGGGTAATGAAACATCAACAATCTCAGCACCAGCAGCTTTTAACCACTCAATACCCTGTTGCCACAAACCTTCGATCTCATCGGACATTCCATCTACGCGATATTCTTTTGGAATACCGATCTTCATCCCTTTCACACCATTTGAAAGTGAATCTGTCCATTTGGGTGTTTCAATTTTGAGCGAAGTTGAATCTTTCTCATCAGCTGAACACATAATTTCCAACATCAAAGCGGCATCTTCAACAGATTTTGTAATAGGCCCTGCTTGATCAAGTGAACTTGCGAACGCCACCATACCATAGCGGCTGGCGCGTCCATATGTTGGCTTAATGCCGACAGTTCCAGTAAAAGCAGCTGGCTGACGAATGGACCCACCAGTATCGGAAGCTGTTGCTGCCAAACACAAATCTGCCGCGACAGAAGCTGCGGATCCACCAGACGATCCACCAGGCGCTAGTTGAGTATCTTCACCTTCACGACGCCACGGATTAATTACATTCCCAAAACAAGATGTTTCATTGGAAGACCCCATGGCAAACTGATCCATGTTGAGTTTTCCCAACATAACAGCATCCTCATTCCAGAGATTTTGCGTCACTGTTGATTCATAGGTCGGTACAAAGTTCGATAGAATGTCAGAACAAGCGGTCGTACGAACACCTTTTGTACAGAAAAGCTCCTTCACGCCCAATGGCGCTCCCGCTAACAAACCACCTTCACCTTTTGCCAATTTTGTATCTGCCGCATCAGCCATTCCCAATGCATGCTCAGAAGTCACCTCAGTAAAAGCGTTCAAAGCTGGATTGGCTTTTTCAATCACATCCAAATGCGCTTGAGTTATTTCCCGAGAAGAAAACTCTTTGGCTTTAAGACCTTTAACAGCATCAGTCAGTGTTAGTTTAGTAAGATCGCTCACGAAGCGCTCCCGTTAGATTGATACGGCTCGTTATCGAACCGTTTTTCCATAAAAATACTCAGGGGATGATCTTTATATCCCCCAAAAGGGCCGCGTTTGAAATATCCAGACTTTAAATAGAGTCTTACTGCTTCAATTTGCGGAGGTCCTGTCTCTAAAAATATCGATTTATATCCCTGCTCAATTGAAAGATGCTCAAGTCTGTTGAGAAGCTTAGAAGCAATACCTTTTCCGCGGAATCCAGGCCTAACAAACATTCGTTTGAGTTCAATCCCACCAGTATCGTTTTCTTTCAATCCTCCGCATCCCACTGCTTCATTATCTAGTTTCGCTATATAAAACACACCGTCTTTTTTGATGTCTTCAGGTGGCGTACGATAGCAAACACTCTCAGGATATATTGTTAGAAGATAATCATCCAACTCAGCTATCAGCTCCCGTCCATCTTTTGATGTCGGATCTGCTTCGTATAGGACGATTTCTTCACGCATTTTGCCTATTCCACAACCTTCGGAACGACAAAGAAACCATCAGCAGAATTGGGCGCGTTAGCCAAAACTTCATCGGACCGATTTCCGTCCGTGATTTCATCTTTTCTCATTGGTAAGCTCATTTCAACAACAGATGTCATTGGCTCTACGCCTTCTACATCTACTTCATTGAGCTGTTCGATCCAATTCAGGATGCCATTTAGCTCTTGGGCCATAGGCTCAACACGCTCATCTGAAATCTTGATACGAGAAAGACGTGCAACTTTACGCACATCATCCGGGGTGACGCTCATCCCAATCTTGCCTCTTTAACTTTGATTACCAGTTGCGAGAGGTACGACCAGAAGAGGCTCGGATCAAGTATATAGTTCATTCTTCTTCCGATTCATTGTTGATTTGACACCCAATGGGCAAAATGAGACGTTATTTGTACAACGACTTCATGCTTTTTATTCAAAAGCCCAAGGAGATTAGAGCCATGAAAAAATACTCAAAACTGATTCCAGTATTTCTGGCTTCTGCTGCCCTAGTCGCTTGTGCGACGAACGATGACAGTACGACAAAGTTCACCGAATTTAGTCTGGAAGACCCGCGAATTGGGGAAGAAGTTAAACGTGTATGTCGTGGCAACGGCATCAACGGCTTTGGAGAGACAACGCGCAATACAGTAGTTGTTAGTACAGGAGTGAATAAACGCCATTTACTCAAAGTATCTGGTGGATGTTTCAACCTTAAACATGCTCAGTCTATCGCCTTTGATCAACATTCTAGCTGTATTGCACGCGGTGATAAACTCGTTGCATTTGAAAGCGTGTTTGGACCATCCACGAGTGATAGAGTTCCAATGAAGTGCTTTATTACCAACATATATGAATATGACATAGACGCGCTGACATCAGCTGAATTAGAAAGCTCAGAAAAAGAGCAAACCCAGTAAGAGTTTTCTCTTTGAATTTCAACATTCAGCATTTACACCTACCAGATGGCAATTGTTGAACTAAATGAACTTCCACCATTTGGCCCCCTATTGGGGCTGGACCCTGGCACAAAAACAATAGGTGTAGCTGCCGCAGATACGACACGCACCATTGCTAGCCCGCTTGAAACGATAAAGAGAGGCAAAAAACTTGCGCCTTCTCTAGTCCGTCTGTTTGAACTTTATGATGAGCGATCCTGTGTTGGCTTGGTCATGGGATTACCGGTCAATATGGATGGAAGCCACGGACCGCGCGTGCAAGCCGTAAAAGCCTTATCGCGGAACATTCTTGAAAAAAGAGATGTCCCAATCGCTTTTTGGGATGAACGACTATCAACCGCCGCCGTAGAACGAACTCTATTGGAAGCTGACACTAGTCGCGCTAAAAGAGCTGAAGTCGTTGATAAAATGGCTGCGTCATACATTTTGCAAGGTGCAATTGATCGACTGGCGGCTGGTTAGTTTTTCTAATGGTCTGTACTAAATCGAAGTAACCTCGTAACTTTCCTCCAATCACAAATTAAGGAGGAAAGAATTGAAACATTTGATAGCAAGTCTTCTATGCAGCCTTGGCATGCTATTCCCCCTTTCTATGCACAGTGAAGAGCCTACTCAGACGGGCAAATCGGAAACATTTGTCATAGTTCACGGTTCCACTGGTGGCGGATGGGATTGGAAAACTGTTGCTGGTAAACTGGAAGCCAAAGGTCACACGGTCTATCGGCCTACTCTCAGTGGATTAGGAGAACGCATGCACTTGCCCGCTGAATACATAGATCTAAACACTCACGTGGAAGATATTGTAAACACAATCATCTTTGAAGAATTGGACAATGTAATCTTAGCGGGGCACAGCTATGGCGGCGCTGTCATCACTGGAGTCATGGATCGTATTCCCGAACGTATCAAACATGTCATTTTCCTGGACGCGATGGTTCTTGAAGATGGCATGAGTGTACTGGACTTGAATTTTGACTGGATGCAGAGTTTGGAAATTAGAGATCATCAGATCTTATTCAACTGGTTAAATCCAGAAGGCCACTATCCCAAAGACGTACCCCACCCACACAAAACTTATACTTCGCCAGTTTCTTACAAAAACCCTAATGCTAAGAAATTGAGTGTTTCTTTTGTTGCCTTCATTCCAGAAGGCATGACCAAAGAGGCGCGAGCAGCAGACGCATCGTGGCACCGCGCTGAACAACGTGGCTGGACCATACGCACTCTTCCTGGCCACCACACCATATACCGAGAACGCCCTGATGAGTTTATTGAGATGTTGATCTCATGTATCGGCGATAAAAACAAACCCACGCGTAATAATCAGCAAGGCCCCCCTCAATAATTATCCCGTTGTGGAAACTCTGTAAATTTCATTCTATTGCATCCGATGAAGTGAGTAGGTAAAGCTATTTTGTTGATTTAAATATCAACGCAACAAGTTGGAATGAATATGCTAGAACTGCCCATTGCCTTAACTTATGCCCTAGCAATATTAGGTGGCTATTTATTTGGTTCCATTCCATTTGGGTTGGTAATCACAAGAGCGGCAGGTTTGGGTGACATTCGCAGCATTGGTTCAGGGAATATTGGTGCGACCAACGTCTTGCGGACAGGTCGCAAAGATCTCGCATTGGCCACTTTATTGCTAGATGCTGGGAAAGCAGGAATAGCCGCTGCAATCTTTAGCCTTGTCTTCAATTTTCATTCGGGCCTCTTGGCCGGAGCTGCAGCTTTTGTGGGGCATTGCTACCCTGTATGGCTAAAATTCAAAGGCGGTAAAGGAGTTGCGACCTTCATCGGAATGTTGTTCGGGATTATGTGGCAAGTAGGAATTGCTTTTGCCATTAGCTGGCTATCCATTGCAGTTGCATTTCGTTATTCTTCTTTGGCTGCATTGGTTACAGCTGCACTATTACCAGTATTCACTTGGTGGTTGATTGGAGATATTTTTGCTGTTTGTGTGACAGCCGCTTTATCAATACTTTTATTCTACAGGCACCGTGAAAACATCAAACGCCTAATAGCTGGAACAGAAGAGAAGATCGGCCAGAAAAAGAAATCTGCCGAATAATTCAATTCAGTTGGGGGACTGATGGAAAAACAATATACGCAACTTAATAATGAAGCGCGCGCAAAACGCCTTCAACTACTTCGTACATCTAATATCGGACCGATGACATACGCCCAGCTTATGGCGCGTTTTAAAGGCGATATTGATGCAATTTTGGAAGCACTACCAAATCTCGCAACAAAAGCTGGGAAAAGCCGGAATTTCAAAGTCCCACCTATATCTTCCATTCACAAAGAAATGGAAAAGGGAGAGAAAATGGGAGCCCGTTTCATCGCACACGATGAAGAGGACTACCCCCTCCCATTAAGCGCATTAAATCCACCGCCACCTATGATTTGCGTTCGCGGAAAACACGAAGCTTTTCTAAAACCCGGCATTGCAATTGTGGGCTCAAGAAACGCATCTGCCGCGGGTAGAAAACTCACACGCGATATTTCAAGTGATTTATCAAATGCTGGATACACTATCGTTTCGGGTATGGCGCGTGGCATTGATGGCGAAGCTCATGCAGCAGCTCTCCAGCATGGATATACTATTGGTGTTTTAGCTGGCGGCGTTGACGCAATATATCCACCAGAACACGCTAAATTATACAACGCAGTATTGGACCGCGGCGCAATTGTCAGCGAAATGCCAATTGGCTACACCGCAACAGCAAGAGACTTCCCCAAAAGAAATCGCATCATTACAGGTCTCTCTATGGCGGTCCTAGTTGCCGAAGCAGCAACTCGGTCTGGTTCTCTGATTTCAGCAAGAGTTGCCCTTGAACAAGGTAGAGAAGTCTTGGCCATCCCAGGCTCCCCACTTGATGAACGCACTCGCGGATCAAATAATCTCATCAGACAAGGTGCATGGCTTGTTGAAAATGCAGATGATGTCATTGCTGCATTAGAAAACTCCTCGCCACCCATGCTATTAGAACCATCTACAGAGCCCTATTCAGCTCAAGAAATTCCTGAAATCTCCTCTAATCTAATCGAATCGCTAAAAATTGCACTTTCACCGACACCGACCCATATAGAAGAGATAATGCGTATTGTTGGTGCACCACTTAGAGAAGTTCAAGCAGCGCTTACTGAATTGGAACTAGATGGTTTTGCAGAAACACATGCTGGCGGGTTTGCAAGCAGAATAATTGACTAATCCACAATAAAAAACATTCCAAAATTCGCGTTCCAAGCGATTTTTTTGCGGTTTGCTGCAAAATGTCACTAATTGATTAATTGACTTTCTTGCTACACTCCACCAATTTCCCGCCCTCAATACTTCGGGGTGGATTTCATATATATCACCCCCTATCTGCTTTTCGCCGGGAGAAATTATTTTATGCAAGTCGTCGTCGTCGAGTCCCCGGCCAAAGCCAAAACCATCAACAAATATCTGGGTAAGGACTACATCGTTCTCGCCTCATACGGGCATATTCGAGATTTACCTTCTAAGGATGGTTCAGTCGATCCCGACAATGAATTTGCGATGAAATGGGAAGGCGACACTAAATCAAACAAACGCGTCAAAGATATTGCTGACGCTCTAAAAGGAGCCGATGGCCTGATACTCGCCACCGACCCTGATAGAGAGGGAGAAGCAATTTCATGGCACGTTCTGGATGTACTTTCGCGTAAACGCGGCTTGATGAAAGACAAATCCGTTGAACGCGTAGTGTTCAATGCGATCACAAAAAAATCTATCCTCGAAGCGATGGATCAACCTCGTGCTCTGGACCAAGAGCTAGTCGATGCATATCTCGCACGCCGTGCACTCGACTACCTTGTAGGGTTCAACCTCTCACCGGTCTTGTGGCGCAAGCTCCCCGGTTCTCGTTCTGCTGGCCGCGTGCAATCTGTTGCATTGCGTTTGATTTGCGAACGCGAAATGGAGATTGAAGCATTTAAGCCTGAAGAATATTGGACAGTAAAAGGTCTAATGGACTCGGTTTCAAATGCTGAATTTGAATCTCGCCTTTATGAATTGAACGGCAAAAAGGTTCAGAAATTCTCCCTTCCAAACAAGGAAGAAGCAGACAAAGCTTTGGAAGTTGTCCGCGTGGGAGGCTACACGGTTAAATCCGTAGAAGCTAAGCCAGTTAAATCAAACCCACCTCCACCATTCACGACATCTACGCTTCAGCAAGAAGCTTCTCGTAAGCTTGGTTTTAATGCTTCACGCACGATGGGAGCAGCGCAAAAACTATATGAAGCGGGTCTCATTACTTATATGCGTACTGATGGTGTAGAAATGGCCCAAGAAGCTATCTATGCAGCTAGAGACGCCATTAAAGAACGTCATGGCGCGCCATATGTACCGGAAAAACCTCGTGTTTATTCTTCTAAAGCCAAAAATGCTCAAGAAGCGCACGAGGCCGTTCGTCCGACTGACTTTATGAAGCACCCTTCTGATCTAAGATTAGATACTGATCTTCAAAAACTTTACGAATTGGTTTGGAAACGTGCTGTCGCCTCACAGATGGCAACAGCTCAGTTGGAACGCACAACTGCTGATCTAAAATCTAAAGACGGTAATGCCGTTCTCCGAGCAACAGGTCAGGTTGTTAAATTTGATGGTTATCTTACCCTTTATCAGGAAGGCAAAGATGACGCCAAATCAGAAGATGATAACAAACGCCTTCCTGCGATGAATGTTGGCGATGCGATCAATTTGAAAAAAGCTGATGCGAACCAGAGCTTCACACAACCACCACCACGTTTCACAGAAGCATCACTTGTGAAAAAGATGGAAGAGTTGGGCATTGGTCGACCATCAACTTATGCGTCCACCCTATCCACTCTGCGCGATCGCAACTACGTGGTTATGGAGAAAAACCGTTTCGTTCCTGATGATAAAGGCCGCTTGGTAACGATCTTTCTTGAAAACTATTTCCGTCAGTATGTGGAATATGATTTCACGGCGGAATTAGAAGAAAAACTCGACCTTGTTTCCGATGGCAAACTTGCATGGAAGACTTTCCTTGATGAGTTTTGGAAGCAATTCAAAGCTAAAATCGAAGAAGTTTCAGAACTAAGAGTTACAAATGTTCTCGACCTTCTAAACGATGTGCTTGGTCCGAAAATCTTCCCACCCAAAATTGACGAAAAAACTGGCGAGCCAACGGGTGAAGACCCGCGTTTGTGTCCGCTTTGTAAGGAAGGTCAGCTTTCTATGAAGCTGGGCCGCAACGGCGCTTTCATTGGATGCTCGAACTACCCAGAATGTCGTCATACACGCCCCTTCACAACGGATGGCACCGAAGCAGAAGACGCTGTTTCTCCTGATGGAAAACTCCTAGGGCAAGACCCGGAGACAGGAAAAGACATCAGCTTAAGAACAGGTCGCTTTGGTCCATATGTTCAATTGGGAGAGCCAGTAGGAAAAGAAAAACCCAAGCGCGGCTCTATTCCGAAAGGCTGGAGTGCTGAAACACTTACATTGGAACAGGCAATCAAGCTGATCAATCTACCGCGTGAGATCGGGCCACATCCTGAAGATGGCGAAATGATGTACGCTAATTTCGGGCGCTATGGGCCTTATGTTCAGCACCTAAAAACATATGCAAACCTGCCGGATCCAATGGAAGTGTTTGAGGTTGGATTAAACCGCGCTGTTGCTTTGATTGCTGAGAAAAATGCGAAAGGTGGCGGTCGCGGAAGTGCAGCCAAACCAATTAAAGAGTTGGGCAAGCACCCTGATACTGATGAACCTATCAACGTATTTGATGGTCGCTATGGCCCCTATGTTAAACACCAAAAAACAAACGCGACTCTGCCCAAGGACTTTACACCAGAAACAATTACACTGGAAAAAGCCATTGAGCTGATCAACGCAAAAGAAGGTGCTAAAAAGAAAAAAGCTCCTGCGAAGAAAAAAACGGCCGCCAAGAAAAAGCCCGCTGCCAAAAAGGCTACAACTTAAACTAAACGCGCATGCCAGCTATGCACAACCATTGGATGTGAAAATCTCCAATCTGGCATGAATTAAGCAAGCTACAGGTGAATTGTTTTTGATTGAAACACTCACTTGTAGCGCTTAAATGTTTTCTAGTTTTATACCAAATATTGTCGCCGCAATTCTCTCCGTATCTGGAGCAGATACCCTGAGTGTTGATCGTAATGTTGTTGATCCAACAATTAGCTTAATTGAGCATATTCACTCAGAACACCTGATCACCAAAGCAATCGATAAGCAGGAAAAAGCTGAAGCCGAAGAAAAGCGTTTGGCAGGTATATTCTTACAGGAGTTGAAAGTCTGCTATCACGGCGCTCACCAAAACATACCCGCTTACGATAAATTGCATACCATCAAGAATTTCAAACCAATGATTGAAATCAATGAGAATTTATCATTGGCTACTGCCCCCGTTGCAGAAGGTTGCCTATTTTCAGGTTTTGGAATGCGCACCCGCAATGAACGCGTTCGTTTACACAAAGGCTGGGATATCGCGCATTACAACCCTGTCGATATTTACGCTGCTGGTGCAGGAAAAATCAAAGAATCTGAATACCATTATCAATATGGGAAGATGATCCTTATCGACCATGGGTATGGTGTTTACACACGATATGCGCACCTTGATTCAATTCCCGAGGGACTTACCGAAGGCGCTATTGTGTTGGCTGGTCAAATTATCGGTACAATGGGAACCACCGCAGATGTGCCAGTCGGTCGTCATCTGCATTATGAAATCCTCACCGGTAAATACAACGAACAATGGGGTTCGTTTGGTCTGCGTCCTGTGAATATAGCCTCCCCTGAAACCATTCATTCACAACCGGAAAACCACCTAAGAAAAACCAAATCAGAGCCAGTACGTTTTTTCTTCACGGTGAAACCAAACAAAAAACGCGCATAATTCCTGATTTTAGGTTATACGGCTCCCCATGAGTCAATTAACAGAACAAGTCGTTCTCGAATTTTTAGAACGCAACCCAGATAAATCGAACAAACGCGAGATTGCACGAGGCCTTGGAGTTCAAGGCAGCGACCGTGTCGCGCTGCGCCAAATTTTAAAGAAACTTGAGACTGAAGGTGCAATAGCACGTACCGGAAAACGTCAGTTTTCAAGCGTCGATGCCCCGCCCCCAAAATCTATCATCAAATTTGAAAAAATTGATGAGCATGGTGACCTTGTAGGTAGATGCGAAGGAAAAGAAGGCCTATTTGGCCCTGACATTACTTGCGTCGCAACTGGCGGACGCAAAAAAGGCGAAGTACTTGGTGTCGGCGACAAAGCTCTTTGTAAAGTTGGCAAAGCCAATGATGGCTTGTGGTATGCAAAAGTCATCAAAAAGATTGAAGAAACCACTCAGCTCACAGTCATTGGATTGTTTGAAGCCAATAAACATGGTGGTCGTGTAAAACCCACCAGCCGAAAAGATAAAGGCGAATATATCGTCGAAAAATCTCTTTCCATGGAAGCTGAGGATGGCGACATAGTCAGAATTGCCATCAAAAAATCCAAACCTTACGGCCCTCAAATGGCTAAGGTTGTTGAGATTATCGGACAGATGGATAATCCAAAATCAGCTTCTCTCATTGCTTTACACACTCACGATGTGCCCGATGAATTTCCTGTCGAAGTTATCGCCGAAGCTGAAAACGCAGTCGCGCAGACAGCAGATCGGGAGGACCTAACTAACGTTCCCCTCATTACAATCGATCCAGCAGACGCGCGTGATCATGATGATGCGGTATTTGCCAAACTCGATGACGATGAAGGCAACCCAAATGGCTGGATTGTTTATGTCGCTATTGCCGATGTGGCAGCCTATGTGTGCCATGGAACATCATTGGATGACGAAGCATACAAGCGCGGAAACTCTACATATTTTCCAGATCGCGTAGCCCCTATGCTTCCTGAAGCGTTGTCAGCCGATCAGTGTTCACTCCGAGAAAACGAGTTGAGGGAAACGTTTGCTGTTGAAATGCGTTTTGCAGCAAATGGCAACAAAATCGGCCACAGATTCATTCGCGGCACGATGCGTTCCGCTGCAAAGCTCTCTTATGAGCAAGCTCAAAACGCGATCGATGGCAAGCCGGACGAGAAGGCACAACCTCTTTTAGAGACGGTTTTGAAACCTTTGTGGGCTGCATATGATTGCGTCAACCAAGCTCGTTCAAAGCGGCAGCCTCTTGACTTAGACATTCCTGAGCGCCGCGTATCACTCGATAAGGAAGGAAATGTCCTTGGAGTGTATACTAAGGACAGATTTGATGCGCATAAACTCATTGAAGAGTTTATGATCCAGGCCAATGTGTGTGCCGCAGAAAGCCTAGAAAAAGCAAACTCTCCGCTTATCTACCGAATCCATGAAGAACCGTCAGATGAGAAATTGCTTGCGCTTGGTGCCTTACTTCCAACTATCGGAATGAAATGGACCAAAGGCGCTAAAGTCACAGCTGAACGTTTCAATGATTTGTTGAAAAAAGCGGCGTTAAGTGAACACGAACATTTAGTTTCGGAAATGGTATTGAGATCTCAATCTCAAGCACGATACGCCCCCGAAAACCACGGTCATTTCGGACTTAACCTGCTTAAATACGCTCACTTCACTTCGCCTATCCGTCGTTATTCTGATCTAATTGTTCACCGAGCGTTGATCAGAGCTCTTGGCCTTGGTCCTGACGGATTGTCAGATGTGGAATCCAAACGTTTAGAGGAAATTGCAGAGCACCTAACCACGACTGAACGTCGATCTATGGCCGCGGAACGCGATGCCACAGACCGTTATCTCGTGGCCTTTATGTCTGAAAAAGTTGGTGCTGAATTCCAAGGACGTATTGCTGGCGTGACCAAAGCTGGAATGTTCATCCGACTTGATGAAAGCGGTGCAGACGGATTTATTCCTGCAGCTCGATTATCTGATGAATTTTGGCTTTACGATGAACACAATGCTGCTCTTGTCGCAGACAGATCAGAAATGCGATATGAAATGGGAATGCCTGTTTTAGTAAAGCTTCTGGAAGCAACACCAGTAACGGGTGGCTTGTTGTTTGAAATGCTAACAGAGCCGAGAGAAGCTCGTGAAGATCTGATGAAACCGAAACGAGAACGCGGTGATAGACACCGCCGCAATGATCAACCTCGTGGAAAGAAGGGGCGCGGCAAAAAGCGCATGGCTGGTAAAAAAGGTAGACCTGCAAACATCCGGATGGGAAAAAGAAAATAAAAAAACAGGGGAATTTGAACAATGACAGACAGATCATTTAATCCGGGTCAATTTGATGATTCCCCTCCTGATAAGAGCTTTGCTGACAATCCAGTTACACCTAGAGATGCCGCAACAATGATATTGGTGCGCAGCGATGGCCCTCAACCGCGTATCCTTATGGGGCAGCGCGCTGGGGGACATGACTTCATGCCCAATAAGTATGTGTTTCCTGGTGGGCGCATGGACCCAGCGGATCAGATCATCCGACCAATCGGACAGCTAGCTTCATCTTGTCGTTCTCTTTTGCTGAAAAAAAGTAACGTTTCGCCGGAAGGACTAGCCCTCTCGGCGATTAGAGAAACATTTGAAGAAACTGGGCTACTTATCGGCGAAAACAGCACATCTACAATTGCATCATCTGATGTTGAAGATGAAAGCTGGAAAACCTTTCTCTCTCAAAACGTAAAACCCAGCTTAAATCACCTTCAATTCATTGGTCGTGCGATAACACCTCCCTATCGGCCCAAAAGATTTGATGCTCGCTTCTTTCTAGCCAGATCAGAAACTGTTTTAGCACAATTAAAGCGCCCGATGGATAGCCATGAATTACTAGACTTGAGATGGTTCACTTTCGAAGAAATCGCCGAGTTGGATCTGCCTAGCATTACCAGATTTGTAATTGGCGAAGCTCAAAACCGTATCCAATCACCCAATGAAGATCACGCTCCATTCCTGACTTACTGGCAAGATAATGAGAGCTATTTGGAGCGATTAACCAACACATAGCGAGCGTCATCATGCCTCATAGGCGTTATCTCTATACTAAGTGACCATTCTCCATGGTCCCTTACTAGAGAGCAAAAAGAACGTCATGAATTCGATACTTCTACTTTTAGCCGCTGCACTTTGTATCATCACCGCTTTGATACACTCCTTTGTCGGCGAGAAACGGCTCATATCACCGCTGATAAAATCCAATCACGGCGTGATGACGAACCCACTGGCAAAGGAAGTCATACGCTTTGCTTGGCATTGGACCAGCGCATTGTGGTTCTTGATCGCAGCTTATCTCGGACTCGTGACTTTCGATGAAAAGATGGCTTCGCCTTTATTACTTTGGGCAATTGGGCTGGTGCATATCGCAGCAGGCCTGTTCGATGCGCTAATAACCAAAGGAAAACACATAGGTTGGCCGCCCATTACAGCGATCGGTGTCTTGATTTCACTAGGAATGCTTAGCTGAGCTCGTAACAAAAAAAGCGGCCCCGACAAAAGGACCGCTTTAGTTTCAAAATAGCTCTGCGATTATTCAGCTGGCACAGCTTGCTGTGCTGTAGGAGCAGCGGCTCTTACGCCTTCAGAAACATAATCTTCGAAGATTTTAAAGTTGTTGACGAACATGCCTGCTAGTTTCGCGGCCTGCGCGTCATAAGCTGTTTTGTCAGCCCATGTTTCACGTGGTGTCAGAATTTTGTCGTCCACACCTTCAAGCTTAGTGGGCACCATAAAGCCAAATGTCTCATCCTTACGGAAGTCACCCTTAGCCAAGGAGCCTTCCAGAGCAGCGTTTAGAAGCGCACGTGTGGCTTTGATTGGCATACGGTTACCAGTTCCGTATGGGCCACCTGTCCACCCCGTAGACACCAACCAACAATCTGTTTGATATGTCTCAATAAGCTTACCTAGAAGGTCACCATACTCAGATGGGTGACGCGGCATGAATGGCGCACCAAAACATGTAGAGAATGCCGCTGTTGGCTCTGTAATACCTTTTTCTGTACCGGCCACTTTCGCAGTGTATCCAGATAGGAAATGATACATGGCTTGCTCAGGCGTTAGCTTTGCAATTGGAGGCAAAACACCAAAAGCATCAGCTGTTAGCATGATCAAGTTTTTAGGCTGCCCACAACGCCCTGTGTCGGAAGCGTTTGGAATTGCTGAAATCGGGTATGCACCGCGAGAATTTTCAGCCAATGAGTTGTCGAACAGGTCTAACTCACGTGTAACAGGGTCCATTACAGTGTTTTCAAGCACTGTACCCCATTGCTTAGTTGTTGCGAAAATTTCAGGTTCTGCCTCTTCAGACAGATTGATCATTTTAGCATAACAGCCACCTTCAAAATTGAAGAGACCATTCTCAGACCAACCGTGCTCATCATCACCAACCAAGATACGGGATTGGTCAGCAGAAAGCGTAGTCTTACCTGTACCAGAAAGACCAAAGAAGATTGCAGCATCATCTTTGTCAGATGTGTTCACTGAACAGTGCATCGGCATTACATTAGATTCTGGAAGCAAGTAGTTCAAAATTGTGAACACTGATTTCTTCGTTTCACCAGCGTATGATGTACCACCGATAAGAATCATCTTCTTTTCAAAGTTCACAGCAATCACTGTTTCAGAACGTGTACCGTGACGCTTAGGATCAGCGCGGAAAGAAGGAAGGTTCACAATTGTGAAGTCGTTAGTAAAACCTTTAAGCTCTGCATCGGTGGGACGACGCAGCAAGTGACGGATAAACAAATTGTGCCATGCCAACTCATTGACAATACGTACGCTCACACGGTGATCTAGGTCAGCACCACCAAACAATTGCTGAACATACAGCTCATTGTCATTCATGTGTGTTTGGAAGTCTTCCCAGAGAAGATCAAATTGTTCGGATGAGATTGATTCGTTATTATCCCACCAAACTGTCTTTTCAGTGAAGTCGTTGCGAACAGTAAATTTATCTTTTGCTGAACGTCCTGTGTGCTCACCAGTTTTAACAACTAAGGCACCGCCTTTAGCAACTTCACCTTCGCCACGACGAATCGCTGCTTCGTAAAGCGCTGCTTCTTTCAAATTAACATAGGTTTCTTTTGGCTTGACCCCAAGGTCAGCCAGAATATTTGCTTTTGTCATGTCCCGTACACTCTTTATAGTTTGAGCTTATTTTTTATTTGAGTCTTGGAAACAAACGTAATCTACACACCCATTCCCTGCTCAACCTATAGTCTAGCAAGAATTCTGCCATTGTATACTGTTGTATTTTAGAAGCAGCACCATTTGCGACAAAACGACGTTTTCAAAAATATTATGAGCAAATACCAAACAATTCAAAATCAACACTTGACGGCATAGGTAGTTTACTGTTTTAAGCGCGTTTCCGTTTCACGCGCGAGTTACCGCGCCTCGAATAAAGAGCAAGAGATCAATGGCTAAACCAACCACTGTGAAAATTCGCCTGAATTCGACTGCGGACACAGGTTATTTCTACGTCACGAAGAAAAACCCGCGTAACTTGACTGAAAAACTTGTACTTAAAAAGTACGACCCAGTCATCCGTAAACACGTTGAATTCAAAGAAGGTAAGATCAAGTAAGATCACTCCCTCTCGAATAATAAAAAAGGGCTTGGTAATTTACCAAGCCCTTTTTTATTACAAGTACGAACCGATCGATTTTCCAAAAGCTAAAACCCATCAAAATTACAGATGATTTTATTTCGGCCGCTTTCTTTTGCATTGTAAAGCGCTTCATCGGCACGTTTGATCAGTTGATTTACGGTATCGTCTGGCGGGAAGATTACTGATGCCCCCCCTGACATAGTTATATCCAGCTGTCCAAGGCCACCATTTATCGCAAAAGGCATAGTATCAACGCTGTCCCGAATACGTTCAGCTGTAATCTGAGCCATTTGTATAGTTGTATCTGGCATTATAACCATAAATTCTTCACCGCCATAACGACAGGCTATGTCAGTCGGTCTGATATTTTTCATCAAACGACCAGAAAACTCACGAAGAACTTCATCCCCTACATCATGCCCATGACCATCATTCACACGTTTAAAGTGATCCAAGTCACATAAAAGAATAGAAACGGGTCCGCCACCCATATTGGAGCGCTTCACGAATTGATCCAAACGCTTCTCCATGAAACGTCGATTGTGCAGTCCGGTAAGCTGATCTGTAACGGCCAATTCCATCGATTGATCTAATCTGGCACGCAGGGAATCAATATATCTCTTCTTATTCACCTGCGTTTTTACACGCGCAAGCAATTCTTCTGGATCAATAGGACGCACGAGTATATCTGAAGCACCAAGATCAAGCGCTTTAACAGCCAAAGCTTCATCTTCTGCATCAACAATTGCGAGAATTGGAAGATCACGTGTTGCTTCTAAGTTTCGCAAGTAGGCGCACAGTTTCAAGCCATCGTATTTTTCACCGCCCAGCGATAAAACCATAATATCAACTGTAGCTGCTCCCGCTCCCAATCCACCAGGTTGAGAACTGGCATTGGCCAATGTCATAGGCTTGTGGTCAGTTTCCAAATAACGACAAATACGAGCAGCCTGACGCTCATTGTCATCGACTACCAATACTCGGGCAGGATTACCTCCGCGCCCAGAAGGTGTCACATCAATTACACCAATTCGTCGCCCAGACGCTTCGCGTTTTCTAAGCTCATCCGCAACTAATTTGTACTTTGATAGAGCACGAACGCGTGACAATAATTGCAAATCATTGATTGGTTTGGTCAGGAAATCATCTGCCCCTGCTCTCAACCCTTTCAATCTATCTTCACGTTCGTTCAGCGCAGTCACCATAACAATAGGAATGTGCTCTGTACGTGGGTCAAACTTCAATTCACGACATGCCTCAAATCCATCCATTCGGGGCATCATAACATCAAGCAATATAATGTCTGGTTCAGTCGCAATTGCTTTATCGATCGCATCCATACCATCGACAGCAGTCGTTACCTGAAAATACTCATGAGCTAGTTTGGCGCAGAGTAATTTTCGGTTTGCTTCAATATCATCAACTACGAGGACACGCGCGCTCAATGGGTCTGTCTCCTCGGCGCAACAAGCTCTTCCACTGTTTTAATGAAAGGTGCCATCTGGATGGGCTTTGTCATATAAGCCTCACACCCAGCATCTTTCACGTCCTGTTCGTCTTGACGCATGGCAAAAGCCGTTACCGCTAGAATTGGAATATCTCCCACCACATCATCATCTTTGATCCAACGCGCCAAATCCAATCCAGAAACTTCTGGCAATTGAATATCCATAATAATCAAATCCGGATGGACTTCCTTAGCAAGTTCTACAGCACGCAAACCATCAACTGACTTTATAGCTTCAAAGCCAAAAGCATCGAGCAAATCACAGAACAATTTCATGTTCAGCTCATTATCCTCAACAACGAGGACTTTTTTTGATGTGCCTTCAGCCATATCAGTCGCTACTCCTCGTGAATTCACCTATGCGAATCCCCACTCTCAGTCGGCATATTGATGCAAGAGAGTTAAACACCCTTTTACAAACAAAAATAAATCAAACTTTTTTCAAAGAAAATACCGCCTAAAACTCCAATTTATTCAGACGATTAACAAACGTTCAGATACACATTAAGTTTTAGACCACATTTAACCTGTCAATTTGAATGTCTGATTCTTCAAGTTCTTTGCCCTGTACTGTATTGATACCTAGCCTAACGAGACATTAACCTAGACTATTTCCAGCGTCGATCTTGCAAAAAATCCGCATTCTGGCATGCGTGTTCTAAGTGATGAAACATCTAGTTTGGAGAAAAATATGCCTACGCCTGAAGCTCGCCTTGAAAAACTTGGGATAACGCTCGGCGAACCAAACGCTGCCGTCGCCAACTACGTCCCATACGTTATGTCTGGAAATCTTCTCTATATTTCTGGACAGATATCTATGAATTCCGATGGACTTGTGAAAGGCCGACTTGGCGAAGATATGGATCTTACAGCCGGTCAGGCTGCAGCTCGCCTCTGCGGGATAAACCTTATAACCCAAATGAAAGCCGCCCTTCATTCGTTGAGCAATGTTGAACGAATAGTGAAACTAGGCGGGTTCGTGAACGCTAGTTCAGATTTCACGGATATCCCTCAAGTCATCAATGGTTGTTCAGACTTAATGGTAGAAGCCTTTGGAGATCGTGGTCGTCATGCTCGATCTGCAGTGGCCTGCCCAGTCCTTCCTTTAGGCGTTGCAGTTGAAATAGATGCCATTGTAGAATTCGAAAAATTCTAGAAAATACAAATTGAAAAGGCGTGGGTTCATCTCCACATACACATGCATGAGTAATGATGAATTCGCGCTTTCTATTTCAATTTCAAACGACTTATCTGAAGTTAATCGAGAATCTTGGAACAAAATCGCCAATCTTGAAAACGAGGTTTATGATCCATTTCTAGATTGGGATTTCCTTCAAGCGCTAGAGCAAGCTGGATGCGCGACTCCTGAAACGGGTTGGGCTCCCCATCACATTCTCGTAAGGGATGAAGGCGAACAATTAGTGGGCGCTTGCCCCATGTATCTCAAATCACATTCACAAGGTGAGTTTGTTTTTGATCATTCCTGGGCGGATGCATATGAACGCGCTGGTGGACGCTATTATCCCAAACTTTTAATTGGAGTGCCATTTACTCCAGTCACGGGCCGCCGTCTTTTAACTCAAACCGACAATTCATCTTTAATCGAGGATGCAATAGTGCAGACCGCGGTAAAGATGACCTCGGATAACAACCTTTCTTCACTGCACATCAACTTTGTAGATGCGTTGGATTACGAGAGCTTGGGTGGTCATGGATTTCTACAACGCACTGACCAACAATTCCATTGGGAAAACGACAACTATTCCAGTTTCAATGATTTTCTGGACGTTTTAACTTCCCGCAAACGTAAGAACCTTCGCAAAGAACGCGCTCAAGCCCAAGATGGGATTCGATACGAACACCTTATGGGCGATGAAATTACATCAGAACATTGGGATTTATTCTATAACTTCTACCTCGATACAGGTGCAAGAAAATGGGGCTCTCCCTATCTCAATAGGAACTTTTTTGAGCTCCTTGGCCAACGTATGAGCGACAAAGTTTTGTTGGTATTTGCACACGATCAGCGTGATGATCGCGCAATAGCCGGCGCACTAAATATGATTGGTTCAGACACTCTTTATGGTCGCTATTGGGGATGCAATGAACAACGGCCATGTCTTCACTTTGAAACCTGCTATTACCAAGCAATAGACTACGCAATTGCCAACGGCCTCAAGCGCGTCGAAGCCGGTGCCCAAGGTGGCCACAAACTAGCGCGTGGTTATGCGCCCAATCCAACTTATTCTGCCCACTTCATTACCAATGAAAGCTTCTCAGATGCCATTGCTCAATACTTGACGCATGAACGCGAACAAGTTGAAGCTGACATTGAATATCTTGGTCAAAGAACGCCTTTCCGAAAAGGCAATGATTAGAGGAAACCACCATGAGCCTTCACGGAAACTACGATAGTGAAAACATTTTCGCAAAAATTCTACGTGGCGAAATCCCTTGTGTGAAGGTTTATGAGGACGCAGCCACACTCGCCTTTATGGATGTTTTTCCACAATCTCATGGGCACACACTTGTCATCCCCAAAGGCGTCGAGGCACGTAACTTTCTGGAAATGCCAACTAAGCAAATAAGCCACTATATGGAAAGCGTGCAGAAAGTTGCTCTAGCTGTGGAGCGCGCTCTAGGGCCAGATGGCATTGTTATTACCCAATTTAACGGTGAAGCAGCGGGACAAACTGTCTTTCACCTCCACTTCCACATTATTCCTCGCTGGACAGATAAACAACTGGGTGATCACGCAAACGGACAAATGGCGGACATGGAAGAATTACAAGCAATTGCAGCAGAAATCCAAGCCGAACTGTAGACTAGATTTCAGGATACAAAATTGGTTGATCGCCTTCCTTCCACGGATGGCGCTTAACCATTATCTTTTCAAAAATCTCTGATGTCATCGCTGCATTCAGCCATTTATGGACGTGCGGGATATTCTGCTCGTCGAACCAATTGCGGTCCGCCACTCTAAACTGACGAATAAATGGGAAGATAGCATAATCTACCAACCCCATTTTCTCTCCCGACAGATATGGCTGATTTGAAAGCCGGTTTTCCAAATCCAAAATAGTGTCGAACCCCGCCGTGCGATGCTCGATCTCATCTACATTTTCATAACGCGTGGCATATTTGTATCGATCTAAATGCCCTTTGAATGGACCATCATTCCGCTCAATCATTTCATAGGTGACCGCCCGATCCATTGCATTGATTGGCAACCATTCTTCGGGATCATTTTGGCTCAATGCCCACAACATCAGATCCAAACTTTCGTCAATCACCTTTCCATCCGGAAACACGAATGTCGGTACTGTTCCCTTTGCACTCGCTTCCAACATTTGATCAGGCTTATCGCGAAGTAATATTTCTCGCCATTCGAATTGAACGCCAGAAATCGAAAGCGCCATTCGTCCCCTCATTGCATAGGGGCAACGACGGAAAGTATATAATACGGGTAAGGAATTTGTAGTCATATCCAATTGTTACAACAATTTTTCAGCAACTGCACCCCAATTTTCTACTCGTTCATATCTATCTTCATCCAAATTATGGAGCGCTGAAAACACAAGACCTTTACCACCAAAATGTTCAAAATGACGGGGACTGTCATCAATAAGATAGTCTGTTTGCATAATGTATTTTTGACCGCAAAATACGACATTCAAAGGATCCCAAAATGGCAAATGCTCCTGAATCCATCTAAACTTGTATGGCATAGAATTTGGGTATTCCATGGCCGCTGTACATATGAATGCATCATACTTGATGTATAATTGTTTCAGCACTTCAACGGCATTTTTCATGGGCTCCATTCTTCCGAAAATTGCTCCATGATTTAACTCTTCTTGAAGAGCATCTTGGTTCTTGGCTGGCAATACATCTCTAAATTTTTGACCAACTTTTGGTTCTTCAATATTCCCAAAATTTGATTTCAACCAATGAAGTTGAGCCGCATACGCATCCACTATGACTTCGTCCATATCTATAGCGATACGCAATTTGTCTGTCATTTTGGTCGCCCCAACTAAGTGATAATCTTATATTTTGAATATCTGATACCTCCACACCGAACAAGGCTTACAGATCCCTTTAAACGCACCCACACTTTTGAAATATTATTCCCCCAAAAGACAAGAAACAAAGCAAGGCTTGCTTTAAATTTCAGCCGCAAATATATTAAATTACTACAATATATAAAAATCATACAACAATAATCGATCCAATAGATAATCGAGGAAACTTTGATGGGCAACAAACTGAAGTCGTTGTGCTGCGCAACCGCATTAGCCACTATTACCGCCCCTTCAGCATTCGCTGAAAAAGTGATTATTCACGCAGGCACTCTATTAGTGGAACCTGCAAAAGAACCTCTTCTGGAATACTCAATTATAGTAGAAGACGACAAAATCACAGCAGTGCAAAAGGGCTATATCAAAGCTTCCAAAGGGACGAAGGTTATTGACCTGAAAGACCATACCGTATTGCCTGGCTTGATCGACTGCCACGTTCATATGCTTGATGAAAGAGGCCCTGGTTTCGCTAGCCGTAGACTTTATGACAGCGAAGTAGACCAAGCCCTTTTAGGTGTAGAAAGGTCTAAACGCACTCTGGATGCCGGATTTACAACAGTCCAAGATCTAGGTGGCACAAATGAAGCTATTTTTTCTCTTCGTGATGCTATCAACGCTGGAACAGTAGCTGGCCCACGTATCCTTGCAGCAGGCCAGATCATTTCAGCTACAGGCGGACATGGCGATGTAGGTGGATTAGCTCCCAAAGTATCTCGCCTTTTTGAGACACGTGCACTTTGTGATGGTGCAGATGATTGTCGTAGAGCGGTACGAGAGCAAGTCAAACGCGGTGCAGATGTAATTAAAATCACTGCCACAGGCGGTGTTCTCTCTAATACTTCCGCTGGATTGGAACAACAATTCTTCGATGACGAGTTAAAAGCGATAATGGACACTGCTGCCACAATGGGCCGCCGTGTCACAGCCCACGCTCACGGTAAAGGCGGAGTTGAGGCAGCCCTACGCGCTGGTGTAAATTCTATCGAACACGGAACATATCTAGATGAAGAGACCATCAAGCTGTTCAAAGAAAATGATGCTACGTTAGTTCCAACCGTTTTGGCCGGTATGACTGTCGTGGAATGGTCAAAAGAAGATTGGATGACGCCCGCGACAAAAGCAAAAGCTAAGATTGTTGGGCCTCTTATGCTTGATATGCTTAAACGCGCCAAAGAAGGCGGTGTAAACGTCGCATTTGGAACCGATTCAGGAGTGTCTCGACATGGTGAGAATGCGCGTGAACTTGGCTATATGGTTGAAGCTGGATTCTCACCTGCTGAAGCATTGCAAGCCGCAACCGTAAATTCAGCCAAAAACTTAAATCTCTTTGATGATATCGGCACTCTGAGCAAAGGAAAATATGCTGACATCATCGCAGTAGATGGCGATCCCCTCAAGAATATCGATGAAATGCTAGACGTCGATTTCGTAATGAAATCCGGCAAGGTGCACAAATCACCAGAAACCTAAAAGTCACAACTTCCGAACGAGCGGATGCCAAATCTGCTCGTTCGCCTATTTTTCCTGCTTTGGCGGCGCTGGCGTAACGCGTAATAAGCGCCCTTCATAGCCATCTTCCAAAACGTAAAGACTTCCATCTGGAGCTTGCTCAATCTCTCTTAAACGCTCAGGCGTGTAATATTGAGCTTCTTCAGTTGCAATTTCTCCATCCATAGATACACGCACGATTGCCGTTCCACTTAGCGTTGAAATAACTGCGTTTCCGTTCCATCCTTTGAACAAATCCCCATCATAAATCACAATGCTTGATGGTGAAACTGAAGGTACCCAAGATATCGCTGGGGCTTTAAAATCAGGGCGCGTATCATGGTCAGGAATATCCAACATAGAGTAATTACGTCCATCTGAAACAATGGGCCAACCATAGTTCTCACCCTTTACAATGCGGTTTAATTCATCACCACCACGAGGCCCCATTTCGTGTTCCCAGATCTGCCCTTCGGCATCTAATGTCAATCCCAGAGGGTTGCGGTGGCCGATTGACCAAAATTGTTCCTGCACCCCACCTTCACCCACAAATGGGTTATCTGCGGGTATACGACCATCATCATGCAGACGAATGATTTTCCCCAAATTCCCATCCATATCTTGGGCTGGTTTTTGTTCGCCACGGTCACCTGATGTGATGAAAAGATAACCTTCCTGATCAAATAAAAGACGTTGACTGTAATGACGACCACCATCGATTTTCGGCAATTGTGTCCAGATACGTTTACGATCAGTAATTTCTCCACCTGCGTCGTTCAACGCAAGGGTAGCATATTCTACAACTGATCCTGATAACTCACCCTCTGTCTCAAGGAAGGACATGTAGATACGGCCATTGTTTTCGAAATCAGGGTGCAGTGTAATATCTGCAAACCCTCCTTGCCCGATAACTTCACTGGCAGGCACACCAGAGATTTCGCCCAGAACATTCCCTTCAGGCGCAACGAGTTTGATACGACCTTCTTTTTCGGTGACCAAGAGACGGCCATCTGGCAAGAATGTCATCGCCCAAGGCTCTTCAAATTGACCAATAACTTGCACTGCTAGTGAGAAACCATCAGTCCCTCTGACTTCAAATTCATCGCCTTGTTGCGCGTTTGCACAACATGAAATTACAAGGAAAGACAAAGCGGTAAGTAATTTTGTGTGCATTAGGCGGGTCATGGTCAACTCTCTTGCAGGGAATTTTTCCGCCACCCTATTTCATACATTCGTACCTGCCAATAGTGTTAACAGTCTATTAACGTTCAAATTTTCCAAATTGGTCATTCTTCAAGCGATTGCTTACCCGCAATTGAACGCAATCTGGCTTCTTCAGCGGCGGCGCGCGCTGCTTCGCGTTCCTCCTTCAAATTCTGCCCCACGTGAGATTTACCACGTTTTTTTGCCAATTCGATTTGTTTTTGACGCTCTTCAAATGCAGCTTTCTTCGCAGGTGTATACTCATCATAACACTGATGACAGGACACACCTTTTGTGTATTCAGGTCGCGCCTTATCTTCTTCCGTTATTGGCCGGCGACATGCAAAACACTGGTCATAGTCTCCCAATTCAAGCCCATGCTTTACGGATACGCGTTGGTCAAAGACGAAACAATCACCTTCCCAAGTGCTTTCTTCTTCAGGTACATTTTCAAGGTATTTTAAAATCCCACCTTTTAGGTGAAAGACTTCTTCAAAGCCCATATCTTTTGCCAATGCGGTCGACTTTTCACACCGAATTCCACCAGTGCAGAACATGGCGACTTTTGGTTTATTGTGCGTACGCTGGAATTTCTCAAACCATTCAGGAAATTCGCGAAAAGTCTCCGTCTTTGGGTTCACGGCCCCTTTGAAAGTTCCTATCTGAACTTCGTAGTCATTGCGCGTATCAATAAGAATGACGTCGTCTCGTTCGATAAGATCATTCCAGTCTTTGGGATCAACATATGTCCCGACAATATTATTAGGGTCAGTGCCAGGCACCCCCATCGTCACGATTTCTTTTTTCAGACGCACTTTCATGCGAAGGAATGGCATTTCTTCCGCGTGGCTTTCTTTATGATCTGTCTTAGCAAGTTCTGGAATAGAACGGATATGCGCTAGAACCGTGTCAATTCCCTCACGCGGTCCTGCAATGGTTCCGTTTATTCCTTCAGAGGCCAATAATAGTGTCCCTTTTGTGCCAGCCTTTTCACACACCTCAAGCAAAGGCTTTTGTAACTCTTCATAGTGAGGAAGCTTGGCAAAGTGATACAGGGCGGCAACGACAATTTGGCTCATTATATACTGTTCGATACTTTAATTTGGGACATAAAAACAATCTGGGCGAGAACAACAATGCTCCCGCCCAAACTTCTTAGCGTTTATCTAACGTAAAATCTAGAAAACTGGAATACCCTTAATTGTCACATGGTAATTGCAACAAGAGTTAATCAGTCAATTCCGGTTCTTCTGATTTCTTAGAGGACGAAGAATTACCATCGTCATCATATATGAAGGCGAGTTTTTTCGTGTCTTTGATATCAACATCGATAGTAACCACACCACCTTTTTTCAGCTTACCAAAGAGCAACTCTTCAGCCATTGGCTTTTTCACATGCTCTTGGATCACACGAGATAGCGGACGTGCACCATAGTCTTTGTCATACCCACGCTCCGCCAACCAAGCACGTGCTTTAGCTGTAAGAACGATATCAACGTTACGGTCTGACAATTGGCCTTCCAGTTGAAGAATGAATTTATCGACGACACGCGAGATAACTTCTTCACCTAATGGTGCAAATGGCACAATTGCATCCAAACGATTGCGGAATTCAGGTGTGAAGAGCTTTTTAATCGCCTCCTCATCTTCACCTTCACGTTTTCCGCGCCCAAAACCAATAGCTTCTTTAGCAGCATCCGCCGCACCCGCATTAGTTGTCATGATCAAAATCACATTGCGGAAATCAATCTTCTTACCATTCGCGTCTGTAAGCGTACCATTATCCATCACCTGCAATAGGATATTGAACAATTCCGGGTGTGCTTTTTCAATCTCATCGAGCAATAAGACACAATGAGGATGTTGATCAACGCCATCGGTCAAAAGACCACCTTGATCATATCCAACATATCCAGGAGGTGCACCAATCAGGCGAGAAACCGTGTGACGTTCCATGTATTCCGACATGTCGAAACGCAACATTTCAACACCAAGAATGGATGCCAATTGACGCGCAACTTCTGTCTTACCAACACCTGTTGGACCTGAGAATAAATAAGATCCGATAGGTTTATTAGCTTCACGCAAACCGGCGCGCGCTAGTTTTATAGCGTCTGACACAGCCGTAATCGCTGGGTCTTGTCCATACACAACACGTTTGAGATCAGCAGATATAGATTTAAGAGCTTGTTCGTCAGACTTATTGACCTGCTTAGATGGAATTCGTGCCATCTTTGCAATCACTTGCTCAATCTCTTTCGTACCAATCTGCTTACGGCGCTTGGAATCGGGCAATAACCACTGGCTCGCCCCCGCTTCATCAATCACATCGATTGCTTTGTCTGGAAGCTTTCGATCGGTGATATGACGCGCGGCAAGCTCAACAGCAGTCTTGATCGCATCATTTGTGTATTTCAGGCCATGAAACTCTTCAAATTTAGGCTTTAATCCCTGAAGAATTTTAATGGAATCTGGCACTGTTGGCTCAACGACATCGATTTTTTGGAATCGACGCGCTAATGCACGATCTTTCTCAATGTGCTGACGATACTCTTTGTAAGTTGTTGATCCCATGCAGCGCAACTCACCAGATTGAAGAGCTGGTTTTAAAAGGTTCGAAGCATCCATAGCTCCACCAGAAGTCGCGCCCGCACCTATCACAGTGTGAATTTCATCAATAAACAGAACCGAACGCGGCTGCTCTTCAAGCTCTTTTACAACTTGCTTCAAGCGCTCTTCAAAGTCACCACGATAGCGTGTTCCTGCCAACAAAGATCCCATGTCGAGAGAATAAATAATGCTCTCTTCAAGAATTTTAGGCGCTTCACCATCTACAATACGCTTGGCCAAGCCCTCAGCGATAGCCGTTTTACCGACACCGGGGTCACCAACAAGCAGTGGGTTATTTTTGCGGCGACGACACAATACTTGAATACAACGATCTACCTCTAGCTGACGCCCAATAAGAGGATCAGTTTTTCCGGAACGCGCTTTTTCATTCAGGTCAACACAATAGGCTTGCAGAGCCTCACCACCTGATTTTACAGTTTCGTCTTTATCTTCTGATGCACCTTCTACAGAGCGAGTGCGCGACATGCCCGGCTTTTTGGCAACACCGTGAGAAATGTAATTCACAGCGTCATATCGCGTCATGTCCTGCGCTTGCAGAAAATAAGCAGCGTGGCTTTCTCGCTCAGCAAATATCGACACAAGCACATTTGCACCTGTTACTTCATCACGGCCTGAACTTTCAACGTGCAACACAGCACGTTGTACAACACGTTGAAAAGCAGCTGTCGGGTGTGGATGCTCACCATCATCTACAACGATGGAATTTAATTCCTCGTCCATATAATCATTTAGATCACTGCGAAGCTTGCCGATATCCAATTTACACGCATTCATGACATCCGAAGCGTCTTCATCTTCAGTCAACGCAAACAGCAAGTGCTCTAGCGTCGCATACTCATGCTTTCGATCTGAAGCTAAGTGTAGCGCTTTTTCAAGCGCACGTTCTAAGCTGGGGGTCATTGAAGGCATATACTAACCTCTAATCCTCACGTTCCATCGTACACTGCAAAGGATGCTCACTTCTGCGGGCAAGGTCCATAACTTGCGCCACTTTTGTTTCAGCAACCTCATATGTGAACACTCCGCACACACCCACGCCCGTATTATGAACATGGAGCATGACCTTCGTCGCTTCTTCACGCGTCTTACTGAAGAAGTGCTCAAGAATAAGAACCACGAACTCCATCGGAGTGAAGTCATCATTCAAAATTAACACACGGTACAATGACGGACGTTTAGTTTTCGTCTCTGTTCGCGTGGCTACACCCGTTTCATCTTCCGGGCCTGTTGGGAAATTATCGTCTGACATGAACCTAACAAAATCTTTCCAACATCACTCTGCTCCAAATTCTTTAACAATTTTGAGCATGTGCTCTGAAATACATAGATATGAACACAGTTTAGTAATGTAAGGGGGTATACGGCAATATTATGATTTCTATTATTTAAGACTTATTACCAAGTAAAGTCAGCCAACGCTGAATTCGCTTACGATTTACGCCAAAATCACTTCGGCCATACTTTGATCTAGAGTATATAGCGACTGTAGACCCTCCACTTTGTAATTCAATAAAATATACTGTGATAAAATCTGGCCATCCAATTATTGGTGTTCTCTGACGAAATTCCATCGAAAGCTCATTGTCTTCCAGAGTAACCAATCTAGGTTCTTCTTCGATAGCGCGTATAAATGCCGTTTTTAACGCCGAAGCATTCAGATCTTTAAAAACCGGAGCCAGCTCATCTGGGGTTTCGTGTTCGCAATACCCGTCCGGCGCTATTAGAAAAGTGTTGGGCGTCTTGGGCCGCTCTAAAGTTTTTATAGTTAACATTCAAATAACAATTCTTTGATCATCCTTACTGTTCCACTGACGCATGATTAACCACACTTCAACGTTTGAAGCATAACATCAATCTTGAATTACGCACTATTTTTGGAACAGGAACCAAACGACATGGCAAAAGCATCGAACATTTTCGATATCGCTCGCAAAACATTTGCGACATTTGCTTTTTCATTGTTGCTTATTGCTCCTGCCAGCGCTGAAAAATATGCGTCTTACGTCATCGATATTGATACAAACAAAATTCTTCATGCTCGCAATGCTGAAGATCCACGCTTTCCGGCCTCAATCACCAAAGTCATGACGCTATACATGGTTTTTGATGCGCTCAAAGACGGTGAACTCATGCTTACTGATGAGCTTGATATATCACGAAACGCCGCCAAACAGCCACCTTCAAAGCTTTATTTGAAAGCCGGTGAAACAATCACAGTGGAAACAGCAATCAATGCTCTTGTAACTAAATCCGCAAATGACGTTGCTGTTGTTATTGCCGAACGATTGGGCGGTTCTGAAACGCGTTTTGCAGCACTTATGACAGCAAAAGCACGCCAACTCGGCTTAAAAAAAACGCGTTTTAAAAATGCTTCAGGCCTCCCAAACAAAGCTCAAATTTCAACAGCTAAAGACTTGGCAAAGCTGGGTGAAGCTATGTTGGTAGATCACACCGAATATTATGATTATTTTTCACGCACTGAATTCCAGTTTGGAAAAGCAAAATACAAAAACCACAATAAGCTTTTGAAAGACGTTCGCGGTGTAGATGGCATTAAAACTGGATACACCCGCGCTTCGGGCTTCAATCTACTTGCGTCAGCTGAACGTGATGGGCATCGTGTAATTGCAGTTATGCTAGGCGGTGCCAGCTCTAAATCGCGCAATTCACATGTAACAGACCTTCTAGAAGCCGCATTTGAAGTAATCGAAACTGGCGAAAACGACAAACCTAGCATGCGTACACGCATCGCTTTCAATGAATTGCGTGGTCTAACTACAGATGACCTGAATCAATACGCTCTTGATGAAGTTGATGCATATAGCACCGATGAAACTACACTTGAACAAGGTTCAACTGAAGAATAGTTTTGTCGATCAAAGCTTGTTTGTGTCTTCAGCGTTTATGGTAAGTGTTGCTTGCCATTCTTGACGGATGACTTCGCTCGTTTTCCCCTTGCCATCGGGCGTCCAACCAGGTGGAGATATCATACGTTTCAACCAAACAGCTGGTCTAAATCCATCTTTCCAAAAATCAGAAAAAAGTTCTAACACGCCATGATATGCTAGATAGAATGGATTATAAGACTCTACATTCTTCACTAAGCCAAATACGCACGGATCATCTTTCCGCTCCTGCGTAAAACTACCAAACATTTTGTCCCATATTATAAATACACCCGCATAGTTCCTATCCAAGTAACGAGGATTCGTTGCATGATGAACGCGGTGATGACTCGGCGTATTCATAATCGCCTCGAACCATTTGGGCATTTTGTCAATTGCCTCTGTATGAATCCAATATTGGTAGACAAGATTAAAACTCATCGCAAAAGCGATAAATGCAGGATGCGCCCCAAGGAATACTAAGGGAGCTCCCAATATAAATGCCCCTGTAAATGGCCCTAACCAAGGCTGACGCAGTGCTGTTGTGAGATTGTAGTGCTTTGAGGAATGATGGGTGACATGCGCCAACCAAAACCAACGCATGGTATGCGCGAGCCTATGCTTCCAATAATAGAGAAAGTCAGTCGCTATGAACACGATGATGAAACTCCACCATGTGATCGGTAGCTCTAGTAAACGAAAATCCCATACCAAAATTAAGCCGGCGAGCGCGATGCCGCCCGTTAAAGTATCAACGGCTAAGTTGCCTATCCCTAGCGTTAGAGATGCTGCTGCATCCTTGTTCTCGTAATCCCCATGGGCACGCCCCGTTTTAACACCCCACCACTCTAACACGAGTGTGACTATAAAAAACGGAATCGCGTAAACGGTAGGAGTAAAGAATTCCGGCACCAATCAAACCTCCCTACGGATCTTTTCTCCGTGTTTCTAGGAAGGGTATATTCAGAATCGTGAAAGGTCTATTGTTACATTGAAAGCAAAGGAATTAGTGCGCACAAGACAATAAAACTACAACAAATCAATCAATTACAAATTGGTCAGGCCGATACCCAGGATCTGGAATTTTTGGATCCATCTCCTCAAGCGCACCTCGTACGATACGTGCAGCAATTGCCTTACGGCGTGAACGACTATCACTCGGCACCACATACCAAGGTGCTTCCTTTGTAGAACAACGCTCTACTGCCAATTCATACGCGTCCTGATAATCATCCCATAATTTACGGTCTTCCAGGTCGCCAGGATTAAATTTCCAACGCTTATTTGGATTCTCCAGTCGTTCCAGCAATCTTTCTCCTTGAGTGCGTTTGGAAATATGAAGCATAAGCTTGATGACTTTTATGTTGTTTTCAACAAGGTGTTTTTCAAAGTTATTGATCTGCTCATAACGTTGTTCAATTTGCGCCATGGGAGCCAAACCACGCACCCGACCAATCAACACATCTTCATAGTGAGAGCGGTTGAATATCGCGATCTCACCCTTTGATGGAATTTTATTGTGAATTCTCCAAAGATAGTCTCGCGCTAATTCATTTGAAGATGGTTTTCCAAACGCATGAACACGCAGCCCCAATGGCGATGTTTGAGAAAAGACAGCTTTTGTTGTTCCATCTTTTCCCGATGTATCAATACCTTGAAAAACTACGAGCAAGCTTTGCTTTTTCTCAGCATACAATCGATCCTGCATTTCATCGATTGCCAAAGCATCATCCTTTAAAGAACGCTTTGCTTCATCTTTGTCAGCAAATAGCTCCGTGCCGTCTGTCGTGTAATCTTTAAGGGAAACTTTCTTACCCGGCTCCGCGAATGTAGCCCTGTGGATGTCTTCAATGCTTGGACGGTCAAACATACCTTCCCCCTTCTCAATACTTTGGTCTAAAACAACAAAACCCCCGCATAAAATGCAGGGGTTCCATCAAAGCATAAAATTTCTGAACTGACCAACAGGTCCATCAGAATAAACTTATTAAGATGAGTAGAACTCAACAACCAAGTTTGGTTCCATGCGACAAGCATACGGCACGTCAGATAAATCTGGCAGGCGAATGAATGTTGCAGTCATGTCTTTAGGGTCAACTTCGATATAGTCAGGAATATCGCGCTCACCAGAACCTAGAGCTTCAAGCACTAGAGCCATTGAACGTGATTTTTCTTTAACCTGAACAACATCACCTGGACGAAGACGGTATGAAGGAACGTTAGCTTTTTTGCCGTTTACAGTAACGTGACCGTGGTTCACGAACTGACGTGCAGCAAAAATTGTTGGTACGAACTTTGAACGATAAACAAGAGCATCCAAACGAGACTCTAGTAGACCGATAAGGTTCTCAGCTGTGTTACCTTTACGGCGAGCAGCTTCGTCATATGTACGACGGAACTGTTTCTCAGTAACATCACCGTAGTGACCTTTAAGCTTTTGCTTTGCCATCAATTGCAGACCAAAGTCAGAAGGCTTACCCTTACGAGCAGCACCGTGTTGACCTGGACGTGATTGACGTTTGTTGATTGGAGACTTAGCGCGTCCCCAGACGTTTTCGCCTACGCGGCGATCGAGTTTGTACTTCGCAGAACTACGACGTGACATAATATACCTCAATTTTAGACGTGGGCCGGCATATTTCACTTCAAAATATGCGATCACAACGGCGGCTTCACATCATCCCGTGATAAATCCCTCAAAGAGAGAAGCGCGCTATAGACAGCTAAATCTCGCTTTTGTCAATATTGAACAAACTTCGGCAACCCAAGAAAGCCCATAATTGTGCTTTTTATTGCCGTACTTCTGTCTATAACAAATCTTATACTTCTAATATTGCAATTCAATTATTTCGAGGCACTCATGGCAAATTCTAAAATTTCACCTTTAGCTACATGCTTGCTATCATCAGCTTTTATAGCGTCAGCCACTCTGCAAGCTAATGCAGAAGATGAGAATATTTGCGCGCAAGAAATTATCGAAGGTGCCTATTCAGCTTCATTTCAAATAAAAGAATTTTACCCAGGAAGCGAATTACATAGACAAACGATCTCGATTAAAGGAACTCCTGAAATTGTTCCGCTTGAGGAAAAATCGATCAAAACTCATTCCGGTCCTGTTGTTGCGTCTATTAATCTTGAAAAGAAAAACAGCATTCAAGCTGGAGAAATACTCAAAGCTGGTAAGTGGGATGAGCTACAAATGACCATGACTCTCCCACGTATTTCAGCCAACACCTGGTACCACAAGAATTGTACAATTGAGACGAAAAATTACATGCTATTCGAAAATCAACAAATCGAAGGTGACTACACAAATCACTGCCACCTCATGTTGCAAGATGCGCAAAGAGAAGTACTCAATAAAGAAGATTACATCGATTATTCTTTTTCAGGAGACGACCACTGGCAACCTCTCACAATTCGGTATGATCTAATCAAATTGCGTGAGTTTGAAGCAAAAGTTGAATCCGAAAGCGTCCGTCAGATTAATGATTTCAAGGCCGGAAAATGTAGTTTCCAACCCTTTAGCTAAAACACAAATGACGACCCAATGTGATGGTCGTCATCCCGTTTTGCTTGTTCGGAAAACTTAAGAGGTTTCCCATTTTTCCGTTTTGAAAAAACGCTCATCAATTCGATCAGCATGCGCTTTCAAATTTGGGTATTTAGCATAAACTTCTCTCATCGGCGTATCGAAATAGTCCGTTGCACACGCTTGAGTAAACGCTGCCACAACAGCATCCAATGCAGTTGGATCAGTGCCAAACATAAATTCACTATCTGAGAGCTGATCTGACAGCGCACATACAGAATCATCGAACAGCACTATGCGCTTGCCCTCATCAAATCGCGACAAGCCCTGCGAATCCACCCGTTGCCTGATAGGACCTCGCGCACTTTCAATAACTTCATCACGAACTTCTTCAGGAATACCCATAAAGAACTGAGCTGGGCCTTTTTCGAAATTCTCGTCTTTGAGCCATCTTTCATGCAGCATCATGAGAGAAATTTCTCCCTCAATCATTCGTTCCAGCGCCCACGCCATAGCTCTTTGTTGAGAGGATAGCCCTGCGTTCAAATCTTTGCCTGTCTTTTCCTCAAAGTATTTTCGAATAAATGCAGAATCAGCAACTAAGTTGCCGTCATCTTTAATATAGGGAGCCTTCCTGTAAGGAGCTTCTTCCAAATCTGCGACTTGCATGCTGTAATCAACTTCCAACATATCTAATTGGATCATACTTTTAACAACATACGGGCTTGGGGAATGGCAATTCCACATAGGGCCCCAACCAAACAATACAGTCATTCCAAATCTCCCTTTCACCGCAGAACAAAAAGTGTCCGCCTACTTGATTTATTTTGCTAAAAAGCACACTTAATGACACTAACTTGTCAGCAGCATATCACTTAGGTCGTCAAATGCGCCGCACCGAACGATTACTTCAAATCATTCAAATATTGAGACGTCATCGACACCCCGTAAAAGGTCGAGATATTGCTGAAGAATTGAACATATCTCTACGCACCGTTTACAGGGATATTGTGGAACTTCAGGCTCAGAAAGTTCCAATCGAAGGCGAAGCAGGCATAGGCTATGTCTTATCTGGTGAATATGACATGCCACCGCTAATGCTAACGGCAGACGAATTGGAAGCAGCTGTTCTTGGCGCACGTTGGGTGGCAATGCGATCGGACCCGGACCTTAAACGAGGAGCTGAAGACCTTCTCGCCAAAATTAGCTCGGTAATGCCGGAAAAACTCAAACCGCTTATATTCGAAAGTGGTGTAGAGCCAGTTCAATTTGTGAATCTGAAAGAAGACTCATGCGATGTTTCTATCATTCGGCAAGCAATACGTGAACGTCGGAAACTGATTATGAGATACACAAATGAGAAAGACGAAACCGTTGACCGTGTAATCTGGCCATTTCTTGTTTCTTATTCAGAAACCGCCCGCTTCATATGTGCTTGGTGTGAAGTAAGGGAAGACTTTAGAACTTTCCGCACAGACCGTGTCGACTCGCTTACTTTGTCTAATGACAAATTTCCCGAACGTGTTCCGGTTTTACGTAAACGTTGGAAAGAGCAGCAACGCAGAAGATGGGAAGAATGCGAGAAAAGCATAGTTCGCCCCACAATCAACATTCAATCACATTCACTGGAACAGTAACCGCTAAGCCACCCAAACTAGTTTCCTTGTATTTTGACGACATATCCAGACCAGTTTGACGCATAGTTTCAATAACTTGATCAAGCGAAACTTTGGGAGCATCAGTTGCCCGAAGAGCAATTCGCGCTGCATTTGCAGCTTTCACAGCCCCCATCGCGTTTCGTTCAATACATGGAATTTGCACGAGCCCACCAACAGGGTCGCAAGTTAAACCTAGGTTGTGCTCCATGCCTATTTCAGCAGCCTCACACACTTGATCGGGAGTAGCTTCCCAAACAGCTGCCAGCCCTGCTGCAGCCATAGAACACGCTACGCCCACTTCGCCCTGGCATCCCATTTCAGCTCCAGAAATAGAAGCGCGCTGCTTATATAAAATACCTATAGCTGCGGCAGTAAGCAAAAACCGCCCAATACGCCCTGAGGAATAACAGTCTTTTTCTTCCCATCCCTCTTCACAGCAATAAAGCTTGATGACTGCCGGTATAATCCCTGCAGCACCATTGGTCGGTGATGTCACAACACGACCACCAGCGGCATTTTCTTCGTTCACCGCCATGGCAAATACATTTAACCAGTCAAACAAAAGCTCCCTTTCGTTTGATCCCGGATTTTCAACCAAATTACGATGTAATTTGGCAGCGCGTCTTTGCACCTTCAAACCACCCGGTAAAATCCCTTCTTGAGATAAGCCTCGATCAATACAGCCACTCATCGCTTCCCAGATTTTGAATAATCTCTGATCTGTTTCTTCGCGTGGACGTTTTTGATCTTCATTTGCCAAAAGCAATTCAGCTATGGATTTACCAAGAGCATTGCACTTCTCGACCAATTCCGCACCGGAATGAAAAGAATATTCACCTGTCGATGAGCCTAGGATCAAATCGTCTTTGGCGGGAGAATTTAATTGCGCCTCGCTGGCGATAAAGCCACCGCCAACCGAATAAAATGTCCGAGTTAGTATATATTCACCCATTGCATTCAAAATCGTCACTTTCATTCCATTTGGATGCAATAACGGGACAATATCACCGCGCATATCAACATCTCGCTTTGGGATGAATTTAATGCTTTTTCCATTCGGTAAAGTTAGACGGTCAGTCTTTTTAACTTCAGCAAATGCCTCTTCAGCCCAATCCGGATCGACGGTATCAGGTTCAGCCCCCATCAGCCCCAATATTGCCGCCTTATCTGAACCGTGCCCCACACCGGTCAACGCCAATGACCCCTGAAGCTCAACAATACAGCGAGACACTGCATCCATTAAACCAAGCTCTTGAACTTCTTGCATGATGCGACTAGTGATACGCATCGGCCCCACAGTGTGAGAAGAAGATGGCCCAATTCCAATTTTAAAAATATCAAAAACGCTTAGCATTATTGTTGTGTCCCGATTTTTTATATTTTGTCTTTTTATAAAATTTTTATACGCTCACCTAAGGTGAGACACCAAATATTATTTTACAAATTCGCACTGGGTCGACAATGCTTCACATATTGAAATTACCACCTCTGCACTTTGTTATGTGTATTCTGGCAATGAAATTCCTAAAACAATTGATTCCGTCTCAACCACTTGTTTCAATGCAGGTAAGCACGATTATTTGGGTCGCACTTTCAGTGTTCAGCCTGTTTATTATGTTGATTTCAGCTTTTCAATTCAGACACCACCAAACCAACATCGAAGCCTTTAAAGAACCCAATAATCTAATCACAATCGGGATCTACAGAATTACACGCAATCCCATATATTTGGGATTTCTAATCGCTCTTCTAGGGGCAGTGTTTTATTTTAATCAAGCGAGTTGTTTTGCATGCGTAATTGTGTTTTTCATCCTGGCCAACAACTGGTACATTCCGCACGAAGAACGTGATGCTGAACGCATATTTGGTAGTGAATTTCAAAAATACAAATCTCGTGTTCGACGCTGGATTTAGCCTTTGCGTTCAATCCGCGCTTTTCCCCGACCTAAAGCCAATGCTTTAATAGCGCCTCGAAAAGTTTGTACTTCTTGCTGAGTCCATTCCGCTCGGACAAAGGCGTTTCTCAAATTCTGCGTCATGACTGTACGTTTTTCTTCAGGAAAGAAAAATCCAGCTCGATCCAACTCATCTTCAAAATGTTCGAACATGCGAACAAGCTGATCGCGGTCAGCGACCTCACCAACACCAGCAAACTCTTCTCTTGCTTCTCCTTCAATCGTCGAAGCTGCCCACGCATGCGCAAACACCCCAACAGCCTGAGCCAGATTTAATGACGAAAAACTACGATCGACAGGATAAGTCAAAATACCATCTGCTAAGGCTACATCTTCATTCAAAAGCCCGGCTTTTTCTGCCCCAAACATTACCCCCACTTTTACATCAGAACGAGATTTAAGTGCACCAATGCCCTCTTCAGCATTGAAAACCGGCTTTTCCATTCCACGGGGTCTCGCAGTTGTTGCTAGCACATATGATAAATCTGACAGCCCCGCCTCTAATGTCTCAAACACTTGAGCATTTACGCCCCAATCAAAGGCTCCAGCACTCATTGTTCTAGCTTTCTCATTCGGCCACCCATCACGAGGATTGATGACACGAAGATCCTTGAGACCAAAATTGGCCATGACGCGCGCGGCGGCACCTATGTTTTCTCCCATTTGGGGACAAACAAGAATTATTGCGGGATGGTTTTGCAAATTCATTTCACTCATACAAAAAGGGCAACCATTTTCTGGCTGCCCTCGTCAAGACTTAATTGGTTTCTGCTACTCCAAGCTTCTTGAATAGCATTCAATCCATGTAACAGTTTTGATCGTTAGTGCTTCTTCTTAGCAACTATATAGCGGCTAATGGCTTTTTGGGAAAAAGAACTCGCCTCAACAATTTCGAAATTCTCATCCTCTATCATGCTCTCCAAGTGAGCTGATTTTAGAGAATCCACGTAAGGAGCTTTTCCAATCCATCGCATCACTGCGATCAATGGCATCATATATGCCATTCGATCTGCGATGCATGGCGTTTTACTGATGAAAACACCTTCCGGTTTTAGAAGCTCACTCACACGAGCAATTGTTTGTGGAATATTTTCCAAAAGGTGTAATAGGTTATGCGCCATGACAACATCATAACCTCCAGTTACAAGGCGATCATCAAACACATCCGCATTCAAAAACTCCAAGTTTGTTACACCTTGGTTTTGAGCTTTTTCAATTCCGATGTTGATCATCTCACTGGAATAATCGGCGGCAGTAAAGTGTTCTACTTCATGCGCTAGCAATAAAGCTGTTGAACCGGTACCGCACCCAATCTCCAGAACCCGCTGCCCCGAATTAAGATATGATCTAGTTCTCGATAAGGTGTGCTCATAGGATTCAATGTTATCGATTGGTCGTTTGGCATAACCTGCGGCAGCCTTATTCCAAAATTTAGGCGATGTACTCATCACAGAGGATCTTTCAAATGGGGAGGAAGTTTGAAATGAAATTTACTAGTGTCTGAAATACCAGCTACCATCCTTGTAGATCACTCTTTCGCCATCAACGACCAAATCACCTGAACCACGCAAACTACCTGTGATGTCACCGGACAATGAATCCACTTCGACATCTCCTGATCCTCGGATATTCACATTTAGATCTGTTACGGTCGCATCAATTAACACGTCTCCAGAACCAGCTATGTTTACATCGGCCAGGCTAAAACTGCCTTGGCCAATCTCAACATCACCGGAACCTTTTATTTCAATGATGGCTTTTGAATGAGCGCTTTTGGAGAGAATGTCTCCAGATCCTTTGATCGAAGCATAGAATTCGCCATCTACATGGCCCATCTCAATATCACCGGAACCTTTTACATCCGAAACAGCTTTTCCAGAAACGTCACCAACAATTACATCTCCAGACCCTCGGATTTCAGCTGAAAAATTACCGACATCTTTGGCCTCAACATCACCACTTCCATTTATTGTTGTCATAAAGTGTCCCGAGACGTTTTGTAAATGTACATCTCCACATCCATTTATTGTGACTGCGGTGGAATGAACATCCCCAACTTTAGCTAACCCTGAATCAAGGTTTAGATCTATATTGGCATCTGAAGGCATCGTAATTTCTAGACGAGGGAAAGCATCTAATGAACGAAGTTTATCACCTTTAAGCTTCAGCTGATATTTTCCATTGTTCGATTTACATTGCTTGATCTTCAAGTCTTCATCGCCTGAAACCAAGATGTAGTTGGATTTCAAATCAATTGTTGGTTTATCGATCTTACCAGATTTCACCAACTCACCATCAGTTAGTTTGGCATCGAATTTCATGCCTGGGCCGGTTTTTACAATTACCAGACCCGTGAAATCTTTTACTTCGACTAAACCAGAAGACTTAATTTCCTCATCAACAGAAGAGGACCTTACAGGTGGCTCTGCATCGGCGGAGCATGCTGCAACTAAGGCGAGACTGGCAACTGATAAAAAAAGAGGTGCAATTTTGCGAGACATGAGGCATTCTCCAAAGACGAGTTGTGAACTGACGCACTCAACATTTATCGTTTTTCGATAAATGTCAACACCACTTCGATATCTCCACACCCGAAAACCGTAAAAATCCACCGCTAAAGGTCGCACTTTTGCACAAGTTTGGCACTTCTCCTTTGACGGGTGTGCTCCCTCTGCTATAGCAAGTCGCAAATTACAGCTCGTGAAGGGAAACCCATTCCTTTCACACGGATAAACTACAGAAGGATATTAACATGGCCGTGATTAAGGTAGATAACCCAATCGTCGAAATGGATGGTGATGAGATGACACGCATCATCTGGGCGATGATCAAAGATCGTCTTATCCTTCCATACCTTGATGTTGATCTTAAATACTTCGACCTATCTGTTGAAAAACGTGACGAAACAGACGACCAGATCACTGTTGATGCTGCTGAAGCAACAAAGAAATACGGTGTTGCTGTTAAATGTGCGACGATCACTCCAGATGAAGGCCGTGTTGAAGAATTTGGTCTTAAACAAATGTGGCGTTCACCAAACGGAACTATCCGTAACATTCTTGGTGGTGTTGTTTTCCGTGAACCAATCGTAATCCAAAATGTTCCTCGCCTTGTTCCAGGTTGGACGAAACCTGTTGTTATCGGTCGTCATGCATTTGGTGACCAATACCGCGCAACAGATTTCCTGGTACCTGGTAAAGGTAAGCTGACAATGAAGTGGGAAGCTTCAGAAGGCGGCGAAACAATCGAAAAAGAAATCTACGACTTCCCAGAAGCTGGTATCGCCATGGGTATGTACAACCTTGACGATTCTATCCGTGACTTTGCACGCGCTTCAATGAATTACGGCCTACAACGCAAATGGCCTGTTTACTTGTCTACTAAAAACACAATCATGAAAAAGTATGATGGTCGTTTTAAAGACATCTTCCAAGAAGTATTCGACAACGAGTTTGCTGACAAATTCGCAGAATTTGGCGGAACATACGAGCACCGCTTGATCGATGACATGGTTGCTGCAGCTATGAAGTGGTCTGGTGGATATGTTTGGGCTTGTAAAAACTATGATGGTGACGTGCAGTCAGATACAGTTGCACAAGGTTACGGTTCACTAGGTCTTATGACTTCTGTTCTTATGACTCCAGATGGGAAAACTGTTGAAGCTGAAGCAGCTCACGGTACAGTGACACGTCACTACCGTGCACACCAACGCGGTGAAGCAACTTCTACAAACTCAATCGCTTCAATCTTTGCATGGACACGTGGTCTAGGTCACCGTGGCCGCATGGACGGCAACCAGAAAGTTATGGATTTTGCTCAACTTCTTGAAGACACAGTTATTTCAACTGTTGAATCAGGTCACATGACAAAAGACTTGGCACTTCTAGTTGGCGCAGACCAATCATGGCTGACAACTGAAGGCTTTATCGACAAAGTTGCAACAAACTTCCAAGAAGCAATGTCTAAAGCTGGCTTCTAAGCCCTAGCTATACTGATGTAAAAAGAAAACGGCAGCCTTAATAGGTTGCCGTTTTTTTCAACTATTACGAAACTAGATATGCCAAATTGTACGATTGAATACTCTGCCTCATTAGAAAACAAGTTAGATCCCAACCAGCTAGTTGAGAACGTTCAAGAGCACACCATCGCTTCTGGATTATTTAGTCCAGAAACAGTCAAAACACGTGCAATTGCCTACAATTACCACACCGCACATGATGGCAACCCACATTTCATTCACATCACTGCATCAATTCTTCCCGGCAGGACCGATAAGCAAAAGAAACAGCTTGCCGAAACAATCATTTCTGGATTGCAAAAACTGGCTCTCAAGCAAGTTACGTTCACAGTAGATGTGCAAGAATTGTCTCAATCCTATACAAAAGCTATTTGCTAAATATTCTAGGCAAGTAAGATAATTTCAGATTGCCCGGAACCTGCACGCAACGCATGAACTTCCGCAAATTCTGGATCATTAATCCATCCCAACGCACTCTCTTTGTCTGGGAATGTTAAAACAACCGCGCGAGTTGGTGCCTCTGCACTTCCTTCAATCACCATTGGCGATCTTGATTGCGCAACGGGCGCACCTCCATATTTCTTTAAAGCCTCACCAGCGCGTTCCGCATACGCAGAAAACATATCTGCATCTTTGATTGTGAGTTTTACAGTCGCATAGATCATCTAATCCTCCTCAAAATCTATGCAAACAATCTACTTTCAAGCTCCACACACAAAAATGAGTGACTTTGCACATTTAACATGCAAAAATGCACATATGAATTCTGAAACAAATTGGGATGATTTTAAAACCACACTGGCTCTCATCAAACATGGAACGCTGGCGAAAGCTGCTGCCGAACTAAATGTCACCTACACCACAGTAGCCCGCCGCATAGCAAGACTAGAAGAACATTTGGGAGAACGGTTATTTGAACGGCTCGCAGATGGCTATCAACCAACTGAATATGCACACCTTGTCGCTACTCAAGCGGAGACTATGCGACAAGCAGAAGATAGTTTGTTTCGTCAATTGCAACTAAAGGACAAAAAGCTATCTGGCCCTTTTACAATAACCTCCCCTCAGCTTGTGATTAACTACTTCTTGCTTCCAGTGCTGCAAGAATTCAAATCCGCCTATCCTGATATTGACCTATATATTCGCGCAACAAATGATTTTGTCGATCTCACACGCCGCGAAGCAGACGTTGCTGTTCGCCCGTCCAAAAAACCAGGCGAATCCTTAAAAGGACTTCGTATATCGGAACAGAAAAACACATGGTTTGCTTCCAAAGAACTCGTTGAAAAGCTTGAAAAGGATGCAACATACCCATTTCATGTCATCACTTACAAAGCTTACTCATCGCTTCCAGCGGGTTTTGCAAAGACATTTCCGAATGCAAAAATCAGCTATACAATGGACGATATGATCGCAATTCACGGCGCTGCTAAGGTAGGTTTGGGCGCAGCACGAATGCCTTTGTTTTTAGGAAGCCAAACGCCTGAACTAAAAAGGTTGCCACACTTAACTCCTCAACCTTATTCAGATGTCTGGCTGGTTGCTCATCCCGATATATGGCCGTCTGCTAAGGTCACTGCTTTTAAGAAAATCGTTTTGAAACACATGAAACAAATGAAAACGATTTTCACAGGCTCATAATTCGAGGAACGCAATTGCCATTTGAGTTCGCTGGATCAACAATTATCTTGATTTATCCAGCAGAAGAACTACACAATTGGTATACAAAATGCATATACCAATACAACGGATAAACAAATGCCAGATTGCATCGTTGAATACTCCAAACGATTATCAGACAAAATCGACGCAAAAAAAATAGTTGAGGCCGCACACAATGGTGCGATCAAAAGCGAACTGTTTGACGGCTCAAAAGTGAAAACACGCGCCACCCCCGTAGAACATCAAATTCTTCGTGATGATCGCGATGTGATCCACGTCACAATACGTTTTCTGGCAGGCCGCACAGATGACCAAAAGAAACACCTTTCAACGTCCATAGTCGATGAACTATGTGCTCTGGGTTTGACAAATGTTGCGATAAGCGCAGATGTCTATGATCTTAGCCCTGGTTATTCCATCAAGCTTTTATAGCATTTATTGCAATGACAACCTATAAGGCAGGTCATCTTAATCTGCCTTTTTCGTTGCTTAAACTTTTTGAGAGTGGCAAAGCTGATACTCAGTTTATCTAACTAGAGTATTTTCAGAATGCCCCAACCTCCTCGTGTAGCAATCATCGGTGCTGGCCCTGCAGGATTGATGGCAGCTGAGACACTTGTCGCGCATAATGTAAAAATTGATTTGTACGATTCAATGCCAAGCGTTGGTCGCAAATTCTTGATGGCGGGAAAAAGCGGCCTCAATATCACTCATTCGGAAGAAAAAGAACTATTCCTATCTCGGTATGGAAACAATGAGCTCCTAAAATCAATCGTCTCCAATTTCGATGCCGAAGCAGTTACGCAGTGGATGTCCGAACTTGGTATAGAAACCTTCACCGGCACAACAGGACGCGTTTTTCCGAAAATGATGAAGGCGTCTCCTCTTTTAAGAGCTTGGCTAAAACGCTTGGGCAGTTCTGGCGTTACACTTTATACAAAACACAACTGGCAAGGTTGGGACGATAAAGATCAGTTAGTTTTCAAAACTTCCGATGGTCAATTCACAACGTCAGCAGATGCAACGATCCTCGCGCTGGGTGGAGCTAGTTGGAAACGCTTAGGTTCAAACGGAAATTGGACTAACCAACTAAACTTAAAAGGCATAACAACAACACCGTTCGAGCCTTCAAATAGTGGCTTTCACATTAATTGGTCTGACCGAATAAAAAATGATTTTGAAGGTGCCCCAATCAAATCGATCAGAGCTGGAATTGGTCAAGATTTAATTCCTGGAGAGTTTGTCATTACTCGAAACGGAGTTGAAAGCGGTGTCATCTACCCTCTCACACCAAAGATCAAACAACAGCTTAAAAATTATGATACCGCGTCTCTAACCGTCGACCTACTTCCCAACACATCTGAAGTTCAACTTCTAACTAAACTTCAACGTCCCCGCGGCAAACAATCACTCTCCAATCATTTACGTAAAACGACCAAACTCTCAGGAGCCAAATTGGCGCTTCTATATGAAGGAATTGACAAAGCCATCCTTCAAGACATGTCTAAATTGGCAATGAGGATCAAATCTCTTCCCTTGACCATTTCTGGCACCGCACCACTCGACGAAGCCATATCAACAACCGGTGGCGTGCCATGGAACGAGCTAAATGATCATCTCATGCTAAAAGGCAAAGACGGCACGTTCTGCGCAGGTGAAATGATCGATTGGGACGCTCCAACAGGCGGTTACTTAATCACCGCCTGCCTAGCATCAGGAAAAGCAGCTGCCCGTGGAGTTGTCGATTGGATGGAACCCCAAACTTAGCTAAATTCTGGACTATCAGCCAATAATTCTGGGTGACGCATCTCAGCAAACCGTTTCCACTCTTCCGGCATCCCATCAACAGAGAAGCTTTTTCGTCCAAATCCACGCGAAATAGACCAAGCTCGAATTCCCTTCATTCCGGCCCAATCACTATTGAATGTATTGATGTCATTGAAGGTGTGCGTGGCCGGCGCGCTTCTCACAGCAGGATCTAACAAATCTCTCACCGATCCGTGGAATGTTGACCAATCATTGACCCTCATAACACGATTGAGCCTATTAGGAGGGTTTACAGTGTAAATTGAATCTGCATTTAACCAGATGTCATCACCAATAATTTTTGCTGGGCCCAAGCTTTCGTCCCTCGTCAGATTTGAACGAGGCTCATATTCGTGCCCATTAAGGCCAAATATGCGTTCAGATTTTATGACTCCAGGCTGAAAAGCTTTTCGTATCTCCCCTGTGTATGGATTTTTAAACTCTTCAAGCAGCTCGCCTGTTTCAAGATCGGAGTAAAATATACTGAAAATGTGCTTCACGCGGTAACGAAAAGCTGAAATGTTTTCGACCTTATACGTCAACCCCGCATGCATGTTCCAAAATGGCGTTAAAACGCCATCCTTATATCCCATTCTCAATGCATCAATATTCCAATAAACTAGCCTATCATCTTCCGTGAAGGCCAGCTTTCTATGAAATTTGTGAAGCGTTTCCAGGTTGTCCAGATCAACTTTATCATCTGCAAAATATGTTGGAGCGGACGCGCAGTTTACCAAAGAAGACATCCCACCTCCCACAGCTGCACCGCCCACTAGCTTTAACACCGACCGTCTATCCACTGTTACCTCCCGCATTTGATATATCTTTTGTAGGCTAGTGCGTTCTGATGAGCTTGTCACACCCTTATCTTGCATTTTCGGACACAATATCAGCCCAATTCCGGCACTTTTGTGCTATACTAATTATCATAGTAAATTACGGAGGTACGCCATGCATAAAGATGCACTCGTTGAGCGGTCAATCCTCAGATACAGGCTATTTACAGGCCCACTTCGCCAGCTAGCCAAACCTAAACCGCTCAAAACGACAATTGTCGCAACAAACCTAAACCCAATTGAACCGTTGTCGGAAGATGAGACTGAAGCGATCCATGAAGCTGAAGCGCTCAATCCCTTTATTCCGAATATAGGCTTTTAGCTAGTTTTCTCGCGAGTTAAAATGTGTTCCATGCTAATTGTCTCGAACACATTTTGGCCGTTGAGAAAATTACGCAATTGCGCGCTGTCCAGCTCTTCGGCACGCATAGAAATCAACATTTTTCCTTTACCATTAGTTTTGGAGCTCATCGAAACAACGACGCCTTTGTGAGCTTCAATCCAGCTTAATAACATCATCACAGCAGACCATTGCGCTATCATGATTTCTAGCTGAGTTTGTGTTTTAAACCCTGGTAAGGAAATAAGGTCTGATTTCAAATCTTGTCCCATTTAGCATGCGCTCCATTCACAACGGGCACCAAAATTAAATACATGCTTGCGGGTACAAATGGGGTATCACCCCTTCTGCCTCTTTAGCTGAATTTATAATGCGCCCGCAAGCTGGGATTCAAATCGGCGCTCAATTAGAATTCTTCGCTATATTATTAAAAGCATGTTCGCAAGAAAAAAACGATAACCAAGAGAAGCAATAAATATCTTGCCTTCTCCACAAGCCACGCTACACCGCTCTCATGCTACAGATAAATGATCTCTCCTTCGCTATTCAAGGCCGCCCGCTTTTTGAAAATGCAAATGCTCAAATCGCAACAGGCTGGAAAGTTGGCCTTGTTGGCCGAAACGGCACGGGTAAATCCACTCTTTTACGCATTATCCGGGAAGAGATTGCTAAACCATCCGCAGATAGCCCGATCCTCCTAAACCAAGGCGCACGCTTAGGCTGGGTAGCGCAGGAAGTTGCCGCAAGCGATCAAACCATTCTAGATGTGGTTCTTGAATGTGATGAAGAACGTCATGCGCTGATGATAGAGTCTGAAACAGCTGAAGATCCAGATCGCATCGGTGAGATCCACATGCGCCTCGCGGATATCGATGCATGGACAGCTGAAGCACGTGCTGCTGAAGTTTTGATGGGGCTTGGCTTCACCAATGACGACTTATCTCGTGCGACCAAAGAGTTTTCGGGTGGTTGGAGAATGCGTGCAGCTATCGCGGGCGTATTATTCTCTCAACCAGATCTTTTACTACTCGATGAGCCAACCAACTATCTGGATCTCGAAGGTGCTGCGTGGCTGGAAGGGTATATTCGCAAATATCCTAATACCGTTCTCATAGTTTCCCACGACCGCGACTTACTCAATCGCTGCGTGACGCACACACTCGCTTTAGAACACCAAAAATTGTCTTTATGTGTCGGTGGGTATGATGCTTGGATGAAAAAGCGAGCAGAACAAGTTGAGCAACTTCAAGCTCAAAAAACGAAGCAAGATAAAGAACGTGCGCACTTGCAATCCTTTGTTGATCGCTTCAAGGCCAAGGCATCCAAAGCTCGCCAGGCCCAATCGCGGGTTAAAATGCTGGAAAAAATGCAAAACGTTACTATCCCAATTGAAGAACGTTGCGCTCCCATAAATTTTCCAGGCCCCAAAGATCAACTATCTCCACCATTACTTGAGTTGCGTGACGCAGATCTAGGCTATGGAGAAGGTGCAAAAATCCTATCCGATGTCTCACTTCGCATGGATCCAGACGATCGCATCGCCATCGTGGGTACAAATGGTCAAGGAAAAACCACTCTTGTTAAATCCATAGCAAAGCTACTTCCCCTCATGGCAGGTGAAGTTATAGGCGCAAAAGCCATTACAATCGGATATTTTTCGCAAGATCAAATGGACGAGCTCCACGCCGGAGAAACCGTCCTTGAGCATATTCGCCACGCATTACCTAAAGACACAGCGGTAGCTCGACAACGCGCTGTTGCCGCGGCGATGGGCTTTCCACATGAAAAAGTGGAAACCAAAGTTGAAAAGTTATCAGGTGGAGAAAAAGTTCGCCTTCTTTTGGGGCTTACTGCAATGGAAGCTCCACACATACTTATTTTGGATGAGCCAACTTCTCACCTTGATATTGATAGCCGTGAAGCACTCATCTACGGACTTAATGATTATCCTGGCGCGGTGCTACTCATTACGCACGATGTGTATTTAGCCGAAGCCACCGCCGACAGTTTGTGGCTTGTAAAGGACGGACACGCAGCTCCATACGACGGTGACATTGAAGACTATCGAAGACTTGTCATGCAGGCTGACCGCGCTCCTGCTGCACACAACTCCAAAAAATCGGCAAAAGAGCCTACTCAAAAAAACTCCGAACCGGAGCTCACTAAAGATGAAGCAACTTCTAAGCCTTCTCTTTCCAAAGCCGAACGCGACGCTCAAAAACGTAAGGCTTCGGAAGCTCGCAAAAAGGCCGCGCCCCTCAAGCGCAAAGCCGAGCAAGCGGAAAAGGCGCTGGAGAAAGCGAATAAAAAGATAGCAGAGATCGATCAAGAGCTCGCTGGTCCCGCACTTAGTTCCGATCGTCTAGTAGATTTAATGAAGGATCGAGCAACCCAAGAAGCGTTAGCCGAACAATCTGAGGTCAATTGGTTGGATGCCTTAGATGCTTACGAAGCTGCAATCACTGAAGCTTCGTAGGCCGTCTCTTTACGACACTGCAAAACTATTTTTCAGTTTCAATTGTTTCAACAGCTTCCATCTCAATGACACCATCACTTGATGTTGGAATTTGTTTTTGCGGATCTTTGTAGGATTTAGATTGCGCAGCATCACCGACATAAATGCCAATGGTATGGCTCGCTGGAATTGCTTGATTTTCTTCAGCACGAGCAGTGACCAGCACATTTAGATAGTGACGCCCCTCGGTGAACGCTTGCAATTCTACATCAATAATGTGAGGGCCTTCTTCTGACATAGAAAAGCTTGCTTCAGAGTTACTAAACAAAGAAACTCCCTCAGGTACAACCAGCTTCACATTCATGTCACCAGAGTCATAACCATCTTCAATACTCAGCTGAAAACGTTGCGTTACGCCAACTTCAGCTTTTCCATCGAAATCAGTTTTAAACTGCACAGCTGCTCCAGGTTTCTTATAATCCGCAGAGTGTTTATGATCTTTAGAAGCATGCTTATGTTCTTCATGCGCCCCAGACACTTCGCTGTGATCAACGGCACACGCAGACAAAGCCCAAGCACTCACCCCAACAAACAAAATCGTCTTTGAAAAAGTCATGGTCACAACTCCTAATTAATTTGAGACAGTCAAGTCGAAACAACTATCGCCATCATTTGTTCCACTACCATCCCGGTTTCTGTGATCAGCAGCTTCAATTATGTATATACCGGCATCATAATTATCTGTTGATGTCTCTGAATCTGCATCTGCTGACGTCGCCGATACAACTAATTGCCCTGCTCCATACACCGTAAAATCAGGATCACTGCCAGCTGTACCGGAGGTTCGCGTCATTGTTATGGTACGGCTTCCTGCAGCTGGAATGACGACTTCAACATAAGCAATGTTTCCAAGCTTGTTTATTGTCCCAGCATCATCATAAGAACATACCTGCACAGCGCTTCCGCCGGGTGTAACAGATTTATAGACTGGCAATGATATTGGGATCGAACCATCATTGGTTTCACCATCACCTTTATTACCAGTTCCATTGATTGTTTGCGCAGACAACAACGCATCAATTCCTGATGCTTCACTTGGAGAATGCGTTTTCAAAGCATCTACAAAACTAAATATTGTGGTCAATGAACGATCAGTTTTATAGGCTGTTGACGTCATAATTTCATAAATTGGCCCCAACCCTAATGAAATTGAATCTGGCCCATCAGAATTTGAGTCATAAATATCATAAATTATGGACTGTACTGAACTCTCATTAAACCACCCTTCATTTGATGTTGAATTGCTCTCAACATTTATCGAGAACCCCTGAGATTGAGTTGAGCCACTACTATCTCGGTAAAACGAGTCGTCCAAAATAATCCCGCTCAGCGCATTTCCCCACCCTTCACCAAGGGCGACACGAGGGTCCAGCCTGTCTGAACCTGAATGCGAACCACCGATACTATCGCTTCGCGACATTTTATCTTCAAAATAGTGGCCCCATTCATGAACTATGACATGCTTATCATACTCATCAGTATCCACATTTTCGTCTCCGAGAATGTAGATGTTTCCATTGCTGTAAAACGACGTTCCTATCTCACCAGCAGTTAAATCACCACTTGCACTCGTATTTGAGACACTCCATCGAAATTCTACGGCTGGAAAGTTTATATCTGAATCAACGGTTTCAAACTTTTTTACAGCGTCATAAATTGGATCCAAAATAGCAAACGGAGCTGCTGCACGCGTTCCGGTATATGATGAACCACCCCATCCTGAATCTGCTTTTAAATTCCGAGTTGAATTCGCGGTTCCCGAAGATACGAGGCTCCCAGCTATTGAGTAGAGTGCATTAGAGTTTACGTTGTCGGTAACTTTTACATCCCAAGATGAAACATCTGATTGAAGCAATTGCGCTTTTGCTCTGACGCGCACATCTGTTCCCGAAGCGACATCAAAGGAATAATCTCCAGATGCATCTGAAATTGTTGTTTCGAGCACACTTGAAGACGAATCTAATAATTCAACAACCACCCCCTTAGCAGGACGCTCCTCAATCGAATTATAATCCAGTCCGCTTGTAACCGTATTGTGTGGCACGTGATCATAGGTAATTTTACCACTGATAGTCACCTGCGAAGGCGTGGGTGTGGGCGTCGGCGTTGGTGTCGGAGTGGGAGAAGGCGTAGGAGTGGGTGTTGGAGTAGGAGTAGGAGTAGGAGTAGGTGTCGGAGTGCTTCCACCTCCTCCGCTACATGAGACAATCAACAATCCAGAAAGGACCGAAATTAAAGAGTAGCGGCATTTTCTTCCGAACATTGGAAGCTCCTCAACCATCAAAGAATTAAGTTAACTCTAGATCCGAGAATACCAAAAGCAACTCCAAACTTCACGATAAGCTCAGATCAGACCACTTTAAAGTCCAACAACGGCTTTGCTATGCAGCTTAAAAAGAGATTTCCTCACCTTCCATCCCAGGAAGCTTAAGTACAATTAGAAGATCACGAATCTCCTGACGCGCCGCTACGTGGCTCATTGTGAAGGCCACGTTTGATCCAGCCTCAGTTAAATCCAGAAGCGTTAGTCCCATTGGAAATAATTCACGGTAAATCACACGCTCAGACAATCCCGGCGCAATACGAAAACCGATGCGACGCGCTAGATTATCCAATGCCTCACCAACACGCTGTTTATTTCGCGCATCAAGTGGTGACATACGGTTACGCATAACAACCCAATCAATCGGTTTACGGCTCGTTTTAGCTTTGCGTTTACGACAATCCCACACTTGCTCTGCATAGAAACTTGGACGAACAACTTCCAACGTCTGTGGATCAACATCACCAAGAAGGTCGAAATCGACGAAACTATCATTGAGCGGAGTAATCAACGTATCGGCTGAAGAATGCGCCATACGTGATAGGAAGGTGTCACCTCCCGGGCTATCGACAATTATGAAATCACATGTCTGCGAAAGACGCTTCACACTATCTTCAAAGCGCTCTGCTTCTTCCAGCTCAGCCGCATCAAGGTCACGTGCTTGACTCGCATCAATTCGAACCGTTTCCGGGACAGGTAAACTTCCGCCCGATGTTTGATTCCAGCGGATACGGTTTTCAAGGTATCTTGAAATAGAGCGCTGACGCACATCAAGATCGAGAAACCCGACCTTTTTATTCATACGCATAAGAGCAACGGAAAGGTGCATGGCGACAGTTGATTTACCCGCACCACCTTTTTCATTTCCTATGACAATCACGTGCGCCAGGCGATTGCCAGCTGATTTGCCAGCGCCAGCCTGTTCAGCCAACTCAGTTGTCATAACCATTTACTCCACAATCGGTAATTTTATTGAAGCATTCTTCCAGCTTTGGAAGGTTCACATGCCCCAGCTACGCGGCTTAGATCAACACACATTTCGGTAAGGTCTTCGGCATTTGCGAAAGGACCTGTGGATAAACGCACACCACCACCAACTTCGTCATAGTACGGAGTTAATTCTTCCAAGTCCAATTCACCTTCAAGGCGTTTCCAATCAGCAGACGCTGCGCCTTCAGTTGGATACAATCCAAGTTCGGCATAACGGAACAGTGAATGCCCACTATCCAATTCGGGAGCTTGATCATACTTTCTCCCGACAGCAGGCACTTCAATAGAAGGCGTGCTATCGCTGGCATGATTATCCACAGCGATTTGTTCTGGTGCCGCAGCCACAGCCTCATCATACATCAAGATTGGCTCATCTATCGGCTGCATAATTTCCAATGCACTGCGAAGTGTTTTTAATTCCACATTCAGTGCCTGAACTTTAGATTCGATATCATCAACCATGGCGAGTTCATCAACAGGTTGATACCTGCGAAGGTCAGCCGAATTCACTACACCCTCGGGAGGATCTTGCCTCAACCCCTCATCGTAAAATGAGGTTTCACCAGCTCCGGACATGCGAGTGCAAGCTGATATCGCTATGGCACCAACAGAGAAAACCGAAACACGAAGAATATGTAGCATATCTATTTTCATGCTTTCATTTTCATTCATCGTGGTTAACACATCATTGAGAAACTGCGGCAAAGACGAGCATTTTAAGATCACTTCTTGCTAATTTTAGTAAAAGAAATTAACGCTTCGCCCTATGACGATAGAAAAGAAAATAGCTGTCCTTAAGACACCACAAGCCCTACGTGACTGGCACTTACAACAAATTCGCGACGGGAAGCGCATTGGATTTGTCCCAACTATGGGCGCTTTGCATGATGGCCATTTGTCCCTTGTGCAGAAGGCAAAAGATCACAGTGACAGCGTTATTGCTTCTATCTTCGTCAATCCTACACAATTTGCTCCCGATGAGGATTTCGATAGTTACCCTCGCACGCTTGATGATGATCTTGAAAAACTCGTTTCTGTTGGGTGTGCCGCAGCTTATTGCCCTGTTGCAAATGATCTCTACCCAGAAGGCAACGCGACAAAAGTGTATGTCGAAGAACTATCAAGCATATTAGAAGGTGAACACCGCCCGCATTTCTTCGGTGGGGTTACAAATATTGTATCACGCCTCTTCATCCATGTAGCACCAGATGTCGCTGTGTTTGGAGAAAAAGACTATCAACAGCTTCAAATCATCAAGCGCATGACAAAAGACTTAGGCATGCCAATTGAAGTCATCGGAGCTGAAACCATCCGTGAAACTGACGGATTAGCCATGTCTTCTCGCAATCAATATCTATCACCCGATGAACGCAAAAAAGCGGGAAATTTTGCTAAAGCTCTCAGAGATGCAGCAACAGCAATTGAAGCTGGCAAATCTATTTCCAAAGCAATCAAACAAGCTGAAAAAGATATCGCTAAAGCCGGCCTTGGCCCAATCAACTATGTCGCCGTGAGAGATGCGGAAACACTTGAAGAACTAGGCACAGACACGCTCAAACAAGGCGTAAGCGCTCGTATCTTAACTGCCGCATGGATGGGCAAGACCCGCCTTATCGATAATTTACCTCTGAAGAGATAAGTCTAATATCGAATGCCGGTTTTGGCCCAAAGTGGACATTGCTATCAAAATTTTGCATTCTCCATAAAATGAATTTTATTATGGGAATTCTAAGATGTCATTGTGGGAATTAGGAATAGAAATTCAAGCCATCGCGATATTATTTATAGCGTTTATGCTCTTTGCTTTTACTGTTTATGCCGTGATTTTAACTGGATTTTTGTCTTCTAAATTTCGAACAGATGTATCTTCAATATATCCCTTAGCTTTCTCTTATTTTATAGCAGCAACACTGGTTTCTCAAGGAAATCCAGAACCATTTGAAGAGCTATTTATTTTATTGATATCTCATGGAATTGCTTGGAAGATACTCTCCACAAAGAATATTCGAACCAAAAATATTATTCCACTATCAGAAAGTGAATGACCGCTTTTGGCGAAAAATTGCCCCAGCGGAGTACTGCAATACTCCTACCAAACCATCGCTTCTTTGAGAGCCAGCTCCAGATGCAGAGGCGTATTAATCGGTGCAGGTGCAGAGGCATCAATATCTGGCGGTACATCTGATGCTTTGTAATAGCGCCATCCTTGGAATGGGCGCTTGCGCTTCACTTGAACAGGCACAAGCTCTGGATCAAAATGGATGAGGCAAAATTTGGGTGCGCCTTCAATCTCCACACGCTCAATTTCTATGATGCGTTGGCGCAAACAAATCTTGTGTTTGATGACCCAATACATAGAGCCACCATTCAAAATTTCTTTCGCGCGCTTTGGCATCATCCGCGTTTCATGCACTGGATTGGCGGACAAGCCTGCCGACGATCTCTGTTCGATAACTTGCTTCTGCCAATTGGTGAAACTCTCAATAGATTCAGCACCGGCAGCTAATTTGATCATGTGAAGTGGCATACGCTTATAGATAAGCTGACTCTTGGAATTCACCAGCCCTATTATCTAAAAATCGCTGTTTTACTTGTTTTCCAACTGCTGACTTGCATCACTGGCAAGCGAAAAAGCAACATCCGTTACTCGAACAGAAAAAGCCCGTTCACCTTTCACACCAAAGCGGCCACCACGAGCATAAAGATCATACCCCGTGACAAAGGTGACTCCCCATTGCTCAGAACGTCCAAAATTGTAAACTTGGCGATAATGATCTACCCAAGCGCCTTCTGGCGTTTTGAAGGGTTTATTGATCGAATACTCAAGCTTTGAGATCAATCCGGTGCCTGCATCCAAGTGCAGCCCGCCGAGCATTTTTTGAGACACAATAGCATCTATAGGACCATCATTATTTGATAGCTTATGTTCAAACTGAACGCTCCAGCCATTAGAAGTTTGTTCGATATGCCCTCGCCCTAGGCTTGAACGCAAATCATCAGCAAATAAACGCACATCAGGCTGAGCTTCTTTCGCCCAATCACCTACAATCGCATCTAATTCCCGGTCATCCCCTAGACGTCTTACAATACGGAAACGCTGATTTGGAGGCTTCAGTGGATCAAACTCCAATTCACGTATGGCTCCCTCACTTTTAACAGAAGCTCGAAAAGCTGCACGCATAGACGGCATTGGCTCAGCATCAAAAAGAGCAATGTTCAATGTCTCCAGCGGCGTTAACTGAGCTCCCGCATAAAATAAAATAGCACTAATCAAAGCCATTTGTTGCCCTTCAACGCATTCAACAACTGCCAATAAGATAGAAAAAAGCCCCTAAGGAAATGGAAATTTTCCAAAGAGGCTTTAGCCTTAGCAATTCAAGTGACATGCAATTACGTCGAAAAAATGCAATTCACTGCACGATTTTGCGACATGCTATTTTTTGATTGATTTTACCCAATGCGGGGCCCTCTCTTCAACAGACGCAGTTAACCCTTCTACACCTTCAGCAGATACCCGTTGCTTCGCGCTTTGCTTTGCAACCATGTGCATCAATGATGAATCGATTGGTTCTCCAACCACCGCAGAGACCAATTGCTTTGTGTTTGCCAGCGCTGTAGGTCCTGCTTTGAATGTTAAGCTAGCCATATACTCTGCTAATTCTTCCATCTGTGTTTCATCATCAACAGAATATTGGACTAGACCAAGTTTTTCGGCGTAATTTCCATCAAACGTTTCGCTCGTCAGAAACAATGCCTTTGCCCAACGCGGCCCAATAGCTTCAACCACAAAAGGGGCTAACGTGGCTGGCAAAATACCGCGTGCAACATCTGTAAAACTGAAGCCCACTGTTTTGAGGGCAATTGCTATATCACACGCAGCAATAAGGCCGATGCCTCCACCGCGAGCATCTCCATGAACCAAAGCCAGAGTTAATTGTGGCATTTCATAAAGTTTGCGAAGCATGCTGGCCATTGCATACGCATCTTCTTCATTTTCTTTTTCAGTGTAATCGATAGCGGCCTTGGTCCACTCTTTGTCTCCACCAACAGAGAAAACATCACCGGCTCCTCTGAAAATCACCAATCGGACTTCAGAAGTTTTTGAAACAAGATCTATAGCATCACTCAGTTCTTCGACAACCTGCGCATTAAATGCATTGTGCATGTCTGGTCGGTTCAACAAAATGACCGCCACCCCCATTCGAGAAACATCTAACTCAATGTGCTGATAATTCGACATTGCCTGCCCCTTTGACTGATGAAGTGAACTCATCGTCCTACCCTACATTTCGTAGAGATAATTTCTAGTACGCGACCTGCGACAAAACCCTCATCCATTAACTATCAAACAATTTAAATTAACAATCCGCGTTTAGCTAATTTAAATACTATCGTTATCTAATAATAACGATAACAAACTTCAGTATTCACAGTATTCGAGACAATGAGGAAACTATCGGTAGATTTTAAGCAAGAAACTCAATCGCGCGATCCCGCGCGATTACGACGCATGTCGCTTATAATCATGTCATTTGCCGCAGTTTTACTTGGATTATTTATCCTATATGTGCTCATGGAAAAGGGCTATTCCGCCCTCAATGAATCCACTCCCAACCTTGGAAAGCAAGAATTACAATTGTCTTGCCAGGAAGCCATGATAAGCAACAACATTGTAGATTCTGGTGGCTGCCAATGCATCACACAAGCTGCTCTCTCTGAAGGTTCTCTTACCCCCAAGCAACAATCAGAGTTAAAACGGTATTTCACGAGACTCAAATTTTCCTCAACCCTACTAAATGGAAAAGCCCCAACGGCATTGAAACTATCTCGCGAGATTGGACTGAAATACGGTCACCCATTTTTAAGCAAATATGGCCACTGCACACGCACAGGCTTAAGTCCCCAATAGAACAAATCTACAATAAATTACGTTTTATGTTTTCTTAGTCGCAAATTATTTGGGATTGTCGATTAAACTTGTTCTAGGTATGGACAATTTCCTGAGCAAGATGAGCGTACATTATGGGCCTTTTACCGAGTAGAGAAAAAAAACTCACTCCATCCGTTCTTGATGGCATTCCTTTCCTGCAGGACGTTCCCAAAGCAACGCTCAAACTACTTGAAGACGACATTTCTCATTTCTCTATTCCCGGCGGTCAACAATTGTTTGCTGCTGGTGCCCCCGCCGATTCAATATATTTCGTCCTGTCAGGTTCATTGGGTGCCTTTCAACGCAAAAGCGATGGAAGATCAGAATTCCTTGGACACATAAGAACGGGCGAACCAGCCGGAGAGATTGCTCTTGTTGCAGGCGAAAATCACCAAAATGATGTCTACACGCTTCGAGATTCTGAGTTAATCCAACTAAGACGCCAGGGCTTCATGAAGCTCATCAAATCCGACCCAGGATTATTAGAACGTTTAACCCGTATTCTACTTCTAAGGCTAAGAAAATCGCGCAGGAAACAACCGCGCCGCGCAGAACCACGTGTATTTGCTCTAATGGCAACTTCACCAACAATTGACATTGATTTAAGAGCTCAAACTCTCGCCAATGAGTTGGAAAAACTATCTCTCAAGGTCAAAATCGTTGACGAAAGTGATGCAGACAAAGATTCTCGCTACTTCGATGATTTAGAAGCACGCCATGACATTGTAATTTTTAAGACAGCCATAGGTGATAGCAATTGGTTTAGAATGAGCCTTCGCTATGCCGATAGAATTTGGGTGCTTGCCAGAGCTGATGCACACCCATCTTCACCCCTTATGCCGGAAGATAAAAGTCCAACGCGGCAATTCAAACTCGTGGATGTTATTTTACTTCACCATGGAAATTCTCGAACTGGAGCAGAACCTTCAAAATGGAGAGACGCCGCCAAAGCATCTCGGATTTTTCATTGGGATGGCTTAAATGATGACGACTGCAAACGGCTGGCTCGCGTTATGGCTGGACGTTCCGTAGGAGTCGTTCTCTCAGGTGGAGGTGCGAGAGCTTACGCAACTATCGGTGCTGTTCGCGCACTTAGAGAAGCTAACTGCCCAATAGATTTCATCGGCGGAACTTCTATGGGTGCGGTTGTTGGTGCCTGCGTTGCTGCTAGATGGAGTGATGATGAAATTGATCGTCGCATAAGGAAAGCTTTTGTTTCGTCAAACCCATTATCTGATTACAACCTACCGGTCGTCGGTCTAGTTAAGGGGCATCGCGTAGACAACAGATTGGCAGAAAATTTTGGCGACTTAAACATAGAAGCACTTGAAATTCCTTTCTTTGCCATTTCTACAAATCTAACACACGGAAGTATTCGAATTCATAATGAAGGAGAGCTTGCACGTGCACTGCGTGCCTCAATTGCCTTACCAGGTATTCTACCCCCTATTGTCGAAAATGAAGATATTCTGGTTGATGGGGGCGTTTTAAACAATTTCCCCGCTGATGTAATGAAAGATCTCCATCGAGGCAAAATCATCGGCGTCGATGTGACCCAAGCAGACCGCGGACTAAACCCGGATGATTTTGTAAATCCTCTCGGCTTCTTTCATTGGACATTTAAAAACGGATTTTCAACTCCCCCGCCTATAGCAGCCTTATTGATGCGTGCTGCCACGGTGAGCCTCAACCCACTTGATGCAACACAACACACCGATATGCTGATCACGCCAGATATTGAAGATATAGAGCTTCGCGATTGGAAGGCTTACGATGAAGTTGTAGAGCGCGGTTATATTTCTACAAAAAAAGCGCTAGCTCAGCTCACAGGCCCGCTAGCGCGTACTTTATCCGTGTAATGCTTAAAGCTTAGTCTTGCGCAGGCTTTCTGCGGGAAATTAAGAAATATGCCGCCATGAGAAAGACTACACCGCCGATAGCGATCATCAATGGACCAAAAGCTATCGTACTTTGATTCATAGCATGCCCGGGACGCGCTTTATTGTAAAAATCAACTATACCAAAGACTATTATCGCAAGCGATGCAATCAATGCGCTAAGCCAAAGTCTGCGCCCTGCCTGCCCCCCTTCGATATCTTGAGCTTCATTCAATTCTGGTAAATTGATCGATGCTTCTTCTAAATCATCAATATACTTTGCATCACTCTGGATAGTCTCAGTAGCGTATCCATATCCTTCTTTGACTTCAGGCTTTGAAACCTCGTCATTGATGTCGTCATCTTTTAATTCTTCTGACAAATTCCATGCGTCTCTTGATGAGACTTCATCATTTTCATCGGAAATGTCAGGAGCACTTTCTTTCAATTCCTCTGAAAGGCTCAGCACTTCTGGTTCGAAAATATTCTGCAATCTCTCAGCAACTGCACTCGCAGCTTTTCCAGGTGTCGCTGAAGCAGGTTTTACATCATTTTCTGTTTCTGTGGCTTCATCCTGAAGATTTTCAGCAAGTAACTCTTGGATAATTTCTTCAGGAGTTTCTTGATTGTACTTCAAATCTAAATCTTGAGTTTTTTCATCAGCTTTGAGGTCGGCAATGACTGCAACCAATTCGGCGTCTTTGTCTGAAACAGTATTCGTTTCTTTCTTGGGTGCGTCGTCATTGGCAACCAATCGTTCGACCTTACCAACGGCAAGCGCCATTGCGTCAAACGCATTGACTTCACGCTCAGAAAATTCAACGGCGTCGTCTTGGCGGGCGCTGTTTTCTTCAGTTGTTTCAGCTACAGGGTTAACATCTTGCTCCGCCTGCTTTAGCGCATCATCAACTTCTGCACCGATGGCTTGAAAAACTTCGTCATCTTTATCACCGATAAAAACAATTTCTTTTTCATCCAAATCAGCTACGTCAAATACGTCTGTGTTGGTGACTTTGTTTTCGACTTCATTGTCTTCTGAAGCCTTCTCGTCGAACTCTACAGTTTCACTAGAAGACAAGATATCCTTAATGTCCTCAACAGGTTGTGCCGTTTCGGGAATCGGTGATCCGTTCGCCAACAATTCTTCAATAGCACTCGTCATGCTTTCAACATCAGAATTCTGCGTTTTTGTGGTTTCTTTAAATGAAACTAGCTGAAGCTCTGTATCCAACTGCGGTGCAACTAGTGGCGTTGCAGCGGTTGCACGGCCATCTGGGTGCTCTAGAAATAGTGATTTCTCAATAGCACGCCTACGCACAAGGGCATCCACGACATATACTTGGCCATTGATGCGGGCCTTGCGCCAAACATCCATAGCTTGGGCAGCACCCAAATGATCACCAACATTTAATCTGCGAAGAACTTCACTCTCCTGAAACAGTCCAAGTGAAATGTTTGAAACAAAAGAAACTATTGCGTCGTGTTGGTTTTGATTCAGAGGAGAAAAAACAAGGTCATCTAGCCCCTGTTCGATAGGCTTCAAATCATAAATGAGTAAGGCTTCTGCATCTTCTTGAGAAACCCTCACACCTTCACGCGCAGATTTTACATGCCCATAACCAACAACCCAACGACCATCTGGAAGACGTGTTGCACGCTCTCGAAAACCTTCAAAACTCTTGATAAGAGCAAGTCCTGAACGAGAAATACGAAGTGAAATGGTCATACGCTTGGCCCGAAGGTTACAAAAAATCCTATAATCTAGCCAAGTTTATGCAATAAGGATGCCTGTTTTGCGGCAAGATTAAAGCAACACGATTGTCGCCAACCCTAAGAACGCGCAAAATCCAACAATATCAACACTTGTTAACACAAAGACTGAAGATGCCACTGCCGGGTCGGCTCCAAGTTTTTGCAAAGTGAGTGGCACGAGAACGCCCGCAAGTCCTGCCCAGATAAAAGTACAGAACATCGCTATACTTATGACACCAGCCAATCGCGGATCGTTGAACCAAATCAATGCAATTAATCCAACGCCGATTGAAAAAATTATCCCATTCAATACAGCAGTGAACAATTCACGTCTTACAGCTTGCCCTGCTCTTGCCCCCATCATATCGCGTTCAGCGATGGCTCGCACAGTTACTGCGAGAGCTTGTGACCCAGCATTCCCCCCAAGTGCAGCAACAACAGGCATTAAGACAGCCAACGCTATGATTTGTGAAAGTGTATCTTCAAAAAAGGAGATCGCTCCTGAAGCCAAAAACGCAGTAAATAGATTTACACCTAACCAAGGCGCTCGTGATAAAACTGCATCCCAAACTGTTTGATAGGACCCACCATCATTCACACCCGAAAGAGCCAATAAATCTTCTTTATTCTCTTCTTGAATAACATCCACCATGTCATCCACGGTGATCATACCTGTAAGCCTACCGCCTTCATCTACCACAGGTGCAGAGGCAAGATTGTATTGTTGGAAAAGATAAGCGACTTCCTCTTGATCCATTTCCGGTTTCACCGCTGCAGACAGCTCAACACCCAACTCTTTCAAAGGTGTCGTTCTAGAAGCGCGAATGAGAACGGATAAAGGCACCACTCCTGTTAATCTGAAGGCAGGGTCCACCAAATAAACTTCAAAAAATGGTTCCGGTAAGTCTTCCGCGGAACGCATATGATCAATTGCTTGACCAACGGTCCAAAACTCTGGAGCAGCGACAAAGTCGCGCTGCATCAATCGACCAGCTGTTTCCTCATCAAAATTTAGGGATGTCTCAATCGCCGCGCGATCAGACGCATTGATCTGTTCAAAGACTCGTTCCTGACGGTCATCTTCAAGGTCAGCTGCCAGTAAAACAGCGTCATCGGAATCCAGATCTTCAAGTACATCAGCGACAATTTGGTCTGACAATTCATCTAGTACGCCAGCGCGAAGATCTTCGGACAATTCTGCGATCATGTCTGCAGGTAATTGATCCCGCAGCAGTTTTACAGCTTGTTTAAACACATGCGGCGGCATTTGTTCAAACACATCCGCCATGTCAGCTGGGTGCAGATCTTCCATCGCGACAATCAATCCATCACGAGCACCAACCTCAACAAGCTCGACAAAATGTCCGACAGTTTCTGCATCCACACCAGCCGTATCGCCAGGACGTTCGTCTATATCATCTTTTAAATGTTTTGAATTTTGAGTCATGCTGAGGCCCTGCAGACTGATTCCTAGGTCGTGCTTAAACCAAATTAGAAAACAATGCGAGAGTGTTTAAGCTTAGGAAAACACAATAGGCATCAACCAGTATAAAACTGTTGTAATAAGACCAACGCCCAAAATGTTTAGTTTCAACCCAATACTTGCCATGCGAGACATTGAAACTCGACCAGTTCCAAATACGATTGCATTTGGTCCGGTTGCCATCGGCAACATAAACGCGCAACTCGCCGCCATCGCGACTGGCACAGCCAATGTCGTCAATTCCATCCCAGAATTGCCAGCCATAGCGCCTAATATTGGCAACGTAGCCGTCGCCGTTGCAACATTGCTTACGATCTCTGTTGAGAAAATGACAACTGATACTAACACCAGAATGAGTATCAAAGTTGGAGCGGAAGTTAATCCTCCCATTTTAGTCGCCAACCATAATGCCAAACCAGACTCTGAAATCCCCAAAGCAAGGCTCAACCCTCCACCAAACAATAAAACGACTTCCCATGGGATTTGTTTAGCGTTGTCCCAATCCAATAGCTTTGTCCCTTTTTCAGTACTTTTCCCGGCTGGCACGACAAACATCAAAATCGCACCCCCAATTGCGATTATGTGATCGGTCAAATATTGAAACGGAGTGGCTCCAAACAATTCCAATCCATTCAATGGACGACGAACAATCCAAAGAATCGCTATGACTGAAAAAGTAATTAGAGTTCTAAATTCGGGCGTAGACATTTTTCCCAGTGCGTCCAATCGCTCTTGAACGACACCTCCTCCACGGCCATGCTCGTCAGACGCAATCTTCGCACCCCAATGGGTCAGTACAAACCAAGCTGCTGGCAACATAACTGCAACCATAGGCAAACCAATCGACATCCATTGCGCAAAGTCGATATTATATTGGGCAAATTCTTGAAGATATCCAATGACGATTAAATTGGTTGGTGTACCTACAGGTGTTCCCAAACCACCTATGGATGCTCCATAAGCTATTGCCAACAACACAGCCACAACCAATCCGTCATTTTTTTTGGCCTCCCCCGTTATCGCTCTAGCAACAGATAAACCTATGGGAGCCAACATAATAGTCGTGGCAGTATTGGAAATCCACATGGACAGCACCGCTGATGCCATCAAGAAACCTGCGATCAACGCTTTAGGGTGATCGCCCACTCGCACCACGATATTTAAAGCAAGACGAGTGTGCAAATTCCACTTTTCAATTGATTTTGCAGCAATAAACCCTCCCATTAAAAGAAGAACTATAGGACTGGAATAGGGAACAACTGCTTCCTTAATTGGCAACACGCCAGATAACGGAACAATCACGATAGGTAGAAGCGATGTAACCCCAATTGGTACTGCCTCGGTAATCCACCAGATTGCCATCCACAGGGCCAGAGACACAATTACCCAACCTTCAGAAGATAACCCGTCAGGTGCAGGAAACAACTGCAACAAAGCTGCTACGCCGACACCCGCCCAAAGACCTATAGACTTCGCCGAATGAAATGATTTTGTCTCGCTATCAATCTGATCTTTTACCAAAATCATCCCCTGCTCTGCCAGAACCTCTTAAAGCCCTCGACCTATGAATTTGTAGCATAGTCAGAATACTTCAAAGACCAACAGAAACATTTTAGTTATGCAAATTTGGTAAAAAATAAAACCGCCGAGCCTTTATGAAGCTCGGCGGTTTGGGTGTTATGGAAGTTTTGAACCTGGCACCCAAGGCGCACCAGCTTCAGCAAGTTCAGCTTCAAAGTTTGGAATCGTCACATCAACGAGCGTCGTTAAGCGGTTTTGAATAGGACCAAACTCTGATTGAGCAATATCAAACTGATCACGAAGCGTCTGCGTTGGACCATAAGTTGATCTTGCTAATCCTGTAAGTACTACCCCTAAACGGCTTCTTACAGTTGGTTGAGTTCTCTCATAAACAGCATTTCGCGCTGCATTGCCATTTATAAGGCTCGCGACAGCATTCACTTCATTGCGAATACTCTGCAAGCCATTTTCTAAGACAACTGGATCACCGCCGGAAACTCGCTCGGTTGCGATTGCCATCAATGTTAGTTTGCCTTCTACTTCTGCCAATTTAGCATCAACGGCCGTCACAGAGCGATTGAACTTAGAAACTTCAGCCCAGAACTCTGAAGCATCAGATTGATCCGCCAAAACGCCATTGCGCATGCGCCTCACTACAAAAGTTTGCGGTGCCACTAGTTCTTCGGAAATTCCTCGAACACGTTTAGACAATGAAACGGTGTACTCACCAGGTGCAACCAGGAAGCCCGTCGGTTCATCATCAGGAGACTCGCTTACCGCTGCAATACCTTGGTAAGGATAACGCAAATCCCAATTAACGCGGTGGAACCCTTTCTTCGCAGGCCCCTTTAAACGTCTAACGACGTTGCCGTCGGAATCTCTCACTGTGAGCCAAATTGTAGGTTCAACCTCCTGAAGTTCAGCTGTAATCGCTCCAAATCCTGGGAATGGAGTGTCATCACCTGCTTCAATTTTCGGTTTTTCCGATTTAGTACGTTGCTCTTTCAACGAAAGGATATCGTCCTTCAAATAGTAAGTGAAGTTCGCTCCAAATGGTGGATTTGGTGCACGGTAATATCCATGTCCCTGAGATCCACCTTCATTGAAGGCCAATGTCGGTTGCTCAATATACCAAAGCGCATCGCGCCCAGGGAACAACATTACTTCTTGCTCAAGGCTTTGCTCGCTCAGCGACCTTAGTGGAGAAATATCATCTACTATAAAGAAACCGCGACCAAAACTGGCAGCAACCAAATCATCTTCGCGGCGTTGAATAGTCACATCGCGGAATGAAATTGTTGGTGCATCTCCAGTAAATTCAACCCATTTTTTTCCACCATCAAGAGTGAAAAATAGTCCAAATTCCGTTGCAGAAAATAGTAAGTTTGGATTCACATGATCTTGCACGAGACGCCACACCAAATGACGGTCCTCTAAATTCCCTGATATACTTTTCCAAGATTTCCCGCGATTTGTACTCTTCAAAAGATACGGAGCATAATCACCGTATTTGTGATTATCCAGCGCGATATATACCGTATCTTCATCGAAAAGATCAGCCCGAATATCATTTACAAATGCTGTTTTCGGCACCCCAGGAAGACGACCAACTTCCACTTTGCTCCAAGTTTCACCACCATTTTCTGTGATCTGAATGAGACCATCATCAGTACCCACATAAATCAGGTTCTCATTTAGCGGAGACTCTCCAAGTGAAGTGATCGTGTTGTATTGAGACATCGCATATATGTCCCAACCAGCTTCCCAGCTCCATTGACGCCCTTGAACTGGAAGCTTCATGCGGTCTTCATCACGTGTTAGGTCACCGGAAATAGCTGTCCAGCTGTCACCACGATCATCAGAACGCCATACTCGCTGTGAAGCAAAATAAAGTCGCTCCGGCTGGTGCTGACTGACGAGAATAGGTGCATCCCAGTTCCAGCGTTCAATAGCATCACCCGGCTGAGGTTGTGGCTTAATGTAAACAAATTCACCAGTCGTGCGGTCAACACGGGTCAAGTTACCCTGCTGCCACTGAGCATATATGATATCTGGATTACCGGGTTCTGTTGCAGATTGATGTCCATCCCCCCACAAAGTCACAAACCAATCAGAATTTCGAATCCCCTGAATACTGTCCGTACGAGACGGGCCACCTTGTGAATTGTTATCCTGAGTACCACCAAAAACATTGTAGAATGGCTCTGCGTCATCCACAGCAACCTTATAGAACTGTGTTATCGGTAGATTATCGATAAAACGCCATGTCTTTGTATGATCATAACTTTCATATAGCCCGCCGTCTGACCCAAACATGATGTAGTCTGGGTCTTCGGGGTGGAATGCAATTGCATGGTCATCAACGTGTTTATATTCATTGTTTAGACCGCTAAAAGTAGCACCACCATCGTGTGAGATCTGCGACGCATTTGATACAAGGTAAATACGGTCAAAGTGGTGCGGGCTCGCATAAAGCTCTTGATAATAGTGAGGACCTGTTCCGCCACTCACTGTATCCGACATTTTCTCCCAGCTTGCACCGCGATTTACAGATTTCCAAACACCACCTTCACGTAAGTCCAACTCGATAGCGGCATATAAAACATCTGGCTGCATAGGTGAAATGGCTAGACCAATTTTCCCCATATTTCCTTCAGGAAGACCAGACTTTAGTTCAATCCAAGTTTCACCACCATCATCAGATTTCCAAAGACCACTTTCAGGACCTCCCCCTACATAGGAGGCAACTGTACGATGGTGTTGCCACATAGCTGCGTAGAGACGATCAGGGTTGCTCGGATCAATGACTAAATCTGTAGCCCCTGTATATTCTCCGGAAGATAACGTATTTGTCCAAGTTTCACCGCCATCGGTAGTCTTGAACACCCCACGTTCCCCACCTGGAGACCAGAGAGGCCCCTGAGATGCAACCCAAACTGTATTTGAATCCTCAGGGTGAACAATAATTTTTGAAATGTGTTCTGAAGCTTCAAGCCCCTTTTTCTCCCAAGTGGCTCCACCATCATCAGATTTGTAGATTCCATCTCCAAACCCATTGTGACGTCCACCGTGGTTCTCCCCTGTTCCAACCCAAATTCTGTTTGGATCAGATGGATCATCTCCCAGCGCACCGATGGAATATGAGCCTTGCCCATCGAACAGAGACGTCCACGTTGTACCAGCGTTTTCAGTTTTCCAGACGCCACCAGACCCTACGCCCACGATCCATGTCGCTGGTTCCTCAGGTTCAATGATAATATCTGCGATACGACCAGACATGAATGCTGGTCCAATATTTCTCAGTTTAAAAGCATCAAATGTTGGGCTTGAAAGAGGCTTTTGTTCTTCTGCCTCATCTGCCCAAGCTGAAGTCATGCTGCTCATCAATGCAAAAGCACCAATGACGAATACTTCACTTATTCTCTTCATATACCCCGCCTCCCGCAGCGCGTCCGAAACACACAATGAATTCTCGTACGAATGTTCAGTTTATTTATACTTAGAGTAATAATGTAACGGCAAAAATGGCAAGCAACGATCAGAACAAAAATCGACAAAAACTATATAAAAAAACTATATTTTGGTCATTATTCAAACTTTTTTACTCAAATAGGTTCATTATCAGAAAGACTTGATCATCAAAAATACTGCCATCAATATAATAACGATGGACACACAACCAACAATGTGAGTTCCAGTTACAATGCTCTTGCTTATTTCTCTGACTTGGACTTCCTTAGAGATCCGCAGCCCATAGATCGTAACGCCCGAGACTGACAAACACGTCAACGCAAGACCAAATACGAACCAGATAAAACGTGACCAAAACCCTCCCCAAATTCCAAAATGAATTGGATCAGCTGCTTCAGCAATTCTTGCATGAACACTAAGCTCATCAGCATGTAAATTTAAAACTGTTTGAAAATTGATCGCATCGACCCAAATCGCATTGACGCGATCACGCACCAATATTTCATCTTCTTGTCCGCGGAATCCAAAAGCTGCACTTCCTTCTTCTGGAAACAAAACTTCTCGTATCTTTAGTTCTGGACGTTCTGTCGTTGCAGCGAGGAGTGCATGCTCTAAGTTTGAGACAAGACTGGCATGGCTTAGCTTAGTTGATGAACTACCTGCGGACTCTATCTGATCAGGCGCTGCTCCGCCCGTGCTTTCGATGAAATACCATAGACTGGTTATTGAGATAATAGTGACAAACCACAAACTCCAGACACCAATTAATCTATGAAAATCACCTAAAAATAATCTCGGCTTTGAAAAACGAATGGGTTTGAAAAAGCCTCGCCACCACTTCTTGTAAACAACCAATGATGTCACCAATGAAATCAACAGCGCGATGGACAAACTCGAAACAATAGGAACTCCCCAAGCCTTAGGCAGAAATAGATGCCGATGCATAAAGCGTATTGTTCGCTGGACAGTCATCCAACCATAGTCTGCCTGCACATTGGACGTTTCTGGATGAACATAAACGAGACGTTTTGAACCATTTTCGGTTTTAACAACAGCCCGAGCTGCAAAGTAAGAAGAGATTGGAGCTTCAATTGATTGTATTTTAGCTTCCGGAAAAGCTTTATTCACAGATATGGCAATGTCAGCCCACTCTACATTTTGAGCACTTACTTCTGCCCGCATGCCTTTATGAACTAGCCAATCAATTTCATTTGAGAACACCGCAAGAGTTCCGGTTAGAAGAATGAAACTCATCAATATGGACAATTTCAGTCCAACCCAATGGTGCACAAACCACCACATTCTTTTGCCCGATTTAGCAGCAATTTTACCCGTAGCTATTTTTTCGGAAGATGGAGAGTTATCAGCGAGGGACATATACAATTACTAAATTTCAATGCGGAATATGCCACCATGTGGCAGAACAATTTAATTGGCAATAGACTATAGACCTACTTTCATATGATCTAATTTTCTAAATATCCTTGCATAAATATATCTCGTCACTCTAATACAAATGAAACAACGTGTTTCCTTTCTATCATTTTTTGAAACAAAACGCTTTTAGCTATCTTAGACATGCCTTCACCAGACAAACGTTCTCAAACCTTGTTGATCAGCCTATTGGGTGCAAGTTGTTCTTTTAGCTGGCCAATGAAAAGTCACGCGGAAACAAAACCAAACCCAGCTTTGGACACAATCATTGTTACGGCTTCCTCTGAGAAAGCTATTGTCCAACTTCCTTTCGAATTGGAAACTTTGACACGAAGCGAATTACATCAAAAACAAGCTCGCACAATTCCCGAAGCTTTGCGTGTGCTACCAGGTGTACAAATTCAGAAAACGGCCAATGGACATGGTTCTCCATTTATAAGAGGTTTTACTGGAAACCGCACATTAGCGCTGATTGACGGTATTCGTTACAACAATTCCACCTATCGCGATGGTGCAAACGAATACTTCGCACACATTGATGTACATTCTATAGAAAACATTGAATTGTTGCGTGGACCGGCGTCCGTTTTTTATGGCTCTGAAGCAGTTGGTGGAGCCATCAATTTACAAACAAAGTCGGCTATTCGAGAGGCCGATGATTACTATTTTTCACCATCGACATCAGTACGCTTTGGAACGGGAGAAGACAGCAAGTCTTACCGAATTTCTTCTAATTTTGGATACAAAAACACTTGGGGAATGAATGCTGGAATTACCAGTAAATCATATGGAAATGTAAGAGCCGCCGATTTAGGTATTCTTCCCAATACTGGCTATGACGAGATAAGTGTAGATGTGCGATTTGATTATCTGTTACACAGTGGATGGAGCTTAACGGGGCTACACCAATCTTTTTCTCAAGATGATGTTTGGCGAACTCATTCCACCCTCTCCAACATTCCATTTGAAAGCACCCAATCTGGTACCGATATAGTTAGGCTGAAAGATCAGAAAAGGTCACTGTCCTACATTCGTTTATCTAATGAACAGTCTCTTTCATTTTTCGATGCTGCGTCCTTAACACTGTCATATCAGCCCAGAAAAGATACAGAACTGCGTGTACAGAGTGATGGTTTACATATTGATCAAGGCTTCACATCTAATACTCTGGGAACAGATCTTAAGTTCTACAAATCTGTAAATTTTGGACAATTTTCAATTGGCATCAGTCAATACATCGATAACATTGATAGTTGGCGGTTCGACACTCCTGCAAATTCGGAACTCACTACTCAACGCATTCAAGGTCCCGTTGGCGACAACGCAGTTTACAATCAATTTGGAGCTTTTGCTCAATTTGAATCAGATCTGACTGAAAGACTTTCATTGATCCTTAGTGGTCGCTTCAGTTCCCTATCTGCGGATGTAGACCAGTTTGAGGATCCCAATTCCGGCCTTCCAACAAATCTAAATCAAAATTGGGATGATTTGTCTTTTGGTATTCGATCTAGCTATGCTTTGACGCCTCAAAGAGACCAATTCATATGGGCCAGCTTGTCGGAGAGCTTTAGAGCACCAAATATTGCGGACTTAACGCGATTTGGGCGCTCCAGAAGTACTGAGTTTGAAGTCGCCTCCCCCGATCTGGATCCAGAGCAATTTGTTACCTTAGAATGGGGCTGGAAACTTTCTAACCAATCTCAACAAGCTGGCGTTACTTGGTACTACACAGACATCAAAGATTATATTCAGACAGCTCCAACGGGAAAAATTGTTGAGGGGCTAGATGAAGTCTCGAAACAGAATTTAGCTGAAGGATATGTTCAAGGTATCGACGTTAGTTATTCTAGATCAATCACTCCATCCACAAGAGCTCACTTAAGTGCTTCTTGGCTGGAAGCCGAACTTAGTTTGCCAACTCAACCGGATACGTTCGAACCTTTTAGTCGTATGATGCCACCGTTTGTTAGAATAGGTCTTGATTGGAGGTCGACAACTTTACCCCTTGAGATAGGCAGCGACATCAGGATAGTCGGTCACGCAAATCGCCTATCTTCTGGCGACAAGAGCGACACACAACGCATCCCAGCGGGAGGTACACCTTCCTATGCATTGTGGGATGCTTTTATTTCTTATGATTTGAGTGAGAAACACAAACTGAACTTCACATTAGAAAACATCACCAACCAAGCTTACAGAGTACATGGCTCCGGAACTAATGAAGTTGGTTTCAATGCTATAATCTCTCTTACGAGTACCTATTGATTTAATTGAAAAAACCTTCGGACAATCTGCCCGAAGGTTTTAAGACGTCTAAATAAACTTCAAGCGTTATGGCTTAAAAAGCATACTTGGTTGAAAAAGTAATTCGGGTCATATCCCCTTCATCATCAATAACACCATCTCCTTCTAGTGCTCTAATTCCATGAAGAATTTCTGTTCCTAGTGTCACCTTCGGGATTGGATCCCACAAAATTGCAGCATAGGCCGACTGGACGCTTTCTGTGACATTGGCTCCCAGATAATCAGGATTATCAACAAATAGCCCCGAGTATCCGACGTTAAACCTTGCAGTCTCTCCAAATGGATGTCTCCAAGCTACCAAACCGCCATAGGATGTAATTGCATCAATGTCGCCATCTACTGGGTCAATTGCAGCTGCGCGGCTTGCCGCCAATCCAATGTAACGTCCCAATCCTTCTCCACCTGAGAGGTTGAAGCGGATGTCATCTTTTTCACCGACTTTTAGCCTACCAGCAACGCTCAATCCCCAACCAAACACTTCTTCTTCAACCGTTCCTTGCTCCACAGCCAGTTGGCGAAGAATTGCAGCAATGGAAATATTTCCATAATCGCCTTTTGCATTGTAACGAGCGATTACATCCGGCAAGACATTATCATCCTGACTGCCGACATTCAAAGTCGTTGTATTGGGATTTTCAACAGCAAATTGCCAGTTTCCGCTAGTATATCTAACCATCGCCTGACGACCGAATATCATTCCATCTGACAGGGTCAAAAAGCTCGCGCTTTCAGGAATAGCGGACAAATTCTGGAAAGTTGTCCATTCCTGACCCACACGCCAATTCCCATAATCAATATATGCACGGCGAAGACGTGGAGAATATGAGTTGGATACCAACTCATTACCTTGAGCTGAGCCAAGGAAATCCAATTCTAGATATCCAGTTACCTTTTTGTCTCCAACCTCTCTCTGCCCTGTGAAACTGATACGAGATGCTTGCGCAGAAAAGTCTGTGACAGTCGATTCACTTCCACCAATTGGCGTGGCACCAGGAATATGGAAATCTCGGACAATTGAATTGCTAGCGACTTCACCTTCTGAGAAATTTGTCGCGTGGAAGTCTGCATCAATGAAACCACCTATTTTGAAGGTCGTATCTCCCACAGTAAAACCATCAATGCTTGGCGCACTTTCAGCTTTGGGTGCGTTGTTCAGTGATTTTTCTATACGGTCTATGTCATCTGCGACTGCATTATTCTGTGTGTTTAGTTCTGCCTTCAACTCAGACAGCATTTGTTCAAGGTTTGAAATCCGGTCTTCCAGTGACTCTTGAGCCAATGCTCCAGGTGCATACGTCAACGCAATTGCAGCAGTCGTTGTTAAGATTGCCCGCTTGAGATTTATCTTCCTAGTCATTTATTCCTCCCCTCCATATCAATTTTTTCTTTTGGAGTGAGGAGATATTGAACGCTCTACTTAAACCGCGCCATTAGCCATTGGGTCTAAGACTAAGGTCTAATCAAGGTTGAATCATTCTAAAAAATCAGTCAGAATATTACAGATAATAAATATAAATCAGTGGGAGGAAACAGATGACGAATGGGCCCAAAGTGCTCATTGTGGACGATCATCCATTGTTCCGTGACGCACTAGAAACCGCACTACAGTTAGCGTTCCCTAAAGGCGCGCACATATCTCAAGCTGCCTCGCTTAGCCAAGCAAATGAATACATAGCGGACCAATCTTTTGGATTGATTCTGCTTGATCTCAATATGTCCGACTTAAAATCCTTTGACGGATTGCGGCAGATAAGAATGGAAGTTCCAGATACACCTGTTTTTGTTGTATCCGCGACGGAAAACGCTGAGGCTTTTCGAACTGCCAAACACCTTGGAGCCAAGGGTTATTTACCCAAAAGCCTTTCTTTGGAAGAGCTATCTGCTGCCTTGGTGACTGCGCTGGATGGTGGAACATGGTTTCCTGCCTATGAGGACATAGTGGATTCTGACGCTTCATCAATTGCGGAAAAAATCTCAACCCTCACACCAGCTCAACAAAAGGTAATCTCAAGCCTGGCAGATGGATTGCTGAACAAACAAATTGCATATGAAATGGGAATTTCGGTTGCAACCGTGAAAGCTCACATGACAGCAATTTTCAGAAAACTCGGCGCAAACAACAGAACACAAGCCCTTTTGATCTATAAACAAGGGCTAGAGATTTAGACACTAATCGACACTGTCTGCGATGCTCAGCAAAAATGTTTTAATTGCTTCTGGATCAACGGGTTTGGAAAGCACAGTGATGTCCGCCTTCTCTTGTGAACCGAAGATTTCTTTTTCTGATTTGGCGGTTAGCAACGCCAATTTCGGTGAGTAGGCATGAGCCTTTTCTATACTTTTAAGGAACCCAATCCCATCCACGTCGGCACCTAACTGGTAATCAGCAAACACTACATCAATACTATTTTTGGTTAGTATTTGATGTGCTTCAGGAATAGTGTGTGCCGTGAACACTTCCATCCCCCAAGCAGTCAACAAGCTTTGCATGGCATCAAGAATGGTGACTTCATCATCTAGCGTGAGAATACGCAATTCTGGAATTTCAGAGGGAGTGATGCTTTTCGTTGTTGCTGGTTTTGCAAAAGCCAAGCTTTGCCCTTCAACGCGAGGAATAGTAATGGAGAACACAGACCCCTTGCCTTCAATGGACTTCACTTCAAGTTTCGCTTTCATGAGGTGAGCCAACCTCTGCACAATAGAAAGGCCTAACCCTGCTCCCCTTAAACCTAAATTGTCAGTATCTTGAAACCTAGAAAACTCCTCAAAAAGAGTCGCTTGGTTTTCTTTAGAAATACCTGGACCTGTATCCCAAACTTCAACCTTAATATGATTGAGACCTACGGGCCTACAACCAATCAATATGCCGCCTTTTTGAGTATATCGCCGCGCGTTTGAAATGAAATTTCTCAGAATACTCTGCAAGAAGTTCGGATCTGCTTCAACCCACGCGGATGTAGGAGCTACCCTCACACTCAAATCAGCCATTTGCGCCATGGGTTCAGCTTCTTCAGCCAAATCTTCCAACATTATACCTATTGGAAATCTCTCCGGTTTCGCTTCAACACTTTCATGATCAAGCCTTGAAATGTCCAAGAGGCCTTTGAGCAATTGATCCGCCGATTGAATAGAACGATCAGCTTTCTGAACGATTTCCTCTACATGGTTCTCGTTTTGTGATGATGGTTTAATAGCACCTAAGAATAATCGTGCAGCATTCAATGGTTGTAGCAAATCATGGCTAGCTGCAGCAAGAAAACGCGTTTTCGAAGCGTTTGCTGCTTCAGCATCCTGACGTGCTCGTTCAAGTGCTTCAGTCAGTTGTTGCAGTTCCTGTGTTCGCTCCGAGACACGGCTTTCCAGTGTTAAATTGGCTTCACGCAGTTCGCCCTCACGTTCTTTATCCAGAGTAATATCGTGAAAACTAGTGACGTAGCCTCCTCCAGGCATCGGATTACCCGTAATTCTATACCACCTACCGTCAGGTGTCGTACATTCATAAGCATGGTATCGCCCCACCCTCATGTGATGAATTCTTCTTTCAGCAATCTCTCTTGGATCGCCCATTATCCATCCTGTCGAAATATTGTGATGGATGAGATCTTCAATGGGACGCCCAACTTCAAGTAATTCATCAGGGTATCCAAAAAAATCTTTGTAAGCACTATTCCACGCGACCAATCTTTGCTGGCCATCCACAACGCTAATACCTTGGGGAATACTTTCCAGTGTGGCCTGTAGTAAATGTCGATCAAATTTCTGCGCTAATGATTCTTGGTCCAAGATGGAAAGCAAATCGCTAAACGCAACTTCCGACCCCTTAATAGCAGATGAAATTAATACTCTTGCGGACGCAGCTCCCACCGACCGAGATAATAATCGCTCAGTTTCCTGAATAACTTGCCCATCAGCAAGCATGTTGGATGTTAGCGCTTCGCCATCCCGGTTACGCATATCTGCAAAAGCATTTTCAACAGCTTCCTCTGTAAGAAAGCGAGCAGTAAGCGTCTTCAGCCCCGCAACTTTTACTTCACCGAGAAATTCATAATCTATCGGTTTTTGAGTTACTGGTTTCGATATGTTTTCAACCGAAAAAGCATTTGCCTGAATTGTGTCCCTCAGCCTAGTTTGACTTTGCCGAGATACTAAGATTGTAACGAAAATGTTGGAAGCTAAACTCCAAAACACACCATGCGTCAGCGGGTCTGAAACTTTAATACCAAAGAGAGCATTTGGATCAAAAATAGTTGGTAAATGCCGAGCCATGATGTCTGCATCCAGCATTGAAGGCAGCAAGAGAGTATACACCCATATTATTGCTCCAACTGCTAGACCAGCGATAACACCGTTTCGATGTGCGCCCTTCCAATAGATTGCAAACAACAGCCCCGGCGCAAACTGAATAACCGCTGCAAATGATATCAATCCAGATTGCGCAAGCGCCTGACTCGAGCTGGCGATTAAGTAATATAGGTATGTGAGCGAAAGAATGCCGACTATGACAAATCTACGAATAAGCACCAATCTTACGCCATGCGCGCCCTCAAATTGATTGCGTTGCCCATATTTTAAAAGAAACGGCACGATCAAATCATTGGTTATCATCGTGGAAAGCGCCATACACGACACAATCACCATTCCACTTGCAGCAGAGAAACCACCCAAAAACACGATTAAAGCTAGAAGCGAATTTCCCTTATCCTGGGATAAAGACAGCACAAAAAGGTCTGGAGCAATTGAACCGGGCAACACACTCAAACCGGCCCAAGTAATTGGCACCACAACCAAACTAGTTAAAAGCAAATAAACCGGAAAAATACGTTCTGCACTCTTAGAGTCTTTAACGCTCAATCGTTCCACAATTGCGACATGGAATTGTCTTGGCAGACATATCATTGCGGCCATCGACAACAAGGTCAAAGTCACAAACCGTTCTGTTGTGGGGATGTTGGTAAAGTGGCTCACTTCTCTTGAAACATCGACAGAATTGCGAGACAAAATCCAAATGGAAAGTCCGGCTACAAGTATCAAAGCCCCCAGTTTCACAACTGCTTCCAGTGCCAGAACGCACATTAAACCTCGATTATGTTGTGTCGCATCGGAATTTCGAGCACCGAACAAAATAGTGAATATCGCTAACACCACTGCGGCGAAAAACACCGTAGTATCTAGCGATATACTATGAGCCTCAATATCCCCACTTGTCAGATAGCTAAAGCTCATTCCTATCGATTTAAGTTGAAGTGAAATATATGGAAGCACGCCAACAGCTGCAGTCGTTGTTGCTAGCACTCCAAGACTTTGACTTTTACCATATCTAGATGAAAGAAATCCCGACAGAGAGGATATGCTCTCTTTCTTGGAAATATCTGCAATATTTCTGACAACAGATGGGTAAATCAGAAATATAATCGCTGGTCCCAGATAAATTGCAAGATATTCAATGCCCGCTTCAACCGCTGTTCCAACCGCACCGAAATAAGTCCAGCTAGTACAATACACAGCAAGTGCTAGTGCGTAGACTATAGAGGAATTTATGTTTTTGGGACTTTTATCGACACGCCAAGCAACCGCAAACAGAGCTGCAATATAACAAGTTAATACAATCAATACTGACCATACTGGCATGTCTAATTTCCTCCATAAATCAGTTTGGTATTAAAACGGTCTCTCGGGCAAGTTATTGTCGGCTAAAAAGAAAAAAAGCGATGCAGTCTCCTGCATCGCTAAAGTTAGGTGAGAGTTGGTTATTATTCAGCCGGTGCCATTCCAGCATCAGCAACACCATGTGACTGACGAGTACCAGGCACACGAATGTCCTCAACAAGATCTTGAATGTCCTGCGGAGGAGGTGCAGTCATCAGTGATACAACCACGCCGACAATTATGCTTAGGAACATAAAGACAAATCCAATTCCTTCAGGAGAAACACCGAACAAGTATTGCTCAGGTGAACCACCACCAAATTTGAAGAAGTAGATGTATCCAAATGTAGAAATCAAACCAACTAACATGGACACAATGGCCCCCTCCTTATTCATCCGTTTCCAGAAGATACCGAGGAAGATAATCGGGAATAGAGACGCAGCAGCAAGACCAAAAGCAAACGCCACAACCTGCGCAACAAACCCTAATTGGCTTGCATAAATCCCTAAAAGACCGGCAGCACAAACAGCTCCTGCAGCAGCAAATCGAGCTACTCTAAGTTCTGTTTTATCATCCATGTCAGGGAAGAATGTACGTCTACACAAATCATGACTTACCGCTGATGAGATAACCATCAAAAGACCAGCTGCTGTCGACAAAGCGGCGGCTAGTCCACCTGCAACAACAAGCCCGATCACCCAGCCTGGAAGCTGTGCAATTTGTGGGTTAGCCAGCACGAAGATATCACGGTTTGGGTTGACTTCGTTTTCAATACCATCGGGTGAATTTGGTCCACGATATTGCATAATACCGTCACCATTCTTGTCTTCAAATTTTAGAAGACCTGTAGGTTCCCAATCCTTGTACCATTGAGGAACAGGCTTTTGACCAGCAGCAGTCAATTCTGCCGCTTTTGTAGAATAATCAGGACCTGTCTCCGCGATATAGGTTGCATCGTTTACACTATCGATAAAGTTCAAGCGAGCAAATGCGCCAACAGCAGGAGCTGTTGTGTACAAGAGAGCGATAAACACGAGCGCCCAACCTGCAGATACACGTGCGGCCTGTGCGCTTGATACTGTGAAGAATCGAATGATAACGTGAGGCAGACCAGCTGTCCCGAACATCAACGCACCTGTGATTGCGAAGATATCAATCATTGATTTATTTGATTGTGTGTACTCTAAAAAACCAAGATCAGTTACAGTTTGATTTAGCTTTTCAAGCATGGAAACATCCGTACCAGCAGCATTCCCGATAAATCCTAATTGTGGAATCGGGTTTCCTGTAATGATCATAGACATGAAAATTGCAGGCACTGTGTATGCAAAGATTAGCACACAATATTGCGCAACTTGCGTATATGTGATGCCCTTCATTCCGCCGAGAACTGCGTACACGAACACAATAAACATTCCGATTAGAATTCCGACGTTGAAATCAACACCAAGAAAACCAGAGAATGCAACTCCTACACCTTTCATCTGACCAGCAATGTATGTGAACGAAACGAACAGTGCACACACAACAGCGATCACACGCGCAAAAGTGGAATAGTAACGGTCACCAACAAAGTCGGGCACCGTGAATTTTCCAAACTCTCTTAAAAATGGAGCGAGTAATAGTGCAAGCAGAACATAACCGCCTGTCCACCCCATCAAATAAACTGAACCGCCATACCCCAAAAAAGCAATAAGCCCAGCCATTGAAAGGAATGATGCAGCCGACATCCAGTCAGCAGCTGTAGCCATTCCATTCACTGTTGGATGAACATCGTGTCCAGCCACATAAAAGTCATCCGTTGATCCCGCCTTAGCCCATACGGCAATACCGATATAAAGCGCAAACGTAGTTCCAACGAAAAAGTAAGTCCAAAACATCTGATCCATGACTTAGCCCTCCACTCCGTATTTCTCTTCGAGCTTAGTCATGCGACGACAATATACGACGATCAGTATGACAAAGACGAAAATCGATCCTGATTGTGCAAACCAGAATCCCAAAGGCGCACCGCCGATCGATAGATTATCGAGCGCATCGCGAAACAGAATTCCTGCTCCATAGGATACGGCGAACCAAATAGCTAAAAGCGAACAAGTTAGGGTAAGTACTTCCGACCAATACCCCTTCACGTCTATTTTTTGTTTTTCTTCAGACAAGATTTGCTTCCTCCCCTGTTTGATAAGAAGCGAGATTTTTCGCATTTTCATGCTGGGGGATATTTGATCAATCTTGTAGAGGGACTTTAGTCGTATAAAAAAGAATAATTCTAAGAATTGTTATTATCGGCTGAATCAGATTGCTCCCGCGCGAATTTCCATTCGGCGAAACCACCTTTTATCAACCAACCGGCTAGAACCACTCCGCCTATGCAGTACAATTCATTGAAACCAATCCCAGGCAAAGCGATTGCGGAGAAAAGTCTAATCCCAAAAATGACCAATAATAATAGGCCTAGCGCGATCATAATATGATGTTTCATCGAAAATCAGCCTTGAATGCGGTATATATTCATTCAGAATAGCAATGAACGAACAAATTCTACACCCGACATTAGTCGTAGGAACAAAATTATCTTTTCTAGGAAACATCTGGTGCGGCCGAGAAGACTCGAACTTCCACGGGTTTTACCCCACAGCGACCTCAACGCTGCGCGTCTACCAATTCCGCCACGGCCGCAAACCGAAACGAACGGCGAGATATACATTATAGATCGCCTGTGTGAACCCTGAAATTTAGAATTTTTGATAATTCTCAGTTATAATTGTTGAAAAGTTTTAGTCTTGAAACAATTTCAGCTATTGTTCTGTTGCATAATAATCTTCAACTTGCGCTGCACCTGTTATTGATACAGATACACGCTCACCATCAATCACTAATTCCCCGCGGGCAATGGGATGGTTGTTTGCAAGAATCCAAACTTCATCGTATTCGCTAGCATCCAATGGAATCACAGCTCCACGTCCCATACGCAGTAATTGTTGCATAGGAATTTTAGAGCGCCCTAAGAGCACTGTGATCTCAATTTCGACTGAGTCTATTTGCGATGACAAGAATAAAACCCCATTCTTGTTTGGTAAAAGCCAAACTCGAATTTGGACTATCTAAGTGAGTAAGGAGTTAACGTAACCGCATGAGCCAGCAAAATAACGAAAACAATTTACCTCCAGTCGAATGGGCAATTTCAACTGAGCACGTAGATTATGCTGATGCAATAAGCTTCATGGAAGAGCGGGTAGCGGCAATTTCGAGGGGAGACGCTGGTGAATTAATTTGGCTACTCGAACACCCTCCTCTCTACACAGCAGGCACAAGCGCCAATAAAGAAGACCTTACCGATCCAGATAGGTTTCCTGTATTTGATGCGGGTAGAGGCGGCCAGTTTACTTATCATGGCCCGGGTCAACGCGTTGCATATGTCATGCTGGACATAGCCAAACGAGGTCGTGATGTGAGGGCCTTTGTCCATTCTCTTGAAGAATGGATTATCAACACATTGGGGAAACTCGACGTTACAGCCAAGCGTTATGACGGACGCGTCGGTGTATGGGTGGATTTACCAGCGACACCTGAACTACCAGAAGCATCGGACAAAATTGCTGCCATAGGCGTTCGTTTGCGCAAATGGGTATCATTCCACGGGATAAGTCTAAATGTCTCTCCTGACTTGGAACATTTCACCGGTATTGTTCCATGTGGCATTTCTGATCCCGCTGCAGGTGTTACAAGTCTCCATAAACTAGGCCACCCGCTAAAAATGGAAGAAGTCGACACACTTCTAAACACAGAGTTTGAAAAATTGTTCGGCAAAACGACACTCATTTCGCCTCCTAATTTTGGTTAAACTACGCTGCTCTAGATCTTTCCTGTCTTTGCACTATTTGATTGACCATGTCTTGGGAGATATTTTTCTCAAAATGGATACCGACATTCTCTTCTTTTTTCCAGACGACATGCGCACTCAAATCGTCGCAAATACCTTCGATCGATATTTTAACGTTGTCCCCAAAAACCTCACCAATGATACTAGCTCCTGATTGAGATACATCCGCTAAAACAGTTCCTCGTTTCCCTCTATCGTCGGTTAGCTTTACTGATTTTTCAATTTCAATGCGCTCACAACGTCTGCGTTCTACCTTTTCCACCGCGCCTTCTACTATCTTAGGAATCGTTTCACTGACTTCTCTAGATTGATTGACCATGCTCTCAGCTAGATCCCCCATACGCTCAGCCTTATCGGAGCTCTGATTAGCAATAACTGACAGATCACCCACCCCATCGGCGACACCTTTTATGGCTTCACGGTTTTCTTCCAAAAATTGTGAGAAAGAAGCGGTAGAAGCTCGTTGCTCTTCAATTGCTGCAGCAACGCTTGAAGTGACTTCTCCAATATCTTTCACCGATTGGGTGATTTTTCCAATTGATGCCACGGCGTTTTCGGTTTTGCTTTGAATTTGATTTACGCGATCAGATATCTGTGAAGCGGACCTATTTGTCTGGTTGGCAAGCTGTTTGATCTCCTCGGCAACCACAGAAAAACCTCTTCCGGCCTCTCCAGCACGCGCTGACTCAATAGACGCATTGAGGGCCAATAGATTTGTTTGTTCGGCCAGTTCAGTGATAATATTTACAAAGTCACCAATTTGCTTTGCGGCTTCATCCAATTCTTCTACACCTTGGCGCGATACATCTGCCTCATCCACAGCACCTTTTGCAATTTCATCGCCTTTCACCACGTTTTCAGCCACTTCCGAAATCGCGATGCTTAGCTCATTAGCCAGCGTAGAAGCTTGGTCTGTTGCCTCCATAGTCGCTTGAGCAGCACTATCAACGCTACTGGCATTTTCTTTGGCCACTGCTAATTGCTGAAACATTTCTTTACTACCGGCCATCAAATCAGTGGCAGCTTCGGACACCACCATAACTGTTTCTTTCGTAGCAAATTTCACTTCATCCGCCATATCCCGCATCGTTTGGCGGCGCTCTTCAAGTGCCTTCTGTTCCTTCCGAGTGTTCTCTTCCATGAGCTCTTGTCGTTCTTTACTCGAAACGAGGAAGGCATCAGCAGCTCTGGATAAAACACCAATTTCATCTTTTCTCGATTGGCCAGATACACGAATGTCCGTTTCTCCATCGGCCAGTTTTCCTAACTGCGCCGAGATATTTTTTATCGGTCTAACTACACTAACAATCATCAGCGCTGACAAAATTCCAGCAAAGACAATACTCACCAGACTTACCCATAAAATAACATATGCTTTTCCTGAGAATTCCTCTTTCAAAAGCTCTGCTTTGCTATCAATGTCATCCACAAAGTATGTTTCAAAGTCCATCAACAATTCAATGCGTTTTGTGGTCAAAGCAAACCACTCTGGCCCAGTATACGTTGCTAATAAATTTTGATCCGCACGATAAAGCCCATCAACAAGAATACGGCGAGCATCAATAACGTCTTGCCACTCCTGTTTTGCTACATTAGCGTCTAGCTTTTCATCCCATTGATCACTCATCAACATTCTGAACTCTTTTAAAAAGCCATTCTGGTTGGATATCAGGCTGACAACTCTTTCGTGCTTGTCTTGTGTAATTGCCCCGCCTGCAAATGCATTGGAACCAAATGCACGCTCCACGCCTGCGTTTTCTTTAACATTCATCAATGCAAGAAACGCTGTTAAATCACTTGCTAGATCGCTACCTGAAGCATCATGAGTACTTAGAGCAACCATCTCCAAGAGTTTTGCTATCATCCCAGTGTAAGGCCCCACTGTTTCCTGAACATTGTAACTCAGCGTTTGCACAGTTTGCCGATGCCCGTTTAGATTTCCCAGATCAACGTCCAGCGTATTGTAAGCGCTATCTAAGTGAGGATCATTCAAAATATCTAAGTGGATTTCTATGGATTTTTGAAACGCATTTAGAGCCTCATCCGTTTGCAATTTCTGTTTTGCCAACAACCCTGGAAACTCTCCCGTTCCCTTCGCTCCGACAAACCCTGCAGAACTTCCGCGTTCTTTCTGAAGCTCATGAACAAGACGACTAACAGACTGTCCAATATCCGTTACATGTTGAACTCGTTCCATCTGACGAGCGGAATTGAAATTATCTAAAATATATAAAGTTGAAATAATACAGAGCGCAATTATCGGAACTGCGACAGCAAGAGATACACGAAATGCGACTGGCAATGAGGAAAGCTTCATAATAACTCTACGTCCAATGAACCCAAAAGAGAATATGATGAAGCTACAAATGTTACGGTTGCAATATGGTTAACAAACAACCTGTTTTTGGAAACCAATTCAAGCAGACACACCTTGCTTTACAAATGCGCCTACTTGAAAAATATCTATTGGTTTATCGGCAATTATTCAAACTCTACCAGAATGGCGTCAGCAGCAACTGAATCGCCCGCGCCGGCATTGATAGCTTTGACAACTCCATCAGCTTCAGCGCGAATGATGTTTTGCATTTTCATTGCTTCGACAACACACACCGCACTACCTGCTTTCACTTCCTGGCCTATTTCAACATCCATAGAGACCACCAAACCCGGCATCGGGCTAAGGATCATTTTGGACATATCTGGGGCTTCTTTTTCCGGAATTTTTGCATAAAGTTCAGCGGTATTTGGAGACAAAACAAGGATGTTTGACTTTATACCGCGATAGCGAAGCACATAGCCTTCAGTTGTGTCATCGAAACGTACTGCGAAAGGCATATTATCGATAACACCTTCAACAACGCCCAATCCCGGCATCCACGGTGTCGAGATATTTACAACAGCTTTGCGCCCTTTGAACTTAAGCTCCGCTTCTCCACCACCACGAACGATTGAAACTGGCAAAGGTTTCCGATCCACAACAGCAACCCAATCAGATCTAAGCTCGCGCTCTGCATCCATTTGATTTTCAATCTGATTTGCCCGCTCCACGAACAGAGAATGCGCAAATGTGGCGACTGAAGCCAATAAGACTTCTTGGTCTTTTGTCGCTTCTGCACCACTAAATCCATCAGGAAACTCGTCCGGAATATAATTTGTGGTGAGTTTACCGCTTTTAAAACGATCTTGAGCAATCACCGCCTGCAGGAATGGAGAATTGTCCTGAATTCCTTCGATGCGCAAACGATCCAAAGCCATTTCATGCACATCGATTGCGTCTGCTCGATCTTTTCCATAGGTGATCAATTTAGCGATCATTGGGTCGTAATACATGGAGATTTCATCTCCTTCACGCACACCTGTATCGATCCGCACTTCCCCTTTGCCCAGTTTTCCTTCTGGTGGGAATTCACAGCGTTTCAAACGACCAATAGATGGCAAGAAGTTTCTATATGGGTCTTCAGCGTAAATACGCGTTTCAACGGCCCAACCTTTAATTCCAATGTCGTTTTGCTGCAGCGCTAGTGTTTCACCGTAAGCGACCAACAACATTTGCTCGACGAGGTCTACACCAGTTGTCATCTCAGTAACTGGGTGTTCCACCTGAAGACGTGTGTTCATTTCAAGGAAATAGAAGTTCTTATCCTTGTCCACAATGAACTCAACAGTACCTGCGGAGTCATAGTTTACAGCCTTAGCAAGGGCTATAGACTGCTTTCCCATAGCAGCACGTGTTTTGGGATCAATAAAAGGTGATGGGGCTTCTTCAACCACTTTCTGATTACGACGCTGAATAGAACACTCGCGTTCGTTCAGGTGGATACAATGGCCGTGCTTGTCACCTAAAACCTGTATTTCAATGTGCCGTGGTTCAGTGATAAACTTTTCAATGAATATGCGGTCATCACCAAAAGATCCTTTTGCTTCAGCTTTTGAATCACGGAACCCTTCACGGGCTTCATCATCATTCCAAGCGATGCGCATACCTTTACCACCACCACCAGCGGAGGCCTTGATCATTACAGGATAACCAATCTCTTTAGAGATTTTGACTGCCTCATCAGCATCTTCAATCAAGCCCATGTGGCCAGGAACTGTGCTCACACCCGCTTCATCAGCGAATTTCTTAGATGTGATTTTATCTCCCATCACCTCAATGGCTTTGGGGTTTGGCCCGATAAACGCGATCTTTTCTTTTTCTAATCGTCTAGCAAAATCTGGATTTTCAGACAGGAACCCAAACCCAGGATGCACGGCTTCAGCACCGGTTTCTTTAACCGCCGCCACAATTTTATCTTGAACCAAATAGCTTTCTGAAGATGCAGAACCACCGATAAATACGGTTTCATCTGCCAGTTCAACAGCTAAAGACCCTGCATCAGCTTCTGAGTAAACAACAACTGTTTTTACTCCAAGTCTTTTACAAGTCTTGATAACGCGGCAAGCAATCTCTCCACGGTTCGCTATAAGAATTTTCGAAAACATCTGTTTTGTGTGCCCCGTATTGTCTTCTCGGATTAATCCGTATTTTTTATTTTCTATTTAGTATGTACCCATCTGAAGGGCAATCGGAACCAAAGTTCTAGATTGACGCTCCAAATTGAATTCTAGTTCCCTTTATAGTCATCCTTATCGTCATGGCTATATTTTTCTTTGTGCGGCGCATCAAATTGCGCTTCAAGTATTCTTAATTTCGCAGTTATGGATACCAAGAACGCTGTCGACCATCCTATCAGCAGAAAACCAGCGGCAGATTCAATAGCGGACAATAGCCTCCACTTCTCATCCAGATATAGATCACCGAACCCAACCGTCGTGAATGTCGAGGTTGAAAAATACAAAGATTCCTCAAATGTCTGAAATTCTCCAAGAAATGAGTAAAGTGCGGCAAACATCCAAATCTCGATGGTATGCAAGAAAAATAGTGCCATCACCACAACCACTATGGCTGCACTTTGAGTTATCAGCGACGTAGCAGATTTTCGTTTAAAATGATCCCGGCGAACTATGGCAATTAACCCTGTCAGACCAAAAAAATGGACACATACGCATAAGCTGACCATCAAAACTGCGACGACTAAATTCTCAAGTAACATTGTGCTATATTCTCAAATTAATGCTTAGGAATTATCTTCCAGAAGATGCCATTCTGCAGCCGTATTCTGTTAACCAATCCTTGATACATTCTTTCAAATGCTATCGAGTTGATATCATAACTGGTTGAATTTCTTTTATAAGGTCGAGTAGATGATTATTTTCGGGTTCCACAGATGGCGAGGAGAATCCGGCAGAAAATATTGGTTCAACATCACGCTGACAGATAATGGATTACCAAGTGATCCAGGAATTTATGTTTTCGTCCGTCGCTCCTTTATATTCTGGCTTAAACCACTTTATGTTGGCAAAGCAGCCAGCTTGAGCAATCGTCTTCGCAATCACGAGAAATGGCCTAAAGCCTGGTGGCAACTAGGCGCAACCGAACGCCATGTCGCACGATTCAAAACAGAAACAGAGCGTCGCCGCGTCGAAGAAGATCTCATTCGTGGTCTAAAGCCCATGATGAACGACATGTTGATCCCGAGAGGCATGAATGACGCTCCCAATGACGCCAAACTCCTAAGGAAGTGGAAGATTAGACGTTTCTGGACGAATAAGATTGCTTCACTATTTCCGTTCGGCAAACAGCGCAGAAACACGTAATTAAAAATCTGCTAGCGCGATACCACGCAAAGCACTTGAGTAAGACACTTTTTTGTATATACTTTGTTATGCAAAAGACCTCTGACGAAAGTAGCGTGATATGACAACGACAAAAAAGAAAAACAAAAAGAATAAAAAAGACAGTCAACTTGTTCTCCGCGTCAATAAAGAAGAACGTGATGCTTTCGTCGAACTTTGCGAGGACATGGACACAAGCGCTTCACGAGAAATAAGGCGCTTTATGAAAGAATTCATAGCGGAACATTCTGAGGAAGAATAACTCCCTACTATCTGTTGAACGCACCCAATAAAAAAGCCCACCTCCTTTGGAAGTGGGCTTTGTTTTGTCAAAACCATCATATTTAAAGTGGAATATTGTCGTGCTTCTTAGCAGGGTTTTTCACGCTTTTGTTCTTCAACTGACGCAAAGATCTAGCAATTCTGAACCGTGTGTTATGCGGCTGGATGACATCATCGATATACCCCTTGCTCGCGGCAACAAATGGGTTTGCAAATCGATCTTCATATTCTTTTGTGTGTTCAGCCATTTTAGCTTCATCACCTAAATCACCACGGTAGATGATTTCAGCAGCACCTTTTGCACCCATCACGGATCCACATCATATTGCCATTTAGGCCCCACTCATCGCCTTCATCACAACTACCTTTAGATTTGCGATCATGAACGCGTGCATCAACTATATCAAACCCGACATCAAAATAGCACCTATTGCTTCGATATCCCGAAGAGCCACACTCTCTTAAGACTGTTTGACCACGTACATTCCTGTCATATCGGTGGTCTCTATGTGCAGATTTAAGATCTTTAGAAACGGGTTGTGTTTTAGCACCAGACTCAGCGAACGCTGCGGGAGATACGAAGAGCGCTGACGCTGCTATCGCAGCGATTGACGCCCATTTTGTGTTTGACATTATTTTGCTCATACACCGAGTTTGCGGCTGCTAAACACAACGGCAGATGAACGGAGCATTCAGATGGCAGATATTTAAGAAATCAGTGGCAATTCTCACAGGCTTGTGAAGATTGCCTTTTTTCTAACGATTCAATGCCGCAAAAAAGACACCCAATCCGAGCGCTTGGTGACGATTATAAGCCTCTCTTTGCTTAGCTTCGTCATCTTCTCCCCATTGCTCAGCCTGAAAAACTTCATCTATTCGGGATAAGTCAAATGCCTCTTCAGACATAATACGCCCTTGCTCTACCGCAAGTGCCAACACTGCAGAACCAAACAACCCAAGACCAAAATTCAATCCTGTTAGCCTCATATCATCCAATTTGGCTGCATGAGATCTTGCAGCTTCCAAGGAGGTCGTAGGCTGAGGGCTAGCCATAACCCCTTCTACTGGCAACAGAAACACGTCCAGTTCTTGAGCTGCCCAATCACGTATAGGAGCCCATCCTGCTTCCTGCCGCTCTCTAAGCACTGTAGGCCCCTCAGCTAAATGGGATACAAGGTCCGTTTCTGCATAGCGGGCAACTTCAGCTGCCATTTCATCGCGCGCAAGCGGTGTTCTATCGATAGCAACATTGACCAAGCGCGTAATGTGCATGGTCGCAACGTCTATATACTCAATTTGATCCGCCCATTCACCAGCCACGGCTTCCGCCAATTCTTCTGATGGAAGAGTTAAAACATTTTTCGCAGGTGTCTTAAGCTGGCGGCCATCAAGCACAATCGTCCAATTGCCGTCTTCCAGCTTTTCTATCCCAGCCTGCTTATAGAATTTTTTCATACGCTGGTCGGTGCTGCCAAAGTCACTCATGCCTACACCTTTTCTCTAAAAGCATACAATCCTGCACGAAGGCCCGCAAAATCATGATGCACTTCATGCGCACCAGCTTCAGCGAGCTCTTCCGTTTTGCCAAATCCCCAAGAAACACCCAATGCATGCACATTGGCAGCACGCGCCATTTGCATATCAAATGTCGCATCTCCAATCATTACTGTGTTCTGAGCGAAGCAACCCAGTTCATCCATATTCTTTTTCACCATATGTGGATGCGGCTTACCTGGGCCATCATCAGCGCACCAATGCGTATCAAAGAATTTCTCTAAATCATGCATTTCCAAAATATGGTTCAAACCCTGACGAGATTTGCCCGTGGCCACGCCCATGAGCCATCCATCAGCGACCATATCGCTCAATAAATCCATTGCTCCATCATATAGAGGTTCTTTTAGATTAGGATCAGCTCTCAATTGCACAAAGCTAGATTTATAGTCTTCAAAAACCTGATGCACTGAAGTGTCATCTGCTTCTGGCAATAAATTCTCGATAGCGGTTTTCAGAGAAAGGCCAACAATTTTTCGCGTATCATCGAATGAAGGTTCAGCAAAACCAGACTTTCTGAACGCATGCTCCATCGCGGTCTGAATCATTTCGCGGCTATCGACAACTGTTCCGTCTAAATCCCAGACAGCAAGCTTTAAAGACATATTCTAAACTCTCAAAAATGATTAGCGACGGCGACCAATGGGTATGATGGTGTCAAATGGGTTTCCAGCTTCACTTTCATGAAACCCGAACAAATCAAACGTCTTTTTCATGTGCTGAGGCAACGGAGCAATCACCTCTACATCTGGGCCATGGCGACGAGGAACGCGCAAAGCACGCGCATGTAAGTGCAATCCCGCGGGAACACCTTTTGGCGCTTCCCTATCGCATGTATATTTGTTGTCTCCAACGATAGCATGGCCTATCTCTGACATGTGATAGCGGAGCTGGTGCTTACGTCCTGTAGATGGCTTGAGGGCCACCCAACAAGCCTTCTGGCCCACTGTTGATACAACCTTATAATCAGTGATTGCAAACACAGATCCTTTTTGTCCGTGAATTCCAGCCGTCATCAATTCCTTGTCTTGCCCAGGACCATGTGCCTTCATCATCCACCCTCTGAGTTCTCCTTCAGATGGGTTTGGCGCTCCAGTAATGACTGCCCAATATATCTTATCTAAATCACGAGATCTGAAGTGCTTGCTCATTGTCGCTGCAGACTGAGCTGTTTTAGCCAAAACAAGAAGACCAGACGTATCTTTATCCAAACGGTGCACAAGACGCGGTTTGTCTTGCCCAGGCTTTGTCAGCGCATTTGCCATCCCATCCACGTGCCGCAAGGTCTTGGTTCCACCTTGAACAGCTAGGCCTGACGGCTTGTTCAGCACATACACATCTTCATCTTCATACAAAATGAAAGACTTAATCAGCTCAGCATCTTTCGGCGAAACATATACGTCTTCCGCGACTTCACGTTTCTTGTTTTGGTCACTAGAAGGCATTGGCGGCACCCGCACAACCTGCCCCACTTCTAAACGAGTACTGGATTTAGCGCGGCCACCATCTACGCGCACTTCACCTTTGCGAAGAAGCTTTTCCACCTGTCCCTGTGTCAGCCCTGGAAAGCGACGTTTGAGCCATCTATCAAGACGCACATCACCTTCACCGTCACCAACGGGAATTTGCAGGACTTGTCCTTTATTCCAACTCATATTGCAAAAACCTTCCGGGCAATAATCAATCCAACAAATGCAGCAACGATACCTAACACCAAGCTTCCCACAGCATAGCTGCTAGCTTGCAAATATGCTTTGCGTTCTATCATCCACACGGTTTCCATGCTCAGCGTGGAAAAAGTCGTAAAGCCGCCCAATACGCCAGTCCCTAAAAACAAACGCCAATTGTCAGCGCCTTCAGCCTTAAATGCCAGCCAACCAAACAACAAGCCTAGCAATAAAGAACCTAAAACATTCGCACTGAAAGTTCCCCAAGGCATGCCATTTCCAACGCTTCGCACCATAAATTGCGAAATGCCGTATCGGGCCGTTGCGCCTATCGCGCCGCCAAGAGCTACTAAAACAATGTTCTGCATGCAGGCCTCTTAACTTGTTTTCTCCTTAAGCGCCAGTAGCCCGCTTTCAAGAGATAAATCATCAAGACATTTACGCATGTCATCTGGAATATCTGCGACGATATCAATATCACCACCATCCAAATGCGGCGTAAGCAATCGATAGGCGTGCAACATAAGGCGTGGTGCCTGATATCCCTCGCTTGTGACATCAACACCATAATAAGGATCTGCTAGGATCGGCCGCCCAAAACTCTCCAAGTGCACACGTAATTGATGGGTTCGGCCTGTCTCGGGCGTCAGCATCAAAAAGTGATAATCTTCATGACTGGCCAATACATTATACCTTGTAACGGCATTCTGCGCGCCTTCATCATCCGAACCAACAGCACGCATCAACGCAAGATTGGGTTCTTTTTGATAACGTTGAACGTAATATTCCAGAACACCTTCAACTTCCTCAATCGGCGGTCCCTTCACAATTGCTACATAGGTTTTCTTAGCTTTCCTTTGCTCAAAGGCTTGTTGAAAAAAGGCTGCTGAGGGTTTTGTTTTCGAAGCGATGATTACACCCGACGTTAACATGTCCAATCGATGTATAAGTTTCGGCCTTTTACCGTTACTTCTTGCATATACGCCAAGTAATGCATCGAAAGTACGATCAGCAGGACTTCTTGTTTGACAAGCCAATCCACTTGGTTTGTCAAAAGCGAATATAGAATCATCTTCACCCAAGACTATACTTTCCATAAAGTCTCTATCGTCAGAATTTACCAAGTAAGGTTTTATTAACTTTTTCGAAAAGTCACCCTTTTTCCATGGCTTATCTTCGTTTTTATCTTCTTCCATGAAAATGCCTCAAGTATTAATGCAAAAAAGCATTGTAATTCTGCGAATCATTCGCCATCCTAACTACGGGGCTGTTCTATCAAATGCTTGAGCAAAGGTCACAAGCAAATGGACGAACAGAGTAAGCGTAGAGTGTTTTCATTGGTTAAGCCCACTGCACATGGAAATGTGCCCAAACCAAAATTCCACCTACCAAACTTAAATAAAACAGCAACGCACAAGCGTGATGAAGACTGCTTGCGCGCAATTTTATTTTCATTTGATCAAGCGATCCTATATGCACCAAATGTGCTGAAAGATCCTGCCGCATTCGTTCGACTTGCTGCTGCACATGGGTTTCCATTGAACAGCGCAATTCAGAGAGAGCGCAAATACGGCAATATCAATGAAAATGCAATGAGGATGCTCGCCCAGCAAAATTGCTTGGGTCATCGGCTGATTCAACTCTGGAAACGTATTTCACCAGAGGTTTATAGTAGAGTTACGAAAATGAACACACAACACTCCACTTCAATGGAGCCCTTCTCTCCCGGTGCCATCCGTAAGATGCGGCACGCTCTATTGCCGCTACGCGACCAAATGGGGTTTGAAATCATCCGCGATTTAAACCTTCTCGATAATCCAGTCGCCTTTTTAGCAATGTGCCAACGTATCGGTTATCAAGGACTTGGTTCAACATACGATACAACTGAACCAAACGATTTAAACATGGTTGTTGGACAACGCCTTATCGACACTTGGCGCATTATAGCAGTTAACTAGGTTTATCCGCATTCTGGCGCGCTATGTTGGCGCGCTTGTTTGCCCAATCTTTCATGCGATCCCGAATGGATGCCTCTCGACCAGCTCCTTGTGGTCGATAATACGATTGACGCTCTATCCCATCAGGAAAGTAATTCTGACCTGAAAACGAGCCGTCCAAATCATGGTCATATTGATAACCATCGCCATAACCTTGATCTTTCATCATAGAAGTTGGCGCATTCAATATATGTTTGGGCGGCATAAGTGAGCCAGTCTTTGCTGCTGAGACTCGTGCTTTTTTATAGGCTGCATAAACCGCATTGGATTTGGGCGATGTAGCAATATGCACAAGTGCATGCGCTAGTGCCAATTCTCCTTCCGGTGAACCAAGCCGTTCATAGGTGCGCGCCGCCTCTCCAGCAATCATTAGTGCCGTAGGATCAGCCAAACCAACCTCCTCAGAGGCCATTCTAACAATTCGACGCGCCAAATAAAGGGGATCCTCTCCCCCCTCCAGCATACGACAAAACCAGTAAAGCGAGGCATCGGGGTCAGAACCGCGGACCGATTTATGCAACGCAGACGCCATATTATAGTGCTCATCGCGGTCTTTATCATAAGCGGGAGCACGCTTTTGCAATAACTTCGATAACTGCTCTGAGTTTATCTGCTCAACATCCCCAAGTGAAACTACCTCTTCAGCAAGATTGAGCAGATACCGTCCATCGCCATCAGCCATATCAATCAGTAAGGAGCGCGCAGTTTCATCAATTGAAAGCTTACAGTTTTCTTCCATTTCAACACGTTGAAGAAGTTTTTCCATCGCCGCTTCATCCAAACGCTTAAGCGTCAGCACCTGACAACGTGATAACAGTGCGCCATTCAATTCAAAGCTTGGATTCTCAGTTGTCGCTCCGACAAGTGTCACCACTCCACGCTCGACAAATGGCAAGAAACCATCTTGCTGTGCTTTATTGAAGCGATGGATCTCGTCAACGAACAGCAAAGTACCTTTGCCAAGCTGACGCCTGTTTTCTGCTCGATCAAAAGCAGCACGCAAATCTTTCACGCCGGAAAAGATTGCCGAAATCGGATCAAACTCTAGCCCCGCATCTACGGCGAGCAATTGGGCTATTGTTGTTTTTCCTACACCGGGCGGGCCCCACAATATCATGCTTGCGAGGCGCTTATTGGCAAGCATGCGTCCTATCGGACCATCTGTACCAATCAGATGATCTTGCCCTATCACATCGGACAGTTTTTTAGGGCGCAATCTATCAGCTAGCGGTTGAGGCGCACTCTCATCGAGACCGGCAGCGGAAAACAAATCTGTCATAAGATCTATTTACCGCTACGTTCGAGTTTACGTAAGTGTAGATTTAAAAAATCCAACCTATAATCGGATTTGTGACGTTATCCGTCGGCCATTACGCTCGATTGTCACGGTCCATCTCGTTCCACGACCGCCCTTGTCTTTCAAAACGCTAAGAACGTCTTCGGAAGTTTTGATGACAGTTCCGTCAATCTCACGGATCATATCGCCCGGACGCAGGCCAAAACGGGATGCAAGCGAACGTCGCAATACACGATTGACCAACACACCAGATGCAAAAGGATCACGGCCCAACTCATCCGCTAATGCAGGTGAAAGATCAGCAATCTCGGCTCCTGAAAATGGGCTAGCATTGCCCTCAATCAAGTTCATTTCAGCTTCTGTCGCACCTGGAGGCGGTGCTAGCTTCACTTTCACTGATTTTTCTTTGCCACTTCGCATCACTTTCAATGAAGCTCTTTCACCGGGAGCTAAAGTAGCGGCCAAAAATTTCAAACCACGTTCATCAAACACTTCACGTCCGTCGATTGAAGTTACCAAGTCACCACGTTTTAATCCGGCCTTCTCAGCAGGGCCATCAGGATAAATTTCTGTAACCAACACTCCCATTGGACGATCCAATCCCATAGACTTGGCTATATCTGAAGTTACTGATTGCCCTTTTAAACCTAACCATGGTCGGATAATCTGACCATCATTTACAGCTGCATCAACAACGCGTTTGACCATTTCAGAAGGAATGGCAAAACCAATCCCATTTGAGCCACCTGATCTCGAGAAGATAGCAGTGTTCACGCCAACTAAACGCCCTTGGGAGTCGACTAGCGCTCCGCCTGAATTACCTGGATTAATCGCGGCATCTGTTTGCAAGAAGAAGGCATAATCAGACACACCCACATCAGTTCTTGCCTGCGCAGAGATAATCCCAGTCGTAACAGTTTGACCAACTCCAAAAGGGTTCCCAATCGCAAGAACCAAATCCCCTACCTCAACATCTCGTGTGTCGGTAATTTCCAATGTAGGGAGTTTTTCGCCTTCAGTATCGATTTTCAACACAGCCAAATCAGTTCGTTCATCTGCTATGATAAGTTCGGCGGCATATTCACGCCGGTCGGAAAGCACGACTTTAAACTCATCGGCTCCTTCGATCACATGATTGTTTGTAACGATTACGCCGTCAGTACCAACAATAACGCCTGACCCAAGGGACGATTCCACCCGCTCGCTCGGCATTCCGCCCATACGATTGCCAAAGAAACGCTGAAAAAACGGATCGCGAGAATAAGGAGATGCTGCCTGTTTCACGACCTTCGTCGTGTAGACGTTTACAACAGCAGGAGCCGCCTCTTTCACTAATGGCGAAAACGACATGGTGACTTCTTGTTGAGAGCTTGGCACCACGCGTTTCACCGCTTGAGTATCTTGCGCAGAACAGGCGGCGATTCCTGCGAGTGAAACGCTTAAAAACGCTATTCCACCGGCAAACAGTTTTTTTAGTCGAACATTAGTCATGAGTATCAATTCTCAAACAATCACGGCGCAATTTGGGCAATGGCCATATTCTTACATCCATTCTGGATCAAGATCTTATGTTCAACCATCATATTACAATGCTAAAACGAAAAAACACCGCTCTGATCACAAAGCGGTGTTCTTATAATTCAATTTTTGAAGATCTTAGTCTTCCAAAGCCATTTCAGCTTCAGCTTCAACGCGTTCACGATCAGCTTTACCTTTAGCGTCTTCGTCACGGTCTACCAGCTCAATAACTGCCATTGGTGCATTGTCACCATAACGGTAACCAGCTTTAAGCACGCGAGTGTAACCACCCTCACGGTCTTTGTAACGCTCTGCGAGAACGTCAAATAGCTTTTGTACCATTTCTTTGTCACGCATCTTTGAGATAGCTTGACGGCGGGCAGCGAGATCACCTTTTTTACCCAAAGTAACAAGCTTATCCATGAAAGAACGTAATTCTTTCGCCTTAGGAAGCGTTGTTGAGATCTGCTCGTGTTGCACTAGAGACGCAGCCATGTTTGCGAACATGGCCTTACGGTGCTCCGACGTGCGGTTTAGCTTGCGGTGCGCAATTCCGTGACGCATGGCTTTTCCTACGGCCTTATTGGCCGCTCCTCTGTCTTAGTCTTCGTACTTTTTAGCTAGGTCTTCGATATTCTCTGGTGGCCACGAAGGTACATCCATACCTAAGTGCAGTCCCATAGAAGCGAGAACCTCTTTAATTTCGTTTAGTGATTTACGACCAAAGTTTGGTGTACGAAGCATTTCTGCTTCTGACTTTTGGATCAAATCACCGATGTAAACAATGTTGTCGTTACGCAAGCAGTTTGCCGAACGTACAGACAATTCCAACTCGTCAACTTTCTTGAGTAGAACTGGGTTAAAGCCAAGGTCCGGCTCCTGCTCAGCTTCTTGCTCAACAACAGGCTCTTCAAAGTTGATGAGCAGTTGAAGTTGATCTTGCAAGATACGTGCTGCGTAAGCAACTGCATCTTCAGGTGTTACTGAACCGTCTGTTTCCACAGTTAGTGTCAGTTTGTCGTAATCCAATACCTGACCTTCACGTGTGTCTTCTACTTTGAAACCAACACGCTCAACAGGTGAAAAGATTGCGTCAACTGGGATAAACCCAAGTGGCGCATCATCTGGACGGTTGCGATCAGCAGGAACATACCCCTTACCAGACGCAACAGTAAATTCCATACGAATGTTTGCACCCTCGTCCAACGTACAAATCACGTGGTCGGGGTTTAGAATTTCCATATCACCGGAAAGCTCAATTTGACCCGCTGTAACTGGACCTGGTCCAGAAGCAGACAGTGTCATGCGCTTAGGTGTTTCTGAAACCATGCTGATTGCAACACGCTTCAGGTTTAGGACGATGTCAGTAACATCCTCACGCACACCTGGGATTGATGAAAATTCGTGAACAACACCATCAATTTGAACGCCTGTGATCGCTGCACCTTGCAGAGATGACAAAAGAACACGACGCAACGAAGATCCTAGAGTCGTACCAAAACCACGCTCTAGTGGCTCCACGATTAAGCTTGCCTTACGGCCTGCATCAAAATCGTGCTCCACCACGGGACGTGATGGACGGATAAGCTCTTTCCAGTTTTTGTCGTTGACCTGAGCCGTGTTCATGAGGCGATCACCTTAGAAATTGCGTTTAAGTGTTGTTCATACGAACATATACGAAGCGAATAACTCGTTATAAATTATACGCGGCGACGTTTTGGAGGACGACAGCCATTGTGAGGAATAGCTGTGATGTCGTGAATCGTTGTGATCGTCAAACCTAGAGATTGAAGCGCACGAAGAGCTGATTCACGGCCAGAACCTGGACCACGAACTTGTACTTCCAATGACTTCAAGCCGTGCTCTTGAGCTTTACGACCTGCATCCTCTGCAGCAACCTGTGCAGCATAAGGAGTAGATTTACGAGAACCTTTAAAACCCATGTGACCAGCAGATGACCAAGAGATTGCATTCCCTTGAGCGTCTGTAATTGTGATCATTGTGTTGTTAAAGCTTGAGTTTACGTGAGCAACACCTGAAGAGATGTTCTTACGAGCACTACGTTTAACGCGTGTTGTTTCGCGAGCCATACTTATCTATCCGGTCTATTTCTTCTTACCAGCGATTGGCTTCGCTGGACCTTTGCGCGTACGCGCATTGGTGTGAGTGCGTTGGCCACGAACTGGAAGACCGCGACGGTGGCGCAAACCACGGTAGCAACCCAAGTCCATCAAACGCTTAATGTTCATTGAGACTTCACGGCGAAGATCACCTTCAACCAGATAGTCTGCATCGATAGCTTCACGAACCTGAATGACTTCGGCGTCAGACAAATCCTGCACACGGCGCTCAGCCGAGATACCCACTTTGTCACAAATCTCCTGCGCCTTCACCGGTCCAATACCGTGAATATAGCGCAGCGCTATTGTAACGCGCTTATTAGTGGGAATGTTGACACCTGCAATACGGGCCACACTGCCCCTCCATTCATTAAAACTGTTTCACAACAAATCCGACAACTCAACAAAACCCAGTGAAACAAAAACACTGCATTCGGAACGTCTCATCGTCGCGGAAGCCGACACTTATATGCTGTGATATTCTGACGTCAACTAAATATTGAGCCAAAATGTCGGTTCTTTTACACTTTCGGGCTTATGCACCCAAAACTTGGCTAATTTCGCTAGATACAACCTCAATTGACTGCATTCCATCGACTTCAGTTAACTTACCTTGCTCCGCATATATAGGCAGCAATGGTGCAGTTTGCGCATTATAGGCGTCTAAACGCTTACGGAAGCTTTCCGGGTTGTCGTCTGAACGCCCTTCCTCTTCAAAACGTTTAATGATTCTCTGCATAAGAGCCTCATCATCCACCTTCAATCGAATCACATTATCAACTTTCGTCCCACGTGATTCCAAAAGCTTATCTAATGCTTCAGCTTGAGGAATAGTTCTTGGGAACCCATCAAAAATGAAACCGGCTGCTTCAGGATTTGATTCGAGTTGTTCATCAATCAAAGCGATCACGATTTCATCCGAAACCAAACCACCTGAATCCATGATGCCAGCAACTTTCACCCCAAGCTCAGATCCAGAAGAACGAGCTGCGCGTAGCATGTCTCCTGTCGAGAGTTGGATGTAGCCTCGTTCTGCAACGAGTTTTTTGGCTTGCGTGCCTTTACCAGCCGCTGGCGGCCCGAAAAGTATCAAATTCATTTTTTGCGGCCCCCGAGCCGTGATCTTTTAATCATGCCCTCATATTGGTGGGCAATTAGATGCGATTGTATCTGAGCGACTGTATCCATTGTCACAGAAACCACAATCAGAATCGACGTTCCACCAATATAGAAAGGAATGGAAGTGAAGTTCATCTTCAAGATCTCTGGCAACAAACATACGATTGTCAGATATAATGCACCGATCACTGTTAGGCGACTTAGCACATAGTCTAAATACTCAGCAGTTCTTTTACCTGGACGGTATCCTGGTATAAAACCGCCATGTTTCCGTAGGTTATCAGCGGTTTCCTCAGGGTTAAACACGATTGATGTGTAGAAGAAACAAAAGAAGATAACCAATAGTCCGTACAGTACCACAAACAGAGGCTGACCAGGACCAATAAGTGCGACAACAGAACGCAGCGCTTCAGACACCGGACCACCGCCAGCGGCACCTTGTCCCGATGCCATCATACCAGCTGCAGTCGTTGGAAGAATCAAAAGTGATGTCGCAAAGATTGGCGGGATCACACCAGAAGTATTCAATTTCAATGGTAGGAAGGAACTCTCTCCTCCCATCATGCGGTTACCCTGCTGACGTTTCGGGTACTGGATCAACAAGCGCCGCTGTGACCGTTCAACGAAAACGATAAACACAATCATCGCAACACTGATAACTGCGACCGCAGCCAGTACTGTTACATTCATTGTTCCTTCACGCGTCGATACAAGCGCGTTCCAGATTGTTTTCGGCATAATCGCTACGATACCCGCAAAAATGATTAGTGAGATACCATTACCAACACCGCGTGCTGTTACTTGTTCACCTAACCACATGAGGAAAACTGTACCACCTACGAGCGTTACCACTGTAGATGTCATGAAATACCATCCTGGATTAATGGCAACCGATGCACCACTATTAGGATCAATGGAACTCAAGGAAGCAGCAATACCGTAGGCCTGTGCTATTGCGAGCAAAACAGTTCCGTAACGTGTATACTGGTTAATTTGTTTTCTACCAGCCTCACCTTCCTTCTTGAGACGCTCAAGAGAAGGCACTGCGGATGTCGCAAGCTGCATAATAATGGAAGCTGAAATGTACGGCATCACATTCAGCGCAAAAATAGCCATTCTCTCAATAGCACCACCTGAGAAGACATTCATCATTCCCAGAATTCCGCCAGATTGACTACCAAAGGCGATTTCGAGTTGCCCGGGGTCAATTCCAGGAATTGGAATTTGTGTACCCAAACGGTAAACGATCAACGCACCAAGTGTGAAAAGGATTCGCTGTTGTAATTCCTTCGCCTTACCAAAAGTCGAGAAATTAATATTCTTTGCGAGTTGCTCTGCGGCTGAAGCCATAAATGCTCGCTCCCCTTTAAGCAGCAAAATGCCAGCTACGGAAATCGAAGCTGACACTTGCAATTATACTATTCAATACCCTACGCGAGTCGTAGAATATGAGACAGTCTTATTCAGCAGTCTTTACAGGTGCTGTAAGAGTGACTGAGCCGCCAGCTTTTTCAACAGCAGCAATAGCCGCTTTTGATGCACCAGCAACAGTAATCTCTATTTTGGAGCTAATCTCGCCTTTTGCAAGGAGACGGATACCATCTTTTGCACGACGAACTATGCCTGAGGCGATCAAAGCAGCTTCATCCACAGGTTTTTTAGCATCTAGCTTACCTTCGGAAATCGCTTTTTCGATACGACCAATGTTTACCCAAGCGAATGTTTTAGCGTTTGGTCTGTTGAAACCACGCTTAGGCATACGCATGTGGATAGGCATTTGCCCACCTTCAAAACCTTTAATCGCCACACCTGAACGTGACTTTTGACCTTTTACACCACGTCCAGCAGTTTTACCTTTACCGGACCCGACACCACGGCCAACACGCATACGCTCTTTTGTTGCGCCTGCATTGTCTGAAAGTTCGTTAAGTTTCATAATCTTATCCTCGAACTAATCGCTACACGCGTTCTCCACGAATAGCGCTCAGTCCTAACCTTCAATCACTTCGACCAAGTGGCCGACTTTGGAAATCATGCCGCGGACAGATGGAGTGTCTTCCAACTCACGTTCGCGACCTACTTTGTTCAACCCCAAGCCAACAAGTGTTTTGCGTTGGGTTTCGTTGCGACGGATCGGGCTGCCGGTCTGACGCACACGCAGTGTCTTTTTCTCTGCCATTGTGGTTACTCCAACCTATCCCGCCCTATTGGGCTACTTCAGTCACACCAGCACCATCAGTACGACGGCCTACGATGTCTTGAACTTTAAGACCACGCTTGGAAGCAACCTGACGCGGGCTTGATTGACCTTTAAGCGCCTGAACTGTTGCACGAACCATGTTGTAAGGGTTTGAAGACCCAATGGATTTTGCAACAACGTCCTGAACACCAAGAACCTCAAGAACAGCACGCATTGGACCACCGGCAATAACACCAGTACCCGCTGGAGCTGCACGAAGGTGAACTTTACCAGCACCCCAACGGCCTGAACCGTCATGGTGAAGAGTACGACCCTCACGAAGTGGTACGCGAACCATTGTTTTCTTGGCTTCTTCAGTCGCTTTGCGAATAGCTTCAGGAACCTCACGGGCTTTACCGTGACCGAAACCAACGCGACCTTTTTGATCACCAACAACAACTAGCGCAGCAAAACCGAAGTTTTTACCACCTTTAACAACTTTAGCAACACGGTTAATCGCGACTAACTTGTCGACGATTTCGGACTGCTCTTCCTCACGGTCGCGGCCTTTGCGACCGCCTCTTTCACGATTATCACGTGCCATGACGGTCTCCTTCTAGAATTTCAAGCCGCCCTCACGGGCAGCATCAGCTAGGGCCTTTACGCGGCCGTGGAAGATAAATCCACCACGGTCGAAAACACATTCTGTCACGCCGGCTTTAACCGCACGTTCAGCAACGAGTTTACCGATCACAGCAGCTGCATCCTTAGATGCACCAGTGTTACCAGCTTTTTTGAAATCAGCTTCTAGAGTTGATGCAGAAACAATTGTCTTGCCCTGCAGATCATCAATAAGCTGAACGGAAATGTTCTTTGACGAACGGCTAACCGACAAACGAGGCTTTCCATTCGCAATCTTCCGAAGGCGAGTGCGCACCCGTTGGGCGCGGCGTATTTGCTTTTCGCGCGATGACAACATGGCTTACTTCTTCTTACCTTCTTTACGGCGAATGTATTCGCCTTCATAACGGATACCCTTACCTTTATAAGGTTCAGGCGGACGATAAGCACGGATCTCTGAAGCCACTTGACCAACAACTTGTTTGTCAACACCTTCAATTTTTACTTCCGTCGGCTTAGCACATTTAAATGTGATACCTTCAGGAGCTTTGTGAAGCACTGGGTGCGAAAACCCAAGGTTCAACTCAAGATCTTTGCCTTTGACTGCTGCACGGTAACCAACACCCACTAACTCAAGGTTTTTCTCATAACCTTTCGTTACACCTTCAACCATGTTGAAGATACGAGCGCGGAAAGTACCCCATAAAGCGCGACTAGCGTTATCATTTTCATCTCTTGGTGTCACAACGATATCAGTGCCTTCCATAGCAACTGAAACGTCGTCTACCAAAGCGAGCGCTAGTTCACCTTTAGGGCCTTTTACCGAAATGTCTGTGTCAGTGATATTCACTGTCACACCACTTGGTGCCGCTACAGGTTTTTTACCAATCCTGGACATAACAAATAATTCCTTTACGCCCTAGGATACCCGACAAAGAATCTCACCACCGACATTCTCGGTGCGAGCAACATTGTCAGACATCACGCCCTTAGGCGTTGATAAAATAGAAATACCTAGTCCGTTACGTTCCAAAGGAATATCCTTTGATCCAGAATAGACACGACGACCTGGTTTTGAAACACGAGCGATTTGTTGAATCACTGGTGAACCGTCGAAGTATTTCAGCTCAATTTCAATCTCTGCTTTTCCATCTTTTTCTACTTCAGTGTATCCACGGATGTAACCTTCAGATTGAAGAACATCCAATACACGGACGCGAAGTTTGGAAGCAGGTGTTACAACGGATGAACGTCCACGCATTTGCGCGTTACGTATACGTGTAAGCATATCACCTAGAGGATCATTCAAGTTCATAACTTTTCCCTCCTACCAGCTTGATTTCACAAGCCCAGGGATCATCCCTGCGCTACCTAGTTCGCGCAAAGCGATACGAGACATCTTAAGCTTGCGGTAGAAACCACGTGGGCGACCTGTTACTTCACAACGGTTACGCACACGACTTGGTGCGGAGTTGCGAGGCAATTTTGCCAATTTCAGACGCGCATCAAAACGCTCTTCCAAAGGCGCATTATCGTCCAAAGCTTGCGCTTTTAAAGCTGCACGCTTAGCGGCATATTTTTCCACCATGCGCATGCGCTTCAAATTTTTCTGGACTGCACTTTTCTTAGCCATTTAACTTTCTCCAGCGCCTAGTTTCGGAAAGGGAAGCCGAACTCCTTAAGGAGTGCCTTCGCCTCTTCGTTCGTGGGCGCCGTTGTGCACACGATGATATCCATACCCCAAGGTTGATCAACTTCATCATAGTTGATCTCAGGGAAAACGAGATGCTCTTTCAAGCCCATTGCGTAGTTACCGCGACCATCAAAAGATTTACCGTTCAAACCACGGAAGTCTTTTACGCGAGGTAGTGCAATTGTAGTCAAGCGGTCGAGAAATTCGAACATGTGCGCACGACGCAAAGTAACCTTCGCACCGATTGTCATGTCTTCACGAAGCTTGAAACCAGCAATTGATTTACGGGCTTTTGTCTCAACAGGCTTTTGACCAGAGATAGCAGCGAGAGCGGCTACGGCTGATTTAACCTTTTTTGAGTCAGATACAGCAGCACCTAGCCCCATGTTGATAACAACTTTATCTAGCTTAGGTACCTGCATTTCATTACTGTACTTAAACTCAGATTTCATTTTTGCGCGGATTTCATCCCGGTAAAGGGCCTGCAACCGCGGCTCATATGTGGCGACATCAGACATAATTATTTCTTCTTACTCCACACTGGCTCGTCAATTTCAACACCAGAACGCTTTGAGAAGCGTATTTTACGACCATTGTCGTCTGTTTTGAAACCGATGCGTGTTGGCTTACCATCTTCTGGATCGATATGCGCAACATTAGAAGAATCGATTGGGGCTTCAAAGTTCTTGATGCCACCCTGATCCGCTTGTGAAGGTTTTGTGTGGCGTGAAACAACATTCACACCCGATACAAGCACTTTCTGGTCTTCAACTAGCACGCTAGACACGACGCCCTGCTTACCTTTGTCTTTACCAGATAGTACAACTACCTTGTCACCTTTCTTGATCTTGGCCGCCATCTTATAGCACCTCCGGAGCAAGAGAGATTATTTTCATGTGGTTCTTCGCACGTAGTTCACGAGGAACAGGTCCAAAAATACGTGTTCCAAGAGGCTCACCATTATTATTGATAATAACAGCAGCATTTGAATCGAAGCGAATGACTGAACCATCACGACGTTGGATGTCTTTTTTCACGCGAACAACGATCGCACGGCGTACATCACCCTTCTTCACACGACCTTTAGGTGTCGCTTCTTTAATTGAAACAACAATTTGGTCGCCGACAGAAGCGTAGCGACGTTTAGCACCACCAAGAACCTTGATACACTGAACGCGCTTTGCACCGGAGTTGTCCGCTACATCCAAATTAGATTGCATCTGGATCATGATTTAGATCCTTCTGCAGCATTAACGAGTTCCCAACGCTTCAACTTAGAACGTGGTGGACACTCTTGGATAGAAACTTTCTGTCCAACAGCTGCCACATTGCTCTCATCATGAGCGTGGTACTTTTTCGACCGACGAACGGTCTTTTTCAAAAGGGGGTGAAGGTATGTACGATCAACGCGTACAACTGCAGTTTTGTCCGTTGCTGTGGACACTACCACGCCTTCCATAATCCGCCTAGGCATCTTTTCCTATTCCCTCAATCTCACGCAGCGCCGGTTTGCGCTTTGGATTTTTCCGCTAAGATCGTCTTGATCCGTGCGATGTCCTTACGCACCTGCCGCACGCGGGCGGTGTTCTCCAACTGACCAGTGGCCTGTTGGAAGCGAAGATTGAACTGCTCTTTCTTGAGTTTAGTCAATTCAGAAACAAGTTCATCAGGCGTTTTTGCGCGAACGTCTTCAATTTTCATAATCTTACAACGCTCCCTATTCGCCCAACCGTTTAACGATCTTGGTTTTGATCGGCAATTTTGCTGCACCTAGAGATAGAGCTTCACGCGCAATCTCTTCTGATACACCATCGATCTCAAACATGATACGACCCGGCTTTACTTTGGCCGCCCAAAATTCTGGCGACCCCTTACCTTTACCCATACGCACTTCTGTTGGCTTTGCAGACACAGGTACATCTGGGAAGATTCTGATCCATACTTTACCGACACGTTTCATGTGGCGAGTAATAGCACGACGAGTGGCCTCAATTTGACGAGAAGTCACACGCTCTGGTTCGAGCGCTTTAAGACCATATGAACCGAATGTCAAAGTCGCGCCACCTTTGGCGTTTCCTTTAATGCGGCCCTTAAACTGTTTGCGGAACTTAGTCCGTTTTGGTTGCAACATGACCTATCTCCTTAACCCCGACTATTATTGTCAGGACGAGATTGACGTGCACGCGCATCACCAGAAGCTTCAGCTTTACGGTCACGAGCCATTGGGTCATGCTCCATGATCTCACCTTTGAAGATCCAGACCTTGATACCAATGATACCGTATGTTGTGTATGCTTCTGCGACACCATAATCGATGTCAGCACGTAGCGTGTGAAGTGGAACACGTCCTTCGCGGTACCATTCAGTACGCGCGATCTCAGCACCACCAAGACGACCAGCTACATTAAGACGTATACCTTCCGCACCCAGACGCATAGCTGACTGGATTGTACGCTTCATGGCACGACGGAAAGAAACACGGCGTTCTAGCTGACGAGCAACGTCTTCAGCAACAAGCTTTGCATCAATCTCTGGCTTACGAACTTCTACAAGGTTTACAAAAACCTCATCAGTCACAAACTTTGAAAGATCTTTACGAAGCTTCTCAATGTCTGCACCCTTTTTACCAATAATCATACCTGGACGGGATGTGTGAATGGTAATGCGGCACTTCTTGTGAGGACGCTCAATAATAATTTTCGAAATACCTGCGCGACGAGCAAGAACTTCACCCTGACGCTTTCCAGAATTCTCGTCCTTTGGACGCCATTCCTGGATGTATTTACGCAAACGAAGGTCTTCGTGCAGCAAACGACCAAAGTCGGCACTGTCCGCATACCAACGGCTGTCAGATGTACGGTTTACGCCAAGACGCAACCCAACTGGATTAACCTTCTGACCCATTATGCGGCCTCCTGGCTTTCAGCGTCCATAGACGTGTCACGCAGAACAATAGTCATCTGTGCGAACGGCTTAAGGATGCGTGCTGCGCGACCACGAGCGCGAGCTCGGATACGCTTCATAACGAGGTTTTTACCAACATAAGCCTGTGTCACCACAAGACTGTCGATGTCCAAACCATGATTGTTTTCTGCGTTTGCAATTGCAGAGTTCAGCAGCTTCAACACTTCATTAGAGTGACGCTTGCGTGAAAATGTTAGTTCAGCTTGAGCTTTCTCAACTGACAATCCACGAATGGATTGAGCGATCAAATTCAGCTTTTGCGGGCTCACGCGAAGCATACGCAATACTGCGCGACTCTCGTTAGACGCCTGCCTTGGAGGATTTTTGGCCTTACCCATCGTCCCTACTTCCGCTTCGCTTTTTTATCAGCACCGTGTCCGTAATAAGTACGTGTAGGTGCGAACTCACCGAATTTGTGACCGACCATATCTTCGGACACATTTACCGGTATAAACTTGTTTCCGTTGTGAACCTGAAAAGTCAGACCCACAAAGTTTGGCAAAATTGTCGAACGACGAGACCAAGTCTTGATCGGCGTCGGACGTGTAGCCTCTGCAGCGACTTCTGCTTTTTTCAGCAGATAACCATCTACAAAAGGACCTTTCCAAACGGAGCGTGGCATATCAGTATTCCTCCGCTATTTCTTGTTACGACGACGAATGATCAAGCGATCAGTCGTTTTATTTTTACGAGTCTTAGGACCGCGAGTTTTCTTACCCCATGGCGTCACTGGGTGACGACCACCGGAAGATTTACCCTCACCACCACCGTGCGGGTGGTCGAATGGGTTCATCACTACCCCACGAACAGATGGACGCTTACCAAGGTGACGCTTACGACCAGCTTTACCTAAGTTTTGGTTCATGTTGTCCGGGTTAGATACCGCACCGATTGTTGCGATACAAAGCTCTGGGATCAAACGAAGCTCACCAGAAGACAGCTTCACCTGAGCGTAACCATCTTGACGACCAACCAACTGAACATAAGTACCAGCTGCACGAGCAATCTGAGCACCCTTCATTGGCTTCATTTCAACATTGTGAATGATTGTACCAACGGGGATATTCTTTAGCGGAAGCGCGTTACCAGGTTTGATATCAACGTTTTCACCAGCAACAACCGTGTCACCTGGAGCCAAACGCTGAGGAGCAACGATATATGCTTGCTCGCCATCTTCGTAGTTTAGAAGAGCGATAAAAGCTGAACGGTTCGGGTCATACTCAAGGCGTTCAACAGTCGCTGGCATATCCCACTTACGACGCTTAAAGTCGATAATGCGGTAAAGCTTCTTAGCACCACCACCAATACGGCGAGCAGTAATACGACCGAGGTTGTTACGACCACCACTTCCAGTCAAACCCTGAGTCAATTTCTTGACAGGGCGACCTTTGTGAAGACCGGAACGGTCAACTAATACAAGCTGACGCAAACCAGGCGATCTAGGGTTATATGTCTTTAGAGCCATTCTCTACACCCTCGCCTTACAAGCCAGTCGCAACATCAATGGACTGACCGTCCTTCAATGTAACAACAGCTTTTTTAATGTCGTTGCGGCGTCCGAGAACACCTTTAAAACGTTTTGTCTTACCTTTTTGAACTACAGTATTCACAGAAACCACGTTTACTTTGAACAATGCTTCAATTGCGTCCTTGATCTCTGGCTTAGAAGCCTCAAGTGGTACGCGGAAGACAACTTTGTTTTGCTCAGATAAAATTGTAGATTTCTCAGTAATAATCGGAGAAACAACCTTATCGTAATGAATAGTCTTTACGTCAGCCATGTCTTAAGCCTCCTTCGCACGTTTTGCGATGACTTGAGCGGCGTAACGTTGATCAACCTTTGCACGAGGCGGCTTACCAGCAACCATCTCTTTTGCTTGACCATACCAGTCTTCACGCGCTGCGCGTGGACCATAGCCTGCTTCTTCAAACACTTTCGCAGCATCAGCTTCAGACAAACCAGCAATTGATGACAAAGTGGCATAACCAGCTTTTGTCAGAACTTTAGCGGATTGAGCACCAATACCATCAACAAGAACGATGTCGTCGACGAAGTTGTCGCCTGCAAAGTCTGCTACAAGGTTTGATGATCCATCAAAACGAGCGTGAACAGCCTCAACAGCCTCTTTGGTCAGCACCAAAGTGTGACGACGCATCACATCGTAAACGTTAAGCCCTGCGTAAGGCAGAACATCGATATTTGGAATGTTACGTGCAGCTTTTGCGAAGTTCTCGTCCAGCTTTTCGCCACCAATCACCAAAGCGTTTTTAAGACCAAGCGCTTCAAATTGAGCACGTAGAGTCTTTGTTTTCGCTTCTGATGCAGTCGCTTCTTCAAGCACGATCAAAGAAGATTCTTTGGCCTTGACTGAAAGAGCATGCTTAAGAGCAAGAGCACGGAACTTCTTCGTAAGATCGTGCGCGTGCGAGCGAACCTTAGGTCCGTGAGCAACACCACCACCCACAAAGATTGGAGCGTTGCGTGAACCGTGACGAGCACCACCAGAACCCTTCTGACGTCCAAAACGAGTAGTCGTTTTGTTCACTTCAGAACGAGTTTGTGTTTTGTGCGTACCAGCCTGACGTTTCGCCAATTGGTAACGAACCATACGCTGAAGAATATCTGGACGAATTTCTTCGATACCAAAAACGGCATCATTCAATTCTACACTACCAGCCTTCTTAGCTTCAAGATTAAGAACGTCGAGCTTCATTATGCCTCGCCTCCTTCAGCTTGAACTTCCGCTTCAGCTGCAGCTTTCAATCCAGCTGGAGTTGGAACACCTTCAGGAGCTGCTTTTTTTACAGCATCGCGAACTTCAACCCAACCGTTTTTAGCGCTAGGCACAGAACCCTTAACTAGAACAAGACCACGATCAGCATCCACACGAACTACTTCTAGGTTTTGTGTAGTGATACGAACATCACCATATTGACCAGCCATCTTCTTACCTTTGAAGACTTTACCTGGATCTTGACACTGACCTGTAGAACCGAGCGAACGGTGAGAAATAGACACACCGTGAGAAGCACGAAGACCGCCAAAGTTCCAGCGCTTCATCGCACCAGCAAAACCTTTACCTTTAGCAGTTCCAGCAACGTCAACTTTTTGACCAGGAACAAAATGTTCAGCCGACAACTCAGACCCAACCTCAACAAGCATGTCTTCATCAACGCGGAATTCGCGGACAACAGCTTTAGGCTCAACCTTTGCAGCAGCAAACTGGCCACGAAGAGGTTTCGTTACGTTCTTAGCTTTACGTGAACCAGCACCAAGCTGAAGCGCGACATAGCCATCACGGTCTTTTGTACGCTGACCAACAACCTGACAACCATCAAGCTGAAGAACAGTCACAGGAACATGAGCACCATCTTCAGCGAAGACGCGTGTCATACCCAATTTCTTAGCAAGCAAACCCGTACGCATGACTAGCGGGCTCCCTCAAGTTTAATTTCAACGGCAACACCAGCTGAAAGATCTAACTTCATAAGCGCATCAACTGTTTGTGGAGTCGGGTCCACAATATCCAGAACACGCTTGTGAGTTCTAATTTCAAACTGCTCACGTGACTTCTTGTTCACGTGCGGTGAGCGGTTTACTGTAAATTTTTCGATACGTGTTGGCAGAGGCACAGGACCGCGCACATCAGCGCCAGTTCTCTTTGCAGTCGACACAATCTCGCGCGCGGATTGATCCAGCGCACGGTGGTCGAAGGCCTTCAGCCTAATACGAATGTTTTGTCGGTCCATGAGATCCGCCCGATAAACTAAAACGCGCCATAGGCCCAAGGAACCCATTCCCCAGGGTATCGTCGCGTAGAAAATAAATTGTTTCGTCTTTTCTCTTGCCAGTGTGTTTACAACCGCGCCCATTAATCACTTAGATAACTAGCACTTCGCACGACCACCGTAGCAAGAGAAGGGTCTTCATAGTCGGCGACTCGCGAGTCGTCAACCATTTGTTCGAAAGGAATCAAAGAAATATTCAGAATTCGGTTTCCTATCAAAACACATCAGCACTGACAGACACCTAAAACCATCACACAACCACTATCCCTCACACAAAAAGGGCGTTCAATCCGCAGATTAAACACCCTCTTTTCAAACACTCAGTGTGCTAAAGCTTAGTCGTTTACAGAAGCAACAACACCAGCACCAACTGTACGTCCACCTTCACGGATAGCGAAGCGAAGCTTCTCTTCCATAGCAACAGGTTGGATCAATTCAACGTTCATTTTCACGTTGTCACCAGGCATTACCATTTCTGTACCGTCTGGAAGAGTCACAACACCAGTCACGTCAGTTGTACGGAAGTAGAACTGTGGACGGTAGTTTGTGAAGAATGGAGTGTGACGTCCACCCTCTTCTTTAGTAAGAATGTATGCTTCAGCAACAAACTTTTTGTGAGGAGTGATTGAACCTGGCTGACATAGAACCTGACCACGCTCAACGCCGTCACGGTCTACACCACGAAGAAGAACACCAACGTTATCACCAGCTTCACCGCGGTCTAGAAGCTTACGGAACATTTCAACACCAGTACATGTTGTTTTCGTAACTTCTTCTTTAATACCAACGATTTCGATTTCTTCACCGACAGTAATAACACCACGCTCAACACGACCAGTAACAACTGTACCACGTCCTGAAATTGAGAACACGTCCTCAATTGGCATTAGGAATGGTTGGTCAATTGGACGATCTGGCTCAGGAATGTATTCGTCAACAGCAGCCATAAGCTCAAGAACACGTTCTTTACCAATGTTGTCGTCACGACCTTCTACTGCAGCAAGAGCTGAACCAGCGATAATTGGGATATCGTCGCCTGGGAAATCGTATTCTGAAAGAAGCTCACGAATTTCCATTTCAACAAGCTCTAGAAGCTCTTCATCGTCAACTTGGTCAACTTTATTCAAGAAAACAACAAGCGCAGGAACACCAACCTGACGCGCAAGCAAGATGTGCTCACGAGTCTGAGGCATTGGACCATCAGCAGCGTTCACAACAAGGATACCACCATCCATCTGCGCCGCACCAGTGATCATGTTTTTCACATAGTCAGCGTGTCCTGGACAGTCAACGTGAGCGTAGTGACGGTTAGCTGTCTCATACTCAACGTGTGAAGTGTTAATGGTGATACCACGTGCTTTTTCTTCTGGGGCGTTGTCGATGTCTTCATAAGACTTCTTCTCAGCACCTGTCACTTCAGCAAGCGTCATAGTGATCGCCGCAGTAAGTGTAGTCTTACCGTGGTCAACGTGACCAATCGTACCGATGTTCACGTGCGGTTTATTACGTTCAAACTTTTCCTTAGCCATCTTAATACTCCTTGGGACGACTTAACTCAACACGGCTTTCACCGCACTTATCGATTAACCATTCAGTTTTTCAATGACTTCTTTAGACACAGCGTTTGGCACTGTATCATAATGGTCGAACTGCATGCTGTACTGTGCTCGGCCCTGCGTCATAGAACGCAGATTGTTAACATAACCGAACATACTTGATAGAGGCACCATAGCTGAAATTACAACAGCCACACCACGCACCTCTTGTCCGGCAACCTGACCACGACGTGAGTTCAGATCACCAATCACTCCACCGACATATTCTTCCGGTGAAATTACTTCTACCTTCATAATCGGCTCAAGCAATTTAATTTGAGCTTTACTTGCAGCATCACGGAATGCTCCACGCGCAGCGATTTCAAACGCAAGCACAGAGGAGTCAACATCGTGATACTTACCTTCAAGCAATGTTGCTTTAAAGTCGATCACAGGGAAACCAGCGAGTGGACCAGCATCTTTAACACTGTTCACACCTTTTTCTACACCTGGAATGTATTCCTTCGGCACAGAACCACCAACAACCTTACTCTCGAAAACAAATCCTTCACCCGGCTCAAGCGGTTCAAAGATCATTTTCACTTCAGCAAACTGACCAGAACCACCAGACTGCTTCTTGTGAGTGTAAACAACTTCGGCAGTACGCCCAAGAGATTCACGGTAAGCAACCTGAGGCTGACCAATATTCGCCTCAACGTTAAATTCACGCTTCATGCGGTCTACAAGAATATCTAGGTGAAGCTCACCCATACCAGCCATGATAGTTTGACCAGATTCTTCGTCAGTAGATACACGGAAAGATGGATCTTCTGCTGCCAATTTTTGAAGAGCTAGACCCATTTTTTCTTGGTCAGCTTTCGTTTTTGGCTCGACCGCGATCTCAATAACCGGATCAGGGAATTCCATACGCTCTAGGATAGCAGGATTCGCTGGGTCAGAAATTGTATCACCAGTCGTGGTATCTTTAAGTCCAGCAACAGCGATGATATCACCAGCAAACGCTTCATCCACATCCTTACGATCGTTAGAGTGCATCTCCAACATACGACCGATACGCTCTTTCTTACCCTTCACAGTATTGATCAGAGTAGAACCCTTTGTCACTTTACCTGAGTAAATACGACAGAAAGTTAGAGAACCAACAAATGGGTCGTTCATGATCTTAAAGGCAAGCATACCGAGCGGCTCGTCATCAGACGCTTTACGTTCGATTTCTTCCTCAGTGTTCGCGTCAATACCTTTAATCGCCGGAATATCCAACGGAGAAGGAAGGTAATCAACAACAGCATCTAGAAGCGGCTGAACACCTTTATTCTTAAACGCAGTACCACAAAGAATAGGAACAAACTCGTTTCCAATACATCCCTTACGGATCAGCTTCATAAGAGTAGCTTCATCTGGCTCATTACCTTCCAGATACGCTTCCATAGCTTCTTCATCTACTTCAACAGCAGTTTCGATAAGCTTCTCGCGGTATTCTTGAGCTTTTTCTACCAAGTCTTCAGGAATTTCACCATATTCAAACTTAGCACCCAGGCTCTCTTCCAACCATACAACTGAACGCATCTTAACGATGTCGATCATTCCCTTGTATTCGCTCTCAGAACCAATTGGGATCTGCAAACACAATGGTGTTGCACCAAGGCGATCAACTACCATTTCAACACAACGGAAAAAGTCGGCACCCAACTTATCCATTTTGTTGACAAAGATCATGCGAGGCACGCCGTACTTGTCTGCCTGACGCCAAACTGTCTCAGTTTGCGGCTCAACACCTGCGTTAGCATCCAAACAACATACAGCACCATCAAGCACACGAAGAGAACGCTCAACCTCAATAGTGAAGTCAACGTGTCCCGGTGTGTCGATAATGTTTAGACGCTTCTCTACGTCATCATTCTCAGACGTCCAAAAACAGGTCGTCGCAGCAGACGTGATTGTAATACCACGCTCTTGCTCTTGGTCCATCCAGTCCATCGTGGCTGCACCATCGTGAACTTCACCAATCTTGTGAGACTTACCAGTGTAGTAAAGGATACGCTCAGTCGTTGTGGTTTTACCCGCATCGATGTGCGCCATGATTCCGAAGTTACGATAATCTTCGAGCTTATGCGAACGAGGCATGTTTCACCCTGAATTTGGAGTGTTGAAATACTAAAACTAAATTACCAACGGTAGTGTGAGAACGCACGGTTGGCTTCAGCCATACGGTGTGTATCTTCACGCTTTTTAACCGCAGCACCACGACCATTAGACGCGTCCAAAAGCTCCCCAGCCAAACGCTCACGCATTGTGCTTTCTGAACGAGAACGAGAAGCAGCCACCATCCAACGGATAGCCAGCGCCTGACGACGGTCAGGACGAACTTCCACAGGCACCTGATAAGTTGCACCACCCACACGACGGGAACGCACTTCCACAGATGGGGACACATTGTCCAGCGCCTCGTGGAACAGCTCAACAGCATCGCGCTTGGCACGATCACCAACAATATCCAAAGCACCGTATACAATACGTTCTGCTGCGGACTTCTTGCCGTCGATCATGATGAGGTTCATGAATTTTGATAGAACAAGATCACCAAATTTTGCATCTGGTAGAATCTGACGTTTTTCTGCGCGGTGGCGACGTGACATATCTTACTCTTATTTCGGGCGCTTCACACCGTAGTGTGAACGACGTTTCTTACGATCTTTGACGCCTTGCGTATCCAAGACACCGCGAAGAATGGTGTAACGCACACCTGGAAGGTCACGAACACGACCACCACGGATAAGAACAACGGAGTGCTCTTGAAGGTTGTGCCCCTCACCCGGGATGTAACAAATTGACTCATACCCTGAAGTCAAACGCACTTTAGCAACTTTACGAAGCGCTGAGTTAGGCTTCTTAGGAGTTGTTGTGTAAACGCGCGTACAAACACCGCGACGTTGCGGGCAGGCCTTCAGAGCCGGCACCTTGTTCCGTCTAGCCTTATCTTGACGCGGCTTGCGGATCAGCTGTTGAATCGTAGGCATCAGCCCTCGCTCTTTCCATTCTGTATAACGCCGGCAGCTATTGCCAAAGACGCGATACATAATTCCAAATCACATAGCCGCAGCAGACCCTTGCCCACCCCGGCTACACTTACGTTAAAAATGAAGGCTCTCGCACTTCAGAAATCATCAGGTGCATAACTGAGTCTCACAAAAAGAGAGGTAGCTAGTTTGCAACGTGAGCGGGGGTCATACTCATCATGTGCGAATGGGTCAAGTGTTTAAAGAAGCATTGAGCCAGTAAATTTATCTTTTTACTCATTACATCGTATTTTAGCACGAGAATCCCATCTTTCTGGTAGATAAACACTACAATTTGAAAGTCGGAAAACCGCTGCGTGCAGGGAAAACCACCCTACCCGCATCACCTCTGAAATCTGATGAAATACATAGAATCATTTGGTGTAATTACATAGAAAACAAAACGAACTAAACGGTTCAAAATTTTCGCTGCAAAACAAAAAAGCACCACTGAAAAAGTGGTGCTTTAATGATTCTATTGAAGCTTAAAAAAGCTATTCAGCTTCTGGAGCTGGAAGCGCCTCTAATTCAGCATTCACTTTACGCTGTTCGCGCAGCTTAATGTCACGATCATAGGCCATCTTACGGTAGTGACGTAATGCGCTACCTGTACCAGCCGGGATTAGACGACCAACAATAACGTTCTCTTTCAGGCCTTCCAGAGTATCAATTTTACCCTGCACAGACGCTTCAGTAAGCACGCGTGTTGTTTCCTGGAATGATGCAGCAGAGATGAACGAACGTGTCTGTAGAGACGCTTTCGTAATACCTAAAAGGATTGGCGTACCAATCGCTTCACGCTTCTTCGCTTTACGCGCAGCAGCATTTGCATCTTCATACTCAAGAACGTCAACTTGCTCACCTTTGAGAAGCATTGTTTCACCAGCGTCCGTTACTTCAATTTTCTGAAGCATTTGACGCACGATGACCTCAATGTGTTTATCATCGATAGGCACACCTTGCAGGCGGTAAACTTTCTGAACTTCGTCAACCAAATAGTTAGCCAACGCCTCAACACCCATAATAGCAAGGATATCTTGAGGTGCCGGGTTACCATCTAGAATATACTCACCCTTCTTGATGGCATCACCTTCTTGAATAAGTAGGTGCTTACCTTTTGGAATGAGATATTCAGCTGGCTCGCGCCCTTCCTCTTCAGGAAGAACACGAATACGACGTTTGTTCTTATAATCACGGCCGAATTCAATCGTTCCATCCAGCTCTGCAATAACAGCGTGGTCCTTAGGACGACGTGCTTCAAACAATTCAGCCACACGCGGCAGACCACCCGTGATATCTTTTGTTTTTGCACCACCTGTTTGCAAACGAGCAACCATGTCACCAGGAACAATAGTGTCACCTTCAGCCACAGACAGAATTGAATCAACTGGCAAGTGATAACGCGCCTCAGATCCATTTTCTAGTTTCACAACTTCACCATTGTCGTCCACTAGAACCACAGCTGGTTTCAGATCAGCTGCTGCCTTAGCACCCGAACGCCAATCGATAAGAACTTTAGAGGCAATACCTGTTGCTTCATCTGTTTCATCGCGAGTTGTCAAACCATCAAGCATGTCTTCGAAACGGACAATACCTGTTGCTTCTGATATAATTGGTGTCGCAAATGGGTCCCAATCAGCTATACGCTCTCCACCTTTAACTTTGGCTCCTTCACCAAACTTCAAGTGTGTTCCGTATCCAGGCTTAAATGTCTGACGGATACGACCGTCTTCATCCACAACCTTCACTTCCATAGAACGCCCAACAATCACAAACGTCTTGTCTTCGCGCTCTACGAGAGCAGCATTTTCAAGCTTGATGATACCGTCAAAAGCCGCATCAACAGAAGAGTCGTTCGATACCTGCGCCGCACCACCAATGTGGAAAGTACGCATTGTAAGCTGTGTTCCTGGCTCACCAATTGATTGCGCTGCGATAACACCTACCGCTTCACCCTCATTCACACGTGTACCGCGAGCTAGGTCACGTCCATAACAAGACGCACAAACACCATTGCGTGTTTCACATGTTAGAACTGAACGTACCTTGATTGAATCGACACCAGCTTCATTAAATTCAGCTGCCAAGTCTTCTTCAATATAAGTATTTGCAGGAGCGATGATGTCACCTGATGAAGGATGTTTAACATCTTCTGCAGTTGTGCGTCCAAGAACGCGATCACCAAGTGACACAACAACTTCAGCGCCATCCATAACAGCGGACAATGTAATACCGCGTGCAGTACCACAATCTTGCTCTGTAATGATTGAGTCTTGAGCAACATCAACTAGACGACGTGTCAGGTAACCTGAGTTCGCAGTCTTAAGAGCTGTATCCGCAAGTCCCTTACGTGCACCGTGGGTGGAGTTAAAGTATTCAAGAACGGTTAGACCTTCCTTGAAGTTAGACACGATTGGTGTCTCAATAATCTCACCAGACGGCTTAGCCATCAGACCACGCATACCAGCCAACTGTTTCATCTGGTTCTTAGAACCACGCGCACCGGAGTGCGCCATCATGAAGACTGAATTTGCTTCGTCGTGACGGCCTGTTTCAGGATCCACAATTGGCTCCGCAGATGCATCCATCATCGCGTCAGCCACTTTGTCTGTACACTGTGACCAAGCATCAACAACTTTGTTGTACTTCTCACCACGTGTAATCAAACCGTCTGAGTATTGACGCTCATATTCTGAAACCTGATCACGCGTATCTTGCACAAGTTTGATCTTCGCTTCAGGGATAACCATGTCATCCTTACCAAACGAAATACCACCACGCGCAGCTTCACGGAAACCAACGGCCATGATTGCGTCACAGAACAGAACTGTCGATTTTTGACCGCATGCACGGTAAACCGTGTCAATGATGCGCCCAACGGCTTTCTTAGTCATCAACTCACCAACAAGATCAGGGCTGATTCCTGGAACTTTTGGCAGACACTCAATGATCATCATACGACCGGGTGTCGTCTCAATGACTTGTGACGTAGGATTACCCTCTGCATCAAAGCTGCGGTAACGCGCCTTAATTTTTGTGTGAAGAGTAATTACCTTATTCGTCAAAGCATGTTCGATCTCGGCCATGTCTGTGAACATCATGCCTTCGCCAGGCTCATTCTCTTTCTCAATTGAAAGATAATAAAGACCAAGAATGATGTCTTGAGATGGAACCACGATAGGTTTACCATTGGCTGGTGACAGAATGTTGTTTGTCGCCATCATAAGTACACGTGCTTCCAACTGAGCTTCAAGGCTCAATGGAACGTGCACAGCCATTTGGTCACCATCGAAGTCAGCGTTAAACGCTGCACATGCCAATGGGTGTAGCTGGATAGCCTTACCTTCAATCAGTTTAGGCTCAAATGCCTGAATACCAAGACGGTGAAGCGTCGGCGCACGGTTCAACATAACCGGGTGCTCACGGATCACTTCTTCAAGGATATCCCAAACTTCAGGCTTCTCTTTCTCAACCATTTTCTTGGCAGCCTTAACGGTCCCAGTAAGACCTTTGGCTTCGAGGCGAGAATAAATAAACGGCTTAAACAGCTCCAGCGCCATCTTCTTAGGAAGACCACATTGGTGAAGCTTAAGTTCAGGACCAACCACAATCACAGAACGACCAGAATAGTCCACACGCTTACCAAGCAAGTTCTGACGGAAACGTCCCTGCTTACCTTTAAGCATGTCTGATAGTGATTTCAGAGGACGCTTGTTTGTCCCTGTGATCACGCGACCGCGACGGCCGTTATCGAACAACGCATCCACAGATTCCTGTAGCATACGCTTCTCGTTACGGATGATAATATCAGGCGCACGAAGCTCCATAAGGCGCTTCAAACGATTATTACGGTTGATCACACGACGATACAAATCGTTCAGGTCAGATGTTGCAAAACGTCCACCATCTAGAGGCACCAATGGACGAAGCTCTGGTGGAATAACCGGAATAATCGTCATAATCATCCACTCTGGACGACACTGTGAGTGCAAGAAGTTTTCCACGATCTTCAAGCGCTTAGCGATTTTCTTAGGCTTAAGCTCACCTGTAGCTTCTGCCAAATCTTCACGAAGTTGATCAGCAACCTGCTCGAGGTCCATGTTCATGAGCAACTCACGAACAGCCTCGGCACCAATCATGCCTGTGAAAGAATCTTCACCATACTCATCCTGAGCATCCATGTACTCTTCTTCCGTCAAGAGCTGTTTAGGCTCAAGCGGTGTCAGACCAGGCTCTGTCACGATGTAGGCTTCAAAATAAAGAACGCGTTCCACATCCTTCAGCGTCATGTCCAGCATGAGTGAAATACGGGATGGAAGTGATTTTAGGAACCAAATGTGCGCCACAGGTGCTGCAAGATCAATGTGTCCCATGCGCTCACGACGTACGCGTGCCAATGTGACTTCAACACCACATTTCTCACATGTCACACCACGATATTTGATGCGCTTATATTTACCACAAAGACACTCATAGTCTTTCACGGGCCCAAAAATACGAGCACAAAACAACCCATCACGTTCTGGTTTGAACGTTCTGTAGTTGATCGTTTCAGGTTTTTTAATTTCACCTGAAGACCATTCACGGATTTGCTCCGGACTGGCTATTGCTATTTGAATGGCCTCGAAATTCGGTGCCGGGGCGTTTGGATTATACAGATTGCTGATTTCCTGGCTCATCCTGACGCGATCTCCCTTAAAGGGTGGGCCTACGGACCGGATCAGAGCCGACCCGTAAGCATAAAAATATTACGAAATTAGTCTCTAGAAGCGTATAACTACGCTTCAGGATCCTCGGCCTCAAGCAACTCTACATTCAGACCAAGAGAACGCATCTCTTTGATCAAAACATTGAAACTCTCTGGGATACCGGCCTCGAAGCTATCATCACCACGAACGATAGATTCATAAACCTTAGCACGCCCAGCAGTATCATCCGACTTCACAGTCAGCATCTCTTGTAGAGTGTACGCAGCACCATAAGCTTCAAGTGCCCAAACCTCCATCTCACCGAAGCGCTGACCACCGAATTGAGCTTTACCACCCAATGGTTGTTGCGTCACAAGTGAGTAAGGACCAGTTGAACGAGCGTGAATCTTGTCATCCACCAAGTGGTGAAGTTTCAAGAGATACTTATACCCTACAGTTACCTTACGAGAGAAGCGCTCTCCAGTACGTCCATCATAAACGACGGACTGCCCGGAAGTATCAAACCCAGCTCTAGTCAACATTGTATTGATGTCATCTTGAGATGCACCGTCAAATACAGGTGTCGCTATCGGAATACCTTTTTTCAGGTTTCCAGCTAGTTCGACAAGCTCTTCTTCACCTTCTGGGAGCTCTTGGTTGTCACCATAACAGTGAGCCAATTGATCCTTCAGTTTTACGATATCATTGTCACGACGGTACTCTTTTAGTGAGTCATCGATCATGCGACCTAGACCAGAGCACGCCCAACCAAGGTGTGTTTCCAGAATCTGCCCAACATTCATACGTGACGGAACACCTAGTGGGTTCAGTACGATATCGACCGGTGTACCATCTTCAAGGTGAGGCATGTCTTCAAGAGGATTAATACGTGAGATAACCCCTTTGTTTCCGTGACGACCAGCCATTTTATCACCTGGCTGAAGCTTACGCTTCACAGCAATAAAGACCTTCACAATCTTCATCACACCTGGAGGCAAGTCATCGCCACGTTGAACCTTGTCAACTTTGTCTTCAAAACGTGCTTCGATCAATGAACGTGAATTATCCAGAGCAGATTTCACATTGTCGATTTGAGTTTGAATTGCTTCATCCTCAACCGCAATCTTCCACATGTCTGTTTCATAAACATCGTTCAAGCTGTCAGCGGAAATTTCACCTTTGCTGAAACCTTTAGGACCTGCGATCGCTTTTTGACCGATTAGAAGCGTGCGAAGACGATCATAAGAGTCACGTTCAATGATCGCGACCTCATCATCTTTATCTTTTTGTAACGCTTCGATTTGTTCACGTTCTATTTGAAGTGCACGCTGATCTTTATCTACACCGTGACGGTTAAAGACGCGGACTTCAACGATTGTCCCTGTATCACCCGGAGGCACACGAAGAGATGTATCACGAACGTCTGAAGCTTTCTCACCAAAGATAGCACGCAGAAGCTTTTCTTCCGGTGTCATTGGGCTTTCACCCTTAGGTGTCACTTTACCAACCAGGATATCCCCAGCTGTTACTTCAGCACCAACCGCGATAATACCAGCTTCATCTAGGTTACGAAGAGCTTCTTCACCCACATTTGGAATATCACGAGTGATTTCCTCAGGACCAAGTTTTGTATCACGAGATGCGATTTCAAACTCTTCAATGTGAATTGAAGTGAACACATCATCGCGCACAATACGCTCTGAAATCAGGATAGAGTCCTCAAAGTTGTAACCAGACCAAGGCATGAATGCCACAAGTACGTTACGACCTAGAGCCAAATCACCAAGATCAGTTGAAGGACCATCAGCTATGATGTCACCCGCAACAATCTCATCACCCACTTTTACGATTGGGCGCTGATTGATACATGAGTTTTGGTTTGAACGCTGGAACTTGGATAGGCGATAAATGTCCACACCAGATGTTGTAGCATCAAGACCATCAAGCGCTCGAACAACAACACGTGTCGCATCGACCTGCTCTACCACACCAGAACGCTTAGCCACAACAGCCGCACGAGAGTCACGCGCAACGATGCGTTCCATCCCCGTACCAACAAGTGGAGCATCCGTTTTCACCAATGGAACAGCCTGACGTTGCATGTTTGATCCCATCAATGCGCGGTTCGCATCGTCATTCTCAAGGAATGGGATCATAGCGGCAGCAACAGACACGACCTGCTTCGGAGAAACATCCATGTACTCAACTTCTTCACGCGGAACTAATGTTGCTTCACCGGCAACACGTGCGTTTACAAAGTCATTCTCAAGGCGTCCGTCTTGACCAACCACAGCGTTGGCCTGAGCAATTTTAAAACGGTACTCTTCCATTGCAGATAGGTAGTCTACCTGATCTTGAGGAACACCGTCTTTAACTTGGCGATATGGGCTCTCAATGAATCCATATTTGTTGATACGTGCGTGTGTCGCCAAAGAGTTGATCAAACCAATGTTTGGACCCTCTGGTGTTTCAATCGGACAAATACGACCATAGTGAGTTGGGTGCACATCGCGCACCTCAAACCCTGCACGCTCACGTGTAAGACCACCAGGCCCAAGCGCAGATAGACGACGCTTGTGCGTAATCTCTGACAATGGGTTTGTTTGGTCCATAAACTGAGAAAGCTGTGAAGAACCGAAGAAGTCACGAACAGAAGCATGAACAGGCTTCGCATTCACAAGATCATGCGGCATGACTGTGTCGATATCAACAGAAGACATACGTTCTTTGATCGCACGTTCCATACGCACAAGACCTACACGGTATGCATTCTCTAGAAGTTCACCACAAGAACGCACACGACGGTTTCCAAGGTTATCGATATCATCGACCTCCCCTTTACCATCTTTAAGGTCCAATACAGTCGACATCACACCAAGAATATCTTCTTCGCGTAGTGTACGTGCTGTGTCAGGAGCTTCTTCCAGAGTAAAGCCAAGGCGCATGTTCATTTTCACACGACCAACAGCCGAAAGATCATAACGCTCGGAATCGAAGAACAATTGGTTGAACAAAGCTTCTGAAGCTTCAAGAGTCGGTGGCTCACCAGGACGCATGACACGGTAAATATCAGAAAGAGCTTCAGTTCTGTTTGATGCTTTGTCTGCTTTAAGAGTGTTACGCAACCAAGGACCACGCGCAGCTTCACTATCTGTATCAAGAACAGTAATCAGCTCAATGCCAGCATCGCGTAGTTCTGCAATGTTTTCTTCAGTCAGTTCATCACCGGCTTCGATATAAATCTCACCAGTTTCCATGTTGACGACATCTTCACCAACAAACTTACCTTCTAGGAAAGTTGAAGGCACAAGCACTTCTTCAACACCGTTCTCTGCAGCACGCTTGGCTTTAATCGGGGACACTTTTTTCCCACCATTAAAGACAACCTTACCATCAGCGGCATTCAAAATGTCGTGCTCTACACGAACGCTCTTCCAACGCTCTGGCGCGTATGATGTGATCCAACCGGACTTATCAATACGGTAGCCAACTTTAGAGTAGAAAGTATCAAGAATACGCTCGTGATCATAACCTAAAGCTTGTAAGATTGCTGTTGAAGGCAATTTACGCTTACGGTCGATACGCACGTGCATAATGTCTTTTGCATCGAACTCAAAGTCCAACCAAGACCCACGGTACGGAATAATACGGGCAGCAAACAACAGCTTACCTGATGCGTGCGTTTTACCTTTATCATGATCGAAGAACACACCTGGGGAACGGTGCATTTGAGATACGATAACACGCTCAGTACCATTCACAATGAATGTACCTTTTTCCGTCATCAACGGGATGTCACCGAGGTATACGTCTTGCTCTTTAATATCTTTAATAGAGCGAGCGCCTGTTTCTTCGTCTGTCTCAAACACGATCAGACGCAGCTTAACCTTCAATGGTGCAGCATAATTCAAATCACGCTGCATACACTCTTGAACATCAAACTTTGGCGGCTCAAACTCATAAGACACATATTCAAGGGTCGCACGATCAGAGAAATCTTTGATCGGGAACACTGACCTGAACACTGCATCGAGCCCTTCTCCCTCACGTTGTGAGGTAGACACGTGCATTTGCAAGAAATGCTCATATGACGAACGCTGAATTTCAATCAGGTTCGGCATTTGTATTGATTCTGGGATATTCCCGAAGGATTTCCGAATACGCTTTTTCGCCGTAAACGACAGAGCCATGTTTGGGCCTCTTCTTCAGGGTTAACTATTTCGCGCCAATCAAGGGAAAATAGAAACCTCGCCACATCCGGTGCGCAAAAGCGACGACCCGGAAATGGGACGCCGCCTTAAAAGTTTAAAGGCTATCCGATCACCTTACGCGGGATGACCGAATCGCCTGCATTCGTTAAGCTTACTTAAGCTCGACTTCAGCACCAGCCTCTTCAAGCTTTTTCTTGATGTCTTCAGCTTCTGCTTTGTCAACGCCTTCTTTAACTGCTTTAGGAGCAGCTTCAACAAGCTCTTTAGCTTCTTTCAGGCCAAGACCTGAAACAACTTCGCGAACTGCTTTAATCACGTTGATTTTCTTAGCACCTGCAGATTTCAGAACTACGTCGAATTCTGTTTTCTCTGCACCTGCATCAGCACCACCAGCGTCAGCGCCAGCAACAGCAGCAACAGCAACAGGAGCAGCAGCAGATACGCCCCACTTTTCTTCTAGAAGAGTAGCAAGCTCAGCAGCTTCCATAACTGATAGAGAAGATAGGTCTTCTACAATTTGTTCTAATTTGGACATTGGGTTTCTTCCTAATATGTCTGTATTCTTTAAACTTGAACTGAATGTTTAGAGATGTAGCAATTAAGCAGCGTCTTTTGAGCCATACGCCGAAACGACGCGAGCCAATTGACCAGCTGGTGCCTGAAGCACACCAGCAACTTTCGTTGCAGGCGCTTGAATAACACCAATAATCTTGCCGCGAAGCTGATCCAGAGAAGGCATTTTGGCGAGAGCCTCAACCTTAGCTTTATCAAGCGCATCGCCCTCCATGATCCCACCAACGAGAACGAGCTTTTCGTTTCCTTTGGCGTACTCAGCACACACCTTAGCGGCAGATACTGGGTCTGGTGCGTAAGCAATTGCAACCGGGCCTGTAAACATCCCAGCAGCTTCTTCACCACCTTGACCATCAAGAGCAATCTTCGCGAGACGGTTCTTAATAACTTTTAGACTTGCACCTTCAGCACCAAGCTTTGTGCGCAGGTCTGACATCTCCGCCACAGTCAGTCCGGAATAATGGGTTACGATAATCGCACCCGATTCGCTAAAAATGCCCTTAAGCATTTCAAGCGCTTTAACTTTTCCAGCTCTATCCATAGCGGCCTCTCAATTTAGGTAACCGAACCATCCGGTCACCCCAGGATAGCATGCAGATTAGCCCCAATACTCACTCAACCAATGGAAGAATGAGCATATCGAACTCATCGACATACCCCCGTCCCAGGGCGATATGGAAACCCAGATCACTCACGAGCAACAACTCAGGAGTGAACTTTGTCCTTCACACCCCGTCTCATACGGGCCATATGATTATGTGGGCAATTCTAAGAATAACCCCCACCCGCAATCTCGGACGAGAAAAGCGGCAGTGCAGTGTTAACCACTGACCTGCCGCCGAATTGATCTCTTATGCACAATTATGCGTCGGACGCAAGTGCTTCTTGAGTATCAATTTCAACACCAGCACCCATTGTGGAGCTTAGTGTAATCTTTTTAACGTATGTTCCCTTTGATCCAGAAGGACGTGCCTTTTGCAAAGCATCAATCAAAGTGCGTGTATTTTCAGCAATTGCATCTTCAGAAAAAGAAGCCTTACCAACACCAACGTGAACAATACCTGTCTTCTCAGCACGAAACTCAACAGCACCACCTTTTGCATCAGCGATAGCTTTTGCAACGTTTGGTGTAACAGTTCCAACTTTAGGGTTCGGCATCAAACCGCGCGGACCAAGCACCTTACCAAGACGACCAACAACAGCCATCATATCAGGCGTAGCAATCACACGATCAAAGTCCATTTTACCTTCTTGAACTTCAGCCATCAGATCTTCAGCACCAACGATGTCCGCACCCGCTTCACGCGCCTCATCAGCTTTTGCGTCACGCGCAAACACTGCAACACGCACTGAACGACCAGTACCATGCGGAAGCGAAACAACACCACGCACCATCTGATCAGCATACTTTGGGTCAACACCAAGGTTTACAGCAATTTCAACAGTTTCATCGAATTTCGCTGTTGCATTTGACTTTACCAACGCAGACGCCTCAGCGACTGAATAGGCTTTTCCTGCTTCAACGTTTGCACGCGCAGCAGTAATACGCTTTCCAACTTTAGCCATGATACTACTCCGTCACCGTCAAACCCATCGCGCGGGCAGAACCGGCGATAATTTTAGCACCCTGATCAGGATCGTTTGTGTTCAGGTCTTTAAGCTTTGCTTCCGCAATCTCGCGACACTGAGCCAAAGTCACAGAACCAGCGTTAACACGACCTGGCTCCTGACCACCCTTAGCAAGACCAGCAGCCTTTTTAAGAAGATAGCTAGCAGGCGGAGTCTTCACCACAAAAGTGAATGATTTATCTTGATAGTAATCAATCACCACAGGCATAGGCATGCCTTTTTCTTGATCCTGCGTTTTAGCGTTAAACGCCTTACAGAATTCCATGATGTTGATACCACGTTGACCTAGAGCAGGACCAACAGGTGGCGACGGGTTCGCTGAACCAGCCGGAATTTGCAGCTTAAGCTGCCCAAGTAATTTCTTCGCCATAATTTCCCTCTCGAAACGCGAAGCGTGCGAACAAACGAATCAACATTTGCCCACACAGGGAATGACGTGGTCCGGCGGCACTATGGACTTACAGCCCGCCTCCCACATCGCTATAAAGTCAGACAGGAAACTAAAGCTTCTCAACCTGACCAAATTCTAGATCTACAGGGGTTTCACGCCCAAAGATAGAAACTGTAACTTTCAAACGAGCAGTCTCAAGATCTACAGCCTCTACCGCACCCTCAAATGATGCGAACGGGCCATCAAGAACCTTGATCTTCTCACCAACCTCATAAATCACATCCGGTATCTCCGGACGCTCAGCTGCTTCAGTCGCCTGCCCAAGTATACGATCAACTTCGGACTGCCTCACAGGAAGAGGTCGCTTCCCACCGTCAGCACCAAGGAAACCGGTTACTTTAGGCGTCTCCTTCACCAAGTGATAAGCAGCATCAGTCAACTGCATTTTCACCAAAACATATCCAGGAAAATAACGACGCTCTGTTGTTTTCTTTTTCCCACGAACAACAGACACCACTTCTTCTGTTGGAACTTCGATCTCTTCAAAAAGATGCTCTAAGTCCTGCATCTCCGCTTGCTCGCGAATTGAAGCGGCAACTTTCTTTTCAAAGTTCGAATATGCGTGAACAATGTACCATCTGGCTTTGGCCATGAGATTCTAAATCCCTGTAATTAGCTTAACTAAGGCCGAAACGACCCAGTCTGTTAGCAAAAAGAAAATTGACGCAAAAACAACCATAATCAAAACCATGATCGTAGCCGCGATAGTTTCCTGTCGCGATGTCCAAGTTACTTTTCGTCCTTCAGCACGGACCTGACCAAAAAAGGTGAAAGGGTTCGTGCGCTTCTTGGTCTCAGCCATGAGCTTTCCGTATCTTCCCGATTTTAAGGGATGGGTTAAGCGGGACCTTGTAATCCAACACGGGCCCGACGTCCATACCTATCTACAAAAACTATCGATTTGTTATTTACTTGGCTTACGAAAACCCAAGTTTCAAGTCCATTCTTACTTTGTGAACCAATCACCGCCTGCCCAAAAGCTCTACATACCGCAGGCAGCATCAACCTTTTCATACAGCGTATCTGTTTCTTGCTCACTCAATACTTTTGGCGACACAATTGGTTTCCCAGTTTCCGAATCAAAAAAAGGATTCTTTTTGTACGCTCCAGTTAATTTGCCGACCAACACGCCAGTCATAATTTTCATCAAAGAACGTCGATACCCAAACCGCTCAATTTTCGCACCTCTTGCCGCCTCGGTATTCACGCGAAACCGACATGGACCAATGAGCTTTTCCAATTCCAAAACGTTTTCTGGCACACGAATCGCAGTTTGCAGAAAACCCACGAACGAAACTTTTGGATCAGCAACCGTATTCGCGAGAGGCGCACCGCAACACTTTGCATACCAGCGCATAAGCCCCCGCTCAGACAACATCAAACAACCGACCTGTCCCCACCCACTCTTCACTTCAATGCGAGATGGCACAGTTTGAACTACCTGAGTTCCGCCATGTTCATCCAAAATATCCTCCGCCCCAAAATATTCGGCTGATGCCTGACAATCACGACAATAACATCTTGCTCTATTCACAGTTAAAGAAGACGCCCCGCGTATTTCCGCAGATACATTTCCGCACTTACACCCAATTTTCATAACGCCACACACCTCCTCAGCAAATTAGAAACACCCAGCACAACATTACCACACATCCTGCTTACGCACGTTCCGCTACGATACGATTGTCAGCCCCTCTCTCTCAGGTAAATATGCATTCAAACACTTCATTTGAGATCGAGAATACAAATGCCACTACCAGATTCAATTCAAAAACGCTTACAACTACCCGCGATCGCTTCCCCTATGTTCATTATCTCCAATCCCGAGTTAGTTATTGCGCAGTGCAAAGCGGGAATTGTTGGCTCATTTCCATCACTTAATGCACGCGAACCGGGGCAATTTGAACAATGGCTTATTAGATTAAACGAAGAAATCACTGAAGACGACGCGCCTTATGCTGTAAACCTGATCCTTCATCACTCCAATAAACGCCTGCAGGAAGATGTAGAACTTTGCGTAAAATACAAAGTCCCAATTATCATCACCTCCCTCGGCGCAAAAGAAGACGTGTTTGACGCTATTCACTCATATGGCGGCATCGTACTTCACGATGTAATCAACCAAACATTTGCCCACAAAGCCATCGATAAAGGGGCAGATGGATTGATTCTTGTCGCCACTGGAGCGGGTGGACACGCCGGAACGCAATCCCCCTTCGCACTTGTTCGCGAAACACGCGAATGGTTTGACGGCCCAATAGCGCTCTCCGGCTCCATTGCTCATGGAGCATCCATTGCCGGCTCAATAGCCATGGGGGCCGACCTCGCCTATATGGGCTCTTTGTTTATTGCCACCGAAGAAGCCAATGCGGTCCCAGCATACAAGCAGATGGTAGCTGACAGTTCAGCAGAAGATATACTGTATACCAATTTGTTCACTGGCGTTCATGGAAATTATCTCACCCCATCCATTGTTGCTGCGGGAATAGACCCCAAAGAATTACACAAACAAGAAGCTGTTAAGATGAACTTCAATGAAATGGGCAGCGATGCCAAAGCTTGGAAAGACATATGGGGCTGCGGCCAAGGAATCGGCGCCGTTAAAAACGTTCGTCCTGCAAAAGATGTGATCGAGCAATTGAAGACTGAGTACTCAGAAGCAATCTCTAAATTCACAAACTAGAAAAACAAAAGCCGCACTCAAAACAAATTGAATGCGGCTTTTTTGTTTCCAATGGCAGGGGCAGTAGGATTTGAACCCACGACCCTCGGTTTTGGAGACCGATGCTCTACCAACTGAGCTATACCCCTTCACCGGAGAGACGCTGATACGCTATGCCAATATAAAATTCAAGCAAAAGCTGACACTAAATCAATATTTTTTAACACACCAAACCACGCGAATGGAAAACAACTTTCAATCAATTCCAACAGAAACACAGCGCACGCCCAATCTTGGCCCGTTTCTTGATTGATAGTCTCAACAAACACGAAACAGAGCTATTCTTAGCTTCAAAATAAAACAAATGGATCCTTTTTACGGAGATTCATTACTTTTTTGGGGTGCTTTTTTAGAATGGTTCGCTTATATGGCGAGTGAAACGGGAAATTATGGTTTGGAAAATTGGGAAGCTTGAAATGAAAATTGTAAAAAGCCTCAAAATCACATTAGCAGCAGCAACCCTATTTGCTGTAACAGCTTGTACAGCTTCTGCACCTAAACAAGGAAGCGAAAGCGCGCAATCAGTGATTCAGCCACCTGTATCAATTGAAAACAGCGAAACGGCAAAAAACACACCTACACCAGAAGCAACACCCACACCGGTAGCTAGCCCTACTAGCGAGGGATACAAATTAGGAAATGGTGACACACTGCGTATTACGGTATTTGGCGAACCTGAATTATCAGGTGAATTCCAAGTCGATGGTACAGGTATGATTTCAATGCCATTGATCGGTGAAATCAATGCATCTGGCCAATCTGTCCGCCAAGTACAACGCGCCATGGAAAACCTCTTTAAAGATGGCTACCTTAACAATCCACGCATATCTGCAGAAGTTGTAAACTTCCGCCCATTCTATATTTTGGGAGAAGTTAGTCGCCCTGGTGAATACCCATACACTGACGGTCTAACTGTTCTAAATGCAATTGCAACGGCTCAAGGTTACACATACCGCGCAAACAAAAAAGTAATCTTTGTTCGCGGAGCTGATGAGAAAGAAGAACGTCAAGTTCGCCTAACCTCTACTACCCCAGTAAACCCAGGCGACACACTACGTATTGGTGAACGCTTATTCTAAGCGATATTCACAATTAAACATCCAATCAAACGGTGCACAAACCCAATTTGTGCGCCGTTTATTGTTTTTCTAATACAACAAAATTACCGGAACTCATTTTTTTCAAAATATATGAAAAAGATACTAGACGAACCCTAATCAAATGCGCTAACAGATCGTCTCTCTGATTGCGGGTATAGCATAATGGTAATGCACTAGCCTTCCAAGCTAAGTATCTCGGTTCGATTCCGTGTACCCGCTCCAAGAGATATTCACAGCAAGACTGTATATCTCTAAGTCTATTTTCAGCCCTTACATTCTTTCATTCAATTAAACACAGTAAACAAAACTTCTGTCAGACAAATATACAATAAGCGTGGAAATTTTTACTTCACGCTGCACACCTCGCACAGTATTTGCATTGATTTTAACGAGATATTTAAATGCTACATATTGTACATCTATCACACATCTCTTATTGAATTGAGCTGACGGACAATTTCTCCTGAACGGATCCATATCTAATGTCGTCTAACGATAACGACGTAGCGATCATTATCGCAGCGTACAACGCCGAAAACAGCATTCAAAAAGCTGTTACGTCTGCACTTGCGCAAAAAAATGTCTCGCAAGTTATTGTAGTTGACGATGCTTCGAAGGATCAAACCACCCAGAACGCACAAGCTTGCGATGATAACACCGGAAGACTATTAGTCCTAACCCAAAGTGAGAATCAAGGCCCCGCTGCCGCAAGAAATGTTGCACTAAAAAAGACTACTGCGGCATGGTTCACCGTGTTGGACGCTGACGATTATTTGTTAGAAGACCGAATCCAGCACCTAGTGGAATTGAACGAGAATAACTACGATCTATTGGCAGATGATTTGTGGCTCCTAACAGAGGGACACAGCGAAGACAAAAAATATCCTATGCTTGGGATAGAAAGTGCGCACTCTCCGTCTCCCTTAAATTTGCCTACTTTCATTCTTGGCAACATTCCTCAAAAAAACAAAAACCGACGGGAATTAGGCTTTTTAAAACCCATCATACGAATGAAATGCCTCAGACATGCAAATCTTTCATACGATGAAAAGATGCGTCTCGGTGAAGATTACGATCTCTATGTACGGCTTCTTGCTCATGGCGCGAAAGCGGGCCTCATATCAACTCAGGGATACATCGCCGTTCGAAGATACAATTCCTTAAGTGGGCAGCATGGTTATATGGAGCTCAAGCATCTGTATGATTGTACGCGATCACACCAAACATTGCCTAACTTATCTCCCGCTTCAAAATCGGCAATGAGAAAAGCTCGGTCTAACGTTTCTAGACGCTATAGATGGGCCAAGATGATCAACGACAAAAAGACTAGGAACATCGCCGGCTTCTTGTCTTGCTTTTTTACATCGCCTAAAAACATTGCTTTTCTGTGCCGTAATCTTACAAACTCTGTGATTGATCGCACATTTAAAAAGCCCAGAAGACGCAAAGCATCCACTTAGGTCCACCGATTTGGATAGAAACAAAAAATTTCTTGCTCAAAATTAAGATTCTCTTTTTGGGACTTTAGTACGCTGAACCTCAACAGATTAATTAAGTTATTGAGGATTTCAACTATGAACAGTTACGTTTCTTCTTCAAACAACATTGTTGAATTCAACTCCGCCTACGCGTCAAACCACCCCGCTATCAAGGAATTGAAAGCAGAAGAAAAATGGGCTGGCTGGCAAACACTTTTGTTTATTCTGGCAACATGCGGTGTATTTTGGGCGACTATCTTTCTTTCATTTAGAGCTATATTTTTCTAGAACACAAAAAAAAGCCTTCCAGAACCTGGAAGGCTTTTTTTATATTTCACAACAATTGTCCCCCGACAAAATTTGCGAATAAAACCTAAATACTAATAAGCACCTTTTCCAAGCAATACAGCTGGGATCGAAACAAACAAGATTTTGATATCATTCCAGAAGGACCATTCGCGCACATACTTCACATCAAGCTCAACACGCTTGGAAAAGCCTGTATCACTTCGGCCACTCAACTGCCATAGACCCAACACACCAGGGCGCACGCTACAATAAACTGCAAAGTCCTGCATTCCACCGTAATCTGGAGTTTCAGCACGCGTAATCGTGCGCGGTCCAATTACTGACATCTCACCTTTAAGAATGTTAATTAACTGCGGTAACTCATCCAAACTGGATTTGCGAAGAAAGCGACCTACACTTGTAATACGTGGGTCCTTCTTCAACTTCTTAAACTGACGCCACTCAGCCGCAGCTTCAGGATCATTTTCCAGCACTGATTTCAATTGATCTTCAGCATTTAGCACCATTGTTCTAAACTTATAACAATAGAACTCTTTGCCATCCACGCCGATACGACGCTGTTTAAACAGGGCCGGTCCGCCATCGTTCATTTTAATCAAAATAGCAACGAGCACATACAAAGGAAATAGAAAAACAATCACCCCTGCAGCAAGCGCCAAATCCGCTATACGTTTTGACTTGCTCAATCTGGCCTTAGACCAATTGCTTTGATTTTGTTCAACTCCGCTAAGTCCACTTACGAAGCCACTTTCAATAATAGTATTGTGTTTCACAGCTATTCATCCCATTTGCGTGCTCTACACAAGGGCTCCCGCAAGAACCGCGCCAGTTATGAAAAATATCCCGTAAAAGATTTTCCAAAACCGAAAAACACCCACCCAAACTCTACAAGTCGCGCTAATTTAAACGATAAAATTCGAACGATAAAATTAACAAATTAAGCTCGCTCATTCCTGCAACGACCTTACAGACACAAATAAACGAACAGAACAGAATTGCAATCAGTTAATGTAGTTTTTCTCCATTCACGCGAGTTTATTTTACAGTTCATTCCAATAACTGAACATAAACACGCAACATCCATTAAATTCATAGTATTCACATCACTCTATACAACAAATAATAGTTTGAACTTCATTTATAACAATCGAGCAAGCGAACTTAAAAACATAAACCGGATGTCACCCAACCAATTAATATATAACTATACTTAATTTAACTACACACCTAAAAACGAACCCCATCGTTACTTTTGATTTTCATTCCTCGAAATATCAAAAACTCGTAAAACGTTTAATGACGGCAATACTTAAGTGTTAATGAGAAACTGCTTGCCGTTGTATTTCACTTGTTGACTTTAATAAATTAGATCTAAAAATAAGCGCACTGACAATTCAAGAAAAAACACACCCAACCGGCTCCAAAGGAAAGTTAAAAGCTTCTTTGCTCTATTGATACACGACTATGCTCAATTTCAAGGCATGACGCATTCTTTCAATTTGAATTACTGAACTGTCTTATTCTAATACACACCTGCACACTATGCGGCATACATCCAATCGGAAAACACAAAAAATTTCGTTCTCAAACAACTATTGATATGAAGTAACTTATTCCAATGTAAGTAAAATGGTGGAGGGGACTGGATTCGAACCAGTGTACGCAATGCGGGCGGATTTACAATCCGCTGGATTTAACCACTCTCCCACCCCTCCAAGGGTGTAACACTAATAGAAGTGTTAGAAAGATCTTTGCTTGCACAGCTTTGAAAACGTCTCTAAGCCTGCTCGCAAATACCTTACGAAGGGCGCTTTATAGACATGAAGAACAAACCACGCAAGCAGTCGTTTGCGGACAAACCCAAAAAAAATTACAAAAATCAAAAAAAATCTACTTATCAACAACTTCCAGAAGGTGAAGTGTGGATTTGGGGCGTTCATGCAGTCTCATCAGCCTTAAAAAATAGCGAAAGAAAGAATCTTCGTGCCTTTTTAAGCCGAAATGGCGCTCAAAAACTAGGATTGAATGCTGATAGCCTTCCTCACTTTGCTCAATTGTCTGATCCCAAAGACATCGACCGTCTACTTCCTCCAGATTCAGTCCACCAGGGTGTTGCGTTACACACAACCGAATTGAATGGGGCAGAGTTTGAAGATGTTCTTGCAAATGGAGAAGGCCCCATTGTAATTCTCGATCAAGTTACTGATCCACAAAATGTGGGCGCTGTTTTCCGTTCGGCAGCTGCTTTCGATGCGAAGGCGGTGGTCATGCAGACTAGAAACTCACCTAAACTCGGAGGCGCTCTGGCGAAAGCAGCTGTGGGAGCAATTGATACAATACCGGAAGTCGCGGTTGTTAATTTGTCGCGCGCTGTGACTGCATTAGCAGATGCTGGCTGGTGGGTTGTCGGGATGGATGGGAATACTGACGTTGACATCAGTGAAGCATTCGATACCCCCGCCCCTCTGGCAATCGTTATGGGTGCCGAAGGTTCTGGAATTCGTCCACTTATCGCGAAGGCATGTAGCCAACTTGCCAAAATTCCAATTTCGCAAAAAATGGAAAGCTTGAATGTGTCCAGTGCAGCTTCAATTGCACTGTATGAAGCGTCACGCCAGCTTCTGAAAGAAAAGAAATAATGTCAGCTCTAGTTATCATTTGATAGCACTTCAATTGCATATCAGTATATGTCTTCAATATGATTAGAGTGATACTGTGCCAAACCAATCCAACTCGATTTCAAGAATTCTTGTCGCTATTGCTACCTATAAAAGGAAAGCGCCGCTTGAAAAATTATTATCTAGTTTGGAAAAGTTGAAGCTCTCTACGCTGAGTGCAAATGAAGTCACGATCTTAATCGTGGACAATGATCCTGATCGGAGCGCCCAATCAGTATATGATACTTATTCAGAAACCAGCATTTATAAAGTGCAATATCAATGGGAAAAACGCCCAGGCGTAACACATGTCCGCAATACTGCGTTGGAAATCGGGCTCAAAAATGGTTTCGAATTTGTCGCCTTCATTGATGATGACGAAGTTGCGCACGCAAATTGGCTGGAAGAACTTCTAAAACAGCAAAAACAAGATTCCGCCGATGCTGTTTTCGGAAACGTCATATCTCAATACGAGAATGATACGCCCAAATGGATATCAGCGTCGAAGCCTCATGGGATCGAACTTCCCAAGCCGGGCCCTACAGACACTCCAGCTGGTGTTGGGAATTCTTTGATTTCTCTGGATGCAATAAAACGTACTGGCCTCAAATTTTCAGAAGAAATGTCGTTAACGGGAGGAGAAGACACACTTTTCTTCTACGAGATGCATGATGCTGGCTGCACTTTATCAAACGCTCCCAATGCTGTTGTTGATGAAGATGTTCCCTTAAACAGGTCAAGTTTGGGTTGGTTGTGGAAACGCTGGTATCGCACAGGCATAACCGACTCAATCATTATAAATCGCCATAAATCCAACTCAAGCAGACGTATAAAAGCACTTATAGATGGCTTAATACGTACAAGCATTGGAAGTATACTATTGGGAATTAGTTGGGTCACCAAACTTGGGAAAACTGACGCCACCATTGGCAAGCGCGTTTTCACGGTTGCCCGAGGGGTAGGAATGTTGTCATACGCGTTTGGTGGCACATATGAAGAATACGGATCAAAAAAGGCAGACTAAATAGCCTGCCTTTCAAATGATTCAAACTGAATTTTGGCGTTATTAACCTCCACCAAATTTTTCAGTCCACTCTTCCACGTGAGCATCTTCAATTTTTGAGAACAACACATCCGGCGCTCTGACTTCCATACCAATTGGAAGCGCATTCAATATGCCCGACACATCATCTAATCTGAATGATCTATTTGCTTCAGGCACACCAATAGCATCCAGAATTTTTTTCCCAGTCTCCGGAATGATGGGCAAAGCTAGAATTCCGAACAGAGCCACAAGGTTCAATCCGTATCGAACACCAACAGCCGCAGCATCTTTATCTGTTTTAAATTTCACCCAAGGCTCGGCTTTTGTGAGATATTCATTCCCCGCAGCCCAAATTGCTCGCGTCTCGGCTGCTGCCTTCCTAAACTCCATGTTCTCATAATAAGACACAAGCTGTGGAAGTCGTTGTTTCAATTCATTTTCCAACCACGCCTCGTCTTCTCCTACTTCGCCTTCGCCCGGCAATACACCATCAAATTTCGAAACCGTATATTTTGTGATCCGGTTTACGAAATTTCCAAGCACATTTGCGAGATCAGAATTGATTGCAGACTGGAAACCTTCCCAAGTAAAAGGTGCATCTGATCCCTCAGGAGCATTTGCAATCAAATACCAACGCCAATAATCTGCCGGCAATAAATCAAGTGCTTGATCCATAAACACGCCGCGTTTTTGGCTCGTTGAGAATTTACCACCATACCATGTCACCCAGTTGAACGCCTTTAGTTTATCAACCGTTTTCCAGGGTTCTTGAGACCCAAAAATGGTGACCGGAAATGAGACAGTGTGGAACGCCACATTATCTTTTCCCATAAACTGAACATAAGACACATCATCCGCGCCCTCATCCTTGCGCCACCAACTTGCCCAATCACGTCCCTCTTCGGCTTCAGCCCATTCCTGAGTTGCAGCAATGTATTCAACAGGCGCATCAAACCAGACATAAAAAACTTTATCTTCAAAACCTGGACGAAGCTTTCCATCTTTTAAAACAGGTACTCCCCATTTGAGATCACGCGTAATGGCTCGGTCCTGAAGACCTTCATCTAACCACTTGTACGCAATGGATCTTGCAAGCTGCGGCCAGTTTTCCGCTTCATCTACCCACGAGCGGATAGTCGCCTGCATTTTCTCCTGTAAAAGGAACAAATGAACGGTATCGCGAATCTCAATATTTTTTGAGCCAGAAACCGCAGAATACGGCTCGATCAAATCAACCGGATCAAGCAAACGCCCGCAACTATCACATTGATCACCGCGCGCTTTTTCAAACCCACAATGAGGACAAGTCCCCTCTACATACCGATCCGGTAAAAAACGGCCATCATCAACTGAGAAAACCTGTTTTGATGTTCGCTCTTCGATTAATCCGTTTGCTTCTAATTTTTCTGCAAACTCTTGTGTCAATTTGGCATTTTGCTCTCCAGAAGAGCGTCCAAACCAATCGAAAGATAATCCAAACCCCTCACCTGCAGCACGCTGAATTTCGTGTTGTTCATCACAATATTGCTGGACGCTCACATTAGCTTCAGCCGCGGCAAGTTCCGCTGGAGTTCCATGCTCATCCGTGGCGCAAATATACAAAACATCATGGCCTTGCAGACGCTTAAACCGTGCATAAACATCCGCAGGTAACATTGAACCAGCCAAGTTCCCTAGGTGCTTTACACCATTGATGTATGGAAGAGCGGACGTGATCAGAATGCGTGACATATTACAATTTCGTCATAATAGAGTAAGGTAACAAGCCGGTCACATGCCTAGGCATACAAAATGACCGAATTGGGCGTTATTGTAGGGTTGTTTAGCGCGCTCAATGGGTAATTGAAAAGAGCTGGTTTCTAAGGAGGGTTAAAAGATGCCAAGAATAGGTGGAATTAACGTTATTGGTGTCGTTTTGGCGACAATCGCGTTCTATATGATAGGATTTGTGTTCTATGGAGTGTTGTTCACTGAAGATTGGACGGCACACACATTAGCATCAACCGGAGTTGCAGACTTTGATTCGATTCGTCAAATGTCTCCGGAACGCCTAGAAGCTGCGTGGGAAAAAGCTTTTCCAAATTCCGACCCAGCAATGTCTATGGGGCTTGGATTTTTAAGTACTTTGGTTACCGTAATTGTTCTGGCAGTTGTTTTGAGACAACTCACTGCTGGAGCAGCAAGCCTCACTTCCTACGCTGGATTTGCTGCTCTTCTAGCAATAGGTTTTTCTATAACTTCTTTGCTTTACGACCACATTTATGCGGAAAAAACACTTGCTCTATTTTGGATAGATGGAGCTCACGTTTTGATTGGATATGTCGTGAGTGCAATCGTACTTTCATTCTTTGAATAACCAAAATTTAGCAACTTTTCGCGCGGCTGATTTTTTTTTGAAAAAACTTCAAAAAAGGACTTGCATCCAGTCGCGCAAAAGATTAGTTACAGCACCTCTTCATGGTGTGCCGGCTTAGCTCAGTTGGTAGAGCAGTTGATTTGTAATCATCAGGTCGCGGGTTCGACTCCTGCAGCCGGCACCATGAAGAAAAAAATCCAGAAATATTGTTTATTAGATAATTCAGTTGTTATGAGACTGAGTTAATCCCTTTTTAGTTTCGATCTCAATTATGGTCTACACTTTCATCAAGTGGGAAATCGTATTTCAAATTGTACGCCGATGCCATCACTTGGATCACACACAATGATTTCACCATTTTGTGCTTCCACAATGGCTTTAACGACTGACAACCCCAAACCAGACCCACCACTCTGCCTATTCCGCGATGCATCTGCACGCCACCACCTATCGAAAACTTGCTTTTTTTCGTCATTCGACAATCCAGGCCCCTTATCTCGAATGATCAAAAGCGCGGCCTCACCATCTTTGGTTAAAGAAAACTCTATGTAGTTTCCCGATTGCGCATAACGAGCGGCATTTTCAACCAATGAATTGAGAACCTGCGTAACACGAGATGAATCCACATTCGCTTCCACAGAGGTCGTATTAACACCTATTTCAAAACTCAAAGCCTCAAGATCAGGTCGTGACGCCATTACAACGGCAGAAACTATAACTTCAAGGTCTTGTTTTTCGATCTCAAATTGTTGTCGGTCCGCCACTCCGCCCAATATTTTAAGATCTTTGACAATACTGACCAAAGTTTCAACCTGTCGAAGCAACGCCGAAATATTTTGGTCATTTGGCTCAAAAGCTCCATCTTTAAATCCCACCAATCTCCCCTGAAGTACGGTAAGGGGTGTTCGCAATTCATGAGCTATTGCAGCTGCTGATGCAGTCAATTCTCTATCAGCTTGTTCTAACGATCGCGTCATTCGTTCAAACGCGTCGTGAAGGTTTTGCGATTCTCGAGAGCGAAATAATGTTCGATCAGCTGAAAACTTATAGTCCCCCTTTGAGACATCGATAGCTGCCTCGGTGATCGATTCAATAGGCTTACTAATTCGACTTGCAACCCAAATTCCGATCCCTGTCGATATAGCTATTGCAGCAATACTGAGTATCACAACGTAGGTAATTTCTCCCCATCCGTATCGACTATCCCATGAATAGGAAAACGCTCCAACCAAGGCAGTGACCGCTTCTGAAGAAACCTCCTCTCGCGCCATCAATTGCTCGAGCGCCAGTCTATTTTCTTCCGATAGATGAGAAAGCCAACTAACTCTAATTTGCATATAGAACGCTGTCATTCCTGAAATAAAGATCAATAGAGCAATGATGGCAGTCAAAATCATCGAGAGCGACATCTGGACACGAAGTCTTTGATGTTTGGCCATTATGTCAAAGGCTCCAAACGATACCCTACTCCCCGCACCGTTTCCAAATATCCCTTGGCACCCGCAATTTCCAATTTTTTTCTTGTGTTAGAGACATGACTATCAACAGTGCGCTCCAGAGCCTCTCCTTCTGGAAGACATGCGTCGACCAATTCCGACCGAGAATAAGCACGCTTGGAAGAGTATGACATGTGAGCGATCACTAAGTATTCAGTTGGTGTCAGAGAAACATGAATTTCCTCATCTCCCCTCAAAACGAACACTGCATTCGCATCTCTATCAATTTTCAGGCAGCCAACTCTAAGCGCTATCTCATTGTCGACCTGACCGACAGTTCGACGGAGCACTGCTTTAACGCGCTCAACTATTTCCAGTGGATTAAAGGGTTTCACCACATAATCATCGGCACCAAGACGAAGAGAAGAAATCTTATCTATATCTTCGGCTAATGCAGTCATCATCACAACGGGAATATTTGAATTACGTCGAATTTCTCTTAAAACTTCCAAGCCATCTTTCTTGGGCATTTTTATATCCAACAATATTAAATCTGGCTTCAGCTGTTTAGCATGCAAAAGCGCCAGCTCCCCATCGGTTGCCTTCACAATGCGCATACCCGCATTTTCTAGATATACGCCAACAATTTCAGCAATTTCTGCTTCATCTTCAGCTATCAATATAAGAGCATTATCCATGTTTTCTCACATTCAAAACCACACTCAAACATATTTTCTGCGCCTGAATACATTGTCCATGTTTTATGGAGAGATTATGGAGAACACTTCCACAAAAAACCCCGCCCTGCTTAAGCAGAACGGGGCAATCTAGTTTTAGTTCAAAACTATATCTAGTTGTTGATGTATTCCATAACAATCTATAGTTTCTAAAACTAATTCCATTCTCAAGTTTTTCTTGAACTTATTTTGAACTATTCAATCTTTCCCGAATTGCCATGTCATTTGCTGCTTCCAAACTGGCAACATCATTCAAATTTATGTATTCACCCTCGAAGTCGAACGCCTTAACAGTGTGACCATCTCTAATGAGCTCATCAATAAAGTTCACAAACTCGATACTAGGACGCCCCTGATCAAACGCTTCTTCCAACGCCGTCAGTACTTTAGGGTTCACAATAAAAGTAGCCATTCCCAATATGTCATTATTCACTGTAACAGGGTTTTCGACCAAACGGATAATACGGTCATCACTGCGCTCTACAGAGAAATTCTTCTTGATCAGACTTTCATCCTGTTCACGTTTGACTGCAACTGTCACCATATTGTCATCTGATACTGAGGATTTAATCTCACCTATATTTGTGTTCAGATAGAACTCATCGCTCAACATGATACAAGCATGACGGCCTGCCAATAGATGTTTTGCTAGCACAACAGACCAAGCCCAACCTCGGTCAAGGTGGGAGTTTTCAATGTATTTTATACTAACGCCAAAATCGGCCCCATCACCAAACGTATCACGAATTGCATCTCCCATATAACCAAGGATAATTACAACCTCTTCTATATCCAGATCATCACGCATAATATCGATTGTACGTGCAATATTGGAACGACCATCGATCTCAAAAAGACCTTTGTGGATCTCATAACTATATGGACGTGCGCGAACACCACTTCCCGCTGCAGGTATAATACCGATCATTGATTTCGTCATAAATAGTCCCCTAAATTTCTAATGTCTTGTTGGCGTAGAATTCCTCTAGAGCTGAAACCAACTCATCAATCGAGGTCATATTTTTTCGGTTCCTCATCAACTGATGAGACAGGTCGATATTCATTATTTCCAGCTTTGCACGTATCGCCAAATCTTCAATGTCACGAATATCGGCTACTCCAGCAATACCAATCGTACGACGGGCTAGAGAACACGCGCAAAATCCAATTGCATCTTCGAAAATGCGCTTCATAAAGTTTTGTTTAAAAACAGCTAGATGATCTGCATCAAGTGAATTTTGATAAATTAGTGCCGAACCTTGAGAGTCATTCCACTGACGTAAGAATTCCTTTTCAAACACATTCCAAATCGATTGAATTTCCTTAAGCACCCACACCTGAAATTCAGCCCCACCCTCACGGTAAAAGTGAGATGTATAAGACATTAGGAAGTTCGCAATAATTTTTCCAACATCAAAACCAAATGGACCAAAGAAAGCAAACTCGGTATCAATAACATATGTCTGATCCGATGCCGCCATTAAAGAACCTGTATGCAAATCACCATGGATTAGCGCATCAGTCTTGCTTAGGAACAATTCTTTATAGTGCAGCACACTTTCCAAATATTCCCTATCATTCCTGAATAATTTCAACGCGTATTCATTCATCTCACGATTCTGATAATTTGACTCGTGATCAATGAAAGGAAATGTGAATATAAACTCTTCCGTAAGCTTACATAAATCATCGTTAAGCATAAAATCTTGCATTAACTCACGGCGCTCTACGCTCTGCATACCCAGATAACTTGTCGAAAACAAAGACTTGGCTAAGAAACAACCAATATCACCCCCAAGACCAGAGAAAGTATCCCCCTCGATCATGGAATAACGTAGGACTTTAACCTCACCCAAATCCTGCATTATCAAGACACACATCTCTTCATCAGAATAATAAATGTCTGGCACAAAATCTGGCGTGATTTTATTATAAGCCTCTAACGCCTTAATCTCGATAAGCATGCGATTTTTGTTCAGAGGCCAACTCTCACCTGCCATTCGCAGATAAGGAACAGACTGCTTTAATATTACCGAACGACTAGCATCATCAGAACGTTGAATACGATAAACATAATTCAGATTACCATCACCAATCTCAGAGACGGTGAGCTCTCCACCCTCTCCCAATATTTCCCGACAACGCTCTAAGCCTAGAACATATTCAGAAACGGTCTCACGAGTTAATGTTGTATACATAACGCAATTTACTCTTAAGGTTATCCAATTAGACTATTGTCTGAATACTCTTCAGATTTAGGGTTCACCAGTTGAATAGTTTTAAGAACATCTTCATGGATCACACCATTCGTCATACAAACATCTGATTTGGTCATATCCCAAGGTTCACCTTGGAAATTGGTCACTTTACCACCAGCTTCTTCGACACAAAGAGCACCAGCAGCTATATCCCATGGAGATATATTCAATGTAACAAAACTATCTACACGACCTGCTGCCACTACGTATGCTTCAATGGCTGCAGAGCCCATTTTTCGGAAATCTTTAATATTTTCATTTAGGGCATAGCTCATTTTAGAAAAACGTCTATTAGTCTTATCTCCACCAGGACAACCAACTGAGTAGCTTTTGGAAAGAGCTCCTGTGTCAGATACGCTAACTCGTCTTCCATTGACTGTGCACCCTTGTCCTTTGCGCGCAACAGCAAGTTCTTCAATTAGTGGTGCAAATATGACGCCGGTAATTGGTTGGTTATTGTATGCTAGACAGATTGAAACCGCGAAGAATGGATTGTGGTTTACATAGTTGGAACTACCATCTAATGGGTCAACAACCCAAGTATAAGGGCTCCCATTATCTACTAAACCTGTTTCTTCTGTCAGAAGATTGTGCTCTGGATGGCGGTCAGAAATCAGATCCTTGATTATTTGATCTGCCTCATGATCACGGATCGAAGTAATTTCTTTTGTCAAACCTCGATTTCCTACTGATAGAGTGTCGACACCATAAACCTCAATATGATGACGCTTGTATTCACTCAGCAAGTGCTTTCCGGCCAATACTGCTGCATCCACAGCCGTTTTCGTGAAGAATTCCAACTTTCCAACCTTTCAATTCATTTGCTAAACTGCGCAAGAGAGCAGCAATTCAATAGCTGCACATATTGTGCCAATCTAATAATTCAAGAATACATTCTAATAGGGAAATACGTTTGTATTTATGTTCTGTAAGAACTCTTTACAACGAGCTCACTAAAATTCAGTTAGACGAATGAGTGAATTTTGCATAGTTGACACGATTATTGATCAAAAAATTACTTTCAGGTGGGCACTATTGGCCATCCCGACCTCCCCTATATCTGATTTCGAGGAGGAAATAAGACTATCTTATACTATTCAAAATAGACAGTCAGACATAGAGGTTTACGAACTATAACAAAAACCCCGCCCTGCTTAAACAGAACGGGGCAATTTAGTTTTAGTTCAAAACTATATCTAGTTGTTGATATAGTATTTTGAATAAGCTTTGTAATTGCTCAACGCAGCACCTGAGTGTTTCGATAAACGTTTGAGGTCAACAAATGTAAGAGCCACACCCGCAATGTTCGCACTAAATTCACGCAACACACCCAGAGTTTGGGCAAGAGCCGCGCGACTAGTACGACGCCAACGAGCAGCGACAAGTACTTGGTCTGATTTAGCTGCGATAACACGAGATTCTGCCATAAGAAGAAGCGGTGCAGTATCAACAATAATCAAGTCATAATCAGCTTTTAAGCGCTCAATCATTGCGTCAAATGTTTTAGATCCAAACACATCGCGTGTTGTTTTACGTGATGATGTAAGCGGAAGAATGTCCAACTCAGTTTCCGTATCCTTTTGGATCACATCCTTAAGCTCAACTTCGCCCAATAGATACTCAACAAGACCAACCTTCGGCTTCAATCCTGATGTTTCTGTCAATTGATGACGTCTAAAGTCTCCATCAATAACAAGAGTACGAGAACCTGTCATTGCAGACATACGCGACAATGATAGAGACAAACTTGTTTTACCTTCAGCAGGGAAAGAAGAAGTCACGGTTACCAGTTTAGCTGGATTATCAATGTTAGCGAATTTAACTGATGCACGCAGGTTTCTCATCGATTCTGCATATGCAGACATTGGGTGCTCAATCAAATACTTACCAGGCTTCACTTTTGATCCAATTCCTGATGGAAGCAGAGGTACATTGCCCAAGAATGGAACACCATTACGCTCTTCAATTTCTTCACCTGAAGATACGCGATTGTCCAACAACTCCATGACAATTACGATACCACCAGCGGCTGCTAGGCCAAGAAACAATCCCAAAGCAAAGTTTACAGCTTTACGCGGAAGAGCTGGAGATATCGGCACATCAGCGTAAGCCAGAACACGCGCATCTACATCTTCAATTGTCTCTTGCTGGTTAGTTTCCATAAACTGAGACAAGATTTGCTCATAAAGCGTACGAGAAGCTTCAGCGTTACGTTCCAATTCGCGTAATTTAATATTGGCTTGGTTGTTCTGAGTTAATTCACCACGCAGATTTCCTAAGCTCTCGCGGAGGCTATCTAGACGACGACGTGAAATTGAAACTTCGCTTTCCAAACTTGATACAATTCTACGAACTTCAGCATCGATTTGTGCACGTAAATCACGCTCTTCACCAACGATAGAAATCACATCAGGGTGACGTGGACCATATTTAGTTTCAAGGTCAGCACGCTCACGTGTGATCTGAGCCTGTTGAGTGCGTAGGTTGTTGATCACATTAGACTGTAGTGCTTCTGCCATCGCTTCAGCACCTGCACCAGTATTCAATGAATTACGAACAGCAGCCAAGCGAGCACGACGCTCAGAATATTCTGCTTCCTGCGCAATCATTTGCGCCTGAATGTCAGAAATTTGCTGTTCAGTTAGTGTTTGACCACTAGCACTCAAGAGACCTTGCGATGAACGATAAGATTCAACAGCACGCTCAGCAGCATTTAGTTCACTGCGAAGATCTGTTAGCTGGTCATCAAGCCATTGGTTTGTACGACGAGTTTCTTCAAAACGTGTATCGAGTTGATCTACGAGATATTGGTCAGCAACAGCATTAGCAATAGCAGCTGATCGTCCCGCATCCGTACTGCTAGCAGTCACATAAAACACGAATTTACGACCATCACGTTCAGCTTTTACTTTTGATGCAAGTATTTGAGCTGCTGTTACGATTTCAAGTTCAGCTTTTTCTTCTTCAGTCAGAATTTTTTCTTCGACAACAACTTCTTCTTTTCCCGGAAGGAGAGAAGAAATATAGCCTTTAACATTCCCCTGAAACACTTCCATATCCGTCGGAACATAAAGTGAAGGGTTGAATTCGGCGTGCTTTTGAAGCTCAAGCTTACGCACAACTCTTTGAAGCAATACTGGGCTGGTTATAATTTCAAGCTCAGTTTCAAAGACGCCGGGGTCAGCTGGCAAACCAGATAACACACCGACATCTAAAACTGCGTTTTCACGCTGATCTACAATCACTTTTGTAGCAGATTGATAAATCGGCGTCATTTGCATTGTTAAGAACGCAACAACCGAAAAGATTGAAAGCACCACGATTACAAGAAGCATCAAATTGCGTCTTATCGTGCGAACGATTTGAGACAGACTAATCACCTGATTAGGTCCGCTCTGATTGCCCGGAAACGAACTCATTGCATTCGATTCTATTGGATAAGGATATGCCTTGGTCAAAACTTTGGTCCTTGCGCGCTTTAAAAGCTTGTTACTATACTAAAATTGAGCAGATTTAGACTCCTCCCTTATGGGAAGAGCTTAACTCCAACACCTACAACTGTTTGATCAAAATTGCGGCCCAGCAGATCAGAATCTGAATCACGACCGTTGAAACTCAATGTGAAATCCACATGAGCATTTTGGTTCATTTTGTATGTGGCACCGGCTCGGTAATCATAGAAACCTTGATTATACCCAATGCCAGTTCCTTCAAACTCTTCCACTCCAGATGTTGCGGATGCGTTCAAAAGAATGTTTCTTTTTAGTTCATGCACAACACCTATCTCACCGCGTGTCACTAGCGCTGAAGGAAGGTTTGGCTGTCCAGTGTCTGTTGTATAACTGTCCACACCCACGGAAACTGTTGTCAGCGTCGTTGGCAACCATTGCACATCAGCATTCACAGCTAGACCGGAAATATCTCCAAAACCTGCTGCATCACGCTCTTCTTGAAGGTATCCAACAGCAACTTCACCACGAAGGAGTTGTGAAAGTTGGAAGTTTGAACCCACCTGCAAACGATACCCAGAAGCATCACGAACAAGTCCACCAATTTGAACTGTATCGTAGTCACGCTGCTGGAATGCACTGTTTACAAAGAACGATACATCCGGACTGACAGCATAACCTGCACGAGCACTCAGCTCTGTGTATGTGAAGTCGCGGAATGAACGATCATTCGCAATTCCATTGTTCAATGATGGGTCAGTGAAAGTGATGTTGTCGTATGAAAAGTCACGAACATTTACACCGGCTGTAAAACGAAGAGAATCGCGTTTCCAGTTAGCTTCAGCCCCGGTGCTAAATACATTATACTTAGCAGGCTCACTTGCGAGATCTTGATTAATTGAAAAAATACCACGACGCTCTGTAATATCTTGGTATCCTGCATTCAAAGTAAAATTGAATTCACGCGACACATCAATACGACCACGTAGTGAACCACCAAAATCTGTGTGACTCTCATCACCATTGTCAGTGAATTCGCTGTGATTTACTTCTGCAGAGGCACTTAGAAGGTGTCTGTTCCAATCTGAAGTCAGGTTCAATTTTGGCACAATCATTACAATGATGTCAGACTCTTCTTCGTTATCAACAAAGAATGTAAAGCCTCCATCGTTTACACGACCTTCGCGTCCAGCCGCAAATATGTTTGAGTTTGACTCAACACCAACTCCAAGCTCTGAACGTAATTTGAAACCACCCAGACGAATATCACGCTGTTCAAATTCAGGAAGGTAACGTTCACCAGCACCCTTAATTCTGTCGCGGCGGAACATATCGTCCTGAGCAACAGCTATTTGTGTTCCCATTGCTGTTGTCAGTGCACCAACACCTAGAACTTTAATTAATTTGGTCACGAGGTATCCCCTTTACATTTCTGCGTTAAGTACGCGAGACCTGGATTTCCCCTATACGAGCAATATCGAGGCCAAAATTCACCACAGGTGAGAATTATTCGATTTATACGACAGTTTTTTTGAAAAAATGTCGAATTTAACTCATTTGACGTCACCTAACCATCAAACAAGTAGTTTTCTGAACTCTCATACCAAGCAGCTGCTTAGATCTCGTTCAAAACCGTATAAAAATTGACTCAATTGAGTTTATCTTCAGTTGAGATTTCCAATGATCATTGAGCATGTGTAGTAATGACAAGAAAATTCAAGACAAGACAAGTTAATCTCATATTTCGGTAATGTTATGTGAAACAAAGAGCTCTCAGACAATAGCAATACAATACTAACGCTACTCACAAGTTAACCATACTGTATTTAGCTGTTGTTGAGCGCTACTAAGAACGAGAAATTTTCTTAGATAATATTTTAAAAAACTGATTAAAAACAAATGGAAATGCATCTACACGTGAAAACAGTGCCGATAATACACCTGATACTTGTTTCATTTTCAAGCATTCAACAATTTGTTGAAATACATGCGTGTGCTCTAATCGAGTACGGTATTTTGCAACTGCATTTTTCTCAGCACGTGACAATTTGCCAACATGTCTATTGTCAAATCTCTTAGCTGCATCAACAAGTTTGCTTGTTAATTCGCTAGTCAAACGGTGCGAGATGGACCCTTCTTCAACCTGATACGCATATCCTGCAAATGGCTCAAAAACCATTTTTGCTCCGCCTGCCAACAAGTCCGCAATTAGATAATAATCTTCTGAGTTCCGTAGAGTTTCATCGTAAGACACTCCACGCTTTTTAAGGCTATCAACGTTGATTAAAGGTTTTAAATATCCCAGCCCCGGACCTTTAGACATCATCACATTCTCAAGAACATATTGTTTCAGCCCTATTATGTGACGAGACTTGTATTCTGAACACTCCAGAAAATTGCCCGCATCAATGCGTTGTCCTTTGGCATTCACTCGGATCATGTTGTCGACAATAATGTCTGCTTCTTCTTGATCCGCTATTCTAACCAGTTTTTGCAAACGATCTTCAGCCGTGAACGCATCATCGGCATCAAGAATTGCAATGTAGCGCCCACTTGAATTTTGGATACCGACATTTCTTGCTTTTGAAGGACCGCCATTACTGTCCAGTTTGACAACTTTTAATCGTACATCGCCGTCCGTCAAAGCTTGTACCGTTTCAAATGTCTCATCAGGAGAAGCATCGTCCACTACGATAACTTCAAGAGTTACTCCAGTTTGAGACAACGCTGACTCAATAGCCTTATGAATATATGATTGTGCTTTCCACGCAGCAATAATCACACTGACATCTACAGTCTGAGAAATTTTGTGAGCTTCTCTTTCAACTTTCATATCAACATAACTCACGAACGAACGCGCCCCATAACATTCTGTGGCATCGGCACTAAAACAGTTTTTGATGACAACATTGTAATACCACCAATAAACAGCATAGCCTTACTAATATCAAAAACATTATATAATTCTGATTCTGTCATAGACCTAGCCAGTGCAAGCACTGCTACTATCAAAAAGAAGGCTGAAGCAATATCTTGGTATCGGAAAAAATTACTAATTGCTCTCCAAACGCTAAATGCCAACGGTATAAGGAAAGTTATCAATCCAACATATCCCAAATGCACAATCATTTCGATGTATGAGTTGTGGAAAGAAAAACGTACGCCTTGTTCCTTATAGAAGTATTCTAGCCACCCCTCTGCATCCCCTCTACCGATTTGCCAAAAACCTTCAGCCCCCAGCCCCATAAACGGATGCTTAGGAATCAAATCTTTTGATGCAAATTCCCATAACTCTGTTCGCCCTGTTAAAGTCGCATCCTTGCCCATCATGTCCAAAAATGCATTCACTGGGCCATCAATGAATATAGAAATTGCAATCAATAGAAAACTCATCGCCATGAGACCGCCAGTCAACATCAGAAGTGTTGTACCAGCTTGAACACGCGTAAGTGTTTTCCAAACCGTTCCAATAAAGGTCATCACCAAGAATGCTAGGATAGCCAAAGCTAAGGAAGTTGCAGATTCAACAAGAAAAATACTCAACAAACACAATGGGATAAACAATATCGCGGATGCCTTCTCCCATAGAAAAGACCTTGCTTCGTACAGCATGTACAACGATGCCATAAACATAAACAACATCCGTGTTGCCACAGAGTTTTTCTCAATAAAGCCCATTGGAACGCTATGCGATCCCAAATTGGGAATAAAAGCGATCACTATCAGCGCAACCGGAATGTAACCGTAGTAAATTGCTCTGATGATTTGTTGGGGACTCAATCTAATAGCAATGTAGATCAGCAACATGACATCCAGGAAATGCATCATCCCAAACTTCATTGCTGTGCCCGTATTGGGAGACCACAGCGTAGAAAATAAAACCCACGCTGGAAACAAGAAGAAGAACCACAAATGCCCTAAATATGGTCTTAAGTAATCTCTATTGAGAACGGCCCCGATTATAAATCCGAGCAAGCAGAGATAACGTATCCCTCCCATTCCAGGAAGAACAGTTGCTGTTGAAAAAAACCACACAGCAGCAAGACCAAGTTCCCAATAACTTCCTTCAAAAGGAACCCTCATAGGGACCATTTTGTGTTCTAACGGGTTTTGATCACTGTCTCTCGGGAGAGCCCCGACATTCGTTACCACTATACTCTTCCTTTATAGGTTCTCCGACTTTGTCTCAAACACAATCAGAGTCTCTTATGCCCCTCGCCTATAACATTGAGTACCTTAAGAAACGGATACTCTTAACTGAAAAGATTTGTATATTTCGCAAGGTTTGAACTGCATGTAGCAAAATCCGCGCCAAGAAAATGCAGTCAATGCACTGAAAAAACAAATTAGAAATTGGATTTATTCATATTCAATTGTACATAGGTCCAATACTTGCATTTGAATAGACAATTTTGAAAAGTTAATATTTGGAGTTTCATTATGAGTTTTTTGGCCGCTTTTCTGAAGCTCAGGAATACAAAACTCATGATGTCAGCCACTTGTGCTGCGGCTCTTGCGGTTATCGCGTACCAAGATGGCAACATCTCACACGCCGATGTTCCTTCGAGTGAACAGGAACACTATACAAATAAAAACAAACGCAAATTGATAGACTCTTTCATGTCCACATTTGAGAAAGGGCATGATTATAGAAAATGGTATATTTCTGACTTTATTGTTCAGGATGATTTTTTCCAGAATGCTTGGTCGGCCGACAATCTTCTATTTTTAGACAATGGCGATGTTGCTTTCAGTTTGACCCATGAATCACGTGGAAAAAAAGACTATATTGGTGCCGAGTATCAAAAGACAGGTTGGACACAATATGGTCGTTATGAAACGATTATGAAGTCCGCTAAAGGATCTGGCGTAATTACCGGTTTTTTCACGCACACCGGCCCTTATTTCAAAGATCCGCACGATGAAATTGACATCGAATTTTTGGGCCAAGATACGCATGAAGTTCAGTTCAACATTTTCCGTGATGGGAAGCCCATGGGTGGTTTCACACATGCTCTAGATTATGATGCCAGTGAAGAATTGCATCTATATGCATTTGAGTGGACACCAAACCGAATTACTTGGTTCATCGATGACGAGAAAATATTTGAAACTACTGATCAAGAATTCGATATTCCTGATGCACCCCAACGTTTAATTACCCAAATCTGGACCGGCAACATTTATGATTGGCACGGTAAACCAGATTTTGTAGATGGAACGAGTGCGGTTGTGCGTTGTGTTTCATACACAACGTTGAATGATGATGACACACAAAAATGTTCGGACAAACCAGAACTTTTGACACAATCATCTGTGGAATTGGCCAAAGCAAAATAACTGGTTGCACGCAGCACCACTGTTTGTCCCCAAAGCATAAAAAAAAGCGGAAGCCCTTAACTTCCGCTTTTCTTCACTAAAGTATGTGAAATTTAGTTTTAGGGTTGTTTTTCAACTGGTACGAAAAAATACCCTTTTACAAACCCCAACGCCCAACTGTTGTGCATTGCGGCTAAAGCGAAAGCCGCATTGAAACCTGATAATTTCTTAAGACTTTTTATTCCCAAGACACCCACCAGCACTAGAGCAGCAAAATAAGCGATTGGTGCCATCGTAAATACGGCCAGAAACGGCATTGCTTTTAATAGCCCTGTCGCTTGCAAAGCTGCAAACAAAACACCACTTCCCAACATCATTACGAGATTAATAATCGGAATTGCCTGACGCAATTTTGGTTTAGAGCCATGCTTCTTCATGTTCATCGCGCGGCCACGCCCATATTTGAAATACTGCTTCCAAACACCATTGAAAGTAGGCCTAGGCATATACTCAATACGAGATTCTGCATCCATAAAAATCTGATGGCCAGCTTGAGCTACTCGATAGTCATACTCTGCATCTTCATTATGAGAGAAGTTTTCGTCATACCCCCCCAATTCACGGTACACTGAAAGATCAAAAGCGGCGTGATGCCCATGGTCCACATAACCAGAGCCCTGCCCACCACGGTGAGCCGAGCCTCCGCTTCCAAAAGGCTTATCAACAACCCATGCGTTTGCTTCTTGAAATCCCGATTTTCCAACTGCATCCATTGGCACAACAACAGATGCACAACCAATTTCCTTGAGCTTGGAAGCAACTTTCAACACAAAATTTTCAGGATAGATGGAATGCGCGTCGCAGCGAACCATAATTTTACAGTCTTGAGGCGCATTTTCTGCTGCCAAGTTCAAAGCTGCTGATTGCAATTTTTTTGGATTATTCAAAAGAGATAAGTTTGAGTGCTTCTGTTTTAGAGCTTCGACAATTTCAACAGTCCGGTCATCACTTCCTCCATCCACAACGACGAAGTGAACATCATTCAGAGCCTCATCGCCTTTCATCAAAGATGAGAGGCACTCCTCAATATAATTTTCTTCATTTAAAGTTGGAATTACAGCATAAACTTCTTTTGCTAACTCTAGTGAAAAAGACAAATTACTAAAACTCCAATAAAACAACACCAAAGTGGGTCATAAAAAATCACTGCAAAGCGAATTTGCAAAATCAAAACCACTTCCCCTCCAATAGTCTTAGAAATTACATATGAAAAACATAACAAAGACTGGAAACTGACGCGATTCTCGGTATTAGATTGTGAGAACAATTTATGATGAGCATTTAAAGCGATTTTGAACTCATCGCTGAGAACGATACAGAGAGCAACAGAATTCATGACAGCTATCATCGCAGCTATAGCTAATTTGAAAGGCGGCGTGGGTAAATCAACAACAACCGTGATGCTTGCTGACGGTCTATCTTATTTCTATGGTTTGAATGTTTGTGTGGTAGATCTCGATGCACAAGCCAACTCCAGCCAAATGTTGCTTACGGAACGCGGCGTGCAAATGGCATATGAACAAGGAAAAGGAGCTACTCACCTTCTCTCTAGCTTCATCAAAGGTGAGCCAGCAAATGTTGCAGATTTCATTATGCCCAATGCGGTTTCTTTAGAAGAGCTGCGTATTGCCGAAGAAAATGATGACCGTCTCGGATGGATATCTTCGCTTCCATCTCATCCACACCTACGCCTGCAAGAGATGGGATTAGAAGAAACTTGGTATTCCCAAGCCGGAACCCCTACTTCACTGGCAAACAAACTAGCTGAGCATTTTAAAACCGGTTTTGATGTTCTGCGCGAATACTACGACATAATCCTTTTTGATTGCCCTCCGCACTTGTCACCACTGGCGAGAGCTGGTCTTTCTCTATCAGATGTTTTCGTTATGCCGACCATAGCAGATGCAGTTTCAACATGGGGAACAAAGCAATTCTCAGATTGGGTGGGTGCCAATGTCGCTCCGGATTTGCCATCGAGAAATTTTGTCTTGATCACCCGTTTCAGAAATACTGGCTACTCCAAGCAAATTGCAAATGAACTTCAGGAAGTTTATCTTAAAGATCGATGGTTTGGTCCTAAAATTCCTGAATCGGTACACGTACTAAACGCTATGGAACGCGCAGCACCAGATAGTTATGATACATTCCGTGGGAAATATGGGGGCGTTAAAGGCGATGTTAAACGCCTTTCTGAACGCTTCACAGATTTCCTCAGCCAACAACGAGCGGGACGCAAATGGCAGAAAATGAGAGACTAGACGCGGTTGCTTATCTTGATCGTTTTTTTGACGAATTGAGAGACGAAGTTCGCACCAATCCGAAATTTGCCAACAGGCTTGTTAAAGCAATGGGTGGCAAAGTTGTTTTTGAAGACTCCACAAAAACGGACATCGCCAACCCATATCTATTGGCCGCCGAAGGAAACAAATCTGAGTTCTATACTGTGTTTTCGCCGCTGAAAACAACACAATTGAAGAAGATTTTAAAAGACAATAACCTAGCAACGTCGGTTGATATACGTGGGAAATCACCGAGCCAATTATTAGATATGCTTTATGATAGGGCTTCATTAAAAGTGTCAGAAAGAAAGTCGAGCTACTTTTAAAGCTCGGCTGATATTCTTACTTTTTATTCAAGGCAATTAATCAATCTGAACAATAAGATCACATCTCTTGATTTTGAGTCCTTCCGGAGGAGTAGGCAATTTTGAAATCTCAACCTGCCCCTCATCAATGTCGATCAGTTCACCGGTACTAACTTTCAAGAAATGATGGTGTTGGGTTGTGTTTGTATCAAAAACTACCCGACTTCCACCAACTTCAATCTCACGAAGTAGCTCAATTTCAACAAAACTGTTCAAAGTGTTGTATACACTCGCAAGTGAAATTTTGACGTCGAGCTTCTCTAATTCACTTGCGACCCACTCAGCAGACACATGCTTATTCACCCCATCTAATAGCAATAGCTCTGCTACCGCCAATCTCGGGCGTGTTAATCTCATATCATGAGTATTAAAGAGTTCTACCAGATCATCTTTTGTCATATGTTTTATGTAGTCAAACAATACTAAACCCGCAAGATGCCCTCATAAGAAATATGGAATTAGCTCCTCTAGTTGAAAAATTTCTTTTTCTATAAGAGAAGCTATCCAATATAAGTATCAACTTATTTTCGGGCTTGCTGTGTTTTTTCAATTAGACGCAAAGTTGTACTATCACGATCTTTGTTTTCAGATCCTGATATAGCCTTATCTATCTCTTCGGCCATCACTTTTCCCAGCTCTACCCCCCATTGATCAAACGGGTTGATGCCTAACAGCATGCCGTAAGCGAAAGTGCGATGCTCATACATTGCAATCAAAGCCCCGACTGAACGAGGTGAAATATCTTCCAATATAAACATTGAGGAAGCACGACCACCTTCCATATGCATATGCGGTGCACGTGCTTTTATCGTGTCTTCATCAACACCTTTTTCGCGTAGTTGAACTTCTGCTTCCGCTTCTGAACGTCCTACTAAAAATGCTTCCGCCTGAGCATAAGCATTTGCAAGGAGTGCCTGTCCGTTTTCCTGTTTTCTTTCTTTCAGTCCGGCATTCAACGATACAATAAACTCTGCTGAAGATCGGTCTGTACCTTGATGTAATAACTGGTGAAAAGAATGCTGCCCCAGTGTACCAACTGATCCCCAGGTAATTGGTGCAGTTGTGTCAGCTAATTCACCTTTTCCAGACGCTGCAGATTTACCGTTGGATTCCATCTCTAACTGCTGAAGGAAGTCAGGTAATTTGCGTAAACGGTGAGCATAGGACAGAACAACACGAGACGGCACGTTTCTTTGCGAGTGCAGGTGATAATCCAGCATTGCTAATCTAGCCGGCAGATTTTCTTCTAAAGGCGCATCTCTAAAATGCGTATCCATTTCAGATGCACCCGCTAGAAACTCAGTCCATGCATCATTTCCTAGAGCTATCATTAGAGACAACCCTACAGAAGACCAAACGGAGTACCGTCCGCCTACCGCAGAATCCATTGGGAAAATTCGATCTGCAGGAGCTCCCCAAGTCTGCGCAAGATCCGGAGCAGATGAAACCGCTGCCATATGTTTATTGAGCTGCGCTTCACCCACCTCTTCAATCAACCACTCTCTTGCCAATTTTGCATTAGCTTGCGTCTCTGGTGTCTTGAATGACTTTGAAACGACAACTACCAAAGTAGATTCAGCTTCCAAACCTTCGATCGCTTCAATAAAATCGGCTGGATCAATGTTTGCACAAAAACGAAGATTTGGACCTTTATGACCAATGGGACGCAACGCATCCCAAATCAAACGCGGCCCAAGATCAGATCCACCAATTCCAATATGAAGAATTGTTTTAACTTCAAATCCTAGCTTACCTGCACGAACATTGTTGGCAAATTCGGCACATGCTTCAGCTTGTTGTGCAAATTCTACTGCTTTATCCAAATGATCTGCATTTCCGCGAAGTGCCCAATGCAAAGCTGGACGATTTTCCGATCCATTTACGATTGCACCAGCAAATAGCGCGTCGATCGATTCAGTTAATTTTTGAGATTCAGAAAATACCTTCAATTCTTCATAAGATGATTCACTAATTGGCTGACGCGTTACATCCGCTTCAATGTGAGGACCGCTCCAAACAAACTCTTCATTACGCCCTTTTTCACGAACAATTTCCTTTAATATTTGAAACTTTCCGTTGCCAACTGTGTTTGCCATTGCACTTCCCTTATTTAGCAATTTACACCAATAAATTGATGTGTCCGCGTCACCTTAGCTGCTTTACAACTTTTGAATGACAATCCAATGTTGTCTGATACAATAAATTCAAAATCCGGTCACGAATTAAGGAACATGATTGCATGTTGAAACACCAACACTGGGCATTGGCAATTTTAATGCCGGCTTTGCTAATTGCATGTGAAGATAAACAAACAAATACACCTTCCTCTAGTGAGACGTCTGCCTCTGCACCAGTGCAGCCAGATTCCACACAATCAACAGCGAATTCAGCATCTACTACTGAGACCCCAGAAGAGCCTTCCATTGACCCAAACATTGCGCTAGTTGAAGCACTACCTGCACCTTATAATACCGCAAACTACGACAAAGGTCGCCGCCAATATTCCACATGCAGATCCTGCCATCTTTTAGCTGAAGGTGCTGGTCACAGAGTTGGCCCCAATCTGCATGGCATGTTTGGACGTAAAATCGGTGCTTTGGAAGGGTTTAAATACTCAAAAGCAGTGCAAGAAGCAGATTTTGAATGGACTCCAGAAAAGCTAGATGCATGGCTCGCAAGTCCACGTAAGTTTCTCCCGGGTAACCGTATGACATTTGCGGGTATCTCAAATGAGACTCAACGTAGAAACCTGATCGCCTACTTGATGGTAGAAACAGACAAATAGACTGCATCCACCTTTCATGTCGGTCTGAATTAAAACTTTTTCCAGATCGACATGAACGCGCTGTTTTCTTCAAACGCGCCACTGATCTCCTTGCGAATACCCACGCCTACAAAACTTTTTTGAACTTTTCGGCTGGCACCTATTTCCATTTTCACGAATTCTCGGCCAGGAAACTTCTCAGCAAATGCTTTTACCTGAATATCCCATAATTTCGTAGGTTGAATCCCAACAACAAAGTCAGTCGTTGCATGCTCACACCCTTGCCGTGCACCAATGGCGGAGTTTGTAAATGCATACGCTGGCTTGCCATTGAACTTTCCAGAATAACCAATTGCCCCACCAATTTCTCCACCAAAACCACCGCATGATTGGTCATCCAACTGCTCTCCGACGAAAAAGGCGGAATGCCCGACAATACTCCAATTTTCCCTACGCCATATAGGTCGGCGAATACCAATCTTCCCTGACGATCTGTCATTATAATTCAAGTGCTGCCGCCACACTGTTTCAAGTTTTCCAACCACGGTCCAGTTTTCTTTGAGGCCGTATTCTATGTATGAATCTTGCCTCCACCCCCGGCCAAAATCACCATCTTCGTAGCTTACACCAATATATTGGTAGCCTGCATCTTTTTCCTGAACCCACGCACCAGCAACTGCTATCTGTAGATCAGTAATAAAGAAACCAACGAAACTACTTATAATTAGATTTACAATCTTGCGCGCCATGTCCCCCATCCGCCCCCATTTGAATAGTTGCAAACGATATTGCGCAGCGCTTAAAAGAAAAACAAATACATTCCCCTATATAAACAACGACTTCACCTATTGGTTGTAAACATTTCACTTGATTGAACTTGACGAAGCAGGTCATATATTCCTCAATCAAATCAAGAGCTTTGAGAATGGTTGAGTTGACGTTAGGCCAATCGGATGAAGCGCAATAAGAGAACATCACATGAGTGCACCTTCGCCGCGCATCCACTTTATCGCTAGCCCAAGGCCTGAAGCTCAAACCGCATTCGCATCTCTAACTCGCAGGTACGGGCAGGAAAAATTAGAAAATGCAGATGTTATCGTCGCCATAGGAGGCGATGGTACAATGCTCGATGCTCTACATAAGAGGTTTGAAGATCACATCCCAGTATACGGAATGCATAAAGGGTCAGTTGGTTTTTTGATGAATGATTATTCGGATGATGACCTACCTAATAGAATAGATACAGCGGTCAGAGCAATCATCCATCCCCTCGTCATGAAGGCCACACTAATGGATGGCACTGAAATCACCTACAATGCCATTAACGAGGTGTCACTGATTAGACAGACAGCTCAAGCAGCAAAGCTAAAGATATTTGTAGACAATAAAGAAAGATTGGACGTCCTCGCTTGCGATGGCGTTTTGGTAGCTACACCAGCCGGATCTACCGCATACAACCTTTCTGCTCACGGCCCAATCCTGCCCATTCGATCAAATTTGCTTGCACTCACGCCCATTTCGCCATTTCGCCCCAGAAGATGGCGGGGTGCATTACTCAAACATGATGCTGTTGTACGCTTTGAAACAATTGACGGAGAGCACCGCTCTGTTGCGGCAACCGCTGATACGCAAGAAGTCAGAAATGTCCAAACGGTTGAAGTAAAAGAAGATCGACAAAATTCGCTCACTCTATTGTTCGATGAAGGACAAGCATTGGAAGATCGCATCCTTCAAGAACAATTTGCTTACTAAAAGGATTTCGTTCCACACATCTTGTTAACCAGTTCTAACATATGCTTATCTGATATGCATGAGACTCAGCGCTTTGCTGACTCAGTCTTCAAGTCGTGTAAGAATGGATTCCAAAATGGGAAAAGCAAAACCGATCGAAATCTTTACGCCCCCAAATGCGTTAAAAGCCAAAGTCGGCGGAAGCCTTTCACCTATGGATAAAGGAGCTGTAGCAAAAGCAGATGCTGCCCTCTCCAAACTTTCAGATGAATTCCAAAACTGGATCGAAGACGAACTGAGACGCCTAGAAGAAGCATGGGCAACGTTTTCATCTGCTTCAACAAAGGTTGAAGCTGTTACAAATGTTCACGCAATTGCACATGATTTAAAAGGTCTAGCCAAGACATACGAATATCCCCTTGTCGGACGTATGGCCGCTTCATTATGCCGCCTGACAAATGATGAAGTAGATCGTCAGAAGTCACCTGAAAACCTAATTCGTGCCCACATTGATGGAGTTCGCGCTGCAATTAAAGGCCACATTAAAACTGAAGAACACCCAGTTGGTCTTGCACTTGTGACGGAAATGGAAACTCAAGTCTCTGATTTTGAATCAAAGAACTCCCTTCTAACAGACGACGACGCATAATATTATTCTGTGAGCACTAAAATCCCTTATAAATCCTAACCAAAATCGGTTGAGGTTACAGGAAATTCATCTTTTCCTTTTCGCGGAGTATAAAAGTTAATCTGATAGCTTAGTTCCATAAACATAATAATGATGGACCTAACCTGATGACTGCTTCAACGCCATTTAAAGTTATAGCCAACGACAACGACCTTGCACCAACGCGCGAGTCAAAAATTCGTTTTGCCAAAATTCAGGACCTAAAATCAGGTGAAGTTGTAGGTATTGACGCCCAACTTGAAACATCATTTGAAGAATCTGCTTTATTTGGGTTTGCATCCGGACAACCAGCGCATGAAAACGCTGCTCAATGGCTCGGTGACCAAATCGAGCGCATAGGCTCACTAGCTGAAACAGAAAATACTGCTGATCGCCCTATATCCATCATTGCCCCGCTAGCAGCTTTAACCCACCCCGATGCTCCAATGGCCGCAGAAGCTGGCGCGCGTCGAGCGAACATATGTCTTCAAGAAATCCGAATAGAGTTCCCTGATTCAGCCATCTATGAAGCTGAGGACATTGCGCCAGCGTACATTGAAAGCTTTTTTTCACGCGGTTTCCGTATTGGAATAGACGCGCGTCAATCTTGGAAAAGTCCGTTTGGAGCGTATATGAGCTCTGCAGTAGAAGCTATTCGATTGAATGCGAACACATTCAAAGAAATGCCCTCTTCTGTAGACCGCATCGAAAACGCTTACGGCTCAGGTGCCATGCTTTTTGTTGAAAACGCTCACTGGACTGATGCGGAAGAACTCGCAAAAGTGGGAATTAAATATGCCGTCAGCCCGCGTTTAAACGGATAAACTAAGCACGTCTTTGCGTACTTTCTTGCTGTTGCTCATCCAACGCATCGAGTTTCTCCAAAAGATACTCTAAATCCGCCCGAGGAATAGCTTGGAATTGCGTCAGCACCCGCTCAGTCATACGTTTGCGGAATCGAATTAAATCAGCTTCTCCGCCATCCATTGGATTTTCATGGAAAACTTCGATAGCTAATTTGAAAGCTGGAAACATGCCATTGGGCAAACCAGCTCGCTCAAAAATGGTCTTCAATCCCAGATTTCCCGCATCATGGATCATCAACCATGCTTTAGAATGTGGAACTCCCGCTAATTCTGCAAAAGCCCATTCCACAAAGTTCATGTGACCCAAACACATCGCCCTCATAATCAATGAAGGAGTCATCCGTCCGCTCAGGTTTAGTTGTTGAACAAACTTACCCGGATCAGATGTTTTCCCTGCCTGCTCAACAAGATCTAGCGTTGCTCGTTCACGTGCGCCTGATGCAATCTCAATTGCCAATTGTGGAGGTAGCTCATGATCATTAACTAAACGATCAAACAATTCACCAGATACAAGCGAAACCATTTTTTCCGCGATGTGAATAGGAATTGTATCACGCGAAATAATCGCGCCTTTGATGTCGTCATCTTCTTCAAATCGCGTCAATGTTGTATCGTAAGCGCGATCACTAAAGCTAGCCCCTTCATTTAAGGCAGCCGCTTCAACAGCCTCTTTGTTTCCGTGTTCAGCTATAACTTCAACAACTGATTCTGGAACAGTGTCTCTTTCTGCGATAGCAACCTGTTTTTCGGGTGAAGAAGCTAACAATAACTCAATCAGATCATCTTCTGAGAGTTTCGGAGAATGCTTCAAAATAGGCGTCGCAACACTTTCAATGTCACGACATAATCTTACGGCAAGATCAGGTGGCAAGTTTGGAGAAGAACGCAAGGTAACTGCCAGTGTACGTCGCACTAAGGCAGCAGCATCTTCTGCAAGAATTCTCATAATTTGATCAGCATTCTCTCGATCTTTTGGTGAGAGTTTGGCTGTATCTATCCGTCGACAAATTTTGTGAGCCGCGTTGGCGCGAGCTTCAGGTGTCGCTCCTTTAACGAGGCGGCGAATATCATCTTGAGTTAGGTTGGAACGCATTGTTGCGACGGACATAGTATAATACCTGTATCAAAATCGCGCTTCTACAAACTTCATTAAGCGCCCTAACAGTTTGAACTTTTATCGTTAACGAAGCTTTTAAGCCTTTAGTGTTTTCGACACCTGATCGGCTACTTTTTGCTGGTTTTCTGTGTTTTCGAGGTGTTTTTGCTGCAAATCTAATAGCGTCATCACCATACCTGCACTCAATTCAGCGCCAATTCTTAAGCTGCTTGCAGGCGAAACCGGAGCGTAATCCATCACAGCATTTTTGAATTTTCCGACATTTTCACCAACATTTGAACCATGCTTTCCAATTAGATTTGAATACACTGCTGATATCGTTCTTGGCCGCCCGGAACCGTCGTTAAAAATGGAGGGATTAGCCTTTGCAGCCGCAGGAAACATTTCGCTAGCCGATTGATTAGGCCCGCTCTTAACCGCATTGATTAAATCCACCGCCCCTTTGGGCCCCAGAAAGTGAGCAATATATAACTCTTTTCCAGATGGATCGCGACCTATGCCTCTTGCTAATATGGTTGCATTTTCATTTGCCAATTCGCCAGCCATTAAAGCCGCCAACGCAGGGTCTTCTCTCTTAGACAACAACTCAGTTTTGGAAAGTTGTCCATCATTTACCGGTATTCCGTGTTTTTCACCATAGCGATCAACCATGCTCAACCATGTGCTATCGGTGAATTGAAACAACCCTGTCGCTGAAGATGTTGCAGCTTTTGCCGTTGGATCCATTCCAGACTCACGCTGAGCTGTCTTGAGCAGATATCCAAAGTCTACGCCCGTCTCTCTTGCAGCATTCCGAATAGCCTGACGAGGATCGCTATTTGAAGCCAATTGCGAATTTTGTAGAATTGGTCGCGAGTGCGTATCCATAACAAACATACCCTTCAACTTTCGAATACAATTAAACAGGCATCGTCAATCTTTCGTTAACACCCAACAACATAGCAACCAAACTTCATTGGCAATTTGTAATGGAAATACATGCTGCCCCTCTTTTAAATTCAAGCAAACTCATATTAAAACACTGGCTGAGAAGATGAGAGGCAGAAGAGATGGGTGATCTAAGAAATGTCACCGTATTGGTCGTAGACGACCATCAGAATATGCGCCACATATGGCTAACGGTCCTAAAAGGGTTTGGCGTCTCAAGAGTCATTCAAGCCCATGATGCCGCTTCGGCTCTTGAAATTTTGCGAGATCAACAAATCGATATAGCAGTCGTTGATGTTGTGATGCCCGATATTCTGGGTACTGAACTTATAGCCATGATACGGCGAGCTGAAGATAGCTCAAATACAATGCTTCCCATTATTGTTTGCACTGCCGATACACGCAGATCTTGTATATTTCAGCTAGTAAACGCGGGGGCAGATGAGATTCTTACCAAACCCGTTCGCCCCGATGCCATCTGGAAACGCATAGTTGCAGTGGTGAATCACAGACGGAAGTTTCTCAAAACACCAACGTATTTTGGCCCAGACAGAAGACGAGTTAACGATCCATCCTATAAAGGACGGGACAGAAGAGAGTCGGCTTTTATCTAAAGCTATTCTACAGTCTCTGTTGTTTTTGTTGCCATTCCGCCTTCATTAAAGCGAGCAAGTTCGAAACCTTTTTCTAAAGGTGTCAATTCTTCTTCCATAATCAAGCGGGTCAATATGTCTGCAGTCAGTGGAGCCAACAGTATTCCATTGCGATAATGCCCTGCCGCCACAGCTATGCCGTCGTAATTACTCCATCCAATCACAGGGGCATGATCGGAAGTTCCTGGACGAACACCTGCCCATGTCATTTTGATTTCAGCATCCTGTAATACTGGACATATTTGCGAAGCGTTTTTCAATAGCTCTTCAATATCACTATCAACAACCGCCTTATCAGCTACTTCCCATTCGGAAGTAGCACCAACGATTACGCGTGTTGATTTGGGCGCAATGTACCCATTGCCAAAACGTAAAACCTGCTTGGGAGCCCCCTCTATAGGATCCAGCGCCAACATCTGTCCTTTTACAGGAATGATGACTCCTTCTCGAAGCAATTGCGCAGGCTGCCCATCAATGCTTATTTCGTCTCCAGAATTGACACCTGCGGTCCAAATAACATTGTCAAAAAGCCCCAATGCAGCAATTTCCCACTTGCTCTTGATGCGATTGATTTCCGTGATTTTAATGTCTGGAATAACTTGAACACCAGCTTCAGCCAATGCCGCCATTAATGCACCGATAACCGCCCAATTATCTATCTGTTGGTCAGTCGGCAATAGAAGTACACTTCTTACATCTTGCGAAAGTGAAGCATCCAGTTTCCTCGCTTTATTGCCGGATAATCTGCGACAGGGCAGATTTCGTGAAATGCAAGCAGCTTCTAAAACATCTAATCTATTTTCTTGAGGTTCATTTATCGCACAAGCAAATGCGCCCATCCCAAAATAGTCCAAAGAAGTATCAGAATAGGCTTGTAACCATGGGGCAAAGCCTCGCCATGCATCCGCACCCGCCAAGCATAATTCAAATAAATTTTCATGAGCACTTGGTTCGTCAGCAGCCTCAAACGCAGGAGCTAACATACCCGCCGCAGCCCAGCTCGCTCCGGTAGCTGGCTTTGCCCGGTCAACTAACACAACTTGCACACCAGATTGCGCCAATCGTAGGGCCGTTGTCATACCAACCAACCCTGCTCCAACCACAAGGACACGTTTTTTGAATATTTGCTTTGAATTAATGAAGGTCATGAGATTGATATAGCCTCATCAGCTCAATCTTTCATCCCAATTCGCCTGTTAGCTGTACATTTTTACAGAAAAAAATGATCACAATTCACAAATCACACTGAAATCAGGCAACTTGATCTGTAACCGTCCTCTGAGATCTCCAAAAAACCAAAAACTTGGCGGCATGTGATCGATCATGGAATGTCAGCTTGCGACGCAAACAACTACCCGTGTGCTCAGTCGTCATCATAAAGTCTATAGCTTCAGACGCATCATTAAGGTCATCAGTCTCTTCAACCCATTTTGCAAATGCGTCCATAGCCAAAGCTAGACGCATACTGTCTCCAGCTTCTTCACCTTCTAATTTAACCACGACGTCGGTCATCATATTCCCCAGGTACTCTACTTTTACTTATGTCACCCCATCAAACCCTAAAAAGCGAGTTGATGAAGGATAGGAGTTATTTTTCTCCGTATCCAGACAATAATCGTTAGAGATGCAACAACCAAGCCAAATTCCCTTTTTAGGCTAATTTTTTTAGCCCTAAAAACACACCACCCAAAACACAAATAAAAAAGCCGACCAATACTGTATATGTACTGGTCGGCTTATTCATTTATACTGAAAGAAAGAAGTATTAGTTCTTAGCCGCTTCAATGCGTTGCTTTGCAATTTCCAATGCAATATCGCTCGACGGACGGTTTTCTTTGAGAGATTGGTCCAAAATCTGCCCTAGTGTTTCCGTAAGTGTTTCAACTTTAGACTCAACCCAAGGCGTACTGAAAACACCGGAAATCTCTGATGCTACATTGATAATCCCGCCACCATTTATGACAAAGTCTGGTGCATATAGAATCCCCTGCTGGCGCACCTTCTCTCCCATATCTGCCGTAGCCAATTGGTTGTTCGCTCCACCGGCAATGGCTTTCACCTTAAGTCGAGACAATGTATCATCATTGATAACAGCCCCGAGCGCATTCGGCGAAAACACATCGGCATCAATGTCATAGATTTCATCGGGAGCCACAATCGTAGCACCTGTTTGCTCAGAAATGAGCTTGAGACTTTCCTGATTAATATCTGTAATCGTTAAATGAGCACCAGCTTTAGCTAAATAACTACACACATAGCCACCTACATGACCGACACCCTGAACCGCAACTCGAACACCATCAAGACTGTCGGCATTTAGAGCGCGCATGGCAGTTGCTTCAATTCCTTTAAAAACCCCCAAGGCAGTGACCGGTGAAGGATCACCCGATGCAGCTTCTCCATCGTTCAGCCCTGCGACGAAACGAGTTTGCTCCGCTACATATTTCATATCATCAGGAGAAATGCCGACATCTTCCGCTGTCCAGTATTTTCCATTCAGACTATCAACAGCTTGTCCAAAAGCACGGAACAATTCGGGAGATTTCTGAGTTTTGCTATCTCCCCAGATAACGCCTTTACCGCCGCCAAGAGGTAAGTCAGCAATCGCGTTTTTATAACTCATCCCCTCGGAAAGACGAAGGGCGTCACGCATGGCTTCTTCGCCATCAACGTAATTCCACATACGACATCCACCCGCAGCCGGCCCAAGAGCAGTTGAATGAATGGCAACAATAGCGCGAAGACCCGTTGCTTTATCGTGAAACAAATGAACACTTTCGTGGTCAGCAAAAGCTGCTGTATCAAACATTTCCTACTCCAGAATAGAAACAGCCAATCAGGCGAATATTTGCATGATTGATACGCTAAATTACTTTTCCTAGGCAAGGGTTGATTTGATAAATTTCAAGCGCCAATTAAGGAATAAAATTCCAATAAATTGAACATTATTGAGCAATTTAATCTAATTTAAATCAACAAGAAAGAACAACTACCCAAATAAGTCATCCACTGCGCTCTGGTCCAATTCTTCTTCCGCATCTGCTTCACCATCACCTTCATCAGATCCGGCAACATCCCAACTTTCATCTTCAGAAGGATCATCACCACCCGAAGCCGAATTCATTAAACCATCTACGACTTCGTTGTTTTCGGGCTGAGGTGCATTTGCCTCGGGTTTGGAAAATAATTCTTCATCCAATGAAGCAGCTGAAGCGGCTGGAGGAGTTTCTTCATGAACCTCGTCAGATATGGCTCCAGGCTTTTCAACGATCCAAATATCAACTCTCAAGCTACCGGACTCTAGAGCCTGCAACCGTTTTCGCCAAGCAACTGCTTCCCATGATATTTCCTGCAACATTAATGCAGCATCACGTCCGCCCATTCCCTCAGCGACAACATCTTCAAGGGCCGGCCCTAATCGTGCAAAAGCAGCTTTTACAGCTCCAATAACAACTCTCGTTGCATCTACTCGACGTACAAGTTTAAAGCCTGTCGTCTCTAAAGTAGATTGCAAATTTTCTCCATGAAGCAATTGAGGTTCGGCCCAGGCCGACGCAAATGCAGTCTGAGAATTAAAATCTGGATTTGCAGAATAATCGACAACAGCCCAACGACCACCATCTCTCAAAGCACGGTAAACGCGAGAACAAAGCCCTGCTTTGTGGTCAACAAATGTCAATGCATCAATGGAAATCATTGACTTCAATGACCCATCCTCAAAACGATTCATTCGATCCAAATCTGTTTTGGAAACTCGAGCGTTTTCAGTCAGCTCTGATGACCGCTTTACACAAGGCTCTCGCCACTCAACTAATTCAACTGCCTCACCTGCGGCCTGCGCCAACACATCTGCGGAAACAGCATCCACTCCCAATAAACCAATTTTTCCGATGCGACCTTTTACGCGGCCCATTGCTTCAATAAGCATTGCATCCAGTTCACCATCACCGGGAATAAACCGGCCTCTTCCCCAAACAGTCTCCAATGCGGCGACACGTGGCGGTGGTGGAGTTACTTTTTTTCCGTCATCAAGAGGTTTGATTTTAGGCGGGATGGCAGCCTTAGCAGCCTCTTCTTCTTCGACTCTCTGAAGATAGGCGTCTCGATCAAACTCTTTTCCATGCCACCAGGCTCCGATACGGGCTTTTATTTCCGCACGGCCTTCAGGTTCGGCAATAGCATTGAGTTGCTCAACGAGTTCCAAGGTAGTTCTGCCATCTAAAATTACATTCTCACAGCAGGTAATCTAAAACAGTGTGGTTAATATTAGGATATTGCGATTGTTCGAATTCTTCACTTTACCTATGAGAAAACACTAAAATCAGCAGAAAATCAGTCTCTCCAAGGTAATTCTGGTGCATTTGACGGTAATTTTTTTGTTGGATCATCTACGAAAGCTAAAATATCTTCTAATACAACTTCGCGCTGATGGTCTCTCAAAAGCATGTGATAACCGTTTTCATAGTAGGCCGTCTTCACATGTTGGGGCAAACGCGGTGTGGTACGCTTTACCCCACTATCAGGAATGATCTGATCTTTCGCCCCGTATAGGAATAATGTTGGTATGTCCTGTTTCAATTTATTCGCCGCTTTATGCGCGGCCTCCATAACCGAAACAACGCCATACACACTGTCAATTCTATTCGTTTTTTGAAAATACGGATCTTCCCAATGTGTATACAATACTTCCGTGTGATCTGTGGGTGTAATTTTTTTTGTAACGAATTTGGGGGGCTTCACTATCCACGACGGTCTTATGTGAGAACTAAGCCATAAACTCACCCTATATAAAAATGGATTAGTTCCCCACCCTCGCAAACCCGGACCAGATAAAATCAGAACATCCGCATCAGGTCGATCATTTGAGGCAAATGCAGTCATAGCAACTGCCCCTCCCATACTGACTCCAATTACCGCAATTTTTGCCGATGGATGACGCCGCCTAACTTCAGCGCTAGCAACGCGCAAATCTTCTCGCATCAAATCTTCATTCGGCCAGATTCCAAAATTTGGTGATCGTCCGAATCCGCGTTGGTCATAGGCGTATGTCGTAACTCCTTGTTTTGCCCAATACGGCGCAGACCACCGGAACGCACCAGCATAATCATTCATGCCGTGCACACCTAAAAACACTATTTCAGGATTTCCGGATTCAGCTTCCCATATGGATAGCCCTAAACGAGCCCCATCTTGAGCAACAAAGACTTCCTCATCGGGAATAAAACGACCAATCATTTCAGAAGAAAAATCTTGTCTCACTGACAATCTACCTTGTTCTACAGGCGCACAAGAAACCGCAAATCCGAATACGATAATTCCAAACACCTGTTTGATATTTAGCATACTTTCCAACCGACTAAACGTTATATTATAACGCACTTTTACCCCTTGCCCATCCGAATTTGCAGTATAAAGTTGCTTGAAAATAATCAAAGGGCAAAATTACATGGCAAGAAACACCCTCACCGCAGTAATATCGACTATTTTGCTAGCAAGCTTAGCTTCATGTTCTCAAGATGATAGCCAAGCTGTTTCAGAAAAAGAAGCTATTACGCCTAAACCAGAAACAGAAATTTCTGAATTCGTTATGCCCGCTTTGGCTAAAGGGACTAGTCCAAACATAACTGCTGAAGACCTATCTCAACGCCTTGAGATATTAGCATCTGACACTTTTAAAGGACGCGCCCCTGGTACAATTGAAGGTGAAGCCTCTGCACAATGGATCGCAGATGAAATGTCGCGGATCGGCCTTGCGCCGGCAGTTGACGGCTCATATTCGCAAGATGTGAAAATGAACGCTCAAACCGTCGACCTCGAACAATCCAATCTAACCCTAAAAATTGGAGATGAAACCCACGCTCTGGAAGCTGGTACTGACACCGTTTTTTGGACAAAACGCCAAATTGAAGGTCCAATTGACTTTGCTGATTCTGAGTTAGTATTCGTTGGATATGGGGTGAATGCACCTGAATACGGTTGGAATGATTATGAAGGCGTCGACATGACGGGGAAAACAGCCGTCATCTTGATCAATGATCCCGGCTATGAAACTGAAGACCCCGATCTGTTTAATGGAAAGTCTATGACCTATTATGGTCGTTGGACTTACAAATTTGAAGAAGCTGCTCGCCAAGGAGCCGACGCAGCGATCATTATTCATGAAACAGCACCAGCCTCTTATGGATGGAACGTTGTTTCTGGATCTTGGTCCGGAGAGCAAGCAGATCTTGTGCGAACTGCAGACGGCATGGACCGTGTTCCGATGGAAGCATGGATCTCTAATGAAATGGGGGAGAAACTATTTGCCCACATGGGAACAAACTACGCCGACATGAAAAAATCCGCATACACACGCGGCTTTAAAGCAGTCCCAATGTCAGATATTCAAGCTTCAGGTTCAATAACTCAAACTGTTAACCGGAAGAACAGCCAAAACATCGCGGGAGTTATAAAGGGAAAAACAGCTCCCGATGAGTACATGTTATACATGGCGCACTGGGACCATCTCGGAGAAAAGAAGAATTTTGCAACTGAAGATGCTATCCACAATGGCGCAATCGACAACGCAACTGGCGTCAGTCTCATGCTAGAGGTTGCCGAAGCATTCGCCAACGAAGAGCAACCAGACAGATCAGTTATTTTTGTCGCTGTCACTCTTGAAGAAAGCGGCTTGCTAGGTTCTGCCTATTTTGCTGAAAACCCACTTGTTCCTCTAAATAAAATAGTCTCAGGAATAAATACGGATGCGGCATTCCCACGTGGGCTCTCCAAAAATATGGAAGTAATTGGATCCGGCGCTTCAGAACTGGAAGATAGACTTCTAGCGATCTTGGAAACCCAAGGAAGATATATAAGCCCTGATTCGAACCCTCAAGCTGGTTACTTTTATCGCTCTGATCACATTAGCTTGGCGAAAAAAGGTGTGCCAATGTTGTATGCGTCCGGTGGATCAGATCTAGTCGTTGGAGGCACCGATGCCGGTGCTGAATTTGCGGCCGATTATACCGTCAACGATTACCACAAACCATCTGATGAGTTCGATCCAAATTGGGATTTTGCTGGTATGGCTCAAGACACTCAAACGTTTTTCACCCTTGGTCGTGACATAGCAAATTCAACTGATTGGCCGAACTGGTATGACGGCAATGAGTTCCGTTCAATTAGGGATGAATCTTTAGCAAAATAAAGTACGTGGTAATTACGTTAATTTATGTTATAGAAGCAGCGAGCGTTTATTAACGTTCGCTGCTTTTTTCTTAATTTGAGAAATAGGCATTCGGATCGGACTGCCCGGGAAAGCAAAAAATTGCGTTCAATACTTTGAATACAATTGGCTGACTCGGTCTAAGAAAAAGCTCTGCACAGGTTTGTATGAACCTGCAATGAGTGGAAGGACTAAAGACTTGACTTACACGGACAGCATCTGCCGTCCATCTTCTGTCCCAGCAGGCGACCGCACTCTCTTCACCTTACAATTTGGAAGAACTGAAAAATCTTCCCTAGGAGACTGATTATGACAACTGGTACAGTAAAATGGTTTAACGCAACTAAAGGTTTTGGGTTTATAGCACCCGACGATGGTGGAAACGATGTTTTTGTACACATCACTGCCGTCCAAAAAGCTGGCTTAGCCGGACTTGACGAAGGACAAAAAGTTGAATTTGAACTTGTCACAGACCCAAAGCGTGGCAAAACTTCAGCAGGTGAATTAAAAGCACTATAATGAGGGTGTGGCTCTCAGCGAGTCTTTAAAGTTTTTAAGCCGGTGATCTCTAAGATCGCCGGCTTTTCCTTGTCAGTACCAAACGCTCTTGATTTCAAAAAATATATTTTATTACCAAAGCTATACTTAGCATTTTATGCCCTCTGTTTTGGTATAAAAACCGACGACTAAATATCAAAACTTTAGTTCTTAAAAATTGTGGCAAGATGTTTGCTAGAAGTGGTTTGCAATGCACCGCTCCAAAGGGAACAAACACAACGCACTTCACAACACTCTACTCAACCGCCGCAAACGTAAACTAAATGTTACTATTACTGATAGTCTATGAATATTAAAAAGTACGATTTAAAAACTGAACGCCGCTAAAACTATTTTTCCTCTTCAGTCTACGTATAAGTTTATCATTTCGCCTTCACCCAAATGGAATAAAAACAATGTCTCATTCCAAGACAACAAAGCCTCAGTCACAATCCATGGCCAAATCTGTTGCCAAAGGCGCTGCTTGGTCAACTTTGGCAAATATAGCTCGCATCGCTTCAGCATTATTCGTACTTCCAATTTTAGCCAGGTTTTTAACGCCAGAAGAATTTGGAATCATGCAAATAGCAATGCCTATTGTCCTCTTTCTACTAATGTTCAACGATTTCGGCTTCGGCCCCGCTCTGGTGAGAGCAAAGAACTTATCTCAAAATGCATGGAGAAGCGTATTTTGGATAAATCTCATAATTGGCCTGCTAATGACTGCGGTACTGTTTATCATCTCAGAACCTATCGCAAATTGGTTCCAAGTGCCTGAAGCTAAATCCATTATTCAAACCCTCTCATTTCTTATCGCATTGAATAGCGTAATTGTAACTCCCGCAGCAGACCTACAAAGGAGGATGAAATTTAACATCCTTTCGATGATTGAAGTTTCATCCATTACCATTGGAATCGTTGTTGCAATTTTTGCAGCCATTGAAGGTTATGGTGCTTGGTCGCTTGTCATACAACAACTATCCCTTTTCACGATAAAATCAGTGCTTATGTGGGCTTATTCCCGCCCACCAATAAAACCAACTATAATAATTAGCGAATTGAAGGCTCTTTTTGGTTTTTCATCTAACCTCATGGGGGCCAGATTCGTAAACTTCTTAGCCCGAAACGCAGATAATCTCATTATTGGCCGAGTGTTGGGCACCGCTGCCCTTGGTTTTTATTCAATAGCGTACAGAATTTTACTACTTCCTGTTGAAATTTTTGCATGGGGACTGAGCCAAGTCCTGATGCCTGCGGTGTCTAAATTTCAAGATGATAAACCCAGGATGCAATCTGCTGTTCTTCGTACTTTCAGGCTTATTTCATTTTTTACATTCCCTTCAATGATAGGCATTGCAATTTTAGCCGAACCGCTTGTGATTATCTTATTAGGTGAAAGAATGGCCCCAGCCGCCGCAATACTTCAAATTCTAGCCCCATTGGGAGCTATTCAAAGTCTTTCCAGCACCCAAGGTGCCATTTACATGGCACTTGGCCGAACCGATATTTTGTTTAAAATTTCTTCAATAACCACTGTAGTATCAATACTAGGTTTTTTGATCGGCGTGCAATGGGGACTAAAAGGCGTTGCTATAGCTTACTTAATTACAACTACCTGCCTCCAACCCTACACATTTACTCGTCTGCTACCATTGCTCGAGCTTCCAGTACAAAAAATGCTGGGGTCAATTCAATTCCAGTTCTTAGCGTCAATGATCATGGGTATAATTGTTATCATCGTCTATCATCTGTCCGCTATTCAATCTTTTGACAAACTACTCCAAGTGATATTTTTAGTCCCAATAGGCTGCATCAGTTATCTTTCTGCCATTTGGTTTTTAGATAAAACTCTTATCAAAGAATTTTTAAGGTTATTCAAAGATGTCTCATCCAAATAATTCCTACAGCGTTAGAGACCAGAAAGCTTAAGTATGCCCCACCCCCATGAAAGCAGTTATCCCTTAGTTGTTGTAGCTACCCCAGTTTATAATGGCGGAAAGTATTTGCGGGAAACAATGGAATGTGTTCAAGCTCAAACGTACCCCAATCTACTTCATGTTGTTATCAACAATGCCTCCACTGACAATACAGCAAGTATAATCGACGAATATCTCAACGCCAAAGTTCCAATAAAACTAATTACTCACAAAAAGCTGATCCCTGTGGGTGAAAATTGGAATTCTGCTGTCGAAGCCGTTCCTGAAAATGCAAAGTGGGTACGTTGGATGTGTGCAGACGACACAATGTCACCTGAAGCAATTGCAAAAACCGTTGAAATTGGAGAAAGCGACCCTGAAATAGGTATTGTCGGATGTATTCGCGATATCAATGGCAAAATAGACCCTCCACTTTGGCCAGAAAATCAAACTGTATTTTTTGGAAAAAATGCTCTTAGCCGCTTCTTTGAAAACAAAGGCAAAATTATGGGGCCCCATGTTTTGTATAAGCGTGAAGCAATGTTACCATACACTCCATTTTTTGAACTGAATAACATAGCTTTGGATACTGATGCTGTACTCCGCATCCTTACAAAGTGGAAAATGGGCTTCTGCCATCAGCACTTAGCTTTCACAAGGCATCACGAAGAAACTCAAACATCACAGTTTGTGACTCCTACACGTCTGCATTTATTTGACTGGTTTCTATTCGTTAACCGATACGCTCAATATGCCTATTCTCCCAAAGAAGCCAAACAAATGCGTAACAGATATAAACGCCATTATTTGCGACGCCTGATGAATGCGCGCCGGTTAGGAGATGGCAAAAAAATGTGGAATTCACACATGGAGAAAAACAGCTTGTTTTTTAAAAAGCCAACGGTTTGGGATTTCATTGACGCTTCAATTGATGGAATTCTCATAAAATTAAAAGTCCGCCCACAATGGCTTCCCTATCCATGGTAAACAGCATTCAATGACCTCAATATCCGTACTTTTAGCCAGTTATAATGGTGCCAATCTATTGCAACGCACACTAGATGGGTATGTTGCTCTAGGAAATCCTGGTTTTGACTGGCAAATCATTGTTGTCGACAATGCGAGTACGGATAATACTCAAGACGTGCTTTCTAGTTACAAAGATAAGCTTCCTCTTACTTCATTGTTTGAAGCGGAAGCTGGTAAAAATAAAGCGCTCAACAAAGGCATTCCACTGATCACATCGGATCTTGTTGTACTAACGGACAATGATTCAATTCCCCATCCCGGATTTTTAAATCAATGGGTTGAGGCATTTAGTAATCAACCAGACGCGGACGTTTTAGGAGCATCAATAGAACCGTTATTTGATGTTGATATGCCTGCATGGATGCTTGAAAATAAACCTCGTTTTGTAGAATTGTTTGCTCTGCGTGAGGATATTCCAGACGGCCCCATCGGTGCTGATTACATATTTGGCCCCAACATGGCTGTTCGCAAAAGCGTATTTGATCGAGGTGTCGTATTTGATGAAGGCGTCGGCCCCAATGGTGCGATAAAGAATTATGCGATGGGAAGTGAGACAGCTTTCTGTCGTGATGCAGAAGCCAAAGGCATGAAACTCGCTTTTGCAAGTAAACCATGCGTTTCACACATTGTTCGTCCCTATCAAACGACCCAAGAATTCCGAGACAAACGAGCATACAGATTAGGATTGGGAACAGCGAGAAAACATTCCCTTGAAGGAAAAATATCCCCTATTTCCAATAACTTAATAATCCGAACATTAAAAGGTATTGGTGAACCCATCTTGCGTTCACTTAAAGATATTCAGATGCAACTCAACTGCATGCAATCTAATCCATTGCAAAAGTCTGAAGCGGTCTGGAATTTGCATTTCTACAGAGGATATCAAGCTGGCAAGCGCATGTCGCGTCAAACCGACAATTCATTGCTCTAGCCGCAGCTAATTATCGCCAAATGTGTTCTACGATTGTTTCTGAGCAAACTCTGTGGGCGCAAACTTATTGTAGTAGAGTGAGATATTGCATTGGAACGTACAAGCGTCATCCTGCCGACATATAATCGTGCTGACTTTCTTGTGGAAGCTGTAGACAGTGTTCTTAACCAAACACTTCCCCCAGCAGAAGTGTTGGTGATGGATGATGGCTCCACTGATGATACCGCTTTAAAAATGCAACCATACAGCGATCGTATTCGTTATGTTCAAAAGAAAAACTCTGGCAAAGCCGACACAATCAACCAAGCATTAAAACTCGTCCAACACCCCCTAGTTTGGATTATGGACGATGACGATATTGCAAAGCCAAATGCATTAAAGAGTTTAACAAACTTATTGAACAACAAGCCTGATATTGGCATTGCCTACGGCAAATATGAACGCTTTCACATTAATGAGAAAACAAAAGAAAAATCCGTCCAAGGTCCAGGATATTGGGCTGATTGTTCTGGAGAAAATTTCTTTCAGACCATCTTGCAAGACTTCTTCGTTCATCATCCCGGAATGCTTGTAAGAAAGTCTGCATATGATGCAGCCGGCCCATTCTCACTCGAATACCCTCGATTAGAAGACTATGAAATGCTGGTTCGTCTTGCTCAAGTGACAAAGGCCGCCAACACAAACGACATAGTTTTCGAACAGAGACAACATGATGGCGACAGAGTTGGTGGTCTTAGTGCCGATAAACGAACACAGCGCTGGATAGATGAAGAGAGGCAATTTTTCTCGAAATTATATGATCAGATCCCACTTGCATCTTACATCAATTCTACTGATGAGGGCTTGCCCCCTTCTAAAAAACGTGAAGCTCTCATTCAGCGCGGCGTAGTCATGGCTCGTAAAAAGTTATGGACACTTGCTTTGAAGGATTTGATTGAAGCTGCAAAACTGGATGTTTCCGAGACGAACCTAAGCGAATGTGAAACCAACGCTCTGCGATATATACTATTTTCAAAGTATGGCTCACCTGAGTTCATTGAAAATTCAACAATTTCTGATGAACTAAAATCAATTGCATCCCTTAATCAGACAGGTAAAGCGATCGTTAAAGTCATTGCTAGAAGCCAATTGTGGTTCATTCGAAATTCATTCCAAAACCGCGATATCAAATCAACAATGCGCCACGCCCGCTCGATGCTTGCTTTGTACGCAGCAGGATAATTTGGACAAATGACCCAAGCAAATACCGCAGTTGAAACGTCTGATACTCCGCATGTCGCGAAGGCCATGAAATCGGGTTTGATATGGAATCTGGTGAATACTTTTGCATCTCAAGGTGCAGGGTTTGTTATTTTTCTGATTTTAGCATCCCGGTTGGAACCACATATTTTTGGATTGGTAGCTCTCGCTTCTATCCTAGCTGATATGATTTCCATTGAAGGACGCTATTCGGGTATGGATGCTATTGTTCAGGCAAAGCGTTATGATTCCAAATACCTGAACTCTTCATTCCTTGGTTTTATGAGTATTGCATTCAGCTGTATGCTCATTTTGATTTTAATCGCGCCCATTCTTGCAAACGTCTATAATGACGTAACACTCATGATGTTCATCCCCGTTTTTGGAGTCATGCTGCTTCCAATTCCATGGCTGTCCGTTATGGATGCATTGATAATGCGAAATTTGGGGTTCAAGGAACTCACACAACGCAACATATTGGGAACTCTATTAGGTGGTGCAGCTGGTATTGCGGTCGCTTTTTCACCTTGGATTATATGGGCATTGGTGGTTCAACGTTTTGTGACCCTAATCGTGTCGCTTATATTTGAGTATACTCATACAAAATGGGCTCCGAATTTTCGTCTGAGCATCCCTGAGTGTATTGATTTTATTAAAAGATTTATTCCACTCTGGGCAGTTTCCACTCTCAATCTTGCAACACCACGAATTGCCACAATGGTATTTGGTGCGAGATATGGAGCTGCAGAAGTTGGCCTCTTGAGGGCTGCTTTCCGTATCGAAGAATCAATGAGAGGACCGTTGATTTCTCCACTTCAAGGACTTTGGTTTCCACTAATGTCCAAAGTCAGAGGGCAAATTGAAAAAGAACAAGAAGTTTACCTCACTATTTTAAGGACTGCAGCTTTCGTTGCCCTTCCTGCTTTTGCTGGAATTGCATTGGTGGCTAATGACATTGTCGCAATTATTCTGCCGAAAACCTACGCTGATGTCGGTCCATTGATGGAAGCTGTTGCCATTATCGGACTTCTAATTCCTATATCTTGGTTCAATTCACTTTCCATGAACTCTTTGGAAATGAATAAAGAAGCACTGATATATACCATAGTAAAAGTCGTGACCGCGACTATCGCCCTACTAGCATTTACAAATGTATCTCCCCCCCAAGCCTTGCTCATAATGGCAGCACCGAGCATCATCTTGGGGATTGGTGGAAATTACATTGTGATGAAACGTTTGAAACTCTCTCTCGTTCGTCACTATTTAGGTCTTTTCCCAGCAATCTTCGCTGCATTTATCATGGCACTGTGTGTGTGGATGGTAAGAGAATTCATTGTAGACTGGCCAGCTCTACTTCGTTTGATAACAAGTGCAGGTCTTGGAGCCATTATATACATTGGGTGGATTGCAGCATTTTTTCCAAATTGGATGAAAGAACGAATTAATCTACTGCGCGGTAGAGGAAATGCCGAAATCTAATCATTCTCTTACAAACTTGTAATTCCATCATGCTGGCAAGACACAAGGCAAACTACATTTTAGCGATGTAGTTTGCACTGCCATTTTGACCGCATTTATTCCAAGATTAGCACGGCGAAACATTCGATTTCTATGCCGTCGCATACTCACTTTATTTCAAATACTCTCACCCAATCACCAAGCTTGCTTCATATACAAGTGGCACTTCCACCACATCAGTCTCTTTTTCGCACTCAATAAAATAGATCGGGAATATTTTTGAAGTTCTATAGAACTTCAACCAATTTTCCATTGATACATTTTTCAACGGTTGATGAATTTTCTGACCTCAACGCATTGACTCAATTTTGGAGTCGAGTTTTATTCATCGATGAATAAATAAAAAATATTACAAAATTCATGGGAGGAAAATTTGGTAAAAGACGCCACAAAACCGTCCCGAGGACGCAGGCCTCGCGAAGTCGCAGACATGACGCGAGCAAGCATTCTCTCCTCAGCTGAGCAGTTATTCTCGAAGCGTGGATATTATGGAGTTGCTGTTCGAGACGTAGCTAGAGAAGCTGGCGTCGACTCTGCGCTTGTCCATTATCATTTCGGATCCAAAGACGATTTGTTTTCCGCAGCTCTTCTCTCTCGAGCAGAGGGATTTATGGAAGAGCGAAGAACAGCGTTAGATATCTGCTTGAAAGAAAGCAACAACCAGCCCTCTATTGAAGCCGTCATCAGAGCATACACACGCCCCTATCTAGAGCATGCAGCTACTGGTGATCCGGGTTGGCGTGCTTGGTTCAGATTACTTGCCACGGCCAGCTTGTCCATTGATTGGGCTCCGAGTGTTTGGAAAGATCACTTCAACCCATTCGTAAAGGAGTTTATCGACGCGCTAAAACTTGCGGCTCCTGAAGCTCCAGAGGGACACTATTACTGGTGTTATCACTTTTTCTCCGGCGCTCTTGTAATGACATTTGCAGACACCGGGCGCATGGATTCTCTGTCAGATGGGCAATGTAAGTCCGATGATTTAGCTGCAGGCTACGACTTACTTGTTCCCTTCTTTTCACTCGCATTTGGAGAAATCTTGAGCGGCAAAAGCGGTCCGCTCTTGCCCATCGATCCATTCAGAAAATTAGCATCCGAAGACCAACAAAACATCACATCTAAACCCAGCAAAAGCTGAAAAATATAATAAACTCGGGAGGAATAACATGAAAACGACACTTAAAAGCTGGTTGGGAGCCAGTACTGTCATAGCAAGTCTATCAATCGCCGTACCAAGCGCATACGCGCAGGAAAATGAAGCGGAAGATAGCTCAGTTCAAGATACAATTATTGTTTCAGCAAGGCGCCGCGACGAGTCCATTATTGATACCCCAGTTGCCGTTACAGCCGTATCGGGGGATATACTGGAAGCTGCAGGCTCCCTCGATATAACCGCGGTTCAAAAGTTTACTCCAAACGCAACTATTGAAGTCGCCCGTGGATCCAATTCAACATTGATTGCGTTTATTCGCGGTGTCGGTCAGCAAGACCCACTTTGGGGATTTGAACCCGGTGTTGGTGTTTATGTTGATGATGTGTTTTTCGCTCGCCCTCAAGGTGCTGTGTTGGACATCTTTGATGTAGAACGAATTGAAGTGCTACGCGGACCTCAGGGCACTCTATACGGACGCAACACCATCGGTGGAGCAATCAAATACGTTACCAAACCTCTGAACATGGACGAAGCTCAAGGCAATCTACGCTTTAATGTTGGAACGTTTAATCAGTTAGACGGGATTGTCACCGGCTCAACTCCAATCGGAGACAAGTTCGCAATTGGAGGCGCTCTCGCCAAATATACACGCGATGGGTACGGGAAAAACCTCAATACAGGTGCTGAGCACTATAACAAGGATATTCTCGCAGGGCGCATCAGTGCGGAATGGCATCCAACAGACTCCTTCCGTTTACGTTTTTCAGCGGATCAGACCCAAGATGACTCAAACGCCAAGCACGGTCACCGCCGCATACCAAGCGCCGATGGCGCATTCCAAGTTACTGATATATATGACACAAATGCAGGTGCCGGTGACTCAAACTCAGTTGAAACACGTGGTGCATCTCTGACCGCAGAATGGGATATCAACGATAACATCACATTGAAATCGATATCCGCTTATCGCGACAGTGAAACAACAACGCCGATCGACTTTGACACATTGCCACAACAAGATTTTGATGTGCCCGCAACCTATGAAGACGATCAATTTAGCCAAGAATTTCAAGTTCAGTTCAACACTGACAAACTTTCGGGTGTAGCGGGTGTGTACTACTTAGACGGTACCGCCTCAGGTCAGTTTGACGTACTACTCTCTTCATTCGGTCTGACTGTTTACACAGCCGGAGAACAAGAAAAAGAAAACTTCGCGCTATATGCGGATGTGAGCTATGATATTACAGATCAGTGGAGCATCTCTTTAGGTGGCCGTTACACTGAAGATAAAACCATTGCCGACGTTCAAAGAGACCTCTGGTTGGGGCTTGGAACCCCGAACTTAGATCCATCTAATACAAGCTCCACATTCTTGGTCACGCAAACTGGTTACCAAGGCTTAGAACGCAAAGATGATCAGTTCACACCTCGAGTTTCAGTTTCATATGAACCAACTGATGAAGTCACTCTTTATGCGGCTTATAGTCAGGGCTTCAAAGCCGGTGGGTTTGACCCGCGTGCACGTGCAGACTTGGACCCTCTAGGGTTGTCTCAGCAGGGATTTGGCCCTGAAATAGTTGATAGCTATGAAATTGGTGCCAAGGGATTATTCTTTGATAACAAGCTATTGCTGAACAGTGCGATTTTTCTTGCGGAGTATGAAGATCAACAAATCACTGTTCAACAGGGTGCAGACAGTGACAATGACGGCATCAACGACACATTTGTATCTTCGGTTTTCAATGCAGGTAAATCCACATATTCAGGTATTGAATTAGAGGGCTTCTTTAATGCAACAGATGCACTCACATTCTCAGGAAACATTGGTTACATCGATGCTCAAATCGACGAAATCCTTTCTGCGGGTGTAAACATTGCAGATAATTTTGTTGTTCAAAACACGCCTGAATGGACAGGACGTTTCGGCTTCAACTATGTCCACTCAATGGATGCTGCTGGTGACATATCATTCAATGGATCCGTTGCGTACCGTGATGAGTACAATCTGTTCAACGTTGAAAATGACGGCTTTGCCGCAGGTGCCAATGCTGTCTTCCCTCAAGGTGGACCAGCTCTTGATCCCGACAGTGCAACATTGTTCGATGCGAGCATAGTTTGGACAAATGCAAGTGGAGGCGTGTCATTGGGGCTCTACGGCAGCAACCTAACAGATGAAGAAGTGCCAGTTGCTGCATACAATTTCGTTACACCGAGCCAACTTGGTGCCGATTCAGCTTACTCTTCTTTCTACGCTCCACCAAGGACTGTAATGGCTAGTCTGAAGTTAAACTTCTAGCCGATAGTTTAGGATGACGACATGATAAGAACTCTAGGAATTGTACTTCTCGTGCTTCCAATCGCCATCGGTATCTGGTTTGTTTGGCCTAAAACCAACACAACAACGACCACAGATACCCCCTCCCTAACTCCTCACCTAATGGCGGAGGATAGCATCACGATAATTGATGGAGCGAAAGTTCGTATTCGTCAGCAAGGACCAGAGAACGCCCCTGTCGTCATCCTAATCCATGGTTTTATGCACAGTCTGGAACTATGGGATTTTTGGGCAGACAACCTCAAAGAAGATTACCGCGTCATTCGTTATGATTTACTGGGTCATGGATATTCTGGCCCAGATGAAACAAAACGTTATTCACCACAAGAACGAAGTGATTTCCACATAAAAGTAATGGATGAACTAGATGTTCAATCTGCACATCTAGCAGGTAACTCGTTGGGTGGAACGATCGCTTGGCGCGCTGCTGCTTCAAATCCTGAAAGAGTATTGTCACTCACACTTATCAATGCCGGTATTTTTGACTTTTCCGGAGTTGAGAATGAACCAGGAAAACTACCCGCCGCAGCTGAATTTTCTATCAAAACAGCACCCATGCCCGCTGTGAATTATATGATGAAAAGTATATACGCAAATTTCGATGATCTTTCGAATGAACGTCTGGAACAAATCCAATATATGATGCAATTGCCAGGGAATGGACAAGCTTTTCTCGACCACATATCTGAGTTTACAATGCCAGACCCAACTGAAATTCTTAGGCAAATATCAACTTCAACTCTGATATTATGGGGAGAGCTAGATACACTTATCCCAGTCGAACACGCTCATCGAGCAAACGACACTTTGTCTAATTCTCAAATTGCAATCATCCCAGGAGCTGGACACGCTCTGCCGGAAGACGCTCCACGAGAAAGTCTAGATAAATTTGTGGCCTTTCTAAAGGAGGTCCAATAGTGACCGACACAACACCAAACAACTTAACCTTGGCAAATGGATCAAAAGCCTATCGCGCTTATGTGCTTTCAATTCTGATCCTTGTCTACACATTCAACTTTATTGACCGTCAAATCTTAGGGATATTAGCAATTCCTATCCAAGAAGAATTCGCAGTCTCAGACACCCAAATGGGCCTGATGCGTGGCTTGGCTTTTGCTATTTTTTATTCGGTACTTGGAATTCCCATTGCTTGGTTGGCTGATCGTACGAACCGTGTTTGGATCATGACAATCGCTCTAACTCTTTGGAGCGCCATGACTGCAGTGTGTGGTCTGACAATGAATGCTTTTCAGCTATTCCTCGCTAGAATGGGTGTAGGAATTGGTGAAGCTGGCGGAGTTGCACCGGCTTACTCAATCATTTCCGATTATTTCCCGTCTGAAAAACGTGCACGAGCCCTCGCTATTTATTCCTTCGGAATACCTGTTGGAAGCGCTTTAGGTATTATCTTTGCTGGAATTATTACAACTATCTTGGATTGGCGCTCAGCTTTTGTAATCATGGGAATTGCTGGTGTTCTTCTCGTTCCTCTTTTCCGCCTCACAGTGCGTGAACCAAAGCGAGGCATGTTTGATCCCCCAGGTTCCAAAACTGAGGCACCCAGCATCAAAGAAGTGATGAGTACACTGACACGCAAACCTAGCTTTTGGTTGCTATCTATTGGTGCGGCATGTTCTTCCATGATGGGATATGGACTGTTTGCATGGGTACCCACCTTCCTGTCTAGAAGTTTTGCAGATGATTTACCGTTAGCTTTTGGTTGGGCAGAGGGATGGCTGATTCCCTCCAATGCAGGCACACTTCTTTACGCAGCCTACTTTTATGGAACCATTGTCTTTGTCGGAGGAATAATTGGAATATTCTTAGGGGGATATCTAGGTGACCGCTTAGGACAAGCCAAAAAATCAGCATACGCACTCATTCCGGCAATAGCTTTTGCAATCGCAACTCCGTTTTTCTTGATTGGGGTTTCTTCAACCAATCTGACAGTGCTGTTTTTTGTAATGCTGGTACCAACCGCGTTATCTTTGGCGTGGCTAGGACCTGTTCTCTCAGCGTTTCAACACATTGTCCCACCCAATATGAGAGCCACTGCATCCGCTATTTTCTTACTCATCAATAATCTTATAGGAATTGGAATTGGTGATCTTGCTATTGGTGCAATGTCTGATGCGTTTAGCTCTCTGCAAGGCGCTGAAAGTCTTAGGTATTCCATGCTTTGCGGAACCGTTTTCTATGTAATTGCAGCTCTGCTTCTATTGGCAGCCTCTCGTTTCCTTGAACGGGACTGGGAAGACACCGAGCTAGCATAACAATTTTCAAAACAATGAGTTTATAGTGACTTCAACACACACATATTCAAAAAATATTCATTTCCAATCTAATGACGGCTTAAATTTGTATGCCAAAGAATGGGGAACGAAGAATTACGATCAAACAGTTTTATGCCTGCACGGATTGACCAGAAATCACAAAGACTTTGAACCGCTAGCTGATGCGATTGGAAACAACAAACGTATCATCGCATGGGATACAAGAGGACGAGGGAATTCCCAACGGGACCCTAATCCATCCAACTATCAATTGAGCGAATATGTGAAAGATGTGCTTTCACTGATCGCCCATCTCAAACTTGATCAATTTGCTATAATCGGTACGTCGATGGGCGGCCTGATAACCATGCAATTGATGACATTGATCCCGGAGAAAATCACGGGGGTAATTATCAATGATGTTGGACCAGAACTTAATCCCGATGGCGTTGCACGTATCGGGGAATACATCGGAGACATAAATACTTTCGAGAACTTTGAGCAAGCCGGACAAGCGTTAAAAAAGGTCCACTTCGTAGCGCACCCTAATTTCTCTGATGGCGATTGGACAGCCTTCGCTCAGCGCACTTTTAGAGCCACTGACCAAGGTGTTATACCCGATTACGACCCAGCCATAGCCGATAGTTTGAAATCCATCACGTCAGACACATCTGATAAACAGAACGCTTGGGTTCTATTTCGCGCTTTGTGCAACCACCCTCTTAGAATTATCCGAGGGGATTTGTCCGACTTGTTGAGTGAAGAAACAGCAAATCAAATGATTGCTCAACACAACAACGCAAAACTGATCACCGTTTCCAACACAGGTCATGCTCCAGTCCTCACAGAACAAGATTGTTTGCAACCAATCTTAGATTTCCTAAGTGAACTGCCTTAAAATACAAAACAGACACTTTTAATCTGCCCTACCAACAAACCTCAGAACAAACGTCTAACAATCGATAGATTATTGGTGATTACCTCCTCGCAACCTGTTTACATATTGTATGATTAGTGCAAGCGTTTAGCTCGGGAAACTCCAGCCGTATTCTGACCCTATTTTGCGGTCAAAATCACGCGCACTCACGAAAACAATTCAACTTGTTCGAACAAAGCTTCGACAGAGCCAGGGGAAGCACGAAATGAAGAAGATTTCTGCAGCAGTGTCTATAATCGCATTAATGACGGCACTCACGTCATGTGGTGGGGAACAAACATCATCGAAAGAAAACGCGCAAACTGAAGCTACACAAACGGAAAGCGCTTCAACAGAGATCGCGGTCACAGATGCTGAACTCGCAGGTAACCCATTTTTGGAAAACTGGGATACACCTTATGGCACACCTCCATTTGCGGAAATCGAAGACGCTCACTACATGCCAGCAATCAAAAACGGCATATTGAAACTACGCGCTGAAGTGGCTCAGATCGTTGATAATCCTGAGCCACCTACATTTGAAAATACAATTGTTGCGCTGGAACAAACAGGAAAAGACTTAAATAAAGTCGCCTACACATTTTCCAACATTACGGGCACAGACACAAACGATACATTGCGAGATTTGCAAACAAAAGTTTGGCCAATGCTCACACGCGAAACAAATGCTATTCAATTCAATGAAGCTCTTTTCGCACGCGTTAAGGAAGTATACGAAACCAAAGATCGCCCTGACTTAGACGAACAAGATGCCCGTCTTATGGAACTACAATATCGTAGCTTCGTTCGTGCCGGAGCTAACTTAGATACAGAGACGAAAGACAAAGTTGCTGCAATAAATGAAGAATTGTCAGGCCTAACAACTAAGTTCAGTCAAAACCTCCTAAAAGCAACGGTTGGCTTTAAAATGGAAATCACGGACCCAGCTGACCTAGCTGGTTTGAGTGACAGTTTTAAAGCAGCAATCAAGGTTGAGGGTGAAGATAAATGGGTTGTTGGTCTTAACCGCTCTCCTTATGAAACCTTCATGACACAATCGACAAACCGCGAATTGCGTCAAAAACTCTTCGATGGATATCGCTTGCGCGCATCTTCCGGTGACATCGATAACGGTGAAGTCTTCATAAAAATAGCCCAGCTGCGTGCGCAACGTGCTGAGCTAATGGGCTATAAATCTCACGCTCACTATCAACTTGAAACACGTATGGCGAAGACACCTGAAGGCGCTGAAGAGTTCTTGCTTCGTGTATGGCGTCCAGGCCTTGAAAGAGCTAAGGAAGAACTTGCTGATATCCAAGCACTCATCAACGCCGAAGGTGGAGAATATACAGCCGAAGGCCACGACTGGTGGCACTACTCAGAGCGCGTCCGTCAAGACAAATATGCATTCGATGATGCGGCTTTAGCACCCTATTTTGAGCTAGAGGCTGTGAAAAGAGGTGCATTTGATGTTGCTGGTAAATTATTCAACATCACACTTGAAGAAGTGGAAGCACCGGGCTGGAACCCAGTTGTAAAATCTTATGATGTCAAAGACGCTAATGGCAATCATCTTGGCCTGTTCCAAATGGACATGTACGCACGCGATTCAAAACGCGGTGGAGCATGGATGAGCTCTTTCCGTGGAACTTCAAACATTGGCGGCAATCACATTCGTCCACTCATTACCAATAATATGAACCTCACACCTCCTCCAGAGGGGGAACCAACACTGATGCGATTTGACGAAGTTGAAACCCTCTTCCACGAGTTTGGACACGGGCTTCACGGACTTTTGACTCAAATGCGCTATCAGGAGTTCTCAGGTGTTGATGGCCCTCGCGATTACACTGAATTCCCTGCGCAAATCATGGAGCATTGGGCTAGCCAAGAAGCCGTATTGGCAGACTATGCCAAACACCATGAAACGGGCGAAGTTATCCCGACTGAATTGGTCGAGAAAATGAAGCAAGCCTCAACATTCAATCAAGGCTTCAAAACAACTGAATTCATTGCAGCTTCATTGCTAGATTTAGCTTGGCATGGGCTTAGTTCTGAAGAAGCAGCAAAAATCTCAGATGCTCGTGCATTTGAAAAAGAAGTACTTGAGGGATATGGCTTGATGCCGGAAATTGAGCCACGCTACCGTACTCAATACTTCGGACACATTGCAGGTGGTTATTCAGCTGGATATTACGCCTATCTATGGTCTGAAATTCTCGATGCAGACGGATTTACCGCTTTCGAGGAAACAGAAGACATCTTCAACCCAGAACTTGCCGCACGTCTAAAAAAATGGGTGTTTGAATCCGGTGGTTTGCGCGAAGCTGATGAGCTTTACAGAAACTTCCGCGGAAAAGACCCTGAAATCGAACCTCTTCTACGCATTCGTGGTTTAGACTAAATACAGTAGCTAAACGCCTGTAATTTCAAAATGTGGCACGCAGCTTAAATTCCTAAGCTGCGTGTTACAAACCACCACATTCCAACCCCTGCAATGACGAGCGACAGCGGCACGACAACAACTTGCTGATAGGTGAAGTTTGTTTTGTCTAATGCCCACCGGACTGGAATGCTAACCAAAAAAGCCAACGCAACCACTGTTAACTGGCCTATTTCCACACCGACATTAAAGCCTATCAGAGATGGCCAGAACTGCTCCTGCGGTAAACCTATCTCACTGATAAACCCAGCAAACCCCATTCCATGGAATAGACCAAAACCGAGAATTATCAACGGTCGCCATCTGGATTTATCCTTCAAAAACAAGTTCTCGATCGCCACAAATGCAATTGAAAGTGCAATCAAAGGTTCCACGATGTGCGCCGGAGGTTGAATTACGCCCGCCGCTGTTAGCCCTAATGTTATTGTATGCGCGACTGTAAAAATCGATATCAGGAAAATCAGATTTCTCAAATTTGTTGCCGCCAAAAACAACGCAAAAACAAATAGAATATGATCTAGACCACCCGGCAGGATGTGTTTAACTCCAATATCCAGAAAATAGAGGGCTGCCTCGATAGGTTTAAGGACATTTCCTTCACTATCTAACAGTGGTGCTTCAAACGCCCCTTCACTGCTATTGAGTTGTGCTAATTGTTCGCACAGAACTGGGTCAATTCCTGAATCTGGACCACAAAAATCGTCTTCAGGGTGAGCAAAAGCTTCTCCCGTATAAAAACAGGCCAGCATAAACAACAAAGTTAGAATTAGATTTCTAGCTAATGTACTTTGTTTGAATTCCACATTTTTTGGGATGCTCATAAATCATTGCTCACTTAAATTCCTGCAAAGATTAGTATTGAGTTTTTAACGTTGGAACAAGTCGCCTCATAACAAAGAACCAGCACTGAAATTGATATGACGTTGTTTAGTTATTTGATGACGATTTAAGATGTTTCACAATCAGCAGAACGAACCACTGGCTTTCCACATAAGTCCCTTCAATCTCCTTTCCTATTCCTAAATCTAAGCTTCAATAAGTGCTAAATAAGGATTTGGCAGAAAAGGTGGGGATGTTGTCCTAACCGTCAAACACAAAAATAGGCTATTGTCGGACTATGATAAAAAACAACAACATACGTAATTTGAGGGATGAGCCTCGCCGCGTCGTCATGGTCATATATCCTGATGCACATATCCTGGACGTTGTCGGCCCTCTAGAAGTCCTGACAGGCGCTAAACTATTTTTACCTGATGGGCACACGCCCTATAAGGTAGAAGTAATCGCGCAACAATCTGGGCCAATCCAAACAACAAGTGGTCTAACAATTCAATCAGACTCTTCCTTTTCAGACGCCTTAAATGATTCAAACCCGATAGACACATTAATGATTGCCGGAGGTCACGGAACAGTAGATGCCTTGGACGATCAAGACTTACTCAACTTTGTGTCCGCCGCAGCTCGCAAGGCCGAACGTGTAGTATCCATTTGTACGGGCGCAATGATTCTAGCGGAAATAGGCCTGCTAAATGGAAAGCGCGCAACCACGCATTGGTGGTGGTGCCCTATCCTGTCCCAAAAGTATCCTGAAGTCATAGTCGAAGCAGATGCTATCTATGTTCAGGATGGAAACATTTGGACATCAGCTGGTGTTACTACTGGGATGGATTTAGCACTCTCTCTCGTTGAAATGGATTGGGGCCATGACGTTGCCCTTCAAGTTGCACGTTACAATGTCATGTACATGATGCGACCGGGTGGCCAATCTCAATTTAGTGCACATTTGGTTGCTCAAAAAGCAACTGACCCAACAATCAATGACACATTAGAATACGTGTTGGGACACTTAACAGAACCATTGACAGTAACTACACTTGCTGCTCGCGCCTGCATGTCTGAAAGAACCTTCGCGCGCAAATTCAAAGACGAAACCGGAGTTACGCCTGCACACTATGTTGAAGCTGCCCGCGTACAAGCCGCACGCGTCGAACTAGAACAATCTGATACAGGTATTGAGCAAATTTCACTTCAAACCGGTTTTCAAAATGCAGAGCGAATGCGCCGAGCATTCCAACGCCATGTCGGCGTTTCGGCATCAGATTATCGAGAGCGTTTCCGTCCAGTAACATCCAAAATGTTTCCTACACCGGAGGGAAGCAATGATTGAATGACCTTAAAACCCTAATTCTGCCAGCTATGTTCGCAAGCTGAAAATTCTCAAAACAATTCAAAATTTGGCCACAGCCTAAAAGGCTGAACAGGAGAGTATTATGCCTTTCTTTCTCAAAACACGTGCAAGTGTGCGCGTGTTAACCCTCGCTTCTACCCTAATTTCTGGTGCAACTTTCAACGCAAATGCCCAATCATCAGAAGGCAATTATTATTTTTTTGGAGATAGCGCTACAGGACAAGGTAACTGGAGCGCCATTGTGGGGGAACGCGGTGAAGATCACAGTCCCTATTCTTCAAACAATGGATATCAACGTGAATCCAATGGGCTGATTTGGGCAGAAATGCTGGGACGAGATGTTGATATCATTTCCGACCCCGATCGAGACAGTGAAAATATCAATTTTGCCATTTCCGGTGCACATATGACAGAAGCTGGAGACCTACAAGAATATGGCATTGACACAGGGGTACAAGTTCAAACTCAATTCTTTAAATCTCTAGTAGACAATGGTGATTTAGCCATCGGCAACAGAGACATTTTCTTTGCTCTGGCCGGAGCAAATGACTTTCTAGACCGTCTTGAAATCGATGACCCAGCGCATGAGATCCAAGCTGATCTTCTCAGCGCAACGGTTTCGAATATTGACGTATTAATCGAAGCAGGCGCAAAAACCATCATCTTATCTGAGGTGCAACCAATTCAGTACGCTCCAGAATTTGCGGATGATGCAGAAACACGCGCTGTCATGTCCGCTCTAATGGCAGATACAAATGCGATGATTGCAACTGCAATATCTCAATTGGATATTCCCGATGATGTGAACATTGTCACTCAAAAATACACAGACATGATCAACTACATCGTCACAAATGCAGACAAGCTGGGTTTCTCAAACACCAATACAGCTTGTTACGACGAAAATGGTGTTCTCTGCGCCCCCGATAAAGCCGGACAAAACAAATATCTGTTTCTTGACGACCTTCATTTTACAGAAGCCGGGCACGCCATCGAAGCAAAATGGTGGCAGGCGACATTGTCCGGTGCAAATGGAGAAGCTTCTCTGCAGACAGGACGCATGCCTAAGATTCTCCAATATCAAATAGAAACATTCCAACGCGATATAAAGCCTGGTCAATTCCTATCCTTCAATAAGCAGTTTTCTGCCTACACGCGCCCCATTTATGGTGCAGCCAAATTAGAAGGACAAGGAGAAAGCCCACGCACCAGTCTGACTCATGATGGCGCAATTCTCGGTATGGAAGGACGTGTATTCGACAATCTGATTGTCGGTGCCGCTTTAAGTGTTGGAGATGTAACAAACAAATTCGCGGATGGCGGACGCTATGAAATTAAAGGAGGCGGTTTCTCATTATATGCAGCTACTGAGGCTTTTAATACTGACTTGAGCGTCAAAGCTACAAAAGGTGGTCATGAAATTGACGGTATTTCTCGGTCGACCGGAGTCCCCTTTTTATCCTCGAACGGAGAAACAGAAGCTCAGTTCTGGCATTTAGAAATTGCTGCTCGCAAAAACTTCGATTTCGACGTGATAGAACTAAATACTGGCTTAGTTGCTTCGATGGCTGATATCTCTGTCGATGGGTATTCAGAAACAGGTGCCAACGGATTAAATCTCCGATTTGAAAAACAAGATTTAGATACCCACTCCGTCGCACTTGAATTCGGTGCAAAAGGTCCGAAGGCAAATCTTTTCGAGGGAAACTTCACAATTCGTCCTTTTGGACAAATCAACTACACACGTCAGCTGGGCGACGATACTTATAACGTTCAATCACAACTCATCGACAACACTGCCAACAGAGTATCACGTTCGCTTCAAGCGGCCCGCGAAGACCATTTCAATTTCAATATCGGTTTAGAAGCAGAGATCGCAAAACGATTAGTCGTAGATGCGCGATACACTGTGAACGAAGCGAGCGATCTTGAAGACGACGATACTGGCAGCATCAGCCTCCGATACGCCTTCTAAACATCACCTAAAAATTGAAATAAAACAAACGGAAACACTCTCATGAGATATACTTTTTTAATCCCATCCACATTCACTTTAGTAATGATTTCAGCATGCGCAACGAATAGCGGCGCAAATTATGAACCGATAGTTGATGGTGCCAAAACAGCTTCCTACGCAACAGATTTATCACAATGTCAAACTCTCGCAGAGGAGCGAAGTTATCTAAACGATGATACTCAACAAAGCATGATGATAGGTGCCGCCTTGGGAGCTGTGGTTGGATTAGCGGATGGTGATGTATCCGACACAGAAGGTGCCATTGGTGGTGCTGTCGCAGGAGCCATAGGTGGAGCAATCGAAGGATCCGTTGAAGCAAGAGGAGAACGAAAACAAATTGTTGTCGAATGCATGGCTGGCCGCGGACATCAGGTCGTCGGATAGCGGTCGCGTCAATTGCCCCCCCTATCAATGAATTGGAAGCGTGACCAGAACGTTACGCTTTCAATTTAGCAAATGACTTTTCAGCATTTCATCATCAACACAATTTGAACATCAATAGTATGGAATAATGCCCGCTTAACATAATTTGGAAAGTCGCCTTTGGTAGGCCCGGAGGGAATCGAACCCCCGACCCAACCGTTATGAGCGGTTTGCTCTAACCAACTGAGCTACAGGCCCCCAAAGACGGAACGCGCACATTACTCATTTTGAACCATTCGTGAAGCCCCAAAATTTGTGAAATCCACATTTCTTTGAATTTAAACAAAGCAATCATTTCTCTGAGCACGTTTATCAATCACATCTTCCGCCTTAAGCTTGCCGCAAAGACTCATACAATCACATCTAAAAATTCGACATACATGGGAATGGGAAGCATTCATGACTCGGAAATTGAAACCTAAATCTAAATTCGCAACAGTCTTATCTGCTGCCATTTTATCAACGGCATGCACATCTCTTCCTTTGCATGCACAAGCGCAATCGGGAGCCTCCCAGCAAACAATGCCTACAATCCAACAAGAGACCACCTTAAACCTCACCGGTCATGGAAAAATTGAAGTGGCACCCGACATTGCAACAATCTCTTTGGGGGTAAATGTCGAAGCTGAAACCGCGGCTGACACCATGAAAAAACAAGCAAATCTTATGAATGGTGTTTTCAATGCCTTGAAGAAAGCAGGGATTGAAAACAAAGACATGCAGACAGGCAATATTTCACTCAGTCCTCGTTACGATTACAGCTCCCGCAAAAATGGCCCACCCAAACTCATCGGCTATCAAGCGTCTAACACAGTTGGCATTACTGTCAGAGAAATCAATTCATTGGGATCAATTCTGGATGCCGTTGTGAATGCCGGTGGGAATACAATCAATTCAATTTCATTCGGACTTGACGACAGCTCAGAAGCGCTAAAATCCGCTAGAAAAGCAGCTGTAAAAGATGCGTTGAGCAAAGCAGAGCTCTATGCAGATGCAGCTGGATACAAAGTAGCCAGGATTATTTCTATGAACGAGTCAGGCAATTACTCTCCTGGCCCTCAGCCAGTTATGATGGCACGCATGGAAATGGCGGACTCGGCAAGCACGCCAATTGCAGCTGGAGAAGTGTCATACTCTTCAACAATGAATGTTCAATTTGAATTGGTGAAAAAGTAAAACAAAATAAAAAAGGCCTCTGTAAATAGAGGCCTTTTCTTTTTATCGGTAATTACTTCGCATTTGCCGATTTTGCTTCTGGCTCATCTAGCAATGGTTCGTCTAGAAAGTCATCTAGATCTGTAAATTCCAGTTTTTCTTCTGATTTATTCCAATCAGAAACACGCCGACGAGGAACGACAGGGCCATGCTCGTTAGAAGAGTTTTGAGATACGCGTCTCTCTTCTCTCACATCTTCAGCTACCGGTGTTTCCGCACTTTTTTGGTATGAACTCTGTTGAACATACTCATTCGTTACGATTGTTTTAGCTGGAGGAGCTGTATCAACAAATGGTGTGTTATCAAACGTTCCAACAGCTTTGCTTCTCATGCGAGATTTGCGATTTCCACGCTCAAAGAACAATCCCCAATATTTATCGATTACATCCGCTCTGTATTCTAAAGAACGCAAGTCACGAATTTCACGTCCCTTATTGAGCCTCACACCTTCAATTTTAGTGCGCCCTAAACTATTCACAGTCTGAACAAACCCATTGTATGAACGCGGCGCATGCCTATTGGCTTCAAAGTGAATTTCTCCTACGCCCTCTCGTCCATCATCTGCAGTATCTGCAAGCGAGTTGCGGAATTTGTAGGTCATGAACGGCCAATCGAATTTGGAAAACTCCATCACAGCATTAGATTGCACTTCCAAATTTTCATCAACCGCATACCCTGTGAAATGAAAACTCTTACCTGCAGGTTGGATTTCAATAACAGCCATACGAGGAGATCCCTCATGCTTTTCAGCCTGGATCCAAGTTCCTTCCATGTAATGCTTACCTAAAATCAGTTTACGAATAGGCGTATACCGAAAAAAGAATGGTAAGATTGCATCCGTCAAAGCGAGCCAAACAACTATAGAAGTTACAAGTGCAGCACCGGCCGCAACAAACGGGGCATACTCCGCTTCAAAACCAGCCGTACTATACGCATTAAATGCAGGACCTGATATAAAACCCACAAGCGTCAGAACAATTGCAGCTGAAGCTGCGTTCGACACCACTAAGAAACGACTATATGGATTCACCATAAGCCCCCTTTTCTACTTAACATCACCAGATAATTTTATATTTTTAGTAGAAAAATGTGTATCATAAATACAAATACTTAAACACAACTACATTGTTAACAACTCTTACTTGAGCATTAACCAAACAATACTAAAAAGTTGGTTTCTCAAAATAACAATAACAAAACTCAATCAAATATTAACCATACAGTAGGTATTTTTTTCCTACTATTATTTAGTGAATATTATAATGTCTTGAAAAATTGATCCCAAATAATAAAGGCTGCCACAACAATAATGGCAGCCAGTATCTGGATCAAAGGTCGACCTCGCCTATAAAAAGGAAGCCGAGATTTTTGCTTGGTGTTCTTCACGTCTAAGCGACGTGCGGGACAATATCGTTATTCTCATCAAGCATCACCACTGTTGGTGCGTGCTGACGCGCTTTCTCTTCTTCGATCTGAGCAAAAGTCGCGATGATGATACGATCACCCAGTTGGAAATGGCGAGCGGCTGCGCCGTTCACACCAAAGGTCTTAGAGCCGCGTGGAGCTTCGATAGCATAGGTTGAAAGACGAGCACCATTTGTAATATTCCAAATGTCTACACGTTCATTCACAAGAATACCCGAAGCCTCTAGCAAATCTTTGTCTATCGATATGGAACCTTCATAATGAAGGTCGCACTGAGTCACTGTTGCGCGGTGTAGTTTCGCTCTCAACATTGTCAGAAACATTCCAATTAAACCTCTCTCATCGACTTATATCAGTCTGAATACTAGCTAAAATGAGGCTCTACACCCAATTTAAGCAATGGCATATCATAACTCATATGGTTACGCACACCACGATATTCAAAGCCTGAAGGTCATTTTCCCTAGCCGCTTATCTCGCACATGCAGCAATTTTTGGTTTTCTATACCACAACAAAGCTGAATGCATAGTGACAACATTCAAATTCAGATAATTAGAGATAACAAGCGCGTCATCTCATAAAGTGTTTTATTGACGTTTCACTGTGTAAAAGTAAAAACCATTCTAAAGCTAAACGCTAATGCCCACACTTGCGAGATACCTATGAAACAAGATCAGGTAAAAGACTATTACGGACAAACTTTACAAGGCTCATCTGATTTAAAAACAGATGCATGCTGCACTGAAGCAGCACCGCCACTACATATCCGCAAGGCACTCGGCGCAGTTCATGATGACGTATCAGCTCGGTATTATGGCTGTGGAATTGTGATCCCCTCAGAATTAGATGGGCTCAAAGTATTAGACCTTGGTTCTGGTGCAGGACGTGATGTATTTGCGTTGGCTAAATTGGTTGGCCCCAACGGTTCAGTCACAGGTGTCGATATGACAGCTGAACAATTAGAGATCGCTCGTAGTCACGAGCAATGGCATGCAGAACAATTTGGATACGACAAACCAAACACGCGCTTCCTTGAAGGATATCTCGAGAAGTTAGAAGAATTGGATCTTGAGCCAGAAAGTTTTGACCTAATTATCTCAAATTGCGTCATAAACCTTTGCACAGACAAACCAGCTGTTTTTAAAGCGGCTCATAAACTACTAAAGCCTGGTGGAGAACTCTATTTTTCAGATGTATATGCTGATCGACGCGTCCCACAGGAACTAATCAATGATCCCATCCTGTACGGCGAATGCCTGTCAGGGGCTTTGTACTGGAACGACTTTCAAAGCATGGCCAAACAAGCTGGTTTTATCGATCCACGTATTGCTGAACACCGCCCTCTAGCAATCCTGCACCCGCAAATCCAAGAAATGCTAAACCCTATTAAATTCGCGTCAGTTACTGCTCGCCTCATCAAACTTGAAGGATTAGATACATCCTGCGAGGATTATGGCCAAGCTGTTATCTACAAAGGTGGAGCACAAGGCATGGAACGCATCTTCGATCTGGATGTCGAACACCAAATTGAAGCTGGCCGTGTCTTCCCAGTGTGCCGCAACACCCTGAAAATGCTGACGGATACGCGTTTCGCCAAATTTTTTGATGTTATTGGCAAAGGTGAAACTCATTTCGGCCCATTCCCAGGCTGCGCCGCGGTGGATGTCTTCGGGCCCACCGCTTCTGAAAAAATACCAACTTCTAGCGCATCTGCCCCAGTGGGAGGTTGCTGTTAATTAGCATTGAGCTTTGCAAATTGGCGTAGCGCTTGAGGCGCTATACCAATTTCGCGTACAAATGATCTGCGCATGTGGTCTGCATCACTATAACCAACCAAATTTGCAATCTGATCAAAATGCATACGCCCCTCTTCTATGTTGGCGCGCGCAATATCTATACGTATTCTTTCAACAGCTTTAGCCGGTGTTGTTCCCATTTCTTTTTTAAACAATCTTGAAAAATTTCGGGGGCTCATTCCTTCTTGTTCCGCCAAAATTTCGACATTCAAGGCCAGGTGAATGTTTTCCCTAATCCAGCGCACTAACTCTTCGAAACGACCTCTTTTCATTGATAGATCCAGCAAGGGTGAAAATTGTGATTGTCCACCTGGTCGATGGTAATACACAACCAATTCCTGCGCGACGGCACGGCCTATTTCCTCCCCCCATTCTTCACTTACCAAAGCTAGCGCTAGATCAATACCTGCGGTAACTCCCGCCGATGTCCAAATGGAGTCTTCCCGAATGTATATTTTGTCTGGCAACAAATTGACTTTGGGAAAGTACTTTTCAAATAATTGAGCTACACTCCAATGTGTTGTCGCAGTTTTTCCATCTAACACACCTGATGCAGCCAAAATCAAAGAACCGCTACACACACTGCAAAGTGAATTGAGCTTTTTAAATTTAGTTCGAATACATTCCAATAAAGCTTTATCCTTAATTGCACTCCGGGTTCCAAGACCACCTGATACAATTAAGACATCCTCTTCCACCTCATCCCATCGACGTGTTTGCAGTTGAATACCTGATGAGCTTTTAATTAGCCCCCCATGCTGAGAAACCAATTCCAAATCATACTGCCGGTCCGTTTGTTTAATACCGTTTGCGCACACTCTTCCGGCAGTTTCAAACACCGCCACCGGACCTGTAACATCCAAAATTTGAAAGTCTGAAAATACTAGAAATGAAACACGGCACGACATGACGAGATAATGTCCTTATATGCTGGAATATTGTCATTTAAGCCAAACATATACAGCGCTAAGTTGGTTTCATCAACAGGAGGACAATTCATGACCACTCAAAAATTCAAAATCGTTTTCATAATTTATGACGGCACAACCCAACTAGATTTTACGGGCCCAATTCAATTTCTGTCTCGTACCCCCAATGCAGAAACCATCATCGCTAGCCCCAATGGCGGCGATGTTCAAACTGACTGCCTAACAATTGCAAATACAGTGAAACTGGATGCCATCGACACATGTGACTTGATCTGTGTACCAGGCGGTTTTGCAGCGACGGAAATGGCAAATAACGATGCCTTTATTGCGCAAGTCAAAAGACTGGGAAATACCGCACAATATGTAACTTCTGTCTGCACAGGAGCTCTAATTCTTGGTGCAGCCGGCTTCTTAAAAGAGAAAAAAGCAACAACTCACTGGGCCTGGCACAATGCACTCGAATTTTTTGGAGCTATTCCTACGCATGAGCGCGTGGTCAGGGATGATAACGTGTTTACTGGTGGAGGCGTTACAGCAGGAATAGATTTCGCTCTAACTGTTATGACAGAACTTGCCGGAGAGGAATATGCAAAGGCACTTCAACTCGGATTAGAATACGACCCGGCCCCACCCTATAATTCCGGCTCTCCCAGTACGGCGAGTAAAACAACGCTGAATATTTCTCAGGCGCGTTTAAATCCAATATGGGAAGAAAATATCCCTATCTTAAAAGAAGCGGCCGCCAAACTAAATTGACAGCCGCTCATCTCTTAATCTTGATCTACATCGAAAGACTCAGAAGAGTTTCCGGATAAGTAGAATATTCTTTAGAATTCGAAGTTGATGACTACGCCAACGTTCTCATCAGCTTCACCTTTTTCGAATTTCCACTCTGATACAGCTTCTACAGCAGCAGCATCAAACATTTCCGGACGAGTTGAGTTTACAACTTCAACTGCATCTACTGTTCCATCTTTTAAAACAACGAAAGCGAGTTCTACAGAACCTTCAATTTCTCTTTTCTCAGCTTTGGCAGGATAAACAGGAGCGTCTTGCTGAATAGCTTTAAGCCCTTGCTCCGCAGAAGCAGGAAGAACAGCCATAGTTGAAGAAGCAAGAACAGCGAACGCAGCAAACAAGTTAGTTTTTTTCATAATTAGACCCTTTAAGTTCAAACAAATGCTGCGGATCTATTAATTGGTATATGGCTTTTAAGATCACCATTCATGCATACCAGATGCCCGCTAACATGCATAAATGTATATCATGGTTTGATATGAGTGCACAATTGCAAATGTGTTGATTTCATCAATTCGTCACAAATGCATAAATACGACTATATTTCATGCTTTTACGCATAAAAAAGCAGCAATCCCAGTATCTCGAAATTGCTGCCTTTAATGAGAATACTGTAATATTCTACTGTGATTGCATCTCGCCACCGAATCTAAGTGCGAAAAAATCGTCTTTTATCCAGAGAGGTCTGTCATCCTGATTCGCCAGTGTGATTGCTATTTTGGCATTTATGGAAGCAAACTTATCTGCAACATTGAACAAAACACCATTATCTACCTCATCAGAAGGCTTGTGGTAATTGTTGGCAAAGTGATTGCTCCACGCTTCTTCTCCACCATTTTCAAATCCGGTCGCAAGAAAAACAGAAGGAACTCCAATTTCAACGAACCGGTAGTGATCTGAGCGTGTGAATAGTCCTTGGGCTGGAAACGGGTCTTCCCCTAAAGACACACCAAAGTCGGCTATCGCGTCTTCAATCGCCGCTTTCATAGTCGAACGCTCACCTCCAAACGCGACAACATCAGTAAAGTCATATGTCAAAACTGGCATATCGAGATTTACATTCCCTACGATGCGTTTGCGCTCAATTGTTGGGTTCTGAGCGAAATACTGAGCTCCCAACAATCCTTTTTCCTCGGCGGTTACCACAGTAAATAGAATCGAACGGCGAGGTCTCTCACCCGATTTTATAATGCGGGCAACCTCCAACAACGTTGAGACTCCTGCCGCATTATCGAGAGCACCGTTATTAATGACATCTTTTGCCATAGATTTTCGAGTGATCCCGATGTGATCAATATGAGCCGAAAGTGCGATAACTTCTTCTTTCAGTGCTGGATCAGATCCCTCAATATACCCAATAACATTGTCGGAGGTTATCTGTTCATGTTTAGAGTTTTGCTCAATTTTGGCTGATATTGGCATCTCAAATGAAGATACATTTGCTGTTTCATCTTCGATAATTGCTAGTATTTCAGGCCAGGACAATTCAGCCCCTTCAAATAGCTTTTCAGCTCCTACCATAGAAACATAAGCTGAAGCTTTTAAATTGGGTGAGGTCGTATACGCATCACCATCTGCTTTTATCCATTTCATAGAAGGACTTGTTGTCGCCCGCTGAATAGATTGCTTGAATGAAACCCGTTTGGCACGAACTGGTGTTTCTATGGTGATAACACCCACAGCACCTCGTTCAGACATTTCACGAGCGACTTGAGCTCCATAGTATGCGCGTTCTTCCGTTTGAATCCCAGCGGGTGAACCAGCAAGAATAGCAACTATTTTCCCGTCAACATCCAGATTTTTATAAGGCTCCAAGCCATGCTCAGGCGCAACAATTCCATATCCGGCAAATACAACGGGTGCCTCAACGGATGTCTGCTCGCCAGCCGAAGAAGCAGAAACTATGTAATCTTCACCATCAGTAAGGGAAATTGCTTCCCCACTCCTAGAAGAAATACTTAGTACATTCCCCTCATCCTCACGCATCACTGATATCAACGGAACTGTCTGGACATACCCTCCATTATCTCCCATCGGAGAAATTCCAATTTCTTTAAACTGCTCGATAACGTAATTTACAGCAACCGCATGTCCAGCTGATCCTGCTTCTCTACCTTCTAACAAATCACTTGAGAGGTAGGTAACATCCTTTTTAATGCGTTGCGCACGAGATGTTAATTCAGTTTCTACAGCTGATTTTTTATGCTCACTTTGGGCAACCGATTGAGTTTCACTCGGTTCAGATATTGTATTATCTGTACCCGCACTAACACAAGCACTTATGAGCGTTGCAGCTGCAAGCCCTATGATGGATTTGGTTCTCATAAATTCCCCTCATGGATGCACTTTTTATCTCTAAAATGGAAGGTTTAGAGATTATTGGTCCAAAGTCGAGAGTATTTATCGAAAATCGGAAAGTTAAAACTGCTGATTATTGGATTCTAATTCCAATCTCCCGCTATCCAAATTCAAGGTCACGGTAAAGGCATTCTCCGACCGGTCTTCAGAAAGCTTTTCAAGAGGCACCATCACAGCTTTTAGCAAATCATAATCTCGGGCATCCGGCATTCGATTTAATTTATGATCATATGACACCAAAGAATATGAAACAGAATTGGACGCAGCATCTGTAAATTTTGAAAACTCAACACTGCGAGCGCCTTCTAAAGCAGCTCGTTGAAGAGCTGCTTTCCATCTTTCATGTATTTCAATCGGAAGGTTTTTCATCATCAATTCGCCAATCTGGAAAACGTCTATTTCGCCCTCCCCAGAAAATACGAACTCTATTTCCTGCCGGGTCAACGATCACTGCTTCTCTCCAACCATAAGATTTGTCTTCAGGCTCGGAAAGCACTTCATATCCAGCATTGCGCATAGTATTGATGATTTCATCCACTTTCGAAGTTTCAAAATAGCAGGCCGGTGTATTACTGGTTACTGCCTTCCCACCATCTGAAGAAATCGAAAATGTTGATGGTTCTCCTTGTCCGTCCTCAGGCACGCATTCAAAGCGTGCATAACGAGGTGGAGCATCAACTATCAAACGAAGGCCAAGCTGTTTATAAAAACTCACGCTTTCATCATAATCCACCAAAGGAAGCGTCACTTGATTTAACTGCATGTCTTTGCTCCCTCACACTGCTTCAGCTTGTCCGTTGTATTCATTGCGCTGCTCATTCAGATCACTCTCATACGCAATAAATTCGAATTCCACGCCACATGGCAGATGATAATAAACGCTTTTTCTGTAGTCACTATCACTTGAAACCAAATGCGGCTCAAAGCCTGCTGCTGAAACACGTTTCAAAAGATCGTCAGCGTTTCGAATTTCAAATCCAATATGCGCTAGCCCCGGAGAATGTCCTGCTAAATCACGGGCTTCCCCTTCTGCATTGTCATTCAAAGTAATGTAATAATCGTCAGATCCGAAATGCACCCACTTACGTGGCTTGCCAGACCAACTGCTTTCTCCTCGGCCACGAACCTTCCAGTCAGGGAATGCCGCTATAAGAAATTTCAGTGTTGGTTCTATATCTTCTACGACCAAATTTACGTGCTCTAGTCTTATCATGTCTCTATTCCCAATGTTATTTTTGAAAGTATTTTCTTTATTTAATGCAAAACCTTTACTTTATAAAGAAATTCCTTTTATAAATATCAATGATGACTTCTGACGCCTCCCCTTCGAATTCTGACAAAGACAGCGCAGCTAAGAAAGCTCGCGCTACCCGCAATGCTATAATCGACTCCCTCAAACGAGACGGTCCTCAAAATGCAAACGAATTGGCAAAGCGAAGAAAGCTAACGCCAATGGCGGTCAGATTGCACCTCTACGATCTTCATGAGGAAGGCCTAATAGATTTCACGACTGAACCAGCAAAACGAGGACGCCCCAAGAAAATCTGGTCTTTAACTTCAGCCTCAAACCGTATTTTTCCAGATGCTCATCAGGGTTTAGCGATCGAAATGATCGCCTCCATGACATCTCTATTTGGAGAGGAAGGGTTGCAAAAAGTCGTCGATAAACACGCCGACAACCAAAAGTTACGTTATAGTTCGGCATTGAACGCAGTTAGCCTAGACAACATAAAAACAAGACTTGAAACGCTCGTTCAACTTAGAACAGATGAAGGATATATGGCTTCATTGGATCAGGATAATGATGGTTTCCTTTTCATCGAAAACCACTGCCCCATTTGCTCGGCTGCCACTTCTTGCCAACGTCTTTGCAGTAATGAACTAAATGTGTTCCAGGATCTATTTAAAACCATCGCAACGGTTGAACGCCAAGATCATATTCTATCTGGTGCGCGTAGATGTGCGTACCGCGTCACACCGCTAATTTAACCTGAAATATGAGCAGCGATCTGCCGAGTCATGGCCGCACGCCTATGCTCAAATAAATACAACCCCTGCCACGTGCCCAAAACCAACTCACCTTCCATGATTGGAATAGAAATAGAAGTCGGTAAAAGTGCTGATTTTATGTGAGCGGGCATATCATCAGGACCTTCTTGTGTATGAGTCAGCCAATTCATTGATGGATGCCGGCCATCGGGGATCAATTTGGAGAGAAATTTATCAAGATCATACTGTACGCTGGGATCAGCGTTTTCTTGAATGAGGATAGAACAAGACGTATGACGCACGAACAACGTTAAGAGTCCTGATTCTATACTGTTTTTAGAAACAAACCGTCTCACTCCATCGGTGAATTCGTATAGACCTTGACCGCGCGTTTCTACAGAAAATATTCGCTGATTACTCATGCTATTTATCGTTTTGTAAAATATACGTGACCAAAAATTAACCTTTAAAGGTCTTGTACAATTTCATTAACCAAATCATCCTTTAATTGCAAAGAATAAAATAGACCCGCAAGAATGGTCGTTTTAATGGAGGAAAACATGGTTACGCGAATTAGTGGATTTGCGTTCGCCCTGTGCTTTTGGATAGCGCTAGGAACTGCTGCATTGGTGCACGTAAACACTCCCTCAGATACATCCGTTACATCTAAAAGCCTCAACACCGCACACCAAAATGGCAAATAAAAAAGGCCACACATCGTGCGGCCTTTAATATAATTGTTTTCCAGAATCTCTATTTAGATTCATTCACCATAATAACTTTACGATGCGGGAATGGTATTTCGATCCCTGCACTATCAAGTGCTTTCTTCATTTGCTCCGGCACTGAGTAAAGAACATCAAAATAGTTTTCGCCTTTACAGAATGGTCTCACCCGGAAATCTACCGAGCTTTCATTGAGCGTTTCCACTTCCACAAATGGAGCCGGGTCAGACAACACATTTGCGTTTGCAGCAAGCACACCATCAATCACTTTACGTGCTGCATCAGTATTCTCACCGTAAGCCACTGACACCACCATATCTACTCCACGAATTTCATGGTGAGAATGGTTGATGATCTGCTCGCCCCAAACCTGACTGTTTGGAATAATGATCTGCTGATTGTCAAACGTTTGAAGAATAGTTGTGAAGAGATCAATCTCCGTAACGTTTCCAAAACGCCCTGCCGCATCGATAAAGTCACCAACTTTATACGGACGGAAGATCATAAGCATAACCCCTGCCGCGAGGTTTGACATTGCACCTTGAAGTGCAAGACCAACAGCAAGACCAGCAGCACCAAGCAAAGCAACAATAGATGTTGTTTCAACTCCAAATCTGTTCAGCACAGCGATGATGACAAACGCCATAATCACATAGCGAACAACACTTCCAAGGAATTTGAAAAGAGTGTTGTCTAATTTTTCATGCTTTTCACCCAGTCCGCGTACAAACTTACTAACAGCACCGGCAATCCACATACCAATAATTAGGATCACAATCGCTAAAAGAATGTTCGTCGCGCTACCGATTACACCCGGCAGATACTGATTGATATCCAGTTTTTCTAAATACTCTTGCATATATAAGCCCCAGCCTATGAAAATTAATTTTGACTCCTTCTAAAACTAAGGAGGTCGCGTGAACTTTAACACAACACCACGTTTATCTGAGGTTCATAAAAAAGAGGGAAGCATTGTGCCTCCCTCTTCTAGCATTCAAAATCGAGCTTATTTCTATTCCGCAGGCTCGTTATGTTCCGCTCCTTGTTCCTTCAGCCACAATGCAAGCCCCTTGTGACCTCTTCTTCTAGCTTCACTTAGCGCGGATCTATATTGCTCTTTAGGCGGCTTGGCTCCTGTTGGCACCGTCAAGGAAATATCAGCACCAACAGACAACAAGTACTCAACCATGGCACGATCCCCCTGCTGCGCTGCTCCAACCAGCGGCGTCTCGTCGTAGAGCACAAACCCATTTGGATCAGCACCCGCTTCAACCAACATCTTCGCAGTCTTCACGCTACCACTCATTGCCGCCGCTATAAGCGGGTTTCCATCGCGGGGTGCAGCTAGGTGAGCCTCACCACCAGCTCTCAAAAGCATGGATACAATCTCATCATCACCACGTCGTGCAGCTGAAATCAAAGGCGAACCATCTCCAGGCACAATCAGATTTGGATCTGCTCCATTTTCCAGCAAAACCCGAACCAATGGAACACGTCTTGAACTAGCTGCCGAAATTAATGGCGAACCATCACCAGCAACCATCAAATTTGGGTCAGCGCCCGCTTCTAGCAACGCTTCTACTACGTCAACTTTTTTGGCTCGCACGGCTGCAATGAGAGGTGTGCCATCCCCAACAAAGATAGCATTCGCATTGGCGTCATTTTGCAAAGCACGATGGACGTCTTTTAAATTCCCTCTTTTGGCAGCACGAAACAGTGTGTGATCTGCACTACTGACATGATCAAAGTCATCCGCTTCAATAAACTCACGAAGGCTAGACAATTCTCTTAGCTCTTCAAGAACTCCCAATTTTTCTAATTCTTGAAGTTTCTTTAGCTTTTCAAGTCCCTCGAGGTCCTTCAGCTTTTTAAGGGCATTCAATCCTTCCAGACTTTCTAATTTTTCTAGACTTTTCAGCTCCTGAAGACCTTCCAAATTCTCAAGGCCTTCTAGAAACTCCAAGTCCTCACCATTAATCCATATCCCATCATCATCAATAATAATTGGGTGTTCTTCTTCGGCAATTGCTACGCCCATGCGCGGGGTCATGGAGAATGCGGCCACAAAAACAACTGGCAAAATGAACGGCAAACTTAAGAACGCAGGACGACTTTTCTTAGCACTAGGTTCGGCAAGCAACCGTACACGATCTGCAATCCCATTTCCATTTGCCGCTGCTACGAGCGCTGGAGAAGATTGAACATAAGACCTTGCAGTGTCCAAAAGTGCTTTGGCCAAGTTTAGCGGCTCACCAGTAATCACTGCCGCTTGATTATCACAGAGTTTTTCACGGGCATCTGCAATAATGTTTTTCAAGGGCACCAAAGCCAAATTCCACCAGAAAACGATTGTAATTAAACGCTGCACAAGCGCCATCAAATTATCTTTTCTATTGGAATGGGCAATCTCATGCTCAAGCACGGGACGTGCAAATTTATCAAAGACAAAATCTTCAGGCACAAGGATTTTCTCTTTCCAATACCCAACCAACATAGGTGTTGAAATTTCAGATGAGGTTCTGATTTCTAAATCACGAGATAAGCTCAGATCTTGTGTATATCGCGCAACATTTGAACGTGACACCAAATTTTGAAGGTCCCAAAAATCTCTTGCCAGCTTCAATGAGGCCAAAACACCTCCGACTAGCCAAACATATCCCAACCATTTAAAAACACTGGATAATTCAAAAGATGAATTCATTCCAGATACTGGCTCCACTCCGCTTGAAACACTTGATTGTGGAACGAACTCCTTTATCGCTCCCACTTCTCCACTATCTCTTTCCACAACAGCCGACTCAACATGCTGTGCTGTCTGAGATGGCATCAATGCTAAAACGAAAATAAACGGCACAATAAGATAGACCGACAAACAGACGTCGTGACGTTCTTGAACATAGCGCTTGGGCAGGTATTTATTCATCGCCAAGACAAGAAGCGACAAAGGAATACTCGCAAGAAGAACTATCAGCCCCGCTTGCAGAAAAACACTATTCGTCATTTTTCTTCTCCATTTTTTCTGATGCAGTTAGCAATTCGCTTCTCAAAGCTTCTATGTCTTCGAGAGAGAGTTTTTCATCTTCCACCAAGTGCTGCGCCAGTGTTTTTGCTGACCCACCAAAAAGCGATGATAAAATTGAACCCAATGCCTTCTTCTGAGCACGTTCCTTGGTGAGCTCTGCCTTGTAAATGTGGGCGCGCCCTTCTTTTCTAAAAGAGACATAGCCTTTGTCTGCCATTATACCGACCGTTGTCAGCACAGTGGTGTAAGCCAATGAGTGTTCTTGTTCCAAAGCTGAAGTTATAGACTTCACGCTAGCTTCACCTTGCTGCCAAAGAACTTCTATTATCCTTTGTTCAGCTTCAGTTAGCTGTGGAGATTGAGGTCTAGCCATCTACGAATTCCTTAGTTGATATATTTGCATATAACGATCAATCAAGAAAATTTGTCAACTATGTAATTAGTTTGAAGAGGCGATATACACATCAAATTATTGAATTTAAACATTTTTATATTTCACGCATAAATTTTAGAATCCACAGAAAACAATATTTTTCTCGGTAAATTGTCACAAAACGCAAACCTCATTCGTCTTGTAGATGAACAGACAAAATGAAAAGGTTTTAAATCATGTCGCACGATCCAATCCGTTTTGATATCCAATTACCCGATCTACTTCAGCACCTGGCAAACACGCACCCCATCATCAACGAAACAGGCATAGACACGAAATTCCAACACCTCATCTGGCTTCGCGCTTCGCAAATAAACGGATGCGGCTATTGCGTAAAAATGCACACAAGCGAAGCTCGCAAAGATGGAGAAACAAATGCGCGCCTAGACCACCTAGCCGCTTGGCACAGTGTGGATGACTTCACTCCGGCGGAAAAAGCTGTTTTGGCGTGGACAGAAGCTCTAACCAATTTATCATATAGTCAGGACAGAGCCCCCTTAGTGTCTGAGCTCCGTAAACACTATTCGGAAAAAGAGATTGCAGCTCAAACCATCACAATCGCAATGATAAATTTATGGAACAGAATACAGATCGCAAACCATTAAAAGACAGACTTGAAAGCTGATGTCTGGCAGCAAAAAGGCGAGACTTATCGGTACCTTCTGGGATGTTAGACGGATAACCAAAACCAGTTTCAGCCAAATCACACATCAACAAAAAAAGCCCAGCATCTCTGCTGGGCTCTTCCTATTTCAATTTCAAACTGGACTTAGGTATCCAAGAAACTTCTCAACTTACGAGAGCGGCTTGGATGTTTCAGTTTGCGGAGCGCTTTGGCTTCGATCTGACGGATACGTTCACGTGTCACCGAGAATTGCTGACCGACTTCTTCAAGTGTGTGGTCCGTGTTCATCCCGATACCAAAACGCATACGCAGCACACGCTCTTCACGCGGCGTTAGTGAGGCTAGCACGCGTGTTGTTGTTTCACGCAAGTTTGACTGGATCGCAGCATCCACTGGCAGAAGCGCCATTTTGTCTTCGATGAAGTCACCAAGGTTTGAATCTTCATCATCCCCGATCGGTGTTTCCAATGAGATTGGCTCTTTCGCGATTTTGAGAACCTTACGGATTTTCTCAAGCGGCAAGCCAAGCTTCTCAGCCAATTCTTCCGGCGTTGGCTCGCGACCAATTTCGTGAAGCATTTGACGCTGTGTGCGGACGATTTTGTTGATCGTCTCGATCATGTGCACAGGGATACGGATTGTACGGGCCTGGTCCGCGATAGAGCGCGTGATCGCCTGACGAATCCACCACGTAGCGTATGTCGAGAATTTATAACCACGGCGATATTCAAATTTATCAACCGCTTTCATCAAACCGATATTACCCTCTTGGATCAAATCCAAGAATTGCAAACCACGGTTTGTGTACTTCTTAGCGATGGAGATCACGAGGCGAAGGTTGGCTTCCACCATCTCCTTCTTAGCAACACGTGCTTCACGTTCACCTTTTTGAACTGTCGCCACAATGCGGCGGAAGTCTTCAATCGGTACGCCCATTTCTTGAGAAAGGTTTGAGATATCAGCACGCATTTCAGCAATCTTATTGCTTTCAGCTGCCACAAACTTTTTCCACTTGGCAGAAATCTGCTCAACTCGCTCAGCCCAATCAGGCTCAAGCTCTGTTCCGAAATAATTATCCAAGAATGATTTACGCGGCACGCCATGCGCATCCGCCAAACGCATTAATCCACCTTCAAGCCCCATAAGACGTTTGTTAATAGCGTAAAGCTGCTCAACGAGTGTTTCAATACGCGCATTGTTCAGGTGAAGTTTCTTCAAATCGTCGATAATATCGTTTTGAAGGCGCAAATATTCTTCAGAATCTTTTGGAGAAAGCTCTTTACCTTCCAAATGACGTGTAACGAGTTTTTCCTGCAAGCGACGGTAAGCTTGGAACTCAGACGCCACACTATCAAGAATTTCTGTAACGCCTTCACGAAGTTCTGCTTCCATAGCAGACATCGACATTGCGCCGCCATCGTCGAAATCATCATCGTCATCTGCCGCAGGGTCTGTCCCCTCAGGAAGACCTTCCGTGATACGCTTTTGCTTAGCAATTTCGTCTTGCTTGGCTTTTTCCTCAGCAGCGATCTGCTCAGGCGTTTTCTCAATCGGCTCACCTTTTTCTAAGGCAACAGCTGCCGCAGAATTATCTGGCACACCACCGTTCGCCGCAGCATAAGTCGCTTCAAGATCAATAATGTCGCGTAGCAATACGCGTTCATCTTCAAGCTCTTGACGCCACACCATGATCGCTTCAAATGTCAACGGGCTTTCACAAAGCCCACGGATCATTGCATCACGGCCAGCCTCGATACGCTTGGCAATCGCAATCTCACCCTCACGCGAGAGCAATTCCACTGTTCCCATCTCACGCAGATACATGCGCACAGGGTCGTCAGTACGGTCATAACGATCTGAACGACCGCTTGTCGTCGCAGCCGTAGATTTGGCTTTTGCTACTGCACTGCCAGTTTCAGGTGCCGCTTCTTCACTTTCAGCTTCTTCTTCTGAATCAACAACGTTGATCCCCATCTCATTCAAAGCAGACATAATGTCTTCAATTTGATCAGGGTTTACTTCATCCGATGGAAGAACCTTATTCAATTCATCATGCGTAATGAAGCCACGCGCTTTTGCAGCAGCGATAAACTTCTTTACACTTGCATTTGATAAATCAAGCACTGGGCCATCTTGGCCTTCAGTTACTTCTTCATTATCGGCTTTTGTTTTGGTCATACAAATCTCCCGCCTTTCAATCCGGCTCGCCCAAGCCGAATTTGGCAAATCAATCCTGTGAGCTGCTCGTGGTAATATCGTCGATCGGTTCTTGTGACTTCGCTTTCAATGCCTGTCTTTCCGCCACTAGTCTCTTTCGACGCGCCCATTCCGCTTTATGTTCCTCGACTCCGTTAGCTGAGGCGAACGCATTCTTCTCGCTCTCCGCCTCGTCTTTCAGAGCCGCAACAGTTGGGAAACGCTCCAGTGCAGCGAGCCATTCACGCCCTATCGCTGAGGATGGGTCTATGGGCTCCTGATTAGGATACTCTTCGAGCAGTTTCGCAGAACTTGTGCGGCCAAGACTCCGTAAATGGGCTGCAATTGCGTCGCGGTCAACCTTTTCTCCGAATTCTTGTACGTCTAAAGCAGCATTTCTTAGTGCTAAAACGTCTTCATCACGAAAATCAGCCATTGCGAGCATCTCTTTTGCCTCTTCCATCAGCGTATAGCTATCAATAGCGCGAACGATCATTCCAAGCCCCGCTCGGCCCGTTAAGCCCTTAGTATCCGCCAATTTGATAACCGGCCCCTGAGGAAAACCTCTCCCCTTGAATTTTGAATTGGGGTTGCGATCCCAGTTGTTTTGACGACGCGGAGGTTGTTTTGCTTGTCTCTGTTCGCGGAAATATTGATATCGACGATCTTTTAGCTCGCGAACATATGCGCCGCGGACTTGCTCATTCGCAATTGATGCTACTGCTTCATCAAGTCTAGCTTCAAAACCGGCACGACGTTCTGGCGTGTCTAATGCCTCTTTATTGAGTTCTCGTTCCCACAAAAGATCCACCAATGGACGCGCATTGCGAAGTAGATCGCGTAATCCTTGTTCACCATTATCTGTTTTAAGAAGGTCGTCAGGATCGAGCCCTTCTGGCAAAATCGTCACATAAACCGATTTTCCGGGTTCCAACATTGGCAATGCTAAATCCACAGCACGTAATGCCGCTTTTTGACCTGCTTCATCACCATCAAAACACATGATTGGCTCGGGACCTACTCGCCAGAGCATTTTCAGTTGTTCTTCCGTTAATGCAGTCCCCATTGGCGCAACAGCTGTCGAAAAGCCGTGCTCCGCCATGGCTATAACATCCATATACCCTTCTGTTACGACCAATCCGCGTGCAAATGGGTCACCATCGCTCGTCGTGCGTGACAATTTGTAAATTGCATCCCGTGCACGTCCGTAATTGTAAATCACCGAAGATTTATGGAATAATGGTGTCTCGGAGGAATTCACATATTTTGGAATTCCCTTTTCTTTAAGCACATGAGCAGGATCTAACGCGCGACCTCCTAAAGCTATTGGACGCCCAGTCGGGTCTAAAATCGGAAATATAATCCGGTGACGAAAAGCATCATAAGGCGGCTTCGATTCATTTTTCGATGGACGCACCAGTCCAATTTCAAGAAGTTCTTTGGCTGTTGCACCAAGTTTGATCAAATGATCGTGCAATGTCTGCCACCCTTCCGGGGCATAACCGATGCGGTGCCGTTTCCAAGCTTTCTCCTTTAAACCACGCTTTTGAATTAAATAATTTCGCGCTTCATCACCAACCGGTTCTCGTAATTGTTCCTCATAAAATGAAACAGCTGCCTCCATGAGTTCAAACAAGGATTTGCGTTTGGTGGCTTGTTTTTTTTCGGCTTTGTTTTCAGTCGGCATGTCCATGCCAGCCAAACCTACGAGTTTTTCAACCGCTTCCTGAAAACTCAACCCTTCAGTTTCCTGAACGAAGGAAATTATATCGCCTGAATTTTGGGTCGAGAAACATCGATAAGATCGCTTATCATCATCGACATAAAACGAAGGCGTTTTTTCATCTTTAAACGGAGAAAGACCTTTGAAATTCTTTCCCGAACGCACAAGCTTAACTTTGCGTCCGACATACCCAGATATTGGTAGTCGATCTTTTAATTCATCAATAAAAGCTTCAGAAAACCGCATCACACCCCAATGGATAACATCCTAATGCAATATAAGCACTAGGTTAGCGTCAAAAATTAACCAAAAAAATTAGAGTTAGATTAAAGCAACAATTTCTTCACTGCAGATTTAGCTGCTGCGGATTCAATACGGTCTGGAAAACGCGCTTTTAATTCAGAAACACATTTACCCATATCTTTAAGGCATTCAGCCTCTAACTCGTGCACAACCTGTTGAGCTGCCAATTCAATCTCATTTTTATTGAGACATTTTGGAAGAAACTCATTCAATGTCTCAGCTTCTTCGCGTTCTTGTTCTGCAAGTTCTATTTTACCTGCTTCATCATATTCGGTGGCTGCGGCTTCACGTTGCGCGATCATATGACGGAGAATGGATGCAATTTCTGTTTCTTCACAGCTGTTACACTCATCCTTCTTTTTCGCTTTGATATCGCGATCGCGAATAGCACATAATGCTAGCCGCAAAGTTGCAGCTCTCAGCTCAACGCCTTCAGTTTCGGCTTTGTGCAATTCACTCTTTAACGTTTCGCGAAGGCTCATACGAACACCTTCATCGACGTCTGATAGTATAGCAAGTGACATCTAATCGTTAGTCCCACTTAGGAATTAGTCCGTTTTCATCACCAAATATGAAGGTTTTAAGTAGAGTCATCTTGACTGATAATCCTTCAACTCTCTATTCACGTGCGAAAAGCGTCGTGAGTCAATGGTTATGAACACGCTGTAATAAAACAAGAAGGCGCGCTCTTATGCCCAATCAGGTTGCCAATCAAGACCCTAATACAAAGTTTAATTCTGATGAGCTTTCTAAAAATGGCTCAAAAAGTCCCGAAAAAGCGACTGGTGCAATAGCATTGGCCGACGGAACCATCGTTTATGGACGCGGCTCAGGCGCGACAGGGATTGCTGTGGGTGAACTATGCTTCAACACTGCAATCACCGGATATCAAGAAATTCTAACTGACCCCTCCTATTGCGATCAGATAGTCATGTTCACATTTCCCCATGTTGGAAATGTTGGTGCAAACGAAGATGATAATGAAGAGAGCAGCGATAATGCAACATCGGCAGCCCGCGGTGCTGTATTTCGTGCTCACCCTACACCTCCTGCAAACTGGCGCTCCAAAGATCATCTTGGTGCATGGCTTCGCAAGAAAGGCATTGTCGGAATTTCCGGCGTGGACACACGCGCTCTGACTAAACGTATTCGCGAAGGTGGAATGCAGAAAGTCGCAATCGCCCACGCAGCTGACGGTCAAATCGACAAAGACGCCCTTTTGGAAACAGCACGAGCATGGAGCGGCGTTGAAGGATCAGACCTTGCGAAGACTGTAACTTCTGAAGAACGCTTTGAATCCAAAGAGGCTCTGTGGGACATCGCAGATGGCTATTCAAACAATGAAAATGCCAAATATCATGTTGTTGTTGTAGATTTCGGCGTGAAGAAAAACATTCTGCGTAATCTAGCTGATGTTGGTGCACGCGCCACAGTTGTTCCTGCTACAACTTCAGCTGACGACATCCTTGCTCTAAATCCTGACGGTATCGTTTTATCAAACGGACCAGGTGATCCAGCAGCGACTGGCGAATACGCAGCTCCAACCATCAAAGCTCTGATTGAATCTGGCAAACCAATCCTTGGAATTTGTCTAGGCCACCAAATGCTGGCCCTGAGCCTTGGCGCAAAAACCAAGAAAATGGCCCAAGGTCACCACGGTGCGAACCACCCTGTAAAAGACCTTGAAACAGGAAAAGTTGAGATCGTATCAATGAATCACGGTTTCACAGTGGATCCAGATTCACTGCCTGAAGGTGTCGAGCAATCTCATATTTCATTGTTCGATGGCACAAATTCAGGGTTACGCGTTGTCGGCAAGCCTATCATTTCAGTGCAGCACCACCCGGAAGCCAGCCCAGGCCCACAAGATTCATTCTATCTGTTTGAGCGTTTTGCCGAACTAATGAATTAATCCGTGTGCTGATTATATTTTGATGTGAAGGTTTTATGGCATCCGTCAAAAGGCCTTGCGATGGTTTGAATTCAATGTCATTGCGTAAACAAAACAGAGGTTTCATCGCCTCTGTTTTTCGTTGCGTATAAATATTATGGGCTAATGTCATGGAATTATTGGGTGTTAATATTTGGGCAATCGTGGGATTTGCATTTGCCGCCTACGCTGTTGTCGGAAACGATGCTCTCCAAACACTGGGTACATTCATTAATTCCAACCGACGCATGCCTTGGTGGATACTTTATCTATTTGCCGTCGCCATTTTGATAGCCAGCTTTTATTATGGCTGGGTCGTCAATGGAGGTGATGTTTCATATGGCAGGCTGGACAACACTAATAAGTTCCCGGTGTTCGAGGTCCAATGGTATCACACTCTACCGCCCCTTGTTCTCCTAATCCTTACGCGCATCGGTATCCCCGTCTCAACAACCTTCATGGTGTTGGCCACATTTGCGACCATGGCAGGTATGCAATCCATGCTGACAAAGTCCCTTATGGGATACGCGGTTGCATTCGCCACAGGTGGGCTAATTTACGCAGCACTCGCACCGACACTTGAACGCTGGTTCCTAAAAACGGCAGAAACACAACACAATATAGGCTGGGTAATTCTACAATGGATGACAACTGGTTATCTATGGTGGATGTGGCTTGTGCAGGATTTCGCGAACATCTTTGTGTATCTGCCAAGAAACATTCCCGAGATGAATGCCGCGGGCGAAATGATTGGCCGTGAAGAAAACCTGACCATGCTCGGCGCGACAGCTGGATTAGCGCTTATCTCTCTATTCCTTTTGATCACCTTCATGAACCGCGGTGGTCCGGTGCAGAAGATCCTTCTTACAAAAACAAGCGTGACGGACATCCGTTCCGCAACGGTTATCGACTTCATCTACGCGACGCTATTGTTTGTGTTCTCAGGACAGCTTGAATTCCTTGGGATCGACAAAGTGCCAATGTCAACCACATGGGTCTTCCTTGGGTTGATTGCGGGTCGTGAATTTTCAATCGCAACGATTGATAAAGTCCGCTCCACGGGTGCTACGGCAAAGATTGTAGGTATGGACTTAGCCAAAGCGACTATGGGTATCGTGATCTCAGTTGCCCTCGCCCTCTCAATGCCATATCTGGCCGAAAAGTTTACGCCGTCAGCAGATAAAACGGCTGTAGACACGGTAACAGAAGCGGCTAATTAAACTCGATGTAGTTCAAATTAAAAATACTCCTATCTCACTTCGGTATGTGAGATGGGGATATGTTACACTTTCACCTAGAACGTATTGGTGTGAACGGTTTCTCCGCAATTTGCTGAACATGGCAAAATTCGCCATTTGCGGACAGTGCGCTTAATTGACTTTGCACCTCAGTTCTACAAATAATCTTTGGAATTTATTCGGTTATGTCTGTTTATAAGTATGTAAAAGGAGGTCCTTTTGAGCTTTTGGGGGGAATTTAGCTGGCCAGAATTTGTATCTGTGTTTCCAACATATATAGCAGCAGCTGGTGCAACTGTTGCGGCATACATTGCGATCATTTCGTTACGAAAAGCTAGAGATGAAGCTGCAGAGAGAGATGCTCTAAATAGCCTATTCTCTGAAGTTCAATCTGAACATTGGCAAGAAAGGCGCGCGCGGTTCTTCTCGTTAAAAGAGAGCCTAAATGATGGCAGAATGGATGGAAAACTGTTTATTCAAAAAAGGTTGCAGCGGGGACAAGATACACAATTCGATGAGCAGCTAAATGCTTTTCACTCGGTTCTGAATAGCTATGAAGTGATGGCCATAGGGATATCTACTGGGGCTTATTCAGAAGCAACGTTTAAAGAATATTTTGGCCCTATTCTGGTTCGAGATTGGCAATCCATTTCTTCCTTAGTCGAAGAGATTAGAAAGATCGAAGACAAAACTACCTACGCAAATGCAGAATGGCTAGCCGAACGATGGTCAATCAATACAGAAGAACACACCAAATCAAATTCACAAGTAAAGTAAAAATTGCCAATGCCTCATTAGGGCCAAACCCTTGCTCGCTACCTCGCCGGAAGTGCCCCACACTTTTCTTCGTAAAGCTTGATGTATTCCGGCATGACTTCGACGAAGGCTTGGGCGCGTTTTTCTGGATCGGGGTGAGTTGATAGCGCCTCAGGTTGGCGTTTGCCTCCACCTAATTGCGCCATACGGCCCCATAATAATGGTGCTTCACGTGGATCATAACAAGCGCGCGTGAGAAGCTCTAACCCTATCATATCTGCTTCGCTTTCATGCGCACGGGAGAATGGCTTCATCACACCGACATCTGCCCCCATGCCAAAAGCACCCATGACAGCGCGCTGCGCACCAGCGCCCATGTCTCCAACAGTTGCCCCAACAGCCATCTGACCAAACTGCATCATCTTGGCTTGAGACATACGCTCTGCCCCGTGGCGCGCTAATGCGTGTCCAATTTCATGCCCCATTATTGTGGCAATACCATCTTCATTCGCCGCTGTTTCCAGTATTCCCGTATAGAAAGCCACTTTCCCTCCCGGAAGACAGAATGCGTTTGGCACATTGGAATGAATGACCTTAAATTCCCATTGGAATTTGTCAGCTAGTGTTCCCCATGACGGCACGTTCCCCTGCGTTTTCCCAAGCCCTATAACGGGTGCGCCCTCACGCTCCCATTCAATAGCGGCTTGAGCGATATCACGACCGATCTTCTGGATGATGTCTACGATTTCACGCTCGTTCATCCCACAAGAGCGTGAGCGATCGCTACACAAAACGGGTTCAGATTGCATGATCTGCATGTAGGATTGATCACCAAGAGCAACTTCCTGCTCTACAGACATAGTCACCATCTGCTTGCGACCAGCAATTCCAGTTTTTTGGTTGGAAAACCAATAAAATGCCAACCCAACAATCACCAATCCGATAATAGGAAGACGGCCACCGATCAGCCCAAGCAAACCGCCGCCACGACGACGCCCACGTGAATATGCTGGTATACGCATGCCAATCCCCTATATTTTAAAGGCTACCCATCAGTCGGCCCACAACATAGACCACACTTGCCCTAATGAAAAACCTTTCTTGGCAGTTAAACAGAAAATCTTATTTATAAATCTCGCATTGCGTCGTCTGGAGCGCCCCGTATAAAGGGTGTCGATTAAACAATCGAACGAGAAAAACATGACGGCGACACCATCTGATCCAGACAATCATCAGGCAAATGCACCTATTCCTTTCAAGGTGCAAATTATTCCTGTCACACCATTACAGCAAAACTGCTCGCTGATATTTGATGAAACTTCCAAAGAAGCTGTGTTTGTTGATCCCGGTGGAGATGCCGAGCAATTGGAAGCAGCTCTCAAGCATTTTGGTCTAAAACTCACCAAAATCTGGCTAACTCACGGCCACCTCGATCATGCCGGAGCAGCTCAAATTCTAAAAGAAAAATGGAATGTGGACATTGAAGGTCCACACGAGGACGACCAATGGCTGTTGGACGATATTGAAGCCCAAGGAGCCAAATACGGCATCACAGATGGCCGCAACACCAAATCAGATCGCTACCTCACAGATGGCGATACTTTAGAATTTGCGGGACACACATTTGGAGTTGTTCATTGCCCCGGACACACACCTGGGCATGTCGTAATCTATCAAGATCAAGCAAAATTAGCTTTTGTGGGTGATGTATTGTTTCAAGGTTCTATCGGCCGAACGGATTTTCCACGGGGAAATCATGCTGACCTCATCGCATCCATCACACAAAAACTTTGGCCATTGGGAAATGAAATGCGCTTCGTACCAGGGCACGGCCAAATGAGCACGTTTGGGCAGGAAAGGCAGACAAACCCATATGTAGCCGATTCTGTTGTCGCAAAAAGCTAATCAAGCTGCCTCTTCGCGTCGCTCTTCACCATTGTACTTTATGTTCTGGAGGCGACGCCGGCATGGGCCAAAATAATTTTCCGTGCGCACAAATGCGCGGTTGCGATTGACCGAATGCGCAAGCTGTTTCCATAAATCTATTCCAGTAAACGGCAACGCCATCACACCATCAACGCCACATTGAATACCTTCTCTCACCACTCTTCGTGATGGGGTCGAAGTCATCAGCAAAACCGTTGCATAAGGATTGGAAGCATCTGATTCCGAGCGAATTGTTTCCAACAAAGGAGCCATCGCCTGCCCTGGCGAGTGATTGATAATAATTATATCACGGTAATTATGCTGAATTGCATCTTTGAGAGTTTTCAAATCACCCACAGATTCAATTCGCTTTACACCAAACGAATCAAGCGCTGTGCGCTCTAAATGAACTAGATGCTTGTGCTGGCTATAGATCAGCACATCAATGGCATTTAAATTTGTTATGCGCACTATCGAATCTCCCTAGCCCGCAAACACAAAACTATCGCTTAAAAAATCAACGACTGGTCGAAACTCAGAATATACCGAAAATCAATTAACATGTCTTGAAGAAACAAAATTTGTTTTTTTAAACAATAAGTGCCGACTTATTTGTATCGACACATCCAGACTTGGGTGAGATCTGAACACTGATTAAGTGCACACCCTAGTATCATTGCGCCTGAGTTTTCTCTCGAAAACGGACCAGCCTTTTCATCCAGCAAGGCTGCAACAAACTTTTTCACCGATAAATTGACCCGGCGTTTCTGCCCTTTGCTATCCATTGCTGATGGTACAAGATAAATTGCTTCACCACGAGCACTTAGAACTTTCGCTTCAGAAGCTCCACACATACCGGCAGCCAATTGCTGAGATTGCAATCGCGCCCGTTGAGCTAAATTTTCTGACCACTCCAACCCGCGCTGCCCTCTGGACTGCAGCACCTGAGAGTGTGCCTGCGTTATGCCTACCAAATCTCCTTTTTCAGGAAAAATTTTCTGATAAGCTGATGAAGATGGGCTCAGGCTAGCATCTCCAGCCTTGGCTGGAGGAATATCACGCTCTCCAACTTGCACTACAGGTTTGGTTTTAGGTAAGGGGCCCAAAGACAAATCACGCTCAACGGGAACTGGAGGGGTCACCTCCTCTATTTGTTCTGTTTGAGTTATCGGCGGTGGGCTTTGAGTTGTCGTTGCACACCCCAAAACAAGAAACGCGCTCAGATAGAGACAATACTCTTTTGGGAACTTCATCACTTCAGTTACATCCTCACGCAGTTATACTCAGCAAAGTTGAAATCAATCTCACATTTTTGGTTTTCCGGTGAATCACAAAAACACGATTGAGTGCACACTAGCCCGAAACTAATTTGAATTTCTAGCGGCTTTTCTCTTCTGTTTTTTACAAATGGATAAAAACAAATCTCCATAAAGTGTGTTCAAAACATCTACTTGTGTAAAGATTTTGGTTTTGGAGCAAAAACGTTTAAATTGAGCCTTGCACCAACACGCTCAGACCGCTAAACCGTCCGACAATTTGCCTACGGTAGACTTTATTTTGCCTTAGGTAGCCACAAATATCGCGTCTATAAGACCTTAAGGACACACCTACATGCCTAAACGTACGGATATTCAATCCATTCTAGTCATCGGCGCAGGCCCAATTGTCATCGGACAAGCCTGTGAATTTGATTATTCAGGTGTGCAAGCGATCAAGGCCCTTAAAGAAGAAGGGTTCCGGATCATTCTGGTGAACTCAAATCCTGCAACGATCATGACCGATCCAGATCTTGCAGATGCAACTTACATTGAGCCAATTACACCTGAATTCGTCGCAAAAATCATCGCTAAAGAAAAACCAGACGCGATCTTGCCGACAATGGGTGGTCAAACAGCCCTCAACACCGCCCTTGCACTTGATAAAGACGGCACACTAGAAAAATACAATGTTGAGCTTATTGGTGCAAAAGCCGATGCCATTGAAAAAGCCGAAGACCGCGAAAAATTCCAAGTTGCAATGGAAAATATCGGCCTCGAAAACCCAAAATCCGTAATTGTTGAAGCACCTAAGAAATATGATGCTAACGGGAAAGAAACGGGCAAGGATGTATTAGAAGGTCTTAAGCAGTGTTTTGATGCACTCGATGATCTTGGATTGCCAGCCATTATTCGCCCAGCATTTACGCTCGGTGGAACCGGTGGTGGTGTTGCCAACAACCGCGAAGAATATGAAGCAATTTGTCGCTCAGGAATGGAAGCCTCACCAACGGGGCAAATCCTAATTGACGAGAGCCTTCTTGGTTGGAAAGAATATGAGATGGAAGTTGTGCGCGACACCGCCGACAACTGTATCATCATCTGTTCCATCGAAAACATAGACCCTATGGGTGTACACACTGGTGACTCAATCACTGTTGCACCTGCCCTCACACTGACTGATAAAGAATACCAAATCATGCGGAATGCATCGATTGCTGTATTGCGTGAAATCGGTGTTGAAACAGGTGGATCAAACGTGCAGTTTGCTGTTCACCCTGAAACTGGCCGTCTTGTGGTTATCGAGATGAACCCGCGCGTAAGTCGTTCATCTGCACTGGCTTCCAAAGCAACCGGTTTCCCGATTGCCAAAATCGCAGCTAAGCTTGCTGTTGGATATACACTTGATGAATTAGATAACGACATCACCGGTGTAACACCGGCATCGTTCGAACCAACAATCGATTATGTTGTCACTAAAATTCCACGTTTTGCCTTTGAAAAGTACAAAGGCGCAGATGAAATGCTCTCAACAAGCATGAAGTCTGTGGGTGAAGCCATGGCAATTGGACGGACTTTCCAAGAAAGCTTCCAAAAAGCTCTACGTTCATTGGAGACTGGATTTTGTGGTCTCAACGAAGTGGAAATCCCAAACCTTGGTAAAGGGGATGACTATAACGCCTTGATGGCAGCTTGTTCTCAACCAACGCGGCAGCGACTGCTAGTTATTGCGCAAGCAATGCGCCATGGATTATCCGTTGAAGACATTCATAAAGCTTCATCAGTGGATCTTTGGTTCTTACGTCAATTTGCAGACCTAATCGAAACTGAGAAAAACCTCCAGCGCGATGGCCTTCCAGCAAGCGCTGAAGAGATGAATTTGATTAAATCAAAAGGTTTCTCCGACGAACGTCTGGCTATGCTGACTGAAAAATCAGAAGCGGATGTTCGCGCTTACCGCCAAGGTCTTGGGGTACGTCCAGTATATAAACGTATTGATACATGTGCAGCTGAATTTGCAGCAAAAACGCCATATCTGTATTCAACTTATGAAACAGGCATGATGGCTGAAGACGGCTCTATCCTTCCGGCAGAATGTGAAGCTCAACCATCAACACGCAAAAAAGCAATGATCCTTGGTGGTGGTCCAAACCGTATCGGTCAAGGAATCGAATTTGACTATTGTTGTTGTCATGCTGCCTTTGCAATGGAAGACCTCGGTATTGAAAGTATCATGGTCAATTGTAACCCTGAAACAGTTTCAACAGACTATGACACATCAGACCGCCTATACTTTGAACCACTAACGCTCGAAGATGTTTCCGAGATTTGCCATGTTGAACAAGCAACAGGTGATTTCTCAGGTGTGATCGTTCAATTTGGTGGTCAAACTCCGCTAAAATTGTCTCAAGGATTGAATGAACAAAACATTCCAATCCTTGGAACATCGCCTGATGCGATTGATCTTGCAGAAGACCGTAAACGTTTTTCAATCTTGCTAGATGAAACTGGATTGAAACAAGCTCCATCTGGCATTGCCACAACCGTAGACGAGGCGCTCGCAATTGCAGAACGCGTGGGTTACCCTGTTATGGTTCGTCCTTCCAACGTTCTTGGTGGGCGCGCAATGGAAATTGCACATGATGATTCTGACCTGAAAGACTATGGTGCAAAGGCGCTTGATGCAGCGGAAGGTGGTAATCTTCTTGTGGACCGTTATCTATCAGACGCAATCGAAGTAGATGTAGATGCCATTTGTGACGGAGAAAACACTCACGTTGCAGGTATCATGCAACACATCGAAGAAGCAGGAGTTCACTCTGGTGATTCGGCTTGTTCTATCCCTCCTTACTCGCTATCCCAGCCAATTCAGGATGAATTAGCTCGTCAAGCTCGCATTCTGGCCGACGCCTTGAATGTAAAAGGCCTCATGAATGTGCAGTTCGCTGTAAAAGATGATGAAGTTTTCGTCCTTGAAGCGAATCCTCGTGCATCACGAACAGTACCTTTTGTGGCAAAAGCTGTGGGTAAACCACTAGCTGCCATAGCTGCAAAAATAATGGCTGACGAGAAATTAGGGCAATTTGAGCTAGGTGAAGGCCCAATCAAACCACCAAGAATTGCCGTTAAGGAAGCTGTATTTCCATTTGCGCGCTTCAATGGCGTAGATCCAGCTCTTGGGCCTGAAATGCGTTCAACTGGTGAAGTCATGGGTATTGATGAAACCTTTGAAGCAGCATTTTTGAAGTCACAAATCGGTGCTGGTGTAGACCTTCCACAAAGTGGAACATGCTTTATTTCCGTAAAAAAGAGCGATAAAACAGCGGCCATTGAAACAGCCAAACAATTGAAAAAACTTGGCTTTTCAATCATCGCAACATCTGGAACGGCTAGAGACATAAAAGAAGAAGGCATTGATGTGGATGTCGTCAACAAAGTCTTGGAAGGTCGCCCACATATTGTTGATAAAATTGCTGATGGAGATGTTCAGCTTGTCATCAACACAACTGAAGGTGCACAATCCATGCTTGATTCAGCATCTATTCGTCGAACAGCTTTGATAAAAGGCGTCCCCTATTACACAACCATATCTGGGGGTCATGCGGCGGTTAGAGCAATCAGCGCTTTAAAAGAGAGCCCCCTTGAAGCTGGATCACTTCAATCCTACTCTTGACCTTAGCCAAAGTTCGATCAACCTTTGGTAAAGTTTCAATAACGGTAACTAAATAATGCAACGCATTCCTATGACAGCTCAGGGCCACAAGGCTCTGGAAGACGAATTAAAACACTTGAAAACTGTAGCTCGCCCCGAAGTGATCCAGGCGATTGCAGAAGCGCGCGAGCACGGTGACCTCTCCGAGAACGCCGAATATCACGCAGCTAAAGAAAGCCAGAGCCACATTGAAGGCCGTATTGTTGAACTCGACAGTAAATTGGCTTGTGCGCAAGTGATCGACACATCTAAACTGTCAGGTGACAACATTAAATTTGGTGCAACAGTAACTGTTGCAGATGAAGATACTGAAGAAGAATCTACATACAAAATTGTTGGTGAAGACGAAGCCGACATTGCTAAAGGTAAAATCTCCCTCACTTCTCCGCTTGCCCGAGCAATGATCGGTAAGGAAGAAGGTGATGTAGCGGAAGTTAGCGCACCTGGTGGCGTAAAAACTTACGAAATCCTTGAAGTAAACTGGGTTTAAAACATGACTTCCAGCGCGGCTGTCGGACCGTCCATCTGGGTTGTATCCGATGGACGCGCAGGAATTGAACGTCAAGCCGTTGCTATAGCGCAAGCCCTTGGCGAATTGCATCGATGGACGGATATCTCGCATATTCGTTCAGATGCACACAAAGCGGAGCCAATTCGCATATCCCCCAAAGCGCCGCAAGTTTGGTTACCACCAAATTTGTGGTTTGCGCCTTTGGCTGCTCTACCCAAAAATCAACGAGACGAATTTAAGGCACCTTGGCCAGATGTTTGGATAGGCTCAGGACGGAGATCTGTTCCCTACTCAATGCGCGTAAAAGAATGGTCCAATGGCAAAACACTTGTGATCCAAACACAAGATCCGAAAGTTGATGCTAAGCATTTTGACCTAGTGCTTCCACCAGAACATGATCAATTGGAAGGGCCCAATGTCTTTCCTACCATTGGAGCTCCAGCTCACTTCGCAATGGGTGACCTAGAACAAGCAGCGCTCAATTTCGGTGACCTGTCGGCAGAACCAGGACGTAAAGCAGCTGTTATAATAGGTGGAACGTCTAAAACGCACTCCTTAACTCAATCGCGAGCAAAGGAGATGGAAGTTGAACTTAGGAGTTTGGCTGGCCAAGGAATTCGTCTTTGGATCACTGTTTCACGACGCACCCCCGAACATGCACGTATACGTTTCCGCAAAATGGCAGAAGAATTAGGTGCTCGTTTCTGGGAAACGGAAGCAACGGATGGCCTCAACCCCTATTTAGCGTTTCTCAGCCAATCTGATTTGATCTTTGTAACCGAAGACTCAGCCAATATGATTTCCGAAGCGGCATGGTTTGGAAAGCCAGTTTATCTGCTCAAATTGGTCGGCAAATCAAGCAAGTTTGATCGCCTGCACCAAAGCTTCATTAATCAAGGCGTCGTGCGTTGGTTCGAAGGTGGAAAAGTTCAACATTGGGACGCCGAACCTGTTCGCGAGATAGACCGTGTCGCAGAGGAAATCATTCGTCAATTACTGATTCGGCACCCCAAACCGCAATCCAATTCTAATCAAGTATAAACCTATCTTGCTCACGTAATCTCACATTCACGTTGATATACGCTATAACGGCAAAATCGCCTTGCAATCTACGGCTACTCCCCCTAAATCCCATGATCTAAATTTATCATGTTGTAACGCCACAAGGCGATGATGCTTAAGAACCGCAGGAAGCACATATAATGAGCAATACAGAGCACCGTTCACTGATCATTCTTGGCTCCGGCCCAGCAGGATACACAGCTGCCATATATGCTGCACGTGCTATGCGTAAACCTATGCTGATTGCAGGAATGCAACCCGGTGGCCAACTGACAATTACGACTGAAGTTGAAAACTATCCTGGTTTTGCAGAAACAATCCAAGGCCCTTGGCTCATGGAGCAAATGAAGGGACAAGCTGAACACGTTGGTACTGAAATCGTTGAAGATCACATTAAATCTGTGAATGTTGAACAGCGCCCTTTCACCTTGGAAGGTGAAAGGGGCACAACATATACATGTGATGCACTCATTATCTGTACCGGTGCGCAAGCCAAATGGTTGGGTTTAGAAACCGAGAAAAAATTCCAAGGCTTTGGTGTTTCTGCTTGTGCGACGTGTGATGGGTTCTTCTATCGAGGCAAAGAAGTTATTGTTGTAGGTGGTGGAAACACTGCTGTCGAAGAAGCACTATTTCTTACAAACTTTGCATCAAAAGTGACCCTCGTTCACCGCCGTGATAGTTTGCGTGCTGAACGTATTCTACAGCAACGTCTACTCAATCACGAAAAAGTTGAAGTGTTGTGGGACCACCAATTGGAAGAAGTCTTGGGTGATGAAAATCCACTTGGCGTAACAGGTGTAAACCTGAAAAATGTCAAAACTGGTGAAATCACTAAGCGTGATGTACACGGAGTTTTCATCGCAATTGGTCACGCACCTGCAACATCATTGTTCAATGGCCAATTGGAAATGAAGCAAGGTGGGTATCTGATTACTGAGCCAGATTCATCTAAAACATCAGTTCCAGGTGTATACGCTGCTGGTGATGTAACCGATGATAAATTCCGCCAAGCTGTAACTGCAGCAGGAATGGGATGTATGGCCGCACTGGAATCAGACCATTTTCTTGCTGAACTAGAACAAAACAACAAATAACATTAGAATATCCTATACGCTTTGACATTGATTTAATTCTTGGCATTTAGTGAATGCAGAGTACGAATCATTCTGATCTGCATTTAAGGATATTCAAAATGGGACATTCAATGGATTGGGACAAACTTAAGTCCTTCCATGCAGCCGCTGAAACCGGCAGCCTAACAGCGGCCGGTGAGCGATTGGGAATATCCCAATCTGCTGTGTCTCGACAAATAGCAGCTCTAGAAGAGTCTCTAAAAAACTCTTTGTTCCAACGTCACGCTCGAGGTCTCATTCTAACCGAAGCTGGTAGAATTCTGCATAGAGCAACTGCCGAAATGGCGTCATCTGCTCGAACAGCAGAATCTGCCCTAAATGATACGGGTGATACACCACATGGCCAACTTCATGTGACCGCTCCTGTTGCCTTTGGATCTTTCTGGCTTGCACCGCGCATTCATAAGTTTGCTGACCTTTATCCGCGTATGCGGATAAAGCTGTCACTAGATGATCGCGAATATGATCTTCTGACATTAGAAGCGGAATGTGCAATTCGCCTATGGGCCGCCGACAAAGCGGATCTGATACAGCGCAAACTTGTGACAGTGCGCACGAGTCTCTACGCTTCAGAAGAATACCTTGAACAGCACGGCACGCCTGAACGAGCTGAAGATCTAGATAGACACCGTATTGTGTCGTTCGGCGAAGAAGCTGAACAGATGAGTGCAATGAATTGGGCGCAACGCATCGGCCGCGATGATCGCCCTGAACGTGAGCCAACTTTGCAGATCAACAATGTAAATGGCATGATGAGAGCCGTGCGCGCTGGACTTGGAATTGCTGACCTACCAGAATATATGGTCTCAGAAGAATTTGGCTTGAGAAAAGTCTTACCCGATCAAAGCGGACCAACTTTTGATTTGTTTTTCATATATCCCGCTGACCTCAAAAGGTCTCGTCGTATCAGTATTTTTAGAGATTTCATTACTTCAGAACTAAAAGCAGACCGCCAACAGGTGAAATAGCCAAAATTCGACAAACGCAATAAAATCAAAGTTCAAGTCTGTGAAACATACAAACTAGAAGCAATATAACCGCCTTGTTTATCTTTGATTTCTATAAAGCATGCGTTTTTGCATATCACCATTGATGAATTGTTGCTTGATTACCACACCAATAAATGTTTTTATGGTTTCAAAGCAAGCTTGCCTCCCTTGCTACCCAATGTAAGCGCTAGTCGCTTATGGGCGTTTCCTCCCCCGAGGCACAACTTTTATATTGCCACGCTGTTTAGCGTGGCTTTTTTTTGCTTAAATTTCGAATTTTCTCAAAGAATTTGTTTTCCAATGAATTTGCCAGCCTCACTATGAATAATATAACAGATATCCAAAAGACTGGATAATAACTATGTCCCATGTGATGGCCCCTGCAGAAGCACATATCTTGCTTCACAATGACAAGTGCAAGATCGTTTTTTATGAACGATGTTCCAGCCATCTTATCATTACATTCAATTCTATGGGCCTCACTTTAGACGATGAATTTGGAAGAAACTTCTTTGAAGATAAAGGTGTGAGCCAAATCAATATCGCTTGCGCGCCAAAAGATTTTTTTCAGCACCTTTCCATTGAAAGCTTCACACAGACAGTGGCGCCCATTGCCGAGAAATATCCAGATGTAGTGACATACGGAACGAGCTTGGGTGGGTATGCTGCTATCTATTTTGGTAGCGCCCTGAACACCAGAACATTAGCTATAGCCCCGCGGTTTCCGCCTCATGATTATATGAAAGGGCAACGTTCTTATGCACCTGATATTCAAATACAGCATACTGATCTTCGCCACATTGAAGAGCAAAGAAACTCCATTTTGACTGTATTCGACCCTGAAGACGAAACTGATGCAGAGTTTGTTTCCTATTTTCTAAAAGGCAAGTCCAATACAAAATTCATCGAACTGAAGAAATCCGGGCACTACATTTTGAAACAATTGGAACTGATTGATAAACTGCGACCTTGTATTGAAAGTTTCATTTTCTCAAACGACTTCCAAGAAAAAACGATCGATATCAATTCTTTTACCCTAGCGCGACGCCACAGGGCGAAACATGCCCTCGACAATGGAGATTTAAAAACTGCGTGCCACGAAATTGAATATCTGATCAAAGTTAGAACCGGACACGACCCACTCATGACACCTTGGGGGTTAATTAAACAATATGTAGAGCTGTGTGACCAAGTTGATCTGGAATTACCGCATATTCTACCTACAGAATTTGCAACTTTGTCACGAAGAATGGGAAAACCTGATACACCCCAAAAAATGATGGAATCTATCATCAAACACAATTACCTGACCTGCCAATATCAAGCTTGTTTGAACCTGTCTGAATTGACCTGCATGCGCTTCTCTGACAGCGGGGTCGCGCAATCTTATCTGATAAAAGCAGCAAACGTATTGTCCAAACTCCCCTCTCCCCAAAAAAGCTAGAGAATTCAGCTTCACTCAAGCAATATTGAGGTATGCACTTTTGCTTACCACCATTGATAAAACAATGCTTGTTCGCAACCCTTTATAATGTATAACAGATCTCGAGCGAGATTGCCTCCCTTGCTACCCAATTCAAGCGCTAGTCGCTTTTGGGCGTTTCCTCCCCCGAGGCATACCTTCATTAGCCGCGCTTCTTAGCGCGGCTTTTTTTTGTCTAATTTTCTGAGCAAAACGGAATGTTCCCATTAGATTGATCAACCAGATTGATATTTCGCTCTTTTATAAATGTCATGAATTTTGCCGTTGGTTTGGGTTTCAAATAAACTTTGACCTTCATTTTTTCAAATGGATTTCCGCTCTTTCTCAAACATCCCTTCGTATTCACATTGAGAGAAAAACTGTTTTTCCCGGACGCTTTAGTTTCTTTTCCACGCGCCAACAATTCAGAAAATTTATCTCTAAAATTTAGCAACCTAGCCCTATCAGCTTCATCAAACGACATTCCATAAATTTGCGTTTCTCGCTTCTGGTCCTTCTTTAAGAAAGGCGAATTTGGCATGTCTTCAACTTTGAGCAAAAAGGTCTCAACAAACTCCTCATTTGTCAGCCCGTCTCTCAAGCTTAAACCCAATGTCACATCTCCATCGCGAAGTTTGTAATCTTCATTTATTCGTACGGCTACTTCAATGGCAGAGAAATCAAGTGTTGCAGGATCAAGGGTTGCCATCCTCACTTGGCTTGAAATGGGAATGGTTGAGCAGCTCGCACTTACAGCCAAACAGACAAGTAAAAACATTATTTTCACCGAATTATACATAGACAATCACCTCAATTTAATCGATAATAAATTATCGTAAAACATGAATTTTTATAAATTGGAAGTGAAATGTCTAAATTAGACACACTATCGAAGTCCGCTTTTAGAACATGTGCAATTTGCAAATGGCTGACCTTAATTGGATTAGCACTACTTCTTATCCAGCTGATTGCTGATAATGGACTTCAGGAAATTGCGGGTAATCACTGGAACATGTTGTCAGCCGACACCCAAGAAAAAACTAGACTAGCCTCGGCTAAACAAACAATTGTATACGCTGTTGCTTCGCTGAATTACCTGACAATGCTCTTTTTAGGCGGAGCTACTTGGCGTATTTTCCATACATTGGAAAAGAAGGGCCCTTTCACAACAGAACTCTCTTCTTCCATCATGTTTTTAGGAGCGGCAACAATAGTCACTGCTTGCATAAGTATTCTAATGCCCACCATGATGATTCTCGCTCTCACATACGATAATCCACCCGGCAGCAGAGAGCTAACAATCAGCTTCTCATCGGGTGCTATATCTTTCTTACTAATTGGAATGGTGATCCATATTTTGGGCGGGATCTTGTACAAAGCAGCAGAAATCGCTGAAGAGAACAGGCAGTTCATCTAATGACCATCATTGTCAGACTAGATGTCATGCTGGCTCTCCGAAAGATGAAATCCAAAGAGCTCGCCCAAGAGATCGGGATATCGGAACAAAACCTTTCCTTACTTAGGCAAGGAAAGGTTAAAGGTGTAAGGTTTGAAACTCTAGACAAAATTTGCGACGTGTTAGATTGCAAACCGGGCGACATTATTGACCGCGAGTAGCGCTATGCTATGTGAGAACGTAGCATCCATGCAGCTTTCTCACTTGCCGCAGCACGTTGTGTCATGAGATCAGCGGTTGCATCATCATCTTTGTCACCAGCAAGCTTAAGCGCCTCACGTGCTGCCCTCACCACTGTTTCATTGTCAGCAACAAGGTTTGCTACCATGTCATTGGCTTTAGGAATGGTCGCATCCTGCTTAATACTAGATCTTTCGTAAATCTCACTTACAGCAGGGGCATATACCCCTAATGAACGAATACGCTCCGCAATCTCATCAAGAGCAGCCCACAATTCAGTATATTGCAGCTCAAACATAGCATGATAGGCGGAAAACTGTGGCCCTTCCACATTCCAATGATAATTATGTGTCTTCATATAAAGCGCATAACTATCCGCGAGCACTTGCTTTAGAGCATCCGCAATCGCGATACGGTCTTTTTCAGAAATACCAATATCCATGGAAAATACCTCGTTTGTTTTATTTAGAATAATTCTAAAATAAGATCGAAGAGGTATCTTTCAAGGGCAGGTCGAAAACAATTTAGCCTTCTATCGGCATTTTCATCCACACTGCCAATTCATTACCAACTGGATCGACAAAGTGGAAGCGCTTCCCTCCTGGAAACTCATGATGTTCCGTAACTTCACCACCACCATCGATAACAGATTTTTCAGCTATTTCGATATCGTCAGTCAGCAATACAACCAGTGCGCCACCACGAATTGGCGGCTTTTCAGACTTCGTAAAGCCACCTTCTATACCCGCATTGGAAAATGCTAGATATTCCTCACCCCAGTCTTCAAACTCCCATCCAAAAACTGATCCATAAAACGCTTTGACTTTAGAAAAATCTGAAGCTGAAAACTCAATATAATCTATGTTCACTATAAAACCCATTTATGTTTATGTTTTGATCTTTTTAATATTTACCACAATTCGACGATTTAGGAAGATCAATAAAACCTAGATTAAGCATGCCAGCATGATTTAACGAGACGCATAGGAAGACTTCCCCTGCAATTTTCGCTTGATGAAACGTTTTTCAATCTCATTGTCCGTTAAATCAATCGCCCTTTCCAGCAATTTCAACGACTCCCCCAGTTGATCATTTCTTTCAAACAGATCAGCCTTTAGGAGCAAAAACGAAACATTGCAGCTCATGTTTTGCTCAAGCTGCAATTCGTCAAGCAATTGCAAAGCAACAGCAACTGAATCGGCATATGATACAGCCATAATGTGATTTATTCGAACCACATGCGTCGGTTGAATCTGATAGAGCAATGCATAGAGCGCTGTAATTTGAGGCCAGTCCGTTACATCCCAAGATACAGCATTTAAGTGAACTGCGCTAATACAGGCTTGCAATTGATAAGGTCCTACTTGCTGCATGGCCAACGCCTGCTTCACAACACGATTGCCTTCTTCTATTTTTGCCCGGTCCCATAGCCTTCTATTTTGAAACTCCAGCGCAACCATCTCGCCCTGTTTGTCGATACGCGCAAAACGGCGAGCATCATGTAATATCATCAACGCGTACAACCCTAAAACTTCTGGCTCTTTTGGCATCAGGTTCATTAAAATACGCGCTAAACGTATCGCCTCCTCAATCAAATCCACACGGGTCAATTGATGACTATTTGAGGCAGAATAACCTTCATTGAAAATCAAATAGATGACCGCCAAAACGCCCTTAAGGCGCTCCTGCAACATCTCTCCATCAGGTACAATATATGATATTCCCGCCAGTTTAATCTTCTTCTTCGCGCGCACAATTCTTTGCGCCATTGTCGAAGGAGTATCTAAAAAGGCTTTTGCAATCTCTTCAGTTTTTAGTCCCCCAATAGTTCTCAGCGTTAGGGCAATCCGTGTTTTTTCTTCCAAAGCAGGATGGCAACAAGTGAAGATTAACCTAAGGCGTTCATCGGGGATATCTTGATCCGTTTCATCACCAAAATCCATCTGTTCCAGCTGGGATAAATAAGAAAGGTCAGCCTCTTTGCTCTTAAAATTCTTGGAGCGCCGAACACGATCAATAGCTTTGCGGTGTGAAACCGAAATCAACCACGCAGCAGGCGATTTTGGAATACCTTTCTCAGGCCAATTCTTAAGCGCCGCCTCGACGGCATCTTGCAAACAGTCTTCTGCAAACTGGATGTCTCCCACATTTTTAACAATGCAGGAAAGTATGCGCCCCCATTCCTCTTTAACGATCTGCTCTATAGTTTGTTCCAGAGAATATGGAGGCAGCATGATGTAAATTCCAATTTAGATTAGAGGCAAACCCTATTCAAAAACCATAATTGGGCGCACTTCCACGCGTCCATATTTGGCAGTTGGAATTTTAGCAGCATATTCAAGCGCTTCATCAAGGTCTTTACAATCAAGCAAGTAGTATCCGCCCAATTGCTCTTTGGTTTCAGCAAATGGACCATCCATGATTTCTGGTTTTCCATTTTCCATTGTAACCGTACTGGCTGTCGCAACTGGCTCAAGCGCATTGGCATTCACCAATACGCCGTTTTGTTCACACAGCGCACTAAAAGTTTCATACTCTTGCATATAAGCGCCAAACTCTTCCGTACCTGGCTGTGGGTCTTTACCTTCTGTTCCGTATATCAAACATAAAAACTGCATGTCGTTCTCCATTAATAACCGCAAGGTCAACTCAACCTTACATAGACTAGACGAACGCAGAATGACGAAATCGACATCTCGACCCAATAATTTAGAAAAAAAATCAGAGTTCCTGAAAATTTTCTGTTTTAGGAAGGTCTAGTAAGCCTTTCATCAATCCCTCTGGCGGGACAACAATCTTGCGTTTTTCCAAATCCATCCAACACGTCATTGATGTCACCTCTGCGGACAACACATCGTCTACAAAGAAACGGTTCACAATAATGAAGCGAGTTTGTTTCTCATTTACCCCACCCCACAATAGTTCAATACGAAACTTATCCAGCATATGCATTTCGCGGCGATAAGACAGATTATCATTCAATGCGATAGGCCCAAGCCCTAGCTCTTTCATAGCTTTTGCACCAAATCCATATCGCTCGAAATAAACTATTCGGCTATAGGTCGCGTAATCCATGTATGACGTATTTGCCATATGCCCATTTGCATCAAGGTCACGCCAAGTTACTTGAAAATCGATCGAGTTTGTTTTGCCCATGGCGTCATTCCCTCATATAATCTCTACTTCTATTCTTGGATTCTTGCTCTCGTCTACCATGTCGCCACGTCAATAAAAGACGCATTGACGTCGCTAAACCAGACTGTCATGCAGAAATCAGAAGTCAGTAATGAAAGCCCAAAGCATGAGCGAGCTCCCTCCCTGCCCAAAATGTGGGTCAATCTACACATATGAAGACGGCGCATTGCTTATCTGTCCCGAGTGCGCGCATGAATGGTCTACAGCTGAAACAGCAGAAGAAGAAACCGCCAAAGTATACAAAGACGCCAATGGCACAATTCTTCAAGATGGCGATGCAGTTACAGTGATTAAGGATCTAAAAGTCAAAGGCTCATCGCTTGTGGTAAAGGTTGGCACCAAAGTAAAATCAATCCGCCTCATCGACGGCGACCACGACATTGATTGCCGCATAGATGGCATCGGCCCGATGCAACTCAAAACTCAGTTTGTGAAGAAGATATAGGATAATCTGCAATGTCTAAACTTTGGAAAATTTATCTATCAGGTGAAATTCACACAGACTGGAGAGACGAAATTGCCAAAGGCGTAGAAGACCGCTGCCTTCATGTCGCTCTGACTGGCCCTGTCACCGATCATCCAGCGTCTGACGATTGCGGTGTCGCTATTCTCGGAAAAGAAGAGAACAAATTCTGGCATGATCGCAAAGGCGCACAGATTAATGCGATCCGTACGCAAACTCTCATCAAAGACGCTGATATTGTCGTTGTTCGTTTTGGTGACAAATATAAGCAATGGAATGCGGCATTTGACGCTGGCTATGCAGTAGCTCTTGGCAAACCTATCATCGTCAACCATGGTCCAGACATGATCCACCCTTTAAAAGAAATCGATGCTGCTGCCCTTGCCGTCGCCGAAACGCCTGCCCAAATCGTCGATATTCTGGACTATGTCATCAATGGAAACTTGAAGGGATATACAAGTTAGTGCTTTGATCGCACTTTCTTCCAGAACATTTTGCTACTAAATGGAAATAGTTCTGATCAAACTAGGCTATCTATGAAACGATATCTTTTAACATTGATTTGCGTGACATTCTTCAATCAGTATTGGGTAATTCCAAACGCTCGTGCAGATACATGCTCTGAAACAGTATTTAGTCCAGAAACAGACATTCTCTATACAAAAGCGGAAAGAATGTATCTGGATAGAAATCTAATTTCTGCATTGGAAGCTCTTAAACAAATCAAAACGACCGATCTGAATTGTTACGAACGCAGAATGGTATCAAGATTGGAGGCCGCTATAGATTGTTCGCAAATAACCTTAGAAGAAAAGTCATCATGCAATAATTCTATAGAAATCTCACACGGAATAGGTGGCGAACAGTATATACCTACAAAACCAAATTATCCGATAGATAAATCCCTTTTGATTTCAATCGTCAAAGAAGTAAAACAAAACGCTACATGTATATTAGAATTCAATACAGACGAATATGGAAGCCCTTTTCATATTCAAGCTATATGTGATGAACCTTTATATGAACATAGCGCTATAGCGGCATTCTCTGCCGCCAAATTTTTCCCCGCCATTCATAAAGGGGAAATCGATCTTACATTTAAAAGAAAGTTCAAAATCGAAGTTCGCACAGAAGACTACATCAAGTAAAAAGCCGCCCCATTGCTAAGGCGGCTTTTGTTTTGGTGCGTTAAACGCTGCTTACTTCAAACCAGCACAAAAACGTTGGATGCGTTTTCCTGCTTCTGTTAGAGCTTCTGTTGATGTTGCATACGAGATGCGGAAGGCTGGAGAAAGACCAAATGCTTCACCGTGAACCACAGCAACCATTTCTTCTTCTAACAATGCGCCCGCAAAATCTTGATCTGACTGGATGAGCTTTCCGCCTGCTGATGTTTTGCCCATTGCAGCTTCACAGCTTGGGTAAACATAAAACGCCCCTTCTGGTGTTGGGCATTTTAAGATGCCGGAACAATCATTTAATAAGTTCACCATCAAATCACGACGCTGCACGAACACTGCATTGCGCTCGGCGATGAAATCTTGCGGCCCATTAAGGGCTTCAACTGATGCATATTGCGACACAGAACATGGGTTTGATGTTGTCTGTGTCATCACATTGCGCATGCCTTTGATCAACTCTTCAGGTCCTGCAGCATATCCAATACGCCACCCTGTCATCGCATATGATTTGGACACACCATTCATTGTTAGTGTGCGATCATAAAGCTCAGGGCAAACTTGCGCGATTGTGTAGAATTTGAAGTCACCATACACAAGGTGCTCATACATGTCGTCAGTCAAAATCCAAACATGCGGATGACGCTTTAACACCTCACCAAGCGCAGCTAACTCATCTTTTGTATAAGCTGCACCTGATGGGTTAGATGGCGAGTTAAGCACCAACCAACGTGTTTTAGGTGTAATAGCTGCTTCTAGCGCTTCCGGCTTTAGCTTGTAATTGTCTGATGCTTTAGCTTCAGCAAATACTGGTGTCGCGCCACACAAAATTGCCATGTCAGGGTAAGACACCCAATACGGCGTTGGAATGACCACCTCATCACCAGGGTTCAGCGTCGCCACAAAAGCATTATAAATGATCGGTTTTCCACCTGGAGAAACATTCACCTGAGCTGGCGTATACTCCAATTCATTGTCGCGTTTAAATTTGGCACAAATAGCTTCTTTAAGTTCAGGAATCCCGTCTACAGCCGTGTATTTGGTCTTACCTTCACTAATGGCTTTAATCGCCGCCTCTTTAATATTATCCGGCGTATCAAAATCAGGTTCACCAGCACCCAGACCAATAACATCATGACCCGCAGCTTTAAGTTCGCGTGCCTTAGACGTAACTGCGATTGTTGCAGATGGTTTTACGGCTTTAAGGGCGTCAGATATTAGTGAAGATGTCATGAGAAGTGATCCTTTCGCGGCTCACGAGCTGAATGTAGTGAAATAATCTCCATAAAGGGTCAGGAAATTAAGGTTACTCCATTCCACAACATGCCCCCTATGAAAAGACGCATTAGTGTCACATTCAGGATTTTTTTGCGCACTTTCCGCCTCTAACAACCATTCTTGGAACAATTTGCCATACAGAACACATTGTTCCAAGAAAATTGGGTTAGCGATCAAGGAAAAGGATCAGACAATTTTTCATCAGTATAAATACTGGAACCCGAAAGGGTCTGAAGGAATGCAACAAGCTGATTTTTCTCTGTTTCTGTTAGGTTCAAGCGCTGCGTATTGTTACCATTATTACGTGTTAAACGATTATCAATCGCAGCCAAAACCTGGGACCTTTCCGGCTCGTCTGCCGGCAGCGGGATAGCATCATAATGATCAACAACATCCCGAAGCGTTGCCAATGAACCATCATGCATGAACGGCCCGTTTGAGCCTCCCGAGGAATTGACAATATCGCGTAATGTTGGCGCGCGAGTGCTGTCAAAATCGAATTCACCGGGAGAATTTGCAACCGCTACAATCCCATTACTATCTGAGTTTGGAGCTATATCAAATTCGGGTGCGCGATGGCAGGCATTACACCCCGCCCCATCATTATTAGGAGCATTTGTGAACAGTGTTTTTCCTGCATTCTCATCTGCTGTAAAATTAGGAAAATCAGCGTTATTATTGTTCACCTGCGCGCGCCCTTCATCATACTTAGAATCAAAGGATTGTATGCTTTTTACAAACTGGGCTATCGCATCTTGAATGCGTTCTTCAGTCACTTGGTCATCGTGATAAACAAATCGGAACAATTCATCATAATATTCTAATGCTTCTATTTTTGTGAGTACTTCAGTAAAATTAGGTTGACCATTTATGCCGCTGAACCCCATCTCCACTTCATCATGAATAGGTTGGGATTCTTGTGCCTCGTGGCTCTCAGCACGTTCATCCCAGAAGAATTGTCGTTCATCAGCGAACTGCGTATTGATAAGTCTCATTGAATGACGACCAGTCAAACCACCGTCCAAACCTGTGCTAGTCACGCCAGCATCACCAAATGCAAGTGCCTGTTCATGACAGCTGGCACAAGAAACCGAGTCATTGCTGGAAAGCGCTACATCATAAAAGAGAACACGGCCTAGAGTAGCTCCGGCATCAGTTATCGGATTGCCGCCATCATCTAGTTTTCCAATATAATTGGGAACATTCTGGCCTGCATAATTTTCCAAATTTTCAAGATCTATAGCCCCATTGAAAGCGGTCTGAATTGCCGATTGTTTGATACTCACATCAATATCAAAACTGTCGCTAACAGAGCCTCCATTTCCATCACTGGCAGTTACATTGACCTCTATAGATCCAGATTGATTGGGTGTTCCTGAAACACTATTGCCGGCAAACGACAAACCACTATTTGCGGGCGTAAAAGTCGCAGAATAACTCAAACTATCGCCATCACTATCGGAAAAACTTGCTCCTGCTTGAGTTACATCGAAAGAAAAATCATATCCTAAAAAGGCTGATTGATCAGGGATAACTGTGCCTACAACAGGTGCATTATTCGAAGGCGTCGGAGTGGGTGTGGTAACCTCTGGTGAACTTCCTCCTCCACCAGAACAGGCCCAACCTCCCAATGACACTAACACCAATAATAATTTATTTCTCAAAACGTACTCCGTTCCCCCGAGAAAACTACACATCCCTTTGTTGATCACGCCCCAGAATTAACCGTGACCATAGGTATAACGGCCGGACCGAAACAATCCGTCGAAAAAAATTGTTTTTTGTGAAAAATATGGGAATTAGCCCAGCATTTCGTCTGCTTCGCTATTGCTTTCGTGATCAGGAATATCACGACGTCGTTCCTTACCAGTCCAACGCCCACCTTCCTTGCGTCTTCGGTCTGGCCCATAATAAAAGGCGGTTTTCACAAACTGACGACGATTGTTCACAACGGCGGCAAGTTTCTTCCAAGCTTGATCTGCAGACACTGGTTTTGCCAGGATCTCATCAACACCAGAATCAACAAGCAATTTCAAAGTAGAACGACGTGTATCAGCAGTACACGCAATAACTGGAACATGCTGAGATGGACTATCAGGTGCGCGGCGAAGCATCCCAACAAACTCTGCCCCAGTCAGGCCATCCAAGTGTTGGTCTACAATAATAGCATCAATATCTTTATCACCAACTTGCTTGAACGCATCTTCTGCGTTGTCAGCTTCGTGAACTGTACGAATACCAAAAGCCAGCAGAATACCACGCCACAACAAACGCATGTTGCGGTGATCATCCAATACTAGAATAGAAATATTAGCTAGTTTGCTCGACAAAACGTATTCTCAATTATTACCCGATAATGGAACTTTATTTACTAATTAAAATAGCAACTGATTAATATTAACAAAAAATGTCTTTATTTGCGAATATTGATGCCTTCATTCAAAATATCCATGGATTCGAGCGGATCGCAACCCTTTGAAGCGCAGGCACCGTTTGTTTGAACGAATAACTAATCGATCAGACAATCATCGGGCATAAATACACGGCGCTCTTTTTCACCCATAAAGGGTGAAGCTCTTCGGCGACGATCTGGACCGGCATAACGCCCCGCTTTCACAAAAGCTCTGCGGCGGTTCACCAACATACACATCTTTTGCCAGGCTTGTTCAGCTGAAACAGGTTTGGCCAATATTTCATCCGCACCAGAATTAATCCATTTTTTCAAGATGGTTGGTCGCGAATCTCCCGAGCACGCGATAACTGAAACATGGGGCGCAGGGCTATCAGCTCCCCTCCGCAGCATACCCACAAACTCTGCACCGGTAAGCCCATCGAGGTGATAATCCACGACAATGATATCAACTGTTGTGGATCTCAGAACTTCTAAAGCTTCATATGCATCTTGAGCTTCGAAAACGGAACGTACTCCAAATCCCATAAGAATCGCACGCCAAAGGCTTCGCATATTCTTATGATCATCGAGTATCAGGACTTTGATGTTTCCCAATCTATTCACAGCGTTTCCTTCAATTCTATAACTCAGAGGATTGAAACCGAACTGCCAGTAAAACATACCTTAGTTAGAACCTGATTGGTTTGGTCTTTTCAATCATGACGAATTCAGGAGTATGCTGTTAACTATAATTGTGAGTGATTGAAGTTTCTCTCTTACAATATGATGACTGATTGGCGTATACTGCTCCTATGACAGACTTCCCACCTGAAAAGCCTATTCATACACCAGCACCCCAAGATGCGCCCCCAAAAACCGGTGTTAAAATAGATGCTCCGACAATCGAACCATCTAAGAGCAACATATCTGGTGTGGATGTCATAAAAGAACATTTGAAACACCTGCCAACAAAGTCAGGCGTGTATCGCATGTTTGGTGCGGACGGAGACCTTCTTTACGTTGGAAAGGCACGTAACCTCAAAAACCGTGTTTCCAACTACGCCAAACTAGGTGGCCACACACAACGCATCGCACGAATGATTTCCCTGACTCGCAGCATGGAGTTTGTCGTTACGGAGAGTGAGACTGAGGCATTACTGCTAGAAGCAAATCTCATCAAGAAACTGAAGCCACGTTTCAACATCCTTTTGCGTGATGACAAAAGCTTCCCTTACATTCTTATTCGCCGCGATCATGAATCTCCACAAATCGTCAAACATCGAGGCGCAAAGAAGATCAAAGGGGATTATTTTGGTCCCTTTGCTTCTGGGGGAGCAGTCAATGAGACGTTGGATATTCTTCAGAAAGCATTTCTGCTACGCAATTGCTCTGACTCCATTTATGAGGGACGGTCACGCGCGTGTATGCAACATCAAATAAAACGATGTTCCGCTCCGTGTGTTGGATTAATCAGCCATGACGATTACGCCGACCTGACCAAACAAGCCGCGCAATTTCTTCAAGGTAAGGCCAACACTTTACAAGAAGCCATGGCAGAAGAAATGGAACAGGCTTCCAATGATTTGGAATTTGAAAAAGCCGCGATTTTGCGTGACCGCCTAAAAGCTTTGGCAACCGTTCGCACTTCCCAGTCGATCAGTCCCACAAATCTAGAAGAAGCAGATGTCTTCGCGATTGAAACCAAAGGCGGACAAAGCTGTGTTCAAACCTTCTTTTTCCGCGCAGGACAAAATTGGGGTGCTACAGCTTATTATCCTCGCCATGATTTGGATGATGCACCAGATGAAATTCTGTCTGCGTTTTTGGTTCAATTCTACGATAGCCGCCCTGTTCCCAAACTTATTCTGACTTCAGAAAAGCTAGAACAATCTAAATTCATCGCAGAAGCACTGGAACTGAGGACTGACCACAAAGTTCACATACATGCCCCCTCTCGCGGTGAAAAGCTTGGTATAATCAAACAAGCGCACACCAATGCCCGAGAAGCTTTGGCACGCAAATTAGCCGAGACACAAAGCCAAAGCAAAATCTTTGGACTTGTTCAGAAAGTTTTTGAACTTAAAGAAACTCCCAAACGCATTGAAGTTTACGACAATTCTCACATTCAGGGTTCCAATGCGGTTGGCGGAATGATCGTCGCCAATGAAGAAGGCTTTGATAAGTCCAGCTATCGCAAATTCAACATTAAAGACAAAGAATTAGAACCTGGCGATGACTATGGAATGATGCGCGAAGTCATGCGTCGTCGATTTGCCCGCCTCAAAAAAGAATCTGAAGGACGTGAAACCAAACCTGAAACTTGGCCAGATTTGGTATTGATCGATGGTGGATTAGGGCAATTATCTGCTGTTATTGAGGCCGTCAGTGATGTCGGCTTTGGCCCAAATGATTTAAATCTTATCGCAATCGCAAAAGGGCCAGATCGCAATGCTGGTCGCGAACAATTCTTCAGACCCAATCGCGCACCTTTTCAATTGCCACTAAATGATCCTGCACTCTATTATCTCCAACGCTTGCGGGACGAAGCTCACCGGTGGGCTATTGGAGCGCACCGCGCAAAACGTTCCGCTGATATAGTCAAAAACCCATTAGATGAAATTGAAGGCATTGGGCCAACACGTAAAAAAGCTCTTTTACACCATTTTGGCAGCGCAAAAGGTGTATCCAATGCTAAACTCAAAGACTTAGAGGCCGTTGAAGGCATTTCAGCAGCCACCGCACAGAAAATATTCGACTATTTCCAAAACTAGGACACGCAATGTCATCAGTAGTCACAATTAGAAGCGCCACCTCCCAAGACCAAGATCGCATTTGGGAAATATTGGAACCTGTGCTCAGCACGGGAGAAACATACGCACTTCCTTCAAACTGGAACAAAGAAGAGGCACTTGCATTTTGGTGCGATGAGAACAAAGAAACATTCGTGGCGGAATGTGATGAAACCATACTCGGCACCTATTTCATGAAGCCAAACGGTATGGGCGGCCTCTCCCATATTGCAAATTGTGGTTACATAACAGGATACAAAGCGCGTGGCCGCGGCGTGGCAAGCCAGATGTGTGAGCACTCACAGTCAAAAGCCCTAGAACTTGGTTACACAGCAATGCAATATAATTGTGTGGTCTCTACCAACACTGGCGCTGTCCGCCTCTGGCAGAGATGGGGATTTGACATTGTAGGCACCCTCCCCAAAGCGTTCAACCACGCCACCCAAGGCATGGTTGATGCGTACATCATGTATAAAAAATTATCTTAAAACAGTCGTATAAGCTATTTTCATATTCGAACGATGTGGAACAAACTGATTCAGTTTACTAATTTCAATCGTGCTTCAGTAACAGCGTGATTAATATCGCTTTCTGCGTCCGCCAGTCGTAAAATGTCATCATAGAAAGCTATAGCTTCATCTATTTTATCGCTTTCAGCCGCAGCCTTTGCCGCACCATACAAACTATTCAACCTATTTGGAGAACGGTCCAACGATATTTTATACGCTGACAAAGCTTCATCATATTGATTTGCATCGATCAACATATCTCCATACAATTCCATCGCAGGAAGCACTTCGCCCGGAGTAATGGGATGTTTTTCAGTCGTTTGAGCTAACTCAGCTGCGGCTTGCATTCTACTCAAACCTTCTTCGACATCACCTGAGGCATACAATTGCCACGCTTTAGCTGATTGAACTTGTACCTCTATCTGTTCCGCCCAATAGGCATTTCTTTTTGCGACATTCTCTTTCAATGTCTTTAAAGAAGAGATTTCACTATCAACATTTTCATGTTGACCAGACCTAGCCAACCCAATTGCTCGCGCAAAGTGCGAAATCGCAACATAAGGGTCATATGCCTCAGTCCATGGAAAAGATTCTGGAACTCGCGGCTCGATCTTTGATGCAGCCTCCCAATCTCTTCTTTCCAAAGCAAACCGCGCCGGAATTGCCGAAAAAGCATAGGCCGAAGCATGTTGATTACCCGAATACGGCGGTTTTAGAGCTTGCGACTTCTCTAAAATATTCACCACAGCATCATTATTCGCCTTCTGAAGATAAGCGTAAGCCAAATAGTCCAAAGCGTGTGTGTAATGTCCGTTGATAGATCCTGTCGCAGTGCAAATGCTCAATGCAGATTGAGCAGAGAGATCATTCCATTCAATAGCCTTTTCCCATAAGCCCAATCTCGTATAGATATGCGTCATCATATGCGTAGCGTGAGGAATTTTCGGAGTTATTTCACCATAGTGATCAGCGACAGGTAAAGCTTCTTCAGCCAATTCGGGATAATCATATGCGTGGATTAGGTAGTGCATTGCGCCGGGATGATCAGGATTTGTTTCCAAAAACAATTCTAATTCTTCGCCAACCGCTCTTTGTTTCGCAAGTGACCTGTCTTTTGGGTCCGCCACCGCTAATGAAGCCAATGAATAAAACATTCTAGCTTCCGAATCTTCAGGCGCACTATTAGCCAGCTTTTCCCACGCTGCATGAAAGCTAGCTAAACGCTCTTTTTCAGTGCGGTTCTCTGCATTTTCGAAATACGCAGCGGTCGTTTGAAGATATGCTGTTTCTCTTTCCGACTTGTTTTCTAGCATCATTCCTTTTGCGACCAACTCATTGCCTCGCTGAAGAAGTTCGTCAGAAGGCGTGGTTGGCCAAAGCGGGTTAATTATACTCATGGCCTGCCCCCAATACGCCAACGCACAATCGGGATCAGCATTGTCAGCCATGCCAAAGACAAAATTAGCCTCTTCATACATCATGTGATGTATCAAAGCGACACCGCGCTCTACTAGCTTTTGCCCCTCGGAATTACAGCCGGTTTTAAAATCAACTTTACCGACAGGTGTATTCACCAAATCAAAAAACTCTGAAGTCGGAACAGATGTTTCCTCTTCTCGTTGATTATTTTCACAACCGAGTAGACAGAGCCCTCCGGACAATACCAAAAGCAAATTTTTCACGCTGTCTCTCCCAAACCACTCTGTCACAACCACACCATGACACATAAGGGAAGATTAGCAACTAAGCTTAATTCTGAACGAATGGCTCTCTGATTCTTCCTGTTCAAATCCGAAAGCTTGAAACCAAAATCAAAGCGTCTTTATGCCTTACACGCCATATCAGCTACAATTGCCCTCTACACTTTTGGGGAGATCAGGACTACAAAGCTTTTTAATTTACAAATTGCTCGGGGATGGGCCAATGCTAAAACTGATTCCAAACGCGCTAACACTTGCGCGATTTTTACTTGCACCTGTCATCGCATGGCTGATGTGGAAAGGCTTTTCCATTCCTCACTTTGCTCAATTTGGACCTAATGCACTTTCCAACACTCCAGAGATGATTGCAGAGGCACAAGCGTTAGGCACGAAATATCAGATTTGGGCAGCCGGTCTATTTGTATTTGCTGCATTTACAGATTTGTTTGATGGAATAGCTGCACGTGCTTTAGATGCGCATTCTAAATTTGGCCGTATTCTGGACCCTATAGCTGACAAAGCCTTGGTTGCCCTACCTCTTCTTACATTTGTAGGAATGACACGATATGCTCAAGGTGAATTTGAATATCTTATATTGATACCAACCCTTGTTATAGTTGGCCGCGATGTGTTCATTACAATTCTGCGTCTCTTGGCTCCTGATGGTGAAGGCGCACCTGTTTCAGTCCTTGCAAAGTACAAAACAGCCTTAGAGCTCATTGCTGTAGCAATGCCAATATTTATGGCACTTCCGTGGATTGGTGCTTCTACTCTATTACATTGGAGTTGGATTGTTATCCTATGTTTAGCAGCACTGCTATCTGCTATCACTGGACTAGGTTACTTAACCGCCAAATCCGCTTCTCAACCAGACTAATTCCCCCTCACAAACCAAGACCGCCCATTCTGGGGGTAGCAGAACGAGCGGTTGGGGAGGTTTAGAGTATTAAGCAAATAAATTGTGCTTGGCCTCGGATTGCACCCACACTGAGGGGTGAGGGTGAGAAGACTGCAGATGCAATCCTAAACCACGCGATACTCAAGCATGACGCAGAGAGGGGGCACTCCGTCACACATTTGCAAGCGAAGCAGAAATTGCAGGATTTCTGTTTGGCTCGGATGGATATAAACACCTCAAGATTGAGCAAAGGTTAACAAAAATAGGTTTTTTATAAATATTTACCCTATTCCTTCGCAAATCTCTCGCATTATTCCAATTGCAGAATCCTCTCTTATTGATCATTTTGTATAGATAACAGCAGCAAAACGCAGCTTAATGCCGCAAGACACAATTTTGTGAAATTATTTTTCTAATAAAATCAATGAGTTTCAGTTTTATTCAGTAAACCCACTTTTCATAAGCAATTGCTTGGTTAAAGATTACCCAACTTGCCTTTATGGTTAAGTATAACAATAAGACATATAAAAGGTAAAACCTATGTCACTTGGGAGCGAAACGCCCGAATATAAAAATCGTCAGTTAAAGGCGGAAAGCAACAATGTTGCTGGCTTTTTCGATCCCCACACAGGGATCTATCAAGATAATTCTTCAAATGTCATTCAGTTTAGAGCACGGCATAGCAAAACATCTCACAACCCAGATATTCAGATAGATAAGTGGCCTGCTTACAAATCTCTTGGCTTTGCCATTGCTGCCTCTCTCACCCTTTGGAGCGGCATCATATTTCTCGCTAAATCGCTATTTTAAGAATAGCGCGCACCAACCATCCATCGAATGTAAATTTTGAAAGCTAAATGCTCAATACAGATGTTATTGAGCAAAATGGCAGCGCTATTTTCACGATTATTTTAACTGAGTTGAGTTGGTGGTCAGAGAGAGACTTGAACTCTCGACCTCAGGATTATGAGTCCTGCGCTCTAACCAGCTGAGCTACCTGACCAACTTCTCAAAATACAAACAATATAAGCTTATTGTTTGCGGAAACGGCGCTTATAGTCTGACTAAGCTAACTAGACAAGACATGATTTAAAGGAAAATCAGCCTTTTTTATTTTTATCGTTAACTCAGTCAAACTTACCGCTTTTAACAAAGACAAATCTCTATTTTTAATAGAATTAGGCTGTCTCACCGCGCATGTCTTTTATGAAAGCATCAGCTTCAGCAATTGAGCGCTCCATGTCAGCAATCAATGCGGACACATCTGTCTCAATTTGTTCTGCTTCACCTTCCAAGGCAGCGATCGCACGAGAGTTTAGATTGTGTTTTAAATATAAAACACGGTCTTTAAACACCGCCAACACAGGATCCATAGAAGAAGATGCTTTTTGCATGCGACGCTCTAACTCTTCATAGCGTTGCTCAGTTTCGCGTAATTGGCGTTCACTGGTTGCACGCAAAGAAGCGGAAGAATATTGATCTAACTCTTTACGCCATTCTTTAAACAAATCACGTGCAACGATCTGAACATCTTTTACTCGTGTTCTAACGCGATCCGCTTCTTTTTCTGCACTTTCATATGACGCATTCAAACGATCATAAGTTGCTTCAAGTTCACCGCCGTCAATGTCAACAACTGCACGGAATGCATCCAAAGCAGAAACAAACTCTTCTTTAGCTTCTTCTTGTGACGCTGCCGCTTTCACAACGCGCTCTACCAATAAGTCGCGTTTTTCCATTCCTGTCAGCGTTTCAATGGTATCATAATAGGCTGACGCACAACCACCGATTACGCTTGTTGCAAGAATTGTTACAGACAATAATCCCGCTCGGATTGCTGAATTGCTTTTCATGGCTTTTTCCTCAGCTTTTTATGGTTAACAAATAATCTCTTCTAAGAGATATAGATGTTCGTCAAAAAGCCAATTCATTTTTCAGAAAATTACAGCCATCTCTCCTTTCTAATTTATACTCCTACCGAAATGACAATTTACTTTTCCATCATTTCAATATTAATTTATCAACACACGACACCTGTGCAGACAGGCTTATCGTGTATTTCTCTACACTTGTTTTTCTTGAAAATTCTATTTTAAGCAATTTTGTTTGACATACCCCCCTGTTTTAACTAGAAGGTGGGGTAATAAAAACCAGAATAATAGGGATTGTTAGAATACTCATGTCGCTTGACCTTGATTCCATTGATGCAAAAATCCTAGACCTGATCCAACGTGATGCAGGTATGTCTGTTGCCGATATTGCAGATGCAGTTGGCCTCTCCTCTTCTCCATGCTGGCGCCGTATCAAGCGCATGGAAGAGCAAGGGCTCATTGAACGCCGCGTTACTCTGCTTAATCACGCAAAACTTGGATTGGGATTTGAGGTTATAGCAAATGTAAAACTCTCCCTTCCGTCCAGGGAGAATCTGGAGGCTTTTGAACGAGCAGTGTCAGATTGGCCGGAAGTCGTTGAATGTATAACAATTACCGGAGCTGTAGATTACTTCATCCGCATCATTACAACAGACATTCACGCCTATGATAATTTCTTACGTGACAAACTTTTAGGACTTGGTTTGGTCTCTGATATTCAGTCAAGAATTGTTGTAAATGTCGCTAAAAGAACAACTTCAGCACCACTTGGTCTAATCTCTCCATTCATATCAGACAACAAAACTGACGTTTCTGAATAGCAAGAAAACATTCTTAAATAAAAAGCCCGCACTCAATAATAGCAGTGCGGGCTTTTTTGTTGTTCTTCTATATCTGAATTATACGCGCTCAACTGCCAAGGCGATTCCCTCACCACCACCGATACATAGTGAAGCAACACCTTTGGACACACCTTTTTGTTCCATTGCATTCAAAAGTGTCACCACAACACGCGCACCTGAAGCTCCAATCGGGTGACCCAGTGCACATGCACCACCATTCACATTCACTTTGTCATGTGAAATGCCAAGTTCCTTCATCGCAATCATTGGCACGACAGCAAAAGCCTCGTTAATCTCCCAAAGATCAACATCATCAACATTCCAGCCGGCTTTATCCAGTGCTTTCTTCATCGCAGGAACCGGAGCAGTCGTGAAGTACTTTGGTTCTTGAGCATGAGCACCTGCCCCAACAATGCGAGCGAGCGGTTTCAAGCCACGCTTTTCAGCTTCTGATTCTTTCATCATCACCAATGCTGCGGCACCATCTGAAATCGCAGAAGCGTTCGCAGCAGTCACAGTACCATCTTTATTGAAAGCAGGACGCAGGCTCGGAATTTTATCTGGACGCGCTTCACGAGGCAGTTGATCCTCATCAACAGTCACTTCACCTTTACGCGTTTTGATCGTAACGGGCGCAATCTCACGCTTGAAACGTCCTTCAGTAGAAGCTGCCTGTGCACGTGCCAATGTCTCCAAAGCATATGCGTCCTGTTGCTCACGTGTGAATTGGTACTCCCCCGCGATCATGTCTGCAAAATTTCCCATTGGACCGCCCTCATAAGCGTCCTCAAGACCATCTTTTGCCATGTGATCGATAGTTGTACCGTGACCATATTTATGCCCACTCCGCATGGAAATCATGTGCGGCGCATTTGTCATGCTTTCCATACCACCCACAACAACAACGTCAGCTTCACCCGCCAACAATGCATTGCGTCCCATCACAGCGGCTTGCATCCCAGACCCACACATTTTGTTGATAGTTGTTGCTTCAACATCTTGAGGCATATCAGCCTTGATCACAGATTGACGCGCCGGAGCCTGCCCTTGCCCACCAGGTAGACAATTACCCATAATAACTTCTTGGACGTCTTCACCTTTTACACCAGCATCTTCCAAGGCACCTTTGATCGCTACGGCACCCAGCTCATTCGCTGACACCGCAGACAAATCACCTAGAAGTCCGCCCATTGGCGTGCGAGCCATGCCCACAATCACTACTGAATCACTCATAATGTCCCTCCACAGTTCTTTACTGTCCTATATTTTCATTGCTGCGTTGCAACAAACGCCTATTGGAGTTTAAAGTCAACTAGACTAAGTGATTAGCAACACAAATCGACAGAAATTTTATTCGAATTTATATACTTTTTTGGTTCTAAAGTCGAATTTTGGAATATTCTAAAATCCTTCCAACCTTAATTCTGAAACAAAGAGCAAAATGCATCCAAAATCAAAAGAGCTACCACTTCGCCATACAATCTTCGAAGATTTCCACGCTTTGCTCGCAGGCACAGCAATGGTTAGCCTCGGAGTGGTGCTCTACCTTGAAGCGCAAATCTATACGGGAGGTCTGGCTGGTCTCTCTCTTTTGATTGAATACGCGACTGGATGGAATTTCGGATTGATTTTCTTTTGCGTGAATATTCCGTTCTACGCTTTGTCATTAATGAGAATGGGCTGGCTCTTCACAGTCAAAACATTCATGGCTGTCGCTTTGATATCTCTATTTTCCAAAGTCTTTTCTCTTTGGATCGATATTTCTTCAGTTGATCCAATATTCTCTTCTGTCGTTGGAGGAACTGTCATCGGTGCAGGGATGATATTCCTGTTTAGACATAGGGCAGGTGTTGGTGGTTCAAGTATTCTTGCGCAATTTCTGCAAGACAAGAAAATCATGCGAGCCGGCTATTTCATGCTCGGTTTTGATACTATTATTCTTTGCTCTGGCTTCTTTGTTTTGCCATGGAAACAAGTACTCGTTTCAATCCTTGGTGCATTTGTTCTCAATGTCATCATTGCAATCAATCACAAACCTGGAAGATATGCAGGATTCAGCGAATAATTTCTGGTACTTTGCCATAATTCCGCTTAACACACCGCCTAGAAAAACAGCCAATTGATCAAGCTAGGAATTTCTTATGCGCGTTTTGTTTGCTTTTATACTCGCCAGCGTCTCGCTAACTGCTCCTGCTTTTGGCGACACGACTATCCGTAGCAAGTGGAGTTCGGCAGGCGCTATTGAAACCAGCGTGGTAAATGCGGCTGGCACACCTGATAAACCAAACAAGCATTTCAAACCGCGCCCTTATTTTGCTGAGGTTTGCTATGATCGCGGTGAACCAGAGACAATAACCGTCCATGTCGATGGCAAAGGCGCATCCTCTTCTTTGGCCAAGAATGCTTGTGTCATCTTGCAAGGCCAATACGACATCATCATCGAAACCGATCAAATCTATGATGATAAAGCTGCGCCAGCGGGCTACATCCAAGTCATCCTGCCATCACAAGCAGTCGCCCAAAAGACGACGAAAACAATCACCCGCCGCCTTCTAGAAAAAGCAAAACCTAGCGAAGACTAAGCTTCTCGATCCGCCTCATATGCTGAGACGGTTCCTGTGATAAAGCCGCCGCCGAGGACGCGCGAGGCATCACCTGTGGAATACAGAACACAGGCTTGCCCTGGGGCTACGCCCTCTTCAGCATCGTCAAACCAAAATCCCGGCTGACCATTGACGAGTGTCATATAACCAGACTTTGGCGGACGCGTAGATCGCACACGCGCCAAGGCTGGTGTTTTTGCTTCACACGCTTCTTGTAATGTTTGCGTGCCGAGCCAATTACTTTCGCCCATGCTTAGAGCACGTGTTTCTAAGGCCTCACGCGGACCAACAATGACCTGCCGATTAGCTGCATCAATTTTGACCACATAAATTGGCTCGCCCGTTGCGACCCCTAGACCACGACGTTGACCAACCGTGTATTTAATCACACCTTCATGTTGCCCCAACACGCGGCCATCCATATGAACAATCTCGCCCTTCCGGCCCGATCCGGGACGCAATTTTTCTACGATAGCCGTGTATTTTCCATCCGGCACAAAGCAAATATCCTGACTATCTGGCTTTGACGCCACTTCAAGCCCAAGCGCAGACGCCACTTTGCGAGTAGCATCTTTATTCATGCCACCTAGTGGAAAACGCAAATAATCCAATTGCTCATGTGTTGTGGCAAACAAGAAATATGATTGATCCTTATCAGCGTCTTCAGCGCGCGCCAACTCTGGCCCATCACCCCCCATTACACGCCGGATATAATGGCCCGTTGCCATACAATCGGCACCAAGATCTTTTGAGGTTTCCAGCAAATCTCTAAATTTCACAGTTTGGTTGCAACGTACACATGGAATAGGCGTAGATCCCGCTAGATATGTATCTGCAAAATCTTCCATAACTTGTTCTTTGAAACGGCTCTCATAATCCAGCACATAATGCGGAATTCCCAATGCATCACAGGCGCGTCGTGCATCGTGAATGTCTTGTCCAGCACAACAAGCCCCCTGCTTTTTTAAGGCAGCACCGTGATCATATAACTGCAGGGTCACGCCAACCACATCATAGCCGGCATGGTGCAACAAAGCAGCCACAACGGTTGAGTCTACTCCGCCAGACATGGCAGCGACAACGCGTGTTTCACTGCGTGGTTTATCAAATCCAAGATCAAGATCAGCGCCGGCTAAGATATCTGTCATAGAATCCAGCACATCGCTATTGAGCGCTTTGGGAGCGCCTAATGCTTCAGTCATTTTATTATCCTCTCCACTGGCTTCAAGGGCCAGAGCAGTCAGTTAAGCAGCCCGTTTCATACTTCATTTTGAAGTAAAGGCATAGCTTTTCCTTGAAACTGAAAATCTTGCTGCTAGTGTCGACAACAAAACCATAATAAAAATAAGATTATTCGGGAGAATTAACGGTGGAGACACAAGACAATTCAACATCGCCTAGTGAAACAACCACGTCTCTGAATTTGCCTGAAGTGGCCATCATCAATGCGAATGCACCTTTTAAATGGTTGGCTGGCGCTTGGTCTGACTTCACCAAAGCATCATTACCCTGTTTGGTATATGGGTTTATCATGGCAGGAATAAGCGCAGCGTTATGCTATGCATTGGTATTTTCCGGTCATTCTGATTGGATAATGGTGTTGATTGGTGGCTTCTTTTTGGTGGCTCCCATGCTTGCCATGGGCCTTTACGAAGCAGGACGACAAATCGATACCGGAAATAAACCCAGCCTATCCCAAATGATCTTTGTCAAAGGCGCTTTTAGACAAGACTTGCTGTATCTGGGCCTTGCTTTGCTGCTGATCTATTTTTTCTGGGGCCGCATGGCACAACTTGTTTACGCGCTTTCCACTTATCGAAAACATGATGATGTAATGCAGTTTTTAAATTTCATGCTAACGACAAGTGAAGGCCAACAAATGGCGATCACAGGCACAATAATAGGCGGTATTATAGCCTTCATAGCATTTGCGCTTGTTGTGATTTCAGCCCCCATGCTGCTGGACCGCAAAACAGATGTTTTCGTCGCCACTATTACTAGCGTAAGATCCGTAGCTAAAAACTTCATCCCAATGATGATATGGGCGTTTCTAATCATCGCGCTGATAGCTATCGGAATTTCGACAGCATTTTTCGGTTTGATTATTGTATTTCCATTGATCGGACTAGCTAGCTGGAGAGCTTATAAAGATCTAATTCCCAATCAATAAATGGCCTTTCATGCGGCTAGCAAACTTCTTGCAATGAATCACTTATCTCAATTGTCGAGATACCAAAGTGAGACATTGCAATGTTGGAATTTTATCTTTCCTACGGCCTGAAGGGCGCACTCTTAGGTGCTGGTCTTGGGCTTATCGGACTACCAATCGCACACCTCTTGGTGAGGCTTGTAGATAATCCAGCTATATCTCGGGTAAGAACAAACTTTGTTGTAAACGCTGTTTTTGGGATTGGGTTTGTTTTCTTTTCTGTTCTCGCCGTTTTACCCTATTTGTTTTCTCATCTTCTTTCTCCAATAGCACAACATGGTTTTGCACTGACGTTTCTAGCAATCGCCATTACCAGCGCAGTCTGCCTGTATGATGCGGTTATGCGAAAGATAGAATGGTTTGAAGAAGGTTTCCGTTTGCAAAGATGGAATAGCGATGGAGAATTTTACACTTGGAAACAAATAGATTTCATAGATTGGGATTCTATCATGAATGCCTGGCGCATACACCTCAATGATGGAGATGTATTCACCTTCCATCCTATGATGTCAGGCTCATCCCGTTTTCTTGAACTTGCAGTCGATAAAGCGCAGTTATTTTCACAGAATAAACACGCTCATTATAGAGATTAACCGCTATAATACGTCCACTAGAGACAGTCCTCGAATGGTATTAAACACCGATGCAGAAGCTTGATAGGACGTTTGCGCATTGTTCAACCGAGAAGCAACTTCCGCCAAATCTACGTGTGTGATCTCTCCAATAGATTTTGCAATCGTGTTTACCTGAGCTGTTTGGCGTTCAATTGCATTTTCAACACGTTGCTGTGTACGACCATTTTGTGCCTGCAGCTGCACTAATCCATCGACTACAGTATCCATAGTCCCCAATTGGGTTTGAAGTGCTGTTTTTTGCGCCGCACTTACTGGATTTCCGTATGGACCTCCCGCTGCAATATCTCGCAATAAATTAAACGCATCCAATGCGGCCACTGAAGCAACTGGCCCCATGGATATTTCTTGAAATCCATCCACATTTACTTTTTGCTCGCTGGCCCCCTGCTCAAACGCATTTGCGATGGGATTTGCCACCAAGTTCGCAACATCAGTCGCCACGACAGGTGGTGTATCTGTGCGAGTACCGCCAAATACGTGACGCCCTGCAATTTGCAAATTGAAGGAATCTTTTAGAACTTGAAATGCCTCTTCCACTTTCGCATCAATAGAAGACGGACCGTTCAAGCTTATGTCTTGCAACACGACCGCCCGAAGCTCTTCCAAAACTTCTCGCGAATGGTCCAACACTGCATCCTGCATCGACAGACGCGTTTCTAATTCTGCAGCATTATCGATCCGAGATTGAATATTGGCTTGCATACGGTTGCTAGAAACTAGCGTATGAGTTTGGGCCCCATAACCTTTTAAATCTGAAGCCTTCGTTTGGGATGCAGTTTGGTTTGACACATCAAACAAAGTTTTTTGAGTTTGTTGCAAATCACGTAGTGCATTTTGCGAAATCATAGCCGTCGAAATACGTGTCATATCAGTCTATCCCTTCGCCTTATACCATATTCAAAAGTGTATCGAACATTTCACTTGCTGCCTGCATCATACGTGATGCCGAATTATAAGCTTGCTGATATTGCGTCATCTTTACTAATTCTTCGTCGACATTCACTCCTTCAACGCTTTCACGGCGCAAAGAGACTTCATTTTTAACAGATTCCGCTGATGACAATGCTTGCTGACTCGCGGTGGATCTTGCACCTGCAACCCCAGCAAGTCGTGCAGCAAAATCATTCACAGAGGTGCTTTGCGCATTCATTCCACCGACCGCGCCATATTCACGGATTGTGTCTCCAGCAAGCGAAAGCGCGGTGATCCCCCGGCCATCACCAACTTCCAAAACGCTAGCTCCAACTGCTGCGCCATCCAACTCAGGTTTTGCAGTCGCCAACAAAGAGTAATTGTTCAAAATGTCTTCACGAACGACTACATCTTTCGCTCTGTCTGAGGAGCCAACCTGGCTCAATCCAAACATTTGCGTAACAGATAGATTAGATCCGGTTCTCGAAGTTGTATCTGTCACCATATCAACGAAATCGGCGCGCGAACTACCCGTTCCCTGAAATGACATTCGCCCAGTCTGATTGTCATATGAAATAGTTCCATACCCTGAAAGACTGGTATTCATTTGAGTAACTAGATCATTGACAGTTCCGCCAGTGGTTGGCGCGACTGTCACAGTATTAAGAATTGTTCCATTACTTGATTTAATATCAAGCGTCATTGTCTGGCCGGTTGTGAATCCGTGGGGAGATGCGCCATCCAACCCAGTTGCAAAATTAGTCGGCGTTGGTTTTTCAACAATGTTGTTTAAACCAAACATGTGGGACAATCCACGTCCCGCCCAGTCAGAAGGTGTGTCTTCATCCTGCCGAACAGCAATTCCATCTCCGCCCGCTGCATTTGCAGCAGAGATTTCCAGCACACCATTTGTAAATGTCGCGCCACCATCCGCCCCTAGAGCAGTGTTCAAAGCTGTGACCAAATTTCCAACCGTGGTGCCTATGGCTGTCGTCGCTCCCAAATGATCAGTAATATTTCCGGCATCAAAATCGATTTCGAGATTTCGAACAACTTGTCCGCTCGAATTTGTAACGGCCATGTGTGCAACACCAGAAAACCCGTGAATGTCGCTGGAAATTAGTCCGTTATTTTCACCTGTTAAAACACCCGGAGCAGGCACTGCGCTTGCATTATTGTGTTCTGCATTTAGAGCATCGATCACGCCAGCAGCATATTCACCAAAAGCAGTCCCAAGCTCAGGAATTTCAACATCCCGCGCTTGGATAAGGCCCATTATTTCACCGCTTTGAATATATTTATCCAAAGGCAATTTCGTGCTGCTTATTGAATGGCTAACTTCAACGCTTGGATATCCCTGCAAGCCAGAAGTTTCTCCCATAGAGAAATTGGCCGCTTCGTGAGACACCAACAAATATCCATTAGTTGTTCTGACATCCACCCCGCCCAGTGAGCGCTCTTGAGTTCGAATATCCACAATCTGAGATAATCGATCTATGAGTTTGCTCTGCTCATTTTCAGCTTGAGTGGCGTCAACACCAGCTATTTTCGATTGCTGAATAGATGCATTCAGATCAGCGATAGTTTCCATCAGCGTGTTTGCTTCACCAATTACAGATCGCAATTGACCATTGGCTTCATCTTGCAGAGCAGTAATTTCGTGAGCAGTCTGATTTATCTGTCCCAACATGTTTTGCAGGTCAGAAATAACACTCCCCTGACGCAAAGATGAGGAAGGATCCAAAGCTAAACTACCAGCCGAAGCAAATACTTTATCAATGCTGGCAAACACAGTTCCTGATTGGGAAGGATCACCAAACAATCCTTGCACGCGATCCATGAATCCAGATACGACTTCGGCACTTCCTACCGTGGCAGACGTACGCATTTCTGAGGCCGCAAGAAACTTATCAGCCGCGCGAGCCACCTCAACTTCAATTCCAAATGAAGCGTGAGTAGTGCTGCGAGAGTTAAAATTGGTGTCCAGTCGCGTGTAACCTTCTGTATTTACATTCGCGACGTTTGTGGAGACGGTATTTAGCGCACGCTGATTTGCTTGCAAAGCCGAAAGGCTTGTCGACATCATGCTACCAATACTCATGTCACATCTCCTACCAGATAGGCAGTAAACTGCCCTCTAGGCCAAGATTACCCGGCTGATTTTGCCTAGTTGTAACCTCAAACCCAAAATCTTGTTGGGAAATAAAACTTAGTGAACCATCCACAAGTATTTAATATTGCTAGCAATTTATGCTTCTCTCGCTTTTAGCAAGAGGGTTGCACCAAGAAATAATCTCCAGCGCAATTTATACTTCGCAAACTTCGGGCCAGTTTTTAAATTTTATCGAAATTTGTAAGAAATCAAAACAAAATCACCTAAATCAAACATCAATTTCCATTGGCAGGCAGAAACTGCCGAACTCTCAAAACAACTCAGCAAATTCTGCAGCTTCGCGGTGCTGGATCTCCCAAAGGTTAACGTAAATTCCACAGTTTTAGGGAAGTTTCATACGAAATTATTACTTGGCCCGTCATTTGCATTTCATGGTTAATGAGGGTGCCAAAGCGCCATAAATAACTATAAGTGGGTCGTGACGTTGATTGATGGTGTATTTGCTCTAGCGCAGAAAAGTGATCCTGCGCAGAAGCCAAAATCTGACAATATTGATGCAAATGAATTTCATGCTTTTTTAGAGGATGAAGACACGCTAGATGCATCTTCGGTTGGTCAACATGATCAATACGCAAACAGTTCTGCACCAAATCAACTTCAACTGGTTGAAACCCCTTCGGAAGCTGAAAAAACGGCGATACAAACACGCCAATCAACTGCTCAGCCCACCTCTCTCGTTACGCTAAACATGGTTTCCGCCAATTCTACAGCATCACAAGCTTCACCCAATGGTGTCGAAAGCAATGTGAACAGCACCAATTTAACGTCTCAAAATTTGACCGGCGAAAACAATTTAAACGGAAACGCAAACGTCAAAACCACAGACACTAATACAGCAGCACAATCGCAAAATTCATCAACCACTATAAAGAGTGGTAATTCGCCTCTCTCACAGGCCGAATTAAAAGCGGTTGCTCAAGCTGCACAAAATTCCAACCAATCGGGAAATGGCGCACAGCCCTCTAATCCGACACAGCAACAGAATGTACAATCGGCCCTAACTCTTGGACAACAAGCTGGCGCACAACAAACTGCGCAATCCATCGCTGCAGCTCCGCAAGGGGCATCAGCTCAATTTTTACAAAATGCAAAAGCATCCGCGACAACTGGGGAAGTTAAATCGGGTTCAACAAACTCAGCTTCAACCACCAGCACAACCCCGTCTTCTATTTCCACTAACAATACTACCATTGCTACAACGCCAAACAATATGACGGGCAACGGGACACCTGTTCCAACGCAAGCTGCTTCTAATTCCAATTTCCAAAGTGTGATGACTGCCCTACCAGACGCAGATGCGATGGAAAGCATTGAAACACAAACAAAAGACAATCTTAGTCAATCAACACAGTCAAACACTTCGCAATCGGCTAAGACCGCTGATTTACCGCCAAGCCTTCGTAACGCTTCACCTGTAACTCAACAAGCTTGGTCCGGCCTTATCCAACGTATGGATGGACGTGGTCATCAATTCCAAATCAGATTGGACCCAGCGGAACTTGGCCAGATAAATGTCAAAATTGAAATCACAAGAGATAAACGCGCCACTGTTGTTCTTGCTGCAAAATCTGCAGAGGCTCTTTCAGAATTGTCTCGTGGATCAAAAGCACTCGAACAGGCACTATCTGATGCAGGCGTAGAATTATCTGAAGATGGCCTTAAACTAGAATTAGCTTCCGATGAAGGTGGTGCTTTTTCTTTTGATGAGAAGGACTCAAGCGAGTTTTCTTCTAACTCAAATGATGATTCAGAAGCCAATTCTGCAGAGAATGAAAAATTATCTGAAAATTCGCGACAAATTACACCGGAATTAACCGCTTGGTCACGTACTCGTGTTGATCTAATGGCCTGATGGTAGGGAATTTATATCGTGTCTGATCTTATCTCATTTGTGAACCAAAGCGCAGGAGCAGCAAGTAATGCTGCAAACTCCAGAACTTCGCTTGCGAGTGATTTTGATACGTTCCTTACATTGCTTACTGCACAGCTTCAAAATCAGGATCCATTGGAGCCCACAGACGCAACGGAATTCACAAATCAACTCGTTCAATTCTCAGGTGTAGAACAGCAGATTGAAACAAATTCCGCATTGGAAAATTTGTTGGCATCAAACAATTCTGCAACTGGCGCGGCGATGGCAAATTATCTAGGCCAGCAGGTTGAGATTAACAGCCAAGGCGGCGGCTTCCATGGAGAAGACGTAAACTGGCGGTATTCAATCAGTTCAGAAGCATCGAGTGCCACTATCACAGTCAAAGACGCAAAAGGTCAGATTGTATACTCTCAACCAGCAGAAACTGATGCAGGTACACATGAGTTTGTCTGGGACGGCACATTGAATGACGGCACAAAGGCTGCGCAAGATCAAGTTTACTATACAAGCGTCACAGCAACCAATGCTGATGAAGAATCTATATCAACAACTACACGCCTTTTAACACGCGTTACTGGTGTTGATCTTTCACATGATAGTCCAGCAATTACGACAAGTGCTGGGATATTTAGTTACAGTGATATTTTGCGCGTAACGCAGAGCTAATCACATATAGACCAATCCGGATTGCAAAAGCGATCTGTTGATACATGGCGCAAAAGCGCTCTTTTACGACCCCATCCTCGTGAGAAGGTATGGGTATAAGAGTGGGTAAGTTTTTAGAGGAATACCGCCATGAGTATAGGTTCAGCACTTCTTGCAGGAACAGCAGGTTTACGCGCAAATGCATCTGCTATGGCAGCAGTTTCAGACAATATCGCAAATGTGAACACTGTTGGTTACAAGCGCCTTAGGAATGATTTTTCAGCAATGCTGAACAATCAATCTCACCAGACGACATATAATGCAGGCGCTGTGAGATCCGCTTCCACTGCCCTCATGACCGAGCAAGGTACTTTGCAAGCCTCCTCTGTATCCACTCACATGGCTATTTCTGGAGAAGGTTATTTCGTTACTCGCGAACGTGCAGCAGATGCCACATCGAGCGACAACTTCAATTTTACAAGAGCCGGTCAGTTCAATCCTGATTCAGGTGGTTACCTTCAAAATACTGGAGGGCAATATTTGTATGGTTGGCCTGTCGGAACAAACGGTACGGTATCGGCAAGCCCAACAGACCTTACAGCACTTGAGCCAATCCGCGTAACCGGATTTGGCGGCGTTGCGGAAGCATCTACGAACTTAGCTATCACTGCCAACCTGAATTCTGATCAAACAGTAACAGCGCCTGGATACGTCGTTGGAGACATGGCTGCGGGAACTGTCACACCGGACTTCACAACACCGCTTGAAGTATATGACTCACAAGGTGGCCGCCACACTGTAAACTTCTCTTTTGTTAAAACTGTCAACCCAAACGAGTGGCAGGTAGAGGCTTATGTATCCCCCTCTACAGACATTGAAGGTGCGACTGACGGACTATTATCTTCAGGTACTGTGACATTTACAGCTTCAGGATTGATAGACCCTGCAAACTCCACATTCGATCCACAAGGCGCATTAGCCATTGGAGCATCAGCAGACGCAGCCGGAATTCGTTGGGCGACTGGTCTTGGAATAGATGCACAATCTATCCAATTAAACCTTGGTGATGGCACATCAACAAACGGCCTTACTCAATATGCATCTGACTCCATTCTAGATACTTCAAGTGTTGATGGTGTGCCTTTTGGTTCATTAGCGGCAGTAGACGTTGATGAAGACGGTTTCGTGATCGCACAATACACAAATGGTCTTAGCCGCAAGATTTACCAAGTCCCTGTCGCTACTTTTGACAATGAAGGTGGTCTCATTGCACAAGCAGGTAGTAGTTTCCGTGCAGGGCCTGAAACTGGCGACATGAATTTAAGAGCGCCCAAAGCTGCAGAAGCTGGAACTGTCGTTTCTAGTGCATTGGAAACATCAACTGTGGACCTAGCGGAAGAGTTTTCAAACCTAATCGTTACGCAGAGAGCTTATTCAGCGTCTTCTAAAATTATTACGACAGCTGATGAGATGCTAGACGAACTAATTCGTATTAAAAGGTAAGTAATTAGAAACTTTTCATGCTTAAAACGCATGATATGTTTCAGATTAAAACAAAACAGGCTCCAAAGACAAACAAAGTGTCTATGGAGCCTTTTTTTATTCTTCAAATTTTCAACAAAACCATCGCTTTCACTTCAGCGTGAACTTAAAACACTTGTAGTATTGTCTTCAGCATAGACCAGACCAAAGAAAGGGAATTCTATGCTGACCCAGAACGCAAAAAGCGCGGCAGTTGTCGGACCCGACGGAAAAACTCTGACATTGGCGGACCTTCCGTCACCAGACATTAAACGTTGGGTAACTCGTCGCAAAGCAGAAGTTGTTGCCGCGGTACGTGGTGAACTTTTAACACGTGACGAAGCTTGTGAACGCTACGGTATCTCATCTGAAGAATATGAAGGATGGGAAGCTCTTTACGACCGCTTCGGCGTTAAAGGCTTACGTACGACACGCCTTCAAAACTACCGTGCATAACTCCCTACAAATTGCCACTTAAGGCAATTTAGAAAAAGTAGCACCTGTCATTTATGCCTCGGTTTCATTGAAGTCGAGGCATAATGCTATCTGCAGGTGAAAAATCTACAAAAACTAAACAACAAAATGTCATAGTTTTCCTCCTTGTTAAGGAGACGTTTACGGACTGCTGGGAAATTATTGCCTAACGCTCTTTTTTGGGGCTGCAATAATTTCCGGGTTTAAGATGGCTGAAACTGTTTCCATTGTTCAAAAGATCACAAAAGGTGGTCAAATGCGCATCATAGCTGCGCTTTTGGTAACAGCACTGGTTGGTGCTGGCCTAGGATTCATCACATTGCGTGGTGGAACCGACCAAGCCCTACTCTATTCAGGCTTAGATTTAACTGAATCTGCGGAAATCTCGGGTCGATTAGATCAAGCCAATATCAGCTATACTATTCGAGGCGACGGTGCATCCATATTTGTAGATCGCGCCCAAGTACTCGACGCACGCATGATGCTGTCCGAAGAAGGCCTGCCGACGCGCGGCGCTATGGGGTATGAAATTTTCGACAAAACTGAAGCTCTTGGAACCACTAGTTTTGTTCAAAACATCAATAGAGTTCGTGCATTAGAAGGTGAATTGGCGCGTACAATTACATCTCTCGACAATATTAGAGGTGCTAGAGTGCATCTAGTGCTTCCAGAAAGACAGTTATTCCAACGAGATGCTCAAACTCCTTCCGCTTCAGTTGTTATGTCTGTTGCGGGTCGAGGCATGTCTCCCAGTCAAGTTCGCGCTATTAGAAACCTTGTTGCTGGTTCAGTTCCAAACCTTGAAGTTAACCGAATTACGCTTCTTGATGATAAAGGCCGCCTACTTGCAGCAGGTGCAGAAAACAGCGAAAATGGATTCGCTGGTGGTTCAGCCGATGAACGCCAAACGGCAATTGAACAACAAATTCGTTCCAAAGTATTATCCGTTGTAGAAAGTGTTACTGGGCCCGGTGCTGCCCGTGTTCAAGTTGCTGCAGATATTGACTTTAACCGCATTACACAAAGCTCAGAAGTTTTTGACCCGGAAGGCCGTGTCGTACGTTCATCAACAACAACAGAAGATTCTTCACGTGAATCATCAACTGATCCAGCCGGCGCAGTAACCGCTGGAAATAATGTCCCCGAAGGTCAGCAAGCTGAGGGGCCGGGCGATCCTACATCGCAATCGGAAACTAACAGCCTTCAAGAAACTACAAATTACGAAATCTCGAAAACCACGACCACTGAAATAACTGAAGGTGGCCGAGTGAATAAAATTTCTGTCGCAGTAGCCATCGACGACGCACGAACGCCAGCAACTGAAGATGCAGAAGCCAGTTTCACTCCTCGTTCCGAAGAAGAATTGGCTAAAATTGCCAGCCTTGTTCGTTCAGCAGTTGGATATGATGAAGCTCGCGGCGATATAGTCGAAGTGGTAAATGTGTCTTTCATGCGACCAGAATCTTCTGTTGACCTTGCAATAGAAGAACCGGGAATGCTTGGTCTGACCAAGAACGACATAATGAGAATTTCAGAATTAGCGGCTCTTTTCGTTGGTGGACTTCTTCTGATCCTATTCGTTCTTCGCCCGCTGGTTAAAGGCCTCATGAGCCCTGCTGCCGCTGGCACGGATTCGTTCTATATCGGCGAGGCTGCGCTTCCCGGATCAAGCGGTGGTGTCGCATCTGCCGGCGCAGTAAACGTAAATGAAAACCTAGTCCTTCCAGGCACTGGCGGTGAAGCCGGTGCTATGGCGGCGGGTGGATCTGGTGATGATGTGAATTTGGACATCACTAAGATCGCAGGGAAAGTAAACGAATCTTCTGTGAAGAAAATTGCTGAAGTTGTTGAGAGCCACCCGGATGAATCTCTTCAAATCATTAGAGCTTGGCTAAGCGAAGACCTAGAACGTGGGAGTGACGCGGCATGAGCAATTTAGCAGCTGAAGCAGAAGAAGCGTTAAAAACCATGTCCAAGCGGGAGGCCATTCAACAGGCCGCCGCTGATGGTGAAAATCTCACAGGTGCTGAAAAAGCAGCCATCCTACTTCTCGCACTGGGCGAAGAAACTGCGCCTATCTGGCAAGCGCTAGATGATGAAGAACTTCGCGATGTGTCAGCCGCAATGTCTACACTTGGCGCCGTACAATCTTCATTGGTTGAAGACTTGATCATCGAATTCGTAGGGAAACTATCAACATCAGGTTCAATCACTGGTAACTTCGAGCAAACTCAACGTTTATTGGCTCAATTCTTGCCGGAAGACAAAGTTGACTCTCTCATGGAAGAAATTCGCGGCCCTGCGGGTCGTACCATGTGGGATAAGCTTGGAAATGTATCTGAAACAGTTCTAGCTAACTATCTCAAAAACGAATATCCACAGACTGTGGCTGTTGTACTTTCTAAAATTAAGTCAGACCACGCTGCCGCTGTTTTAGCCTGCCTGCCACCTGATTTTGCTATCGAATGTATGCAGCGCATGCTCCGCATGGAGCCTGTAGCGCGTGATATTATTGAAAAGATCGAAGTAACTTTACGTACCGAGTTTATGACCAACCTCGCCCGTACTTCCAAACGGGATAGCCATGAACAAATGGCTGACATCTTCAATGCTTTTGATCGCCACACTGAAGGGCGTTTCATGACTTCACTGGAGGAGAAAAACAAAGATTCTGCAGAGAAAATCCGCTCACTCATGTTCGTCTTTGATGATCTTTCAAAACTAGATCCAGGCGGCATTCAAACCCTTCTCAAAGCAGTTCCAAAAGACAAGCTTACACTTGCTCTTAAAGGAGCAAATGAAGAGATGCAGGACTTGTTCACATCCAACATGTCCGAACGCGCGGCTAAAATCCTGAAAGAAGACATGAATTCAATGGGCCCTGTGAAGCTTAAAGATGTGGATTCAGCCCAACAAGACATGGTCTATCAAGCCAAAGAGTTAGCTGAACGCGGTGAAATCATGCTGGCCGATGGCGGCGCTGAAGATGAGTTGGTGTACTAATGGCTGAAGCAAAACCATTTGAATTTTTTACAGAATTCACACCTTCAGGTGAAGTTCTTACAGGCAAGAAGCCTGCCTTCAAACGTGTTGAAGACGTTGAGCAAGAAGTCTTGCAAGCACGTGAAGCCACGCAGACAGCTGTTATGGGAAGTGTTGAGGCTCGCATTGCAACTGCTTTGGAAACCATCGCAGCAAACCTTACACCGTCTGAGCAAGTTGTGGCCAACATAGCGACAACTCTTCGCAATGAAGCAATCGATCTCGCTATGACAGCATCTGAAGTGATTGCCGGAAAAGCGCTCGATGAAAACGGACATGCTGCAGCCGAAGAAGCAGTGGCAGAAGCCTGCAAACAATTGCGCTCTGAACCTCGCCTCATTGTCACCGTTTCTCCAGAAGCAGAATTACAAATCAAAATGCGTTTGGAGAACATGCCGGCCATTGCAGAACGCCTACACTTTGTGGCCGACCCAGCCGCTCAGCCAGGTGATTGGCGTATAGAATTTCAAGGCGGTGCCGCTGAATTTAATCGCGACGTCATCAAACAAACTGTCGAAGACTGCCTGAACAATCGTAAGGCTGATCCAATTGAAGATCAGCTCGATTTGTTTGGCACGGCTTAATTGTAGAGTTTTAGGAGCATTATATGTCGACTGACGATCTAAACCTTCCAGAACTTGAAGCCACAGGCAAAGTTCTCGCAAACCCGATTACTGCTGAACAGGAAGCAGAGCGTCGCGAAAAATTCGCGGCTGATCTGGCACCAATGTTTGATGTTCCTGTCTCGGTGCAAGCCGTTATTGGACGTACGACAATGGAAGTATCTGACCTTATGCACTTAGGTGAAGGATCAGTGCTTGAATTGGATCGCCGCGTTGGTGAAGCTATTGATATTTATGTAAATTCTCGACTCGTCGCACGTGGCGAAATCGTTGTTGTAGATGATCGCCTCGGCGTAACCATGACCGAGATCATTAAGAATGAAGGTGCATAAGCACCACCCCACCCGCTGATCTTATCGGCACTTAAAAAGAATATTTGCACAAGCAAAACAAATTGAAAGTGAATACAAATATGCGCGTTTTGATTATTGGAGATTTGGGTGGTCAACTTTCTACGGCAACTAAAATTGCCTTTGAACGTGGTGCACAAGTATCCCACGCCGCCTCTCCCGCTATTGCGTTAGATTCACTGCGCGCCGGAAATGGCGCTGACCTTGTCATGATGGATGTCTCCGCTGACATTGCTTGGCTGCATGGTGCATTGGAAACGGAACACATAGTTGCGCCAATTGTTGCTTGTGGTGTTGAAGCCGAAGCAGCAGCGGCTGCAGATGCAATTCGAGCGGGTGCTCGGGAATTCATCCCATTACCGCCTGATGCAGAACTGATCGCCGCAGTACTTTCAGCCGTGTCTGACGATGACCGCACCATGATCGCAACTGACCCTGCCATGGTTCAAGTTGTGGATCTTGCAGAACAAATTGCACCATCTGATGCATCTGTCTTGATCACTGGAGAAAGCGGTGTTGGTAAGGAAGTCATGGCGCGCTTCCTGCACAAAAAATCTCGCCGTGCCAGCAAACCATTCATCTCAGTAAATTGTGCCGCCATTCCAGAAAACCTACTTGAGTCCGAGCTATTTGGTCACGAAAAAGGTGCTTTCACAGGTGCCATGACGCGCCGCATCGGTAAATTTGAAGAAGCTGATGGCGGAACTCTTCTTCTCGATGAAATCTCAGAGATGGATGCACGCCTGCAAGCTAAGTTGCTTCGGGCTATTCAAGAACGTGAAATCGACCGCGTTGGAGGCAACAAGCCTGTCAAAGTTGATATTCGTATCCTTGCAACTTCCAACCGAGACCTTGCTGAAGCTGTTCAAAAAGGCGACTTCAGAGAAGACCTACTCTATCGCTTAAACGTAATGAACTTGCGTATTCCAGCGCTTCGTGAGCGTCGCACTGATCTGGTTAAGCTGTCTGAGTTCTTCATCGATAAATACAGTTCTGCAAACGGCCTTCCCAACAAGGCATTATCTGATGAAGCTCGCACACAAATTGAGGCTTCTCGCTGGCCTGGAAACGTGCGTGAACTTGAAAACGCTATGCACCGCGCTGTTATTCTTTCTCGCGGCCCAGTCATAGAAGTTGATGCCATTCGTACGCCTGATGGAGCTCCCTTATCTGGCCAATCATATGATCCAAATGAAAGCCACATTGATCTAACAGTTCAACGCGCTACTGAAACCGCACACACAGCTATTACAGCTGGTCTAGCAAGCGTTCAGGTTGGCCGCACAGTTGCTGAAGTCGAACAGGAATTAATTCTATCCACATTGGATCATTGCTTGGGCAATAGAACCCATGCCGCCAACATTCTTGGCATTTCAATCCGTACCTTGCGCAACAAACTCCGCACATACACTGATGCGGGCGTTGATGTTGCTGCACCTGGTGAAACACGGGCGGCAGGTTAGTTATAAATGGCTGAAGCAACCAACAACTCAGGCGGCATACAAATTGGAGGGTTGAACCTTAACTCTCTTGCCAAAGGTGCTGCCAAAGGAGAAGTTGCCTTAGGAATGGGCGTGATGACACTGATCATCATGTTGATTATTCCGCTACCGTCTTTTCTTCTGGATTTCATGCTGGCAATTTCTATCACATTCTCTGTGTTAGTTTTGATGACAGCTCTACTCATTCAAAAGCCGCTGGAATTCTCATCCTTTCCTTCTGTCCTTCTTTTGACGACCATGTTGCGGCTAGCTCTCAACATGGCATCTACACGTTTGATCCTTTCCAATGGAGATCAAGGACCGGAGGCTGCTGGAAACATCATCAAGACATTTGGCTCATTCGTTATGGGCGGAAACTATGTCATTGGTGTTATCGTCTTTGTCATTCTCGTCATCGTAAACTTCATGGTTATTACCAAGGGTTCTGGCCGTATTGCTGAAGTTGCTGCGCGTTTCACACTTGATGCTATGCCCGGTAAGCAAATGGCGATCGATGCAGATCTCTCCGCCGGTATTATCAATGAAGATGAAGCTCGCACACGTCGTAAAGAGCTTGAAGGTGAAAGTAATTTCTTCGGTGCCATGGATGGTGCGTCGAAATTCGTACGCGGTGACGCGATGGCTGGTATCCTGATTACTGTCATCAACATTATCGGTGGTATTTTAATTGGTGTCGCTCAAAAGGGTTTGCCCTTCGAACAAGCTGCACAAACATACACAATGCTGACAATTGGTGATGGACTTGTATCACAAATCCCTGCCCTGATTATCTCAATTGCAGCTGGTATGCTGGTATCCAAAGCAGGTGTTGACGGTTCGACCGATAAAGCGCTGGGCCAACAATTAATGGCTTCCCCACAAGGCTTGGCAATGGTGTCTGGTGTAGCTGCATTTACCGGCCTGCTCCCGGGTATGCCTATTATTCCATTCCTGCTTTTGGCAGGTGGTGCGGGTTATGGAGCCTTTAGAGCAAACCAGCGCAGGGAAGAAGCAGCTCGCGCTGCAGAGATGAAAGATAACGAGATTATCTCTGATCCAGATAAACCTGCCGAGGAAGCACCGATCACTGACAGCATTGCTGTTGATGAGCTTAAGGTTGAGCTTGGTTTTGGATTGTTGTCGCTCATAAATGAAGCTGAAGGTCGCAAGTTAACAGACCAAATCAAAGCTGTGCGCCGTCAAGTCGCTACAGAATTTGGCTTCATTGCACCTCAAGTACGTATCGTTGATAATTTGGAACTGGGTTCTGAAAATTACCGCATCATGATCAAAGAAGTTGAATCTGGTGCTGGAATGCTTCGTCCATTGATGGATCTTGCAATGGATGCATCTGGCGCAGCAGCTCCTATAGCCGGTGAACGGGTCAGTGAACCTGTGTTCGGCCTTCCAGCTGTTTGGATTGATAAATCCTATAAAGAAGAAGCTGCGATGAGCGGTTATACTGTTGTGGATGCTGCAACTGTTTTGACCACCCACTTCACTGAACTTGTCAAAGAGAACATGTCAGATCTTCTGTCATTCACTGCTTTGAAAGAACTCACTGACGAATTGCCAGCCGCTCAAAAAGCTCTTCTCGATGATATAGTGCCAAACCAGATTACAATGTCCGGTATTCAGCGTGTCCTTCAAAACTTGTTGCGTGAAAAAATCTCTATTCGTGACTTTGCAACAATATTGGAAGCAATTGCAGAAGCTTCAGGTGCTTCAACAGACCTGATGCAAATTACAGAACATGTACGCACTCGTTTAGCTCGCCAGCTGTGCAATGCGAATTTAGCACATGATGGCCAGCTATCAGTCGTAACACTTTCTCCAAATTGGGAACAATCATTTGCAGAGGCTCTGATTGGTGAACCGGGCGCACGTCAATTGGCGCTAGAACCGTCCAAGCTTCATGAGTTTGTGAATGAAATGAAACGCGTCTTTGAAGCCGCCGCTCAAACTGGAGACACTCCTGTTCTCCTGACATCAGCCCCAATACGTCCATATGTCCGATCACTTGTTGAACGTTTCCGCGCGCAGACAGTGGTCATGAGTCAAAACGAGATCCACCCGAAAGCCCGCCTGCGCGGTGCCGGAGCAATATAGAAAAGAATAATTCAATGACCACACAGTATATTACATCAAAATCGCCATTTAGGAGGCACCTACCATGAGAATGAAACTATTCTCCGCTGCAACCATGGAAGAAGCCATGGAACAAATGCGAGCAGAACTAGGTTCCGACGCGGTGGTCCTTTCCACTCGCAATGAACCTGGTTGTGTCGAAGTTCGAGCTGCCGTAGAACGCGCACCGAATGCTAGATTTGCAACTCCAATTTTCTCTGAATCACGTCCCACCTTTGACAACACAACTCGCGATCGAATTCGTGATGTCATGAACTGGCATGGTGCCCCAAGCGGATTTGCCGACATAGTCACAAGCGCAGGCCTAAAATTGATGGGCAATACTGCAGACGCTGGCCCAGCAATGGCAGCCGGCCTTGAAGGCGTGTTATCCTTTTCACCAATCCATTCGGATACTCGCAAGTCTATCTTACTCGTAGGGCCTCCAGGGTCAGGAAAAACATCTACTGCCGCCAAATTAGCTGCAGTGACACGTAAATCACCTCTAGGACTAAGAGCTGCTTCTGCAGACTTTGACACTTCTGGTGGTCACGCGAGATTATCAGCTTATGTCGGAAGACCTGATGTCGGGCTATTTAAGTCACCTGAAGCGCTTCAAAAATTCCTAGCTGCAAGAACGCCTTCTGAACGTAAACTGGTTGTGGATGGCCCTGCATTTAACCCAACAAATGCAAAAGACATGGCCCGCCTTCGTAACCTTCTTTACAATATTGACGTTGAACCAGTGCTGGTAATGTCAGCAGAAGGACATCCCGAAGACCTTGAGGATAACGCACGAGCTTTCTCAAGTGTTGGTGTTAGAAGGGCAATTTTAACTAAATTGGATGTAGTAAGACGTAGAGGTGGTGCTTTTGCTGCAATTTCTTCGTCGCGGTTAAGCATCGCTCAACTAAGTTTGACGCATTCTATATCTAATGGGCTAATTCCAGCGACGCCATTGCGTATTGCAAGACTGTTACTAGAAACCGCCCCAGACAATGGATCAGGATCTAACATGTCATATAGAGGAGCAGCATAATGTCGTTCTCTGGCAAAAATTCAGGACAGATGTCCTCAGGGCCGCGTATCACGCCGGCTCAGATTCTGGCTGTTGCATCAGGCAAAGGTGGAGTCGGTAAAACTTGGCTCTCCACAACACTCGCCGCTTCATTCGCTAAAGCTGGGAAAAGAACTCTTCTCATTGATGGTGATCTTGGATGTGCGAACGTAGATGTTCAATTGGGTATCGCACCAGATACTGACCTCGCCGCAGTTATGGCTGGATGGGTTGAACTGGATGACGCTGTCACCCCTGTAAATGGCGGCGCTAGCGCTCAAGGTGGATTTGACGTTCTACCAGGACGCTCCGGATCAGGTGCTCTCGCAGAATTACCCAAAGAAGACGCTTCACGTCTTGCTGCGGGTCTAACAACTTTGGCCATGCAGTATGATATGGTTTTAGTCGACCTAGCTGCTGGTATTGATGCAAACGTTATGCGTTTGGCAAGAGCTGCTGATCGAGCTTTGGTTGTGGCAAATGATGAACCTACTTCAATGACTGATGCATATGCCTTTATCAAAGTTCTTCGCGGATACGCGCCAAGCGTAGCACCTTGGATCGCAGTGAATATGGCAGATACACGCGTCGCAGGTCGTCGTACATATGAAGCGCTCGCAAGAGCAAGCCAGACATTCTTAGGGTTCCGCCCTCCTCTTGCTGGAATTGTACTACGAGATTCTAAAGTTCGTGAAGCAATACGCACCCAGAAAACACTGCCTTCAATCTACCCAGAAGCGCAAGCTGCTGTTGATGCGGAACAAATCGCTGAAGCCATTTTACGTGGCGGTGTCGATTCAATTGCCGAAGCAAGCTAATAAAAGATACATTCTATAGAGAAAAGCCGCTCATCAATTGGGCGGCTTTTTTTGTGTCGTTGTAAGCCAAGCCCATGATAATTCCTTAAAATAATGGTAAAGAAGATTTACTTAATTGCACTGCGTAAATACGCCATGAATTTAATCATACCAGTGTACTCTCTTTTGCATAACAGGAGAGTACGCAGTGTTTTCGAGATTTTTATCTCATTTTCATATCAATCCGAACGAGCCAGAACTTAACCGTGCTCGCTATGATGCTATTAAAACACAATTACCGCTAAACTATTTCCTAGTGAGTTTAGCTAGCTTAGGTATGTGTATCGCCTATCACGACCTAATTCCGGCCTATCTTTTGTACCCAGTTCCTGCAGTATTATTTGCAGTTAGCTTAGCTAGATTACCTCAAGCATTGCCGAATAGAGCTGTCGCTCTAAACGATGCACAAGTCATCAAACGATTGAAAATGTCGGTGATGATTTCACCTATCTTTGCGCTCTTCATTTTTTGTTGGAACGTGATGTTGTTTGAAAATGGTGATGCGGCTTTACGAGGATTAGTCGTCTTTTTTGCTGGCGTCACTGTTATTGGTGGAGCGATGACTTTACTGGCGGTTCCACAGGCAGCCAAGGCAATGCTCCTCACGACAATGCCGACAACAATCATCTATCTCCTGTTCAAGTTCGATCCAATTTACGCCATATCGGCATTAAATTTATTCTTTGTCGCATCAGTCTTGCACATAGCAGTTTTAAGCAATGCGAAGAGTCAATCTGACATTGTCTCACACCAAAAAGCTCTATTAGGCCAAAGCCAAAGAATGGCTCAACTAAATGCCGAAACGCTCAGGCTCGCCAATACAGACCCCCTCACCAAATTGCCCAATAGACGAAGTTTCTTTCAAACACTCGATGACACAATCGAAGATTATAGCGAAGATGACAGTGAGTTTGTTCTCGCCCTCCTAGATCTAGACGGCTTCAAACCCGTAAATGATGTTTTCGGCCATGCAGCAGGTGATCACCTCTTAGTCTCGACAGCCAAACGCCTCACTCATCGCCTAGGAACTAATGTAATCGTGGGTCGATTGGGAGGAGATGAATTTGGACTTCTATTCCTCGACCCGTTAGATGATCTTTCAATGATGAAGATCTGCGAAGATGTTTGTACGATGCTGAGAGACCCCTTCAGATTGGAGGAAGGTATAGCAAACATTGGTGGCACAATTGGCTTGGCCCGTTTCCCACATGCCGGTAGAAATCGTTCAGTCCTGCTTGATAGAGCTGATTATGCTTTATGCTATGCCAAACAACACACTAAAGGAATTCCTGTTTTCTTTTCCGAAGATCATGAAAACACCATCCGCGATGCTGCAGCGCTTGAAAAAGGTTTAACTGAAGCCAACCTAGCAGATGAATTATATGTGGAATTCCAACCAATTGTAGATACACGAGAAAACCGAGTAAAAGGTTTTGAAGCACTAGCGCGCTGGTACAACCCAATCCTTGGGCAAGTTCCACCGAGCGATTTTATTATATCTGCTGAACAATCAGGTAGCATCAGAAGTCTCACAAATATTCTTATGGACCGTGCTCTGGAAGGTATGAAAAATTGGCCTAATGATGTGTATATGGCATTCAATCTTTCTGCAGTTCTTCTTTCTTCTCCATCTAGCATGGAGCATCTTGTAAAGAAAGTTCACAAAGCAGGTATATCACCTAAGCGCATTGTCTTTGAAATCACTGAATCCATGATCATGCAGGATTTTGATCGTGTGATTGAATCTCTACACTACATTCGTAGCGAAGGATTCGCTTTAGCCCTTGATGACTTTGGCACAGGCTATTCAAGCCTAAGTTATGTTCAAAAAATGCCGATCAATCGCCTCAAAATTGATCGCGCTTTTATCAAGGATATGGCTCGCAATAAAGCCGACCTCAATATTGTTAGAACTATCGCAGCTCTATGTAAGAACCTTGATCTTGATTGTGTTGTTGAGGGGGTCGAAACGGAAAGGCAGCTACAACTTGTAGACAAATTGGATCTTCATTTCATACAGGGCTATTATTTCAGTAAACCTTTATCACCAACAGCTGCACAAGCTTTTGCTGAAGTGATGAATGAACCCACTGCCAATAGTTCTGCTAATGCCTCTTAGGCGCGGCGCGTAAGAGCAGCCTCGTCGAGCATTGCTTGCTCTTTCAAAGCCAATTCTTTTCTTTCTTTCTCTTGATATTGAGTAGCAAGGTTTTCTAGCTTCGATTTTTCACGATATGCCGCGATCAATCTTTCTCTTACCTCTTCCATACCTTTTTGAATTTCTGCAATCTGAATATCAATTTGTTCTTGTTGCCATTTTTGACGCTCAATAAATACTGGCATACCACCAAGCAGGTTTAACGCTAAACCGTCTGAAGCCAACGCTTTTTCAACTTCAACTTTTGTAGCAGAGGTCTCTTTTTGAAGGCGCAATTCTTCAATACGGGCCTGCCCTTTAGCTATTTCCACGCCGATAGCATCGATGTTTCTTTGCGCAAGCTTAATAAGAGTAGGCAAGGAGTTCATGATTATATCCTGACGATGAAACTACAAAAACAAGTAAAGAAAAAAGAGAATTTTGAGCTAGTTGCCGCTCAATTGACGCGCAAGTGAAGCTCTGTTCTCACTTCGGCGTTCTCCGCCTTGAGCAGCCATTGCTGCCCCTGCCGCATGAATATGAGGATTGGGTTCTGGCTGCTCAATCCCCATCCCCAACACTTGTGCCAGCATTTCGAAGGTCTCTTCGGCAGGCGCATTATCCCCAACATGTTGTGTAAGAATTTTTTCAATTTCGGGAGATAGCTGAACAGCACGATCAACTTCCGGATCAGCTCCGCGTACATACGCACCAATACGCACCAATTCTTCCATGTCCGAATACAAAGACATCATCTTCCGTGCCTGTCGCGCAATTTCTGCTGTTTCGGGGGAATAAAGATGACTTGCCAATCGCGACAAAGATTTCAACACATCAATGGCAGGATAACGACCACGCTCTGCGATCTTTCTATCCATTACGATATGACCATCCAATATACCACGTACAGCATCAGCAACGGGTTCGTTGTGATCGTCTCCATCCACCAACACAGTGAATAAACCCGTAATCTGCCCTTGTGGCTGACCTGCAGGAACAATCTGCCCTGGTCCTGCTCGCTCTAACAATTTTGGTAACTCTGCAAAAACAGAAGGCGTATACCCTTTGGTTGTCGGCGGTTCACCAGCAGCTAATCCTATTTCACGTTGCGCCATAGCAAACCGCGTGACGGAATCTAAAAGGCACAAAACTTTAAAACCTTGATCCCGAAAATGTTCAGCAACAGACATAGTCATCCAAGCTGCTCGGCGACGCCGAGGGGCTGCTTCATCAGATGTTGCAGAAATGATTACCGATCTGGCAAGCCCTTCCGGTCCAAGAGTATCTTCAACAAACTCTCTCACCTCCCGGCCACGTTCACCGATTAATCCAATAACGACTATATCAGCCTGCGCGTTTCTCGCGAGCATGGACATTAAAGTAGATTTACCGACCCCAGAACCAGCAAACAGCCCCATTCTCTGCCCGACTGCACAAGGCGCAAAGCCATCTAGAGCTCTAACACCTAAAGACATTGGCTCGGACACACGCGCGCGCGAATGCGCTGGAGGAGGCAAAGCCTTAATCTGTCTGGATATTGAACCTTCAGAAAGTGAAGAGCCACCGTCTACTGGTGCTCCAAAAGCGTCGACAACTCGGCCCAACCATGAGTTGGATACCCTTACAACAGCATCAGCTGCAGAAAAACACACAGATGCCCCAGGGCGTAACCCCTCCACATCATCACATGCTAGAAAAACAGCTCTTTCACCTTCAAATCCAACCAGCTCTCCCCGTGGTCCATCCTTTCCACCAAAGCGAGCATATGCTCCAAGACGCAATGCTTCGGCGGGTCCAGTAGCCTCTATCCGCAACCCTTCGATCGCGACCACACGCCCTTCAAACAATTGTTTCTCAAGTGATTTTATATCTTTTATAGCTTGTTGAAGCACAGAACTTTAACCTTCACCGAGTCGTTTTGAGTCAATAGCGTAAACGCTAAATATACTTGTTTTTCTGACTCGGCAGAATGTTCCCATTGCCCTAAGCTAGAGTTAACGCAAGCGATTCTCTGATCAGAATTTGCAGATTATTTTGAAGAATTTTTTCACAACTTTACGTGCCTTAATTAAGGTATCGCAAAGATGTGTGAAGACGCGTTAACCATTCTTAAAGAATTAATATGCTTGATTGTTAATGGTTAATACGTCCATATAGACGAAAGTGATTCGGGAGAGCCTAATGCGGGTCTTGTTGATTGAAGACGATGATGCGGTAGCACGCAGTATCGACCTAATGTTGAAAGCCGCTGGCTTTAACATCTACATCACGGATTTGGGGGAAGAAGGCGTAGACCTTGGTAAGGTATACGAATACGACCTCATTATCCTTGATTTATCTCTACCAGATATTTCTGGTTATGAGGTTCTGAAGCAGCTGCGCATGTCGCGCATCAACACACCTGTGTTGATCTTGTCTGGTAACCCAGACATTGAAGCCAAGGTGAAAACACTTGGTTATGGTGCTGACGACTACCTCACAAAGCCGTTCAATAAAGACGAGCTTATCGCCCGTATTACAGCGATTGTTCGCCGTTCTAAAGGACACGCTGAGAGCGTTATCCGTACAGGCGACATCCTTGTGAACTTGGATGCTAAAACAGTTGAAGTGAAAGGCCAACGCGTTCACTTGACTGGTAAAGAATACCAAATGTTCGAGCTTCTTTCTCTACGCAAGGGTACGACCCTTACAAAAGAGATGTTCCTAAACCACCTGTATGGTGGAATGGACGAGCCAGAACTGAAAATCATCGATGTGTTCATTTGTAAGCTTCGCAAGAAACTACAAAAAGCAACAGGCGGTGACCATTTCATCGAAACAGTCTGGGGCCGTGGTTACGTTCTTCGTGACCCATCACCTCAAGTAGCAGTGGACGCGGCTTAAACCCCTCTTCTGCATCCCCTTATTCTCCCATTTAATTGGGAATGGCTAAGACCGAAAAACTAAACCCGCAAAGCTCATGCTTCGCGGGTTTTTTGTTTACTGGCCCCATCAAGCCTTACACACAGCTCAGATACAGGCTCATTGTTTTACTTTTTACAAAACACGCTCTGAACGCGGGATAGGTTCTTCAAACCAGTTCAGACAGTTCTCAGATCCGCGATCTACGACAAAGTGATCCTTGTGAACCTGCTCATTACCTGTCTTCACCTTCATTGCGCGCATAGGTAATGATGCCGCAAACTTAGCCATTGTGTGAACGGTGCCCATCTTGTCAAAGGATGGATTAGCGTTGAAACGACGTCGTAACATTCCATTGGCGTAGCGTGCACCATGCCTCATCTGACTTGCCAATGTTGTAAACTCTGTCGTGATCGACACATTGAGAGAATTACCATTGTCCACTTTGTGCGGCGAAGAGTGCGGCCAACTTACAAATTCACCGGGCTTCAGATCAATAAATGCAGCGTGATCATCAAACCACTCTTCATATGGCAGCTCTTCGCTATTCTCAGAAAGGATCAACCCCTCATAAGTTTCATCGTCTAGAAATGGAGCTTTATTTGGATAACAGCTAACGCGCTTTTCACCGCTGATGTGCCAAAGAATAACTTCACCCGGATCGGCATGGTAATAAACTTTAGCATTTGGAGAAGAAATCAGGATAGATCCATACACAGAATACGGCTTAAAGCCCGGGATCATCTCGCTAAGATGATCGAACATCTTGTTTTGAACTTTAATGTACTCATCTTCGGTGTTCATGGCATGACGAAGGTTGACCCATAACCGCCCTTCACGAACCGCATCCATGAGTTCTTTGCCGGAAAGTTTTCCTCTGTGACCACCAACCCAAGAATTGGGCTCATGCTTACCATACCCCATGGTAACAATATCTAATTGAGAATCGTCTATGGTATCGATCAATTCGGCCAGAGCATCGTGTGAAAACAAATGCCCTGTATCTGAGTCAGTTAGCAAATTGTGAGCACCGTGAAGAACTTTCTTTCCAAAGTCCTCTGTCTCACCATTTAACCACTTATCTACAATTGCCCCCATAATTCTCTCCAAGAAAATGTAATTCCTGCTTCTTTAAAATCACAAAGATGTTATAAGTCAACAAATTGTCGTTATACTGCTGATAATATTCACTAATTTGGAGTTTTCATGACAAACTCTTCAACTAATAAGCGTTTCTTTGTTGGACTTGAAGGTCTTCGCGGCCTAGCCGCCTGTATGGTTCTTATATTCCATGCAACGTGGACGCACAGCCTACAAGATGTCTCCATTGTACAAAATTCTTGGCTCTTCGTCGATCTGTTTTTTGTTCTATCCGGATTTGTGATTGCCAACAGATACATCGGCAACATGCAAACAAGTGAAGACAAAATAGCTTACGGGATCTCGCGTTTCTTCCGCATTTATCCGCTGCATTTTTTCTATCTTGCGCTTTTCATACTGCTGCATTTTGTGGTTTTAAAGCTATCCGCTTCAGGAATGGTGTCAGGGAAACTTACAGAAACCAACGAACCCTTTTGGACCCAGCTATTCGCAAATATTTTCCTTCTACACTCCACAGGGATAACGCCTAATAATGCGTTTAACCTTCCTTCGTGGAGTATTTCTGCTGAAGCAGTTGCGTACTTTTTCTTCTTCATTGTGTCAGCACTCGGCCTAACAAATAAATACCGACCACTTCTTTGGGCAGCGCTCGGTCTCACTTTTGGTGGCATATTGTTTTCAGTTTCCAAAGTTGACGCGCTAGACTCGTCTTATCAATTCGGTGCCATCCGAGCTATTTTCGGCTTCTCTCTTGGTGTCTCTATGAGAGGGTTGGCTGAACATTTACTAGACTCTCAACTGGTTAAAAGTCATTCAAACAAGTTTAAAGCTGCCCAATATCTTGGGTTACTATTGGTTCTATGGATTTTACACGTAGGTGCTGCAGGCAACCCAATTACTTTCCTAGCGCCATTTATATTTGCTTTTTTCATCACAAGCTTAGCTATCCAAGAAACTAGCGCACTCAACACAGTCCTAACCTCCAAACCATTCCGTTTTCTTGGGGTCGTCTCCTATGGCGTCTACCTAATACACTTGTTGATCATTATCGTTTTAAAAAACGTTGTGGACATTTTGGGACTCGTTCAAGGAGAGGATGGTCTCAATGATGTTGTTTCACCTCTTGTAGGTAATGCCATGGTTGTCATTGTTCTCGTATCTTCACTAATTGGTGCTTGGATCATCAATCAGATCATCGAAAAACCATTCATCAAGTTGGGTAAGAAACTTTCAAAGAAACTTCCCGATGAAGCTCAGCAGGCAGCGCAGGCGTAAGCCTCTTCCAATACAAACGAAAAGGGCTTTCGGTTTAATTGAAAGCCCTTTTAAAATTACCTACTGATCCGCATTGCCAATAGCTTGGTGATCTTTTCATTAAGTTCACGCTGCTCGGCTTTTGCTTTTAGCTTCGTACCGTCTGCAAATTGTGCGTGAAAGCGGACACGCCTTGAGTTTTTGATTGCAGCTGTCGCGGCTACTCCACCAATAATAGAATTAGCCCACGTGACGATCGCTTTTTGCCCCCAGACAAATTCAGGCAACATAAAATTAGCCCCTGCTCCAGGTAATCCTGCCAAGCCAGAAGCTAAAATAGCTTTGGTCCAATCACTGGATTTATCCCACCAACGAATAATAAAACCATCGCGTATTTTCACCGCAATAATATCTTCAGGCCGATAACTCACTGGCTTCATCTTTCCACCATCACCAACATAAAGCTGCATGCCCGAACGTCCAAATTTAGCTTTAGGATGGGGAAGAAAATCACCGCCAGTCACTTCAATTTTCAAACGCACCTCCTGCAGTTGGGCGCGTAGAATACATGAAGATTAAATCAAAACTACGCCTAATTTGCTCGTTTACTGACGAAATGCGTCACCAGCTGCTCTCAACGGATCTCTAATGCCGCTGACATCCCCACTTCCGCTGAGCAAATCTGTGTTTTCTTGCGGATCATTTTCTAAATCGAACAAAGTCTCTACATTTGCCGCTGATACATTTAATTTGTAGCGAGCATCGCGCACTGTCCAGCTACCATCTTCAACTTCTGAATAGATATGGTCGCGTTCGATTGCCCCACTTTGATTAAGCGCACTGACGAAACTGACACTATCATTTTGATTTCCGATTTCACTTCCAGCGAGTTCAGCAATCGTGGAATAAAAATCAACACCATTGATCAATCTCGTTTCCCTTTCTCCAACACGCGATACACCGGCCCCCGATACAATCATTGGCACATTCACACCACCTTGGGTAAGTGAACCTTTTGCACCATTCGGGAAAACCGCTTGATCTCTCACCTGCCCCGGCGTGCCATTGTCACCGATAAACATAATGATTGTATTGTCGCGTTCAGCCGACGGCATAGAGGATAACAACCGACCAATTTCCGTATCCATTGCCTCAATAGCAGCCAAATAATATTCACGCGAATTTGCATTTATATCAGCTGTTGTACCTGACAATGTTCGAGAATGAAGCGAGTTGGGAGGCAAATGAAACGGGGTATGCGGGGCATTATAAGCAAGCCATAAAAACCAAGGGTTTGTTTGATTACCAATCCAATCTATCGCCTGATCGGTAATCTCGGATGTTACATAATTTGTATTGTTCGTAGTCGTTCCATTTAAATTGAAATTCCAACTATAATAATCAGAAACACCACCGCCAATTATTCCAGCGAAATGATCAATCCCAGCATCATTGGGGCCAGATTGTCCGCCACCCAAATGCCATTTTCCAATCAATGCTGAAACATATTCAGCAGTATTTGCATCGCTATCTATCAGCTCGTGAATGATCGTTTCGCTTGTAGGTAATGGATCACCTACCGCCAGCACCCCCGTGTCATTTCCATAAATACCCGTCATCAGGCTTGCACGTGTAGGCGTACAAACAGGGTTGACCCAAAGGTTATCAAACACAATGCCAGAAGCCGCCAGATCATTTAACACGGGCGTAGCAGGATGGTCAGACGAAAGCGAATATTGCGCAGATGAATCTTGCCCCTGATCATCAGAAATTATCAACAATATATTCGGCTTCGTTGCAATTGATGGCGCGAGAACATCAACATTAAAACTATCCGAAACACTACCTCCATTCCCATCATTGGCTGTGATGGTAACTGTCACAAGCCCAACCTGATCGGGCGTTCCACCAAGAACCCCAGCTGAATCAGTGAGCCCATTGGCCGCTGGGGAATATGAGATCGAATAAGTTAGAACGTCACCATCCAGATCATTGAAGGTTTGTCCAGCCTGTGTCGCGTCATAAGAAAATGCAACGCCATTTGTTGCAGTTTGATCAGCATTTGCATTAGCTACAGTCGGTGCACGATTTACTTGCGTAGGGCTTGTTGCTGGCGCAGTGCCCCCTCCTGAGCCTCCACCACCACAATTTGTCAATATAAGTGAGGATGCTAAGACAAGAATTGTGGTGCGCATAAACTTCTCCATCAAATTCGATTGAATCGCCAATCTAGTTTAAACGCACCCAAAAGCCACTTTCCGTCGTCAAATAGCTAACTTTATTATAGTTGCAAAAAGAGGAATAAGCACTTCGAGCAACTTCAAGAACACTTCCAGATAAGTTGCCATTAGAAAGAAACCTTTTTCATTTTCACAAAATACCACCATGCACCAACAGCAATTGTATTGAAAACTAAGGCAGTGATCGCAGTAGGCAAAATAGCGACATCCCCAACTTCACCCCAAAGCATTTTACTCACTACCAGCTTGATCACGCCTCCGAGATTGGCGACGCACAGTCCTGCAATAAAGCTCCGCTTCCAAAGTGCCGTGGCAAGCATCCCCAAAAACAGAACCACCAAAGCTAGCCCCACTCCAAATTCAAAAAGTGACAATGCCTCGAGCATTTGTCTCTCTGCATTCAAAAATTCCACAACATAAGGTTTGGGGTTTGCCGGAGCTGGGAACACAATAGCGCTCAACGGAAAGAACACACCAGCAAGCACAACACCCACCAAACTTCGTTTCCATGCCAATGCACAAAACGCCAAGATTATAAATGGTCGGATATACCAACTCCATTCATTATGGTGTCGTGCCCACATCCAATCAATTAGGTCTGGTGAAAGCTCCACGATGCGTCTCCTTAAATGCTCTTAGAGCGAGCCACTTCAAGCTGGAGACGTTTGACTTCCCGAATAATAGCAAATCTGTTCAAACGAGAATGAAACCATAACTTCATAGCTATTTGCGCTGAATTTGCCATAATCGCGAGAGCCGCCCACATAATTTGATCTTGTAGTTCTGTTGCCTGAAAGAAATTGTAGATCGCCGTAAACAATACTCCCACAAAAACAAATACACCGACCCAAGACATAATGTTCATGCCTGCGCCGGGCCCACTCAAAGATCCAATAGCCTCTTTGTAAAAACTCTCCTCATTCAAGCTTTCATTGATGAAGGCGTCATCTTCTTCGCTGAGAAGGCCTTTTAGTCTTTCGTCAAATTCACTCATTGAGCGTCTCCTTTTTCAGAAATTTCATAGATAGATTTGAGTTTTTCTCGCGCATTGAATAAGCGCGATTTCACAGTTCCCATCGGGATTTTTAGACCAGCTGCAATTTCAGTCAGCTTCATTCCATCGACGTAAAAAAATGTCAGCATTTGTCGATCAGAAGCTGGCAAACTAACTAATGCCTGTTTGAGAGCCAGCTTTTCATCAACGCTCCGCTCTGGAGGAGGATCTGGTTGTTTAGCTAATTCGGTCTGCACATTGCGAAGACGGACATTCCTCTTGATCTGATCAGCGACCCGGCGGCGCACAATAGTGTAGGCCCAAGCACCAAATGCAGCAGGTTCTTTTAAACGGTGAATATCTTTTGCAATCGTCAGTGCTGCATTCTGCATCACATCTTGAGCAACTTCACGATCATTCATATGCCGCAAAGCAAAGCGCATAAGTTTTGGATGCCACCGCTTATAGAGAAGCTCGAATGCTTTTCTATCTCCCTGTATTGCCAAGACGACTTGGTATTCATCAAGCGCACTAAGCAATTTGTTATCTGTGGAATTATCCATCTAAACAACTTTCACTATCCTGTTTGACTATACAGTCAGCAACCGGATGCAAAAGGTTCATTCAAATCAGAATTACATAAAACTGTAAGGCTCAATATCCAGCGAGACACGCACAGAGCTGGAGAGTTTGATACGTTCGCGCCATGAAGACAAATAAGCTGACAAATCTATATTACGGTTTGACCGTATCAATAAACGCCGACGGTGACGCCCTCTTAAAACGGCGATAGGTGCAGGCGCTGGTCCCCAAATATCTACACCATCAACATTCGGTGCGCCGCGTACAAATGTTGCAGCCGCATCATCGGCTGCGAGTGAATTTTCAGCAGACAAGACTACCGCTGCCAATCGCCCATAAGGTGGAAACCCCAAATCTTCACGCGATTGCATTTCAAGTTCCATAAACCAATCACGGTCATTGGCTAAAAGAGCCTGAATACTTGGCGATTCAGCTGAATAGGTCTGAATAATGGCTCGCCCTGGCTTACTCGCACGGCCTGCACGACCAGACACCTGACTGAGCAATTGGAAGGTTCGTTCTCCGGCCCGCAAATCGGACCCCTGTCCACCTTTCAAACCAGAATCGGCATCAACAGCGCCAACAAGTGTTAGGTTTGGAAAGTTATGTCCCTTTGCAGCAATCTGAGTACCAATGAGGATATCAACATCTCCCTGCTCCATCCGAGAGATAATGCCATTCAATTCTTCAGGGTTTCGAGCCGTATCTGATGAAAACACTTCAACTCGCGCGCCCTGAAACAAGCCTCGCACTTCTTCTGCCAACCTTTCAACACCCGGCCCAACGCCCATCAAGGAATCCGCCGCTCCACAATGAGGACAATTGACCGGCTTCTTCATGGAAAAACCAGTCAGATGACACACCAACATGCCGGTATAGCGATGCTCAGTCAGCCAGCTTTCAGTATCAGGTGCCTTTAGACGTTCGCCACATCCTTTACAGATAACAAGCGGGGCATAACCACGTCGGTTAAGATATAATAGAGACTGCTCACCCGCATCCAGATTCTGTTCCAGCGCATCCACGAGTAATGGCGACAACCAGCAATCCTTCTCTGGTGGATTTTCTTTCATATCCGCAAGTAAGATTTCAGGCAGCACGGCCGCACCAGGGCGGGCTAGCAATTTGATGTGCTGATATCGACCTTGATAAGCATTTGCCAGTGTCTCAAGTGATGGGGTCGCCGAGGCCAATACAACAGTGGCGCTGCCTAAATGCGCACGCATAACAGAAAGGTCGCGGCCTTGATACACAGCCCCCTCATCCTGCTTGTATGAGCCATCATGTTCTTCATCTACGATAATCAAACGAAGATTTTGAAATGGCAAAAATAATGCCGATCTGGCACCTACAACAATTCGGGCACGCCCAGCGCCGACTTCCCGCCACACACGGCGGCGCTCTTTCTGCGTTGCGTTGGAATGCCATTCGGCTGGCGCAGCACCAAAGCGATTTTCAAAACGCTCTCTCACCGCTTGAGTCAAAGCAATTTCAGGCAGCAAAACCAATATTTGCGCCGTTGGATCAGAACGTAATGCTTCAGCAATGGCTTCAAAATAAACTTCCGTTTTCCCAGATCCCGTCACCCCGTCCAGCAAAATGGGCTTAAACTCTTTGCTACGAACAGCTTCACATAATGCATCAGCTCCAGCTTGTTGTTCAGCTGTAAGGTCAAAGCCTTTCAATTCCGAATTTGGTTGCCCAAAAGGCTTGTCTATTGGCGCTTCCTGCAGCTCCAATACTCCACAATCAACCAAGCCTTTCACCACACCTGTAGACACATCTGAACGCCGTGCCAGCTCAGCTGAGGTTATCCCTGCATCGGCATTTTCAGGAGCAATATCCAAAACTTTCTGTCTAGCGGGTGTCATGCGTGGCACGTCACCTTCACCGCGATAAACATAGGTTTCGGTGGGAGATGGCTGCAAAGCTTCCTTAGAGCGCAAACACATTGCCAACATGCTACCCATAGGCGTGCAAGTATATTTCGCCGCTCTCTCCACAAAATCGCGCGTGACCTTCGGCATTAAAGGTGCCGCTTCAAGCACCTCCTCAACATATTTGAGTGGACGTTTTGCTGGTCCCTTTTTGATACCCCAGACAACACCTGTCACAGAACGCGGGCCAAGCGGCACAGTCACAAATGAGCCAAGTTCCACCTTCATATCTTCATGCACGCGATAATCAAACGCCTCGGGCAAAGGCATTGAAATAAGCACGCTGGCGATCTGATATTCAGGGCCAAGCTGAAATTCTGTTTCGGGAAAAAGACTCATGCGCCTTTTTCGCCTGCCAACGACACATTCACAAGATGGTTTCTGATATTTCTAACAAGAATAAAGCCGAACGAAACAGCATCCACTTTGAATTAACCTCATCAGGCCAATATCAGCCCTATGGCAGATACATTACCAACCGCAGAGCATAGCTATACACATGCCCCCCGCACAGGGTCTGAAGCCCTCTATGCATTCGTAGAGCATCTCACGCATGAGCGCCGCATGTCGGAGCACACAATTGATGGATATCGCCGCGATGTTGGTAATTTCCTCGGGTTTCTAGTCGAGCATTTAGGCGGTGAAGCGCATGTGGATGACCTGACCCAACTTGCTCCGTCAGATGTGCGCGCTTGGCTGGCTTTTCGCCGCGCCAATGATGATTTAAAGGCAACATCTATAAGCCGCGCTTTATCGGCTGTACGTGCGTTTTACAAATTCTTGGACCGCCAATTGGATAAACCCAATGCGCGCATTCAAATGGTGAAAGCACCGAAACGTCCACAGCGTTTGCCCCGTCCTGTGACACAAGACAGCGCGAAAAACCTGCTTCAAGAAGTGAAAGATCAGGATGTTGAACCTTGGATAGCTGCACGAGATGCTGCGATGATTGCGCTTATGTATGGCGCGGGCCTGCGTATTTCCGAGGCCCTATCCCTCACCGATGCCGACATTCCGGCCAAAGAAGCGCTTAGAATTCAAGGGAAAGGCGATAAGGTACGCCTCGTTCCTTTAATTCCTGCTGTGCGAGATGCCCTAAATGACTATTTTGAGAAACGCCCTTTTCTGCGCGATGAAGATGGACCTTTGTTTCGCGGTGTGAAGGGTAAAAAACTCAATCCGCGCATTATCCAAAAACTGATTGAGAATTTGCGCATTGTGATGGGCATGCCAGAAACAGCCACGCCCCATGCCCTGCGCCACTCATTTGCCACACATCTACTAGCCAATGGTGCTGATCTCAGATCAATTCAGACCCTACTCGGCCACGCTAGTTTGTCATCTACACAAATCTATACGGGTGTTGAAGCCGATAGATTGAAAGCGATACACCAAGCAGCGCACCCCAGAGGATGACGAACCAAAACAACGGTAAACACTGCCCGAACTAACGTTGACGCTGAGTTTTCCACATACAATGTGGTGCAAACGCAACTGCACCTTTCAATAGATCGGTAATGGAATGGCGTGACAACATTCCTTTTTCAATGACGGCGACTGCACCTTCATGAGCAGCTGTCGATCTCAATGACGGCGTCAAACAACCTGTATACAGAATTATAGGGCAGTAATCATGCCTGACGTGAATTTCTCTGATTCGAGTTTCTGACGCCGCACTGGTCGGGAGATTTCTATCAAGAAACACCACATCAGGCGTTTCAACATCATCTAGAAGAAACTCATCTATCTGAGAGTAGTGCTCTAACTCAATCTGAGCGGCATTTGAATTTTCGAACATCGCTTTTAGAAGTCGAAAATCAGTGTTGTCATCCTCGATACAAGCAACTTTTATAACACGAAGTTCTTGATCGGCATTAGTGATCTGCCGAACGGATGTTTCTACAATATCGTCTAAGTCCTCACATGCCTGCATTTTCACTGCTCCGGCTTTGTAATTAAAAACTCATTAACCAAGAATAACTTTCGCTAACATAGATTAACAATTCGTTAAACATATGACTTCAATGACGCAAAAGGTTAACATCGAAGTATTCTTCGCAAAGGAATTTGCTATTTTACTAAAGTACTTCTCACTGCGTAGAAGCTTACCAGTTGCGCGTTTTTTCTGTATCCCCCAATTCCACCACTCCAGCTTGCCGCTCATTAAAGTCCAAACTTGTATTGCGTATGATTGGTTGAAAGTTATATGCAGGGCTGCTCATTCGAGAGGTTGATGCAAAATCAATTTGTCTTAATAAGGCGAAATAATTCGCTCATGAAAATGAACGGTACAGATGTTCTGGTCAAAAGAAAAACGAATGAAAATTAAGCTTTTCAACAAAATCTGGTGGACTTGTGCACACAGGGGCGATTGTGATTCATTTGGTGGCTTTGAGTACAGACAAATAAAACGTATTTGGATTAGAGAGAACTATCCAGAGCCAATAGACGAATTTATCCGCAAACATGCAAATTAACCCCTCCTATAGTTAACTCATATGGATCGAGTTATGTGGACTGTTTTTGCAATACAATAAATTGAAGAGGTCACGGCCTGCACTTCTCTAAAAGCTCCCTCCAAACAAAAAAAAGCCCACTCTTGCGATTAACAAGAATGGGCTGTTTTCGTTTTAATTTGTAATGCTAAATTCTAGCGTGCAAAATCTGGTTTACGACGTGGCTTGTTTCCACTTGGTTTTTTAGGAGAACTGAAGCCACCATTATTGCGACGGAAATCTAGGCCACCATCAGAACGCGGTCCACGTTTCTTGAAACGGCTTCCGTTTCCACCCTCAGCATTGTTGGAACCATTTCCACCTTTGCTCGGGTAAGACGGTCTCTCTGAACGGCCACGCGCTGGACGACGCTCTTTGTCACCAAACTCTTCTGGACGATTGTTGCCGCCAGATTTTTTATTCCAAGTGCGCTCAGATCCGCGTCCGCCTTCAGAACGCTGCTCTTTTTTACGTTGATCGCCCCATGAGCGACCATCTGCAGCACGTGTTTTATCATAGTTTGTACGAGGCCGCGGGTTCGATCCCTCATAACCACGACCAGCTGGGCGATCACCAGACATACGTTCTTCACGGTTGGGAGGTCTACGATCTCCGCCATCACGACCACCTTGATAGCCGCCACGACCTTCATTACGGCCACCTTCACGACGGCCTTGATAGCCACCGCGCCCCTCATCGCGGCCACCTTCGCGACGTCCTTGATAACCGCCACGGCCTTCATCACGTCCACCTTCACGGCGACCTTGATAACCACCGCGACCTTCATCACGTCCACCTTCACGGCGACCTTGATAACCACCGCGACCTTCATCTCGTCCACCTTCACGGCGACCTTGGTAACCACCGCGGCCTTCATCACGTCCACCTTCACGGCGTCCTTGGTAACCGCCGCGGCCTTCATTGCGACCACCTTCACGGCGGCCCTGATAGCCACCACGGCCTTCATCACGTCCACCTTCACGGCGTCCCTGATAGCCACCTCGACCTTCGTTGCGTCCACCTTCACGACGTCCATCCGACCGGTCATTATCACTACGTTCACGGCGTTGGAATTTGTCATCGCGATTTGGACGGCGACCTTCAGAACGCTCTCCTTCAGGACGTTCACGACGTGCAAAGCGGTCATCTCGTTTAGAACGGTCTGGACGATCCCCGCCCTCCGACCTCTTGAAACGATCCTGACGGCCCTCATAACGCGGCTCTGAATTAGCGTCTGCTTTGAATGGACGATCCTCTGCGGTGTGCTGTTCTTCACGTGGACGACGATCATCACGACCACGGCCACCTCTACCTTCTGAACGACCTCTACCGCCGTCACGGCCACCGCGACCACGGCCACCATCACGACCTCCACGGCCGCCATCTCTGCCACCGCGTCCACCGTCACGACCACCACGACCATTGCGATCGCGTGGGCGTTCTTCTACGTATGGAGTTGCGTTTGCTGTAATTTCATCAGCAAGCTCGATGAAACCTTCCGGCTGCTCTTCTACCGGTATTTTCATACGGATCTGGCGTTGAATATCTAAAAGATATTTCTTCTCATCACGAGATATAAAAGAAATAGCCTTTCCTTCACGCCCTGCTCGCGCAGTACGACCAATACGGTGAACATATTGTTCTGGCACGTTTGGAATTTCATAGTTAAACACGTGAGAAACGCTAGGCACATCAATACCACGTGCCGCAATATCAGTCGCAATAAGAACTTTCAAATCGCCATTGCGGAATGCATTCAAAGCACGCTCACGCTGGGATTGCGTTTTGTTTCCGTGAATGGCTCCACAACGGATACCCGCTTTCATCAACCTGTTTACGACTTTGTCAGCACCATGCTTAGTGCGCGTAAACACGATGGCGCGCTCAACAGTTTCATCTTGCAATTTCACAAGAAGAAGTGGCCCCTTTTGAGCTTGGTTCACGTGTGTCAATGATTGCGTCACACGTTCGGCTGTTGTTGATTCTTGCGCGATCGCAACCTTTTTGGGGTTTGTTAGAAACTGATCAGCAAGCCCAGCCACGTTTGACGGCATAGTCGCAGAGAAGAACAATGTCTGGCGATCTTGCGGCACTGCTTTCGCAATGCGGCGCAATGGGTGAATAAACCCAAGATCAAGCATTTGGTCTGCTTCGTCCAACACAAGCTTTTCTACGTGCGAAAGATCAACAGCTCCTTGTTCCATCAAATCGATCAAACGACCCGGTGTTGCTACTAGGATGTCAGCACCACGCTGAAGATCACGCATTTGCTTACGGATTGGCACACCACCAAAAACTTTAAGAATGCGAAGGGACAAACACTGCCCATACTTCACAAACGCTTCATAGATCTGGCTGGCAAGCTCACGTGTCGGCGCAATGATCAAACAACGCACAGCGCCCGGTGCGGGCATGTCTGGAAGTTTACATAAGTGGTGTAAGAGAGGCAGAGAAAACGCAGCTGTCTTACCTGTACCAGTTTGCGCAATACCAAGAATATCACCGCCCTCAATAACTAGAGGAATAGCTTGCTCTTGAATCGGTGTTGGCTTCTCATAGCCTTCTTTATCCAAAGCTTTCAGGACGGGGCTAGCCAAATCAAAATCAGAAAATGTTGTCACAATCTACTTTCGCATATTTTAAAGCGCAAACATCAATCAGGCCCTCTCTCAGACGAGAAAGGCGCACGGGCGCTCGTTAAAGAGACGACCCGCGTGAAATGGGGCGTTTTGTGAAATATGCGTTTTAAGGGGGCTGGCTCAAGTGCGGATTTCTCCCGCGCGTGCCTCACGCTACCAGTCGACCCATGCGCCTCTATCGCGCATCGCAGCGGGCCATATGCTTGAAATGGGGTCAGAAGTCAAGCGGGATGCAGCTATGATAATATGAAGACCGTCAAATCTTACACGTGTTGATCTATCAGAATCGGGTTTCCATCTGGATCGATAACTATAAAACTTGCCGGGCCAGAAGCATCTTCATCTGCTTCAGTTGCCAATTCGATATTTTCACTTTTCAGCTGTTTCTGAATCTCGCGAACGTCATCAAATTCCGGCAATGTATTTGTATGCTCATCCCATCCGGGATTAAATGTCAGCATGTTTTTATCAAACATACCTTCGAACAGACCAATAATCGTCGTTCCATTCTTTAAAATAAGCCATCCTTGTTCTTGATGTCCCCCAAACACCTCAAAACCTAGCTTCTCATAAAACTCTCTTGAAACCTTCAAATCCTTGACGGTTAAACTAAGAGAGAACAAGCCCAATTTCATGTTTCTCACTCCGTATTTTTACAAATCATACAATTAGAAGCATTCAGATTCAACGTTAGGTGATTTTCATATCTATTCTTGACCTAGAATTACTTCAAAGTTACACGCAGTTCATGACTTACTTTTCGACCACCTCGATCATTTGGAAACCTCTCCTGACATAGGGCGAGGTCGATAAGCACGTCTTGTCGGCTGTGGAACATCCCACGACCGACTAAGAGATGGTTTTTGATAGTTCCGCATCCAATTTTTTCTCTTCCAACGCGGAACATCTAAAATGCATTATCAACCTTCTAATCAACTTATCGGTTTCACCCTTGCCGTCGTGGGTGCATGTCTGTTTTCTATGAAGGCTCTTGCAATCAAACTCGCTTTTATTGAGGGAGCGAATGTTGAATTCATGATGGTTTTGAGAATGTGTTTCTCATTGCCGATATTCTGCATTGTCGGTTTTCTCGCTTGGCGGAAGCAAAAAAGAAAAGGCCTCTCCCTCACTTCTAATCGTATTTTGCAAACATGTGCTTTAGGCATTCTAAGTTATTACGTTTGCACTTGGTTAGATTTTGAAAGTCTGCACTATATTTCTGCTCAGTTAGAGCGATTGATCTTGTTTCTCTATCCAACCTTTACAGCGATATTTGCTTGGATATTCTTAAAAGACAAATTGACTGTTAGGCACGTTTGCGCGCTCATCTTATCCTATGTGGGTGTCGCCCTATTGATTGGGCCAGAGAGGCAGCAATTTGGTGATATGGCTTTATGGGGCGCTGGTTTAGTGTTCTTGGCCGCGATACTGTTTGCCGGATATGTTACCATGGCCAAACCAACCATCACCGCCATTGGATCACAATTGTTTACCTCAATTGCAATGACGGCAGCAACTGTTGCGATTGTCATTCACTTCGTTATTCAAATGCACGTGTCTCCAGAAGCTCAACCCATTACCCCGACGATTATCGGATACGGAGTTTTTCTGGCAATTTTTTGCACAGTTTTGCCAGCCTTTGCGATGTCGGAAGCCATATCAAGAATAGGTCCGGGATTATCAAGTGCTGTTGGAGGTATCGGCCCCGCCGTTACAGCATTATTGGCCGTTTGGATATTGAATGAATCTTTTGGATGGCCTCATTTCTGGGCACTAATTTTAACGACTGCGGGCGCATTGATATTGGTAATACAACCTCAAAACAAAACGCCCTAAGCTTTACGCCTTACTCCCTTAATTCTCAGGAAGTTAAATTATGATCTTACGCACTTTATGTCTTTCTTTAATTGCTGTTGTAGCTGCATGTTCAACAACAATGAAAGATCAATCAACGACGATTTATCTAGTTCGCCACGCTGAAAAAGCTTATGATGGAACAAAAGATCCAGACTTATCCCCCAAAGGGGTCATCCGTGCGCAGCATCTCGCTCAAATGATGAAAGCTGTTCCGTTAACGCACATTCACTCTACTCCCTACAAAAGAACAAGACAAACAACCAATCCAACACTAAAACAATCTAATATAGAAGCCATAACTCCATACTCAGGATCTGATTTGGAAGATGTTGCTCAGTTTATCAAAACCACTGGAGGGACTCACCTCGTAGTTGGCCACAGCAACACTACCCCAAAACTTGTTGCATTGCTGTCAAATCAACCAGTCGCCAATGCTCTAGAAATTAAAGAAAACCAATTTGATCTAATGTTCCGGGTGACAATAAATGCCGACGGCACAGCAAATCACGAACTGCTTCCCTACGATCCCAACTTTACTTCCTATTGATTTCTACTCATACCGAACATGCTACTTTAATTGATCCCCTTTGGGGCCCATCACAATCAACTGCCACACTCACTCTTAAAAGCCGGAAAGCGTGGCTCGCATATCTCGCTCACATGCGAACTATGCTCGACATGGATGCTGCGGAGTAAAACCGCAAAATAAAAAAAGCCCGCTACGAATAACGTAGCGGGCTTTTTTCAATTTCAAACACCAACAGAGTTACATCTGCATAGTCCAGCCTTCAACGCCCATAGCAGCCTGACGAATAGCTTCGGACTGTGTTGGGTGAGCGTGACAAGTACGCGCAATGTCTTCTGAAGAAGCTTTGAATTCCATCGCCACACAAACTTCAGCGATCATTTCACCAACGCCCACACCAACCATGTGTGCACCCAAAACTTCATCCGTTGCAGCATCGGCCAAGATTTTCACAAATCCATCAGTTGTGTGGTTACAGCGCGCACGTGAGTTTGCCATGAATGGGAATTTACCCACTTTATATTTCACACCAGCGGCTTTGAGGTCTTCTTCGGTCTTACCAACCCAAGCAATTTCTGGGCTTGTGTAAACAACACCAGGTACAAGATCATAATTCACATGACCTGCCTTACCTGCAATCAGTTCAGCCACAGCCGCACCGTCATCTTCAGCTTTGTGCGCGAGCATTGGGCCAGTTGTTGTGTCACCAATAACCCACACACCTGGAGCTCCAGTTTGGAATTGATTGTTTTCAATCACACCGCGCTGGTTAGGCGTAATGCCGACTGTTTCAAGGCCAAGGCCTTCAGTGTATGGCTTACGTCCAATCGCAACTAATACAACATCAGCATCGATAGCTTCAGCTTCACCGCCTTTGGCTGGCTCCATTGTAAGCTTCAGCTTAGTTTTAAGTTTTTCAACGCCTGTCACTTTCTGACCCAGCTTGAACTTCATACCTTGTTTTGTCAGGATTTTCTGAGCTGTTTTGGCAACTTCCATATCGGACCCCGGAATGATGCGGTCAAGATATTCAACCACAGTCACTTCAGCACCCAAACGAGACCAAACAGACCCTAGCTCAAGACCGATAACACCAGCCCCGATAACAACCATTTTCTTTGGAACACCCGGCAAACTCAAAGCACCTGTTGATGTTACAATGCGCTTCTCATCAATCTCGATGTTTGGCAAACCAGTCGGCACAGAACCTGTTGCGATAACAATATTCTTCGCTGAGATCTCGGCGTTATCCTTACCTTCAACAACAACTTTACCAGCACCTGCAATTCGGCCTTTACCACTGAAAACTTTGATTTTGTTCTTCTTCATCAAGAACGCCACACCTTCAGTCAGCCCTTTAACAGCATCTTCTTTTTGCTTGAGCATTTGAGGAAGGTTGAGTTTTACATTACCTGTTTCAATACCAAGGCTTGCAAAATTATTTCTAGCCTCATCATAAAGCTCAGATGCGTGAAGCATAGCTTTGGATGGAATACACCCAACATTCAAACATGTGCCACCAAGTGTGGCTTCTTTTTCAATGATGGCTGTTTTCAAGCCCAACTGTCCACAACGAATTGCACAGTTATAGCCACCAGGGCCGGCTCCGATAATGACGACGTCAAAAGTCTCAGACATTGTTTTTCCTGTTTCCCCTTGGGGCATGTTGGGCGATTTTTCGCGAAACTATACTTGCCTGCAGGAAGGTCAACATGGCCAAGCTCCGCAAAACACATTGTTAGCGCTATAAAATACCAATCACACAAAAAAACTTGTGTTTGCCTGATTTAATGCCCCTAATTTGGTAAACTTCACCCTAATTTTGGTGTCTTTACACGGAAGGTCTACGTGAGACTTTTGGTGCTAACCAAATCATAAACATTGATCCTGCTGACATGGCAAAAGCTATTGGAAACTTTAGCCACAATGAAAACCCAGCAAATGTACTTCCATAAATGAAAGCCCCTAAAGTGATCACAATGGTAACAACAACCCATGCCGGAAAATGACTTTTAAACCATGTAGCTTTCTTCTTCGGGCATAAAAACGCAGTGACAAACACCCCCGCCCAAAGAGAAACCACCCACAGCGCCATGCCAAAATAAACACCGACACCTGCCGTTTTCGCGATTAACAATCCTGTAGCCGAGGCAATTAGCCCAAACAATGTAGCAATAACAGACTGCATAATTATTCCCGAAGTTGAATCAATTTCGTCATTTAGCACTATCTGTGCTCTTTCTAAAGTCCGCGTTCAAACAGCTAGTTCATCAATTTTGACGTCCAAACATCTCGATATCTTCGGCTTCCGGGAATAACTTCACCATTGCTCACAACAATCCTGGCATCGCCCTCACCTGTTGGCTCAATTTGTTGAATTGAATTTGAGTTTATCAAATAGGAACGGTGCGTTCTAATAAATGTTTGCGAGGTTTCATCCAATAAATTGGAAAGACCCGCCAATGTTGATCTAGCTAGATGCATTCCACCCGTTGCAGTATAGACCTCAACATAATTCCCAGCAGCTTTAGCCCACAAAATTTGAGAGCTTTCAAGAAATATCGTGCGGCCTCCGCATTTTAAAGTAACTCGATTTTTCTTTTGCGCATCTTCTGTTTCTGCGGCTGTTTCTAGCTTTTTGTATTCAAGCTCTCGAGACATCGCAAAAGCCAATACAAAGATGGCAAACGTGATAGCGTCTTTTCGGTATTCATAAAATAGCACCAGATGCGGCAAATCTGGCAAGCTATACGAATGCGGTGTGAATAAGGGATACAGCCCCCACCTCAGTGCCAACATACCCGCAACATGCAATAATGAAAAAACAACGCTCGCCAAAAAATATTTAGGCATCCATTCAAAAACCGATACTCCGTAAGTTGGAGCCGAGCGATTAAAGACACCGATGAAAGGCAGAAGCGACAATGTACTTACCGCGCTAGAACCTTCATCAATCCATGCAAATAACACATTCCTCGGCACAGAAAGCGCCGCTTCATCGGCAATGCGGGATAACGAATTAACCGCGAACGAAGCAATAACAAGCATTGCAATGACTATGATAGTATTGCGTTCGCTTTTTCGATCAGAGGGTTGTGCACTAGCTTCAAACATTGCGCCACATTGCCCAAGCACACCTACCAACACAATAGAATGTCTTGAATTTCATCCCATCAATCCCGCCGCTTATCCCGAATACGCTGTATTATGGGTGTTTTCATCACAAGAGAACACCGTTGATCATTTACAACTCTCTTATGTGCAGCCCACCAACTAGCACCTTCTCATAACTCAATTAAACATCAGATTTGAGAGGTCTTATGTCTACTTCACCGCTTACACGCCGTTATGATCTGGATTGGCTGCGCGTCATCGCTTTTGGTCTACTTATATTTTATCATATCGGCATGTTCTATGTTGAATGGGGATGGCACGTGAAAAGCCAGTATTCCTCTTCTGATGCACACTGGCTGATGAGGCTGTTAAACCCTTGGCGTTTGTCCCTACTCTTCTTTATTTCAGGCATAGCTTTTCGCTTTTTTACCGATAAAAAATCAACTATCCACGCCACAGCAATCCGAAGTTATCGTCTATTTCTGCCCATTTTATTTGGAATGGCAGTAATCGTCATGCCGCAGGCCTATTATCAACTACAATATCAAAACGAGATTGGTATGGGCATGCTAGAGTTTTGGCAAATCTATCTAGTTGGTTCAGAAGATTACTCGGTGAGTATCCCGACGTGGAACCATTTATGGTATGTCGTCTACGTCTTTGTGTATGGACTATTCTTAGCTCTACTTCTTCCCTTTCTAAAACGTTTTGTGAATCCTGTTGTTGAAAGAGCGATTGAAGTTTGCTTTGAACATTGGATCAGCGTATTAATATTAGTACCAATCCCATTCCTGATAATTCGCTTCACACTTACCCCGCATTTCCCAACGACACATGATTTAGTGAGTGATTGGGCCAATCATGCAAATAGCCTAGCGTTCTTTTTCTTGGGATATTTTTTCGCTAAGAATCAAACCTTCTGGAAAGCGATTGATAAGGCCTTGCCTACCTGCTTAGTGAGCTCATTAGTACTCGCATCTGTGCTCACCTTAGTTTGGCTAGACTGGGACACCTTCAGCACCACAGCACCTCAGTGGCAATTAGAATTGGCACGTGCGGGCCGCGTTTTATATGCATGGTTTGTAATTGCTGCATTATTAGGTTTAGCACAGCGCTTCCTCAATCGGGAAAGTAAAATACTGACCTATCTAAATAGAGCTATTTTCCCATATTACATTCTGCACCAGACACTCATCGTAATTGCCGGTTTTCACCTTACGCAACTCAATTTGGGTGCTTGGACAGAATTCCTGGGCGTTTTATTGATCACAGTATATGGGTGCATCGCGATAGAGTTTCTCATACGAAAAACTGTAATTCTGAGACCATTTTTGGGCTTAAAATTCAGAGGCTAAACCTCTTTACGCGCTAATATAATTCCAATCACCATTACGGCCAAACCGAGAATACGTTTGGGCGTGATGGAAGATTGGATAGCCCCAAACAATCCAAAATGATCAATGACTGTCGCGCTAGTCAATTGCCCCAACAAAACTATGAAAATTGCATTTCCCAACCCAATTTGAGGTGCTGCCCATGTCACTGATGTGATGTAAAATACAAAAAAAACACCGGCCAAAAAATAGACCGGAGGGATGGCGTTAAAGTCATTTGCCTTTGGCAAATATCCCACGCCATGCGTCAACATTAGTACAATTGAACTCGTAACAAATGTTACCAAAGTGAGTACGACAACAGCTGCAAAAGGACTAGAGAGCTTTACATTCAGCCCAGCATTCAAATTTGCCATCATTGGAATTCCAAACCCTGCAGCAAACAGAAGCAAGGTCGAGCCAATCATAAAATTTGTAATGGTCATTTGAAATACTAGCCAACTTAAAAATCGCAAAGAAAACATACAAGCCATTCACACTCTTGAACACCTTGGGAGCGCGAAATATGTCTTTATTTTTAGCTCAATATCAATCCAGCACACTTGTTCATATAGCCAACCGGCTATGCATGTTGATAATTATATAGTTATTTAGCTATATATCGATTCATGAACAATATATTCAAAGCCCTTTCCGATCCTACCCGCCAAAAAGTACTCGAGCTTTTGAAGAGTAAACCAATGAGTGCTGGAGATATCGGAGAACATTTTACATTCTCTCAGCCGACAATGTCGGCTCACCTGTCCGTATTGAAACAAGCTGATCTCGTCCAAACAGAAAAAATCGGCAAGCAAGTTTTCTACCGACTAAAACTGACTGTGTTGGAAGATGCTGTTCTCAGTCTCTCCAAAACATTCGGAATAAAACCATCAAACCAAGAAGACCCCTCACCTGAAACCTTTCCTAAGGAGGCGGACCAATGAGTTTTCGTACCTATTTAATCGCTTTTTTTATTCTCACACTCATACTCATCGGCATAACGATCGTTGATTGGCGAGTAAATGACGTCATCAATCTCGGTGAGTTTGGATTACCCAAACCTGTCGCTGTATTTGGGTTTGTCTCAATAATGTGGGTAGGCAGTTTTGCTCTAAAGTTTATGCCAAAGCTAGATGAAAAGCACAAAAGCAGCGGACCATTTCTTATGTGGTGCGTTCTTCTAACCATGGCCTACATATTATTGGATAAAAGTCTTCTGTTTGCTTTTAATTCAGGCTGGGTTGGCTCCCCCACTTTAGAACGCGCTGACATGGCTTATTATGGCTTCTTCATCATGTTGCTAGCAAATTTCCAGACCAAAACACTTCCACCAGCAGGCAAAACACCAGAAGAAACGCATCTCAGAGATGTTCGTTTCCGAGCTTCTAGCAAAGCAACCTTCCTATTTGGTTTGGCATTTGTTGTGATTTGGTTGTTGGTTCCAAGTAAAACAATCGCGCTAGGCTCATCAATTTCTGCCTTCGCTATTATGTGCCTTTACATTTTATGGCGCTGCTCAAAAGTAAAACGTCAACTAGTTTAAAGGTAACGCAACACCCAACAAAAAAGCCCGCAATCCTCTGGCGGGCTTTTCTCTTTTTCGGATTTCAAAACCATACAATAACTGCTTTCCAGTCTTCCATGCTTTCTATGATGCGAGCCCCAGCTTGCTTTTCATCAATAGCAGTAAAAACTCAAAGCACTCATTTAGACTAATTCCCGAGTATTAAACGCCCGATTTCTCGGTGCCTTTCTTGCACACTTTCCGGTAAATTTCTGACCCCTTTTTCATCCAAATGATCAATACCACCAGCCCATGTATAGGCTAGAACCATACTAATATCCGTTCTGCTTTGAGCTAAATTAAGATAATTGGTAGCAACATCAGCCATATCTGTTTCACTTAAACCGGCCTGCTCGTGAATGGGAGTGTGATTTGCATCCATAATCATCACTAGACTTTGATGATCTTCAAGACGTTCAGAGGCCATATCCAGATAGTTGGTATAGAGCGGCTCCTCTGCAGGGTCTTCGATTGTATAAGCGTTAAAGCCCCACAAATCGACTTGAGCCAGTATCGTAGGTGCATTTGGACCGTGATAGGCTTCAATCATCATGATTTTTGAGTTTGGATATTCTGTTTTCACGGCATCTATCGCAGTAGCAACATGTGAAAGATCCAAACCTCGATGCGTCGGTTCATCTACAATGTAAAAAATCAACTCATCGGGGGAAACACCACTATTGGTGATAGCTTGTTTTACTCCATTCCACAGAATGGCCGAATTTGGATTTTCCTCCAATTGCGTTCCATTGAGCTGAAAAAAGACTGGCTCTATGTAAAACACTGGAGTGTACTGAGCGGCGGTTTCAGACAGCCGCGTTGCCAATGCATCGAAATCACCGGTGACACAAACTTGATTGGCATTGGTAAATCCCGACACTTCGTCAGAGTAATCAATTTTGACTTCATTATCCAACGGATCATCATGATCACATGCAATAGCTGAATATCCGAAATATTTAATCGAAGATGTTGCAGTTGGTGTACTGATGGGAGTTGGCGTATTCTCACTGCTATTAGAGCCTCCGCCACCACTACATGCAACGAGCCCCAACGCGTAAGCCATAACGCAAACCTCAAAACGCATTTAAATACCTCAAAAATCACCTTATTCAAAAATCAACATGCTAACAAACGCCCAGCAAAGCTGGTTACACCCCAATTTTCGACATAATACACAAAAAAACCCACCGAAAATTACTTCGATGGGTCTTCTATTAGAAATATTCTCAATCCTTAGAGATCAAGCAATAGTCGCTCTGGATCTTCCAAGTTCTCTTTAATGCGAACAAGGAATGTCACAGCTTCCTTACCATCTACGATACGGTGATCGTAAGATAGAGCGAGATACATCATCGGACGGATCTTAACTTCACCATTGATCGCCACTGGACGCTGTTCAATACGGTGAAGTCCAAGCACACCAGACTGCGGTGGGTTCAAAATTGGTGTAGACAGCATAGAACCATACACACCACCATTTGTAATCGTGAATGATCCACCCTGAAGGTCAGATAACTGAAGCTTTCCATCACGCGCTAATTTAGCCAAACGACCAAGCTCACGCTCGATACCAGCTAAGCTCATCGCATCTGCGTCACGGATAACAGGCGTTACTAGACCTTTATCTGTTCCGACTGCCATAGAGACATCATAGTAATTCTTGTAAATGATGTCTGTGCCATCAATCTCAGCATTTACTGCCGGAATTTCTTTAAGCGCATGAACAACAGCTTTTGTGAAGAATGACATAAAGCCAAGTTTCACGCCGTGTTTTTCATAGAAAGTATCTTTGTACTTCTTACGAATTGCCATGACTTCAGTCAGATCAACATCGTTGAATGTTGTCAGCATGGCTGCAGTGTTTTGAGCTTCTTTCAAACGACGTGCAATTGTCTGACGAAGACGTGTCATTTTCACACGCTCTTCTCTCGGACCAAGCTCACGTGATGCTGCTGATGGTGCAGCCGCTTGCTGAGCACCACCTTGAGAGATAAAGTTCAAAGCATCCCCTTTCGTTGCACGACCGCCGCGGCCTGTGCCAGGAATGTCTGCTGGATTAACGCTGTTTTCTGCTGAGATACGACGAACAGATGGCGCAACCGCAGCACCTGAACTAGCTGATGCCGCAGGAGCCGCCGCAGCTGGAGCTGCAGCTGGAGTTGAACTTGCTGCCGCACCTGCAGAGATCACTGCTATTTCAGTTCCGATTTCAACAGTTGTTCCTTCAGTCACTAAAGTTTCAGAAAGAACGCCTGCTACGGGAGCTGGTACTTCAATAGCAACTTTGTCTGTTTCAATTTCGGCAATTGGATCGTCTTGAGCAACTGCTTCACCTGGTTGTTTCAACCATTGGGACAATGTCCCTTCGGTGACACTTTCACCCATCGCTGGCACAGCAACTTTGACTTGTTCACCAGAACCTGATGCTGCAGGAGCTGCGCTCTCTGCTGCTGGCGCTGATGGAGCTGCAGCAGCACCGTTACCAGCACCAATACGACCTAGAAGTGCTCCGATCTCCACATTCTCACCCTCAGGAGCGAGAATTTCTGTCAGAACACCATCTTCAGCTGCAGACACTTCCACAGATACTTTATCTGTTTCTAGCTCAACAAGCACTTCGTCTTTTGCTACCGCATCGCCTGGCGCTTTAGCCCAAGAGCCAACCGTTGCTTCTGTAACACTTTCGCCCAGTACTGGGACCGTAATATCGGCCATCTTGACCTCCTTCAAACGTCCTTTCCGGACGTGCTACTCTTCAAATGCTGCATCAAGGAATGCAGCTAGTTCTTTTTTGTGTAAGCCCATTGTTCCTGCCGCTGTTGAGGCAGACGCAGCGCGACCGACATATCGTGCTCTTGTAGACTTGGCTTCAAGTCTCTCGAGTACGCGTTCAATATTTGGATCTACAAATGACCAAGATCCCATATTCTTGGGTTCTTCTTGACACCAAACCATGTCGGCATTCTTAAAGCGCTGCAATTCTTCCATAAGCGGACCAACCGGGAATGGATATAGCTGCTCAACACGCAATAAGTAGACATCATTGATGCCGCGTTTTTCACGCTCTTCAAACAAGTCGTAATAAACTTTACCACTACACATGATGACACGACGGATTTTGTCGTCTTTCACCAATTCCACTTTTGCCTGACGACCTTCTGTCTCCGCATCATCCCACAAGACACGGTGGAAAGAAGAACCTTCCGCTAAATCTGCAAGAGCTGATGTCGCCATCTTATGACGCAATAGAGATTTTGGTGTCATCAGAATGAGTGGCTTACGGAAGTCACGGTGAATCTGACGACGCAAAATGTGGAAATAGTTTGCAGGTGTTGTACAATTGGCAACCTGCATGTTGTCCTGTGCACAAAGCTGCAAGAAACGTTCAAGACGCGCTGAAGAGTGCTCAGGTCCCTGCCCCTCATAACCGTGAGGTAGAAGACAAACTAGTCCAGACATCCGCAGCCATTTACGCTCACCGCAGGATAAGAATTGGTCAAACACGACCTGCGCACCATTGGCAAAATCACCAAATTGCGCTTCCCAAAGTGTAAGTGTGTTTGGAGCAGCCAGAGAATATCCATACTCATAACCAAGTACAGCTTCCTCAGACAAAGCAGAGTCTATCACTTCATAGTCAGCTTGCTCATGTCGAAGCGAACGCAATGGTGTATAGCGCTTCTCAGTGTCTTGATCGACTATGTGAGAATGACGTTGCGAGAATGTACCACGACCAGAATCCTGACCAGACAAACGCACAGGGAACCCTTCAGAAAGAAGCGAACCAAACGCCAGCATTTCGGCTGTTGCCCAATCAATCTTCTCACCTGTTGAGATCATTTTAGCGCGCTGATCATAGACCTTTTTAACAGTCTTATGAGCATTCACTGAATTTGGAATTCTCGTGAGCTGGCTACCAATTGCTTCCAATCGATCTTTCTCAAGAGATGTCTGACCACGACGATCATTATCTTCTGGAAGACCAAGACCAGACCAAGCACCATCAAGCCAATCAGCGCTGTCAGCTTTATAGTTTTTACCTTTTTCAAACTCTTCATCAAAGAAGACTTCAAGGTCTTTAACTAGCTTTTCCACACCTTCTTGGGTAATCACACCGCGCTTAATCAACTCATCCGAGTATAACTCACGCGTTGACTTGTGACCTTTGATTTTCTTGTACATCAATGGCTGCGTAAACATCGGTTCGTCACCTTCATTGTGACCGAAGCGACGGTAACAGAACATGTCGATGACAACATCTTTACCAAATTTCTGACGATATTCTGTTGCTACTTTTGCGGCATGCACAACCGCTTCAGGGTCATCTCCATTCACGTGGAATATCGGAGCTTGCACCTGCAACGCAACATCTGTCGGATATGGCGAAGAACGCGAATATTTCGGGCTAGTCGTGAAACCAATCTGGTTGTTCACGATAAAGTGGACTGTTCCACCTGTGCGATATCCAGATAGGCCAGACAAAGCAAAACACTCTGAAACAACACCTTGCCCAGCAAAAGCCGCATCACCGTGAAGAAGTAATGGCATCACTTTTGTCCGCTCAGCCTTAGTATCTTCTAACAGGTCAAAGCTTTGTTTTGCACGCGCTTTACCGAGTACAACTGGGTTCACCGCTTCCAAGTGAGATGGGTTCGCGGTTAGTGACAAGTGAACAGAATTACCGTCAAACTCGCGGTCTGATGATGCACCCAGGTGATATTTCACATCACCTGAACCAAATTCGTCAGCACCTTGCGTGTTTCCGCCTTGGAATTCATTGAAGATGATGTGGTATGGTTTACCCATCACAGCAGCTAGAACGTTCAAACGTCCACGGTGTGGCATACCAAGAATGATTTCATCTACGCCCAGCGCACCACCGCGTTTGATGATTTGCTCAAGCGCAGGCACAGCAGCTTCACCACCATCAAGACCAAAACGCTTGGTACCAGGATAACGCTTGTGGAGGAAACGCTCAAATGTTTCAGCCTCCAAAAGCTTTGTCAAAATTGCGATGCTACCTTCAGCAGTAAAGGCGATCTCTTTGCCTTCACCTTCGATACGAGACTGCAACCATCCTTTTTCTTCAGGATCTGAAATGTGCATAAACTGCACACCAAAAGTGGAACAATAAGTCCGCTTTAGAATCTCAAGGATTTTGCGAGGCGTTGCATATTCAAGCCCCAGAACGTGATCAATATAGATTTCCCGATCCATATCAGCTTCCATGAAGCCATATGTTTTAGGATCTAATTCTGGGTGCTCTTTAGGTTTCTCAATTCCCAGCGGATCAAGTTTTGCTGCCAAGTGACCGCGAATACGGTAGGCGCGGATCATCATCAAAGCTTTGATGGAATCTTGAACTTGCTGGTTGATTTGTTCTTTCGTCGCACCAGAGGCCGGAGCACCTGCAGGAGCAGATTTTCCTTTTTTCTCCAGTTTGGACTTAAGGGCCGGTTCGATCTTACCCCAATCACCATCCAATGCAGAAATCAGCTCGTCTGATTTAGCTTTTGGCCAATTCTTGTTCGTCCAAGCGGGGCCATTCGCTGCCTGTTTTGCAGCTTGAGCTGGATCGCCGACTTCATCAAAGAAGTTGCGCCAATCTGCGGATACTGATGAAGGATCATCCACGTATTGAGCATAAAGTTGCTCGATATAAACAGCATTTGCTCCGTAGAGAAAATCTGTGTCTAACATTGCGGCGTTCTGTTCAGAGCGCCCTGTGTCTGCCGATGCCGACTGGCTCGTCATGGTTAACCGTCCTTAGTACAAGAACGGCCAGACTGTGATTTAAGCCTCAGCCTGGCCGTCTTGTCGTTGCGTTACTTTAGCCTTTCAGCACTTCAGTCATAGTGACACCTAGACGTGCCGGACTTGGGGAAACAGTGATACCTGCTTCTTCCATCGCCGCGATCTTGTCTTCCGCGCCACCTTTACCGCCAGATACAATAGCACCAGCGTGACCCATCGTGCGTCCAGGAGGAGCTGTACGACCCGCAATGAAACCAACCATTGGTTTTTTGCGACCTTTTTTAGCTTCATCCTTCAGGAATTGAGCGGCTTCTTCTTCGGCTGAACCACCGATTTCACCGATCATGATGATGGATTCTGTCTCATCGTCAGCTAAGAACATTTCTAAAACGTCAATAAACTCGGTTCCCTTAACTGGGTCACCACCGATACCGACAGCAGATGTTTGGCCAAGACCTTCAACAGATGTCTGGTAAACAGCTTCATATGTCAGTGTACCTGAACGAGAAACCACACCAACACTACCTTTTTTGAAGATAGAACCAGGCATAATACCGATTTTACACTGTTCTGGTGTCATCAGACCAGGACAGTTAGGTCCAATCAGACGTGAGCTTGATTTGTCCAGTTTAGCTTTCACATCAACCATGTCGAGAACTGGAACACCTTCAGTGATACAAACGATCAATGGGATTTCAGCTTCGATAGCTTCGATGATAGCTGCACCACAGCCTGCTGGTGGTACGTAAATTACAGATGCATCAGCACCAGTTTTCTCTTTACCTTCAGCAACTGATGCAAAGATTGGCAATTCTTGACCTTTGTCAGATGTCCAGTTTGTGCCACCTTTTTTCGGGTGAATACCGCCAACCATTTGAGTACCGAAGTAATCAAGAGCCTGGTTTGTGTGGAAAGAACCGGTTTTACCAGTCATACCCTGAGTTAGGATCTTTGTATTTTTGTCGATAAGAATAGACATGTGACTTAAGCTCCCTTCACTGCAGCAACAATTTTTTGTGCAGCGTCATCAAGGTCATTTGCTGGGATCACGTTCAAGCCAGAGTTGGCGATGATCTCTTTACCTTTTTCCACGTTTGTACCTTCAAGACGTACAACCAATGGAACAGCAAGGTTTGTTTCTTTTACAGCCTGAAGAACACCTTCAGCGATAACATCACACTTCATGATGCCACCAAAAATGTTGACCAAGATACCTTTAACAGCAGGGTCTTTCATGATGATTTTAAATGCAGCAGCAACTTTTTCTGCGTTTGCACCACCACCAACATCACAGAAGTTAGCTGGCTCTTCACCATAAAGCTTGATGATGTCCATTGTGGCCATAGCAAGACCAGCACCGTTCACCATACAACCGATAGTACCTTCAAGCGCGATGTAGGCTAGATCCCACTCAGACGCTTCGATTTCTTTTTCGTCTTCTTCAGTCTTGTCGCGAAGTTCCATAATGTCTGGGTGACGGAACAATGCGTTTCCATCGAAAGAAACTTTAGCATCGAGAACACGAAGACGTTCGTTTTCCATCACGATCAGTGGGTTGATCTCAAGCATGTCCATGTCTTTTTCAATGAACGCTTTATAAAGGATCTTTGAAAGAGCAATTCCATCTTCACGAGCAGTACCCTCAAGGCCCAGAGCGTCACAAAGTTTGTTTGCGTCAGCGTCTGTAACACCTGCAGTAGGATCGATTGGAAGCGTGATAATTTTCTCTGGTGTAGACTCAGCTACTTCTTCAATGTCCATCCCACCTTCTGTTGAAGCAACAAAAGCTGGCTGACCTGAAGCACGGTCAACAAGAAGAGAAAGGTAAAGCTCAGTTTTGATGTCCGCACCATCTTCAATGTAGATACGGTTAACTTGCTTACCTGCTGGTCCAGTTTGGTGTGTGACCAAAGTTTTACCAAGCATTTGACCAACGTTTGAAATAACTTCCTCTTTAGAGAAAGCTAGGCGTACACCACCCTTTTCGCCGGCATCAGCCTCTTTAAACTTACCTTTACCACGGCCACCTGCGTGGATCTGGGATTTCACAACCCAGAGAGGTCCTGGAAGCTTGTCAGCTGCAGCTGCTGCTTCATCTGCTGAAAACACAGCTACACCGTCCGCGACGGGTGCGCCAAACTCTTTGAGAACGGCCTTGGCCTGATGCTCGTGAATATTCATAGAAAACCGCCTAATCTAAGCGAGGAAAAAGCCCCTGATTACTCGCGGTTTATATCATTCAGCACCCTTCTGACAACCGGACTTTGGTCGGTAAAAAGCGGATTATTAAGACCTGATTAACTGTTAGGTAATTCGTTAGCGCTAACAGCCCTATTCTGTCGTAAACTGCTCGCAAAAAAAAATTTGAAAAAATTTCAGTTCACGAGCAGAAAATCAGCAAAAACGCCCTAAAACTCGACATTTTGGCCAGATACTTCTTGGCCATTTTCATCAATGATCGACAATTTTACAGTCGATTTATCCCAATCAATATCGATCGCACCATAGTTGGCAAATGTGTATCCATCACCGATTTGGTTCGTGTCATATTCATCCGAAATCGCAGTTCTTGCGAACACAGAATTGACCGAAGAAGACGTCAATTCGTACACCGGTCCAACTCCATCTATTTCCTCCTTATAGAGATAAGAAGTGTGACGGTCTCCAGAGACAAAAATCGTGTTTTTTGCTTCTGTTTTGGCCAACAATTTATACAAACGCTCTCGTTCTTTTGGCATGGTCGACCAAGCTTCCCATCCGTGAACTGTCGGAATGACTTGAATTGAAGAGACAAGCAAACGCAAATCAGCAGGCTTGCGCAATTCTTCTTCTAACCAGCTCCACTGAGCCTCCCCTAACATATCTTGCTGTGGGTCAGTCGACGGAAGATATCGCTCTTTACCTTTAGCACCCCGATCGTCAGTCGGTGTTAATTCAGAACGAAAAAAGCGCGTGTCAGTCAGAATGATTTGGAGGCGCTGCCCATCTGGTCCACTGATTGTAGAAGAGTAGACACCGGGACGCTCGGCTACCTCTTCATCCACGTCAAAGAAGCGTTCAAAAATGCGTTCTGCAAACTCTTTGAATGGGAATTCACTTCCTGCGTCATTGGCTCCATAATCATGATCATCCCACGTAGCCAACATTGGACGCGCTTTACGAAGAGCAATGAAATTTTCATCATCCGCCAACTCTTGGTAGCTGGAGCGCAATTCCGCAAGATCAGCTTCGTTGTTTACGAAATTACGAACCATATCCATATCGCCGTAAACATTGTCACCGATCAAAAGCGTTAAATCAGCCTTCTCTGCAGCCATGGTCGCGATGCTTGATAAATCTTTTTCTTCATTGATACAGGAAGCAACAATCACACGCTGAACTAATTTGTCAGCAGCAAGTTTGGGGCTGAACGATGCCGTCGGTAATTGGCTATCGGAAAAGGTCGCATAATACGAACGCAACGCTTCCTGAGGCGAAGTTGCTGGAGCTTCAACCTTACTTACTTCAGTATGCACGCAGGCGCTCAGCCCAAGCACCGCACATCCGGCCAATAAAAACTGACGCATTACGATCTCCAATCCCAAACAGGTTTAATTGAAGGTCTTATCTAGTCGAGTTTTGCAACAAATGTACAACAATTTTCTTTTTCGAAGAAAAAATGTTGCTGAAATTCTTAAAAATCAGATCCAAGCTGCCGCATCTTCCAGATTTTGCTTATCAAGTAATTCCGCGACAAATCGAATATGCGCGCGCAATCGATAAAGATCATCAGTATAGCTGTCAGGAACTTCCACTTTCCCTGTTTCGGCCTGCAATTCAGACAGTTTCAATCGAGTTTTCAAACGCTCTTCATCTGTTTGAGCCTGACGCCCCTCTGCTTCAAGCGTTCTTAAATCACGATACCATACATAAATTTTACGGCGAATTCTCCAGCGATATATAGGAGGACCAGCTCGAACAATCGGCACCATCAAAGTTATCAATGGAATAAGCAGCACCCATGCGCGATCAAGAAAGTTCGCCAATCCAAACGGAAAATAACGACGCAAGAATGATGGCCCGCGCTCATAATAGCGCGAAGCTTCCTTAGAAATCGGTAAATCAGCAAACAAAGGTGTTGGGAACGTTTCAGGAGAATTTAACAGCGCGCCAAACTTATGAGTTTCGGTCATAGCTTCCAGCAAAACTGCCTGAATAGCAGGATGCAGGTCTTTCTTAACAACGATCTGAGCCACAGGAGAAATAAGTTTAACATCTTGTGCCGGTAAATCCTCTTTCAAACTCAAAGCGCCATCGGGCAGAACTACATCTTTTAAATAAGGATGCCGACGCGCATAAGCCAATGAGCGATCAATTGAAACAAGCTCCACTCCCGGCGTCCGAATTAGCTTTTTAATCCAGCTGGCTTGAGGCCCTGCCACAAGAAAAGCAGCATCTACCCTGCCTTCAAGCAATTGCTGGGCAGCATCTGCTCCGCTTGCCTCTATCAACTCAACTGAGTCGGCGTCCAATCCGTTTTCGGATAAAATAACGTCTGACAGAACTCGAGCGCCGGAACCCATTGCGCCGACTGCAACTCTACTCCCTATAAGCCCTCTCAAATCCTCAATTGCAATTTCAGAGCGTTTAAACACCCATAGGGGTTCATAATAAATTGCCCCAAGAGAATACAAACTCTCTCTATGATTAGGGTTCGCCACCCCGCTTTGAACAATGGCAACATCCACTTCGCCATTCATCAATCGCGCTAAATTATCAACTGAACCAGAGGTATTCAAAACCTCAACATCCACATCAATATTCGCCAGCAATGATTTATAAACATCAGCTGTTGCCGAATACTCCCCTCCAGCGGAACCTGACGCCATCAGTATTTTCTTAGGTGGAGGTGGTTCCAAGAGACTGAACAATCCCCAAACCAACAACAGGATAAAAAAGACCGTCCACCAGTAACGTTTCAGGAGAGCCTGCATGTGTTGTAATCCCACTCAACTAAGTCTTCGCATCTAGCTGGGAACATAATCCCGTTTCCTCCACAAAATCCAGATGAAACATGATTAACTTTTCCATCTCTTGCAGTGAGATATATCAAGGCACATCTATTGCACTGATATCATCATAGTAACCGCATAAGCATTATTTGTGAGACGAATTGGCAATAGCAACGCATTAGTCCCATCTACGCTTGAAGCAAACAGATCAAGGAGGAAGAAGAATGATCAAAATTATTGGAATTGCTCTAGCAGCATCACTTATCGCAGCCGGTTTCTATTTGAACCTGAATGCTAGTTCTTCACTATTTATCTAATTTGAACCAACTCTAACTTTTATTTTTAATCCGACTAGATTTTCATTTATTCAATTTTAAAGAGCCATCTTCCACCACATTGCAAATTTGCATATCACCTATATCAAGGTATGCGTTCACAAAATATGCAAAATGTACTATATAATAATCATGTTATCGCAATAACGCATAACTATAGTATATTGGAGACGAGACAATGGCTAAACTTATTGCTCAATTTATAGGTGCAGCAGCCCTAGTGACTGTATTCTACCTAAACCTAACAAACTCTACAGCTGTTATTCTGTAAATTAGTTAGAGGGGAATTTCCCCAGAAACTTCAGACAGCATGGAAGAGCTTCCTAGCTCACCCATGCAGCCTGAGTGGAACTAAAGTTCCAAATTATTTTTGTATTGACTGAACAGCACTCAATACAACTTCAGAAGCAGGACGCTCTTTATAGCCCTCTTCCATTAGCTTAACTGCAACAGTGTTATCACTTCCTACAACAAGCACGGCCGGATGCGGAATACCGTACGCCTTTGAGCCTTCTTCATATTTTGTATTTAGAAGACCAAACGCTTTGATGTTTGCAGAAGCTGTATCTGATACAAGCTGATAAGATAAGTTTTGTTTCTCTTTAAACGCAGCAAGCGTTTCTGGTGCATCATATGAAATAGCGACCAATGGATAGCCAAGCTCATCCAATTGAGCAGCGACATTTTCCATGTCTTTCATTTGCTTTTTACAGAATGGACACCAATCTGCTGAACGTACGAATACAAAAGTAGCGCCGTTCGTACCTTTCAATGCTTCAAGAGTTGAAGTCGCACCATCAACGCCAGTCACGACTTTTGCGGCAGCTTCACCCGTTGGAATAGTATCGCCAACCTTCAAGCCAATTTCGTGGTTTTCCATCTTCTCCATTTTTGCCGCTTTTTCTGGTCCAGCATTCGCAGCACCGGCAACTCCAAAAGCAATCAAAGAAGCTGATACCAGCCCAGCAATTGAATTTCTCATTATATTTCCCTTACAGAATTTGTCGCCCGATCCCCTACATGATCGGGCAATTGCATTCTCAATGACAAAACTGGACTCAACTTTCCAGCCCATTTGGCAGCATCTCACGCAAGTGTGAAAAGCCGTCAAAACTATGTGCGAATAGCGTTTTGACGTAAGTTCACTTAAATTCCAGACGAGTATCACAAAGAAAATCTGAATAAAGGAAAGTTCTCATGACCTATGTTTCTGGGTTTCTAATTCCGGTGCCCAAGTCCAATAAAGAACGATACACAGAACTCGCCAAGCTAAGCTGGCCGCTTTTCAAAGAGTATGGCGCAATCAGCGTTCAAGAAAATTGGGAGAATGATGTACAAGATGGCGAAACGACTTCTTTTCCGATGGCAGTAAAACGACAATCTGATGAAAGCATCGTGTTTAGCTGGATAACGTGGCCCGATAAAAAAACAGCCGACGCTTGCTGGGCATCGTTCGAAACAGATCCACGTTGGGAAGCAATGAAAGAAATGCCATTTGATGGAAAGAGAATGATTTTCGGTGGCTTCGATACAATTTTCAAAGCTTGATAAGAAAAAGGCCACTCCCAATCGAGGGAGCGGCCTTTTACAGAAACAACTAAGTACAGAAAAACTTATGCGAGAGCTGGCTCAAGCTTCTTACATGCTTCGATAAGCACGTTCACAGCAGAGATAGATTTCTCCATCATTTCTTTTTCTGAATCATCCATTGGGAATTCAATTACTTTTTCAGCACCTTCGGCACCAATCACAACTGGAACACCAACATACATGTCGTTTTGACCGTACTCACCTGATAGGTATGCAGCTGAAGGAAGAACGCGTTTTTGGTCTTTCAGGTAAGATTGAGCCATTGCGATCGCTGATTCAGCAGGTGCATAGTAAGCAGAACCTTTTTCCAGAAGCGCAACGATTTCACCACCACCTTTACGCGTACGCACAACCATAGCATCTAGGTCTTCTTGCGAAAGCATGCCGTTTTCAACAAGAACGTTTAGCGGCAAACCACCAACTGTTGAATAACGAACCATTGGAACCATGTCGTCGCCGTGACCACCAAGCGTCCAAGCGCGAATGTCTTTCACAGATACGCCAAGCTTTTCAGACAGGAAGTAAGCAAAACGAGCTGAATCAAGAACACCAGCCATACCAACAACTTTGTTTGTTGGAAGACCTGAGAACTTTTGTAGTGCCCAAACCATCGCATCAAGAGGGTTTGTAATACAAATAACGAAAGCGTTTGGTGCGTGTGTTTTGATACCTTCAGCCACCTGCTTCATAACACCTAGGTTTTTACCGATAAGGTCATCACGGCTCATACCAGGCATACGTGGGAAACCAGCTGTCACAATACAAACATCAGCGCCTGCTATGTCTGCGTATGAATCTGTACCCGCTAATGCAGCGTCAGAACCGAAAACAGTTGTAGCTTCAGCCATGTCCAGAGCTTTACCCTTAGCTACACCGCCGAAGATATCGAACAATACAACATCACCAAGCTCTTCACGAGCTGCGATGTGTGCCAATGTTCCACCGATCATTCCTGCGCCGATCATTGCAATCTTTTTGCGTGCCATAGGGAGGTTCTCCTGTTTTTGTAGTGCATCACGACTTGCCTTACCGGCGATACCGCCAAAAAGTTTACCAAGCATGATTCATGTCCCAAAATCTGTAATTTATGTGCGGACAGTTAGCCCAGCTTGCTCTCAAGAGCAATATTTAAAAGAATTTCCTATCGTCGCAGGGGCACCCCACACCTGATATCGCTTCGGTTCACAAGCTTGTGATTTAGAAAATCGCGCAATTTGTACCATTCTCATGAATGAATATTTTGATTTGGAGGGAAACAATGAAACGTCACACTTTACTCGCTAGCGCCAGCTTAATTTTGATACTTACCGGCTGCACGGCAACTACTACAGACACAACAAGCCCAAAAGCTGCGTCCGTCAATTTCTCTAGCCTCCTTATAGACGCCAATCGTCCTGCTGAAGACGCTAAAGACGATGCGAACCGAAAACCAGAAGCAGTTATGAAATTCATGGGTGTATCATCCGGGCAAACCATATTTGAAATGGAAGCTGGTGGCGGATATTATACCGAACTGTTTTCAAGGGCCGTTGGCACAAACGGTAAGGTCTACATGCAAAACCCCCAAGGGTTTGATGGCTTCCTAGGTGACGCTGACGATAAAAGATTGGCTGAAAACCGTCTTCCAAACGTAGAATACGTAAGAACGCAGTTCGACAACCTACCCGCTGAAACAGCAAGTGTTGATATCGTATCTTGGTTTCTTGGACCTCATGAAATCTATTTTGTTCCAGAAGGCACAGAAGGTTTTGGAGACGCTTCAAAAACATATGCTGAAATCGCGCGTATTCTAAAAGATGATGGCGTTTTTATCGCGATTGACCATGTTGCACCTGAGGGTTCTGGCAAACAAGCTGGGCAAGACTTACACCGCATCGAACAATCTATAATTGTCGAAGAAGCAAAAGCGGTTGGCCTAGAATTGGTTGAAAGCAGCCAAATTCTTGAAAATTTGGAAGACCCGCTCTCAATTAGCCCGTTCGATCCAAGTGTTCGACGTAAAACACATCGTTTTTTGTTAAAGTTCAAAAAAAGCAACTGACCCGTTGCTAGCCGACCTAAAAATTGACCCGAGATGAGTTAATCTCGGGTCAAAATGACTGTGATCAATTTACAGGCCGCAAAACACTAAAATACAACTCAAGAGGTATGAATTCTCTATTTTGGGGAATTCGAGCATCAAAAAAAACGCATCACAGTAAATATTTACCCTTCCCGTCACAACTCTGTCGTTCCATAATGATACATACATGATCAAATATGATGCTGAGGGGCATATCATGAATACAATTGGAAACATCTTCAAAGCATGCTTTAAAGGCCTGCTAACAGTAGCTTTCGTGTTGAGTATTTGGGCAGTTCTTTCTCGTTACTTTCCTGAAATACAACAATCCGCACTTCAAATGAGTGATCAACTCCTCCAGAAGGCGCTTCCACTATTGGGCAGCCAACAGGATGCTGTAAGCAATTCCTTGCTAACTCCGACATCAGTATTTGTGATCGCGTTGACTGTGCTAAGTCGCTTCTTTGTTGTGGACTTCCTTTCAGGATTGTTCTCCGGAATTGGAAAACTATCAAATAGCAATGAAGATACGCGCTCAGCCAAAGAGTTGATGAAAGCAGGCGAGAAAGAAAATAAAGCTCGCGAGAAACAAGAACGAAAAGAAGCTGAAAAGGCGGCTAAGGAAGCTGAAAAATTAGCAAAACTTGAAGCAAAACAAGCTGAAGAAACCGCAAAGGCTGAAGCAAAAGCAGCTAAGAAGGCTGCTAAATCCGAAGCAAAAGCCGAAACAGCTCAAGAAGATGACCGCGACGCGACAACTATAGTCGCAGCAACTGCCGCCACCGCTGCTGCTGCAGCGGCCGTCGCCGCTGATAAAATAACTGACACTTTTGAAGAAGCATCTTCTGAAGATCTAGAAACGCCAGAAATATCAGATGACATCACATTGGAGGCAGCCTCTGCTGCTGCTGCGATTTCTGACCTACCCACAGCAGAAGAATCTGATATCGCTGACTTAGATATGTCGTCTCTAGAGGAAATTCCTCAATCTGAAGCGACGAATACAATTGAGGAAGTTGCTGAATTACCGGAAATCGAAGATGTTGCCGACCTCACTGAACCGACTTTAGCAGAAACCGCGAGCAAGGAAGAAGCTGCTCCTCTTCCAGAGCCGGAATTGGAAGCACCGGCACCAGAAGTTTCACTTCCGGAACTAGAAACTGAAGCATTGCCTGAAGTGGAAGAGAGCCCGGAATTAGTTGTCGAAGAAATCGCAGCTGAGACTGCTGAATTGGAGGTAGACGCTCCAATATTAGACGAACTTGAGGTGCCAGAATTAAATAGCCAAGAACTGCCTCAAGCGGATGCTATCGATGAAGTCACCGATACGATTGCAGCAGCGGATGTTTCTACCGAAATTGAAGCTGACCTTCCTGAAATTACAGATGAACTCCCAGAGATAGATAACGACCTTCCTGAGATAGATGCGGATCTAGATCTACCAGAAGAGATAGAAGCAGCAGCGGAACTCGTCGCTGTGGAAGAAACAAGTTTAGAATTACCTGATGACGAACCTGTAGCTGACGCTTTGTCTGAACTTGGTGATTATCCGTCAGATGCTGAATTATCTGCACCTCTTGAAGCGGTAGAGACTGAAGCGATTGAAGACATTCCTGAGCTTGAAGGCATGGACGAAATTCCAGATATCACCGACCTTCCCGACCTTCCCGACACACCGGAAGTCGAAGATATGTTAGCTGATGATTTGCTAGAAGATTTACCAGATATCGATGATGTCGACCCATTAAAAATTAACTAGGTGACAATCTGTGAAGCCCGCTTGAGCCAAGCGGGCTTTTCAATTTAGGAGTCTTTTTCAGATGCTTGCCGTTCGGCCGCAAGATATTCACTCGATCTCATTTCATGCAAACGACTAACTGTTCGCAAAAATTCGAATGAACCATCTCCCTCAGGATACAAATTCCCCGGCTCATCTTCAGCGCTCATCACCAGTTTTGTACGCGCCTCATACAAAGCATCCACAAGCGTCACAAACCGTTTAGCTGCATTTCGATTTGCCGGTGTCAGGATCGGAACATGAGATAGAAAAACAGTATGAAAGCGTCTGGCAATACTCAAATAATCTGCAGCTCCTAACGGCCTGTCGCACAATTCCGTAAAATTAAAGAAAGCACATCCCGCAGCATGGCGTTGCACGGGAACCCTCCTTCCCTGTACGTTCAGTTCCTCACTCTGATCAGCGACACCAGTTGTTAAGCGCTTCCAAGATGTTTCCAGCGCCGCCTCAGCTTCATCATTCAATGGTGAATAATAAACAGGCGCTGTGATCAATCGCTCTAATCTATAATCCTGATCTGATTGTAATTCGATGACTTCCAACTTGTCCTTGATCATGTTTATGAACGGAACAAACAATTGGCGATTAATGCCGCCCTTATACAATTCATCTGGATGCCTATTAGATGTGGCAACGACTACAACATCACGCTTCCACAACTGCTCAAACAAACGCCCCAAAATCATTGCATCAGCTATGTCTGTGACATAAAACTCATCAAAGCACAGCAATTTAGCTCTATCTGCTATTCTCTTAGCTGCTGGCGCAATTGGATCATCGCCGGCACCTTTTACAAAGGCAGTGTGCTTTTTTCTCTCTTTAGGATCGAACTTTCTCCATTGAGAAATAAACTCATGCGTTTCCAACATAAAATCATGGAAATGAGTTCGCATGGAAGGTTTTAATGTCGCGTGATCATGAAACAGGTCCATCAGCATTGACTTCCCTCGCCCGACACCACCCCAAATATACAAACCCTTGGGGTAAATTGGTTTGGAAAACCATCCAGATTTCACCTGTGAAAGATCATTGGCCAACTTGTCAAAGCGCTGAGCCATGTAGGCTTGAGCAGAGTCTGCTTTCAACTCGCCGGCATCTACTCTTGCTTTATAATCTTGATACAGCTCAACCATGCCAATGCCCATAATATCAACACCCAAATCAGTCGAGTGCTGAATGTAAAAATGCCAATAAAAAAAGGCCAAACATTCATTGTTTGACCTTTCTACATGATTCGTATGAAGCGCTACTAAGCCGCCGCACCTTCGGGATCATTTTCTCCCATTACATCCAACAAAAAGTTGTAAAACTTGTCAGGGTAACGGCTAAATTCGTTAAGTGCCAAATCTTCCTTTGCGATTGCCTTAGGAGAGCAATTACGTCCAACCTTGCACAAGAAATCAACCATTGATTGACGCTTTTCACTGGCCGAGACAACACCAATTCGATAATCACCCATGCTTGCAACACGTGTAACGGTTGTGTCTTCATCCATTGAATCTGGCAATCTCAAGTCAAGCATAACCAAGTCAAATCGCTCTAGACGCAGTTTACGTTCCGCCTCCATAAGCGATCCTGCCATTACTAGATCCACTGGCAAACGCTGCCTTGTCGCTGACGCCCCTGCTGCCAGTAACATTTCGCATGCCTTAGGATGATCTTCTACCCATAGAACTTTCACGCAGATGTCTCCTTACCCCTCTAAGCCGTTCTTATGCATTTTTGTTACAGTACAGTAAATAGGTTAACTGCTGAAATCTATATAAAAGTTCTTAATCTTAATACTGGTAGAACAACTAACCCAATTGAACTTATTAGCTTTTTGGGAATTCTCAAAATCAATCAAGATTTGGATTTTTTTGCTTCATAATTTCGTGATGGCACACCATATAGGCTAAAATCCAACTCTATTTCGTCATGAAACACCCCATCAAACAACAATTTCTTCCAAAAATCAGGAAAGACTTAGAAAGAGAATAGATAAAGTATAGAATCAAATAACGAATACCGAACATCTATAATTGTGAACAAACTTTTGCTGTTCAAACAATCTATTCTGTTGTTGGCATTTGCCTTCACACTGTGTACATGAAGGCAAATACTTTATATGTACTCGGAATCTACGATATTCTTTTAGTTTGCTCTCCCGAAAGACCATACCAATCCAGATCGCGGGTTTTCCACATTGTAAATGCAATGGCAGCAAAACTAGCAATAGAGCCAACTAGCAACGCATAATCTTGCATGCGCATCAAAACATAAATCAGCGCATAGAGCGAAGTGAACACAATAAAGGCATTTATCTGAGCTTCTTTTCCACCAAACACTGCACCAGCATAAAGCGACAGCGCCAATACCGTTGCAGTTGCGGCGAATATAAACCCAAGCGTAAATCCAGCGTGCTCGGATACACCCAATAACAACAGATAAAACACAGCCTGAGCTAAACCAACCAACACATATTGTGCTGGGTGCGCCCTGACGGAACTAGTCGTCTCAAATAGGAAATATGCCAGAAACACCAATCCAACAAACATGGGAGCATATTTTAAGGCCCGCATGACTGATTGATACGGAGACGCTTCATCTAATAAACTCAGGCCCATATTTGAGTTCACGAGATTAAATAACTGAAGATCTCCTCCAGAAGCCTCTACACCTCTTGCAAGGTATGGCACTCTCCAAACGGCAGAAAAACCTGCATCCGTTACTTCTCTATCTGCTGGTAAAAAGCCGCCTTCAAAACTAGGCGCAGCCCAATCCCCAGTTAGGCTGATTTCAGAGTTTTGCGCGAATGCGGCAAACCCCATTCTTTGGGCACCTGTCAGGCGCATACTCGCCTTCAAGTCAAAAACAACATTTTCATTCAGTTCAACGCCTTTAATCCCGCCAACCATATCCGACAAAGAGCTGGCTAATGTGTTATTGCCGGGGCCCAGACTGATTATCTCTTTTCCAATTTCCACAAGAACTTCGTCTTTCACACCTCTCAAATCCGACATTCCCATATGGATACGCGCTTCATCCCATAGAAGCTTTGCGCCACGAGGCCGATTCAGCATCGCCTGCTCCAAATCAAAGCTGGCGTCAAATTCAACTTTGACATCAAATACTGGTACGCGATGCAGTCCGCGTTTTAGCATTTCAGTTTTTAAATCTGCGCTGGCTTTTCCTTTTTTGGCGTAGACAACGAATTGCCCTGTCTTCTTCCTCTGGACATCAACCATTGCTCCATTGAGGCCAGTCGGTGCTCGCTCCGTAATCATTTGCTCATAAGGAACAGATAGAACGGGGCCCAACACAACTTGTTGTCCGCCTCGTGCATGACTAACCTCACGCACCGCTTTGTCAGCATTGCTAGAGCGCTCATGAACAAGCCCCCAAACAAACATGGTCGGTATCGCCATTAATAAAGCGAGCCCACATACCAAAAGCAATTTCAAACCAAATGAACGGTTGGGTATATAAGCAGCTACATTCAATCGTGTCCGATTTCGATCTGCTTCCTCTCCGGAAACATCATTATTATCATCTTCCATATCATCCCTCTATCAACATGAAATTGTTTTCAGCCCCACAAATTGAAATATGACTATTTGTTCAGACTAAATTGTGATCCATAAAAGGCAAATTGCGAACAGTTTAAGGAATCTTGGAGACAATAAATGAAATTAGATGACTATAATGATTTCTGCCGTTCCATCCCAAACACTACCCATGTCGTGCAATGGGGAGAAGCTCATGTCTGGAAAATTGGCGGAAAAGTATTTGCCGTAGGGGGCTGGAATAAAGACATTAGTCCCGATGATACAAACCATGTTTGCGTCAGCATCAAAGTCTCAGAAATGGCTTGGGAAATTCTCAAAGAAAGCCCTGGCTGTCGCCCTGCACCATATCTAGCCTCACGCGGTATGAAATGGATACAGCGCACCGGCGATGAAACGCTCAGCGTTGAAGAATTTAAAAGCTATATAAAACAAAGCCACGACATCGTCGCTGCAGGCCTCACCAAGAAACTACAACGCGAATTGGGACTGCTTGAATAAGCAGCCCCGTTCTGTTTACACTTGAAGCTCGGCCAGCAATTCATCCATAAGATTGAAGCCCATGCCCCAACCACCGCCCATGCGATCTTTCATGTTGGCAAACATTTCAATTTCTGCAGCGGATGCGTTGTGTGGCTCCCAAACAAAGCGTAATTTCGTAACGCCGCCGTCTTCCGTAAACTCTGCAATAGTCAGCAATGTGGATGGCCAATCCGGCATCATGGGCGAAGCGATTATATTCCAATTTTCATCTGTCGTTGACATCAACATACTCAGCAAATCCTCAGGGTTAACATCCTGAAAAACTGCTTTGCTGAACATGGAGCCCTTCTCCATACGCATTTCATTGAGCCATTCACCACCTGTTTTCAATTCAAACTTATGAATGACGGTTTCAATATTGGGCCCATACCAGCGGGCCAATAATTCTGGATTTGTCCAGCACTTCCAGACAAGGCTTTTCGGTGCTTTGAATTCCCGATCAATCACCAATTGCGGTAGTTCAGTCATTGGGTCACTCCCCCTTTTTTTGCGAGGCCAGATTGACCTCTTCAGTCTTCAATTCTTCCAACAAAACATCAAGCTGATCAAAACTCGTCAGCCAGAATTCTTTGTATTGCTCCAGCCAATTTACCGCCTCTTTCATCGGCTCCGCCTTTAAACTAGATAACCGCCTTTGCTTATCTATCCGGCGCCCAATCAACCCTGCTTTTTCTAACACTTTCAAATGTTTGGATATTGCCGGCTGGCTCATTTCAAATGGCTCTGCCAAATCACCGACTGCTGCATCTCCGGAAGCCAATCGCGCGATAATCCCGCGACGCGTCGGATCCGCTAACGCAGAAAACACCGCATCCAAATTCACTTGCTCATTTGTATAACCAACACGTTCCATAACTATATGGTTATATTAAAAATTTCATGCTGACAAGTAGCAAATCAGATCATCTTGCCCTTGCCATTTGACGCCGAAGGAAATCTCGGTATTTTCCAGCCTCATTGCGCACAATAAGGATGATCGCCATGTTTAATTACCCAGATGATTTTGATGGTGAAATGCTTAGCCATATTCGCGATAGCGGATCTGAAATGGATCAACCTATGGTGATTGATTTTGCCATCGATGCTCATCCAAAGAAAACCGCTGAAGCAGTCGCAACTGCATGTGAAAACGCTCTCAAAGAAAAAGGCTATCAAGTTGAAATTGTTGCACCTGATGATAGCGACCCCGAAGATAACCGATGGAGCGTATATTGCTCTATCCATATGATCCCTGTGTATGACGAAATCGTACAAATCCAGAAAGACCTTCAAGCTATCGCAGAGCCCGTGGGCGGTGCAGCCGATGGATGGGGAACTTTTGGCAACGCACCTGAGAACAGTTAATCCATGAACCATCCACATATTGATCTAAAACCAGAAGAAGAAATCATCTGGAATGCGCCAATCGATACCCAAATTATGAACGGTATCAATAATAGAAGCCGGTTGATTTATGGAAGCTTGGCGGGAGCAATGCTCTTACTTGCTTTATATATGCTAATACTGTTCGCAAACGGATTTTGGGGCGTTACCGAAAATATTCGCACATCTCGCTTGATCGCAACTGTGATTACCGGCCCTGCAGTGCTAATTGCCCTCGTCGCGCTTTGGGCTTTTGTCGAACGTTTCAGGCTAACTGGCTCCCACACTATGCCTGCTCACTATTTCGTCACCAATCAACGCGCGATATCCACACGCGATAATGGTGAAATATTTGACGAAGTAGATGTATCAGAAATCTCCCACACACAAATCGATGGACAAGGCCAAACTCAACTACTGATGTTAGCTAGATCAAATGATGAAAGCGACACTGACGAAGCGCGCAAACCACCCTTTTTGTTCGTCCATTTGGAAGACCTACAAGCCGTGAAAGCTTTGGTGGATGGATTTCTACCGACAGAAACCTGATCTGATATCATGATATCTTTTTAAGAGATTGAAGGACACCTTCAGTCAATTCGATATTTTTTGAAGATCCGGAGATTGCAGCTTTAGTATCCTCTTTCAACGATGAGAAATCTTCCCGCAGCCTGTTTATACGGGATACATTTTCTTGTGCGTTGGCGGAATTTTTCTGCAGGTTTGATAACGCAGTTCCAACTGTTTCAGCAACACGATCAGTTGACTGATTGATGGCGCTACTTTCTGCTTCAACATGCTCTAAAGAATTGCCCAACTCAGCGATTTTTATCGACATTGTTTGTGTGGATGCGCCCAATTCGCTGATCAACGCATTGATATCATCCGCTGCATTTGCAGATGATTGAGACAATTGCTTCACCTCATTGGCAACAATATTAAATCCACGTCCCGCCTCGCCAGCACGTGCTGCTTCAATTGCGGCATTCAGCGCTAACAAATTTGTCCGAGATGCAATTTCAGACACCTTAGCAGTCATCTCGTTAATGCGAGAGAACGTGGTTTCGAACTCACCAACAGCCTGCTCTGTTAATTGACGGTCTGCATTCGCCTTCTCAACAGCGTCCAAACTCTTTCTAACGGATTCCGAGGCATCAAATACGATTTGGTTTGTGTTTTCAAACATCGTGATATCTTGAGAGAGGCTATCAACTTCGGACTTTAAGTCTTCCACAAATCCATCTGCAAAATCTATCGCGTTTTGAATATGTTGTTCTCTCTCTCGTGATCGCGTGTTTACCTTCACTGCGGTAGCTCGAATAACGCCGACTTCATCTCCTACTTTTTGAAGAATTTGTTTCTCGTCATCACGCGGTTTCAAATGCTGAGCATTGGTCGAATCTACATTTGCCGAATCAGCAGCTTCATCAACAATGATTGCCCGAGTACTAGTTTGAGCACTATCAGTTTTAGCCACCAACATCGCGGCATTCTGTATGCTTGTTCTGGCTGATATAATTGAAACCACAAATACAACAGCCAAAGTCAACAACGCGCTCAATGGATCAAACGAAGCGCCCCCCAAAAGGGCCTGCCCCTGATGGATACAAACCAATATTGCTCCACCTATTGCGGTGACAATGATCGCATTTCGTAAATTCGAAACCATAAAAAACCTCAGCCGGAATTTCCTAATTACTTACAATTCCCACCATTTTGTTAAGTTTTTGTTTAAGTTTAATCACTGCGACACCTGAAATTGGTAATTGATTACAGGTCGAACACGCCTAAGATAACTCCAATCTTCAAAGGAGCTAATTTTGAAAAAAGAAATACGGCCCCTTTCGCAATGCCCTCTCAAAATTCAGTCAACAATACGCCAATGCCCCACAAATCTTCTGCCTTTGGTATCGCAATTAAGAGACCTAATCCTCAGAACGGCCGCATCAAACCCTGACATCGGCCCACTCACTGAAACGCTCAAATGGGGACAATTATCCTATCTCACCGAACAAACTAAAAGCGGCACAACATTACGCCTTGGATGGGATATGGAGAATGCGGCTTTCGTTTCATTGTTTGTTCATTGCCAAACAAGCCTCGTTGGCGAATGGCGCGACCTCTATGAAGATCAGCTTACTTTGATAGGTAATCGAGAACTAAGAATAGCAACCGACACCCCCCTTCCAACGGATGCTATTACACATTGCATAACGATGGCGCTGACTTATCATTCCCGCAAACGGAAGTGAGACAACCAAACCACAATTGACCAACCTGAACAAACAGGTATTTTCTCCCTTATCCGAGAGGCGCGTATGGATAGGGTTTAAGGGGAAATATTATTCATGAGTCACAATACAAATGAGTCAAACAGCATTAACTGGGAAGCAGGGCCCAACAATAACTTTTCTTTCAAATTTCAATTTATTAGAGCAATCACATTGGTTGTGACCAATCTTCTAGTGTACTGGATTGCTAGGTTAATATTTTTGCGATCACCTTTAGATTTATATGATTGCTTCGCAGTTTTTTTGATAGTTGTTATTGTTGCAATCAAGGTTATTCTTGAAGTGCCCAACATAAAAAAATCAAGATTTATCATTTCTAAAAATCAAATAGTCATAAAGATCGAAGGCACAGATAAAATGGCAGTTCTAGTGCCAGAAGACATAAAATTCATAAAAACGTACAATTTCGATCCCAGCTTTCTTATTCTTCACCCCGCCAAGTCAGGTGGAAAAAAATTGAAATCTGCAAAGATAAAACATGTACTTCTTGTGTACGCAGATCATCAAAAACTAAAACAATTAAAACATATCCTGAACTCCGATATGCTTATCCGGATAAGCGGAGAAACAAAGGACAAAAATAGCCCCCACCTTCCTTCTCCCAATTGACCCACCGGAATAATCAGGTATCTTCCTTCTCATCCGAGGGGCGCGTATGGTTAAGCGCTGAGATGGGGACACCTCCCCAGCACCCTTTGAACCTGATCCGGTTTGTGCCGGCGTAGGAACGGATTTGGGGCAGACGGAAAGCCACCACCCTTCCACGCTGAAGCAGGCCGCTAACCATAATTACTGGGTCCTGCACTGTTATGAACAAACCAACAAACCAATCTGAATTTGAAACACCTAAAGTGACGACTGGCCCGCTGCCTAGCTCTCGCAAAGTGTACACAAATCCAAAGGCGGACCCGACATTGCGCGTGCCCCGCCGCGAGATCGACCTGCACCCAAGCGCGAATGAACCGCCAGTGCCTGTGTATGACACATCTGGCCCCTATTCTGACCCATCCGTTGAGATCGACGTTGAAAAAGGTTTGGCTCGTGAGCGTACTGCTTGGGTATTAGAGCGCGGAAATGTCGAAGAATATGAAGGCCGCGACATCAAAATCGAAGACAATGGCGGCGCGACAGGTAAACACCTTGCCCGCGAATTCCCCACCAAACACAAGCCTCTTCGCGGTGTTGGCGATGGCCCAATCACACAGCTCGAATTTGCCCGCGCTGGCATCATCACGAAAGAGATGATCTACATCGCCGAGCGCGAAAATATGGGCCGCCAAGAAGCTGTTGAAAATGCTGCTGAAACAGTGGCACAAGGCGAAAGCTTTGGCGCAGAAATTCCAGAATTCATCACTCCAGAATTCGTGCGTGACGAAATCGCCAAAGGCCGCGCGGTTATCCCATCCAACATCAACCACCCAGAGCTTGAGCCACAAATCATTGGTCGCAACTTCCTTGTGAAGATTAACGCCAACATTGGTAACTCTGCTGTGGCCTCTTCTGTGGAAGAAGAAGTGGAAAAAATGGTCTGGGCTACGCGTTGGGGTGCAGACAATGTGATGGACCTGTCCACAGGCCGCAACATCCACAACACACGTGAATGGATTTTGCGTAACTCTCCTGTACCAATCGGGACAGTGCCAATCTACCAAGCTTTGGAAAAAGTGAACGGCATTGCCGAAGACCTAACATGGGAAGTCTACCGCGACACATTGATCGAACAATGTGAGCAAGGCGTCGACTATTTCACCATCCACGCCGGTGTACGCTTGGCTTACATCCACCTCACCGTGAACCGCACATGTGGTATCGTATCGCGTGGTGGTTCCATCATGGCCAAATGGATGCTGACCCACCACAAGGAAAGCTTCCTCTACACCCACTTTGAAGAAATCTGTGACATCATGCGCAAGTATGACGTGACATTCTCTCTGGGTGATGGCTTGCGTCCGGGTGCTGTGGCAGATGCCAATGACCGCGCCCAATTTGCAGAGCTTGAAACACTTGGCGAACTCACAAAAATTGCTTGGACCAAAGGCTGTCAGGTGATGATTGAAGGCCCGGGTCACGTGCCAATGCACAAGATCAAGGTCAACATGACCAAGCAACTCAAAGAATGTGGTGAAGCACCCTTCTATACGCTTGGCCCCCTCACAACAGATATCGCGCCAGGTTATGACCACATCACATCTGGTATCGGTGCGGCTATGATTGGTTGGTATGGTACAGCAATGCTGTGTTACGTGACCCCAAAAGAACACCTTGGCTTGCCAGATCGTGACGATGTAAAAGTGGGTGTGATCACATACCGCCTGGCCGCCCACGCAGCAGACCTTGCCAAAGGCCACCCCGCAGCGCAAATTCGCGATGATGCTTTATCACGTGCACGTTTTGAGTTCCGCTGGGAAGATCAGTTCAACCTCGCGCTGGACCCTGAAACAGCCCGTGATTTCCACGACCAGACATTGCCAAAAGATGCGCACAAAGTCGCGCACTTCTGCTCTATGTGTGGCCCGAAATTCTGTTCCATGAAGATCACGCAAGACGTGCGCGATTATGCTGACACACTCTCAGACAATGAGAAAAAAGCCCTCCAATTGGAAGCCGAACAAGGCATGGCGCAAAAGTCTCAGGAATTCGTCGAAAAAGGCGGAGAAATCTACCTCAGCGAGTCAGGCGAAAAACGCGAGCCGATTGATTAAGACTTTAGCGCCTTATCCATGCGTCATCCCCGGCGGCTCCGCCGTCAGGGGATCCAACTCCCGAAATAGCAAAACTCTAAAGGCGTCGAAAGTTCAGGAGCTGGATACCCAGATGAGCAAGCTCATCGGGCATGACCGTTGGTTGTTGCTCATCTCCACCGAGCAACAACCAACGGTCATCCCAAACTTGATTTGGGATCCACTCTTCAACGCAAGCTAGTGTAGATAAGTGGATCCCTGCCTCCGCAGGGATGACAGTGTTAGCTTGTCTACTCACCCAAATCACCACCCATTTTCCCCGCGCAGGCGGGGATCTAGGCCAAGATATAAAGCCGCGCTTTGCGCGACATTTCCCTATGTCTGGATCCCAGATCAAGTCTGGGAATACGGATATTTCAAGATTGCGACTTTGTGATAAACAAATTAATCAAAGCTCGCTTAATTTAGTGCTCTGCGCCGCCCTCCGCTTGAGTTTATGCGACGACGGAATCGGTTCCTCCTCAAGTGGAATGAGCTTTCCATCATCATCAATATCGTCAATATCAAATACACCAATCTCATTCGCTCGAACTAACAAAGCCTGCCATTTATTCTCTTGAAATTCACTTTTCAGATATGCACGTTTCACCACATAGTACGGGTTATAAAAAATCGCATAAGACAGCTCGCCAATCGGCCCCGACTTTACCCCTATAAAACCTAAGTTAGCCAACCGTTGAACTCGATCCTTCCAAGTCCGCAAAGCTCGCTGCCCCTCAAATCCAGCGTGAAACGCCATCTCCTCAGGACGATTAAGAGTTAAAAAATACTCATCTCGAAGTCTTGACCACATTTCCAAATATGTACGACTTACTGGAAACCCTTTTCCAGACAAATCATCCATGATGCTCATCATCAAAGGCATCAACCTAGGGAGCGCAACCCACCCTTCATTCTGCTTATCCCACAATTCATTCACATCAAGCTCGGGCCACAATTTAGAGCGCGCCTCTATTTGACGCCTCAATACATCTTTATGTCTTCGTCGGGACATATTCACCTCCTATAAAAAACAAAGAAAGGTTTGGACGCTTTCCTCTAACAGTACTAGTTGTTAAATCCCGGATAAAGTTCAACCAGAGATACTACTAGCTTTGGACACCAGCTAACTCCGTACGTTCCCGATAATTTATTTATAGGACACTCAAGACGAAAAGTCGAATGCCAAGTTCAGGTATAGATGGCACAACAAAACGCAATATATACCAAACTGAGATAGTGAGTTCGCTTAAAAACAGCATACTTAATATATGAGATGGATTATATATATAGATCAAGATCCACAATCACCTGAAAATAAACAAATTATTTATAACAATACGGTATCCGGGTATCGTGTCTCGTAGTATCTAGGTATCACGGTATCGTGTATTGGGATCGATAAGGGGTATTAGGGAACGAGTATATAAACTCAAACAGGTTTTATTGTATCTAAATTATGTCACCGTAGGATCGCTCCCCGACATATGAACAATACTCCCCATTGCCCCATACGCCATCCAACGCTATCAACTCGGCATGACAGATATATCCCGCCTAGACGCGCTTGAGATGCGGATCGTTCATCAGGACGAGACGATTGAAGAGCTAAATGCCACTGTGATGGAGCAATGGAAGCTGATCGAGAAGCTTCAGCGCCAGATAGAGCGCATGGAAGAAAGCGCAGGCTCAAGCGCGGATGCGCCGCCAGCACACCAGCCGCCGCCGCATTATTAGGGTTTGTTTGGTCCAAGCAGTGCCTACGACAAATACTGTCATCCCAGTGCAGACTGGGATCCACTCATCGATAGTGACTAGCTTTTAAGACTGATGAAAATCGGTTTGACTCGTAACTCATAATTCCTCCTTGGAAAAGCTAGCCATGTGTAAACCGTGGATCCCAAATCAAGTTTGGGATGACAATAAAGTAAAACTAATCCCCCTCCCTCACATCACTGCACATACTGCCCTCATCTTCTCATCGCATTGTGTGGGCGGAAATTGCGCGACCGACTTGGCATTTCTGATGAGAGGACTGATATCCTGAGGGGACTCGCCGGTCTTTAGCTTCGGTAGACCGGAAAGAGCTTTTGGGCGCTGTACCAGAAAGGGAACCAGAGGAGGTACGCTTCCCTGGCTGAGGTTCATGGAGCCTCTGTAAGACAGGTCTTCACTGCGGACAAAATATCAGGTGAGGCGTTGCCAGAGGCAGCTACTTCTACTGCTGGAGCGATCCAGCTATCATTATCGCTGTTAATGGCAACGCCTTGCAGCCCATTTATGCATACTCTCGCATCGGCAATCGATGGCGGAGATATTTGTGCATAAAAAACGACGGATTGAACTACCCCTCCTCGTATAACTCATATCAAAGACGAAAGACGGAGGATAATATGCCAAGCAATGCACTCAAATCACTCGTGATCGCAGGAATATTGGGCTGCGGACTTACCATGCCCGCAATGGCAAAACCAGTCGCGGTTAAGTCTGTCACGAAAGTTGTTGTGGTGAAGAAGGCCCCAGCTGTGAAACGCGCCAAGGTGACCAAAGTGGCTGTTGCGCCCAGAGGTGTGGTTGTCCAAAAAGCTGTTGTTGTGAAAAAACAAACACCAATTCGTAAAGCCGTGCGCCGCACGATACGAAGCGCATTAAACGATTAATCATTACGTTTCTAACTAGCGGTACCCAGTCCCTCCCTAAAACTACCGCTAGTTTTCAGAGGTCGAGATCCGGCGAAATCCCCCCAACCTGCCGGATCTCGATTCCTTTATTTTAGGAAGTATATTTGGCTGTAACGCTTTCAATAGCATCAACAATTTTCTTTATTTTGATGTCATCCAAACCATCTGCTTGAGGCGCAGCTATCTGACCACTATCATTGTCAAAATATTGGCCGGATGCATTCGCAAACTCATCGGAAAGACTGGTTCGACATAAAATATCAACGCCTATGTTGATATCATTTCCTGCCATTCCAAAACCTTCTTTCACCATTTTACTGGCGAGCAATGATCCAGGATTCACGGCAATAAACACGCGGTTTTCATCTTTGTGTTTTTCCGCCATCGCACGTGTCCACATTGTGATGGCAAGCTTGCTCTGCGCATAGGCCGCCATATCATCAAGCGGTTGATCACCAAGCATAGCGGCCACGTTCACCTCTGCTTGGGCAGCGGATGAAAGATTTATAATTCGCCCTTGCGCGGACATGATTGGCAATAGCTTTTGCGTCAACAAATAAGGGGCAAACGTATTGACGACAAACCGAGTATCAAACCCGTCTGGTGTAAGCGGAGCAGACGTTTTCAATACTCCAGCATTGTTGATAACCACATCGATCATTTTATGGTCTGCTAGAATATTGTCTGCCATTTTAGCGACGTCATCCAGTTGGGACATGTCAGCAATATAGCTCTCAACACTTCCCAATTCTGACAATTGCAATTTCACTTTTTGCAATTTCTCCGGATTACGCCCATGAAGCAAAACTGTATGCCCCTCACTCACAAGACGTCTTGCTGTTTCCAGCCCAATTCCATCTGTCGCACCGGTTAATAGTATTGTCTTGCTCATATCATTTCTCACAATTGTTCTTTTATCTCGGCCACAAGTTCCATGGAACGTAACCGCGCTTTAGGATCGTAAAAGGCCGAAGTCATGATGATCTCATCTGGCTTTAGCCGTTCGAGAAACGGCTTAAGGTCTTCGACAACTTGCTCTTTCGTTCCGACAGCACTCGCTGCCAACATCATATCCGTTTGTTGTTGAATTTGAGGTGGAATTTCCAAGTTTTCAGCGGGCGCAGGCAGTTGTGCGCGGTTCCCTGTAACCATTCGTACAAATGCCTGCTGCAAAGATGAAAAATGATACTCTGCTTCGCTTTGAGTGTCCGCAGCAAACACATTGGCAGCAAACATGAAGTGCGGTTTTGCCAAATACTGAGAAGGTTTAAATGCCTGACGATACAATTCCACAGCAGGCACTAATTGCTGTGGCGCAAAATGAGATGCAAATGCATATGGCAATCCCAATTCTGCTGCCAATTGCGCACCATAGAGGCTAGAACCCAAAATCCACACAGGAACTTTAGTCCCCTCCCCAGGAACCGCCACTATTCTGGCGGATGGATTGGGAACGTCCAAATAGCTCAGCAGCTCTGCGACATCTCCGCCGAAATTGTCTCCAGCATGTTTGTTACGCCGCATTGCGCGCATTGTTTCCTGATCACCACCGGGTGCTCGGCCCAATCCCAAATCAATTCTATCCGGATACAAAGTTGCCAATGTTCCAAATTGCTCAGCTATGGCAAGTGGCGAATGGTTAGGCAACATAATACCACCTGCTCCCAAACGAATAGTCTTAGTTTGGGCCGCAATGTGGGAGATGAGAACAGATGTCGCGGAACTGGCCACTCCCCGCATATTGTGATGTTCAGCATACCAAACACGATCATAATTCAATATTTCAGCCGCTTTTGCCAACTCAACTGAGTCAGCAAATGTTCTGGTGGAGTTGCTGCCTTCAACGATGTGCGCAAGATCTAGAATGGAAATTGGAATCATTATTCTGGCCTAAAAACTAAATTCTGATCCACTCTATATGTTGACGTTGTATTCTCTTTTCCAGTGTTTGACAAAAAAGCTCTACCCATTCACGCTCGAAGCAAATAGGATATACCATTTAATCGATACAACGGGACAATCAATGAAACACATTCTTCTGGCCTCCTGCATCGCACTGAGTTTAGCCGCATGCCAAACCACTGCGCCGCCATCAGACCCTGCCGCCAACATACATTTTGAAACTTCCGCCGTATTGAAAGAACAAGACTTCCCTTTATCATATTTCACGGAAGCAGATGGTTGGGTTTTCCTTTCTGGCATGCTGGGAATTGTCCACGGCAAAGGATTGATCGAAGGTGGCATCACACCCGAGACCCGCCAAACGATGGAGAACATCAAAGAAAATCTAGCAAAAGCAGGTCTTACCACAAGTAATCTTGTGAAATGCACAGCTATACTCGCTGATATGAAAGACTGGCCTGCCTTTAACGAAGAATACAAAAAACACTTTAACGGCACCTATCCGGCTAGAACTGCCTTTCAAGCTGCTGGTCTAGCATTTAATGCCCGTGTCGAAGTTGAGTGCATTGCTAAAAAGTAGCGTTTGCGAGCGTACCAGTATAAGGTACGCTCACTTTTTCAGCCCTAATTCCACCTAAAAACCACTGGCAAGATTGATCAATTTGGCATAAAAACGCCCCTCTTATATTCATTGTCTGAGAAGTCATGCCACACACTCAAAAATCAATCTCAAAGCACTTGTCTCGCTATTATCCAAATTGCCCTGAAGAAGATGCAAAAATCATTTCTGACGGCCTTCAAAGCGAACAATACAGAGACATTGATCTAAAAACCGCAATTGCCATGTGTATGAGGGTCTATGTTCGAAAGAACAAAACAGACTATGAAAATCTGATGCAAGTGGATGCCTTGACGCGCAATGAAGCTATATTAATTGTCAGAGAAGAAGTCGCTGACATCATTCAAACTTGGCGGAAATAGAAACATCATGTCACTTTCAAGCGTTGTTATTACCGCAAAAGATACACCATTCAACGAAACTGAAGATGCTTCCGCAAAGCTAGAAAATGCTCGCCAAAATGCTGTATCTCGCAATGTTCCACTTCTTATCATGTTGGGTGGAAACTGGTGTCCGGATGCGCGTTTATTGTCAGCAACATTGGAGCACAATCAAGTAGAGGAATTGCTAAATCCAAAATTTGAAACTGTTCAAATTGATGTTGGCAAATATGAACGTAATCAGGCAATCCATACAGCACTGGGATTTAGCAAACTTGAAGGGCTTCCAGCGGTTATAGTGCAGTCTCCCAACGGAGAAATACTCAACAGCAATTCAGTTTTCGCATGGAGAGATGCCCGAAACATTCCTACTCAAGAATTTGTGGATAAAATGCTCGCATTGTCTAACAATTAGAAGCCCCACTCTCTAGTTTGCACAAGCAGTAATTTTCCAACAAGCAGCTACAAACTCCGCGCGATCACCTTTTACAAAAGACTGAAATGCCGATTGGACTTTTGATCTAACCTCTTCGCGTGTTTCATTGTCCAATTGATCATAAATCATTCCAAGCACACCCAAATTGGTATTGTATTTTTCCAACTCTCGAGCCGCTAATGAACATTCCAGATCAATTGGTTCGATTTCCACACCTTTCCAGCCAGCTTTTGTGAGAATTTCCCGAACGTAATCGGCATTAGCAAACCCAAATTGCCCAGGTGCATTGGGTTCTGGTTTGGGGAGGCCTTGCATATATGGAGCCGCGGCCTTTTGCGCCGCCGTCATAAATGGATTTTCAGTGGGACTACGCCATGCGTACACATGAAGCTGAGCATCGGTAGTCGCTGCGCTATGAAAATTCTTAAACGCCGCAACAGGGTCATCGAAAAACATGACGCCAAAACGAGAAATGACCATATCATAAACGGCTTCTTCAAATCTGTAACTTTGAGCATCAGAACAAATAAACTGAGTAGAGCTTTCCCCAATAGTCGTTCTTTCTTTTGCAGCTTGAATCAGAGCTTTTGAGACGTCTACGCCCGTTACTTTCCCAGTTTCACCCAGCACCCACGATGTTGCTAAACTCGTAGCTCCCGCTCCACATCCGATGTCGAGAATATTCACCTTTCCGCTATCCAAGACAGCCTTAACGAGGCAATCCTCAAATGGCTTAAACATTCCGTCCAATAGTTTTTGGTTTTCCACCCAAACCTGGCCACCTTTTCCATTCCAAATGGATTTCATATCTGGAATTTCAGTGTTTTCTAAACTCATTTTATCGCTCCTGAGTATTGAAAGGACTTCAGTATTCAAATACCGTACAACTTCAAGCCCACTTGAGGTCAAGTATGCAAGATCAGAATATTTCACAAGTCTCTCGCAACACCGGAATCGCGTCTTCTACATTGCGATATTATGAAGAACTTGGTCTTATACACTCCATTGGCAGGCACGGGTTGAAACGCCTTTTCGACCCTGAGATTTATGAACGCCTGGCTCTTATTTCGATGGGACAAGCTGCCGGTTTCACTCTAGAAGAAATCGCAAAAATGTTCACATCGGACGGTCAAACAAAAATTGACAAACGCGTTTTGAAAGAAAAAGCGGACGAACTAGATAAGAAAATAAAAAAACTTACAGCAATGCGTGATGGTCTAATTCATGCAGTCAATTGCACAGCACCCAGTCATTCGGAATGTCCGACATTTAAACGCATTATGAACGTTGCCATGCAAGGCTTTTTTAGAAATAAAGTGCTCAACAACAACAACAGACAATTGTAATTAAATAACTTTTTATAAAACTTACAATAACACCTTTTCAGTTTTTTTATTGACTAAATTTACAATAAAATCTCAATAAACAACCACTCAACTGTGTCTAAAGATTCCAAATTGGTCGCTAGGTAACACTGATCGAATTAGTCTAATCAGCTTAAATTTTAATCCTCCAGCACCTTGTCGCTTCTAATTCTCTTGTTAAGCTGTTTTTGAACAAGCGTACAAAGAGACGCAAACCCTTGGGAGGAGCAAATGAACACAAGCACCGCAAGTGCTGTGACTAATACCGGTACGAGTTTTGGTAGCTTTGGTTATAGATCATTCGTTTTATGGTCTTTGACAATCGTTTACACGCTTAATTTTATCGACCGTATTCTCATCAGCGTCATGGGTGGCCCCATTATCGCGGAGTTCGGCCTTAGCAATTTCGAATTCGGTATATTATCAGGAATTGGGTTCGCTCTGTTTTATACGCTTCTTGGGATTCCCCTTGCTAGCTTTTCTGAGCGATATAACAGAGTTCGCATTATCGGAATTTGCGTCATACTGTGGTCTATAGCCACTGTTTTGTGCGGGTTCGCGGTCGGTTTTGCAACTCTACTTCTCGCACGTCTTCTTGTGGGTATTGGCGAAGCTGGATGTACGCCACCAGCAAATTCACTCATCAGTGATTACTATGTACCGCAGGCGCGCCCCACTGCCCTTGGAATATACGCAATGGGTGTGACTGCCGGAGGGGTGATAGCTCAATTGGGTGGCGGTTGGATTATTCAAAACTTCACTTGGCGTGAAGCCTTTATTTATGTTGGTGCTCCCGGCATAATTATTGGTCTAATTGTTCTTTTCACAATCAAAGAACCACCACGAGGATATTCCGATCCTCCTTCAACCCAAAAAGAAGAAAAAACTGGATTAACAGAGGCACTCAACGAAATTTTTAGTAAGCCAACTTTTTGGATTATGGCAGCGGGAGCAACTCTCGCAGCATTCGCTGGCTATGGTCTCGTTGGATTCTCTCCTTTGTTTATCCAATATGTACATGGATACAGTGCCGGAGAAACCGCAATCATGTTTATGGCTCCAGTTGGATTAGCTGGAACTTTCGGAGCATTTTTGGGAGGCTTCCTCACACAAAAAGCGTCATTGAAGTCTGAAACTGCCGCAACGTGGGTGCCAGGCATCGCGTTCTTATTGTGTTTTCCTTTGTTTGCAATCGCATTCTTTATGAAACAGCATTCACTCATGCTAGTAGCGTTTATGTGCGCCGCGATACTCCAGTATTTTTACCTCGGAGCGCAATATAACATTGCACAAGCAGTCGTGAGTACGAGATCTCGGGCAACTTCAGTCGCTGTTCTGTTGTTCATAGTCAATTTGATTGGGTATGGTCTGGGCCCTCCATTAGTTGGGCTCCTAGCTGATACGTTTACAAGCAATTACATCAACTCGGCTGGATTAGCCGAACAAATTACAGCGTCTTGTAGTCTAAGAGATCAGTCTCTTGGTGAAGCTGGGTTAACTGCCTGTCGCGAAGCCAAAGGGTATGGAATGCAGCTAGCTTGCGCCATCACGACCGGATTGTTCGCTATTGCTGGGTTATGCTTTCTAGCTGCCGGAAAGACATACCGCAAAGACATCTACATCTCGGAATAAGCAGGCCGTTATTCTAATCAATAGAAGCGCTAGTCAGATCAGTACATTCAGACTAGCGCTTTAACTTATCCCCTAAAGCGCTGAAATAACTGCATCGCCCATTTGAGAGGTAGACATCGATCCACCAAGGTCTGCAGTACGCGCGCCATCTTCCAGCGCTTTTCCAACAGCATTCCATATGCGATCAGCGGCATCAGCGCGATCTAATGACCAACGCAATGCCATCTCTGCAGACAAAATAGCTGCACACGGATTCGCCAGCCCACGCCCTGCAATATCCGGTGCTGAACCATGCACTGGCTCATACAGCCCGGGAGTACCCGGTTCACCCAGTGCAGCCGAAGGCAACATACCAATAGAGCCAGTTAATTGAGACGCTTCATCAGAGAGAATATCTCCAAATAGGTTGTCAGCTAAAATCACGTTCACGTCTTTGGGTTTTTTGACAAGTTGCATTGCCATCGCATCAGCTAGAATGTGATCTAGTGGTTCATCCGCGAATTCTTCTTGGTGAAGCTTTATCACCTCTTCACGCCACAATACTCCCGACTCCATCACATTTGATTTTTCAGTTGATGTAACACCCGGATACGCGCCGCCTTTACCTTTACGGCCTTTGGCAATTTCAAATGCAACGCGAGCAACACGGCGCACTTCAGAGCTTGTATAACATGCATTGTCATAACCTTTGCGCTCGCCATTGCCCAAATCGTCAATACCACGCGGTTCACCAAAATACACACCAGATGTCAGTTCACGGACGATCATGATATCCAAACCTTCAACGAATTCACGTTTCAGACTTGAGGCATCCGCCAATGCTGGAAAGCAAAAAGCCGGACGTAAGTTGGCATACACATCCAACTCTTTGCGAAGACGCAGTAAGCCCATTTCAGGCCGCAAATGACGCTCAGATCCAGCCCATTTTGGGCCTCCTACAGCCCCCATCAAAATAGCATCAGAATCACGTGCCTGCTGTAAAACCTCATCGGTAAGCGGTGTGCCATGTTCATCATAGGATGCACCACCAAACAACGCTTCAGAGAATTCAAGGTCCGGCGCAACTACATCCAAAACACGACGCGCTTCAGCCGTCACTTCAGGGCCGATACCGTCACCAGGTAAAAGAAGAAATGTCTGCGTCATGGAAAATTCTTTCAGTAATTGTAATTTTGAAGCTTCATATAAGCAAAATCTACCTTTTGGCAAATCGGCAAACTGAATATTTCAACTGCATAAACCTTTTACAATGCAGTGCGCTTGGAACTGTAGATAAATAGCTTGGGATCTGAGATTTCTAAAGCGGGCCAATTATCTCGCCAAACCTTCAAATGAGTGGAAGACCTATGTTGGTCAAAAGCTTGATGATTTTGCCAACGTTCACACACACGCACAAGATTATTATCTTCTAAATCGAAGGCATAACTATACTCAAGGCAATCCGCTTCCGCCCTACTAGCCACAACCATATCAACCATCGCAGCTTTTGCTTTAGCTCTATTCTCAAACGGTAGTCGGAACGTGCCGATCAAAACAACTTCATCTGTCACCACGACTACCTTTGAACAGGTTCGACATTTCTATAAAATCGAACATCCCGCTCAACCCCCCCCAAAGCGTAAAGCTTCTCTTTGAACTCTATAGTGTGTTTTGCCTGTTGATGCTGTTCAAAGGCAGCCTCATCGACAAAACGCTCCCGCAAATTCAAAACATCGGGATTTGCCACATCTATTGAAAACGAAAACTCCAAACAGCCTTGCTCGGTATTACAAGCTTTTACAAACTCGACGAACAATTCTTTGTTTTCACTCAGTGCATTTGGAGGCAGCCTCAACCACCCTTCCAGCAACAACATGTTAAGCTCGCTCTAACCACGGCGTCATTATCTGTCGTTTGTTTTCATAGGCTTCTATTTCAACGCTATGTGTCATGGATTCACCAATTTCATCCAAACCAGCTACCAGATTTTCTTTACGCCCCTGATCAATATCAAATGCATATTCATTTCCGTCTGGTGCCGTAACTTTCTGATTTGGCAGGTCTACCGTAAATACATGGTTTCCACCGCCCGCTTGCTCCGCAAGTTTATCGCAAATTTCTTGAGGCAATGCGATCGGCAAAATGCCATTCTTAAAACAGTTATTAAAAAAGATGTCTGCAAAGGAAGGTGCAATGACACAGCGAATTCCCTGATCAAGAATTGCCCAAGGCGCATGCTCTCTTGATGACCCACAACCAAAATTGTCTCCGGCGATCAAAATTGAAGCATTTTCATATGCTGGTTTATTCAGAACAAATTCTTTATTTGGAGTGCCATCGGAATTTGTCTTCATTTCATGGAAGAGCCCCACTTTTAGTCCTTCCCGTGTCACAGTTTTCAAGAACTGTTTGGGAATGATCATATCCGTGTCAACGTTGGCCAAAAGCGCATCACCTGTTTTCAAGGGAGCAGCCGCGCCACGCAGAGTCGTAAATGGGGTCATAAATTGCCTCAGCCGGTCTAAATTCTACATTTTGAGCAACCTTATTCTAGGTTCTCTCTATAAACAATGTTGGTGTATTGCACGTTCTATCCAGAACAGTGAAGACTTTTGAATCTTTTTTTCGTCCAGGGCGAATATCCGTCAACTGAAAACCATTGTCTTTAAGTCGCTGGTGCGCCCCCTCAATGTTTTTCACACGCCAACTCACACCCCAGAGTGCATCATCTGCAGTCTTATCTTCCTCACCCAAACGACTAACAATCTCGATTGATGCGCGCCCAATCCGATAAAATTGAAACCGTGATGCCAAATCTTCGCGAACCAAATCTAACCGCAATTCTCCACCTAGTTTAGCTCCATACAAGGAAGCAGCCCTTTCAGGAGCGGGAGAATTAATCACAACATGATCTAGCTGAGAAACACAGTCATCATGAGATGCTTGTGAAGTTATTTCACTTCCTTCATCAAGCTCAAGAACAAACTGGCGCACTCCGAATGTTAGGTCTGTATCCAGACGCATTCTTCTCCAGCTTCTTCGCTTTCCCGTTTTATCGTCCAAACTAGCTCCAACACCAATTTCGGAGGGATTTATTCCGCGTCGCACAAATTGCTTTCGTGTCTTTTCAATATCTTTGCAGGCAAAAGCTAAACTGGTGAGTCCTTCTCCATCCCGAGACACCATTTGACGCAATTTGTCGCCAACCACCCCCTTCCCTGATGGAGCCAATAATTCCAATGCCGTTCCACCAATCTTAAACAAAGAAATGGATGTTCCATCTTCTTCGTTTTTCGAGGTCCAATCAGGGCTTCGTCCAATCAATTTTGAGTAATTATAAGTTGCAGCGTCGATATCGCCGCAAACTAATACGATATGATCTAATTCTGTTAGCATGCGCGGGATATAGCATAAAAGAGTTACGATTCAGCCTAGACCTATGTTTAGTACTCCAAAAATAGTGTGGATTAAAACAAGAAAAAACAGGTCAGAAAACAATAACACCGCCCCTCCGAAGAGAGACGGTGTTACCGTAAGTCCGAAATGCCAGCTGGGTTGGGGGGGACGCAGGCATATCTGGACGAAACTAAATATTCTAACTAAATCAATCTGATTTCTGACTGCCAGAATATATTAAAACTTTAACGAACAGTTTAAACAGAAAACTAAAATTAAAAAAATTCAGTTAACTATCAAAGCTGTAATCAGGAAGCACATCAATAGTTTTGAATACTTCCAAATTTCGCGGACAGTAAATACAGAATATTATTAAGAAATCAACCGTTGAATACAGAATATATTTACAAACTGACAAATAACGAAGATTTTTCCCTATATTTTAACGTCCGATCAAAGTAACCCAAGCTCTTAAGTTATATTTATAGTAGCAAATAAATCATTACATTTCAAATCAATAACTGATTTTTTTTTGAAACAAAGTTAAAAAATCCATAAATTTCAATTTTTCTAGCATAAATTCAATTGTTAATTTTTCTTTCAAAAACAATCTGTTCTCTGATGAAACTAGCCATAGTTAATATGCAATTTAATCAAGAAAAATTCAAAAATTACACCACTTAAGAGCAATGATTTTTTCCTGATGTTATGATTTGCATCTCTTCACATCGATAAATGCAACTATCATAGACTTCAGCTTGGTGCTCTTTATGACTGCCAAATATTTTTTCGAAAAAATCATTTCAAGCTAAGGTAGAAGGTATATTTTCACTGCTTCCGGCCACTTCATTGAACGAAAACCCCAACATCAATCAGCTGGATACATACTTTTCACAGACAAACATCCGTTTGGGAAACCGAAAAAAATTCCTTCACCACGGATAAAAACAACATTTACAATTACCTTTTCGCAAAAATGTCATTCTATCGATGACGTTCAATAATTTTAAACGCGCTTCAAATAGGTGCTTCTAAAGAAAAATTATGCCTTCTCAACAACCCTGACGCATCGCAACAAACCCATTGCTGCAACCGCAAAAAGCGAACATGAGGGGTGATATCTAACGAAGAGCAGTTCTGGTGATTCGAACTGATGAACGGCTACTCACTCCTCTAGAATCAACAACCTTCAATTCGTAGAAACCTTCATTTTGAGGAACCCATACGGGATCACCATGTTTCGCGTCCTCTAATTTTTCTCCCTGCACATACCAAACTAAATCGCCCTGTCCTCTGGCAGACAGAGCAAAACCGCGCCCTTCTCTATCCTGCCAAAGTTCGCTCTCATTTGGTGGAAACAAAATTTCTGGAGGTCTTTCCTCATGTTCAAAACGACTCAATGTAAACGGAGCAGCACCTGTCCATGGCTCTTCACCTTTGTGAACACCATACTCATTCCTTCGTAGAGCGATGATCGCCGTATCAAACACATCAAACAAAACAGGCAGAGCAACCTCTCTACCTGTAGCACCTGCCCGAGGCGCACCATCAGCTCTCCCCACCCACACCACAATTGCTAGTCCATTTGATACACCTGCAGCCCAAGCATCTCTATAACCGTAAGAAGTGCCGGTTTTATACGCAATTTGAGGCGCGCTTTTGGTCAAATTTGCGGGCATACGCCCCTCTGGGGTTGGCGCAGACTTTAAAATCTCTATGATTTTTTGAGTATTTTGAGGTGATAAAAACTGAACGATTTCATCATCTCTTTTCGTAAGCCCCTCACCTTTTATCCAACTCAAAGGTCGAGCAGCCCCTTCATTTCCCAAAGCTGTATACAGTAAGGCGAGGTCACGAACTGTAAGACCAACACCGCCAAGAGCTAGAGCTAAACCAGCATCATTTTCCGCACGTTTGGGTAAGCGTGGTGAAGCCCCTGCAAACGCTAAACTAGACGCAAACCTTGAAGGGCCAATTGCATCCAATGCATGAACTGCCGGTACATTTAAAGAATGTTGCAATGCCTGAGCAACTGTCACATCTCCTCGAAATGAACGATCAAAGTTTTCTGGTTGATATGATTTAAACCGCTTTGGCAAATCCGATATTTGGGTAGCCGGAGCTGCAAATCCTTCATCAAAAGCCATTCCATATATAAATGGTTTCAAAGTTGAACCTGGCGAACGATATCGATTTGTAAGATCAAGCCAGCCGCCCGCGCGATCACGACTAGCAGACCCAATAGATGCCAAAACATATTGCGTCTTGAGATCAACAACCATAACCGAAATTTGAGCCTGATCATCCATCTCATTGACCGCAGTTTTCGCTAATGCTTCCAATCTTGCCTGCAGTCGGAAATCCAAGTGCATTTTTATATCAGCTTGCATATACGGTGCACGACGCCTTGCTTCCTCCGATGCTTGCCATGCAAATGCTGGAAAATTCCGGCGATGCGGTACCGACGCAGTTGCTGCTTCAGCAGCTATTTCAGCTTGAATGACATTCTTAGCAACCAAACGGTCCAAAACACGCTTTCGAGCTATTTTGGCTTGCTGAGGTTTAAGGTCGGGACGACGAGCCTCCGGTGATTGAGGCAATGCAATCAATAGAGCAATTTCATCTGGTGTTAGATTTACAGGCTCTCTTCCCAAGTACGCCCAACTTGCAGACCTCACCCCCTCAACATTTCCGCCATAAGGAGCAAGCGTTAGATATAACTCTAGAATTTCTTTTTTCGACATGCGCAATTCAAGCTGAACAGCGCGAATTGCTTGTTGAAGTTTAGCTGTAAAAGTTCGCTGTTTTGGTTCAAGTAACCTTGCTGTTTGCATTGAGATGGTGGAACCACCCGAAACGACGCGCCCGGCTTTCATCATACTCAAGCTTGCACGAATTATCGCTTGGAAATCCACACCAATATGTTGGTAAAAACGTTCGTCCTCATAAGCCAAAAGCGCCTCAATGAAATCCGGATCGATGGTGTCCAAGTCCGCCTTCAATCGCCAGCGCCCATCCTTCAATGAAAAGGCCCTCAGAGGAACATCGTTTCGGTCCAACACCACTTGAGATATTTGGTTTGCTTTGGCCAATGGTGGCGGAAAAACCAAATCAAGCGCAGCAAGCAAGATGATCGCCGCCAAAGCAAAATAAAATGCTTTTGGCCACAACCATCCCAATCCAGTTTTGTTGATAACTCTCAACATCTACTCCGCAGTTATCTGCACCCTGCCTGCAGCTGAACGCCCAAAGATATCAGCCCGATACATGTCTTCAGCAACCGCGCCAGGAATTGCAAAATTTCCGGGCGTCACCGCGCGAACAATATAAGCAAAATTAGCGCGTTCGCCTTCACGTACTGTCAGGGATGCAAGGAAACGATCGTCACGAGCCTCCGTAATGTCGGCATAACTAAGGTCACCTACAAAATCATAAGCTTCATATGTTGATGGCGTTAGAACCGCTTGTATCTCCCATCCAGCAGGTAACAGGTCCGCCACAATGATTGGGTGAGTTGTCGGTGCACTCGGCTTAACACTTAGAGCAACAACAAATTGATCACCGCGTTGCACATTGTTAAGTTCAGCACTTCGCCCATCCAAATCATAAATCGATTTGGAAACTCTCAATCCACTTCTCACTGCAGGAGGCGCGTTTTCAGGCGCGCCTTTCGCTATAGTTGTCAGCCATATCGGGCCGTTTCCATTATTAACGAAACTCGGGACAATGGTCTCACCATCCCCTGATTGATAGGATGTCTCATCAGCATAGAAAGAACGTCTTTCAGCAATTTGGACAACTTTTCCTTCAGCACCAAGATCAACACTTGTTGCACCATTGGAAAGACCATTTGCAGCCATCAACAAAAATGCTTTTTCTTGCGTAGTCAGACGATTTGGATCGGGCAATTGTTCAACAACGTCATCGGTCAATTCTTCAACCAATTCTGTATCTTGTGTTTCAGCAGCAAGCGCCAACACGCCTGCACGGTCACGACGTGGTGTTTGATAATAGTCGCCGGAATTGTTATATCCCAATCCCTCTATTGCCGCATCAAAAGCAGAACTTGCACGCGCATTATCACCGACAAAATACAAGGATGCACCTATCTGCGCTTTTGCCAGTGGGCTTTCAATCTTCTCAAGCATTTCATCATGCAAATACCGCAGACGAGAAGCTTCAATCTTTCCGCCTCTTGCCAAAACATAAGCTGCATATGCAGAAGCTCTGTGGTTCAAGCGATCATGCGTATCATTATGCCAACGAGATGTATAAACCTCATAATTATAACCGGATCCCCATCTATTTTGATCGGCTGCCACTTTTGCAAGTGAAGCGTAGGCTCTCTCTAAAGCCGCGTTGGGAACAACATATCCAGAAGCTTTTGCGCGTGCCAGAAAGTCAACCGCATATGCACCAACCCACGGTGAAGCATACCCATCTCCCATACGCCAAAGCCCGATTGATCCGTCCGCACTTTGCCTATTCAGAAGCGTAGAAATAGCTTCCTGAACCTTTGCATTAATCTGTCCATCTGGTTCCAGACCAGCAATGCCAGCTAAATTCTCAGCATAGAGCAATGGCAATGCTCGGCTCACAGTTTGCTCTGTACATCCATACGGATATTCACTCAGGCTTTTATATAGCGCGGTTGCATCCATTGGCAGTGCAGAAGCTGATACAACCAAGCTGGACGATCCACTCACTAAGCCATCAAATACATTGACAGGAGATGTCCAGCTTTCGCCTGGCTCCAGCATAATTTTTTCAACGCGGTTTACTGGTAAATACGGAGAACGAACTTCAATTCCATATTCGCGATCTACCTGAAAATTATTCGGTCCAGTCAATGTCATGTTGATGCTGGAAACACCTTCAGCTGAAGCAGAAAGAGGAGCTGCAATATCTGCTCGTTCCCCTTGTTTTAACATTGCAGTTAAGATGGGGTCATTCACCTGAATGCCCTCTGCACTGCCAAGCACAACATCATAATTTCCAGGCGTCGAAGCCACATTATCCATTGTAACAGTAGCAATTGCGATATCACCCGGCGCAAGGAAACGCGGCAGAATGACTTCGGCAGGGACATCATCGCGTACAGTTAACGCATCGCTTGCTGAACCTAATCCACTCTCTGACCAAACAACTGCCATCAAACGCAATTCGCCGTTAAAATCAGGAATATCCAATTCAATTTCAGCTTTTCCATCACGCCCCATCGGCACAATGCCGGAGTAAAGCGCAACTGATTTTGTTGGCACCACAGTCAAACCTGCCCCGCCAATCTGGTCACCACCGGACCGTACTTCGGCAGCTGCCCCCTGATTAGGGTCCAACAGTCTGCCATAGTCATCTTTAAGCATCACACCCAATCGGCGCTTTGCATAAAAGTGATCCTTTGGATCAGGTGAGTTAAATTTTGTGAGCTGCAAAATACCTTCGTCTACAGCTGCAAGAGTGGCATAAACCTTCTCCCCGCGTGGACCGCCAGACGTTTCAAGTTCAAATGACACTGTTTGACGCGGCTTAATGACCTCATCAACATTAATAGCCAACTCAAATGTTTTAGATTGCTTATCGACTGGCGCATAAGACACACCGACAGCTCGGCGCGGGCGTGGTCTCGCCACAGGATCACGAGGTGTAAACACACTTACCATAATGTATGCACCTGCCCCCCACTCTTCTGTGACGTTAAAGTCTACTTTCATTCCTTTTTCAGGAATGGTCAGAGTGCGAGTTTCAATGATTGTATCATTTGCAACCACGATTTCAGCTTCACCAGCATAAGGAGGCAAAATTGTGTAGCTCGCTTTTTTGCCAATTTCGACCGGATCCACAGGCGCAGAAATACGGACGCGATCTGGTGCTTCTACACCTTCTTGTGGACCTCCACCCCAACCAGCCCAAAAGCCGTAACTGGCAGTTGCACCGGATGCCTCTTCGGTTAGAACAAGCTCATAATCTCCCCAATCAAGAGTTCGCGTAACTAATACATTTTCGTCAGTATCAGACAGCTCTAGGCTACCCTCTTGAACAGGTATGACGTGACGGGTGCGACGCCACTTCCATGCTCCTCCACCGCTGCGATACCAATCATAATCCCAATCGATACGCACCAAGCTCCAATTAACATTGCCTGATATTTGCTTTCCATCAGCTTGGATAGCGACCACTTTCAAACGCGCGGCTTCATCTTGCGCGGCGCTCCCATCAAATTCAGGTTTCACACCTAAATATACTTCGTTGGGCCGGTATGGCAGCCTCACATCATCTCGCACGGCGCGACCACCCGGTTCCATAGCGCTAATAACCGTACGCAAACGCAAAGGCTGACTACTGGAAATGGTCTCTTTGTTGATATCCAGTCTCATGATGGCATTTCCGGCACCATCCGCCGTTACATCGTCTAAATCAAATTCACGTTGTCGAAATTGCTCGTCATGTTTACCAAACGAATACCCGATGAACTCTTTGAACGGTTTAGAGTCAATTTCAACGCGTGTTCGGCCTTCAACATTCAAACCAGCACCTGGTGCACCATATAAAAAGCGCACCGCCGCATTTACCGCACGTACTTCCCCTTTGCCAATGGGACTTTCATCCTCAGCACCTAATTTCAACTCAATGCGTTGCGGAACAAAATCTTCCACAGAAATACGTGAACTACCTACTACGCCTTGGCCATCAAGATCTAAATCCAGACGCCACATTCCGCGTGCTGCTGCCTTAGGCAACTCATGCATCCGCTCCAACGCACCGGCTTCTAGCCCACCTTCAAAACGCCAATTAGCACTTTCAACACCATTGGGCGCATAGAGCCGCAAAAAGCCGTCCACATCGGAAACAGATTTGGTCGTCAGGTCCCTAACAAGAGCATTAATACGAACGATTTCTCCAGGGCGGTAAATTCCACGATCTGTATAGATAAACGCATCCATACCTTCTTGAACTGCTCGACCACTGACAGGATATCTGGATAAATCTACAGCCGCACGATCAAGATCCAAAACTGCGAAATCACCATTTTGATCATACGCCATCACAAGACGAGGCTGTTGAGGGCCATTCCCTCTTAAAAGAGGGCCAGCAAATTCAACGCGTCCAAGTAAATCTGTTTTCTGTGATTTCAGTATTTCATTACTACGTGCAACAAGATCCAATCTAACATCACGTGCAATTTTTGCTGAATCAATTGAACGTGCAGTCACCTGCAGGCCCTGCTCACTCTGATAGGCCGTTAAGGCCAAGTCAGTTACAATCAACCATCTCGCTGCTCTAGCAGGACGTCCAATTTCAAGTGATCCCTCAGGAACTTCTTCAATCTCAATATAGTAAGCACCAGGTTGTAGGCGTTCCACCGCACTTGCCAAGGAGAAAACTGTCGTTACTGCCTCATTGCCTTTGCTGACGACATCTAACTCACCTGTCCATAACTTTTCAGACACATCAGAAGGATCATCCTGCCCTCCTTGCCAGCTATACTCACCGCGCCCTACCGAGAATCCATTGGAAATATTCTTAAAAACCAAAGCTCTATCAGTGATGCGTGACACATTCACTTTGAGCGTTTCAACATTTACAGATTCAATGGCCAAACCATCGGCATCGATACGAGGCAAGATAACACCGTCGCCTTTAAATCCGACATAGCTAGGACGGTCCCCAAAATCGATGGTGATTTTTTCGTCTTTCTCTAGTTCACGTCCCTTACCTGCCCCTGGTAATCCTGCTTTCAGAATCAACTCGCTTGAGGCTGCAAAACTTAACCCGCCAACACAAAGACTCGAACCATCAACGTCAAGCGCAACAGACAAATCTCCAACAGGCTCCACATATGCTGAATAATCTGTTTTTGATTGCAGGGAATGAGAGAATTCCAAACAAGCTATCGGCGCATCGCCCTGCGTGTTCGCCGAATATCGTACAAATTTGAAATCTTTTGACTTTTCAGAAGAAGCGCGCTTTGCTTTTTCAGCCCGAACTTCCAATTCAGGTCCCTCAGTAACATCTCGATTACTTTGAGCATTTTCTGAAGGTGTGGAATTTGGATCTCCACATGCTGCTGCCAAACACATTGTAGCAGCCATTGCTGCATAGCGAAGACCATTTAATGCCTGAGTCCGCATAATTCTCTCCATCCACCCGCCTAAGATTAACTTTAAAGCGCGTCGTGTAATTTGGCCACCACACTTCTTGGAAATGACCGAATTACTTGATTGAGATAGTCACACAGCAATTAAACTCAGCCAATGGCGCCAAATTCAAGGAGATTTACGTCTTATTTGACGATATTATTTAGACAGAGCATCTTTTTTGGGGCCACCGGGCATTATCGGGCGGTTTTCATATGCAGACATGCTAAGCACACGATCATACATCACCAATGCGCCTGCAAGTGACACATTAATACAGAATTTGGTCGGTATTTTCACAACGTGTTTGCACTTCTCAACCATGGCCGGACTAAGGCTCCCTTTTTCGGGACCTAAAACATAAGCCGCCGCACGGGGGTGTTTAAACTCAGGCAATTCAATAGCATCATCAGTCAATTCAATGCCGACCAAGTGGCACCCCTTTGGGAGTTCCATTTCATCAATGGAATCCCAGTTATAATAAGGTATGTTTTTATAAGACTTGGAAGTATCCGACCAATTGGTATTCCGTACGCGATGATCAGCATTTACGGAATAAAAAAAACTAGCCCCAAAGGCATGAGCAGTGCGCATTAAAGCGCCCATATTCATAGGCTTGGAAATGCCTTCCGCACCAATTCCAAAATAACCCCTCATCAGATAGTCGCCACCAAGAGTTCACCATTGGAATGGATACTACCGCGCGACATGGATCCGGATGCAAACGGCATGGCGATTCGGCCAAGTTTATCAATACTGATTAATCCCCCCTGCCCACCTAGGTACACAACATCTTCAATAACGGCACGCGTTGCAACATCAAGACTTGTGCGCTCATAATGAATACGAGCAGACACTTCAGCGGCTGCGTTGGCGCGAATGAAGTACTCGCCCATACCTGTACAAGAAACTGCTACACGTTCATCTGCCCAAGTGCCCGAACCAATAATAGGACAGTCTCCGACACGCCCAGCTAATTTATCTGGCGCACCACCTGTAGATGTTGCAGCGGCTAACTGCCCTTCAATATCCAAAGCTACAGCACCGACAGTCCCAGTCATTTTTCGTTCGTCGAGATCAAAAAGGTCATATTTAACTGGCGTGTAATAATCCTCAGGATTTTTCACCTTTTTACACTTTTGCTTTGCGGCAAATTCAATAGCACCATCCCCCACCAACATTACATGAGGTGTTTCGCGCATCACCAAGTTAGCAACATTTACCGGGCTCTTAAAACCTTTTAAGCCGGCAACAGAACCAGCTAATCTAGACTCGCCGTCCATAATTGCGGCGTCCAATTCAAACTCACCATTCTTATTTGGAGCAGCGCCTTTTCCCGCAAGATACAATCCGCAAGCTTCCAACTCAGTGACCATAGCTTTAACAGTCTCAACCGCGCTCGCACCTTCACCAAGCATTTTTCCACCTTCTTTAAGAAGGTTCTCCATGAACTTTTCGGCATGTTTATCATTTTTGGAGGCACCAGTACTTGCACCACCATGTAGTGCTAAGGCCCAAATCTTATTGGAAGATTTTTTTGCCTTACTACTCTTACTCATCAGTCACCTTCTTCGGTAAGTTTCCCCGATACCCGAATAGTTTTCTTACATAAATGTGACAAGTGCAGAAACGCCACATCTACAATAAACTCCACCATGATTTCCCTGAGGATAGATATAATTTTTCGAAAATGGCAAACAGGTTCACTTCTGAAGTGAAGAGCAAAGATGAAAAGTCGCTTATCCTCTGATTTAACTGGTGCTTTTGCAGTCACCAACTGCACAAAAACAGAAATCTGCCTAATTTCGCCACATCATTTCTTAGAATCACACTTATATCTGTTCCTAGGGAATTCTAAATAAGGTCTGCAAATATGAAATTTCGTCTAGCTCTATTGATGTCCGCTGGTCTACTAGCTGCTACAGCATGTGGGACCACTTCCTCTCCCGCAACCAATACATCAGCCGTACAAACCACTGAGCTTGTCGCAACCGAGCAAACTAATCCTAAAAGCAGCATGCCCGCTAAAAAAGACATTTCCGCAAGCACAAAATGGGAAGCAGTCGAGCTTTTATGGCCTGAATCCCCCTATATGGTTTTACTCGACGCTAGCAAGCCAAGTTCCAAAACCAACGGACTTGCTTTCAATTGCAACACAGATACAGGTGCTATTTCAGGCGTCCTACATAATCAGTCGAATTCAAAAGCGGGAAAAGCCGCCTCATTCTCACTAAGAACATCAAATGGTGAAGCAATGACTCTGTTGGGAATGTTTGCAAGAAACACGAAAGAAAACAGAACTGATTTTGTATTCAGCACTGACTGGCGCGCAATGAAAGCAATTGCGAATTCTGAGAGAGTGGATTTTGTAAGCCCCGAAGGTGAATCAGTTCTAGCTCTCGTTAAAGATGTAGCCCCACACAGAGGGGACACAGACTTGCTAGCATCATCAGAAAACTTCGACGACACCCAAGTGCAGCTATATTATTACTGCAATCCCAAATAAGCATTTATTGAAATACGTATGGGCCGGAATAATTCCGGCCTGTGTGTGCTTTAGAACTAATTTGGCAGAGCTGGAACTGCCCCTACTTTGCTAGCCAAAGTATCAAGTTGTTCGAATACTTCTTCGCAATTTTGCGTGTCATCTTGTAGAATATATGCGGATTGAGTCTTGCGCAAGATAAACCTGCGCCAATTCACCTGACTTCGAAAAATCCAAATCTCATCAGGATTATTTGACCGAGCAGCCCACCCTGTCCAAGGGTGATCGGTATCCAATGATCTCCACATCTGCTCTATGTTATTAATTTCAATCTTAGAAAACAGCATTTCAAATCTGCCAATAAATCCAAATATAGGGCTTAATCCAAACTATACTGATACTTTATCACATTCAGATAAAATTCGTAACAAATTGTTAGCAAGCATGAATATTTAGAAATATTTCAAAAATTATCTTCAAACCTTACCTTAAAAATTCTTCAGCCTTCTTGCGATGATCATCATTGACATGACCGCTGACAAAACTCATTGCCAACGCCAAAACGGTCGCGTCATCAGAAAAGCCAAGAGCTAAAATAAAATCTGGAACAATATCCGTCGGCACCACAAAATAAGCCAAGGCTGCCAACAAAACGCCCCGCACTTTTGCTGGTGTTTCAGGATCAAAAGCGCAAAAATATGCGGCGGCCAAATCCTTTGAAAATGGTATATATTTTATATATTTAGATAGCTTTACGAGCGCACCCCTTGCGCGCTTTTCATCAGCCAAACGCCTAGCTTCTTCTTCAGGCGTTTCGGGATCCAAGATCTCTACTTCAGGGTATTCTTCTTTGTAATTCATGTGACGATTTCAACAGAGAAAAGTGTCAAGCTAATGACCTTTTTCAATTAAGAAAAAAGCCCGAGCCTATAAAAGACCCGGGCTTAAGTAGCACGATTAGGGAAGACCAGACCTCTAACCGTGGAATTTGTTGAACTCATTCAAGCTCAAATTAGTTTTGAAATAGTGAAAGAATTGCTTGAGGTGCCTGATTTGCAATAGACATAGCCTGAACTCCAAGCTGTTGCTTCACTTGCAATGATTGGAGGATCGCACTCTCTTTACCCAGATCTGCATCCACTAATTCACCCACGCCTTCAGTAATCACATCTTGCAGACGCGTGACAAAATTCGCGTGGTTATCAATTTTCTGAGAAGATCCACCTAAACGCGCCAAAGCGCCATTCACATTGGTAATACTCGACTTAATCGCATCAAGAGCTGCTGTCGCGTTCACCGGATCACTTAAATCATGCGTCGCCGGATCAATAATAATGTTGGGTCCGCCGAAAGAAAAGTCTTCAGCGTCCAATCTCAATGTCGTTGAAGCGGAGGCATCAGCAATAAATTCTAATCCCCCTGGATTTGAATTATCGAGAAGGTTTACTCCGTCAAACTCAGCTGAACCAACAATTTTTTCAAATTGGACCAGAAGCGAGTTGAAATCTTCTTGGAATGCAGCACGTGAACTTGCATCAATATCTTTTGTTGCAGATAGTGCTTTATCTCTTAGTTGAATAAGAATGTCGGACGCTGTCTCACCTGCAGCAATCGCAACATCACTTACCGATTTGGAACGATCCAGACTTACCTGGATAACATCGTAAGCAGCGTGTTCCCCACGCAAACTTTGCGCAACAGAAAATATGGCAGCATTGTCTTTTGCATCTGCTACCTTCAGACCTGAACTAATGCGATCTGTTGTTTCTTCTAGACTCTTGTTTGTTGCATTCAAGTTTTGCAACGCAGCAAGAGACTGAGCGTTATTGTTTACGCCGTTTACCATAATCTGTCTCCAAACGTGGTCTACCGGGTCGTCCCGAGTTTTTCGTTAAGAGCAGAATTGAACGGTTTTCGTTAATACTTCCTTCGCATTCGAGAAAAACTACAAAGTTTTTTTCAAATTTTATGGAAATTATATTTTTTGATCGAGCCAAAGCCCTTGAGTTGCACTCGAACCCGCATTGGATTCTTTTGCAAACTTCAACCAATCAACATCTGGCCATTGCCGGATAACTTCGCCACTTTCAGGATCAATAAGGCTATGCACATAGCGCCCAGTCTCAGAATCCTTCTCAATAACTAGTTTACCCTTCTCAAGACCATGTTGACGGGCAATTTCTTCAACAAATTGCTTACGTCGTGCTTCAATGGCTTGATTGACCGTTTTTTGATCATCTTGTGGTGTATCTAATGATACGCGATCCGGACGTACTACATCCAATTTTGATGAAGTCGCCGGGACCGGTGTTAACTCCGTTCCCATTTTCATCTCCTACCGCTTTAAATAAAAGCAGGCTCATTTTTTTGATCACCCTCCCCGACCTATTTGATAGGTCGAGGAGAAGGACCAAGATCTTATCTAAAGAATGATAGAGCCAATCCTGAAGAAGAATTCGCGATAGATAGAGCCTGTACACCAAGCTGTTGCTTAGTTTGTAAAGACTGAAGCTTCGCAGATTCTTTAGCAAGGTCAGCGTCAACCAAGTTACCGATACCAGTTTCCATTGCATCAGATAGCTTTGTTACGAAGTTTGAGTGTGTTTCTAGAGACTTAGAACCAGTACCCAAACGAGCCAAAGCAGCGTTCACATTGTCAATTGATGTTTCAAGAGCTGTGATCACGTTTCCAGCTTTAGTCACAGTGTCGATGTCTGAAGCAGGTGTCAAAGTGATAGTTGAACCTGTTAGAGATAGATCTTCAGAAGCAACAGTGATTGTGCTTGAACCGTCAGTGTTTGCCAAAGCAGTGATATCGTCTGCACCGTTTTCAAGAAGGTTTGCACCGTTGAATTCAGCGTTGTCGACAATTGTAGAAATCTGATCACGAAGCGCTTTGAAGTCTTCGTCATAAGCAGCACGCTGCTCAGTTGTCAGAGTTTCATCTTTAGCACCAAGTGCTTTTTCTTTCATTTCAACAAGAAGATCAGAAACTGCTTCACCAGCAGCGATAGCTGTGTCCACTGTTGAACCAACACGGTCTAGAGATTGCTGAACAACTTCATATGAAGCCACATCAGCGCGCATGCCTTGAGCAATCGCGAATACAGCACCGTTGTCTTTTGCACTTGCAACTTCCAAACCCGTGTTAATGCGGGATTGAGTTTGTTGAAGCTGAGAAGAAGTGTTGTTCAACTGCTGAAGTGCAACCATTGCACCGTGGTTTGTGTTTACGCTCGTCATTTTGACGTACCTTTTTTTCTGTTTTGCCGTTTGGGCAAATATTAATGAAAACCAGATCATTTTAATCTGGAGGCGTTTTGCCTACACAGTACGTCGCAAGATCGATGCCGGATTTAAGGTTAACAAATCGGCAAAACCTGTTGATCTTTATATGTTTTTTGGTCTAAGCGTAAAAAAAGTATAAATACCGTTTTTTCAATGTTTTTACACTTTTTGCCTATAGGTAAATTTTGCCTACTTCCTTGCTCGGCAATCTTTACCTAGCCAGCAGGCCAATGTATTAAAATTTTAATTTATGTCGCTGAGATTTATAGTTAACATTTCGTATATGAAAATTCGATTTTTTCGTTCAATTTTGATCAGATGATAGATCCACCTAATTTTTTCATAAAAAAAAGAGAGGATGAATCATTCACCCTCCCCTTAAATTTTTTGAAAAGACTATTCTTGCTCTGGTCACCCTCATAATCCAGAGCAAGAAATCTAGGAACTTTCTTATCTGAAGAAAGAAAGAGCCAAACCAGAAGATTGGTTTGCGATAGATAGAGCCTGCACACCAAGCTGTTGCTTAGTTTGTAGAGACTGAAGCTTCGCAGATTCTTTAGCAAGGTCAGCGTCAACCAAGTTACCGATACCAGTTTCCATTGCATCAGATAGCTTTGTTACGAAGTTTGAGTGTGTTTCTAGAGATTTAGAACCAGTACCCAAACGAGCCAAAGCAGCGTTCACATTGTCAATTGATGTTTCAAGAGCTGTGATCACGTTTCCAGCTTTAGTCACAGTGTCGATGTCTGAAGCAGGTGTCAAAGTGATAGTTGAACCTGTTAGAGATAGATCTTCAGCAGCAACTGTGATTGTGCTTGAGCCGTCAGTGTTTGCCAAAGCAGTGATATCGTCTGCACCGTTGCTCAACAAGTTTGCACCGTTGAATTCAGCGTTGTCGACAATTGTAGAAACCTGGTCACGAAGCGCTTTGAAGTCTTCGTCATAAGCATCACGTTGCTCAGTTGTCAGAGTTTCGTCTTTAGCACCAAGTGCTTTTTCTTTCATTTCAATCAACAGGTCACCAACTGCTTCACCAGCTGCGATAGCTGTGTCCACTGTTGAACCAACACGATCTAGAGATTGTTGAACAACACCATATGAAGCCACATCAGCGCGCATGCCTTGAGCAATTGCGAAAACAGCACCGTTGTCTTTTGCACTTGCAACTTCCAAACCCGTGTTGATGCGAGATTGTGTAGTTGAAAGCTCAGAATTAGTGTTGTTAAGCTGTTGAAGGGCGATCATTGCGCCGTGGTTTGTATTTACGCTCGTCATTTTGACGTTTCCTTACTTGGATTATTAAAGAGCATTTTGCTCCCTGAAGCATTTTGCTTCTTAGACAACGCACTCTGACCAAATACCCAATCAGAGTGCGAATTTTGTAAAAACTTCTATCGGAAGAAAGATAGCGCCAAGCCAGAAGCCTGGTTCGCGATAGACAGAGCTTGCACACCAAGCTGCTGTTTAGTTTGTAATGATTGGAGTTTTGCAGATTCTTTTGCGAGGTCAGCATCAACCAAGTTACCGATACCTGTTTCCATTGCATCAGATAGCTTTGTTACGAATTTTGAGTGTGTTTCCAAAGCCGTAGAACCAGTACCCAAGCGTGCCAAAGCAGCGTTCACATTGTCAATTGATGTTTCAAGAGCTGTGATTACGTTTCCAGCTTTAGTCACTGTGTCAATGTCAGAACCTGGTGTCAGCGTGATTGTTGTACCTGTCAAAGATAGGTCTTCTGCAGCAACTGTAAGAGTGCTTGAACCATCTGTATTGGCCAGCGCAGTGATGTCATCCGCACCGTTTTCAAGAATGTTTGCGCCGTTGAATTCTGCGTTGCTTACAATTGTTGTGATCTGATCACGAAGCGCTTTGAAGTCTTCGTCATAAGCATCACGTTGTTCTGTTGTGAGAGTTTCGTCTTTTGCACCAAGTGCTTTTTCTTTCATCTCGATCAGCAAGTCGCCAACTGCTTCACCAGCTGCAAGAGCTGTATCAACTGTTGAACCAACGCGATCTAGAGATTGCTGAACCACATCATATGAAGCCACATCAGCGCGCATGCCCTGGGCAATAGCAAAGATCGCTCCGTTGTCTTTTGCGCTTGCAACTTTCATCCCTGTATTAATACGAGATTGAGTAGTCGCTAATTCTGAGTTTGTGCTGTTAAGTTGCTGAAGTGCAATCATTGCACCGTGGTTTGTGTTTACGCTCGTCATTTTGACGTCTCCTTACTTGGATATGTACTGAGCTTTTTGCTCACAGAAGCGTTTTGCTTCCGACATTCACTACGCAAGGACGGTGCCAGTTTGTTTTAGTTAACAAACATCCCAGAACCACCAATAAACACGTGGAAAACTCTTAATAGAATTCAGAAAAATTATGATTTACAAGAATTTAGCATAAAATTTGCCGAGTATTTACTAGGCAATACTTTCCCGTCGGCAAAACCTGCTAGGTCTGTCGCGGGCACAAAAAAACCGCCCTAGAACCATTTCACTGGTTCAATGTGGCGGATTCGTCATCAGACGCGCTTTTTGCGCACACGAAACAAACGGAACGATACCTCTTTATTCGGAATTCACCCCAAATTAAGAGGCGGCTAGGGCGAAACTATAGCTTCGCCCTATGCCGAGACGCCTTCTAACCTTGGAAGAGCGAATTAATGATCTGCGGTGCCTGGTTTGCAATAGATAGAGCTTGCACACCCAATTGTTGCTTAGTTTGCAACGACTGAAGAGCAGCACTTTCTTTTGCGAGGTCCGCATCAACCAAATTACCAATCCCTGTTTCCAATTGATCAGCCAATTTTCCAACGAAGACATTATGTACTTCGACGGATTTAGCTGCAGTACCCAAACGTGCCAAAGCACCGTTCAAGTTCTGGATAGAAGCAGAAACAGCACCCACCGCTGTCGCGGCAGTTGTTACAGTGTTGAACGATTGTGTGGTTGTAACCGTCACAATTGTTCCACTTAATGAAAGATCTTCACCCGAAACAGTCAGAGAGGAAGTCCCATCTGCGTTTGCGATTGCCTCGACTTCAGTTACTGAACCATCAATAAGATTTGCACCGTTAAATTCGGCGTTACTTACGATTTTAGCAACCTGATCGCGAAGCGCTGTGAAGTCTTCATTATATGCTGCACGCTGTTCTGTGGTCAGAGTTGAATCTGTCGCAGAAAGCGCTTTCTCTTTCATATCAATCAACAAGTCAGAAATTGCTTCACCTGCAGAAAGAGCCACGTCAGTTGTTGACTGAACGCGGTCCAGACTTTGCTGGGCAACACCAAGACCAGAAACTTCCGCACGCATTCCTTGGGCAATGGCAAAGATTGCACCATTGTCCTTTGCGCCGGCAACTTTCAAACCGGTGTTAATCCGAGACTGTGTCTCTGCAAGATCCATATTCGTCTTCGACAATTGTTGTAGAGCGATCATCGCTCCGCTGTTTGTGTTTACCGATAATGAAACCATCGGAGGAACCCTTTCATTCTGTAAGGAGGCGGCGTATAGCCACCGAACTTTTTGTTCGTTCAAATCGAAGCAATTTCCGGGCCAATAGATCAAATTTCATGTAAATTTATAACATATTGAAAAATATAGATATTTTATATGTTTTTGAATTGGTTTCATTGCAGAACAGGCAATGATTTCCACTATTAAAATATGACTAGGAAAAAACGGCCTAGTTGGATGAAAAAACTGCCTAATCTACATTGCACACGACATTCATCTTTGGCACTTTAGAACAATCTCATCCCTCTTTTGGAAAAACAAAAAATGTTTGATGCAGTATTGTTCGATTGCGATGGCGTATTGCTTGATACAGAGATGTTAGCTCTTGATCTTGAAGTGAATTTTTTAAAAGAGAGAAACTTTCATTATGATAGACTAGAGTTTGCTCAGTCATTTATTGGCATGGACAACATCTCAATGCGCATAAAAATGGCGCAGGATTATTTTAGTCAAAACAACTCGGCTATCCCACCTACTCTTTTAGACGAAATGTGGGCAGCAAGAGATGACCATTTTAAGGAGCACCTTACCGCAATTCCTGATGCGGAATTAAGCCTCAATGCGTGGAATAGAAAAAAAGCGGTGGCCTCTTCTTCTAAAATTGATGAGTTGAAGGAAAACCTATCCAAAGTTGGTTTGGCAGATATTGTATACCCTCATGTATATTCTGCTCAGCAAGTTGAACGCGGAAAACCAGCTCCTGATGTTTTTCTATTTGCTGCAAAACAACTGAATGTAAAACCTGAAAAATGCCTTGTAATTGAAGACAGCATCAATGGGATAAAAGCGGCGCGCGCTGCCAACATGACAGTTTGGGGATTTCTTGGTGGTGGGCATGTTTGGCCGGATTTGAAAGCTCAACTGATAGAAGTTGGCGCATCGGAAATAGTTCACTCTCACAAAGCTTTATCTGAAAAACTTAGAACGCTCAATGAATAAAGGGCGGCACACAAAATGCCACCCTCTATATAATGCTACGCCTTGGCTAAAACTTGAATTTCAATCCAGAACGAATTGTCGTGAATTCAAGATTGTTTTCAGCGCGAATGCCGCCTTGATCAACAGGTGTGTCAAAATCAACATCATTGGAAAGACGCACTTCTCCAAAAGTTGATAATTTGTCCGTTAGAGCAAGCTCTACTCCTGCCCCGTAAACAAACGCAGTTTCTTCAAATTCAACCGCACTCACAGGTGGTGCAAAAGTATAAAACTGGTTTGCATCACCTTCATATTGAGTAACACCAACGAGACCATAAATACTAAATTTTTCAGTAATTTGCTGCCCAAGATGCAAATCCAGGCCATAGCTATTGCTTAATTCCAACTCGCTTACCAAAACGCCATTTAGATTTTGTGTTTCTGCACTTTCGTCCGCATAAAAAGCTTCTACTTCCAAATAGGAATCTTCAAAAATATCAAAACGATACCCACCAGCAATATAGACACTTGCCCCGGTATCACGATCAGTCGTGGTTGCGCTTGGTCCGCCTGAAGCACCTGTATTAGGTAGGTTGGAACCAGTATTGCGACTTACATCATGCGTTAAACTCGTAGAATTCAATCCACCTGAGATATAAAATCCGCTGTCAGCAATGGCTTGTCCAGCAAAAGCGACCGTTGCTGCGCAAATGGCAGACATTTTAAGAAAATTGGTTTTCATTTCAAAGCCCTTTGAATGTTCAATCACCCCCGGATGGGTGCGCCCACACAAAAGAACAATCGCTATTCACTTGGAACTAAACTTAAAGAGACATTCTAATAACGTCCCCTCGCAAACAATTGCTTTCAAATAACTTTTTTGTTAGCGCCACAATGCGCACCTATAAAAAGACCAATCTTTTGGAAAAAACTGCAAAATAAAAGCGCCGCTCACAAGAACGGCGCTAAAAATTTTCTTATCACATAAATTTTACTATGCTGCAGCAGTTGAATTACTCGAAGGTTGACCCTGCCCTTTGGCAGCGGTGAGACCTTGCATAATATTGCGATTAATCTCGATCAACGTCTCAATTTCATCTCTATTGCGAGATGCCTCGGATGTATGGCGGCTCACAAACATAGAAAGTGAGATAATTCCCGCGCGCAATTCTTCAGGCAACGCATTGCCCGGCTGCGCACAGTCCATAGCCATCGCCCCCCATACTTGGCGGTTTTTATCTAACGCGGCCACGACTTTAGAAATCTCGTGTTTTTCTGCTTTTTGTGCCTCAAGCAAATCGCGTGTTACTTCAGCAAAAAGCCGAAACTCAACGTCACGCGGATCTGCGGTCCTGTTTGCTGTCTTCTGGTAGGCTTGAATTGACATTGCCCAAAACTTCCTCTTCGTACGCGATTAATTTACGGCAGCGCCCTAGCGCTTTGTAATAATCGCCACCCATCACATCGCGTGAAAGCGATACGCATTCCTTAAGTACGTCAGCATTTGTTATTGCGTTCATAAACTCAGTGATACGCAGAACAAATTCCTCATACTGTTGCCCGCCGGGTGACCCTCCATCCAAATACATCATCATCACTGGGAAATAGATGCGTTTAGCTGGCGTGGTCACATCGTCAGGCTGCATGATGTCCTTTTCACGCAGGACCGAAGCCTTATTTTGCAAGAGCATGACACACCTACGATCACCGTTTTGAAGGACTGCGCCGTTCACGACGAATTTTTCTTGCGGTTTCAACGATAGTTTTAATGGCATGTTCTCTGGCCTCGAATTTCTGGCGTTTCTCGCCTTATGAAACAGAGCCTAGCTGCCGTTTATTAACGACTGATTTAACGATTGCGAAAACTCCAGTTTCCAGTTTGTTAAAAATAATCAGGCAAACAGTCTTTATAAATATAGATTTTGTTGAGACATAAGGCAGGCCAACATGACAGAGAACGCTCCCCAAATCGGCCAGATCGAAGGTGCAGTGGGCAATATCATGGCATCTAAAGCCATTGAAGAAGCCAGCAACCTTAGCGTTAACGCGGCCTCACCGAAAAAAAAGAAATTGAAAAAGCATTGCCGAAAAGCAGCGCAATTAATTCAACAAAATAAATTTATTGAAGCCCAAAAAGAAGCTCTAGCAGCGCTAGACATCGATGAAACCAGCCCTTTAGCAAACCATGTCGCGGCAATTGCACTCGATAGAATGGATAAATTTGAGCTGGCTTTGCAGTTCTATAATAGAGCTATCAAGTACGAACCCAATAATGCAGAATTATATCGGAACACTGGCCTACTCTGCTGGCGCATGAACAAACTAGACGCTGCAGAAACATTCTTCCGTCTTGAATCACAAATAGCGCCCGATTGTTGGCAACCAAAAAATAATCTGGGAAATGTACTTCGTGATAAAGGAGAGTTAGACAGCTCAATTGAGCTTTTAAGAACAGCTCTCTATCAACACCCAGAACAATCGGAATTGTGGTCCGCAATTGGCTCAACAGCCATTTTCCAATTACAAACAGAAGAAGCTATTCAATTTCACACCGAAGCCGTGCGCTTGGCACCAAGCTCTGGACGAGCGCATCACAATCTCGGCTTTACGCATTTAACAGATGGGAATTGCAACGAAGCAGTTGCCCACTTCGACAATGCTCTAAAATACCATGATGAAGGTTCATTTTCTCAGATAGCAACATTGAATGCACGTTCAAATGCATTGCTTGCCATCGGAGACTTAGAAAAAGGTTGGAAAGAATACGAAATCAGGCAACACAAACACGCCCCTGATTTCTTGGATTTCCTAATCCCTCTACCCCATTGGAAAGACGAAGACCTTAAAGGAAAAAAACTCCTGCTTGTAGGAGAACAAGGGCTTGGAGATGAAGTTCTATTTTCTTCCATGCTAAACGACGTTCTTGAATTGATAGGAAATGATGGCACGCTTGGCGTTGCAATTGAGCCTCGGTTGATCCCCCTATTCGAACGTTCATTTCCAAAAATAGACTTCTACGGTCATAAGACAGGTACTGTTGAGGGGATTAAAAAGCGCGTCATCCTAAATCAGGAAGACATCAAACACTTCGACTTTTGGGCCCCTCTTGGCGCACCGCTTAAACACATTAGAACCGACCTTTCTCAATTTGCCCAACCAATTGAGGGTTTCCTCAAACCTGATCCAGAGCGTGTGGCATATTGGAAGGCAGAACTTGAAAAACTTCCTTCGGGCCCCAAAACTGGCCTCGTCTGGAAATCCGCCGTTATGGATATAAAGCGTGGTCGTAACTTTGCCGGATTTGATGCATGGCGTCCTATTTTGCAAACACCCGGCATCACTTGGATAAATCTACAATATGGCGACGCCGCCAATGATCTAAAATTTGCCAAGGAAAAACTTGGAGTAAACATCCACACTCTTGAAGGTATAGACCTAAAGCAAGATCTTGATGACATCACAGCTCTTTGTCAGGCACTAGACTTAGTGGTGGGCCCCATGAACGCAACAACCAACCTTGCAGCTGCTGCGGGCGCTCCCTTTTGGTTATTATGGCCTCAAAACGCATGGACTAAGCTTGGGACGGATCAGATGCCTTGGTATCCAAATACAAAAATGTATTGCCCCAAAGCACTAAATAACTGGACGCCTGCAATCAATTCTCTGGCTCACGATTTAGAAGCAGAAGTTCAAAATTTAAACAAAGAAAAAGCAGCCTAAACTTAGACTGCTTTAAACCTTTTGATTGTGCGGTGACTGTTAGCCTTGTGATTCAGGTAAACGCACAACCAAGCCTTCCAAATTATCTTTCACTGTAATCTGACATGAAAGACGAGAATTGCTCTCCACATTCTCAGCAAAATCAAGCATGGATTGCTCCATGTCATTTGGTGCGCCTACTTTTTCTATGAATGAGTTGTCTACGTAGACATGACATGTCGCACACGCACATGCTCCACCACAATCAGCATCAATACCAGGTACATTCTCTCGAATGGCAGCTTCCATGACAGAAGAACCATTTTTAGCGTCGACTGAGTGTTCTGTTCCGTCAAACTCAACAAAAGTAATTTTGGCCATCTATGTGCGTTCTCTCAATTTATCCTTGCGATCTGTCTATCAAAAGACCGCATATATTAGGCATTGCTGAATACTGATGATCACCAGTATCTCCAATTTGCCTTGATGTAAGGCGCATACTAAATTGATGCAAGCTTTCTCTTTATCCAAATTATCAGCAGTCACTGTGATTGATACACAAAGAGAACTTGTGTCTGTCCGCGAGTTTTGTCATCAAGGTTAACTATAAACAACCTCATCCGCCTATGAAACAATGCCAAATGACAGCGACTGACAAATCCTTCACATTCTCTCTGGCCAATGAGAACGATAGCTTTTCATTTGCTACTCGCATTGCTCCTCTCATCAAAGCCGGCGATGTAATCGCTCTTTGGGGAGATTTAGGGGCAGGCAAAACGACACTCTCACGCGGTTTGATAAGAGCTCTACTCAACGAACCTGAAATAGATGTCCAAAGCCCAACATTCACACTCGTTCAAACATATGAAGGACCTTATTTTCCGATCTGGCACTACGATATGTACCGCATCGAAGATGATGCTGAAATCGATGAATTAGGCTTTGAAGATACAATTGACGGATTAGCCTTGATAGAATGGCCAATTCGTATGGGTGAGAAATTACCAAAATACCGCTTAGACATACAACTTGAATTCACTAATGAGGGACGAACCGCGACTTTGTCTGCACATGGTGAAGATTGGAATGCTCGCCTTGCAAACTTCTAACTCCCCTTCCCGTGAAGAATTACGCCTCTCCTTTTTGCAAGCCAATGGATGGGGAGATGCAGAACGCACACCCCTCGCTGCTGATGCATCCACACGTCGCTATGAGCGACTTAGCCGCAATGCAGGTTCTCAAACACTTATGTTCATGGATGCCCCCATCCAAGCTGAAGGTGCGCCGTGTCCTGTGGATGCAGATGAAGCAAAGCGTAATGAAATGGGATGGAATGCGCAGTCTCGTCTTGCTGCAAGCCGCGTGGAAGCTTTCGTGGCAATAGCAAAGCACCTCACCAATATTGGACTTTCGGCACCCAAAATCCTCGCATTTGATCTCGAAAATGGCTTTGCCCTGCTAGAAGATTTTGGAGATGCCATCTTTGCCAGAGTGATAGAACAAGGTGAAGACGAACCACGTCTTTATGCTGCTGCAGCCAAAGCCTTGGCGATTGTGCATCAAATACCTGTGCCGCCCTCTCTTCCTGCAGGAAATACACAATGGCCTATTTTGGAATTTGACCGTTTAGCACTCTCCATCAATGCGGACCTATTTGTAGATTGGATGCCTGCTTACGATGATAAAGTTCAAGTCAGTGATGAAGGCCGAAATAATTGGGAAAAAGCTAAACAAGGGCTTATAGACCAAGCACTGTCTTTTCCGCGCGCTTTAATCATGCGCGACTATCACGCTGAAAATCTAATCTGGTTACCTGAACGAATAGGTCCCAAAAAAGTCGGTCTGCTAGACTTTCAAGACGCCGTACTTGGATGGGGCGAATGGGATTTTGCCATGCTGCTCCAAGATGCCCGCCGCAATGTCACCCAAACTGCAAAAGAAGCAGCCATTTTATCTTATCTGGATGAAACAGGTGGATCACGAGAAGAGTTTGATAAACGCTTGGCCGTACTTGGAGCACTCAATGCCTTGCGCGTGGCAGGTGTATTTGCCCGCCTCGTAAAGCGGGACAACAAACCCAAATACAATACTTTCCAGCCAAGACAGTTACAGCTTTTAGCTCAAAACCTGAACCACCCTGCACTCAACGATATGCGCAGCGTTTTCCAATCCATAGCCCCCCACATATTGGAGCTTGCTTGATGACTATCAAAACCGCCATGCTTATGGCTGCAGGCATGGGCACTCGCATGCGTCCACTGACGGATAACTGTCCCAAGCCGCTTATCGAAGTGGCTGGCCGCACTCTGATTGACCGCACGCTGGATAATCTCATCACTGCAGGCGTGGAAAAAGCGGTGATCAATGTTCACTACCTAGCCGATATGGTGGAAGCTCATTTTGCAAAGCGAACTGATATTGAAGTTGTCTTTTCTGATGAACGTGATGAATTGCTAGAGACAGGCGGCGGTGTTGTAAAAGCGCTCCCCCTGCTTGGCAACGATCCAGTGCTGGTTTGCAATACTGACGCTTTTTGGCTCAATGATGATGGTCAAACCATCAATTCATTAGTTTCCGCCTTTGATCCGGATAAAATGGATAGCCTTCTGCTTCTTGCTCGCCGAGAAAATTCAATGGGATATCATGGTTTGGGAGATTTTGATCTCGCAGAAGATATGCAACTCATTCGACGCGGAGATAAGCCCGAAGCACAATATGTCTTCTCAGGCATTTATGCGTTCAATCCAACAACAATATCTCATCTGAAGATCGAGAAATTTTCAGCCAATGTTTATTGGAATGAAAGCGCTGCTAAAAACCGCCTTTTCGGGCATGTTATGACCCCATTCTGGATGCATGTTGGAGATCCGCAGGCTGTTGAAGATGCGAGCGCCTTGATTGAACAGAGAACAGCATGAATTCATCTCCCATAGCTGCTGCAGAAATATTCAACCAGCGCAATCCTCGTATCTTCACTATCCCGCCAGCGGTAAGTTTTCTGGACACGCTTGCAAAAGCTTTGGCGGAAAATTTGGATCTGGCAGGCAATGCAACAGCTTTGGCAGATACCGTTATTTTTTGTCCAAACAAGCGTTCTTCCCGTGCGATTGCCGAAGCCTTCCATCAGCTTGCCACTGAAGCGGGACACAAAGCCCTCATTGCTCCTGAAATTCGCGTTTTGGGTGATCTGGAAGATGACCACACGATTGCCCCTATTGGTGTCTCGGAACTCGAACTCGGACCACCGCTATCTTCCGCCAAACGACGCGGGGCATTAGCTCGTTTAGTTCAATTTTGGCAAACAAAAGCACATGGAGAACCTCTTCCGCCCCGCTCAGCCATTGCAGCCGCCGATCAACTAGGCAGTTTGCTGGATCAATCCGCTATGGGCGAAGGAACAGATTGGTCAAAACTTCAAAGCCTTGTTGAAAATACAGACCTTGCAGCCCACTGGAAACAATCCGCGGATTTTCTAGAAATTATCGCTTCAGCTTGGCCTGCCCACCTTGAAGAACAAGGCGCAACCGACCCAATGGCCCGCCGCGTAGCTGCAGCTCAAACGCTAGCCAATACATGGACGAGCAGACCACCCCATCACCCTATCGTCATAGCGGGGTCTACAGGGGCTACACCCGCGACTCGTATACTTATGCAAGCCGTTATGGGTTTGCCCAAGGGCGCTATTGTGTTGCCAGGTCTGGACCCCGATGTCTCAAACGATGCATGGCGAGCCATTGCTTCAAGCCCCAGCCACCCTCAACACACATTGCAACGCGCACTACGCAAGCTTGGTATAGACCGCTCACATGTCATTCGTTGGCCACACACACATGAAACACCCGACAATGAGGCACGCCGCAAGCTCATCAATGAAGCCCTTGCCCCTGCTTCAACCACTAAGGATTGGACTAGTCGCCTAAAGGAATTATCCGGTGACAATAGCCCCGAACAATTGGTAACGTCTGGTTTAAATGGTCTCTCTCTCATAGAGGCAGAAGATGAATCAGAAGAAGCTTTGACCTGCGCGCTGCTGCTTCGTGAAGCCCTGCAAACACCCGGCAAAACAGCAGCACTTGTATCCCCTGATGGTTCATTGGTACGTCGCGTATCATCTTTGATGACGCGTTGGGGCGTTGATATCCCCCCATCCTCTGGTACGCCTTTTATGCAGACACCACACGGTTCTTTGTTTGCGTTGATGTTCCAGTGGTTGCGCGATGAAGGCGATCCGGTTCAACTCTTATCTCTCCTCAAACATCCGCTCGTGCGCGTTGGATGGGACGATGCAAATTTCCAAACGGCCCTCATCGAATTAGAATCCCACAAAAACGAATTTCGCGAAAAAGGCACAGTGCGCGGCCCTCGTCGATATACCACGCTCGATGACCTTGCAGATCGATTAGGGATGCAAAACCGAGCGCAGTCTGCACAGCTTATTCGAGACTTGGCGTCAGCTGCTCGCCAGTGTGAAATCCGGCCGAGCACAATGCAGCAAGACATTGACGGCACTAGTTTCGCGCGAGCTAGCGCACGCCTTGCAGAACGCCTGGTCTCAAGCTCAGAAGAAACAGGCGCAACACGGCTTTGGCGAGGTACAGAAGGCGCGCAAGCGGCACGCTATTTGGAGACATTAGCAGAAATTGCCGCAGAACTTGGACCTGTTCCACCAGATTTATGGACTGAATTTGCTGAAGCCATCGCCGCTGAAAGCGCTATTCCTCCCAAAGGTGGCGAGCATCCCCGCCTTGCGATTTGGGGGCCACTAGAAGCACGTCAACAAATGCGCGATGTGATTATTCTCTCTAGCCTCAATGAGAATTCTTGGCCTGCTGCCGCTGCCGCCGATAGTTTTTTGCCAAAACGTCTGCGCAAGGAACTCGGACTGCCAGATCCAGAAGAGCGCCTTGGACTATCAGCTCATGACTTTGCCCAGCTCGCCTGCGCACCAGACGTGAAACTTGTCCGTTCCAAGCGGGTAGATGATAAACCTTCTGTCGCGTCTCGCTGGCTATGGCGCCTGCGCACATTGGCTGCGGGCGGATTAGGAACACCTGAAGCTGTTGATGCTGCATTGACACCTGAGACCAAGGACAATCCACTTGTCTGGGCGAGATCAATGAGGAAAGTCAAAGCTGTCTCTCCGACTGCAGCGCCCGCGCCAGCTCCTCCAGTCGATGCACGACCGACTAAATTTTCTGTTTCTCGTGTGGCAAGGCTCATCCGTGACCCTTATGCTGTCTATGCCTCAGATATTCTTAAACTAAACCCGATGCCACCCGTGGGAGCTGAACCCGGCCCTGCCGAACGCGGAACGGCTATTCACGCAGCTGTAGAACGTTATGAATTAGAAGGCGGCAGTGTCATTGGCCTTATCCATGAGGAACTCAAAAGAGCAGGAGAAATCGACACAACGCTAGAGCTAAACCGCCCTTTATGGTCACGAGCAGCAGATGCTTACATCAAATGGCGAGATGAACGCGAACCTATGACCCGCGAAAAACATCTTGAGCTCGAAGGCGGATTAGATTTTGAAATAGCGGGCCGAAAATATCGCCTGACGGCGAAAGCTGACCGCATTGATCTACTAAAAGATAACACGTTCGCCATTATCGATTTTAAAACCGGCACACCAAAAACCAAAAAACAATTGCAATCAGGTCTTGAACCGCAATTGCCCTTGGAAGCTGCGATTGCTGCCGGAGGCGGTTTTCCAAAACTTCCTGCCGCAGATACCTCGCAACTTATTTATGTATCGCTAGCTCCGGGTGCTGCCTCCACCAAAGCAGACAATGGGCAACCAGTGAAACTTGATGAAGGCCCGATGGCCGAAGCCCAAAAAGCACGAGACGGATTTGTCAAACTCGTGCAATCCTATGCTACTGCAGGCCAACCCTATTATTCCAAACCGCGCGCTGAGTTTACTTGGTCAGTATCTGACTATGACCGCCTCGCCCGACGCGATGAATGGACTTCTGATGCGGGAGACAGCGCATGATAAACGAGACGGGTTGGAAAGATTACGACCTCACTGTTAAAGGTCAGTTTGATGCCGCAACACCAACCCATTCAGCGTGGGTATCAGCGAATGCTGGATCGGGAAAAACAAAAGTTCTGATCGACCGTGTGGCTCGCTTACTTCTCAATGGTGTGCAGCCTGATGCCATTATGTGTGTGACCTACACGAAAGCCGCCGCATCTGAAATGCAAGGTCGCTTGTTTAAGCGTCTGGGTGGTTGGTGTGTGGCTGATGACAATGAACTCGCCAAGCAATTGGCAGAGCTTCAGGCGCGCAATATCAAAGACTACACGCTAGAAGAACTTGGCAAAGCACGTGAACTCTTCGCACTCGCGCTTGAAACACCCGGTGGTTTGCGTATCGAGACCATTCATGCTTTTTGTGGTCGATTGCTGCGCCGTTTTCCGTTGGAGGCTCATGTTGCCCCCGGCTTTAAAGAGCTGGATGATTTGGACGCTTCTCGCCTGTGGGATTTGGCGATGGCCAAACTGGCAGAAGATACTGCTCATGATGATCCAAACAAAGAGGAAGAACTAAAACAGGCGCTGAAAACTGCTGCGTTAGCAGCGGGTGGAAATGGCCTTGCAGGACCATTACGTGCTCTCTCCTTCAAGCAAGCTGCAATCACAAAATTTATCAAAGATAGCGGCGGATTGGATGCAGCTTTATCGCGGCTAAAGCTTGCTCTAAATGCTGAAGACCAAACCGTGTCCGAGCTTTTAGATTATGCGATGGGACCGGCCCTGCCGCTAGATAAACTCAAACCGTTTATCGCACCGCTTTATGATGGTGGAAAGTCTGATCAATCTACAGCACAAGCTCTTGAAATTGTTGCTCTAGGTACAACATCCGAAAGTAAATTTGCGGCCTATAAACGTATTTTCCTGACTTCAACAGGAGAGTTTAGAAAATCCAATCCATATACCGCAAAGGTCGCCAAAACCAATCCTGAGATCGAAGAGCTTTTCCAGATCAAAACCATTCCCGAAGGTGAAGAAGTTTACCGGATGAAGGTGTTGCTGGAAAAGATCAATGCACGTGAAGCCTATGAACGCTCAGCCGCTCTATTGCGCCTCTCCAGCATTGTTTTCTCTGATTATGCGCGGCAAAAGCGTCGCCGTGCGGCCATGGATTTTGATGATCTGATTGAAAGCGCTGCTGGCTTGCTTAGAACAAGCACCATGTCACAATGGGTGTTGTGGAAACTTGAAGGCGGCTTGTCTCACATATTGCTGGATGAAGCCCAAGACACCAGCCCTGAACAATGGAAATTGCTAAACGCCCTGACTGAGCAATTCTTTGCAGGTGAAGGCGTAGAATATGAAAATCCACGTACACTTTTTGTGGTGGGAGATGAAAAACAATCCATCTATTCCTTCCAAGGCGCTGATCCAGAAAAATTCCTGTCCAAACGTCAGGAATTTATTGAAGACAGCTACCGCGCTCAATTGGACAACAAAACGCCTGACATCTTGATGTCGTTTCGGTCTGCTCCGGAAGTATTGGCATTTGTGGATGAAGCTTTTGATGTGGGCGCTCTTCAGGGCGAAGCGCCCTTTTCAATTGCGCCGCCTGAAGATGGCAATGTGATGCGACATTTACCCTTTAGAAAAGATCATAAAGGGTGTGTTGAATTATGGCCTCTAGTGCGCCCTAAAGTGAATGAAGAATCAACACCTTGGGATGCACCATTAGGACAGGATTTAGAATCAAACCCCAAAGCTGAATTAGCCGATCGTATTGCCAAATGGATCCGCAATATTATCGATACCAAACAAGCCATTTCCGATGAAGGCGAGATACGCCCAGCACGTCCAGGTGATGTTCTAATACTGGTAAGGGGCCGTAAAGGTGGCCTATTTGATGCAATTATCAAATCTCTCAAAACACATGACATACCCGTAGCAGGGGCAGACCGTATTGAGCTTTTAGATTCGCTACCCGTGCAAGATTTGCTAAACCTCATCCGCTTTGCGCTCTGCCCGCAAGATGACCTCACGCTTGCTGAAATTCTCACCGGACCATTTGGCGGGCTAAACGAGAATGACCACCTCTTTCCACTTGCACATGATCGTGGTGAGGCTAGCCTCTGGTCACGCGTCTTGGAAAGCGAAATGGAAGAAATCGCGCCAATACGAGATTTCCTTCAAGCATGTATAGAGCGCCGCCATATCCAACCCTATGAATTCTTCATCGCAGTGCTGGAAACCATCGGGCATGACGGGCTGGATGGTTGGCAGAAAATTCAATCACGCCTTGGTGCTCCAGCCCGCGAACCGATCACAGCATTGATGGATCGTGCGGCTGGATTTGATGCTAAAGGCCCCTCATCTTTGCAACTATTCTTAGCTACGATTGAAAAATCAGGTGGAGAAGTTAAACGCGAGCTATCAGGCCCTCAAGATGAAGTACGTGTGATGACTGTGCACGGATCCAAAGGTCTTGAAGCACCGATTGTCATCGTTCCCGATACATGTGCGGCGACAAAATCTGGCGTCGACAACAACCTGCTAATGACTGAAGAAGATGATGGCACGGATTTACCCGCAGGCATGCCAATCTGGTCTGGCTCAGCCAAACAAGACACGCAGATTGCATCCAAGCTCAGGCTTCTTGCTGATGCCAAAGCAGTTCGGGAACATCGCCGCCTACTCTATGTGGCACTCACCCGCGCTCAGGACCGCCTGCTGATATGTGGGCCGTGGTCGGGTGGCGCAAAAAGTAAGACAGGGCATTCAGAAAGCTCATGGTTTGCAACATGTTACAAGGCTATGCGGCGCCTTGTCGATAAAGATTTGGCACGTGTTATTGAAGATCCTAACATTGAAAATACAGATGATGCTGACACACCAATAGCTTATGAGTTTGGATCACCTCTCTTCACAGATAAAGCAGCTCATGAAGTTACGATTGAAAAAGAATATGTGCCTGATTGGATAACTGAAATGGTTCCAAGGGAGAGCCAAGGAAACCGTTATGCTGCCCCGTCTTCTTTATTGGGAGATGAACCTGCCGTATTGCCTCCCTTCATGGAATCGCGTCCCAAGCAGCTTTTGCGTGGTCGCCTGATCCACACTTTGCTGCAAACCCTGCCAGACATCCCCAAAGAAGATTGGCGCAAGCATGCCATGCACTTCCTCACGCGTGATCCCGAGCTTTCTCAGCCAGAATGTGAGGAAATGTACGATCGCGCTATAGAAGTGCTCGATGATCCAAAATTTGATCCCATATTTGGTGAAAACAGCAAAGCTGAGGTGCCTATTGTTGGCGGCAATGACGCCAAACTTCCCAAAGGCTTACTTATCAACGGTCGCGTCGACAGATTGGTCATTACAGACACTTCCGTGTTGATTGTGGACTTTAAAACAGATCGCCCTGCTCCCGCACGCGAAGAAGACATGGGCCCAACATATACAGCACAAATGGCAGCGTATCGCGCTGTTCTCGAATCAGCATATCCTGACAAACAGATAAGGTGCGCTATCGTTTGGACGGACGGACCAAAATTAATGGAGCTTGATGCAGACAGAATGGACAAGGCTTTAGGCGACCTCACATAGCCGTGAAGATAAATTCATTCAGTTTGAAACACAGCATGGGTGTTAATTTTGAAAAAATGCACTATTTGCAATTCAAAGAGTTTCTAATGGAGACAAAAAATGAGCGTGATTGACACGACTGACGACAAATTTGACGAAGATGTAATCCAAGCTGAAGGCACAATTGTTGTGGACTTTTGGGCGGAATGGTGTGGCCCATGTAAGCAAGTTAGCCCTCACCTTGAAGCATTGGCTAAAGAAAAAGATGGCGACATTAAAATTGTCAAAATCAATGTTGATGAAAACCCAATGACTTCTGGCCGTTTTGGTGTTCGTGGCCTACCAACTTTGATGATTTTCAACGGTGGTAAAGTGGCTGCTACTCACCTGGGTGCGATGTCTAAGAGTCGCATTGAAGAATGGATTTCTGAATCTGCTTAATGAAAGCAAAATCAAATAATTCAAAGCCCTGCTGATTTGCTCAGTAGGGCTTTTTTATTCAACCGTTTGATTATTCAATGTCAGTATTGCACCCGCAAGATAGAGCGATCCACAGATATATACTGTGTCAGAATCAAGCTTTGCTAATTCGGTGAGTGCTGCAGTTAAACTGGATGCTGATTGAGCCTTAGCTTTGTGCATTTCAGCGATCTTCATCAATTCATTTGGGTCAGCGCTAGAGCCTCCCTCCTGTCCCGCGTCAGCAGGCAAAGATGTCATCACAAAACTAGACACAACAGGCGCAAACGCACCTATAATCTTATCAGCATCTTTATTGTTCTGCATCGCCATCAGCATTGCGGGTTTCTCTTCTCCCGCTTCAATCTGAACAGAAATGGACTCCGCAACTGCTTTAGCTGCTGCAGGATTATGCGCTCCATCCACAATAATACGCGAGCGGATAGCTTGCTGCAAAGGCCCCGATTTCAAGGTTTGCATGCGTGCTGGCCAACTAGCTTCTCTCAAGCCGATCGCCATAGTCTCAGCTGTAACACTAGGAAGATTCAATTGTCTTAGCGCCGCACATGCAGCACCGGCATTCATGCGTTGATGCTGCCCAGCAAGACCTAACCAAGGCGCATTTACCTGCTCATCTTCATCTTTAAAAACAAAGGCGTTATCATCCAAACCATCCTGCCAATCGCGTTCGGCAAGAATCACATCAGCATTCCTATCTTTGGCAGCTTCCAACAGAGATTGAACCGCATCATTTTCTTGCTGTTCCGCAATCACAACAGGCACGCCAGATCGCATTATCCCCGCTTTGGTTCGAGCAATTGATGTGATGTCAGAAAAACCAAATAGTTTCTCGTGATCACGCCCAATACTTGTTATAATACAAGCCTCTGGTTTTGCCATAACGTTCGTGGAATCATGCTCTCCCCCTGCACCTGTTTCGATGATGCACAGGTCTGCTTTTACCTGAGAGAACAGCAAAAACGCAGCTGCTGTTAGCGCTTCAAAGTAAGTAAGATCAGTGCCTGTATCTTCCACTCTTTCGAGAGCTGTAATCAGCTCATCATTCGTGACCAAGCGTCCTGCTAAACGGATACGCTCATTCACTCGAATGAGATGAGGTGATGTGAAAACATGAACAGATAAATCTGCAGCCTCCCCCATTGCCCTCAAAAAAGCTGCAACGGATCCTTTTCCATTCGTACCAGCAATATGAATGGTAGGAGGTAAATTATTCTGGGGATCACCTAAAATAGCGAGAGCTTGTTTAATTCGTTCCAAACCGAAACGAATCTCAGTTTTGCCTCGCGGATCAGTAAATGCAGACAACGCCGCATTTACTGTTTTATCGTCGGCATCAATCAATTAGCTATCGCTTTTTGGTGCAGCCTTAGAACGAGATTTACGCTTTGGCTTTTCTTCTTCAACTACTTCAGCTTCTGGAGCTTCAGTTTCTTCAGCAGCTGTTTCCTCAGTCACTTCAGCTTCTTCGCTAATTTCCGACGCTGTGTCTGCCTCAACAGCTACCGGCTCTATTTCCGGCTGAGGTTCACCGCCCATCAACATAGATAAGATCTGACCAAGTTTTTGTGGCAATTCACGGCGATCTACTACCATGTCCACCATACCGCGCTCACGCAAAAACTCAGAGCGCTGGAAGCCTTCTGGCAGCTTCTCACGGATTGTTTGCTCAATCACACGCGCACCAGCAAATGCAACCATTGCTTCCGGTTCACCGATATGAATATCACCAATCATCGCATAAGATGCAGCTACACCACCCGTTGTCGGGTCAGTTAGTACAACAATGTATGGCAAGCCTGCGTCACGTAATTCTGTAATCGCAACAGTTGTGCGCGGCATTTGCATTAAAGAAAGTGCACCTTCCTGCATGCGGGCACCACCAGAAGCAGTACAAATAATCAATGCTGACTTTGTCTCGAGCGCACGTTCAGCGGCAGTGATGAATGCTTCTCCTGCTGCCATACCAAGAGATCCGCCCATGAAAGCAAAATCTTGCACTAGAACAACAGCATTTTGACCACCAATTTTACCTTCAGCAGCAGCCATACAATCTTCACGGCCCGTCTTCGCACGTGATTTTTTTAGACGGTCTACATATTTCTGATCGTCTTTAAATTTCAATGGATCTTTGACAACTTCAGGCAATTCTAATTCAGAATATTCAGAACCATCAAACATGCTTTTGAAACGCAAATCAGGACCAACACGCAAATGCGCTCCAGCTGGCGTTACAAACAAGGACGCCTCGAGGTCATCCTTGTAAACAAGATCACCAGATTTAGGACATTTAATCCAAAGGTTGTCCGGCGTATCTTTTTTACCGAACACATTTTTTAGGCCCGGTGGCAGATTTGTCAGCCAGCTCATCTGGTAACTCCCATAATTCTATTCAAGTTCACTTACGAACGACCAGTAGCAATAGCGCCTGCGAGACTTTTCACAAGTGCTCCCATGCGTTTTGGTGCATCTTCTGGTGCACCAGCTTCAATTGCTAGACGTACTTCTTCTACAATTGCAGACCCTACGACAACCCCATTCGCCAATCGCGAGAATTCTGCGGCCTGTTCAGGCGTTTTAACACCAAATCCAACAGCTACTGGTAAGCCAGATGCGTTTTTAGCTCGATCCACACCTGCTTGAATATCTGTTTGTGCACCAGTTCCTGAACCTGTGATTCCCGCAACTGACACGTAATAAACAAATCCAGAAGAACCATCTGCCACTATTTTCATGCGGTCATCAGTTGTTGTTGGCGTTGCTAGACGAATAACAGCTAAATCAACCTCTGCTAGGCCTAAGCGCAATTCTTCGTCCTCTTCTGGAGGAAGGTCCACAGTGATTACACCATCAACCCCAGCTTCAGAAGCAGCTCTAGCAAATTCAGCATACCCCATTTTATGAATTGGGTTTGCATATCCCATTATGATAATCGGTGTATCTTGGTTGGTTTCACGAAACCGTTTGGCAGTAGACAATACATCAGCCAGTTTCGTACCATTTGCCAAGGAACGAAGCGCTGCTTTTTGGATTGCTGGTCCATCAGCCATTGGGTCGGTAAATGGCGCACCAAGTTCGATCACATCAGCACCATTGTCTGCCAATGCTTTCATTGCCTCAAATGATGTATCTAGATCAGGGTCACCGCACATCATGTATGCCACAAACGCTGCACGGTTATGGGATTCAGCTTTTTCAAAAGCTGCTGATATTCTTGATATAGGCATATTTAAGACTTCGTGTTTGTTGTTAGCCACTCTGCATAACGTGCATTTGCTTCAATGCAAGGCATAGCTAAAATTGCAGGCACATCATGTGGATGTAGATCAATCACTTGAGCTTCTATTTTAGTGAAATTTGCAGCTGGTGCTTTCACCCACAACACCCACTCCTCTTCACGCTCCAATTGACCATCCCACATATAGATGGACTCAACCGGACCATCTATATTTACACAACCTGCCAGTCTGTTTGTAATCAGCGTTTCGCCAATTGAAGCTGCGCACAGATCATCGGGGCAATTAATTCTAATGAGGATGATGTCAGGTGTCATAAGAGCCTTCAAGCAAAGAAGAACCTAGCTTGTATGCTACAACTGTATTTGGCTCAACTATAAAGCAAGTTTGAAAGGAAATAATCTCACAAACTTATCATCACGCGTTTGCAATAAAATAGACAACCGCACACGAGAGCAGAATTCCAACCGCCACCTTCATAAGTGATACTGAGACATGAGGTCTTTCAACTTCCTGATTTTCCTCAGCGCGCCGCCCCGTTATCATAGGAATGAGAATGTTGGCTTTTAACAACACCACATATCCAATCACAGCCAAGACATGCAAACCGACAAGCCAGAGCATAACATCAAAAGTTAGCTCATGAATTTCAGCAAAAAGTCTTCCTGTATCAAACTCAACGAAACGCGAAAGTGGGCCAGACTCCAAACCATCTACATCAACCGCGAACAATCCAGTTGTCACCTGCGCACAGACACTGCCAAGCAACGCCAGTACACTCAGTGCACCAATTGGGTTGTGACCAAATGAAGGCTTATAAGGCCCACCACTAAATATGGATCGCAGATAAACAACTACGGACTTTGGACCTTTCACAAAGCTGGTAAACCGCGCTGTGTACGAACCGACAACGCCCCAATAAAGTCGAAATACAATTAGACCCAACGCACAAAGACCAAAACGCTGATGCCAATCCATCATGCCCTCTTCTGCTGTCCACCAAAGGCCGGCAATCAACAGAACGAGGAACCAATGAAATAGTCGGATCGTCCAATCCCAAATCAATACTTTTGAGGATGAACTGATAGGAGGATTAATCATCTAGACGGTAGGAATCGTGACAGCTTTTACATGTACCACCTGTTGTGCGGAAAGCAGCAGTAATCGCATCAACATCTTCAGTTCCTGCAGCTTCTTTTAGTCCAGCTACAGCTGTTCTAAATTTTTCTATTTCAGCCGCAAAACCTTCTGGATCACTCCAAATAACTTCTAGTGCCTCTGTCTTCGCTCCCGAAGCCACCCCTGTTCCGGCTGGGAACCATGTATCGATTTCAGAAGCAAGCGGCTCAACAACGCTGACTGCCTCACTTATAACCGCTAGATCTGGAGAATTTGACTTCAATTGATCATTGATTTTTTTAAAAGAACCACCAATAGCTTTAAACTTCTCTTGACGCTCTTTGATAACTGCCACTTCTGTCTCATGCTCATGAGCGTCATGATCATGGTCATCGTGACCGTGTTCATCATGCTCTACTTTTCCGGAAGGAGCTTCAGCAACAGGCTCTGATTTTTCTCCACATGCACCAAGTGCAATCAAAGTAATCGCAGAAACAGCAATCAAAGAATTTTTCATAGTGGTATCATCCCGCTAAACACATCCAAAATTTGCACCACAGAAATACGCGGCGCAAAAGCTATAACTTTAATGAAAACCAATTCACTACAAGACCAAAGGAGCGTCAAGCGATCAAATTTAAGCGATATCAATTCCTAGATGTTCTGCAACAGAAAATACGTCTTTATCACCCCGACCACAAAGGTTCATAATGATCAGACCATCTTTGCCTAACTCCTTGGCCACATCCCCGACACGGGCAATGGCGTGAGCAGGCTCAAGCGCAGGAATGATGCCTTCCAGCTTTGTGCACAATTGGAAAGCTTCTAGTGCCTCTTTATCCGTACACGTTAAATATTGAGCACGGCCTGTATCTTTTAGGAAAGAATGCTCAGGTCCAATCCCCGGGTAATCCAATCCTGCTGAGATCGAATGCGCATCTATGATTTGTCCATCATCATCTTGCAGGAGATATGTTCGGTTACCGTGAAGAATACCGGGTTCACCGCCATTTAGCGCCGCCGCGTGTTCACCTGTTTCGATGCCTGAACCTTCAGCTTCAACTCCGATGAGGCGCACACCCTCATCTTCTAAGAATGGATGAAACAACCCTATTGCATTTGATCCACCACCAATACACGCCATCACGGCATCAGGTAAACGTCCTTCACGCTCCAGAATTTGAGCTTTTGCCTCACGGCCGATTACAGATTGGAAATCACGCACCAACTGCGGATATGGATGCGGCCCAGCCGCCGTCCCAATCACGTAGAAGGTATCATGCACATTCGTTACCCAATCACGCAGTGCTTCATTCATGGCGTCTTTAAGCGTCCCTGTACCCGATGAAACAGGCACAATTTCAGCACCCAATAATTTCATACGAAACACATTTGGTTTTTGACGCTCTACATCTGTTGCGCCCATAAACACCGTGCAAGGCAAACCAAAGCGAGCACAAATAGTAGCAGTCGCCACACCATGTTGCCCCGCTCCAGTTTCAGCAATGATACGCGTCTTGCCCATGCGAAGCGCAAGCAAAACCTGTCCAAGACAATTGTTTACCTTGTGAGACCCTGTGTGGTTCAACTCATCACGTTTGAAATATATCTTTGCACCATCAAAATGCTCTGTCAGGCGTTCTGCAAAATACATTGCAGAGGGACGGCCCACATAATCCTGCATCAACCCGCGATAAAGCGTTTCAAATTCTGGGTCTGCTTTGGCCGCATTATATTCTTTTTCAAGGTCATGGATAAGCGGCATCAGTGTTTCAGCAACGTAACGACCACCAAATTCACCAAAACGTCCATTTTCGTCCGGCCATTTATCCCATGTATTGCGCGTGTCCATGACGAAAAATCCTTCTTATCCAATTCACAAAAGTCAGATAGCGCGAAGAGAGAAAAAACGCCATGTTTTTGCACGCAAAATCAGCAAAATATAAATTCACAGTCGCGTTTAAAATCTGTGCGACAATTTTAATTCAATGCTGCAGCAATAAATTCTCTAATTCGATCAGCATCTTTTACTCCAGGTGCACTTTCGACACCAGAGGAAACATCAACCATTTGCGTTCCTGATTGCAAAATGGCCTCATCAACATTTCCTGCATCTAAGCCTCCAGCCAAGAACCAAGGTTTATCGACCTGAAAGCCCTGCATAATCTGCCAATTGAAACTCGTTCCATTTCCACCCGGCAATTTGTCGTCAGGTTTTGGCTTGGCATCAAACAACACATAATCATATTGGTTCATGTCTTCCTGAGAAGGGAAATCATTTTCCTCCGCAACGGAATAGGCGCGCATGAATTTCATATCAGGGCGTATTTTTCGAACTTCATGGACAACTTCAATCGGCAATTCTCCATGAATTTGCATCCCCTGAACACTTGAAGCGTTTCGTGCAATCTCCAACAAAAGTGATAATTCAGGTTTTGCTAGCACGACCCAAGTCATTGCTTTCATCCCCACATAATCTGTGAGGAAATCTAATGCTGTTAGTTCAACATGCCTTGGGCTTTTCTCAAAATGCACAAATCCGAGATGCTTCGCACCAGAATCCAAAGCAACATCAATCATTGCTTTGTCTTGAAGGCCACAAATCTTTACTGTTTTCATTGGGTTATATGCCTTGGGCAAGTTCTTTGCAGTATAAATTCAATCTGTATACAAAGAATACTTAGAGATAGATACAAGAAAGGCGACCATAAAGGCCGCCCTTCTGCAATCTACTCAAAACTCTACATGCGTAGATCTATAAACTAAGATTATTTCTTTAGCAAGTCTCTGATTTCTGAAAGCAGTACTTCTTGAGCTGGAGGAGGAGCCGGTTCAGCAGGCGCTTCCTCTTCCTTCTTTTTAGCTTCGTTCATCCCCTTAACAACCAGGAACACAACCAATGCTACTATTAGAAATGATATAGTGTCGTTGATTACAACCCCGACGTTAGAAGTAACAGCCTCTTTGACAGTTTCGCCGTTTTCAACAACAGCGTCTTTCCACGTAACTTTCAAATTGGAAAAATCAACACCACCCAATAACATGCCGATTGGTGGCATAATCACTTGATTGACAAGAGACTTAACAACAGTGGCAAATGCACCACCCAGAATGAAACCTACAGCCATATCGACCAGGTTTCCTTTCATCGCGAATTCTTTAAATTCGGAAATCATACCCATAAGCGATACCCCTTCTTCGAATAGATTCAGCCCCATGCTCGAATCATAATTATTCTAAAAAGTACACTTTTGTAAAAAACAAACAATACCCTAGTATGTTACTAGGGTACTCGTTTTATTTAACTAATTTAGCGGGTCAGGTATTTAGATCTACCTATCTTCGGGATCTTCACCATTATTCAATCGAGCGCGAAGCTCTTTACCTGCCTTGAAAAAAGGCACGTATTTCTTTTCAACAGGAACTGATTCACCAGTCCGCGGATTACGGCCTGTTCGCGCTTCACGCTGACGAACGGAAAAGGCACCAAAACCACGTAATTCTACGCGGTCGCCAGCCTCTAGGGCCGCTGAGATCTCATCTAGAATAACATCCACAATCCGCTCGACTTCACGAGGACGAATTTCAGGGCGTTCTTCTGATAGACGCAATATGAGTTCTGAACGTAGCATAACTGAGATTTGAAATGAAAAAGGCCCAAAAAGCAAGTACTTCTCGGGCCTAATCGTTAATTTTTTAAGGTAAATGCGATATCAGCCAAGGATTCTCGACTGAATCACCTCCTATTCGTCGTCAGTCTTTAGAGCTGCACCAAGAATATCACCTAGAGATGCACCTGATTCGGCTGAACCATACTGCTCAACAGCTTCTTTCTCTTCACGAATCTCTAGAGCTTTAACAGACAGAGACACACGACGAGACGCTTTATCGAACTGAGTGATCAAAGCATCAATCTTGTCACCAACTGAGAAACGCTCTGGACGTTGCTCTGCACGGTCACGAGATAGGTCTGACTTACGGATGAATGCAGTCATTTCCTGACCTTCATCACCGAAGGATACTTCGATACCACCAGAAGCAACTTCAGTCACAGTTACAGTAACTGTTTTGTTCTTACGAACATCGGAAGTCTCAATTGGGTCACCAGTAAGTTGCTTGATACCAAGAGAAATACGTTCTTTCTCAACATCAACGTCAAGAACACGTGCTTTAACAGTGTCACCTTTGTTGAAGTCTTGGATCGCTTCTTCACCAGACTTGCTCCAGTCGATGTCGTTGATGTGAACCATACCGTCAAGCTCAGGACCAAGGCCGATAAACATACCGAACTCAGTAATACCGCGAACTTCACCTTCAACATCAGTTCCAACTGGGTGCTCAGCAATGAATGCTTCCCATGGGTTGTTCTGTGTTTGCTTAAGTCCAAGAGAGATACGACGCTTGTCGCTATCAACGTCAAGAACCATAACTTCCACTTCTTGAGAAGAAGAGATGATTTTGCCTGGGTGTAGGTTTTTCTTAGTCCAGCTCATTTCAGAAACGTGGATAAGACCTTCAACACCATCTTCTAGTTCAACAAAAGCACCGTAGTCTGTGATGTTTGTAACGCGACCAGATAGTTTCGCACCAAGTGGGTATTTTGCAGCAACGCCATCCCATGGGTCTGACATCAATTGCTTCATACCAAGAGAGATACGTTGCGTGTCTGGGTTGATCTTAATGATCTGAACTTCAACTTCTTGACCAACTTCTACAACTTGGCTTGGGTGTGAAACACGTTTCCAAGACATGTCAGTCACGTGTAGAAGACCATCAATTCCGCCAAGGTCAACGAATGCACCATAGTCAGTGATGTTCTTAACAACACCACGGCGCTGTTCGCCCTCACCCATGTTGCCAACGATCTCTGCGCGTTGTTCTGCACGTGATTCTTCAAGAACAGCACGACGAGATACAACAATGTTTCCGCGTGGGCGGTCCATTTTAAGAATCGCAAATGGCTGCTCTTGGCCCATTAGAGGACCAACATCACGGATTGGACGGATGTCTACTTGTGAACCAGGCAAGAATGCGTTCACTCCACCAAGGTCCACTGTGAAACCACCTTTTACGCGGCCAACAATTGCACCTTTGATTGTTTCTTTTGCGGAGTACTGACCTTCCAAACGGTTCCATGCTTCTTCACGACGTGCTTTATCGCGAGAAAGAACTGCATCTCCGAGCGCGTTTTCGATGCGCTCAAGGAAAACCTCAACGAGAGCACCAGTTTCTGGCTTTTTCTCATCGTTTGCAAATTCACGAGCCGGAATACGGCCTTCTGTTTTCAAACCAACATCAACAACAACAAAGTCGTTATCAACTGCAGTAACTGTGGCTGGGATAACCCGGCCTTCAATCATTGAGTTGCCGGAAAAACTGTCTTCGAACATCGCCGCGAAGTCGTCGGTGGTCGGGTTCATCGAGTCTAGATCAGACATCAATACTCCAAATATAATTCGTCGTTACAGGCCTGCTGGTTGTCCCAGCGGTCTCGCTACACCATGTAGCTTCAGTATTTTTCTCTATTCAAGAGAGCGGGCGGTATCCCGCTACAATGCTATAAAGTCAAGGGTTAGGCCGTGATTCAAAGAGAATCAGCGCGAGTTTTTAATCGATTCGTCAAAAACGTGAGATATTAGCCACGAAACTCCACAATTGAACCAATATTTCAATTAAGACAAACCGCTTGTGAAAGACGATTGCATTTCCATTTCTTAATTCAACTTTTAGAAGCATCATCAAAAGCCTTAATTGCTTAAAGTAGAATTTTATAGTACCCAATTCATCATTGAAATTTTTATTTCAACTAACTGGGGACTCAACATGAAATTTAATATTTTGATCGCAGCATTTGCGCTGCTTCTTGGTGGCTGTGTAACAGGAACACGCAATGTGGACCTTGTAATGGACAGCTTTTCAAATGAAAAAACGGCGAGCGGTGAAGTTTACATCGTAGACATTTCGGATAATCGCTCTTTTGAACAAAAACCAAGAGAACCTTCAACGCCATCTACCAAAGGCAATTTGGAAGCAATGTCGAAGGACCAGCTGTCAAACTTAATCGGTAGGCAGCGTAATGGGTATGGAAAAGCCATGGGAATGGTTGCCCTTCCAGAAAGTGGCACTGTTCAAAGTGAGATGCGCAAACTAATAGTTGAAGGTCTTGAGAGTCGAGGCTACACGGTTTCTGAAAACCCCTCAGCATCCATCCAGCTTAAAATTGATATTTCAGAATTTTGGGCCTGGTACACACCTGGAATGTTTGCAGTAAAATTTGAAGCTAAAATTGGCAGTGAATTGAATTTTTCTGGAAGCATAGACCAGTCAGTTGCTATTTCTGCCAGAAGCATGAACAAAGCTCAAATTGCGAGCGATGCAAATTGGAGACTAGCTTACAAAAGAGCGTTTGGAATTTTTCTTGACGATCTAGACAAGAAATTAGACGAAGCAGGCCTATAAGGCTTTAGTTTAATTAGAATGTTTTAAAGGGTGGTTTTTGCTATGTGCTTAAACCACTTTTTTTGTTTTCTCACTATTTTCAGCCTTAAATCATGCAGACTTCGAGGAAATAAATTCTAACGCTGCCTTAATCACTTCGTCTGGTGTCATGACGGTTGTATCCAAGACAAAGGCATCATCGGCAGCTTTCATAGGTGCTGCTGCTCTCGACTTATCGCGCTCATCGCGTTCCTTGAGTTCTTTGACCATATCTTCTTGAGAGATGGGCTTGCCCGCCTTTTCAAGCTCCAGACATCTTCGGCGAGCGCGTTCTTCCACCGCTGCATCCACCCAAAATTTCACATCAGCCTCTGGGCACACAACAGTCCCTATATCACGTCCATCTAGCACAGCACCACCATCTTGCATCGCGAACGATCTTTGAAGGTCGAACAAGGCTTGGCGAACCTTGGGCAATGCAGCCACTTTAGAAGCCGCTTGCCCTGCCTCAGCCGTTCTCAGTTCAGCATCCGGATACACAGATAGCTCCAATTTCGACGCGATATCGGCGCACGCCTCCTCATCACCCAAATCTACTTTAGCGCGCATAGCCGCTACGCCAGTCGCACGGTAAAGTGCCCCCGTGTCCATATGCGGCAAATTGAAATGCGCAGCTAATTTTTTGGCAAGTGTGCCCTTGCCTGACGCTAACGTTCCATCAATTGCGATGATCATTCACTTTTACCCTTGCTCTATATCTGCACCAAGAGACTGCATGTGCGCAAAAAATTCTGGATAGCTCGTTGCCACCGCAGAAATATCGTCGACTTTGACAGGGGCTTTGGCAGCACATCCCATAACCATAGCAGACATAGCAATGCGGTGATCATGGCAAGCCTCCACCACACCACCACCCGGCACTCCGTTACGACCGCATCCTTTTACCAAGAAACCATCTGGACGTTCCTCGGCTTCAACGCCGTTCGCTTTGAGCATGTTTACCGTTGCTGTAATGCGATCAGATTCTTTTACGCGCAATTCTTCTGCACCCGTCACTAATGTGTCACCATCGGCAAACGCAGCCAACACACCAAACAATGGGAATTCATCTATCATCGCAGGCACAATCGCAAGGTCTGGTGATTTAGCATTCAACGCTGATGGCTTAGATGTGATTGTCGTAATGACTTCACCACCGGATTCTCCGGTTTGCTCGACCACCAAATCCGCTCCCATGGCTTTAGCGGCATGCACAAGCCCGTCTCGAGTGTCATTTTCCATAACATTGAGAACAGACACGCCCCCTTCTTTCACAAGCAATCCAGCGGCCCAGAGAAAAGTTGCTGAAGATGGATCACCCGGAATATCAACATTCGTGGCTGTTAGCTTTTGACCACCTTTTAGCGAAATACGAGAGCTTCCGTCTTTTTCTTCAACGTCAACTGTCACACCAAAAGCCCGAAGCATACGTTCTGTGTGATCGCGTGTCTTGCGTGGTTCATTCACAATCGTTGTGCCTTCAGCACCAAGACCGGCCAACATCACACATGACTTCACCTGCGCAGATGCGTGTGGCGGTGTGTATTCGATTGCTGTGAGTGGCGCACCTTCTAATGTGAGCGGAAGTTTTCCATCATTTGATTCGTTTTTGGCACCCATTTCTGCCAATGGATTAAGCACACGGCCCATTGGACGTGCACGTAAACTGACATCTCCATCAAAAGTCGCTTTTAATTTTTGGCCCGCAACAAGCCCCATCATAAGACGAGCACCCGTTCCTGAATTTCCCATATCCAATACGTCGGTTGGGTTTTGAAGTCCTGCCTCGCCAACACCAGTTACTTTCCATCGGCGCAAGGACAAACGCTCTACTTGTGCCCCACACGCAGCCATAGCCTTGGCTGTATCCTTGACATCGTCACCTTCGAGCAGCCCCTCAATAAGGCTCGTACCTTCTGCAAGCCCTGCAAACATTAGCGCACGATGAGAGCAGGATTTATCACCCGGAGCACGCAATGCACCATCTAATCGAGAGACTGGTTTAGAAATGGCATGCATAAAGTTTTACTCCTATTGGTATTGTATTAATCTCTGACATATCACAAAAGAATCCGCGAAGTTTTGTCATATAGCGCTTTACACCGGCGCGTTAACATGGCAACCGCCCGAAAACAAAGATTTTTAGAAGGTTTCGAACGTGTCAAAAGCAGATCTAGGTGAAAAGCAAACCTGTCCGGAATGTGAAGCCAAATTTTACGACCTCAAAAAAAGCCCTGCCGTTTGTCCAAAATGTGGTCACACATTTGACCCGCTTGCTGCTATTACAGCCAAGCTAAGCAAAGGGAAAGAGGCTGATGAGCCGGAAAACGAAACAACTGACGACAGCGATGAAGATCAGGTAAAAACAAAAACACCTGATGATGAAGACGAAGATGGCATTGAAGAAGTGCCTGAAATCGACGCAGAAGCTGATAATGTTACTCTTGGCGACGACGAAGAAGATGATACGCCAGGCTCTAAACAACGCATGGCAGAGCCAAGCGTTGAAGACGAAATCGACGAAGATGAAGCTGGGATGTCAATCGTTGAAGACGACGAAGACCTACCTGACCTAGATGATGATGATGACATCAACTTAGGTGACGATGAAGATCTTCTCTAGTCTATTGAAAATTTGAACGAAATATTGAAGCCTGCAACCATCGTTTTGCAGGCTTCTTTTTTATCTATCACAATGGCTTTTTGAAAATGAATGAATTTACAAAACATATGGGTGGTTGCCATTGCGGCGCTGTTCGTTTCGAGGTCGAATTACCAAATTCTTTCGAAGTTGAAGATTGCAATTGTTCAATTTGTACAATGAGTGGAAACATTCACGTGATCATCCCCTCTTCACGCTTTCAGCTACTTCAGGGACAAGAAAAGCTTGTCGAATACAGCTTCAACACCAAACAAGCTAAACATCTTTTTTGCAAAACATGCGGCATAAAAAGCTTCTACATCCCTCGCTCCAACCCCGATGGATATGCTGTAACCTGGCGATGTTTGGATGAATGGCAAACGTTAGACGTCACTCTCAATAAATTTGACGGACAAAACTGGGAAGCGAACGCCTATAAAGTCGCACACAAATCCAAGGATTAAATGAAAAAACACTTGATCACAATGTGAACGCGGTATACTAAACGCCCTCCCAGAGCGCGCTGTTTCGCGTCGCTCATCAAAGATGGGGCCTTAGCTCAGCTGGGAGAGCGCTTCGCTGGCAGCGAAGAGGTCAGCGGTTCGATCCCGCTAGGCTCCACCATTTACTCTTCTAATACAAACCAATCCCACCATTGCTGCCAAAGTGCGTCTCGTCCTACTCGAAATGCACCATCATGCCCTATCGTATTCACACCGATATCTTGCGGATGACATATTGATATTTCACTTGAAGCATTTGGGTACACCTCCATAAGAGATTTCGTTGCTTTTACGGTCGCAATAGGATCATCAGTAAACACCCATGACTTAAAAGGCGCTATCACCTCATCATAATGCTGAGGCTGCATGAAATCATTTAGTTCATCTTTGAAATAGCTCGATTTAGAAGACCAACGACGCCATGTGGTAAATACATTTTTGGGTAGAGGCGCGCCCCTCCAACCCCCAATGGACTTTATGTAATTCCAACGGGCAAGCGAAAAGGTGCCCATAATCCACCAAAAGAACATCTCTAAGGGCCAGTATAGCATTTTATGAGCACCCCAATACCCAACCCCAACAGCGATATTTGCGTGCTTTTTTATTTTGGTATGATTGGTTGCTACCCCGATAAAATGCCCCCCAACACTATGAGCTACGTGCATTATAGGAAGCCCATCAGACACTTTATCTAATTCCTCTACCGCTGCGTTCAAATCATACCTGCCCCAGTCCGTGTATTGGACTTGAGACTTCGAGATGTCTCCGGAAGTAGAATCACCAATTTCTCGATAGTCATATGTCAGGACTATCGCTCCCTGCTCAGCGAGGTAATTGGCGGCACGCTTGTAGAACCTTCGTGGAAATCCGGTTCCAGCAGAAATCAAAATTGCCCTTTTAGGAGACGGCCCTCGGTACACATCGCCAACGAGTTTCCATCCGTCTGAAGCTTCAAACTCGATCGTTTCTACATCTACCATAGCAGTTGATTATCCACCCTGTTAACAACACAGCCCAATTTAGTTCGAATATGAACTATTGGTGAGGACAATCAATTTTTGTAGATCTGTCAATTCGTATCGTTGGGGAAGGCAGAGAAGAATTCCTCAATACTCATACAAACAACTAGCCTCTACATTGTGAGAATATAGCCGTACGAGAGTATATTGAGTGCAAAAGTAGATAGAGGACCACGGTGATTAGAATAACCCAATTACACCATCTAACAAATCAGGTCCCTGAGCTATTTGAGCCAGGCAAACAGCCCCCGAAAGCCAAAACTGTGAAATGTTCAATTTTGGCTTTTCGGAGAAAAAGCAAAAGCCTAACCGACTAGTGCAGCTGCATCACGCTCACCAGTACGGATACGCATAACGCTTTCAAGGTCAGATACAAAAATCTTACCATCACCAATTTTATTAGTGTTTGCAGCAGTAGAAACCGCTTCAACAACCTTTTCTACTAGATCAGTAGATGTCGCTATTTCAACTTTTACCTTCGGCAAAAGACGCACTTCATATTCAGCACCGCGGTATACTTCTGTTTTACCGTGTTGACGCCCATAACCGCGCACCTCCGAAACTGTTACACCAGACGCACCCACTTCTGTGACAGCATCAAGAACAGCATCCAAACGGCTCGGTTTAAAGACAGCAGTAACAAGTTTCATAGTGTCTCTCCTTCTATAAAAAACGGGGTAAAGCACCCCATGAAATACTCAACTCTTTAAGCAACTAACTTCCTAATCTCTTCACCCTCTTTTCGAGAATGTCGTGTCGTATCAGGACGCACTATATTTGCAGGCACAACTTTTCTAGATCGCTCTTTCTCAGCACTTGGCAATTGCGGATCGATGTATAGTTGCTTGATTGCTTCCACCATCAGCACTCCCCCAAATCCTTTCCAAGCGATTTCCCCTGTTTTTTCCCACGCATCAGCAGCTGCAGTGACAACCTTCATCCCTATGGGTGGTGCATAGAGCGCTCTTGTCCAGGCTGTTGGTTGAAACATCGCGGACTTCAACAATCCATTCAACTGCCTTTTCGTATAAGGTCGCCCATGCCCGAAAGGTGTAGATTCTGCTTGTGACCACAACCCAGATCGATTAGCAGCAACCATTAATATTCTCGCTTCTGGTGCAGCTACTCTCCACAGTTCTCTCATCAAGCGATCAGGGTTATCAGTATCCTCTAAGCCATGAATCACTAAAATTCGATCAAAAACAGCATCTGCGAATGGTAGTCTATCTTCATCCACCAATGTTGTTGATGAGTTTGCAGAAGACGGCCAACAAACCGCCCCTTGAGCAGCTGGTGCCGCACATATCGCTCGACGTGTATCTTGGGCATATGTATTTAAGAACTCTTGCCCATACCCAAAGCTTAAAACATCCATCTCATCTGCGTGAGGCCAAATTGCTTCTATGCGCCGCAAAATCATAGCATATGCTGCCCGCCCCAAAGGCGAGTCATAAAATGACTTCAATCGACCAACTTCAACGCGCAAATGCTTTGCCCTCTTGCATATTCTAGATGTAACCTAACCCTAGCCGATTATATAATCTGAATACAGGTGCTAAAAAAATGCCAAATCTTTCCAATACTGCCCCAAATGTGTGCATGTTTGCATGTTTAAGCGACAATTATGGATACCTTGTGCATCATGCTGCATCAAATTCAACAATTTGTATCGATTCACCTGATCCATCAAAAATACTCGAAAAAGCCAATTCTTTAGGTTGGACAATCACCCATATACTTAACACTCATTGGCACGCAGACCATGCCGGCGGGAATGAAAAAATACAAAAAGAAACGGGGTGCCGGATTCTAGGTCCCAAGGAAGTAAATTCTAGGCTCAATGCACCTCTAGATGAAACACTCTCTGGTGGAGAAACATTAGAATTTGGTGATTTACAAATCCAAGTTTTGGCTACTCCGGGACACACTCTAGAACACATCAGTTATTACATCCCATCTCACAACATAGCATTTGTGGGTGATACCTTATTTGCGCTTGGCTGCGGACGCATGTTTGAAGGCCAACCAGAAATGTTTTGGAACAGCCTAAAGACAATTCGTGCCCTGCCCGATGAAACGCAAATATATTGTGCTCATGAATATACGCTTGCAAATCTGGAATTTGCTCTGTCGATCGACCCTGAAAACACTGATCTTAGAAATTATGGCACTAAACTCAAAGAACTGCGTGCAGCAGACAAACCAACAATCCCAACAAACTTGGGTATGGAAAAACTAACCAATCCATTTTTGCGAGCAGACAACCCTGTTTTCGCAAATTTTCTAGGAATGAATAGATACGCCAGCGAAAATGTGTTTGCCCACATCCGCAAAATGAAAGACAATTTTTAACTGTGCACCCAGTGCGTTATCCGCGCTTTGTAATTGTCTTTGCTATCGCTTCAGAAGAAGGACGTCCAGCAAATCCATCTGCAGGTGCAATGGTAATCCGAAGGTGATCATCCTTTAAGGATGCGGCTGAACCTTCTCCAAGGCGAAATGAAATCTCTTCTATCTTCACTCCACCATAATTCTGAGCGAGGGAAATACCAGAACTCGTGGTTTGGACTGCTTCCATTGTCCAATCAGCATAATCCTTGAGATCAGAACTGATGTTAATCTTGGGCTGAGAACCAAGTGAAGACGCAATACGAGATTGTACATCCTTTAGAGCCACATCGAAGTTTGCCGGATGAGGTGGAGGAATAATCGCGTTGGATGCCGCATCCAATGATGTCGGAGCGCCATGGCGATCGCCTAAAGGAAAAATGATAACATTCCCCAGATTAGTCACCCGCAGAAACACACGCCCCGTATCAGTACGATAGAATTGATCTCCCCTTGGCCCATTACTGGACCTCAGAGCAAATACCTCTTCGTCACCTTCAAACTGAAGCAAAGCGTGCGGACCTGTACGGTCCAATAGAAATCGTTTTCCCGAATTGGCATCCATGTAATACGCCGGACGCGTAGTTGGTGCTAATTGAGAGTTCAACATAGAAACTAGATCGGCGCTTGAAGCTCGCGGTGGATTGTAAGCAAGCGCTGGCGCAACCGCGCCCACCAATATACCGGCTGATACAAAAAGGATCCGAGAGAGAGTACAGCTTGAATGTTTCATGTTTGTCATAAAGCCCTGCGACTGGGGCAGATTTTAGGCAGAATTAGTATCAATTTAGAAAGAAGCAGCTGGTTTTGCCAAGCCCACTTCTTTCCAAATACATTCTGCGATGAAGACGTTAACCTATAATTTATAACAATCTTCGTGGCTTAATGACTGATTTTACGTCGGAATATATTGCCCGCCATTAGCAGCTAAAGTCGCTCCCGTGACAAAAGCAGCACCATCTGATGCTAAAAATGACACACATGCTGCAATTTCTTCAGACTTGCCCAATCGTCCGACAGGAATCGTTGAAATGATACTATCGAGCACCTTTTCAGGAACTGCAGCAACCATGTCTGTGTCTGTATATCCTGGGCAAACCGTATTTACCGTAATGCCTTTACGTGCAGTTTCCTGAGCTAGAGCTTTTGAAAAACCAATCAACCCAGCTTTTGCTGCAGAATAATTAGTTTGGCCCATTTGCCCCTTCTGACCGTTGATGGAGGAAATATTGATAATTCGGCCCCAGTTTTTATCGCGCATTCCGTTGATAACAGCCTGAGACAAATTGAACGCCGAAGTCAAATCAACACGGATAACATCGTCCCATTGTTCGCGTGTCATTTTGTGCAGCATGGCATCTCGTGTAATGCCTGCATTGTTCACCAATACATCCACACTTCCAATGCTTTCTTCAATGGCCTTGATACCTTCTTGGCAGGCATCATAATCACCAACATCGAACTTGAAGACTGAAATACCCAATTCCTCAGCGCATTTGTTAGCGGCCTCATCGTTTCCAGCGTAATTGGCAGCGACCTTAAAACCATCTTTCACTAACAATTCGGATATTGCACGACCAATACCGCGTGTACCGCCCGTCACTAATGCAACTCTATCCATTTTAGCCTCTCCCGTACTTGGCTGTTCTTTTCTTCCCAGTTTTCAGATTTTCTGCCCCATCTTTTCGTGGAACCTCTCTCACAATCTGAAATTATTTTTTCTTATTATAGACACAATAAATACTATGCTGCACCGCAACACAAGCCTATATTTTTCACTTACCTCAATTTGCTTGATTGCCCTCTATTTCGCAGTTGCATTTGTAATTTGTGCAAAGCAATAGTAAGCCTGTTGAAAAAGCGCACAAAACAACGATAGAATCGCGCCAGTGCCAGTGCTCGAAAATCTTGGAAGAAAAAAACTATGACGACATCGAAAGGGACGAATGGTTCCGAAGATAAAATCATAATAAAGAAATACGCTAACCGTCGTCTCTACGATACAAACGCTAGCGCCTATGTAACTTTAGATCATCTTGCCCGACTTGTTCGCGAAGAGAGGGATTTCATTGTTCAGGACGCCAAAACCGGAGAAGATCTCACCCGATCCGTCCTTACCCAGATTATTTTTGAGCAAGAAAATCGTGACGAAGGCATATTGCCAATCAGTTTTCTTCGTCAGATCATTCAACTCTACGGCGAGAGCGTCCAAACAGTATTGCCCTCATACTTAGAGTTATCGATGAACACATTTCTCAGTCAACAAGAGAAATGGAGAGAGCAATTAGAAAAAACTTCTCCTTACAAAGGCAATGGATCGGTATTTGAAGCCCAAATCAGGAATAATATTTCTCTATTTGAAGAAACCATGAAAATGTTCATGTCTCCTGCTGCAGCGCACACTACTCCGCCATCTCCACCTCCCGAAGAAGATACCACGCCTAAAAAAGAGACTGAAAACCAAGCTACGGATGATGCTCTTTCCGCACTGCAACAACAAATGGCTGACATGCAAAAGCAAATCGAAAAACTGGCGCAAAAATGATCTCTCCCGCTACACATCAAGACCACCTTTAAGGATCACCAGCCTTCGAATGGGAGAATTGGCAAATTTATTGCTAGATTTCTATCATGAGAGTTTTACCTGCATCAAACCGCTACAGTTCATACAGACGTTCAACTGATAGCCAATACTATCAGCGCCCAAGGTCTGGGCCCGATAGGCGCTCTACTGACCGCCGCAACCAGCCTGACCGACGCGGTCAGGATCGTGCTCGTCATCACTCTCAACCAAACAATGCAGCTAGCGATAAAAACCAGTGGGTAAGCCCAACATTTGCCGCTCATATTTTAGGACAAGAACTCAATTCTGCTTCCGAGGCCAGCAATTCAATTGCCGCTGATCGCGCTTATGACAAAGTCATCAATCCTTACTTGAGACCAATGCATACCCGCAAAGCTTAGCTATCCTCGCGCATCAAGCTTCGTCAGTACCATCTCTAGCAACTGCTCTACACGGTCAATACGCTCGTGAAGCCCCATAATCATTTCCCGGGAAACACCGGTTTCAATACCACTCTCTGGTCCACCCGCAGTTTCTTGAATTCTTGTTTCAAGAGCCAGATCACTTACACCACAATATTTGGCGATGATTTCGGGATTTACAGATAATGTATCCGCAAAAGAATGAATTTCAGAGACGCTGATGGCACGACGATCGTCAAAAATCATATCGATTTCATCCACCGTCATACCGGAATTTCTTGCAAGAGAATCTCGCCCCAGACCAAGAGATTTTAAACGATCATCAAACCATTCATAATCAAAAAAAAGCGCCACGATTTACTCTACCTTCCAAAGCCTTCACCGACTGCAAAGTCTCTTCGGGCGGATACAATGGTTACAACGACACCTGCCAATACATCTAACAAGCACATAACTGACAGGATAAAGAAAACTGATGTCGAGAAATTCTTAAACAGCAAGAATTCTACTAAAGCAAAGATGAACAACAGCATCGAGACAGCATGATTGAAAATGGTCGATGCACCAGTACTTGTCGATTTAAGAACTTCCATGAACAGAAAGGTCAACCCAAGAATAATCAGTATATCGCCGCGCGAAATCGCCCAAAAAGTTCCGTCAGAAACCATTGGAATTTTCCAAATTGGCGTGTTCAAGAAAGCGTGCATATGTGGCACGTCGCTCAATGGTACTGCCACCCCTTCAACCATTTGTGCGTCGGGATCATCTGGGCTACGCGAGAAAGCAAGCAAATTATAAATAATTATTGGAATTGAAAGCAGTGGAAAGATTCCAAATAATGCGCGCATGCCTCGTCCCCTTTCTGAAGATCTACCTTTTTTAGCTGACTTTTTGGCCTCACTCGCCTTGTCATCTAAACGTCCTGCAGCAGCCGTAGCGAAAAAATCAAACATTTAAAAGTCCCTATGCCCATATCATACATACTTGCACGACACGTCAAATGGCAAATGCACAAATTATAACTCGTCTGCTCCGCCAGGATGGCGACGACGTTTCCTTAGCCACAGCACACCTCTAAGATCAGATAATGCAGCCGCCAAGCGCCCGAAATTTGTGTATTTTGAATTACCAAACTCTCTTTGTTTGTGGCTTACAGGTACGGCTTCAACCTCATAGCCCTCAGCTTTCATCAAAGCTGGCATGTAACGGTGCATATGATCAAAGTATGGAAGCATTAGATATGCAGATTTCTTAAATGCTTTCGCACCACATCCAGAATCACTGTGATCATCTTTCAAAAGGTTTTGGCGCACAGTGTTGGCCAATCTGGATCCAAATTTTTTCCATGCCGAATCCTGACGTTTTGCACGAACACCTTGAACCAACCCTAAATTTTCTGGAGCATCTGTGCGTATAAGTTTGGCTACCAATGCAGGAATATCAACAGGCGGATTTTGACCATCGCCATCTAAAGTCGCCACAATGCTCGCTTTCGCAGCCAATACACCAGTGCGGATCGCGCGACTTTGTCCTGCGTTTTCCCGATGCCCGAGAACTCGCAAAGTAGAAAAATTTTCTTTCAAAGAAACAAGCTTTGCACGTGTGTCATCAGTGGATGTATCGTCGACAAAAATCATTTCATAAGCGCGACCATCTAATGTTTCCGCAATGTCACTTACGAGATTTTCCACATTCCCAGACTCATTGTGAACCGGAATAACAACGGAAATTTCCAAAGCACCTGACATATTTTTCAACTCTTCAACGCCTTCAGACAAATTCTTCGCCTCTTCCAGATGGTCTAAACTCTACAAAAACTTTATTATTGCCTTAAAACGCGTTTAGTCGATTTTGCCTAGTCATCAAAAATAAAAAAGACGCAATGAATAAATTGCATTTTTCAGTGGCGAAAAATCTAAGACCATGCTCAAAGAACAAAGATTGTCCATAATGCTTTGCCCCAAATGAGAGTTAATTCATCATTGTTGGGATAGAATGATCAGGATGTGTAGATGCTGAATCTCGATACTCTTTCCAAAGGAATACGCCCCTACATATTGATCGCCTTATTAATGTCGGTCCTGTCTCTTCCGGGTGTTTTTTCTATGCCGGTTATGGATCGCGATGAGGCACGTTTTACACAAGCAAGCTCTCAAATGCTGGAAACGGGTGATTATGTTGTTATCCGCTTTCATGACGGGCTCAGAAACAAAAAACCGGTGGGTATTCATTGGTTGCAATCAGCTAGTGTTGCAACGCTCTCCGATGTAGATGACAGAGAAATATGGGCTTTTCGTGTCCCGTCTTTTTTAGGCGCGATCATGGCAGCCATGGCAACTTTCTGGGCAGGAACGGTGCTTTTTTCTAACCGCGCTGCGTTACTTTCAAGTGTGTTGCTAGGCTCCACTCTCCTACTATCTTCAGAAGCCCATATAGCAAAAACAGATGCAGCCATGGTTGGCTTTATTTGTCTGTCTATGGCCTGTTTAGCGCATTTGCGAAAACGCACGGATGAAGCCCGAAAAGCCAAAAAAAGTGCTCCTCCCCAATACTTTATTGGTAACAAATCGCTGGCAATTATTTTTTGGTTTGCACTCGCATGGGGCGTATTGATTAAAGGCCCAGTCGCACCGATGGTAGTTGGGTTGGCAATGCTTGGTCTAGCCATCTGGGAACGCAAATATGAATGGATGAAACCACTGATATTTTGGCCAGGACCTCTGTTATTTGTCTGGTTAGCTTTGCCTTGGTTTATTGCGGTTCAAATAGCGACCGATGGCGTATTCTTAAACGAAAGCGTCAATGTTGATCTCGGTCCCAAACTAGTGAGTGGTGCGGAAGGTCACAGCGCGCCTCCCGGAACTCACTTGGCCCTTTTGCCACTGATGATGTGGCCCTCAATTCTATTTGTTATACCTGGATTGGCACTCGTTTTCTCGCAAGCTTTTCCCCAAAAATCGACCACAAAAACGAAATCTCTAGATCATTCAAGTTGGAAATTTCTATTAGCTTGGCTAATTCCGACATGGATTGTGTTTGAAGCCATGCCAACAAAACTGGCCCACTATCCCATGCCAACATACCCGGCTTTGGCGTTAATGGCTGGAATTGCGCTAGACTATATGATGACCAACCATAAAGACGCCCCCCCCACTTGGAGTCGATGGGTTTCAATTGCTCTTTTCGGTTTAAGTTCCGTCCTAATTATCGCCATTCTTTCTCCATGGGGAATGGAAGCCTTCAGGGCAGAAGCAGCTGGTGATTTCGGAAAAGAAGAATTACGCGTAATGAGCCTGTGGAACGCCGATTGGCAAGCCGTTGGAGCTCCAATATGGCCGTTCTTGTTGACTATCGCAGCGGTAATCACCGTTTTCGTATTCTCATTCCTTAGAAAATTTGATGCAGCATTAATCGCGCTTATTGGTTGCGCTCTAATTGCGGGTGTTAGCCTACGGGCTGTTGTTCTTCCCAACCAAACTTGGATTATCGCAACAGATGCCGCCATGGCAGCTCTTGATGGTGTGTGTGGTTATCCTGATGGTAGTGCAGCCAACAAAAAAGCCGCACATTGCAATGATGTTACAGCCCCCAAAACAGTTAGAGCAATCACATACGCAGAACCAAGCTTTGTCTATTCTCTCAATGGTAAGATAGAACTCTTACACAAAGAAGATGTCACTCTGCCTTCAATTGAGGAAGATGCACGCCCTGTATGGTTGATAAATACGCTCATTCCGAATGGAAAAATAGCGTTCAAAAATCTCATTCAGAATGCCGCGAACGCTAAACGTTGTGTCAAACTCTCTCGCAAATTTGTGAAGAACTACTCAAACAATGACGCCTCAGAGTTAGTTGCTGTAGCAATTGAACCTGAGTCTTGTTCGTAAAACAGCGCCTCGATTAAGTCTGAGCAGCTCGGTTGTTATCAGAGAATTTCAAGCGCCCAAATAATAGTTTGCGCTTTACCTTGCTTAATCCGAGACGCCCTATTCCACGGCCAATCAATAAGATTGCAAAAAAGGGAATCAGCAGACAAGCCAACAAGCGTTCAGGAAATGCTTGTGCAAACTTTCTAAAATAGAGCCCGAGCCCCCATGCCTTTTCCCACTCGACGCGAAGGCTGGAGACATCACTGGTGCTACCGTGATGCAAAGCACCAGCTAAAGGCGTGTAATACACCCCTCCGTTTTCCAATTCCTGTGCGCGCCGACAAATATCAATATCTTCAACATGAAGGAAATAATCTTCATCAAAGCCATTGAGCATATCAAAACCAGTCCGCGACATATACATTAGCGCACCAGACACAACAGGCATTTCCACAGGGCCCATCGGGCAGTCTTCTTTAAACCGATTTACATCAGAGAAGATTGGATGCAACCGCTCAAACAAACCCAGCCCTGTGTATGTGATCAATGCAGAGGTTAATCCCAGCATACGGCGACGCCCCCCCCTTAGCTCTTGCCCTTTAACGTCAAAAATACGCCCACCCACAATCCACGGTTCTGGACGTTTCTTGGCAGCATCTTCCAGCGCGGCCACAGAACCGCGCCGCAATATGGCATCAGGATTTAGAAAGAGAAGTCGCTCACCATTGGCATATTTCGCACCAAGGTTTGATCCTCTTGCAAAGCCAACATTGCCATGGCCTGAAATCAATTGAACTCGACTTCTATGCTTGTCGGCAAGTCGATTTAACAAACCGACATCACGAGGCTTGTTGCCATTATTCACAATAACAATTTCGTCGACTTGAGGATCAGTAAGGAGTGCGTCTATACAGTCTCTAAGAGCAGAACCAGTATGATAGGACACAACAATTGCGGAAACTGACGGTAAATTATCAACCGATTGCCGAACCAGTTCCCAAACACGCTGTGTGCTCATCTGAATACTTCCCCACTACTCAACTTCAGCGATCCAACTATTGCGTAACAAGATTATAAATCCAATCGCTACAACTATTAGAGCCCACCACCATTCGCTCCATACACTAAATGATAGTGTGCATATGGTTAAACAAAGGGCCCACAAACCACAAGTGGCAGCAGCCGATTTTGGCCCTAAATCATATGGATCCGGCAAATTGAAACTAAAGAGCAGCACACTCAAAGCCGCTGCAAATATCCCGATATACCCAGTTTCCACCCACAAATGCAGCAGCATGTTATGCGCATGCAATGGGATAATTTTCTCGCCTTGAAAAAGGCCCTCCTGAAAGGTTTCATCAAAGGTACGCAATGCATCAAGACCATTGCCGAGGATCGGCGCGTTCGTGGCGTGATTTAACACACTCGTCCAAATCTCAATACGCCATAAATATGACGGCTCCAAAGCGTATTTATTCTCCCCCAGCACCTCTATTAATAGGCTAAAACAAATCGGAGAAAACACTATAAACCCGGCAGAGAAACAACCGATTACTCTAAATGTATATTTCCCAAAAATAGCAGGAAAAAACATAAAAAACCAGGCCACTAGTATTCCAATCGCAGCAGCAGAACCGCTCATAGAATGACAATAGTAAGCCGCGAATAACGCCCACAGTCCGGAAGCGATTTTCAATCTCACATCATGGCTATCAAAAAGATGCCGGATCACAGCCATGGAGATGATCGCCCCAACCGCAAAACAGACAATATTTCTGCTTAAATTCAAAATGGCAGATGCTCTGTCCGAGGTAAGTGATGCAACCTTTTCATAAACTTGATCTGGAAAATAATTGATAACCATCAGGCTTATTGCTTGCAGTCCTACTGCGACTAAAAAGGCATAAATAGCAATTTTTGAATTTTTTTGGGAGAGCCTATCGGCCGCCGCTAAAACGACCCCGCCAAACAGAACAACCAATAAAACTCGCAACACTGCTGATCGAATATGAAAATCGCCTTCAGCTATATTGATATCAACCAAAGGTGTTGCATAAGGAGACCATATAGACGTCAAAGCGATGTATGCCAGTCCTAAAAAGAGAGGCAGCATATAAGTTTTGTATTCAAACTTTTTTGATTGAAAAAAGGCAAATAGCGCTAAAATACCGACTAGAGGCACAAATCCTAGCGCACCGGCAAATGCGACGGGCAGCCATACTAAGGCAGCAAAAGTCCACGGAATTGCCGACATCAACTTCACTTTACTAACCGCTTACATGCTTTGAAAGCATATGCCCCACAAGAAACCAGTAAAAGCCCAAACTTGCTGAAATAGCAAGTTCGGACTTCAGCCGCTCTATCTCAAGTCAGGAGCCTTTGCTTCAACACCAAGTGTCTCGCATGCTTCAACCAAAGTCACGATCTCTGGACGAGAATTTCCGGTCCCAAAGCGGCGCAAGGCCAATTTCTCTTCTTCTGCTTCCTGCATCCCGATTACAGCAATAACAGGAACTTTCTGATGAGAGTGTTCGCGAACCTTATAGTTGATCTTCTCATGACGAAGATCCAGCTCTACGCGAATGCCAGCTGCTTTCAATTTTTCAGCAGCTTTGATGGCATATTCATCAGCTTTGGGCGTAATGGTCGCCAGCACCATTTGTGTAGGTGCCAACCACATTGGGAACGCTCCAGCATAGTGCTCGATCAAAATTCCCATAAAACGTTCAAACGTACCAAACACAGCTCGGTGCAACATTACCGGGCGATGACGTTCATTATCCTCGCCGATATAAGATGCGTCTAATCGATCAGGTAGGACGTAATCCAACTGCAATGTACCACACTGCCATGTACGCCCAATCGCATCTGTCAGGTGAAATTCAAGTTTAGGGCCGTAAAAAGCTCCTTCACCCTCAGCTATTTCAAATTCAAGTCCAGCCTGAGTTAAAGCATCTGCCAGAGACTTCTCTGCTTGATCCCAAACCTCATCACTTCCACCGCGTTGCTCTGGACGTGTTGCGAGTTTATAATCAATATCGGTCAAGCCAAAGTCAGTATAAACTTTATTGAATAGATCGAGAAATTTCACGACTTCGTCGGTTACTTGATCTTCACGGCAGAATATATGCGCATCATCCTGTGTCATTTGACGAACACGCATTATGCCATGCAATGCCCCATGAGCTTCGTTACGGTGACAACATCCAAACTCGGACATGCGGATCGGAAGATCTCTATAAGATTTAGTCCCCTGCTTAAAAATCTGAATATGAGCAGGACAATTCATAGGCTTAAGAGCCATCAAATCCGCATCATTCGAAACCACCGGCCCCTCATCATCGGTTGAAGGTGCTTCATCAGGAACCACAAACATGTTTTCACGAAATTTCGACCAGTGTCCTGATTGTTCCCAGAAAACAGAGTCCAGCAATTGTGGTGTTTTCACTTCCTGATAACCAAATTCGTCCTGACGTCTTCGAATATAAGCTTCTAATTGACGCCAAATCATGAACCCGCGAGGATGCCAGAACACCGAGCCTTGCGCTTCTTTTTGCAGATGAAAAAGATCGAGTTCATTCCCTAATTTACGGTGATCACGTTTCTCAGCTTCTTCAAGACGATGTAGATACGCTTTGAGTTCTTTTTCACTCGTCCAAGCGGTCCCATAAATACGCTGAAGCATCTCATTATTACTGTCACCGCGCCAATAAGCACCAGCAAGTTTCATCAACTTGAAGGCTTTTGGTAGTTTCCCAGTCGATGGCAAGTGAGGTCCACGACACAAATCATACCATTCATCACCATGCTTATAGACAGTGATAGTTTCGCTCTCAGGCAAGTCTTCGATGATTTGCGCTTTATATGTCTCACCAATTTCTTTGAACTTGGCTATCGCTTCGTTACGATCCCACTCTTCACGAATTATCGGATAGTTCGCATCTATGATTTTGTTCATCTCTTTTTCGATGGCGTCAAAATCATCTGTCGAAAATGGTTCTTCACGTGCAAAGTCATAATAAAAACCATCATCGATTACAGGACCGATTGTAACCTGAGTGCCTGGAAACAATTTTTGCACTGCTTGCGCAAGAATATGTGCAGCATCATGGCGGATAACCTCTAATCCTTCAGGGTCATCTTTGGTGTGTAATGCAAGGGTTGAGTCACCTTCCAACGTTCGTTCCATATCCCAAGGCTCGCCGTTTACCGTAGCAACGATCGAACGCTTAGACAGGGATTTGGAAATGCTTTCCGCCACATCGCGTGGAGAAGCGCCATCTTCCATCTCTTTGATGGAACCGTCTGGAAGGGTTACTTTGATCATGGTTTTCTTCTCGTTTGTGCATACAAAATTGTATAGCAACGAGCAGGTCTAAAAAGAATTTGGTAAAGAGTGAACCCCTCAACGTAAATTTCTAACATTAACCCATAAAATGCCCCCGCATGCATAATTTGCGCGCGAGGGCCAAAATCATTCAAGTGCTTTGCAGTGTTATGAGAGAGCGATAGCTGCTTCGATAACTTTTGCACGGTCGTCAGCTGGTGTCGGTGTCAGCAGAGATGGCTGAAATCTAACTGCTTCAATGTCTGAAACACCAATCAGTTCCAACCACCAATTTAGATAAGTTGAGTGGAAATCCTGACCATATTTAGCATCGGCGCCAGGTGCAAAAACACCGGCAGTATAGAATACTTTCGCTTTCTTATTTTCAAGCAAACCGGAATAGCCATTTTCTGGATCAAAGCCAAACAACAAGCCCGGTTGTGTGATGATGTCGATATAGTGCTTTAATTTATAAGGAATTCCGCCATTCCACATTGGCGCAGAAATTACGTACTCATCAGCTGCAACAAAACGTTCTATTGTTTCAACAACTTGATCCCAAGCAGATTGAGTTGTGTTGTCCATTTGGCCTTCGCCAAAGAAAGTCATCTTGGCAGCTGCTTTGTCACCATCAAACTCAATCAAGTCAGTTTTCCATAGCTCCAACACATCGATCTCAACAGATGGATCCTCTTTGCGTCGTTCTATATAGGCATTAGCAATCGCGCTCGATTGTGAATTCTCACCACGTGGAGACGCAACAATATATAAAATTCTCGTCATTCCTGCTTCTTTCTTTTTGGATAACGCACCAGAACTCATCTGAGTGCTTGCTGATGATTTTTTAAATAGACCGAACATAATAACCTTCTAAATTTATTTTTAATGGTTATTTTCACGCAAATGAGATTTGGTCAATTCCAAAACAGACTGTAGGAAGGTCGGCCTTGAACAACTTTTTGTGACATGAGTTTTATTGCAGTGCCCTCATCTAAACCTCCCCCTTATTTAGTCGCAGATCATCTCGCTCTGGACTTTCTAAACTCAATCTGCGCTCCAACAGGAGAAATGATTGATTGGCTAGATACTGGGGAAGAAGCTCTGAATTGGTTGATAGAAAGTCAGGCGGTCGAGAAATCAGACGTCGAGCATTTGCAGGCCCCTGAATTTTCTCAATTACTGAATAAGACCGCCGATACCTTAAAAAAATACCGCGAAGATTTGCGGATTAAACTACTAAGCCGGAAACAAGAAGACCTTGATGCAATCATCTTGGACTTGAATTCCATTCTTGAGAAAGACACGCTTTATTATTCCATACAAAACGGTGAGACATCCGCAGGAAAATCTCTGAATATTAGACGCGAGTATGTTTCACCTGACCAGCTGATCTTACCCATCGCCCATGCTGTTGCTGATCTGATATGCAACCAAAACTATGACCGCATTCGTAATTGCGATGGGCCAACCTGCACGATCGAATTTTTAGATACATCAAAAAATGGAAAACGCCGCTGGTGCTCTATGCAAGTTTGCGGAAATCGCGCAAAAGCCAGCGCCCATCGCCAACGCGCGAAAACATCTTAATTTGTCTTTTCTTCGTTTTCTGCTGTGTCAAATCGCTGGGAGCCCCATTGCCCATAAAGCCATGGGGTCATCCAGCTAGCAGTCTGTCGCCTATCCTGTGGCACCGGGTCTTCGCCCTGTGTGCCACCAGGCCGACACCGGCAAAAACGAGCTAACCCCATCCAACTACCTGCCCACACGCCGTACCGCGTGCACGCTTCAGCACAATACTCTGAACAAGTCGGATGATGTCGGCAATGAATTCCAACAGCCTGAAATATGACGGAGAGTGTTGATTTATAAGCTTTAAGAAGCAAGCCCATAATAGGACCATATCGAGGCCGTATTTCTGAAGTCTCTTTCATTCGTAAAACTTTTATAACGTCACTGCATAACAGATTGACTAAACTTGCGGTTACCCAGACTAATATAGCTATTGGGAGGCAATGAAAACCATGCGTTATTTTGCGAGTATTCTAACCGCTTTACTTGTTTCAGCCTGTGCGACACAAGAAACAATAAACACAATAGAAGAGCGAACAGAAAAAACTGCCTCTATTGAAACACCTAAACTGTCGCAATCAGAGCTAGATGCTCAGTTGACCGACCATTACACGACTGGATGGGCAGTTACCGCTGGTTGGCCTGGTGAATATCCCGCAGGATTTTCGATCTTGAAAAAGGATGTTGTCTTAAAAGCTCATTCCCGCATGCATCCTTTAACGCCTTCGCACATTGACTGCCCAGTGCCCAACCTTGCGACGTATCAACAATGGAATGTAGCACGCGTTGAAGCAGATGATCTCATATTCAAAACCGCAACCAAAATCTTCAAAATCACGATCACAGAAGACACCGACATTGAATATCCATCAGATGAAATGGGCTATCAAGTCAAAAAGCTCTCCTTAAAGAGAGGTGATCAGCTTTCTTATTTGCGATACCTCGGAGAAGGTTTCACGATCGTCGAGTTCAATGGCAAAGAATACGAAATCAATGAAAACGATCTCTACAACGTCTCAGACATAAGCAACCAACAAGATGGTGGCGAAGACTTGTGGTTAGAACTTAGCTGCTCCGACGATAAACGCGCATGGGTTTTGTATGACGAAGTAATTCGACAAGACGGTGTGGGGCCGAACCCCATTACCGGATACGGCGAATCCTCAGACATTGCCCAGAGTGATATTCAAGGCATCATCCGACAAATGGAATTGAATGCGCAACACGAGGCTTACTAATGTCGTCAAATTCATATGATGCCCCACCCCAAAATGAGTTTGAAACCAAATTGAAGATAAAGGGTCTTCTTCGGGCATATCGCGAAGCTTTAGAAAATGAAAATTTAACAGATCTACGAATTATAACAAACAAAGTTTCTGAAGACCCCGAGATTGAATCGATTGATCCCAACGACGACTTCGAGATATTCGAATAATTGATATGAAAATTGAAGAAACTCCCCTCCCCGAAAACGCTCTATTACAAAAATATGTTAAATCAGGCGACTACACTGATTGCTTCAGCGTGGTGATAGATAAACACGTATCTCAGGCCGATTTCATTGAAGCGTTTTACAATAGCCGCGTTTTCAAATTAGAGCGGTTTATTCTAACTTGCTTGGTGTTCAAACCTTCTTCTGACAGGCAAGCTGCTCAACTTGCTATTGGAACCATCGAAAAATATGCGGCATGGAATTTAGAAGCCCGCAACGAAAACCAACTTCTTATGTGCGATTTCAAACAAGCCACGCGAAGCTGGCTGATGACAGAGAAAATTGAAACAAATGAATCCACTCAAACGCGCCTATTTTTTGGTTCAGCTCTTATCGCTAGGACAAATCAACAAAACAACGAAAAATCTATTCCATTCCTCATCAAATCTATGGTTCCAGCACATCAATTTTATTCCAAATGTCTTTTAAATAGTACCGTCGCCAAATTACTAAGAACCGCCTAATTATTCCAAACTGTTATCGAATTGAACGAGCCATTTGTAAGCGCTCAGAATTTGAAAAGTGAGACAAGTCAGTGCCTTTTTTGAAACTATCCACCTTGACCATTGCGGTTGTTTCTTTTTGTTCAGTTGCTGCAAATGCGCAACCAGTACCCAACTCTCTGAATAGAGTTACAATGATTGATCACTATCTAAAATACTCAGAAAACAACGAAAACCGTGCATTCGCAATTTCTGAAGATGGATCATCGGGTGCTTCATGGAATTATGGTACAGTTGAAGAAGCTAAAGATTCAGCTCTAAACTACTGTCGGCAATCAGCGATAGCTCCTTGTGAAGTCATAAGCGTTAATGGTGAATCTATTGACGGGTCCGACTATACCGAGGCTGAAATATTTCGCGAAGAGCTAGAAGCTGCAGAAAACCAAGTTTGGCCGACGCCGAACCAAGATGCAGTTCCAATTGAAATTAGAGGCAATAAGAAGCTTCTTACAACATATGCTAAGTACTTAAAAGAAATGGGGCATAAAGCTTTAGCGGTTTCACCAAACGGAGCTTGGGGGTCAGCAAGCAAACGCACTAGTGATCAGCAAGCAAGTACTAGCGCATTGCTGAACTGTGAAAAGCACGCGGTTTCATGCAAGATTGTAGATTTAAATCACAAACAAAAAAACGGAGATGCCCACCCCGCTCCAATCAAAGTTTCTCATTATCCGGCAGGCATTAAAACCCACAAAGACCTCGAAAAATTCGAGCAATACTTAAACAGAATCGGCGCAAAAGCCTTTGCTCTTTCAGATTTTGCAGGAAGTCGACGAACTACATTTGTAAGCGGAAAAGAGGCTCAATCGATTGCAGATGATCAAGCTCTAAGTCGCTGCAAGAAAAACACGACTAAAGACTGTATCCTCGCGGCTCAAGGAAATGACATAATCACTTCAAGCCAACACGTGGATGACATCAATACACCTGCATTAACAACATTGGAAACTACTCCTGAACTGCTAAAAGTAGTTTTACAGGGTGATGTTGATCGCTTCAATAAGATTGAAAAAGGCCACCGTGTCATGGCTAGTGATGGAATTCGTACTCTCAATCAGGTCAAAGGGTTTCTCCATTTAGACATCGCTAGGGACAATGCAATGAAACAATGTGAGACTTTCCAAGAAATGCGCAAAAAGCTTCCAAAATCTCAAAAAGCTTATGAAGGGAAAAACTCAAAATGCACTATAATTGCCGAGAACAACACAATCCTTGTTGAAAATGTTGCATCCCTCATAGCCGCTCAATAATTTCTATTCAGGACTTGCCAGTGATAATTCAAACTGGCAGTCCTCCCTCAAATGTCACGAAGCTTTATATACGCCCCTCCCAAAACCCCTTCGATTGTTGTCATCTATGAAGATGAGGCTTTTTTGGTGCTGGACAAACCATCCGGTCTATTAAGTGTCCCTGGAAAACCTCCTGAGCATTCCGATTGCCTAGAAACACGTGCGCAAGTCGTTTATCCCGAAGCTCGCACAGTGCATCGATTAGATATGGCGACATCAGGTGTTTGGGTTATGGCGCGTGAACACGCAATGATGCGCCATCTAGGTCTACAGTTTGAACGTCGTCACACTTCCAAAACCTACATCGCGAGGGTTTGGGGCGAAATTGAAAACGATGAAGGGTTTATCGACGAGCCCATAGTGTGTGACTGGCCTAATCGCCCTAAACAAATGATTTGCTATGAGAATGGTAAAGCCGCACAAACCAAATGGAAGGTGTTGGATCGCCAGAATGGAATAACGCGCGTTGAATTAACCCCAATTACTGGTCGCACTCATCAATTGCGCCTGCACATGCAGCATATCGGTCACCCCATTCTTGCAGACCGCATTTACGCACATGACCAAGCATTTGAAGCTGCTGATAGATTACAATTACACGCGCACTCAATAACAATGCACCATCCAATTGGTGGTGAGGAAATTACTTTCACCAGTCCGGTGCCATTTTAGGTTAGAAACCGCTTTCCGAATTGACGCAATGAAACATGTTTTCTACTTTATGTTACAAAGGAGATTGAACATGAAAACATCAATTCGAACGCTGTGTTTATTAGCAGGTGCAACCGTCCTGTCTCCTTTAGCATTAGCAGAAAAATCAGCCTTCACGAAAGGCCCTGTGATTGAAGAGTTTGGTGAAAATGTTGCCGTAAAATCCGATCTCAAAATTCCACTAGACACTGAATTTAAGGTTGCTTTTGATATCGGAGAAGCTGGCAAAAACGATAAACCAAGTCGATCACTTAATACCGCCGCACGCTTTATAAACATGCATGCGCGCGCTGGGATTCCTGCCGATCAAATATCAGTTGCAATTGTCGTGCATGGATCCGCTTACAAAGACCTTTTAAAGTCAGATTTTTACGACACTTCTAAATCTACACAAAACCCAAGCATCTCTCTCATAAATGCCCTTCTGGAACAAAACACTAAAATCTATTTGTGCGGGCAAACTGCAGCATACTATGGAGTGACAAAGGAAAAATTATTGCCTGGTGTTGAGCTATCACTTTCTGCAATGACAGCTCATGCTTTGCTCCAACAAGATGGGTATACCCTCAACCCATTTTAGGATCTACCAACCAGCGGCTTCCATATGGTCAGCTATGTTCACCATTGTATCTACCCAAACATCGTCATTGCGAGATTTTAAATAATCAACGACTTTCTGATGCATATCTGCAGATACAGAGAGATAATCTCCGCCTACTCCAAAGAATGACAGGCTACCAGCTTCGCCTTTTTCAATGACGCCGTCGATATATGAAACGATCTCTTCAAAGCTCGAATTATGTGCAGCAAAAGTCGTTACATTATATCTGTCATTCTCTTCATACGGCACATCATGCACTGCACGAGCGCCAATGAAGAGCGGTTTTATTAGAGAATAATAGCTACCGTCGCTCGTTTGGCTTTCTCCACAAGGGTAGGCAAATGTGCGAGTGGTTTCATTATCGACCGAAGACAAAATTCGATTCGCTTTATCAAGTTCAATTGCCATTTGCTCCGCGGAGTAACGATCAAGATCTGAATCTCTTGAAATCCAACCTTTTCCTGCTCCAGTCGCGCGGCAAGGATGATAAATTGATTTATTGCCGAGTTCATGGCCCTGCTGGCTCACAACTTCCCAATCACGAACCCTTGAATTCCATCCATCACGTCCGACAACTATATAAAAAGTGCCCTTGAGATTTGCTTCATTCAAAGTTGGAACTGCTGTATCCAATTGAGAATTGACCCCATCATCATAAGTGAGAGCGATAGCAGCTTTGGCTCCATTCGGCCAAGAAATTTTCGGCATATGAGGTTCAAGCTCTGGAGAATTACCGACAGTAGAACAAGCACTTAGTCCCAATAAAGCAACGCATGCTATTGTAAGGTCTATAAGTTTCATCTCAATTCCTCCTTTTGGTCCTTGCTTTCTCTGCAAGTTTTTAAAGAAGTGATGCAATCTTTAGACCAAACTCTCCAAATAAGGGAAATTCGGGGGTGCCGCGGTCAATATTACTCAACTTTGTGTTTGTTTGATTTCGCGTCTTGAATAGCGGCAATCAGAGCTTCAAAAGCAAGCAATGTAGACGTATGTCTCTGGGGATAATCACGCACGCCCTCTAAATGGCGAAGCTCCCAAAAGTCTCCACCTGGAGGTGGTGCACCTTCTTTCAGCATCGCTCGAAATTCATCTCGGACAGTGATGATATCTTCCAAAGTTCTACCGACAGCATGACCAGATAATACGGAACAAGAAGTTTGTCCTAGAACGCAAGCTTCTGGTTCAAAACCCACTTCTGCAATCTTGCCGTTCTCATCCAGTTTCACATCCACAGTAATGACAGAACCGCAAACACGCGAGACCTTTTTTGCGCTGCCGTGAGCATCGTCCAAGCGTTGAACATTTGGAATGTTCGCTGCCAACTCTAAAACGCGATTATGATAGATTTCATCAAACATAGTGCTTAGGTCGTCATCTTGAGTGATTTCGTCAAGAGGATAAATTATCCTAGACCTAATAATCCCAGCATTCTATCTGCCAATTTTATGGATAACAACAGGCTTCCTACAATTGCTAGGCCCGCCACAAATAGGAAAATTCCATCTCTGGCAGCGAGCCCCACCCCAATCAATAACACCGCTAAACTTGGCATTACCGGCCCCAAAGGAATTAATCCTAGTGGATAGGTTATCCAAGCTGCTAGCACACAACAAATTGCAACGATGTTGATAAATGGAGGCTCTGTCAGAAATTCAAAACGTGGTTTGGTGATTTTATCTGCTTTTAGAGCCCATGGCATTCCAACCTCGAGCGCGGACAATAGATACTTTCGTGGAAAGCTCGCTTCCAATGCTTTTTTAGGCACCCAAGGATATGGCCTTCCAAACACAATTTGAATGGCTATTATCCATATAACCGTAGCGACCAACCAATTCCCGCCTGGCACAATTGTCAGAGGTGAAAGTGCAATAAATCCCAGCAAGAGAATGACAGGTCCATAAGCTCTACGACCAACGACATCCAACAATTGTTGCACACTGACCACTTCGCCATCAGTTCCTACTTTGATGTTCTCCAACAACATTTCAAAGGTTTGCGGCTGTGTTTTCAACTTAGAGGGTTCAGTTGGCATTTAAAGTCCAAAATCTATTGGGAACAATTTTATCAAATACAATGCGCAAAGATTTCTTGAAATCCCCAAAATCAACAATCACCGTTTTCGATTGGAATTTGTTTGGATTTTTTCAAAAAATGGGTCCACACGGCCTTCGAACTCTTCTTGAAACGGCAAATTCATATGAGTTCCATTATCGAACTCATGATAAGTGACATCATTACCCTGATCCTCCAGTGCGTCTGCCAGAGAACGCGAAAGCCAAGCAGGAAGAACTTTGTCCTTTCCACCAGCTAATACGAGTACGGGAACTTCTTTTCCTGCCAGCGGTGTAGCGTTATTCCCTTCTCTCGATGTTTCAGAGGGTGCGAGTTTTAAAAATGGGATAATTCTTAAAAACCATGGCTTCCACACTTTGGATGCTTCTTCAGCACTTAAAGCAGTTGCCTCATACACAACTCCATCTAGTTTTCCAGACATGTTGGCCATCTCTGGACAGAAAAAACCACCTAATGAGTGCCCCCAATAAATCAGAGGACGATCGCCAGCTTGTTCATTAGCCAACCTAACCACATCCGGCAAAATAGTCTTGATCGCCGAAATACTCGTTTCTCCAGAACTATCGCCATATCCGGGATAATCAAATTGCAGGACATCTCCCCACGGCAAAAGCTTCTCTGCATAATAAACGCCATAGTTTGGACGATCACCGCCAGTTCCATAACAGCTCACTATCAAAGGGCGGTTTTGTTCATCCTCAAACTTACCTGAACGTACAAGACTGTAGGCAATTTGAAACTCAGAAACATTCAAAAAGCCATGCTCAATCGTTGCGGGCAAATGCTCTTCCAACAATGGCCGGTTTCCAGGAAACTTGTTTAATTCTGTTAGCTTATCTTCATCAACAAATCGAAGCTGATCTGCAGATTTCGCAATATTGCTCCACCTAGGAGCCTGAAAAATAGCATCATCTGGCAATGAAATTGTACAACTACCAGACACCAACACTCCACCAAGCATGATACAAACCAGACACAGTTTAGGCCAAAGCATATGAAAACTCCCCTGCAGACCCATTTGTTTTCACTGCCCTGTCAAAGCGGTGCGAAACGTTATTCTTGAGAATGTTTTAAATCCTGCACATCTGCCAAAAGTGGATTAAGCCGTTTAAAGTAATCATATTGTTCGGAAATGTTTGAGTGCCCGGCTTTTTTAAATTCCAGATAGCTCATATTCACTCCGCGTTTTTTAAGCGCTTTCCTCAATGAACGTGCAAGACCAACCTCTAGGGTTTCGTCTTTCTTTGCACCTAAAACAATAATTGGCCCTTTAAAGTGCGCTAATGCACGTGCATTGTCATAGTCATTAAGGCTTTCTTTTATATCCACACCGACAAACGGTAGATACCAAGGTTTCCAAGATTTCGCGACCTCTTTCACGTTCAAAGCGGTAGCTTCAAGCACGATCGCATCTGGTTCTCTTGCTGTTCGCCCAAGTTCAGAACAAACAAAGCCACCAAGAGAGTGTCCCCATAAAACAATCGGACGGTCCGCACCTAATTTATCTATCTCATCCGAGACAAGACGATGCATATTGTGCATGCTTTCCGTTGATGCAACGCCCGGGGAGTCTCCATAACCAGGATAATCAAACATCAACACATCGCCCCAAGCGAAGTTCTTTTTAGTCGTCCAAACCCCGTCTTTCACGCGGTCGCCGACATTACCAAAACAGTTCACAATGAGAGGACGTTTTCTATCATTTTCAGCGCTTGCTACCGAACTCACCAGTGTCCAAGCAATTTTACTCTCTTCCTTACCCCAAAATCCATGCTCAATGCTCGCAGGAAGGTGAGCGGCATAACCTTTAGCATCTATCAATTCATCTGATGATGGCTGAGTTAAACTGACCTCATTGATAAGTTTTGTATTTGAAATATCATCATTTTTTTCAGATATCTCTCTTGGTTTAAAGACAACTGATTCATCAATATCTTTATCAAAACAACCAGATAAAAACATCGCACACGTCGCCAAACCTATTGCCTGAACAGGTTTGGTTGAAAAATCTGATAATTTCATAAAAATCTAACCCTGAAAAAGTGATTTCAGAATCAGGTTAACCTTAGTTAGGCGCGACGCCAAGTGGACCCACCAGCATTATCCATTATCTCAATGCCTTCAGCGGCTAACTCGTCACGGATCCGGTCAGCTTCTGCCCAATTTTTGGCAGCCCTAGCATCCAGTCTCGCCTGAACAAGAGCATCAATTCGCGCAGCATCATCACCATCATCCCCCTTCTCCCACTCTTCCGGAGTAGATTGAAGAAGACCGAGCAAATCGCCAGCAAACAATATGTCAGCTTTGGCTTGCGCCATGGCTTTTTGATCATTTGCATCTGCAGCTCGGTTGGCCTCACCCGCCAATCGAGATAACTCTGCCAATGCCTGAGGAGTATTTAGATCATCACACAAAGCGACAACGACGCCATAGTCTTCGACCCTAACAGCATCAAAGTCCCAGACACGGCGCAATGCGCCATAAGCCCGATCCAAAGTTGCTTTACACTGATCTAGCAATGCTTGTGTCCAATCCAAAGGCTGACGATATTGCGCTGACAATAAAGCCAAACGCAATACTTCCCCATGCGCGTCCTTCAGCATGTCATGTGGGATTTTTACATTCCCAATGCTTTTAGACATTTTTTCAGATTCAATATCTAGAAAGCCGTTGTGTAACCAGTAATTTGCCATGGTCTCACCATGCGCACATTCTGATTGGGCGATCTCGTTTTCGTGATGAGGAAATTGAAGATCGATGCCACCACCATGAATATCAATTGTTTTACCCAAAACCTTTGAGATCATCGCAGAACATTCTATGTGCCAGCCCGGACGCCCTCTTCCCCAGGGACTATCCCAAATAGCTTCTTCAGGTTCGCCCGGTTTAGCAACTTTCCATAGAGCGAAATCTGCTGGATCTCGCTTTTCATCATCAACCTCCACCCGCGCACCAGCCACCATGTCGTCCAAATTCCGACCAGATAGCTTGCCGTAATCATCCATAGACTTAACGTGAAACCACAAACCAGAATCCGTGCGATAGGCGTATTTTTTGCGTTCCAGCTTCTCCATCATCTCAATCATATCTGAAATGTGAGCGGTCGCCGTTGGACGGAAATCAGGTTGCTTAATGTTAAGAGCAGTAGAGTCTTCTATGTAAGCCTTAGAATATTTTTCTGTAATCGCAGAAATTGGCTCACCTGTTTCATTGGCCACTTTGATAATTTTATCATCAACATCCGTAAAGTTGCTCGCATACACAACAGCATCTTCGCCGTATTTCGAGCGCAATAAACGGTTCAAAACATCAAACACGACCGGTGGTCTGAAATTTCCGATGTGCGCGTAGGAATAAACAGTTGGTCCACACACATACATCGTCACCCGCTTTTCATCCTGAGGCACGAATACCTCTTTTTTACGCGTGAGTGAGTTTGTGAGTTTAATGTCCACGAGATTTATTCCTTAAAAATTCTATCTAATCGTGCGAATACAAGATTGAAAAACCTCTTCTAAACCATTCAAGACGCATCGCAACCTAAGTTTTGTTCTAAAGAAATTTGGTCTGATCAATTTGACAATTCATCAATGGACACTATCTCTACAGCCATACCCTGAGGGGAATTATCGGGCGGGCGTTAAGTCCGGGCTTTGGAGTGCAAATAGGTTTGCAACCAATTGAGCCCCGGCTCGACCCTCGTCCCTCAGATTTAGAAAGGTCCTGAAAAGTGGACAAGATGACAGAAGACGGTGCCGTGCCGCAAGAAAAAAATATAGAACGTCCTTCACGTGAAGAAGCTGAAAAAGCAGTCAGAACTCTACTTGCATGGACTGGCGATGACCCAGACCGTGAAGGTCTAATCGACACGCCAAAACGCGTCGTAAAAGCCTATGAAGAATGGTTCTCAGGATACAACGAAGACCCAGTACAATACCTATCGAGGACTTTTGAAGACGTGCAAGGCTATGATGATATAGTGATGCTTCGCGACATTGATGTCGAAAGCCATTGTGAACACCACATCGCCCCTTTCATGGGGAAAGCGTATGTCGCCTATATGCCAACAAAAGCAGTTGTTGGAATATCTAAGCTTGCACGTGTGGTCGAGATTTACGCAAAGCGTATGCAGACTCAAGAAACTATGACATCGCAAATCTGTAATGCCATTGAAGAAAGTCTTGCACCTGCCGGTGTTGCCATCATGATTGATGCGAAACACATGTGTATGACAACGCGCGGTGTGCACCACCCGAATGTGTCTACGGTTACCACACAATTTACAGGTGTTTTCAAAACAGACAAAGATCTGCGTGATCGATTCTTGCGTTTATGTGAACGCTGAGCCTTCACCATTTATTTCAAAAATCCCCGCAACCTTTCTCAGTTGCGGGGATTTTTTTATTCGTTCCATACGAACACTTCAGTTATTTCCGCTTCTAACGTCATTGCAATCTTAAACGCCGCCTCTAATGAAGGAGAATATTTCCCTTTTTCGATCGCGACGATGGTTTGACGGGTCATTCCAATTGCGTCCGCTAGCTCTTGCTGAGTTATTTTTTTTGCTTTGCGCAGTTCAACGATTGAATTTGTAAAAGGAAGGTTTTTGCTCAATGTACTTCCCCTATTGCAGCCAAAACCGGTAGTGCGCAATTTTAATCGCATTGTTCACAATTTCAGAAACAACCAGTGACAACAAAACCCAGTGAACAATTTCAATAGCTGTTCCGTTATAAAAGAGTTGTCCAGATGCGATAACGACACCTACTCCTAGAACATTTCCAGAAATATCTCCTGCGCGAGCACGTATCAGTCGATCACGTTCGTCATATTTTTCATCGGAATCTTTATATGAAGATATATTTGCGATGATATTGCCAACTATATTCACAATAATCACCCCCACAACGACTGTTATCATTTTCATCATGAACGCGTTAGTTGGGGTTGCCGGATCAATTTTCAATCCAACATCAAGAAAATAGTTTCCGTATATAAGTAATGTCGCCAATAACGATACCCATGCTGTTTTCTCTTTCAAAGACAATTGAACGCTCCATTATATGTCTATTATTTTTTACATAATATGTACATAATATTTTACATGTCAATTATATTTTACATAAATTGTCAAAAATACCTGACAAAAAAACCCGCACTTATCGAAGCACGGGTTTAACGGACCAAAATATTAGATTGGCACTATAGCATTTGTGCGATTTCGTCCTTTAGCTTCAATCGCGTCTTACGCAGTTCGTCAGTCCGGAAGTCGGAAGCAGCGTCGACCTCAACTTCAATTCTATGAATTTCGCGATTCACATCGTGATATTCATCAGCTAATTTCACAAAATGAGCGTTGGTCTCTTTAAGAGCGCGCATTTTTTCAATCGCATCTGGAAATTCTTCATGCAGCTCGTGTGGAGTATGGCTCATTTTGGCTATCCTTCTTGTTTATCCATAATTAATATATGGATATTGTCACGCACTCCATAAATTCCCATACGACAAAGCAGCGCAGGTTAGCCCAATTATCAAACACAATACCGCTAGCATTTCGTTCTTTTTCACTTTAAAGGAAGGAGTATGACCCAAACAGCCTCAAATTTTAGCTTCCCCCTTCCCCTCAAGGGTGCTGAACAAGATGAAACAAAACAGTTTCGCCCTCGCTTCGATTCAAACGGCTTAATTGCTGCCATTGCTCAAGATGCCCAATCCCATGAAATATTGATGATGGCATGGATGAATGCTGAAGCGTTGGCACTAACAATTGAAACTGGCAGAGTGGTATATTGGTCTCGTTCGCGCCAAGAATTATGGCGCAAAGGTGATACGTCAGGTGCACACCAATATGTGGAATCGATCCTCACGGACTGTGACCAAGACGCAATTATATTAAAAGTTCGTCAAACAGATGGTGCATGTCACACTGGACGTACGTCTTGTTTTTATCGGCAAGTCACTGACTTATCTACACTTAATCAAACAATGCCAAAACCCGATTAATATTGCGAAAGAACGAGTTTTTCTAAAACACTATTTAGCGAGCGCTTTGCGTCTTGTCGCACACTGTCTTGCATGTAAAATGTCCAAGACTACTATCAGAGTAGAGGGTGAATTTCATGTCGACTCAAAACGTCTATGAAAGAACTATGTCGCATGTCTTCGCATGGGAAGGCGGCTATGTTGATCATCCCAATGATCCAGGTGGAGCCACCAATTTTGGTATAACAAGAAAGGTTTTAGCCCGCTGGAGAGGCAAACCTTCCATCCCCAAACAAGAAGTAAAAGACCTCACTATCCGAGAAGCTGCAGAAATCTATCGCGCCAACTACTGGAATAAAATCATGGGGGATGACCTTCCTCCTTCGATTGCGTTTCTTATGATGGATGCCGCTGTCAATTCTGGCCCCAAAGCAGCAATCAAAACTCTGCAGCGCTCTGTTGGCGCACTTGGGAAACGTATCAAAGTAGATGGTGCAATCGGACCAAATACACTGCGCGCAGCTAGATCCGTGGATGAAGAAAAACTGCTCAATGAGTTTGTGGTTCGACGCGGTGTCTTTTATGGTGGACTTCGTACATTCACGACTTTTGGATTGGGTTGGGCTCGCCGTCTTGTATCCGGCGCAAGATTGGCACACTCCATCCTGACCGATTCTCGTGTACCGACAGAAGAAACGCCTACCGTGGAAGCTGCCGAAGACCAAAGCACACCAGCGTCCAACACGCCAAGTGTTATCGAAAATTCTCCAGCATTGCCTTCCAGCATAGTCCTGAAACGCCACTTCTTTGATGAACGGGGCATTCAAGTGTTTGGAAGCTTTTTTCAATTGTGGGGCGGATGGATAACAGCTGGTCATGTGATCAACCAAATGTTGAAAACATCCCCTCCTTTTGCATCAGGCAATCAAATTCTCTATCCCGGGCAAATGGATGCTGCTTTAATCGGATGTAGCTTGCCGCATCAACAACCACTGGCTCCCGTTGTGGGGCAAAGAATTGTTGTCGCTGGATATCCGGCGGGCTCTTCGCAACCCACATTCCGCGAGGCTGAAGTATACATGCAGCGCCCGAGTACAACGGACTGGATCGCAACAATTTCGTCTCCGTCTGAACCCGTTGTAGTGGGAATGTCAGGAGGCGCAGTTTACGACGCGCAGACCAAAGCCATCATCGGAATTCTCATCACGCGCAACTCCCCTGCTGACCTTGATGCGGACGGACGTGCAGATCAAAACTTTGATTTTGTGGCCTTACACGACGTTTGGCACCAATTGACGACCTTTCCACCTGTAGGCGTTTAGTACCCAATATGAATTTTATTCCCGATGTATCCACAATGGCTGCATTCACCTTGGCAGCTATCATTCTGATTTTATCGCCCGGTCCCGATATGGCGCTCGTGTTAGGGAAATCCATCGGGCGAGGCCGCAAGATTGGTTTAGCAACATATGCAGGCACCACCACAGGTTCGATCCTTCACTCGGTCTTTGCTAGCCTAGGTATCACCGCCCTTCTTGCTGCATCACCTATTGCATTTGGACTTCTTAAAGTTTCGGGTATCGCTTATCTATTATGGCTTGCCTATAAAACTGTACGCCATGGGTCCGCCCTTACATTGATTGAAACCAAATCTGGTAAAGATACGATTTGGCATTCTTGGTCTAACGGCTTTCTGGTGAATCTAATCAATCCCAAAGCGGTAATCTTTTTTGTGACCTTTCTTCCTCAATTTGTAAGCGCTAATGATCCCTATGCTGGACAGAAGCTTTTATTCTTAGGGCTATATCTCTGTTTGTTGGCATTGCCTTTTTACATCGGCATAATCTGGATGGCCTCCAAATTTTCATCCTTCATGCAGAATTCACCAAAGTTTATGCGCGCGTTTGACTACATATTTGCGACATTGATAGGTAGCTTTGCGTTGAAAATGATCTCTACAAAAGCCAACTAATTTTGGTCAAATACCATTATGAAGTTTGACAATATCGATATTGGACGGCACGTGTCTTCTCATGACAGATTTCCACGAAGATGACGCAGCTGAATCAGTTGTAATTATTGCCCCCCCTGAGTTCGCTGGCGAACGCCTAGACAAATGGCTACCCATAGCAGCCCCCGAACTTTCACGTTCACGTGCAAAATCCATCATCGAGAAAGGTGATGTTCTGCTCGATGACAAGCCGATAACCAGCCCCAAGCATAAAGTAGTCTCTGAAGGCCGTTATGTCATCTTAATGCCGCCACCTGTAGACGCCGAACCGCAGGCCGAAAACATTCCTATTGATGTATTGTTCGAGGATGAGCACCTCATCATCATCAACAAACCAGTTGGCATGGTTGTTCACCCCGCTCCCGGAGCCACGTCGGGTACACTTGTAAATGCACTCCTGCATCACTGCGCTGGACAATTACCTGGCATTGGCGGCGTTGCTCGTCCCGGTATCGTTCATCGTCTAGATAAAGATACATCTGGTGTCATGGTCTGCGCCAAAACAGAATTTGCTCACACAGGTTTATCTTCTCTGTTTCATGCACACTTCATGGAACGGGCTTATCTTGCAGTAACACGCGGTGCACCGCGTCCTCTACTCGGCAAAATTGAAGCGCGCATTGAACGCTCCAAAACCGACCGCAAAAAGATGTCAGTGGTTCGAGAGTCCAGACTGACTGCGTCTGCTGAGTGGCATGGCGAGTATGAAGAAGACTTCCAACAACGTGGCAAACATGCAGTCACAAATTACAAAGTGCTCGAACAATTTGGAAAAGTGGACGCAAGCTCTGGGTTACCCGCTGCCACGCTAACTGAATGTAGACTTGAGACGGGCCGAACCCACCAGATACGCGTCCACATGGCACATATCGGCGCTCCCCTATTGGGTGATCAAACTTACGGTCGCTATAGAGGTTTAAAAGCTCACGGATCTGGTCCTGCCTATGACAATGCAACATCGATCTGCAAAGACTTTAAACGTCAAGCACTGCATGCGGCTATTTTAGGTTTCGAACATCCCGTAACCGGAGAGGCGCTAAGGTTTGAAACACAACCTCCTCAAGATATGCTGGAATTACTAGATGCTTTAAGAAAACTACCCAGCTAATTTTCTGCGATTATGGGTAAATGTACCCTCAAATATCGACAAAATAGTGAACTCAACTTTTTGTGAACACAAATATTGAGCTCACTATAAAAAAAATCAAACAAACCTTTTTTAGAATGATCATTCTAATTTTTTGATTTTAAATGAAATTTGTACAAATCGGATTTTCATCTCTTAATCCAGTTTAAAATTATTTGAAAACAACCCCTTAAATATTTCTTCTCCAGTCCTATATTCAATCAAACAACAATTTTGCGTATGTAAAAGGCTGTTTTTTTGAATTGTGTTGTCAGGCAAAATTATAAGCTTGTTCCAGCATTATTCACGTCAGTTATGGAACATATAGCAAAAACGGGGGCAGACGAATTCAAAAAATTTCGTCATCTTCACCCTCAACAGGTTCGCAGATGGGGACACTCCTCATCCAAAGCATTTACGAGGAGGCCAGGAAATGGCGCAGTTATCAACTTCTATCGCACTCTCTCCAGAGCAGGGTTTGTCGCGCTACCTAACTGAAATTCGTAAATATCCTCTGCTTGAAAAAGAACAGGAATTCATGTTGGCAAATCGCTGGCGTGATCATGAGGACCCAGAAGCTGCAGAGCAAATGGTTACATCTCACCTTCGTCTAGTCGCGAAGATAGCCATGGGTTATCGTGGATATGGCCTACCTATCGGTGAAGTAATTTCCGAAGGAAATGTTGGGCTTATGCAGGCTGTAAAGAAATTTGATCCCGATAAAGGTTTCAGATTGGCGACATACGCAATGTGGTGGATTCGTGCATCAATTCAAGAATACATTCTTCGTTCATGGAGTTTGGTGAAACTTGGAACAACAGCTGCGCAAAAGAAATTATTCTTCAACCTTCGCCGCTTGAAAGGTGAGATACAAGCACTTGAAGAAGGTGACCTTCGTCCTGAAAACGTGACAGAGATCGCCACACGCCTAAACGTTAGCGAAAAAGAAGTTATCTCTATGAACCGCCGCATGACAGGCGGAGACGCATCACTGAATGCACCTATTAGCAATGGTGAAGGTGAAGGCGAATGGATGGATTGGCTGGCAGATGAAGATCAAACTGACCAAGCCGAAGAATATGAACAGAATGACGAATTCTCAACCCGCATGTCTCTATTAGAAACTGCTATGGAAGGTCTTAACGAACGTGAGAAACACATTATCGCAGAACGCCGCTTGAAAGACGAACCTTCAACTTTGGAAGCACTTTCAGAAGTATACAACGTATCTCGCGAACGCATTCGTCAAATCGAAGTACGCGCTTTTGAAAAACTGCAAAAAGCAATGAAAGAAGCAGCCATCGAGCAAGGCGTCGTTTAAATTCCCCTAGCCCCCCTCAACTTAGCACTCTGGTATAGATCCCCTTTGATACCAGAGTGTGTTTGTTTTGGGCATTTCATTCAGCTGTGAATAATTTAGCAAACCGTCCGTTTGTTAACCAAAACTTACCAAGATCAGCTAATATAGATCCATTGATTCTATGATTTATTAGTTGTTGAAAATATGCGTATATTCGTTTCAGGTGGCTGTGGTTTTGTTGGTGCCTCCCTGGTCAAACAAGCTGTAGAAAAAGACCATCATGTTTTTAATATTGACCTTAAAAACACCGCTCAGATTGCGCCTCAACTAGCTCCTGTAAAATCAAAAGAAAATTATTCCCAACTTATCGGTAATGTCACTGATAGCATCATGTTGGCCGCATTGATGAAGGAATTTAAACCAGATGCATTTATTCATTGTGCTGGCGGTGTGACGCAAAAAAACGGCACACCTAACTTTCAAGGTTCAGAAGCCACATTAGGCATCCTCAATGCAGTAAAAATCTACGTAGAATCTTTAAACGACGAGGCCAGAAACGCTTTCAAATTCATTATTCCATTCAATACTTTAGTTTATGGCCCTCTCACCGGAAGCAAAGTCGAATTTGATACACATGATTCACTATCTTCATCATCTGTATCCACCGCTCGAGCTGTCATGGATTTGATTTTGGCAAACGCATGGTCTGCTGAAACAGGGATTCCGGTCATATACTGTGGCGCATCCGCTCTTTATGGTCCTCACCTATCCAATGATAGCCTAATCCCCACTCTCGTTAAAAATGCTTCCAAAGAAGCAATTACGAAGGTTCTAGATCCAAACAATTCTTATGACTGGTTACACGTAGATGACTACGCATCTGGCTTGCTAGCAGCTGCGCATTCAGGTGTAGGCAATGAAACATACTTGTTTTCTGCACGTGCTGAACGACGCAACATTGATATTGCAACAAACGCAATGCTCTCTCTTGACGGCTTGTTGTTGAGAGATGATGGTCGAAGCCATATTCAATTTATTCAAGAAGATACATCAAGTTCTATTTCACCATATCGTTGCGCCCTCAATGCTGGAAAAGCAGAAAGAGAACTGAACTGGTTTGCAAAACATAACCTACTGATGGGCTTGAGAGACACTGTCTCATATTATCTACCAGAACAGTTTTCAGCGGATACGAAAAAGGCCGCAAACAGTAATCAAACTATTCGCGGCCTCGCTGCTGAATAAAATTCAGCTAAATTAAAGCAATGGGTTACGCAACGAATGGGTCGCGTACAAGAATTACGTCTTCACGTTCAGGTGATGTAGATAGAAGCGCTACCGGCTTTCCGACAAGTTCTTCGAGTCGGCGCACATATTTTACCGCTTCACCGGGAAGCTGCGTCCACGAACGCGCACCTTTTGTTGAGCCTTCCCAACCTTTCAGTGTTTCGTAAATTGGCTCAACTGCAGCCTGATCGGTCATACCAGCTGGGAAATAATCAATCACTTCACCATCCAGCTTGTAACCAATACAAACTTTGATCTCTTCCAAACCATCAAGAACATCAAGCTTTGTAACAGCTAACCCTGTAACGCCTGAAGTTGCACACGCTTGACGTACCATTACAGCATCAAACCATCCACAACGACGTGCTCGGCCAGTCACAGTGCCAAACTCATGGCCAACTGTTCCAAGGCGTTCACCAATTTCATTATCTTGTTCTGTAGGGAACGGCCCAGAGCCAACACGCGTTGTGTAAGCTTTTGCCAAACCTAGAACATAGTTTACAGCTCCCGGACCAACACCCGAACCAGCCGCAGCTTGCCCAGCAACAACGTTTGATGATGTAACAAATGGGTATGTCCCTTGATCCACATCAAGCATTACACCCTGTGCACCTTCAAACAAAATCCGGCGACCAAGCTTTACACTGTCATCAAGACGTTTCCACACAGGTTGCGCGAATGACAAAACTTTGTCTGCAATTGCAAGAAGATCTGCTTTCAATTGAGCTGCATCAGGTTCACCAAGGCCAAGCCCAACACGTAGTGGACGGTGGTGAGCTAATAAGCGCTCTAATTTCAAATCCAAAGCAGCTGGATCTTTCAAATCGGCTACACGAATCGCGCGACGGCCTACTTTGTCTTCATAAGCAGGACCAATTCCACGTTTTGTTGTTCCGATTTTAGCATCACCAAGCGCACCCTCACGAGCTGCATCAATGTCTTTATGCCATGGTAAGATCAAGCAGGCATTGTCGGCTACGATCAAATCGTCTGGTCCAAGGGCAACGCCCTCTTTTTCCATGCCTTCAACTTCAGCAAGTAATTGCCATGGATCAACAACAACACCATTCCCAATAACAGAGAGTTTGCCGCCGCGTACAACACCAGAAGGCAAGAGGTTTAGCTTAAAAGTCTTACCATCGATTACCAGTGTATGACCGGCATTATGACCACCCTGAAAGCGAACAATTACGTCTGCTCTGCTTGATAGCCAATCGACAATCTTACCTTTTCCTTCGTCGCCCCATTGAGCGCCGATAACCGCCACACCGGACATGCGTTACTCCATTATCAGTGAATGCCGCGCGCAAAGGACATTAAACCGCCACGAATAGCAAGAGGCAAATGACCAATCCGCTACAATTGGCAGCACATATTGCCGATTTACATCTGTAAAACATTGCAATCAGTTGGAATTTGGCAGTCCGCGTGCGGATTAAAAATTATACACCACACGCAATCCAACATCATCAAGCCCTTGATTTCGACCATTGCCCAACATTTGGCCATGTGAAAGATGATCATAAATCAACTGCACGCCCCAATGTTCATTGATGTCTTTGGTGACCGCCAAACTTGTACGAAACAGATCTCGTGACCCTAACAATAAGTGTGTAGATTCAAAATCTGCTCTTTCTTCAGGAGTTGAACCTTGGCTTTCTAGTTCACCAGTGTGAACAGTATACCCTATTCCAGGCTGCAAATGCCAACCTTGGAAAATTTCAAAGTCCCACTCAAGCCCCACAGCAGCATAAGATGTCGCCCCTTCAGTATTCACAGAGGCCATAATATATGGATGCGGTGACCAAGTCTCACCAAGTATATTGAGCTTTGAAAACTGCAATTCAGCCGAAACATTTACACCCGGCTCTTTGTTCGAATTTTTTGGAGTTAAAACTTCAACATTGTGATCCAGCACGCCGACACGAACATTATCAAGGATCTCAGCATGAGCGGGCAGATTTACTGCTATTCCCAATCCCGCCAGCGCGAGTGCAAATTTCTTTTCTAACATTTTAACACCCATTTTCTTTTTTTCATTCTAACTGGCGGCATTGATTCTAGAGAACAATAGATCATTGATTTAACCATGAATATGGAAATATGAAGAGGTGTTGAGATCACATTTCAAAAATAACCCTATTTTTCGTTCACACTTTGTTTTGCTTTTTGAAGTGTTTTCATTCTAAATGGTTCTAACGAACAAAATCGAATTTCTTTGTGCAGGATACAATACTCAATAATGGCTAGAGATGGTGATATAACCGATCCAGAACGTCTTCCGGGAGAAGCTGTTGATAGAGCATTACGTCCGCTTTCATTTGATGACTTTACGGGTCAAGAAGCTGCCAAAGCAAATTTAAAGGTATTCGTTCAAGCTGCCAGAAACCGCGGAGATGCGCTTGACCACGTGCTTTTATTTGGGCCACCCGGGCTTGGTAAAACAACAATGGCTCAAATTGTAGCAAAAGAAATGGGTGTTGGTTTTAGATCAACATCTGGTCCCGTCATTGGTAAAGCTGGCGACTTAGCAGCTCTTCTCACCAACCTTGAAGAAAACGACGTTCTCTTTATTGATGAGATCCACAGACTTTCTCCTGTTGTCGAAGAAATTCTTTATCCCGCAATGGAAGATCACACGCTCGATATAATGATTGGGGACGGCCCTTCTGCGCGTTCCGTCAAAATCGATCTTCCACCCTTTACGCTCGTCGGAGCAACCACACGTGCTGGTCTTCTTTCTACCCCTTTGAGAGATCGATTCGGCATTCCGGTGCGCTTGGAATTTTATACACCTGAAGAACTTGGCGGGATTGTGTATCGCGCTGGCATAAAAATGGGTGCCAATATTTCAGAAGATGGTGCCATAGAGATAGCGCGCCGTGCTCGAGGTACGCCAAGAATCGCAATGCGATTATTGCGCCGCGTTCGTGATTTTGCAGAAGCTGATGGCGTTCAAATAGATCAAGCAGCAGCTAGTAAAGGGCTAGCTAGGCTTGATGTGGATACAGATGGTCTCGATGCACTTGATAGACGCTACCTAAACGCGCTTGTAAAAACATACTCCGGTGGACCAGTTGGAGCAGACACCCTTGCAGCGGCATTATCAGAAGCTCGCGATGCAATTGAAGAAGTTATTGAGCCCTATTTGATGCAACAAGGCTTGGTTGCTCGCACTCCGCGAGGCCGCGTGGCCGCGCCAGGAGCTTACAAACGATTGGGACTACCAACACCTGCGACCAGCAATCAGTCCGAATTGTTTACAGAAAAATAAAACAACCAAAAGTTGCTTTTTATTTTACAATTGTATTTTAGTGGAATAGAGTATCACTAAGACATCAATAGTTGTCGATGATGGTACGGCCTCTTGAAGTAGAGAGAACTCTGATCATATTGCTATAGTAAGACGACTTCGGGACTTAAAGTTATGAAAGATCAACCTGAAACTGGGCGCATTGAAATAGACGAACACATTCTACCCTTGCGTGTGTACTATGAAGATACCGACTTCACAGGTGTAGTTTATCACGCAAACTATCTGAAGTTTTTCGAACGCGGTCGATCAGATTTTCTTCGTTTTGTTGGGATGAGCCATGAAGAATTGGCAAAAAGAGAAGATCCTCTTGCCTTCGCTGTCGCAAGAATGGAAATCGATTTTAAACGCCCCGCCAAAATAGATGACGCACTAATAGTTCGAACACGTTTTGTTGGCTCTAAAGGAGCTCGTCTTTTGTTCGATCAGAGCATTTACCGCGACAATACATTATTATGTGCAGCTAAAGTGACAGTTGTTCAAATCAACATGGATGGCCAACTTATACGACCATCTGAAGAATTGCTTCGTGCTTGGGGACAATACCAGTTCGCTCAATAGTGCCTTTCATTTTTACAATCGAACTTAAAAGCACCTCAAAACTGTAAAAAACACAGTTTATCCCACTTTTCATGAAATTTATGACTGCACAAATGTGATTTGCATGCGTATTTATGGGCTGTCTCCTTCATCTTGCCCAATTTGCGTTCCATGCAGACTGCGATAAAGGGAACATAAATGGGCGCTGGAGAGTCTGGCGCGTTCAGGACTGGTCTTTGAAGTACGAGGTCAAATAATGTCGCTAGAGTTTTTAATCGCAAGCGGAATGGATACGCTTACTGCATTGCCCATCATGCAAGTTTCCGCACCAGAAGTGACAGGTGGTGAAACAGCCGCCATTTCTGGACATGATGATTTCTCATTCACAGCTTTGATCTTAGCAGCTGGCCCAGTTGTAAAAATGGTTATGCTTGTGCTGGTTATAATGTCTGTCTGGTCATGGATGGTCACTTTCGACAAATGGTTCGGCATGTCCGCTGCGCGCAAAAAAGCGCACCAATTCGAAGAGGCATTCTGGTCTGGACAACCACTAGACGAGATGGATGACCGCGTTGGCGACAAGCCATCAGATGCACTTGCCCGCGTTTATTCTGCTGGCTCCCGTGAATGGCGCGAAGCACGTCGCCTTCGCACACTCACCGACACAGTTGCTTCATCCCTGCTACAACGTGCTCGTTCACAAATGAATGTAGCAGTGAACAGAGAAACAAGCCGCATGGAAAAAGGCCTCTCTACATTGGCCATTATTTCTTCTTCTGCTCCTTTCATCGGTCTGTTTGGAACGGTCTGGGGAATCATGACAGCCTTCCGGGATATCGGAATGGCTGGTGAAACCAACCTTGCTGTTGTTGCTCCTGGTATGGCGGAAGCGCTGTTTGCGACAGCTCTTGGTCTATTGGCTGCGATCCCCGCGATGATGTTTTACAACAAATTTTCAGGGGAGGTGAACAAGTTTGCCGACCACATGGATACATTCGCAGAAGAATTCACAGTTCGTATTTCCCGCCGTTTAGCGGAAAGACTGGATGAATAACCATGGGTATGAGTGCACCTTCTTCAGGCGGTGGCAGAGGTCATCGTCGCTCGCAAAATCCGGATATCAATGTTACGCCTATGGTGGATGTAATGCTTGTTTTGCTCGTCATCTTTATGGTGACGGCTCCAATGGTGGTAACTGGTGAGCCAGTTAATTTAGCAAAGACTAATTCTAAACCACTTCCTCCAAGTGAGAACCAATCCTTGGCATTGACTGTCAATGCGGAAGGTCAACTCTTCATTGGAAGCAACACTGAGCCAGTAGACCCAGCGCAATTGGGTGCACAACTGATCGCTATTGCCAAGAATGGATATGAAGACCGCGTTTTAGTTCGTGGAGACAGAGCGGCTGACTATGGACAAGTGCTAACCGCCCTCTCCCTCGTACGCGATGCTGGCTTTACAAATGTCGGTCTCGTCACTGATCCATCAGGAAACCGTCAGGCTAAAGGAAACTAGGCGTGCGCCCAGGTATATTCCTCTCAACCATCCTACATGGGGCTATATTCGGCTCAGCCTATGTCGTTTTCCCTATGGCAACGACAACCATGTCCGAAGAAACAATCATAGTTCCAGTCGAGTTGGTTACGATTGATGACACCACGAATCTAACAGCGCCTCAACCAGATCCAGTGGAAGAACCTGAACCAGACCCCACACCGGAACCTGAAGAAGTCCCTCCTGAAGAAGAGCCGATTCCAGACGAAGATGCTGAAGTTTCAGATGAACCTGATCCATTTGCAGAAGAAGATGGTGAAACTGAATCAGAGCCAGAAGTTGCCGAACCTGAACCTGAAGAAACTCCGGAAGAAGCTCCCGAACCTGAAGAGACACCAGAGCCCGAGCCTACTCCCACACCAGAACCTAAAGTAATTCCACCTGAAGAAGACAAAAAAGAGAAATCAAATTCTTTCTTGGATAGCGTTCTTCAAACAACGGACAATAAGAAGAAAACACGTGAACGTGAATATCGTTCTGCTCCGGATCTAAAAAAGGTCGAAAACGTCAATAAAAACGTTCGATCTGCAGGTGATCGTGCACGTGACACAGCAACTTGGACAGCAATGCTGCGTTCCAAACTAGAAACAAGTGGTTGTTATCGAGATCCACGCGATATGGCAAATTATGACAGGCTCCAGGTAACTTACGCCATTACATTTACAAAAGACGGACGATTGATGCGCACGCCGAGGCGCTTGAAACCCACAATAATACCTCAAAGTGACCGCCAATTGCGTACATTTGACCTTAATGCTCAGCGTGCCATCGAAAAATGCGTACCTTACGATGACATTTTCCCTGCGGAACATTATGAAGAATGGAAAGACTTCGAGTTCAACTTTGCCGCTGGTAATTAGACATTCATCTAGACGATAAAAAGCAATGAACTGCTTTTAAAATGACAAAATTCCGACAGATCATTATGGTGCAAGGAGATAACCATAATATCTGAACCAAAACAGTGACTATGAAGGATAGGAGATCCTCGCCATGAAATCAGCCGTCAGCGCTATCGCTGCATTGTTATGCAGCCTGCTTTGCCTGCCCGCTTATGCGCAGGATAGAAACGTCGTAAATATCACTAAGGGAACTTTCGAGGCCATGCCAATGGCGATCCCTGATTTCTCAGGAGATACACCAGAAGCAGCCACTGTTGGAGCTGATATTGCTCAAGTGATCCGCAATGATCTGGCCGGATCCGGCCTTTTCCGTATGATCAGTCCAGACGCTTTTGTAGAAAAAAACCTAGATATTGCTGTTCTGCCAACTTTCGGTGACTGGAAAGTTATAAACGCGGACTCACTGCTTGTCGGTAAAACGATCATTACCCCAACAGGTGCAATGGCAACCCAGTTCCGTCTATTTGATGTTTTCACCGGTAAACAACTCTACTCACAAGAATACACTGTTTCTTCTCGCGATAGCTGGCGACGTATGGCTCACATTATTGCTGATGATATTTATGAGCAACTAACACCAGACAGTGGGTATTTTGATAGCCGCATTGTATACATTGAAGAAAGTGGCCCCAAAACAAAACGAATTCGTCGTTTGGCAATCATGGATCAAGATGGCGCGAACCCAGAAAATCTAACAGACGGACGCATTGAAGTTCAAACACCACGTTTTGACCCTTCTTCTCAGACCATTATTTACACTGCTTTGGTTCCGGATGCTCGCAACCCACTTCTTGAGCGTCGCCGCGTATACCTGTTTGATATCGAAACAGGCCGTCAGGAAGTTATTGGTGACTATGGTCTCACCTCCTTTGCCGCGCGTTTCGCGCCTGATGGTCAAAGCGTTGCTATGAGTTTGGCTGAAGATGGAAATTCGGATATCTACGTTCTTGATCTGGCCCGCCGTCAACGTACGCGCCTGACAAATGACCCTGCAATTGATACCTCTCCTTCCTATTCTCCTGATGGGTCAGAAATCGTTTTCACATCGGACCGAGGTGGATCACCGCAACTATACATTATGAACACGGATGGATCAGATCGTAATTGTGAAAATGGACCACCAGGAAAAGCTTGTCGTGTAACATTTGGTCAAGGAAGCTATTCAACTCCCGTTTGGTCCCCAAGAGGTGATTTGATTGCATTCACCAAACAGTCCAAAGGTCGTTTTGAAATCGGTGTTGTTAAAACAGATGGCACCGGAGAGCGCTCTCTTACTTCCGATTACTTGGTGGAAGGCCCCACATGGTCCCCAAATGGACGTGTGATTATCTTCTTTAAAGAGTCTCGCGGAGGCCGCCCTAGCCTCTGGAGTATTGATTTGAGTGGTCGAAACTTAAAAAGAGTTCCTACTCCGGGTGATGCATCAGACCCAGCATGGTCACCAGTACTAAGATAATACAACTTCAAAGGCCGCTCACTAGAGCGGCCTTTAATTTATTGAAATTAAAAATATTTTTATTGATTCTAGGCTCATTTAATCGGAATATTTAGCTGCTAAATACGACTAATCAAAGTGCTTACAATTTAAGCGTTATTATGAAAATCGTGTTAGAGGGCACAGAAAGTGTTGCAGTTTTCCCTGATGCAGCATTATGGTGAACACGCGTTCATCGATCGTGCGCTAGTTTCGTATAATGGTCATATAAAGCCATTAGGAAGCAAATGCATTTCGTTTCACGTCTTAAACTGGGCGTGCCGCGTCCTAAGGGGAGTCTGTAAGACCTATGAATTACAAAGTAAGCTTTGCTGCACTAACGTTTTCAGTTGCGGCCCTCGCATCCGGTTGTGCATCTACAGTAGAAGAGCCAGCACCGGTTCCAACACCAACACCTGTCGCTACACCAGCGCCAGTGCCAACACCGACACCAGCACCTGCACCTGTTGTTCCACAAGGCCCAATTCCTGGTTCCCTTGAAGACTTCAACGTGAATGTTGGTTCAAAAGTCTATTATGATGTTGATGAGTACCGTCTTGACGATTCCGACCGTCAGGTTCTTGCACGTCAGGCTGCTTGGCTTAACGCATACCCAAGCGTGTCAATCCTTATCGCAGGTAACTGTGATGAGCGCGGAACACGTGAATACAACATTGCTCTAGGTGAGCGCCGTGCTGCTGCAGCTAAAGACTACCTAATGGGTCTTGGTATTTCAGCGTCACGAATTGAAACTGTTTCATACGGTAAAGAGCGTCCTACAGACCCTCGTTCAATCCCAGAAGCATGGTCAGTAAACCGTAACGCTTTCACTCAGTTGATTAGCGGCGTAACTGGCTAAATCAGTTTACTGCAGTTTGCCTCCACGTTGCCATATTTTGGGCGTGGAGGCCTGCTAGTAACACATTCATGAACATGATGCGTGATCTTCGTCTCCTAACTGCCGCGGTGCTTTCGCCTGTGGTTGTTTTTACGTCTACCTTTGCTCTGCAAGCTCAGGCACAGGTGAGTGTTGACCCGATGGTAGCCAGGCTTCAGAGCCGAATGGATACGATTGAACAGAATATTCAACGTGCCACAGGCGGCGTTGAACGATCTGGCTTTCAGGTAAATCAACTGCGAAGACGCATAGAAACACAAGCTCAAGAAATCTCTACGCTCAAGCAAGCCCTTGCGGCTCAAAATGAGCGCATGAAAAAGCTTGAGAGCATCATAAACGCTCCGCTGAGTGAAGCCGCAAATGCTGCCAATCTACCTGCGGAAACAACAACACCGCTTGTCGGCGCAACAGATTCAACAACAAAAGCCTCTATCGCTGCTGCACGCGCAGACGAGACTATCGAGTCGAAGGCTGATATTGTTCAAGAACTTCCAGAAGATCCAAGCAAATTATTTAGACAAGCCAAAAACCTGCTATTGAAGGGCGATTACCCTTCTGCAGAAACAGCCTTCTCGCATCTTGTTTCAACGCATTCCGAGGCACCCGAAGCAGCTGAAGCTCAATATTGGTTAGGCGAATCACTTCTGATCCAAGAAGCTTTCCCTGAAGCAGCTGAGGCGTATGTTGCTCTTATTCGCAATTACCCTGAAGCCGCCAAAGCACCAGACGGACTTGTAAAGCTGGCACGCTCTCTGCGCATGATGGGTGACACGACGCAAGCTTGTGGCGCACTATCAGAATTATCGAACTTGTATCCACAGACGAATCCGATGACACGCAGCCTTGCTAAGACTGAGCGTGATCGCGCCGGTTGTGACAGTTAATTGAAGCCAACTCTTTTATAGAAACGAGTGCGAATGCTATTTCAACGCGCCAGTTTTAAGAATTCCTGTTCGGCTATATTGGCCTTTTTCATGCTGACACAAGCAAATATTCTTGCTTCAGCACAAACAACACCTGCTTCAGCAGAGCGTGTTCGTGGTGGAATTCTGGATGCCTCAGATGCCAATCGACTTTCGCGCTTCATGACATCACTTGGCTACCAAGCTGATCGCGCAACTGGACCAGCCGGTGACCCTATCATTGCCGGACGCATATCAGCGACTGATTACACAATACAGTTTTACGAATGTGAAAATGGAGAGTTTTGTAATTCAATCCAGTTTCTTGCTGATGCTCCCATTCCTCCGGGCATGACTATGGAACAGGTGAATGCATTTAATGCTCGCTGGCGCTATGTTCGAGCATCTGTTAATTCCAACGTTGTAAGATTACAAATGGACGTGAACTTGGATGGTGGCGTAACTGCTGGTAATATCGAGGACACACTAGATATATGGCGCCGTCTACTTGAAACATTCGAAACAGAATTTGCAGCTCAAGCTACAACTCAGTAATGCTGCTGAATTCTCACACAAATCCGCAAAAGAAATCACATCTTTAGCAAATGCTGCCAAGCAACTAATTTGCGCAAACCTCAACCTCCTCACCCAGAGACTTGGTCAACCTTGCAATCTGGGTATTGCCGTATCTGGCGGATCAGATTCGCTTGCGTTTTTATTCGTTGCTAAAGAATGGGCTGAGCAAAGAAATATAGAACTCAAAGCACTCACTGTGGACCACGGACTGAGGCCAGAGGCAGCTCTCGAAGCAGATTATGTCAAAGATTTATGCAAGAAGATCGGCGTCCAACACACCACATTAAAATGGACATACGATAAGTCACATAAAATCACGCAAGAAAATGCCAGACAGGCGCGACACACATTATTTTGCAAATGGACAAGTGACCAGAATATAAATGCGTTGCTCCTTGGGCATACACTAGATGATCGATTAGAAACCATGATGATCCGGCAAAATGCCAATTCCAGTGATTATGGATTAGCCGCTATGCCAAGCCTATCCGCTAGCCCAGTTTGGCCCAATGGTCGGAATTTACTCATGCTGCGCCCAGCAAATCAACTATCCAGATTTGATTTACAGGCCATACTAATCAACCAAAATATTCGTTGGGTTTGCGATCCTTCGAATGAAAACGAAGCCTATGAACGTGTACGCATTCGAAATTTTCTCACAAACCTAACTCCTGAAGATAGAACTAATTTAGAAACAAAACTCTCTGCCTTGTCTCAAGAGCGTGCAGATACAAATATAAACCTCAACAATTTTCTTAGCACACATGCAAATTGGAATGATGATGGAAGTGTTGGATTGTCCATCTCAAATCTAGCTAAATTGGAACACCATTTATCAATTCGCTGCTTAGAACGTATTTTGTTGTGCGTTTCTGGAAGCCAACAAAGTGTAGGATTGAGCCGAGTTGAAGCGTTATTCAATACTATGGCTTCCACTAAAGACCAAAGCGCCCAAACCCATTGCTTGGGTGGCTGCTGGATCATCCAAAAAGACGATCAGCTAAGCATCTATCCAATGCCAACAAAACGAGCAAAGACTCTTAACGCGCCTAACGCTGCCCATCAGCCCCTGCATCCGCATGAAACAGTATATTTTCAAAACCGTTTTGCAGTCTCACTGAATGCAGAAATTGATGGTGTAAAATTAATTACGTGGGATGAAGCAAGCATTTACGGCTACACTCCCCCCTCCCCATCAACAGATAAAAAAGCTCGTCGAGCAATGCCAATCGCGATAAAACAAACCGGGGCCTCTTCCTCTCCAATATGCCTGCAAGCAGAAGACTATAAAGTAACTCCCTTGCACCATTTGCGAAGCACGCATTTGAGCCATGAAATTTTTCTGTAAATTTCTTCAATCTATGAAGCTCGATGGCTCGCTTTTGATCAGTTTTTTCTATAAACACTAAGTAGAATTGTTCAATATACAGACAATGTGCTAAAATTAATGCTTCAGATACAAAAAGGCATTTTTGTAAGCATTTGTTTTTGTTGATCAAATGTTATGAAACACTATTAGATTGTGAACGGTTTAAAGATTGCATCTCGTTTTTCTATATATGCCTACCTATGTTGAATCATAATCTAGTTTAATCCGACCGTTGAAAGGTTTGCCGCATGAACATGCGCAATCTGGCGCTCCTAGGCGTCGTTCTGCTTTTACTCTTCTCCTTCGTCACTGTGATGCAAGGCAATTCGGCACAGCAAAACGCTGGCAAAATTTCTTATTCTGAGTTCTTGAAAAAGGCTGAAAATGGAGAGATCAAAACCGCCGTTTTCAAGAGCAATCAGATTTCTGGTAAAGATGCTTCTGACACCACATACACTACGCACATGCCTCCGATTGAATTCAATCTAGGAGAAAAACTTGCGCAAGATTATGGCGTGGACGTTTCTTCTGAGCCTGTAAATCGCGGTGGCGGTATCCTTGGATATTTGGGTAACTTCCTACCGATCCTAATTATTATCGGAATTTGGTTCTTCCTGTGGCGTCAAATGCAAGGTGGCGGCGGTGGCCGTGGAGCCATGTCATTTGGTAAATCCAAAGCTCGTCTTCTAACTGAACGCCAAGGCCGCGTCACATTCGATGATGTTGCGGGTGTAGACGAAGCCAAAGAAGAACTTCAAGAAATTGTTGAATTCCTTCAAGAGCCAGGAAAATTCCAACGCCTTGGTGGTAAGATCCCTAAAGGTGCCCTTCTTGTTGGTCCGCCAGGGACAGGTAAAACACTTATCGCTCGTGCCGTTGCCGGTGAAGCAAACGTCCCATTCTTCACAATATCAGGTTCTGACTTTGTTGAAATGTTCGTGGGTGTAGGTGCTTCTCGTGTCCGCGACATGTTTGAACAAGCCAAGAAAAACGCACCATGTATCATCTTCATCGATGAAATTGATGCTGTTGGTCGTTCTCGTGGAGCCGGCCTCGGCGGTGGTAATGACGAACGCGAACAAACACTCAACCAATTACTTGTTGAGATGGACGGTTTTGAAGCCAATGAAGGAATTATCCTGATTGCTGCAACAAACCGCCCAGATGTGCTTGACCCTGCTCTATTGCGTCCTGGACGTTTTGACCGCCAAGTAACTGTTGGAAACCCCGACATTATTGGTCGTGAAAAAATATTGAAAGTTCACATGCGCAATGTGCCTGTAGGCAAAGACGTTGATCCAAAAGTTGTTGCTCGCGGAACACCGGGTTTCTCTGGTGCAGACCTTGCGAACCTTGTAAACGAAGCTGCTCTTCTTGCTGCGCGCCGCGGTAAACGTGTTGTTGCAATGCGAGAATTTGAGGACGCCAAAGACAAGGTAATGATGGGACCTGAGCGCAAGTCCATGGTCATGTCAGAGAAAGAGAAAACTTTAACAGCTTACCATGAATCTGGCCACGCCATCGTTGCCCTAAATGTGCCCGAAGCTGACCCTGTTCACAAAGCAACAATCATCCCGCGTGGTCGCGCTTTAGGTATGGTTATGCGCTTACCTGAAGAGGACAAGTTGTCAGAGAACTTCACTCAGATGACTTCCTTCCTTGCGATTGCAATGGGTGGTCGTGTGGCTGAAGAGCTTAAATTTGGAAAAGATAAGATCACATCTGGTGCATCATCTGACATTCAGCAAGCTACTAGACTAGCTCGCGCAATGATCACCAGATGGGGTTTCTCTGACAAAGTTGGAACGATTGATTATTCAGATGATGACGGACAAAACGTCTTCCTAGGTCAGTCAATTGGTCGTTCGAAATCAGTATCCAGTGGAACAGCTGAATTGATTGAAGAAGAAGTGCGTCGTCTCATCGACGAAGCAAACGCAACAGCAATGCGTATTCTGACTGAAAAGAAAGATGATTGGATTGCGCTTTCTGAAGGTCTTTTGGAATACGAAACGTTGTCCGGTAAAGAAATCAACGAACTTCTTAAAGGCAACCCGCCTGAACGTCCTGACGATTTTGATGCAGGCCCGACATCAGCTGTTCCTGTTGTTAAACCGAAGAAAAAGCCAGAAGGCGAAGTCGGTGGTAGCGAACCAGAAGGCGCATAACCTTCTTTGATATCGGAAGATTATTTAAGGCGAGGCTAGCAATAGCCTCGCTTTTTTGTCTGTAATTGCCGTTTTAATGTCATTTCTGCAATTAATTCCGCGCAGTAAGAATTCTTCACCACCAAAGGAGGAATACAAATGCCGAAGAATTTTACAGATCTAACAAGCTTCAAAGCTGAGCAACCATGGGGCTCCAAAAACTTAGCACTCATTGAAGGGGCCAGCGTGCGCCTCCATTGGACTGACACTCCTTACAAGTGGCACATTAATGAAGGGTCAGAAGTGTTTATGGTTATCTCTGGTGAAGTGGACATGAAATACAAAATAGGTGCAGCAATTCACTCAGTTCAGCTTGGCCCGCTTGATGTATTTGTGGCAGAAGAAGGTGATGAACACGTAGCCCATCCAATTGGTGAAGCACGAATTCTTGTCATTGAAAAACAGAACAGCGTCTAATTTATGCCAAACGCCCTCATCATCAATGCCTATCACCCACATCCCGGCACTGATGGAAAACTCACAACGTCGTTAGAAAAAGAAGCTTGCCTGATCTTGAAAGATAAAGGCTATACAATCGCTCGAACACATCCACCAGACGGGTGGAATGTAGAAGATGAAATCAACAAGCACATCTATGCGGATCTGATTCTACTATTAGCTCCCGTCTACTGGATGGGCGTCGCTTGGAGTTTCCAGAAGTACATGGACGAAGTGTATTCAGACGGAATGGACGGTCAGATGAGCAATGGCGATGGCAGAACCCGCAAAGATCCCAGCAAACTCTATGGCACTGGCGGAAGACTGACGGGTAAATATATAATCGCCACAACATTCAATGCACCTGAAACAGCTTTCAACAACCCAGCGCAACCATTGTTCAAAGGTAAGAGCGTCGACGATCTTTTTTTCCCAATGCATGCTAATTTTCAGTTTTTTGGATTAAAGCCCCTCCCTAGCTTTGCCATGTTCGATGTGTATAAGAACCCAGATATAAAAAACGACCTCGCAAAGTTTAATCTACATTTGGATACACATGCCTAAATCACCCTCTATAATGGGAATTATCAATGTCACACCTGATTCATTTTCAGATGGTGGACAATATTCTGCGGCCGATATCGCAATTGAACATGGACTAAACCTCCTTTCTCAAGGAGCGGATTGGCTAGATATAGGCGGTGAAAGCACACGCCCCGGTGCCATGCCGGTTTCCGCAATGGAAGAAATAAACCGCACATTACCCGTAATCACCGGCTTACGTGCCAATACAGATGCACTCATATCAATTGATACTATGAAGCCTGAAGTCGCAATTGCCGCGGTTCAAGCTGGCGCAGATATGTGGAATGATGTCAGTGCCGGACGGTTTGCCAGTGATGGCTTAGAGATCGCCGCGCAACTAAAATGCAGACTTTGCCTTATGCACATGCAAGGCGAACCACGCTCCATGCAAGCTGCCCCCAAATACGATGATGTCGTTGACGATATTTCCAAATTTCTAGCTGATCGCGCAAACCTAGCTATCAAAGCTGGCGTAAAACCTGAAAACATTTGGATTGATCCGGGCATAGGTTTTGGTAAAATCCTCAACCACAATATCGAACTCATGCGCAATCTCGATAAAATAATCCAAAGCACTGGCTTTCCAATGTTGTTTGGTGCTTCGCGAAAGCGTTTTATCGCCAACATCGACCAACAAGCTCAAAATGCATCAGATCGTCTAGGCGGCTCTATTGCTGTTGCCCTTGCAGCAGCAAACCATGGTGCCGATATAATTCGTGTCCACGATGTACAAGAAACAAAACAAGCTTTGATGGTTCAAAACAAGTTGAATTCAATAGAATAAGGCCTAACAAATCAAAATCTCTCTAAAATAGCTTTATCCTCCTCCCTCTTCTTGGCATGCTGCCCTCAAACAACTGACTACGAATTGCGAGATACGTGATGGCTGATATTTTTGTTTCCTACAAAAAGGAAGATGCAGGACGTGTGGTCCGCATAGTCGAAGGTTTAAGAGAAGCCGGTTTTTCAGTGTGGTGGGACCATGGAATTGCTCCGGGGGCTCAATGGGATCAAACCATCCAAAAAGAGCTGAATGATGCCAAAATGGTCGTGGCCGTTTGGTCCGAACTTTCCATCTCTGCACCATGGGTCAAAGAAGAAGCTGGCGTAGGTAAGGCGCGGGGCAAGCTCCTTCCCGTTCGAATTGATGATGTAGAACCTCCGCTAGGTTTTGGCCTCATTCAAATGGCTGGCCTCATTGACTGGGATGGCGACCTTGATGATCCGCGATGGGAACACTTCTTAGCCGCTGTCAAAGCCACCCTATCTGGTGAACCCGTTAAAGGGCTCGAACGCCCTGTAAAACGCAAATCCGGTTTTACAAAAATGCTACCCATTCTAGCGTTATTTACCCTTGTGGCCGGTGTAGGTGTCTTTGTTTTTCTAAAATTGGATTCCATTATGGGTATTTCAGTTGATTATGATGACGGGACATCATCAGAATACGCACGCAACGGTTCACCTAAACCCACCGACGCTGAAAACAGTTTGTTTGAAAAAGCCCAAACATCATCATTAAAAGCTGACTATCTGGATTATCTGAAAATTTATCCACAAGGCGCATTCGCAAACAAAATTAGAGAAGAAGTCTTACCTTTTTGTAGCTATGAGCAACGCGAGAAATGGACGTGGTCTGGCACACAACAAATGATGAGAGGTGTCTCTGAACAACAGCAAATTGGAAGCGACCTCATAAAGTTTGAAACAGAAGATCAAGCCTGTGAAGCAGCGAAAGAAGACGTTACATTGCGGTCTGATCAAACTTGCGACTTGCTAGCTTCTCGCGTTCAAGCCAGAGACCATAAAATGGAGCTTGCTTGGCAGGATTGTGACTGCAAATTTATCGTCGACTCTTGGTTTTGCAGTGTAGATCCAACATATTCCTGCTCTTGGGAAGTCAACACACCTGAGAATATTGAGGTTTGTAAGTGAACACTGAAAATAAGCCTCTGGGACGAGTATTAGTCGTTGCGGGTTCCGACTCAAGTGGTGGTGCCGGTATCCAAGCCGATATCAAAACAATCACAATGTTGGGAGGATACGCCTCGACAGCGATCACCGCCCTCACTGTACAAAACACCCAGGGCGTTAGCGGTGTAATCCCCGCCCCAATAGCAGGTGTGACCGGTCAAATGACCGCCATTCTGTCGGATATAGGAGCTGACACCATAAAAACCGGTATGCTCGGGGACAAACAACTCATCGAAGCCATAGCCCAAACACTAGCAGATTTTGCTTCCAACATACCCAGAATTATTGACCCGGTCATGGTTGCAACTTCGGGCGATAAGCTCCTTCCCAATAACGCCATAGATACATTAAAAGCGCTATTCATAAGAGACGCCATCATGACGCCCAACGCTCCGGAAGCCTCTCTCATAACTGGAAAAGAAGTATTCGATCTAAATGGTCAACGACGTGCAGCTGAATACCTGCTAGAAGCTGGTGCCAAAGCCGCCATCATCAAGGGTGGGCATGTTGAAGGCGATAAAATCGTTGACCTTATTGCAACCCCTGAAGGTGAAATTTTCTGCGAACATGAACGCATCAACGCCACCTCAACACATGGCACGGGTTGTACACTAGCATCGGCAATCGCAACTGGTATCGCTCAAGGTTTCAATTTGGAAAATGCATTTAAACGTGCACAAATTTACGTGTCTCAAGCAATCCAACACGCACCACAACTAGGCAGAGGAAATGGACCATTGGGGCACAATTGGCCTATCAAAAATCCTGAATTGGCCCAGAATTTACTATCACAATTCAAGGCTTAATAACGAGCCACGTTCCAAATATCAAAGCGATAATTCCCACAACTTTTTCCCAAGAAATTGTACGCACTTCCAATCCAAACGCGCCAAAATGGTCAAATGCAACAGATGCCACGAGTTGCCCTACGATAATAGCAGATATCCATGCTGTTGCGCCTATACGCGGCACTCCAAAAGCCGTTGTGGCCACCATGTATGAACCAGCAATCCCGCCAAGATAAACCCACCAAGGAGCGCCAGCCAATTTAGACCAGTTGGGAAGACCTGCACCTGTCGCGATTGAAAGCGTCAATAGAATAATCCAACCACCTGTGAAGGAAATCAGCGCAGCATGAAGTGGATTACCGATGAGTACATTCAATCGGCCATTAATCATGCCCTGCGCAGACACCAAGACACCGCCCAACAAGGCTATACTTAAAATCAAAAATCCAGCGGCGGAATTGGTGGGCATAATCACCTCAAATCAATCTATTTTATAACTGATATCACTTCCACAGATTCGACCAATAATCTATTATTAAGTGAACATTCGTTCTCCAAAACGTTCTTGTTTTTCCAAAATATTTTGAAGGTTATTTCCGATGCCTAGCTACTCTTTTTATCACATTGACGCGTTTGCACGCGAAGCATTTAAGGGAAATCCAGCCGCTATCATTCCGGTACCACACTTCCTCGATACAGCGCTAATGCATACGATAGCTGCCGAAAACAATATTGCTGAAACAGCGTTTATTGTCGCAAAGGAAAATGGCGTTTGGGATTTGCGATGGTTCACCCCCGCAGTGGAAGTTCCATTATGTGGTCATGCAACATTAGCTGCAGCACATGCAATCTGGGCGCACGAGGGGTATGAAGGCAATGAAATTGGCTTTGATACCAAGTCGGGCCGTCTGACAGTTAAGAAACTAGATGATGGAAGGCTCGAAATGGATTTCCCAGCAAATACCCCAGAACAAGTCCCTCCTCGTTTGGACATTTCAGAAGCATTGGGCGACACACCTGCTGAATATTGGCAAGGTGATTACATGGTTGCAGTTTATGAGAAATCCGAACAAATCATCAATCTTGAGCCAGATTTCCTGAGCTTAAAAAATTGCTCTATAGATCCTAAAAATACAAAAAACTGGGTAACATGCGTTGCACCAGCCAGCGGCAAACACAAAGAAGACGGTTTTGACATCGTTGCACGCTTTTTTGCCCCTGGTTCGGGTGCCGATGAAGATCCCGCTACCGGATCAGCTCACTGTATTTTGGCTCCGTTATTCGCTGAAAAGCTTGGCAAAACTCAACTGAGTAGTTTCCAAGCTTTTCCAGGACGTGGAGCAGAAATTGATACGAAACTAGATGGTGATCGTGTGAAGCTTCGTGGAAATGCAATGACGTTGATAGAAGGAAAAATTCACCTTTAAATCAAATTATACCTCCTGATTTGGTGAAATTTTTCACATTCAACTGCAATTCAAAAAATCATTTTCACAAAAATGTGGCTTGCAATTTTTCTTCATTTGAGAGAAAGAGGCTGTGGGCCAAGCGTCCCCAACGGCGCTCAGCCTATCTGTAAGGATAGGAGTACAATTCAGATGACTATGATCACGACACCAGACGTGCGCCCTGCGCGTGCCGAGTTTTCTTCAGGCCCTTGTGCCAAACGTCCAGATTGGACACCGGCATCTCTTGAAGATGCTCCAAATGGTCGCTCTCACCGAGCCAAAATCGGTAAAGCAAAACTAAAACTCACAATCGACAAATCCGCTGAACTTCTTGGCCTGCCTGAAGGCTATCGCCTTGGTATCATGGCTGGATCTGACACGGGTGCTATTGAAGCGGCTATGTGGTCCATGCTTGGTCCACGCCCAGTAGATGTATTTGCTTGGGAAAGCTTTGGTAACGACTGGGTCACGGACGTCACTAAACAGCTAAAATTAGACGCCGAAGTCCACACAGCTGACTATGGTCAATTACCTGACCTTACTAAAGTGCGCAAAGAAGCAGACGTGATCTTCACCTGGAACGGAACAACTTCCGGAGTGAAAGTCGCAAACGCTGACTGGATTCCAGATGATCAAGAAGGTTTGGTTTTCTGTGACGCGACATCAGCTGTTTTCGCACAAGACCTTGAGTGGAAAAAACTCGATGTTGTAACTTACTCTTGGCAGAAAGTTTTGGGTGGTGAAGGTGCACACGGTATCCTTATTCTGTCTCCAAAAGCTGTTGAACGTCTGGAGACATTCACACCTGACCGCCCTCTTCCAAAACTTTTCCGCATGACAAAAAAAGGCAAGTTGAACGAAGGCATTTTCCAAGGTGCGACTATCAACACGCCTTCCATGCTAGCCGTTGAAGATTGCCTAGATGCCCTTAACTGGGTTGAAGGCCTCGGCGGTGTAAAAGCCACTATGGCTCGCGCTGATGCCAACCTAGCCGCAATTGAAAAATTCGTAGCTGGTTCTGATTGGGCAGACTTCCTTTGTGAAGACCCTGCTACACGTTCCAATACATCCGTGACCTTGAAAATCACAGATGCACGCGTTGCTGGTTTGGAAACAGCCGACCAACAAGCATTCGTTAAAAAGCTAACTGGCCTTCTTGATAAAGAAGACGTTGCTTATGACATCGCTGGCTACCGTGATGCCCCTCCGGGACTTCGCATCTGGTGTGGAGCTACAGTTGACGCGTCAGACCTTGAGAAGCTTGGTCCGTGGCTAGACTGGGCATTTCAAACAGCAGTAGCAGAGCTCTAAATCATGACCGAAACCAGCAAATCTATTTTGGTTTGGGGTGATGAAACGTTTGGCGAAGTCCAAGATCCTGTCGCACTTGTTAAACGTGCGGCAGAAGAAATGGACGAACTAATCGAAGCCCTCGAAAATGGCGATACCGACGAAGCAGGTAAAGAAGCAGCAGATGTAACCATCCTGCTTCATCGCCTCATGGGCACCCTAAACAAAGAGCTTGCTGATGAAGTCGATAATAAGATGAAAATCAACAGAAATCGCACTTGGAAATCCGCTGGTGACGGAACCGGTGGACATATCTAAGCCCCTCCTCGTGCACAGTTTCAGCGCTTATGCGCAAAAGGAATATACCATGACTATTAAAGTTCTTATCGGTGACAGCCTAGCTCCTGGAGCTATCGATATTTTCAAAGCTCGCGGCATCGAAGTTGATGTTAAAGTGGGCTTATCTCAAGATGAGCTAGCGGACATCATCGGTGATTACGATGGTCTTGCTGTGCGTTCAGCCTGTAAACCAAACGCAGCAGTGTTTGAAAAAGCCACAAAACTAAAAGTAGTTGGACGTGCGGGAATTGGTGTCGACAATATCGACATTCCAGCTGCGACTGCCAAAGGCGTGGCTGTAATGAACACACCATTTGGAAACGCTGTGACAACGGCAGAACACGCAATTGCAATGCTCTTCTCAGCCGCACGCCAAATTCCAGCTGCATCAGTTCGCACACAAAATGGCGAATGGCCTAAGAAAGACTATGTCGGAACAGAATTATTCTCAAAGACACTAGGTCTGATTGGTGCTGGTAACATTGGTTCATTGGTCGCCGAACGCGCCCTTGGCCTTAAAATGAAAGTTGTCGCTTTCGACCCATTCCTAACAGAAGAACGCGCTGTTGAACTTGGTGTTGAAAAGGTTGAGCTAGAAGAACTTCTTGCTCGTGCTGATGCAATCACATTGCACACACCGCTAACAGACCAAACGCGTAACATCCTCTCACGTGAAAACCTTGAGAAGACTAAAAAAGGTATCATCATCGTGAATTGTGCTCGCGGTGGTTTGGTTGATGAAGCAGCGTTAAAAGACCTCCTCGACAATGGTCACGTCAGAGCTGCAGCTCTAGATGTGTTTGAAACTGAACCTGCTAAAGAGCACGCTCTATTTGGCACATCAGGCTTTATCGCTACACCGCACCTTGGAGCCTCAACTGTTGAAGCTCAAGACAATGTGGCATTCCAAGTTGCTGAACAAATGGCGGATTATTTGCTGACTGGTGCGGTATCTAACGCCCTCAACATGCCATCTATCACTGCTGAAGAAGCCCCTCGCCTGAAACCATTTGCTGAACTAGCAGAAAAACTTGGTGAGTTTGCTGGGCAGGTTTCAACGGAAGGTTTTGACGCTGTTGAAATCGAATACGAAGGTGAAGTCACAGAGCTTAACCGCAAACCACTCACATCGGCCGCTCTTGCAGGTATTTTGCGTGCCAGCATGAAAGATGTGAACATGGTTTCAGCACCAACTGTTCTTAAAGAACGCGGGATTGACCTGAAAGAAAGCACTCAGGATGAAAGCCCAACTTATGACAGCTTGATCCGTATTAAGGTTCGCGTAGATGGCAAATGGCGCACTGTTTCTGGCTCAATCGTGAACGGTCAATGCCGCATTGTTGCAGTCAAAGACATGTCGCTGGATGCAAAATTCCGTCCCTTCATTCTGTTCGTCAACAATAATGACGAACCTGGATTTATTGGTAGCCTTGGTTCAATCCTCGGTGAAGCTGGGGTCAACATTGCGACGTTCAACCTTGGTCGTGAAGAAGAAGGCGGCGACGCAATTGCTATGGTAGGTATAGACCAAGATATTCCTGCAGATGCTATGAACAAAATCAATGATCTAGAACACGTGCGCTATGCAAAAGTGTTGAAGTTTTAGTATAAACATCGATCATGCTGTGGGCGCTGAGTGATATCATTCAGCGCCCTTTTTGTATCAACAGGTATCATCAGACATCGTCCACTGAATTGCATTGGTCAGCAGCCGTCGGTAGGTTTCATTTTCGTAAGGCTCATGAGTGTGACCTAGAGCAGAATAAAACGCCTTAGAATTTTCAAAGGGACACGATACCCAAACCAAAGGATGTTTGGCGGGATCATCACTCATACTGAGACTTTCTCCTCCCCAATGTACTGCAACTCCTGGCTCGTAACTTTTTTCATCAATTCCCACCAAGGTAGTCTTTCCTTCATTTGGCAAGATAGCCCGTTGAAAGCTGTACCATTCATCATTGGCCACCCACCTATCTGGAATGCCTTCCATGACAGGGTGTGTTTTTGCCAAGTTCACAAGAGTGGCATCCTGAAACTGAGGTGTAGACGGGTGCCCAATAAATTCAGGTCCGATTAAAGTATCATCATACCAGGGCCAATCTGTGTGAGACATATCTCCAGCGCCATGGATTCCGATCCAGTCTCCCCCCGCCGCCATCCACTTTTGAAACGCCACCTCTTGTTCTGAAGTAAGCGCATCGCCGCTCATGTTATTAAACACAACCAGATCAAACCGAGCCAAGTCTTGATCGTTAAAAACTGCCGAATTGACTGTCGTAAACAGTCCCATCTCGTTAGCCAACGTATAATCGGCAAAGAAGAGATCCGCGCCTGCGATCCCTTCATTATGTCGCCAATCTTGAGTTTCAGAAAAAACTAAAATTGCAGGTTGCTTCATCCACTCGACTATATGAGGAGGTTGCTCCAGCTCGCTTTGTTGTGAGGTTCCGTTCAAAACCGTGCAGGCCGACAATGCTAACCCAAAAACTCCCAAAAGAGCATGCCGCATAACTACTTCCCATATCAAAATCTACAGATAGTGAGAAGCAGTATTGATTGCGCCATCATAACTAGCAAGTATTACTTTTGTTTTGTCTCAGTGTTCGCAAAGACGTGATTTGTATCACGGTGGCGTGCTTCATCTTCCCGCACCACAAGTACAACATCACGCAGAGTAGCGCCTTCAGCTAAATCCCAATAATCTATCGCGATTTGAGGAGCTGGTACATTTTCAAGTTTTCCTGCTTCTATTTCTTCAAGGTAATGAGTGTAACTAACTACCGCTTCTTCTTCCAGATATCCCACAAACCGATGTGCTGTTTTGGGCATGAAGAGATAGAAAAAGAAGTACGCATTATAGAAAATCGCTTGTGTCACCATGATCAAAAAGCGTTCCCAGATTGTTGGCTGCGAGACTTCAACAAACACCATTAAGTGCATGCGTTCATTCTCTGCCTCATCTAGCAATTCTTTAATCCACCCTTGATCATCGCGAATGTGACGCAAGGATTTGAGATGTTGCAGTAAACCACCCACCATTCCCGGCACTGCGGCAACGGTTTCAAGTACTACAGCGCGATGTCCGTATCTTTTCTGAAAAAATAGATCGGCAAATACTCTCAGGAATTTCACGAGTCCAAGCGCGAAACGATCGCTCAGAGTTTTTGCTTCGTAATGGCCAACATCATTCAGGTTGGCAGTCGCAGCTTCAACCATTTTATTTCACCTTTGTATCAAAGACCGTAAGTCTCATACACAAAGGTGATCCTTCAGCTCTTGCAAATCAAGTGCAAAAACTAGGGCATTCTGGCGCGGCTGAAATGACGCATTTCATGGTGAATACTTGGAGTTTTTTTAAACTCATTTCTTCATTTATCTGTTCAATGACGAGAATGTCGACACCGCTATTCTAAGCGGTCTGCAATAACTTTGTTCATCATTTTTTTGAGAGGATCAAATCCCCTTTCGTCAAGTGTAACACCGGCAATTGTTAGATTGAGCGTTGGAACATGAATAACATTAGTCCCCCAAAACCCACTATGATAAAAGATTTGATGTCCCAATATTTCTTCTTCAAAAAGTCCATACCGATATGGGCTTTTATGCGGATGTTCCGGTCCGGTTGTCATTTGCTGCAAAGTTGACGGCTCATGAAATACGGAACCGTTAAACAGCGCATGATAGAATATTGCAATATCTCGAACACTCGCAACAACACCTCCACCACCATACGCATCAAGCGAGCCATGGAACTCATAAGTGTCCTGCTTTAAAAACCATTGATGAGCACGTTCTGGAGCGTTTTGAATTGGTTGTTCAGCTTCATCCCAATAAGTAGAAGAAAGTTGCAATTCGTCTAGTTTCAAAAGGTCACGTACCGCTTGATGAAGCGGCACCCCAGTAGTTTCTCGAAGGATTTCTCCAAGCAGGATATACCCAGTATCTGAATAGCTAAATTCTTTTCCCGATGTCTCCAACGGATCTGTGGAATTAACAAGAAACTCAATTTGATTGGTCGGCGCCCAAATTTTGTTGGGTTTAGAAAACACCAGTTCAACGTATGCATCGTTCACGTGATCGGGCATTCCACTTGAGTGCAACAATAGGTGCCGAACGGTTATTTGATCTGTATCGTACCCATCGCTCTTTAAAAGCGCATTGCTCTCTGCGGAAATTAAATCACCAATGGGTGCGTCAAGCTCAATCAGACCATCTTCCCACAAACGCAGAATGGCTGCAGCCACATATGTTTTGGTGATACTGGCGATTCTGACCGGCGTCGCGACTGTCATCGAGGGGCCATCAGCGGCAGCTAGTCCAGTTTCCGCACGCTCCTCTTCCTTGTGCAGAATGTATAACGCAAATCCCGGTACATCTGAAAATTGAGATTGAACTGCTTCCAATCTGGTCTGCAAAGGTAGTTCAGTAGATTTCACGCTACTGCAAGCAGTTAAACCAATGAACAGAAGAAGGAAAACGTATATCAAGCGCATTAAAGCATCTCCTTTAACTCTCTGCGGTTAGCTCGGAGCCAATGCTTTGAGTGCTGCTTTGATAAGGTCACCTTCGCCTGCGTCTTCACCCAATTCTTTAGCTGCAACCGCCACAGCTTTTTGAGCGTCAACATTTTGATAGCCAAGATTAGTGAGCGCAGACGCCGCCGCGGCACGGCTTCCAGTACTAGCTCCAGCTGACGAAGCTAGCCCTTCAACACCTTCAGAAGGTGTGAAGCTCACAGAGAATAATCCTGCCGGTGGTGGCTTGTCTTTAAATTCAGATACCACGCGTTCGGCCAGTTTTTTACCTACCCCATGCGCGCGCTGCACAGATGCGGCATCCCCCAGAACAATGGCGTCCATCAACTGGGCGGGTGTAAGCGCATCAAGGATATTGAGAGCAGCTTTGGCCCCTACTCCAGGTGCATCCTGTAGGCGTGAGAACCAAGCACGGTCTTCTGCAGTTTCAAACCCATACAGCTTGATTGCATTTTCTGACATTTGTGTTTCCACAAAGACAGTGTTTTCTTGACCGATCGCCAGTTTTGCCAATGTACGTCCACCACAAAACAACACATAGCCAACACCGTTTACATCAACCAATGCCTGCCCATCACCAGTGGCGGCGACTGTCCCCTTTAAACGTGCAATCATGCTGATTTCCTATATGATTTTGGGCTAGAATGGTGAGCTGTTGTAATCGCAACCGCCAAAGCATCTGCAGCATCTGCCGTTACATCGCCCGCTTTAGGTAGCAAACGCTTGATCATAAATGCAACCTGATCTTTGTCGGCATTCCCTGTTCCCACAACACTTTGTTTGATTTTCTTGGCTGCAAATTCATGCACGGGAATTCCCACAAGCGCGAGACCCGCCATTGCCGCACCACGAGCCTGCCCCAGTAAAAGTGTCGTCTTTGGGTTCATATTGACGAATGTTTCTTCTATGCCAGAAATATTTGGCGAATAATCATCAACAACATCTGTAATTTCACCGGCGATCGCAGCTAGCCGCTCAGACATTGGTATATCCGTGGGTGGCTTTATCACTCCATGAGCAACCCAGTTTAGGCGCATGCCCTGCTTATCAATCACGCCCCACCCCGTGTTGCGCAAACCGGGATCTATTCCAAGAATCCGAACATTTTCCTGCATTGCGCAAAACCTCTTAAATCCAAATCACATTAATGAAACACGGTGTATTTCACATTTAAAAGCTACATCAACGTGATTTTGTGTACCTCACGTTAACGCGAATATGATGATTCTATCAAAATTGACTGATCTATGTGATTTATATGCATTGGAAGAGCACATGGCGGAGAAAACTAAAAAATGGCAGTACACGCGGCGCTATATTGGTGGAGCGATACTCTCTAGCCTACTTCTGCCGGCAACCGCCAGCGCCCAGACTGAACCTCTGCTCAAGTTACCAGCCTCTATTGTTTTCCTCAAAATGGATGAGGACGGAGCTGTCCCACCATCCGAACAAGATCGCATAATGTGGAGTCAGTTCCGCATGAATTTGGGTGCCCTTGTTTCTCGCATAGAGCCAATTCCGCATAACAACCTGCTGCCAGGTGGTGAATTAGCAACTGGAGAAGGAAAAGGGTCAGCGATAATGTCTGCGCGTATGGCTGCGCAACGACAAGGATATGACTACCTCATCGTTTATGGCGTTGTGCCAGAAGCTGGAAAAACAAAACAACGCCTGAAGAAAACTAGAAATCCAGCTGTTGCTTTTTCCCGCCATGTTCGCAGCAAATTACCTTTTTGGGATTGGGATTACACAACTGAAGAATACATCGAGACTCGCCCTTCCCATTTAAACCTCATGGGAGAAGTTCACTTGCTAGATTTGAATGGAGGTGCCCCTGTTGCATCTGCATGGGCAGAAATACCAAAAAGAAGCAAATGGCAAAAACTAACCTCGAAGGACAAGAGGGAAGAAGTTGTGGTTCAAAATTTAGCTATTGGAATTGAACGTAAGATTCAAGAATTATCGCATCAAAATTTCATGCATCAAAAATCAATCTCTGAGAGATACCGTTAGGTTATATACCTAAAACTCCATATCTTCCCAATCTACAATCCAATCAAACTCTGTTCCTTCAAAAACAGTGTCTTCTGCAACTGTTTTACCCAAAACCGATTTTCCGAGTTTGTGGATTAATCCTCGGTCTCCAGAAATCAGATGATGCCACTCTGGCAAATCTTTGCCTTCCCAAATCATGCGATATGAACATGTGGACGGCATCCATTTTAAGTCTGGAATTTTTGATGGAGTCAGCGAAACACATTCTGGTACTTTTGCTTTACGATTGTCATAATCTGCACACCGACATGTTGAGGCATCAAACAATTTACAATGTAGTTTTGTATAAGCTATTTCACCGGAATCTTCATCTTCAAGCTTTAACAAACAACATTTGCCGCAACCATCGCACAAACTTTCCCACTCTTCATGAGAAAGCTGCTCAAGAGATTTAGTTTTCCAAAAAGGTTGGTCTTTATCTGTCTTGGTCAATTGAATTTATCTAATCAAATAGCGCATCGATTGCAGACTGATCATCGTTTGAAGATACATCTTCTTCAACACCAACTGCATGATCCCCTAATCCATTTGGATTAATGACACCGCCAATAGTCGCGATCAAAGCATAAAGTTGTTTCGACCAAACTGTTGGATCTCCAAGCGCTTCAACACCGCTTTGTAGAATAACTTGAATTTCACCAATTTTGATTTCAACATTCTGACAGGCTTCATCAAAACGTGCACGAATTTCAGGGTCACACAATTCATAAGCTCGAATAGCTAATTCTTTTGCTCTAAATCCCGTCTGATGAAAGTGATCTGGATAAGCTAAAGGCTTCCAGTCGAGAATCTCTTCTCCCATATCCGGCATTGATTCTAGCATATCAATTAGCATCGCAACTTCATTGAAATGATTCAAATAGTCAGTCGCCAACCCTGTATCAGGGTTGATGTTAGCCGCTGCCAATTCACTTTTATCTAATTGTTCGGCGGTCATTCTACGCCTCAACTGCCCATAATACTGATTTTATAAAATTAATCGAAGACAGTTACCATTCGCTTACCAAACATCCAAGTCGGATAATTAAAATAATTCTAACTACATGAATAAGTAGATGCCCCTTGTATCCGACAAACTAACCGTTATGACTTACCGTCGTTGCACAATTTTTTTGAGTTTCTGAACGCTCCCAAAGGATATCATGTCAGATAAGTATTTTTTTTCCGCTTGTGTTGCATTGGGAACTCTTTTTCTTCTCATCGCTTTATCACCGTGGTCTGACAGATTACCAACGGGACCCATGAGTGCAGCCAATCTGGATCATACAAATTTAGTCGTTGAAAATAGAAATCTGAATCGTTTCACAGCCGGAGACATTGGTGAAGTAGTACTAATTCAATCTGGTCAAGATTATTCGCTAGGAGTCACTGTACCACAAGGCAATCTTTATGATGTCCCAAATTTCGGGCCACATCTGAGGTTAGAAGCTGATGTGCAACAAGCCTACGCAAAGCAAAACCTGAAAATAACAATTACGGCAAGACAACCATCAAATTACACTTCGGATGCTCCTGACAAAGATATGGCGTTTGAAGCGAACTATGCAGCCAATGCGACTGAGACATCTGAATGGAAGAGGTTCAACCTCACACCGAGCTTTGCAGAATACAGTTTCAACTACCGTCCGCCTGCTGTTGGTGACGGCATCGGAAATGACTTTCTTGCAATTCGACCGGTAACTGAAGACCAAGGCTTTAATGTCGAAGTGAAGTCAATTCGGTTTCAGATCGAGCCCTGATCCGACACAACTGCATTCTAGATTTTACATTTTGAGATAAAAACGTCATTTATTGCAGATAATTTGTGCAATAGGCACCTTTCTTGCGTAAATGCGCCTGATTAATTCAATTCTGCACATCATCCTTAACGCTGCGTTGTCAGTTTCGAGGTAGAGCGCTATTGAATACCTAAATAAGAGAATATTGTGCACACAACTCAACCAATTGTGCCAATAATTAATGGGACTATTAAGGGAATACCTTTTATGCCAATGAAGCCAAAGGCTGATATACCAGCTAACACACTCGAATTTGAAACAACTCCATTGGTAAAACCAACAGGTTTTCGCGAGTATGATGCGCGCTGGTGGTTTGGTATCGATGGCAATCCCAAAGCTCCTGAGTTGAACTCAATGGGAGTTCAGGCACTGGGTCTCGGACTAGGAACAGTTGTCCATCAAATGGGCGTTGAACCCAAGATTGTTGTTGGACACGATTATCGTTCATATTCGTTAGACATCAAACAAGCACTCATCATTGGTTTGCTTGAAGCAGGAATGGAAGTCCACGATATTGGTTTGGCGCTTTCCCCTACCGCGTACTATTCCCAATTCGCACTAGATATTCCTTGTGTGGCAATGGTCACCGCCTCTCATAACGAGAATGGTTGGACAGGTGTGAAAATGGGAGCCAACAAGCCCCTCACCTTCGGACCTGATGAAATGGGTATGCTAAGAGATGTCGTATTGAACGGTAAGTTTGAGCCACGAGATGGTGGAAAACTTGTCCGCGTTGAAGGTATGCGTGATAAATACATTCAATCAGTATCCGAAAAAATCGAAATCAAACGACCACTAAAAGTTATCGCTGCTTGTGGTAACGGTACGGCGGGTGCATTTGCTCCTGAAGCTCTTCGTAACATGGGTGTTGAAGTTATCGAGCTTGATTGCGAGTTGGATCACTCTTTCCCCAACTATAACGCAAACCCTGAAGACTCTGTCATGCTTGAAGCTATGGCAAAAGCTGTGAAAGAACACAACGCTGATGTCGCATTGGGCTTTGACGGAGATGGAGACCGTTGTGGTGTAGTCGACAACACTGGTGAAGAAATTTTCGCCGACAAAATCGGCCTCATGCTAGCGCGTGACCTGTCTAAAAATTTCGAAAACGCAAAATTCGTTGTCGATGTAAAATCTACCGGTCTTTATAAAACGGACCCAGTGCTAAAAGAAAACAACGCCACAGTTGATTACTTTAAAACCGGACACTCATACATTAAACGCCGCACAACTGACTTGGACGCTTTGGCTGGGTTTGAAAAATCGGGCCACTTCTTCTTCCGTCAACCACTTGGATACGGATATGATTGTGGATTGGTTGCTGCAGCAGAAGTCCTTCGTATGCTTGACCGTAACCCCGACAAATCCATGTCAGACCTTAAAGGTGAACTAGGTGTTGCTTATACATCGCTGACAATGGCTGCACACTGTGATGACGAACTAAAGTATGGCGTTGTTGATAAAGTTGTCGCTGCCTATGAAGCATTGGGCAAAGAAGGTGCTTCTATCCTGGGCCGCAAGGTCGTTGATGTTAACACCGTGAACGGTGCTCGTGTAACTCTTGAAGATGGGTCTTGGGTCTTAGTTCGTGCTTCCTCCAACAAGCCTGAATTGGTTGTTGTCGTCGAAAGCATGGGGTCTGATGAAGACATGCGCAAACTCTTCCGCGAAGAAGTAAAGCCACGTCTTGCTGCATTTGATGAAGTCGGAAGCTACAATCAAGAAATCTAGATTTTTTGACTAAATGAATTCAAAGGGTGCGCATTCAAAAGATGCGCGCCCTTTTCTTTGCCTCGAACAATGGGAAAAGCTCCCCCCAGAAAATTCCTTAAAAATTCCTTGCTTCGGAGATATATAACCATTGTCTTGCCTTTTACCCGCCTCATTTGAAAACCATTCTAAATTTGTCGAGAGCAAAAAGGTAGTCACGCGATCGACATCAGTCCGGTGGCAAACTTCAACAGCCCCCAAGCCCCTTGCCGCCGGACTATCAGATTCTCCCCCGGGTCTTAGAAAGACGCAGTGTTTTACCCGAACACTGCGTTTTTCGTTTGAAAATAAACCAAATATATAATCAACAAAGATACTGAAACATCTTGCATCATTAAGTGTGCCGTTTTGAGGTTTTCAATACCCTCATTATAGGTCATCTAGCGGGAATATTTAGGCATGCGCTTTGCTATGTACGCATTAGTTATAGAGTAAAAGGTTCGTAGAATGTGTGGGATTATTGGGATTTTAGGAAATGAGCCAGCGGCTCCGCGTGTCATTGAGGCACTTAAACGCCTAGAATACCGCGGATACGACTCCGCTGGTGTAGTTACATTAGACAATGGTGAACTATACCGTGCGCGTGCACCAGGTAAATTGTTCAATCTTGAAGCAACAATGAAAGATGTTCAAACTCCTGGAAATACTGGAATTGGACACACTCGCTGGGCGACACATGGTGCGCCAAACGAAACAAACGCTCACCCGCATGTCGCTGGACGTGTCGCTATTGTTCACAACGGAATTATCGAAAACTTCCGTGAGCTACGTGAGGAAGCTGAAGGCAAAGGCCGTTCATTTTCAACCGAGACAGATTCCGAAACAATTGCTCATCTGGTAGAGATCGAATTGGATGCTGGAAACACTCCTTTTGAGGCGGTCAAAACAACTATAGCAAAACTACGTGGTGCATTTGGCATCGCAATCCTGATCAAGGGCGAAGAAGACCTCATGTTTGGTGCCCGCCAAGGATCTCCTTTGATTGTTGGTGTTGGCGAAGACGAAACATTCATTGGATCAGACGCATTCGCTGTTGCACCTTTCACCAACAAAGTCATTTACCTGAAAGAAGGCGAATGGTGTGCTCTTACACGTCACAGCGTGAATGTGTTTAATGAAAACGGTGAACAAGTTCCATACAAAATTGATGTTGTTCAAGGCGTCGCTGATGTCGTGGATAAAGGCCAATACCGCCACTACATGCTCAAAGAAATCTTCGAGCAACCTGAATCTACTGCTCGCACTATCGGCGCATATGTAAATGCTGTAGACCAAACAGCTCAACTACCAAATGAACAAGAGCTAAACTTTGCTTCATTTGACCGCGTCTACATTATTGCATGTGGAACTGCCTATTATGCTGGGTGTGTTGCTAAATACTGGTTTGAAAAATATGCAAAATTACCGGTAGAAACAGATATTGCGTCTGAATTCCGGTATCGCGAACCAGCACTAACTAAAAACTCTCTTGCAGTTTTCGTCACGCAATCAGGTGAAACAGCTGATACACTTGCTGCTCTTCGCTATTGTAAAGAACATGGCCTTGCAACAGCTGCTGTTGTGAATGTTCCGACTTCTACGATTGCTCGTGAATCAGACGCTATTTTGCCAACTCTAGCAGGCGCTGAAGTAGGTGTTGCATCCACAAAAGCCTTTACAGCACAACTATGTGCTCTTGCCAGCCTTGCAGTTATTGCTGGTCGTGCACGCGGTGAATTATCTAAAGAAGATGAAACACATCTAACTGAGCAACTTTTGCAAATTCCAGGTGGCATCACAAAAACTCTCGCAGTTGAAGAAGCGACTAAAAAACTTGCTGCTCCATTGTCTAAAGCAACAGATGTTCTCTATCTTGGGCGTGGTTCCATGTATCCAATTGCAATGGAAGGCGCTCTTAAGCTTAAAGAGATCTCCTACATCCACGCTGAAGGTTACGCGGCGGGTGAATTGAAGCACGGCCCTATCGCATTGATCGATGAAAAGACACCAATCGTCATGATTGCGCCAACTGACCCGTTGTTGGAAAAAACAATTTCCAACATGCAGGAAGTCGCCGCACGTCATGGTAAAGTATTGTTAATTTCAGATGAGAATGGTGTCAAAGTTGGTGCCGATACACCTGAATGGTCCATAACTTCTTCGAGCTGTGACCCATTCATCGCACCTATTCTTTATTCAGTTCCAATTCAGTTATTGGCCTACTATATTGCTGTGGAAAAAGGAACTGATGTCGATCAACCTAGAAATCTAGCGAAATCTGTCACGGTTGAGTAATTCTTTTGCGCTATGCACGCAATTACAAATTGACTGAATGTGTCCCGTGATTTGCATCATTAGATGTGGCATCATGATGTCCTGTTCAATATCGGGACACATTCAAATCGCATATGAATTTTAAAGGACCACCCATGGCTATCAAACCCGTTCGTAAAGCCGTTCTTCCTGTAGCCGGATTTGGAACACGCGTACTTCCAGCAACTAAATCAATTCCCAAAGAAATGATGCCGGTATTTGACCGTCCAGCGATTGATCACGTCGTACGTGAAGCATTGGAAGCTGGCATTGAACATATTGTTTTCGTAACGGGTCGCAACAAAGGCGCAATCGAAGACTATTTTGACAGTGCTTATGAACTAGAAGACAGCCTTTCCAAACGCGCTGGTAAAGAAGCCATCCTTGAGGAAGTTCGAGCAACTAGCCTTCCTGCAGGTTCAACAAGTTTTACACGTCAGCAATCAGCAAAAGGCCTTGGCCACGCTGTTCTTTGCGCAAAAGACATTATCGGTGACGAACCATTTGCAGTGCTACTTCCAGATGTTCTAGTTCAAGGTGAAGAATCTTGCCTGAAACAAATGATGGGACACTATAATGAAGTTGGTGGAAACATTATTGCTGTGGATGAAGTCCCAATGGAACGCGTACACAAATATGGTGTGATCAAACCTGCCGCTGGCGCAGATGCTTCAAGCCAACTCATCAAAATGGATGCAATGGTTGAAAAGCCACCTCGCGAAGAAGCTCCATCAAACTTAAAAATTACAGGCCGTTACATTCTTCAGCCAGAAATTTTTGCGCTACTTGAAACTCAAGGCGCTGGTGCTGGTAACGAAATTCAGCTGACAGACTCCATGGAACGTCTCATGGCTGAACAAGACTTCTACGCTACTCGTTTCCAAGGTCATGATTTTGATTGTGGTGACAAAATGCTCTATTTACAGGCAACAGCTGGCTATGCTCTTGCTGACAAAGAAAACGGTGCAAAAGCACGCGAAATTCTTGAAGAGCTACTCAAACGCTACAGCTAAGAATAAACTAAACTACCAAATAAAGCCGTGCTTCTTTCTAAGTGCGGCTTTATTTATTTGTGGCTACAAAAGATCACAGATCAGCTCATGGAACTGATCATTTTTTGCATGATTTCAACGCCGATTTCAAATTCTGATATTGCAAGAAATTCATCTGGTTGGTGAGCCTGCTCAATTGAACCTGGTCCACAAATTATGGTCGACATTCCAGCCCGTTGAAATTGACCAGCCTCTGCGCAATAGCCTGCCATATGAGTCTGATTATCGCCAGTAAGCGCGCGTGCGAGTGTTTCAGCTGCTCCCTCTTCTTCAGGCCCCAATGGAGGCGCATCAGAGAGTTTCGTAACTTCCACACCACATGACGGATCAAAAGCTTTGAGCCGCGAATCCACTTCTTTCACTTTCTCATGGAACGCCTTGAGAATTGTCGATGTGTCTAATCCTGGAGGGCATCTTAAATCAAACAAAAACCGACATTCACGTGCTATTATATTCGGTGCAGTACCACCCTCTATCACCCCTATAGTCAGAGTTGCATGCGGTGGATTAAACTCACTGTCTTCTGGAGGGCTGTTTTCAAGCCATTTAGCGGTTTCACGAAGTACATTTAATATTTCGATCGCTTCATGAATTGCAGATGCGCCCAAATGCGGCAAACTAGAATGCATCTCCATTCCAGTTACAACAACTTCGTGGTTACAAATGCCTTTATGCCCACTCACCACATTCCAAAGCGTTGGCTCTCCAACCCAACAGATTTGCGGGGCCTTATCTAACCCAACAAGATCATCCACCATACTCAGAACACCGGCACACCCTATTTCTTCATCATAGGATATCGCGAGATAGAATGGGCGCTTTAAATCCACTTTTGCCATGTGAGGAACGAAAGCCAAAACCAAGGCAAGAAACCCCTTCATGTCACATGAGCCGCGACCAAAGAGTTTCCCATCGTTTTCGGTCAATTCAAACGGATCTGTCGACCATGGTTGCCCATCAACGGGCACAACGTCTGAATGGCCAGATAATACAATCCCACCTTTTTCATCAGGCCCAATCCGAGCCCATAAATTTGCTTTCGTGCCATCTTCATTCGGTAGAATATGTATATTTGAAGTGTGGGGTTCCAAATACTCCCGAACCCATTCAATCAATTCCAAATTAGAATCTCGCGATGTCGTATCGAAACTAACTAACTTGCCCAAAATTTCGGTGGCAGTCCTTACATCACTCATTTGTGAAATCCTAATTTACAAGTCACTCTTGCAAACAAATCTGCAGCTTCCCACCTCCAGCGTCTAGTCCAATTTACAAAGCAAATCCAAAATCACAGATATTTTATCGCATAAAGGAACCACCCAATGATTGACCTCTACACTTGGGGAACCCCAAACGGCCACAAAATCTCAATTATGCTCGAAGAAACAGGCTTGGATTACAAAGTTCACCCGATCAATATCGGCAAAGAAGAGCAATTCAGTCCAGAGTTTTTGAAAATTTCGCCAAACAACAAGATCCCAGCAATCGTTGATAATGATGTTGACGGAGCACCAATTAGTGTATTCGAAAGTGGTGCCATCCTCATTTATTTAGCTGAAAAAACAGGACAGTTCTTGCCTACTGATCCAGCCAAGCGCGCCGAAACACTACAATGGCTTATGTGGCAAATGGGGGGATATGGCCCTATTACTGGTCAGTTTTATCACTTCAGAAACTTAAGAGAAAAACCAGAACACAGCGAATATGCATTCAACCGTTTTACAAATGAAGTACGACGCCTACACACAGTGTTAAACAACCAATTGGAAGGCAAAACCTATATTACAGGTGAATACTCTATCGCCGATATAGCACTCTACTCTTGGCTCAAGAACGGATACAACCTTGCTGAAGGCGGGAGCAATCCAGAATTTGCAAACATCGAAAAATGGCTAGCAACAATGGCAGAACGTCCAGCTGTTGGGCGCGGATTATCAGTTCCCGTTATGGAATAAAACTAACATCTAAAAATCCAGCTCCGCATAATGTGGAGCTGGCAGCACACCCTCAAGACTATCTTTAAGTATTTCTCTAAAACTGGCACGACTCTTCATACGAAGATACCAATCGCTTGTATGTTCAAACCGACTCCAGACGACGTCACCAAAATAGTCTAGACACGACAAATGCGCAGCAACACTTATGTCTGCTAATGTAAAATCTTCTCCCGCTAAATAGGGGCGCACAGCAGTCAAAGCTTCAAGATGTTTTAGATACCCTTCAAGAGCTTTTGCACCTAAGCGCAATGCTTCTGTATTTGGTCGCCCAGCTCTTAAGTACCGCATCATAATACGTTCTTTAAGAATGGTTTCATTCACGTCGGCTTCAAAGCCTCGCTCCAACCACCCCATCACCCACCTAGCTTCTGCGCGATCAACTGGTGCCTTAGGCAGCAATGGATATCCAGGATAAACTTCGTCCAAATATTCTAAAATGGCACGTGGTTCTGAAATGACCACTCGGCCTGCCCCAGTCATATCAACAAGTACAGGAGCGCCACCAATAGGGTTCAACTTCTGTGCTTCGGATTGATCTTCAAATGGGGATGCTTCTTTTAAAGAAAATTCAATTTTCTTTTCGGCTAAAGCAATTCTCACGGAACGAGAATACGGGTCCAGCATCCAATGATATAAAGTCCGCATATTCTAAGCTCCGCAAAAACTCAATCTGAGTGATGCCCAACTATTTTCTTAAAGAAATCAGTCCCGTGTGGTTCTGAACCTTTTGGGTCTGGGTGAATAAGAATATCGGCACCAGGAAACTCGGATAAGATTCGTTTTTCACAGTCTACCATAATATCATGCGCTTCAGCCAGAGATATGGTTTCAGGTAAATCCAAATGAAATTGAATGTGAATTATTGGGCCGGCTGCACGCGTTCTTAATCCATGAACGCTCAATTCATAATTTCCTGTTTCCGCCAAAAACTTGATGCGCTCTCGCGCCTCATCACTTAGCTCCTTGTCCATCAGTTGATCAACAGCATCGCGCGCAACATCAAGCGCTCCAAACGCTAGCCATAATGCGACCCCTAAGCCTACTAACGGATCTATCAAAGGGATTTTAAGGAAACTGGCACCCGCAACGCCTACGATCACGGCAATATTGGCACCAACATCAGCCATATAGTGCGCCCTGTCCCCTGCCGTTGCCACAGATCCTGTTTTATTAAGTGCGCGGGTTTGGAAATAAAGCAATGCCAACGTCAACAGGATGGAAACCAACATCACTGTGATTGGTATTACTCCATTTTCCATTGGCCTCGGATCTAAAAAACGGTCAATAGCTTCTCGGGCAATCAAAGCGGATGACGCCCCAACAAGGCCTGCCTGCAACAGAGCTGCAAACCCTTCGGCCTTACCATGACCATAGCGATGCTCTGCATCAGGTGGCTCGGCCGCGTAAACTACAGCGCCCAAAGTCATGAGTGAAGCGGCAAGATCCAACCCAGAATCCGCCAATGATGCCAATATCGAGACTGAACCAGATGCCAACCATGCCCAAATCTTAAGACAAATCAGAACTGAAGCCGTTGCCACAGACAATAAGACAGTTCGTTTGGTTATGGATGCAGCTTCACTTGGATGCATCCGACCGGCTGGCATATGATCATGCGCCATGTAAGTCTATTCTTTCACATTCACCGTAGAGGCTTTATGGGCGTGTAACATTGGGCCCAATATTCTTAACAACCTCACGCGCATCAAAAGCGCGAAGTTCATCATCAGGCTTCTCTCCAGCATGCATCATAATTTCAGCGGATGCTTCATATTTTGTAATCTGGTTGTATCCGTAATTGTGTCGATCCCAGAAAGGGTCATATGCTCCATACCACCCTGCTCGAGGATAAAAGTAAGAATACCCAAATCCGTATCGTGAGTAGTATCCACCAAATCCGTGATGTCTATGAGAACGACTTTTTGTTTCTGTTTCACGATCTACGACAACAAAATAGTCAAATCCATTTTCCAAAGTCAGCTCGGCTGCACGCAGAAGAAGGAAGGTTTCAACTTCATCCCGTGGAGTTGTGGAACTTCCTTTGAATGAAACACGAAATCTATTTGATTCAATTATCTGCTCTGAATAACCAGCGCCATTATAAGAAGAAGCCGGTCGATATGCTGGCTGTGTTGCACATGCAGCTATTGTCAGAGCTGAAGCCGTCAATAATACTAGAAAAGACTTACGCATTTGAAATTCCTTCGTCTTGAGAAGCTTGATAAATTCAGTCCCATCAATACTTCCAAGTATAATCCAATCCATTATAGCAGACTAATCAATTTCTAGTCACCACCATTAACATATTGGACAATAACGCTTTTATTAAGGCGAATTTCAACTAGCGACGACGCCCTCCAAATATACCTCTCAGGACATATTTTGTAATTTCACGCGCAGCCGTTCGCATCATTGTTTTGGTAGCTGCCTCAGTAGATGTTTGGCGACGAGACCTTGATGATGGCTTACGTTTCTTGGCTTTTTCTGCTTGGCGTTTAGCTTCTTCTTCCGCTTTTTGGAGTTCAGCCTCTTCCTTCGCCGCCTGTTCCTCGCGTTTGCTGAGAAGCTCATAAGCGCTTTCGCGATCAATCGCATCTTCATACTGACCAAAGACGGGGCTATTCTCGATCACAGCTTTACGCTCGGCATCTGTGCACGGCCCCAGACGGGATGATGGTGGTCTGATGAGAGTGCGCTGCACGATAGATGGTGCTGCTTTTGCATCGAGAGTTGAAACCAAAGCTTCCCCCACTCCCAATTCGGTTATCACTTCTTCAGTATCGATATCTGGGTTTTCACGAAAACTTTGCGCAGCCGCTTTAATCGCTTTGCGTTCTGAAGGTGTGTAAGCACGCAATGCATGTTGAACACGCGCACCTAATTGAGCAAGTACACTATCAGGCAGGTCGCGTGGGTTTTGCGTAACAAAATATACACCAACACCTTTAGACCGGATCAAACGTACCACCTGTTCAATCTTATCAATTAGTGCTTTTGGCGCATCATCAAACAACAAGTGAGCTTCATCAAAGAAAAACACCATTTTCGGTTTTTCCGGATCACCAACCTCCGGCAATTCTTCAAACAAGGCCGACAAAAGCCAAAGAAGGAAAGTCGAATAAAGCTTTGGCGAATTGATTAGCGTAGTCGCATCTAAAATAGAAACATAACCGCGGCCATCGCGCGTTGTGCGCATAAAGTCGTTTAATTCTAGCGCGGGTTCACCAAAGAATTCTTCGGCTCCATCGCGCTCGAGCACCAATAATCGACGTTGAATTGCGCCAACAGACGCCGGAGAAACATTCCCATATTCTTTTTGAATTTCATCACGCATTTCACTGACATGAATAAGAAGCTTACGTAAATCCTTTAAATCAAGCACAAGTAAATCATTGTCATCAGCATATTCAAATGCGATCATCAAAACCCCTTCTTGGGTTTCATTCAGATCCATTAAACGCGCCAATAAGGTTGGCCCCATCTCAGTCACTGTTGTGCGGACGGGGTGCCCTTTTTTTCCATATAAATCCCAGAAAATGGTTGGCGTTTCTTCGTAACCAAAGTCTCCAAATCCAATTTTTTCAGAGCGAGAAACCAATTTATCATGTAATTTGTGCGCTGGATCACCAGCTTGAGAGAGACCAGAGAGATCGCCTTTCACATCAGCACAAAAAACGGGAACGCCAGCGGCTGAAAACCCTTCAGCCATAATTTGGAGGGTCACGGTTTTACCTGTACCAGTGGCACCCGCTACTAGACCATGTCTATTCGCTCGAGATAAAATTAGCTCTTGAGAGAGGTCATTATCTGGGCCACCGCCGCCAAGAAAAATTGAATTCTCTGTCATTTGTCTAATCCTAATTGTCTTGTTTGATTCGTTTTAATCGGACCATAAGACCGCAAAGGTTAAGCGACAATCACAGGTGATAAGTAAAATACAGCCGGAACCATCTTCTTTTTCGTGATTTGAGGCTCTCATCATTGACCCAAAGCCAAGTTTGAGGATTGTGATATCCAAAAGCATTTGTGTTGAAGGGACAATACTATGGGATATCTACCGGCTGGTATTTGGATCATCGCCACAGGTGTGATCGTCTATGGCTTATATGTTGGTGCCAGTATATTCGCCCCCTTCGCGTTGGCCGTTTTTTTATGGCTAATCATAGAAGGTTTTGCACGCCTCATGCAGGAGCGTCTTACCAAAATGCCTCGATGGCTGGCTCAAACAAGTGCGGTTCTTATCGTTCTTGGAGCCACGCTGACAGTAATACTTATCTTTATAGATGGATTAAATGAATTTGCACAAAACGCTAGCGCCTACGAGGCTCGTATAAACGACGTGCTAACGGATATATATGCCAAACTAAACATTCACACCGTTGCTCCGCCCGATTTGTCCAGCATGTTGTTTAACATGCAAAACACCAAATTTGTTCAACCCATTCTGGACTCGGTTCAAGGCTTGGCATCCTCGTTTGTTCTGATCTTGATTTACATCGCCTTTTTGTTTCTTGCGGAGAAAAGTTGGCCTACAAAACTCGACTATATATTCCCTGAGACAAAGGCTCGCCAACAAGCGCGCGAAGTTGGACAACAAGTGCGCAAGTCCATGGAAGAATATCTCTGGGTACAAACAGTGATTTCAGGAATAATCACTGTCATCACTTATATCACACTTCTCATACTAGGTTTGGATAACGCCCTATTCTGGGCGTTTGTTGTGTTCTTTCTGAACTACATTCCAACAATTGGATCTATCGTCGCCGCCTTTTTGCCCGGACTGTTTGCTTTAGCGCAACCTGAATGGCCAGCCTATATGCCAGCCGATGCCACGCTAAATGCTGTCATCGTTCTTATTGCTGTTAGTGTATGGCAGTTCACAATCGGAAACTTCATCCAACCAAGAATGATGGGAGAGTCTCTAAACCTGTCTGCACTTGTCGTATTGGTGTCCTTGGCTGTGTGGGGAGCTATATGGGGTATCCCAGGAATGTTCCTATCTGCCCCGCTAACTGTCCTCATGATGATTCTATTTGCTCAAATTCCAGGAGCACATTGGTTGGCGATTCTTCTATCTGCTGATGGCCGTCCAATTAAAAAGCAGCCAACTAACGTGACTAATACTGACGTTGCGGAACAAGGTGTACAATAAAAGCAGTTGTCGAAGTTATCCAATTTTCTGAACTAAAATAATTCACTAGCGCCATTCAGTGTACGGACAACATGCAATCTGAAGGATTTTAAACGCCATTTTTTAAAATTTGCGATTGAAAATTGTTACTTTTTGTCACATACTTGTCATATCAAATCATCGTTTCAACGGTGGTAAGATATCTAGGCTGAACTACTCGCGTCCCCCCACCCAGCATGTAGTTCAGTTAGGTTATCGGCAGTTGAACGCGTCCCCGTTCAACTGCCACAATCCAGACTTCTATATTCCCCCCAACCAGTGTCATTGAAAACTTCTCAAACTAAGTATTGAGTACCACTATTTTGACGGCAATTTTCAATGCATTTTTGGCACTTGCGCCATTTCCTCGAAACTTTAACGATTCTACAATGTAAAAGCGCAAATGATGTAAGATGCCCTAGAGATATGTTTTCATATTAAAAGGGCAAAATAGATGTGCATTCAACAAAACGACATACACTAATAATAATGCGATATCAGTCGCACACCACGGGACGGAAAAATGTCATTCACGGCAACGAATTCAAGCCTTGCATTTGCTGTAGACGAAATACTCAACTCAGACGCAATAGCACCATCGAAGAAGCAAAGTGCAGCTAAGAACAAAGCCAAAGATGTATTCATCAAGCAGTTTTGTAACAGCGCCTCGATGGACGAATTTGCGCCCTTCTCTGCTGATGACGCAGCCGTCACAGCGATGGAATTGTGGAATTACTCCCTAACATTGGACACATCAAAACGTACGATTAGGTCTCGTCAGTGCATCGGAGCCGATAACAAAGATATGCAACGTCATATTTTTGAAATTGTTGGCCCAGATATTCCCTTCCTTGTAGATAGTGCCGTTGCTGCGCTCGTAGAAGCCAGTGTTGAAATTGTTGGAATAGTTCACCCTGTTGTGGATGGCTTGTCTCTAATCCAAATTCATACGCCTCCACTCTCCAAAGAACGATGCGCTGAAGTTGAGACAATATTAGAACAGACATTCAGTGATGTAGCCTTAGCCACCGAAGATCACAAAGCCTTAAAAAAGGCGATGCGTGAAGCCGCCGCTTCCATTTCAAAAATGCCGGTCACCGAAGGGCGAAGTGAAGAAGAAAAAGAAGAAGCTGCAAGCTTTCTAAAATGGCTGGAACAAGATCACTTCTTCTTCTTGGGTGCTCGCACATATAGTTATAAAAAGCTTTCCCAAGTTAAAAATGGCGTAGAAGCCTCCGTCGAACCCGAAATCGTTGGCGAAGGACTGGGAATATTAAGAGATCTCGATCGCCACATTCTTTCCCATGGGTCCGAACCAGCCGTTCTTACGCCCCGTATTCGAGCGTTTTTAAACGAACCCTCACCTGTGATCGTTGCCAAATCCAATGTACGTTCTCGAGTTCATCGCCGTGTTTATGCAGACTATATTGGCGTCAAACAGCTAGATGACGAAGGCAATATTGTTGGAGAAATTCGTTTCCTAGGATTGTTTACAGCAGCAGCCTATACACGAATGGCCAAGGATGTCCCGCTCATCCGTCAAAAGCTTCAACAAGTTAAAGACATTCTTGATATTGGAAGCTCTAGCTATTCGACAAATGCATTAAACAATGTGCTGGAAACCTTCCCCAGAGACGAATTATTTCAGATTTCAGCTGATGAACTAGCGCGTTTTTCATACAATATTCTAACGTTATATCAGCGCCCTCGCACACGCTTATTCATTCGCAAAGACCAGTTCAATCGCTTTGTGTCGGCACTTCTGTTTACACCTCGCGACAATTATACACCGGAATTGCGTAGGCAGGCTCACTCCGCAATTGCTGAGGCATATAATGGCCGGGAATCAGCTTTTTACCCAAGCTTTAACGATGGCCCTCTCGCGCGGGTACACTTCATTATCGGACTAAGCCCCGGGCACGCTGAGCCAGATATAGACGCACTCGATATCAAAATTCGTCAGCTGGCTGAGAGCTGGGAAGACGGATTAGCAAGAGCTGCCCGCTTAACTGATAATCCACCGCCCATGGTTTTCGATAACCGCTTCAATGAGGCTTATAAAGAAGCGTTCGCACCAGATGAGGCAATCAAAGACCTAACCTCAATCCACAATATGGATGACAAACAGGATCTTTCTGCTCGCGCGTATTCTATAGTCCAAGATGGAGTTCAACACTGTAAGATCTATAAGCGTGATACTGCGCTTGAATTGTCTGACATTGTACCCGTTCTTGAAAACATGGGATTGCGTGTTCTTTCTGAAACAAGTTTTCCCATCACCTCAAACCCTAGAGGATCAAATCGGAAAACCGTATGGGTTCATGATCTCGAACTCCAATTCTCCAATCCAGACACGGTTTTAGGAAAGGAATTTGAAGAAGGGTTTGTAGCGGTATGGAATGGTTTAACTGAAGATGACCGTTTCAATCAGCTCATGCTTCACCTCAATATATCATGGAGGCAAGCAGCTCTCATCAGAACACTTTGCCGTTATAGACAGCAAACTGGTTTAGATGCCTCTCAAGATGTTCAAATAGATGCATTGGTAAACCACCCTGATATTGCTTCAGACCTCGTAAAACTATTTGACGAACGTTTTGATCCTTCAACTGGCACCGAAAGCGCGGCTGAACTGAAAGACCGAAAAGCTTCGGGTGACTTAATCAGTGCGCGCATTGTGCATGCATTGGAAACTGTACCCTCACTAGATGACGACCGTGTTCTGCGCCGGACAATGCACCTGATCAATGCAGTGCAACGTACAAACTTCTATCAATTGGCCCCCTCAGGCGAACATTATCCGCACATTTCAATAAAGATTGCTAGCCAAGAATTAGAAGACCTACCCGCGCCGAAACCCTTCAGAGAAATCTTTGTTTGGTCCCCTATGGTTGAGGGAGTGCACTTAAGGTTTGGTCCTGTAGCTCGTGGAGGCCTGCGCTGGTCAGACCGACGTGATGATTTCCGCACAGAAGTACTAGGACTGGTCAAAGCACAGCAGGTTAAAAACGCCGTAATCGTTCCAGTTGGATCTAAAGGCGGTTTCTTCCCTAAAAAGCTACCGACGACCGGAAGCCGAGAAGACTTCATCAATGGCGGCATAGCTGCCTATAAGGTCTTCATCTCAGCAATGCTACAAATCACAGACAACATCAAAGATGGTGTCGCAAAACGCCCTGCCAAAGTCTTTGCTTGGGATGGAGATGACCCATACTTGGTTGTAGCGGCGGATAAAGGAACCGCTACGTTCTCTGATATCGCAAATGGCTTATCCCAAGACCATGATTTCTGGCTGGATGATGCATTTGCATCAGGTGGTTCAGTTGGATATGACCACAAAAAAATGGGTATTACTGCCCGAGGTGCCTGGGAAGCCGTTAAACGCCACTTCCGCGAAATTGGAAAAGACATTCAAAACGAACCTTTCACGGCTATTGGTGTCGGTGATATGTCGGGTGATGTGTTTGGAAACGGAATGCTCCTTTCTGAGCAGACTAAATTACAAGCAGCGTTTAACCACATGCATATCTTTGTGGACCCAAATCCTGACCCACAAGTTAGCTATGAAGAACGAAAACGTTTATTTGATATGGGACGGTCATCTTGGACGGACTACAATACCGACCTTCTCTCAAAAGGTGGTCAAATCCTCTCCCGTGCTGATAAGTCAGTCGAGCTGACACCTGAAGTCATGGAGATGACCGGCATTGTGGAAAAATCCGTGACGCCTGGAACACTAATTCGTGCAATTCTACGCATGAATTCTGAGCTTTTATGGTTCGGCGGTATTGGTACTTACGTGAAGTCAGAAGATGAGCTTCAATCTCATGCGGGTGACAAAGCCAATGATCACCTACGTTTAAACGGCCACGAGCTGAACGTCCAAATCATAGGTGAAGGCGCAAATCTTGGTGTGACGCAAAAAGGCCGTATCGAGTTTGCGCGCAATGGTGGACGCATCAACACGGATGCAATCGACAACTCGGCTGGTGTGGATAGTTCTGACCATGAAGTCAACATTAAGATTCTACTGACCGAAGCTATCAATGCTGGCGAGTTAAAGGTCAAAGATCGCAATGACCTCCTCGCTTCTATGACAGATGATGTCGCTAAACACGTTTTGGTCAACAATTACGATCAAACCGGCGCAATCACGATTATGGAAAGCACCGCAGCTGCCGATCTGGATGCGCATGCTCAATTCATGTCGACAATGGAAGCTGACGATAAACTGGATCGAACAGTTGAATTTTTGCCAGACACAGACGCAATTGCTACGCTGAAAGAACAAGGATTGGGGCTAACACGTCCTGAAATGTCTGTTCTGTTGGCTTACGCCAAAAATGACCTATTCGCAATGATCGTGGATAGTGATGCACCTGACGATCCAGCGTTCCAGCATTTATTGAAATCATACTTCCCCCCTGCGTTGGATAAGTATGACACACCGCGCGTCAACCACCGTTTGAAACGCGAGATCATTGCAACACGCCTAGCAAACCGCCTCGTAAATATGACTGGCCCTGTATACCCTTATGAAATGCGGGATGCGTCCTCCGTGAACATCGGAACGCTTGTGCGTGCCTCAGAAGCTGCTCGTGCTATCTTTGGTCTAGATGAATTATGTACTCGGATAGACGCACTAGATAATAAAGCACCAACACAAGCTCAGACACTTATGCGTCTGGAAATAGTAGGTACATTACGACAGCTCACGGGTGGTCTCGTTCAGCCTATTCTTCAGGGAGAAGAATTAACCGACCTAATCAAACGCTACACTAAGGGTGTAAAAACCTTGCATGCATCACTGGATTCTTGTGTCGGACCATTCGTAAAAGAGCGTATCCGTGCACGAGCTGAAAGTTTCATCGCAGCTGGCGCACCTAAAGACATTGCAATGGATGCAGCGAGCATTCGTATTCTCGCGACAGCGCGTGAAGCGGTGGATGTGTCCCATAAAACAGGATGGGATATGGTCCCAACTGCTCGAATTCAACACTCTCTAGATGAAGTGATGGGATTGGATAAAATGCGCGCAGCAGCACGTGACATCCAGCTTGATGGGCACTGGGAACGCTTAGCATTACAACGCGTGAGTGATGCGCTCCCCTATCAACAAGCAACCTTGTCTGAATTAGCCATCGAACACGCCAAGAAGGATGGACATAAACCTGACAAACTTAAATTGGATACTGCAAAAGAAGCAGTTGAGATGTGGCTTGCACCTTTAAAAGTGGAAGTAAATCGCGTGACAGGTCCTATCGACCAATTTGAGTATTCTGGTGGTTGGACATTGGCCAAACTCGTATTAGTTGGCGATGCTTTGCGAGAATTTGTTCAAAATTCCATGAATCGGGTGTAAGTACTTATCGAAACAAGATTTTCGATATAAGGACCCAAGATTTTGCGTACAGTTTCCTTAAGTTTTAGAGACGCCCGCCCTGAAGATGCAGGGCGTCTCACCGAGATTGGCCGAGACACATTCTCGGAAACTTTCGGGATGCTATACCGACATGAAGACTTGCAAGCGTATCTTGATGAATATTTCACACCAGAAAAACAACTGGCTGAAATTGAAGACCCGGACACGGAAATTCGCATTGCTGTGATGCGCGCAAAAACAATTGCCTATGCGAAATTAGGCCCTGTCAAACTTCCAATAGAACACGACCCGGCGACTTCACTAGAACTTCACCGCCTTTACGTTCGTCAAGAGGGACAAGGTGTCGGAGTTGGGCGTATCTTGCTCACATGGGCAGTTGAACAAGCCCGCCAACGCGGTGCGAAAAACATCTATCTTGGTGTATGGGAAAACAATCAACGCGCAATTTCCGTATATGAAACCCGCAATTTTGAAGCTATTGGAAATTATCAATTCCCAGTTGGAAATGCGATGGACAATGAAGTTATCATGCGCAAGAGTTTGGAATACTAACTGCGTAACGAACGCCGATTGACCAGTATTGGCCCAAGGGCGACGGATGAAAGATTGCTGTTGAATAGCACAAAAATTAGATCAAATTATAGGGCACTATCTAGCATTTAATTCTGTGATGGCACTCGTATACTCGAAAAAAATTTGATGCTAAGTAATGAACTTAAGTGAACTGTCTGAAAAGTTTACAAACGTACATTCACCATCTTCAAATGAAAGTGTATATTCTATTTTTCCATCTCGAGCTAAATAGGATCTAAATTCACCATCCTTATACTCTAAGGTATACTTGCTTACTAAGTCAGTTTCTTTGTAAGACCAATCCAACTGAAATTCGTCAAATATTTCAGAAATCAATCTGTTCTTAGATTTATGGCAAGCAACTGAATATACATCGTATTGCTTATTGCAATAAAAGGTAAGTTCCGCTCTAACTTCACCGACCGTTATGGCCAATCCCTGCATTGCAGTGACTTCGTTCCACTTGAAAGCACGGAGTTTCAACCAGTTACGAACGCTCTCACTAGACATTCCTCTGAATTGCAATAACGATTTAGGTATCAATTAACAAAACTCCAAAGAGCTTTTGTACATGTAGCGTTGATTTTTGCGTCAATATTCGAAAACAAAATTTGACTGTTGCAAGCGTTCTTATTTGATAATATCGGCATGTTCCATCAATCCGTCAGCAGTATATTAAAGCAAGGGAGAAGTTAGTGGTCAAAACTTACACTATTGACGGTTCTAAATTCTACACGCTTGAAGGTTTTTTTGAGGAAGTTGGGGAAGTACTTATTCCTGATGCATATTGGGGTGAAAATCTATCTGCTTTTGATGACATTCTTTTCGGTGGCTTTGGTATTCCCGCTGAAGGATTTGTTTTTGAATGGAAAAATTCCGACCTATCAAAAAAACGATTAGGTTATAAAGAAACTGTCAAACAATTAAAAATTAAAAAAGATAAGTGCCATCCATCACATTTGGACAAAGTTTCGAATGAACTTGCTTTGGCAAAATCGTCAGAAGGGCCAACAGTTTACGATTGGTTGATTGACATTCTCGAAGGTCATGGTGAAGGAGATAGGCATCCGTGGAACACCGTAAAATTGGTACTTAAATAGCTAAGTTACGTGTGATTTGGGTGTCCACTTTTGGCGATTTTCAGCCTCCCCATGCAGAAAAAGCCCCGACAGTGATGTCAGGGCTTTTCCACTCTACTTACAGGTCAAACCAAAACACAAACCTGCAATTTCGTTGTGAAAGCCACTCCCCCTACCAGCTAGGAAAGAGTAACTCCGCACAACAAGCACTCCAATGCCAAATCACGTTAAGTTATTTGAGAATAATTCGCAAGTGCAATTATTTATTTTCTGGTATTATATCAATTATAATTTTGTCTAAGGAAGCACGCGCCCTTAATCTGTGAGCTCATAATCAAATTTATAGCTGTCTGGCCGCGATGAAAAACACGTTAGAAAACCTCATCTCCAAATCCGATTTAAACTGCTTTACTAGACCAGCTTGGCATAGCCTTGATGGTGCGCATCAACACCTATCCATCGGGGATGAACACGCAAGACGATATAAGCCTGACGTCAATTTATTTTTAGCTACACCTGAAAATACCGCCACTTCCCTTACACACGCAGCAAACCTCATTAAAGCGGGTGAAACAGTTTTTGTTGTTCAAAAAGGGCCACCGCCGGTGCTGGAAGGTTTTGAAATGACCAAATCAGCTACCTGCGTACAAATGGTTGCCACCAAAGCAATGCCTGACATTTCGACAGATCATTCAATCCTTGAACTAACGGATGACGACGCAGCTGACATGCTTGATTTAGCTTTGCTCACTGAGCCTGGCCCATTCAGCATTGCAACTCACAAAATGGGCAAGTTTATAGGCACCCGTATAAATGGTCAGCTAGCAGCTATGTCCGGACAGAGATTCAGATTTGGAAATTTCATCGAATTAAGTGGCGTCTGCACACACCCAGATTTTCAAGGTCAGGGACTAGGAAAACTTTTTTCAACTTTGATGACCAAACAAATTCAAGACGAAGGCAAAACACCATTCTTACACGCATGGAAGACAAACATTGGTGCTATCAAAATCTATGAAAACTTAGGCTATCGTATATTCAATGAAGTCACCGCATCAGTCTATGTAAAAAATGCTTAGGCCATAATTGCTTTTTCTCTTTCCCTAAATCACGTGTGGTGCTAAATCCGGCCAATGATTTCACGTGATAAAATCCGCAACTTCTCCATTGTCGCACACATCGACCATGGTAAGTCCACCCTTGCCGACCGCCTGATCCAAGTGACAGGAGGACTGACCGAACGCGAGATGTCGGCGCAAGTCCTTGATAATATGGACATTGAACGCGAACGCGGTATCACGATTAAAGCTCAGACAGTACGTTTGGACTACACCGCTGAAGATGGCGAAACATACATCCTCAACTTGATGGACACGCCCGGACACGTCGACTTCACTTATGAAGTATCGCGTTGTCTAAATGCATGTGAAGGTTCACTTCTTGTTGTAGATGCCTCTCAAGGTGTAGAAGCGCAGACTTTGGCCAATGTGTATCAGGCCATTGATGCAGACCACGAGATTGTGCCTGTCCTCAACAAAATTGACCTGCCTGCCGCCGAACCAGACCGCGTAAAAGAGCAGATTGAAGACGTCATCGGCATTGATGCATCCGATGCGGTCGAGATGTCAGCCAAGACAGGTATGGGTGTGCCAGACGTGCTGGAGGCTATCGTTCAGCGCTTGCCTCCCCCATCTGAAGGTGATGCAGACAAGCCGCTTAAAGCTTCCCTCGTAGATGCCTATTACGACCCTTATATGGGTGTTGTCGTGATTGTGCGCATCATGGACGGGGTGATGAAGAAGAAGCAAAAGGTCAAGATGATCGAGACCGATGCAACATACGAACTCGACCGTGTTGGGTATTTCCGCGCTGGCCGCTTGGAAGATGCCGATGCACTCTATCCTGGTGAAGTGGGATTCCTAACAGCCTCCATCAAGGAAGTGGCCGACTGTGCGGTGGGTGATACGATCACCGATGATAAAAAGCCATGTGAAGGCGTTCTGCCAGGCTTTAAAGAAGTTCAACCCGTTGTTTTCTGTGGCCTCTTCCCTGTTGATGCAGCTGCCTTTGATGACCTCCGTAACGCGATGGGAAAATTGCGCCTCAATGATGCCAGTTTCTCTTTCGAAATGGAAAGCTCTGCTGCGCTGGGGTTTGGTTTCCGTTGTGGTTTCCTTGGGCTTCTCCATCTTGAGATTATCCAAGAACGCCTTAGCCGTGAGTTTGACCTAGACCTGATCGCAACTGCGCCATCCGTGGTCTACGAAATGGAAATGCGCGACGGCTCAATGCTAGAGCTTCACAACCCTGCTGATATGCCGGATGTGATGCAGATTATGGAAATCCGTGAGCCTTGGATTTCATCCACAATCATGACGCCGGATGAATATCTGGGCGGCATTCTAAAGCTATGTCAGGAACGCCGCGGCCTTCAGACAGACCTTTCCTATGTGGGAACGCGCGCCATGGTGAAATACGAATTACCACTGAATGAAGTGGTGTTTGATTTTTATGACCGATTGAAGTCCATTTCTAAAGGGTACGCTTCGTTTGATTACACGGTAAAAGAACACCGCGCCGAAGACTTGGTGAAGATGAGTATCCTCGTCAATGAAGAGCCTGTGGATGCTCTGTCTATGCTTGTGCACCGTTCCCGTGCTGAAGGGCGCGGCCGCGCCATGTGTGAGCGCCTGAAAGATTTGATCCCACGTCACCAATTTAAAATCCCTATTCAGGCCGCTATTGGGGGCAAGGTTATTGCTCGTGAAACAATCGCTGCCATGCGCAAGGATGTGACGGCCAAATGTTATGGTGGTGATGCCTCGCGTAAACGTAAACTATTGGACAAACAAAAAGCCGGTAAGAAACGCATGCGCCAATTTGGTAAAGTGGAAATCCCACAAGAAGCCTTCGTGGCGGCCCTTAAAATGGATGGGGATGGGTAAGTTTTATTCACCCAGAAAGGTCAACTTTCTGGGTGTTATTCCCTCTTGCTCGCCGACTTTTTGGGAGTAGCGTCTATTACTATGATTTCTGAAACGTTCTCTCCGGCGTCCTTTCTTGCCTGCCTTATTTTCTTTATTTCGTTTAATTTATTTCCCATATTTCCGACATCGATAATAACGTATATTGCACTCTCAGTTTTCGCAGCAGACTTGTAGAATTCTAATTGCTTTTCATATCCATGCTTTACCCTTCCATCAGACTTTTTCATCTCAACCACTATTTTAGTTGCATATCCCTTTGAAAACTTAAAATCGACAGGCCCACCGCCCATGTTTGTTTCTGGAGAAATATCAAGATTATTTAGTTTGCAAAATAAGTCAGCTATTGCGAAAAAAATCAGTTGTGCTGATCGTTCCTTTTTTGGCTTCCCATCCTGCTTCCCACCACTGACCCAAAGTTCTTCCCATAAGTTCCCGTTTTCTACATGGTGCTTAAAGTGATTTATTGAATCTAAAACTACTTTTTCACAACCATCCAAACTGGTCTGTAAATCATATTTTGTACCTTGCGGTATATCTGACATACCTTCAGCTAGAAGCGCCTTTAATTTGTAATAACTAAACAAATCCAAATTTGGATCATATCCAGAAGCACTCCCCTTAATTTCCGCTAAAAATTCTTGAAAGGTATCAGCGTCGCTCAGAACGGCGTTCTTAAGTGCATTCTTTTTCTCAACTATTGTCGCCTTTACAATATTTCCGAGTAATTTGCTTAATTTGTTCTTGATTGTTTGGTTTTGAAATGCAACTTCGCTAACTTCGCTCCAATCGGATGCATAAGGCAACTCACGGACTACATCCTCAGGAACTAAAACCAAGTAATTTTCTTTTCCATTTGCTTTAGTTATTTTCGGCAACTTATGACGACTACTCACATCGTTTTCTTCAATAGGCACCTTATACTGTAGACAAAACTGCTCTGTAATTTGAGATAAAGGTTCAATAATAGCATGCGTAACAAGGTCACTTACAGTGTCAGCTCCAACGCCTTCTTCAAAAAAACTCATAAGAGAAATCATTTCAGGATCTTCCGAACCAAGTTCAATAATTTCTGAGCAAGTATCCAAAATAGAATTTCGCAAGGCATCAGGACGTTTACTACCGGAAGTTCCAGCTCCACCGTAACCTAAGCCGTTAGATGCTGGTTCATCGAGGTTGAGTTGTCTGAACGCTGCCTTCCACGCCGCATCATTTTTTTTCTTAGATATAACAAGCAATCTAACCAACGAAGAAAAGTGATCGGCAAAAGCAGCTACACCTTCATTTTTAATTACTTCATTGGTCGATTTATGAATGAGCAACGGATCAATAAATAACTGCGTGTCAACATCAATAAATGGATCAATTAACCCAGCGGTCCTAAAAGCAGTCGGAGAAACTTTAAAGTAAGTCGAAAATAATACAGGATTGGCAATTTTCGCCATAAGTTTACTTCACCCTCAAAACTAGAATCATTTCAACCATATTACTGTTTGCTACTTTAAGGTATTACGCAAGACTAAAACCTCCGCCACCGGAACCGATACGAGAGTATGAAAGCAATAAAGGACACGAGGCCTGCTTATAGTTAGCCGTAATAAGATAATCCCCATCAGAACGGCTAAACATAGTAGACCATCTAATTCGCCGCAGCCGATATGCTGTTTCCAATTTTTGTATTCAACTATATATCGCTTCATGAATCCCCCGTCTGTGTGGAGTTGGCCATGCTTTTCAAACATTCATTCTATGTTGGTTTATTCGCTTTGTGCGCCCCTACTGCGATGGCGTGTGACGAAGCAGATAGCACCCCCAACGAAAATGAATTTGGAAGATTTCCAACTCTAACGAGATGTGATGATGACCCCACATTGCAAGATGAAAAATCGACCTTCACCTTCGTTTGGGAAAACGACAGCTTCGCCAATACAGATCGCAGTTATACCAATGGCATGCGTCTGGCCGTGTTGTCGGGTAAGCAATCCAAAAGCGCCCTTGCCAAATTTGTAGCGCGTAATGTGTTGGGCGCAGATGATGACGCTATTTTGCGGCGTGGGCTCGCTATTGGGCAGTCCATTTTCACGCCAACCAATATTGAAGAAACTGCGTTTATTCCCGATGAACACCCATACGCTGGTTGGCTCTATGGCGAATATTCCGCTGTTATCGCGCAGCGCAATGTCATTGATCAAATGTCGATCCAAATCGGCATGGTCGGCCCTAGCGCCGGTGGCGAGTTTGCGCAAAATGAATTTCACTACCTCATCGGTATTGAAGGCGCAAAGGGGTGGGATCATCAAGTAAAAGACGAACTCGGGGTTGTTCTCACATATGAACGCAAAGCGCGTCGATTGTTTAAGCTGGGCAATAGCGATTTTGGAACGGACCTGACGCCTAATTACGGAATTTCTGTCGGAAATGTCTACACGCAGGCGCGCGCAGGTTTGACTATGCGTATGGGGCAAGATCTCAACAATGATTACGGCCCTCCCCGTGTGCGTCCTTCATTGGGGGGCGCAGGATATTTCACACCCGATGATCAATTCAGCTGGCATATTTTCGCAGGAGCTGAGGCACGCGCTGTTGCGCACAACATATTTATTGAAGGTAGTTTGTTACGCAAAGACCCTTTTGATCTGACGCTCAAAAACTTTGTTACCGATTATCAAGCCGGATTAGTTGTACAGATGTGGGATGTGCAATTTGCACTAAGTCTTGTGCAACGCTCAAAAGAGTTTGAGGAACAAGATGAAGCTCAGCGCTTTGGCGCAGTCAGCTTGAGCAAGAAATTTTAAGCCGCTTGCTGAGTTTTATGTGCCGTATATTTATGCGCGACATCGAGCAAAATTCCGGGCGATATCACATTGGTAATCGCATCATAAAAAGCCGGAATAGATTTCTTATGGAACTGACGTAAATCAAACTCTTCAGCCAGTTTGCAGGCGTTCAAAATACGCACAATATCGGAAATATAATCGTCATTGTGGATGTGATGTAACTGTCTACGTAAGCTGTAAAACGCCTGATATTGGGGGTCGTTTTCTTCAAAAGAATAGACTGTACGCGTCTTTGGTTTCAACAAAGGCAGCAGTGCCGCGTTCTCTGTTCGGCGTATATCAAGAATAAAATCTGATAATTCAACATCTGAAAAATGATGCTTAGAGCGCTTGATCGTTTCTAGGATTTTGTAAGTAGACTCGTGCATTATACTTTCCTGAAAACTGCAAATAGTCCGTGGATCAAACAAACTACATCAGCTCAATAGTAAACAAGAAAATTCCTGCGTTTTCGTTAATCAATTCAACTTAGAAGTTAATCCTGCCGCTCAAATCATTTGCTTTCTATAATTAAAGCCCAATATCGCATCATTTGTCTTGAAGACTCTCCTTCAAATACAAATATCGAAATTTCCACAAATTATTGGACAAAACAGGTTAATTTGATAACCGATCATTAACTATAACTGATAAATGGTTAACCAGCAGGGTGAAATTAAATTCAATGTGTCAATTCGTGCGCAAAGAATGTCCTTTCTCATTGCACTTTCACCCGAAAACGGCCTATGACTACTAGGTAACACATCTTTGCAAAGATTGGTTTTTGACAGCTTATGAACATCACGTTTGACAGCTTGGTAACTGACGCGCTGCGCTATTGGAATATGGCGGAGACATGGATTCTATCTCATCAAGAGCTAGCTAGCTTTGGTGTTATCATCGCACTTGCTGGCATGTTAACATTGGTGTTTTTTGCATTCAAATTATTATGGATGGCCGCCAGATCTGCACATTTAGCAGGAACAGCTGCTCAAGTGCGCCGCGGAACAGACATTGGATCACGCATTCTAATCACGCAAGGGTTTGGCCGCAATGGTAAAGCCGCGAGTGAATTTTTAAGCGAAGCTGCACGTACTCATTTGAAAGGGTTCATGTTTGGTGGCCCGTTTGATGTCATTGATTTTCCAGCACGCATTCGCAATGAAGAAGAAGCTCAATCTCTATTGAAACAAGCTGGTGCGGATTTGGTTTTATGGGGTGAAGGCGTAAAAAAGAAACAAATAGTTGCCCGTATTGCTAGGCGTGATGATACGAAGAAAACCACTCAGTATCAGCACCGCACTATCATCCTGCCCCCAGAAAAAGAAAAATGGACAAAACCTCTGTCTGCAGCGCTTGCATACGCGACAGCACGAGAATTAAGACCTGCTCTTTCGCGTCCCCAAGACTTTCGCGCTGAACGACTAGAACCAGTCGTCAATTCACTTCACAAAATTCTGGACGAAAACCCTGGCATGGATGCACAATTGCGGGGAGACATCGAGGATGACTTCTCCGCTGGAACAGTTCAATTGGCGATAGCAAATATTGACGATTGGGCGACCCGTTCTGTTGAAATCCTTGAAGGGACGCTTGAAGGAATAGATCGGTCAGAAACTCCTGATCGCTGGGTGCAAGCGAAGATAAACTTGGGCAGAGCTTTAAAGCTGCAATGCGAACAAAAATTTGATCCCATTGTCCTTCAGGAATCGGTCAACCATCTAACCGATGCTCTGGAATCCTTGCGTTCTGAAAACAAATTTAAAACTGCGGAACTAGCAGCACAAACAATTTCAGAATGTCAGAAAATGCTTGGTACGCGCCGCCGCTTTTCCATCACACGCGGCGGAATTTAAGATACCGCCCACTCTTTATATGCATTCTACGCCAGTTCCTTTTAAGCCACAATAACCCTCAGGGTTTTTGGCTAAATATTGCTGATGGTATTCTTCAGCATAGTAATAAGGGCCTGCAATTTTTATCTCTGTTGTGATATCACCGCGCCCTCCCTCATTTAACGCTGATTGATACGCCGCTTTTGAAGCCTCCACACGCTTCAGATCGGCTTCATTGATTGCATATACGGCAGAACGGTATTGAGTTCCCAAATCATTTCCCTGCCTCATACCCTGAGTGGGATCATGGGCTTCCCAAAACACTTTCAATACCCCTTCAAGAGATATGATCGAAGGATCAAATACGACATGAACTATTTCTGCATGCCCTGTTTGTCCTGAACAGACTTCTTCATAAGTTGGATTTGGTGTGAAACCACCCTGATACCCAACAGAGGTCACGTATACGCCTTCAGTCTCCCAAAAACGACGCTCTGCTCCCCAAAAACATCCCAGCCCCAGATAAATTTGCCCAAAGCCATTTGGAATACTTCCCTTCAAAGGACGATCATTGAGAAAATGAGAGTTAGAAAGTACGATTTCCGTATCACGCCCCTTTAGCGCTTTTTCTTCTGGCACCAATTGAGATTTATCCAGATCACCCATCACACTTCTCCACTCAAACGCATATCTATGCTCGAATTCTGTTTTAGATTTAGTGTTTTCCAAACTAAAAATCCAGACTCAAAGCAATGATTGTCCTCCCTCCCCAAAAGCAATTTTAAAATAAACGTTTCCGACACCCAAATATTCAAACTATTAGCTTGCACTTCATAAATCACACGCTATTGTCTCGCCTTCCTCAGCGGTGAGGTGGCCGAGTGGTCGAAGGCGCACGCCTGGAAAGTGTGTAGGCGGGCAACCGTCTCCAGGGTTCGAATCCCTGTCTCACCGCCATCAGGCCATCTCGGATCTCCCACGCCAATACTTTCATAGACATCACGCCAGGTTGCCTGCTTTGCTTTAAATACTGCAACTCTATGACTATGATTTTTCAGCGCCGCATGTGCTATAGGCAATACACCGCAAGGTAAGCGAAAGACATACCTATACCAAAGCTGCTATGGACCGGTCCTGAGACCAAACCAAACGACTGTGCTCAGCATCGATTTTTATTCAGCCAATTCACTTAAAAGAAACGCAGCACTCTCGACGTTAACAACCACTCATCGAATGATAAATGTTACCTCCTCACTTACATTTGCGAAAATTTGCATATTATTTTCAAAGAAAATATAGTTTATTCAATATATTGAAAACTTAAACTTCGTTGAGGAATTAATTTTTGTATAAATTTGCATATATGCTAATGTCACAATTCGATCTTGCGGCAACGCTTTGACTACCACCACTCAAGGCGCAGATTCAGAACAACACCCAAAACACGCCGCAATCGAACCCGCATTCAGATACAGGAGGAAGTTATGGATACACTAGAGGGGGCAGGCGAAGATAATCGTTTTGCATTTGTCTTATTGATTAGTTGCATTGCAACTATTGGAGGATTTCTATTTGGCTTTGATAGCGGCGTCATAAACGGAACCGTTGACGGCCTGCAGGCTGCGTTCAATTCAGAGAGTGTCGGGACAGGCTTCAACGTTGCGTCCATGCTTTTAGGATGCGCCATTGGAGCCGCTGCTGCGGGAAAACTGTCAGATATATTTGGCCGCAGAAGCATGATGATAGTCGCCGCAGTGTTTTTTATAATTTCGGCTTGGGGATCTGGAATTTCGAGCAGCTCATCAGAATTTATCATTTATCGCATTATCGGCGGACTAGCCGTGGGCGCAGCCAGCGTCATGGCTCCAGCCTACATATCCGAAATAGCCCCCGCCCACATGCGCGGCAGACTTTCTTCAATTCAACAAGTCGCCATAATCGCCGGGCTTTTTGTTGCGTTCTTGAGCAATTACTTCATCGCCAAATCTGCTGGATCATCCCTTCAAGAATGGGTCTGGGGATTTGAAGCATGGCGCTGGATGTTCTGGATAGAGTTGTTTCCAGCAGCTCTATTTCTTTGCGCACTTCTATTCATTCCAGAGAGCCCGCGTTTCGAGGTCTCTAAAGGAAGCCCAGAAAGCGCATTAAAAACCCTCACAAAGGTCAGCGGAAGCGACGAGGCGACACAGCGTGTAGAAGCCATTCAAACATCCCTCGCAAGCGATCATAAACCTCGCATTGCAGACATCTTTCAAACCGGATCGGGCCTAAAACCAATAGTCTGGATTGGAATAGGCTTGGCGGTATTTCAACAATTAGTGGGTATCAATGTCGTATTCTATTACGGCGCTGTACTTTGGCAGGCTGTCGGCTTCTCAGAAGCAGACGCCCTCTTGATCAATGTAATTTCAGGTGCCGTATCGATACTAGCAGTAATAATTTCCCTAATGCTCATTGATCGAATTGGCCGCAAGCCCTTACTCTTTGTTGGCTCAATAGGCATGGCTGCAACTTTGGGACTTTTAGTTATCTGCTTCTCTCAAGCACAAATGATAGATGGCCAAATCTCTCTACCAGGCAAGTTCGGACTCATCGCACTGATCAGCGCCAATGCTTATGTTGCATTCTTCAATTCTTCATGGGGGCCTGTCATGTGGGTATCTCTTGGAGAAATGTTCCCAAACCAAATTCGAGGAACAGGTCTTGCCGTATCCGGGTTTTCACAATGGATTGCCAACTTTGCAATCACAATGACTTTCCCAATCATGCTGGTGTCGGCAAGCATTGGCTTGGTAGGAGCATACAGTTTCTATGCGGTCTGCGCAGTGATTTCAGTGCTCTTCGTATCTAGATTTGTGCGCGAAACAAAGGGCATGGAATTGGAAGAAATGACAAACTAAAATACAGTTTTGTATTTTGCCCAAATAAGAAAAACGAGCAGACCTTCAAAAGCCTGCTCGTTTTGTATTTCACTCATCACCATCCGGTTCAAACTACAAAAACCGCACTCAGCGTTATGGTACTTCACATCCGTTTGCTACCGTATAAATATCAAACCAAGTTTCACGATCTATCTCAATCTCGTTTGCATTGGATATTTGCTTTATTCTGGACAAATTGTTTGTCCCCAAAACCGGGATTATTTTCGAAGGATGCGCCAACAACCAAGCAATCGCCACATCAGCGATCGTACTTTCATTTTGTGTGGCAATTTCCTGAAGCTTCAATGCCAAAGGAGATCGAGCTTCTTGAAACAACTCTCCACCACCCAATGGCGACCAAGCCATGGGAGAAACACCTTTTTCCTGCAAAAATGCCAACTCGCCATTCACAAGCGATTCATTGCTCATGACACTTAGCTCAATTTGATTTGTTGCAAGCTTGTTACTCATTGCTGATTGAAGCAGAGACCAATCGTGAGGTTTGAAATTTGAAACACCTACCGCCCTAACTTTCCCAGAAGCAACCAAAGCATCCAACACCGCCCCAGTCTCCAAATGATCCATAAAAGGGTCGGGACGATGAATTAGCAACAGGTCGACATAATCAGTCTTCATTTCCCCAAGCGATCGATCGACAGAAGCTTTTATATGCTCTGCGCTAGTATCATAATACTTCACACGTCGATCAGCATACACACCAAAAGGCGCAATTATTCCGCACTTGGTAACAATCTCAACCCTTTCCCTCAAATGCGGGGCTTGTGCCAAACAAGCCCCCAATATGGCCTCCGCACCATATTCCCCATATATATCCGCCTGATCAAAAGTGGAAATCCCTTGCTCCAAGCAAGCCTCCATCTTTTCCTGAACATGCCTCGGAGAAGTATCTTCTACATCCCCTATCCGCCACATTCCGTATACAAGTCGTGAAACATGAACTTCGTCCGTTAATTCCACTCGCTCCAAAACACCCTCCCACTCACAAAACACCTCCTACACACAAAGAACCCAAACAAGGAGAACGTGTGCAATCACACAATACACCAACGATTTATTTCAATTTGCGCAAATTTGCAAAACTTAACTTTGCATTGTTTTGCACAATTTTGCACTAAAATCGCAGCTTTTATCGACAAAAACATGAAAAACCTTGCAGTTTGTGTTACATTTATGTCGCATTTATCTCTACAAAAGTCCATTTTTGCGTGTTTTCTTGCTTAAACTCTAGACAAGTCGACTTTCTTAAGCAAATTTGTTTGCACATTTTTGCGTTATAACAAATGGGCACTTTGCAGAAATGGGGAGGATAAAACCAATGAACAACCGGGAAAAGTTTAAATTCCGTCTTCTTGCTGGAGCAGCAACAGGAACACTATTTTTAACAGGCGTTCCTGCTTTAGCGCAGGAAACACAACCTGCAACAACCGAAGTGGCGGATGATCAGAAAGTACTAGATGTCATCACTGTCACTGGTATCAAAAGTTCGATCGCAAACGCGCTCGCTACCAAGAAACAGTCAAATTCGATTGTCGAAGCGATCTCAGCTGAAGACATCGGGAAATTACCTGACTTATCAATCGCGGACTCACTAGCACGCCTTCCGGGTGTTACAGCTCAACGTGTTCGTGGACGTTCACAACAAGTCTCTATTCGTGGACTTGGACCAGACTTCTCTCTTGCATTATGGAATGGCCGGGAAGTTGTTTCCGCAGGTAACAACCGCGGTGTTGAGTTCGATCAATTTCCGTCAGAACTGGTTTCCAAAGGGGTCGTTTACAAAACCCCAGATGCGACATTGGCCGCTACAGGTATTGCGGGCGCTGTCGACCTTCAAACAGTGCGCCCTCTTGACCACAGTGAACGCAAAATCAACCTATCCGGTAAGTATGTTCTAAATGACAGCGGCTCACTTAACCCCGACTTTGATGATAACGGCTACCGCTTGTTTGGTTCATACATTGACCAAAATGAAGACGGGACTGTTGGTTGGACAATTGCAGCAACTCACCAATCTAACCCAACACATTTCACATCTCGTGAATTAAAGACAAATAGCGGCCAAACATCAATCGACCCAGCAACAGGTCTCGTCTACCCATCAGACAACCCACGTACAGGTGTTCAATCTCGCGAATTTGAAAGAACATCCGTAGCTGGTGCTCTACAATTTGAACCTACGGACCGCTGGCAAGCAACAATTGATGCTTTCTACACGGACACTGAAGATGCCGGTATCTTCCGCGGTGTAGAAACCCCAATCGCTTCTTGGTCAACAGCAGACTTCCAAGGCACAACCGGAACAAGCGGTTTTGCTGACACAGCAACTTATGATGACGTTACAACTTTCCTTAGAACAGATACTGAAGGAAACACTGCAGAGATCTTCGCTGTAGGTTTCAACACATCATACGAAGTTACTGACAATCTGACCCTAACAGGTGACCTTGCGCATTCTACGCTGGAACGTAACGACATCGACTATGAGTCATACGCTGGTACTGGTTTCGCCGGCGCAGGTCCGACCGACACACTTACATTCGGCTTTGCAGAAGATGGTCAATACAACATTGATGCTGGATTAGACTACACAGATCCAGGTGTCGTTGTTTTGACAGACCCAGGCGGCTGGGGACAAGTTGGATTCCTAAAAGAACCAAAAATTGATGATGAGCTAAATCAAGTGCGCCTAGAAGCCGAATACGCTTTCGATCAAGGCCTTATTAGCAGTATTGAGACAGGTTATCTTTACACAGACCGCGAGAAGAATTTTGACTCAAATGAGCACTTCATTCGCGCTGGTGCAAACTTTGTAAATGGCCAATTCGCAATCCCAACAAACACAATTGAAGGGAATACAGATACTGGCTCAATTGGCCTCAACATCATTGCATACAACCCTGCTAGCTTCCTAACAGATGGTACGTATCAATTACAAAAGGCAACCTTCGACACAGAATGGACAGTAGAAGAAGAAATTCACACTTTCTACGCAATGGCTAACATTGAAGGTGATTTAGGCAGCATTCCAATGCGCGGTAATGTTGGCTTCCAATACCAAGACGTTGAGCAATCTTCGACAGCCACCCTTCAAGGTGGTGGGCAAAGAACACAAACACTTGGCGCATCTAACAATTACTTTTTACCAAGTGCGAACATCTCGTTTGAGGTTTCTCCAGACACCTTCTTGAGATTTGCCGCAGCTCAAACCGTCACTCGGCCTCGCCTAGACAATCTTGCAGCAAACCAAAGTGTATCGATTAACAATCAAGTTTGTGCCGATACCGACGGAGATTTTGTTCCAGATTCTCTCAATGGCTTCACACTTCCAACGAATGCTTGTTTCAACATCGGGGGCGGTAACCCGCAACTTGAACCTTATAAATCAACGTCTTTCGATGTATCTTTTGAGAAGTATTTCTCAACTGCATCAGCTTTCTCTGTGGCAGTATTCCACAAAGAACTTTCTGATTGGGTTGAAAATGCGACAAGAACTTTAGATATCACTGAACAACTAACTTCTATTGGAATTCCAGCATTGGATGCATTTATTGCAGCCAACCCTGAAGTTGCAACTGCTGTGACAAACTTCCCGGAAAACATTTCTGACGGAACTATAACCGGTATTGAAGCAACTCTTCGCATGAGTATGGATGATTTCCTTCCTGCTGCATTTGAAGGCTTTGGTTTTAACGCCAGCTATACATACGCAGACAGCAGTTTATCTGGAGCTATCTCAGGCGATGACATCCGCATTCCTGGATATTCCGACAAAGTTTGGTCTGGTGATATTTACTATGAAAACCACGGCTGGAGAGCTCGCGTAAGTGCACGTCACCGCTCTGGCTTTTTGTCTGAAGTCCCTCAATTTGACGGATCTCTAACAGGTGCTGAAGCTCAAGACGAAACAATCGTTGACCTTCAACTTGGATATGAATGGGATGACGGCAAACTGGATGGCCTAGGTATCAATTTCGAAGTGTTCAACTTAACCGACGAACCATTCGTGACCGAAGCTGTAACAACAGATGCAAATGTAACTTTCCCTAGCCGCTATGAACAATACGGCACGACTTATAACTTGACCGTTTCAAAGTCTTTCTAAGTGTAGGTACGTTTGTCCCGACCTAGACTAAACTGGCCCACCTACTCCCAGAGGTGGGCCTTTTTTCTTTAACACATCCTTGTTAGGCTTCCTCAATGAGCAATACTCCGATTAGAAAAGTCGTGATTGTAGGAGGTGGAACAGCCGGCTGGATTAGCGCGGCTGCACTAACCAAACTACTTCCATCAACAATTAGCGTAACTCTCATTGAATCCGACTCAATTGGCACTGTCGGCGTCGGCGAAGCTACAATCCCACAAATTCGACGCCTTAATGCAATGCTGGGATTAGATGAAAACACATTTCTAAAGGCCACATATGGAACCTTCAAATTAGGCATAGAATTTTCAAACTGGGGACAAATAGGTGATAGCTACATACACACCTTCGGTGATGTTGGTCTCAACCTAGCAAACCTTCAATTCCATCAATACTGGCTCAAAGCCAGATCCCTTGGTTTGACAAAAAATCTATGGGATTTTTCACTCCACAAACAAGCAATAGATCAAAATAAATTCGGTCGATTGGATCACATTGGCCAAACATCGATGACAGGGCTTTCTTACGCTTTTCACTTTGATGCCGGGCTATACTCCGCACACCTAAGGCAACACGCAGAGAAAAATGGCACAACTCGCATTGAAGGACTAATCCAAGACACCCTTCTTGATGAAACCACCGGAAATATCAAATGCGTGAAACTACAAAACGGTGAAATTATCGAAGGTGACTTCTTCATCGATTGCTCTGGGTTTCGAGGATTACTAATTGAGAAATCATTAGGTATTGGCTATCAAGATTGGTCAAAATGGCTCCCATGCAATCGCGCCATTGCTATTCCGAGCGAACGAACATCTACCCTTTTACCCTATACAAAATCCATAGCTCAAAGTGCTGGATGGCAATGGCGAATTCCTCTCCAACACCGCACTGGAAACGGTCATGTCTATAGTGGAGAATTCCTTGATGATGACGTAGCACTAAATACTCTACTATCTAATCTGGATGGAGAACCACTTGGCGACCCAAACCATTTGAAGTTTTCCACCGGACGTAGGGACGCATTCTGGCACAAAAACTGTGTCGCAATTGGCCTTTCAAGTGGCTTCATGGAACCCTTAGAATCAACGTCTATTCATTTAATCCAATCAAACATTTCAAGGCTGATAGAACTTTTCCCAAGCAATACTCAAGAAGACACCAATATCAGAGAATATAACAGACAAGTATCAGAAGAATTTGAACTTATTCGAGATTTTCTAATTCTACACTATCACCAGACACAGCGAGAGGACAGTGAATTCTGGCGCTATTGTAAACACATGCAAATCCCAGACACTCTAAAGGATAAGATGGATTTGTTTTCTCAATCAGGTCGGTTGTACAAAAAGTCTGAGGACCTATTCAAAGAATCCAGCTGGGTGCAGGTAATGATTGGTCAAGGGCTGATCCCTGATACTTATCATCCTATGGCAGATAGACTTTCTAACGAGCAGGTCTCGAAATTCATAAGTGACATCCAATCAATCATCTCACAAGCAATAGCACCACTACCTGATCACGACACTTTCATTCAAAATCATTGCGCAGCTGATTTACAATAGTTATCTACATAAGCTCTGTGATCGGGCATAGCCTCCACAGCTTCTTTCATTGCTATTCGAATTTGTCCCAAACGCTCATTGACCGGTACTTTGCTACGATAATTTGCTAAAGCTGGTGCGCGTTGAGGAAAAACCCCCTGCCCCAAATATACTGCTATCCAGCTTGGGTTATGAAACAATTCGCGTTCATCCGAAGACAAGATTCCATTGCTTCTGAACTGATCAATTTTATAAGCTAATCGATCTGGTACCTGCATGTTTTTACAATACTTCCAGAATTCTGAGTCCTCTCTTTCAGTCGCTTTGTAATGCAAAATAAGAAAATCTCTGATGCGTTCATACTCCGCTGAAGTAAGCGCATTATATTCTTGCTCTAACATTGGTGAAAAATTGTTGTCAGGAAATAGAGCCAACAGCCTCATGATACCGTATTGAATGAGATGAAGACTTGTGGATTCCAATGGCTCCATAAATCCAGCCGCCAAACCTATTGCGACACAATTTTTGTTCCAGAACTTTTTGCGACGACCAGTTACAAATTTTAAATGCCTAGGGTCTTGCAGTGGCTCAGCATCTAAATTCTCAAGTAATGATTGCTCTGCCTCACTTGAACCCATAAATTCAGAACAATAGACAACTCCATTGCCTATACGATGCTGTAATGGGATACGCCACTGCCAACCCGCTCTATTTGCAGAAGATTTGGTATAAGGAAGCAGTTGCCCTGAAGCATTCTCACAAGGCACCGCAACCGCGCGATTACACGGAAGCCAATGCGACCAGTCTTCATATCCTGTTTCGAGAGATTGCTCGATCAATACACCGTAAAATCCAGTACAATCAATGAAGAGGTCTGCCTCGATTATTCGCCCATCATCCATGGAAACCGATTGAATAAAACCATTTTCAGGTGCCAGTGAGACATTCCCAACCTTACCTTCTATCCTTTGCACTCCTCGCTTTTGACTATACCCACGCAAATAGCGAGCATACAAATTGGCATCAAAATGGTAAGCATAATCAAAGGTTGATTGAATTTTACGTTTATCTTTTTCCGGATGTTGAAATTTGCCATTTGCGCCAGCGGCCCAAGCCATAGAAAATTCATCAATATCAGGTGCTGTATTGCCATTTATAGCCTCACGCATCCAATATTGATAAAATGGGGTCTGATCAAATTCCGCACCATATTGGCCAAACGGATGAAAATAACTTTTTCCACATTTGGACCAATCTATAAACTCAATCCCTAATTTAAATGTTGCATTGGTTTCACGCATAAATTCAGCTTCTTCAATACCAAGTTGAGCATTGAAATATTTGACAGGAGGGATGGTAGCCTCGCCCACACCAATTGTGCCTATTTCTTCAGATTCAATGAGTGTAATTTCACAACTTCCCTGCAATGCATTGGAAAGCGCCGAGGCTGTCATCCACCCCGCAGATCCACCTCCGATAATTGCTATTTTTCGGATTGCATTAGAAGTCATAATTTAGTTCCTAAACAACGTTTTCGAAATTACTCTATCCAATTAAAATGATTGAACTTTATTTTGATAAACCTTACCACAATGTGCTATAAAAATCAGTATGCAAAACAAAGATTATACACTCATCAAACTTGGTAACGAAGAATTTCCTGTTGCAATCATCGATGATTTTTCAGAAGCACCAGAAACCTTACGCGAGACAGGTTTGAACAGTCATTATTCAAAAGGCGGTCGCCACTATCCTGGGCACCGGGCACCCGCATCAGCCAGTTACTTAAAACCTCAAAATACACTTCTACAATCCATAATCAGAGATGTTTTTGGTTTTCGCAACGGAGCCGCAATCATTGAATGCAATTACTCAATTGTCACCACCCCTCCTAGCGCCCTCACTCCTATTCAACGCATTCCACATTTTGATGGAACCATGCCCGACAACCTAGCGCTCCTGCATTATCTTTGCGACGAAGAAGAAGGCGGAACTTCTTTTTACCGTCATCGTAGCACTGGTTTTGAATCAATCACTCAAGAACGCCTCAAAACCTACGACTCTTCTCTGCAGTCGGAGATAAAAAAATACGGCATGCCTAAATCCGAATATTTTTCAAACTCCAACAAAATGTTCGAAAAGATTGGTCACGTCGAAGCTAAATTCAATCGCATGGTGATATATAACGGCCTGCATCTTCATTCAGGCAACATAAACCAACCTCAAAATATTGGTGGAGCACCCCAAAACGCACGCATGACTTTAAACACATTCATGCGTGCGAAATGAATCTAATTCTTCACCAGAATTTTATGACTCCAAGCAGCCATTTCCCAACTGGTATCGGATGAAATTTCTACCTCTTCACCTGAAAATACGTCAGTAAACGTTCCGGAAATGCTTTCGTCTGTCAAACTAACAACTGCAGCTTCAGAAGACATGTTAAACACACTTATAATGTTTGAATTTTTATCACCGCGTCTAAACGCAAATATCTGTTTTGGATTGTCATGAGAAATGGCAATCATGCGCGCACCGGCAGCACCATTGTGAAGTGCTGTGTTTTCTTTTTTCAAGGAAATGAGACGCTTAAACAGATCTGAAATTTCATGCTCACGCCACTCAATCGGATCACGCTCAAAAAACTCAAGCATTTTTTCATTGTAGGCTTCTTGCCCATTGTAGATCATCGGTATTCCCTCTGATACAAAAGACATGACTACAACATTTCGATACGCATCCCCATACAATACAGGCGCGGCTTCATCCCAAGAATTTTGATCATGATTGGAGGTGTAGAGTAATCGGTAGCCATCACGCGGCCAAATTCCCTCATTCTCGAAATAATACCACATAAAGCTGCTTGCATCGTCGCCCTGCAATGTAACTGACTGCACAGTATTTTTCCATGCCCAAGAATAACTCGCATCAAATGCTTTGGCGAGCACATCACGTTGATCATATTCTGCCAACATAAAGACAGGCTTTACCTTCTCCAAATCCGCACGCACGTCTTCCCAAAAATCTAACGGGACCATGCCAGCCATATCAGCACGAAAACCGTCAATGCCAACATCTTCAACCCAGTATCGCATGGCTCCACCCATATATTCGCGAAGCTCCTTTTGAGAGTAATCTAGATCGATGATATCAGCCCAATCGACCCAAGGTGTAGGTTGTAAATTCCCACTTTCATCTCGCGCATACCATTCTGGATGATCTTCAACGAGATGATTATCCCATGCTGAATGGTTAGCGACCCAATCCAATATAACATGCAATCCAAGAGAATGCGCCTCAGCTACAAACGCCCTCAAATCATCAACCGAACCATAATCGGGATTAACGGCCCTATAGTCTTTTACAGCATAGGGAGAACCAAGAGTTCCTTTGCGTTCTGCTTCTCCAATTGGATGAATTGGCATAAGCCAAATAATATCTACGCCCAACTCAGCTAGTCGCGGCAATTGTTGTTGAGCAGCTTCAAATGTTCCTTCTTGTGTAAATTGACGCGTGTTCAATTGATAAAGAACTGCGTCTCTTGACCACTCCGGATGCTCAATCTGCACATATGGTTTGGGCGTGTAATCCACTTTCGAGGCTGTATTTGATTCAACCTGCACCTTGTCACTCTGAGCGCCATCAGCGGAGCAACCCAACGCTGTTGCAGCGCAAATTGCGACTAAAGCTTTTCTTAAATATAATCCTTTAAGCATCTTCGCTCTCCCGCACAAAAAACACAGCTATGGCTGCCAAAGCAAACGATGTCGAAGCAATTACAAACGCCCCAATCGGCTCACTGTTAAAAAATGTTCTTAGAAGGAAACCCAACAGAGTCGCCGCCAACAATTGCGGCACCACGATAAAGATGTTGAACACCCCCATATAGATTCCCATTTTTTTCTGAGGAACAGATGCGGATAGCATTGCATATGGTACCGACACTATTGCGGCCCACGCTATTCCAACTCCCATCATTGGGAACACCAAAGCCGCAGGTGTTTGAATAAGCGTCATCCCTAGAAAACCCAGCGCCCCAAGCCCCAAACACGCCGAATGCAAGAAACGGCGATCTAATTTCGAAGCAAGCCAAATAATAGCCAATGCGGCGATCGCTGCTACTCCATTACGCACAGCCCCCAACAAGCTCCACCAATTACCTGCCTCTTGGTATAAGGCACTAGATGCTTCTTCTGCTTGATAGTGAAAGTCCGCAACAGCAGGTGTTCCGTATATCCACATTGCAAACAATCCAAACCATGAAAAGAATTGGACTACAGCCAATTGTTGCATCGTTTTAGGCATAGAAAACAAGTCGTTTACAACTTCCAAAAAGCCATTCGACGGCTGGTTTTTGCTTCTGAAAAATCCAGCGACAAGTTGAACAACTCCAAAACCCGCAACCAACCCAGCAAGAACATACATGTCTTGCTCAAACTGGAGACCTCCCAACCAATTTGGTCTCGCTTCTGAGCGCGAAATAAAAATAAATGCAGCAAACAAAGCGCCAGCCAACACCCAAAGGGATCCCGCGCGTACAAAAAAACTTACAGTTTTTTCGATCGTGACGCCCTCATCATCCGAGGACTGACCCTGCTGTTCAGATTTAGCTTTTTCAAAAGCCTCCAATTGCTCAGGAGTGTATTCTTTTACTTTAAGAACAGTATACATCACAGCTAAAAACATAGCTGCTCCACCAACATAAAATGCAATATGCACCGTGAGAGGTATTTGCCCTTCAGGTGCTGTATTGGCGACTCCAAACTGGGTCAATAACCACGGCAATGAACCGGCCAAAACAGCCCCGAGACCAATGAAGAAGCTCTGCATCGCAAAACCAGTTGTCCGCTGTTCATCAGGCAACATATCACCAACAAAAGCGCGCTTAGGCTCCATGGTAACATTTAAAGATGCATCCAAAATCCACAACAAACCTGCTGCGACCCAAAGACTTGGACTGTTGGGCATTAAGAACAAAGACAAACTTGCCAATGTCGCCCCAATCATAAAGTAAGGACGTCTACGTCCCCATTTCCCCCATGTTCTATCAGAAAAATATCCCACAATGGGTTGAACCAACAAACCTGTCAAAGGAGCAGCAACCCACAAAACGGCAAGAGAATCCATCTCTGCGCCAAGAGTTTGGAAAATTCGGCTCATATTCCCAACCTGGAGATCAAAGCCGATTTGGATTCCCAAAAAACCAAAACTCATGTTCCATAATTGTCCGAAACTTAAATTCGGCTTTTGCATACTATCCTCCCAGTGTGTTTGAGATCATTCCTCAAACACTTACATTTTCTTATTTATTCTCTAAACCAAACAAAAAGAGCAGTGGATCTTCAATTCGTGAAGCCCAGCTGGCCTCATTGTGATCTGCTCCTTCATAAACACGGGTTTCAAAGTTGCCTTCACCAAACCCTTGAGCCTTAAAATATTCATCCATAGAATCCTGGTATTCAGGATAAAATGCATCCAAATTGAGCGTCCCACGATCAAACCAGAAGCGATGCTCAGTTGGATCTATCCCGCCATCAGAAAGGCTTGATTGTATCGCTTTAATCGTCTCTTCTCTCGAAGTGGAACTTGCCATTTCATGACTAATGACGAGCGGCCAATGCGTCGACAAACAAGCCGCACCTCCAAATACCTCAGGGTATTCAGACACCGCATATAATGAAATCAACCCTCCCATAGAAGATCCCATTATTTTGGTATTGTCTTTGTCCGAAAGCGTTCGAAATTCAGCATCAATTCTTGGTTTAACTTTCTCTACTATGAATGAAAGATAAGCATCAGAAATAACCGCTTCGCTACCATTTGAATCTTGCAGATTCAGTTTGGAAACAAATTTCTGAGGTGCATATTCACGCCAACGTTCGGAACTATTATCTATCGCAACCAAGATAGCGGGTTCAGTTTTTTCCTCGGCTATCAACTGAGCAAATGCTTCATGCACTTTCCAACCGTCACCCGTAATTGTTGCGCCAGATTCCAATGTATTGTTGCCATCATGCATGTACAAAACTGGGTAATGCCGATCTTGTGAATCATAGTCCGCCGGAAGAACAACCGTTACTTTGCGGGAAGAAATTTCATCGCTTCCCATGTTATCAAAAACCACTTTCTTCATCGCCGGGACATCAATGATTTTTTCAGCAGCCTCTTCCATTGGCGTTATTCGGAAGGCTGCGCCGCCTCCAGCAGCCAAATTCAAACCAATCACAGAATCCGCGGATATCACCCGCTGCTCGATAGTAATATCGTATGGATTTTTTTCCCAATCAGCTTCAGATCCGTCTCTATAAATATCTGCACGATATGCTCTATCTGCATCCAAAAATTCGAAGGTTAGTTGAACGTTCCGCTTTTCCTCATCAGAAACGGCTCCAAGAAACCAATCTTCGCTTCCGCGCTCTTTGCGAGCCATTACTATGAAGTCTCCAACCTCCCCATCCAGGGCGATAGATTCATCCCAGTCTGTCGGAACATCTTTGATAAATTGAAAGGCTTCAGGGTGTTTCTCATAGTTTTCAGGCAAATCAGCCGCCATTTGAATAGGGCTATACACCGTAACATACAAAGCAAGCTGTTTAGCTAATGTGGAAGGAACCTTGTTCTGGTCGTCCTCTCCATTTGGCGCAAGATCAAATATACCCGGTGTGAAATCAAATGGTCCTGACAACATGCGTGTAAATGGCAAGATGGCCTGATGCTCAGGCGGATTTGGCGGCGTTCCCCAGGCATTAAACTCCATCCCACGTGCTCCTTCACGCGAAATTGCATTGGGGTAAGTTCTGCGCAAACCTGTATCCTTCACTGGCTCATGCGCATTGATCGCGATTTTGTGTTCGTGAGCACGTTTCAAAACATGCAAATCATGATTCACACGCTCTTGGCTCGCGTGCCACGTATACCGCGCATTGCCATCTTCATCGACATATTTCAGATCACTTCCATCCGCTACGTAACCTGTTTTAACAGCTGGCACACCAACTCTTTCATATAAGTCGAACGCATCCTCCAACTGATCTTCATAGTTGGAGATACTTCCAGACGTTTCGTGGTGACCGATAATGTGAACACCTCTTTTACGCGCATATTCGGTCAACTCTTCAAGATCGAAATCTTCATAACTTTCCGTAAAACTGAAGAGATCTCCATTGTGAAACCAATCTCCATCCCAACCAGTATTCCAGCCTTCAACTAAGACACCACTGAAACCATTTTCGGCTGCAAAATCGATATATTGTTTTGTATTTTCTGTCGTTGCACCATGGATCGGCCCGGAGCCCCAAGTATATTTTCCAATATGCATCCCCCACCATATTCCAATATACTTGCCCGGCTTGAAGTAAGATACATCGCCCAGTTTATTGGGTTCGTTCAAATTCAAATAAATGTCAGAACCATTGACCAACCCTTCAGCGTCATCTGACACCTGAATAACACGCCATGGCGTATTGAAAGCACCTTCAACATGCACTTTGGTTCCGTCATGGCGAGGCGCAAGATCAGCCTCCAAAATGCCTGACCTACGTTGATCCAGCCACATTCCTGAATAATCAACCAAAGCCGCCTCATGTATTGCGATATGAGTATTTGTCTCTGGTACACGCAAAGTAAATGGAGTGTGCGCTCCTTCTAAATCTCTTACAGGCGTTGTTTTGTAAATGTATTCATAGCGATTGAATTCTCCCGCAGGAGTCCACCAGGCTGTAGCATCAGGATCAACAGAAAACTCTGTCAATTCATCAACAATGACACGCTTACCTGTATCAGGGACTTCATATCGAAACCCCACGCCATCATCAAATACCCGAATCCTGACGCCAAATTCGCTTTGCGTATCTTTTGTTTTGAAATTTACCAACAACTCATTGTGAGCATCATCAATAAAGCGTCGCTCACCCCAGGGCTGCTCCCATGTTTCACTATGTTGAGAACTCTCAATCGAAGTAATCTCAATATCATCATCTAGATTGGCACCATTCGCAAAGCGCAACCCTAACCGCGAGGCATCGACCACCACCTCCTCGCCTTTCATTATAGTATAGCGCGGGATTCCAGCTTCGGAAGTTACACGAAATTCCAAAGCCCCGTTAGGTGAAGAAACAGAAGGTTGAACCGGCATTAATGCTTGAGTTTTTTCTCCACTGATTTCATCAGCAATCACGGACTGACACCCTACAAAAAACGCAGACGCACCCAGTAACACTCCTAATAGACGACAACCCATACCTAATTTCTCCCAATCATGCATGCCATGTTATTTTTTGCATAAAATTCCACAATTTTCATATTTTTGCAATGTAAAAAAGCAAGAAACAACGATCAAAACAAATAGTTTTCTAATAAAAAACCGCCATTTATCGACATTTATTTGCTATTTTGGCACAATTGCCGCCACTAACGACTAGACACAGCCTTATATATTTTGCAATATTTTGCATAAACAAAACTAATTCAATTCGTCGCCGGGAGAATAACATGACCATCTCACTTTTTGGAGAACGAGAAAACCACTCACCATCCCGATTGAGATCCAGCCTTATTGCAACATGCGCAATAGGACTTGGAGCCTGCTCAACACTAAATGCTCCGGTCAGTGCAGATACCAACGCCACTCCCTTAACTACTAAAGCAGTCGACACTACACCATCCGTCACCTCCCAAAGAGGGCCAGAAGACGAAATCATTTATTTTGTACTACCTGACCGCTTCGACAATGCCGATACATCGAATGATACTGGCGGGATTGCTGGCGATCGCCTCCAACACGGCTTTGACCCTACCCATAAGGGCTTTTATAATGGCGGAGACCTTCAAGGCCTCATCAAGCAATTAGATTATCTTCAAGGCCTCGGTATAACAGCGATCTGGCTAACACCCATATTTGAAAACAAGGCTGTACAAGGCACTCCTGGAAATGAATCTTCAGGATATCACGGATATTGGATCACAGACTTCCTCAATGTGGACCCTCACATTGGGACTCGAGAAGATTTCAAACAACTCGTTGATGAAGCACATGGCCGCGATATGCGCGTCTACATGGACATCATTACCAACCATTCCGCAGATGTTATACAATACGAAGAATGCCATGGTGAAAACGCTATTGATGAATTAAAGCAGGCGAATGAATGCCCCTACCGCACCCTTGGGGATTATCCATACACAACCTCCGGCGACATTAATGGAAAACCAACCAATACCGGCTTTTTAGGAGATGATGCTGCTCACCTAAACGAAGACAATTTCAGCAAGCTTACTGACCCCAATTATGCTTACAATGCATACGTTCCCGAAGCCGAAAAAAACGTCAAAAATCCTGCGTGGATGAATGACACTATTTATTATCACAATCGCGGCCATACAACATTCAAGGGCGAAGACTCTCTCTATGGAGACTTTGCAGGCCTAGACGATTTCATGACCGAACATCCGCGTGTCGTGGAAGGCTTTAAAGACGTATACGCTCAATGGATCAGAGACTTTAAAGTCGATGGGTATAGAATTGATACTGCCCGCCATGTGCGTCCAGAATTTTGGCAAGAACTCATTCCGCACTTAGAAGCGGTCGCCAAAGAGGAAGGTATAGAGCATTTCCATATTTTTGGAGAAGTCTATGAACCAAACCCAGGACAGCTGGCTGTGTTTACACGCAGAGATGAGCTGCCAACAGTTTTAGATTTTGCGTTTCAAAATAGCGCAGCAGAATTCGTTATCAACGGGTCAACAGGCGAAGAAATGGCCAGCATGTTCTTCGTAGATTCTTTATATGGAGAAGCCGCAGCTGAAGGCCGCAGGCTGCCTACCTTTCTGGGAAACCATGACATGGGTCGCTTCGCAGGAATGCTTAACATCGCGCACCCGGATATGACTGATGAAGAAAAACTGAAACGCACAAAACTAGCCCATGCAATCATGATGTATTCTCGCGGTGTCCCAACCATTTATTATGGTGATGAACAAGGCTTTGTTTCCGATGGAAACGATCAGGACGCCAGAGAAAACATGTTCGCCAGTACAGTCGATGTTTACAATGACAACGATTTATTGGGAACAGACGCCACGACAGCAGAACGCAACTTTGACACAAGCCACCCGCTTTACGTCACCATTGCCGAATTAGCGCAGCAACGTTTATCACACACCGCACTCAGGAAAGGCGAACAAACCACTCGCCTAGCACACACAGACAAAAGCATTCTGGCTATCTCCCGCACCTTGGAAAATGCTGAGTATGATTATGTCGCTGTGTTTAACGCCGAAAATGAAGCTCAAACTGTTACTTTTGCCGTCGATGGCCGCACAAACGATTGGGAATCCATTGAAGGCACCTGCCCAACTAAGAGCTCAAGTGTAGGGACATTTAAAATTGAAATGCCCGCCCTCGGCTACGCGCTGTGCCGCTCAAAAATATCGAAATAAGACTTTATAATCGAGACTATGATGAACGCCTTGACTTCTTCCATTACATCTTCCCGTGCGGCCAATTCTGAATGGTGGCGGGGAGCCGTTATTTATCAAATTTATCCAAGAAGCTTCTTTGATAGCAATAATGACGGCATTGGTGACCTCAACGGAATTCTTTCAAAACTCGATTATCTATCTGAATTGGGAGTTGATGGCGTTTGGATATCTCCATTCTACACATCTCCCATGAAAGATTTTGGATATGATGTGGCAGACTATTGTGATGTAGATCCGATTTTTGGAAACTTATCCGATTTCGACAAACTCATTGAAAAAGCACATAATCTCGACCTTAAAGTCATAATTGACCAGGTGTTTTCACATACATCTGATGAACACGCGTGGTTCGCTGAAAGTCGACTAGACAAAACCAACGCAAAATCTGACTGGTATGTGTGGGAAAATGCGAAGCCTGATGGAAGCCCTCCCTCAAACTGGCAATCAGTGTTTGGTGGGCCAGCTTGGACCTGGGATGCACGTCGCAAACAATATTATTTGCACAACTTTTTGAAGGAACAGCCGCAGCTCAACGTGCACAATCCAGAAGTACAAAACGCACTTTTAGCCGCTTCGAAATTTTGGCTTGATCGTGGAGTCGATGGATTTCGATTGGATGCAATCAATTTCTCCATGCACAATCGAGAATTGACCGACAATCCAATGTCCAACACACCAGAGAGTGATGTCACGCGCCCTTTCGACATGCAGCTACACATCCACAATCAATCTCAACCTGAGATCCCAGCCTTCCTAGAAAGAGTCCGCAGCCTTCTGGACGATTATGGAGCCACATTTAGTGTCGCGGAAGTTGGCGGCCCAGACCCGATGGATGAAATGCTTGCATTTACAGCCAATGGCAAAAGGCTAAATTCTGCTTATAACTTCGATTTTCTATATGCAAAATCACTCAACCCAAAGATTGTTGCTGATTCCATATCTGCTTGGACACAATCGGAAAACGAAGGTTGGCCTAGTTGGGCGTTCTCAAACCATGATGCTCCTCGCGCCACATCTCGATGGTTTGATATAGAAGCTTTCCCGCATGCCAGCCAAACCATAATGATGCTTTTACTTTCCATACGCGGAAACCCAATAATATACCAAGGGGAAGAATTAGGTCTCGAACAAGGCCATGTCCCTTTCGACCGATTAACCGATCCAGAAGCAATAACAAACTGGCCTTTAACTTTAGGAAGAGATGGCGTTAGAACTCCTATGCCTTGGCAAAGAGATCTTCCCAATGCAGGTTTTTCAAACCAAGATCCTTGGCTTCCTGTAGATCCTCGCCATTACGGCAAGTCTGTTGAAATCCAGAGCACCCAAAACACTTCATGCCTAAATTCTGTGAAAAGCCTACTTCAATTGAGAAAAGGATTACCGTCCCTCATCGACGGAAAACTTGAATTAGTTTCAGTTGAAGATCAATTATTGGTTTTTAAACGCGAATCTGCCAATAGAGATGTGTATTGTTGTTTCAATCTGTCTTCAGCCCCAGCAACCTTGCGACTCGATGCAACACTCACATCGCTTGCTAACGAAATGGGCGCAATTGATATCAATAAAACACCTGATAAGATAATGAGACCTTGGAGCGGTATATGGGCAGCGACTAAGGAAACTTAAACGCATGGAGCTGACATATGGGCAACACGCCTACTCCTCTTAGAAAAGCTACTCGACTAGAGGATTTAGCTCAATTGGCAGGCGTTTCAGTCTCTACCGTTTCAAGAGCACTAAACGATAGTCCGGCGATCAATCGCAGAACTAAAGAACACATATGGCAACTTGCCCGCCAAATGGATTACCCATTTCGTCAATCCATGCCTGCAGGCCCCATTGGAGCGGATGCAACAATTGCTATTGTTGTTCCTCAACCGCAATCTCGAAATGAGCAACGCTCCGACCCTTTTTTAATCCAACTTTTGGACAGCATCAGCGCTGCAGCAAGAGAACGCCAATGCGATGTCCTTATCAGTCACATCTATCCTCGCAATTATGAAGACCTTACTTCTGCGATGAAAACTAGCAGAGCCGATGGCGTAATTTATATCGGTCAAAGTTACTTGAGGTCAGAATTTAATAAATTGAGCCAAGAAGATGATAGATTCGTCGTCTGGGGAGCAGAGTTTTCAGATCAAGAATATTGCTGCGTTGGAAGTGACAACCCTGAGGGTGGAAAACGAGCAACATCTCACCTGATCCGACTTGATCGACAAAATATTGTTTTCCTAGGTGATACGCAGGCACCTGAAGCTTCACAAAGATATAGGGGTTATCTAGAAGCACACGCAGAACATGGCTTAAGCGTCAATGAAGACATGCAAATACCTGCTCATTTTGAAGTAGAATCAGCAGAAGCAGCCATCGAAAGTTTGATCGCATCGGGCAAAAAATTTGACGGCATTGTAGCTGCAAGTGACATGCTAGCTCTAGGTGCAATCCGCGCCTTGCAGAAAAACGACAGAAACGTCCCTGAGGACGTATCAGTGATTGGATACGACAACATCCCTTTTGCAAGTCTATCGTCACCTGCACTATCAACAATCTCTCAAGACACCCGAAAAGCCGGGCGTATGCTTGTCTCAAAACTTCTGGATACAAGAGGTCATGTTAGTCGCTCTGAAAGACTTCCAACTAACTTAATCGTTAGAGATACCTGCGGAGGTTAAACCTCCCATATGTGTGACCACACAATTGCATTAGACTTGAGCTCAGTTTTCACATTGTTTTGAGCGGTTCTATTCCATCAAAGATAGAAAACCTGTGCGGTATATGCTTTAAAACCTAACATTGGAACTCTATCAAAACCCCAAAACAGCCCCGAACAGTCCACGCTGGTACCATCGAAACAGTTATTGACATCGTTGTCTAAATAATGAAGATCTTACTTTCTCCGCCGCAAATTGGAACTAGTTAGATGCCCACCCTTCCCCTAATCGCCACTTCAATATCGATTGTAGCTCTACTTTTCTTAGTTTTGCGCGTGAAACTACCAGCTTTTATCGCATTGCTGTTGGTGAGCCTTGGATTTGGTATCAGTGTCGGCATGACACCGGATGATGTCATCAACGCTGTAAAAGATGGAATGGGTGGCACTTTAGGGTTTGTGGCAGTTGTCGTCGGACTAGGTGCAATGATGGGGGCATTGCTGGAACAATCAGGAGGCGTTCAAGCTATTTCTTCAACGATTCTAAAGCGTTTTGGAATCGAAAAATCTCAATTGGCTCTTGGACTTATTGGTTTTCTTGTCGCCATCCCTGTATTCTTCGATATTGCTTTCATAATCCTAATGCCTGTATTGCTAGGCCTACAGAAAAAAACGCAAAAACCACTAATCTACTTCGCAATGCCACTACTTGCAGGACTTGCGGTCACCCACTCGTTTATTCCACCCACACCCGGTCCGATAGCCGTTGCCGATATTCTGAATGCTGACTTAGGGTGGGTTATTCTTTTTGGAGCTCTAGCAGGCTTACCAGCCGCCTTTGTTGGCGGCCCCCTATTAACCAAACACCTTATGTCTCAGGACGTGTTCAACACACACGCTATACATGAAACCGAGCACGAAATTGTAGAACCTGAAAACCCAATTAGTTTTTCTGCTGCAATGTTGGCAATTTTACTACCACTTGCCCTGATCCTCGCTGCAACACTTACTAAAATGCAATTAGGTGACACCGAAACTCTTTCCCCTACTCAACAGATTATTCTTTTTCTCGGCCATCCTTTTATTTCTCTGCTGCTTGGCTGTTTAGTGAGCTGGTATGCCTTGGGGATACGCAGAGGCGTCCCTGCGGATGGGCTAATGCAAGCTATGACCAAAGCGCTAGAGCCTGCAGGTATTGTCGTTCTCGTAACAGGTGCTGGGGGAGTGTTTAAACAAATACTTGTCACATCAGGTGCTGGTGCTGACCTCGCCGCGGTTTTACAATCCAACTCAATGCCGATAATCGGCTTTGCTTTTCTAGTTGCCGCTATCGTTAGGGTAGCTCAGGGTTCAGCCACGGTCGCCATGATTACAGCAGCCGGCCTAACTGCCCCAGTCGCAGAAACTATAGGCTTGGCAGGACCTGCGCTTGCCCTACTGGTCATTGCGATCGCCGCTGGTGCAACTGTAATTTCTCACGTAAACGATTCTGGTTTTTGGTTGGTGAGCCGTTATCTAAACCTTGATGAAAACCAGACACTAAGAAGCTGGACGATATCCACGACACTTATTGGATTTACAGCATTCGCAATCACCTGCATTCTTTGGATGTTTGTCTAAGTTTCCTCAAAGATATCCAGAACATCCCGAATGACTTTTTCAATAGGCTGCTGAACATTTACGCATGGGATTTCAGCGCTCAATTCTAATGCATCGAGTTGCGAATCCAAAAGCTCGGGTGGGAAGAAGTGCTCACTTCTCGCCTGCAGACGCTTTAGCAATACTTCCTTCGTCGCACTCAAACAAACAAATCGAACATCTTGCTCAAATTCTTGATTTATCCAGTCTCGAACTATCGGATTAAGAGCAGAACAAGAAACGACACAATCAGAATCTATCTCATTAATTGAATTAGCCAATGACACAATCCAAGCATGACGGTCAGCATTTTGAAGAGCTATCCCTTGGCTCATTTTAGCTTTGTTTGTTTCTGGATGAAAATCATCGCCTTCAAAAAAGGGTATTTGAAGCTGGTCAGCTAACTTACGACCAATCGTGGATTTACCTGCCCCAGAAACCCCCATCACAATAAAGACAGTCATTCTTTCCCTCTTTTTGTAGCAAAAAATCACAACCACATTTCCGCACTGAGTATACTCGCCCAACGAAAGCATGCTGTTGACAACGTTGTCCTTATCAGTGAAAGCTCTTATACACAATATCGCGTTTTTACCGCGTTGAAAAAATCAAAATCTAAAACACTAATAAAAATGAGAGTTGAAAAAGGATGGGATTGGAAACAATAGATTTGGCGATTGTGATTGGGTACGCTGTTGCGCTCATCGCAATAGCTACACTTTTGTCGCGCGAGAAAGCAGGTCATCAAAAGGATTCAGAAGATTATTTTCTGGCCGGAAAAGCACTTCCTTGGTGGGCTGTTGGTGCATCGCTTATTGCAGCCAATATTTCTGCTGAGCAAATCATTGGAATGTCGGGTTCGGGGTATGTAGTTGGCCTTGCTATTGCTTCTTATGAATGGATGGCAGGTATTACCTTGTTGATAGTTGGTAAGTTTTTCTTACCCGTATTCCTCAAGCATGGCATTTACACAATGCCGCAATTCCTTGAAAAACGATTTGACGTTCGCGTTAAAACAGTCATGTCGATTTTCTGGCTACTGCTCTACACATTCGTGAATTTGACGGCCATTCTGTGGCTCGGTGCAACTGCCATCAATGCATTAACAGGGTTTGATATCACATACGGTCTAATCGTATTGGCCGTTTTCGCAGTTGCTTACTCTCTCTATGGTGGTCTGAAAGCTGTAGCCATGACTGATATCATTCAGGTCGTGCTACTGGTTCTAGGTGGGATGCTAATCACCTGGATCGCGCTCGATAAGGTATCTGGCGGTGCCGGCCCTATTGAAGGTATGAGCGTATTACTTGAACAAGCACCTGGAAAGTTCGACATGATCCTTTCCAAAGATAATCCTGAGTACATGAACCTACCTGGTATTGGTGTGTTAATCGGTGGAATGTGGATGATGAACCTATCCTATTGGGGGTTCAATCAATACATTATTCAACGTGCCCTTGGTGCCAAATCGCAAGATGAAGCTCAAAAAGGTATCGTGTTTGCAGCATTCCTTAAGCTGTTAATGCCGCTAATTATTGTTATTCCGGGTATTGCTGCTTACGTTTTGTCTCAAGACCCAAACAGTGGTCTATATGTTGGCCGTCCCGATCAGGCATACCCAACTGTGATGGCCCTCGCCCCTATCGGAATCAGAGGCCTCATCTTTGCTGCACTAGTAGCAGCCATCGTGTCCTCTCTTGGTTCAATGATGAACTCGATTTCAACCATTTTTACACTCGACATTTATCGTCCTTGGCACAAAGGCGAGGAGTCTGAAGGTGAATTGGTGAAAATCGGACGTTTTGCAAGCTTAACTGCAATCATCATTGCTGTGTTAGTTGCACAACCACTCCTTGGAAAATCAGAGCAAGCATTTCAGTTTATTCAGGAATTCACAGGCTTCTTCACTCCAGGAATTTGTGCGATCTTCATACTTGGTGTGTTCTGGAAAGGATCGACCGCAAATGGAGCATTGCTCGCAGCAATAGGTTCATTCGCATTCTCAGTTGTAGGGAAGTTTTATTTTGCACACATCCCATTCATGGATCGTGTACTATATGTATTTCTTGGCTGCTGCGCTGTCATTGCAATCATGTCATTCATTGATAGAAAAATGCCAGAGAAGGCAATCGATCTAAACGGAATCAAGTTTGGAACAAGCTCAGCATACAATGTCGGTGCTCTTGTAGTCGTTGCAGCTGTTGCAGCCCTGTACGCACTATTCTGGTAGCTTGTTGATATTGAACTAAAAGTGCACTTGTAAGCGTTTGCTGTGTACATTTAGACGAAAACTAAAACCTGATGCTCTCAACAAAGCATCAGGTTTTTTTATAACTACATTCAGCATAACGCAATTACCTCTCAGTATGGTTGAGTGAAGCCCCTCCCAATCCATCCATTCCCCTGAGATATAATTGAAGTTGCTCCTCGCAACTGATGAATGTGAGCAGCAACATAGGATACCAATATCCAATTTACCCGCACCAACGTTGCAACATAAAAAAATGGCCCCCTGTTGTAAAACAGAGGGCCAGTTTGGGACAAAGAACATCAATTTGAGATAACCATTCGGGAGATTGGCTGGTCATGAGTGCTCTTCATAAAACTTACTTAACCGAGCAGTTGGCAACCCCATCTTCATCTTGAGCCAACATCACATTGCTCACACCTAACTGTGCGCCCTCGGGAGCGACCAAATTGATTGCAGATTGCAATTTGGTCATATCAACACCGTCTTCAGCAAAACAACTCAAGCTGAATCGGTATTCTGTCCATTCAGATGAAACAGTTCCAAGATCCTTTGCTAAAGATGTACATTCCGAACTACCCATGCACCCCATAGCCATTTTGACACCGTCTACATCTCCGCTGAGACTTTTCAACGTAAACGACAATTCCAATGCACCATTAGATTCACGAGAGAAATCTTCACCCTTGTCTGAAATAATTGACACCATAATATCTGGTTTTTTCCAACTTATAGACACGGCATCTTCTTGAGCTTTGTGATCAACTTTACCGAACTCAACGGCATTCATATCAATGCCGCTCGATCCATTCACACGCCATTTCCAATCCGGATTTATCAACCCTTTGGAATAAAAGTTTCCTTTGTCCACCCCATGGTCAGACACACCGGATTCTAAGGACAAAACATCTAATTGAGCATCACTTGAATAATTCAGCCCATACCCTAGATCGAATAGATAATCGCCAGCTAAGGCTTTATCGGCATCAGCAGTCGCGGGCCAAGGAAAAGAAAGACGGCCAGTAAAGTCGTATTCTGGTTGTACTTGGAACAAGACATCAGACACTCCGGCCCCTTCACTACCAGGCAACCAGGCTGCCACAAAGGCATCGGACGCATTGATCTCAGGATTAGTCCACAATGGGCGACCAGAGAGGAAAACAGAAACAACGTCTGCACCAGCCTCTTTATAAGCGGACAACTTTGAAACATCGAAACCTTTTGGTTTGAAATCTAGGTGATCAATATCACCTTGAAATTCAGCATAAGGGTCTTCGCCATACACCGCGATTACGACATCAGCTGCGATATCGGTATCACCTTCTGGAGAAAAAATAACCTTTCCGCCGGCAGCTTCAACAGCTTCTTTAATTCCATCAAGGATACTGTTTCCGTTTGGAAAATCAGAGTTCTCTGCATCTCCGCCTTGCCATGAAAGTGTCCAACCACCCGCAGCCTTGGAAATACTATCAGCGCCATCACCAACAACAAGCACAGTTTTCCCTGCATCTATTGGTAGAACGCTGTCATTGTTTTTCAGAAGAACAAGAGACTCTCGAACAGCCTGACGCGCAACTTCTCGGTGTTCTGCTTTTCCTAGCTCGTTATTGTCACCAGCATATTTACGTTGGCTAGGAAGAGGTTTTTCAAAAATACCAGAAGCAATCTTCACTCGCAAAATACGGCGAACAGCATCATCCAATCGTTCTTGTGAAACCACTCCCGATTTGACGTGTTCAAGCGTAGATTCATACAAACCTTTCCAACTGTCCGGAGCCATATACATGTCTAGTCCAGCATTCAGCGCTTGAGGACAATCTGTGTTCGTACACCCTTCCACCTGTCCATGACCGTTCCAGTCACCAACGATGAACCCTTGAAAATTCATTTGTTCTTTAAGGACGCCCGTTAACAAGGATTTGTTGCCGTGCATTTTCTTGCCATGCCAACCAGAAAAGGAAGCCATAATAGTCTGCACACCAGACTCCACGGCACCTATGTATCCAGCACCGTCAATATCTCGCAGCTCTTCTTCTGAGATGATGGCATCACCTTGGTCGCGACCTTTTTCCGTTGCACCATCACCCAGGAAGTGCTTGGCGCTAGAGATTACACGGCCATCTTTCATGAAATCTTCGTCACCAAATTTGCCCTGCAAACCTTCTACAATTCTCGCAGAATATGATGATTGAATGTCGCTTTTGCTCGAGAAGCCTTCATAGCTACGCCCCCAACGTACATCACGTGGAACAGCAAGCGTGGGAGCAAATGTCCAATCATGCCCCGAAACGACCAATTCATGTGCTGTAATTTGTGATATTTTCTCTATCAAATCTGGGTTATTTGCTGCACCCAGACCAATATTATGCGGAAACACAATTGCGCCAGTCAGATTGGCGTGACCATGAACAGCATCAATTCCCCAAATAACTGGAATAGCAACTTCAACACCATCCAAATCTAGAGATGCCTGGAAATACTTATCCGCATCCTCCAGCCACAATGATGCATCTGCGTAAGGCTTTTCACCTGGAGCAGAATTTCCACCACTAAGAACGGAACCTAATCGATACTTTTTCACTTCTTCAGGCGTAACAGATTCAGAATCTGCTTGAATAACCTGACCGACTTTTTGTTCCAACGTCATCTTGGACAGCAAGACGTCGATACGCTGTTCAATTTCTGGATCTAGCGGCAATGGCTCAAGGCTCGGCCAAATTTCAGGGTTAGCCTCAGCCGGATGCTTCTCAGCGGCAGCTTTTGACACTTCTACTTCTGCACCATTTTGGGTTTGCACAGAATTATTCCCCTGACACCCTAAAATCGTTGTCCCCATCAACATGGCTACAAATAAACGCTGATATGACATTCCGACTTCCTCTTGAAACACCTGTTTTGACTATAACTGCCCAATATTGATTACGTTGTCAACGACAATCAATGCACATTTGATTCCATCAATAACTCACGCTGCTCTCAATCAAGCAGATATGCTTTGATATAAAAATGCTCCATGCAAATTCACAGACTGACAACGTTGACATTTAGAGTATGTCAGTGAATAAATGCGGCAAAGAATAATGGCTAATAAAGAAGGAGCTTAAATCCCGCTGATCGTGTTCGATTGCTGGATTTAACATTTTTGGTATATGAAACAGACCTTGAAAACATTCGCGTCCATTGCGTTATGCAGCACTTTTCTGACAGGATGTCAGGCTCTTTCAACACAAGTGAACCCGGCTCCAACTGCATTAGTCGATGAGATTCAGAAAACCTCTGACACAACTTCCTCTTTCGAAAAATGCCTCTCCCCACGCGCTATTGAACTTCTTTCAAAAATGACATTGGAAGAGAAGATCGGGCAACTTCATCAAGCAGCAGGTGGGCGCAGTAAAAACTTAAATTCACGCCTGAACGAAGAAGAATTTGATAAAGTACGCCGCGGAGAAATTGGCTCCTATCTGCATGTTGCCGGCGCAGCTGAATTGAAAGAAATTCAACGTGTAGCTTTAGAAGAAAGTACACATGGAATTCCCCTCCTTTTTGCAATGGATGTTGTTCACGGATATCGGACAATTTATCCCGTTCCAATCGCCATGGCAGCATCATGGGACGATGAACTAATGGAAGAAGCTTCTCGCATGGCGGGTCGCGAGTCAGCTTCTTCAGGGCTTCATTGGACATTTGCACCAATGGTGGATATCGCGCGAGACCCTCGCTGGGGGCGCATTGTAGAAGGTGCTGGATCTGACCCTTATTTAGGCTCTAGAATGTCAGAGGCTCAGGTTAAGGGTTTTCAAAACGGGGATCTTTCAGCAGAAGATACTGTTCTCGCCACAACTAAGCACATTGGTGTCTATGGTGCCCCTACTGGCGGCCGAGATTACGGAACTAGCGATGTGTCAGAACGGACTGTAAATGAGGTCTACCTTCCTCCCTTCTATGCAGCCAACCAAGCTGGAAGCGGGTCATACATGACAGCTTTCAATGACATTGCTGGCATTCCAACAACCGCAAATGAAGAACTTGTTGATGGTGTGTTACGTTCTGATTGGGGCTTTTGCGGCATGATTGTTAGTGACTGGAATGCCATCCATGAACTTACCAATCACGGGATCGCCAAAGACCGCGCTGAAGCAGGCTCTCTAGCCCTTCAAGCGGGTGTCGACATGGATATGACAAGTGAAGTCTACAAAAAAGACCTCATAAACGCGATCAAAGAAAACCCTAACCTTGAAAATGACCTTAACCTAGCCGCAGGCCGGATCATCACTGTTAAAGAGCAACTCGGACTGTTTGACAAAGGATTGCAATACCATGACGTTGAACGCGAACGCGCTGAAATTCTCAAAGACGAGAACAGAGCCTTGGCGCGTAAAGCAGCACAAAAAACTGCCGTATTGCTGAAAAATGAAAACAACGCGCTCCCCATAACAGAACCACAAAAAATTGCGGTGATCGGCGGGCTAGCAAAAGACACTATGACTCAGCTTGGGTCTTGGCGTGCTCGGGGTGACAAAAATGAAGTTGTCTCACTTCTTGATGGTCTGACAAACAATGCTCCTGAAGGCATTGAGATCAGCTATGCCAAAGGTACTGAAGTTTATGAATCTTCATTCTCCTATGCTCCAGATAGACAAGTGTCCGTGGAAGACAACATCTACTCTGCTCCTCAAGCTGATCTTGCTAAAGCCATCGAAACAGCTGAAGCGGCTGATCGCGTTGTCTTAGTGATTGGTGAACACTATGACTGGTCAGGAGAAGCTCGTGCGCGAACAGATATTGAACTCCCAGAAAATCAAATGAAACTAGCAGAGGCTATTTTCAAAACAGGCAAGCCAGTAACAGTTGTACTCGTGACCGGCCGTGCAATGGCTATCCCAGAATTAGATGAAAAAGCAGACGCAATTCTTAACTTTTGGATGAGCGGTGTTGAAGCTGGAAACGCATTAGCCGATATCGTTTATGGAGAGGTGTCTCCTGCTGGTCGACTTCCAATCAATTTCCCAAGAAAGACCGGGCAAGTTCCATTTTCATACTCAGAAAACCCAAGTGGTCGCCCAGCCCACTCAAATCTGGCTAAAGACACCAATCGTTCCATAGATGTTGAGACCACTCCACTCTACCCTTTCGGGCATGGCCTGAGTTATTCCAGCTTTGAATACGGTGAGCTAACCGCAGACACCACATCCATATCGTCAGATGGTAGTGTCCAACTTACCACTGACGTAACCAATACTGGAGACATGGTTGCTGAAGAAGTGGTTCAACTTTACATGCGCGACCCATACGCATTCGTAGCTCGTCCTCGCATTGAATTGCGAGGCTATAAACGCATTTCCCTTGAACCTGGCGAAACAGCAAAAATCACATTCACTGTTCAAGCCGAACAATCTGGCATTTATGTCAAACGAAATGAATGGCTCACCCAAGCAGGAGAACTAAAGTTCTTTATTGGGCGCTCTTCATCAGATATAGAAAGTGAAACATCCATCAATGTAACTGATCAAAAAAGGGGTTCAATCCCCGCTGCCGCGATCAAAACAAAAGTTGAAGTTTCAAAATGATAAATCGACGTCAATACGTAACGGGCCTTGGAGCTGCAGCAGTTTTGGCTGCATGTTCCAAGGAAGCTGGAACTTCTCCAAACTCAAACCCTAATCCGGCCTTACATGCGTTTGACCCAAGGTTCTTTGATTACATCGCACCAAACGCAGAGTGGAGTGTATTATCCTCAGGGCATCAATGGCTGGAAGGTCCCGCTTGGGATTCCAAACGCCAAAAACTGTATTTTACTGATGTCCCCCAAAATGTAGCTTATACATGGTCCCAAAAGGATGGAGTATCTGTATTTCTGAAACCTTCCGGCGCAGACTTAAGCGAAAAAGATGGCTTCAGAGAACCTGGTGCAAATGGTCTTTGGTACGAAGCTGACACTGACAGTTTGATAATTTGCAATCATGGACGGCGCTCGGTTCAAAGAATGGATTTGCAAACAAATGAGGCTGTTGATCTAACTCATCAATTTGAAGGCAAGAAGTTCAATAGCCCAAACGATGTTGTCAAAGCCAAGGATGGAACGCTATTTTTTACTGACCCTCCATACGGCTTAAAAGATCTAGACGCCTCGCCTCTCAAAGAAATGGCGCATAATGGAGTGTATAAACTATCTCCCAATGGCGAAGTTACACGTTTGCTGGATGACATGACATTCCCAAATGGCGTAGTCCTCTCTCCAGATGAAGGTCATCTCTATATATCTCAATCAGATCCCGAGGCTGCAATCGTACGCCGCCTCACTTTGAGTAACGAATTTACGCCTACAAATGATGAAATCTGGTTTGATGCCTCGCAATATCAAAATGAAGACATGCCCGGCCTTCCCGACGGCATGACAGTATGTGCAGATGGGTCTGTTTTTGTAACGGGCCCGGGCGGTGTCTTTCTCATATCAGCAGATGGTACGGCTCTTGGACGCATCACGACAGGACGAGCAAATGCTAATTGTGTTTTTGGAGAAGACGGACAGTCACTATTCATAACTGCTGGTCATAGCCTGATAAAGCTACCAACACTATGTAGAGGATTAGCTACCTGACTTGTTAGTTCCAAATCCATCAATTAGCCTGCAAAGATTCGTTGCGCTACTAGCAACGACAAGAGTCCTTAGAGGTTAATCAGCATGCATTCTCGAAACACCTCACTTTCGTGGCGTACCCTTGTTGGCTACGGAATTGGTGATTTCGGGATAAACATATACTGGAATAGCTTATCGCTCATTCTCGTTTTTTGGTATGCGGATATTCTCGGCCTCCCACCCACCATAGCAGGGGGTATCTACTTCATTGGTTTGTTTTGGGATGCAATCTCAGATCCAATAGTTGCCTTTCTAGCCGAGCGTACGAGAACAAAGTTTGGAACTTATCGTCCATTTATATTATATGGGTGCGGCGTATTGGGGTTAGTATTCACTTTCTTGTTCTGGATCCCACCGTTTGAAGGCAATGGATTGATCATCCATCTTGCTGTGACACACATGATATTCCGCACTTGTTATACGTTTGTAGCAGTGCCCTACTCAGCGCTTTCTTCAAGATTATCATTCAATAGCCGAGACAGAACTGTTATCTCTGGCACAAGGATGTTCTTCGCCTTTTCTGGCTTGCTAACTGTTTCATTATTGTGGTTCCCACTTGTGAGGTTTTTCAACAACGGCTCGGAAACTGATGGCCACGGCTTCTTCATGACAGCATTTGTCGGAAGCAGTGTCGCAACGCTTGCTCTCCTCTCTTGTTTTTTCAATACTAGAGAACGCCCCCCTCCGGGTCGCCGTCAGGCACCTACCAATAATTTTCTACTTTTCCTAACAAGCGCTGTCAGCAATAAAGCCCTTACCCTGATGCTTTTAGCTGTTTTCTTTCAGGCCGCCGGAACTGCAAGTTACCTTATTCCTCTGGCGTTTTTTATTGAGATCAATCAATCCACCTTTGCTTCCAAAGAAACGATCTTCACAATTTCCGCAATTGCTTCTCTTATCGGAGCTCCAGTTTGGACATACGTGATTAGCAAACTGAATAAAAAAACGGCGTGGATCTCTGCGACCTTCATCGTATCTATATGTGGTATCAGTTTGGCATTTATGAACCTTCCTCTGATTTCAGGAATCCCACCTGAAACAGCGGGGCTGGGCTTTGGCTGCAGCGCATTTGGTGTGCTTGTTTGGTCCTTCATCCCTGATACTGTAGAATATGGACAATGGAAGACTGGTATTAGAAATGAAGCCGCTGTGTTTGGCTCGGTCACATTAGTTCAAAAAATATCAGGCGGATTAACTGGATTGGGCGTAGGAATAGTTCTGTCCTATTTAGGCTATGACGCCCAAATAGAAGCTCAATCAGACGCTGTAGTAGATGGAATCAGGTTATACATTTCTATAATGCCTGGAGTGCTATTAACTTTATCGGCAGTTGTGATTTATATCTTACCGTTAAGTCGCAGCAGACACGCCCAAATTATTGATGAATTATCTGAATCTGCGGATTCGGTTGAAAAATAGACTATTGAAAACAGGAAAACGCTTATGCCTCAAAGTGCTCCCAAAATGAAGGATGTTGCAAAGTTAGCAGGCGTTTCGATTAAGACTGTTTCGCGTGTTTTAAACAACGAGCCACATGTCAAAGAAGAACTGCGCGACAAAGTAAAATCTGCTGTCGAAGAATTAGGATATGTACCCAGTGCGAATGCACGCAGTCTGCGCAGTAATCGTGGTTACACAATCCACTTCATAATTCATAATAATCGAAGCAATTATGTGAACGCTATCCAGGCCGGAATTATCAAAGCCTGTCAGGACAATGGCTACCAATTGATAGTTTCCATGATTATGGACAGTCAAAATTTAAGCAAAAAACAAATTGAAGAGAAGTTATCTCGCCTCCCAACGCTGGGGGTTCCGGATGGTGCTATTTTGGTTTCCCCGTTGTCAAACGATGAGCGCATCAACACAACCCTCAAGGACATGGGCGTTCCTATCGCGCGTATCGGGCCAAATGACATCGATGACGACCAAATTGAAGTGAAAATCAATGAACGCGAAGCAGCACGTGAAATTACACAATATCTAATTGATTCAGGTCATACACGCATCGGCTTTATCCGAGGGAAAGAAGATCAAAACGCTACAATCGAACGTTATGCAGGATACAAGCAAGCCCTACTTGATTCTCGCATACTTCTGGATGAATCATTAGTCTATTCAGGGAATTTCGAATTTGAAGGCGGATTAAAAGCGGGTGAAAAACTCCTAGATATGGAAAAACCACCACAAGCTGTTTTCGCTGCAAATGATGATATGGCTGCTGGTGTTTTAAGCGCTGCTCACCGCAAAGGAATTAGCGTTCCATCCGAACTTTCAGTCGTTGGATTCGATGACTCAGAAATCGCCGACAAAATGTGGCCTACCCTGACTACAATCAGACAACCATTGCTGGAGCTTGGAGAAACAGCCACAAACCTCCTTATCGCTAGAAGTCAAAAACTGTCAGGCATCGAGCCCCAGAAATACTTGCCGCACAAACTTGTTGTCAGAGAATCTGTTAAACAACCTGCTCACATCGATTGAACTTTTTAGAATACAGTCACCGTGTTCCATTAAAATAAGATAGAACACGGCGACCAATCCAAATCTAACGTCGGCGGCGTTTGATATCCATTTGCAAACCCAACGCCGCAAGAAAACCAAGACATAACAGCACTATAATTGCGATAATTACGTTTTGCCCATCACGCCCCGCCATTCGCAAAAAATCGAACTTGTGAAGTTGAGAGAAACTCCATTGTTCAGGCTTTGCAGAATGGAGTGTTACATCAGCCAATACACCTGTTGTTGTATCTACGAATACTGTCGCATTCACAGGCGCTCCATAGTCAAAGCGCCATACAGGCAATCGCTTATTTCGAAAATCGTATCCCGAACCAAATCGTGTGACTATGCCAGCATCTTCTATCAATTCACGATCATTCTGCGTGAATTTTTCACTCAACTGCAATGCCAACTCTTTGTCACCCTGCTCTACAGGTAATCCTGTGGATGCATCTAAATAAATAGCTGGACCGGTACGCTCCACCCCATCATATCTTGCATTTCGAATTTCTGCGGCTGTGTTCGGACCACCACTGCGAGGTTTTGCAATACCCAAACGATATAAGAGGTTACCGTTTACATCCTCAATGATAGAAACCGTTGATACATTCAGCCCCGCGCTAATCTCTTCCCATTGTTCATGAATTGGAAAATGAGCTTTATTGAGATCGATAGGTTCAGATAATTGTAGATTGCTCACAGGCGGCACCGCAGCAAATGTAAGCAAGTGAAACAGACCACTGGCTGAATAAGACAAGATCGGTAAAGCCAATACATAACCAGCCAATCTATGCCATCCTCGCACACCCGGCGCACGAGCTTTTCTCTTGATCAACAGCAACATTCCAATACCTGTCACTGCAATTGAAAAAAGAGACAGCATAAAGAGTGAAATCAGAACAACACGAGCCCAATCGGCATCCCTTGGAAACCAGCTCCAAGTATGAAGCCAGCGAAATCCTGTTTGCACTGTGTGCTTGAAATTATTGGATAATCCCGCCGATGCATTGGTTTCGGTATACACAAAGATTGAAAGATTATCGGGTCTATCAAAACTGACTTTGTAAACCGGCAAGAGACGATTCACCCAAGGATATTCTGGAGTAAATTCATCTACCCACTCAACTGACCGAATATCTTCTTCTGCCTTTGTATAATAACGCGCCAAATACTCAGCATGCTTTACATCATAGTTGATAAGTTCTGTTCCATTTACCAGCTCAAAATACTGCCTTGGTTGATTGGCTTCAATCGTGACCTGAAGAACATTTTTACCATCAGATGGAACAACACGAACAGCACTTGCCTTTTCTATGCCTGCAGTTGCTAGCGTCTCTGACAAGGGATGAACTCCTTGCAAATTTATCGCCTGCTTAGGAGGAAAGAACACTGCTTGTTGCGGTCCCCACGTCGTCATAATCGGATGCAAAAGGCCTGAAATTCCCCAGATTAGCAAAGCTATTCCAGCAATCAGCCCTAGCATGCGATGATACTTTATCGAGAATACACGCATAACAGTGCTCCCTTCTCAACTTAAATTAAAATGAAGATTTCAAACCGACATACACTGCTCGGCCTGTGCCAGGTGTGAAGATATTCCCGCCTTGTTGAGAGAAGTCTCCAACAGTTGATACATTGGAAATATAGTTTTTATTGCCAATGTTCTCGATAGAACCAAATAGACTCACCGTTTCAGTCAAATCGAAACCAGCATTCAATCCAAAGAGAGTGTATCCCTCAACCATGAATGTGTTTGCATAGTCACCCCAAGGTCCCTCAGGCACATGCCGCATATTTACAGAAGTGTAAAAACCATCCGTTTCATAACGTAGCTCAGTCACATAAATTTGCTCAGGTATCCCAGCCAATTTGTTTCCACTCAAGGATAAATCATTGAGACGTCCAAATGGATCTAATGGCTCACTATCGAATGTGAAATCATTAAATGTATACGCATTTCTCCAAACAAAAGACGCGCCATTTTCATTCATTTCTTCAGATGATAAATCCACATCAAACCCAAGCTCCAATCCTTGGTGAATTGTATCTCCTGCGTTAAATGTTGCCGATACCGCTCCGCGGGATCCTGGGAATGGAAGTTCAACAAACTCATTCTCGATTTCACTGCGATATACAGCGACATCCCAAGAGTAACGCCCTTTCTGTCCACGAGACCCCAGTTCTACCGTCCATGCTTTTTGGGCCTGCAAAGGTGTAAAGTCCAAAGCACCGCCAGCCGTTAAGTCAGACATGTTGGCTGGTTCAAAGGACTTATTGGCATTCATGAATATTTGAACGTCGTCATTTACATCCCAAAGCAAACCAATTTTTGGACTAAACTGAGCTTTTGTAACCTTACCGTTTTCACCTGCCTCGCCATTCATGACATCTTCGGTTTCACGAATGACATTCACATACTGAACACCTGCAATTGCTGTCAGGTTGCTAGTGAGAGACAGGTCAAACTGCCCATATGAGACAATATTTTCAGCTGATTGATCACTTCTTGAACTTTGTTCCCCTCGGCGACCAAAGTCGTTTACATATCTCCGCGCATCATTCTCTGATGAGCTAATCTGGGCTCCAAAAATCCAACCAGCATCCAAGCCAAGTACACTTGTCTGACCATCCAATCGAATAGACGCTCCCACCTCATCCTCTTGCTGAACAATAATACCCGCAAATCGCGTAATCGCGTGATCAAGATCACGATATGCGTACCAAGCACCCACTTCCATATTGAAGCTTTCAAATGGCATCACCGTTTTATTAGCCAAACGATATACGTCGAGGTTTCGATCCCAATCATCCCCTTCAGGGCCTGCATCCAGAACAACAACCGGACCGCCCGGAAAAAATGGACCGATAGACACACCAGGTGGGTTGGCCCGCGGGTTATTCATTGCCTCATCAAAAGTTAGGCTACCAGATAATTCAAAGTTGTCGCTTAACGCTGTAAGATAAAAGCGCGTATCAATTCCGGAATCGAACTTGTATCCTAAATTTGAATGACTATAGACACTGTTCACATCGGAATGATCTCTAAAGCCGTCTGATTTCAATCCTGTCAGACCGGTATAAAAATCCCATTTTTCACCTGCATGGGAAAGGCTTGCGCTTCCTCTAAATGTATTGAAGCTTCCCGTCTCTAAGCGCAATGATGCGGTTTCGTCACGGGTTCGTCCTGTTGGAGTTACAATATTAACCGCCCCTCCTAAAGAAGAAGCACCGTAGCGCAATCCATTTGCACCTTTAAAAACCTCGATATAGTCGATTGTAAGTGGATCCACTTCTTGGAACTCAGTCGCTCCACTCGCACGAGAAATTGGCACACCATCACGCAAAACAGTCAAACCACGACGCTCAAAAGTGGAGTTCAATCCGGATCCTCGAATTGACAAACGACTTTCTCGCTGCGCTGAAACATCAGCAAAGACACCCGGCGTGTATGTCAAAGCATCCCCGATGCTTTGCGCAAAATCATCAAGGAAGACATCAGCTTCAACTAAACCAACGGCTCCAGGTACGCGCTCAAGAATTTCACGAGCTGCGGCTGAATCAATTGCCGTTCCACTCAATTGAGTGCCTGTTAGCACAACTGTATCCATCTGCATGCGCTCTGAACGTTGGCCCACCCCTTGGGCCGAAGCGGTGCCAGAAAAAAAGACAGATGACGCAGAAAGGACCGCAAGACTTGCAGCCGTTTTAAGATAAAAATTCACGAATTTATTCTCCAATAACCTGCGCACTTTTCTTTTAATGAAACGCAGGACAACCAACCAAAAAATCAAATAGATTTAGGCTGGGTATGGAGGCCCTCTGGCGGGTAATTGGTATTGGTTTTGACGCCCTATCGGTGGTCCAGTTGAAGGACGCGGGATCGTGAGGCTAGCCCACACGCTCGTTTGAACGAGATGGTCATATTCGACCGTTTTCTCCACATCCACTGATATTGAAAATGCACATTTATTATAGAGGTCAGCACTGTCTTGAGGATATTCATTTCCATCGAGATCACTCTCATCGGTCTGACCTGTAATTGGATTCCAATTTACCCAATGCCCATCACAAACTTGAATTTTAATGCTGTCCCCGTTTTCACTAGGTGCCAACATCCATCCGGCAGGAACTAAAGCGCGCACAAAGACAATCATTGCAGCAAATGCAATGAAGGATTGTTTCGTACTCATAGTTTGATAGCCGTTCCTCAACATATCGGGCACCTAAAAGGAACATCTCGAATTGTCAATGATACGAACCTAAAGTGGAACAAAACGCCCCACCCGCTTGCTGACCAATAAGCCAACAAAACACTCTGACGTCTACTAAAACCACTTAAAATATCAATTTTCCGCTAATTTTGAAATTGTTATTGACTTTTTTTCCAATAACCTCATCCTTAGAGGCAGCACTTATAGCAACCACGGCAGAATGAATTATGATGGACCTCACCAACCACGTTGCAGTTATCACGGGCGGAAACGGCGGACTCGGCCTCGCAATGGCGAAAGGTCTTGTCAAAGCAAATGCAAAGATTGCGATCTGGGGAAGAAACAGCGAAAAAAATCAATTAGCCCTAAGTGAACTCAAAGAACTTGGGGGCGATGTAGAAAGCTTCACTTGTGACGTTACAAATGAAAAGAATGTCAAAGAAGCAATGGCATCCACTATTTCAAGGTTTGGAAAAATAGACAGCTTTTTCGCAAACGCGGGAGGCGGCGGAGTAACTGGCCCCCTTCACGAATTATCTATGGATGATTGGCGGTTCAATGTTGACCTAAACCTCACCAGTGTAATCCTTACATTTCAGGCAGCTATACGCGAATTCCTAAAGCAACAATCTCCTGGAAAACTAATCGTTACGTCTTCAGCCGCAGCTATTGTAGGCACACCTAGAAATACAACCTATTCCGCAACCAAAGCAGCAGTAAACGGATTAATTCGAGCACTTGCAATTGAACTTGGACCAATGAACATCCAAGCAAATGCTATTCTACCTGGCTATATCGAGACTGAAATGTCCCTAAACGCACCAGCAATATTTCGAGAAACTTGCATGCGCAGAACGGCAAATGGAAAAGGCGGCCAACTAGAAGACATGGAAGGAATCGCTGTTTATCTGGCATCACAAAAAAGCAATTATATGACTGGTCAATCGATCGTTTTAGATGGCGGCCAGTCAGTCAACGTTTTCTAGCTTTATTCTTTTTAAATCTTCAACTTCCGTATGGAATTATCATTATTGACAGCTGACAATGATCCCAAAATCATTGTCACTGTCAGATCTTCTATTTTTTTTAGTTCCATTTCCGAATGCAAAAGATAATTTCCAGCGGCTGCAGGCAATCCAAACGAAATATCCGTTGCTGCGCGCGCAATATCTGGATCCAGTCCGAAATTGCGGACCACTATCTCGGTGAGGTATTCAACAGAAGTCTCTCTACTATAGTCAGTCGGATTGGATATATCAGATAGGCTTGGCTCTGACTGCAAACGCTCAATCAACAAACCACGCTTGGCAATATACGACAGATACTCATGCGTCACGCCCCTGACCAATTCTTCAAAAGTTTCAGCATTCTCCGCAGCTTTTGCTTGATGAAAGCGTTGCTCTTTCAGCTCACGCTCCAAAAGCTCCTTCAAAAGCTCAGTTAAGTTTTCAAAGTAATTATAAACAAGCGATTTACTGACTCCAGCCTCACGCCCAATCGCATCCATCGAAACTTGAGCAACCCCATCACGCGCGACAATAATCGCGGCACTGTCCAATATAAGTGACCTTCGCTTCTCGGGACTGAGCCGTGTTCTGGTTTTTGTCGCTTCTTCAGTCATGTTATATACTTTTACGCAAGAGAGGGCACACAATAAGCCGCTGCACCCTCCAGATTATTCTTGATTCTATAACACTATGCGTAATTTAAAATTGAAGAAAGCCTTTGACATGCCCCTCAATTGTTAAAGCTATTCATCAAGCGCATAGGCGATAACATATCCGCCCTTCCCATCAATAACACTTTGACTATCTGTGTAGTTCCCACTGACTGGATCTCTCGGATATCTCCATCCTGGATTTGGCACTGTTACAATGATGTATTGCTTGCCGGACTTCTCAGACACATAACTCATGGGCGTGGCCTGCCCGTTTCCAGGCAATTCTTGCGACCACTCCACCTTACCTGTTCTTACGTCAAATGCTCGCACCGTTCTGTCCATAGTAGAACTCATAAAAGTCAATCCGCCGCGCGTTGTCATCGTACCTGCTCGCACAGGAGTACCCACACTAAATGGCAATCCAGAACGCCAACCAAATGGACCGGATTCCTTCATGCTTCCCAGCGGGCGTTTCCACATAAGTTCGTTGGTATTCAAATCGATAACAGCAATCTGAGACCAAGGCGGCTCAAAACAAGGAACCTGCGTGCCACCGAGCAAAGGCAACGCAAATCGAGACATAAATGGCATGGTCACTGCATAAAATTTGATACGGCGATGGTCGTAAGGGTCGCTTGCATCAGCTTCCCCCATTTCAGGCATTGGTCCCTCCGGGTCCAAACGAACAGCTGGATGATTTTTACCCAACAACAAAGCAGCTCTAGGACCAGCATCAGCCACTTGCTCAGGTGTTACTTGAAGAATGCGGTTTGCGAGCAACATAGGTGCAGCTACCAATAATCCATTGTCAGCATCAACAGATACACTTCCCCAATTAAACCCTCCGAAATTGGCAGGAAATAGCAAACTGCCTTTCTCTGTAGGCGGTGTAAAATGCCCCTCATATCGCATCATTTTATATTCAACGCGGCACAGTAGCTGATCCAAAGGTGTTAGGCCCCACATATCCTTTTCATGCAAGAATGGACGAAAATGCGGCAACGAAGAGAAAGGTTGCGTCTCAGCAAGATAATCCCCTATCACTGGATCTTGCGGAACTGGGCGATCTTCAATTGGGTGCACCGGACTTCCATCACGGCGATCTAGCAAGAAAATTTCACCACGTTTTGTTGGCACTGCAACAGAAGGTACCTGCTCTCCATCTTTGCGCACATCCAACAATACAGGTTGAGCAGGAACATCATAATCCCACACATCGTGATACACTGTTTGAAACTTCCAAACAGTATTTCCCGTTTCAGCATCTATGGCTACGACTGCAGATGAATATTCATCATCAAATTGCCTGCGTTCCCCCCCATAGTAATCTGGTGATGCATTACCAGTAGGCGCATAAATGAGATCCAATTCGGCATCATAACTCATTATAGACCAAACATTTGGCGTTCCCGGCGTATAGGTCTCACCTTCTTTTGGTTCGCCTTTGTAGTCTGGGTTTCCAACATCCCACGCCCAGCGAAATTCACCAGTAATAGCATCATACGCGCGGACAACACCTGAAGGCAGACCTAAATCTTGAGAGTCCAGGACTAAACCACCAACAACAAACACATCGCCCGCAACAAGAGGTGGTGATGTCACGTAATAATCATCAGGCGCATGAGGACTCATACCCTTGCGCAGGTCGATTGCCCCCTCTTCCCCAAATTCCGTACACAGCTCACCTGTCATAGCATCGACAGTCATCATTCGGGCATCGACAGTACCAGTGACTATGCGCTTTTTACACTCACCCTGATAACTTTCAGGCGCTTCAAAATAGCTAATACCGCGGCATGTTTTTGCGTATTGATGTTGCGCAGTGGGTTCAGACTTTGTGTCATATCGCCAAACCTCTTTGCCTGTCGTATCATCGACAGCGATCAACACATTGTTTGCCCCGCAAAGATACAACAGACCATTCACTTGAAGAGGTGTCATTTTGAAGTCATCTGACACACCAGTACGAAAGCGCCATACTTCTTTTAATTTCGAAACATTCTCAGTGTTGATCTGATCAATTTGAGCAAATCGAGTCCCCCCATCATCATTACCATATTGACGCCAATCTTGAACCGTTTCCGGGCTTTGTGAATCAAATTCAGATCCGGTAGAATTTCGTTCATAGCCTTGAACCGCTGACAATAGCAGGGCAACTCCCCCTACTCCCATTCCGCATTTCAATAGAATTTGCGACGCCGGTAATTTTGGAAATTTTGCAACCGCAAGCCCCCTTACAAATTCACGCCTCCAAGGCAATAAGAAACAACCACCAACGACGATCCAAGCAGCAAGGCGTGGAAGTAAGGCCATAAAATCTAACCCTGCCTCGAAAAGTGACCAAACAATAGTCAATCCGAGCATCAAAGCATAAATACGAACAGCCCATTCATTTTTGCGAATGTAGAGAGTTCCAACTACCAACATTCCTATTCCGGCTACCACATAATATAGGCTGCCTCCCAGGTAGGTTAAAAATCCACCAAGCAAAGTCAGGTATATACCGACCAGCATAAGAAATATTATAAAAGCCCAGTTGAAAATTCTTGCTACCATTACATTTGCCTTAAATCTAAACTCGCTGGCTTAGTGAATTTGTTAAAAGCCTTCGGGAAGGAGTAGATCCTATTTACTCCTTCCCCACAGGCTCACCCGTGCATTCCACTTGGGAGAGGAAAAACACTACATTAGATTGCTCAAAAAATTGTCTGATGAAATTATGGATTCCGGCGACGCTTCTTGTAGCCCAAGTAGATTGCCATCTGGGTCACGAGCAAAAATCACCTCCCCACCATCAAGCATCTCTTTCTCAGAAACAATTGTACCACCGGCTGCAACAACCAAACTGCTAACAGCATCGGCGTCCGTCACATCAAGCATAATCATGTTGTATCCATGCGCCTGGATCGGACGGGTCCCACTCAACTCTTGAGGTGGATGACTATGATATTGGGCCAGCTCTAGTTCCAAATTTCCAATATGAAACCAAGCCATAGTGAGTTTAGAACCTTCCATACCAGCAACCCTATCAATCTTTTTAGAAGAGATATTGTCAAAACGTCTAGGAGCTTTTGCTTCAAGAAGCTTCTGATAAAATAAAGCCAACCTCTCAACATCACCAGTTGCTAGCGCAATATGGCGCATTCGATGGTTATGTTTGGGTGGCTCTTTCAACTTTGCCGCTTTGATGTCGACGTGTTCAATTTCAACAATCGTGTCATCGAGATCTTTTACATAAGCATATTTGACGGGTCGAAGAGGATTTAGCTGAACCATTTCTGGATCACCTATAGTCTTGGCACCATTGTTTAAAAACTTCTGGTAAGCTTGAATCTTTTCGTCCACCTGAAAGCAGACATGCATCATGCCTGGACCATTCACGGGAACAGCATCAACTTCTGTATGATCATTCTCCGCAAACTGCATTAGACGCAATTGAGCATTGCTGCTCCTCAACATAACTGAATCCACAACTAGCCCGTCTTCACCTGCGAGTGAATCCAGTACTGAAGTTTGCTCCAGCACCTTTCTCTCCACAACTTCCAAGCCTTCTATTGAATTTGAATAGAAAGCTTCAGCAGCCGCCAAGTCAGAAACAGATATTCCAATATAGTTGACACCTTTGATTAGTTCCGACTGAGAATAGTGATCGGTGCTTGGCGCTTTGTTACATGCAGATACAAATAACAAAGCCCCCATTCCGATTAGCAGAGCATTTAAGTGTTTAACTCGTTTCCGCATTTCTAAAACACCTTCCTAACAGTCACACCATACGTGGCAGGCTGATTGGTAAACCCAGAAATTGAGCCTGTTTGAAGCAATGTTGGGAATGCACCGGTGATATATTCTTCTTCAAATATATTTCTTCCCCAAACTGAAAATGAGAGATCATTATCAAGCGTGATCCCAGAAGAGGCATTCACAAGATCGTACTCTTGCTCAATGCCAATCAATTGCTGATTAGTTGGGTTATCAAAGTAAGGCGCTCCGCTTTGGTGCCTCCAATCCGCGCGTATATACCAATTAGCTGAACCAATATCACGGTCATAAGATATTGAAGTTGTTGTCGTCAGATCCGGTCTATTCGCAGGTTTAGTACCTGATAAATCCACAACAGTTCCACCCGGCCCTGGTGCGCCTTGGAAATCGTCATAGTTAGCATCCATCCAAGTACCATTTACACCTAGCCTCAGATTATCAGTGATCGCCCAATTTGTTTCAATTTCAACACCTTGCGTTGACTGCTCCCCAGCATTAGCAAAAGCAAATCCGCCTGTTTCACCACCCAAGAATAGAGTAGCTTGGAAGTTTTCAACTTTTTGATCAAACACAGCCAAGTTTACAGAAAAGCGATCCCATTGAGCTTTCATCCCAATTTCAATCACTTCAGTTGTTTCAGGGGCGGCATTTCGTGTTCCTGGAACCAAGTTGGGAACAGCTAATCCAGCGTCTGCAATTGGAGATGAAGGCAGAGGGAAACCTGCTGTAAACAGGTCTGCAGTTGGCTTGCTGTCTCGACCAAGATTCCAAGACGTGGCCTTGAAACCGGTCGCGTATGACCCATAAAGATTGACAGAATCCGTCATGTCATAAGCCAAACGCACCGTATAAGTCGTATCACTGTCATCAGAACGGCCATCTTCAACCGCATTTGGGAAATCAACAAAAGGACGAAGGAATTGGAAACTACGGAAACCCAACAATGGGTTTACTCCAGGGGTTTGAGCTTGAGCAGGCGTTAAACCAAATGCAACGACACCAAGCCCGACGAAATCTAGAGCAGCAAAACTATCTGTATTTACCTGATTCACATACACTTCTTTTTCATCTGCAGTGTAATTCATCCCTACAGTAGCTGTTAATTTATCAGTGATGCGCCAATCTAGAGTTCCAAAAATAGACCATGCTTCATTTTCCTGCCCTCTGTTTTCAAATGCGCCTTGACCATCCTGGAAAAACGCCCCTCCCGGTGGTAGACCCAAAGTAGCCTCAAGCCCATTGACCGCACCTCTGGATGCAATGTCAACAAAACGTCTAAGGTCCGCTCCGAAAGTAAACTGCCCTTCAACATCCAGGTTTTCTTTGAAATAATAACCACCCACCATCCAGTCGAATGAAGAATCACTGGAGTTAGATGTCAGACGGATTTCCTGAGAAAAAGTATCCAATTCAGAATCATTTACACTCAATGCGATGTCAGCAGAAGAACCTCCATCACCATCAGCGAATCGATAGTTTTCTGAAGTACGGTACGAAGTGATTGATGTTAAAGTGAACGGATCAAAATTCTGATCCAACTGCAATGAAACACCTGAATTTGATATCTCAGAGCGAGGCTGGATATCAGTATACGTATCATAGCTGAATGGATCTTCTAGAACTATGTCTCCAAACTGAGAAAAGACAAATCTGGTTGTAGTACCGGCAACTATGTTTGACGTTAAGCAACAACTTTCGTTGATTTCGTCGCGATCGACAATCAGACGAAAGGTGGTGTCTTCAGTTGGCTCATACTGCAATTGACCACGAATTGACCAACGATCCTTATCGTTTAAATCTTGTCCAGTTTGCAGGTTCTGACCATACCCATCCCGCATCTGAAAGTTGCCATCCAGACTAAACGCCAATTTATCTGTCAGAGGGCCTGTCATACCTGCTCGCGAACGCAACAATCCATAGTTTCCTGCCGTAGCCGAAGCATAACCTCCCCACTCAAATTCTGGAGCCTTCGTAACCAATGAAATCACACCGATCGAGGCATTTTTCCCAAATAGAGTTGATTGCGGTCCACGCAACACTTCAACACGTTCGAGGTTAGGCAAATCAGTAATGGATGATGATGCTCTAGAACGATAAACACCATCAACAAATACACCTACAGAAGGCTCAATACCTCCGCCACCGCTGCCGCTAGCAAATCCGCGGATACTGAAGGCTGTGCTGTCTATGGTCGATCCAGTTGTAACTCGCAATGATGGGACAAGAGACTGAATATCAGCGATATCTTGAATTTCAGCTTTCAATATCTCTTCATCAGATACAACTGACACAGCTATAGGTGTATCCTGAAGTGTCGTTGCTCTTTTTGTACTTGTAACTGTTATAGCGTCCAGCACTCTTCTTTCAGCTTCAGTATCAGCCTGCTGCTCTTGAGCATAAGCTGGCAAGCCCAGTATCGCGGCAACCCCAACACTTGCACTCAACCCAAGCTTTGTCCCCTTACCCCAAGCCTGATGAATTAACCCAGTAACCTTCTTTGACATTTGCTTCCTCCACTGCGTCGGACCCGCTTTTTTATCTGCCCGAACATTTTTATTATAATTTTAGTCAATAAAGATTGGCTACAATTAATTTATTGGCAAGAGGAGATTTTTCAAAAATTCGCTTTTTTTTGAAAATCTATGATAATCAACGCGCGAAATCATTTAAGAAAAAATTGAAGTGCTCTTTAGTGGAGCACAAGCAAAACTCTTTTTAAATTATTGTTTTTAACATGTTTTATGAAATTTTTCAAAACACATCAATATCAAGCACGTCAAATCGAGCACTGTTTAAATGTCACACTAACTGTAATAATAACTCCTACCTCGTTCACTCCAGATTTGAGGTTAGTTTTTGAACTAAATCTATCGAATTTGAAAATTGTTCAATAAAATAATACTAGCCACCACTCGCTCTAACATTGCATCTAAAGGCCATTACCGCCCCATGAACCTTACTTTTGTTATCTTGATTAAAAAGCAGCGAGCAAATTTCATTATTTGATTTGTGCTCAATCCATTCAGCACATGGAAATACCAAAAAAAATAAGCTAACTTTAGCAATTGAAGTATTTGGAAAACTTGAGATTTATTTTGAAGAAATCAGTTATAATAACAGGCGCGCAAGGCGGCATCGGAATGGCCCTGTGCCAAGCCTTCAAAGCCGAAGGATGGTTTGTAATTGCGACTGGTCGCTCAACCAACCAAACAACTTCCAGTGATTTTGATGCTTTTATCCCAGCAGATTTAAATGAGATTGCTTCCTCCCCCGAAAAAGCAACTGAATTTACCTCGAAAGTCAGCGAGTATACAGCTCAATCACCATTGAAAGCGCTGATCAATAACGCAGCCATACAAATTTTGGGTAGCACTGAAGATTTAAAACCTGAAGACCTCACTTTAAGCTTCAACGTAAATGTACTTGCACCATTCGTTCTCACTCAACAGTTTCTAGAACAACTCACTGCAAATAAAGGCTCAATCTTAAACATAGGCACTGTGCACGCCCAGGCGACAAAAGCTGAATTTCCCGCTTATGCCACAACAAAAACAGCGATGCACGGACTAACAAGATCGCTTGCAGTGGACCTAGGTAAGAAAATTCGTGTGAACACACTAGCGCCAGCAGCGACTGAAACTCCAATGCTCAAGGCTGGCTTCGAAGGCAAACCCGAAGCCTATCAAGAGCTAGCAGACGCACACCCGATTGGCCGTGTTGCTGATGTATCTGAGATTGCAAAAGCTGCACTCTTTCTTTGTTCAGACAATGCCAGTTTTATCACGGGAGCCACGCTTTATGCGGATGGCGGTGTCCTCTCCCGTTTACACGATCCCTGTTAGTTCCAATTGATCTCCCTGATCTGTGTTCCGTAAATTGGTACTATCTAAACTTGCCCATAATCCTTCTGGTTATGGGCATTTTTTTAGATCAAACTATTAGCTTTGGCGATTTCAATCTCCAATTTAGCAATCTTCACAAATCCCTCAGTTTCATTGTGTTTACGGATGAGGCCATTTAACTGAAAGATTGAAAAGAGCATCGCATACAATGGCCCTAAAAAACCCTTTTCATTGAGCATAGCCAATTGCTCGGAAGTTAGCGATTTGAGCTTATCTTCATTAACAATAGACAGGCCACCGATTTTATTTATTGGGCCATCTGCCAGATGCAGAGATATAACAATCGGTACATGCAGATTTAAACTATCAATCGTTTTGAAAAACTCATCGGTTAGGACTGCATTTTTAGCATTTTCGACCAACTGCGCTTGAATTTGGCTAACCCATAAAGCAGGTTGCCCCGCCCCATCGAACAGAGCCTCCCCCTCTTCGCCCGAAAAGCACGGAGAATTTAATTCGGCTCCTATGACAGGTGACTGGCTCTTATCTTCATTGGGCAATAACTGAAAAGGAAATGTGTGCATTTCCGCAGGCAAGAAACTCGAACCCCAAAGACCACCTGATAAATAGACATTTTTATTGGGTTCAAAACTGGTCAGAGCCGATAGAGAAAAACTACCTGTGCCTTGAATTCGACTAATCAAAACCGGAAAGTCCACAATAGCTCGACTCACTTCCGCGACGTTGAGCGCCATCATGTGTCGCCCCTCCGCATACAACATCGACCTTTGCGAACTGACTTTAATCGTTTTATCCGCAATGTTGCTCAATGGCGTTAAATTACTCATATCCGATCCCTATCAGGCGCTTAGCCAGTGGTTTATATAATTTCGATGCGGGGGTAAGTCCCTCAATAATTGCTGAGTTACCGTTCGATTCTTCTCAATAATGCGATTTGCTTGTTGTTGCTGATCATACAAATAGGATTGCTCAGAAAAGTTTGGCTTAAATCCCATCCCATACAAAACATATTGATAACTCGCTGCCGGAAAAAGCTCTGCAACGCCGTCAAAGTCGGATTTGATTGGACCTCTGTTCTGCCAAATAGCCAAATCTTCTTGGAGCGTTTCCGGAATTGTGTCAGGATTTGTATGCGCCTTCCAATAAGGCTCTTCTCGCTTAGTTAGCATGTAGTGTAATTTCAAAAAGTCTACGATACGCTGCCAACGATAATCCATTTGCTGATTGAAGCGCTTTGATACAACTTCCATTGCGGCCTCATCAGAGAATAAATTCTCTGCCACATAACGCGCAACGACTTCGACAAGCATTATAGCGGTAGCCTCTAATGGTTCCACAAATCCTGTTGCCAAACCAACCGCTACACAATTTTTCTTCCACCCGACTTCTCGATGCCCTGCGGAAAAGCTGATTTTGTTCACATCCAAATCTGCGATCGATCTACCAACATAATTCTGAAGATTATGCATGGCTTCATCTTCGGATAAATAATCGCTAGCGAAAACATGCCCTACACCCCGCCTATTCGTGAGGCCGATATCCCATATCCATCCAGCATTCTGACCCTCTGCGATCGTATGACAAGCAATGGGGTCATTCTCGTTTTCATAGGGAACGCGCAAAGCCAACGCTGTGTCATTAAAGAGAATATCATCTACAGATTTATACTTTACGCCAAGCGCCTTCCCCAACAGGAGTGATCTAAACCCTGTACAATCCACAAACAAATCGGCACACAATTCAAAAGCTTTACCATCATTCTCAAGAGATAAACCAGCAATGCCTCCATCTTCGCCCAGCTGCACATCTCGCACCGTGCCTATAATGTGCTCTACACCTAATTCATCTCGACAATAATTCTTAAGCAAATCACCCAGAGCCCCAGCATCCAGATGATAGGCGTAATTGCAAATACCTTGATATTCGCCTTCTGTTGGAGCTCGCGGAGCCAAACCCGCCTGACAAACAGCCTCTTGGTAATTGGATTCCTTTGCAAAGCTAGCAACATCATCAAGGTAAGGCGCTAAATCTATATTCCCATAACCAAGCGGCACGGTAAAAGGATGATAGTAGAAATCATCATTGCTTGCCCAGTTTACAAATTTTGCCCCCTGCTTGAAGCCTGCAAAACACGTTTTGAAGAGTGTTTTTTCGTCAATTCCGATTGATCGTATTGTATTACGAAGCGTTGGCCATGTTCCCTCACCTACACCAACTGTTGGGACATCAGCGGCTTCAACCAAACTGATTTTCAATTGACCATCAGGCCGATTTTTATGGTGCGCCGCAATGATAGCCGCACTTAACCAACCAGCTGTACCACCGCCAACAATCAAAATCGATTTCTGCATCTTCAGTCTCCCAATAAAAAGGGCCGATAGTCACAATGCTACCGGCCCAAATTGAGCGTTAAGTTAATTTGCTATCTGCAAATTACCAAGTAGCACGAACACCTACAGCGTAACGCGAACCATTGTCTTCAATGTTGTAGATCTGGTTCGGGAAACGACCATACTGTCTTAGCTCTTCTTCAGTAATGTTGATACCTTCAAAGAAGACTGTGTATTGGTCTGTGATGTCGAAGCTAGCACTTACATCCACCTGTCCAAAGGCTTCTGTATTCACTGGCTCACCGTTAAATCCGTTATCGATCTGACGCAGGAATTCATCACGGTAGTTATAAGCGATACGTGCTTGCAATCGATCATTCTCATAGAAACCAACCAGGTTGAATGAGTCACCAATACCCTCAAGCGAGAAGTTCGTTGAAGAAGTTGGGTCGATTGTTACGTCACTGCTTACTAGAGTTGCGTTAGCAGCAATACCAAAACCCATATCAAACACGTGAGTGATAGCGATTTCCACACCTTCTACAGATGCAGATTCACCGTTTCGAGGACGTGTAACAGTGTAAATTTCAGAAGCACCATTTAGCTCTTCTGTGTTTGCTACGATGTCGTTGTTTGGATCCAAAGCCCCATTCACACAAAGCGCATCAGCACAGCGGAAACCGTCTGCAGCAGTACGGTTGGTCAGCGTAAACTCTTCAGTACCCGTCAAGTTAACAATGATGTTGTCAATATCTTTGCGGAAAGCAGCAATCGAGAACACGCTGTCGTCTGAATAGTACCACTCATACGAAATTTCGAAATTCGTAGATAAGAATGGGTTTAGCGCTGGGTTACCACCAGAAGCAGTCAAGTTCTGACGACGCGGCTCACCAAAGTTTGTCGCAGGCGACAATTCAGAAAGAGTTGGACGCGTAAGAGACTCATAAGCTGCGAAACGAAGCTTCATGTCTTCTGTCACATCAAAAGTAACGTTCAAGTTTCCAAGGAAATTGTCGTACTCGCCGCTTTCTGAAAAGTCAGTTGCAGGACCAAACACGTTGGAGAACAATGTTAGGTCAGATGTTGGAATAACATCTGCGATGAAACTTTGAACTGCAGCAACATCTGTTTCAGTGTCTGAGTAACGCATTCCTGCATTGATTTCTACCGGAACAGAACCAGCATCAAATCCGAATGTGAAATCGGCGTATGCACTGATGATGTTCTCTTCAACTGTGTAACGGTTGTTTTGAAGAACAGGAACAATCGGAACACCTTGATCAGCAAGATACTGAACGTATGCATCACCATCGTAAGTGTAGAACGTATCAATCAACCCGCTGAAGAAGTTGTTTGCCGTGAATGGTCTGAAGTTCAAAACATCATTTGGTGCCGGTGTGCCGTATCCACAGAATGCACATTGGTTACCAAAGATTTGGAATTGTGATTTCTCACGAGATTGATTGTAGAAACCAAAACGAACCTCTTCTACACCTTCAACATCTGGTGTGTAAGTAAAGTCAGCTTTGAACTCAGTGATCTCGTCCTCATCCGTAGGACGGTTACCTTTTTCATTGTAGTGCAGGCGACTTAAGCTTGCGTCCGGAAGACTTCCATCCACAAAACCATCATGTGCAACAGTTGGTGTTCCACCCGTACCATCAAATGAGTAGTTGTTGATAATCCCGATCACGTTGAAACGGTCGCGCCCTGCACGGTCATTTTCAGCCGTTGAGTGAGACAGATCAATGTTAGCATTTAGGTTATCTGAAATATCCCAATCAACATTGAAACCGAAACCTAGCGTTTCTGAATCGCGAGAATTTCGTGTGTGAGACACAAAGTCAGTCGCAGGGTTACCAGAACCACCACTCAAACCAATCTCTTGAGTAAATGAAGTTAGAGTACCATTTTCATCAATTGTAGCACTTCCAACACGATCTGGCTCAAACCATGAAGCAAGGTCAGTTACCTCTGAATCCACTTCAAACTTTGAATAAAAACCGTCCAAAGTAAGAGTAATGCTGTCGGATGGTGCATATTGAAGCGCAAGACTGGCGTTTGTACGTGTACGCTCTTGATCATCAACAATTTGGTCCCAGTTCCGAGGAATATAAGCGTTCTCGAAAAGTGTTGTTGTTACGCTATTGTCAGTGGCTGGATCATTATCTGGGTCAACAGTGTTTGAAATTGTCTGACCAGGTCTCCAACCCGCTGTTTCAATGCGGTTGATCTGCACCTTACGCTCTTGGTGGCTCAATGCCGCGAGAACACCAAACTCATCATTTGCACCAAAAGTGTTGCTGATCAAGAAAGAAGCAGCCGGAGAAACTTCTTCTGAAAGGCTCTCATATACACCCTTAACAGAACCAGCCATTTGCAGACCTGGGTTATCAAATGGACGCGCTGTAGTTACGTTGATAGTACCACCGATACCGCCCTCTTGGAGGAAAGCCTGACCACTCTTATATACAGTCGCGCCCGTGATTTGTTCAGCAGCTAATGTGTCAAAATTAAACTCACGACCACCACTATCAGTTGCAACTTGGCGACCATTTAACAGAACTGTGTTGAACTGCGGACCAAGTCCACGCACCGTTACCGCTTGACCTTCACCACCTGAACGGTCGATCGCAATACCTGGTACACGTTGTAGCGACTCAGCAACATTCAGGTCAGGAAACTTACCTAGATCTTCAGAAGCGATAGAATCTGTCACACCTTTTGCAGCACGCTTTACATCCATTGCTTGCTGCAAACTCTTCCGAATTCCAGTTACAACAATAACGTCCTGATATGCTTTTTCTTCGGCTGCAGGTTCTTCAACACTCTCTTGAGCGATTGCGATTGGAGCCATTGCAAGCATCGCTGTACAACAACTTGCTCCAAGCAGGATATCTTTAAAACTCTTCATTCAGTCCTCCCGGTTTTTAGTATCTTATGCTTGCATATTATGACACTAAACCTGATGAACCATGGTTGATATGGAGTTCGCTTGTGCTTTTTGGTATTCTATATCGTGTTACCTTTAGCCCAAATCACACCAACAACGCCCATTTTACGGTGTAATACAGCATTCAAAGCGAGTATATCAAAAATAATGGTATATTTTGATACATTTTCACTCATACAAAAATGCAAGCGTCTCATGCATTTCTCCATGTGACAGTGACCAAAATGTAACGGTTTTGCGTAGTCTATCGAACCACTTCCCTAGCGGAATTTAATCAAAGCTCATCATAATGATCATTAGGAAATAACAATTTAAGCAAGATTCAGCTTGGCGGGAACGGAAGGACAACCGTCGAAGTCAGTCTCTAAAATAAATAGATTTCCCGCCTGTTTATCGAGTGATGCACCATTATCATCTTGAGGTAATCCATCAGAAGCTGATGTCACGAACAGTAAATTTAGTTTGGGCCCGCCCAAAGCCAGACAAGTGATCTGAGGCGTTGGCAATTCAATATCGAAAACACGTTTTCCTTGTTCGGAAATGACCGCTACACAGCTTCCATTCCACAAAGCAGACAGATAATTCCCAGCTCTATCTGTGATAGCGCCGTCTGGGTTCACACCATCAAATTTATAGACATCTTCAAAAACGCCAATCTGACAAGAATTCAAATCATAAGATGCTCGCTGAACCACTCCCGTTGGGCTGTCGGCAAAATACACATATTTTCCATCTGCTGACCAACACAACCCGTTTGAGATATGAATCCCACTACGTCCCACAATTGTTTTGTCTTTTCCTATCAGTCGATACAACTGACCAGAAGGAGCTTCACCGCTTTCCAATGGGCGCTCAACCATTGATCCGACCCAGAAATTGCCATTTGGGTCCGTACGCCCGTCATTCATGCGAACACCACACCCTTGCTCATAGGTTTTTGCAATCCAAATAACTTGCTCAGAGCTAGGAAGAAAGTATGCAAACCCCGTCTCAAAAGCGACGAGCAGTTTATCATCAGCCCCCTCAACAAAAGCAAATGCACAAACTCGTTCTGGAGTAGGATAAGAATTCAAGACTAAACTAGGCCAAGCAAGACAATAGAGTTTTGAAGATTGGATATCTGTCCACCAAACAGTGGAATCACTCTCTCGAAAAAGCACACCTTCACCGAGAGTATTCCCAACGTCTATAGTTTCAATGAGTTGTGCTTGCATAGATAGGCCTCGTGACTATTTCTTGGATCTAAAAGCGTTGATAACAGATACTAGCTCTTCAGCTTTCGCTTTCACTATTTCAGCCGTGTCCCCAGCTTTGTATATTCCTGAACCTATACCCACCCCATCAGCTTTATTTTCAAACCATACATGGGCGTTTTCAGCGTTAGCTCCTCCCACAGCACAAACACGGACTTCTTTTGGTAAAACTGATTTAAGGTCTTTGATAAATGTTGGACCATTGGCTCCAGCTGGGAATATTTTGATATTCTTGGCCCCCGCTCTAACAACTGCAAATGCTTCGGTTGGCGTTAGCACCCCTGGGAAAGACGCCATGTTATTGGCAACAGTTTCTTTCACCACATCAACATCTGCATTGGGGGATACAATCAATTGCCCACCTACTTCTTTGACTGCACGCACATCATCAGGTGACAAAACTGTTCCAGCACCGACCCAAGCTTGATCTCCCAGTTTCTCTACCAAGAGACGAATACTATCCAAAGGTTCTGGAGAATTAAGAGGAACTTCGATGACATGAACACCGGCCTCTACCAAAACTTGGCCAATCTCTAGCACTTCGCTAGGCTTTATTCCTCTAAGAATTGCAATCAATGGCATTGCATCCAATTGAGTATCTATGGTGTTAAATTTCATTTTTTATCTACCATCAATTTATAGTTTCATTGATTGAATTATTTGCGAAAACCCAAGAGATGAAGCTTTCAGGGTCACCATAGGCGTGGCGCGCTTTCCGCACGCTCGGATGGTGAGACAATAACGGTCCACAAGGCTATCATTTCCGATCACCACTATGTTTTGATCTAGATCATCCAATCGCATCAACGCACCAGCGACATCATTCGCGATTATAAGGCCAGACAAACGTTCTGCGGCCTGCGCTGCGGTTTCTCCCTTTAGAAGCTGGCCGGTTCTCGCGCTAAATAACTGATGCACAAATGCCTTTTGCGTCGCTAAAGCAGACTTCACGCCTTTTTCAAAATACGCGCTTGGTTCCACTGGCAATTGTGAATTGGATGGTATCAACACACCATTTTGTTTAAGGCCAGCAAATAACTCTCCAGCAACAGATGTTGAAAATGATTGAATCTGACCATCGAGCAATTTTACCCATTTGGCGTGCGTCCCAGGAACACACAAAACCTGCTCACCAATACTTAGTTCAGGGAATTCAGCTAACGCCCCCGCAATCTCTACTTCTTCACCACGCATGACATCAAATTCACCATCACTGGACTGATATTTAAGCCCCTTCACGATTTGAATTTCACGCCCCTGCTCCTGAAAACAGACTGTCTCAAGGAATTTGGACTTCTCGCAAATGGCGACGTCTAAGTAATCAATTTCTTTCCAGCCAATAGTCGAACCAACCATGCCAGCTAGAAAAATAGGATTGCCATCACTTCTGTCGAGCCAATCTGCGGCGACCTCGAAAAGCACATTACCAAACTGATCCTGCTGTACTTTCTTAGCACCAGGTCCTTCTCGGTCTTCTAGGACTTTGACATCCTCATCACAAACTTCGATGAGCATGAGTTTGAGGCTCGTTGTGCCCCAATTGCCAACAATGTATTTAGAATTCGACATATCTTGATCACTCAAACCAAAGAGTTTTTTCTACCATTCGGCAACTGAGCCATCCTTGTGACGCCAAACCGGGTTTTTCCAGTTGTGTCCTGTCTCTGCCATTTTCTTTACAAACTCTTCGTCCACATCGACACCAAGCCCTGGTCCTTGTGGTAATTTCATCATGCCGTCTTCAACATCGAACACTTCTTTGTTTGTGATGTAATCTAAAAGATCCGCACCAGCATTATAGTGGATCCCGACGCTCTGCTCTTGAATGAAGGCATTGTAGCTGACAGCATCAACATGAAGACATGCGGCCAACGCAATTGGACCAAGCGGACAATGAGGCGCTAATGCTATGTCATACGCTTCCGCCATCGATGCAATCTTACGACACTCTGTAATACCACCAGCGTGAGACAAATCTGGTTGAATGATATCGACATAACCTGACGCGAGAATGTTTTTAAAATCCCATCTAGAATACAGTCGTTCACCCAAAGCAATTGGTGTGTGCGTATTGGACGCGATGTCCCGAATTGCTTCAAAGTTCTCAGATAGAACTGGCTCTTCGATAAACATCAGATTGAAAGGCTCTAGCGCTTTTACCAATGTCTTCACCATTGGTTTGTGAACACGCCCGTGGAAGTCCACACCAATATTCACATCAGGAGCCGCATCACGAACGGTACTGATTGTTTCAACAATTTCATCTATCTTTTTGTGACTATCAACAATCTGAAGTTCTTGGGCACCATTCAATTTTACAGAGTCAAAGCCCTGCGCAATTCGTTCACGCACAGCATTGGCAACATCGGCTGGGCGGTCACCACCAACCCAGCTATAGGTTTTCATGCTTGTTCGGCAAGCACCACCAAGAAGGGCATGAATGGGTTGCCCCATCACTTTTCCTTTTATATCCCACAAAGCTTGATCTATGCCCGCTATCGCACTCATCAAAATTGGGCCGCCGCGGTAAAAACCGCCGCGATACATAACGTTCCAATGGTCTTCGATAAAAGCTGGATCTTTTCCGATTAAATAGTCCGATAATTCATCAACCGCCGTAGCAACTGTTGCAGCTTTTCCTTCAATGACAGGCTCACCCCACCCCACAACACCTTCATCAGTTTCTATCTTCAAGAAACACCAACGAGGCGGTACGATAAAAGTCTTTATAGATGTAATCTTCACGTGAATAACTCTGTCTTTTTCTTGTTTGAAGGCGTCAATCGCCTGAAATTTCTTTTGTCAATTGAGCGTGGTATCTCACCGATTTCACGGCAACATCCCAGCCAGCTAATTGCTGATCTCTTGTTGTCTTATCTAGTTTGGGCGGGAAGGTCTGAGTTGTCCCAAGACAAGATCTGAGATCCTCTTGATCTTTCCAAAATCCAACTTGCAATCCCGCAAGCATCGCCACACCAAGAGCGGTAGATTCAATTGTTGAGGAACGCTCAACAGGCATTTGAAGAACGTCGCTCAAGAATTGCATCAGCCAATTGTTTTGAGACATACCGCCATCAACGCGCAAAGCGCTTAATTCAAAACCATCTGCTTGAAGTGCTGAAACCAAATCATGCGTCTGGTAAGCCACCGATTCCAATCCCGCGCGGACCATAGTACGTTTTCCAGTTTCTCGTCTCAAACCAAAAACTGCCCCACGCGCTTCGCTATCCCAATGAGGAGCACCTAGCCCGGTGAAAGCTGGTACAAGGTACACACCACGATTGCTTTCAAGTGCCGCCGCAAGCTCCTCTGTATCCCCACTCGCCTCGACAAGCTGCATGCGCTCTTTCATCCACTGCACCACCGCACCTGCAATGAAAATTGATCCTTCCACTGCATATTGAACATCGCCGCCAGCACGGCAGGCAATCGTGGTGAGCAATTTATGTGAGGAGGTCACTGGCGTATTTCCAGTATTCACCAATACAAAACAACCTGTTCCATATGTTGCTTTGGACATACCTGCCTCAAAACAGCCCTGTCCGAATGATGCGGCCTGTTGGTCACCTGCCACACCACAAATAGGTAGACTTACGCCAAGAGTCTCAATGTCTGCCTTGCCAAAATCAGCCATACTCGGAAGCACATTAGGCAGCAGCGAAGCTGGCACGTTGAAAATCTCCAACATACGTTCATCCCAATTGCCCTCATGAATATTATAGAGGCTTGTGCGAGATGCATTAGTTTCATCAGTGAGATGTTTCTCGCCACCCGTCAGCTGCCATATAATGTAGGAATCAACCGTTCCACAGGCCAACTCACCTTTTTCAGCGCGCTCTCGTGCACCAGGCACTTTATCTAAAATCCATGCAATTTTGGACGCAGAAAAATACGGATCCAACAACAAACCTGTTGCACCCTGCACCTCTTCAGTCAGCCCTTCTTCAGAGAGCTTATTACAAAAATCTGCTGTTCTACGGTCTTGCCAGACAAGAGCTTTATGTATCGGCGTTCCTGTTTCACGGTCCCAAACAATAACTGTTTCACGTTGATTTGTTATACCAATAGCTATGGGTGTTTGGTGAATATCCTTACACGTTTGAATCGCACCACGGATTGTTTTCAGCGTGTTTAGCCATATTTCAACGGCGTCGTGCTCAACCCACCCATCTTCAGGAAAGTGCTGCGTTAACGGGAGTTGTTCAGTCGCTAAAATCTGACCATTATGATCGAATGCCAAAGTACGACAAGATGTAGTTCCACTATCAACCGCCAAGATGACCTGACCAGATTTCATTTTACAACTCCCCTTTGATTACGCTGTGACTTGATCGAGATCTTTGGCTTTTGCCGTACTGTCAAACCAGTCATTGATTTCTTGAACTTCTTTTTCACTCAAGTGCAGTGCAAGTTTTGAACGCCTATAAAGAATGTCGTCCGCGCTGGTGACAAATTCCTTCTCGACAAGATATTCCAGCTCTCGTTCTGAAAGTCCGGCTCCATACACACGCCCTAAATCTTCCATAGACGAGGCGTCGTCGAATATTTCATTCACTCTAGTGCCATAGGCGCGGGCTAGACGCTTCAAATTAGTCTTATCAAACCACGGATAATTAGATTCAAGCTGCATCAAGAAAGCATCAAAATCAGCTTCAGCGATATCCCCTCCCGGAAGGCTTGCATCTTTCGTCCATTGTCCATTCATATTTGGAAAAACGGTATGTAAGTCCTTTAAAACCGCTTCTGCTAAGGTGCGGTATGTCGTGATTTTACCGCCGAAAACAGACAAGATAGGTGCACCATCTCTATCATTGTAAGCCAACACATAGTCACGCGTTACCTTGGAGACATTTTCTGTTTGATCGTCATATAACGGTCGAACACCTGAATAAGTTGATGTTATATCTTCTCGCGCAATCGGGTTCTCCAGATACTCATTTGCGCACGAGATAAGGTAATCAACTTCACCATCTGAAATCTCAACCGCATCCTTATCCCCCTCATACAACTCATCAGTCGTTCCTATGAGAGTCATTCTTCCTTCTTCGTAGGGAATAGCAAACATTATCCGGCCGTCACCATTCTGAAAGAAATAGCTATGCTCACCTTCAAAGCGCTTTGCCGTGATAATGTGGGAACCTTTTACCAGTCGGACCTTAGCTACATTGCTTCCGCCTACAGCTAAATTGCTTAACTCTTCCACCCACGGACCAGCTGCGTTGACTATGACTTTGGCTTTTATTTTTTCAATGTTGCCGTCTGGTGTCTTCAGCTCTGCTTCCCAAAAATCTGTGTGACGGTGCAAACCTATACATTGCGTGCGTGTACGAATGTCTGCTCCTTGTTCACGCGCTGCCATTGCATTTAGAATAACAAGACGGGCGTCATCTACCCAACAATCTGAGAATTCAAATGCAAACTTGAACTCTTCTTTTAACGGGGCAAACTTATTTGAAGATTTGCGACGTAACACCTTAGTGCCCGGAAGCAATTTTCGGCCACCCAAATTGTCGTATAGAAACAATCCCAAGCGAACCAACCAAGCCGGCCTCTGCCCTTTTTGATGCGGTAACACAAATCGCATAGGCCAGATAATGTGAGGCGCAGCACGTAATAGGACTTCGCGCTCTGCCAACGCTTTGGCAACCAACCCAAAATCATAGTGTTCCAAATATCTCAAACCACCATGAATAAGCTTAGTACTCGAAGAAGATGTGTGTTGAGCTAGGTCATCTTTCTCAACCAATGTCACATTCATACCGCGACCCGCAGCGTCTCGTGCAATACCAACACCGTTGATTCCACCACCGATAACTAAAAGGTCTTTGACTTCACTCACGTCTGTCATATCCAGCTCTTTATTCAGATTTAACTTTAAAAATCAGACACATGTCTGGAAAAGTTTCAGGCAATTGCAAACCATGTTTCATGAGGGCTTCCCCAGAGAACACACTCCCTTTGCCCATTAAATCTGCACGTTCAACAATTGATGGCCCAGTTCGACTAATTTCACCACCTGGCCAAATCAATTGCACACGATATTTCATCTCAGGCTTCAACCCCGCAAAACGGACACGTTCGGGCAAAGAAGTTGCATAAGAATCTAATTTCGCACACGACATTAGAGCTTCAGATTGATCTGGTGCGACTACATTTATCACATTCAGATAATCTGGACTTTCAACACGATGCAACTCACCAGCGTGAAGCAATTCTCTGTGAGACTTATAAATCTCAATTGCCTTCTTGATAACTTCGAGCTCATCAACTTCCTCACTCAGAAGATTTAATTCAAGCCCCATATGTCCGAAAATCGCAGTCGCAGCACGATATTCTATAGAAAAGACCCGTCCAGTTATGTGACAATGTTTAGGGCCAATGTGGGCACCCATTATATCAAGCGGGAAGAAATAGCTCGCACCTTTTTGGATACGTTGGCGATCCAACGCATCATTGCTATCTGATGTCCAAATTCTGTCAGTATGACGAAGCACGCCGTAATCAGTACGTCCACCACCAGACGCACAGCTTTCTATCTCAAGCTGAGGGTGGGCATCGCGCAAGCGACGCATCAAAGCATACACCGCTTTTGTCTGCTCGTGCACGGAGCCTCGCCCAGCACTTCCAGGGTGATGCAATTCTCTATTCATATCCCACTTAACATAGGCAACATTGAGTGCATCTACTGTATGACTCATTTTATCAAAGAGATAATCACTAACCTCGGGTATGGTCAGATTAAGTACATATTGGTCTCTAAAAGGAACTTGCTCAACACCCGGAGCCTCTAAAACCCAATCAGGGTGTTTTCTGTAAAGATCACTATCCGGATTCACCATTTCAGGTTCGAACCAGATACCAAATTCCATTCCAAGATTACGCACTTTGTCCGCTAATGGTTGCAGGCCTCGCTCATAGACATCGAGTGACACATCCCAATCACCGAGACCAGATTTATCACTACGACGAGATCCAAACCAACCATCATCCAGCACAAATCTCTCAACCCCGATTTCAGATGCTTTTTGCGCTAAAGTCATCAGCTTTTCTTCAGAGTGATCGAAATATACAGCTTCCCAAGTGTTGTAATGTACTGGTCGTACCCGATCACGAATACGGCCATCCAACACGCTATTGCGTACATGCTTGTGGAATTGTTGGGATACACCATTCAAGCCATTTTCAGACCACGCCGCATACAAAACAGGTGTTTTGTAGCACTCATTTGCAGCAAGCTTCATTTCGCCAGGGAAAAACATCTCCCCCATCTGAACAAAGCTACATTGGTCGGCATTTTTATCTGCGCGAACACGATTATTCCCACTCCAACCAAGGTGGAACCCCGCGGCAATCCCTTGCTCTTCTCCAGTGAATTTTGATTTAACTAGCAGTCCTGGAAAATTGTCATGGCTCGTACGCCCATTTTTATTTTCGCGAACATAACTTCCCCTGAACAACTCAACATCTTCTTGAGAAAATTCAAAAGCCCACCGCCCCGTGAACCCAACAATTCGATCCAATCGTTGATCAAGAGGCATACAGATAGAAGCACACCAATCTAATTCTAATTCACGGTCAGAGCAGTTTGTGATCTCTGTTGAAGCCTCTAACACATCACTGAAAGGATCGATTGATAAGTCGTAATCAACCTTCAGCTTTAGGTTTTGATCTTCACACTTGATCCGCACACGCCCTTCGGAAGTTTGTTCTACAGCAACAACTTTAAAAACCGCCGCCCAATCCAAACCATTTCTATGGGCTAAAAAGCCGGACGCTCCGGCTTTGCCTGCCCCAAGCTCATTTGAAAGTGAAGAGTGTATATCTACCCCAGCACCACCATGCACCCACTGACGTTGATGAAGCAGTTTCAGCTCTTCGGCCTCTGCTGTTTTCAGCACACTTCCCCAATAGAGAATTCTTGGGCGCGCACCAATTTTCACATCAAGTACTAGCTGAGTATTGGCCGACGCAATTGAAATAAATTCGGTAGGCATGCAATCAAACTTCCACAATACAGGTTAAAGAATGTCATGGAAGAGAAGTCATACAGTAGATATATCACCTCAAGCATTCAAACCAGAATGCAGACCATGTTCACCCAACAACCATTATTTACAATATGGACAAAATATAGCGGCAATAACAGCTCTATTCCATGGCTCCATTGGCGTCCGCATGTGTTTTTTGGTATTGAAAATTACTTTGCACTAGAAGTTATAAAAGCGCTTTCGATAATCACGGGGCGTCCACCCTATCGTGCGCTTAAACTGCTTACTGAAGTGATACTCATCACAAAACCCAAGCTCCTCAGCGACGCTTTTTACTGTAACGTCACTTCCCTCCAGCATATGACAGGCCTTATCCATAATAAGCGAGTTTCTAAATTTCCCCGGCGACATGCCAACCATTTTTTTGAAACGCTTTCGAAACACTTCATAATTAACACCCAATACTTGAGCCGCTGCCTTTCCATCCGGCTGATCAACCAGTGCTTTCTTCGCGTCATCCAACCATGCGAGTTCATCAACAGCATAGGCTTGAGAAGTCGCTTGAATATCATTTAAGAGCGCTTGAATATCATTTAAGAGCGCTTGGATTCTCAAACACTCTGAAAGCATTTTTGCTGGATTTCCATTATTTGATTCCCCGATAGTTTCAAGGAACCTACTTTTCCAATAACTAATTGGTTCTAAACGGAAAACAGCCTCACTCCAATCCATCTTGGTTTCATCAAACCACAGATCAAAAACAGGTCCTTCAAATTCAAAGAAAATCTCACTCCAAACCGTCCCCCAATCGGGACGATAGTGATGCTCTTCATTTGGCCTCACAAGAATAGCATCGCCAGGATTCACCGCAAAACGACCTGTCGTTTTACCGTAATAATAGCCCTTACCCGAAACAACATAAGCGATTGAATATCTCTGAAACACACGCGAAGCTTCTGCCATTCCAGACGCTGCTTCGAGAATTCCGGCAATGCGCAACCCTCCCAAAGGAGAAATCGCCGTGTTGCGAATTACAACTCGATTTAACTCGCTATCTTCCCAGTTTACGTCTTCTACAGAGATACCTTCCTGCATTTTTAATGCGAGCTCCTTCTCCCCATTCATGCATGCTTTCGGTCAGCAAAATCTTTACTTATCTGGCAATCTTAATTTTACTATACAATATGTTTTATAACTAAACTTTCTTTAGTTGCGCGACAACCTCAGCAGGACCAAAGTTTTCTGACCCAAAAGCCACATCTTTTTCTTTCAAAAGAGTACCAAACTGTTCCGGCAAGGCTTCAGGCCCATAGTTCATATGATAAGTGCATCCTCCCTTAATTCGGGAGCGTACATCATTACCTAAAGGATGGAATTCAATCTCTGCCTCAAAAAGCAACTCTGCGAATATATCTCCTAAGAATCGCTTATCCGGCACGGTACATAGGAGCCTATAACGCCCCTCACCAAAATAAACTCCTTCTCCGGTTTTCCTCTGAGCCAACGCCGGTAGATCTGTCTCAACATAGTCTAACCATTGCAGTCCTTCATACTCTTTGCCTTTGAAAGAAACAGCTTCGTTTACTATCGGCGACAAACTTTCCGACTGAATTATTTTAACTGGGACAAGCTCTTGAATTGGCCCAGGTGCAAGATTTTCAGGTATCTGCAAATTTGCTGTTTTAGATCCCGTTCGAGGGCCAAACAAAACAACAGCGTCGGTCCGCTTCAACGCTTCCATCGTTTTAGGGTCAACGTGAGGAAGTGAAGGCACTACGACAAGCTTGTATGCGGTCAAGTCATCACCTGGTGCAACTATATCAATATTTAGCCCCAGTTGTCGTAATTGAGAATACCAACGAAAACACAAATCAGAATAAGACCAACTTGCTCCCTGCGGATGTGCTTCAAACAACCAAAGTGCATCATAGCTAAATACAAGTGCCACATCAGCATTTTCTGTTTTCAGATCTGGCAGGTTCGCACATTCAGAAACAACCTGACGCGCCTCTTCAAACGCGGGCGAAGGCTCATTATCAGGTCTCAATAAGCCAGCATGCATTTGCTCTTGGGCATATCTGGCTTGATCCCAGCGAAAATAGGTTACAAATTCTGCTCCATGCGCAATCGCTTCATGTGTCCACAATCTGATCATTCCAGGAAGAGGAACTGAGTTATGATGCGCCCAGTTTACGGGACCAGGCTGCTGTTCAATGACAGCCCACCGCCCATTCCCGCAACGCCTGTATAAATCATGATGGAATGCAGCAATATCAGGATGCCCTTGACGATAATAACGCTTCTTTTCTTCATCAGAAAAAGAAAACATTTCAAGGAAACCTGTTGGGTAACTATCCCACGCAGCAATGTCTAAGTCAGCTCCCACTTTGAAGTGATCGAACTCGTGATAAAAACCCATAAAATTATGAATAATATCACGGCCGGGTGATAATTCCCGCAGGATATCAACTTGTTGTTTGTTGTACGACACCACCTGATCAGAAGAATACCGATAAAAATCCAACACATGCGAAGGATTTGGCTCTGTTACCGTAAGATTCGGGAGGTCTATTTGCTCAAAACTCGAATACAATTGACTCCAAAAAACAGTTCCCCACGCTTCGTTGAGCACTGAAATGTTGCCATACTTTTCAGCAAGCCAATTCCTGAAGCCAAGCTTTGCATCCTGCGAATAACTTCGCGTTGTATCATGACAACCATATTCATTGTCAGTTTGCCACGCTGTCACATATTTATTCTGTCCATAGCGTTCAGCAAAAGCGCGAACGATGCCTTGCATTTTTTCTCTATAGATAACGGAAGAAAAACAATAATGGCGTCGCGATCCAAATTTTCTAGGCCGCCCCTGCTCATCTATCGCCAATATTTCAGGATGCTTATCGATCAACCATTTAGGGGGAGTTGCAGTTGGCGTACATAAAATAACCTCAAGCCCAGCCGCACTCGTATTGCCCCTCTTCAGGTTCAATTAATGACCAACAAAATTCAGCAATACGTACTTTTTTAAGCCCAAGATCAACCATACGATCAATATCGTTTTGCCACTCACTTTCCGATCGCTGCTCTGGAAAATAGCATACGCCAAGGCTGGGAGTATTAGTCATCATATTATCCAAACAAGCTACTGAGCTGGGTCGGTTTGGGCATCTTTTTTCTCAAAAAATACCAATTGTGCTCGACGCCCAAAAACAACCAAATTTACAAGAAGAGCAGACAATACACTCACGACCAAAGTAATCGCCATTGCGTGAATATAGTGAACTGGCGTCCACACGAAACTCATGAATGCGTAGAAAGCGACCCCAATAATAACTGCTGCAATAGCTGCCCAAGCCTCAACATTTTTGAACGCCAAGCCAACAATAAATGCTGACAAAATTGGCATCGAAAGAAGTCCATACAACTGTTGAACTGTGTTGATTATGCTTTCTTGAGAAGCGAAAACTGGAACCAATGCGATTGCCAAGATAGTCATGACGATAGAAGCGATAGCACTTACACGTGGAATACGTTTGATCTTTCCAATGTAAGGCTCGTGAAGATCACAAACATAAAGTGCAGCTGAAGAATTCAGAATAGAATTAAATGTCGTCAAAACGGCAGCAGCAATACCTGCTGCGAACGCACCAGATAACCAAGCGGGAAGCACATCACCGACAATACGGCCATAAGCCGCATCATTTATGTCACCATACAATTTAAACGCTACGATACCAGGAATGACGACAATCGAAGGAATGATGAGGAACCTAATGAGAGCTGCAACCAGCACACCTTTTTGCCCCTCTTTTAAGGACGGTGAAGCCATTGCGCGCTGGGTAATCGTTTGATTGGTACTCCAATAAAACACCTGAATGAATATCATACCTGTAAACAGAGTATGCCAAGGAATGGGGGAATCATTCCCACCAAACAAGGTCAACCGCTCAGCCGGTATTCCACTAAAGTCAAAATCGATGGCCTTCATTGCAAGAACCGCAACGAGCACCGCCAATGATAAAATCAAAAAACCGCTAAAGGTATCAGAAACCGCAACGGCGCGAAGACCGCCCAAAATTGCGTAACAAGCTCCAGCAACCGCAAATGCTATTGATATAGCCAGCAGCGGTACTTCAATTCCTGTCATGGATTTAAGGAACAGTGCTCCCCCATACAAAATTGCCGGCAAGAATATGAACAAATTACCCAACAAAAACAACAATGAAATCAAAGCACGAATATGTTTATTGCCATATTTTTTCTGCAACAGCTCAGTCGTTGTTGTGCAATCATTTCGGTAGTAAATCGGAAGAAAAACATAGGTCAGAACGAACAACCCAAAGACAGCTGCCAATTCCCACCAGACAATCAAGAGCATCTGATTGCCATTCATCCCAACTAATTGGTCGGTTGATAGGTTCGTCAGGGTGATAGAACCAGCCACAAAATACCAATTCAATCCACCGTTCGCGAGGAAATAGTCATGGCCCGAACTTTTATCGCCGCCGACTGCTTTACGACATTGCCACCACGTCGCTAATCCAATTAACGCTGTGATCAGGACAAAAATTGCCAACTGAATTGGTTGCATCCTCAAACCCCTCGAAATGTTTTATTCTTTTCTCAACAAGAAAACCGAATTAAAAACTGACCACTAGACCATATTTTCATATGATATTCTTTAGGCGAAGTTTGACCGCAACAGGCTGAATAGATCAACTTGATCTACAATCCATTCAACATTCAACTGTTGAACAAACCCATTCTCGCTCCGAATTTAATTTTCTCGTCTTGGTATTATGGCATAAAGAGTACACACATAACGCCCCTTCCCAATAGGCCGATTGGTTATAGCATGTGTTTTTTGGCATCCCCCATAAAGAGCATCCCATACCGATATGCAATCAATACTAATCTAAAACAAAAAAATCCAGCACGACAGATTACCCATAAAATAGCAAAGCAATCAGTGTGTACTGGATTTTGAAAAAGCTAATAAAAGCAATTATAAAGGCTAGTAAGTCGCGCGACCGCCCGTCATATCAAACACAGCAGCCGTTGAATAAGAACAGTCTTCTGAAGCTAGAAAAAGCGCCATCTTTGCGACCTCTTCTACAGTTCCCATTCTGCCCATTGGTATTTTGGCCAACATGTATGAAATCTGCTGTTCCGTTACATCTTTAAGCATCTCGGTTTTGATAACAGCTGGCGTTATTGCATTGACACAAATGCCTGTTGTCGCAAGCTCTTTACCCAAGCTTTTTGTGAGGCTTAAAACACCCGCTTTAGAAGCTGAGTAAGCAGACGCGTTTGGATTACCTTCTTTACCTGCAACAGACGCTACGTTGACGATACGGCCATAGTTTTTCTCGCGCATATAAGGAACAACAGAACGACAGCAATTGAAAACACCGCCAAGGTTTACTGCCATAACGCGGTGCCACCATTCAGCTGGAAATTCTTCAACGAGAGCATTTGGTCCTGCAATACCAGCACTTGTCACCAGAATGTCGACACCACCAAGCTTTTCAGCCGTATCTTTTGCAGCCGCTTCAACATTTTCAAGGTTGCTAACATCAACCTTCAGGCCAAGCACATTACCCTTAGAAGATAATTTATCCAGAGCTGAATTTAGACCATCTTGATCAAAATCCCAAAGGCTCACAGAACCGCCCTCTTCCAGAATCTGGTTTGCAATTTCAAAGCCCATACCACGAGCCGCACCAGTGATAACGGCAGATTTGCTTTGAAATCTACTCATCACGCGTCACCTAGATTGATAACTGTCTGTTTTTGCGTACCAAGACCATCAATTCCAAGTTCAACTTTATCACCAACATTCAACCATTGCTGAGGGTTCATTCCTGCGCCGACACCTGGAGGAGTACCTGTACAGATTAGGTCACCTGGCTCCAACTGACAAAACTCACTCATGTAAGATACAATTGTAGCAACATCGAAGATCATTTTATCAGTGTTACCTGTCTGGCAACGCTTCCCATTCACATCAAGCCACATGTTAAGATTGTTGTGATCTTCAATATCATCAAGTGTTCTTATAACTGGACCAGTTGGACAGAAATTCGGGAAGCTTTTCCCCTTCACCCACTGACCGCTGCGTTCCATCTGCCAAGCACGTTCAGACACATCATTTACGAGCACTAGCCCCAGAACATGATCCAAAGCTTCTTCTTTTGTGATGTTCAAAGTTTTCTTGCCAACCACGATCCCAAGCTCAACTTCCCAGTCCAGCTTCGTCATTTTAGGAGAGAACAGGATTGGATCGTTCGGACCACAATAAGTCGCAGAAGATTTGTTAAACAAAATTGGCTCCTCAGGAATTGGCAAACCGGCTTCAGCAGCATGATCTGAGAAGTTCAAACCTACACACCAAATGTTTCTTGGTTGAGCGGATGGCGGCGCAAGACGCTTTCCAGCGGCATCAAATTTTGGGAGAGCAGACAAATCAGCTGCTGCCACTTTATCCTTTAAGCCAGCTTCGATTGTTTCGGGATTTACATCCTCAACAATAGAAGAAATGTCTATGTACTTACCATCAGCATCAACAACACATGGTGTCTTTTTGCCGTAACGATCTCCAAAACGTATGAATTGCATTGTCGTGTCTCCTACCTATTGTTTTTTCCACCAAGTGTTTTTCAACGGCTCTCCACCTACGAAAGCACCAATTTCTTTTTCTTCCTGAAGGCGAATACACTCATTCCATTTCGCCATGCGCTCTGAGCGCGTGAATGATCCCACTTTTAGCTGACCAGCCCCCAAACCAACTGAAAGATGTGTAATCGACACATCTTCAGTTTCTCCCGAACGGGCAGACACAACAGAACGGAAGCCTGCTTCATTAGCCGCTTCAAATGTGTCGATTGCTTCAGATACAGTCCCTGCTTGATTCACCTTCACAAGCACCGCGTTACAGGCTTTATCTTTGGCAGCTTCACGAACTAGATCAGCATTGGTTACCAGGTAATCATCACCAATGATCTGAACTTTGTCGCCGAACGCTTTGGTGAAAGCTTTGATCCCGTCTACATCATCCTCAGCAAGAGGGTCTTCGATAGATGCGATTGGATATTTCTCAATCCATTTGCCAAGGATCTCAATCATACCGTCTGTATCAATAGCGCGATCTTCAAGAGCGAGTTTATAGCCGTCTTTGTTTCCGAACTCAGAAGCTGCGATATCGAGCGAAATAATCACACGTTCACCCGGAACTTCGCCAGCATCTTCGATCGCTTGTGTCAGTGTTTCCAATGCTTCTTCATTGTTTGAGAAGACTGGCCACCATCCACCTTCATCAGCAACACCTGCAAGGTTACCACGCGCTTCCATAATTTTACCCGCCGCGCGGTAAACATTGGATGTAATCTCCATGGCTTCATCAAATGACGACGCACCTGGCACCATCACCATGAAATCCTGCACATCCACGCGACGACCAGCATGTGCGCCACCACCAAAAATCTGAATTTCCGGCAATGGGATAGTCGGCTTGCGGTCATAAGCATTAGCAACATGCGCCCACAAAGGCTTTTCATTGAAAGCAGCTGCAGCGTGAAGTGTCGCCAATGATGTTGCGATCATAGCATTGCCACCGATCGCTGATTTTAGTTTTGTGCCGTCAATCTCGATCAATTGCGTATCAATCGCTTTTTGATCCAAAACATCCATACCAATCAATGAAGGTGCTAGCTTTTCATTTACATTACGAACAGCCCCCATCACGTCCATACCGCCTAGATGCTCGCCACCATCACGAAGATCGACAGCTTCGCGTGTCCCGCGAGATGCACCTGCAGGCGCTATTGCGCGCCCCATCGAACCATTTGCGAGATAAATATCTGTTTCAACAGTTGGATTACCGCGAGAATCCCACACGCGACGTGCAAAAACTTTGCTGATTATCGAAGAGCTCATACTAGACCTTTTTTCACTTCCAAAAGGAATTCTGAAATTGTAGATTTTGGATTTTGAATAAGGGAAATTGACAACGCCCGAACTTGTGCTTGAGCTTTGGGTTTTAGATATTCTACAGGCGATTTCCCATCGACACGTGCCAACATCAAAATCGGCAAAAGTGCACAAATGCGTTTCTCCAACGCTTGCTCATCTTCCCAATCGATACAGGAAGAATACTCGCCCCAGAACACATCGACTAGTCCCAACATTTCATCGGTATGGTCTGGCAAATACGCTGCCTTTAAAATTAGATGATTCATGCAGAAAGCAGGGTCAAAACTCGCATCCCCTAAAGTCGCGCACTCTGCATCAAGCAATATCGGCTGACCGTTTTTGAACATGATGTTTTTAGGACTGACATCTCCATGCACCAGCACTTTTGAACTTTCATAGAGTGTCGTTTCTATTTCTGTAATAAGTGCCTTTAGATCGAGGTGTTTAGAAACAAGAAATGTCAAATAAGGCTCAAGACGCAGGGCACGAAAATCATCCTGATTTTCAAACTTCGAGCGGTCAAAGTCGGCTGCGGTCGATGCTGACTGTATCTGCCCCAAACAACGCGCGACACTGACCGCATCTGCTGGGGTTGCTATTCCATCAAGCAAGTGATCTTTCCAGAGATATACATTTTCTCCGGATACAAATTCCATAGCAAAGCCATTTAATGCTTCTGATTGACCAAAGAGCGCAACAGCCCCCTCCTCACATACCGAGGAAGCAAACTTCAACCACGCATATTCTGCCGCATTGCGATGAAGCGGGGCAAACCAATCTTCAGCCACTTGCAACTTTTCACGCGCAAACTTCATGCAATACTTGGTCTCGCCTATCTCTACCAAGGCGATATCAGAGGCAACTCCACCTGTAAGCGGACGGATTTCCTGAATGTCTGATGGTTGACCAAGTTTCAGCTCAACAACTAGCTCTTCGCACAAGGATTTAAGATCTCTACTCAAGCTAGGCTCCAGTCGAATTATAAATGTTCACGTGAACATAAGATAAAATTTTCGACTTGTGTCAAGGCTTTTCTCGACTTATTTTGATGAACAAGCTGAAGGAATGTCCGTCTTGCCCGTAAAAGTAACTATCAAAACAATTGCAGCGGATCTGGGCGTTTCGCACATGACTGTATCTCGCGTCTTGAGTGGAAAGCAGAATGTGAAACCCGAGCTAAGAGACCGCATTCTCAACCGCGCAAAAGAATTAGGCTACGTCAAAAATACTGCCGCTTTAACCATGCGGGGAGAAAAACCGGCGATCGTGGGCCTTCTAGTTCCCAATATCCGCAATGAATTTTATGCTCATTTTGCAGATGCACTTACAAATGCCTGTAATGAAAAAGAAATTAATCTGCTGATCCATCTAACGCATGACGATATCACTAAGGAAGAACGCGCCCTCACACTCCTAAAAGAAGCCCAAGCCCACAGCGTAATAATGGTGCCAAGCCCAACACCAACGAACTATCAACCCAATCATTCAGGCCTCAATATTGTACAGTTTATTAGGACAAGAAATACTCAGCCTGAGACTTGCCACCTTTTGATAAACGAAGAGCCGGCAATTGACGCTGCAATAAGTCGCCTCGTAAACCTTGGGCATGAAAAGTTTGCCTATATTGGTGCAGATAATCGCTTGGCCTCAGGTCAACGCAGACAGGAATTTTTCCAAAACTCCATCAAAAAGCACGGCGTCCCCTCAGAACAGGTCAATACCTTCACTGGACTACCAAACTTCGATTACGGATACACAACGGCACTGGACATCGTGCAGAACACCCCAGAGACCACCGCAATACTGTGTGGAGGTTTCAACATCTCACTGGGTGCACTCAACGCATTACTTCAATCTGACGGCTATTCTTTTAAAGAGCGCGCCTTTATCGGATATGGCGATTCTACATTTTACAGATGGCTTGGTGGAGGCATATCCACAATCTCACTTCCACTCGATCAACTTGCAAAGTCGGCTGTTGAACTTTTATCTGGCTTTCAAAAAGACGAAATAGTCGGACCTCAATCATATATACATCCAGCTTCATTGACCGTGAGATAGATCAAAGCCCAAGCGATACATTTATTTTTTCAGCAGCGACTTCAACAGCGCTTAAGAGCGCCTCTTTCTCAACGTCTTTGATCAAAGCAGAAGATAAAGCTGACACAGCCACCGCCGCCACTAATCCAGATTCAGTTTTACCAACAAAAGAAGCACAATCGGTAACGCCCAAAGTCAATTCGCTTTCGCAAAGCAGTTTCTTTGTGCTTTTGACATTCTCCAGCTGGCTCAGCATGTTTTCGTGATCAGCCGCCTCCAATCCAGTGACTTTAACGATGTGCTTTAACTGCTCCTTATGCGACAGTTGAGAGAGGATTACGCGACCAGAAACTGTCGACAGCAATGGAAAGAGCGTCCCTTCAGCAATAGAGAGAGACACTGGTGTCGGACTTTTCACCTGACTAACAACCAATAACTGTCCATCATATAAAACACTTAAATGGCAAGCGTGGCCAACTTGCTGCGCCAACTCTAGCATCGGTATTTGTGCAGCAAACCGCAATTGTTCAACAGGAGAATGCGTGCGGGACAATGTGAAGAGCTTTAAAGAAAGACTATATTTACCCGAAACATCATCACGAATGATGTACCCTCTGTTTTCTAGAGACACCAACATTCTGTATATTTCATTCGATGATCGGCTGACGCCATTCGCGATCTCAGATTGAGATAAAGGTGAGTTTTCTGCTGACAAAAACTCCAAAATTTCGAGCCCTTTTTCCAGTGCAGGCGCAGAATATTTCACTGACTTATTCATTTAGAACCTCAATCTCCCATTGAAGAACAACTCCCCAATAAAGGCAGACGAATTAAATTAACATTTGACTATTGTCTACAATATACATTATTTATATAGAAAGATAACATTCATATTTAAATGAAAGCAATCTAATGATCGAACTTAAAGGTATCACCTGGGGACATACTCGCGGCTACACCCCTATGACGGCAACAGCTCAACGCTTTGAGGAGCTAAATCCTGATGTTCGTATCAGCTGGAACAAGCGCTCTCTTCAGGCATTTGCCGACGAACCAATCGATCAGCTCGCAGAGAAATACGACCTTCTTGTCATCGATCACCCATGGGCTGGATTTGCAGCTAAAACGGGCGTTATTGAACCTCTAAACGACTGGCTCAGCCCTGAATTTCTTCAAGATCAAGCTGATAACTCAGTGGGACATTCCCACGAGAGTTATGGTTACGATGGAAAACAATGGGCTCTGGCGATAGATGCTGCAACACCTGTTGCTTCTTCCCGTATGGATCTTCTTGAGGAAATGGGACTTGGTATTCCTCAAACTTGGAGCGACCTACTATCGCTAGCCAAACATGGCAAAGTAGCAGTGCCATCTATTCCACAAGACACATTGATGAATTTCTACATGCTGTGTTCAACAATGGGTGAAGATCCATGTGTAAACAACACACATATTGTAAGCGAAGACATCGGTATCAAAGCCCTTAATATGCTTCGCGAGCTGTCGGTTGAACTGAATAAAAATTGTTTCGACTGGAATCCAATTCAAGTCTACGAAGCCATGACACTGACGGACGAGTTTGCCTACTGCCCGTTTGCCTATGGCTATTCAAATTACGCCAAACCAAACTACGCACGTAAATTGCTCAAATTCTCAGACATGGTTTCTCTTGAAGGTACAGACAGATGTCGTTCTACACTTGGAGGAACGGGACTGGCTATTTCGGCGCGCTCAAAACATAAAGAGATTGCAGCAAAGTATGCTGAGTATGTCGGCAATCCAGACATGCAAAAAAGTTTCTTTATCGAATTTGGTGGTCAGCCCGGTCATAGAGTCGCTTGGGAAGCTGCTGAGGGCAATGCGCAAACTGACAATTACTTCACTGATACTCGGCCTGCTCTAGAGCGCGCCTTTTTACGACCACGCTATCACGGTCACATGTATTTCCAAGACAATGCAGGTGCCCCCATCAGGGACTACTTGATGAATGGCGGGAATGAAACCAGCCTACTAAACAAACTCAACGATATTTATGTTCAATCAAAAAAGATCACACTATGAGGTTACCTCTTGAAGGCATAACCGTTCTTGAATTTAGTCAATATCTTGCGGGCCCGTATGCGGGCCTACGTTTGGCTGACCTGGGAGCGCGCGTAATTAAAATTGAACGCCCCAAAGGGGGGGATGCCTGTCGTCAGCTGGCTACAAAAAATCTTCGTGCAGACGGTGATAGTGTTCTTTTTCATACGATAAACAGGAATAAAGAAAGCTTCGCTGCAGACCTAAAATGCTCTCATGATGTAGATATTGTCAAAAAACTCATCGCAAAAGCTGATGTAATCACGCACAATTTTCGACCGGGGATTATGGAGCGCTTAGGGCTAGACTTTGCTTCAATCAAAGAGATTAAACCCGACATTGTTTACGGTGAAGTGAGTGGATACGGCTCTGAGGGCCCATGGAAAAACAAACCCGGCCAAGACCTTCTGGCTCAATCCCTTTCAGGACTTACTTGGGTAAGCAATGACAGTGATAAAGCGCCTACCCCGTTTGGAGTGGCAGTTGCCGACATGCTCTGTGGAACACACCTCGCGCAAGGTCTCTTAGCAGCACTTGTCAAACGCAAACGTCACGGTGTTGGAAGCAAGGTTAATGTCAGCCTGATGGAGTCCATTTCGGACTTTCAGTTTGAAGGCCTGACAACATTCCTCAACACCGGCGAAAAACTTCCCCAGCGTTCCAATGTTTCAAATGCTCACCCCTATATCGGCGCACCTTATGGTATATATGAAACAGCCGACAATCACATTGCGATTTCAATGACTAACCTGACCTCACTAGGAGAAGTTATTGGCTGCAAAGGATTGGACACTTATAGATCTCCGCAAGAGCAATTTAATGCGCGCGACGAAATAAAAATCACCCTTGCCAATCACCTAAAAACGCGCACCACACGTGAATGGCTTGATTTAATGGAAGCAAAAGACTTCTGGTGTTCTCCTGTGCTGGATTATGATCAGCTCACTCAGGAAGACACTTATAAAATTCTTGAAATTGAACAAACCGTCACTCGTGATAATGGAGTGTCCGTCAAAACGACAAGATGCCCAATTCGATTAAACGGCAAGAAACTGAAATCTAATAAAGCCTCCCCAAGACTTGGTAGCGCGAATGCTTATTTGCTAGAGGAGCTGGGAATATGATCAAACCTCTAGAAGGACTAACTGTTCTAGACTTCTCTCAGTTTTTATCAGGCCCTTCCGCCACTTTGCGGCTTGCTGACTTGGGCGCGCGTATCATTAAAATTGAGCATTTCGAAAAAGGCGATATTACACGAAACATTTACGCACCTCACCTAAATATCGGAGACAATTCAGCTTTTTTTCAAGCAATAAATCGCGGCAAAGAAAGCCTATGCGCTGATCTTAAAAATGCAAATGACATAGAGCTGATCAAGAAGATTGCAGCTAAAGTTGATATTGTCGTCAGCAATTTCCGTCCGGGAGTCATGGACCGTCTTGGTCTAAACTTCGAAAACTTTAAAGCCATCAATCCGAAAGTCATTTATGCCGAGATCAATGGATATGGCTCAGAAGGCCCTTGGAGAGACAAACCCGGTCAAGACCTCCTCCTGCAGGCAGTATCAGGTGCCACTTATCTAACTGGCGGCAATAGCGATGGCCCAACGCCGATGGGGTTAGCTATCGCTGACAATCTGGCAGGTGCTCAACTGGTTCAAGGCATACTGGCAGCACTCATGGCAGATGAAGCCATGCATGTCGAAGTCAGCATGCTGGAAGCAATGCTTGATTTCCAATTCGAGCCACTCACTCTTTACTATCAAGATGGCGAAGCAATTGATCGCGGCGATCAAAACGCAGCCCATGCATTGGTGGCAGCCCCTTATGGTTTGTACAAAACACAAGATGGTTATATCGCATTAGCTATGGGTGCGATCCCAATTCTTGGAAAATTGTTAGATTGTGACCCACTCCTCTCATATGAAGACCCTGCAAGCTGGTTTGCAAAACGAGATGAAATCAAGCTGATAATTGCAAGTCACCTAAGCACTCAAACTTCTAGACATTGGCTATCTATTCTTGAACCGGCAGATATCTGGTGTGCAGAAGTTTTAGATTGGAAACGCCTAATTGCTCATGAAGGCTTTAAGGCACTTAATATGCTTCAAACTGTCTCCAGCTCCGATGGAGACACTTACCAGACAACGCGCTGCCCTATTCGTTTTGACGACCAATTACTGACATCCATTAAAGGTGCCCCCAAACTTGGAGAGCACACCCCATTTATCACAGAAGAATTTCAATAAAGGCAACAAGATGAGCGAAGAGATTATTTTATATTCGACGAAAGATCGCGTTGCCTACATTACGTTCAATCGCCCGCCAGCGAATGCATATAATCTAGATTTCATGCAAGCATTTTGCGCTGCAATTGAAAAAGCAAACTCTGATAAAAATGTTGGCGCGGTTATTATTAACTCGTCTTCGGAAAAGTTTTTCTGCGCCGGTGCTGACATTAAGGAATTTCAGGAAAACGACACCGCTGCCAATCAGGTGTTGGTCAAGCAAGCCCGCGCTAATCTGGCAGCAATTGAAGCCAGCGGCAAAATATTCATCGCTGAAATTTCAGGTCACACACTTGGTGGCGGCTTAGAAATCGTCATGGCGTGTGATGTACGTTACGCAAGTGAAGGCAATTACAAGCTTGGTCTACCTGAAATCAAACTGGGCCTTATACCTGGTAATGGTGGTTCTCAACGCCTTGTACGCCTACTTGGCGTAAGCCGAGCCTTGGAACTTCTCGCAACAGGTGATGCATTCACTGCTGGACAAGCGTGCGAATGGGGATTGGTCAATGCGCTCTTACCTAAGGAAGAGCTATCCGAGCACTGTTTCAAATATGCTCAATCTGTAGCAAATGGCCCTGCTCTTGCGGTTGCCGCAACAAAAGAAGCTGTCAGACAAGGCATCGAACTCTCCCTGTCCGATGGCCTACAATTAGAGCAAGACCTTTGTGATCCGCTTTACGATACGCATGACGCTAATGAAGGCTTTCAAGCATTTCTAGAAAAAAGATCGCCAAATTTTAAGGGCGAATAATACTGATGAATTGGAGGAAGAGATGAGCAATACGACGGTACAACACTATCCCTGCTTTATAGATGGGGAATGGGTAAACGCCTCCGATGGAGCAAGTTTCAATGTTGAAAACCCTGCCGATGAAGAAGTTTGGGCAACAGTTCCTGATTGCACAACCGAGGACGCAGAAGCTGCACTTCAATCTTCACTAGCCGCCCAAAAAACCTGGCAAGATCTTCCTGCTATCCAACGTGCCCGTTACATCATGGAAATCGTTGAAGCGCTGAAACCCAAACGCGACCATTTCGCAAAATTGCTTGTCATGGAACAAGGTAAAACACTCCCAGAAGCTTATGGGGAGTTTGACGACACACTTAACTATTTAACCTATTCAGCCGAAGCTGCACGCCGTATTGAAGGCAAAATTTTTCCTTCCGAAAACCCAAATGAACAATTGTGGATCAACAAAGTTCCATTCGGTGTGACTATAGGCATGTGTGCCTACAATTATCCGCTTGCCCTTATTGGGCGCAAAGTTGGCCCAGCGCTCGTAACTGGAAACACGATCATCCTTAAAGCACATGAGGCAACACCGGTAACGGCTTCAGAATTCTGTAAAGTAGTAGAAGAAGTTGGCTTACCCAAAGGTGTCATCAACATGGTGAGCGGAAAAGGCATTGATGTCAGCTCTCACCTTGTGACCAGCCCGATCACACGTTTGATTTCTTTAACTGGCTCAACGCGCGCGGGTCAGGCTATCTACAAATCGGCCGCTGATAATGTGGCTGGATTGGTCCTGGAGCTAGGAGGAAAAGCATCTTTCACAGTCCTGAAAGATGCGGACCTAGAACAAGCAGCTGACGCAGCGGTCATCTCCCGCTATGCGAACTGCGGTCAGGTTTGTATCTGCAATGAAATGATCCTCGTCGAAGAAGAAGTGGCAGACAAATTCACTGAAATGGTACTTGAACGCGTGAAGAAACTCACTGTGGGTGACCCAATGGGTGACTTCAACATGGGGCCAAGCGTAACGGGTGTCGGTATTACACGAGTCGACCAACTTGTTCAGCAAAGTATTGGAATGGGTGCCAAACTTGAAATTGGCGGTGACCGTCCCAAAGGTGCTGAATTTGAAAGAGGTCACTGGTATTCACCAACAGTTCTAACGAATGTAACCCGCGACATGCCTGTTGCAAAAGAAGAAATCTTCGGTCCAGTTCTACCAATCATCCGAGTTAAAAATTACGAAGAAGCTGTTTCAATCGCAAATGACCGTGATGAAGCCCTCTCCTGCTATATCTTCACTCAAGACATCAAGAAGATCATGCATGCCATCAATGACCTGGAGGTTGGAACTGTCTTCGTCAACAAGATGATTACAGGTTACATCCAGGGCTATCACTCTGGTCACAAACACAGTGGGATTGGTGGTGAAGATGGAGTCTATGGAATAGAAAACTATCTTCAAAAGAAAGTTGTCTATTTCAACTATAACTAATAACCCAACAAAAAGGCTGACCATGAAAAATGATCAGCCTTTTTTCGTTGAACTAACAATAATCAAAACTATCTATTCTTCATCCCAATATCTATCCATTCGCTCCATAGCCATACCTTCATATTCGCGTTTCAACATCCAAGTTGGACGCTCCAATGTAAGCTCCCACTCAAATAATTTCTTATAAAGACGCTTAACCAATTCTGGGTTTTTAGACGCAAGATCATTCATTTCAGTTTCATCTTCCGCAATATTGAACAATTGCGCTGGACGGTCTGGGAAACGGATCAATTTCCAATCACCTTCCCGAATGGCTGCGCGGTTTTCCTTCTTCCAGTACAATGCGTCATGCAGCGATTGCTTCGCTTTACCTTCCAGGATTGGCAAGAGGCTTTTGCCATCCACCCCATCAAGATTAGCAACACTTCCTCCACCCGCATGGTAGAAGGTTGGCAATAAATCCAGCAAACTAATGGGTTCAGAAAATTTTGAATTCTGAGCGACAAAGCCCGGCCAACGTACCAAGAATGGCACCCGAATACCGCCTTCTAGATGATTTGCTTTTGTGCCGCTCAAAGGCTTATTGGAAGATACATTTGTGTCAGATGGGCCGCCATTATCATTGCTAAAAACCACAATAGTATTGTCAGCTATGCCTTGATCTTCCAATGATTTTAAGACTCGCCCAATCGCGCGATCCATCGACAAATTCATCGCAGCATATGTCTGACGTTTTCCCTCTAGATCAGGAAATTGGGCCAGATCTTCTGGTTCAGCTTCCATTGGCGTGTGAACCGCTGTGAACGAAAGCATCAAGAATAAAGGCTTATCTTTATTCTCTTCAATGATTTTAATCGCATCATCCGCCATCACATCCGTGAGGTATTTTTCTGGTTCTTTAAAATTACCAAAACCATATTCCCAACGATCCTCTGGACGCGCATTAAAATGAGCCTCATCGTAGGCATAATAACTACGAGCTCCACCTCTAAATCCGGCAAAGATATCAAATCCGCGTTTTAGAGGGTGATATTCATCAGCATTTCCTTGATGCCATTTACCGACAAGAGCCGTCGTATACCCAAGCTTTTTCAGGTAATCTCCCATTGTCACCTGATCATGTGGCAGTCCCATATCGTGGCTCACTAAACGTGAAGATGCACTCATATATCCAGGGACATTATTCTCTTCGTATCCAAATCGCTGCTGATACCTCCCCGTCAACAAACCAGCCCGTGACGGACCACAGACTGCTGCACTCACATAAGCTTGTTCAAAAAGCATGGATTGCTTTGCGAATGCATCAAGATTGGGGGTTTTCATAACTGTGCTGCCGTGAAACCCAAAATCGGCATACCCAGCATCATCAGCAAAAATGAAAATGATGTTTGGTTGCTCGTTTTCTGCTTCAGATCCACTAACGGAAATACAACTTCCAACCATTATCATGCATAGGCACAGAACCGACCTAAATAATTTAACTGCCATGTCCAACCTTTCAAAGCTAAGCAAAGTCTTTAATAGAGCCCAATTGTAAACAATCAACAATATATTACATAATTTTAATGAAATTGAAATAACGACGACGATTTTTATCCCGATGTAAGCACAAGTGAGGTTGATCATTGAGGAGATACACTCCCCCTCCCAGCAGACATAAATACCGACAAAGTGTCATTTGTCTTTTGGCTATCTACAAGATTCATTTGCTTTTCTTGATAAGAATTCTTTTTAGATATGAGTCAAAGAGTTTTACTCAATTGCCTCCCTCATCACGAAAAAGCATACCCAACACAATAAGGTATGCATTTATACGCAAAAACCATTGCAAAAATGCATCTTTTCACTTCGTTTTCACTTTTGTCGATAGAATATTGTTGACAATCTGCATTTTTATGGCGGAAATTAGACAGTAAGTTACGGGAAGCCGTTTCTTGGTTATGGGATAAATCAAAAATTCGACTGAAAACGATAAGAATCGAGCAGACGAGTCTTTAAAGGGAGGACAAATTATAATGTCCAAGATTACGAGGAAGAGCCTTCTTTCGGCTGCTTCTGCATTCACAATTGCCGCTTTTTCAGCACCGATTGCACACGCTCAAGATGCTGAAACTACACAAACAGAATCTACCTCTGATGAAACCAAAACGCTTGATACAATTGTTGTAACAGGTATCCGTGCCAGTCTTGCGCAATCAGTTTTAGATAAACGAAATGCGGATCAAATCGTCGACACAATCAATGCCGAAGACATTGGTAAATCCACAGACCAAAACATTGCTGAAGCTTTGAACCGCATCTCTGGTGTTAGTATTAACACAGAAGATGGAGAAGGCTCTACAATATCTATCCGTGGTGCCAACGCGAACCAAACTGTTGTTACGTTGAATGGTGCAACATTAGGTTCTACTGATTTCTCTCAAGGTGTTGATCTATCTGCGTATTCAGCTGACATTCTTTCAAAAGTAGAGGTCATCAAAACGCCTTCTGCTGATGATGAAGAAGGTTCCCTTGCCGGTCTAGTCAACCTTTCAACTCGCAAACCACTTGATCTAGACGAAAACGTACGCACAGTTACAGTTCAGGGTCGTTACAATGATCTATCTGACGACACTAACTACAAGTTTTCTGGAACTGCATCTCATAAATTCTTCAACGACAAACTAGGTGTAATCGCAACAATATACGATGAGACAAACACTGTACGTCGTGATGAAATTTTCTTTGAAGACTACAACGCCTTCGGATCCAATGCCTACACTGACCAAAACGGTAATGTATTTGTAGCCCAGCCAGCAATTGACGCAGAAGCTGCCCAGGCTGCTGAAAATGGACGTGAAAGCGTTTTTGCCGGTGCCACAGGTGTTGATGCTGCAGGCGCATATTCCAACATCATCACCGGCCTTGCACCAACAACCTCAGGCTATGAACTGCACAAGAACGAACGTAGCCGGACAGGTATTGATTTGGTCACTCAATGGCAGATGACAGACAAAACTGACCTGACGTTCAACTTGACTTACAACAAGCAAAAGTTCGACAACGAAATGGACGGTATTTCAGTTGGAACTTCTGCACTTTCTGGTCACATAGATGGCGTAGCTCACCCGAACCTGTTCTTACCTCCTTCCTTCACAGATCGCACGACCCAATATGATTCAAATATTACGGATTTAGGTGGTACGGTTGCAAACCCAGGTGACCCGGTCACAAATCCGACAGCTAATGATGGTTTGCTTTGGACTGACCCTGTTCAAGACTGGCGAGTATACAACACAGACACACGCACTTGGGACACTCACCTGAGCCGTCACGCCCTAGGAAGCACACGTGCATCTGTAAACAACTATGAAACAGAAAACTACCTCGTTGGTGCTGAGTTGAACCACGAATTCACTGACGCATTCCGCGTGAAAGCCGGTGTTTCACAAGCCAAATCAGAACAAACTCCTGATCAAAACATATTCATTATTGCAAACCGAAGCAGAACTATTGGTCTATGGAATTTGCACCACGTTCCCGCAGACTTAATTCAACCATCTGGTTATGACTGTTCTGGTGGAAGCTGTAACCTAGTGGGTGGTACTGCAACTCCTTTCCTTGGAAATGTTGTTGAGTTCGAAGCAAGCCTAAACGATTTGTGGGACAACATAGGCAGAACGGGTTTCAACCCGGATGACCTTCCATCCCACACCCTCAGCTACTTGCAATCAACAGTAACTGAAGTTTCTGATGAAAGAACAGTTGCATTTGCAGACTTTGATTGGGATGTCGATTTTGGTGGAATCACAAGCTTTGAATTTGGTGGTAAATATACAAAACAAGAAAAGTTTGTTGATGACCAACAAGGAACACCCCGTGCCAGCGCTGATCTAGTTCAATCTATCAGTCCATTCACTGGCGAAACAATTTTTGTTGACCCTTCAAACATTAACTTGATTTCTGCGGCTATTTTTGCAGACGGACAGGTGAATGCTCCGGGTTTCTTAGAAGGTCTTGATGTTGCCACTGATAATCTAACTGACGGCTGGATTACTTTTGACCCAGCATTGGCTTTAAGCACAATCACGACTGATGATCGCGATTTCAATTTGGACAATACTCGCACACGTGGCGCAGAATTTGAAAATTTCGCGGCATACTTGAAAACCAATTTCTCCTACATGGACGACCGCATCCGTGGTGATATTGGTGTTCGCTATGTTAAATCCGAAGTTTCGACAAATGGATTTGCAGGTGCAAGTTTCGCATTCGACAATGAAGGCCGTCGCCGGATTATTGACCCGATTTACCTTCACAATTTAAGGAACTCAGATCAAGCAAACCAATGTGCTGCTCTACCTGAGGCACCGGACCCAAGAGACTTCGGAACTGGCTCACAGTACTGGGCTCCACAAACTGGCGTTGATGGAGTTGATCCAACTGATACAACCAATTTACGTAACTATGACATAGGCTCATACGTAGAGCGTAATACTTTGGCGCGTGTAGATGGCCTTTGCTACGATCCTCTTCTAGAGGCTGGGCAAATTCCAGGAACTTTGATGGAACGCTATCTAGTTCGCTATTCTGATCTATCAACAGAACAACGAGACACGGTTGGAACTCTAGGAATATTGGATAGAAACCTTGCTTCAGTAGCAGCTTCAGACTCTCATGAATATGAGGTATTCCTACCAAATCTCAACGTTAGCTTTGCAGCGACAGATAACCTAATCGCCCGCTTCTCAGCTTATAAAACAATGTCGCGTCCACCAATTGACGACCTTCGCGCAGGTTTCTCAATGACTGAAGGGAGCGTCAACAATCCAAACTACGGTACAACAAATTTCCGTACAGACTCGAACATTGAATTGTTCGGTGCTGGCATTGATCCACTCGAAGCTAACAACTTCGACCTGTCAGTCGAATGGTATTTCGATAAGGATGCACTTCTTTCTGTAAACCTATTCAGAAAAGATATTAGCAACCTTATTGAAACCCAAGATGCTCGCTGGTTTATCGGTGATCTCCGTCGTATAGCTGCTGATCCAGACAATGCATCTGTAGATGGTCTAACATTCACTAACTCGGATGGAGTTACGACTGATCTATTGTTGACAAATTCTGCTGACTTAGCTGCACAGCCAGACATCAATAATTGTATGCCTCGCCGCCTCCAAGGGGAAGGCACACTATCTGATGCTCAAAGCTGGCTCTACAGTGGTGATGGTCGCGCATTATGTAACGAGTACAATGTTAGAACTCGTGAAAATGCAAATGACGCAACGGTTGATGGTGTAGAGTTCCAGTACACACAGAACTACACTTTCTTACCAGGATTACTTTCAGGATTAGGTCTAACAGCAAACTACACCTACCAAGATGGTAAGTTTGAGCAATCTGGTCTTCCTGTTCCAGGAACACCTAAAGATTCATACAACGCAACACTATACTGGCAAGAAGGTGGACACCAATTGAGATTGGCATACGCCGGTTCAAGTGACCAGCTGGTTACATCATCATTTGAAGGTGGTGCTGAATGGAGAGAAGGCCGTGATACTTTAGACTTCTCAGCCGCTTATCAATTGAGTGACAATCTTTCACTGTCATTCCAAGCGTCAAACCTGACAGATGCGCCTGTGCGTACTTATTGGACAAGCCGCCTAGTTCGCTTGCCTGACGCAAATGGTAATCTGGTTACATTTGATGAAGGTTCAGCATTTGACAATGCGCCAACATCAAGAACTCTACGTGAATACAATACAGGCCGCATCTTCCGCCTGGGTCTTCGTGCCGAGTTCTAATTTTTAAAGTCTCCCGGAAGGTCCAGACTTCCAATTTGACTTGGCGCTACGACTTCTTTCGTCGTAGCGCCATTTTTGTTTCCGACATGACATTGTGCGGCTATATTTCACTTAATCCGCTGGATTACGAACGAGGTAGAATAATGAAGCATAAGTTTCTAATTGTAGGCGGTGGAACTGCAGGTTGGATGACCGCGACTTTATTCCAGCGTGCGTTTCCAGCAGCGTCTATTTCACTTATTGAATCGGATACAGTAGCAACGATTGGTGTAGGCGAAGGTTCGACCCCCTCCCTCAAATCATTTATGGATGCAATCGGTGCGGCTGAACATGAATGGATGCCGCGATGCCAAGCAACTTACAAATCGGGTATTTCGTTTCAGAACTGGTCCATAACACCTGGATACACAGAATATTTCCATCCTTTTTTCAGCCATTTCGATAGAGACCATATAAAAGCTCTTGAGTTCAATTCCGCTTTGAAACGCAATGGTAAAGACGTTCACTCACACCCCAATGCTTTTTGTTACTCACACTATTTGGCTAATAAAAAACTCTGCCCAATCCCTCCTTATTCATTCCCATTCGAAGTTCAATATGGGTATCACTTTGATGCCGGATTACTTGGACAATATCTAAAAGAGCTAGCTATTTTTCGAGGTGTAGAATGGCAAAACGCACACATCAAAGATGTCGTTCTGAATGAAAATGGAGAAGTATCTCACCTTAAAAGCGATGATGGTGCAGAATTTAGAGCTGATTTTTTTATTGATTGCTCTGGTTTTGCATCAATAATCACAAAACAAGCATTGAAAACCCCATCAGTTTCATATGCAGACGCCCTCTTTAACGACGCTGCCGTTACAATACTCACAGATCAGGAAGAAGAAGCCTCCACGCAAACAATTTCATCTGCACTTCCAAATGGTTGGGCTTGGACAATACCACTAAAAAACCGCGTCGGTAACGGATACGTATATAGTTCGAAATACTCATCTGCTAAAAATGCCGAAAAAGAACTCAGAACTCATTTAGGTAAAATATCTGAAGGAAAAGAAGCACGACATCTCAAAATGCAAGTCGGCAGATCCAAGACAATGTGGAATAAGAACTGTCTGGCAGTTGGACTTTCTCAGGGGTTTCTCGAGCCTCTTGAAGCAACAGCACTGGCTCTTGTGCAAATGACGCTTACTCGATTTGTAAAATACTACACTGCAGGTAATTATACGAACCAATACGCCGATCAATTAAACCACGATATTGCTTCCGCTTTTGATGGTGTAAAAGACTATATTCACACTCATTTTCTAACTTCAAATCGCATAGACACCCCATATTGGCAGGACTGTCGTCAAAACTCTCAAGCTATGTCTGACCGTCTGAAACAGGTGATTCAAGTTTGGTTTCAAAACGGCAATCTTGCAGAAGTGCTTCACAAAACAGGATTAGATCAACACTACAAGATTAATTCTTGGATCTATATTTTGAGTGGAATGGGCATCTTCCCACCGGCTGACAAACTGTCTCCCCCTTCTCAAGACGAACTTGCTAAAGTCCCTATCGCAAGCATCGAAGACTTCTTCAAAAGGTGCACTCGAAATCACAAAACGCAAGAAGAAGCATTTTCTCTTCACTTGAAAGGGCAGCCTGTTGAAGCCGCCTCTTCTGAAACTAAGAATGCATTAGAACAACTAATTGGATTAGGGTTTGCTACCTCGTCCTAAAACCTAATCTCTCAGACTTTCTATCATTGATTTATGCGAATTTTGGATTTTACCAACCTCAGCCTGAACAGCACCAGCGACATTTTGTAGAAAACCAATATGTTGCTGTGCTTGAGCCGGCTGCACGGAAAACTTCTGATAATCAAAGTTAAAGCCCTGCCCCACCAAAACTTCAAACCAGCTATCATGCCCAAATAATGCTTGATCAGATAGGCTCAACCATCCCATTGAATGCAGTTCAGAAAGATACCTTTTGAGACCTGCCGTTTGTTCGCAAGTCTGCATTTTTTTCCAAAACGGTTCGTCCCGCTGATTAACTACATAATGCGCCATCAAAAAATCGCGAATTTCTTCAGTTTCACGCCGCCATTCCATATTAAATTCATCAGAAGTTTCGTGAGTCAGCTCTCCTTTTCCAAGAGCCTCTCCCAACAAATTCGCATATTTACAAATCAAATGAATGCTTGTGGATTCCAAAGGCTCGAGGAAACCAGCAGAAAGTCCAATGGCAACGCAGTTTTTTTGCCACGGATTATTCAGGCGCCCTGTTTTGAAAGGAATTTTCCGAGGTTCATTTATGAGCTTTCCCTCAACTTCAGACAATAGCTTTGAAGTTGCTTGATCTTCACTCATAAAATCGGAACAATAAACAATACCATTCCCTGTGCGGTTTTGGAGTTGTATTTCCCACCTCCAACCCGCTTCATGCGCTATAGAACGCGTGTAAAGGCGCGGCGTCTTTGTCAGTTCTGTTTGCACTGCAATAGCAGTATCGCAAGGCAAAAAAGACTGCCAGTTCTCAAAATCGCTTGCCAGCTCTTGGCGTGATAAAACACCTCTCATTCCCGAGCAATCGACAAAAACATCTGCCTCTATCAACTCACCATCATCCGTTTTTAGGGCCGATATTCCAGTTTCATCAGAAATGACATCAACCACATGTTTCGAAAGGTGGGACGCCCCATTTTCAAGAGATTTTCGTTTTAACAGACGCGCCAACAAAGCCGCATCAAAATGAAGTGCATAGCTAATCTCACACATTGGATAATACTGATGCGGCTCTGCATTATCAGGACGCACAGCAACACGCGCAAAACGGTCAGCGTATGCAGCAACAGCGGACGGCATAAAAGGTGTTAAATCTCGACTTGAGAAGTATTGCGCAGAACTCAACCAAATCTTGAAAAACTCAATCCCCTTAAGGTTGTGCCCCATATTGCCGAAACTATGCATATAGCTTTCACCGACCTTGGACCAATTTTCAAATTGAATTCCGTATTTAAAAGTCGCCTCAGCTTCTTTTATCAAATCAGCATCAGAGAGACCGACGTTTCTGAGCAGTTCATAGATTGTAGGAATACTTGCTTCACCTACACCAATGGTGGGAATTTCAGCAGTATCAACGACAGTGACTGAATTTCCTGTCTCTGCAAGGCCTTTAGATAGTATAGCCGCACTCACCCAGCCAGCTGTACCTCCGCCCAGTATCACAATTTTCAACGGTTTAGAGTCCGACATCAAGTTTCTCACAAATACGCATTAACAACACAGTTTCTAATCGAATTTCCCCACCGATATAAGCTGATTCAATTGGGCATCATCCAGCTCTATCTCTTCTCCAGTTCTCCAACGAATATTCACTGAATTAATCTTTTCATCATCACCTAAACCAAAATGCACAATGTTTAACTGGCTCTGCGAGTGCACTGCCCCAGCTGATCCAATTCGCTTAAACAAGGTTTTATTGGGCGTTTTGATAGTGATTTCAGCAGCATAAGGGTCTACACCCGCTGTGGAATACCCAATGCGAAACAATGCATAATTGCTACCTTCGAACTCTGTTTCGTTCTTGTAAAGGTGCCACCTGCCGTCATCGTCATCTCCCGATAGCAGATCAACTCGACCATCAAAATCATAATCAAATGCCGCTCCCATATCTCCATGACCACCCTGGTCTAGAACATTAGCGCCATGCACTAGGTTACTCAAAAATGACATATCACCTTGATTTACCATCAATGCGTCTTGCACACGTTTTCGCAACTCTCCAAAACGAAAAACAAAGAAATCAGACAAGCCATCATTGTTGAAGTCACCGTTTGTAACTCCCCAGTTATTCCCTCTACTTTCCACCGGTAAATTCTGAGAAATATCAATAAATTGACCCCCATCATTTTTGAGAAGCAAATCAGGAACATCGAGCTTTTGAGGCTGCCAGTCGGCTCGAACGCGGCTTACCCCCTGAATGGAGGCACGAATATCCCATGCTAAATTGGCATCTAAGTGCCACTCCATTCGCCATTGACCATTTCCTATATAGCCAAGATACCAGCCGTTCTCTTTAAACGTTTCAGGAAAGCCTAATGCAGCTTCAGCAGGAACCATAACTGGTGAAGAAGGCACACCTTCAATGACTTTTCCACTATCTCGACGATATCCATCGGGCAAAGGTGGAACATCAAGCACAGTTTTATCTGCACCCAGATAGACAGGAAACGTCATATTAGTTCCGCGCGCCCAGTGAGAAAAATCAGATAAAGTTATTTCTTCGCCAGCTAAAAAACCTATACCGTCATGACCTTTATTGCCTTCATCGCGTATATCCAATCGACCGGATACGCGGTCAAAATGGTAAGAATTGTTGGCAATTTCATAATATGTTTTGCCCCGTGCAATGTAGAGATCTAAATCTCCATCATTGTCGATATCCGCGTCAGCGACTGCCATAACGTGTTCCGCAGAACGAACATTTTCTGGAAGAATTGCTTCCGTTACTTCTTCAAAACCAAACCCAGTTTGGCCTTGCCAGATTGATAACGGAGAAAACAAAATCAAATCTGTAATGTGATCATTATTAAAATCAGTAAGTAATACTCGTTCAGCTTCGATATTTTCAAATTCTCCACCTTCACGGTATTTGAAACTTCCGTCCCCAAGGTTCTCAAAGAGGATGTTTCGCGGCATGTCTTCACCAACAACTTGCCGAGCATTGATTTGTAGAAAATCTAGGTCACCATCTAGATCCATATCCACCCAGCGCACCGATCGACCTCTAGCGCCTAAGTGTGCAATCCCAACCTCATCAGTGACATCAACGAATTTTCCGTCATCATTGCGCAATAATCTAGGAGGTTGCGGTTTTGATCCATTCCCCCCTCCAAGAGATACCAAAACATCATTGTCACCATCGCCATCATAATCACCAGGCGCTATTCCATGAACGTCAAACTTTGCGATGGGGACATTATGCTCCCGGATGTTTCCATCTTTTTGTCCCCAAAAAAGCTGCGCAGGCTCTATATGGTGATTGGTCAATAGAAATTCATAATGACCATCATGATTCAAATCCGCAATTGCCGGGCCGCCATACTTCCATGTTGGAACCGACTTCAATCCAATTTCATCAGTGATTTCAACAAACTCAATCCCTTTAGATTCGTGTTCAGTTATCTCATTACCCTGACAACCAGAAAGCAATATCATGATTGCAGTGGCGGTTTTGCTCGTTAATCGCACTGATTCCTCCCAATGTATTTTTTGTTTATTGTATGCAATATTTACTGATATCACTTAAATTGGCAAGGCTAGCGATTAATTCATAAAATGGCCTGCCTCACCCTGCTTGTCTCGCTCGTATAACGTCCTGCCTATTGCTTTCTCCTTCAAAATAGGTAGTTTATGCAAAATAGTATATTGTTGACAATAAACCGGGAGGCATTGATGATCAAAAATAGAATTTGTTCACTACTGGCGGGAATATCTGCAATCACATTTACATATGCTTGTTCTACCGTAGAGACTGATCAATCCAACAAAATTAATGCCTTAGAAAATGTAGAAAGTGCCCCAAAACAAAGCGAAGTATTGCTTTGGGACTTTGAAGACGGAAGCATTCCACCTGAGATAAATGGCGGCAATGCAACGTTAGTTATTGAGGAAATTGACGGAAACAATGTCCTAGCCGCGGAACTTCATGGAAAAGAAAATACATACTCTGGAATTGCTGTAAGAGCCCCTCAAAGCTGGGATTGGAGTGGACACGAAAGCTTGGGAATTGCCTTCGACATTGGAAATCCAGGGGATCACTCTACTCAACTATTTTTCAATGCCGCCGACGCGAATGGCAATTCATTCACCCGGAGCGTTGTTATTCCCAAAGGAGACGCAAAAACATATTTTGTCGATCTCAAGAGTGCAGATATAGATTTAGATTCAGGATTGAGAGACAATCCATCAGCCTTAGCATCTGACGCAACTAAATTCATCTGGATGTGGGGAACTGAACAACTGGACCTCAGCAAAATCACGCAATTCGGTGTAAATACAGATTCTCTTTTACATGACCGCAATATCACGATCGACAACATTCGTTTGATTGCAAATGCAGAAACCGATCCCCTCTACTTGTCCAACATAGTCGATAAATACGGCCAGAGTGCTAAAACAGAGTACTCCTTCAAAATCCATAGTGACGAAGAACTTGTCGACAAGATGGAAGAAGAGCTAGCTTCTCTCAAAGACGGCAAGATGAAGGACCGCTCTAAGTATGGCGGTTGGCTCAACGGCCCCAAACTCGACGGTACAGGGTATTTCCGCACAGAAAAGGTCGATGGAAAATGGGCTCTTGTAGACCCTGAGGGTTATCTATTCTTCTCAACGGGTATCGCAAATATTCGCATGTCCAATACCTCAACTATGACAGGTATGGACTTCCCGCAGGAATTACTCGTTCAACCAGACAAAGATGATGTAACACCGGAAGATTCCAAAGGCCTAAACCGCGCTCCGAATAGCGCAGTTCCAGGCCGTTTTACGGCATCTGAGCTTCGCTCGAATATGTTCACTTGGCTTCCTGATTATGAAGATGAGCTATCGGATCATTATGGATATAGACGCGGTGCTCATACAGGCCCACTGAAACAAGGCGAAACATTTAGCTTCTACCGCGCCAACCTAGAACGAAAATATGGTGAAGCTACTCCTGAATCTTATATGGATAACTGGAGACAAGTTACGATCGACCGTATGTTGGATTGGGGCTTTACATCTTTTGGAAATTGGGTTGATCCATCATTCTATCAAAACAATCGTTATCCGTACTTTGCGAATGGATGGATTATTGGAGACTTTAAAACAGTCAGTAGTGGAGATGATTTTTGGTCTCCCCTTCCAGACCCGTTTGATCCAGAATTCGTCAAGCGCGCTAACATAACAGCCGAAGTTATTGCTGAAGAAGTCAAAGGCAATGAATGGTGTATCGGTGTTTTCATAGACAATGAAAAAAGTTGGGGCCGTATGGGATCACCAGAGGGCCAATACGGCATTGTGATCAACACACTTTCACGCCAAGATAGTGAAAGCCCTACTAAAGCTGAATTTACTCGCCTGCTTAAAGAAAAGTACTCCAGTATCGCCGCCTTCAATGAAGCATGGTCTTTGGAACTTGCCTCTTGGGATGATTTATCCGCTGGAATTGAATTGAAATCCCACAGCATTGAACGTCAATCAGACTACGCCGTACTGTTGGAAGCTTACGCATCTGAATACTTCCGCGTTGTTGATGCAGCAATCAACGACGTCATGCCTAATCACATGTATATGGGAGCAAGATTTGCAAGCTGGGGCCGCACACCTGAAGTGGTCAAGGCAGCAATGAAATATTCTGATGTCATGAGCTACAATGAGTACAAAGAAGCTCCGCATAAAACCAATTGGGAGTTTCTAAAAGACGTCGACATGCCAAGCATTATTGGTGAATTCCACATGGGATCGCTTGATACAGGCTTGTACCACCCAGGCCTAGTGATGGCGACAAACCAAAAAGATCGCGGCCGCATGTTCAAAGAATACATGGAAACAGTGATCGATAATCCATACTTTATTGGTGCGCACTGGTTCCAGTATATAGACTCTCCAATTACGGGGCGCGCTTATGACGGTGAAAATTACAATGTCGGCTTCGTGTCAGTAACAGATACGCCATATGAGGAGATGGTAAAAGCCGCTCAAGATCTCAACACCAACCTGTACACACGTCGGTATGGTGACCTCACAACTGAATAGAAATTCTTCCTTACATTTTGTTTCACGTCCCGAAACAGAATAACTGAGGCGATTCATATGTAATGAATCGCCTCCTTTTTTTATAGAACTTCAAATTTCTCAACGACAGGCCAGCCGTCAAACTGGTTTCCATGGGCCGGATCAGCATTCCATGGCCAACACTCGAGCGTATGCTCTCTTGTTTGATGATCGATTCTGATCAAACCATACCCCTCACTCTTAAGCTCTCTATCTGCTAGAAATTTACCCCAACTTTCATTTCCAGCTTCAAAATTCGCATGAGTTAATTGGGGATTGGCAACAGCCATAACACGCATTTTATTCCCGAATGTATCGACAAAATTTCCAGTATTCTTTCCATCTTTATACTTGTTTTCTAGCTCACCATTGCCTTCAAACCATCTCTGCCAAAAAGCTGCAGCTGCCGGCCCTGCAAAAAACAATGCGCCATCATCAAAACTATCAAGACCTTGATGAGCAACCATCCCCAAATGCTGATCTCCGGCCAACACCAACGCCTTGGCCTCTGCAACTAATTTTACGGCACGTGTACGACCATCGGGTGGATACCCATTTGCATCATAATCCAGCAATGGTGCCAAATCTTCACCAGTTTGAGGTGAGCCCCAAATAGATGCAGTGATAACAACTTTTGGGAGACCTTTATCCTGATCTTTCCAAGAAGCTAAAAATGCCTCCTGCCTTTGCCCAAGCAATTCACCGCGCGTTTCCAGTGGAGGCGTTTCATAATCGGGTGGCGTTTTAAACTTACGATCTTCTATGATCGCAAAACTCGTCCCACCATAAACAAAGCTTCCATAAGTAACAGGAATATCCCCGGTGATGGGTGTCGGGTCATAGGCATCTGGATTATGACCATGCTCGATGCGATATACCATCCGAACTAGGTCCTTATCTTCTTTAAAGCCTCCGTCTTCTTCACGGCTTTCACGTGTCCCTACACCTTCATTCCCCCATAAATTTCCTTGAAGCACGTCATGGTCATCAGCCAAAATAATCGAAGGGCGGCTTCGAACAGATTCGCGATAAGTCCAATACCACAAATACCATCTATAGAGTGTATCCAATTTTACATCAGGCGCGCCTCTGGAGATACGAGTAGGAAAGGTTTCATAAAACTGATCTCCACAAAAAACATAAAGATCAGGGTCATGTGCATCACAGTTTGATACCAACTCCGAATGTGGAAAAAAGATATTGTCTGGCGTGTATCGCCCTAATTCTCTTTCCGCGGCCATACGCTTTGGATGACGTGAATTATCAATCGCGCGTGCTGTAGGAATAATACACGAATATAGAGCTATCTTGAGAGGTCGACTGCTTTGAGGATCTTTAACAACCTGCCCTTCAAACAAAGATACTCCTTGTTCTGGATAGACTATTCGATAATCAAAATCTTTGGTGAAATCCCAATCACTCAATCGATAAAGCGCAACGAACCCATCTTCAATGGGCTTCACAGGCCCCTCTGTCCATTCGCTTTCTGTAGCCAATTTATAATCCAGTCGAGCGACTGCATTCTGAGATAAATCAATAGGCATAAACTGTGCGCTTAGTTTCAAGACGTTCCTATTGAGAGAGTGAAGACACCCCATCACCGGACCCAGCCCTCTCGTGTCATCCGCATGAATTTTTGTCCCCCCCGTTTTAAGGTCAGTAAAACTCCAACGAGCGCCAGCTTCACCAATTTCTGGCGAGGACAGTAACATTATTCCACCTGTGACATCAGCTGCATCTACTGCCGTACGAACTATAAATCCGATTTCTGAGTTAGTGGCTGCGTCGAGCAATAAAAGACGAACATCAAATTTTCCGTCTGAGGTAGGATCAATATGACAATCTAGAATAATTTCCTGTCCAATTCGCAAAGGGGATGAAGCATTTACACTCTCATCCAGTGCGTATTTTTCATATAACAGAGGCGTGTCTGAGGCTGAAAAATCTCTAAAACTAAGCTCTCCATTAACGTCTACAACAGCCATGAACCCACCGCCAACACCAGCGGACCTCTGGGCGAGCGCAGATGCACGATAGTCCAAATTTCCTGAGCCTACTCCAATGAGAAATCCTGCAAATCCATTCCCTTGCCCACTCAACCTTACTTTTGATTGAATGCGCGCGGGTTTATGATCTGCTAATAATTCTCGAGTGAGTAATGAAACTGTCCTTACCTCAAAATCTTGTTTTCCATTGAGGCACTCAATCCAACCATTTTTGTATTGCCAATCCTGAAGGCGATTGCCCCAATAGGCAGTGCCCAACCAGTTCCTTTTTTCTTGGACAACTGTCTCATCCAACGGAGTCAATTGAACCAAATTTTCGCGTTGGGAAGCATTTCTACCGGCGCAGGTCGCAGCCATAGCCGCTCCTGCACTCGCGATGCTACCCTTAATGAATGTACGACGCTTCATTTCATCCTCCCAGATCAATCGAATCGCCTTGATTTACTCACAGCGACCCAACATTAATATTGTTTATTGTATACAAAATAACAAAATGGGAGATTTCGCAAGCAACAATCTCGGTAGATGAAGCCTCATATTACAAAATAGCAATGTATTACCGCTCGGATAAAGCAAGAAAGCCTTACGTAAACCTTGTGCGAAGAGAAGACAGCAACTAACTTGTTATATTGGAAACATTATACAATTCAGCATTCAGACAACAGATCAACTGGAAGCTAGAAAGGGAGCGCAGCCCCATGCTCAATAAAACACAAGTTATTCCTATTCGCGAGCAAATAGCTAATCAAATCCGCACTGATATTATTGGCGGCGAAATGGAACCGGGCCAACGATTGCGAGAAGAAAAACTAGCTGAACGTTTTGGAGTTTCACGCGGCCCAATACGAGATGTTCTTCTTCAGCTTACTAAAGAAGGGATTCTAGTTTCCAAACGAAACTGTGGTGTCACTGTAAACGATGTCCCTTCTGCATCTATTCAAAACCTCATGATCTCGCTCCGCAAGAACATTGAAATGTTTGCCTTCGAACTTTTGGACGGAAAACTAGATCAAACTGACTTTGATCAACTTCAAGAACTACTTGATGGAATGGACGCCGCCTTAAAAACTGAAAACTTCACTGAAGCTGCAGAGATTGATCTTGAATTCCATCGCTATCTGTTAGCAAAAGCAGGCGGAGATGAGTTGGTAAACTTGTGGACGCCTGTCGTTTTGCGGACTCGCATGAATTATCAACGCATATGTTCTCCAGAGCAAAGTATGCAAGAGCACTGGGATATTCTAAATGCGCTCAAACAAGGCGACATGAAACTAGCGATAAAGTTGTTAGAAACTCACGTGAAATAAAAAAAAGCTGTAGCGGGATTGAACCAGCTACAGCTTTAAGTCAGGACATCACAAGGATCTTCCATTAAGGAACTCATGTTTCGTTGAGATAGACAGTCTTTTTCTCCAGATATTGTTCCAAGCCAAACTTCCCATCTTCACCACCCATTCCTGACTGTTTCCAGCCATTGTGGAAGCCTTGATGCTGCTCCCCCATCGGGCGGTTGATGTAGAGCTCTCCAGCTTCCATCTCATTGATAAATTTTTGTATATTTTTGTGTGACGCAGAATAGAAATAGGCAGCCAGACCATAAATGCTATCGCTAGCCTTCTCTATTGCTTCATCAAGTGTTTTAAACGTAACTACCGGAAGAATTGGACCAAACGTCTCTTCTTCCACTGCAATATTTTTGTGCGGTGTGGCTAACACTGTTGGCTCATACCAGAAACCACCTTCATAACCGTCTACAATTGCACGCTTTCCGCCTGTAAGGATTTCACCGCCCTGTTTGACACTTTCCTGCACAATATGATCGATATTTTCGATCTCTTTCGCATTCACTTTAGGACTCAGTGTTGTAGTAGGATCAAGTGGATCACCAATTTTCAAAGCTGCAACCTTCGGCAAGAAGATTTCCATAAACTTGTCTTTGATATCTTCGTGCAGATAAACACGCTCAGCACATGTACATACCTGTCCGCAATTGGTGAAACGTGCACCAACAAGAATATCAGCAGCCTGCTCTAAGTCTGCATCGTCCATCACGACAAATGGCGCTTTACCACCCAACTCAAGCATAACCGGGATCATGTATTTACCCGCAGCCTGATAAATTTGCTTACCGGCAAAAGTAGACCCTGTCATTGTGATCATCGCAGTATGTGAACTCTCACAGAGGTAAGATCCAATTTTAGAACCCGATCCATTGATGATATTCAAAACACCAGGTGGCACTCCAGCTTCGTTTGCAATCTCACCAAGCTCTAAGGATGACAAAGGTGTTTCCTGTGTCGGCTTCAACACCAAGGTATTTCCCGTGATCAATGCAGGACCGATTTTCCGTCCCGCCAAGGCCATTGGAAAATTCCACGCCGTGATAGCAACAACAACACCACGCGGTACTTTGTGAATATAAATTTTCTCATCTGGATTATCAGAAGGCAGAATATCACCCTCAATAGTCAGCGCATTATCACAAGCATACTCAATGAAGCTCGCAGTTGCATCGACATCAATATATGCAAGCTCGAGAACTTTACCCTGCTCAAGCGTGACCATCTTAGCCAGCTCATCACGACGCGCACGAATACCTGCCGCAAACTTACGTAAAATGGCCTGGCGTTGGCGCGCAGGCGTTGCAGCCCATCCTTTTTGGGCTTCTTTAGCCGCCAACAAAGCCTTTTCAGCCTCGGAGACAGGTGAAGCTGGAATTGAACCCAAAACGCCACCAGTTGCAGGGTTTAGTACTTCGATTATCTCATCTGTCGGAGCAGCAATATACTCACCATTGATAAAATTTAGATTGTTCTTGAATTCCATGGGTTATCTTCCCATCCATCCGCCATCGACGAGCAATGTTGCTCCACTGACATAATTTGCAGCTTCTGATGCAAGAAACACCGTCGGCCCCTTAAAGTCGTTTGGTTCACCCCAACGCCCAGCCGGAATACGCGCCAAGATAGACTCTGCACGTGCAGGATCATTTCTTAGCGCTTCTGTATTATCTGTAGAGATATAGCCCGGCGCAATTGCATTCACATTTACACCCTTTGACGCCCACTCATTTGCAAACGCCATAACCAGTTGCTGCACACCACCCTTAGAAGCAGCATATCCCGGAACCGTAATTCCACCTTGGTATGACAATAGAGATGCAGTGAAAATCACTTTACCTGAGCCGCGCGCAACCATTTCCTTACCGATTTCACGCGTAAGAACAAACTGAGCGTTCAAGTTCACTTCAATGACTTTATCCCACAGCTCATCACCGTGCTCAGCAGCCGGTGCACGCAAAATAGTACCCGCATTATTCACAAGAATATCGATTTGAGAGTTCTCAGCCTTAACTTTCTCGATGAAAGCATAAAGAGCTGTACGGTCACCAAAATCACACTGATATGAAGAGAACTTACGACCAAGTGCAGTTACCTGCTTTTCAACTTCTGAACCTTCAGCTTCAAGACTAGCAGACACACCGATAATGTCCGCGCCAGCTTCAGCCAGAGCAACAGCCATGCCCAAGCCAATACCGCGCTTACAGCCTGTTACTAAAGCTGTTTTTCCTTCAAGAGAAAAGCTAGAAAGAACGTTCGTCATATTAGGCACCACACTTAATAACAGTTTTCATTCCAACCGGATTGGTTGCCAGTGTGTGGAATGCTTCATCAATTTTTGTAAGATCAAATTCGCTGGTGATAAACTTGTCGATGTTCACCTTGCCAGAAGACACAAGGTCAATAGCTTTTTCAAAATCAGCGTGCTCATAAACACGCGCACCAACCATCTCAAGCTCACGCCAGAAGAATTTAAACAAATCAACCTTAGGCGCGTTTGAGTGAATAGCCACAACACAAATACGGCCACGTACAGCTGCAACTTCTGTCATCACATCAATAGCTGGCTGAACACCCGACACTTCAAACACAACGTCAGCACCTTTTGACCCTGTCCACTCATTCACATAAGCAACTAAATCTTGCGACATTGGATCAACTGTTTTCATCCCAGCGTCTTCACCGAATTTACGACGATCTGGGTTAATCTCAGAAACGAGAACTTCTGCACCCTCAGCCTTTGCGACCGCAGCTACAAGCTGACCAATTGGACCACCACCAAGCACCACAACATGCTCACCAGCTTTCACTCGAGCCATGGCAACATCGTGACAGGCAACAGCTAGAGGCTCAATCAATGCCCCCTGTCTTAGGTCCACTTTTTCCGGCAATTTGTGAAGCGTGCGGCTTTTAACAGTCCATGAGTTTTGAAATGCACCAACACTATCAATACCCATGAATTTCAAATTGTGACAAATGTGGCTGTGACCAGCGTCACAAGCAGGACAGTCACCACAATAATCAAGCGGTCGCACGACAACTCTGTCGCCCACCTTAACATCTGTTACGTCGGGACCAACTTCGCGTACAATACCGGATGCTTCGTGACCAGTTGTCTCTTTAGGAGCCACTCGTTGATCCATAGCACCGTGGTAGATGTGCATATCTGTTCCACAGATTCCAACATAACCAATGTCTAAACGGACTTCGCCGGCTTTAGGCGCGACAGGCACGGACTCGGCTATACCGAATTTTGAATCACCAAGATATTGTGCAGCGATCATTTTGAAACCTTTTACTAAGACTGCATCTTCAAATGAGGACTCAATTTTGCCTCATCAAAAATGACACCCACACCGTTATGATCCGGCGCAAATGCCTGACCATCCCGAATTTTCAATGGGCTAATTGTGTATTGATCTATGGGGAAGGAATGCACTTCAAGCATTCCCGAATGTGGTAGCGCAGCTAACAAAGACACATGAAGCTCATGCATCCCATGACTACAAATCTTAAGTCCCGCTTTGTCAGCCAACTCAGCGACTTTCAAAAATCCCGTTATTCCTCCAATGTTGGAACAATCGGGCTGCAGGTATGCCAGATCAGAATACTTTATGGCGCGCTCAAACTCTTCAACAAGGTGAAGGTTTTCTCCCATCGCCAACGGAATGTCTGTCGCCTCCGCTATCGCAGCGTAATCTTCAAATTCGTCTGGAGATACAGGCTCTTCAAACCAACTAATATTATACTTACTGACGGAGTTACTAAATTCTATGGCGCGTTCTTTTGTGTAGGACCAATTCGCATCAACCATCAATGCATTGTCGTCACCAAGCACTTCGCGAATTGCGGCAACACGCTCTACATCTTCAGCGATGTTTTCCCGTCCCACTTTGGTTTTCACCGCAGTTTGACCCATTGCCATATGCTTTTTCACAAGTTGCTGAAGTTCATCGCCGCCTAAATGCAGATCAATAAACCCCGCGTAACACGCAGTCGCATTGGATGGAGCGTTTAACACTTGCCATAAAGGTAAATTCAAGGACTTACATCTGATATCCCACAAGGCGATATCTATTGCAGATATCGCAAAACTAAGGATACCTCCGCGCCCGACGTAATGCAGATCCTTTTGCATAGACTGCCAAACGTCCTCAATATCCGCGCCGTTTTTACCGAGAATTCGCGGTTTCAAATCGTCAGCAATAACCGAATAAATGGCGTGCCCACCGGACCCTCCAGTATAGGTATACCCCACACCTTCAACTCCGTTTTCACCAGTGATGCGACATACAATTAGCTCAAAAAAGGTATGAGTTCCGTGACTTGCATCAACCAATGGTTCAGCTAATGGAACCTGGTAATACTCGACTGCCATCGACTTTATACCAAATGCTTCCAGAGCTTCTATTTCACTCGATCTTGCATCCAAAAACTTCAAAACATTACCTCATTAATTTCCAATAAATTCGCTTCACAACCAATTACGAAGCAAACCGTCATTATTGGAAATAGCGCTTATCTAATTCTGCCTCTTATTTCTTCATTCCACAGAAACAAATGATGACAAAAATTTAGCGCTGTTATTTTGTATACAATATACAAACAACAACAAGGTTGTAAAGAACAAATACGACTTTCTGTCGATCAAAATCGTCAAATTGAGACTTTAAACTACCAGTTCGTGAAACTACCATCAGGTTTGTAACGGCGAGGAATCTCCCAGAACTTAAAAGTCTGGTCTTTGATTAAGTCTTCTCGCACATCAACACCTAGCCCAACGGCGTCACTCACCTCGTAATACCCTGCCTTTTCAATCGGCCGATTGATAAAGAGACGGTCATGGTCTGTTTTATCTGCGCTATAGGGCGCAATTTCAGTCCACGATAAATTCGGGATAGCGGCACACATATGATTGGTTGCTGCAGAACAAATCGGCCCTAGCGGATCATGCGGCATCACATCAATGTAGTGAGCCTCAGCAATAGCCGCCACCTTCATTGCTTCAGTTAGGCCGCCAACATTACAAACATCGATCCGCGCAAAATTAGTGAGATCTTGCTCGAGATAAGGTAGGAACTCCCATTTGCTGGACCATTCTTCACCGATAGCAAACGGTATATTCGTCATGGAACGGAGAGCTTTATAGGCACCGGGGGTTTGCTGCCGAATGGGTTCCTCAAGAAAATCAATCGTTCCCTCAGGCATTTTTTGACAAAAGGCAGCCGCCTCCGCAACACTCAATCTATGGTGCATATCAATGCCCAATACGACCTCATGCCCCACTTCTTCCCGTAATTGCACTAGCGCTTCAGTTGTCTTGGCAATTTCTTTGCGAACATCCCACTCAGCGCTATCGCCAGCACCACCATCACCAACAGTAGCACGCACAACAGTCCACCCCTCACTAATGAGAGATTTCACATCTTCAATCAACGTTTCATCATGATCAGCCGTTGATGTCGCAAAACAAGGAATCTTATTGCGTTGGGCACCACCCAACAACTGATAAACCGGCACATCATGACGCTTTCCAGCGATATCCCAAAGTGCAATATCAATCGCCGATATAGCGCCAGACAAAACGCGGCCACCCTCAAAATATTGACCACGATACATCTCCTGCCAAAGCGCGCCGATATTTCTGGAATCCTGTCCAATAAGAAAACTTCTAAAATGCTCCACAGCGCCAGCGACGGCTAATTCCCGCCCCGAAACTCCAGATTCCCCCCAACCATAAAGGCCATCTTCTGTTTCGACCTTCACCAAACATAAATTACGGTGACCTACCCAAACAGGATATGCAATGACATTAGAAATTTTCATAAATGACCTCCTTAAACCAGGTCGTCAGTGCGAACGAGCTGCGCTGCAACACCTTGGTCCGCCACGACATCCGTCCCAGTAATTGCATTGGACATTTCAGAAATCAGGAATGTTGCAACGTTTGCAATATCCTCAACGCTTGAAACCTGCCCGGTAGCATGCATGTCATTAAATGGTTTCACCAAGTGCGGCTTTTCAACAGCCACCTGTTGCACGGCCTCAGTCATAGTCAAACCTGGAGACAATGTATTTACGCGGATGTTATGCTTCCCAAGGCTCCAAGCCATGGCTTTCGTCATCGAAGAAATACCGCCTTTTGTCGCTGCATACATCTCATACCCAGCAACACTTGCCACGGAATGGTTAGATGACACATTCACAATGTGACCTCCGCCCTGCTCTTTCATGTGACGCGCAACAGCCTGACTCATCAAGAAAACAGACCGTTGGTTGGTGGCCCAAAGCATATCCAATTTCTCGAGCGACATTTCAAAAAAATCACACTCGATCGTAATCCCCGCATTGTTCACTAACGCATCGATGCGACCGTATTTAGAGTGCACGTTCGCTACGAAATTCACTATGCTTTCTGGATCTGAGACATCCGCACGCATAAACTCTGCATTATATCCTTGAGAAACAAGGTCCGCGATACGATCCGCCCCATTCTCGCTCCTTTGACAGGCAATAACCGTAGCACCGGATTTTACGCAACGCTGTGTAATACCCCACCCAATTCCAGAGCAACCACCTGTTACGATGACAATTTTATCTTTGAGAAGTAGATCCATAATACTCAAATCCAGTTTGTACTAAAAATTCATGCGCCCTTAAAAGTGGCTTCAATCTGTTCGATTGTTTTGTTCTTGGTTTCTGGCACTAAGAAATAAATTAGCGCCAAGCCTACAGTGATAATTCCACCAAACATCAGGAACACTATAGCTGCGCCTGAGCCAGACAGCAGAACAGGGAATACCATTGCAGCACCCGCACTCACTAAACTAGTAACCAGCGCACATGCTGAAATTGCAATACCACGCACTCGTGTTGGGAAAATTTCTGAAAATAGAACCCACATAATCGGCCCTATTGAAATGTTGAATGCAGCAACAAACCCAAGAATACAGGCAATAACCAACCCGGCATTTAGGTTTTGCACCCCTACCTTGATCAACGCCCCTTCAAATTTTCGTGCATCATCAAAACCAAGAACTTCAACTAGCGCATTTTTAAAAGCGACATCATTTGGGTACTCAACACCTACAATGGCTTGAAGTGATTCTGTTGGCACAGAGCTAGCGAGAACGACCAAATCATCCGCTTGCAAACCGTAACTAGCTTGAGAGAATGTCCATCCAGCCACTAGCATACAAAGAGCTGCCATCGACAAACCGCCAATCAGCAAAGGACGCCGACCTACCTTATCAATTATAAGAATTGCAACGCCAGTAAAGACCATTGCAAGAACACCTAAACCAACAGAAGAGATGAAGGCCGCATTTGTACCGGCACCAGCTTGCTCAAAAACAATCGGTGCATAATACAAAAGATTATTGATACCCGTTAGCGGCTGCAGAACAGCGACTAACAAACCGACAAGTAGAGCCTTGTTCAGATGAGTTGAAACCAATTCTTTGACACTTTGCCAATTGTCAATTGTCTCTTCACCCAATGCGCTCTGCTCTAAAGCCTTTAACTCTTCATCAGCACGCTCATCAGGCATCATTAAAGACAATACCTCACGTGCTTCCTCTTGACGCCCAACGCCGTATAACCAACGAGGGCTTTTAGGAATCCCAAACAAAAGTATCAACCAAAGTATTGCAGGGATAATTTCTACCCCAAGCATCCAACGCCACATACCTGTTTCAATCCCCAAGATTGATACAGTCGTTTCTCCAGGCAAGGCCATTGATGCAATCGCGAGGTTAAGTAAAAATGCGACAGTTAAACCAATTCCAATGTTCAACTGATTGATTGAAACCATTTTTCCGCGAACGTTCGCCGGGGCCACCTCACCTATATACATTGCGGCGACTGATAATGATGTGAATGCCATACCGCCGAGCGCTCTAGCCCATGCTAACATGACCCAATTGCTTGCGAAGACAGACCCAACAGCTGACACAATATACATCGCTGCAATGACAATAAGTGTATTTTTGCGTCCTATCTTATTGGTCAGTGGTCCCACCACAAACAAAACAGGAAGAACACCCCAACCAGCGGCTGACACAACAAGTCCAACTTGCGCATCATTCAACAAAAATTCAGACCGAAAAGCTGATATCCCACCTGAAATCAGCACGATATCTAGCCCAAATATAAAACCACCAAAGGCGACCACCAAGGCACTGAAAACGGCTTTATTCTGCAAAAAACTCATATGCTTCCACCCGCTATTTTTCTCTTGAGCATGCAGGCAGATGTACGTTTTGCACAAGCACTACTGTTCAGGTTTTAAACACCCACACGATCTCTATTATTCTGTTTTTCAACTTTCTCCACAAATTATCCAAATTGTCAACAATTGACATTTATTTCATAACATTACAAAAGTGACTGAAAACATCAATGAATAGCAGATAATGGGGAGGCTGAATGGTGAGGAATAGATTTCATTCCAGACTTTCGTTTCAAATCCAACCAGAGACGAAAGTAAAATTGTGAATTTTTCAAAACATCAATTCAAGATCGTCAGTCTTCTTTTTCTTACTGTCGTAATCAACTACATCGACAGAACAAATGTCTCGATAGCTGCGTCTGGCCTCCAAAAAGACCTTAACATTAGCCCAACACAAATGGGGTTAGTTTTTTCCGCATTCTTTTGGACTTATGCACTATGTCAAATTCCAGGAGGATATGTAGCAGACAAATTTCTTCCTAGAATTTTGTATCCATTTTTGTTGATAGCGTGGTCAATCGCAACAATCCTACAAGGGTTTGTAAACTCGATGGCTCTCTTGTTGGTCGGACGCTCTGTTGTCGCAGCATTTGAAGCTCCCACTTACCCAATTAACAACAAGGTTGTCACAAGCTGGTTCCCTGAAAACAAACGTGCTTCCGCGATAGCAATATATACATCGGGGCAATATGTCGGGATGGCAGCTCTAGCGCCAGTACTATTCCTCATCCAAAAGCATTATGGCTGGCAAGGATTGTTTATTATTACGGGCCTTGCAGGCGTGATCTGGGCATTTATATGGTACGGATTGTATCGTGATCCCACCCAACAACAACTTCGTGAAATCCATAAAGAAGAAGAGAATTCAGCAGTCGAAGTAGATGAAGAAGCGAAGCCTCAATCTCAAAACATCGGTCTTGCATTCACACACCCCAAATTATGGGGCCTATATTTAGGACAATTCTGCCTAGGCACCACCACTATATTCTTCTTAACTTGGTTTCCATCCTACTTAATGGATGAAAGAGGAATTGAAATTTCAAAATCAGGTTTGCTAGCTTCATTACCTTTCGCAGCAGCCTTTTGCGGCATTCTTCTATCTGGCTTTTTGTCTGATTTTTTAGATCGAAAAGGCTATTCTAAAACAATCAGTCGTAAACTCCCTGTTCTGGTAGGGATGCTGATTTCTACTTGCACATTTGGTGTTATTTTCACTGAGAATAACGCACTAATTATCGCACTTTTATCTCTTGCTTTCTTCGGAAATGGTGTCGCTTCTATCGCATGGGTTTTCGTATCCATTATGGCCCCTAAAGATCGAATTGGGCTTGTGGGAGGTGTCTTTAATTTTGCAGGAGCAGCTTCTGCTTTTGTTACGCCACTTGTCATTGGATTTCTAATAGAAAGATCGAGTTTTTCAGCCGCTCTGATTTACATAGCCAGCGTCGCTTTATTGGGTGTGTTCATCTATTTATTTTTAGTTGGAAAAGTAGAACGTGTAAAAATCATATCTTCTGATAAAACAGATGAATTCACAGGAGAAATTTCATGATGAACCGTCGCCAGATAATTCTGACTGCTACCTCGTTAGGTGCCCTATCCGCATGTTCGCAATCAACAAAAGAAGAACCTAAAATGTCGACTTCCGACCACGGCCAAACTGATAAATCTATTCCGGACAATTTCGGCCAAATCATCGCCTTAGACGACAGTTTCAGTAATTTGGTGGACCCAAATGCGAAACTACAAGTTATCGGTTCAGGTTTTGGTTGGACCGAAGGCCCTGTATGGGACTTCAAAAGAAACTGCCTCTATTTCACAGATATATTAGGTAATAAATTACACCGCTGGAGCAAATCCAACGGCGTCGACGCACTTTTAGATCCAGCCGGTCAAGATCATGGTTTTGATTCCAGCTCAATGACACCGGGTACAAATGGAAACTGGGTCAATGCAGATGATACTATTCTTATCTGTAATCAAAATGCGCGTTCAGTTGATCGTCTAAATCTAGCAACCAATGAACGAGAAATGCTTGTTCGAGACTTTGAAGGAAAAGCACTCAACAGCCCCAATGATGTCGTGCAAACCAAAAACGGAAGCATCTTTTTCACAGATCCCCCATACGGCCACAAAGACTCATTTACATCAGCTGCACGAGAGTTAGACTTTCAAGGTGTTTACCGCATTTCTCTTGATGGAAAACTCGAGCTAATTTCCAAAGAGATGACTGCCCCTAACGGATTAGCATTCAGCCCGAATGAAGAATATCTTTATGTTTCTCAATCTGATCCAGACGCATCCATTATTCGTCGGTTCAAAGTTGAAGATGATGGCAGTTTAACGGATGAAGGCGTTTGGATAGACTTGTCTCAATTTGCTGATGATAGCCATCCAGGGCTGCCTGATGGCATGGCTCTGGACACTAATGGAAACATATTCGCAACAAGCGCTGGTGGCGTAACGATTATATCTCCAGAAGGAAAACTTCTTGGTCGAATAGTTACAGGAAAAGCCACTTCAAATTGTTGTTTTGGGGAAGACGGTTCCACCCTCTTCATCACCAGTCACGATCTTACACTACGCATAGAAACAAAAGCAAAAGCCCTCCACTGGCTATAATTAATTGGCGAGGAAACATCATGTTGAAAAGCAAACTTCTAATGTCTGCAGTCATATCAACTGCACTACTAGCGGGATGTCAGGATGAGGAAGAGACATCTTCTTCCAATATCACTGCTTCATCTCAGGAAGTAGTCGAAACATTGTTTGCTTTCGACAATGATGTTGTCCCCGATGCAAGCAATGTAGAAACCAACCTCATTGGGAATAAAAACAAAGCTCTCGCCGTAAAATTTATACCTGCGGATGCCAATTCCGAGCTAACATTTTCAGCTGATGACGAATGGAACTTCAGCAATAATGGTGATGTCGAACTTGCAATAGATTTCGAAAACCCAACTGATATCAGCACAAATGTTTTCTTTGAAGTTTTCGATGCAGCCGGCAAAAAACACACGCGTAATGCTCACGTGCCTGCTAATTTTAAAGGTACTTTCTACGCGCCTTTAACAGGCCCAGAAGTCACCGTAGATGCAGGTATTCGCTCAAACCCAGAGCCATATGATACTCAAGACACGCTTATGATTTGGCGTTTTGGAAATCGTGACGCCGACATCGGCAAAATTTCTTCCATTTCGATCAGTACCAAAGGGAATATACACGCACGCGAATTAATCCTCGATAATCTTGTTGTCCGCAAAAGTCCGCCTCTTAAAGATGGTTATTTTGAAAACCTTGTTGATAAATACGGACAAAGTGCGACCAAAGACTTTGCAAGAAAAATCAAATCCGACGAACAACTAAAAGAAGTTGCTGAAAAAGAATTAAAGCAACTCGCATCCTCAGACGGAATTGCAGATCGAAGCCGATTTGGGGGATGGAAAGATGGCCCTAAGCTTGAAGCAACAGGCTTCTTCCGTGCAGAAAAAGTAGACGGCAAATGGTGGATGGTTGATCCCGATGGTTATCTATTCTTTTCAAATGGTATTGCCAATATCCGCATGGCAAACACCACGACCGTCACAGGTGTAGACTACAAAGACGATAGCATCCGTTATATCGACCCGAACGATGTGACACCACAGGACTCCACCGACCTAAAACCAGCTCCGCGTGATGTGATGGAAACTGCTTATGTATCATCAGACCTTCGTCGCAACATGTTTGAATGGTTGCCAAGCTATGATGACGACTTGGCCGCGCATTATCACTATAGAAAATCAATATTTATGGGACCGATGGAGCATGGCGAAACCTTCAGTTTTTACCAAGCCAATATTGAACGCAAATATGGAGAAGAAACTCCACAATCTTATAAACAAAAGTGGTTTGATGTAACGTTAGACCGCATGAAAGATTGGGGTTTCACCTCATTTGGAAATTGGGTCGCAGACGAATTATACACAAATGAAAAAGTGCCCTATTTCGCCAATGGATGGATTATTGGTGACTACAAAACTCTTTCATCTGGAAATGACTATTGGGGACCAATGCCCGATGTGTTTGATCCCGAATTTGAAGCTCGTACAAAAGCTACAATTGATGTCATTGCTGAAGAAGTAAAAGGAACACCTTGGTGTATCGGGATATTCCTCGACAACGAAAAAAGTTGGGGTACGAAAGGCACACCTGAAGGTGAATACGGAATTATTCTGGATGCGTTCTCAAAAAACATTGAAGAAAGTCCTGCGAAAGCGAAATTCTCCGAGCTCTTAAAAGAGAGACATGGTTCAATCGAAGCACTCAATACTGCTTGGGGAACAGATCTTGCCGATTGGGATAGTTTTGACGTCGGTTACAAAATTACAAAAGTAAGTGATGGCATGCTGCCAGACTTATCTTTCTTGTTTGAAACTTTCTCTGAAAAATACTTCAAAACAGTACACGACACCTTAGAAGAAGCATTACCTAATCATCTTTATATGGGCGTGCGTATGGCAAGCTGGAGTATGCCAAAAGACGCTGTTAAAGCAGCGATCAAGTACACCGACGTGATGAGCTTCAACGTATATAAAGAAGGTCTGCTTGAAGACACTTGGGGGTTCCTGTCAGATTTAGACAAGCCGACACTTATAGGTGAATTCCACATGGGCTCTCAGGATGGCAATGGCCTCCTTCACCCAGGCCTGTTAAACTCCACTACTCAAGAAGATCGTGGACGCATGTATAAGGATTATCTGAAAACAGTTCTGGATAACCCATATCTAGTAGGTGCTCATTGGTTCCAATACATTGACTCGCCGCTTGCTGGTCGCGCATATGACGGGGAAAATTATAATGTTGGATTTGTATCTGTTACAGACCAACCTTACCCTGAATTGGTAGCGGCAGCCAAAGAGATAAACACAACACTCTACCCCTATCGTTTTGGGAAAACTGAAGACCCCAAATAGTTATTAAAAATTATGAGTATCATGACAAAACCAATAAAAGACATTTTTGGAAATGTACCGATTATTGCAATTCTACGCGGCGTAACTCCCGATGAGGTGTGCGCCGTCGCAGAGCAAATTCTAGATGCGGGTGTACCTGTTCTAGAAGTGACGATGAATTCTCCATCGCCACTAGAATCAATCAAGATACTCTCTGAAAAGTATGGACAGTCAGCCCTCATCGGGGCTGGCACGGTCACAACAACTGAACAAGTCCAACAAGTTCATGACGCAGGTGGACGTATCATCGTATCACCCAATACCAATGTAGCCGTAATCGAAGAAACCAAGCGCCTTACCATGTATTCTGCACCAGGCTGTTTTACGCCATCTGAGGCATTTGAAGCATATTATGCAGGAGCCGATGTCTTAAAAATGTTTCCAACAGATATCATTGGATCAGTCGGCATCAAAGCAATGCGCGCCACCCTTCCCAAGGATTCGTTAGTCGCAGCAGTTGGTGGCGTTAATGCAGCTAATATGGATGAGTTTGTAAAAGTCGGAACAAACGGTTTTGGCATAGGGTCTGCAATCTATGCTCCAGGAAAAAGCCTTGAAGATATAAAATCAGGCGCAGAAGAGTTAGTTGCTTCTGTTCGCGCGGCTTTAGCGTAAATCTAACTTATCAGGACATAAAAAGTGGCACGCATAATTTGTTTTGGGGAAATGCTTTTAAGACTTAGCTCCCCCGCTCGTGAACGTTTGTTTCAAGCTGGAAGTCTCGACACCAATTTCGTTGGTGCGGAGGCTAATGTTGGAGTTACACTTTCCCGCATGGGAAATGATGTTTCAATGATAACGGTCCTTCCAGACAATGCAGTTGGAAACGCATGCTGTGATACTCTTCACGAACAAAACATTGATACTTCAAACATAATTCGCCAAGGCGAAAGAATGGCGATTTATTTCCTCGAAACAGGTGCGATGATCCGCCCTTCGGCCATTACGTATGATCGCAAATATTCTGCATTTGCCCAAGCGTCAGAAAAAGATTTCGATTGGAAAACCCTCCTTTCAGGCGCTGGCTGGTTACACCTGTCAGGTATTACACTAGCAGTTTCCGAAGGCGCACAAAAAGCCAGCCTTGAAGCAGCCAAGATCGCTAGAAAAATGGGAGTCAAAATCTCTTTTGATTGCAATTACCGCCCTTCACTATGGACAGGTCGTGAAGATGAAGGTGTAAAAATTATCAAAGACGTTGCCGCTCACGCAGACTTAATATTCGGTGGTGACAAAGATGTGCAACTGCTATTTGGCATCACGCGAAACGCAGACAATCCTGCCGAAAGCTTTCAACGCGCCGCTCAAGAGTTCTTCGAGCAATGTCCTCATCTTGAGACCGTTTGTAGCACCAATCGCACTGTTCTCAGCGCGGACTCAAACAAATTAGCTGGATTTATCGCCACAAAAGATAGTTTTGCTCAAACAAAAGCATGGGACCTCTTCAACATTGTCGATCGTATTGGCGGCGGCGATGCATTTGCTGGTGGAGCCCTCCACAAAATAGCAGCCGGTGCGCCTCCACAAGAAATCATCGATTTTGCTGTCGCAACGTCGGCGATCAAGCACACAATACCAGGCGATTTCAACATTACTTCTGAAGCAGAAGTCAATGCATTGCTTTCAAGCTCTGGTGGGGATGTAAAACGCTAATATATGTGATTAGGAGAGTCCAAAATGCACGGAAGAAACACAGGAAATCAAATTCATCTCTCTGTTGCCTTCATCGCTTTTGGGCTCCTTTTAACTAATTGCAACGAGTTAGCCTCTCGCAACCCAAACAATGCTGAAAGCTCCGAGAAAGTGCTAGAACAAATCCAAATTAGAAACGAAAACCTTGTTCTAAAGCTAATCCCAGAAAAAGGCGGTTCCATACACTCTCTTTCTTGGAACGGAATCGATATTCTACGTCCAATGCCTGAGGATGCCGATGATATTGTGGATGTTGCAAGTTTTCCACTCGTTCCAATCGTCAATCGAATTCCCGATGGCGAATTTGAATTTGAAAGCAAAAAGGTTGACTTGGACGGAAACTTCATGGGGCTTCCCGATTTTATTCACGGACATGGGTGGAAATCCAGCTGGCAAGTTATCTCCCAATCCAATGATAAAATTATTCTACAATTTGATCATTCATCTGGAAAATGGCCATGGTCGTATACCGGTCAACAAACATTTGAACTGTCAGACAATTCTCTATCAATGGAATTAAGTGTCACCAACACAAGTTCAACCAACATGCCAGCCGACATTGGTTTTCATCCCTATTTCCCAACAACCTCCAACACCAAATTACAATTCCAATATGATGGATATTGGAGCACCAATGATAAGGGACATGCTTTAGAGAAAATTCCCGGTTCCTATCGTCAAGATTTTACAAAAGGTGCTGATTTGATTGATCCAATTATGACGGATCAGACGCATTACGGTTATGAAGGTAGAGCTGTTCTCAGCGAGTCCGGTCGCCCAGATACAGTGATTACATCTTCAGAAAATATCACAAACTTACATGTGTTCTTCCCACCAAATGGGAACTATGCAGCCATAGAACCCACATTGGGAAGGGGCAATCCTTTTGGAACTGAAGAAAGAGAAATCAATACCTTAGCACCAAATGAAACACTGTCCGCATGGATGAAAATCTCGGTAGAACCATAACCCCAAATACTATATGCGACATGCTAAAACAGGAAAATGAAGCTTAACTTCTTTTGGCAACCAGTGCCTCAAAGAAGGTTTGGGCGGCATCAACCGCTTTATCTTCCCAATTATTGACGTCGCCCAATAATGGATAAACATGATGACGCAGACTTACAAAGCCATGTGTTATCGACCAAATCTCAATTGCAATTTCTCTATTCTGCTGATCGGTATTGTTTGGAAAGAGTTTAGTGACATGCTTCACAAGGATTGAAAAAGCACTGATCGCAACGTCTTTTGCTTCATTGGACGGCTGATACTCAGCTGAGTGATCTCCAAATATGAGCTTGTAATACGCCTCGTTTTCAATTGCATTCTTCAAATACCGACGCACCAAAACAGCAACAGTTTCACTTGATAAGTCATACTCTTCTTCAAGTGTCATCGCCTCTGCTACAAGTTCAAACCCGCGAATATACAAGGCATCTAAAATGCCCTGTTTCCCATCAAAATGACTATATATTCCGATAGTTGAAACGCCGGCTTGTTTTGAGATTGCTCTGACGCTCAACGCTTGGGTGCCTCCCTCAAAAAATAACTTTGAAGCAGCTTCCAATATCTTCAATTTTGCATCGGCCATATGCAAGTCCTTGACAAAACATAACAGTGTTATAGCGTCGCAACCATAACACCGTTATACTGATGGGTATTTGTAACCCGAAATGTAACCCCAAAAGCAATACCTTGGAGGAAGAAAATGTCGAGAAATCATTTGGAAACGGACTATCTTATAGTCGGTGCTGGTGCTGTGGGGATGGCATTTACAGATGTAATTCTCAAAGAGACTGATGCAAATATTATACTTGTTGATCAGCATCACAAACCTGGTGGCCATTGGAACGATGCGTACCCTTTTGTGACTCTTCATCAACCTTCAGCTTATTATGGTGTTAGTTCTGTAGAGCTTAGCCGCGGCCAAAAAGACCTTACCGGATGGAACAAAGGATTGGGTGATCTAGCATCCGGTGCAGAAGTAAGCGCCTACTTCGACAATGTTATGAAACAACATTTTCTGCCATCTGGTCGCGTTCAATTTCATTCCATGTGTCGCTATGACGGAGATAAGAAATTTACCAATATTTTGAGCGGCGAAGAATTTGATGTTTCAGTTCGCCGTAAAACCATCGATGCGACGTTTCTAAAGACCACCGTACCTTCCACCCACACACCAAATTTTTCGATCTCCCCTGATGTTCAATTTATGCCATTGAACAATCTTCCCAAGGTTAGAAAGACACCAGCGGGTTATGTTGTCATCGGCGCAGGAAAAACAGGAATCGATGCTTGCCTATGGTTATTGGAACAAGGGGCAAGCCCTGACAGCATTCAATGGATCATGCCACGTGATGCATGGTTGTTAGATCGCAAAAACACGCAAGCAACCGAAGAATTTTTCTTTGATGCAATTGGTTCACAAGCGGGTCATCTTGAAGCTATTGCGACCTCTGAATCTATCCATGATATGTTCGATAAACTCGAAGCATGTGGTTGGTTTTTACGCATTGATGAAAATGTACGTCCTTCAATGTTCCACGGTGCAACCGTTTCCCAAATGGAATTAGAGCAACTGCGCCGAATAAAGAACATTATTCGATTGGGCCGCGTACAATCTATTGAACACGATAAAATAATACTAGACCAAGGCGAGATACCAACCTCCCCCGATCACTTGCACATTGACTGTTCAGCACGGGCTATCTCAAACGAAGAAATCAAACCAATCTTTCAAGGCGATTTGATTACACCGCAAATGGTGCGCTCTTATCAGCCGGTATTTAGCGCAGCTTTCATCGCACACACCGAAGCGGCTTATGGCACTGATGAAGAAAAGAACAATTTCTGCGGTGTTGTACCTCTCCCCAACCACGATACGGATTTCATCAAATTCACTGCCGCTTTTCTGATGAACCAATACAAATGGGGACAAACACCAGAAATCAGAAAATGGCTTTTTGAAAACCGATTAGACGGCTTCAGCAAACTATTGGCGAGTGTAAAACCAGAAGACACCGAAAAATCCGCTTTATTAGACAAATTGCGTGCAAATGCGCCATTGGCGGCAACCAAACTCTTTCAATTCATGAATGAAATAAACTGAGGGAAACACCATGTTGGAATTTCAGGTAACAAGATCAAACCTCCATCAATTTCGTTTAATCGAAACAGACGCCCTTAGCCCCATTCAAAATGGTGAAGTTCTTGTTCGCATTGAGCGATTTTCGTTTACTGCCAACAATATCACCTATGGAGTTGCAGGTGATCAACTTGGATATTGGCACTTCTTCCCTCCACATGGAGAAGACACATCTGAGCAAGGCATATTACCGGTTTGGGGATTTGCCGAAGTTATAGAAAGCAAATCCGATGAGCTCCCCATAGGTGACCGTTTATATGGATACTTTCCACCAGCCGAAAAACTAAAAATGCGTCCAACAAATGTATCCAAAGGACAATTCATCGACGGTTCTGAACATAGATCAAAGCTCCCTCCCGGATATAATGTGTATCGCCGAGTAGAAGCTGAGCCTGGTTATAATCGCGCAATAGATAACCATCGTGCGCTCTTATTCCCCTTGCACGTTACTTCTTTCTGTTTATGGGACAGCCTACAAAACAAAGACTGGCACAATGCTGAGCAAGTGCTTGTTCTAAGCGCTTCGAGCAAGACAAGTTTAGGGCTAGGGTTTGCGCTTAAAGAAGATACCAATGCTCCTCATTCAATCGGTCTCACATCGGCGAGAAACGCAGGTTTTGTAGAGAGCACCAACTATTTTGATCAAACTCTCACTTATGATCAGCTTGAGAAAATTGATAAATCCAAGCCAACCGTAATCGTTGATATGTCCGGTAATGGAGACCTTTTAGGAAAACTTCATAAGGCTCTTGGTGACAATCTTATGCACTGCATCAACGTTGGAATGACCCATTGGGACGAAGGTGTTCAAAACAAAGATATCAATGCTGAAAAGTCTGAATTTTTCTTCGCGCCCGGCCATATCCAAAAGCGTTTAAAAGACTGGGGTCCACAAGGCTTCGCTGAAAAATCCGGCTCTTTCCTCATGAAATCAGCGCAAGCAAGCGCAACATGGTTAAAAGTGAAGGAAGTTGAAGGACTAGCGGAGCTGGAAACGTATTATCCCCAAATTCTTGATGGTAAATTTGCACCGGAAGAAGGATTGATAATCAAGCTGTAGCGATAGTGTATCTCTTCAGGGAGGATATCTTTTTTCTTCCCTGATCGGGACTTGTATTGTCCTACCTCTTTCATGCTAAACCATTCGCACTAAACGTTGAATGATTGCAGCAGGAAAGTATCTGTCATGGAAGAAATCGTAGTAATTGGCGGTGGTCAGGCGGGTGCTCAAGCAATTATTTCTCTTAGACAATTGGGCTTTGAGGGAAAGGTCACACTCATATGTGGTGAAAAGCAACTTCCTTATCAGCGCCCCCCTCTTTCAAAAGCTTTTCTAAAAGGAGAGCTAGCGGAAGAACGTTTGTATTTTCGACCATCTGATTTCTACGACAAACAAAATGTACGTGTACTCACCGGCGTTCTCGCAAAAAAAATAGATCGTGAAGTCCAAGCAATTGAACTCAGCAATGGTGAAACAGTTTCTTATACTAAGTTATTACTCGCGACCGGTGCACCACCTCGGAAATTGCCCTTCGAACACGATAATCTCACCAATGTGCATTATCTGCGTACTTTAGAAGATTCAGAAAACCTCTCTCCAGCTTTATCTTCTGAAGGTCGAGTTATCGTAATTGGTGCCGGTTATATCGGTCTTGAGGTCGCTGCAGTAGCATGCGCTGCGGGAAGAGAGGTCACTGTATTGGAGCTTGCAGATCGTGTACTCGCACGTGTTGCTAGTGAACCAGTTTCCCACTTCTATCAAGACCTCCACAAAGATGCAGGCGTAGATCTACGTTTAGATTCTGCAGTTGAAAGTTTTGATATTGATGACAATCAGATCAAGTCAGTCAAACTCACCAACGGAACTGTTTTGGAATGTGCTACGGTTCTGGTCGGAATTGGCGCGACACCTGAAACAAAATTAGCTGAAGAAGCAGGATTAGAGATCGACAACGGCATAGTCGTCGATGAACACACTCAAACATCAGTTCCTAATATCTGGGCTGCCGGTGATTGTTCCAATTTTCCTTACCCGCGGTATGGGCGACGGGTGAGATTAGAGTCAGTCCCCAATGCAATTGAACAGGCCAAAGTCACCGCCGCAAACATGCTGGGCGACAAAAAAGTTCACAACGCACTGCCTTGGTTTTGGTCAGATCAGTATGACGTCAAATTGCAAACGGTTGGCCTGATGCAAGGATTTGACGACCTCATCCTTCGCGGAAAACCGGAGAATAAATCATTTTCGGTCTGGTATTTCAAAGAAGGCAAATTACTCGCAGTAGACGCCCTTAATGATGCACCGTCATTCATGGTCGCTAAAAAATTGCTCTCCACCGAAACAAACATCACACCAGAGCAAGCCAAAGACACTGAATTCAACCTAAAATTACTCTTTTAAAGACGACTATTTACATCTTACCAAAGTTTATCATGTCTCAAGCTTTGATTCAGGTTTTGGAATCCCACGAGTGCTGATATGAAAACAGAATCGAACAACACATCTAAGTCTTAGCTCAAAATTAGAACGGAATTTTCAGATGAAATTCTTCGTAGATACCGCAAATGTGGATGACATCCGCGAACTTGAATCATACGGGCTCATTGATGGGGTTACAACAAACCCATCGCTTATTAAAAAATCTGGCCGTGATTTTGTAGAAGTCATCACTGAAATCTGTTCAGTCACAGATGGCCCTGTTTCAGCAGAAGTTATCGCCCTTGATACAGAAGGCATGCTTGCAGAAGGTCGCAAACTCGCGAAAATCGCAGACAATATTGTGGTCAAATTGCCACTTACACTCGATGGACTGGCTGCAGCTCAAACTTTTTCGAAAGAAGGCATCAAAACCAACGTCACACTTTGTTTTTCAGCAAACCAAGCTCTTTTGGCAGCTAAAGCTGGTGCAACATACATTTCTCCATTTATTGGCCGTTTAGACGACATCCACATTGATGGTATGGATTTGATCCAAGAAATTCGCGCAATCTATGACAATTACGGTTTCGACACTGAAATTCTTGCTGCTTCCATCCGCAGTCCAATGCATGTGAAAGAATGTGCAATTGTTGGTGCTGATGTTGGAACAGCGCCTCCTGCAGTTATCAAAGCATTGGTGAAGCACCCACTCACAGACAAAGGTCTTGAGCAATTCATCAAAGATGCTGAAGAAGCTGGAATTAAGGTTTAACCCCCTAATTCAATTAAATACTCAAAGGCCAGAGGTTTCCTCTGGCCTTTTTTTGTCCAAATCACGCATGCCAATTCCAACCTATTTTCTGCTATTCAAACTCATAGAGAGAATTAGTTTTGGTAGAATGCAAATGAAAAAACTTGGATGGGGAATTCTTAGCACTGGAGCAATGAGCAACTGGTTTTGCTCTGATTTTCATGCAGTTCACAATGGCGATCTAGTCGCGGTGTGTTCTCGTTCCCAAGAACGCGCTGACGCTTTTGCAAGCCAATACGATATTCCAGAAACATATAACAAATACCAATCCATGTTGGCTGATCCCAATGTTGATATCGTTTATATCAGTTCACCACGCACAGCTCACAAGCAAAACATATTAGATGCACTCGCAGCTGGAAAACACGTTTTGTGCGAAAAGCCAATTGTAACGTCTTTATCTGATATGGAAGAAGTGGTTGAGGCAGCTAACAACTCCGGAAAATTCCTAGCTGAAGCGCTCTGGACATGGCACTTACCCGTCCTCCGCAAAGCTAAAGAGTGGATAGATACCGGCTCAATAGGTGAACGTCTTCACGTCAAAGTCGATTTTGGATTTCCAATTCCTTATTCACCCAAGCAACACCAATATGATTTAGATGATGCAGGCGGCGTAGTTAGAGAAATGGGGATCTATCCAGTTGCTATTGCCAAATATTTCATCGGCAGTGATCCCGATACAATCCATGTGATCCATCAAAATGCCCCTAATGGAGTTGAGGATGACGTCATCGCTATTCTCAATCATGGAAATGTAACGGCCACGCTATCTAGCTCTATGAAATGCCACCTCAATAATGACGCCCACATCATAGGAACCAAAGGCCATATTGTTATCCCTCAAGCTCTTAAATGCCGTGAAGCAATGTTGTATCAAATGGACGACATCATAGAGCACTATAAAGCCGACAGAACTGAATTAGGATATCATTATCAGGCAATCCAAGCCGGTGAAGATATTGCCAATGGGCTAACTCAGTCCAGTGTTGTGTCTTTATCGGATAGTCGCACTTTCCAACACCACATGGAGCTCATTCTTAACGAGATTAGAAAAAATGACAAAAAGTCTATTCAAACTTCACCATTATCCCTCGATTAGGTGCCACCTTATTATCGAGCATATCTCTCCAAATATCAGCGGTTTGATCCGCCTGCGTTATTTGCTCAACTAGTAAATCGCCCTTAATAGCGTCCGACAGTCCAGCAGCCGCTATCATTGCCTTTTGAATCACGACACCTGGGCCCCACTCTTTGTTACGTTTTGTAATTTGTGCTGGCGCAAAAAAGAAAGTTGGACGAGCACCTGGCAATTGCTGGTCGACTTGTCTTCTCTCCTCCCAATGTGTAGCCCCCACTAAACAGGAATTGACCAATCTATCACCAAATTGGTTGTGCAATTTTTCAGTCAATTGAGCATTGCCTGACATGTCGACATAAGCAGCATTTTGGTTGCGATCGATTTTATCTTCATCGCCATAAACAACGACTTGATCACAACAACCTAGCTTTTCCACAAACTCTACATTTCGAGATGATGTCATGCCAACGACTTTGACATCTGCCTCTTTGTCATTGTGGATTAATTTTGCCAAACCAAATCCCGTTTTGGAAGAAACAGACCCAATAAGCACTTGTTTCGCACCAAAGAAGTCATTGTCTTTCAAGAAATCATAAATCAGGAATGAAGTCATAAAGAGCGGGAATAAGAGACTACGCTCATCATCATAATTCTGAAGAAATTCTGGTTCGCCTTGAGTGCGTCGATATTGGTTGTAAAGAATAGGCAATTCTTGGCGGTAAGGCGTCGCATCCATAAAGTTATCATCAAACACCTTGCCGACAGTTAGCACTGTCTGATTTGCCATAGGTAAGAATCCCCAAATTCTCTCCCCCACTTTAATATGATCACTTTGAGATTCTATGACAGACGCAAAACCCCACACGGGAACTTTTCCATAAGGTGCTTCGGCTGGATAATAATTCCAATAACCAATCATATCACCAGAAACAGCATAGCTGACATTATTGGATGTTAGCGCGAATTTATCGATCTGAACTCTGATTTGGTTCTCGTTCAGTGGCGCACTTTGCAGCTCCACTATCCGCGTTTCATGGTAATTCTCACGATTTACTTGAAGTTCCACAACATTACTCATGCATCTGTTCCTTCTTCAAAACCAACAAAGTTCAGAAATGTGTCGACATCAGCGCGTGTTGATTTCACTGAATTGGCTGGAAAATCATAATCTGGATACCCAAGCGCCACGCAGGTCATGATGGCATGGTTTTCCGGAATTCCAGCATGTTTATGAACCACTTCAGACTGCATGATACCTTGTCCATTGATCACAGCCCCAATTCCACGTTCCCACGCAGCCAATACAAGCGCATGGGTGAAAGCACCTAAATCAAAGTGACTTATCGCGGCCGGCTCAAGATAAGTGTCATATGCAATAGCCAGAGACACAGGAGCATCAAATTGGCGAAACCCTCTCATCACCCAATCTTGACGTTTCTCTTTATCGTGTCGTTCAATGCCCATGGCTTCAAAAAGCTGAACGGCGACATCAATCTGTCTCTGTCTGTGTTCACCTTCATAAGCTTCCTTAATTGGAAAATCGCGTTTGGGCGGAACACCAGCTAACATCTGAGAACAATTTCCTTCCCGGATCTTGTCCAAGGTTTCTCCACCTATGGCATATATAATCCAAGGCTGAGTGTTCATGGATGATGGAGCAAACCTTGCCACTTCCATGATCTCAGAAATGACTTCCTTCGAAATCGGTGTCTTCTTAAATCCACGAATACTACGTCGCGAACGAATAAGTTCATCAAAATTCATAGGACCACTCATTTTTGTTTAGCTTTAAGACAAGTCTAACCTCCTTCCGTTGGGAAAGAAGCAATACCCAAAACCTCTAGATTGGCTTATTTTTTAACATTTGTACCAAAATACTTCAATCTATGTCTATTCTATGATTAGTTAGGCTTGATCTCACGTAAGGAAAGTCGACTATAACGTCGTTATACACACATGACTTTCTATTCCTTTTGAGAATAAAGTTGGCTTAAACAAGAAATTCGGGAGTGATTACAATGGCAGCCTATTCAGTAACTACAGAAAATGGGATTACCCATATCACTTTCACGCGCCCTGAAGTTTCCAATGCTATGGGACAAGAATTTTGGAGCACGTTTGCAACAACCATCCGAGATCTAAACGAAGCCGGAAAAACGCGTGTATGCGTTGTATCTGCTGAAGGTAAAAACTTCTGCTCGGGCATGGAATTGAGCGCATTTTCTTCCGGAATATCAAAAACAGATACGCCTGAAGAACGTGAAGCATTTGCATACATGGTTGATCACCTACAAGACACGCTGACATCACTCGAAAAATCTCGCTTTCCAGTTATCGCGGCTGTTCAGGGTGCATGTGTGGGCGCAGGATTGGACTTTGTGTCTGCATGTGACCTCATTGTTGCCAGCGAAGAAGCTTACTTCCGTATAGAAGAAATAAACATCGGCATGATGGCTGATGTAGGAAGCCTTCAACGTCTTCCTAAATTGATGCCAGAACACATTGTCCGTGAACTGGCTTACCTAGGTTCCACACTCACCGCGAGCGACGCTAAGCAATACGGGTTTGTAAATGATGTGTGCGCCGACAAGGAAGCCACTCTCTCTCGCGCTTTAGAAATGGCCACCATTATTTCTAAGAAAGCTCCTATAGCCATAGCAGGCAGTAAGCGCGCTATTACATATGCTCGTGACCACTCCACTGATGATGCTTTGCGTTGGGCGAGTGTCGCTCAAGCAGGCTATTGGAAACCTTCTGACATCATGCAAGCTGTACAAAGTCGAATGACCAAGACTGATCCAAACTTTGAAGATCCAGCTCCGATTAACACCACAATGTTACGTCCGCAAAAATAGCGCCCTTTATCTCAACCGCAGCGACCAGCACTCCCCTGCGGCAAAAGAAAGATCGATCAAATGACTAGCACTCCATATCCAAAACTATTTGAACCACTCGACCTTGGATTCACGACTCTCAAAAACCGCATGATAATGGGATCTATGCACACCGGACTCGAAGAAGCACCAAACGGTATAGAACGTCAGGCTGCTTTCTTCGCAGAACGTGCACGTGGTGGAGTATCTCTTATTGTGACAGGTGGTTTTGGCCCCAACGCAGAAGGTGCAGCAATTCCAACGGACAAATTCCTGCATAGTGACGAAGACGCTCAGCATCACAAACCAATCACAGACGCAGTCCACGCAGAAGGCGGAAAAATCTGTCTCCAGATCCTCCACACAGGCCGGTATGCATACAACGCAGCTTCTGTTGCGCCTTCTCCGATTAAAGCCCCCATCAACCCATTCGTTCCAAATGAATTGGACGAAGACGGCATTCAAAAACAAATCGACGATATTGTTACAACGGCCAAATATGCGCAGGTTGCAGGCTATGACGGTGTTGAGATCATGGGGTCAGAAGGATATTTTCTGAACCAGTTTTTGGCTGCTCGTACCAATCAACGTGATGATGCATGGGGCGGCACGTATGAAAACCGCATGAAGCTTGCCGTTGAAACTGTTCGCCGCACACGCGAGACAGTTGGCGAAAACTTTATCATCATCTACCGTCTATCTATGCTTGATCTTGTGGAAGGTGGAAGCTCTTTTGAAGAGGCTGTTCAATTAGGGCAAGCTATTGAGAAAGCTGGTGCCACCATCATCAATACCGGTATTGGTTGGCATGAAGCGCGTATCCCTACCATTGCTACAAAAGTACCTCGTGCAGCATTCACATGGGTAACGGCGCGCTTTCAGGACCATATCGACATACCTCTCATCACCTCTAACCGTATCAACACGCCCGAAGTTGCTGAAGAAGTGTTGGAAAGCGGCGATGCTGACATGATCTCCATGGCGCGTCCTTTCTTGGCTGATGCATTCTTTATGCAAAAAGCAGCTGAAGGCAGAAGCGATGAGATCAATACTTGTATTGGGTGTAACCAAGCCTGTTTGGATCACACATTCCAGATGAAAATCTCATCCTGTTTGGTGAATCCCCGCGCCTGCTATGAAACCGAGATTGTCATCGAACCAACTGACAAACCTAAGAAAATTGGTGTGGTGGGCGCTGGGCCAGCCGGACTAGGGTTTGCAGTCACAGCCGCTGAACGTGGACACCAAGTCACGATATTTGATAGCGCCAGTGAAATTGGTGGGCAATTCAACATCGCCAAACAAATCCCCGGCAAAGAAGAATTTTATGAAACAATCCGCTATTTCGGCAAGCAAATAGAACTCAAAGGCATTGACCTAAAACTCAACACACGGATGACGACTGAAGACCTTGATGCCGCAGGTTTTGACGAAGTTATCCTTGCCACAGGTATTATTCCTCGTACGCCTGCTATTGATGGTATCGACCATCCAAGTGTTCTTTCCTATATCGATGTATTGAGAGACAAGAAACCTGTCGGTAAAAAGGTTGCCGTTATCGGAGCTGGTGGTATCGGCTTTGATGTCTCCGAATACCTCACCCATGGCGAAACCTCTACAAGCACCAACATCCCAGCCTTCATGAAGGAATGGGGCGTAGACATGTCACTAGAGGCTCGCGGCGGTATCGAAGGGGTTGCAGCCCAACCTGAAGCCTCCCCTCGTGAAGTCTATCTACTCCAACGCAAGACGACGTCTGTTGGTAAAGGCCTTGGAAAAACGACAGGCTGGATTCACCGTGCCGGGCTAAATGCCAAAGGTGTAAAAATGATACCGGGATGTTCGTATGACAAAATTGATGATGCTGGATTGCACATATCAATTGAAGGCGAAACGCAGATTCTCGATGTTGATAACATCATCTTATGTGCTGGTCAGCTCTCTCAAGCCGAAATCGCCGAGGGCATGAAAACGTCTCATCATCTTATTGGTGGAGCAGATGTTGCCGCGGAGCTGGATGCAAAGCGAGCCATTGATCAAGGCGTTCGCCTCGCAGCCAAAATTTAGGAGCAGAAAATGTCCCAATCAACAAACATGTCGCGATGGATGGAATGGTTGGAAAACGACCATTCCGCCGAAGGTTTAAGCGTGCAACTCCATGATGACGCAGTTATGATCAGCCCCGTGGTTCATACACCTCAAAAAGGTAAAATGATCACAATGGCTTATCTTATGGCGGCGGGTCAGACGATAGGAAATGAAACTTTCAAATACACGCGCACATTTGATTGCGATGACCGCGCTGTTCTTGAATTTGAAACTGAAATGAACGGCATTCATATAAATGGCATCGACATGATAGAATGGGATGAAAATGGCCTCATCACTGAATTCAAAGTGATGATCCGCCCCCTAAAGGCAGTGAATATGGTTCACGCAGAAATGGGAAAAATGCTTGAAGCCATGAAAGGCTCTCAACCAAGTTGAGGGCCTATAAAGGCAACAATGGACCATAAAGGAGAGCCCGAGGAAAACGCATCTATTACTATCTGGAGCGCCGCCTTTTAATCCACAAATACCAACCACTTCCGCAAAGAAGCATGGTCACCAATCCCGATATGAAGACCAAAATCCGACCAGGCAATCCGAAAGCTTTTCCAGAATGTAGTGGATATTGCCATGCAAAAAATGTGTCTCCGGCAGTGGACCCATTATCATGGCGCTGATCAATGTAATCACCGCTAGAAATTCTATAATAATTCCACATACGTCCTTGGTCATCTAAATCACGTTCATGGAAAGTACGAATTGCAATCGCGTCCGTGTAGGGGAAATATCTGATGCTATGGATATCTTTTGCAACAATACCTGCCCCCTCAACAATTTCACGCGTACGTGAATGAGTAAGCTCTGCGGCCGGATCTTCCCATTTGTAATGGAGACGTCCAGTTGGCTCTGAGAAAATCTCTACAACATGGTGGCTAATCGTTGGAATAGATAGCACCGTTCCAGTGAGTGCCACTGTAAAAGTAACGGGTATCATCCACATTCCAACAGCGCGATGCATGTCAAACCAATTTCGCAAACTTCCCCATCGACCAGAAACGAGAAAAGATGCACGCCATTTTTTAAGCTTCGGCAAAGAGAGATAGATAGAGATAAGATGATCTATACACCATGCTAGTCCCATAAACCCGAAGACTGTTGTCATCCACGGGCCTAGTAAAAAATCGATATGTAAGCCATAGAAAAAATTGATAAAATTTCGTCGACTAAGACTTAGTCGACCTGACTCCCGCCAACCCAAAATTTCTCCGGTATAAGGGTGAGAAAAAATCTCAGCAGAAAAAAACCTGCCCTCTTTTTCTACCTTTGCAATGGACCAGAACATATTATGTTCTTTGGAAGGATAATTGGTAAGCTTCATATGAAGCTCATCAAACTCGTTTTGGGCAGAAACCAGTACAGATTCAATATCAGCTAACTCTGCGTTTTTTATACGTTCAGCACGTAAATCATAATTTAGAGCAGCATCAATTTCACCATACCAGGTGATGACGCACCCGCTCAATGCGAGCAGAAATAGCCATCCCCCGATAATGATGCCGAACCATTTATGCCAAGCACGAGCAATGGTTCGGCCCTTAGGAAGACCTTTTCTTCCGTGTTTCATTAGAAATTAAACGCTACTGACAAGCGCACATCACGACCCGGTTCTGGTACACCCGCTACGATACCCCAGCCTGGAATGTCAGAATAATCAGCAACACTTGCATGAGCTAGGTAATCCTCATCAAACAAGTTGTACACGGCAGCAGACAATTCAAAATCACCTACTTCCCAAGTGGCAAATAAATCAACAATTGAGTAGCCGGGTTTGTCGACAAATTGTGTCTCATCGATCCACCCAATATCGACGGCACGGAAAAGCGTTTCGATATCGTTCAAATCTTCATATGTTGTAACACTTGCTTGAAGGGTTACCCCTTCCATCGGAATGTAACCGGCTGAAAGGTTCCAGTTATCTCCAACGGATGTTCCCAAACCATTTTCTTCATAACCTTCAATAGCTCGGCCGTTTAACTCAGAATCATTGATGTTATAAAACCCAGAAATAAAATAATTTTCTGCCGCGTATTCAGCGCGCAATTCATAGCCCGTTGAGGTATAGTTTCCAACATTTTCGTAGAAAGTAGAATCTTGTCTGATATCTACATATTCAGAACCATCTGCAAAGCTACCTGAACCTATTTGATCAAAGATAACATTGCTAATCTCTTGATCGTAATACGCGATAGAACCTGTGAACCCACCAGCTTTGTATTCAAATCCAGTTTCAAAGTTTTCTACGGTTTCAGGTTTTAAAGCTGGATGGATGCGCAGACGATCGGGCCCTCTTCCTAAATTGAACCCGTCACCGATTTCTTTACCTCGGAAAGCTTCAGCATATCCGATGTTGAAGTTAAGAGCTTCTGTAATTTCATAATCTAAACCCGCGTTGAAACTTATACCATCACTTTCAGTTTCTTCGCCATATGTAATGAGTTCAAGGTCATAAGAATCAAACCGTGCTCCAGCTGACACCAGCAACTTGTCGTTTACTTGCCATTTATCTTGGATATAAGCACCGAAAAGAGTGCCCTCTTCCTCAAAGTATCCTACGTTTGGATCCCATGCCCAAACGCTCCATGTCTCGAAGTCTGCCAAGTATTCACTAGAAACGGTATCTTGGTGTCCTTCGAAACCGGCAATAAAGTCATGACGTCCGAGGTTCCAAATAGTGCGAAGATCAAAACCGATTGTTTCTATTTCAGACCCATAAGCTCCCCAGCGGTTTGTGCGCCCCTGATAAAACTCTGTATTCGTCCAAAAACCTGTTAGTTCAACACCGTTTCCAGTCTCTGTTGTATATCCATAGTTTGCAATGGCAGTGTTTCGAGTTGCTTCGGTAGTAAACAACAAACTATCTTCTAAAACTGGCCAGTTTGGACGTTCACCAGCATCTGCAGTTTCTTCGCGGCTTTCATAGCTCACTGAAAACGCATGGCCATTGTCAAACTCGCCGCCAATTTTCACAAAACCTAGGGATTGTTCAGCATTGGTTCCGTAAACTTCATCTCCATTTCCATCGACATAGTTTTCTTTGTTGGAGTACACGTATGATCCAATTATCCCAATGTTTTCACTCACACGACCATAAACGCTGGCTGATCCTTTATAGCCATCATTTGAAAAGTAAGTCGCGTCGACTTTACCTCCGATGAATTGTCCATCTTCTAAAAGATCAACAGCATTTTTCGTACGGAAACGAATGGCACCACCAATTGCACCAAACCCTGATGTCGCTTCACCGGCTCCGGTTTGAACTTCGACTTCATCCAATAATTCTGGTGAAATATTGACGCGACCTACATGGTGAAACAGAGTGCCGCCTTGAGGCGCTCCATCGATTGTCACATTAATCATCGTGTCTTCGAGTCCACGAATATAGATTTTCTGTGCAAGGCCAACTCCGCCTCCCACTGTAACAGATGGGACTGTGCGGAAAATATCAGACAGATCATTTGCTTGAAAAAGATCAAGTTCATCCGAGTTTATCGCGGTATCTGTCAGAGACCCTACTACCACAACAGTGTCTAAAACATCTTCTTTCGTAGTTGTTTCTTGTGCCACTGCGTTCGCTTGAATAAATGCAATTACACTTAAAGAGGCACATGCGCCCAATTTTCTAATACTCATAATACGGAGCCCTCAAACTTTTAATGTCGGCACCGCTACCGCAATTGAGATTCATTTGCAACTAAATATGAGAACAATTATCATTCTCACCTCAAATTCACTCAACAGTGTTGCGCAATTGCAAGTTTGAAACCCAAGTTATCAAAGTTACTGGAAAATCCGTTTTGTCGCCCCCTCTTCAATAAAAAAAAGCGGCAGCTACTCCCAATAATAGCTGCCGCAGATATGGCCAAATTACAGAGTTATTCGGCCACACCGAATTTGCCCTAACGGGGTGTTAGGCAACTTCAAACAAGCCGGCAGCTCCCATGCCGCCACCCACACACATTGTGCAGACGACATATTTCGCGCCGCGTTTCTTACCTTCAATCAATGCGTGACCTGTCATACGTGCACCTGACATACCGTATGGGTGACCAATAGAGATCGCCCCACCATTCACGTTGAGGAGCTCATCAGGAATGCCAAGCTTGTCGCGGCAATAAATCACCTGACATGCAAACGCTTCATTCAATTCCCAAAGACCAATGTCATCCATGGTCAAACCGTTGGCTTTCAGAAGTTTAGGGATAGCATATACTGGTCCGATACCCATTTCGTCTGGCTCGAGACCAGCCACAGCCATTCCGCGATAAATACCCAATGGAGACAAGCCACGCTTTTCAGCCAATTTTGCTTCCATGATCACAGAAGCTGACGCACCATCAGAAAGCTGAGAGGCGTTACCAGCCGTGATATAAGCATCTGGTCCAACAACAGGCTTTAGACTGTTTAGGCCTTCAAGGTTTGTTTCTGGACGGTTGCCTTCGTCTTTCTCTAGCTTCACTTCTTTTGAAGAAATCTCACCTGTTGCCTTGTCTTTCACAAGCATGGTGGAAGCCAGTGGAACGATCTCATCATCAAATGCACCAGCGGCTTGGGCAGCTGCTGTACGTTGTTGGGATTGCAATGCGTATTCGTCTTGTACGTCACGAGAAATTCCATAACGCTCTGACACGATTTCAGCTGTCTCGATCATAGAAATGTAAGCTTTTGGGTGCATCGCCAACAGCTCTTTATCTGGCTGCATGCGTAGCTCTGGTGTTTGCACCATTGAGATAGATTCAACACCGCCACCAATGGCTACGTCCATTCCATCCATCACAACTTGCTTTGCAGCTGTTGCGATCGCCATCATGCCCGATGCACATTGGCGATCGAGACTTTGACCAGAAACCGTTACAGGCAATCCAGAACGCAAAGTCGCATTACGCGCGATGTTACCGCCCTGCACGCCTTGCTGCAAAGCTGCACCGAAGACAACATCTTCCACTTCAGCGCCATCAATACCTGCACGTTCAACAGCGTTTTTGATCGCGTGACCCGCTAGAGTTGGTGAAGGTGTATTATTGAATGCACCTCTATAAGCGCGTCCAATTGGTGTTCTAGCTGTGGAAACAATGACTGCTTCTCTCATGGTTTCTCTCCCGAAAATTTATATTGTTATGATTTCAGAGCAGCCTGAGCTTGCCCCATAAAGTTTGCGATTGGGCCATTTGTGTCCTCAAAATACTGAAGATCACTTTTGTCACAAATCGCATCAAATTGAGCGGCAACATTTTCTGGTGTTTGCTCACCCGGTTTCAAATAGATACCTTTAGTTTCAGCAACATAAGCGCGCGAGAACCCACCACCAGCAGCGGAAAGAATACATTTACTTGGGCTATCTTCACTTACCAAATATACAACACCGGCTGTGATAGATGCTGGTGTCATCTGTTCCATAATAGGCTCTGGGATACCAAGGTCGAGCGTCATACGTGTTGCGGCAGTTGGCGCAAGCGCATTTACACGAATGTCGTACTTGCGACCTTCAAGCGTTAGAGCATTCATAAGCCCAACAACACCAGCTTTTGCCGCTGAATAGTTGGCTTGACCAAATATACCGTAGAGACCAGATGGCGAAGACGTCATCATGATACGACCGTATTTTTGTTCCTTCATGATTTCCCAAACCGCCTTAGAACAGTTTGCGCTACCGATCAGGTGCACATCAACAACAAGGCGATAGTCTTCCATAGTCATTTTAGAGAAGCTTTTATCGCGCAAAATACCTGCATTGTTGATGAGAATGTCTACGCGTCCCCATTTGTCCATGGCACTGGCGACCATGGCTTCAACTTCGTCCATTTTGGTCACGTTTGCACCGTTGGCAATTGCTTCACCACCAGCTGCTTCAATCTCTTTTACGACTTCTTCTGCCGCAGACAAAGAACCACCTGTTCCATCTCTTGCACCACCAAGGTCATTCACAACAACTTTGGCACCACGACTAGCAAGCTCAAGTGCATGGCTCTTACCAAGACCATTACCCGCGCCTGTAATGATTGCGACTTTTCCAGTAAAATCCAGATTACTCATAATACGATTGTCCCGTTAAAATTCTTTATTTCAAAAATTGCATTGAGAGCATTTCAACAACCATTGCCGGTTTCTCAACGCCTTCAATTTCAACTGTTCCTTCGGCTTTCACCAACACTTGTTGAGGGCTTTTCACGTCAACACTTAGAAGTTTGAAATGCGCGCGAATGCGACTGCCAGACGGCACGGGGTGAAGGAAACGAACTTTATCAGAACCATAATTCACAACCATAGCCGCACCATCTAGCGCTGGAATGGCTGCTTCACTCATTTTACTCATAAGAGATAACGTCAAAAAACCATGTGCAATGGTTCCACCAAAAGGTGTTTTAGCCGCTGCTTCCGCATCCAAATGAATGAATTGGTGATCTTCTGTTACATCAGCAAATTTGTTGATGCGGTCCTGACTAATTTCAATCCAGTCAGACGTACCAAGTTGATCGCCAACTTTTGCTTCAAGTTCTGCTATAGTTGTCATGTTCGTTTCCTCCCCACCTATTACATCAGGCTTTCATATCTTTTTCTGTGATGATCTGTGTTGCCAAAGAGAACTTCGAGCATTGTGCCGTGCATGAAGTAGTGACCAATGGCCATTTCTTCTGTCATGCCCATTCCACCATGGAGCTGAATTGCCTCTTCACCACAATATTTCACACTTTTACCAAGCTGGACTTTTACAGCAGACAAAACCTTTTTGCGTTCGACTTCATGCTCATCGAGTTTTAGCGCACCAAGATATGCCATAGATGTCATTTCTTCAGCATGTATCAGCATGTCGACCATACGGTGTTGCAACACTTGAAACTTGGCAATTGGTGTTCCGAACTGCTTGCGTTCTCGACAATATTGTGTCGTCAAATCAACCATTGTGCGACAAAGCCCCATAGCTTCGGATGCTATTGCCGAAATGCCTTGGTCAGTTACTTTTTCAATGACTGAAAGCGCTTTACCTTCTTCACCAAGTAGTTCTGCTTTTACATCTTCAAGCACAACATCCCCAGCGCGATGGCCATCGATTGTCGGATAATCTTCAATGGTTAGCCCTTTTGCGTTTGCATCCACAAGGAATAAGCTGATGCCATCAGCATCACGTGTTGAGCCACTGGTGCGCGCAACAAGGATAAGTTTATCGGCAATTGACGCTGCTAAAACGACGGATTTACGTCCATTTAGAACATATGCCTCGCCATCTTTTTTCGCGCTTGCTTCAACATGGTTTAGATCAAAACGGCTTCTTGGTTCTGCAAAACCAAACCCCATGATCAACTCACCTGTTGCGATTTGCGGGATCAATGCCTTTGCATGCTCTCCCCCTACAGCAGCAAGAACACCGCCTGAAAGAACAACAGTCGGCAGGAATGGTTCGACAACATTCCCCTTCCCTAATTCTTCCATGATGACCATTACATCAACAGCACCGCCACCAAGGCCATCATACTCTTCAGCGAAAGGAACAGATAATAGCCCCATCTCAGCAAAATCAGACCAAACTTCTTTGCTCCATCCTGCTTCAGAACTGATTATCTTCTGGCGCGCTTCAAAATCATATTTTTCTCGGACATAGCGGGAGATAGACTCGCGGAACATGTCCTGTTCTTCTGTGAACAAAAAATCCATAATCTTTTCCTAAACCTATGCCTTACAGACCCAATATCGCTTTAGCGATAATGTTGCGTTGGATTTCGTTAGACCCACCGTAAATAGACGTCTTACGTTTATTGAAATAACCCGCCGCTGCGTGAACAGTGTGTTCAGGTCCGGATGGTGTTTCATTCCCAGTCAATTCACGTTGGAATGGCATGGCGTAATAACCAGCAACTTCAACAGCGAGATGCGAAATACGCTGCTGAATCTCAGTACCACGAATTTTCAAAATGGAACTTTCAGCTCCTGGCCCTTTACCGGCTTCTTCACCAGCAAGTGCACGCAATTCAGTATACTCAAGCGCCATAAGGTCCATTTCGATCTCGGATACTTTACGGCGGAATTCCGCATCATCCATAAGGATTGGCGCATCACCATATAGGCTCTTGTCGCTGGCTACTTCGCGCAAACGAGACAGTGCTTTCTTACAAACGTGCGTGCCGGCAATTCCAGAACGTTCATGCATCAACAAGAATTTTGCGTAGGTCCAACCTTTGTTTTCCTGACCAATCAGGTTTTCAGCTGGTACTTTCACATCTTCAAGGAACACTTCGTTCACTTCATGATCGCCACCCATAGTGATGATTGGACGCACAGTGATACCTGGTGTTTTCATGTCGATGAGCAAGAATGAAATACCCTCTTGCGCCTTGGCTTCAGTATCAGTCTTTACCAGACAGAAAATCCAATCTGCATGCTGAGCCAAAGTCGTCCAAGTCTTGGAACCATTCACAATATAATGATCCCCTTCACGAACAGCCTTAGTGCGCAGAGAAGCAAGATCAGAACCAGAACCAGGCTCGGAATATCCCTGACACCACCAAATGTCACAATTCAGTGTTGGAGGTAAAAAGCGTTTCTTTTGCTCTTCATTTCCGAACGTGTAGATAACCGGCCCAACCATTCCAATATTGAACGGCAAAACATTAAATGTCTCGGCCTTAGCCATTTCTTCGGCAAAAATGTATTTCTGGGTTGGTGTCCAACCAGGGCCACCATATTCCTTCGGCCATGAAGGAGCTACCCAACCTTTATCAGCCAATTTTTTATGCCACGTTATGTACTCATCACGACCAAATTCGGTCACTTCGCCTGAACGCTTTTCTTCTGGCCAGTTTTCATCAAGAAAATCTCTAATTTCCTGACGGAATTGTTCATTTTCTTCAGTGAATGCTAGATCCATATCACTGCTTCCTTCCTCTATTTGCCAAATTGGGATGACGGACGCTTAAACAAGCGCCCGCCTTGGCTCACAAATTACCTATTTGTGTATCTCTTCAATTCATCACGTGCGATCACCATGCGGTGCACGGCATCAGGACCATCCGCATAACGTAGAGTTCTTACGCCTGAATACATTTCAGCCAGCGGTGTATCTTGAGAAACACCTAATCCACCATGCATCTGCATTGCTTCATCGATGACTTTCAATGCCATGCGCGGAGCTTCAACTTTGATCTGACTGATATAGATACTTGCCGCTTTCATATCGCCTTGATCCATCATCCATGCTGCTTTCAGACAAAGAAGACGCGCTTGTTCAATCGAGATACGGCATTCAGCAATGATGTCGTAGTTTGCACCTAGTTTGTGCAATGGACGTCCGAAAGCTTCACGCGAAGTTGCACGCTTACATAGCAACTCAAGTGCACGTTCAGCCTGACCGATAGAACGCATGCAATGGTGGATACGACCAGGCCCCAAACGCCCTTGGCTCACTTCAAATCCACGACCACGACCAAGCAACAATGCATCTTTTGGTACGCGAACATTTGTAAAGCGGATATGCATGTGACCGTGTGGTGCATCATCGTTACCGAACACCATCATTGGGCGCAGGATCTCAATGCCCTCATGTTCAGCTGAGATTGCAAACATTGAGTGACGTGAGTGACGAGCAGCGTCATCACCTTCTGTTTTGGCCATCAAGATGTATACTTTACAGCGAGGGTCACCAGCACCTGATGACCAGTGCTTCTCACCATTCAACACCCACTCATCGCCATCAAGTTCGGCCTTGAACGCCAATGCAGTTGCATCAGATGATGCTACATCTGGTTCAGTCATAAGGTATGCTGAGCGGATCTTGCCTTCAAGCAACTCACCCAACCACTGTTCTTTGTGAGCATCAGAACCATAACGTTCCAATACTTCCATGTTTCCCGTGTCAGGCGCAGAACAATTGAATGTTTCAGCACCTAATTGAGGAGACCACCCCATCTCTTCTGCAAGATAAGCATATTCTACAGTTGAAAGGCCGTAGCCACGATCAGAGTCTGTAAGCCAAAAGTTCCAAAGCCCTTTTTCTTTAGCCATGCCTTTTAGTTCAGCGAGGATATCTTTTTGACGTTGCGTGAATGCAAAACGACCACCTTCAGCTTTACCAACTTCGGACAAATATTCATGTTCTAAAGGAAGAACTTTTTCGCGAACAATTTCACGTACAGCGGCAATAAGTGGTTTAACTTTTTCGCTCTGTCCTAAATCCATACTAGTCATTTACGTTTCCTTCTAATTCTATTTATCGCAATCTGGGCGTGATCCCGATTGCTTATTTATGTCTGTTTCCGGATCAATTTCCGGACATAATTTCCTAAATTCTTTGCCCCTGGACCAAAGAGAGCGTATCTCTTGTTTGTTGTTTGTTTGTGGTAATATCTATAGTAAATTTGTTGGGCGATACCCGCGAGGCGAAACTGCCCATAAACGTAATAAAACAAATAGTTATCTATTTTACGACCTGATTTTTTTGCGTAATAATCAACAATTTCATCTCGCGTCATCATTCCTTCCACGTCAGAAGGCTGACGTTTCAAAACCTGAAGCTCCGGAGGGTCGTCAGCTTGAATCCAATAAGCCAGGCTAGCTCCCAAATCCATGAGAGGATCGCCTAGCGCGGAAATCTCCCAGTCCAGCACCGCACGAATTTCGTGAGGCTCTTTTTCATCTAGGATCATGTTGTCGATACGAAAATCACCATGAAGAATAGCACTACCAGATTCAGTTGACGGACGATTGTCCTCTAACCATTGGCGCACGTCTTCAAATGGGTCTGCATCAGGTGTTAGTGCCCGTTCATATCGGCTATTCCAGCCGAGAATTTGACGTTCAACATAACCTTGTGATTTTCCAAAATTCTCCAACCCGACGCTCTTAGGATCAACCGAATGAAGCTCGATCAGTTTATCCCAAAAACGTTCGCAGAAGCTTCTGACTTCTTCAGCTCCCCATCCCCATTCTTTGGGAAAGGCATCCAACACCAAGCGGCCAGGCACTTTTTCCATCACATAGAACTCAGCACCGATCACCGAGTCTTCATGTGAAGCGTAATAAAACACCTCTGGCACTTTAGGATATTTAGGTTGAAGCGCTTTCATCACGCTATATTCGCGGATCATAGAGTGACCCGACTTTGGCTTCGCACCACTGGGAGGACGCCGCAGCACCAAATCCCGGTCAGGATAGCGCAGCATAAATGTTAAATTGGAAGCACCGCTTGAAAATTGTCGAACCTCGGGTTGCCCCTCAAGACCAACAATCTCCTTTTTTAACTCAGCATCCACTAAGGCAACATCAAATGCATCCTCAGCACGCACATCAGATCCTATATTTTCTGCCTCTTGGCTCATAGAGCGCCTCGCTGCGTAAGTCCGCCGTCAACAACTAGTGTATGACCTGTAACGTATGACGATGCGTCAGATGCAAGGTACAAAATGGCCTCTGCCATGTCTTGAGGCTGCCCAACACGTTTTAAAGAGAAATTACGTTCAACCATGCTCTTCGTGGCCTCTTCATTCGCCATTAAAGCAGATGCGATTTTTGTTTGGGTCAATCCTGGAGCAAGCGCATTTACACGAATATTCTGATCCCCCAATTCCTGCGCAAAAACCTGCGTCATGCTTATCAATGCGGCTTTAGTCATGGAATAAACGCCCTGCCCAAACCCAGGTTGAATACCGTTGACAGATGCTACATTTACGACAGATCCGCCGCCAGATTTCTTCATCAATGGCGCTGCTTTTACCGTGAGATAATAAGGCCCCCTCAAATTCACTTCGACGGTTTTATCCCAAGCTTCAACTGGCGTTTCAGTAGCTGGCCCAAAGTGAGGGTTTGTTGCTCCATTGTTGACGAGTATATCTAAACGACCTTCTTCTTGCTCAATCGAAGAGATCACTTCTTCATGATCAGAAAGCTCTCCTAAGTGAAGCTTCATAGCGCGCGCTTTGCCACCTGCAGCGACAATTTTTTCAGCTACTTCAGCACAAGCCTCAAGCTTACGGCTTGTGACGATTACCGTCGCCCCTTGCTCTGCAAAGGCCATCGCTGTTTCTTCTCCGATACCACGGCTTGCACCAGCAATCAGCGCAACTTTTCCAGTCAAATCCAAACGTGCCATGACACTTCTCCCTATTATATTATTGTTTTAAAGCGGACGCCCATTTTTCTCGACTAATCCACGCCGTAGTTTGCGCATCCCGCCCAACCAACGATCGGGTTCTGCCGCTTTTCCTTGAATGTAATCTGCAACTTCTTCATGTGGGAATACGAAGAATTTACCTTCGTCTAGCGACTTCAATGTGAGTTGAGCTACGGTTTCAGGCTCCACCACCCCGCCAACAGCCAATAGACTATCTTTAGCACCTTCAATCATGCGTGTATTAACGGCTTGAGGACATGCACATGCGACTTTGATGCCTTCGTCACCATGCGCGACCGCGAGACTTTCAGCAAAAGCTACAGCCGCGTGTTTAGTAACCGTGTATGGTGCGCACCCTAGTTGAGCGAGAAGTCCCGCAGCAGATGCAACGATAACAAAACTACCACCGCCGCGACTAACCATTCCCGGAATAACATGACGAGCAGCATAGACTGATCCCATCACATTGACTTGCCACGAATCTTCCCAGGCCGTGTTTGGTGCAGAAGCAGCTCCAAATAGTGGGCCGTCAGACGACCCAATTCCCGCATTCGAAACGTAGATATCAACTGGCCCCAGTCGCTTTTCAGTTTCTGTAATGAATGCAGCTACTTGTCCCTCATTGGAAACATCAACTCTAGCTCCAAACCCACCACAAGCTTCGCCGACTGCATTTGCTTGGTCTCTATCCAAGTCTGCAACAGCAACTTTAGCTCCGGCAGCATGAAGAGCTTCAGCATAGGCCTTCCCAATTCCACGACTACCGCCCGTGACAATTGCGACTTTTTGGCTCCAGTCCATAACCACTCTCCCATCTGATATCCAACAAACACACATATGTTTGCCTAGAATATTCTATCGGGAAAATGATAAAGTCAAACGTTTTTTAACAATCGTACCAATTCGAAATTGTTAAATTAAATATTTCCCTCGGGACATCGCTTCTAGGTCTTGGCAGAACTCATGACGCACCCTCCCAAGGTCAGATGTCCTGACGCCGGTCGCCAAAATACGAAGCTTCTTCCCAATGAATAATCCATAAATTAGATACGCATCCAACGATCGCGAACCATCTCCAATTTTCTTCAACAACCGATCCCAAGCACGGTGTTGATCTAAACTGACATCCCGCATGACTGGTTCAAGCGCGGGGTTTCTTTGAAAGTCCATATAAACGGAAAATTCAGCCATATTGACGCCCTTAAACTCGGTGACTTCACGCATAAATACTGCGCTGGTCAAATCGGCCAACTGGTCCACATTCAGTGCATCATAATCAATACCAGCCATCACAGAACGGTACCGCTCCTTAGCTCGCGCAAAGATTTGAACCTGTGTCGCTTGCAGTAAGCTACCCAGAGTTTTGTAATAATAAACTGGCGCAGTAGGTGCCAATCCCGCCTTAGCAGCAATAGCTCTGTGGGTCACATTTGCCACCCCACCTTCTTCAATAAGAGAAATCGCTGCATCTATAATTTTTGCTCGAGTTGCCTGAGCCTTCTTACCGCTCTTTTTGTCCGGAATATCAAGCAAATTACTGTTATTACTTCCTATTTTATCAATTCTATCGACAATATCTTGTCCATAATCAAGTAATTTGAAAACATCCTCGGAAGAAAAACCAAATTGCTGCGCGAGAAAAATCTGGCCAGCCGCACAATCCAAAGCCGACCGAATTGAAGCCTCATCAACATCTTCAGACAACCCTTCAGCAACCTCAAGCCATATTTTCTCCAACCCATCAAACCACTGAACAGCAACAGATCGCAGGCTTTCATCGCGCGCAGCCGCAATCATGATTTCCTGCCACGCAACTGTTTGAACTCTAAGGTTTTGTGATAAACTTGCTGCAATAGAGCGCACACAGAAGTCTCGGAAATTTGTTACAAAAGCCGGGTCGTTTCTGCGACGCCGAGATAAAGAATTTATGTTTTCCAGATGTGTTTTTGCCAACACAAATGAAGCATCCTTGATCATATCGATCTTAGTTTCATAGTAATAAGTTGTTGATGCTAAAGAAACATTTGCCCGCTTTGCAACACTTCTATGAGTGGTGCGAGATATTCCAAACTCAGCGATATCCTCGATCACTGCTTCCCGTAATTTCTGACGCATCTTGGCTGATCTAGAGACCGTCTCTTTATTATCGTTATCTTTTAACACACACGACCTCCGTCAAAATAATTTGATCAACCTCCCCAACAAAACACATATTGAACATATGTACAAATTGTGTCAGCCTCCCCTCCAGACACGGAGAGCAGCTACATTTCTTCATACAAACCTAGAAATACTCTGCCTCAACTAACCTTGGGATAACATAGCTTGATACATGAATGCGTGCAATTATAACGCTAAACATAAGCAAAACGCAGACTAAACGGGACAAAAGAGGAAACATCCATGAGAGCGCTAGTTTCAAAAACGCCGGGCGGACCAGATACGCTAGAACTAACCGAATTGCCAACTCCGGAACTCACCAAAGATGGCCTTCTCATCAATATTCACGCATGCGGTGTCAATTTTCCAGACTCACTCATTATCCAAGATCGGTATCAGTTTAAACCACCTCGTCCATTTGCTCCGGGCGCTGAAATTTCAGGTGTTGTAGCTGAAGTTGGGTCAGAAGTTTCTGGCTGGACTGTCGGCGACCACGTTGTGGCAACTATTCCTCATGGCGGATATGCAGAACAAATTGTCGTTCCAGCTGAAGCAGCATTTCCTGTCCCCAAAGATAGAGATCTCGACCAAGCAGCGGGCCTTCTGCTGGTATACGCAACTACTTATCACGCCCTTGCCGATCGCGGTGATTTAAAAGAAGGCGAAACTTTACTTGTACTAGGTGCCGCAGGTGGTGTTGGCCTTGCTGCTGTTGAGTTAGGTAAAGCAATGGGTGCACGCGTTGTCGCCGCTGTTTCTAGTGAAGAAAAAGCACAAGCAGCCAAAAATGCTGGAGCTGATGAAACACTCATTTACGGAAGACAACCGTTTGACAAAGATCAATCCAAGCAACTTGCAAAACAATTTAAGCAAGCAGTTGGCCCCAATGGCGCCGACGTGATCTATGACCCTGTTGGCGGCGACTATTGTGAACCAGCCCTTCGCGCTTGTGCTTGGGAAGGACGTTATCTAGTTGTAGGTTTTCCTGCCGGCATCCCTACCCCCCCACTAAATCTTACACTTCTCAAAGGGTGTGACATTCGCGGTGTCTTTTGGGGAGCACATGCCGCTCGTGATCCAAAAGCAAACCGCGAAAGTATCGACAAGCTGATGACCATGTGGTCAGACGGAAAAATCAATCCACTTGTCAGCAAAACTTGGCCTCTTGAGCAAGGTGGTGAAGCCATTCAATGGCTCATTGACCGCAAAGCGATTGGTAAAGTCGTCGTCACAACAAAATAATATAGAAGCTAAAAAACTCGAGGCTCATCATGACAACTATTCATGCCAAGACTTGCCATATATGCGAAGCTAATTGCGGTATATTAGTGGAGATGGATGAGCGTCGAGTTGTATCTATTAAAGGCAATCCTGATCATGTCCTTAGTGAAGGTTATATTTGCCCCAAAGCCACTGCTATTCCAGATATTCAGGATGATCCGGATCGCCTACGCAAACCACAAAAGAAAACAAAAAATGGTTGGCAAGAAATTGATTGGGACACAGCTTTTTCTGAAATTGGTCAACGTTTTGCCGACGTCGTGTTCGGCCCCAAAGTGCCCGCATTATACCTAGGGAACCCAGGCACGCACGACTATTCCAAGACGACGCAGGTTCGAAATTTCATAAAAGCGACTGGCGTGGAAGGCATTTATTCTGCTTCTACCCTTGATCAACTCCCTCACATGATTACCCAGAAATGGGTTTACGGCCACAACGCTATGTTTCCTGTAGCGGATATTGATCGAAGCCAATACATGCTGATCGTAGGCGGAAACCCACTGGCCTCAAACGGCAGCTTGTGGACTGTTCCCAATGTCCGAAATCGCATCAAGCGCATGCAAGAACGCGGAGGGAAACTAGTCGTAGTTGATCCTCGCAAAACTGAAACCGCCAAAATTGCTGACCAGCATCATTTCATTCGTCCAGGAAGCGACACCGCCTTCTTCTTGGGATTACTCATTTCACTTAAAAACGCTGACTTAGTATCCCCCAAACACCTGTCTGGAATGCTCGATGATGGCTGGGCAGAGGCTTGGAATGCAATTGAAAAGTTCGACATTGAGACACTTAGCAATCATTGCGGCGTATCGATTGAATCCATGCATGAAATTGCTTTGGAAATCGGTAGCGGCAAGCCTGCGATTGTTTATGGCCGCATGGGTGTTTCCGTACAGACATTTGGCACAGTAAATCAGTGGCTGATCCAACTACTCAATATTGCTACTGGAAATCTTGATCGCGAAGGCGGCGTATTATTTGGTAAACCCGCCATTGATCCAGTAGCCAATGCTGGCACGGGTTCATATGGACGCTACTCCACCAGATTGAAAAACAGCCCGGAAGTTCTTGGGGAACTGCCTACCGTCGAACTAGCCGATGAAATACTTACCGAAGGCGAAGGTCAGATCGGTGCCCTTATAACCGTAGCTGGAAATCCAGTAATTTCTGCTCCGGCCGGACAACAAATTGATACAGCCCTTGAATCGTTGGACCTTCTAGTCAGTATCGATATGTATGTTACTGAAACATCTCGTCACGCAGATTATATCCTGCCCCCTTGCGGCCCTTTAGAAAATGATCACTACCCTCTTTTGCTGGCGCCGATGGCTGTGCGCAACTTCGCAGCTTACTCCCCCGCCTTGCTTGAGAGAGCTGAAGATGAGAGAAAGGATTGGGAAATTATTGCTGGCCTAACAGCAGCTATCAACCATGCAATGGGCAAAGACACACCAGAGCCAGTGCATCCCCAAGTCGCTCTAGATGCCATGTTGAAAGCATCCTCATACGATCTTTCTCTCAAGCAGCTCAAAGAGAGCCCAAATGGTATAGATCTCGGCCCTCTATTTCCTCAACTTCCAGAACGTCTATGCACACCTGATAAGAAAATTCACTGTGCACCGGAAGAGTGCATGAAAGATTTAGAACGCTTTGCTACAGACCTCGCAAATACCCAAATTCCCGAAATCACTTTGATTGGCCGCAGGCATGTGAGGTCCAACAATAGTTGGCTCCACAATAGCCGCCGCCTCGTCAAAGGCCCCGACCGTTGTACTCTGATGCTTCATCCTGATGATGCGAAAAACTATAACATCCAATCAGATGACATGGTAAGAGTAAGCAACCATATTGGACAGGTGGAAATAGTCGCTGAAGTAACCGATGATGTCATGAAAGGTGTCGTCTCTATTCCACATGGCTACGGACACGCTCGAAAAGGCACCAAACTTTCCATCGCCGCTGAAAGGCCTGGAGTTTCCATCAACGATCTTACAGACCCAGCCGAAAAAGATCCTCTTTCCGGAAATGCTGTCCTTAATGGAATCCCTGTTCAAATATCTAAATTAGAAATCGTTGAAACGGCTTAAACCGACTAAAGATCAATAGAAGCTCGTACCTTGTTACCGCAGCCCAGATATTCAATGTCTGGGAAAGCTAATTGCTTGGCGAGAGCAATACCGCGCCCTCGATATGTTGTTTCTGAAGGCGTCTCTTGATCCAACGCAGCATAATCAAAGCCCGCCCCTTCATCTTCAATGGTAAAAGTTATGCGCTTTGATGAGCGTGCATATCTGATGACGACTTCTCGATTGACGTATTGAGGCATTTCAAGACGACGATCAATTTCTGCTTTCCAGCTGCCCGACATTATGAGCTTTTGTTTTTGTTCAGATGTTATTTCTAAATTACCATGCTCAACAGCATTTACCATCAACTCCCGTAGCCCTATTGCAACAAGGTCAGCATTGGGACATGCTATAGCGAGCATGGTTGAAAGGTTTCGCGCTTCAATCAATGTTTTGAAAGAAAATTCGCCATTATTAATCGTTCCAATAGCCGACTTGCGAAGCGATACTTCTTGACGAAGGTTCTGGGATTGTTGACTAATCTCACGACACGCACGACAGACTGTTTTCAACATTTCGATATCTGCGGTTTCAGGTAAGACGAAGTCTGCGATATCTTGGTTCACTGCACTTGATGCGATGACTATAGAACTCAGAAACTCGGTTGAATTTTCTTTTGCTATCTGCAGCTTATCAAGATTTGCTTCATCGGTGATAACAAAATCCACCTGACTGCCTGGAGGCAATTCTTCACCGAGGTGAAGTGAAGCGCCATATTCTCCATAAAGATACTCTATCAGCTCTTCTGAAATCGTATCGCATTGGGGGGAAGCGATCCAAACACAATCTTTAACGGCCTCTGTTCGGCAATATTCTTGAATAGATTTTGGTGGCAAAACTTTCATCGACAGAACGGTTAGGTCGTCATCAAATTTTGACTTCCCGGTGCGGTCTACCATTCTCTGGATAACCGCTTCTACAAACTTACCTTCTTCAACTTTTTGATTTACAAGTATATCTGATATTTGCTCACCAAGCTCTTGAGAAGATAAAGAGTTGTCTGGATTGTCAAAGTCTTCATACAAAGCATCGCTGTAGAGAAAAACGCGGTCGTTGGATTTGAGTGTCACTGTTTTGGCTTCATATTCAATCTCAGACACGCACCCCAAAATCGGTCCGGTTGAGTCTAGTTTTTGAAAAGTTTTCCCATTTTTGCGAAACACAAATGGACACGGGCTTCCTGCATTAACATACTCTAAGGTTTGTTTGCGCTTGTGGTATATTCCATAAAATCCAGTGGAAAATTGCTCGGCTGGAAGGATCTTTTCCAACTCATTGTTTAGTGTGGACATCCACAAACCGGGTTCAGCTTTATATTCTTTAAGACTTCGAACCAATAATTGTAAGCGAAAGGCATTGATAGCTGCAGTCACGCCATGGCCAGACAAATCAAAAAGGAAAATCCCCAATCGACTATTATCAATAGCTGCTGCGTACCACCAATCCCCTCCCAACATATTGGAAGCCTCGTAAAAGGACTCTATTTCAACATTTCGAGCTTCCGAAAACTTTGCGATATTTTTCTCTGAGGGCAATAATGCACTTTGCATATTCTGGGCGGCTTGTAGATCTTGCTGTAGCCTCGACTGATCCTTACGCAATTGGTTCACAAGGTTTTTGCGCTCCAAAGCCCGTTTTACTCTAAGAATAAATTCCCCTTCCGAAGAAGGGTCCGTTATTATTTCAGTTGCGCCAGCTCTAAACGCCTTCAACCTTGTTAACTGGTCATCTCGTGGGAGCTGAAGGATGATTGGAATTTGCTCGTCCAACAAACTCCGCAGCCTCCGGCATATTTCAAGGTTTGCTTCGGCATCCAAGTCGGTATTCAAAATAACTAGATCTGGAATATGTTCATTCACAGCAATCGATGCACTCGAAAAATTTTCTGCAAACTCAAGGCACTGCAGGTCAGCATTCAACAAAACCCTAGCAACTCTATCACGTGCCAATTCTTCATTTGTGATGATCAGGATGCTGGCATCTTCTAATTTAGATTGGAACTCTCTGGAAACAACAGCGAGATTTTGCAAGGCTTGTTTAGGCATAAATCTATCCTAATTTACAACGTCAACCAATTGATCAAATTTGAATAGCTCCGCCACAACAGCGACATGCCCAGTCAAGTTAGAAACTTTTAGAGATTTGCCTTTTTTCTTAGCCCGATCACTTGCAAGAAGCAGCAATCCGATGCCCGCAGAGTCCACCATTTTTAACTCTTGCAAATTCATTATAACATTTGGATCTGGACCATTTTCTATTTCACGAACCACGGGATTAAATGCTTCGTGATCCTCAAATGTCAAAACATCAGATACGTTCACGTGTAGAGTGTCCCCTCTCACATCAAATCTGTATTTCATTGTCTACTCCTGTTAGAATAATTCGATATCACCATTTGCCTCAGCACCAATTTCTTCGGTCTCAGCAGTTTCTCCGAAGTAAGTTTTTTGAAATTCATTTCGGACTTCCGTAAGAGTTATCCCATCAATAATTGTCTGAGCTAGCGCCTCACAACTATCTTCACTGTTCATCTCTGAAGCATCTCGTTGAACAAAATCAGATAGATTTTCCATTACATTTACAATGGCGTCTGTGCGTTGTTTCATGCGATCCTGAAATTGCATCGTCATGATCACTTCGCGAATATCACTGGCTATCGCTTGGGCTTCATCCGTTGAATCACCCAAAATTTCTTGGATGTCGGAATTGCGACTGACCAATGCATCCATCAAAATTTCGAGACTTTTTCTGGCATCAATCTGCACAGAGAAATCAAGAGCACCAATGCGGCTCAACTCCTGATATTCGTCTTTGATAGAACCAATCACTTCTTTTATGCTGTTGGTGACTGTTTGAGTACTATTCAGCATTCGAGTTGCAAGCTCATCAATACCCTCAGAAACTTTGAGCATTTCTTTGGAGACAACTTGAAATCCACTCGCAACTTCTCCAGCTCTTGCAGATTCAATTTGAGCATTCAGAGACAGCAACCTTGTTTGCCGGTTTATTTTCTCGATGTCTCGAATACAATCATCAAGCTCGCTCATTTCTCTTAGAATTTGATCTAATGAATAAATCAAACCCACGCCTTGCTTTGACAAGACAAGGACGCGATTTGAAACCTCCTCTAATGACTCTTTCAAAAACTCAGGAATGGTCGCGAGGTCCATTTCCTCGCCTTCATGTTCGACTTTAGAAACTTGTCGAACAAGTTGTGACAAACGTCCTGCCTGCCCTTCGGTAGAATTGGTTAACTTTGCAAACAAGTCACTCAACTGGGCTGCCTGCTGCTCAACATCTAGAGAGGTTTCTTTTAATATTCGATTTGCACTCTCAACCGTCCCAAGCAAGATTTTGGAGAATGGTGAAACATTCACCCCCTCCTCCAACTCTTCCAATGTGTCCAGCTCAAATGGCATAACTATCTCTATTCTATAATAAAAATTACTATCTGCGTTTAAATTCGAATTGCATTTGAATGATTGCTTGCTTCGTCCAACACTGCGGAAATGATCTGATCTTCAGGTAATTGATGCATTACTGCACCCATCTCAAAAGCGGCTCGCGGCATTCCATAAACGACACTGGATGCTTCATTCTGCCCGATCGTGACAGCACCGACTTCCTTCATATTTAAAAGCCCTTTGGCTCCATCTTTCCCCATACCGGTCAAAAGCACGCCGATAGCCTTGGGTCCGCAATTTTGAGCGACAGAATCAAACAACACATCAACCGAAGGACGATGACCGTTTACTAACGGCCAATCTTCAAGTTTACAGACATAATCCGCCCCCGACCTCTTTAGGGTCAGATGTTTATTTCCGGGGGCAATCCACACCTCCCCTGGCCGGATACGTTGATTGTTTTCAGCTTCTCTTACAGTTACAGCGCATGACTTATGCAATCGGTCAGCAAATTGGCGCGTAAAATTGGGTGGCATATGCTGCGCTATCACCATTCCTGGAGCATTTGCAGGAAGATGAGGCAACATCCGCCCGAGCGTCTCTACGCCGCCAGTTGATGCACCTATGGCAACGATAGATTCAGTTGTTTCGAATGACGCACGATTTTGAAAAACACCTACATTAGGCATTGGCCTTTTGTGGCGTACATTTGAGTTCGCCGCTATTTTGACCTTTTCAATGAGTTCATCCGCCATTTCTTTCATATTCGATGAAAGGTCCAAAGCTGGTTTAGTTACAAAATCAACTGCCCCCAACTCTAGGGCTCTTAAAGTAACATCCGCGCTTTTTGTTGTCAGAGAAGAGATCATAACCACCGGCATGGGACGAAGGGCCATCACCTTCTCCAAAAAGGAGATACCGTCCATTTTGGGCATTTCTACATCAAGTGTGATGACATCAGGATTGGTTAATTTGATTTTCTGTCGTGCTATCATTGGGTCTGGTGCAGTTGCTGCAACAACGATATCATCTGACTGTTCCAACAAACTCGGAATTAGCCGGCGCATTAAAGCGCTATCATCCACGACTACAACTTTGATTTTTTTACCCATTAGAACAACTCCACTGAACCAAGTTCAGCTTTTTTCTCAGGCACAAATTCTGCCTCTTGCCGAATAACTTCGAGCCCAGCAACTGGATCAAGAAACTTACGCCAAGCGCGTCCTGTGACGGGCTCAAACATAATTCTTCGTCCGCGTTCTCCGCCCAAATCCATTTTTGCAACATTCAAACGTTCAACTGCAGCATATTCTTTGGCGAACAGCGCATTCTTGGAGCCTACCTTTCCCATTCCTTGAACGACATTTCCGCCCCCGAAAAATTTGCAATTCAATCGATGTTTCTCGGCTCCCAATTGCAATAAATCATTGATCAATGCATCCATCGCATGATTGCCGAATCTCAATGCCAAACTGGCACCGGACCACAAACCAGCATCATCATTGGGCAGCATAAAGTGGTTCAATCCACCTATTCTACTTTGGCTATCCCAAATGCAAGCTGCTACGCAGGACCCAAGGACAGTCACAACAATTTCTTCGGGATCAGAAGAAACATATTGTGCGCCGGGCAACACCGTGACGATGTATCTTTGCTTTTGCCGATCATAAAATCGAGATACTTGATTGTCTGACCTCTGGAGTTTTTCTGCCACACTCATATGGTTCTCTCCACATGACGGGGCTCATAGATTGTCCGCCCAACTAACTTAAACGGCGACCTGTCACCCAATATGGACTCCGAGTGACCTAAAAATAGCCAACCATCATTGGATAAGGTTTTTGCAAACCGGTCGACGAGGGATTTTTTCGATGGTGGATCAAAATAAATGAATACGTTTCGGCAAAAAATCACATCAAATTCAGTTTTTATTGGCCATGCACTATGAAGATTTAATCTATTGAAAGTTATATGATTTTTAAGTTCAGAATTAACAATAAAACTCTTATCATCGTTCTGCTTCAAATACCGGGCTTTATAACCCGGTGGAATTTCTTCTAGGCCCAAATCATCATAGCGACCCTGCTTGGCTTTATTGAGGATATTGGTATCAATATCTGTTGCCAAAATTTTCCAGTCCCAGCCTTCGCCCCTATCAAACGCATCAGCAAGTACCATAGCCAATGTATATGGTTCTTCACCTGATGAGCTTGCGGATGACCACACTCTTATGCGCTTATTTCCGGTGAATTTAGCCCGTTTTTTCCAGTACGGAATTATCGTATTCTGCAAGAACTCAAAATGATGTGGTTCTCTGAAAAAACGCGTGTGATTGGTCGTCAAAGCATTGATAAAATCCTTGGATTCCTTGACCGCATTTGCCCCTTGCAAGAGTTGAGCATAGCTTTCGAAATCCGGCAAAGACAATGCTCTCAACCGTCTCACAACTCGAGCATAGACCAACTCCCGCTTTGTCTCATCAATAACAATCCCTGCTTGCTTATAGATTGCTTCAGAGATTGTTTTGAATGCCGCATCATCCATCGAGAATTCACGGTCTTCTTGTACATTTTCATTTGCAAGAGCAGTCATAATTTATACCCAACCTAGCCTTCCGGCAGCTTTAGAATTCACTCCAGTCATCGTCTTCTTCAATGCTTTCGGCCAAAGCGGATTGAAGCACCCTTGCACCGCCTGTATTGGCTACAGCAGGTACTCTTTGAGGAGTTGAGTTTGATGCAAATGATCGTTGCTCAGTTTGTTCGCCCACATCGAAAAAACCCATACGGTCCCTCATGTTTTGAGCTTGGTCTGTCATGGTTTTGGCGGCAGATGCATTTTCTTCGACGAGAGCAGAGTTTTGCTGCGTCATCTCATCCATTTGCGTGATGGCTCTGTTTATTTCCTCTGCACCAGTTGCCTGTTCACCTGAAGCAGCGCTAATTTCGGCAACAATATCAGCTACTTTCTTAATGCCATCAACAATACCATTTAGTGCTTCACCAGTTTGATTTACTAACTCAACACCACCTTCAACTTGTGCGCTTGAGTCAACAATAAGGTCTTTAATATCTTTGGCAGCTTGCGCCGAGCGCTGCGCCAGAGAGCGCACTTCTGAAGCCACAACTGCGAACCCACGACCAGCATCACCAGCACGAGCTGCCTCCACCGCAGCGTTCAATGCCAATAGGTTTGTCTGGAAAGCAATCTCATCAATTACTCCGATAATATCTGAGATCCGACGCGAAGACTCTTCAATCTTACCCATTGAATGGACAGCATTATGAACGATTTCACCACCAGATACTGCAGATTCTCTAGCTGTAATCGCCAATTGACTTGCATGCTGAGAATTGTCCGCATTTTGCTTAATGGTAGCAGCCATCTGCTGCATTGATGAGGCCGTTTCTTCAAGGTTTGCAGCCTGCTGTTCAGTACGTTGTGATAGGTCTGTAGCTCCAGAGGAAATCTCCTCAGCGCCGCTAGACACCTCAACTGAAGCATGAGAAATGGCCAATACCGTATCTTGCAATTTGGCAGCTGTTGAGTTGGCGTCTTCTTTTAGTTTGCCGTAAACGCCTTCAAAATCATCTTCAATACGTTTTGTTAAATCGCCTTGCGACATTGCTGTCAGCATCATCCCCAAAGCATCCAACACTATCGAAACTCGCCCGGAAAGAATGTTGATACTTTCCGCTAGTACCAACATGAAGCCATCTTTGTTTTCTGTAGACAGTTGTTTGCTGAAATCGCCACGGGAAACGGCTTCAACAACGCCTTGAACCTCTAATTCAACCGCTTTCTCAGCCGTATCATCACGCCATTCCACAACAGTTCCGACACGCTGTTTATCATCATCAAAGACGGGTGTAGCGATCAGATGAAACCGTCTTTCTCCAACTTTAATATCCGTCTCAAATGTAGATGTTAATCGTGCCAACATAGTCCGTTGATGAGCTGGATTTTTATGGAATATATCGATATTGGCCCCATGCAATTTTTGGCTATCGAAATTAGGCAGTTCCTTTTTAAGATCCGACTCAGCGACACTCATCATCTTTTGTTGCGCGGCGTTAAGATACACAATGTTGAAATCGTCATCTGCAATCATGACATTTGTTGTAGCAACATCGAGCGCAGAACGAATTCGAGCGTTCTCTTTCATTCGCTCACTCTGTGAAAGGTCAGAAGCATATTTTACAACTTTAAAAGGTCGCCCTTTTGTGTCGTAGATTGGATTGTATGAAGCTTGCAGCAGAACTTTCCGACCGCCCGCAGCTACACGCTCATACTCACCCTCATCAAATTCGCCGCGCCCCAGTTTTTCCCAAAATTGGCGATATTCAATGGAATTTGCGTATTTAGGGTCAGCAAACATTGAGTGATGTTTGCCTTGGATCTGCTCCAATGGGTAACCCATTGTTTTACAGAAGTTTTCATTTGCCGTCAGAATGCGCCCAGTGAGGTCAAATTCAATAACAGCTTGTGATTGGCTAATGGCATTTATCTGGGCAATCATATCCGCAGATTTGATTTTTTCCTGCGTGATGTCACTTGCAAATTTTACAACTTTGTATGGTTTACCATTCAAATCGAAAATTGGATTATAGGAAGCAACAATCCATATTTCTTTGCCATTTTTACCAACGCGAGGAAATTCACCCGATACGAACTCCCCTCTATTCAACTTCTCCCAAAATTGACGATATTCATCAGATGCCGCTAGCTCGTCATCCGCAAACATTGAGTGATGCTGCCCCTGAATATCTGCCAATGAATACCCCACTGTTTTGCAGAAATTCTCGTTCGCATTTAATATCTTACCAGTCATATCAAATTCAATGACAGCTTGAGACTGGCCGATGGCTTTTATTTGAGCGCCCATATCAGAAGATTTTATTTTCTGATCTGTCACGTCAGTTGCATATTTGATTACTTTGTAGGGCTTGCCCACATCGTCAAATACAGGATTGTATGAAGCGACGATCCAAATATCTTTGCCGTTTTTCCCAACTCGCGGAAACTCACCAGCAACAAACTCTCCACGTCTTAATTGACGCCAGAAATTTTCATATTCAGCACCCTTTGCCACAGCTTGATCCACAAACATAGAATGGTGCTGTCCAACGATTTCTTCCTTGCGATATCCTACTGTTTCGCAGAAGTTATCATTGGCATCCAAAATAGTTCCATTCAAATCAAACTCGATTACAGCTTGCACTTTATCAATCGCATTTAGCTTGGCCGTCATTTCTCGCATTTGCGCGCGCTGGCCAAGATGATTGCCATTTTTCTTGAATGCTAAAGCACCTACAGCCGCCGCAGCCGGAACACAAAGAGCAAGTGCCGCACCTAAACCAAACTGAGAACTAACAAATGACACACCGGCAAATCCAACCAATCCACCAGCAAAAAGCGCTGCTGATGACATTAATTGCTGTCTTTTATCTTTAGTTGTTGAAGTATTAATTGGGGAGGAATTCTTGTTCATCTGATTATTCCTTCAGCGCATTTAATTGATTTGTTGGGATTTCAGATCCATCCAATTCGTGGATCTCAGGAATGAAAAGGTTTTCTAGATCGAGCATGGCGACCATCTGCTCTTTATCGGTCAAAAAACCCGTAAACACATTGGCATCTGTCTTGGCATTAGTTTCTGGAACGGGTTTAATTTGATCGTCTGACACCATCAAAATATCTGATACAGCATCAACAAGCAGACCTATTTGTCGATCATTTATTGCTACGATAACAATGACATGACGTTTTGTTGGATCAGTCATGCTGTCACCCAATCGACACTTCAAATCGACTATTGGCAGCACAGCGCCACGTAAATTCAAAACGCCTCGAATATACTGGGGTTGGTTTGGCAGACTGGTTATGTCGTCCCAACCTTTTATCTCCCGTACCGACATTATATCGACGGCATAATAAGCTTCATCCACAGTAAAACTAACGTACTGCTTCGGAGGAGACAGCATCTCCACATTTGCTTCGTTTTCATTTGAAATATCAGATATCATCTGAGGTTGGCCCATGTGCTCTATCCTCCTGACGCAATAGTTTGAATTTCGTTTTCAGCAGGTATTTCTGAAACCGTTTTTGATTTTGAAATTGGAGATTTGGGTAGCAAAGCCGAAAGCCCATCCACATCGAGAATGAGGCGAACACGCCCATCTCCCAAAATGGCAGACCCAGCTACGCCGGGAATACGATAATAGTTTGTTTCAAGGCTCTTAATGACCACTTGCTGTTGCCCAAGAAGCTCATCGACAACAATACCAACATGACGGCCAAATTCGGTTTCGACGATAACTGCTAGCTTCCTAAGCGGCTCGGTTAATCCTTTGCGTGAAAGCCCCATACAACCGCATAAGTCTATCAAGCGAATGGCATTTCCGCGTAAAGACAATACGGATCCACCATCGGGCATTTCTTTTATTTGATTTGCTGCTGGGCAGACCGTTTCTACTATCGAAGACAGCGGTATAACATACCTTTCATCCGCAGTGGCAACCAGCATTCCATCAAGCACGGCCAGCGTCAAAGGAAGAGCCAAGGTAAAACAAGATCCCTTCCCTTTTTGAGATTCAAGTGTAATCCGGCCACCAAGTTTTTGAATATTTCTGCGAACAACGTCCATGCCAACGCCACGACCAGAAACATCGCTCACTTCACTCGCCGTTGAAAAACCAGGACGGAAAATCAACATCTCGATTTCTTCTTTGGAAAGCTCTTCGCCTTCTTGGATCAAGCCCTGTTTAACAGCTTTGGCGACGACTTTATCAGGATCGAGCCCTCGACCATCATCGCTCACGCGGATCAATATACGCCCATTTCGTTGCTCGGCACTAAGACGAACTGTACCTTCTTCAGGCTTACCCATCCCAACACGATCAGCAGGCATTTCAATTCCATGATCCATACAATTACGGATCATGTGCGTGAGCGGGTCTGCCAACTCTTCAATAATAGTCTTATCTACTTCAGTAGCTTCGCCCTCCAGGATGAGGTTCACATTCTTATCAAGCTTCTTGGACAGATCGCGTACTAACCTTGGATATCGCGAGAACAGAGCCTTAATCGGCTGCATACGAATTGCCATCACGCCTTCTTGTAGCTGACGTGTTCGCATCGTCAGATCTTCAAGAGCTTGCAACTGATTGATTTGTTCAATTCCAATTTCTGATGAAATACTCTCTAACGCCATTGCTTGAGCGATGACTAATTCGCCAACCATATTGACCAATTGATCGACACGTTCGAGATCGACACGGATAGAACCTTTGGAGGGTTTTGCTTTTTCTCCGTCAGCTTTGTCATTTTGATTTTGAGGAGTTGTCGAAACTTCAATCGGGTTTTGTGACGTTAAAACTTCACCATCATCGGTTTCTTCTGCGATTGTTTCATCAGGAATTATGGATAAATCACAATCACCATCAACAAATTCGAAAATGGCTTCTATATCTTCAATGCCACTCTCTGTTTCTAGTGTAATTATCCAATCAAAGTAACTCTCCATTGGATCTGTCTTAGACAGTTCGACGATTCTTGAGGTGTCTATTTCAATTTCAGTTTCACCAAGATCAGTTAATGCCTCAAGCAGTAACTGGGGCTCATTTGCTGCTTCATAGAGCTCGCGATGTGGACGAAATTTTACTGTATATTTGATCTTTCCCGATTGTCTTGGTTTTTCGGCGCTTTGAACTTCGGAAAATTGTCCTCCTTTTGGATTGCGCTGACGCACCTGCTCTAACACATCTGCTTCGAGATTTTCCGGTGCCTCCTCTCTAGCCTGAGCATATTCGATGAGAGTGTGAAGAATATCACCGGATTGAACAATTAGATCGGGATCACCAGTTTGTAGATGAATTGTGCCGCTTCGGACTTGATCTAAAAAGTCTTCCAATTCATGAGCAAAAGTGACCAGACGCTCTAACTTAAAAGCGCCAGCTCCAGCTTTGATTGAATGAACCGCCCTAAATAACTCATTGAGTGTTTCATTGTCGTTTTCATCAGGTTGCAGATTTCCCGCAACTTCTTCAAAACGCTGAAGCAACTCATCACATTCTTCAAAAAACGTCTGACGAAATTGTTCAAAATCACTCAATTTGCATCCCCCCAGATTGCTATCTACATACGCGCTTGACGACGCCAAGCAATTGATCGGGATCAAACGGTTTCACGATCCAGCCTGTTGCACCCGCAGCCTTACCTGCTGCCTTTTTTGTACCGTCAGCTTCGGTCGTAAGTATGAGAATGGGCGTTGATCGAAATTGGGGTTTGGTACGCAACTCTTTGGTCAGTGTGATACCATCCATACGCGGCATGTTCACATCAGAAATCACTAAATCAAAATTTCCAACGGTACTTGATTGAAGTGCATCCATGCCGTCTTCGGCCTCAACGGTTTCATACCCTTCACGCTTAAGTGTGAAAGAAACCATATCTCTCATTGTCTTTGAATCATCCACGACAAGAACACGTTTAGCCATTTCCCAGCTCCCACTCTTCAGCAACTGCCCCCAGTCCCAGGACTTTCATTGCATGCAAAAATTCATTGCTCATATTTTGGATTTGGAATTTCTTATTTTGTAACTGACAAGTTTTCGCCGCGCTTAGCAGAACTTGGATCGCTGTCGTGTCGATTACGTCAACTTGCTCAGCATCAAGAAGAATGTCTTGCTCACCTTCACTTATTTCCAATAAATTGGAATGAAGGTCATCAACAGCACCGCCAATTAATCGCGCTTCTAGTTCAATTTTTTCAGCGAAGCTTAATATAGCTACATCATCCGACATTAAATTCTTAAATCCTCAATACAGACTTAAATATCTATTCGTCACGAATACTTATTTTACTTCAGGATTTGAATTATCTGTGTAGGCACAAACGCAATATTCATTATCCTGCTAAAAGCAAAAGGTTACCCAATTGACGATATTTGGTAAGAATTTGTACGCCCAGAAGTAATAACAACTACTTAACGGTGAATAATGATTACGAAATTTGCTTAAAATATTAGGAAATGCATTTACTCCGAATTAACGAATTAATCCGGAGCATTCAAAATGAACACAGCCAAACTAAGTAGTTTGGCGCTCCAATCGGCCCACCACTTGCACTTTATAGATAAATATCGTTTTTTTGGGCCAGTATTTAAGCTTCAGTAAAACGGCTTAATTCTGCGAAGTTGCATTTGGACGCAACATCAAAAGCTGCTTTCAATTTCCAAAAAATTCCTAATTTCGAAAGCTCTATTCACAAACGTCAAGCTATCCGTTGATTATATCTAATATCTCACGATTGGTTTTCAATTTTGTAGACATCAAAGATATGTTTCTTTCAACATTTGAAAACGCAGATAAAGCAAAACGTTCTTCATCTGGCGACACTCCGACACCTCGAGGAGCCGTTTTGTAGCCCATTCCATACAGCACATATTGATAGCTTGCTGTTGGAAACGCTTCATCCACACTATCAAATTCAGCTTTATTAGGTACCTGCGCTTTCCACAGCTCCAAATCCGCTTTCAATCTCTCTGAAATTGTAGCTGGGTCCGCGCTATCCTTCCAAAACATTCCGTCTCGATTGGACATCACATAGTGCAATTTAAGAAAATCGATTATTCTCTGCCATCGAAAACCAAAGCGTTTATTGAACCGATCAGCTATAAAATCCATTGCACTTCTATTTGCTGGCATGTGATCAGCTAATAATGCAGCCGAAGCTTCAATCACCATCATCGCTGAGGCTTCCAACGGCTCTAAAAATCCTGCTGACAGTCCTATCGCGACACAATTTTTATGCCAAAACTTCTCTCGATATCCCGGATTTATATCAATTTTTCTTGGTGTTAAATCAGAGAATTCAACCTCTGTTACACCCAAATATTTTTGCAATTGCCGCGCAGCTTCCTCATCAGAAACATGGTTGGAGCTGTATACATGCCCAACACCGCGACGATTGTACAAACCAATATCCCAAACCCAACCAGCTTCCTGTGCGGTGGATATTGTCGCAGATTGAATAGGCTCATTCTCTTGATAAGGCACTTGAACAGCCAAAGCAGAGTTTATCGGCATTTCAGCGCTTTTGTCTTTAAACTCAACACCTAAGTGTTGTCCCAACAATAATGACCGAAACCCTGTGCAATCCACAAACAAGTCAGCATCGATATCGCCATTGTTTTCCGTAGTAACGGCTTCAATATCTCCGTTCTCACGAAATCGCACATTAAGAACCTTATCCAAAACAAGATTCACGCCCATTTTTTGTGTGCAATGTTGTCTTAGAAACCCAGAAAATTTTCCGGCATCCAAATGGTATCCATAATTCAGCGCCCCACCATATTGAGGCGTTGTTATAAGCTTCGGGGATAAATGCTTCTCACAAACCGCTTCCTGCGCACATGCAATTGATGAGAAAGTATCTGTCTTGCCAGCATCCACCCAATATTGAGCCAGATTTCCCTGATAAAACCCCTCAGGCAACTCGAAGGGGTGATAGTAGAAATCGTCTGCGCTGCCATCTTTCCATCCTACAAATTTGGATGCTTGCTTAAAAGACGCCTGACATTCTCGCAAAAATTCGTTTTCATCAATTCCGGCATTGCGCAAAGTAGCCTTCATTCCCGGCCAAGTGCCCTCACCCACTCCTATTATCGGAATGTCGGAAGCTTCAATTAGAGTGATTTTTAATCCACTCTCACCTTCCGATTTATGCTTGCTTGCTAGAATAGCAGCGGTCAGCCAACCAGCCGTACCTCCCCCAACAATCAAGACAGACTTAATCGGCCTACTGGACATTATCTATTCCACAATATTGCCTGATGAAATCACTGTGCTTTGGCATATTCGAAACGTTTTTTACGATGTTTTGCTTAAGGTCGGTCATCGCCTGTTTTAGCTGCCCGTTTGGCAACATTTGCCCAACAAGATGATACCCATTACTCTCCAATCCTTGCCCCCTAAATACCTGCAACCAAGAATCTATTCGGAATAAATCCAACCCTTCCTGGAAGGCAATTCCATTTTTCGTATACAGGTCAATTCGATGCTGAAGAGATTCTGGAATATCCATTTCTGCGCGCTGTTTCCAAAAATCTGAATCTGTACGCTGATTAAGCTTGTAGTGAAGAATTAAAAAGTCCCGAATACTTTCAAGTTCTTCTCTCGCATAGCGATTGTACTGATTACGTAAAGCATCATTTGCGCCACCAAACGGAAACATTTGAACAAGGCGAGTCACGCCGATCTGGAACAAGTGAATACTTGTAGATTCCAATGGTTCAAGAAACCCACTCGAAAGGCCGAGTGCAATACAGTTTTTAGTCCAACACTCTTTACGACGACCCGTTACAAATCGAATAGGACGTGGCTCTGAAACCAGTTCCCCTTCAATGTTATCCATTAGAATGGAATGAGCCTCATCATCACTCATAAAATCACTACAATATACGTGACCATTTCCAACCCTGTGTTGAAGTGGAATACGCCACTGCCAGCCAGCTTTACGCGCAATTGAACGCGTATAGGGCACAATTTCTTGAGACACCTTTGTTTGAACAGCCAAAGCACTATTCATCGGCAGGTGATCACTCCAATCTTCATACCCCACGCCAAGCGCCTTATCGATTAAAAGCGCTCTAAACCCGGTACAATCTATAAACAGATCACCTTCTATTACTTGCCCGTCTTCTAATTGCAGAGAGCTAATGTCTCCAGTCTCGGGAGCAAGTGTGACATTGGAGATTTTGCCTTCAATACGCTTTGCACCTTTTTGTTCACTATACCGACGCAAAAACTGCGCATAGAGGCTGGCATCTAAATGGTATGCATAATTGAGATTTGATTGTTCTGATGTGGCAAACTTTCCAGCTTCAGCCGCTTGGAGTTCAAAGCAATAATCATCCATCTCACCAGCCCACCCTTCCGAGCGCGCCTGATACCACATGTGCTGAAAATCCGTCATCCATGTGGAAGGGCCTATACTTCCAAATGAGTGAAAATAACGATCGCCCAATTTACCCCAGTTTTCAAAAGCAATGCCTAACTTGAAGGTGGCCCTCGTCGCGCGCATGAAATCTTGTTCGTTTATGCCCAATAGTCGATGATAAGCTTTGTGGGTAGGAATTGTAGCTTCGCCGACTCCCACAGTTCCAATTGCTTCAGACTCGACCAAAGTCACATCGAGCAATTTCCCCAACTGACCAGAGAGCATTGCAGCAGCAACCCAACCAGCAGTTCCACCGCCAGCAATAACCACCTTTTTTACCTTCTGCTCCATTGAGCTTACTCCCCTATCGTAATTTTCTATCTATTTAATCGCTGCAACAACCGCGCACGTAACCTGCGTGCATTAAGGTCATCCAACGGTGCCAAAGGGCCTTGAGCGTGCTTAGGCAAATGCTGACGAGGAAGGTTTGCATCGCCAAATACATAGTAATCGAGCAATTCTCGCCAGGCTTCCTTTTCATAATCTGGCCGATCTCGTAGGGACAACATTCCTTGATAAAGCATATTCACGGGGTCATCGATAAAAGAAGCCACTTCATTCCACCAGTAATTAACCAGCACATTGAACGGGTCTAACGCCTCTACTTGATGCCACCACATTGCAGGGTATACGAGTACATCACCCGCTCCTAGCTCAGCGATCTCACCAACCTGCACCGCTTTTTCAAAATTTGGATGCGCTTCAAAATCCGGCTCCTGAAAATTCACCATACTAACCACTTGCCCACCGGGCGTAGGCTCTAAGGGGCCTGGATAAAGGTTTGCAGTTTGATCAGGAGGAAACAAAGTAAAACGACGACGCCCTGCTAAACAAGCAGCAATATTGTTCGAAAAATCGTAATGTGCTGCCGCAGTGGTCTCATTGCCCATCCATATGCTGACGTGTAATTTGAATTGTTCGAAAAGCTTTTCTGAAATAATAAGTTCAGCTTCAGTCATCAGATCTGAAAAAAAACCATCAATACTCGTTGACCCAATATATTGCGCTTTTGTTTCATTCGTCGGCTGGAGTTGCTCCATCTGCGAGAAAGCCTCACCTAGGTCAATCGTGTCGGACTTGTAATTAAAACCAGATATATCCCAATTGTAAAAAAAGCGCCCGCCTATTTCAGGTTCAGCGACAAATCTTGTAACTGGTCTACCATTATAATGATCGAGCAAAAAAGACATGACATCTTTGGCAGAGCTCTTGGCTTTTTGGCATATAGGCGTGTGCTCCATTATGCCCTTTAAAATGACTGGCTTAGCATTTTTGATTAGAGATTGAAAATCGACATCAGAAAGTGAGGCCCCTTCGATGACCTCCGTTTTACGTGTAATTTCTAAGCTCTCAACCAAAACACTCCTCCAACTATACAGTTTGAGCGTTTTTAATAGTTTTAAGTTCTATAAGGCGAGACACATTCCCCGCCGAAGACATCACTGCGAAACAATGCTCCAATAGCCCTAGCGAATTCAGTTTAGCTAAATCGTTGCCGCTCAATGAAATCATCTTTTCTTTGCTGATGGTGAACACATCAGGCACGGTATATTTTGCCGTATCAGACAAACTGATATCCAATGCAATGGGCTCGATCAAACCCAACGCGTCCAATTCTGAGAAAAACGCTTTTGCGGCGTTTGCACCAACATGGATCCGCTGAAGAACTTGAGAAACCTGCTGAAGATATGGAGAGTTACCTCCCTGTGGAAGAAAGACATTTTCACCAATATCCCCATTCAACCGCGGATGCTCTAAATCAATATTTATTATGGGTTCCACATGACGCACTCCGTCTATTTGCCGCTCATGTAAAGCAATAGAAAAAGGTCCACGATCCTGAATAGCCGGCACATAACGAGCCTGCCATCCGTCTGAATTCAAGAATAAATTCTCTTCTCGGTCCAACCCCAGCAACACAACCGCGTAAAAATCTCCCTCAGGGGATTTGCGGAAAAATATTGGGTACTCACGCTGCAATTCCATAAATTCTGTGGGAAAAACAAGCGCCTGATTAATGTTATCACCGAACTCTTCGCTGTGATGAATTTGAACCTTTAAATCCTTGTGTTCAACATTATCCAGAACAACAATTTTAGACATGGTTAGATCCCACCAAAATTCATTATTTAAAGTCAGATACGACTTCACTATCAACGCACCTAAGTGCCTAATCCGCAATAGCTTAAAGAAAAAAAGGGGCCACACAGAATGTAGCCCCTTCCTCTAAGTTCTTAAAATACTAGAACTTATAGCGTGCACCTAGATAGTAACGCGGTGAACTCTCACGAGCAAACCATAGGTTTGTTGTTGAGCGACCAAACCAACGTGAGCTTTCTCCAGTCAGGTTAATTGCGTCAAGAGACAGAGCAATATTGTCTGTCAAATCATAGTTCAGACTGGCATCTACCTGGCCATAAGCTTCTACGAATACTGGGTTGTTGAAACCACCACCAGCATTTGCATTCAGCAAGAACTCATCACGCCAGTTATAAGCAAGACGACCAGAGAAACCGTAGTTCTCATAGATAAATGTCAAGTTAGCAGTATCACTTAGACCAGTCAGGGCAAATTGGGACGCAGATGGGTCACCAGTTACGTCATATCCAACATCACCTTCAACTAGAGTATAGCTACCCATGATACCAAAACCAGTATCACCAAAGAAGTGCTGACCTTGAATTTCAATACCGTTGATAGTGGCCTGCTCGTTGTTCACAGGTCTGTTGATGTCAAACACATAAAGCGGGTCATCAGCATTTGGTACAAGATCATACAATGTTTCAATATTGTCGTATTCACTTGTAATGATGTTTCCATCTGCACCTTGAACTGCTTGGAATGCAGCAACTGCAGCAGCTGTGTCACCAGGGTTTTGATCAACGAAAACAGCCATTGCGAACAAGTTGTTGTCGTTTGGATCAGCTCCAACGGTGTCTAGAAGCCCACGTGCTATACCTGTTCGTGTTCCTGCATCATCTGTCGTAGCGTCACGAAGACCGAATAGGTTGCCTTCGTAAGTTTCAGTACCAACAAAGTTACGCACAACTTTTTCAAAGATACCTACAGATACATAACTTGATTCACCGAAGTAATATTCAACGGATAGATCAAAGTTGTCTGACTCGAGCGGTAGGAGACCTGGGTCACCTTGTGTCGCACTCGCAATGTTGTCGAATGCAGTTGGACCAGCTGGAGTTCCCTGAAGTGCATCTGAAGCAAACAAGTTGTTGTATGCTGTGCGCGCAATTGTCTTGGAGTAAGACGCACGTGCTTTTAGAGAGTCAGTAATGTCTACTGCAAAATCAACATTCGGCAACCAGTTGTCGTATGAAGATTGCAGAGTCAGACCATCACCAGAGCCAATCGCCAATGTGAAGTCGTTGTTACCTGTCCAGATAAGCTGTGAAGGCGGCACAGTAGCAGTTTTAGCCGTTACTTCTGTATCTTCATAGCGCAGACCAACATTTAGATACGCAGGACGGTTCGCCACTTCAAACTCTGTGGAGAATTGCGCATATAAAGACAGCACATCTTCTTCTACAGTGTCATCAGCTGACCCCTGCGGACGAATAGATGTGTCGCTAGCAAACACGGCACCAGTGTAACCCGGAATATTGTTATTGATGTAAGCTGAAGAAATAGCTTGGAACAAAGTTGCCGCATCGCCACGAACACCCTGCAAATCACCAACATTGTAGTCATCAAACTGACAAGACAAACAGAATTCTTCAAGCGCATCCGGAGCAATCGCTTGAACATCACCTGGGTTTGCCAGCCCCCAGTTACCCAATGTTTGCTGGAATGTTGCGTTTGTAGTTCTGTTAGACTGCGTGCGATAATTTGCACCAACAGTCAAACGAGACATGTCATCCAGATCCCAATTTGCACGAAGGTCGAACTGGTCGATTTCGTTCTTCTGAGATACCGAACGGATACCGTTCGCGATGTTTGTAGCAACATCATAACGGTCAAACACACCGTCATTTGAAATAGCAGTATCTTGAGCATCAATTAGTGTTTGAATTGGCGCATCACCTGAGTAATCAACCGAGTGAGACACAACAATTGGCCAAGCCATACCAACATTAACTTCTGAAAGTTGGTGTGTTTGACCGTCGTTAGCAACGATACTAATTCCGTTTGGAGTTACTTCTGCTTCAGATGTGTGAGCATCAAAAACGATTTCAAAATTATCAGTAGCTTGGAATTTTGTGTTAAAACCAAATGACTGAAGCTCATCCTTAGTGGCGCGAGTTGTTTGCTGAAGCGCCCAGTCTTTTGTTCCCGAAATGACTTCTGTCAAACCAACAGTAGTCGGAACAGGACTGTCATCAAAGATTACTTCTGAAAAAGGACGACTGAACCAGTTTGAAACCTGCGTGCGGTTTTCTTCACCTTCATTCGTTGCGAACGTGTAGTCAGCTGTCATTTCCAAACGTTCCGTTGGAGCAAACTGCATGACTATTTGACCGTTAATTCTCTCACTTGAGAACTCAGAGAAGTTTGCACGACTATCACGCGGCAGTGCAATGTTCCCTGATGAAGGAGCGTTCACAACATTTGTAGCAGCAGTTACACGACCATTCGCAGGATCAAGGAATGAATCAATATCCTCAATGTTCCAGCTAGCAGATTCAACACTTGGAGCCGCACTGTCGCGCTTCGAATAGCTCCCTGTTACACCCACACCAAATGTGCCAGCTTCGTTTGACCAGCTGACAATACCATTCAGTTCAGGTGTAATTTCATCGCCAGTGTCTACAGATGTGTCTACAACACCCTTAACACCCACAGAGGCGACCAACCCATCAGAATCAAGAGGTCTTGCTGTAACAACATTTACTGTTGCTCCGATACCGCCAGATGCAACATCAGCACGCCCCGTTTTAGTAACCTCCAGTGCACTTACACTCTCAGCAGCCAAGTTAGAAAAATCGAACGCACGACTAGAACCACCAGTTCCGCTTCCGTTACCACCAATCAGTGGAATGTCAGCAGTCGGCATTGAACGACCATTTAGAGTTACAGCATTAAAGCCTGGCCCAAAACCACGCACCGTGATTTGAGAACCCTCTCCGTTTTGGCGGTTGATAGATACACCTGGAATTCGCTGCAATGATTCAGCTAGGTTTGAATCAGGAAACTTACCAATATCTTCTGCGTTAATGGCATCAACAACACCATTCGATTTACGCTTGACGTTCATACCGTCTGTAAGAGCCTGACGGATACCTGTTACAACAATAGTATCCAAAGTTTTAGTGTCTTCAGCTGCTTCTGCAACATCTTGCGCCATTGCTGGTGCAGACAATACAGTTGATAGCGCAATCAAAGATGCCCCGAACTGCAACTGAAATTGCCCTACTCCACCTCTATTAATTTTCTTCATATGCTCCTCCCAGAAGTCAAATTGAAAACCGAACTGATATCGTTGTCAATTATTATTGATATCGTTGTCATATGTTAGCCCTATCATGCAAACAGCAAATGAGGCAACTCTCACATTTCAGATTTTTTGAATGTTGGCTTTTTTGTCACAATCTCGTTCAATTTTCTCCATTTCATATGAGAGATAATTGTTAGCAACTACAAAAATACAGTCTAGTCGTAACTTCAAAATACGATCAAATACAGGCGGCTAAATGAGTAACAAAGATCGGACCTGGACACAAAAACTTTACTTCACTAACCCAATATAACCCTTAAAATATCGCGCATAAACTAGAAAGTTTTCTGTAATTTGTGGCCTTTCACAAAAAATTTCATTCAGTACAATTCAAATCTTTCAATCGAAATCAGTCGCTGAATGACGTTCTTTTAGTTGTGTACTTTCTTCACCCCAAACCCGATTGACACGGCACCCTCTTTTCACAGCGGGACGCTCATTAATCTCATTGGCCCAACGCTGCACATGTTCATATTCATGCACAGACAGAAATTCTGCCGCCTCATACAAACGCCCCAATGCTAGCGCACCATACCAAGGCCAGATCGCGATATCTGCGATCGTGTAATCATTACCAGCAATATACTGACGCTGAGAGAGCGTCTTATCCAAAACATCTAGCTGACGCTTTACTTCCATTGAAAAACGCTCAATTGGATACTCAAACTTTTCTGGCGCATAGGCGTAAAAATGCCCAAACCCTCCACCAAGATAAGGTGCAGATCCCATCTGCCAAAAAACCCAATTCATAACCTCAGTCCGTGAAGCGCCCTGTTCAGGTAAAAACTCGCCAAATTTTTCTGCCAAGTGAAAGAGTATTGATGCCGATTCAAAAATACGCACAGGCTCTTCGCTGCTATTGTCCCAAAGTGCAGGTATTTTCGAGTTTGGATTCATCTCGACAAAACCAGATGAGAATTGATCACCTTCTGTAATATCAATAATCCAAGCATCATATTCAGCGTCTTTATACCCAAGCTCCAACAATTCCTCGAACATGACTGTTGCCTTCACACCATTTGGTGTTGCGAGTGAATAAAGTTGAAACGGATGCTCTCCGACTGGCAATTCTTTCTCATGAGTTTCACCAGATATTGGACGATTTATTGATGCAAATTTTCCTCCATTTCCTGGTTTCCATTTCCAAACTTTGGCGGGAGAATAAGCTTCATTCGTCATGTTTTTATCCAATATCAAGTCACTAGGAGGACAGTTATAGATTTATAGATAAGAGAACAGCTCAAGACTTCCAGCATATTGCTCAAAATAATTAGGCATGAAACTCAATCGAAGTAAAAATATTTGCGTATCAGAACTTGGCAAAACAAAGTTTGCGCACAAAACTAACATGGAAACTAAAATTCCAATTTAGACAGAGCCATCTTATGAAAACCATACAATCCCTTTTTCTTAGCGCGAGCTTGTTGTTTTGCAGTCAAGCCGCGGCAGAAACCAGCACTGATGGCATCCTGATCACAAACAGCAATTTAGTTGACGTTATGGATGGCAAGCTTCTCAAAGATCAGACAATTGTGATTCAAGGGAACAAAATTATTTATGTTGGCTCAAAAAATAATGCTCCTGAGGGCAATTGGAATAACATAGACCTCAAAGGTGCTACCCTTCTCCCCGGCCTGTCAGATAGTCACGTTCACCTTACATCAAATGCCAATGATCATGGATATCGCAGATTAGCCGTCTCGACACCTCGCTCAGCAATCAATGGTGTAAAAAATGCCAACAAAACGCTTCTAGCTGGATTTACAAGTGTCCGTAATTTGGGTGCTCCCGGATATGCAGACATTGCTTTAAAGGAAGCAATTGATGATGGTACCGTCATTGGCCCGCGTATAATCGCTTCCGGTCCGTCCATTGGTATTACAGGCGGTCACTGCGACTCCAACTTACTTCCGTTTGAATACAAACAAAAAGCAGAAGGAGTTGCCGATGGCCCTTGGGCTGTCAGAACCAAAGTTCGTCAAAATAATAAGTATGGTGCTGAAGTCATAAAATTCTGCGGTACAGGCGGTGTACTCTCCAAAGGTACAAAGCTTGGAGCGCAACAATTCACCCAAGAAGAAATGTCAGCCATTGTAGATGAAGCGCATCTTTTAGGGCTTAAGGTTGCAGTTCATGCACATGGCTCAAGTGGAATCGCAACAGCGCTGAATGCAGGCGTAGATTCTATCGAACATGCCAGCATGATTACAGATGCCGCAATAGAACAAGCTGTGGAGCAAGGTACATACCTCTCAATGGATATCTATGTATCTGACTTCATACTATCTGAAGGCGAAAAAGCCGGCATATTGGAAGAGTCCCTAGCGAAAGAACGTAAAGTTGGGCGCATCCAAAGAGAACGTTTTCAAGCAGCTGTAAAAGCAGGTGCGAACATAGCTTATGGCACAGACGCAGGTGTATACACCCACGGACTAAATGGGCGTCAATTCAAAAAGATGGTCAAATGGGGCATGTCTCCCATGCAGGCAATTCAGGCCTCAACAATCGGGAATGCAACCCTCTTTGGAACTCAAGACATGACGGGCTCAATAGAAGTCGGAAAATACGCGGACATGATAGCCGTCCCGCTCAACCCATTAAATGATGTAACAGAATTAGAGCACGTCGACTTTGTAATGAAAGACGGCGTCATCTACAAAAACGAATTGTCTGAATAAAAACCAATAACAAAATAGTGCACTCCCCTCCCGCATTGCGTGGGGGAGTGCACTATTTTTCCAGTTTAAAGTGGATTGTTACCTGTCAAATGTTCAGGTTTTAAATCCATACATGTTTCATCTAAATCAGATACTAGTTTGAACTGAACCAATGCCTTTGGCAGCTCATAGCGGAAGAAATAACGACATGCCGCTAATTTACCCTGATAGAAAGCCACATCATCTCCCTGAGCATTTGCCAAAGCATTTGTTGCGATTTGAGCTTGCCTCAACCAAAGCCACGCAATCACAACATGCCCGAAAGCATCAAGGTAAATTGTTGCGTTCGCCAATTGCGTATTGACGTTTTCATGAGCTTTAACTGTTTCAGTAGTCTCAACCAACACTTTGAGCGCTTGCTCTAGATCTTTGTTGTATTCACCCAGCGCACTCATTTCTGAAGTTGCACTCAAAGTCGCTTGAACTTCTTGCAGAAGAAGCTTCAGCGCAGCGCCATCAAACATAGAAACTTTGCGTCCTAGCAAATCTATTCCATGAATCGCATGTGTACCTTCGTGAATGTGGTTCAAGCGGTTATCCCGATACAAGCGCTCAACAGGGAATTCACGTGTGTATCCATACCCTCCAAGCACTTGAATCGCATGTTTATTTGCTTCCAGGCAGAATTCTGACGGCCATGATTTTGCTATTGGAGTTAGTATCTCCAACAACAAAGCAAGGCGGTTCTGAGCGTCTTTATCATCAGTAAGCTTTTGCTCTTCCACCAAATCAGTACAATAGTATAGAAGTGCTGACGCCCCCTCTACCGCAGCTTTCTGCGCCATTAGAAGACGCTTAATGTCTGTGTGTTCGATAATTGGCAACTGAGGCGTGGACGGATCTTTGTCCTGAGGATGCCGCCCCTGAAGACGTTCGCCTGCATATTTAGTAGAATATAAGAAACCTGCTAAGGCACTCATAGTTGCACCATGCCCAACCCCAATACGTGCCTCATTCATCATGTGGAACATATTCTTCAGCCCCTCATGCGGTTTCCCTAGTAAGTATCCGTGACAATCACCGTTTTCACCAAAATTCAAAAGACAATTGGTTGTCCCACGGTGTCCCATCTTGTGGTTCAAGCCAGCTAGTGAAATATCATTCTTAGCGCCAAGGCTACCATCATCGTTCACGCGATATTTTGGAACAATGAATAGTGAAATTCCGCGTACCCCCGGAGGGCCACCCGGTATTTTTGCCAGGACCATTTCAACAATATTTTCTGTCAATTCATGGTCACCCCCTGAAATCCACATTTTCGATCCTTCGATCAAATAATGCCCCTCTTCAGTTGGTGTGGCCTTAGTCCGAATATCTGAAAGTGAAGATCCAGCTTGAGGCTCTGAAAGACACATAGTCCCAGACCACTTTCCTTCTAGCATTGGACCGAGATATTTGTCTTTTTGCTCCTGTGTTCCTACTGCATTCAACATATTGGCAGCGCCAACCGTCAAAAAGGCGTAAGAATTAATTCCGGGATTAGCAGCAGAGAAAAAGCCAGCCAAAGTAAGATTTACGATGCCAGGCAACTGAGCTCCACCAACATCCTCATCAAAACTAGCTGCGTAAAATCCCGCCTCAGCGAAAGCCTGAAGCCCCTCCCCAACCTCGGGAATGATAGATACTTTTTCGCCATCGAAACTGGGTTCATTTGCATCAAGCTTGGCTGCACATGGTAGATATTTGTCTTCTGCGATAGCTTCAGCAGTATCCAAAATGGCTGACACAGCTTCTCGATCATATGATTGATACCGTTCTGTCTGAAATACTTTATCCAGATTCAGAAATTCATACATCATAAAATCAACGTCACGACGGTTTGCAATCAGGGACATTTTAACAACTACCTCAAAATAGAGTTTTGGCTGACCAGCCTTTTTTAACATATGTACCAGAATAAGGGATGAGATCAATCCTCACCTTGCGGCACTTATTCATTCCAACTCTTGCTGGGATCTTCTCCTCTATTTTTTCATAAAATCATGTGACCTAGCGGAATTATTGACACCCAATTTTGCTTCGCATACGAAATTAGTTATAGAGCAATGAAAGATACGAATGCGCCAGTTTCCAGTATTTCACCTAATCCAAAAAGCCCACTGTGCGCTTTTTCGAGCAGCCGATCATGCTCTAAAAGATTATGAAGGCCTAACCGCAACACAGCACGCGGTTTTATTTATCCTGCTGAGGCAAGACGGTGCGCCTATTTCCGCCATCGCGGATGAGTTGAACATGGGCAAATCCAGTTTGACCGGCCTGATCGATCGCATGAGCGAAAAAGGTTTTCTGCGTCGCGCCCAAAGCAAAACAGACGCAAGAAGCTATGAAGTGTATTTGGAGGATTTGGGTCGACAGGTTGGCGAATCCTCGCTGACTGGTACGCGGCAAATCAATTCCGCTATCCTCGAACCGTTTAATGCCAAAGAGCAAGCAATTATAGAACGTTTCCTTGAGCATGTTTCTAGCAATTCAGCCGAAATCGTTTCTGCAGAAATTGAAAAAATCTACAATCAAAGGTCAAAAAAATGAGTGAATTTATAATCGTAACCCACGATGAGCGCGTCACCACATTGACCATCTCACGTACCGACAAAAAAAATGCGATCACAAAAGCAATGTATGCAGCTATGGCTGATGCCATTCTGGCTTACACAGCAGATGACAATGCGCGCGCTTTTGTTATTACAGGTGCCGGAGATATGTTCACATCCGGCAATGACATCTCTGACTTCACCACAGAATTGACAGGAAATGAAAAACCACCTGTTGTTCGCTTTCTTGATGCTCTACGTGAATGCCCAAAGCCTGTGATCGCCGCAGTAAATGCACACGCAATCGGCATTGGCCTAACAATGTTGCTTCACTGCGACCTTGTGTATGCTCATGAAAACGCGACTTTTGGTGCCCCTTTTGTAAAGCTTGGCGTCGTGCCAGAGGCGGCCTCTTCTATTCTACTGCCTCAAGCGGTAGGCATGGCAGTCGCAAATGACATCTTGCTTGCCGGCAGAACACTGAACGCCAAAGAGGCTCTAGACTTCGGACTTGTATCAAGAGTGTTCAACGACGCAGAATATAGTGCTTCTATTAAAGAATTAGCTCAACACATTGCCGATTCAGCACCAATATCAATGAGAAAATCAAAAGACCTGATCCGCAATCGTCGTGGCGATATGACTACCCATATGAATGCTGAGTTTGCAGATTTTGGCGCTCAATTAAAATCACCAGAATTTGCTGAAAGCATCGCTGCTAAAATGCAAAAACGTAAACCAGTCTACAAATAAACGAGACCTGGCGAGCGACATAGCTCGCCATACATTACCTGGATCCACGTAAATTGGTGATCCCGCGTTCAATCCCCTCGACAGTGAGCGGATACATGCGGTCACCAATAATTTCTCTTATCATCTGATTGGACTGAGTGTAGTTCCAATGCTTTTCTGGCTCAGGGTTGAGCCAGGATAACTTTGAATAGACTTCCGTCAGCCGCTGCAGCCAAACTGCACCAGCCTCTTCGTTCATGAATTCAGAAGCGCCACCCGGCATAGCGATCTCATAGGGTGACATAGCTGCATCTCCCACAACAATTACTTTGTAATCTGCTGGATAGGTATGCAAGATATCCCACGTGTTGAGCTTATCTGTCCAACGGCGGGAATTGTCTTTCCAAACGTAGTCGTACAAACAATTGTGGAAATAAAAATATTCCATGTGTTTGAATTCAGCCCGCGCGGCAGAGAACAGCTCTTCAACCATTTTAACATAGGGGTCCATTGAGCCCCCGACATCAAAAAAGATCAGGACCTTTACAACATTGCGGCGTTCAGGACGCATTTTAATATCGAGATAACCAGACTTCGCCGTTGAATCGATTGTGCTCTTTAAATCAAATTCTTCATCCGCACCTGTACGCGCAAAATGACGAAGTTTGCGAAGTGCCATTTTTATGTTTCGCGTGCCTAACTCAACGCTATCGTCGAGATCTTTAAACTCACGTTTATCCCAGACCTTTACAGCGCGCTTGTGACGACTTTTATCTTGCCCAATACGAATACCTTCGGGATTGTACCCATTGGCACCAAAGGGAGAAGTTCCACCTGTACCGATCCATTTATTGCCGCCTTCGTGTCGTTCTTTTTGCTCTTCGAGCCGTTTTTTAAGCGTCTCCATGAGCTTATCCCAACCACCCAAGGCTTCAATTTCAGCTTTTTCTTCCTCGGTGAGATATTTTTCGGTTAGCTTGCGTAGCCACTCTTCAGGGATTTCCTTTTCCATCCCTTCATCGACATTTTCTAGCCCCTTAAAGGTTGATCCGAATACTCGGTCAAACTTATCAAGATTGCGTTCGTCTTTCACAAGACTGGCGCGCGACAGATAATAGAAATTTTCTACCTTCTTGTTTGCCAAGTCAGCTTCCATCACCTCAAGAAACATGAGGTATTCCTTGACAGTGACGGGAATTCCCGCCGCCTTCAATTCATAGAAAAAATTTGTAAACATAGCGCTCGCCCCGCTCTTTCAAGATAGGTGGTTAGCGTTCTCTACGTGCCATAAATGCCAAACGTTCAAACAAATGGATATCTTGTTCATTTTTCAACAACGCACCATGCAATGGCGGAATTGATGTGCGAGTATCGCTCGAACGCAAGGTTTCCGGGTCAATATCTTCTGACATTAAAAGCTTCAACCAATCGATCAATTCTGACGTTGAAGGCTTCTTTTTAAGCCCAGGAACATCGCGCAACTCATAAAATGTGGTCAATGCATTTGAGACCAAACGTTTTTTGATTTCAGGAAAGTGCACATCAACAATAGATTCCATTGTTTCGGTATCTGGAAATTTGATAAAATGGAAGAAACAACGACGCAGAAAAGCGTCGGGCAATTCCTTCTCATTATTAGAGGTGATGATTACTAGCGGGCGTTTTTTTGCTTTGATAGTTTCGCCAGTCTCGTAAACAAAGAACTCCATACGATCTAGCTCTTGAAGCAAATCATTTGGAAATTCGATATCTGCTTTATCGATCTCATCAATTAGCAAGATTGGCTGATCATCTGCCACAAATGCTTCCCACAGCTTCCCGCGTTTAATGTAATTGCTTACATCAGCAACTTTGGGATCGCCAAGCTGAGAATCTCTCAAACGAGAAACCGCGTCGTACTCATACAGCCCTTGTTGGGCTTTAGTTGTTGACTTGATGTGCCATTCAATAAGTGGACGACCCAATGCCTTGGAAACTTCATGCGCTAACACAGTCTTCCCAGTACCCGGCTCTCCTTTGATCAAAAGAGGACGTTCCAAAGCTATGGCAGCGTTCACTGCAACCTGTAGATCGTCGGTAGCAACGTAATTATCGGAACCTGTAAATTTCATTGTCTTATCTCTTTTAATATCAATCTTTCAGTGAATAGATACGCTAACTCAGCCGCACATCAAGACGTACCGTAGCGACAAGCAATCGCTTTAAAGCAATTTCATGACCCAAGATAACGGAAGTCTTTTCATTAAAAAGCATACAACCGTCCAAGGCCATGCGGGAACGATCGCCTTTGCTTTTCTAGACTCGATCGCCTTCACCAACAGATCACACCCTTTATCATTGGATACGATAAATGGTGTCTTTCCATTCGGCGCTTTTACAGTCATCTCGCTTTCAATATAGCCAGGGAATATTGTGGAGACATCAATGTTTGGCTTGTTCAGCATGTCAGCGCGTATACCTTCAGCCATATGCGCAACCGCTGCTTTACTAGTCGAATAACAATTCATTCCACTTCTCAAACCACGGAATGCGCTGGTCGAAGAAATGATGACCAAATGCCCTTCTTTTTGTTCTCTGAAAATTTTCATCCCAGCTTCACTTTGAGCTAGCGCAGCGATTAAGTTAGTCTCTAAAACGAACTTATTCTTCTGGAAACCGCCTTTTCCGATAGGCGCTCCGTCACCAATTCCCGCATTAATAATAACACGATCAATTTTCCCAAACCTCTGTTGAAAATCTTCAAAGACAGCAAACACCGCATCATGATCATTTACATCTAAAGAAGCCAATTCCACTCTAGTTTCAGGAGATGCTTCAAGGATCTCTGACCTTAACCCCTCAAGTTTTTCGACACGTCGTGCGCACAATGCTAGGTCATATCCTTTTTTAGCAAAGCGCGTTGCCATACCAGCACCAAGCCCTGAACTAGCGCCCGTGATCAAGATGACAGGTCTGTTTTTCTTCGTATCAGCGATGGGTGATGAGGTTGACATTTTCTGCCTCCAAATGGTGGTGTTGGTTGAATGCAATCATTTGCATCCGATTTGATGACACAGAGATTGTCGTCACACTTGCATTGTGTAGAACGCGCTCAACTTGCCGCGTTGTATCTTCACTCAGAGCCATTACTTCTTGAACAACAGCACTGATGGGGCCTCCAGAAGAGAAAACATAAGCATTTCCATCCTTGGGGAGCTGTCTAGCTAGATCGGCGACAGCAGACCTTATACGTTCACGAAAATCAGAACGACTTTCTGTATAGTCTGCATCGTATTCTCCAGAAGCCCAACGCGCGACTGAATTGTCATAAATCGCCTGAAAATCAATATTAGCATTTTCAGAACTTTTAAGCGCATCCCCAATTGCTTTTGAGGAGTTTAATTCAGGATGCAATGCGCTGATGATGTTTATATAATCAAACTCGTTCCAACGTCCGTCCTGCTCATATTCTGTACCAGGCGCAAACCCTTCAGCAGTTTGTCTGTGACGCTTTAAAGTGCCGGAAAATAATCTCTCATCGCCTTCATTCCACATTGCCTTGCCAAGTACTTTTGACTGAATGTGCCCAATGTCAGAAAGGTTGTCATAATCTTCCGCACCAAAGGATGCTTGTCCGTGGCGCACAAAGTGTATTCTTGGCATATCTAACGGCTCTCTTTGATAATTTTACAGCTACGATGATTGAGGTAATTCACGAAAATCCAGTAGTTCTTAAAAGCTGGATTTCTGGTTTGCTTATGATGGTATCGATAGTAAATTTGTTGTGCGATGCCAGCTAACCGAAATAGACCATACACTTGATAAAAGGCTATATTTTTAACTTCTAGATTCATTCTCTGACAATAGTACTCGATGACTTCATTTCGCGTCATCATTCCATCAAGCGTAGTGGGCTGTCGCCTGGTTGAACGGTAAAATTTGTCATCACCTGCCTCAACCCAGTATGCCAGCATGTTCCCGAGATCCATCAAAGGATCACCAATAGTGGCAAGCTCCCAGTCCAGCACACCGATTACCTTTGTAGGGTCTTGTTCATCCAAAACGACATTATCAAATCTAAAATCATTATGCGTAATACAGAGAGTTTCCTTTTTAGGCATGTTCTCCGCGAGCCATTTCATGACTTTGTTGCCTTTGGGCACATTCCAGGTGCGAGCATTCGAATAGCGTTTGCTCCATCCCTCTATTTGCCTGCGCGTATAGCCTTCTCCTGCACCCAAATTTTCCAAGTTCGCTGATTTATAATCAACCTGATGCAACGCGATTAATGTATCTAGAACATTGGTACACATCGTACGCACTTGATCTGCATTCATCTCCAGCCCACGAGGCAAATTACGTCTTGGAATGATGCCAGCGACCCTATTCATCATATAAAATTCAGCACCGATTACTGATTCATCATCTGAATAGCCGCGCATTTTTGGCACGTAGGAAAACACTGGCTCCAACGCTTTTTGCAGCCGATATTCTCGTCCCATATCATGAGCACCTTTTGCCTTAGTGCCCGCAGGAGGACGACGAAGAACAAGGTCATCCGTTTCAAATTTCAATCGGTATGTCCAATTAGAAGCACCACCAGAATACTGAGTGACATCGGGCTCCCCTTGCACTTCAGGCATATGCAAAGACATCCATTTGCGAAGTGAAGATACGTCTAACTCTTCACCTGCCCGCACTTTCCCAGCGGCATCAATTACTCCAGCATTGCTCATATCAACTTACCGCTTCATGCGTTCTTCGATTTGAGCAAGTTGCATGCGCATCAAATTTAAGAAATCTTTGAAAGCAAGTTGTTTTTTTGCTTGTAAAGCTTGCTCTGCTTCTGGGTGAGTGAAGATGTGCGAGTCATTGTTTTCAATACCCTTCACGATCTTTTCTGCGATTTCATCGGCGCCAATTCTCGCACGTTCAACCATGCGTTTCGTCATCATTTCTGATTCTTCAGAGCTGGAACGCATATTTTTCGCCAGATCGGTTCTAAAGAATGCAGGACAAGCAACTTGAACACCCACATTATACTTTTCAAATTCCAACATGAGTGTTTCTGAAATAGCCACGACAGCAGCTTTTGTGGCGTTATAGGCAGCTGCGTCGGGCATGTATAAATACCCTGCCATGGATGCAATATTTAAAAACCGTCCCGTCCCTTGCTTTTGGAACACTGGCAAAAAGGCTTTAGTAGACCGGACGATCCCCATCATGTTGATGTCTACTATCCAATTCCAATCTTCATCCGAAACTGTCTCCATTGGCCCCATTTGGGCAACTCCGGCATTATTGATCACTAAATCAACGCCGTCCCAGTTACTTTCCAGCCACTCAATCGATTTAATAAAGTCCTCGGATGATCTGACATCGCAATGAAGATACTCAGAAGCAGGGTTCAAAGCTTTCAATTCTGATAAAGTCGATTTGCCAGTTTCGTCGTTAATGTCCGCTATGCAGACCTTCTTACCTTGGCGCGCAAAATTCAAAGCCAGCGCTTTCCCCAGACCAGCGCTCCCACCCGTTATAAATATGCGTTCTATTTTACTCATCAAACTATCCTAAAATGCACTATGCAACTCTTTGGATCTCGTTCTAAACAACGATCCATCGATGCCGGACATCCCAATAAATTAATTGTCTCTGAGATCTTTTCTCAAGATTTTCCCGACAGGTGATTTTGGCAAATCTTCAACAAATACAATATGTTTCGGACGCTTATATCCTGTCAGCTCTTTGCGGCAGTATTCTTTAACGTCATCGCTAGTGAGCGTTGGATCAGACTTGATAATGAATACTTTGACCGCCTCACCCGATTTTTCATCGGGAACCCCAATAGCTGCAGCTTCAGACACTCCTTCTAGACTAGAAAGAACATTCTCAATTTCATTGCTGTATACATTAAAACCGGAGACAAGAATCATGTCTTTCTTACGGTCGACAATCTTCAAATACCCCCTGTCATCCTGCACACCGATATCGCCTGTAGCCAAAAAACCGTTCTCATCCATCGCTTCAGCAGTGGCTTCTGGTCGGTTCCAATAACCGGCCATAACATTTGGACCTTTGATCCAAATTTCACCTTCAGAGCCAATTGGTACTTCGCTACCATCATCATTGCGAATAGAGATAAGAACAGACGGAATTGGCAGACCAACAGTCCCAGAGAACTCATCACGAGAATACGGATTACATGTTCCCGCTCCCGTTGTTTCAGTCATGCCCCATCCTTCAAGAATAGGTTGACCAGTCAATTCTCTCCACTTTTCAGCAGTATTTCGGTGCGTTGCAGTTCCACCAGAAATGAACATACGGGATTGTGAGAAATCCACCTTATCAATATCTTTGTGAGCTAGTATTCCGGCATACAATGTATTCAACCCAATCATTAGATTGAAACGCGTATTTGCCATTGTTTTAACAAGGCCGTCCAAATCTCGAGGGTTAGGAATGAAAATGCATCGCGCGCCCTCGAATATACCTACAGAAACAGCATATAGGGTGAATACATGATACAATGGCAGTGGGATAAGCAATTCAGGATTTTCGATCTTGGGTTCGTAACTTAACCCGTAATCCAACCAAGCGCTGGAACAAACCGCCGCTGCAAGAATGTTTTTTTGTTGAAGAATTGCACCTTTTGCAACACCTGTTGTTCCACCAGTGTATTGCAGAACAGCCACATCATCCATTTTGTGTTCTTGAGGTGTCCAAGTCAGTTTTTTTCCCGCATTCAGAAAAGCAGAATATTGAATAGCTGTTGGAATATTCCAGTTAGGTACCGCTTTCTTGACGTTTTTCAGAACAAAATTAGCTGCAACACCTTTCAAACCACCAATAGTATCTCCAATGGATGTCACAACAGTATGCTTGATTGGTGTTTTCGCTAGAACTTCTTCTAAAGTCGCTGCAAAAGTATCAAGAACAAAAATTGCTTCTGCACCACTATCATTTAGTTGATGATCCAATTCACGCGGCGTATAAAGCGGATTAACGCTAACGGCAGTTAGTCCTGCTCTGAACACTCCCAGAAGAGTTACCAGATATTGAGGTATCGTGGGCATCATAATCGCCACACGCGAACCTTTGGATAGTCCTAGATTTTGCAATGACGCTGCAATTTGAGCAGATTCTTCGTCCAAACGTTTATATGTCCAAACGGCACCAAGGCATTCAACAGCGTCACGATCTGCAAATTTGACCATACTTTCATTGACAACTTCAATGAAAGTTTTCTCTCCAAGATCTACTGTCTCTGGAACACCTTGTGGGTAATTTTTTGTCCAAAAAGGACTCTGCACGTCTGTGCTAGTTTGCATTTTTTCTTCCCCGTGAATACCTGATTTGAAGCTGTCATATTCACTTATTATCTATTTTGGCTTCTTTTTAATTTATAATCACGCGGGTTGTTTGATGAATCAAGTGATATATATTAAACTGTTACTATGAACAAAATTCATAACAGCGTAGACAGACTCGACTTAAACCTTCTAAAAGTCTTTGAAGCAATTTATCGAGAACAAAATCTAACTCGCGCAGCCAACCACCTGTCGCTTAGTCCCTCTGCGATCAGTCATGCACTGCGCCGACTAAGGGAACACTTGAATGACCCCTTATTCGTCAAGGAGGGACGCAATATGCGCCCTACTCCCGTTTGTGCGCGCATGGCTCCCGAACTCCTGGAAGAAATCAGTCGGCTGAGGTCAATTTTGCTCAGCTGGGGGCAATTTGATCCTGAAACGAGTAAAATTGTTTTTTCAATCGGAATGCCGGATGCTACCGAGATAATGCTTCTTCCTGAATTAGTAGATAGAGTCAGAAAGCTGGCACCCAATGTAAGCCTAATAGGTACACGGTATGTCCGCGAAGAAATGGATACATCTTTGTCTGGGCACACATTAGATATTTGTATCGACGTGACAATTCCAACTTCCAAACAGCTGCGCCAGTTTCCTTTAATATCCGACTCTTGGTGTATTGTTTCCAGAGGCCGTAAAATTAATTCTATCGAAGAATATTGTGAAAAAGAGCACGTCGCCGTTTCAACCCGTGCCGTTGGGACAATCCTAGAAGATCCCGCTCTCGAAAAACTCGGCATCAACAGAGATGTGAGAGTGAGATGCCAAAACTATTACGGTGCAATCGCAGTCGTGGAACGATCTGACCACGTCCTCACCATGCCACGGAGGCTGGCCAAAGTGATGGCGAATGGAGAGCAATTCAATATTTACGATGTCCCCTTTCACATGCCATCAATAGATCTGAACATCTATTGGCACAAAGACAATGATGAAGATTCTGCCAATCAGTGGCTCAGAAACATAGTGGTCGGTATCACTGAAATTTTCGAGTAAACTTGAAATTCCATTCAAGTGGTACAAATGTAAAATAGTTGACATTTCAGTTCAACTGTTTCCACTAAACTAAACCACAATGAAAATTTCCATTATGCATGAGGCCACAAATGTCAGAACCACACGCAATGCAAACTGAACCGGGCTTTGGAATTCCTGACCCTGAAGACCTGGAAAGCATTCAGGGGAAAGTTTCTGAGGCTGAATGGGCTCTTCGTTGTCAATTAGCTGCGGTATATCGATTGTGTGCAATATATGGTTGGACAGACCTTGTGTTTACACACATCTCCGTTCGATTGCCTGATGAACCAAATGCAAAAGGTGAAATGGAAGAACGTTTCTTGATCAACCCATACGGGCTCCTATTTCAAGAGATCACCGCAACGAGCTTGGTTAAAGTCGATCTGAATGGGAATATCTGTCAGGACACACCATATTTCATTAATCCTGCTGGTTTTACAATTCACAGCGCAGTCCACATGGCGCGCGAAGACGCAGGTTGCGTAATACACCTACACACACCTTATGGGATCGCGGTGTCTGCACAAAAAGACGGGTTACGTCGCTATTCTCAATTTTCAATGCAGGTCTTCAATGATCTTGCCTATCATGATTATGAAGGCATAGCGCTCGACCTTGATGAGCGCGAACGCATCGTCAACGATATGGGTACCAAAAGCCTTCTAATGCTAAGAAACCACGGAACACTGTCCTTGGGTCCCAATTGCGCGATTGCGTTCTTACGTATGTATTTCTTGGAAAACGCATGTAAGGCTCAAATTTTAGCTCAATCAGTCGGAAGTACCGAAGCATTGCATGAAGAGCCTTCAGAAATGGCCGATCGTGTCGGAACACAAAGCGCCCCTGCATTCGTTCAAGGTATGGGGGACAATCTTGTTTGGCCCGGCCTCATTAGACATTTAAAGAGAACGAACCCAGGTTACGACAAGTAATTTAAATACAAAACTTTAAATGAGATCAATGCACTACTTCAATTGAGGTAGTGCATTTCTTTAATTTGGGAGTGAAGAAAATCGCATCTATATTATTTGAAGCCTTACCCCTCGTTTTGGCATTTATCATGTTTTCGTTGGGACTAGGCTTGCAGTTCTCAGACTTCGCGAGAGTTATTACTTTTCCCAAAGCCATAATTGCGGGCGCGATTGCTCAATCACTCTTAGTGCCATTTGTGGCGTTAATGCTTGTCCTAATTACAAAACCTTCGCCAGAAATCGCCGTCGGAATCATGATTTTGTCGTTTTGCCCTGGAGGGGTGATGTCAAATATCATGACAAAAATGGCTGGTGGGACAGTTGCCTTATCAATCAGTTTAACAGGTGTAATCAGCCTACTATCGATCTTAACAATTCCGATATTAGTTACGATTTCCGCAGGTTATTTTATGGGTGAAGACGCAATATCCACCAACACAACACAATTAGGTATAAAGCTCTTTGTTCTGACGGCAGCCCCAGTCATTTTAGGCTTGCTAATCCGGAACTACTTTAGTCGATTGGCCCTCAAAGTAGAGAAATATGTAAGCCTCGCTGCTGCAATTTTGTTTGGTATCATCGCACTAGGAAGCATCATAGCTAATTGGGATGTCTTCGTTCAAAACTTTTGGCAACTTGGCCCCATCCTTATACTCTTAAACATCATATTGCTTGGTGTAGGTGTATTGATCGGAAAGTTGTTTAATCTTGTACCGGCTGATCAAATTACGCTTTCCATTGAAACCGGAGTTCAAAACAGCGCATTGGGAATCACTATTGGTTCGATCGTAATGTCGTCTGAAACAGGCATTTCAGCCTTGAGTCTTCCATCAGGAATATACTCTGTGACGGTGTATTTTGTGACACTTCCAACTATAGCTTTCACGCGCTATTTCTTGAAACGACTTACTCAAAACACCGCTTAATTCATGAAAGAAAATGAGTACCCAAAGGATCGGTTCAACATAAAAATACCCCATGTAAGAGTTGATGCAATTAGGAGCAAATTGCCCCTACGTGATGTAAATAAAGAGTTTGACGCCATGCTCGAAGGGAAGTCTATTCGGTATAAATTATCATTTAGATAGGGAAAAATTGAATGTTCAGCCACATGATGGTCGGTGCAAATGACATCGAAAAATCAAAAGTTTTCTATGACGCACTTTTTGCTGCTCTGGGAGGAAAACCGGGTGTAATCGACCCTAAAGGTCGCATTGTATACATGCATGCTGGAAACATCTTTTTGGTCACGCCGCCTATTGACGGCCAACCTGCAACGCCAGGCAATGGCATGACACTAGGCTTTACAGCAGCCAACCCAGAAGAAGCAGATGCTTGGCACAAAGCTGGTGCAGAAGCAGGTGGCACGATGATCGAAGACCCACCTGGTTGGCGCGAAGGCGGTGGTCTGCGTTTGTACCTTGCCTACCTACGCGACCCAGCAGGGAATAAAATTTGCGCCATGCACCGTGGATAAAAAAGTATAAAAAAGCCTCCGCACTTCATTTTAGAGCGGAGGCTTTTCTTTTCAATTTATCAAAGTACTAGTCGCTCCAACCAGGACCGCCTTCTCCTTTTTGTAGAGCACGAACTTCTTCTACATCTTTTGGAGGCGCTAACCATTGCGGCTTAGATTCCTTAGCCCATTCTAGAATTTCTTCTGGAAATTGATCGTGATTTTCCACACGCCAAGACAATAACCGAATAATCCCTGGACCAGCTCCTGCCCATTTGGGAAGTTTCCCATAGCGTTGCCACGCCATCTGGTGAGGTTCTTCTACACTTCCTTCAGGATGAAAGAAGAAATCATAATTTTCCCAAGCTTCATATTGTGAGCCATTTGGAAGCGGGAAGTCCAAGAAAACAGCAGCATTATAGATGTATGTATCGCCCAATTTTTCGTATGGAATCCCTTCCCCCGCATCAATTTTCTGAACACGGTCGCCTACCCCCTGCTCTACGTCACCGAAAATACGATTATCTTCTAAGCGATAAGTTATCATCTGATATGGATAAGCAATCGGCTCAACTTTATTACCATTGTACTCAGTAAGTACTTTTCCTGTTTCTGGATCGGTGTAAGCGAATGTCTTACGTGTAAGATGAATAATTTCTCCATCTTCTTCATCTGGCCAGATAACCGTTGAACTATCAAAACCAATCATACCAAACAGTTTTTTACCAGATGGGTATTCATAAACCCCACCTTCTGCAATCCAGTGAACAGGTTCGCCAGTTCCAGCACGGCCATCAACCCATGTTTTCAAAGCTTCAGGCGCAGCTTTATAAGACGCCTTTTCAGCCCCCTGATGAACAGATTCAATTTCAGTTTTGGTTGGCTCTGACGCAGATGAATTCATACATCCCATCACAACAAGCGGCGCAACCAGGCCAATAAATAGCTTCACGATCAAACTCCTCCAAATAGCACACCCATAAATGATATACCATTTGAGGAATTTGTAAATTCGTCAGCCTTAACGGCGCAATCTACCCAATGTCGTGGAATTAGCTAACTCATCAATTTCAGCAGCAGACACAAGATTAGCATCGCCAATAATTGTGTGTTTCAAACAATTAGCCGCAGCAGCAAAATTTAATGTGTCTTCTGAAGAACGGCCAGTAAAGCAGCCGTAGATAAAACCGGCCGAGAAAGCGTCACCAGTACCCACACGATCAATTACATTTTGCATGTCATACGCACGAGAAAAAATGGATTCTGTTGCCGTGCGCATATGCGCTTTCCAATGATGGCGTTCCGCTGAAGTTGAATTGCGAATCGTCACTGCGACACGTTCAAGGTTTGGATAGCGACGCATCGCTTCTGCTGATAATTCTTCATACCAGCCATCTTCGCTACCATCTCCTTCAGGAGAAAAACCTAAACACGCTCGACAATCGCCTCGCCCTGCAATCAGTGTGTCCGCCATCTCGACAATCTCTGGCATCACTTGATCTGCACTTTGACCGTATTGCCACAAGCGTTCGCGGTGATTTAGATCGACTGAAATATGTACCCCACGTGCTTTGGCCTCTTTTACTGATTGAACAGCCAGATCACGTGTCTCAATGCTTATTGCAGGTGTAATACCGCTGATGTGAAACCAGCCTGCATCTTTAAACGCTGCATCCCAATCGATTGAACTAGCTTCTAGATTCGTGAAAGAACTATTGTCACGGTCATATACAACGCAGCCAGATCGATAATCTGCACCGGCCTCCATGAAGTATAGCCCCATGCGTCCTTCTATACGAGATATTTGCGAAACATCTACGCCATAACCACGAAGGAAAATCGTCGCTTGCTCACCCAATTCTGTTGGAGGAAGAGCAGATACAAAGCGGGAATCAATGCCCATACACGCAAGTGATACAGCGACATTAGCTTCACCACCGCCATGACAAACTTCAAACGATTGCGCCTGACGCAAACGAAGTTTATCGACCGGCTTGAGCCTCATCATCAACTCACCAAGCGAAACAACTACTTTACTCATTCTTCTATTCTTTCTACTTCGCTAAGAAAGTTCACAAATAAAAAAACATGACCCGCCCCGCTGAAAAGGCGGGTCATGAAGTTTAGGACTGGTAGCCCGGGACGGCTATTACGAGAAAGCCAAACCACCATTCACATCTAGGTTTACACCGTTGAGGAACGAAGCCTCATCGGATGCAAGATAAGCAACAACATCAGCAACTTCATCTGGGTGACCTTCACGGCCAAGTGCAGTCATGCCAGCAATTTTCGCACGTACTTCGTCTTTAGAGAAAGTGTCGTGGAACGCTGTGTTGATAAGACCTGGGTTTAGTGCGTTAACACGGATACCTTTTGGTCCAAGTTCTTTAGCCAATGAGCGAGTGAAAGTCATAACCGCACCTTTAGATGCAGCATATGCCCATGACCCGCCGCCGCCGCCATCACGTGCAGCTTGAGAAGCAAAGTTCACAATAGAACCGCCTTTAGGCATGTGTGGAACAACAGCTTGAGACATCAAGAATGTAGAGTTCACGTTCAAACGCATTACCAAGTTTAGGAAGTCTTCGTCCATTTCAGCAAGCATTTTACGAGCAACAATACCGCCCACTACGTTTGCAAGAACGTGAATCTCTTTACCAAAAGCAGCTTGAGTTTCAGCAACAACTTTGTCCACATCTGTTTTTTTAGTCATGTCACCTTGAACAAGGATAGCTTCACCACCGACAGCTTTAATAGCGTCCATAGTAGTGTTTCCATCTTCAATGCTGTCGTAATAGTTTACAACGACTTTAGCACCTTCTTTTGCAAGCTTTACTGAGATGCTACGACCAATGTCACGTGCACCACCTGATACGATTGCTACTTTGTTTTGGAGTCTCATTTGGGGAGTCCTTTAGTTTCTAATTTAAATAATGAATTACGAAGATTTTGCGTTAGGTCTGATTGGTTCAATCCGACCACACAGAAGCCAAACAGCTGCCAGTGCGGTCAAAGCCAATGCAGCACCAATCACGAATACTGGAGTATAGTTCTCACCAGATGTTAGTTGCGGGATCCAGAACGTTAGTCCTGCTGCAGCTAGTTTCGCCGCCATGCCGGCAAACCCAGCAAGAGTTCCAACAGATTTCCCGCCGAAGAAGTCACTTGCCAATGTTTGAACATTACCGATTGCGGTTTGGAAACCGAATAGGATGGCTGCCATGATCATCACAGCAACAGTCGGGCTACCTGGGTTTGCCATAGCCAATAGTGCTGGCAACATCACTAGACACCCAATTGTAATTGTAAGCTTACGTGCAGCATTCACCGACCAACCAGCTTTCAAGCGGTTTTGAGCGAGCAACCCACCAAACCAAGCACCGACCATAGCACCTGCATAAGGTACCCAACCATAGATCGCGATACCCTTCACATCCATGTTATAGACCTCGGATAGGTATGTCGGGATCCATACAATGAACAACCACCAGATTGGGTCGATCGCTGCTGAGGCAATTATCACACCCCAACTTTGTTTCTTAGAAAGCATTTCACCTGTTCCAGGATTGTAGCCTTCATCACGATCACCATCCTGATCAACGTCCTGGTTTTTCTGGCCAGTTAGAATGTATTCACGCTCACTATCAGTCAGCCAGTCATGTGATTCAGGTGGTGCTTTCACAATAAACCACCATGGCAATAACCATAAGAGACCGATTAAACCAACTAGAATGAAGATAGCTTGCCAGCTCATATACACAGCAAGGAAACCGATCAATGGTATAGAAATCAAACCACCGATTGCGGCACCTGAGTTAAAAATACCTTGCGCAAGCGCGCGTTCTTTTGTCGGGAACCATTCTGCATTGGCTTTAGTTGCGCCCGGCCAGTTTCCAGCTTCAGCTACACCAAGAATAGTACGGAAAATTCCAAAGCCCATTACTGTGTTTGCAAGCGCGTGAGCAGCTGTTGCTATCGACCATACACCAATAGAAAGTGCAAAACCGATACGCGTTCCTACCCAATCGAATATCTTACCGAATATCGCCTGACCAAAAGCGTAGGCAAACATGAATATTACTGAGATAGTCGCTAGAGCCTGCTTACGCACATCTGGTGCAGCGTTTTCGTTCTCATAGTGTTTTTCAGACTGAATTTCCTGATAAATCGCAGGATGGCTAGCTTGTAATGCTTGAAGATCTACACGCGGTAGTGCATCCAAAGCTTCTGCCTTCTTCTCAGCATCACTGATCTGCTCCACAACGGCTAAATCAGTTGAATAGATGTCAGCGTGAGCATCTGGGAAGCGAACACCGAATTCCTGAGCATTCAACACATCTGGGTACATCTCTTTCGAGATGTTCGGCCATAAAACGTTGATGGTTTGTCGGTCGATATAGTTGATCACTGTCGCCAATGCGACGAGCCCAACAACCCACCATCTTAATCCGGAGATTTTCATGATGCAGCCTCCGCCTCCTCTATATAATTATTGTTATTGATGGACTTAACGCAGCACATGAACAGCTCCGTTCCATTCGATCTCTTGGTCGGACAAAGTAATTTTGTGATTTGCTTCTGCCGAAGTATCGTCTGCAATCAATACTGTAATAGTCTCGCAGCTCTCGGTCGAAATTTTGAATACAGCCGCATCGTCGATATTTGAAATTTCGATCGATTCAATTGAAGAGCCCTCGAACTCAGCAACTTCATCATCAAAATCATAATATCCATTGCGTTCATATACAGAGACAAAACTCACACTATCAGAGGCAGTTCGCAAAACCATGCCTTGATCAGGACGCAAATTATTGTCTGGGTCATTTGCTCCAAGCTCTGTGAAAACAGCCTGAAAAGGAGCATCAGATGCAAATGTCAGTGTCTGAAATGAATCCCCCAAACGTAGCGATACGTCTTGCATTCCGCTGAGTTCTTCAGAAGCACCTGATTGCCATAGGTGTTGATATCCATTTGCGCCACCAAGCGCCGATATGCTTTCCGTTTCAAACGAAACGGCGAAAGAAGTCTCAATCAAATCACCTTTGTAGTGAACAGGCAGGTCATATTGGTGCCCCTCTTCACTCATGCCGCGCATGATATCAATAAAGTAAGGCTGTTCACCTTCCCCGCGCGGCACCATCACAAACACACGCTGTAGGTTCACGCCTTCATAAGCTGTGTCAACTTCAGCAGCAGTTACTTGAGCGCCATTGATTTTTCCAAAGAAAAGCACCTCAGGACTGAATTTTTGAGAATGCCTCCAATCACCGCCATAGTGATTTTCTTCATCCACAACGAGCGTATTGTGCGCGATAGAGGCTTTTGCCCAAGAGTTGTTCTCTGGAAGGTAGCGCCCACCAAACTTAGAGACAATGTTGTGGAAACGTACCGCACCATAATCAGCTACGACTTCATATCCATTGTCGTAATAGAGCATGCCCAGTTTATCAAAGTGACCATGGCCCAACCCTTGGGTCGTCGCTTTCATTACTGCCGCGGCATCGTCTATGCGTTCGCCAGAGCGAAGAACAAGCAATGCACCTTCTTCACCTGAAGCCCCATCACGGAACATTTGAGACTGAAATTTAAATGGCTTCGCTTTTCCAGCTTCAATATCATCAAGTAGAGCGCGGCCTTCAGGCGTAGGAACCACGTCTTTCTGAAGCTGCACTGCCCCTAATAGGGTTGGATCTTTTGTAAGATCATACGCAATCGCTAAACCATATTTCAGCTCAACAGTGTTCAATCCTTTTTCGCGGATTGCATCATTAATTGGGAAGAAACGTCCAGCATAACTTTGTTGAACGGTCGATGTGATTGCCTTTAGTACAATTTCGTCACGATATTCAAAGATCTTACGTTCAGGCTCATTTTTCTCAATTGCTTGTGAGAACAATACAAACGGCATCAACGCATAGCGCTGATAATAAGGGCCTTCAGCATAATATCCATCCGGAGAGAAAAGTAGGTCCAACTGCTTTAGGAAGCCGGCTTCACCATCTTGCTTCAAACCGTATAGAGATTTCTCAACACGTTCTTGCTGGTCCAACACATAACCCGTCATGCCCACAGCTGCCGCTGCCCAAGTACCGTGATTATGAATTCGATCGAATGTCTGCGGCGAACCTTCAGATAAGAAATCTGCCATAGGGTTCAGTACACCCTCTTCGATCTTTGAGCGATCTTCTTCACTCAACTCATCGTGAAATGTTTCGTATCCTTGAATAACATAAACAAGCCAAACAGCTTCGTTCAGTCCTTGCCAGAACAAACGACCAGCAGTCGATTTTTTGTGCTCTGGGTGAAGCCCGAGTGTTGGATAAAGTTCCGCATAATCTAGAAGAATGTCACGTGCGAAATCACGGTATTTTGCATCACCATTTGCTTGATACAACATACCAGCTTCATAAATGGTCTTACCATTTGCCTTATGCTGCTCATGAACAACCCCACCACCGGCATCGACAGGCACAGGCACTGGCACACCCTTTTCCATCCGCTTTGCAAGGCTAGTTTCCAATGCTTGCATTTGCAGATCGAATTTTGACAATTCTTGTGCGACTTGAATTTTAGACACTTCTGTTGATACAGACTCGGATTGTGTTTTTTCCACCCCCAAAGTCTGACAACCAGACACTAATCCAATGGCCGTGGAAGCCAAACCGAATTTAAGTAGTGAATTGATGCGCAACTGAGACATTTACTTACGCAAGTCCTCTATTGTTAGGACCGTTGCAGCGACATCACCGTTTAGAGAATTCCCCTCAACGACGGGTGCTGGTTTGCCGGTTGTGATGATAAATTTAAATGGCTCTGATTTCTCAATTGAATTGCCTTCAATTTTCAAAACTTGCACACCGTGGAATAGCACTGAAGGCCCACCAGATGATGCGGCATTCACGAACTCTGAATCTTTTACCCAAACAAAAGGACCAAACGTACTTTCATCACGACCACCACGATAAACGTTTAGAGCTGGCCCCTGAATATCTGAAAATTTAGAACCAGAAACTTTTAAAGTTTCAACATTGTACATTCCATAATCATCTGTTTCGCCATTCAGCTTCACAACTGATCCAGAAATGTTCGAGAAAGAAGAATCTTCAATCTTGATTTTCTTGAACAATGTTCCTTTTGCAGCACTCACGATTGAGAAGCTACGGTTCACCACAAAGTCTTTAAAATTAGAATTTTTTATTACAAGGACATGATTGCGTGCGCCTTCAACGGACGTTGTTGTAATAAAGCTATTACCCACATTATCCGGTGCTTGCTTACCAGTAACAGATACACCCTCAAGCTTGAGAGCTGCATCTTTTGAAAACACAAACATGTTTTTACGTTCAAAAGATAGGTTCACTTCAACGCCATCTTTAGCCGAGATTGTCACCGGAATTTTCAGGTCTACAATCTTTGACTCTTTGTAGTCACCTGCTTCCAGAATTAAGCGATCCCCAGCTTTCGCTGATTTCAAAGCATCAGAAATCGCATTTTCGCCTGGCGAGACAACAACATCAGATCCAGTATCAAACAAATCTCCAGCGTCAGCTTTCGGAAACCAGCGTACACCGGTCTCTTCTTTGGCGACCCCATACTTCGAGGCATCCACCTCCTGAGTGAGGCCGGGTGAAACCTCGAACCCAGAAGATAGCGCCTCGGGAGGAGCTTGGTTTGCCTTATTCCCTGAAAATTCAATACCACTCATATCATCATGTAATGTGAAAGGAGCTTCTTTTTCATTCAGTAAGACGTTGTTTTTAAAAGTCGAATTAATTGGAACCGCAGAGCGCTCAGTATCACTCCCCTCCCCCAACTCAATCGCCACAATGTTTTCGAATACATTACCCTCTATCGCAGCACCATCGACCTGATGATACCTATTGATCGGAGAATTAGGCACACCATTCATAACCACAAGACCACCGGAGAAACGCTCTCCTGTAAGATCTTTGAAATAATTATTCTTGATTGATTGACGCGCATTAATCACACGCACACCACCCGTAAATGGCGCACCATTACCATCAAAGAGATTGTTTTCGACTGTAGTTCCATTTCCGTGACGCAGTGTAAGTGTTCCACGAGAAGAGAAAAAAGTGTTGTTGCGGTAGGTATTGCCACCAGATTTATTGGAAATAATTTCTACTTCGCCGCTGCAACGATCAAAATAATTGTGCTCGACACGAGAATTAGAGTTCGTCAGCGAATAATGACTGGTTCCAATGCGGAAAGTCTCACCACCGTTTGACCCAAGCACTGGGCGCGGACCAAAATAATTATGGTGTACAAAATGGTTGTTTTCCTGACTCTCTTCCGTATTCAAACGGATAATCATCGTCGGACCTGAATTCAACTTTCCTTCAAGATGATTGTGATTGAACTCATTATTCTTTCCATACATCGCCACCCAGGTATCGCGCTGCGTTCGATCAGGATTACTATAATTTTTGATGACCGTGTTAGACACACGAGAATTATGAGCTAAATTTTCTTCATCTACACGAAAACTGATAACTTCATTTCGTGCCGTAAACCCATCCTGAAAAACAAGGCCCGACACTTCAAGATATTCACCACCTAAGCGCAAACTGGACTGACCAGTGAGGGCTACCCCTCCTTCAGTTTCCGCCTTCAGAGTAATAGGTGCTTCTTTTGTACCTTCACCTTTAAAGACTGCATCAAAATCGCGCCATTCACCATTTGCTAAGACAATTACATCGCCTGGCTGCGCGTCTTTTACAGCTTTTTCAAATTGCGCTTCATCAGCAACCAGCACTTCTTTATGTGCACTTTGCTCACCTGATACTTGCGTATTGCTTGACGCGTTTTCTCCTGCAGAGTTGGTTTGAGATGAACACGCAACAAGCGCTAAAGCACTCACCGTCACTAGAAAAAACCTATGCTTCACTTCTCAAACCTCCCGACTCAACAACTTTTTTTGCTTATTCTTATTTTTGAATTTGAGGACAGTATCTCTACAGTCAAATTTGTCAACCAATTTGACCTACCAATTTGCGGCCTATTTTATCAAAAGCCCCAATTCGCCTCTATTTCATCCGGTATTTGTGACATTTTCGCTACATATTTTGGATAATCCCAACTTTAGCATACCAATTCATGCGTAATCGCATACCAATTGGTTGACACATTTTGCTTATTGGTTCTTCCTTTACCTACGCCAACAAAAAAACAAAGCAAATGGCGGTCCACAGGATTCAAGGGAGAATTTCAAAAGGTCATGGCTAACAACCCAAACTCAAAATCACGCCTGTTTAAAATTGCGCTACTCAGCTCCGCCACATTGTCTCTCGGCACCACTGCGTTAGCTCAAGAAACCGAAACAGAAGAAGCAAAAAAACTCGACACGATAGTTGTAACCGGCTCACGCGCGACTATTCAAAACTCAATCGACTTAAAAAGAAGTAGCACGCAGATTGTAGATGGTTTATCTGCAGAAGAAATCGGTGATCTACCTGCACTTTCAATTGGTGAGGCTCTTGAAAACATTACAGGTGCTGCCTCCCACAGAGAAAATGGTGGCGCGACCGAAATCTCAATTCGTGGACTAGGCCCCTACCTTTCTTCTACTGTTGTAAATGGCCGTGCAACAACAAACGGTTCAGGAGATCGCTCCGTAAACTTTTCGCAATTCCCATCTGAGTTGATGAACAAGCTTGCGATCTTCAAAACTCAAGACGCAAGCCAAATTGAAGGTGGAGTTGCTGGACAAATCCAACTTGAAACACTTAAACCTCTAGAGTTTGGAAAGCGCCGTTTCCAGTTTGATTTAAAAGGTAACGTCAATCCAGATCAGCTCAACCAAGACGGCACAACAGCTGGCGACATCGGATATCGTGGAACTGTATCATATGTTGACCAATTTGAGACCGGTATCGGTGCTTTTGGGGTATCACTTGGTGTTCAACGCAGCGACATCTCTCAGCCAGAAGCAGAAAGCCGCTCTACAGGTCCAACCAGTAACTCGCGTCCAGCATGTCTAATTTCTGATGGCTTGGCACAATTCACAGACCAAACAAATGGCGGAACATTTACTGGTTTTTCAACGAACCCAGAAACAACTGACCGTGGTGATGATGACTGTGATGACTTCAATGACCGCAGAAATGCTGAAAACTTAGATACTCGTGGCTCCGACACTGAAGGTGTTGATACATCTATCGATCCAGCTACAGGTCAAGCAATCGATGCAGGTGTACCTTTTGTATTTGCACCTTCTCAACGCCACTACCGTCAAAATGACACGCATGACACACGCGATGCTGTATTTGGTGCCTTCCAATGGCAGCCCAACGACCGTCTAGATATCAATCTTGACGCTCAGTATTCCGAACGCTCTCAAGCAGAACTCCGTAACGATCTAACATTCAATGGCTTCCGTCGCAATGACACCAGCTTGAACCTTCAAGGTATCGGTGGAGACTCTAGCGCAACAACACTAGATACTCTTGGGTACACTGACAGTGGTGCAATTTATTACCAAGTTACCGACAACACTATTGAAGTCCAGGGTGGTAATTACGAGCGTGTTGAAAACTATCTCGGTGTCGGCCTTAACGTAGCTTATGAAGTTTCAGATCGCCTTTCACTATCTGCAGACTTTGCACGCTCAAAAACTGAACGTACAGAAAACAACCAAGAATTCCGCATTCAATCTGACATTTCACCTGTCATCGTTTATGATGAAACACAGGGCCAAGTGCCGGTTTACACGCTTTTGGATGAAGAATTCGACGTTAACGATCACGACAATTACGTAGACCGTTTGCGTGTTCGCATCGACAATGACCTATACCGTGAAAACACGATCGATTCAGGACGTTTTGATGTTAAATATGATGTCGATTACGGTGTGCTAACGACATTTGAAGCTGGTGTAAGATATGCCAAGCAAAACTACCTTGATTTACCGGGTGGAGCAGATTCAGGTAACCCACTAGCAGTTACTTCTGGACGCTTCTCTTTTGAAATTGAGAACGATGGTGAGCTTACAGTCAACAACCGCGAAGTTATTGACGACTCAAATGACGACGGCGTTTTGGAAGACCAATTCAACGCATTGCAAGACAGCATCGTTGGCATTATTGGTTCAACAAACGAAGCTTGTCGTACAACCTTCCCAGAAGACAGCTTCTTAAGCAGTGTCAGCAATGGTGCACTAGTAACCAACATTGACGATGATGGAACTGTGCTTAGCTCCACAAATTCTTGGGGAACATTTGATGCAGAATGTGTAGCAAACACTTCTGTAAACTCATTGAATGCTATTCTCGGGGACATCAACGCGTACTTGACAAACCCAGATGCAGAAGAAGCAAGCTTCAGCGAAGCCCTAGGTGCCTTCTCTGCTGGAATTCCAGCGCTCATCGAAGAAAGCAGCCGCACTATAGATGTTGAAGAAACAACAACTTCATTCTACGCAATGTCAGGATATGAAACAGAGCTTGGCGGCATGCCAGTCTCAGGTAACTTTGGTGTTCGTGTTGTCCAGACTGAAGTTGAATCTACAAGCTATAGACCTTCTTTGACCATCAATGAATCTGGCGGAGAATTCTCGCTAGAAATTGGTGACAGTGCTTTTGTATCTGAATCTCACGACTACACTAGCGTGCTCCCAAGCGCGACAGCGATTTTGGAGCCAAGAGACGATGTGCTGCTTCGTTTTGGTGTTTTCAAAGCGATTTCTCGTCCTGATCCAGCTGACATGGGCTTCAGCCGCACAATTAATACAGTTGGCACAGATGATGATGATGTAGCATCATCACCAGAAGAACTAATCACAAGTATTGTTGCCAATGGTAACCCTAGTTTCGACCCACTTGAATCTTGGAACTATGATGCAAGTGCTGAATGGTATCCAAACGATGACTCAATTTTAGCTTTCGGTCTTTACTACAAAGACTTCCAAGGTGGATTTGCTAACGTCATTCAAAACGAGACATACAATTTTGGTGGAACTGAAGTTGTTTTCCCAGTTAGCGTGCAACAAACAAGCGAAGAAACAAGCACTCTCTGGGGTCTAGAATTCACAGGTACACATAACTTTAGCTACTTGCCAGGTGCTTTGAGTGGTTTGGGTGTGAAAGTTAGCTATAACTATGCTGACTCTGACTTTGAGTTTGAAGACAGCCGTTATGGTGACGCGTTCCAAACTCAACTGGACGGAACTGTAATCCAAACTGCACAAGGCATTATTGCTCCAGCAGGCCTACCAGGACTGTCTAAACATACAGCTTCAGCCCAAGTTTACTACCAAATCGGTGCCCTGGACATGCAAGTTAACTACAAGTATCGTGATGATTACTTCCAACCATTCACATCTGATGGTACTCGCCTTCGTTTCGTTGGAGACGTTGGTGTGTGGGAAGCTCGTGCCTCATATGAGTTGACTGAAAACTTGAAGCTTTCTGTAGAAGCAATCAACCTGTTCAGCCAACCTAAAGAACAATATGCGTTCGTGACTGACGACCTTTATGAGGTCAACGACTACGGCCCACGCGTATTCTTCGGACTTCGTGGAAAGTTCTAGGAACTAAATCAGAAGCTCTGCAATTTGATAATTCAGATTGCAGAGCTCTGAATTTCTCAAAACTATTCAAAATAGATGGCTGAACAAAGATTATATAATAAAGTTGCGAATGAAATCCTTGAGATGATTGACTCTGGGCAATACTCGCCGGGGACACGTCTTCCAGGAGAAAGAGAATTAGCAACAAAGTTTAATGTAAGCCGCGTCGTCATTCGTGAAGCAGAAATTTCACTCGAAGCCATTGGGCGCGTAGAGATCAAAGTTGGATCAGGGGTTTACGTCAAGCAGCCTGAACAAGCACTCAACGGCAAACCAGTTTTACCACCAATGAGCGCATTCGAACTCACCCAAACTCGGCTATTGTTTGAATCTGAATGTGCCGCGCTCGCTGCTACCATGATCACTGATGAGCAGATCGCCAAACTAGAAGACACAATCATCAAAATGGGTGAAGCCAGCGGCCAATCAGCCGATGGTGAACAAGCTGACCGAGATTTCCATCACCTTATAACAAAAGCCACACGCAATGTAGCCAATGAATTTTTTATGGAAAACCTTTGGCGAATGAGAACTGAGATCGACAGCGTAAAGAAAGTATATGCAGCTGTTTGTGTTGAAGACTCAGCTCATCGCGTCAAAGAACATGTCGATATTCTGGAAGCTCTTAAATCACGCGACCCTGAAAGAGCCCGCAAAACTATGAGAGAGCACTTCGCTAGACTATTGGAAGCTCTTTTAGATGCCTCCGAACAACAAGCTATTGAAGAAGCAAAGCGAAGATCATCCAGCAATAGAGAACAATTCCTTAAATCGTCCGTTAGACATTAAGGGCCCTCTCCAAAACGAAAACCAAAGCCTGTTGCCCCTTTCATCCAACACTCTCAAACTAGTACAATCAAAATGGGTAAGTAGTGAGATTAAAACACAGCCCACTACTTACCTAAGTCATATGAAGGAAAAGGGATTCCCTCATTTGTCCACAGCTCCAACAAGATCAAACTAATTTGGAGTTGCTTCACTCACACTCAGTTTCCGAAAGGAAACTTGAGTGTAATTTCCATCAATAATATCCTGCTCTAGATTTCCCGTGCCAGGACACGCAGGATATCTAAAACTTGGCGCATCTTTGGTACTACATTGATTATAGGCACCAGCCTTGAAATAGAGATAGTCACCTGTGTACCCATTAGGGTGGTCCAACGAGTCAATCTCACCATTTGCATCTACATTATTAGACAAATTAATTTTGAATGTTTTGGTTCCCAATCGTTCATTCTCAAAAGTCAAATACATCGTATTTTCATGAATATTTACGGTGTAGCTAAATTCTTCACCTAGCTTGATACCTTTCAGTTCTGGAGTAGCTGAATCAGCCCAAGAATTCCCCCACACCAGATATTCGATATCGATACGATCCGGGTTATCTACCGCCAAATTTCTCTCATAAGTCCAATAAACAGATCCGTACTCATGATCAGGCCACTTTTTAAAAGAAATTTTGAGGGGTTCATTTCCCCAACCAAATCCATCAACCTTCGTTTTAAGCTTGCCTGCATGAATTTGCCCGATGACGACTGAATATGCGGGTTCTTTATCTGGGTACCCCGCATTTCTAGATACATGGTCAACCTTAAGAGTCGCCTCTAACTTTCCACCAACAGCAGCATAATCCGATGCATTTTCATTCGCAGCCAACGCAAAATTATTCTTTGGATTATTTCCCTTAATTGAAAGGTTCCCACCTCGACTTTCGAAACGCAATTCGCTTCGAGTATTTGTCGAGTTTGGAGTTGTGGATGCTTTATTAGGGCTCATGAAAACCATGAACCCATCTTCATCTATGTAGAAGTAGTCAGAATGGTGAAAGGACTGAATATCAACTTCATTGACAACATCAACTTTTCCGTTTTCATCATCATCGACCGGCAAAGTAATCGACCAGTGACTTAAATCAAACTTGTCAGCCGGGTTTTGCAAACTAATTTTACCTGCGTCTATCTCGGTCGTATTCTCTTCCAAAACACCAGACGACGTGGCGCAGGATGAGATTGAGGTAGACATGAGCAAAACGGAAACTACTGCATATGCCTTTTGGTCTTTAAAAAGGTGCATTAATCTACAGGCTCCGCATCACTAACCACCAAATTGGTAAACGTAACTTGAGAGTAGTTTCCGTCTTTAATGTCTCGCTCTAAATCCCCTGTTCCTGGGCATGCAGGGTAGCGGAATGTCGGCGCATTTTTCGTGCTACACTGGTTGTAACCACCCGCTTTGTAGTAAAGGTAGTCTCCAGTATATCCGTTTGGGTGATCCAGTTCATCATAGTTTTTCGAAAGATCAACTTGATGCTCAACCGTCGGGTGACCTTCTGCCTCGAATGTCACATACATAGTGTTTTCATGCACGTTTACCGTATAGCTAAACTCTTCACCTAATGCGATTCCTGCGTCACCCGGATCTTCCGGACTGTCCCATGAACTCCCCCAGACAGGAAACTCAATGTCGATACGGTCTGGATCATCAAAATCCAAGTTTCGCTCATACGTCCAGAAAACCGATCCTTTTTCATGGTTTGGCCATTTTTTGTACGAGATTTTAAGCGGCTCATTCCCCCATCCATATCCGTGATCCTGCGTTGGGAATTGATATGCATGAATTTGACCAACGACGATTGAATACGCCGGTGATTTATTTGGATAGCCGGCATTTAGTGACACGTGGTCAACATAAAGAGATGCTTCAAGCTTTCCGCCAATAGCATCAAACTCCTCTGCATCATCTTTCGCTGCAATGGCCCAGTTGTTTTTCGGCGAGTCTTCTGCAATCGAATAGTCTGCACCACGACTCTCATACCGCAATTCACTACGTGTATTCGTTGAAGTAACCTCGGTCGCAGCTTTGTTCGGGCTCATAAAAACAAGATGCCCCTTATCGTTCAAATAAAAATAATCTGGGTGCTCATAATTTTGCAGCTCCGGCACAATAATCACATCAGCGCCGGGACCACCACGCTCCGCGATAGGCAATGTAAGAGACCAGTGACTCAAATCAAACTTTGAAGACGGATACACGACCTCTTCAACAACATTTTCTACAATCTCTTTAGGGGTCTCAACAACCTCCTCAGTTGCCGGTGCACACGCAGTATTCAAAAGCGGCAAAGCAACCCCACAAACTAAAGACTTTCTCCCAAACATCTTCATTTTATATCTCTCTGAAACGTATTGTATTTTATAGAATTTAGATCCATCGCCTGTCACCCCAACATATTTGGCAATGTCATCGACAAAGCAGGGACAAACGTGATGAAAAGCAACGCAATCACAAGCGCCAAATAGAACGGCCAAATTGTCTTGATCGTTTTTTCAATTGGTACCTTCCCAACTGCAGAACCGACAAACAGAACCGCTCCAACTGGCGGCGTGACCAAGCCAATTCCGAGATTAATCATCATGATGATCCCGAAATGAGTAGGGTCGACACCTGCAGCCATTACTAGGGGCAAGAAAATCGGTGTCGTGATCACAATCAAAGGAGACATATCCATAAACGTCCCCAATATCAGCAAAAGCAAATTCACGATGAGCAGAACGCCAATTGGGTGGCTAGTCAAAGACGTGATCATGTTGGCGAGATGTGTGGGCGCTTCCAAAATCGCGACGGCGTAACCGAAGGCCGAGGCGGCAGCTACAATCATCATGATCATTGCTGTTACACGAACTGATTGCTGCGCACACTCCAGGAATGTTTTCAAATCCAATGATCTATAAACGAAAAGACCAATAGCGATTGTGTAGATCACTGCGATCGCCGAAGACTCAGTCGGCGTGAACATCCCGGAAAGGATCCCTCCCATAATGATAATCGCCGTCATCAAACCCGGAATCGCCCAAACAAATGCGCGCGTAAACTGCTCCCATCCTGGAAATTTTCCTTTTGGGTAACCGCGCTTTACGGCAACAAGCCATGCGACAACCATCAACAAAATTCCGGTCAAGACACCTGGAACTATTCCCGCGAGGAATAAATCCCCAACGGAAACTCCCTTCCCCGCACTCGCAGCATACACAATCATGTTGTGAGATGGTGGAATAAGCAAACCGACTATCGCAGCGGTTGAAGTAACATTAACAGCATAATCACCGTCATACCCTTGCTCTTTCATTAAAGGACCAAGTGCAGACCCCATCGCTGATGCACTAGCTATAGCTGAACCAGATACAGCTCCAAACATCATAGACGCCCCAACGGTGACCTGCCCCAATCCACCACGACTGCGCCCGAAACATGCATCCGCAACACGCACTAATCGGTCAGCAATCCCAGCTCGATACATCAGATCTCCCGCAAAAATGAAGAAAGGAATGGCCATAAGCGTAAACAAACTCATCCCCGCGGCCATGCGATGGAAAACCACCTGCAATGGAAAGTCTAACGCAATAAAGGTAGCAATCGCAGAACCCAATAACGCAAACGCAACGGGCACACCCAACGCCATCAAAATAAGCAGAACACCAATAAGAATAGCAAGTTCCATTACGCTTTCTCCTCTTCACTGACTTCATTTGAGAAAGTTGCCTCTAATAGGCGCACAATGGAAAATATAGCGATCAAAGCTCCGGAAATTGGGATGGCTAGAAAACCCATTCCACGTGAAAAGCCCAAACTCGGAATATCGAAATGCCAAGTCGCAATACATAGCTTCACACCATAAACGGCCATGCAAAGCCCTATTGCTCCAACAACAAATTCGCTGAAACGTCGCAAAGCAAACACCATTTTTACTGAGACAAAGCTTTCAATGGCTTGTATCCGAATGTGAAAGCCCTCGCGGACTCCCGCAGCAGCAGCAAAGCTGATGTACCAAATCATAAGGGTTACAGCAGCCTGTTCGGACCAATTGGGAGAAGCACCCAAAACATAACGGCCAAACACCTGCCAGCCAATAATGGCTGTCATCAGAAGTAAACCAAACGTACCAACGACTATCAACGCCTCTGACGCTTGTTTAGTAAATTTACGTGCAAGAGTGATCATGTTTCAACATCCCTCATTGCTTCAATTTCTTCGATCAATTGTTTTTGGTCATTCGATGTCGCAAAGCGATCCCAAATAGGTCGCATCAAATCTGAAAATTGAGTAATATCGTCGACATCGTTCACTTGGACACCAGCTGCCAAAGCTGCCTCCTGAGAAGCTAAAACTTTCGCATCCCAAAGCTCACGCATGTATAAAACGGATGCCTCTGCACACTCCATCAAGATAACCTGATCATCTTCACTCAACGAATTCCAGCGATGCAGGGACATGACCATCATGTCCGGCGTCATCACATGCTGACTACGGGTGAAGTAAGGCGCAACCTCGTGGTGACGCTCTGTAAAGTAGGTTGGCCAGTTGTTTTCACCGCCATCGATCACCCCCTGCACCAATGATTGATACACTTCACCAATATACATAGGGGTGGCATCCGCTCCCAGAGCATCAATCATCGCCACAGACACATCTGAGTTTTGGACGCGGAGTTTCATCCCAGCTAAATCGTCTGGTGTTTTTATGGGGCCGCGAGACCCATAAAAATTGCGGGAACCACAATCATAATAGACGAGCCCTTTAATTCCGTATTGCTCGAAAGAATCAAGCACCTTTCGACCGGGAGCACCATCAAAAACACGTCGAGAATGCGCAACATCTTTGAATAAAAAAGGCAAAACAGGTACAATGGACAGTGGCGCAATAGCGTTAAACGGGGCGATGTTAATACGCCCCATATCAATGCCGCCCATCGTCATTATTTCCATGGTGTCGCGTTCAGAACCCAACTGCCCGCCCTGAAACACTTTTATACCCAGACGCCCCTCGGTACGCTCGCTCAATAAGCGCCCCATCTCTCGGGTTGCCATCACAGTAGGATAGTCACTTGCATGACTATCGGATGAAAAAATCACCCTACTATCCAAACCACTTTCGGAACTACAGGCACCTATCCCTAGCGCCCCCAATCCCCCAGCAAAACTTCGACGTGAAAACATCTACTAAATTATCCTCCAAGAGTGCCCGCATTTTTATGCAAATTATTTTTTTTGACACCGGTCACATTTTAGCGGAAAATCTACAAACCGCAAGGTATGGGCAGAACTTAATTCACCGAACTGCACATATGCCTCAATATTTAAACATCTGAATAATAAGGATTATTTAGAAAATAACCCAAACCTGGAGAAAAACATTTTCTTGACATCCTAAAAAAAAGAACAAGTCATACAGAAAATTCGATATCGCCGAATGAAAATTTCGTCGCTTTTAAACTTTAAACTGCATCCAATTGGGTGCTCGATTGACACAAAACAACCAACACAATGCCTCAAAAGAAAAAAACAAAAAAAGAAATAAATGAAGCAATTCAGGATTGGCTGGATAGTTATTCGAGCTCAAAAAAAGCCACAATTAAAGATGTCGCCCAAATCGCGGGCGTTTCAAAAAATACGATTTCAAGAATCATCAACAATTCTCCACTCGTCAAAGACGAAACGAGACTTGTGGTCAAAACGATTATAGAAAAAATAGGCTATCAGCCCGACCCTCAAGCGCGAGGACTTGCGTTCCGGCACTCCTTTTTAATTGGAATGTTATACGGAAACCCAAATCCCCATTTTGTATTGAACTTACAGCAAGGCATTTTGGATGGGCTAGACGACACAGACTACGAACTTGTCGTTAGACCGTGTTATAGATCAAATCCAAACTATTTGTCTGACATACAAGCCTTTGTTGAACGCATGAAACTGGCCGGTGTTATTCTAACGCCATCACTCGCAGAAGATGAAGCATTAGCAAAAATGCTGAGGAAGGCAGGATGCAAATACATCCGAATTTCACCTGCGGAACTCGATGAAGAGAAAAACATCATTGTCACTAACGACCGTATCGGAGCCTCTGAAGCCGCAGACTATCTATCATCTCTCGGACACACACAAATAGCATGCATTTTGGGAAGATCCGATTTTCTTTCCAGCAAAGAAAGGCTTGAAGGATTTAGAGAAAGCTTACGGGCAAATAAAATCCACTTACCCACAGAGTATTTAGTAAAAGGTGATTTCACTTTTGAGTCCGGCACGTCCGCAACACAGGAATTACTAGCTTTACCCACCCCTCCGACTGCGATTTTTGCTTCAAACGACGAAATGGCCGCCGGTGCCCTACATGCGATACGGTTGGCAGGATTAAGAGTTCCAGAAGATTTATCAGTAGTTGGCTATGATGATTTCCACATAGCAGTTACCGTCTGGCCTAGACTAACCACTTTGCGTTCCCCTATTCATGACACAGGAAAGCTTGCAGTTCAAAAGCTACTTTCGGAAAACCCATCAAACCAATCCGCATTTCCGGACATTCCTTCTCCCACACTTGTTGTCAGAGAATCGACTAGCCCACCAACACCATAGAAAACCTAAAGGTTTTGGATTATTTTCGTGACCACCTCTGAGGGCGCATCATTTATCTCTATTTTTAAAGCCCCCTCGGGCACTTCGAATGAATCTAGCTGAGAATCTAACATTTCGACTTTAAAAAAATGCCCTGTCCGGGCACCCAAGCGCTCTAGCAGCAGCTCCCTACCCCCATTCAAAAAAACAAACATGACTTCGCGATCAACTTTTTCAACAATCCACCTTCTAACCTCTTCATTCAGAGCCGAACACGATGAAACACACGCACCTGACTGCGCATTAATTTCAGCTGAAAGAGCCTCAATCCATTCCCGTCGATCATTATTTGATAATGGCTCCCCTGAGCTCATTTTTTTTACATTTTGCGCGGGATGAAAATCGTCCCCCTCAATAAAGGGCAAACTTAATCTTTCGGCTAACAACTTACCGATCGTTGATTTACCCGCGCCTGATACACCCATCACAATATATGCTTTGGTCATAACGCTTCACTCCTCACATTTTCCGGACCGAAATCATTCAAGCACAACACTCGGAGGAACAGACAACTCCATGTTTTTTGCCATGAAGACATCATCATACCTGACTCCCCCATTCCCATACGGTGATTTCTTCGATCCAGTATTGCTAATTGTAAGAAAGTGAGTGAGCGGCAATTCACGTTGCATACGAAATTTGCCTCTCCTGTAAACGAGAGTTTGGACCTCAAATTCTCCTCCACGCATATAGAGGTCAAAGCCCTGCCCACCATCTTCATTACGCGAATTGTTGACGACATACCAAAGCTCATACCATTCTCCATCCTGCAGAGGATTTACAGGTTCTTCAGCAAGAACATTTCTAATTTTTTCGTACTTTTTATGGCCAGCGGAGACCATCAAAGTGCCATCATTTCTACTTCCATCCGACTCAGCCTTATCGGTAATCCGCATCATTGGCTCAAATGCGTCATAACTAAGCAATGCTATTTGTTCTGACGGCAAATTGCCCAAACCAAATGAATGATTGTTCGGAAAATACTCAACATTAATGCGCGTATAAAAAGTGTAGATTTCGCCCACTCGAACAGTCGTAGGCAGCTCCACAAAAGTTAAAGCCTTTCGGTTCCCCAGAACTCCATCAGGCGCGGCTTTCTTCAACAAAAATCTGTTATTCTGACTTTCGAATGCAGTTATTTCTGCAATTTGGGGATCTTCGACATATGGGTCAGTGTCATTCTGCGCATCAACCTTGACCCAATCCTCACCCAATTCCAAGCGCTCAAAATTATCAACTAGTTGCCAATAAGAACTGGACGCTGAACACGCCCCCAAACACAAAACACAAAGTAATGAAAACAACTTATTCATTGTTGTCTTTCTCCAAAACAAATTCAAATGGGACGACAGCAAAAAAGAAAAGCGCCGGGCAATTGGAAACTGCCCGGCGCTCTATTACGTTACATTCGATTAGAACTTGGCGCGAACACCAAGGCTGTATCTACTGTCACTTTCCTGAATTTCCCACATAACTCCTTGAGCAGAAGAACTGATCAAAGGCTCACCTGTGAGGTTTGTTGCACTACCAACAACAGTCAACCAATCGTTAACATCCCAGCTTGCTGAAAAGTCCAATTGAGAGATTTCATCACGGAAGCTGTTACCCTGTGTTGGGTCATTGTCGAGGTCAATAGTGTTGCTAGCAACAAGCAGACCGATGTGCTCAGTACGCTTCTGAGTGGTGTCGTCTAGGAATCTACCACGGTGTGAGTAAGCTAGACGTGCAGCAAATGCATCATATTCCCAGAACACTTGGAAGTTGTAAGAGTTTTTGGAAATGTCTTCAAGCGGAGTACCGGATGGAGACGTGCTCTCAGAGTAAGTGTAGTTCGTGTTGACACCGAAACCAGACCATAGACCCGGAAGGAAATCAAAGTTGTACACTAAACCAAGCTCGAAACCTTGGATCGTTCCGTTTTGACCGTTCGTTTGAGTTGTCGTTTGAACACCAGCGCGGTCACGTAGAGATGCCCACAGAGCAGACCCCTCATCAGTACCATCAGGCGCACTTGAGTAAGTGAACGAATCTTCTGTTACACCTTCTGGCAATAGACAAATCTGACTTGGGATTGACTGGTTCTGACTAGCAACAGCCCCTGGCTCGTAAGCACAGTAGATTGAAGATTGCAAGAATGAAGCTACATCCTTGTAGAACACTGTGGCAGACAACATGTTGGCCTCACCCCAGTAGTGCTCAACAGCGAAGTCAAACTGAGTTGCACGGTATGGTTCAAGACCTGGGTTACCACGCGTAGCAGTTACAACATCTGAGTTAAAGTCATAAGCTGGGCTCAACTCACCAAAGTCAGCACGACGCATCACTTTCGCACCAGACGCACGTAGCACTGTGTTATCTGACAATGGCACCGTTATGTTGATGCTTGGAAGCAAGTCGCTGTATGACTCAGTATCCGTAACAATTACACCATCCTGATAAGCAGAAGCTGTAATTTCAGTGTCCACGAAACGAGCACCAGCAACAACTGTTGCAACATCAAAGTCGAATTCACCCTGAACGTAGAATGCCTGAGTGTCTTCTTCGATTTTCGTGTATGCACTTTCACTAAACGCCAAATTATCTTGAAGAGTACCAGTAACTTCTCTGTTTGTACCTTGAACCAATTCTTGGAAAATTCCAAAAGTACCTTCCAGATCTTGGCTAAGAAGAGCAGCGTTATACAACGTAAATGGAGCAGTTTGGTTTTCAGAAGTATAACCAGCCTGATCGAACAACTCAGTCCCACTATATGGCGTTACAAGAGTTCCAGGATAAAGGTTGGCAAATTCAGCCATTGTCCAAACGATGTATTCACTTCCATCAGCAGACGTTAGGTCTTGGTGAAGGTTGGCTGAACGGAATTCCGATCTGTTTCTTTCATAAGATCTGTCGGTAACACGCACACCGGCTTTAGCTGCTGTAAACCAGCTCAAACCACCCGGGTTTGCATATTCAACATCAATACGGAATGCATCTTCTGTGTTCTCGATATCGTCGGTACGGTGTCTAAACTCACGAAGAGCAAGAGCTTCTTGGTTTAAGTAAGGATTCTCAACACCATTCAGATAAGTAACACCAGGCACTGAACCATGACTGCTTGTATCGATCAATGAATCGATAAACAGACGGTTTTGACCCGCAGGATCAAGCGCTTCTGCAGCCTGGTCGTGCGCACGCCAGTTAAACTCGGACGCAGGTGTTTTCTGGTCAGATTTTGCTGATGCGAACTCAAAGCTTACGTTCAAGCTGTCTGTGAAGTCCCAATCACCACCAAGAGCGTTTGAAAACGACTCTGTGCTTCTGAAAGTACTCCAAGTTTTTGGAAGAATGAAGTTGCTGCCTTCAAGAACAAATCCGGTTAGCTCACCATTTTCCTTCTCAACAGCTGTTCCATTGGCATTTGTTGCAGAACCACCAGCTTGAAGAACAGAGTAAGCTTCTTGACCACCATCACGGTCAGTGTAGTTAAAGTCGAAGTAGAAATTACCACGATCATTCGCTGGGGCCCACTGCAAGCTTACGTTAGCAGCTGTACGTTCTCTGTGCTCAACCCAAGGCTCATACTTGTGTTCACGCGAAATAATATAGTTTCCACTTGGTGTGTTTGACGAAAACTCGTCCACACCAATTGTTCCATCATCATTCCAATCGAAACCTGACTGCACACGCAAGTCCTGCTGAAATTGATCTTGGCGCAATTCACGGTCTTGATAAGATAACGAAGCAACTACACCAAATGAGCCGCCCGCTCCAAGGTCCCATTTGTCTCCGTATGTACCATTAATAATCGGAGCAATGTTTTCTGTCTTATCAGCATACTCAGCATCAACACTTACAGAGAGGACACGGTCGCTTAACTCTAGCGGACGTAGTGTCTTCATGTTGACGGTACCACCTAGAGCACCCTCAATCATTTCAGGTGTTGGTGATTTAATAACTTCAACTTGTGACAAGAACGCGGCTGGCATGTCATCCAGGCTGATACCTTGACGCGCGTCACCTAGTGTTGAACGACCATTAATTTCAACACGGTTTTGCGGTAAACCACGGATAGAAACAGCATTACCAACACCAAAGTCACGGTTGATAGAAACACCAGTTACGCGCTGAAGCGCTTCAGCGATGTTGTTGTCAGGAAGCTTACCAATATCTTCTGCAACAATTGCATCAATAACTTGCGAAGAGTCCCTCTTCAGCTCAGCAGCTTTTTTCAAGCTTGAGCGAATTCCAGTAACAACAATAGTGTCCAACACCTTGTCATCTTCTGCCTGGTTGGCAGCTTCCTGCTGCACTTCAACCACATCTTGTGCAAAAACTGGCGATGCAAATGAAAATGCCACACTTGCGCAAAGTGCCGCACGCCAAGCTTGCTGTGAACGCGTTGAATTCGATTTATCACGATTTCCTGAAACCATGAATTATCCTCCCATATTATAACTTTTTATCAGGTATTGAACCTATTTTTATTTGGCCCGCCCTACACCAAAACCACATGTTCATACCAATTAGTCAACCAATTACAGCTTTTTTATATACAATTTGGCCTGCAATACCCACTCTTTTTGATCAAATGTTGTATTTTCAACACATTTTGTGACCGCTCCCATTTTATTTTATCACAGATGCTCTTGGAAATTTTCAGCACAACTTACGTTTTATTCGTTTACAATAGACAATCGGCAGGCACGGAATGGGACTATTATTCTATCGATTCTGCTTATTTGATCGTTTCAAAGAGCTGAAATCTTAATCTATACACACCACCACCTTTAATGCGGCCCAAATTGGTCATACCAATTATTGCGCCCCCAAAGACGCCTCTGTTACAAAACAAACTTCAAAACAATGACTAAGCACCGACATGAAGCATGAACCGCTCAATTGACAATGTATTGCTGGCCCATGCCCCCCGTGAAAGAGACCCGTATCTCGATCAAAGATTCACCTGCAATCAAAAGGCGCCTAAAGATTGCTAAGACCAATTACCAATCCCACTCAGAAACTAGAATGCTGCAGTCATAATATTTGAAAACTTGAATTGGCATGACCAATTAGGTTAGTATAGATTCAGAGAATCAAATGGCGGCACTCCGCAGAACCAAAGGCAGTTTCAGAAATAGATGGCTGAACAAAGATTATATAATAAAGTTGCGAATGAAATCCTTGAGATGATTGACTCTGGGCAATACTCGCCAGGGACACGTCTTCCAGGAGAAAGAGAATTAGCAACAAAGTTTAATGTAAGCCGCGTCGTCATTCGTGAAGCAGAAATCTCACTCGAGGCCATTGGGCGCGTAGAGATCAAAGTTGGATCAGGAGTTTACGTCAAGCAGCCTGAACAAGCACTCACCGGCAAACCAGTTTTACCACCAATGAGCGCATTCGAACTCACCCAAACTCGGCTATTGTTTGAATCCGAATGTGCCGCACTCGCTGCCACCATGATCACTGATGAGCAGATCGCCAAACTAGAAGACACAATCATCAAAATGGGCGAAGCCAGCGGTCAATCAGCCGATGGTGAACAAGCTGACCGAGATTTCCATCACCTTATAACAAAAGCCACACGCAATGTAGCCAATGAATTTTTTATGGAAAACCTTTGGCGAATGAGAACTGAGATCGACAGCGTAAAGAAAGTATATGCAGCTGTTTGTGTTGAAGACTCAGCTCATCGCGTCAAAGAACATGTCGATATTCTGGAAGCTCTTAAATCACGCGACCCTGAAAGAGCCCGCAAAACTATGAGAGAGCACTTCGCTAGACTATTGGAAGCTCTTTTAGATGCCTCTGAGCAACAAGCTATTGAAGAAGCAAAGCGAAGATCATCCAGCAATAGAGAACAATTCCTTAAATCTGCTTTACAAAATTGATACCGACATATTGCATGCAACTAAACCAATATATGCCGAACTCCTATTTTGAGAGCCAATATGGACGCCTTCTCGCCACTTTCAGACACAAGAGCATTTCGAGATTCTCTTGGTAAATTCGCAACTGGCGTAACAATTGTTACAGCTCAATCTCCTAAGGGGCCAATTGGAATTACGGCAAACAGCTTTTCAAGCATTTCACTTACCCCACCACTGGTAATGTGGGCTCCTGCCAAACTATCCTCTCGGCACGACCTTTTTGTAAACTCACAGCATTTCGCTATTCATGTTTTGAGCGATCAACAAAAAGATTTGTGTGACGCGTTTGCGAAGCCCCAAAGTGACCTGACCGCACAACCACACAGGCTTAACAATCACGATGTTCCTATATTTGAGGATTGCTTGGCAATTTTTGAATGCACCACATTCCAAGTGCATGATGCAGGCGATCACTCAATAGTCATTGGGCATGTAAATCACGCCCAACAAAGTGAAGGAATTCCGCTGATATTTTCTCAGGGAAAATTCTATACCAACCTTCAAAATATAGAATAATATGAGCAGCTTACTTTAGGGCAATATTTTGTTTTCGTGATTTTGCTCATATATAATCAGTGAGACGGACATTAAAACACGACAAGGATTTTCACATGGGAAGGAGCCAAGCCGAGATTTCAAAGGCTATTGATATTGCTATCGAAGTATTCCGTAATGAGGGATATGAACGCACTGGAATCGAAGACCTTGTCACTGCAACCAAGTTAAATCGCTACGCTATCTATCAACAATTTGGCGGAAAACGCGAATTATTCCTTGCCGCTCTCTCTCGCGACAGTGAGACCATGATCGAAGAATTAAAAAGCAGTGTCGAAAATCGAACTGCTTCAATCATGGCCACAGTTCAAGAATTTATGAATGGCCCTTTGGAAGATATTGTTGACAGTACCAAATCCGAATTTGCTGGCTCTTTAGTTTGCCAGGCAGCATTTGAACTGGCTCCACACGATAAAACCATCGCTGAGAACGTTCATGATTTGATGAACCAAAAAATAGCTGAGATGGAACGAATTTTTCAGATGGCTAAAGATGACAATTCTTTACGGCCGGGCATAAAACCTGCCGATGCCGCCCTCCTCCTAATGACAACTATGTATGGTCTGAATGCACTTGCACAATGCGAAGAAAGTCAGGAATTACTCGAGATGTCTTTGAGCTCTACGTTTGCGATATTGTCGGCCTAATTTTCACGATCCAACTTTTATTCAAAGTTTTTTACAATTCCTCCCTTGAATATTAGAACGACTATTCTAATTTTAGAATGACTATTCTGAAAACGAGATTACTTTGTCGTTTTCAAATTTAATTGGCACATGTCTGGAATTTCCAGGCGGAGGGAGAACTCCTTATGGGAGAAATCAGAAATTCTGCTGATGCGTTTGCATCGCAATTGGCTAAATTCATGCTGCAATGGCGTTGGATAGTCATGATTGGCGCGCTTGCACTAACCGCTGCTTTTGCATCCGGCGCAAGCAACCTTGCATTTTCAACTAATTATCGTGTGTTTTTCTCAGATGAAAATCCAGAGCTAAACAATTTCGAAAATTTTCAAGCCACATATACAAAAAATGATAATATTCTAATTGTTGTTGCCCCAAAAAATGGGGATGTTTTTACAAATGATACACTACGAATTGTCGAAGAACTGACGGAAATTGGATGGCAAATACCTTTTGCTAGCCGTGTCGATTCCCTTACAAACTTTCAACACACTTACGCCGAAGAAGACGATCTCATCGTAGAAGATTTGGCATCCGATGCAGTAAACCTCTCCCCCGAAGAACTTCAAAAAATCAAGGATGTGTCATTAAGTGAACCGCTTCTAGCCAAGCAATTGGTAACGGAAAAAGGGGATGTGACCGCAGTCAATGTTGTATTGCAATATCCCGAAATTGATATCACCGAAGTGCCACAAGCAGTCGGATTTATACGCACTGAATTGGAACGAATTCGTGCAGAAAACCCCGATTACACATTCGCTTTGTCAGGTCTATCAATGCTAAATAATGCCTTCGCGGAAGCCGGCATGATTGACATGATGACGCTCTTTCCGATGATGTTCGCTGTCGTCCTTATCTTAATGGTTTTAACTATCCGGTCATTCACCGGTTCAGTTGTCACAATGGTCATTGCAATAATGTCCATCATGGTTGGATTTGGCTTTGGAGGACTAATGGGATACGCGCTCACGCCTGTTTCATTGTCCGCGATGGTGATCATTCTGACGTTGGCTGTTGCTGATTCAATTCACATTCAAATGTCAGCACGCTCAGCAATGGCTGAAGGCATGAATAAGAAAGAGGCAATACTTGACGCCCTCCGAGTGAACTTTTCACCAGTTCTAATAACATCGGTAACAACAATAATAGGCTTTTTGGCTCTTAACTTTTCAGACTCACCTCCTTACTGGCACCTCGGCAATATGACTGCTGCTGGTATTGCAGCCGCATGGTTATTTTCTATCACTATTTTACCAGCTCTCTTGAGTGTTTTACCAATGAAAGTGAAGGTAAAAGAAAAAGGCTCCGAACCGGTCTTAATGGAAAAACTGGCAAATTTGGTAACCACGCATTGGGGCAAGTTTATCGGAGCGTCTTTAGCTGCAACCATCGCTTTAACCGCATTGGTCCCAACTTTGGAGTTCAACGATCAATGGGTAGATTATTTCGATGACACCCTAGAAATTCGTCGTGACAATGATTTTGCGCTAGATCACTTTGGCCTCTACGCAATTGAATATTCTATTCCTGCAGAAGCTCCAGGCGGGGTATCAGAACCTGAATTCCTGAACTATCTTGAAGACTTTACTGAGTTTTTGAAAACTCAGGACAACGTCACTCACGTTTACTCGATTTCTGACATAATGAAGCGTTTGAACAAAAACCTTCATGCCGACGATCCGAGCTATTACAAAATGCCGGACGATAGGGATTTATCCGCTCAATACCTTTTATTGTATGAGCTATCTCTGCCTTACGGACTGGATCTGAATGATCGTATCAACATTGATAAATCTGCGACGCGTATCACAGCAACACTTGGAAATGTAACTTCATTAGAAACAAAAACTTTCCTGAATGCTGCAGATGCTTGGCTAAAAGAGAACACTCCCGATTACATGCAAACGCAGGCAACGGGAGCCCAAGTAATGTTCACCTACGTAACTGACCGAAACGTACAAAGCATGATCAAAGGAAACATTACTGCCATTCTGGCCATCGCGATTGTTATGATCTTTGCGCTGAAGAGTATCCGTATTGGTCTTCTTTCAATGATACCAAATACACTCCCTATTCTCGCAACATTTGGTGCTTGGGCAGTGCTTGTTGGAACAGTTGGTTTTTCTGTCGCTTCAGTTGCCGCAGTATCTCTGGGTATTGTTGTTGATGATACAGTCCACTTCCTGAGTAAATATCAACGCGCTCGGACAGAACGAAATGAGGCACCAACCCAAGCGATAGCATATGCGTTCAAAACAGTTGGCGCTGCTCTCATTGTAAACACAGTTGTCTTATCTATTGGATTTGCCGTGCTTGCGGGTTCAACCTTCAAGCTCAACGCAGACCTTGGATTAATGACAGCACTTGCAATTGTGTTCGCCTTAATTCTCGACTTCCTATTCCTTCCAGCTCTTCTTCTGCTGGTTGATCGGAAGAAAACTCAAGATTCAAACACGCAAACTCCTAGTCTCGCATCAAATCAAGGGAGCATCTAACAATGTCCTTCACAAATCAGATGACTAAATCTTTTTCAATGCTCGCTGTAGTGAGTGCTCTTTCTCTTAGCTTGGCAATGAATGCCTATGCAGAAACCTACCCTGAATGGGCAGACACCGCAGAAGAGCAAAAAGGCTATGACATAGCCAAAACCGCCGACAATTCAGACAATGGTTTTGGTAATTCTGTTGTTTCAGCACAGATGATATTGAGAAATGCTGCTGGTCAAGAAACCACTAGAGACCTCAATTTCAGCACACTTGAACGCGAGGACAATTCCGTCGGTGATAAATCTCTTGTTGTCTTCAAAACACCGCGTGATGTGGAAGGAACCGCTCTCCTCTCTCATGCGCAAATACTCAAGGCTGACAATCAATGGCTGTTCCTGCCAGCACTAAAACGTGTGAAACGTATTTCTTCAGCCAATAAGTCCGGTCCATTTGTAGGGTCAGAATTTGCTTTTGAAGATTTCACATCTCTTGAGTTGAACAAATACACATATAAATATTTGGAAACGAGCACATTGGACCTTGACGGTGAGAGCCTTCAAGTCGACGTGGTGGAACGAATTCCTGCATACAAAAAATCAGGATATTCTCGTCAAATCGCCTACATAGATACGGAGCACAATCAACTAAGAAAGGTTGAGTTCTTCGATCGTCGCGGCGCAAAATTGAAAGATTTAGAACTAACTGGATACCGTCTCTACAGTGACAACATTTGGCGTGCTCATAAGCTTTCCATGTCTAACACTGTGTCAAAAAAGACGACTGATCTCGTTTATTCCGAATACCAGTTCGACCAAGGACTTACGGATCGTGATTTCGTCAAAGGTGTTTTGGAAACGCTAGACTAACGACACCTCACCACAGAACATCTCTTAGCAGTCTCATTTCCCACTGACTGACATTCCTACCCTAACCCACTTATGTCGGTCAGGGCTGCTAAGAGATACCCAAATGTTTTCCTTCGAGTACGACTATGACAAACCTCAGATACACTCCTCTCGCTTTAGCTTTGGCGTTTGCGGCACCTATTCATTCAGCTTTGGCTGAAGCACCTGAATTTAGCGGTTCAGTCGGCATAGAGGCGCGTGTGTTTCCCAACGATCCATTGTTTCCAAACCAATCTGATGAATTCAGTCAATTTTCTGCAATACTAGAAGCAGAAGTTGATTGGCGCAGTGAAGATCGAAAACATCAATTTGTTTTTATGCCTTGGGCACGCATAGATAGTCTCGATGAAGAACGCACCCATGCCGACGCCAGAGAATTTTATTATAGGTATCGCGGGGACGCCATTGAAGCCCAAGTAGGTTTAATCAAAGTATTCTGGGGAACCGCTGAATCTCGCCACCTCGTTGATATTGTCAATCAAACTGACGGTGTCGAAGACATAGACGGAGAAGACAAACTTGGGCAACCTGCCATCCGCATTGGAACACAACAAGATTGGGGGAAATTGGAAGGCTTTATTCTACCATACTTTCGAAAACAAACCGCTCCTGGCATAGATGGACGCTTAAGAGGTCCTCTCCCTCTAGATTGGGAGAACCCAACCTTTGAAAGCGGAGATGAAGAAGAGAATATCGACTTTGCCCTAAGATATTCTCACTATTTTGGGGATTGGGATGTTGGCCTATCTCTTTTCGATGGGACGAGCCGAGAAGCTTCCTTTTCTCCTTCAAGCGATGGCACAAAATTCATTCCTCACTACGCACAAATTTCTCAATTTGGATTGGATATTCAATACACAAACGAAGCCTGGCTCTGGAAATTCGAAGGGATTGTACGTGAAGGCCATGGAGATACATTCGGAGCATTTGTTGGTGGTCTTGAATATACGTTTTACGGCTTAACAGATGGCGGAGCCGATTTAGGTATTCTAGCGGAATACCAATATGACGATCGCGAAGAAAATTCCCCTCTCGTACCTATAACCACCTCAAACAATGATCTGTTTGTTGGAGCACGTTACGCTTTGAATGACATGCAAGATACCAGCATATTGGCGGGCGGCATTATCGATCTTGAAAACGGTTCTTCCTCTGGCTTGATAGAAGCAGAGCGTAGAATCGGTGACAATTGGAAGGCTGAGCTAGAAGCACGCCTCTTTATCAATACAGACCAAATTGATCCGCTTCACTTCTTCAGAAAAGATGATGCACTAACATTTCGATTAACGCGTTATTTCTAGCGCATTAATTTGTCTGGATCACCAAGCTCTTTACCCAGACCTTCATACACTAGTTTTGTGACGTATTCCGCGACTTGTTGTGGCGGATATTCCAACTTCCCTGAAGCATGAGCTTCGAGAACCGTGTTGATGGAACCAGATACAAAATGCATCGCGATTTCTAGTTCATGTTGCTGCATATCTAAATCAGGCAGCTTACTGGCTCTAACGAGAATTATCTGCATCCCGTATCGGCGCATTAAATCAAGTGCTTCATTCCCTGCCCGGCCCGCGGCAGTACTAAGCAAAATACAATCATTCTCCTGTAACATTTCAATGTAATAGAGAATGATTGCTGTTACGCGATCACGTGGAGATATGCGCTTGTCACTGTCTATTTTTTCAAACTCTTGAACCAAAGTAGACATCAATTCATCGACATATTCGATGACAATTGCCTGTAAATCTCGATAATTGGAATAAAATGTAGGCCGAGTTACTGCCGCAGCTTTTGCGACTTCCTCAATTGTTATTTTCTCCAAACTTTTATCGAGTAGTAATTTGGCTAATGCTTGTTTTAATTTTTCTCGGCTCTTAACCCGACGACCATCGAGCTTGGCTACTTTTGCAGCACTCTGATTCACGGCATTCCCTCAATGTGAGTTTTTCACCCACTATTTTGCGCATATTTTATTTAAAAATTATGCTTTTTTGTTTGTCCCATTACATATATGTACTGAGAATCTAATTCCGCCAAGTGTATAAACTGGTTGCAGCGTAATTCCACACAGCGCCAACTAGAATGCCAGCGAGCGCAGAAAGTACCCAATGCGTTTGCTCTCCATACAAAAAATTAGCGACCCCTACATTCGCGGCTCCCCCTAAAGAGCAGATGACAACAAAGCTAATCAAGCCAGTTATCCATCGCATCCCTGTGCGTCGCCGATCCCTGTATGTAAGCAAATTGTTCAACCAATAGTTAAACACCATTGATGTTATCATCGCGGTAGTTTGCGCCCAAAGGAAAGATTTACCAACCATTTGAAACATGGCTGTGAGCGCCAAAAAATGTACGAAAACTCCAAGACCACCAACAAAAGCAAACGATACAAAGCGAACTGGGATAAGTTTCCCAATGTTCTTATCGATCAACAGCATCGAAAAATCCCATGCAGCTGATGTATCCAACTTGCTTTCCCCCTCTTCTCGTTCTCGGAAGGTATATGGAACTTCCGCTATTTTTAAAGCCGGTTTAGCAGTCGTTAGAATGTCCAATAAAATCTTGAAACCAAGTCCCGACAAATCATGAACGACCAAAAGAAACGTTTCTCGTCCTAACAAGAAAAAACCACTCATTGGATCATTTAATTCTACACGTGTCATTTTATGCGACACCCAGGTTGCGAAACGGCTTATTCGTTCCCGCGTTTCATCCCAATCACCAGTAGAGCCTCCCTCCACATACCGTGTTCCAATCGCGATATCGGCACCTTCGCGAACCGATTGCAACATTTCAGGAAGAATTCGCTCATCATGCTGAAGGTCACCGTCTATCACCGCCACATATTCCGCAGTTGAAGACATCATCCCCTCAATTGCTGCTGATGAAAGCCCCCTTCTTCCTACGCGATGAATAAGCCTTACTCTAGGATCAACCTTTGCAACATCTGTGATTTTATTGGCGGTTCCGTCCGGAGAGTCGTCATCTACAAAGACTGCCTCCCATTTAATATCGAGCAAAGCAGCATCTAAAGCAGCAACCATACGCTCAACATTATCAACTTCATTGAAGACCGGTATTACAACCGTTAATTCCAATCCGCCTGAGGTTGTGCTGTGGTTGGAAATTACGTTTTCTTGTAAATCAGGCATTCGCAATCATCCGATCAAAATCGCTCATTTTCAATTGCTCTATCTGCCAATCCAAGATTTTAAAAGCCGATCAATTTCCGCATTGTCATCGTTCTGAAGTGCGAGTTTCAATTCATTTCCTCGCTTAAACAATGCTAGTTCCAATGCAGAACTCATTTCTTCTTCCGCTACATTGGTCAACAATTCAATGGCCTCATTTTGAAATTGTTCACGATCAAAAGCAATGAGCATAAAAGCTCCTTGAATCGCAAGAAAGTGATCATCTGGCGCTAGTTCTCTGGAACGGTTCCACATCGTTTCTCCGTTTTCGTAAGACGCCCCCAAAGCACGCGCGCCACTTTTACCACCACGCCTTAGCACATCAAAATTCCAAAGCGCATATGAACCCAGTGCACGGGAATTTTCAGGATGTTCCTCTAAAATTTTCTCAAACACATCACGAGATTTCTGAGGTAAACCCTTGAGGTAACTCATTCTTTTACCTGTGGAGCGGGCCTCCAACCACAAAGTCGTTGCATACATCAGATTCACATCGACAGATAAAGGTTCTGCCCTCACCGCCTTACGAACAGCTTTTTTCAAATTTGAAAAACGCCTTTTATCGACAGGCCCATCCAAATCAATCAAGATAGAAATTAAAAGCTTTTCAGCCGCAACATATTCTTTCGAGAAGGCCGCTTCTGAAGAAGCTTCCACAAAATTTATTCCAGTACCAGGATTGGATGCAGGTTCAGACAGTGCGTATGCTTGTTGAGCAAACAAAAAACACCAAAGCAAAACCGAAAGCTTCCATAGGCGCTTCACAACTAGACCCTTTTGTTACTTAATTACACTTTAGTTCGATTTTACAAAGTGTACCACAAGTCAGCTTTCATCTAGCATCAGTTTATGAAAGTTACTTAAAACGCTCTAATATCCGAACCGCAGTCCAAGCATCAAATTGGCCGGCTCCCCTGGAAAATACCTGTCATTTCCGAATGCAAAATCAGCCCGGTCTGCATATCTTTCATCAAAAACATTTCGAATGACCACAAAGCCTTTCACATTATCAGATATTTGCTGATCTAACCTTATTTGATGAATAGTATGTCCAGGATAAGTGCGAGAATTAGCTGCGTTTGTGAAATATTCCCCAACATACTCCAAATCCCAACGAACTGCTCCCGTATTCCAAATATAGCCAGCCCCTAGATCAGCCAACCACTCTGGTGATGTATCAATTTGATTTCCATTAGAGATCACTTCTGAGACATTGTTTACAGCGCGATCAAATTCATAAGTATGATCCCCATAACTCACTTGTCCCGACCACACAAAACCCAAATTGTTTGCAGAAGCTAGAGCAATTTCAATTCCATTGTGATCTGTCTTTCCATCAGCGACATTCAATCTGTTTGCATCGCGGAAGAAAAAATCGGATTTTTGCATTGAATACGCCGCGACGTCATAATTGACATAGCCAGCTAACCTACCTCTAATCCCAATCTCAACGCTATCATTCGATTCAACGTCTGCCTCCGCAACATTTTGTAATGACTGCAAACGATACAAATCAGAAGCTTGTGGTGCACGCTCCCCTCGGGAGAAGTTGGCATAAATTTCCGTATCGTCAACTCCTGTCCAAACAAGGCCGAATTTAGGAGTTAGCAAATCAAAATTGTCATCTCGGTCACTTGGCACCTGAAACCGACCATTTATGCCTGCCGGTGTATTGGTTGCATATTCATAACGATGGGTTTCTGCACGCACACCTGCTAAAATTAGTAAATTTTCAGTGGCTTGAACACGCGCCTCTGCAAAACCAGCAAATGTGAGAGTATCAACTTCATAGTCGTAATGGATGCCAACTGGGAACCTAGTATCACTCGGGAAGAAACCAAATGGCTCAGGTTGTATTTCCTTCAAATACCCAGACGCCCATTGTGCATCTATACCCAAAGTCCAATCAATATTTTTGCCTTTATTGTTGTATCTGCTCAGCAACCCAACACTATCGTGTCCATTTTTTTCTATACCTTTGTATGGCAAAAAATGTTGTCGGAAAATCATGTGCTGAGTAATTGCAAATGGTACAAAATTTAGTTCGCCATTCTCACCAACATCACGAGAAGCCTTTGCTTGAATACGCGCTGTCCATGCATCCCTAAAAGCTTCAGGATTGGGATTCGTTTCCGCGGTATCTTGATCTTTGTAGACATTGTCGCCCTGAATAAAACCGGCAGTTTCTTGATGCAGGTTAGATCCAAAAACACCTGCACCTAAATTCCAAACTTTACCTTTGTTGGACACTTTGAAAGCAATTTTCTGTTGATCCAATCCAGAGTCATCTCTCCAACCATCATCATGTTGCAAAGAGGCAAATCCAGACCAAGCAATGTCTTCCTGTTCCCCAGAAATTGCTCCATCGATACGAGCTCGAGCTAAACTGCCTGCACTTAATTGAATGAAGGGTTCCACGTTTTCGGGCGCTTTGCTCAACACATTGATCACGCCATGAACGGCATTTGAACCATGGCGGGCACCACCCGGTCCACGAACAACTTCAAGATTAGACGCACCCTCATATGGCAATTCGAACAAGGCATTTACATTCCCAAACGCAGCTGCACGCGTTGGCACCCCATCCAGTTGAATCAAGAAAGATCCCTGCCCTGCTCCAGCAGTTAAAACAGGTGACCGAAGCGCGATTAAGTGTTCTTGCCCAGAATTCATTTGAATATTTACACCAGGGAGCGTGTTGACAACTTCCGCTGGATGGTCTCTTCCAATCTGGTTCAGCACGCTTTGAGGAACTCGACTGATAGAGCCAGGATCAATATCCGGTCGAGCAACACTCACATTTTGCACTTCCAAGACTTTAACTTCTTCAGCTTCTTGCGCTATCGCCGGACTGTTCACCTGCAATCCTAAAGCGCACACAGATACTGTTAGAAATTGGGCACCTTTATATCGACTCATCTACTTTCCCTGAACAATCTTTCGAAGACGGCTGAAGCCTTAAAATAATGAAGCAACCGCCGAATTAAAGCTCTTGCTTGGGATAACTTTCACCATATTGCAATGAAAATTCACTCTCCCATCATTCAATCAACAGAGAAGATCAAAACAAAAAACTTGAATGACAATTTTATAAAACCGTAGCTCACGCTACGGAGCATTACCTTTTTTAGCTTGATAGGCCAGCGCCATTCAGTTCCAGCTATTCCCGAAAAATTTCTTCACTCTTCGTACTCAATTTCTACGCATTTCTCATTCATTTGAAGAAATAATTCAATTATAGAAAAAGATTTGTCCGGTTTTTCTGACTTTTCACGTTTTCCCTTTGTGAGAGCAAAGAGGGAAAAATGGACGAACATATTACATACTTGAAGGAGTTGGACCTTTTATACGATTCCGCGATTTACGGTCACCTTGCTGAAAACAATACGTCTTTAGCGACGAGTAGATTGAAAGAACAACAACAAATCGCTTTTTTGAGACATCTCGATAAAGTTTCCAAGTTGTTCACTCCCAGCAGCCGCAATAACGCTCAAAGCAAGCCCGCCCCCTTCTTTGACTCTGTTGAAAACACCCCAACAATAAGAATCTTCTTCACAGATGATTTCATTATCCACGAAGTCAACGAAAACACCGAAACCTTGTATGGAGCTCAAACCGGCGACCATATCGAAGTTCTCCCCATCTGCCCTTCGAGTTTGGATTTGTTGATAAGCAAGCACATCCTGCTCAGATCCAGCAATGATGTTAGTATTATTAGACTCTGCAAACTCGGTAGCCGCTCTATCATATTGGGCACGCTTCATCGTAGGTTTGATCGAAGGAGCGGACTTTGGCTGACTGAACTTCGAACTAGTGATTTTGCTTGGCCCAGCAAGTTGAATCACACCCTCAGCTCCAATTTCTCTCTCACCGAGGCCGAAATTCAAATCACTCAACTTGTTTTCGAGGGCTACTCCATCGATTTCATCGCCGATGCCAGAGATTGCGTGGTTTCCACTGTTAGAAGCCAACTCAGAACGATCTACGACAAAATCTCCTGCACGAATATCGTCGAGCTTATTCGTTTGATTTCTGGTCTCATTATTCGTCCCGAATCCATGTGTTGAATCCTCATTACGTTCGGCGAACAATAAGTCTTCAGCTCTAGAACAGTACAAATCTCCTAAATCCAGGAATACTTTTTCAGAAATTTTGTTGTTAAAAGGAAGATAAATATCACAAACTTTTTCGGCGCCTAAATACACTGCAACGGATTTTACATTTGTGTCGATATCGGTAACGAAAAACCCGCTATCATCGAGAGAGTAGCTCTGATCACCCCATAAAATTCGCCCTTTTGCAAAAGGCCACCCTTTTTGATCAACAATGCGACCAATAACCGTAATTTGGCGGAAAAATTCTGGCTTTAGTGTAACAACATTTCCGGGGAAAGCAGATACTTTTAAAGGCAATGTCTGATATTGAAATGCACCCGTCCCCTTTGGACGAAATTTCACATTTTGAGGTTGAAACTGCGCCATTGGAACAAAAGTAAGACCAGTCTTGAGTCTTTCTAGCTTCAAAGAACCTACACCACCCGCGACCTCCAACTCTTCAGGTACTTCACTCAAATCTAATAACACACCTGCTTTAGCAGACCTTCGATTAGAGAATGCGTACCCCGCAGAGTTCAGTGCAAATGACGTGGATGCAGATCCATAATATCTTGTAGATTGATTACTTCCCCAGTTTTGATCGAGCCTCCCATCTACATTGTATGATTGCCCCTTCAAACGCCCTTGAACGCCAGCACGAAACTCATCATTCGAGTTTGCACTCAAATTCCCACCATATGACCAACCTTTATTTCTCGAGAATTTTGATCTTTTTGACCAATTCATATTCTGCGTCGAGGACCACCTTTCACCGGCAAGATTATCAGGCCTATATTGATTAGAAAAACGCCCAGAATAGGAGGTACGATCACTACGGCCTAAAAAACGAAGGCTCATCAAGAAACGATCTTCATCCGCATTTCTTTGATATCCCAACTGAATTTGTGCTGATAATTTCGTTTTTTCGATCGGGTAAGTATTCGTCCAATTGACACCAATGTATTCTTTGAGCTTCTCGCCTTCGTTGACTGACAAGCGAGCATAATTTTGAAGTCGCCCACCTATAAATGGGGCTGGCATAGATACGTGAACATTCACACTGCCTCTCTTCTCATTACTGAAACCTCCAATTTGAGAAGCATTTGTAAAACCGTCATACCGCGCATTTAGACCTAAATTGTATTCCTTGAAATTTGTATTGGCATCCAAATGAATTCCCATTCCACCATCATCGGCAATGGCAAGCGATGAACGCAAATTCCCGTAGTCAAGAGAACTTTGAAGACCCAACTCGATTAGAGAAAGGTCATCGACCAAAACAGTTTGAAAACGGAATTCAGAACGTTGCCCGAGCTTTCGTTGCCCACCAAAAGATATGATTGATTGCTCTTCAATTTCTCTATCGTTTTGATTGAAAGACTCGCGATCTCGCAATACCCCCGCTTGCACTGACCAATTCCATTTATTTGTATTTCCAGTAGATGAACGTGAAAAAAATTGGCTCTCAGTGCGAATAGCACCGCTTTCCTCTCTTATTTCAATGGATATAGAATAGCTTCCATCAGGAAAATTTTTAGTTGGCAATTGCCAGGTTCCAGCCTCTCTAAATGTCGAAAGAATGAGCTGACCAGACCGAAAAACATCAATATAAGCTTCATTCGAAAGAAACACTGTTACAGGTGTATCAACGACCCTTCCCATTTTTAAAACTGTATCTTCTGATGAGCGAACAGACAGTCCCAATACTTCTCTTTGGGACAACACATCCGACGCTTGAGACCTCAATGCCCCAGCCGAAATGTGCATATCTCGAAAATAAGTTTGAACACCTGCTCTATAAATATTTGTCGATCCGGCAGTGTTTGCCGCACCTACCGCAAATGCACTAAAAGCCCCCTTTCCAGCAACAAGATCAAAACTCAACGAACCGTTCAAGTTTGTGTCGCTCTTTCGACTGAAACCAGACACACGAGTTTCAAGCCCTCCCACCAATCCAAATGCTGAAGGATGACTTGGTTTTACTCTTTTCAATGCTGGTCTAAATTTGGAAGACAAGAAAAAATCAATGCGCTGATCATCTAAGTTTAAAATGAGGCTGTTTTTATCTCTTTTAGGTGCCGTACAAACATTAAAAGACGACACAACACAAAACCCGCTCTGATTTAAATCAACCTTCCCGCCGTAAAGAGCCACAAATTTTTCTCTTTTGCGCAATTCAGGCATCAAGTCTGCAACCTGATCAATGTTGTCAAACTCTAGTATTCCACTGTTCACGAATACTATACTGTCTCCGCGATGTTTTCCGTCCACATAAATTTCGAGATAATGTTGCCCAGCTACCAAATCCACCAAAGAATCTAAGTCTGTTGAATTGGTTTCTTCCAAAATATCCATAAACTCTGATGGAGGCGCAGATTTGATCGCGACATGCTCGTCTTGGGCAAATGCCGAATATCCCCCTCCTAATACAATAAGAAGAGACACTAAAAATATAATTTTGTTGAATATTTTTATCACACCAAATTGCCCAGCTTCTTTTCTTCAATCGAGCTGGTTATGTTAATGACAAGTTAAAAAGACTTGTTCATCATCAATATTGGGTATGAACGTGATTAATACTTCATTTAATGTAAGATAGCCCTGTCTTTTGATATGAGAGTCTCAAGTGAAACGCGAAGAAGTTATAGTTAATCTAATAGAAGATTTATATACGACAGCGACAATACCTGCTCACATGTTTAACTTTGCAGCTTCAGTTACCGAAGCGCTTACACCTGCTCTTTCGCTCTCTCAGCAGGAAAAAGACTTAATCAAAAAGCACTTCAAGAATGGCGCTAATCTTCTTCGCAGGATCCAACCGCCTAACAAAACAGTGGGAAGTTTCGATCAATTGCTGCGCGATTTGATGGGCTTTGCAATTGTTGTCGATTCTAACAATACAATCCTAGCTACCAACAATTATGCTAACGTTTTCAACGTAAAAACTGGCACTAAACTTCAAGACCTTCCAATCGAAGATTCGACACTCGAAGACATACAAAGCACAATTGAACACCTTACTCCTGAATGCGAACCGGCCATCTTAAGTCATTGCTCGTTAGGGCAGAGAGAAAATACCCAACTCCTCATAAAATGCCACAGGCTAGACCATGACAAAGGGAATGATTTTAAGTGCAATAGTTCACAAGTATTCCTGATTTCAGCGGTCGACATTACTATCCATGATGAAGCAATCAATATCATTGCTGAAACATTCAACCTCAGCCCTGCCGAAGCTAAAGTTGCTCAGCTTTTAGGAAATGGCATTCAACCCAATGCAATAGCTGAAAACAGAAATGCATCGATAAATACTGTCCGCACGCAAATCAAAAAAATCCTAAAGAAAGTGGGCGCAGATGGTATTTCCGATCTTGTCCGCACACTGTGTGGATTTAACTCTGCATACCACTCATTACAATACTCTGGTTCTACAACTCCGAAACAAACTGCAGGCAAATTTGAACTATCAATCAATGAAAATCAAACCACACGATGGCAATCAATAGGACCGGATGACGGTTTTCCAGTTTTCCTTTTGCACGACACTTGGGAATTACCCAATTTCAACGAAGAACTTGCTGAGCAATGCATTTTATCCGAGCTAAAACTCATTCTCGTTTATCGTCCGGGCTACGGAAACACATCAGCCAATGAATTACCTCCACCGCATTTGCAGTTAGAAAAGCTAGAACAAGATATTATCTGTATCTGTGAACAAAAAGGAATTGAAAGTTTTTGCTTCTGGGGACTGGGAACTGGCGCAGTTCTAATTCCTCCATTACTAGAAACACTCCATCAAAACGTGGATTCAACTATAGAAACCCCAAGCTTCGAATCCTCATTGTTGACGGATTTTTTTGAGAACTTTCGAAAGCACATTCCAGAGGAATTCATACCCGAAGTTGAAAGCTTTTTTATGGAAGCATTTTACAAGTTTCAGAGCGAAGCTTCACCAGAATCATTTGAAAACTTTTTGAGTCAGATTAACAATGCCAATTACAATGCAATTGAAAAAAGCATAGAATTGTCGAGTCTAATGGGTAACCTGCGTGTCACTTTCGAAAATGGGCCCGAACCAATCTTAGCTGACTTGCAAAAAAGTTTAAATTTTCGGTCAAATTGTGATGCTATACCAAACACATGCGATGAATTCATAGGAACAGCTCGAGACTTAAAAATATCTCCAATAACAGAACACCTTACGAACCGCGATAAAAACTCCAAGCCTCCCCGAGAACAATAGCTATGTCCCCGGGGCCCCCAGTTTTCCAACCCAACTGGCTTTATTGATTTTATTCGACTTTAACTAATTGAGATTTACCCGAAAATACCGCCTTCATTTCCAACGGTGCCGTATTATCCGGAAATGGCAATTCAATTTCTTTCTCATGCCCAACCAACACTCGGACTTTAGTTAAATCATCACACTCTTCCCCAGAAGCGCTACATTGTTTTCCCGGAAGTACTTCAGCGTGAGTGGTTCCGATATTTCTAATCTTTATCTTCCCATCATCTCGCGACACCGTAAGCTCAGGCTCAGCATTGTCGGGACGTTGAAAAACCCAAGCAGCGTATGCGACCAGTAATTTTACACCAATTGTTTCAGTTGTTTCCAACTCACCAACAACTGGTGTTACATTCACCTTAAAGAAACGGTCTTTGTCTGTGTCAGCCAATGCCACAAGTCGCACCCGCTTTTCCTCACCAGGTTCTAAAATGACGCGTTGAGGAGAAACCAATAGGCCTAATTCTCTAGGGTTTTCAGAGTTGATTACTTCTTCAGATTCCAGCCCAGGGTCCACAACTTCAGATGCCTTGATTTTCAAAAACATTCGCTCGTTTCCCGTGTTAGAAACAAACAACTCATTGGCTTTTGTCTGCTGGTCTAAATCTATGAAAAAGTCACTTAGTTTCAATTGCGCATGAGCAACCGGAACCCCAGATACCAACAAGCTCGCTACAATTATCAAGCCTCTAAACATCGCATCATTCCTATCTCAAAGCATTAAGCTGAGGCAAAAATAATTTAGGCGTTTACCAGTGTCATACCCTAAATTGGGTACGCATAAATTTTTCACTAAAATTAGACGACTTCAACACCCATACGAGGAGCCAACCATTCCTTAATGGCTTTCCAATCACGCCGTATGGTTCGAGGATCCACACTCAACATAATTGCAGTTTCTTCTTCAGTTAATCCTGCAAAAAATCTTGCATCTAAAACACGTAGCCACCGTGGATTTGTCTTTTTAAGGTCTTCAAACACACGGGACATGATTACAATATCCTCGGGTGTCTCCGAAAAGCCAGGCAAAACTGTTTCCTCGTCATCATACGTGACCAAGCTCTTCCCACTTCCACGTTTTTGAGACATTTTCTTTCGCGCATAATCAACGATTACCTGACGAATTGCCAATGTAGCTACGGCTTGGAAATGATTATGAGAAAGCTTTCGTTCATTTGAGGCAAGTTTAAAATATGCACTGTGCAATATATCAGCCGTCTCAAGAGTATTCACCGCACCTCTTTTTCGGCGTCTATTTGTACACGCTATGTTTTTAAGAACGTCATAGTATTTAACAAATAACTCAGACGCTGTTTCCAACTCGATCGTATCGAACTCTTCATCTGGATTCATTAAACACCCTCGCACAAACTAAAATGTGTATGCAAACCAACACATCACAGCAGCATGGTTGCTTGCTGTGCACACAAAAGCGATTTTGCAAATTTGGTGCCTATCTTCATGAGTTTCGAATTGTAAGTCCATGAAAAATACAACGACAATGAAGGATGTTTTACGTGATGGTGCTTAAGTTTAGACAGATTTCCTCTTCTATCCAACGATTATTGTTACTCATTACCAACCAATACAGTCAAAGCAGTCGTATAGCTTCTAATGTCAGTGCTCGCACCATCAGGTGCAGGCGCTTGCATTCTAACCCAGATTTGGGCACCTCCTCCATGGTTCATACGTAATTCAAACACACCGTTCACATCCGTCAGAACAACGGTTTCATCCATACCTTCCAAACGCTGTTGTTCAGTATTGAGAACCACCTTTTGTCCTGAAACAGGTTTGTCATCAAATTTAATCACGCCCCGAAAGACATCTTCTCTCTCAATCATGTTTGGATGTGTTGCTGGAATAATCTGCAAACGTTCTGAAGCGTTACGAATTACATCCCAATTAGGCTTTCCAACGCTAATATAAGCCTTTGAGACAGTTGCAGTTTGTGACGTCAAAATAGGTGTATTATCAGGTATCTCAATAGGTTCAGCATCTCTGCTATTGATAAGGTGATAAACTCCATTGAGAAAAACATATTCTCCTTTGCGACCTAATCGCTCACCAGTAGATATTAGTGTTGTTCCTTCCGAAACAACATCAGTTTCCAGTATCGTTTGTGATGCAAAATTATCGATACGTTCTGGCTGCTTTGCGTTTCCATCAGAAGAAACAATAACAAATGTATCCGTGCGTACTGGATAACGTGGCTCGCAACATACATCGTTGAATGCAACCTCAACTGTAATCCTCTGTCCAATTTCGGGAGATGAGGTGGAGGGTTTTACATAGGCTGTATCCCCCCAAACAGGCGCGGAGACAACAATTGCCGCCAACACCATAGCTAAAGACCTGATCAATACTCTCCCCCCTCTTCTTTTACCGCTGTACGTAAACGCTCTTCTAAAGCCCCGATGTCCGATGAAACGTAAGTCGCTATGGTAGATTGAGCCTCAATGATTGCTACACTTGCTTCCATTTCTCCTGATTGAACTGAATTGGCCAATCCCAAAAGAGGCATGTAGAGATCGGAAGTTTCACCTTTAATAGTAACGGCAAAGCTATCATTTTCAGCTTCGATCTTGTTCCATTCCGCTCGAACACCAGCCCAATACTCAGAAGTCGCTTTCCAATATTCATCTGCCGCAGATACAGGGTATTCATCAAATTTTTGGTATGTGTTGATACCAATTTCACGTACTAAAACGTGCGCTTCATCTTCTAGAACCAACTTTGAATTATCTTGTTCATGCACCCATCCTAAAGGCGTTATGGCGTGGCGATTTACTGCATCAATTGCATGGTAATCATCGCGTGTCGTCATGTCACGTCTAGGCAATGGCCTCCATTCTCGTGGCGGTGTCCACTCGGCCATACCATCTGCGTGAGACCATGCACCAATCGCTCCATATCTTGGCGTATCGTCAACTTGATAAACCGTCTGTGACCATTTTCCTTGGCTCTCAGCAACATCACGCCATTGCCAAGCATTTCCACCTACAAATACAAGAACGCGATCCGGTTGATACCGCCAGTCTTGTCTCCAATGTTTTACAATGTGAGGATCATCATTGTCCCCTACAACCAAAATATGCTGGAGGCTGATGAAATTCCCAGTGTCCTCAATTACCCGAACGGATTCATACCCGCCTGACAATTTTGGTTCCTTAAGATCATATCCGTCTACAAAAGCGACGGTTTCCGTGAAATCGAAAGTAACTTTATAGTCTCCGGCCATTGCAAGAATTGATTGACGATCTCTTTCAAAATCTCCCCTTTCAGATTTAACGGCCGTTTGCGTTCCTTGTACATTTTCTGCTCCAGATGTCGTCACACAACCAGTGACAATAAAAGCGGACATCATAGCACCAGCCAACCCACTGTTTAGTTTCATTATTTTTTCCTTTTCTAAAGTCACATGCTAAGACTTTAATAAATTTGAGAATGAAAATGACTTGCAATATCAATAATGCGCGATTAAGGGTTGTCAATCTGATAATGATTCTCAATTACATATTTAGGTCCTCAAATGAAATCTCGCTCTTACAGTAAGTCTCTTGGAAGGTTTCTCTTAGCTTCATCTGTTCTTTCAATGTCTTCTATCGCTATTGCCGAAGAAGCTCCTGATATTATTGAAGAAAAACGAGAAGACACTGTTACCGTTTATGGCACCACCAATCCAATTCATGTGTTTGAATATCCTGGGCAAGTAACCGTTATGGATCGCAAGGCCATTGAAGATATCGTGCCTTCAACAATCTCTGACGTACTTAGAGATGTCCCGGGTGTAGATTTTTCAGGAGGCCCAAGACGAACAGGCGAACTACCAAGCATCCGCGGTTTATCAGGCCAAAACGTGCTTATTTTACTAGATGGAGCTCGCCAAAGTTTCACTTCTGCACACGATGGACGCTTCTTTGTTGATCCAGAACTGATCGGTAGTGCCGAAATTCTGAAAGGCCCTGCCTCATCACTTTATGGATCAGGTGCAGTTGGTGGCGTACTTGCCTTTGAAAGCGTCAATGCAGACGATTTCTTAGCAGACGATGAAGTCTGGGGGGCACGTTTTCGCGCGGGTTATCAAAGCGTCAATGAAGAAAGCCTAGCCTCATTGACCACCTACACGAAACAAGGAAACTTTGATGGTTTAGCCAGCATAGGAATACGTCAATCCGGCGACATTAAGCTAGGCTCAGGTGCAGATTTACCATCTGATGATGAGATTACAACTGCCCTACTAAAGGGAAGTTTTGCCATTTCAAACGCTCTCTCCCTTGGAGGATCATGGCAACGTTTTTCAAATACCGCGATTGAACCCAATAACGGCCAAAGTATAGCTGGAACTGGCGATAGTATTCTTGATCAGAGTGTGAAAAAGGACATTACGACAGACACTTTCCGTTTAAGCACAGACTTCGCACCTAGTAATAATGATTGGATTAACCTAGGCTTTACAGCCTATCAAACAACAAGCGAAGTTGATGAGTTTGATGCAACCATCCCTCGCACGACCATTCGTGAAATAGAAACGACCGGTTTCAATATCCGCAATGCTTCCCAGTTTAACTTAGGAATGTTTGAAAACACGCTCACAATTGGAGGTGATTGGTACAAGGATGAACAGACAGGAATAGACGACCAAACAGATGACAGCTCGAGAGGCGGCGTTCCCAACGGAAAAAGCGAATTTGCCGGCGCATTTATTCAGCTCGAAACAGTCATTGGCTCTCCCATAGGAGAAGTTTTATTGATCCCGAGCGTTCGATATGACAGCTTTGAAAGCTCTTCTTCTCTGGCTCCCAATCAAAACAACTCGGACAATGCAGTTTCACCTAGAATAGCCGCTAGCTTTGAGCCCAAGAAAGCTGATTGGCTCAGAGTTTTCGGATCATATTCTGAAGGTTTTCGGGCCCCATCCATCAATGAGCTATATCTAGATGGAGTTCACTTTTCTCTGCCGCACCCTGTTTTGTTTGATCCGGCAACTTTCTCTTTTGTTTTTGTTTCGAACAATTTCACGCCAAATCCTGATCTTGTACCTGAGGAAACAAAAACAATTGAATTTGGAACAGGCTTTGATTTCACTAATGTTTTCAGCGACAATGACCGACTTCAAGCAAAACTATCATATTTCGAAACCGACGCAAAAAATCTGATCAATCTGACAGTAAATGCAGCTCCAGATGCAACGTGTTTTGTACCCCCTAGTTTCCAACCTTGCACATTTGGTACTTCAGAATCTTCTAATGTGGACGAAGCCGAATTGAACGGTTTTGAAGGTGAACTACAATATGATTCCGATCGTTTACTTGCACGAATTACATATTCCAACATTGAAGGTACCGATAAAACAACAGGTTCTGACCTAAGCTCGCTCACACCTGATCGAATTGCCTTAAACCTTGGCTTAAAAATGCACGAATGGAACACCATCTTTGGAACGCGTGTGCAGATAGCATCAGACTTCCAACAGCGCATATTTGATGGAACAGGCAGTTTTACTATCAATGATGAACGTGATGGATATTCTGTCGTAGACCTATATGCGAGCTGGAAACCTGACTTTATCGACGGCTTACGTTTAGATGCAGGTATCGACAACATCTTTGAAGAAAACTATGAACGCGTTTTTACGGGAGTATCCCAACCAGCACGCAATTTTAAAATAACTGCTGCTTGGCAATTTGGGCAATAAACAGGGTAGACAATTCAATCATGAAAACAACTATAAAACGCTGGTCATCATTGGGTTTGGGCCTCGCAATAACAAGTGGAACTCTTGCCGCATGTGAACCCAACTCTGTTGAAGAAACACAACCCACCGTTCAGTCAGAAACAATCAGACCCATTGCTCAAGACGACTTGTCTCAATTAAGCCAAGGGGGTGAAGGCGAAGGCGGTGTCGACATTTCCGCCGCCCTCACAGACCCAATCGTTTTCAACACAGCTTTGGCTATTACTGAAGCTCATATCATTGCAGCAAGAGATGCTTATAAACTTGGAAAAAATGATGCTGCCGCTGAGATGTTTGCACACCCTGTTTCTGAAGTATTGGCAGATATGGCTGATGTATTCGCATCGCGTAAAGTTGATGATTTTAGTGAACTACTGATCGAAGCTTCTACTTCAGTACTCAATGATGAAGGCGAAGATGCCGTTAATGCAAAAGCTGATGCAATCATTGAGCGGCTGAGAAATGCTGCAACGAAAGCACCTGATAATGGTACATCCCCATTTGATATTACGACTGGGGTTGTCATCGATCAGCTCGAACGTGCAGCCGATATGTACAAAGTAGCCAAAGAATTTGGAGAATATGGTCCGTATCTCGATGGATATGGGTTTTATAAAACAGGCGCAAATGCGTATCAATCGATCGCTGAGCAGCTTGCCACCCAAAACACTGCTGTTGCTAGATCAATAGAAGAAACTTTACATCTGCTTCGCGACGCATATCCAGATGCTACCATGCCAGAAACATTAGATGTGGAACCAGCAATACTCATTTCTTCGGTCTCCAACATTCAACTGAGTGCGACTAGATAACCTTCTATTTCTTGTTAATTCAGAAACCAAAACACCCATTTATTCCTTCGATTTCACCAAATAATTTGACAACCGACTGGAAATCCCCCTCTCCCGCAACGCAAGCGCAATCAAGAAATCGAAGGAAGACATTTCTTGCGTTTTGACTACAAAATACTTCATGACTAAAGCAGGCTAGAATAACTTGCTAGATAGCTGCTCCGTTGCTCGAAACATCTTTAAAACCAGTAATATGGATATAGATTAAGCTGCTAGGACTAACCGAAGATGATCTTCCCAGTAGGCAAGCTTCTTCTTGGGCAAACATTTCTGCCAGATCCAATTGTCCTGCATTTTTAATCACAAGCACAACGATCCAAATTTCGCCTGTTCTCACCCCAAGAGGAGGCAGTCAATCATACGTGGAATATTAGTTTTAAAATAGCCGCATAAATTCATATTCGTATTTTTTATACACATATACATTGACCAAAACACAAAAAAGAAAGAGTATATCTTTTGAGGCGCAGTATTAATGACCAAACACAAGGTCAATTCGGGGATATTTGAACCAGGCCAAAGCCTCTTGAAATACGCCTGAGTTTTTGCGGAGGAACAAATGATTAAAAGTAAGCTTTTTCGAACCACAGCCACACTGTTAGCGCTGCAAGGAATGGCGAGTTTTGGCACGTACACGACGGCCATGGCTCAAGAAACTGACACCAATGAAGCGAGTCGCAAAACACTGGACACAATAACCGTCACAACGCGTAAACAAGAAGAAACCATTCTCGATGTACCTGTGGCTGTTACAGCTTTTGGAGCCGACGCTATTGAAGAACTTGGGTTAGATAGTCTTGAGGATGTTCAAAACTTTACAGCTGGCTTCACATATGAATCATTTGGGACTACCGCAGGTCGCCTAGACAACGTACCACGGTTTAGAGGTGTTACCACAAATACGGCCAACCCGACTCGTCAGACTGCTTCAGTCTTTATAGACGGTGTCTATGTCGCAAATGGCGTTCAAGGAATTAACTTTGAGAACATCGAAAGAATAGAAGCCATTAAAGGTCCTCAATCGGCCTTCTATGGGCGTAGCACATTTGGGGGAGCTATTAATTTTATAACAAAAACTCCTGGTGATGAATTTGAAGGCCGAGTAACTGCATCTGGAACCACTAGAAATGATTACGCAGTTTCCGGTAGAGTTGCTGGTCCACTTGCAGGTGATTGGCTGAGTGGTGCACTAAGTGCAAGGTATAATGACAAAGAAGGTCACTATGAGAGCACAACTGATGGCGGCACTTTGGGAAGTGAAGAAACTTGGTCAGCCACAGGTACCCTCTTCGTAGTTCCAAACAATGATTTGGACATTAAGCTGCAAGCCGCTTACTTCGAGAATGAAGACAATGCACCTGCAATTGGGTTTGTAGGTCAAGACTTATTGAACTGTGGCCCAACAGATTTCGAAACAAACGCCAACTTCCCGAGTGTTGTTCCAGGACAGGCCGGCCCTTTAGGAGGTCAAGAAGCTTTTTTCTGTGGGACTCTACCTATTCTCTCTCCCAACATTCCATCACAAGCAACTCCCGGAATTCTGACTGCTCTTGAAGGCTTAGAGACGCCAATTAATGGATCAGAAGCTCGTCGCGCAGGTAAAGGGTTTGGTCTAGACAGAAGTAGTTTGAGACTGAGCAGTGTTATCAATTATACAATTCCAAACACCGATGTAGAAATCAGTTCAATCACCGGACTAAACAAAGAAGAAGTTAATCAAGCTCGCCCTGGGGAAGGTAACAATTTGGGCCCATCAGCTTTCTATGCCGCTAACGCTAGAGAATTTAACGACTTCTCTCAAGAATTGCGTGTTTCTGGGAACGCAATGGATGATAAAATCAACTGGTCAATTGGTGGAAACTACTTTGATCAAGAGTTAAAAACATCTGGTGTCTTCGGCCTACTAAGTGGCTTCACTTTCGGGAATGGCGCTAATTTCGATGTCAACAAAATCGAAACATTGGGTGCATTCGGAAGCGTAAACATCCAAGCTACCGAGAAGCTAAATGTTGCTATCGAGGGACGATACCAACAAGATAAAATTTCAGAAGATGGAAATGCAACTGACACCAACCCTCCATTGACTGAAACATTCAATTCGTTCCTACCTCGTGTGATTCTGGAATATAAGCCAGATGATGAAACACTACTCTATGCGAGTTACTCTGAGGGAAATCTTCCTGGTGGTTTCAACAACGATTTCATTGAGCTAAACGAAGCAGACCGTACAATTGTTCGTAGTATTCAACCATTTTCTTCTGAAAATTTTGATGAAGAAAAGCTGGCAAACTATGAAGTTGGTGCTAAGCGCAATTTCTCTGACGGGTCTGGGTTCGTTTCTATGGCCGCATTCTACATGGACCGTACAGGCCAAACACTTCGTGACACAACTCAGGCTAATCTCTCAACAGGGTTTGAGTTCATTACTCAATTCCTGAATATTGGTAGATCTGAGATCTATGGTCTTGAAGTTGAAGGCACATGGATTCCATTTGACGGTTTAACACTTGATGGGTCGATAGCTTATACAGATGCTGAATTCGATGTATTTGAATCGGCAAATGCACTTCGTGTTTTTGGTAGAGCAGATGTATCAGGAAATGCCGCAGAAAGATCTCCTAAAGTAAGCGGATCATTCTCTTGGAAATATGAAAACGCTATCAATTCAGATTGGGAATGGTTCATCAGAAATGACAACACATACACTGGTGATCGATACGCAAGTGAAGTCAATTTAGCAATTGCGGAAGGCCAATGGATCAACAATATACGCCTAGGCGCAAGTAACGATAAATACCGCATAGAGTTCTTTGGCGAAAACATCAGCGGAGCAGATACCCCTACTGCTGCAGTTAGGTCTACCGACCTAGGCGCCGTGGTAACTAGAACAAATGGCGCTAGACCATTTGGCTATCTCATTGGTCTAAGAGACCGTAATGAGTATGGAATTCGCTTGAGCGTGAATTTCTAGCATTAAACTTCAAAAGAGCTCCTACAATAAATATTGTGGGAGCTTTTTTGTAAACGTATATGTACAAACTACCGTGTGCTGAATTAATATGTCTTTTGCTGCAAGGAGATAAATTCAGTGACAACAAAAGTGATTAAGTCGGTCGGTCGAATATTTGAAATATTAGAATTATTCGAAGAAGAAAGACGGCCCCTCGCAGCTAAAGAAATATCCAAACAATTAGACTACCCCTTGATGAGCACTCATGAGCTTTTAAAGAGCATGGCGGAATTAGGGTATGCGGACTATGACCAGCCAAATTGGAGTTACATACCTTCAAGAAAACTAATCCAACTCACCGGGTGGCTCGAAGAATATCATGATCGAGATACAAACATTTTGAATTTGATGGAAGATCTCAGTACCATTACGAAAGAAACGATCAATTTAAGCCAACAGGTTGATCACCAAGTGAAGATTATTCACGGTATAGAATGTCAGCACCCGGTGGGTGTGAGTGTAAAAGTTGGTACATTAATGCCACTTTCAAAATCCCTCACCGGTGTTGTTTCCCTATACGGTTTATCGCAGCAAGAAATTGAAGCAAAATTTAAAAGCGGACCAATACCATATGAGAATGATGATTTGGAATGCGTGAAAAAAATTCACACTCAGCTCGATGAATCACAAGCAGCTATACAATCTGATCTGTTTGTAAATGGTATTGGAGCAGTGTGTATTCCAGTGAAGTCAAAACCGTCAAACAAGACATTTGTTATTGGAATTGTTGGGCCATCTGATCGAATAAACTCTTCAGGCTCCAAATATAAATCCGAACTTTTAAAGCTAACAAAAAAACACAAGATCCAAATTGTAAAAAGATAAAAAAAGGCCGCCCCTTGAAACAAGGGGCAGCCTAATCAGCTGAATTAATTTATGAATAACAGCAAGTTAAATAAAACACTCAGACGAAACAAGGGATTATTGTAGGCTCTGAAGTGTCTTCCAAAATTATACAAAATCACCCACTACGCGTCAACAAAATATACCCATACAAGTATGTATTATATATATATGAGTATTTTATTGTTATTTTTTCGATATGTAACCATACAAGTATACACGCGTCCCACTAGGGCTGAGCAATGTTAATGTCTTTGACTTTCCAGTAGCTGAAACTTCCAAATCGCTCACGATTGGAACATTATCCAACTTCACCTTGGAATATATCTCATCAATATTGGGAACACTGAAAGACAAAACAACTTCACCTTCATTTGCCCCACGTTTGGGATTTTCTTTGTTTAATGAAGCCGGACTATTGCTGATTTGGACAAAACTTACTCCAGGATGATTGGGATTTTCACGAGACCAATTTTGTGGAACCATGATCGCATAATCAAGTTCCCCTTCTCCAGTATATCCGTATGCTTTTCCATCTTTGGTACCATCTAGCATTCGGCGACCAGCAAGTTTGTAGCCTACATAACGCTTAAAAAAATCAATGCTGGCTTCAATGTCTTGCGTCACCATTGCAGACCCAGACTGATAAGAATAAGCAGATAAAGTATCGACAGAATTAACTGAAGAAGCACCCGTTGTTTTACAAGCTACTAACGAGACACTCAAAGCGAAAAGCAAAAACCATTTTTTCTTTTTCATCTATCAATACTCCAATGTTTCTAGCAATTCGTCTCGAGTTTCCATGAATTGATATCCATTTAAATAACAATGCGCGTTGACCCCATTTGCGCTAACTCCAACTCGCCGCGCTTTCGCATCGGTCACTGCATAGGCAATAGATCTACGTTGTCCTGTTTCTCGAACTGAAAAGAACATGAAATTAGGGCGCTCTTCATAATACGGATACTCTTTTTGACGCATCATTAGGGTGATAGATTTTCCATCACTCTCTCTAACCAAATCAACCGTCCCGCCTTGACTATGAAGCGACAACCCTTCTTCAGTTTGCACGCCCTCTTCGGACCGGAAACTCACCTCACAAGTAAAGCGATCCACTCTTCGCATTTGAGTGAACTCTCCAGGCTTTGTACCTGAATGGAAACTGTCATCTGAAACAAGGAACGTCATATCCTGACGCCAGTATTTTTTAGCTGACAGAACCAGATTGTGAACAGAATAACGGTGCTTATCGCCTTCGCCAAAAGCACAAGCCTTATCATTCATTTTTGCTTCAAATTGATCAGCTTTACGGCTCCAAATAAGATCACACCCATCAATGAAAAATACATCCTCATAAGACAGTCCGCTCAAACTGTCAGCGCTATCTTTGAAACGATCAGCTTCTTTAATGAAGCCATTTTTCATAATGATTTGGTTCTCATCGTTCGTTTGGAAAGCAGCTATCCTTTGTCGAATAATCTCTTCCGGATTATTATTTATGTACTCTTGGACATAGTACACGTGCTCACCGAGTTCAGGAATTTCCACAGGCACATGGCGCGTGTGGACGCGTGTGTGAATATCCTCTTTAGGCGTATTAGATCGAGGGTCACGTTCGAACCATAATTGCTCCTCATTATCAAATTCGCCTGCAAACCAATTGGTTAGAATTTTGATATCTCTAGCATTTGGATTTGTAGCATTATCAGCTTGAGCATTTGAACTTAAAACCACTCCAGAAATCAGCATAGAACAAGCAACTGTGCTCAGTTTTTGTTTTAACGTTTTCATCTTTACTTCCAATGCTTTAGAGGCTCAAAATATCTATTGCGGCACGCTCTCCGCTTTCAAACGCACCTTCCATTCCGCGCTCCATAATCGCAGTGTGCTCGCCACAGAAATGGATATTTCCGTGAGGGTCTCTCATATGGCGTCCAAATTCTGTAACTTGCCCCGGACGCCAGAACACCCAATCACCTGCTCCATGAACATTTCGGTGACAAGATTGGACCAAAATTGGCTCCAACGCATCCTTAAGCGACGGGCGAGACTGAGCGAGCATTTTCAAAGTGTATTCACCAGCTTCTTTGTCAGTCATGTAGTCATATTTAAATGCTTTCTCGCCGTTCACGAAAGCTATCGCAGAAGATGGGGTGCCATTTGGCCCACGATTGAGAACAGCAAACCTTTCAAACTCATCGTCACTCCAAATATTTGGAGGGAGCCCATCATCTTCCCAGAATTTTTTCTTAATATTGAAGTGAACTTGAATGGACACACCATAGTCAATTTCAGCGACTGCCCGATCCATTCTAGGCGGTAATCCGGGATCAAAAACCATCGACCGCATGACAGGGTATGGAACTGAACACACAACATGGCGGGCTTTATATTGGGTCCCATCCAGGCAATGGATTGTGACCTGCTTTCCATTATCTTCCACCGTATGAACAGTCTTATTCAGCAACACCCCATTTGTAAGATTGTTCGCCATTGCCTCCGGCATAAGCGAGTTACCTCCCTCAATCTGCATCCATGCAGGCTGATCCGGTTTCAACTTTGCCATTTTATTGTTGAAGTCTCCAACGGCATAACGACGAAGCTCATGGAGTGCAGAAGTATTATCCATTCTATCAGCATGTAGAGTGACTTCCATCAAACGAATAGTTTCATCATCATATCCAAGGACTTCCCTCAAATAGCGTGACTGAGGGATGTCGAATTTCTGAAACTCGTTGGTAAGCCATGCATCAAGAGGTGCATCTTTTAGAGGATTGTTACGATTGGATAAATCGTAAAGGTAGCGATCTGGTAGCAATTTGCGGTCTTCACCTTTTAATGGATTTAGCGCGTGCCCCTCCCAATCGTCCTTAAGAATATTTTCCCCACGAATACGGAAGTATTTTTCCGAGCTTGCACCAATTCTATCAGGATTTATTAAATTCAACCCAAGTTGCTTCGCGGCAAAAATCATTCGCGCGTAATTTTGACCTATTATCTCTCCAGCTGCTTCAGGTTTCCCCGGAATCCCCATTAAGGTATAGACTCGCCCGCCAACTCGCTCACGCCCCTCAAGAGTCAATACACTCATGCCCGCCTCTTCGAGCAAAGACGCGGCATGTAATCCAGAAAGTCCTGCGCCAATTACTATGGCGTCATATACTTTTGTATCTTGTGCAATTGCTGGAAAATGAGCCCCGGCAACAGCGGCTGTTCCCAATGCGATCAGTTTACGCCGCGATACATCAAACCCTGAAGTTGATTTCCGATTTTTCACTGTTTCCTCCACATCCACCACAATAAATATATACGTATAATTTTTTTATATATAAGTATTTATAACTTGACCAGACACAAAATGATATATCATAATAGGGATAGATGTTCGACAGAGTTTCAAATGTAAACAAACACAGGATACGAAATGAGTTGCTCAAGACGACAAATTTTGATTGGCGCAAGCTCAGGCTTAGCAGCTACATCCTGCTCGTCAGTTGGATTAAAACCTCATACCAAGCAAACAAACCATAACGAGCTCTTTGATCTGAGTGACCCAGACGACAATTTGACCGCTCTGGTAAAAGTGACAGGAGATCTAAACGGGTCCGCAGTTTGGCATAGCGCCCAGGGACGCATTCACGCTTTACGAAAAGGTGAAATGCCCCTCCCGATCCTTGCTGTTGAGGGTGTTCGTCGAATTCGTTTTGAAAAAATCAGCTCTGGTTACACCATGCATTCTCGAGATTGGGCGATATTCAGAGATATTGAAACGGGTGAAGTTCTCAAGGAATTTAGAAACCCCATCACAGGGAAAACAAACAAGGTTTCACCAATTCTAATTCCCCCTACTCAATGGGATATGACCCCTAATAAGGGGCAACAAATGCCTGATTATACAGGTGAAGCCTACCTCATTGACCGCCCTCTTCTTCTGCCTTGGGTCAAGGAAGGGGATCAAATGACAATGTTACTCGAGTTACTCGTCAAATACAGCTCTGGAACTGCGGGCGGAGAATGGGAGCATTTCAATTTTTCGGCAAATGATCTCAACAATCCTAGCCTCACCTCTGTTCCAACAACTCAAAATTGGACCGGCCATTCACCGTGGCTCCGGTGGATGGATATGGGCAGCAGTGAAGGACGTACACTCTGGCAATCATCTGGCATGAAACACGCCCAGTATGAATCACTACGCCCAGAATTTATTGAAGCTATCAACATGTTTTACGCTGGCTCACTGGAAGCCCCGGAAACTTACATCAAACCATAGAGTATAATAATGAACACAGCAATTAAACTAGTGTTGGGAATGTCTGCCCTCGTATTTTCATCAGCTTGTGGCGAAAAAGACGTTGCGCCACCGCAAAAAGTAGACGCAGCAACATCAAATGTAGCACCCAACGCTCCAGAAGTGGCCTCCCCTCCTAAATCTACTCAAGTGTCTTCGGAGGACCCAATGTCAGAAGAGGCGATGCTTAAGCGAGGCAAAGTCGTTTTCTTCCAATGCCGTTCTTGCCACACACTTGATGAAAACCAAGTCCACATGACTGGCCCCCACCTTTACAACCTATTTGGACGCACAGCAGGTGTGATTGATGGTTTTAATTTTTCAAAAAAGCTAACTGAATCCAAAATCGTGTGGAACGAAGAAACACTAGATAAGTGGATCGAAAGCCCAAATAAATATGTTCCAGGTAATGTTATGGCATATGCCGGCCTCCGCAAAGAATCCGACAGACAAGCTCTCATCGCCTATCTAAAATCGGAAACAAATTAAAACACTCCCTTGTTCACTTAGACGAGGGCGACTGCCTCCCCTGCATTCGAGAAACTTTGTTCTCGAAACAATAGAATTTTGCCCAAAACAGGACCTTCAACATGGCCAAAATAACTAGACTCTTCGTAGATGGCCCTTATGGACAAATTCATATGAGAGTCGCTGGTGATCTACCCACTGATCATCCACCGCTAGTATGTTGTCACATGTTCCCTCAATCGGGTCGAAATTTTGAAAAATTTCTCGAAATATCGGGCAATAGCCGCCTAACAATTGCCGCAGATTTTCCAGGTTACGGTGAATCTGCAGCTCCTGAGCAACAAATTCGAGCTCAGGATTATGCAACGGCTATTTGGAAAGGCCTTGACGCTCTTTCCTGTCTGCCAACCAATCAACCAATTGACATTTTTGGAATTCACGCAGGAGCAAAACTTGCGACGGAGATTGCTCATCAACGCCCTGAGCAAGTCAATCGAATTGCATTGTCTTCCACAGCGATTTTCACTGATGAAGAGCTTTCACAACTTCAATCTACTTTTTCACCAATTGAGCTTGATGAAGCTGGTAGCCGTTTCCAATATTTATGGAACATTCTTTTGAAAAATCGCGGAGAAATGAGCTTTGAAATGCTGGCGACTGCGTTAGCTGAAATGCTTAGAGGTGGTGAAAAATATGAATGGGGTCATTTCTCGGTCTTCCAATATAATAGCGAATTCCCCGATGTTATTCGCAGTCTTCCTCATCCAATTGCAGTGTTGAACCCAGCTGATGATCTCTACGAAATCACCCCAAGAATTACAGATTACCTTTCGAATGGTATACTAATTAGCAGGCCAGATTGGGGGCAAGGTTTTTTGGAAATTCATGCAAAAGATGTTGTTGAGAAAGTCCATGATTTCTTAGACTCACCTTTAGAAAAATACTCTCTAAAAACCCCCTCTCTGGAAAAGCATTGAGTAAATCCAAATTAGGGAACAATAGATGCGCAAAGGATACACAGACCTAGCAGACAAACAAATTCACTGGCGGATGTGGGGGCAACAGCATAGAAACTCATCCAACTACATTTATTGCTTGCACCCCACACCCTATAGCGGATTGGCATTTTCAAGTATTGCGAAACACCTGAGTGTAAACTGGTGTGTAATCGCACTTGATTATCCGGGCTATGGAGGCTCTACTTCACTGGGAAAAACCCCAAGAATCCTCGATTTCGTGGAAGCTGTTTCTGCTGTAAAAAATCACTTAAGTCCAAATGTAAAAGTCAGTTTGATCGGCTTTCACACAGGCTGTCTCGTCGCCATGGAATACAGTATTCTGCAGTACGATGATGTTTCAAACATTTGTCTAATTGATATTCCCGCATTTGACGCTGCAACTCGACAAAAAGAACTGCAAAGCCTCCCCCATCCATACGAAATTCCGACTTCTATTACACAATTTGAAAAAGCATGGAGTTTTGATCTCGGTCAAAACTCTACTACCAATGAGTTTCCTAAAGAACGAGGGTTTGAGCTATTCACCGAAAGGCTTCTATCAGGACGTGATATGAATTCAGCATTTCACGCTGCCTTTTCCTACGATTGGAAAACTGCGTCCAAAGCTCTAATTGCTCCCTCTTTGGTGATTGCAACAGATTCTTTTCTGAAAGATGGCACTTTAGAAGCCGCTAAACTCATTCCCCAATCTACGCTGATTGAAAAAGAGCACATCACTAACAAAGTATTGGATTTAGGTGCGGCAGAATTATCAATCGAAATAGACACATTTTTCAAGAAGTCATCAACACCCATTTGACAAATATAATTATATATGTATTTTTTGTACACATATAATTATATCGGTGCATCTGAATGACAAATAAAAACCAAAGCTCAAAGTCCGAATATCCAAGCGGTTCAACAGCTTGGGCATTGGTCATTTTATTGACTATCTCATACATTTTCAGCTTCTACGATAGATATATTCTCGGCCTTCTAATCGAACCCATCAAAGCAGACCTCAAGCTATCTGATGAACAAATAGGTTTAGTACTGGGCCCCGCATTCGCCATTTTCTATGCGACTATGGGCCTCCCTGTCGGTTGGCTAGTTGATCGAGGGAGAAGGTCTTGGATTATCTCCGCCGGCGTTAGTTTCTGGACTTTAGCCACAGTGGCCTGTGGATTAGCAAAAAACTTCGGACAATTATTTATAGCAAGAATGGCTGTGGGTGTAGGTGAAGCCACTTTGAACCCTTCTGCTATGTCAATGATTTCGGATAGTTTCCCTCCAGAGCGCAGAGGAAAGCCCATAAGTGTATATGTAGCCGCATTGTCACTAGGGGCTGGTTTAGCCTCTCTTATTGGGGGGCTAATACTCAAGTGGGCAAATTCTCAAGATACAATTCAATTTTTAGGTTTCACAGATATTTCACCTTGGCAGCTTGCATTCTTTGCCTCAGCTCCTCCCGGCATTCTGCTCGCTATTATTTTCTTCTTTTGGAAAGAACCCAAAAGGATAGCTGAAACTGGAATGGAGCAAGAAACCGGTGGGTCGTTTGCCGAAGCTTTTTTATACCTAAAGCAAAATTTTGGCACCTATATTGGCTTCATATCTTTATCATGCGTTATGTCCATAATCGCTTACAGCCAAGGTTTTTTAGCACCGGTATTTGAACGCAGTTGGGGCTGGTCTACGGAAAAATATGCATTCACCAACGCTGTTATCCTCCTAATATCTGGTCCAGCAGCAGTCATCCTATCTGGCATCATTACCGACAAACTAACCCAATCAGGACATCAAGACTCCACTATAAAGATTTTGATGGTCAGCTTCTTAGGTGTAGCAATTACGGCAGTATTGATGATGTTCATGCCGAATGGTGAATTGGCATTCTCAATGATTTTCTTGAACACGGCATCCATGGCTGTAATGTCTGCAATGGGCCCCGCATCAGTGCTAGTGCTTGCACCTTCACATATAAAAGGTCAGCTAATAGCATTCTATTACATCGTCACCAGTTTAACCGGCTTATTCTTAGGGCCGATGAGCGCAGGGATATTGTCAACAAGAGTATTCGGAGAAGAAAATATCCGATATGCACTTGCTTCTATCCCGTTGATTTATGGCATAATTCCACTGATTTTTATGCCAATATCCTATCGAAAATACTGCTCTCTTCTTTCAAAACAAAGCGAAGCAACTTCAACTACATCGGTTGTTGCTAATACTAACTAGGACCCCAGCCAATGCCCGCATACATGATCATCCTTTGCAAGATTCACGAGAGAGAAAAATTCATATCTGGATATGGACAAGCAGTTCCAAAACTTGTCCAAAAATTTGGTGGTGAATACTTGATAGTCGCCCCAGGAGCCGAGTTGCTCGAGGGTCAATTGGGGGGGTATGCCTCGGTAGCGATTTCGAAATGGCGCAATAAAAACGCAGCAAAAAAATTCTGGGATTCTCCAGAATATGCTGAAGCAAAAAAACTTCGAGAAGGACTGGCAGATGCCGAAGTCGTGCTAGTTGAAACCCCGTAAACTCGAAGGCACAATTTCAATGTTAGAAGATATCTTTATTCCCAAAAGCTCAGTAGACGCAGCACGTGTTAGCCCACTACACACCGTCACAATCATAACGTCTGATAAAGAACAACTGGAACGCATTTTTTGTGAAGGATACAAATTAGAATTTTCAGGATGGAAATCATGTTCCGACACCTGTGTCAGCCAATATTTATTGCTGGATACAAACAATACGTTTGAATTCGGCTTATTCTATCTGAGTGCCCCCCACAACAATATCCAAATCCGAGTGTTAGCGCATAACGAAGACTCAGGCCCCATTCGTCCCTCCACTACTGGTCTGCATCTGGGAGGTGCAACACTAAGCTTTCCCATTGAAGACTTGTACGAGCATGAGAAAACCATGCGCTCGTTGGAGATTTCTTCCACAATGGGCGTAAAGGAAATGGAGTTCACCAGCCCAACAGGTGAAACATATATTTCAGCGGAAATCGTTTATCCAGTTGCTGACAACGTGTTCGTCATGGGTGTCAAGCGACCTGACATATTCATTCCTGTTGGCCCAGTTAAAGAGCGAACAAAAATTGGGGCTGCTGCATATTCTTCAAGATGTATTCAACACACTGAAAAAACGCTAAAATTCTTCCAAGATATTCTAGGTTACGAAATCAGAAGAGATGTGGAATTTGTTGTTGGAGAGCAGTCTGCCTTAAACATGCCTGAAGGAACGAATGAACGTTTCATTCAAGGTTTTGCACCGGGTTCAGCCTCAGGGTATGTCGTTTTGATGGACCACAAAGACGGTAACATCCCGGCTGCTGATGATAATTATCTCCCCCCCAAAAGAGGCATTGTCATGTGGAGCTTTGAAACATCAGATTTAGATGCAATCGTTTCCCAAGCAGAAGAAATAGGAGTTGAAGTTCTAAAAACACCTGACAAGTACGGGTCTCCAGGGCTTCCATCTTCTAGATCAGCCATTCTCAAAGATCCCGATGGTTTTGCGATAGAGGTATTTGAAAGTGTCTAAATTCTTGAAACTCACATTATCTGCTGGTGTTTCCTGTTTATTCTCGGTTGCCAGCGCACAAACAGATGATCAAACATCATTCCAAGATTGCGAACACTGCCCCGTAATGGTTTCAATCCCTAGCGGTAAAGCAACAATTGGTGTTGAAAAATACGAAGCCAACACAAAACGCGGAGATCTGCCACTTCGAGAAGTCACGATCGACTATTCTTTAGCGGTCGGAAAAACTGAAGTCACAATCGCGCAATATCGCGCATTCATGGAAGCATCCGGACATAAAATGCTTGAAGATGGCTGCAATACTTGGGGTCCCAACCGGATTTTGGGCTACGTCAAAGCTCATTCTTGGTCAGATGCTGGAATTCCACAAAATGAAAAACACCCGGTCGTCTGCGTAAGTTATGACGATGCTCGCGCATATGTAGATTGGTTGTCGAAAGAAACCCACAAATCTTATCGACTGCTTTCATCGTCTGAATGGGAGTATGCAGCCCGAGCTGGTAGCCGCGGGCCTTGGTTTTGGGGAAGCTCGAATAAAGATGCGTGCGAATATGCAAACGTAGCGGATGAGAATTTTAGACGACATTTTGATTATGCTCCCCTGTTCAATTGCAATGACGGATACCTACACACCGCACCTGTCGCTAGTTACAAACCCAATGCTTGGGGTCTACACGACATGCTAGGCAACGCTTGGGAATGGACAGAAGACTGTCTCCACATGAACAAAGAAAACGCTCCTCTAGATGGAAGTGCTTGGCTTGAAGAAGAGGAAGGCCTGTGCGAGAGACGCGTTCCTCGGGGCGGAGGCTGGGTTTCTGGTACCGATTGGGTTAGACTCGGCGCACAAGCCGGTGATCTAGCACACTATCACAGTCAATTGCTGGGTTTCCGTGTTGCATTAGATCAGTGACAATTGCGCCCTGTGTTGATGAAAGTCATCTTCACAGGGCTTCCAAAATTTCCCGTAATACAGCAGCTTCACAATCGAAAGTTATAAGTATCGGCTAGGAGCTTCCAAACCTACATTTTTCATTAATCGCAATACTCGGCTATAAGCCTGCATTTTCTCTCTTGGATCCGATATTTCACGACATATCTGCAAAGCCTTGGCCGTATTACCATGTCGCGCATATCCCCACGCTAAATCTCTCATTGCCGCCGATTTTAATGTGGTAGCCATTCCCAGAGGTTTTTCAGGGACAAGCTCAATCATTCTCCTCGCGAGATCAAACTCTCCGCTAAACGCAGCTGAACCAGAAATTTCGTAATATGAATATCCTTGCATTCTGGGCGATTCAATCTGCCCTGCCAGCTCAACAGCATATTCCAAAACTTCTACGGTTTGATTATATGCTTTAGCATCGCTCAAACGTGTCGCAATACGGCTCGTCGCTCTGGCTTTTTCGTTTTGCTTTTTTGCTTTTGAAGCTGCTTGCATTGCATCAGTGAAATAAATATTCGCACGATCACTTTCATCTATCAAAAGCAAAGTATATCCAATATCTCTCAACGCCGCTCCGATAAAATATCCATTATCCTGAGCACGAGCGATATCGTCAGCTTCAGCAAGCAATTCTTCAGCCAACTTTGCTTTGTCTGCTTGGAAAGCCAATCGAGCCACATCAATGCGGGCCATTGCCTGATAGTATGTAATACTCATTGTAATTGACTGAATGACTTCTCTAGCCGTTACAAAATCACCTTTTTCTGCGAATTTCCCGGCAAGCTTTCTTAAAACAATAGCCTTGGCATTTTCTTCGAGACTTTGACTTTCAGGTAAATTGTGTGCGCCATTGAGAGCCTTGCCTAAGTCATCATGACGGGCCGTTATCAAAACACTCTTTGCAGCAGCATCTATCAAGACGGAAGCTTCCATCCCAGCGCTCTTTGCCAAAATGTCATCGCGCAAGTCTAAGATGGATTTATCTTTTGAAAGCTCACCCAATGCTACCAATATCTCGCTTAGAGCTGCGCTTTTTTGTTTTACATCAGCAATATAATCAAACTCTTCAATCGCCTTTTGTATCAAGTCAACGGCTTCAGCCTGTTCAATAGGAGCATCAATTGCAGTGTCTACAGCAATCGCAAACTCACTCAGTCCGCTAATTTTGACATACGAGTCCTCAATGGTCTCTAGAAAGTCATAAGCCTGTTGAGCGACACATTGTATTTCAATCGAAGCAACGTCGCACGCTATTGGCCGAGGAAATGGTTGACTTTCACAGGCTACAAACATGAGCCCCGCTAGAACCGCAGCGCAAACCATTTTGTCTGATTTTGACAACATCACCCAGCCCCCGCAACTGCGAAAGCAGCCCTTTCACCAGACTCCATTGCTGCTTCCATACCGCGATTAGCAAACGCCGTGTGCTCACCCGCGAAGTGAATTCTACCTGCTGGTCGAGCCACATACCTGCCCAAAGAAGACAATTGACCTGGCCGCCAAAAAGCATAAGCGCCGCCAGCGTACGGATCTAGCTGCCATGACCAGAACTTCACAAACTTCAGTGCACCTTCCGTGCTGGGCCTGATTTGTTTGAGGTAATTCAGTACATATTGGCTTGATAAATCAGGGCCCAATCTATCAAAATGGTTCGCGACCTTATCATTCGCAAATGCTATAAAGCTCGTTATCTTTTCTGGGTTCTCTGGATCATTGCGTAGCGCCATAAAACGCGCCGGTGCACCATCTGTCCACATTGATGGAGGTAGACCATCTTCTTCCCAAAACTTACGAGTAGGCAAGAAGTGAAGATGAGTCACATTTGTATAGCCCAGCGTCCGAATTGCCTCATCTTGAAGGGGGTGTACAGGTGCATCAAGTTTCACTAGGCGCAATGCCGAGAATGGAATTGTCACAATAATATGCTTGGCTTTTGCAATCCGCCCATCATCAAGATGCACTTCTGCGTGATCATTTTCATGCCGAATTCCAGTTACTTTGGCACCTAAATGAATATCTCCTTTTACATGTCGCGCCATTCCCTCAGGAATACGTTGATTTCCCCCTACCCCAGCAAACGGCCCTCCTGAGTTTAAATTCCCTCGCCCCATACTACCAAACGTAAGAATATGGTACATCATCAATGCAGATAACCCATGTGGACCTGCCTCGTCCCCATAACTCATATTCGTACCAGCAGCGAGCCGAATAGCCTCCGGAGAAAACCCTTTCTCAGCAAGATAACGATATATCGAAACATCTTTTTCGGTGAATTTAGGATCAGTGATATCAAGAGTGGATTTTAAAGGATTGTCTTTCGCAAAAAGACCATACTGAACATACCAAGGTAAGGTCTTTTTAAACTCCGCCGGCAAAGGGTTGAGCGGATGATTTTCCCACTCGTCAAATCGAATATGTTGGCCAGAAACATTCATCATTGATATTTCTGGAACAGGCACCGTTCGCTTTCTTTCGGGACCTAATGGAATACCATACCGCTGGGTTGCACCAATCAACCTTCCATAAATACTTCCTATACCGCTCCCACCGGCCTCTGGCGCACCAGGAACATCATCCATTGTATATAGACGTCCACCAACTCTATTTCGACCTTCTATCAAGGTGACTTTGAAGCCAAGTTCCTCAAGCAACAAAGTCGAGTTCAAACCCGCTAACCCAGCACCGATCACTATAACATCAGATGCAATAAACGGTAATTTTTCTGGAGATGGTGAAGCGTTTTGCACTGCTGACTTTACTGGTTTACTCTTTCCACAAGCTGCTGCGCTGAGTGCAAGCCCACCCGCTAACACTTTTCGTCGGTTCATCTTCACCATCTATCTTACCTTACACACTTATCAATAAATTTGGCTATCTCGCTTCACAAAAGATATATCATTATGTATACAATATATACAAATATTTACAACCAATTCTGATGGCGGAGCAAAACCCAATGAAAAAATCGATGCTTGGAAAGTGTTTGACTAGCACACTAGCAGGAGTTTTAACGTTTGCTGTGAGTGGATGTGGCAGCGTAGCAAACTCATCAATAGATCAACGCCTCACCTCCCAAGAGATTGCGGATTTGACAATGAAGTGGTGGCCAGGCGACTACAGCAATGCCGAGCAAATCAGTTTTTTAAAAGAAGATGGTGCGCCAATCTGGAATGAAGGACAACATGAAGATGGTCAGACCTTTGGCGGCCACTTACCAGTGACTTCTTACTATCGCACAATTGACATTCCTGCATTCGGAGAAAAAGTTTTATATCTCGAAGAATTCACATTCAACGACAATCCTTATCGTCAACGATTATACACAATCAAAGTGGATCAAGAAGACAAGGTCCGAGTCAAACTTTGGTATTTTCCCGATAAAACAACTTATGCCAACGCTTGGAAACACCTATCAGAAGTTTCCAAACTGACACCAGATGACATGTCTCCATTACCTGATAGTTGTGATCTCATCGTTCATCAACAAGATGACAATCGGTTGCATATGATGATGCCTAAAGACCAATGCAAATTTGGAAAAAATATATTTGACTATCAAGTCAGCTTAAGTGCTGAAGATTTCTGGTTCCGTGACAGAATTGTTGATGCTGAAACAATGGAGATCACAATGACCGCTGGAGGTTTCACTTATCACAAACTCGACAAAGTAGTGAATTAAGTTTCCAGCGAGAGAAAATACAAAATCGCAACCAAAGTATCCCTTAAGGCGGGGTCCAAATTCAACGTGGACCCCGCCTTTATATATTCCAAGCAACTTTAAAGCTGTTCCGTCCTCCAATATCCCCCCCTCCTCCTCTTCATTGAACAACCTTGACGCCTAACAAATGATAGAAGGATGTAATGATTGTACTTTCGAGCAAGAGAGAATTCCTGTTCACGAAATTTAAATTGACACTTTTGTCATTTTGACATAATTGTCATCGCATGAATTCGTCAACTACAAAAACCCGCTCGGAAATAGGCAATCTGAAAAGAGAGCAAACACAACAACTGCTTATCGCAGCGGCGATGAAGTGTTTTGCGCGTATTGGAGTTGCCACAACAAAAACGAATGACATATGTAAAGCGGCCTCTGTATCGAGAGGAACTTTCTACAATTACTTCACCGACATGGATGACCTAATCATTTCGGTTTTTCAAAAAATCCATGATGATGTTGATGTGTTAATTCACAATCCAGCGAAGGATATTCCAAGGGGCCCGGAATGCTTAGCCGTAACTATCCGTTGGTTCTTTCAAAAAGCACATGACGATAAGATTTTGGGGAAGCTTTTTTTGTATGCCAACGAGTTCCACAATAAAGAAAAGTTCGAAGCTGTTTTCAAAAACAAACTAGAAGAAGACATCAAAGCAGCTCAGAAACGAGGCTTTTTCGACAAGGACGACATCGATGTTGAGATAGCTACTGATGTTATCAAAGGCATCACATATCGCGGAATACAATCCATAGTACAAGGGACAAAATCGCCATCCGATGCTCCATTGTATGTGAAGAGAATGTTTATGGCCCTGGGAATGAACAGCGCCCAACTTTCTAATCTATCAAGTTATATTTCTCACAACCAAAACATGATTTAGGACCGCAAAATGTTAAACAGATTATTTTTAAGTGGGTTAATATTGGTCCTGTTGTCCGCATGCGGGAAGCAAGAAGCCTCCTCTGATCCAACTATAAAAATACGCCCTGCAAAACTCGTTACAGTCAGTCAGGCAAGTTCATCTAGGTCTTTGAGCTTTCCTGCTATTGTCGAAGCTGAGGAAGCGGCAGAACTTACATTTCAAGTGGGAGGTAAAATAGTTGTTCTAGATGTATTGGAAGGTGATGAAGTTAACAAAGGTCAGATCATCGCACGTGTGGAAGAACGCGATTTTCAAAACTCACTCTCACAAGCTCAAGCCCAATTCGACAATGCAGAAACAGAATATCAACGCGCGGTTAGATTAGCTGAACAAGATGCAGTTTCTCGAAGTGTGTTGGAAACACGCAAAACAAATCGTGATGTAGCAAAAGCCGCGTTAGACACAGCAAGAAAAGCTTCAAATAATACAATACTCAGAGCCCCGTTCTCAGGGTATATTTCTAAAGTACATGTAGAACGTCATCAAAACATACAAGCCGGCTCACCAATCGCAAATATCCAGAGCAAAGAAGTTGTAGCATCAATCAATGTGCCTGCAGACCTAGTCGCCCGCACCCCTCAATTCACACCAATCAACACACGAGTTGTCCTGGATGCTGCCTTAAACGACTCGTTTCCTGCCGTTTTCAAAGAAGCCGCCGGCCAAGCAGACCCCGCTTCACAAACATATAGTGTGAGTTTTCGTTTTTCATCTCCAGATAACCTTGCGGTGCTTCCGGGAATGACGGGAAAAATTACAACAGACTTTGAATTCAACAACACATCCGACATTGTTCCATCAGGCATCGCCATTCCGATTTCCTCCGTCATTGCGGAAGGAGACAATCTCTTTGTATGGCGCGTTGATCAAAACACTATGAAAATTTCCAAAACTACTATTTCCACCGGTATAGGCATGCAGAAAGAGGAAGTCATTGTCTTAAACGGTTTAAACAGTGGTGACGTTATCGTAGCTGCAGGTGGATCATTTCTCCATGACGGCATGACCGTACGCGCATGGGAAGCTAAGTAAGGCACAAACCATGACGCTAACTGAATTTTCAATTAAGAACCCGCTCATATGCGCCATAGCTATTATTTTGTCTCTCGTTGGCGGATGGATGGCTTACAACGAAATGCCACGGTTTGAAGACCCTGAATTTACCATTCGGGTTGCCAAGGTGTACACCCAATACCCTGGAGCTAGCCCAACGGAAGTTCTCAATGAGGTGACTGAAGTCTTAGAAACGGCAATACAACAGTTACCAGAGGTCAAAACAGTTTCTTCAGAGTCATCCACAAACTTATCAGAAATCACCGTAGAGATTAAGTTTTCCGCCTCTCCCACCAGAGGTGAACTCCAACTTGTATGGACAAAGCTAAGAAACAAAATCGCTGACACCAAAGCCAGTCTACCTCCCGGCGCTGGTCAGGTCATAGTCAATGATGATTTCGGTGATGTGTATGGCTTGTATTACCTTTTAACTGGTGAAGGTTTCACTCCCCCCGAGCTTCTATCTTACGCAAAAGAACTGCGACGAGATCTATTGGAAGTAAAAGGTGTTGGAAAAGTTGCTCTAATCGGAGAGCAAGATGAAGCAATCTATGTAGAAATCTCACGCGACAAGACAGCGGCACTCGGAGTTTCCCTCAACAATATCTACAATACTCTGTCTCAACAAAACACAGTTTCGTCTGCAGGCAATGTTAAAATCGCGGATGAACGGATTAGTATCCAGCCAACAGGTGGTTTAACAACAGTAGACGCCATTCGGTCATTGCTAATAATTGACCCAACCAGTGGAAGCACCATGCGACTTGGCGACGTGGCAAATGTCGTCAGAGGCTATGAAGACCCTGTCACTAAAATTATTCGATTCAACGGTGTCCCCGCCATTGGAATTGGTGTGGCCAACATTTCAGGTGTGAACGTAGTTCAAATGGGTGAAGACATCGATGAAAAATTGGCTTCGATAGATCATATGCGTCCCGCAGGTATAGAGCTGCATGAATACTATCATCAAGGAAAAGTCGTCGACAATGCGATCAATAATTTTGCCCTAAATGTACTTTCATCACTAGCTATCGTATTTGTTACGCTTTTGATTTTCATGGGTTTCCGCTCTGGCATAATTATGGGGGCCACTGTGTTAATTACAATGTCGGCTACCCTTCTCATAATGTGGGGCAGTGGCATTCCAATGCACCGTATTTCTTTAGGTGCTTTGGTTGTTTCATTGGGAATGCTGGTCGACAATGGAGTCGTTATCACAGACGGGATATTAGTCGGCATAAAAGAAGGAAAGAAAAAGCTCGATGTCGCAATAGATGTCGCCAAGAGCAATATGAAGCCATTAATCGGAGGCACGCTAGTCGGGATGATAGCTTTTGCCCCAATCGGATTTGCTCCCGGAGATACTGCCGAGTTCACAAATTCACTGTTTTGGGTTGTTGCGATTGCTCTTGGGCTTAGCTGGTTTTTTGCATTCACGATTACTCCCCTGTTCTGTTATTGGTTGTTCCCAGAAATGACGAGTAGTGAAGAAGAAAATGCCCCCAAACCAAATCGGTTTATGACGTTCTATGAGACGATCATACGCTCTATTCTTCAGAGAAAAACGATCACGCTGCTTTCTGTTGTAAGTATTTTTGGTTTGTCGATCTGGGGCTTTCAATTTGTAAAAAGCGGTTTTTTTCCTGCTTCAACGTCCCCACAAATCGTGGTTGACTATCAACTTCCTGAAGGAACGGACATTAGTTCAACAACGCAGGATATGGTTAGACTGGAAGCTTATGCCAAAGGTCTTGAGGGCGTAACAGATGTGCAAACCTTAATTGGTGGGTCAACTTTACGATACATGTTGGTATATGAATCTGGCGCAGAGAACTCTTCCACAGGACAACTTTTAATAAAGATCGATGACTATCGCAAAAGCGATACTCTAATTCCAATTTTACAGAATTATATTGATGAAAACTTCCCGTTAGGTCTTGGAAAAGCTTGGAAATTTCGAATGGGTCCAGGTGGAGGCTCAAAAATTGAAGCTGTCTTTTCCGGTCCAGATGCAAAGACTCTAAGAAATCTAGCAAATGATGCGAAGGCCATCATGTCTGCTGATGATGGAGCAGTTTTGATTAAGGATGATTGGAAAAGAGCGATTAGCTATATCGAACCTATATACTCTCAGAGTAAGGGCGAACGTGTAGGCATTTCTCGAAAAGAGTTTTCTGACGCTCTGCAGACGAATTACTCAGGTCAACAGCGCACTGTTTTCCGTGATGGTGACAAGCTAATACCAGTTATTTTCAGAGCCCCTGCAGATGAAAAAGCCAACCCTTGGGATATGGCAACGATCCAAATTTTAAGTCCTACGACAAATGAAACCGTTCCTCTTGGACAATTACTCGACGGTGTTCACGTAAAATGGAGAAATGGTCGATTGCTTCGTGAAGACAGGGTTTTAACGATCAGAGCACAATCAGACCCGGCACCCGGAGTTTTGGCCGCGGACTTGTTCAACCGTCTCAAGCCACAAATTGAAGCAATCCCACTACCAGATGGCTATTCACTGAGTTGGGATGGCGAATTTGGAAGTTCGGCAGAAGCTCAATCTAGTCTAGCATCAACAATCCCACTTGGCCTGTTGGCTATGGTTTTGGTCGTCATAATTTTGTTCAATCGCCTGCGACAACCAATCATAATATGGGCAATCGTTCCCTTAGCGCTGATAGGCGTTGTAATTGGGCTCGTCGCCACTGGAACTCCATTGGAATTTATGGGTTTGTTGGGCCTACTAGCTCTGTCCGGACTTCTGATTCAAAACTCCCTTGTTTTGGTAGACAATACTGATGCCCTAATAAAACAAGGCATTCCAAGATTTGACGCTTTGATACAATCTGCATCCAGTCGCCTAAGACCAGTCCTTATGGGAGCGTTCACTACAGTATTAGGCATTATACCTTTGTATTTTGATGCGTTTTTCAAGTCCATGACGGTCGTTCTGGCGTTTGGACTTAGCTTTGCGACACTGATCACGCTGTTGGTAACGCCTGTTTTATATGCTCTCTTTTTCCGAATTGATAAATCTGAGGTCGCGCAATGAACTCCCGCAACTATGCCTACCTTTCTTTAGCCTTAGTCACAGTTTCGGGCTGTTCCACCCTTCCCGCTCTAAAAAACGGAACGTCGGACGAGGCCATTTCAAGTGCTTTGTCTTCAAGCGTCACTCAAGTGCCCGAGAAATGGAGTTCGAAACATACGAACAGCGAAAATGTTCAAATTGGGTGGGTTGATGCCTTAGAAGATAAGACTTTATCAAAATTGGTGAGAGAAGCTCAACAGAATAATCAAGACCTACAAAAAGCCGCTGCAAATGTTGAGCGGTCCTGGGCTTTAGCACGTCAGGCTGGTGTACCTTTGCTCCCAAGCGTTGGGCTCAGTGGTGGAGCAGACAGAACCTTTTTTTCAAACAAATCTCAACAAGACATAGCTAGCTTTGACTGGGGCATTCAAGCGACCTGGGAAGCTGACATTTGGGGCAGAATAAAAGCAGGGCAAAAAGCAGCAGCCTCCAATGCACTGACATCTGAAGCAGACTTCCTCTTTGCACAATACTCCATCGCTGCGGCAGTTGCTGATGCTTACTTTATCGGCTTAGAAGCTAAGCTTCAGGCAGAGGTGGCCCGAAACAACCTCACAACGCTTTCCGAGACGGACCGCATTGTCAATATTCAATACAATGAAGGGTTAGCGATGGCGCAAGATGTTGCGCTTTCAGCTTCTGATGTGGCCGCAACAAAAGCTTCTCTCCTTTTAGCTGAGGGTGCACGCCGAGACGCTGTAAGAGCACTACAAGTACTCATCGGGAGATATCCTGACGCTGATCTAGAATTGGAGGAAGCTTTGCCAGAAGTGCCCCAACTTCCTCCTGTCGGCCTTCCTTCAGAATTGCTCGAACGCCGACCGGATATAATAGCAGCAGGACAGGCTCTTAAAGCCGCAACTTACTCATTGGATCTGGCCAAAGTCGCCAGACTTCCAAGTTTTAATCTTACCGCTTCTTCTGGCAGCACTTCAAACGAACTGCGTAACTTGTTTGATGTCGACCAAATCATATCTGGGATAGCTGGTGATATCGCCTACCTGCTTTTTGATAACGGGTTCAGTAAAGCTCACATTGATCAAGCAAAATCAGAGTATGAAATTGCATTGATTGACTATGCTCAAACTGCTCTTTCCGCATTTGAAGAAGTAGAAACCAACCTCGACCAATTTGAAGTTGTTCGAAAACGTACAGAAGCACTCTCAGAATCAGCAGACCAGGCTAACCGCGCGCTGGATGTAGCAAGAAAAAGATACCGTGAAGGCGAAACTGACCTCATCGACGTTTTGACAATTCAACAACGCGTATTTTCCGCAGAAAGCAACAAAGTTTCAGCTGAAAAACAACGCATCGATGAATGGATTGATCTTAATCTGGCGCTGGGCGGTAGTTGGAAGAAGTCCCCTCAATAAATCTCCCCCTCGAACTTGTATCGCATGTTTAGGCGTATTAATTATAGTCCATAGACTGTTTTCAGGGGGGAGTACTTCCTTTTAAGATAAATGTTCAAGATGTGCCCAAACGCAAAAACCACCCGTTAAGGTGGTTGGTTGTATGTATTTGATATTGTTAGGAAAGATTGGGTGCGGGGGGGGGTGGATTTGAACCAACGACCTTCAGGTTATGAGTTTGATGATTGGGCTTTTTTAGTTTCTACCTTCAGCTCCCCACAAATACCATACCCAATTGTTATTGTTGACTTTTACATCATTTTTGATCGTATTGAGTTCTCGTGATTTCCTGTCGCGTTGTAACCCATTTGTAACCCAACCTGAATTTTGATTGATCGAGTATGTCGGCCGAAAAATCAAAATCAGAATAAAAGAAAGTTGATGGAATGAAACTCACTATACGGTCAGTTGATCTTCTGGTACCTCAATCCATTGACAAAGATAATTATGATGATGCTCTTAAAAACTTCGGCATTCGAATGAGAAAATCTGGCGGAAAATCCTACTTTGTGATGTCACGCTCCAAAGGGCGTATGCGACGAATTACAATTGGCCAACTTGGCCCCATCACAACTGAAAGACGCACGCAAACAAGCAAAATCTACTCTACACAACTTAACTTCAGGAAAAGATCCAACGGAAGATCAAACGAAAGCATGTCATGGCGGAACAGTAAAAAAACTGTGCGAACGTTTCTTGATTAAATATGTCCCTCAACATCTTAAACAGAGCACAGCTTCAGAATATAGACGTTCTATAGATTTGTTCATTTTACCAAAGCTTGGAAGGCTGATTGTCAAAGACGTTAGCCGTCAAGATATCATTGCTATTCATCATGAAATGATGACAAACACCTTATCAAGCTAATCGGACGTTGGGAGTATTATCAATTCTATTTTCTCAAGCCGAAGCCCGGGGCTTAAGAGACGAGTTTAGTAACCCATGTCGAGGCATCAAAAAGTTCAAAGAAGAAAAACGGGAACGTTTTTTATCACAAGCCGAGCAGCCACAAAGATTGGGTAAAGCACTCAGTGTGGAAAATCCCCTCGCCCCATCTGCTGTTGCCTGCATAAAATTACTCATTCTCACTGGATGTCGATTAGGAGAAATACAACAACTGAAATGGGCTCATGTTGATCTTGATCGACAATTACTCTTACTGCCAGATTCCAAGAAGGCCAAAAACATATATCTTGGAACTTCAGCGGTTGAATTGCCCAACTCACTCTCCCGCGAGCTGGATAACCCTTTTGTCATTACAGGCTAAAAGCAAAGACAATCTCTCACTGATCTCCAAAAACCATGGAGACACATTAGAAAGACCGCCAATTTGGAAGATGTCCGCATTCATGATTTAAGATACACCTACGCATCCACTGTGATTGCCAATGAAGAAAACTTACCAATGATTGGCAAACTACTTGGACACTATCAACCGCAAACAACTGCTCGCTATGCACATCTTGCAAATGATCAGACTATAGCCCACAGCCAACAATATTTCAAAGAAATTGGCTGAGGCTATCTATTAAAGTTACAACATCTTTTCTCTATTGAGCGTGTCATAAGTATCTTGCGCTTTGAATGTATTTGTAGCTTCAGGGTGTGATGGATCAACGATTTGAATGATGGCTTTAAGACCTGGCTTGACCATGTCCTTGAGACTTCCTTCGAGGTTACGATCAAATCGAGAAGCCACAATGTCAGAATAACTTCCAATCCAGACTTCATCAGAAATCATAACGCCGCCATCTGCTTTATTGCGGTCAAACAATTGCACAACAGCAAAATTCTCTTTGCCTGCTCTTAAGGTCGCGTCCGCAGCTCGTGCCAACAATCGAAGCTCAAGGGAATCTGCATCCGTATGAACGCCGCCCCAAGATTCAACAATAAACTGCCCCTTACCCACATCTTGAACGGAAGTATGACGCAATAGCTTGTTGTAAGCACGTTGTTCTATTTGGGCTTGAGTTGGGGTTGCGCACCCTGCACTCACAGCTAAACCTAACAGCATGAGAGCACAACCAATCGTTTTAATGTGCTGTCTCACCACTCTCATCCTTTGACGCAAGAGAATATGTTTCAACCATTCGAACTCCGTCTGGTCCAGTCTTATGGAATTTAAAAGGCTTACCTTTAAAAATGTGCTCGGAGAAATCTTTCATCATTTCATCTTGCCCACCAAATGGAGCAATCAGCTCAATCAGCCAGGCGCGATCACCACCCTTCCATTCATCTGGACGTAATTTATAACCACCATCCATCAGACGTTTCTCAGTCTCTTCAGAAACATTTGCCCATAATGCTACACCTGCAGGATGATTTGGTCCGTTGAAGATGCGGAATTGCTCTAGCAATACGGCAGGCATGACAAACCACTCCAAATCCCCAATGAATAACTGCTTGTGAATAGGTGACTGGGTAAGCAACCATGTCACTTCCCCCAAAACCTGTGATACAGTCTTCTTAGGTGCAGGCTCCGCATTCATCTGCGCACCCATATCATTCCCACTCATATATCTACTCTTTTCATATTACGCATTTGACTCGGCAACTCTTTATTACCGAGTCCATTTTTCACGCTTTGGTATTAATTAAACAAAGAACGAATTCCAAATCCACTCTTCTTATTCATTTTTGCAACAGCAATGTCAGCACTATTGTCTTGATCCAAATCGCGTTTTCTAACAGCAGGTACGCCTGATGAACCTTTAAATGAAGCCATCGCCTGCATTAAGCGTTGCTTCTCTGCAAGTTCGCCCGCTTGCCGCTCGGTAGGCGTTGGCTGTGCATTGGTCTCAACACCGATATCTTGCTTTTCAGCATCAAGCTTCGCCAATCGTTCACCTAATGCAGGTGTTGACCGAACATCATCAGATCTTTGACCAAATTTCCACCACTTACGTTTTGGTGTATTTGTTGAAAGAGCACTTTCACCAATATCAGTTAATTGAAGATCATTTTGAACAATTGAAGGCATTCCTTCTTTAATTTCAGGCGCGATCTTATCCAATCTGTTTATGTTGGACATGTGTGACCGTTCAATTGGATTTGAACCATCTTCAGCTGACAACATAGACTCTGGTGATACAGAAGCAGAAGCAACTCCGGAGGTCTCTCCTGAATTTGGTACTAGCTCTTCAGCGCGACGTTGTGCCTCTAGCATTGCTTCCAAACGCGCTTGAATGTCATCATTTGCATTAATCGAGTTATTACGACGTTCTCTCTCTAAAGCTTGTTCAATTTCACTTCCAGAGAAGCCTCGTAGTTCAACATCACCAAACAAACCAGTCGTACCATCATTCCACTCAAAGACTGCCTGCCCAAATACGCGGTTTGACAATGGGCTATCCTGATAGCCTAAACTCTCATCAGCTGTCAGGCTGATACGTGCGATGCCAGCTTCAAAGAGTGACTTCAATTCACCTTCATCGCTGATCGCATTGTAATTGTAATCTTGCCAAATTTGGAATTGGTCAAACTGAGCATCATCTGCATCAAACCAGCCATCATTATTCGTATCATAGGCTACCAAGCCTTCAAGGTCTGTTTGAGCCCCCTCAAGATCTTGCACAAATGAAATTTCGGACACAGGATCAATATTGCCATCACCATTACGGTCTAACGCCAATAAACCATCACCTGAACCAATCCACCCCAAACGATCTTCAGCACCATTTCCATTCATATCTCGAATAATTGGAGACTGGCCTGGATCAATAAGATCTAACCCATTTCCATCAAGATCAAAGACAAGAGGTTTAACGCCAAATGTTGGCGTTAACGGGTCATCATCACTGAATGTAAGATAATCTGGAATTGATAACTCATCATTATAATCAACATAGCGCACCAAATCCTGCAAAGGAATATCTTGCCCCCAGATAGAATCTGACGAAATCGTTTGAAGTTCAGCAAGATCTTCGATATCACCTGAGTGATTACTAGCTGATTGAGCAACCCCAAAAGCTCCATCTGAAGTCCAACTAAATGTTGACCATTCTGGAGAAACGGCCCCCTCTACGTAACCACTGACGTGTGCAAGTTCTCCACGCAATGCCACATCGTAGATTGTCCGGTCTACGCCATCTGTCGTAATGAGAGATGCTTCATTTAATACAATACTATCCGCGTAACCATCCGTACTTTCATTGACAGAAGTCAAAGCTAATCGGATGCCTGAAATTCCCATTTCTTCTAATGAGGCAAGCTCACTTCCACGACCGATACCATTTTGATTCACATCACGCCATACTTGGAAGAGCGCCCATGAATCATCTTGCGCATCAAACACGCCATCAAAATTGGTATCATAGGCACGCAATCCTTCGAGGTCAGTTTTTGCCCCTTCGAGATCATTTACAAATGAAATCTCTGATAATTTATTGATTATGCCATCGCCATCACGATCAAGTACTAACATGCCATCTTTAGCACTAATCCACCCCATTCTCATAAGTGGACCACCCGTATCGCTTTCAAAAACGATACGAGACTGCGTTACACTGACCAAGTCAGCACCGTCTCCACCTAGATCGATTAAGATAGGATATTGGAACCCACCAGTAGTAATATTACCTTCAATTGGTGTGTTTAGATATTCTGGAACGGGCTCCTGTGTTGTCCCTGTGATAAGATCAACCAAATTAGCATCATCTTGTTCACCATAGAACCATATTCCTTCAACATTGACCAAAGCATCTTGTTCGCCAGTGTGAATATTTCTAGCGACGACAACACCATTTGAATGTTCAATGAATTCATAATCTTCACGAACACCATCGAGGTTTACACGGTCCCACCCTGAACCACCATCTAATCGGTCGTTTCCACGTCCACCTTCAATGATATCATTGCCGCCATACCCATAAATGGTTTCCGCATTATGCGTCCCAACGATTGATATTTCTTGATCATCGCCTTCAGTTCCCTGAGCTAAACCAAAATAACGGTATTTCCCATACTGAGAGCCATCACCAGTAAAACGCAATGCATTAATGTTTCTAACTCGATCATAGGTGCCGCTAGCGATGTGAAGTACAATCCCCTCGTTTTTAACTTCATCATATGAAAAGAGGTAATCTTCTTCCGTACCAGCAAATTCAACACTGTTCCAACCATCGCCACCATCATACAATTGACTACCGCTCTGATCGATCCAATGATCTCCTCCACTCGTTCCGTTGATTGGAATATAACTTGTCGGTTCTTCTGGCAATTCCGGCTCTGACGTATCACCTCGCCCTGTAACGGTTACGGTTGCTATGGCTGTATCTGTGCCACCATTTCCATCAGAAACAGTATAGTTGAACGTATCTGTTGTCGTCTGACCCTCAGCTAAATCAAACTGACCATTCGGATCATAAACAACATTGCCATCACTATCTAAGGCTACACTAGCACCATTTGTACTTACAGAATCTACGCCTGTGATACTCAACGTATCACCAACATCATCATCT